>CAWIFQ010000005.1:0-1980627 GCA_963835495.1 uncultured Pseudomonadota bacterium | reverse complement strand
TAGTTCATCCAGGGCTCGCCGCCTTCGAGATAGAGGTCGAGGTCGGTGTCCAGGAAGGCGTGCAGGGCGCCCTCGACGGTGGGCTGTCTCCAGCCTCCGCCTCGTAGCGTTCCAGGGCCTCCATCGGCGACCGCTGGTGGCGCCGGCCCGCGGGCGAACACGGCCTCGAACAGCTGCAGCTTGTCCTCGAAGTCGTCGTGCAGAAGCGTCGTGTGGACGCCGACGCGCTCGGCGGTCGCGCAGGGTCACGCCATGCAGGCCGTTTTCGAGAACAGGTATTGCGCCGCATCGAGGATCTGCTCAGCGTCTCCGCGCGCTGCTCCGCCTTGGTGCGGCGGACCCGCTTCGCCGCTGAACCCTCGGACATCAGTCGGACACCTCTTCCCGCCTGGGGACCCTGCCAGGTCCGTCGAAGGTCTGGACCTGCTCGACGACCTTCCCGTTCGCCTAGTCATCTCACGGCTTTCTTGTCAATCTTTCCTCGCCGGGAGGGCAAGGCCGCCCGACCAGGACGGCGGACGGGCATCGTCGCGCTATCGCCCCTTCTTGACGTCCGCCGTCGCCGGCAGGGCCTAGAACGTCTTCATCACCCTGACGCCGTACTGGAGCGGGGCGCCGGCGATGCGGATTGGAGGAGGTTCGCGACACGTACTGCTGGTTGGTCAGGTTGCTGCCGTTGCCGGTGATGTAGCTCCCGTGGGTCCAGGCGAGGGAGGCGTCAGGATGTTGCGCGGGGTCAGATAGTCGCCCTGCGCGGCGTTGTCGAAGATCGAGGCCCACTGGCCGGAGACGTGGCCGTAGGTGATGGCCGGCGTCAGGGTGTCGTGGTCGCTGACCTTGAAGTCATACTGGGCCCCGACGTTGAAGGTGAAGTCCGGCGCATAGGTCTGCGGGTGGCCCCTCAGGTTCACGCAGTGGACGGTGGCCGGCCCGGTGTTGAGATCGGGTCGACCCACTCACGCCGAGGCGCGTGGTTCCTGGGTAGTAGAACGGGCCGAGCTCGCTGTGCTGGACGCCGACGTTCGATTGACCGACAACCCGCCGAACACCGCCTGGGCCGAGGCCTCGAAGCCGTAGAGCTTGGTTCCGCTCGGGTCGTTGAGCTCGGTGGTCGAAATGCGGGTTGTTCGGGATCGGGATGGCGACCTGGAAGTGGCTGAAGTGGTTGTAGAAGCCGCCGACTGGGTGCGCACATGGTTGTCGAACAGGCTCGACTTCCAGCCAACCTCATAGTCGACCACGTATTCCTGCCCGAACGGCGCCGGGATCGGCTGCTGCGGATAGGTGTAGAGCGAGATGTTGAGGCCGCCCGGCTTCGCGCCGCTGGCCACGAAGGCGTAGAGGAAGTTGTTCGGATCGACCTTCCAGTTCAGAGCGACCTTGCCGGTGAAGTTATGGCCGGAGAAGCTCTTGTCCATGGATTGGTCCAGGAACGGTGAGTACTCGGGCACGAAGTTCAGCCCGGTTCTGCGTGGCCCACGCCGTATAGCGCCACCCGCCTGCAGCTGGAAGCCGTCCGGCAGGTTGAAGCTCACCTGGCCGAAGCCGGCCGCAGTGTGGGTGAAGTTGTTGCCGTAAAGCTCCTCGTCGAAGCCGCCCGGGGGCACGCCGATGTCGAAGATCGGGTCCGCGGGAAGTAGTAGTTGCTGTGTTGTAATAGCCGCCGAGGATCCAGGTGAACGGGCCGGTGTCCGGCGAGATGATGTTGAACTCCTGGGACCAGATGGTGACGTCGACCTTCTCGGAGATGATGTAGTTCGGCTCCAGCATGATGGGAGTCGGTGCCGTCGATGTCGCCCCGCCAGCCGCTCGCGCCGTGCTGGAAGCCGCTGACCGAACGCAGGGTGATCCCGCTGGAGGTCTGGTAGTCGATCTTGAGGATCTGCCGCACCATCACGTCCGGGCGGCGTGGTGGTAGTTGTTCGAGAAGGTGAACAGGTTGTCGGTCGGCCGGGGGGTCCCGTTGGGGCCGGTCAGCGGATTGATGATCGCGTCACCGAAGTAGCCGCCGTTGCCGAGGTAGCCGTAGTCGGTCTTGGACACGATCTTCAGGGCCGGGGTCGGCTCCCATAGCAGCGAAGGCGCGCGCTGTCCCACTTGAGGTTCGGATCCCCGGTCAGGCCGGCGACTTGTAGAAGGTGTTGCGGTACTCGAGGTTGGTCGAGACCCTTGCGGCGAGGGTGCCGCTGATCGGGAGGTTGACCCCGCCCTGGGCGCCCACGGCGTTGTAGTTACCGAAATGGGCGAGCCGTAGCCGTTGTAGCCGCCGCCGATCATCGGATTGTGGGTGTTGACGATGACCGCCCCGCCGGTCGAGTTCTGGCCGCTGAAGGTGCCCTGCGGGCCGCGCAGCACTTCGACGTCGGCGATGTCGTAATAGGGCTCTTCCTGGATATAGCCCGGGAAGGTCGCCACGGCGTCGCGGTAGGTGATGACGCCGGTCAGGGTCTGGGTGTCGTGCTCGCCCTTGCCGATGCCGCGGATGTCGATGTCGTTGCCCTGGCCGAAGTTGTTGACGGTCAGCGAGGGCGTACGAACTGCAGCTGGTCGACGGTGAGCACGCCGTTCTTGAGCAGGTCGTTCTGATTGAGGACGCTGGCCGCGATCGGCGCCTTCTGCAGGTTGGTGTTGCGCCGCTCGGCGGTGACCACCAGCTCGGGCAAGGTGGTCGCCTCGGGACTGCCCTTCGACGGCGTCGCTGCCTGAGCGGCCGCACCCCCACGCCGAGCAAACGCCAGCGCGACACGCTCAACCACAATGCGTGGGTTTACTCGTTCCCTCCCCAGCCGAACTCGGCTTGCGCTCTCCGGCGCACGCCACCGAAGCTGAATTCAGTTCGCTAGCCTGTCAATACTAATACTCTGAGGAGCGAATATCTTCGCCGCGAGTTGGGCTGATGTCCGGGAACTTCGACCTAGACCCGCGTCAGATGCGCGGTGGGGAACGGATCGCCGTGCTTGAGGCCGGCGTAGACCGGGGCCAGCGCCTTGTCGTTGCCTTCCTGCGCGCCCCGCTCGTCGCGCGGCCGGCCGTCGAAGACGACGTCGGGGCCGAGGAACCGCATCGAAATCGTTCGCCGGCGCAGGCCTCGGCGCGGTGCCCGCGCCGCCGTGCAGCACCCCGAGGTGGAAGACGATCACATCGCCGGGCTCGAGGTCCCACGAGACGATGTCGAAGGCCTCGCGTCCGGCCTGGATGTCGGGCAGCCGGGGCAATTGCGAATGCTTGTAGAACGGCGCGGTGTCGTCGTGCGCGGCGAAGGCCGAGCCGTTGTAGAGCACGCCCTTGTGTGAGCCGCGCACGAACTCGAGGCAGTGCTCCTTCGGCAGCAGATCAAGGCTGATCCAGCAGGCGACGAGCTGCGAGCCCATCATCCTGAGGTATGAGGTGTCCTGGTGCCAGGGCGTTCGCCGCGACGCGCCCCCCTCCTTCAGGAACAGCTGCTCGCCCATGTACCAGAGGCGATCGACGCCCCAGAGCGCCGACATCGTCGTGTCGAGGCCGATGTCGCGGACCAGGCCGGCATGGTTGCTGCCGCGGTCCTCGAAGAACGTCGCCGCCTCCCCCGGATAGAACCGCACCGCCGTCGGCGAGGGATGCGCGAGGCTCCAGGCGACCGCCGACTCGACCTTGCCAACGGCCTCCTGAGTCAAGGCGCCCTTGAGCATGACGACGCCGTCCCGCTCCAGGGCCTGGCCGGCGGCTGCCCAGTCGCGCGGCGGCAGCGTGTCCAGCGGCATGCGTCCGCCGGCGTCAGTCCTGGTCACGCGGGCGATCTCCTTTGAACATCAACTGGTTCCGGCCGCCGCCGCCTCGGGCGCGCGCAGGATCTCCTTCATCTTGCGGCGCGTGAAGGCGTGCAGCTGGCGCGTGTGCTCGAGCCTCAGGTAGTCCCGCCCGCCCGTCGGCGTCATCTTGTCGAAGCCGTCGTCCGCGCCCAGCATCTCGCCCAGCCGCGGCGGATTGCGGGCGAGCAGCGAGACGTCCGGCCGCTTGATATCGATCGAGCGCAGGATGTTGCGGTTGAAATGCGGGTGGAGCGTCACGCGCTCGCCCGGCTCCGTCCGCGCGCCCTGCCAGTGCCAGGTCCCCTGGGTGAAGAACACCACCGATCCCTTGGGCATCTCCACCGGCTCCCCCGCATCCAGCCCCTCGCCCGCCCGCGGCGCGCGGCGCATGCGGTGGCTCTTCGGCACGATCCAGGTGGGACCGGACGCCACGGTCCAGTCCTCCAGCGCCCAGACCGCGACGCCGCTCATGGCGTATTCCGGATAGGGCTCGGGCACGTCGGTATAGTCCGTGTGGATGTCGATCCCCCCGGGGCCGGGGCCGCGCAGCAGCGCGCCGGTGGTGGCGACCTGGGCGCACCGCCCCAGCGAGGCGTCGATCAGCGTCATCAGCAGCGGGTTGAGCATGATCCGCTCGAACGGCCGGCCGAGATAGAGCCAGGAGTCGAGCAGGCCCTGCTCCGGACGACATCGCCGACCGGGTCGCCGCGCGCAGCTCGTCGGCGAAAGTCGGCGGTGATGGCCCGCTCGATCACGACGAAGCCCTGCTCCTCCATGTCGCGGATCTTGCCGGTCAGGCCGAGGCGGCGCGCGCGATGCTCCAGGTCCGGGTTCTCGACCGTCCGGCGCGCCATGTGGTCGTGGAACAGGCCCGAGCAGCCGGCTGGCCTCGTCCGGCAGGCCGCCGCGGACGCGGAACGCATCCTTGCCGAACATGTGCGCCGCCTCGCGCCACATCTCCTCCGCGCCGCCCGGCGCCGCACGCCCACGAATTGCGCCAGATAGAGCGCCGCCTGGTAGTCGGCCTCCACCGTCAGGTCCGCATCCGCGTCGAAGCCGCGCGCGAGCGTCGCGACCTCGCCGTCGAAGCGCAGCGTCCAGCTGGCGAGCGTCGCAGGGCAGCTTCAAGTGCGGCGGCGCGTCGGTGAACCGCTCGCTGACGGCGAAGGGCCGGCCGCCGAGCTTCGCCTTCCTGGCCGGCAGGGCCTCGCGCCAGAACCGGCCGGCCTCCTCCAGCCAGCGTTCGGACAGCAACTCCACGTGGTGCGGCAGGGTGATCAGGTCCGGCTGGGCGGCGGGTCGGCCATGCTTCCTCCTCTGCCGCTTGTATCGAGCTCGGAGACGCGAGCGCGGCCTTCCCGGGATGACATTCCAAACCCGCACCCCGGTCAAGGAAACCGGCGGCGCGGCTCAGGATTGGGCAGGCGCGATCAAGGGCTTGAAGGCCCGCCGCGCGAACTTCCAGCCGGCCGCGGTGCGCCGGTAGGCGTCCTGGTACGTCCCGACCATCGCCGGCGTGATCTGGGCGGCGGCGGCCGCGCCACCGTCCTTCCGCTCGCCGGTGAAGAGGATGATGTAGGCCGTGCCCTCGGCTTCGTTGTCGCTGAGCACGTCGATGCGGTGATTGGTGATCGCATGCACCGAGAGCGCCTCGGCGCCCCGGCCGGCGCCGACCGCGGCGCGGATGGCGGCGGGTCCCGCTGCGTCTGGCCGAACAGCCGAAGCTCGCCGTCATCGGCGAACAGCTCGGCTCCATTCGTCCATCCGCCCGGCGTCGGCGAAGAACGAATAGTCGAGCGCGAGCCGCTCGCAGGCCTCCCTGATTTCGAGCCGCTGCAGGGCGGAAAGGGCGGCGACGGTCATGGCGGGCATTCTCGGGACGGGTGGGCGGCGCTCAGCCCGGGCTTCGGCGAGCGGCCAGCGCGGGTTCGGTTCGCAGCACTGGGCGGCAGCGCCGCTTCGATCGCGTCGATCCGGGCCTGCAGGCCCGGCGAGCCGCCGGGCGCGCGACGCTCAGCAGCAGGCGCGCCAAGCCATAGCTCGTCTGCAGCTCCATCTCCTCGAGCGTGATGAGGTCGGCCACCCAGGCGCCGAACGCTCCGCCGCCAAGCTGCAGCATGGCCATGCTCAGGAGGTCGGCTCGCGTGTCCGACGCCAGCTCCCGCTCACGGACCGCGCGCTCGAGCAGCCGTCGCCAGAACGCCTGCCTCGGCCCCTGCACCGAGATCACCAGCTCCGGCTCGGCGCGCGGATTGCGGATCGTCATGCCGCGATAGAAGCTCGGATCGGCGCGATAGAGATCGGTGACGATCCTCAACGCCTCGAACATCTCGTCGACCGCTGTCGGGGAACCGGCGGCCGCCACCTTCGCCGCGAAAGCCTCGAAATCGCGCTCGTAGACCTTCTCTAGCACCGCGCCTTTGCTGCCGAACAGGTTGTAGATCGTCGCCGCGGCGACATCGGCCCGCTCGGCGATCATCTTCACCGAGAGGTCGTCCGCCCCCACTTCGCGCAGCAGGTCGTAGGCTGCGTCGATGATCGCGGTCCGGCTGCGGTCCTTGTGGCGCTCGCGGCGCGACGCCAGCCTGATCTCTTCCGCCATCCGAACCTCGTTCGACCGACCCCTCAGCTCACGCGTCTTCACTCGTAGTGCAGTTCGAGCCCCTGGATGTCGCCCCGCTCTCGCCACTCCGCCAGCAGGGCGTTGAATTTGTTGATGCCCGGCGTGTAGGTCTGGCCGTTCAGTCCGCCGGACCGCTCGCCGCCTTCGTTGTTGTAGTACCCGGGCGTGCAGGCGTTCTGGAAATCCCGGTTGAGGATGGCGACCGAGCGGATCACCTCGACCCAGGCTTCCTCGGCCTCCGCGGTGGGCTCGACGGCGATCGCGCCGCGGTCCTTGGTCTCCTTGATGATGTAGGCGATGTGCCGCGCCTGGTCGTCGAACATGGCGGTCATGTTCACCGACAGGCCGTTCTGGCCGACCCCGATGTAGAACCAGTTCGGGAAGCCGCGGCTGGAGTGGCCGTGCAGGGTGCGGAAGCCGTCCTTGTAGTAGTCGTAGAGCGACAGCCCGCCGCGGCCGGTGATGTCGAAACCGACCCGCCGCCGCAGCCCTGTCGTGATCTCGAAGCCCGACGCGTAGATGATGCAGTCGACCGGGTATTCGACGCCGTTCGCAACCACCCCGGCCTTGGTGATCCGCTCGACGCCTTGCGCCTCGCTGACGTCCACCAGGGTGACGTTCGGGCGGTTGAAGGTGGGCAGATAGTCGTCGTTGAAGGTCGGGCGCTTGCAGAACTGCCGATACCAGGGCTTCAGCGCCTCGGCCGTCGCCGGATCCTCGACCGTGTCGTCGACCCGCTGGCGGATCTTGTTCATCTTCGCCATGTCGGCGAGCTCGGCGCCTTCGAGCGGGTGCTTCCCCTGCGCCATCCCAGCCTTGGCGCCGGCCGCGAGCGTGCGGAAGATGTCAGTCCAGCCATCGCTGACCAGATCGGTCTCGAACGGACGGCCCTCGATGATGTCGGCGAAGTTGTGCCGCCGCGCTCGCTGCCAGCCCGGTTCGAGCGTCTTGGCCCATGCGTCGTCGGTCGGTGCGTTGCCGCGCAGATCGACGCTCGAGGGCGTGCGCTGGAAGACATAGAGGTGCTGGGCGTGCCTGCCGACGAAAGGCACGCACTGGATCGCCGTGGCGCCCGTGCCGATGATCGCCACCCGCTTATCGGCCAGCTTGGTCAGCCCGCCGGTCGTGTCGCCGCCGGTGTAGGCGTAGTCCCAGCGATTGGTGTGGAAGCTGTGGCCCTCGAAGTCCTCGATGCCTGCGATGCCGGGCAGCTTGGCGCGGCTGGCGGGGCCCAGCGCCATGATCACGAAGCGCGCGCGAATATTATCGCCGCGGCTGGTCCTGACGCGCCAGCGCTTGATCCCCTCGTCCCAACCGAGACCGTTCACCCGCGTCTGGAAGAGCGCCTGGTCGTAGAGATTGTAAACTCGGCCGATCCGTTGCGAGTGCTCGAAGATCTCGCTCACGTACGAGTACTTCTCCTTGGGGATGTACTTCAGCTCTTCCAGCAGCGGCAGGTAGCAGTAGCTCTCGATGTCGCACTGGGCTCCCGGGTAGCGGTTCCAGTACCAGGTGCCGCCGAAGTCGCCACCGGCCTCGATGATGCGGAAGTCGTCCAGCCCCGCCTCGCGCAACCGCGCGGCGGCCAGCAGGCCGGAGAAACCGCCGCCGATGATCGCGATCTCGATCTCGTCGTTGAGCGGCCGGCGGGTGAATGACGGATCGGCGTAAGGGTCTTCCTCGGCATAGTGGGCGAACTTGCCGGCGAGCTCGATGTATTGGTCTTCTCCGTCCGGCCTGACGCGCTTGTCGCGCTCCTGGCGATATTTCTCGCGCAGCGCGTCCGGATCGAAGTCGATCACCGCGTCCCCAACTGGCGTCCCGCCATCCATTCGTTTCTTCCCCATGCCGATCCCGGCGCGCGTCTCACCGCCGGATCGCCGTTTGAGCGTCGCGTAAATATGGAACACTCTCTAAGTTCGGAGTCAATTCCGGCGCGCCAGGTCGGGTGCGCGCGGCCGTTCGCCTGAACCGCCCTTGCCTGCCGGGCCTCAGGGGCCGGTCAGGGTCTCGACGGCGATCTCTGCGGGGCGCTGGTCGGCGAACCAGGTCTTCGCCAGACGCGCGCCCAGGGCCATCGCCGGCTTCTCGATGAAGCGGTAGGAGAGAAGGCTGGCCGCGAGGGTGACGGCGACGGTGATCAGCGCCAGCGCCGCCATATAGACCCAGCGATCGAGCGCAAAGAGGTTGAGCGCATAGGCGCCGAGGTACAGCGGCAGCATGTGGAACAGGTAGGTCGAGTAGGAGGCCTCGCCCAGCCGCTTCAAGATCGGGCGCCCCAGCAACCTGCGCAGCGGGCCGAACCAGAACAGCGCCGCCAGGACGCCGATCCAGACCACCGCCGCCGGTTCCCGGGTCAGCACGCCGTAAGTCGCGACGAGGACGCTGAAGCCGGCGACAAGCGCCACGGTGTCACGATGCGCCCGGCCGCGCCAAAGGTAGAACGACGCGATGCCGATGGCGAACCAAGGCGTGTAGCGTCCGATAAAGGCCGAGTTGTCCCGCAGCGGTCCGTGTGCGCCCAGCAGGAACAGGCAGACGCCCAGCGCCATGGCCGCCGCGACGCCGAAGCGCCCTGAGGCGATGAGCCAGACCAGCAGCGGCGCGATCAGATAGAACTGCAGCTCGACGCTGAAACTCCAGGCCTGGCCCAGGATCGCCAGCGATCCGTGATGCAGCATGGCGTCCGGGACCAGCCCCTGCGCCATCGCCAGGTGGGTCGCCAGATGGGGCCAGAACTGATTGAGCGAGGCGGCGATGTTGGCGAGCCGAAGAGCCGCGAACCTGGGATGGAACGGCGCGTGCGCCAACGCCGAGGCTTGTAGCGACAGCGTTATCGCGGAGAGTACGAGCGCGATCAGGTAGGCCGGCCACAGCCGGAATATCCGTCGCAGCATGAAGGCGCCGTAGGGCTCGCGGCGGTCGCAGACCAAGCTGGTGATGACGAAGCCTGAGAGCGCCATGAACACCAGCACGGCGCTGTCATTGTGGATCAGGTCGCCGACACGGTCGGAGAAGAACCAGGCGACATGGCCGGCGACTACCCACCACGCCATCAGGGCCCTGACGCCTTCGAGTTCGGACAAGCGCTCGTTTCTCATGACGCCACGCATACCGTCCGACCGTTAAAGGTTGCTGTGCCACGGTGACGCGTCGGCCGCCATCGCGCGCACGTCGGCTCTGGACAGCCCCGAGACACGTCGAGCGAGCCCTGGATTATTTCGGGGCTGAAATTATTTGTGGCCAAGCTAGATTTCAGGCCTGTAATTATTCGCGCATGCAGGGTAAATAGGATTCGGCAGGGATCCCGCGCTTGGGCGAGCGTCGGGTTGGGGGGTGGAAATTATTACAGCGGCCCAAAGAGTTAGGCGGAAGCCGCCGCCGGACTCCAAAGCTCGGACACAGCGCATCCCTTCGCAGCCCTCGGCCGCGAACCGTTCGCCGCGCTCAGAGCCAGCCCATCGTGCAGGGAAGACCGGGCGCGCTGGAGCTAATCTTGCTTTGACGATTGGGGCGCTACTGCAACCGGGCAGACCGGCACACTCGGCAAGATGGACGGCGGTTGCTGCGGCGCCTCCAACATGGAGTAATCGATGAGCGTTGTAAGCGTAGTAATGCCGACCTACAATTCAGCAAAGTGGGTCTCTGAGACGATCGATAATCTGATTTTGCAGACCTATCCTCATGTTGAGCTGATCGTCGTGGATGACGGCTCGCAAGATGACACCGTCGCGATCGTCCGGAAGAAACTGACCGACGAATTCAAGCATAGCTGGCAAATCATAGAACTTGGCGAGAACCGTGGCCCGAGCGCGGCGCGGAACGTTGGTCTGCGCGCGGCCACCGGATCGTGGGTGCAATATCTCGACAGCGACGACTTCATGGCGCCCACCAAGCTCGAGCTTCAGATGGCTTACTGCGAGCGGGTCTCAACGGAAGTCTCAGCGGTCTACTCGCCGTGGAGCCAATGCTACGTCAACGACGGCAAGATCATCCTGGCGGGCGCCCTGGCCCAGCCCGACATGGTGGGCAGGGCCCCGATCATGTGCCTCGTGAGCAACCACCGTCCGCTGCATTCGGCCGGCCTCGCCCGCACGTCGGTGCTGCAGCAGATCGGCGGCCATGACGAAACGCTGCGATTCTGGGAGTGCGAGGAAGTCACCTTCCGCCTCGCCAAGGCCGGCCGGCTGGAGTGCGTCCCGTCAGACATACCGCTCTATCTGTGGCGCCAGCATCGCGACCGGGCGTATCTCGGCGGGAAGGATGCGCGCTATCAGACGACGCCGGTCGCGCTGAGCTGGATCGAGCAGATGCTGAAGGGTCTCGATCACAAATCCTTCGACGAACTCGACCTTTCGGCGGCCGACCGCAAGGACATCCTCTACTACAGCGCCGACTGGGCCCGGACCCTGTTCCGCGAAGACCGGGCGGCCTTCCGCAAGTACGTCGCTCTGGCGCGCCAACTCGATCCGAACCTGACGCCCGCCTATCCGAAGCTGATTTCGATGGTTTCGCGCCACGTCGGCTACGAACGCGCCGAAGCCATCGCCTACCTCGGCCGGGCGCCCAAAGCCTTCGTGCGCCGAGTCCTGCAGGGACTTCGGCCCGCGCCGCAGGTATCCGCGTTTCGTTGGAACTGAGCGGCGGGGGCTGACACGCCGGCGTCAGCCGCGCTTGCGCCAGGCCGGGCGCCGCGCCCAGGCCCGGCGCAGGATCGCGTCCATTGTGCGATCGGCCCCGAACCGTTCCCCGAACACGCGCTGGACCACAAACGGCTCGTCTTCGCGCAGCCCGTCGGTGTCGAAAAACAGTCCGATGAAGTCGTGCCGCTCGCGCAGCCGACCCAGCCAGGCTCGTTCGAGGTCGCCGCCGAAGTAGGGAAAGGCGAACGGCACGGACCTCTGGCCGGTGATGTCACGGATGATCCGGCAGGACTCGACGATCTCGTGCTCCGCCTCGGCCCGCGGCAAGCCCTGCAGACGGCGATGGCTGCAACTGTGCGCGCCGATGGTAAACCCGTCCGACTGCAGTTGTCGGATCTGCTGGGTCGTCAGATAGGGCTGGACTCTCCGCAGGTAACTTTGCGGCTCGATCCCTAGGCGCGCCTGCAGCTGGTCCAGCAGCCCAGCCTCCCCCAGCGGCAGGTTCAGCAGCCAGCGCAGCAGCGGCGTCAGCCGAGGGTCCGGCTGCGGGCCAAGGTCGGCGACTTCGAGCGGCAGGACCGTGGGATCGGACGAGGCTTCAGCGCTCTGCTGTCGCAACCGTTCGCCCAGCCCCAGTTCATCGACGATCGACTCGACCTGCGGGACCGGGAGCTCCAGTATTTTCGAAATGCAGAGCGAGGTCATGCTCTCGCGAAAGAGCTCGGCATTGTCGATAAGGTCGGTAATCACGAAGAATACGCAGCTCACGCCATGACGCTGCAACACCGGCGCGACCACCTTGGCGCACTCGGCGAAACCGTCGTCGAACGTGAGGATCACCGAGTTGTCGCGCACCGCGTTGCCGGCTGCGCGCCGTCGGACGAGTTCCTCGTAAGAGATGAAGTCGAAATTGCTCTGCAGATAGTTCAGGTCGGCTTCAAACTGAGCCGTATCGAGCACCCGATAGTGCCTGATATGCGGCGTCGCGACGTCCGACACGGCGTGGTAGCAAACACCTATCTCAGTCTTTGGAAACAGCCGCCGCCACAGCGGCGTCGGCGCAAGATGCAAGGTCTTGTTTGCGGTCCTGCGTACGGCTGACGTGACGAGCGATTTCATTTTCTCGGTTAGAATCAATTGGCGTGTAAGACTTCGGACCTAGTGCACTGACTCATACGGAAGGTGCAGGCAGTCGGCTGACTTTGTCGAGGATGGCGGCGGCGGGTTTGGTCCAGACGAAGGGCTTTGGGTCATCGTTGTGCTCGCGGATGTAGCGGTTGATGGCGGCCTGCAGATCGACGACGGATTGGAAGGCGCCGCGGCGGATGCGCCTTCGGGTGAGCACGGAGAAGAAGCCTTCGACGGCGTTCAGCCAGGAGGCGGATGTCGGGGTGAAGTGGAAGACCCATCTGGGATGGCGCGCCAGCCAGGCCCGCACCTTGGGGTGCTTGTGGGTTCCATAGTTGTCGAGGATGGCGTGGATGACCTTGCTGACGGGGACCTGCGTTCTCCACGGCGTTGAGGAAGCGGATGAACTCCTGATGGCGGTGCTGCTGCATGCATCGGCCCAGGACGACGCCGTCGAGGACGTTGAGCGCGGCGAACAGGGTGGTCGTGCCGTTGCGCTTGTAGTCGTGGGTCATGGTCGCGCACTTGCCGGGCTTGAGCGGCAGGCCCGGCTGGGTTCGGTCCAGGGCCTGGATCTGGCTCTTCTCGTCGATGGACAGCACCACGGCGTGGTGGGGCGGGCTCATGTAGAGCCCGACGATGTCTTCCACCTTGGCGGCGAAGGCCGGGTCCTTGGAGCGCTTGAAGGAGTGGCCGGGCTGCGGGCTGGAGCGCGGCTCGGGACGCCCGGCGCTCCCGCACCCGACCTCACGGAGGGAATAGCAGGAACGACGTGAATGCAACTTTATGTCTGGCGCGGTGAGACGACGAATTTCGGCGACGAGCTCAACAACTGGCTCATGCCGAAGATTTTCCCGGGCTTGTTTGACGATGACGACGCGACGTTGTTTCTGGGCATCGGCTCGGTGATCTTTGATTTCCATCCCCGTCGCAGCCAGAAGATTGTGTTCGGCTCAGGATATGCTGGCTATACGCCGCTTCCTGAATTCGACGAGACGTGGCGTTTCTATTGTGTCCGCGGCCCGCGCACGGCGAGAGCCTGCAATCTGAGCCCGGACCTCGTGGCCGGCGACACGGCCATCCTGGTCAGCCGGCACTGCGTCCAGCCGGAGCGGCCGCCAAGCGGCTTCTCGTTCATGCCGCACTATGACTTGGTCGATCGCGGCAATTGGGCGATGGCGTGCGAATTGGCCGGGGTTCGCTACGTCGACCCCCGCGCACCGGTCGAGCAGGTTCTGGCCGCGATCCAGTCCAGTGCGGTTGTGGTCACCGAAGCCATGCATGGGGCGATCGTGGCCGACGCCTTGCGCGTGCCTTGGATCCCGGTGCTGCCGATCCATGCATCCCACCGGCTGAAGTGGCGAGACTGGGCCGAGGCGCTCGATCTTGAGCTGAAGCCCTTTGCGCCCTGGCCTTCCTCGACCGCCGAAGCATGGGTGGCCGGACGCGGCGGCGTGGGCGCCGGGACTGGCTTCACCAACGCCCGGGGCCTGCTGAAGACGTGCGTACAGGCATTGGACTGGGGATTCATCAGGCTGGCCTCGAGGCGGCTGACTCACCTGACCAGGATGACGCCGACGCTCAGCTCGGATGACGCGATCGCGAGGTCCGTGGCGCGGCTCGAATTCCACGCCGACGAGATCAGGCGGGACTACGCGGACGGACGGCTCACTCCAGCGCGCGCGCAGACCGCGGACCTCCCGGTCGGCTAACTCGAGGCCGCATCGGCGCCCGCGCGGGGCCTCCGGCGCCCCGATCAGGTCGCGCCGACCGGCCTGGCGCGCAGCTTCGGGCTCGGCGGATCCTGGCGGAAGTCGCCGGCCAGTCCGAGACGCGCGTTGCAGGAGGGGCAGCGCACGGCCGCGTCATCGTCGAGGCCAGGCCCTACCTGAAAGCTCGTGCCGCACGGTTTGCACTTCCAGGCGGACGCCGCCGCGGGGGGCGATGGCGGCGCAAGCGCCGTCGGCGCGGTCGCAGGCGGGAATTTGAGGTGAAGGGTTGGACGCTGTCTGCCGTCTGCCATCGTGAACGCCACTATCCTTTGAAATAACGCATGTTTCTTAGCTTAGCCGGCGCGCGGCCCGGCGGTGACCGGGATGGACGCCCCGGTGATCGCCGCCGACTCGTCCGACAGCAGGAACACGATCACCTTGGCGATGTCCTGCGGCTGGACCCAGGTCGAGAAGTCGGCCTCGGGCATCTCGCGCCGATTGGCCGGCGTGTCGATGGTGCTGGGCAGCAGGGCGTTGACCCGGACTCCCGCGCCGGCCAGTTCCTCGGCCAGGCTCTCGGTCAGTTTCGCGACCCCGGCCTTCGAGGCTGCGTAGGGGCCCATGCCCGCGGCGGCTTTGGCCGCGGCGCCCGCGCCGATGTTGACGATGCTGCCCGATCCGCTGCTCGAAAGCGCGCCCAGGGCCGCCCGCGACGCGGTCACTGCGGTCACTAGGTTGATGCGAAACATGTCGTCCCACAGCTTGGCCGGGGCCTCGGCGAGGGTGTGCCAGGCAAAGCCGCCGGCGATGTTCACCAGGCCGTCGATGCCGCCACAGCGCTCGACGATGGTCGCCATGGCGGCGGTCGTCGCCGCCTCGTCGGTCAGGTCCAGGCCATCGAACACAAGGTCACGTGGGGTGGCGACCTTCGCGTGGTCCAGCCGCGCCACCTTGGCCCCCGCCGCTTCCAGCGCGTCGGCGACGATCGCGCCGAGCGCGCCGAGCGCGCCGGTGACGACGACGGTTCGACCCTCAAGCATCCGCGCCATCCTTCATTGGTGTTGCCGTGCGTGCGCCGCTTAGAGTGTCGGCCTGGCCTGCGCCAGCGCAACATGGCGCCGCGCCGAGCAAATTCAAACCGATCCGCGGGATCATCTCATCGTGAAGCGGGCGCGCCGGCGGGCCTAGAAGTCGTAGGCGGCGTCGTCGGCCTTGCGGAAGACGACGCGCAGGCTCGGCGCCTGGCCCAGGACGTCGAGGTACCACAGGCGGATCACGATCGGTTTGGCCAGCCACTTGCACTCGTAGAGGTCGACGTGGGCGTAGCTTTTGTCGCCGCAGTCGAACGGCGCGCCGTAGCGGGAGGTGAGCCGGTCGGCCATCGTCGTGGCGTCACGCAGGTTATGGGTGGGATGCGCCGGATCGATCGACGCCGGCGACAGCATGACCGACGTCAATCCGCCCTCACGGAAGAAGAACCTGACCTCCATGAAGCGATCGTCGACGAAGAAGGCGTTGGTCACGAGATCGTCGGTCTCGCCGTCCGCCAGGGTCACGGTGAGCGGCGGCGGCTTCGCGTCCGGGAAGGCCTGGCTGACGGTTTTCGGGCTTGCTCCGAGATTTAGGCCGCGCCACAACACCTGCGCGGCGACGGGGTCAGGTCGGACGAAGGCGCAAGCGATGATCAGCGCACCAGCAACGCCGCGCCCAGCACAGAGCCATGCGTGAGGCCATGAGTCGCGGCGCGCCGTGTCGGCGACATCGGCTAGCCAGTCTCGCCAATGCGTGCGGGTGGCGAGATTGAGTAGGCGTTCGGCAGGGCTCGTGGTGGCGGGCATCTGTCTTTCAACTTCCGCGGCGAACGCGGAGACGCTCGCCGATGCGATCGCCTTAGCCTATCAATCCAATCCCACCCTACAAAGCGCGCGGGCGCAGGTGCGCGCCATCGACGAGGAGTATGTCCAGGCGCGCGCCGGCTACCGGCCGACGGCCGAGGGACGGGCCCAAACCACCCTGCAGCAGGCTCAGCAGACCGGCATATTCGGTCAGCATACCGATCTTTGGAGCAACTCAGGCACGGCGACGGTGCAGATCAATCAGCCGCTGTTCACCAGCGGCGCGGTCGGCTGGAGCGTCGAGGCGGCGAGCGACGACATCCGATCCGCCCGCCAGGCGCTGCGCAGCACCGAGCAACAGGTGCTGCAGGGCGTGGTGCAGGCCTATGTCGACGTGCGGCGCGACGAGCGCATCGTCAGCGCGCTCGAAAGCGAAGTGGGCATCCTGCAGAACCAGCTCGACGATGTCACCGCCCGGCAGAAGGCGGGCGACGTCACGCGTACGGACATCGAACAGTCGTTGACCCAGTTGGAGACCTCGCGCTCCTCGCTGACGCTCGCGCAGGGCCAATTGCAGGTCAGCCGCGCCGAGTACTTCAACATCGTGGGGCAAAATCCCGGCACGCTGGCGCCGGAGCCGCCGCTGCCCGGCCTGCCGACCACGATCGACGAAGCATTCAATGCGGCGCAAACCAACAATCCGAGCCTGATCCAGGCCGAAGAGACCGAGCGGGCGGCCCGGGCGCGCATCTCGCAGGCCAAGGCCCAGTACCGGCCACAGATCGCGCTCACCACCACCTATGGCGACACCGGGCCGGTGGTGCCGTTCTCGCTCAAGGCGGAGCAGCGCGCGTTCACCGTCGGCGCTCAGGTCACGGTGCCGCTGTTCACCGGCGGGATCGCCGAGTCCAATGTCCGCAAGGCCGTTGAGACCGACAGCAGCGACCGTTTCGGCATCGAGGTGGCGCGCCGCCAGGTGGTGCAGTCGGTCTCCAACGCCTGGAACACCGCCCTGTCCAACCGCGCCAGCGCCGCCGCCGACGAGCGCGCGGTGCAGACGGCGCGCCGCTATTTCTCGGACACGGAAGAGGAGTACCGGGTCGGCCAGCGTTCGACGCTCGACGTGTTGATCGCCGAGCAGGCGTTGCGCGCCGCCGAGGTCGCAGCCGCCCAGGCAGAACACGATGGCTATCTGGCGCAGGCCGCGCTGCTCGCCGCGGTCGGCCGCCTGGAGGCGGCGGACCTAGTGGCGAACGTGCCGGCCTATGATCCGGCCAACTCGTTCCGTAAGGTGCGGCTCAAGGATGCTGTGCCGTGGGAGGCTATCGTCGAGGGCTTCGACAAGATCGGCTCGCCCCTGCCTGAACGGCCCCGGCCGCTCAGCGCCCCCGACGTGGCCACCCACCCCGCCCTTCGCGCCGGACCGCAGATCCCGGACGACGCGCCCGTGTCGACAAGCGAACCGATCGCGCCGCTGCCGGGCACGACCAGCCCCGCGACGCCGCCTGGCCTCGGCGACGACCGCGGCGCGCCCTACACGCCAGCCTCGACGTCTGCGCAGGCCAAGGGCGCCGCGCCATGGGAGGATCTGATGGAGGGCTCCGGCAAGATCGGCTCACCGCCAGGCCCGGGTGACGGCGCGCCCCGCCCGCCCGCCACCGCGCCGGGACCGGGATCTTGAGCCTCGCGCCGCTACAGCCTGGCCAGCGCACGGCGGGCGGACCGCTGCGTGAGGCGCTGAGCCTGTGCGGCACGCATCTGCGTTTCGCGGTGCTGTTCAGCGCGATCGTCAACATCGCCTACCTGGCGCCGAACTCTCTACATGCTGCAGGTCTACGACCGTGTGGTGCCGTCAGGCAGCCAGCCGACCCTGGTGTTTCTGACCGTCGCGCTCGGCGCGGCGTTGTTCCTGCTCACCTACCTCGATCGTATGCGCGGCCGCATTCTGCTCGCCGCCAGCGTACGGCTGAACCAGGCGTTCGCCGGGCGCATTTTCTCGCGCGCCCTGGCCAGCGCCGCCCGCGGTGCGCCGATCCGGCTCAACCAGATGACGCGCGACTTCGACACCGTGCGCAACGCCATCACCGGGCCCGCGATCCTCGCGGTGTTCGATGCGCCGTGGATCCCGATCTACATCATCGTCTGCTTCATTGTGCACCCGCTGATCGGCGCCATCGCGCTTGGCGGTGCGGTCGTGCTGTGTCTGCTGGCGGTGCTCAACGAGCGCAGCACCTGGGGCCTGAACCGGCGCGCCGCCGCCGCCGCCGCGGTCAGCGCCGTCGGCCAGGATTCGATCTCGGCCAACGCCGATCTCGTGCGCTCGCTCGGCATGTCGTCGGCCTTCCTCGGTCAGTTCGAGACGGCGCGGGCGAACGTCGTCGAACCACAGCTCGAAGGCGCGCGCACCACCGGCGGCGTCGCGGCGATGATCCGCTTCCTGCGACTGCTGCTGCAGTCGATCGCGCTGGGCGCCGGGGCGTGGCTGGCGATCGACAAGCAGATCTCCGCCGGCGCGATCTTCGCCAGCTCGATGCTGGCCGCCCGCGCCCTTTCGCCGATCGATCTGATCGTCGCTAACTGGCGGACCCTCTCGGCCGCGGTCACCTCATACGGCGCGATCCGCGGACACCTGGGTCCGGAAGACACCCCGCCGCTCACCGAACTGCCGGCGCCCAGTTCGCGTCTCTCGGTCCGCCAGTTGACGATCGTCTCGGCGACGGGCGATCGGGCGCAGCCGCTGGTCGCGGGCGTGAGCTTCGAGGCGGCGGCCGGTCAGGTCGTCGGCGTGATCGGGCCCAGCGGCGCCGGCAAGACCACCCTGCTGCAGGCGCTCGCGAACGCCCGGGTCTGCGACGGAGGAGAGGTCAGGATCGACGGCGCGTCCTACACCGACTGGGATCCCGAACGCCTGGGGCGCTACGTCGGCTACATGCCGCAGGATTGCGCGCTCTTCCCCGGCTCCATCAAGGACAACATCTCCCGCTTCGACCGCTGGGCCGGTGTCGACGGCGAAGCCATCGATCGGGCGGCGATCGCGGCGGGGGAAGCGGCCGGCATCCATGAGCTGATCCTGACCCTGCCGCAGGGCTATGACACCCTGCTGGCGCCGCGCGGGCGCGGACTCTCGGCCGGTCAGCAGCAGCGCGTGGCCCTCGCACGGGCCATCTACGGCTCGCCGTTCCTCTATGTGCTCGATGAACCCAATTCCAACGCCGACGCCGAGGCCGAGGCCGCGCTGCTGCGCCTGATCGGCCGGCTGAAGGCGGAGGGGGCGATCATCGTCATGTCGGTCCACCGCGCGTCGCTGATCGGCGTGGTGGACATCATCGTGCAGCTTCGCGGCGGCCGGCTCGAACGCTTCGGTCCGCGCGACCAGGTGCTCGCCGCCCTGCAGGCCCCAGCGGCCACGACGCGCGCGACCGCGGACAAGGTCGAGTAGCGCGCATGGATGGCGACGTGCCCCCGCGACACGAGATTTCCCGACGGCCGACGCGCCGGGTCCCGCTGCTCGGCGGGCGCGTCGCCTCGTCCGCCGGCAAAGGGCCAAAGCACCTCGGCTCGGCGCGACGAGAGATCGTCGGCGGCCTAGTCGTGATCGGCGGCTTCCTGCTGGCGTTCCTGGGCTGGGGTCTGATCGCGCAGCTCGACGCAGCGGTCTACGCGCCCGGCGCCGTCACTGTCTTTGGCAGCCGCCAATCAGTGCAGCACCGCGATGGCGGCATCGTCTCCGAGCTCGATGTCCGTGAGGGCGATCGCGTGCAAACCGGGCAGGTCCTGCTCCGGTTGTCAGGCAGCGACGTCGAGGCGCAGAACCGCGCCACCGCCGATCAGGTGTTCGGGCTCGAGGCGCTGCAGGCGCGGCTCCTGGCCGAGATGACCGGGCGCGCCTCGTTCGCGCCGCCGGACGACTTCAAGGGCCTGACGGGCGCCGACCAGCAGTCGGCCGCCAACGCCATGCAGATCCAGCAGCATGAGTTCGCCTCCCGCGCGGCCGAGCTGGCCACCCAGAAGGCCGTGCTTGGCCAGCGGATCAATCAGCTGACCGACGAGATCGCCGGCTATCGCGACCAGCTCTCCGCCAACCGCCGCCAGCAGGCCTTGGTGCAGCAGGAGATCGACAGCCTGAAGGATCTGCTCGACCGCGGCCTGGTGCCGATGACCCGGGAGCGCTCGCTACAGCGCGATGCGGCCCAGCTGGCTGGGGCAGCCGGCGAGTACAGTTCCAACATCGCGCGCACCGAACAGCAGATCGGCGAGGCGCGGCTGCAGATCGTCGACCTCGACCGCGCGCGGACCGCCGACGACAGCAAGGACTACCGCGACGCCGACATGGGGCTCTCGCAGGCACGGCCGAAGCTGGTCGCGCTGCGCGAACAGATCGACCGCCTGACGGTGCGGTCGCCGGCGGCAGGGCGTGTGGTTGGCCTCAGCATCTTCACCGTCGGCGGCGTGGTCTCCGGCGGCCAGAAGCTGATGGACATCGTGCCGGACAACCAGCCGCTGGTGATCGAATGCCGGGTCAAGCCGGACGACGCCAACGACCTGAAGGTCGGGCAAGCCGCCGAGATCCGCATCCCGGCGTTTCGCGACCGTCGTCTGCCGCTGCTCACGGGCAAGGTGAGCAACATTTCCGCCGACGCCCTGATCGACGAAAAGACCGGCGCGCCCTACTTCAAGGTCGAGGTGGCGGTGCCGCCCTCGCAGCTGAGCGTCATTCAGCAGGTTCGCGGCGCCGAGGCCGGCCTGCGCCCTGGTCTGCCGGTCGAGGTCGTCGTGCCCCTGCGCAAGCGCAGCGCCTTCGACTACTTCGTCGAGCCGATCCGGGAGATGCTCTGGAAGTCCTTCCGCCAGAGTTGAGCAGGCAGCTCGGGGCTCAGGGCCCGATGTCGGGGCAGTTCAGGCTGCGGGCGAGCGCCAGCGCCTCGGCGAAACGGCTGACATTGAACCAGCTCAGGTCGTTCCGTGGCGTCGCGCGGATGTAAACCCACTTGGCGCCGGTGACATAGAACGAGGGCAGCGCGACCACGCCGGACGATGGATTCTCGACCGGTCCGCCGCTGCGATAGTAGCCGCGGCGCTGGTCTTCGTAGGTCGCCTCGCGGACGCTGCGCGCCGGCCCGTCATCGACGCGGAAGTAGGCGTTGCTGGTGTCGTCGAGCCGGCTGAGGTGGAAGATCAGCACGTCCTTGCGGAACTCCACCCTGCCCTTGTCGACCTGGCAGGTCTCGGCCTTGGTGAACCGGTCCGTGGTCGCCTCGACGGTCCAGCCGCCGACATGGCGGTGAACCGTGCTGGTCTGTCCCGCACCGAAGAGATTAAGCGCGAGGTACGCCGCGGCGATCATGTTCCAAGGTCCGATGGGCTGATTGTCCGGGCCATTCGACCATGTTCGCGGCGCGCCGGAAAGCTACCTCCGCCGCGGCGGCGCCTGGCGAGCGGGGCGCGGCTCGGGGCCGAGTTCGATCCAGGCGGGCGCGTGGTCGCTCGCCCCGTCCTTGCCCCGCACGGCCCGGTCGACCCCGGCCCCAGCCAGCCTGGGCGCGAGGTTCGGACTCAGTAGCAGGTGGTCGATCCGCAGGCCCTTGTCGCTCGGCCAGCGCTGCCGCAGATACGACCAGAACGTCCATGGCGGCCCTTGCGGATGCGCCGCGCGCAGGGCGTCGGTCCAGCCCTGCGCCAGCAGCCGCGCGAACCCCGCCCGGGCCTCCGGGGCCACCAGAGCGTCGCCCGCCCAGCTGTTCGGCTGGTAGATGTCGGCCTCGGTCGGCACGACGTTGTAGTCGCCAGCCAGCACCACCGGCACGCCGGCCGCCATGAGTCCGGCCGCGTGATCGATCAGCCGCTCCAGCCAGGCCAGCTTGTAGGCGAACTTCGGCCCGGGCTTCGGATTGCCGTTGGGCAGGTAGATGCAGGCGATCAGCACCCCGCTCACCGCCGCCTCGATGTAGCGCGCCTGGGCGTCGGCGGCGTCGCCCGGCAACGCGCGCTGGGTGGCGATCGGCTGGGCGCCGCGCGCCAGGATCGCGACGCCGTTCCAAGTGCGCTGGCCGACCCAGACCGCGCCGTAGCCGGCCGCCTCGATCGCGGCCAGCGGGAAGGCGCCGTCCTCGGCCTTCAGCTCCTGCAGGCAGACGACGTCGGGCCGCGCCGCCTCCAGCCACGCCAGCAGGTTGGCCAGCCGCTTGTTGACGTTGTTGATGTTGAAGGTGGCGATCTTCACTGAGCTAGAACCGGGTCGTCGCCAGCAGGATGCTGGTCTCGGTGGTGGCGATGCCCTTGATCTGGCGGATGCCGTCGAGCGCGGCGCTGAAGGCGGTCAGGCTCTCGGCGTTCAGATCGGCCATCAGGTCCCAGCGGCCGTTGGTGGTGTGCACCGCCTCGATCTCCGGGAAGCCCTTCAGGGCCGCCATCACCGCGCTGGTGCGTTCGCCTTCGATGGCGATGGCCATGACGGCGCGGACCCGGTGGGCGTCGGTCTCGGGCGGCAGGCGCAGGGTGAAGCCCAGGACGCTTCCCTCGCGCATCATCCGGTCGATCCGGTTCTGCACCGTGCCGCGCGACACGCCGAGCCGCTGAGCGAGCGTCGAGACCGCCGTGCGGGCGTCGTCGCGCAGAATCGCGATCAGCTGGCGATCGATATCGTCCATGTTCCCTGACTATTTGCGCGCCGCACCTATCAAATCGGCACATTATCTCACACATGAGCGCACCTCGCTAGCTTTTCGCTGACGCAGCCGTGGGCAAGACTCGGGTTCGAACTGGCATCCGTATCGAGGCGCGCGTGACGACGAGACCCCTGATCCTGATGACGGACCCGACGTGGTTCGACGTGTCCTACGAGATCAATCCGTGGATGCGCCCCGGCGTCTGGCGCGCCGACGCCGCGCGGCATCTGCGGGCGGCCCGCGCCGCGTTCGACGCGCTCGCGACGGCGCTGAAGACCGCCGGCGCGTCGGTCGAGAAGGTCGACGGCGCCCAGGGCCTGCCGGACATGGTGTTCGCGGCCAATGCGGCGGTGGTGCTGGACCGCCGCGTGCTGGTCGGCCGCTTCCGCCCGGCCGAGCGGCGCGGCGAAGAGGCGCTCTATCTCGCGGCGTTCCGGGCGCTGAAGGCCCGCGGGCTGGTGGACGAAGTGGCTCAGATCGCGCCCGGCCTGTTCCAGGAGGGCGCGGGCGACGCCATCTGGGACGCTCGGCGCGGCCATTTCTGGACCGGCTTCGGCCAACGCTCCGACCGCGCGGCCAGCGACGCCATCGCCGACTTCTTTGGCCGCCCGGTGGTCCCGCTCGAGCTGGCCAGCCCGAGATTCTACCACCTCGACACCTGCTTCTGCCCGCTCAGCGGCGGCGAGGTGCTCTACTATCCGCCCGCCTTCACGCCCGCCGCCCTGGCCGAAATCCAGCGCCCGTATCCCGGCCAGCCAGCTGATCGAGGCCAGCGACGCGGACGCCGCCGGGCTCTGCGTCAACGCGGTCTCGATCGGCCAGACGGTGGTCATGGCGCGGCCCCCGGCCCGGCTGCGACGCGCCCTCCAAGCGCGCGGCTACCGCGTCGCCGCGGTCGACCTCTCGCCGTTCATCCTGGCCGGCGGCGCGGCGTTCTGCCTGACCCTGCGCCTCGACCACCTCACTGCGCCCGCCCTCGCCGAAACCGCCGCCGCCTGAGCTCAGAAGGAGCCGCCCCATGACTGACGTGCTGATCCGCCCCCCCACCACAACGACCACCGACTTCCTCGCGCTCGAGGCCGAATACGGGGCCAAGAACTACAAACCGCTCGACGTGATCCTGACCCGCGGCGAAGGCGCCTACGTCTGGGACATCGAAGGCCGCCGCTATCTCGACTGCCTCTCGGCCTACTCGGCAGTGAACCAGGGCCACTGCCATCCGAAGATCCGCGAGGCGATGATCCGCCAGGCCTCGCGCCTCACCCTCACCTCGCGCGCGTTCCGTAACGACCAGCTGGCGCCGTTCTACGAGGAGCTCTGCGCCCTCACCCACTCGCACAAGGCGCTGCCGATGAACTCCGGCGCCGAGGCGGTCGAGAGCGCGCTGAAAGTGGTGCGCAAGTGGGGCTACGAGGTGAAGGGCGTGCCGGACGGCCAGGCCGAGATCATCGTCTGCGCCGATAACTTCCACGGCCGCACGCTGGCCATCGTCGGCTTCTCCACCGACCCGCAATCGCGGAACGGCTTCGGCCCGTTCGCGCCGGGCTTCAAGGTGATCCCGTTCGGCGACGCCGACGCACTGGAGGCCGCGATCACGCCCAACACCGTCGGCTTCCTGGTCGAGCCGATCCAGGGCGAGGCTGGGGTGATCATCCCGCCGGCGGGCTACCTGCGCCGGGTGCGCGAGATCTGCACCCGCGAAGGCGTGATGCTGATCCTGGACGAGATCCAGACCGGCCTTGGCCGCACCGGCAAGCTGCTGGCCGAGGAGCACGAGGGCGTCGAGGCCGACCTCACCCTGATCGGCAAGGCGCTCTCCGGCGGCTTCTACCCGATCTCGGCGGTGCTCTCGAACAGCGAGGTGCTGGGCGTGCTGAAGCCCGGCGAACACGGCTCGACCTTCGGCGGCAACCCGCTGGCCTGCGCGATCGCCCGGGCCGCGCTCAGCGTGCTGATCGAGGAAGGCATGATCGAGAACGCGGCGCGCCAGGGCGAGCGGCTGATGGCGCAGCTGAGTGGCGTCGCCAGCCCGTCGGTGCGCGAGGTGCGCGGCCGCGGCCTGATGATCGCGGTCGAACTGCATCCCGAGGCCGGCGGCGCGCGGGCTCACTGCGAGCGGCTGCAGGCGCGCGGGCTGCTGTGCAAGGAAACCCACGATCACACCATCCGCATCGCCCCGCCGCTGATCGTCACCGACGCCCAGACCGACTGGATCGCCGAACAGTTCGCCGCGGTGCTTTAAGCGCTTCTGCCTCGCAAGCGGATGCGCCGCCGCGGGCGCCTTGGGCCAATGCTGACATGACGCTGGTCGCATTGTGCGCTTATCGTGGTCTTCGCCGTCGACGCCCGGGAGACAACGATGACAGAGCGGATGGGAGGCTGCGCCTGTGGCGCGGTTCGGTTCAAGATCAGCTCGCCGCCAATGGCCGTCGGCGTCTGCCACTGCACCGATTGCCAGAAGGCGTCCGGCGGCGGGCCGAACTATGTGGCCCTCGTTCCAAAGGCCGCGTTCGAAGTCACCAAGGGCGAGGCCAAGGTCTACTTCAGCAAGGGCGATAGCGGCGCGGACGCCGGACGCGCCTTCTGCCCGAATTGCGGGTCCCCACTCTGGAGTCTGCCCCCCGACGCGCCGTTCACGGCCGTCAAGCTGGGTGCGCTGGACGACAGCTCGGATCTGTCGCCGAGCCTGCACCTGTACGCCGCGTCGGCGCCGCCGTGGCACCTGATGCACCCGGGACTGCCGACCTTCCCGAAGATGCCGCCATTTCCGCCCGCGGCCTGACCGGCGCCGATCGCGGTGATGCGCGCCGACAGAGAAGCCCTGGCCGAGTTCAGCTTCGAGACGCGCGTCATCCATTGGCGGGGACCATCACCGTTCTTCTTCGCGCCGATACCGGCTGAATTCGTCGAGGAACTCCGGCGGCTGGCCAGAGCGGTGACCTATGGCTGGGGCATGGTGCCGGTCGACGTGCGGATCGGCGAGACCGGCTTCACCACCTCGCTGTTTCCGAAGGAGGATACCTATCTGCTGCCGCTCAAGGCGGAGGTCAGGCGCAAGACCAACATAACGGCGGGCGATCTGATCGCCGTCGACATGGCGATCCAGCCGCCGCCGGGCCCCTGAGCCGATGCCCGCCTAAGGGTCGTCGCGCGGCCCATCCGGCCAGATCACCTTGGGAAAGTCGCCGCGCACCATCGTTCCGTCCAGCGCCCCGGACACAAGCTCGATCGCCTGGAACCCGCGTCCGCGCGAGCGGTGCGGCGCCTCGATCCGCGCGGCCAGATCGGGGGAAAAGCCGAAGCGCCGGTAGTAGGCCGGATCGCCGAGCAGGCTCGCCGCTTCGTAGCCTAGCTCCGCCAAGCGCTCGAGCCCACTTCGCACCAGGCGCGATCCGACGCCGCGCGTCTGCAGGGCAGGATCTGCCGACAGGCAGGTTAGATAGGCCCCCTTCACCACCCGTCCGTCGACCGTCAGCGGCGCGTCGCACCATTGCGCGTGGCCGACGATCGCGCCCTCCGCCACCGCCACTTCGGCCAGGCAAACCTCGGCTTCCGCCCGCACCGCTTCGACGAATTCGGCCGTATCGCCGTCAGCGCCGAACGCCGCCGTCACCAGCGCGCGCACCGCCGCCGCGTCCTCGGTCTGCTCTGGCCGGATATCGACTTCGATCATCGGCCCAGGCTAGGCAAGCTTGCCGCCGCCTTCCACCTCGTGCTGGCGCGAAACCTGCAGGCGACGCTATAGAGACGCCGCCACCGTCGCACAGGGTTCAGGGCTGCATGACGCCAAGATCCGAGCACCAATGGCAGAAATTGCGCACGCTGGTCGCTGCGATCGACGCGGCGGCGATGCGCGAGCCCTACCCCCGGCTGGCGCGGCTGATGCAAAGCCTGGCGGCCCAACCGACCGCAATGCGAGCGGCCCGCTCCCAGCCCACGTACAACTAGCCGTCAGCGACGACCCCGGTCAGCCAGCGCGCTGGCGGAGCTGGGATACCGCTCCGAAATCTTCGCGCGCCGGCCGAACAACCGCCGGTCGCCGCGCGTTGTCCAAATGGCCGCGCTTGGAGTAGCCTGCGGCCGGACATCTGCAAGGAGGGCGCGCAATGGCGACCACCGCCGCCGAGGCACTGAGTCACGCGAACACCTATCACCGCTTCATGCTCGGCTTGAAATGGGTCTGCATCGGCCTGGGAACGGTCATAACCTTTCTCGTCATGTGGTTTGCGGCGCCTGTCGGATTCTGGGGCGGGCTCCTCTGCGCCGCCATCGTCTTCGCCGTCGGCGCCTGGGCCATGAACCACGGCCTCAACCACTCGACCGAAAGCGACGACGCCGGGCTCAACGCCGCCATCCATGGCGGGAGCTGAGCCGGCTAGACGCTCACGCCACCGCGTTCCAGGCCGCCAGCGCGTCCGGAAAGGTGGTGGGGCCGAGCTTGGGCGCCAGCGTATCGGCGTCCATGCGCAGCGGCTGGTTGGGCGCGATCCCAGCGAGCCAGGTGTCGGCGTAGTCGGCGATGTAGCCGATATCGACCTGGTCGAGCGCGGTGAGGTCGATGTCGGCCAGGTGGGCGAGCTGCTCCTGGGTCCAGGCGCCCGGACCTTTCCAGCCGCCCTGCCCGTCCGACACCGGGCTCACCATCGGGTTCATCCGCACCACGCGGCTGACCGCGCCGGCGGGCAGGCCTTTGCCGCCGCCGGTCATGACGTGGGCGAGGAAGCTGGCGACGTCCGGCGGGTCGTCGTTGATGGCGCCGGCGATCTTGGCCAGGTCGCCCGGAAACGTTTGGGCGGCGCGCTTGGAGATGAATGGCCCGGGATTGTCCGTTGGCGGACCAGGCGAGCGGACGGTGGCGGTGCCGATGCACAGGGCGCGGATGTCGGTCATCGCGACATCCATCGTGGCGGCCTCGGCGACGCCGGCCATGACCGGATTGTTGCAGCCGGCGATCGCGCCGTCCCAGAACCGGCTGTGACCGCCGTCCCACGACGCCGGCTGGTCGAAGAAATTGACCGGCGCGTTGCTGGAAGCGTGGATTGCCTGGGCCAGGGTGGTGTCGCTGCTGGCCGAGCCGTTGCCCCATTCCGGCCCGCCGGTGTGGGCCGAGCGGAAGAAGGCGGCGATGTTGCGGTCGTAGTCGAAGCCGGCGATCAGGATGTGCACCGGCTTGCCGCTGTTGGCGCCGGGGATGCCGGCGGCAACCTGGGTCATCAGCTTGCCGCCGCTGGCCGGCAAGAGCCGCTGCAGCGCTGGCAGCTTCTTGGTGGTGGAATACTTGGGCCCGAAGTGCAGCAGCTTGCTCAGCAGCTCGTCGACGAAGTCTCCGGTCGGCTGGAAGATCGAGCGGCGCGAGGTCTCGTCCATGAAGTAGCCGAGCACGTTGGAGAGCGGGCGATCCTCCAGCAGGCCGCCCAGGACGATGCTGCCGCCGGAATTAGCGACGGCCATGTCGAATTTCGCCAGCACCGCATGGCCGTTGATGTCCGGACCGTAGAGCTTCTGCAGCGTCTTGACCTGGATCAGCGCCCAGGCCCCGCCGCCGTCCAGCGACAGGATCTTGTAGGTCATCGGTCACCCCCCTGCGACGCGAATTTGAAGGAACACAACCGGTCGATCTTGGCCACAACAGGGCCACCGACGCCAGCCGCCGCCGCAATTGCGCCCTAACCGTAAACGGGCAACTCGCCGAATTCGCGTATTGCGGGTGGATTTCGCCCTGGCTAAGCTGTGTCCGCTCGGCAATGCGCGAGGGGGGCCGAAATGCCCGAGGCGGGTCCGTCGCTATCCGACCGCTTTCTGCAGCTGTTCGCGCGGATCACCAGCGCGTTCATGCAGTGGCACAAGTGGCCGTTCCTGATCGCGGTCGCGACCCTGGTCGGCCTGCGCACCATCATGCGCTGGTCCAACCTCTTCGATACCGAGACCAGCCCGCCGAAACCGACATCCTCCGGCGACGTGCTGACCCAGCGCAGCGCCGACGGCGCGTTCAACGGCCTCGACCTGCCCTGGATGGGAATGGCCGGCGCCCGCTTCGGCCGCAACGTGCCGATCAACAAGACCTTCGGCGAAGAGAAGAGTCTGCTCGAGCCCAACCCGCGGCTGATCAGCAACCAGCTGCTGGCGAGGCGCGAGTTCGCGGCGGTGCCGTACCTGAATGTGCTGGTCTCGGCCTGGCTGCAGTTCATGGTGCACGACTGGCTGAGCCACGGCGTCAACGACACGGCCGCGCCGATGATCGAGGTGCCGATCGGCGACGGCGACGACTGGCCGCGAAAGCCGATGACGATCCTCCAGTCGACCCGGGCTCCGACAACGCCCGCCGACGAGGGCCGCCCCGCCGCCTACGTCAACACCGAGACGCACTGGTGGGACGGCTCGCAGATCTACGGCTCGAGCCTGAAGAAGCAGCTGAAGATCCGCAGCGATCCGGCGACCGGCGAGCTGCTGCAGAACGGCAAGATCGGGCTCGACCACCGCGGCCACCTGCCGATCCAGCCGCTGCGCGACGAGACCGGCGACGCCGAGGACGCCAAGTTCCCTGAGCTCGAGCTGGCCGGGGTCAACGGCAACTGGTGGCTCGGCATCTCGGTGATGCACACCCTGTTCGCCCGCGAGCACAACGCCGTGGTCGACCGCCTGGCGCTGGAATACCCGGACAAGGACGGCGAGTGGCTGTTCCAGAAGGCCCGGCTAGTGGTCACCGCCCTGATCGCCAAGATCCACACCACCGAGTGGACGCCCTCGCTGATGAACTCGCCCGAGGGCCGCTTCGCCATGCGCAGCAACTGGTGGGGCCTCTTGGGCGAGCACTACTGGCGCGGCTACGGCCGCCTGAACGACAATGAGGAAATCTCCGGCATCCCCGGCTCGCCCACCGAGCAGCACGCCGCGCCCTATGCGATGACCGAGGAGTTCACCGCCTGCTACCGCATGCACCCGCTGATGCCGGACGAATTCTCGCTTCGTCGGCATACGGACAATCAGGAGGTGATGAAGCGCAGCCTGCTGGAGGTGGCCCACTCCAACCCGCCGAAGATCTACCGCGAGATGGCCTTCGACGACGTCCTCTATTCGCTGGCCACCGCCAACTGCGGCGCGCTCGCGCTGCACAACTATCCCAACAGCCTGCGGATGATCCCGGAGAAGCCCGAGCAGGGCATCTACACCGACCTCGCCGCCGTCGATATCGTGCGCGACCGCGAACGTGGCGTGCCGCGCTACTGCGAATTCCGCCGGCTGATCGGCATGCCGGCGCCGAAGAGCTTCGAGGAGCTGACCACCAACCAGCAATGGCGCGATGATGTGCGCGCCGTCTACGCCTCGGTCGAGGACGTCGACCTGCTTGTCGGCACGCTTTGCGAGAGCCAGGCCAATCCCGGCACGCCGGACGGGTTCGGCTTCTCCGACACGGTGTTCCGCATCTTCATCCTGATGGCCTCGCGCCGGCTGAAGAGCGACCGCTTCTACACCCGCGACTTCAACCCCGACGTCTACACCCCGGCCGGCTTCGCCTGGGTGGCCGACAACAGCCTGCGCACCGTGCTGCAGCGCCACTGCCCGGCGCTGGCGCCGCTGTTCGCCGACAACCGCAACGTCTTCTTCCCGTGGAGCCTGGGTTCGGCATGAGAAGGGGCGCACCAGCTTCCTTCTCCCCTTGCGGGAGAAGGTGGCCCCGGAGGGGTCGGATGAGGGGTCGCGCCGGCCACGCCCGGTCGCCTCGACGCCAATCCCCTACCGCGCCGTCGACCCCTCATCCGTCAGCTTCGCTGACACCTTCTCCCGCAAGGGGAGAAGGACAGAGCGCCTCGCCTTGAGCCGCCTGCAAATTCCAGGATTGGTCGATCTGCTGCCGGTCAGCGATCCGGCCCAGGTCGCCATGCTGGCCGACGACGCGCGGTTGGACCGCGACTACAAGCCGGGCGGTCCGCTGCTGAACCGGATCATCCTCGGTCGCATCCGCAAAGACCTGGTCTGGGACGGCGCGCCGTTTCCGCCGGTGGCGCCGCGCGGGCCAGCCCGCCCGCTGGAGGCGCAGGCCGACCTCGAGGCGCGGCTGGCGGTGGTCGCGGCCGGCCTCGCCTACGACGACACCGCCCTCGGGGGGCTTGCCGCCTACGTCCGCGGTGACGGGCCGACTGGCGACGCCGGCCCGCTCGCGCAGCAGGCGGTCGGGCGGCTGTTCGATCCCGGCTACCAGGCCGACGACGCCAGTTGGAAGGCGGCGATGACGCTGGACGCCGCGCCGCGCAGCTTCAACCCGCTCCAGATCCTCTGGTGGGCGCTGACCGGCGCCATCCCCAAGGCGCGCGCGCTGCTGGCCGAGAAGGTCGGCGGCGACCCCTCCGGCATTCACGGCACCGGCGTCGCCGTGCACAACATCGTCGCCGGCCTGCAGCAGATGCGCACGCTCTGGAACGACGGCGCCAATCGCCGCCGCCTGCCGCCCGCCGGCGCGGCCGCGCAGTGCCTGGTCGCCCCGCAGCAGGTGATCCGCCAGCCGCGCAAGGCCGGGCTCTGCATCGCCGGCGACTTCGCGCCGACCACCCTGGTCATGCTGCAGCTGGACAAGGCCCACACCGCGCGGCCGACGGCGGACATGGCGTTCATGGCCCAGAGCTGGGCCCGATGCCCGGCGCACGCCTGGGTATTGGCGCTGCTGGCGGGAACCTGGCGCGTCGCACAGGAGCATCCGACCCATGCCCTATGAGGAGATCTTCCAGCCGCTCCATTTCCGCAACCTGACGGTCAAGAACCGCATCTTCCGCTCCAACATCTCCGGGCGGTTCGACAACGAGGACGGCTCGCTCACCCAGACCCGGATCAACTGGGAAGCCAAGTTCGCCCACGGCGGCGTCGGCGCGATCATCTCCTCCTACGTGCCGGTACTGATGGAAGGGCGGATCATCGCCTCCTACGCCACCGTGCACCGCGATGACTTCATCCCGCTGTGGGCCCGGCTGGGCGAGGTGATCCACGGGCTGGACTGCAAGTTCATCATGCAGCTCAGCCATTCCGGCCGGCAGATGGACCTCCCCGGCGTGCACAACCTGGCGCGGCCGACGCTCAGCTCCACCAGCCGCAAGGAGTCGCTGCACGGCTTCCTCACCCAGGCGATGAGCAAAGCCGAGATCGACCACACCATCGCCGCCTTCGCCAAGGGCGCCTGGCGAGCCAGGGAGGCCGGGCTCGACGGCGTGGAGCTGCACTCGGCCAATGGCTACCTGTTCAGCCAGTTCCTCTCGTCCGGGATCAACGACCGCGAGGACGAGTACGGCGGGGTGCTGGAGAACCGCGCCCGCTTCCTGCTCAATGTGATCGAGGCGATCCGCAACGCCGTGGGGCGCGACTTCCACCTGCAGGTGAAGCTCAGCGCCGTCGACCACAACAACGTCGTGCCCTGGGAGAAGGCCGGCAACACCCTCGACGAGACCATCCAGATCGCCAAATGGGCCGAAGCGGCCGGCGCCGACGCGATCCACGTCAGCCAGGGCTCGCTGTTCCCCCACCCGCTGAATCCACCAGGCGACCTCTCGCTGGAGACGCTGACCACCACCTACGACGCGATGATCTCGTCAGGCGTCAACGGCATGCGCAACTACCTGCTGTTCCGCTATCCGTTCCTGCGGCCGATCTTCCACTGGATCTGGTTCCGGATGAAGAAGGGCCACGTGGTCGAGGGCGTGAACCTCGAGGAAGCGCGGGTCATCAAGCAGAACGTCTCCGTGCCGGTGATCTGCACGGGCGGCTTCCAGACCGCGTCGTTCATCTGCGAGGCGCTGAAGGAAGGCGCGGTCGACGGCGTCTCGATCGCCCGCTCGCTGGTGGCCAACAACGACCTGGTGCAGCAGTGGGCTGCCGGCCACGACCTGCCGGAGCGCCCCTGCACCTACTGCAATCGCTGCCTGGTCAGCGCGATGAAGAACCCGATGGGCTGCTACGACCAGTCCCGCTACCCCGACCGCGACTCGATGATCGAGGAGGTGATGAGCGTCTACCGCGCCCACGCCGGCTTGGTCGCGCCGGGCAAGGAGGTGATGTCGTCATGAGCGATATCAACAAGCCCTTCTCGGCGGTGCAGATCTACCTGTCGCAGCGGATGTGGAAGCTCGACGCGGCGCTGATCTTCCTCGTGTTCCTGCTGCTGATCGGCCTGGCGGCGCTGGCAGTCGTGATCGCCGCCCTGGTCGAGTTCGGCGGCAAGGGGACGCCGACCTACGCCGACAATCCGACCCACTTCATGTACGGCTCGATCGGCGCCGAGACTGAAAGCGGCCTGCCCTATGCGGTGTGGATGGCGCTGCCGTCGCTCTATCCGGCCGACTTCAAGGGTCGCGGCGACTATTCGGCGTTCGGCTTCCTTTACGAGAGGGGCGCCGACGGGAAGCAGAAGGACCTCCCGGTCGGCATCTCGACGCGCACGGTAAACGGCATCCAGGTGGTGTGGTTCAACTGCGCCACCTGCCATGTCGGGACCTGGCGCGACGCCGCCGGCGCCTCGCCGCACATGGTCCCCGGCATGCCGTCGAACAACCTCGACCTCTACCGCTTCATCCGCTTCATTCTCGACGCCGGCGCCGACGAGCGGCTGAGCGCCGACACCCTGATCCCGGCGATGGAGAAGACCGGGACCAAGTTCAATCCGCTCGAGCAGCTGGTCTGGCGGTTCTACGTGATCCCCCGAGTGCGCGAGGGCCTGATCGAACGCCGCTCGCGCCTCGAGCCGCTGCTGGCGGCGCAGCCGCCGTGGGGGCCGGGCCGGGTCGACACCTTCAACCCCTACAAGCTGCTGCTCGAGCTGGGCCCAGGCGCGCGCGTCCCCGACGCCGAACTGGTGGGCGTAGCCGACTTCCCCGCCATCTTCGACCAGCGCCCGCGCGAGGGCATGCAGCTGCACTGGGACGGCAACAACAACTCCCTGGCCGAGCGCAATCTGTCCGCCGCCCTCGGCGCCGGCGTGACGCCGACCACGGTCGACCACGCCTCGATCGAGCGTGACGCCGCCTGGCTGCTCGACCTCAGGCCCCCGCCCAGCCCGTACCACCCCGACGCCGCCGCGGCGGCGCGGGGCGAGGCGATCTACATGAAGGCCTGCGCCGCCTGCCACGGCTGGCAGGGCCCGAACGGCTATGTTTTCAAGGGCGCCGACATCGGCAAGGTCGATCCGATCGCCGATGTCGGCACGGATCCGAACCGGCTGAACAGCTACACCCAGGCGTTCCGCGACTGGCAGGTGGCCAACCTGTTCAAGGGTACGCCCTACCAGTTCAGCCACTTCGTGAAGACGGGCGGCTACGCCAACCTGCCGCTGGACGGCCTGTGGCTGCGCGCGCCCTACCTGCACAACGGCTCGGTGCCGACCCTGGCCGATCTGCTGACGCCGCCGGCGCAGCGGCCCAAGGCGTTCCTCCGTGGCCTCGACGTGATCGACCGGGCCAAGGGCGGCTTCCAGGCCCCGCCCTGTACGCCGGGCGCGCCGGCCGCGGACGGGACCTTCTGCTTCGACATCAGCCAGCGCGGCAACGCCAACGCCGGCCACGCCTGGGGCACGGACCTGGCGGCCGACCAGAAGGCCGACCTGCTGGCCTATCTGATGACCTTCTGAAGGAGAGCGCGATGGCCGAAGGCGCCCTTTCGATCGGCTGGAACGAGGTCCAGGTCCGCGCGCGACGTGGCGCCTACCAGACGGTGCTGGGCTTCAACATGCTGCTGCACCTCGGCATCGGCCTGGGCTGCATGTTCGTGCCCGGCATGGTGTCGAGTTTGTTCGGCCTGCCGCAGCCCGTGCCCTCGGGCTGGATCCGCGGATGGGGCGCGACGCTGATCCTGGTCACCGCGCTCTACATCCCCGGCCTGCAGGACCCGGTGCGATCGCGGGCGCCGAACCTCATCGGCATTCTCGGCCGGGTGTGGATGGCGACGGTGTGGTTCGTGGTCGGCGGCGGGCTCTTCTGGTTCGGGGTGTTCGACGCTTCCTTCGCGCTGATCCTGGCGGTGCTCTATTTCCGCTTCTGCAGCGCCTACATCATGAGCCATCCTTAGGCTCGACTGCCGAGCCGCACGGGGGACCATTCATGCGCCTACGCTTAGTTCTGGCGGCCTGCGCCGCCCTTTCGCTGCTTGCGCCGGCCGCTACGCTGGCCGCCGTCAAGCCGTTCCCCGCCAGCTTCGCGGTGCGCGAGATCGCGGTCGACGGGGCGACGATCCACGTCCGCGTCGGCGGCCATGGCCCGGCGGTGCTGCTGCTGCACGGCTTCGGCGACAGCGGCGACATGTGGGAGCCGCTGGCCGCGATCCTGGCCAAGGACCACACCGTAGATCGTGCCCGACCTGCGCGGCATGGGCCTCTCGTCCCACCCGGATACCGGCTACACCAAGCTCGCCGAGGCGGGCGACATGACGAAGGTGCTGGACGCCGTCGGCGCCCAACAGATCGACCTGGTCACCCACGATATCGGCAACATGGTCGGCTATGCGCTGGCGGCCTCGCACCCTGAGCGGATCAAGCGGTGGGTGGCGATGGACGCGCCGCTGCCGGGGATCGGCCACTGGGACGACCAGCTGAAGAACCCCAAGACCTGGCACTTCAACTTCCACGGCCCGGACGAGGAACGCCTGGTCGCCGGGCGCGAGCGAATCTTCCTCGACCGCTTCTACGACGAGCTCTCGGCCAACCCGGCCGGCATCGACGAGCAGACCCGCCGCCACTACGCGGTGCTCTACGCGCGGCCGCACGCCATGCACGACGCCTTCGAGCAGTTCGTCGCCTTTCCGAAGGACGCGGTCGACAACCAGGTCCTGCTCGCCAAGGGCAAGCTGACCATGCCGGTCTTGGCGATCGGCGGCTCGGCCTCCTACGGCGCCAGCCTGGCCGTGGAGCTGGGCTATGTCGCCACCGACGTGAAGAGCGTCGTCATCGCCAACTCCGGCCACTGGCTGATGGAGGAGCAGCCGGCGGCGACGATGGCGGCGATCATCGATTTCCTGAAGGGGTAGCGCGCCTTTAGCCGTCACCCCGGGCTGAGCGCGTAGCGCGCGGACCCGGGGCCGGACCCGCCGCCGCCTCGCTGGATATCGTCTTGGAGCTGGCCGGTCCGGCCCCGGCTCTGCGCGGCTCGCGCCGCTTGGCCGGGGTGACGGGTCAAGTCCCCGGAAATGTCATCAGCACCGTCAGTCCCGGCGCGGCGTCGACCAGTTCCAGCGCCGCGCGGTGGCGGCTGGCGACGGCGGCGACGATGGCGAGACCGAGGCCCGAGCCTGGCGTCGTGCGGCTGGCTTCCAGGCGGTAGAAGTGACGCAGGGCGTCCTGGCGCTTCTCTTCCGGAATCCCCGGCCCGTCGTCCGAGACCCGCAGCCGCGGCCGGCCATCGGCCAGCTCGACGGCCAGCTCGATCTGCGTCCCCGGCGGCGTGTGGCGCATCGCGTTCTCCACCAGGTTGGCCAGCGCCTGGGCGATCAGGTCGGCATCGCCCTGGGTGGTCGCGGCGATCGCCTTGAAACTGAAGCGTCGCCCGCTGGCTTCGATGTCCGGCCGGTAGGCGTCGGCGACGCGCGCCGCCAGCTCGGCGAGATCGACCGGCTTGAACCGGCCGGCCAGCGGCCCGCTCTCGATCTCGGCCAGACGCAACATGGCGTCGAAGGTGCGCAGCAGTTCGTCGACGTCGCCTTCGACGTCCTTCGCCGCCGCCAGCACCTGCGGGTCGCCTTGCGCCGCCGCGCGGATCCGCTCCAGCTTCTGGCGCACGTGGGTCAGCGGTGTGCGCAGATCGTGAGCGATGTCGGTCGAGACCCAGCGCACCCGGTCGACCAGGGTGGCGATCTCGTCGAGCATCGCGTTGAAACTGGCCGCGAGGTCGTCGATGTCGTCGGGCGCCAGCGCCCTGCGGCGGGGCGCGCGGACCGTCATCTGCCCGCCCGAGACCGCCCGCGCGGCGGCCACCACCCCATCGACCCTCCGCAGCACGCCGCGCGCCAGCAGGTACGACAGCGCGAGCCCGACCACCGCCCCGGCGCCGCCGCACCAGAACAGCGTGGTCTCCAGAGCGTGGCGCAGCTTGCTCTCGTCGGTGAGGTCCTGGCCGACGGTGAGCAGCGAGCCGTCGGGAAGGCGGGTGTTGTCGACCACGAGGTCCTGGTACGGGCGGCCGGCGACGTGGGCGTCGTCCCAGTCGAGAAAGGTCAGGCCCAGCGGCGCACCGGTGGGCGGCAGGTCGCCGGCGAGCAGCTTTCCGGCGGGGTCGCTCAGCCGGTATTCCAGCCCGCCAGGCCGCCGCTCTCCGCTCGCCACCGCGGACGCCACCTCGCCGATCCCACGCGACCGGTAAAGCGCGGCCAGGGTGGCGGACTCGCTCCCCAGCCGGGCCTCGACCCCGTGGCGGTAGATGTAGGTGGTCGAGAACCTGGTCAGGGCGCCGGCGATCACGAAGGCGCAGATCAGCAGCACCGTCTGGACCACCGCCAGCCGCACGCCGGTCGAGGCGAGGAAGCGGCTAGCGCGCACGAAGGGCGTAGCCCGCGCCGCGCACGGTGACGATCAGCGACGGCTCGCCCGGATTGTCGAGCTTGCCGCGCAAATGGCTGATGTGGGTCTCGACGATGTTGGTGCGTGGATCGAACCGCAGGCCCCAGACCCCTTCCAACAGCATGCTGCGCGTCACCACGTCGCCCTCGTGCAGCAGCAGGTACTCGAGCAGTTTGAACTGCAGCGGCAGCAGCTCGATCTTGCGCTCGCCGCGCCGGGCGACGCGCTGCAGGCGGTCCAGCTGCAGGTCTCCGCTGCGCAGCACCGCGGCGTCCGGGCCCCGGATCGCCGGGCGGCGGGCCAGGGCGTTGACCCGGGCGCCCAGTTCCTCGATCGAGAACGGCTTCACCAGGTAGTCGTCGCCGCCGCCTTCCAGCCCCTCGACGCGGTCGGCGATCGCGCCCATCGCGGTCAGGAACAGCACTGGCGTCTGCACCGCGTCGCGGCGCAGCGCCGAGACCAGTGCGAGACCGTCGAGCCGCGGCAGCATGCGATCGACCACCAGGACGTCGAACGCTTCGTGCAACGCGCGATCGAGGCCGCTGGCGCCGTCCTCGACCACGTCCACTTCGCAGCCGGCGGCGCTCAGTCCGTCGCGCACATAGGCGGCGGTCTGAAGATCATCTTCCACGACGAGGACGCGCATCGCCAGATCAGTATCCTACCCTGTGGACGGCGCCATGACCCGCAGGGGCCGAGTACTCTACCCGACGCGCGGCGCGCGGAACACCGCGTCCAGCATTGAGAAATCTCAATGTCCAACCTCCGGCCGCCGCGTCCGCCGACACCGCCTGGATTCCTCGTTGCCTTTTAACGACCTGCGCGCTGACGCAACAAAAGCGTCGTGAATCCTGCATGAAAGCTTCGTTTGAGCGCGGCCGGGCGTGGCGATCAAACGCCTTGCGCCGGACAGAGCCGGCATTGCGCGGGCAGGGTGTCGCCGGCTCGTCGACCGGCCTCTCGAACGCGACCGGCGGCGTCGATGACACCCGTCCCACGGGGGACAAGGGGATTGTCGATGTCAAACCGCCAAGGCCGAATGGCCTCCGGGAATACGGCCACGTGGCCGGTGGCCAGCCTGTTCGCCACCGCCAGCCGGGTGGTCCTCGCCACGGTCGCGCCGGCCGTCCAAGGGAAGCCTCGCTCACCGTTCGGGCCGGCTACGGCGAAGGCGGGCGTGCGTCTGGGCGTCGCGGCCGGCGGGGCCATACTCATGGGCCTTGGCCAGACCGCCTACGCGGACACGGCCGATCAGTCGAACACACCGACCAACGTCGAGACCATCGTGGTGATCGGCACGCGCCCTCAAGCCACGACGATCAAGAAGGAAGCGCCCGTCGTCATCGACATAGCGCCGCTTGAGCAGATCCGCTCGTTGCCGGACGTCAACGCCGCCGAAGCGCTGCAGCGCCTGCCCGGCATCGAGATGGAGTCGGATTCGGGCGAGGGACGGTTCGTCAACATTCGCGGCATGGACGCCGACCTCAACGGCACCACCTTCGACGGCGTGCGCATGACGGCGAGCAATCCGGCCACGCCGCAAGGCGGCGCGCGCGCCGTGGCCTTCGACGCCTTTCCGGCCGGCATCCTAGGCGGCCTCGAGGTCATCAAGTCCCTGACGCCGGACCTCGACGCCGAGGGCCTGGGCGGCATCGTCAACATCCAGCCTCGGATCATTCCGCCCGGCCAGGATCACATCCTGGACGCCTCGGTGGGCGGCGGCATCCAGGCGCTGCGGGGCAATCCGGTCTACCAAGGGGACTTCACCATAGGGAAACGCTTCCTGGACGACCGGTTGTCCGTGATCTTCACCTACGGCGCCGAGGACGATCACCGGGGCATCGACGACGTCGAGGAGGACTACGCCTACGCGAACGACGGGATCGACGTTCCCGCGGGAACCAGCGCGTTCCTCGGGCAGAAGGAGTTCGATAACCTGCAGAACCGCTGGTACGAATATCACCGCCTGCGCCAGGGCTTCGGCGGCGGCGCAACCTTCGACCCGACCCCGAACAGCGAGATCTACCTGCGCGGCTTTCACGCCGGCTATTCCGAGGTCGCTCACAAGCAGGAGTTCGTGCTCTCGAACCTTGGCCACAACATCGCCAGCGTCAGCGCCGGCGGCAGTTACGACGCCACCCAGGCGCAAGCCCACTTCGTGGACATCAACACCCACGAGAATCTCGGCAACGACCTGATCGAAATCGGCGGTGACACGCTCGTCGCCGATAAGATCAAGCTGGACGGCCGCGTGTCCTGGACGGGTGGCTACGACCGCTGGCCGTATTCGATCAACACCAAGTTCTTTGACCCGAACAGTCTGGATGTTACTTACAACAACGCCGACCCAAACCATCCGACGTACAGTGCTGCAGGCGTGAAACTGAGCGATCCGGCGCTCTATACGAGCGCCTCGGGCAGCAACAGCCCGTCGCAGACGACGGACACCGAATACGCGGGGGTCCTCAATCTCTCGCTTCCGTTGGACTTCGCTCACGATGAAGGCGTGCTGAAGTTCGGCGGCGAAGTGCGCGAGCGTGAGCGTAGAAATCAACAATATGCGGCCGACCTCAATCCCGTCAGCCAGAACCTCACAGATTATGTCTCCGGATCCGACATCATCTACTACAACGGCCTCTACAATATCGGACCGCAGCCTTCGTTCGACAAGTTGCTCAGCATACCTCAAGGGCCGGTCACCGCGGACCCCTCAACATTCGAGCATGACAACGAAAACATCTTTGCCGGCTACGTGCAGTACAGCGCGACCTTCGGCCGGCTCGACGTGGTCGGCGGCGTCCGCGTCGAGGCTACGGACGGAACCTATCGCGCGAACACGATCACCACCGACAGCGCAGGGAACACCCTCGTCACCCCCAACAGCTCTTCACATAGCTATACGAACGTCTTTCCAGACATCAGTTTGAAGTACGCCGCCAGCGACAGGCTGCAATTTCGGCTGGCGTTCTCGACCGCTGTTGCGCGGCCCGGATTTAATCAGATCACGGCCGCCCGCTCGGTAGACCTTCAAAACGCTATCCCGATCGTGACACAGGGGAATCCAAACCTCAAACCCACGACGGGCAGCAGTGTCGATTTCTACGCGGAGTATTTCCTCCCCCACGACGGGATCCTCTCGGCCGGCGTGTTCTACAAGGGCTTTCAGGACTACATCTCGACCCAGGAGGCCAACTCAACAACTGTTCCAGGGTTTGTTGGGCAGACGGTCGACCTGACGACCTATCAGAACATCGGCAGGGCGCACGTCGCGGGCGTGGAGCTTCAGTACAATCAGGTCTTCACCTTCTTGCCGGGGCTGCTCTCCGGCCTCGGCGTCGAGAGCAATCTGACGTACGTCGACTTGCGCGGGGAAATCCGCCCCGGTGAGTTCCATGCGCTGCCGCAGACCTCGCCGCTCAGCTACAATGCCGCGATTTCGTACGACAAAGGTCCGATCGATCTGAAGTTGGCCGCCTCTTACGTCTCGAGAAATCTTTGGGTCGTCGGCGGCGATCCGTCCACCGACCAGTACTCGCAGCCGCGCTTGCGGCTCGACTTTGGCGCCGAGTATCACTTCAACGACAAGGTCGAGTTCTATTTCGACGCGAAGAACCTGACCAACACGCACCTTGAATTCACCTATACCCAAAGCAAGGCGTTCCCGATCCAAAATGAATTTTACGACAGCGATTTCATGTTCGGCGTAAGGGTGAAGTTGTAGTCGGCGCTAGGGCGGCGCGACGCCGGCTTACGGCGGCGCGCCGGTCCACTCCCAGTGCCAGGGTTCGAACGGGTAGTTGACGAAGCCGAACGGGCCGGCGTGCGCGACCAGCCAGAGATAGGCGGCGGAGTGGGACTGGTAGAGCCGGTTCGGATCGGCTGAGCTGTCGGGCGCAAGGCCGGGCGCCGAGCCCAGATAGAGGTCCATCGCCAGGCCCGTCAGGTGAGCCGAGCAGTTGGCGCGCACGATCGTGTCGCAGTTCTGCTCGGCCGCGCAGCGAGCGGTGTCGGCGATCGGATCGCGGTAGCCGGAGAAGATCGTCAGCAGTCGCCGGTCCGCGGCGAGCGCGGGTTCCTGCGCCCGCGCCGCGGCGACCATCCGGCGGTAAGCCTCCAGCGCCCCGGCGAGCAGTTGGACCGGCTTGCCGCTGTAGCCCTCGTCAGGCCGGGCCTGCGCCAGCGCCGTGGCCGCAGGCGGCGCCGGGCAGACGCCGTGCGCGCTGGCGGCGACGAACGGGCGGCGGGCCTCCCAGGTCTCGCGCAGCGCCTGCAGAGTCGGTTCGTCCATCACGCCGGTCCGGGCGAGACGGTGGTCGCCCTGCCAATCGGCCAGCGCCGCGGCGAAACCCTCGGCGTTGGGCGGACAGTCGACCCCGATCTCGCGCGCGGCGAGCGGGGCGTAGACTTCCCAGCCGGTCTCGGCCCGCCGGAACACCGCCCAGGCGGCGGTGCGCAGCGACTGCGCGTTCAGCGCCGCGGCGGCGGTGTAGCCGGCGGCGGGGTGGCAACCCTCGACCGGCCGCGGATAGGGCGCGACCGCTAGCGGCGCCAAGGCGCTCGCCGCCGCCATCGGCCGATTGGCGGGCGCTGGGACAGCAGCCGCCGGCGCGACGCCGGACGACCGTCGGGCGTTGTGCAGCACGAACTGACCCGCCGCCACGGCGATGGCGACGACCAGGATCAACGCCGCCAATCCCCGCATCATCGGGTCGCACGGGGAACTCGAAATGGAACCGGCGCGGCTGCGCGGCCTTCCTTCTGCATGATGTCAGAGAAACAGCGTCTCATGTCTTCCGCTCGCTTCGCAGTCGCGCTCGGCGCGCTCGCCTGGGTCAGCGCGTGCGGCCCAGACACTTCACAGAAATCCGCAGCCAACGCGCCGGTTGCGCAGGGCAATGCGGCCGTCAACAGCGCTTCTCTCGCGGCGACGGTCAATCCATCGCCGCAGGTGGTCACGCCGGGGCAGGCCGGCAACGTGGCCATCGACAGCAACGCCGCCGCCAGCTTCGCCGCCGGCGCGTCCGACGCGTCGCTGCCCGCCGCGGGCAAGGCGATAGACGCCGCGACCTTCCAGCCCGTCCCGGCCAAGGCCGGCGCCCGGCTGGCGTACGACCCTGTGCTGCTGAAGGCCGAGGTGCTGCTCGATCGCGCCGGCTTCTCGCCCGGCGTGATCGACGGCCGCGACGGCACGAACCTGCAGCACGCGCTGGAGGCGTTCGCCGTCGCCCATGGCCTGGTCTCCGATGGCCATCTGGACGCGGGAACCTGGAACGCGCTGGCGGCCGCCGACGCCACGCCGGCGGTGCAGAGCTACGTCATCACCGCCGACGACGAGGCCGGGCCGTTCATCGGCACGCCGCCCAAGGACTACCAGGCGCTCTCCAAGCTGCCGGCGATGGGCTACTCGACCCCGCTGCAAGAGCTGTCCGAGAAGTTCCACATGGACCAGAAGCTGCTCGTGGCGCTGAACCCCGGCGCCGACTTCGGCAAGGTCGGCCAGACCCTGCTCGTCGCCGCGCCTCGCACCGCCTCGCGTGACATGCAGGTCGCCCGGATCGAGGTCGACAAGAGCGACGACGAAGTGCGCGCCTTCGGGTCCGACGGCAAGCTGCTGGCGTTCTATCCGGCGACGGTCGGCTCGGCCGAGCGGCCGGCGCCCAGCGGCGTCTTCACCGTGACCAGCGTCGCCCCGCACCCGGCCTACTTCTACGACCCGGCGCGCCTGACCTTCACCCCGGCGGGCGCCAAGGGAAAGCTGCGCATCGCGCCGGGGCCGAACAACCCGGTCGGTTCGACCTGGATCGCGCTCAACATCCCAACCTATGGCATCCATGGCGCGCCGGACCCGAGCGTGATCGGCAAGCGCCAGTCGCACGGCTGCGTCAGGCTCACCAACTGGGACGCGGTCGAGCTGGGCAAGGCGGTGAAGAAAGGCGTCCAGGTCGCCTTTGTCGGCCAGGACAAGACGCCGGGGGCAAAGGCGTAGAGCGCGCCTCCGTCGTCTCCGCGCGTCCGCGAGGGGAGCCGCAGGCGCGCCGGATCGCCCTTCCGGCGCCTCTGCCGCTGGGCTAGGCTCCGCCCATGCAAACGCCGCGGTTGGGTGAGCTGCTGCTCGCAAGAGGGCTGGTGACGGAGCGCGAGCTGGCCGACGCGCTGGCGATGCAGGCGCTGACCGGCGGCCTGCTGGGCCAGCTGCTGATCCGCATCGGCGCGCTCTCCGAAATCGAGCTCAACAAGCTGCTCAGCGAACAGCTCGGCCTGAAGGTGCTCGACAACGAGGAAACCCCGACGCCGGCGCAGGTGGGCAAGTTCCTGGGCGAGATTCGCTCGCCGATCCCGTGGTGGATGCAGCACCAGGCGGCGGCGTGGCGGGCGGGCGAGGCGCCCGACTCGCCGGTGATGGTGGCCGCGGTCAACCCGCTCGACCCGGCGATCGGCGACCGGCTGGCGCAGCTCGGCGAGGGACCGGTGCAGCTGCGCCTGGCCACCCATGCCGCGGTCACCGGTCTGCTGGAGAGCGTGGCGCAGGGCGCGGACGACGCCGCCGGGCTCGGCGGCCCCTCCGAAACGGCGCGGCTGCGCGAGCTGGCGCTGGAGACGCCGGTGATCGACTTCGTCAACGGGATCTTCGCCGAGGCGCTGTCCAGGCGCGCGTCGGACATCCATGTCGAGCCATTCGCCGATCACTTCGCGGTGCGCCTGCGGATCGATGGCGTGCTGGTGACGGTGCGCACCGCGCCGCGCGCGCGCTTCGATGCGGTCTGCTCGCGGATCAAGCTGCTGTCGGGCATGGACATCGGCGAGCGGCGGCTGCCGCAGGACGGGCGCCAGTCGATCCGCGCGGCCGGCCAGGAGCTCGACTTGCGTATCTCCAGCCTGCCGTCAGTCTGGGGCGAGAGCCTGGTGCTGCGGCTGCTGGGCCGGGTCGACCGGCTGCCGAAGCTGGCCGAGCTCGGCGTCAGCGACGCCCAGGCCGCCATGCTGCTGGCCCTCGTCGACAAGCCGAACGGCGTGGTGCTCGTCAGCGGCCCGACCGGCTCCGGCAAGACCACGACCATCTATCGCCTGCTGGTCCACCTCAACAACGGCGCGCGCAAGATCGTCACCGTGGAGGACCCGGTCGAGTTCGAGCTGCCGGGCGTGGTGCAGGTGCAGGCCCGCAGCGACATCGGGCTCTCCTTCGCCGCCGGCCTGCGCTCGATCCTGCGCCAGGATCCGGACGTGATCATGATCGGCGAGATCCGCGACCAGGAGACCGCCCGCATCGCGGTGCAGGCCGCCCTGACCGGCCATCTGGTGATCTCGACCATCCACACCAACTCGGCGCTCGCCGCCGCCCCCCGCCTGTTGGACCTCGAGGTTGAACCGTTCCTGCTCGCCGACGTGCTGCGCGGCCTGGTCGGGCAGCGGCTGGTGCGCCGGCTTTGTCCACACTGCTCGCATCCGAGCGATCCGGACCGGGTGGCCGCCTACGAGGCGCTGGCGCCGCGCGGCGTCGCGATGTCCGGCCACGCCGCCTGGCGCGAACCGATCGGCTGCGCGCAGTGTGCGCAGAGCGGCTATCTCGGCCGGCTCGGCCTCTATGAGATCGCCCTGACCACGCCGGAGCTGGAGCACGACATCCGCCAACGCGCTTCGGAGGAACAGCTGACCCGGACCGCCCGCGCCGGCGGCTTCCAGAGCCTGTTCGACGATGGCTACGCCAAGGCGCGGGCCGGGCTGACCAGCCTGGCGGAAGTGCGCCGCGCGGTCGGCAGCGGCGAGGGCGCCGCGACCCTGGCGCAGGCTTGAAAGCCGGCGACACCGCTTGCCACTTCATCCGGCTGGACTAGGGTCGCGTGCCCCGGCGCTCGAAGCGCCGGGCCATTCGGCGAGGAGGCCCACCTGCAGTTCAGCTTCACCAGCGAGCAGGAAGAATTCCGGTCGGTGCTGCGGCGCTTCCTGCAGGAGAAGTCGCCGCCCAGCGTCGTGCGGCGGCTGATGGAAACCGAGGCCGGCTGGGAGCGGGAAAGCTGGGTCGAGTTGAACCAGCAGCTCGGCCTGACCGGCGTGCACATCCCCGAAGAGTACGGCGGCCAGGGCTTCGGCTTCGTCGAGCTCGGCATCGTGCTGGAGGAGATGGGGCGGGCCCTGCTCTGCGCCCCCTATTTCTCCACCACCGTGCTGGCCGCGACGGCGATCATGAACGCCGGGAGCAAGGCGCAGCAGGAGGCCCTGCTGCCGCCGATCGCCCTCGGCGAAACGGTCGCCACCCTCGCCTTCACCGAACCCAACGGACGCTGGGACGCCTCGGGCATCGAGACGACCGCCACCCCCAACGGCGGCGGGTTCCGCCTCGACGGCGTCAAGAGCTTCGTGCTCGACGGTCATACCGCCGACCTCATCGTCGTCGCGGCGCGGGCGCCCGGCACGAGCGGCGAAGACGGGCTGTCGCTGTTCACGACGAGCGGCGACGCACCCGGGCTGACGCGCCGCGCGCTGAAGACGCTCGACCCGACGCGCAAGCTGGCGCGGCTGGAGTTCAGCGTGACCCCCGCGACGCTGCTGGGCGAACTCGGCGGCGGCGGCGCGCCGCTTGAGAAGACGCTGACCCAGGCGGCGGCTTGTCTCGCCAGCGAGATGGTCGGCGGGGCCGAACGGTTGCGCCTCTCGGCGCTGGACTACGCCAATCTGCGCATGCAGTTCGGCCGGCCGATCGCCTCGTTCCAGTCGATGAAGCACAAGCAGGCCGACATGCTGGTCGACGTCGAGCTGGCCAAGTCGGCCGCGTACGCCGCCGCCTCGGCGGCCGCGGAGGACGATCCCGAGTTCCCGGCCATCGCCTCGCTGGCCAAGGCCTGCGCATCCGACGCCTATCTGCAGACCGCCATCCACACCATCCAGATCCACGGCGGCATCGGCTTCACCTGGGACAACGACACCCATCTCTGGTTCAAGCGCGCCAAAAGCTCCGAAGTGTTCCTGGGCGATCCGGCCTGGCGCCGCGAGCGGATGCTGCAGGCGTGGGGGGCGTAAGCGGATGGACGGGACCATGAGCGAACCCTCGGAAGCCGCCGTCCGCGCTGAAGCGCGCGCCTGGCTCGAAGCCAACTGGAGCGCCGAACTGGGGCTCGTCGAATGGCGCACGCGGCTGGTCGACTCCGGCTGGGGCATGCCGAGCTGGCCGAAGGAATGGCACGGCAGGGGCCTGCCGGCGGCGTTCGACGCCATCGTCGCCGAGGAAATGCGGCGCGTGGGCGCGGTCAGCGTCGCTCGCAGTGGCGTGCGCGGCCTGGCCGCCGCGACCCTGCTCGAGCACGGCGGCGACTTCCATAAGCGCAAGTTCCTGCGCCGAATCCTCACCGGCGAGGACAACTGGTGCCAGCTGTTCAGCGAGCCCGGCAGCGGCTCCGACCTCGCCGGCGCCCTGACCCGCGCCGAGCTGAAGGACGGCCGCTGGGTGATCAACGGCCAGAAGGTCTGGACCACCAGCGCCCATCACGCCGACTGGGGGCTGCTGCTGGCGCGCACCGACTCCAACGTGCCTAAGCACCAGGGGCTCTCCTACTTCGTGCTCGACATGCGCCAGGCCGGCGTCGAGGTGCATCAGCTGCGGCAGATGAACGGCCACGCCTCGTTCAACCAGGTGTTCTTCACCGACGCCGAGGCGCCGGCCGAGCATCTGGTCGGGGAGATCGGCGGCGGCTGGGCTGTGGCGACGACGACGCTGATGCACGAGCGCCGCGGCGCCGACGGCATGCGCCTCTGGGGCGCCGCCTCGGACCGCCAGGGCCGCATCTACGACGAGGAGCGCGCTGAGATCGCCACCGTCAACGAGCCCTACAAGTGGTATCCGCAGCGCGCCGGCCGCGTCGACCTGGTGCTGGAACGGGCCAGGGCGACGGGCGCCATCGCCGATCCGGTGGTGCGCCAGGAGATCGCCAAGCTGCTGACGCTGTCGAAGACCGCCGAGTGGACCGCCCGCCGCGCCCGGGCCGCTCAGGCCCTCGGCCGCCCGCCGGGTCCGGAAGGCTCGCTGGGCAAGCTGGCGGCCAGCCACGTCGCCCGCGCCGCGGCGCGCGTGCACACGCTGATCGCCGGGGCGGACGCGATGCTGACCGGCGAGGACGGGCCGATGGACGGCGTCATCGCCGAGATCCTGGTCTCCGTGCCGGCGGTGTCGATCGCCGGCGGCACCGACGAGATCCAGCGCAACATCATCGCCGAGCGCGTGCTGCGGATGCCGAAGGAGCCCCGCAGCGACGACGACCGTCCGTTCCGCGACGTGCCGAAGAATACGCTGCGCTAGGGCCGCAAGACGCGGCCCGCGGCGGCTATTGGGCGTCCGTCAAACCGGCCAGCGCCTTCGCGTGCTGCAGCAAGGCGCGCTGCAGCGGCTTGCTGCGCATTGCAACATAGGCCTCCAGCAGCTCGTAGGCGCCTTCCTCGGCGATCAGGCGCCTCACCTGATCAATCTCGCGCACCGGGCGGTCGGGGTCGAGCCCCTCGGTGAGGTCGGTGAGGTGGCAGTTCAGCGCATCCACCACCTGCATCAGGCGCGAGAAGCTGACGCGGTTGGCGCCGCGCTCGTACTTCTGCACCTGCTGAAAGGTGATGCCCAGCGCTCGGGCCAGGTCGCCCTGCGACATACCCAGCGAGCGCCGGCGCTCGCGGATTCGCTGGCCCATGGCGACGTCGAGGCGGTGCGGCCCATCGGCGGTCATTCGGCTTCCTTGCTCCAAGCTACCATGTTGTAACAATGCGACAGGATTGTCATCAAAACTGCCGTGCGCCGCAAACTGAACTTTTCGCCCACCGAGTTTGGATGGTTGGCGACGCTCGCGGCACGCAAGCCCGCGCCGAAAAGATAGCGGAAGATCAATTCCGTACAAGAATTGATCATTGCTGCAGGCGGACGTTCCTCTCGACGCTAGGTAAACCAAGGCTTCGCACCATTCTAGCTGAGCCGTGGCGGCTATTTCATGGCGCCGCCGTGCGGTGATTCGGCTGGCTAAGCCGGAGCTTGCAGGAAGTGAGACGTCTGGACCGGTTCGGCTGCTGGTCGCTTATTTACGACCGCAGGCTGCGAACCTCGCGATGCTCGCGCCTTGACTGTTCAACTGGACTTTGTGGACTAGCTCGACACCCGTGCGGGCCGGTCGGGCGCCGCGGGCGCCGCCAGCCGAAGCGCACCTAACGCGACGCCGTCCGCCATGTCGCCGCGGCGCACCGCCTGGATCGGCCGGAGCCGCGCCAACGCGACCGCGAACGCCTCGTCCGTGGCGAAACGACCCTCGATCAGGATCGGGCCTTCGGCGGCGACGAGGCGCAGGGCGCGGTCAGTGCGGCGTGCGAGTTCGAGCGCCGCACGGGTGGCGCGCAGCGGGCCGGGCGCACGGCTCCAGTCGGTCAGCGCCGAGGCCTCGCGCAACAGCTCTGGATCGGACGCGGCGCCCAGTGCGGCCCCCATCCAGGCTTCATAGTCGCGACCGCCCATGAAGCGGGCGGTGGGCGTCGGCTGGCCGGCGACATCGACGTTGGCGAGCATGTCCTGGGACGGATGATAGGCCGCCGGCCCCGCGCCGCCTGCGGCGAGGCATACGAACCAGGTGCCGGTCGAGACCACCGCGAACGGCCGATCCGCCAGGTCGGCCCTACCCCGGGCGGCGTGAAGGGCTGCGTTGCTGTCGTGCAGGCCGCAATAGACGCGGCAATCGGACGGCAGCCCCAGTTCGTCGGCCAGCGCCGGGCGGATCGGTCCCAGCACCTCGCCGGCGCCGCGCAGCGGGCCCAGCCGCTCGGCCCAGCCGCGCGAGATGGCGAGATCCGAGAAGCGATGCTCCCGCGGACGCCACAAGTCGCTGTGGCAGCCCAGGCTGGTCACCTCGGTGGCGCGCTCGCCGCTGAGGAACCAGGCCCAGTATTGCGGCCAGAGCAGGAAACCGCCGGCTTTGGGCCAGACATCCGGATGAAGCCGTTCCAGCCAGAACAGCTGGACGCCGAGGTTGAGGCCATCGGCCAGCCGCGGCGAGAGCGTCGCTTCGAACGGATCGCGCAGGACGTCGTAGGCCTTGGCGATCTCACGCGGCGGCGCGGCCTCGTAGTCGAGCGCGCAGAGCGGCGTCTCGCCAGCCATCAGCACCCCGGCCGCGCCGTGCCCCACGGGGACGATGGCGTCGATCCGCGCCAGCCCCGCGGCCTCGCCCAGCGCGCCTTTCAGCCAATCGCCGGCGCCGCGCAGATCGAGTTGGCGCGGCTTCTGGGCGCCGATCGCATTGGCGTGGTCGAACTGCGCCAGCAGCTTCCCGCCCCGCGCCCAAAGGGTCAGCTTGCTGCGGGTCTTGCCGATGTCGACGATGGCGATCGCCTGGTTCAACGAGCATACCGATGATTGGAATTGAGCGAATCTTACGTGACGTGATTGTTTCGAGCAACGCTGGGTGTTAGAGCCGCAAAGCCTTCGGAGGAGTTTCATGGACGGCGCCAGCCGCATCAACCCCGCCCTGCCGCTCGCGCGGCCGACCCCCGGTTGGGATGCGGCCGCGACGCAGGGCAAGTCTGAGGCCGAGTTGCTGGTCTATCGCTCCAACCTGCTCGGCGCGGACCTGGCGGTGACCAATTTCGGCGGCGGCAACACCTCCGCCAAGCTGACCGAACCCGACCCGATCACCGGCGCACCGACACAGGTGCTGTGGGTCAAAGGGTCCGGCGGCGACCTGGGCTCGATCGCCGCGGGCGGTTTCGCCCGGCTGCGGCTCGAGACGTTGCGGGCGCTGACGGCGCGGTTCGGCGGCCCCGCGGACGAAGACGCCATGGCCGAGCTCTACGCCCACGCCGCCTTCGAGCCAGGGACCCGCGCGCCTTCGATCGACACGCCGCTGCACGCCTTGCTGCCGTTCACCCACATCGACCACGTGCATCCGGACGCGGTGATCGCCCTGGCCGCCTCCGTCGGCGGCGAGGCGGCGGCGAAGGCGATCTGGGGCGATGCGGTCGGCTGGACGCCCTGGCTGCGGCCCGGCTTCGAGCTGGCGCTGCGGCTGAAGGCGCTGGTCGATGACACGCCAGACCTGCGCGGCGTGATCATGGCCGGTCACGGCCTGATCTGCTGGGGCGACAGCGCCGAGGCCTGCTACGCCACCACCCTCGAGCTGATCGGCGCCGCCGCCGACTACCTGAACCTGCGCCTGGCCGAGGGCCCGGCGTTCGGCGGCGCGGCGGTGACGCCCATGGCGCCAGTGGCCCGCGCGGGCGCCGCCGTGCAGCTCGCGCCGCAGCTGCGAAAGCTCGCCGGCGACGCGCCGCGCAAGCTGGTCCATTTCGACGATGCGCCGGAAACACTCGATTTCGTCACCTCGCGCGATGCGGCGCGCCTCGCCGAGGTCGGAACGTCGTGCCCGGACCACTTCCTCCGCACCAAGATCAAGCCGCTGCTGCTAGACCCGCAGCGGCTGGCGCTGGGCGGCGAGGCCTATCTGGCCGAGGCGTTCGCCGCCTATCGCGCGGACTACGCGGCCTATTATGAGCGTTGCAGAGAGCCGGCGAGCCCACCGCTGCGCGACCCCAACCCCGTGGTGGTGCTGCACCCGCAACTCGGCATGTTCACCCTGGCCAAGGACAAGACCACGGCCCGCATCGCCAGCGAGTTCTATCGCAACGCCATCAATGTGATGCGCGGCGCCGAGGCGCTCGGCGGCTATCTCGGCCTGCCCGAGAAGGAAGCCTTCGATATCGAGTACTGGGCGCTGGAAGAGGCCAAGCTGCGCCGCCAGCCGCCGTCGGCGCCGCTGGAGGGGCGCATCGCCCTGATCACCGGCGGCGCGGGCGGCATCGGCCGGGCGGTGGCGGAGCGGCTGCTGGCCGACGGCGCCTGCGTGGTGCTGGCCGACCTCGGCGGCGAGGCGCTGGAGAACGCCGAGCGCGACCTCGCGGGCCGGTTTGGCTGCGACCGGGTGCGCCAGACAACGATGGACGTGACCGATGAGGCCGCTGTCGCCGCCGGCATGGCGTTCGCGGCGCGCGAGTACGGCGGCCTCGACATCCTGGTCGCCAACGCCGGCATCGCCTCGGCCGCCTCGATCGAGCAGACCACGCTGGCCATCTGGCGGCGCAATCACGACGTCCTGGCCGAGGGCTACTTCCTGACCTCGCGCGAGGCGTTCCCGCTGTTGAAGGCGTTCGGCGGATCGATCGTGTTCGTCGGCTCGAAGAACGCGCTGGCGGCGACCGTCAACGCCTCGGCCTACGCTTCGGCCAAGGCCGCCGCGGTGCACCTGGCGCGCTGCCTGGCGCTGGAAGGCGCGCCGTTCGGGATCCGGGTCAATGTGGTCAATCCGGACGCGGTGATCCGCGGCTCGCGCATCTGGGACGGCGACTGGCGCAAGGAACGCGCCGACGCCTATGGCGTCGATCCCGGCGAAGCGCTGGAGGCGCACTACCGTAACCGCAGCCTGCTGAAGCGGGAGGTGCTCCCGCAGGATGTGGCCGAGGCGGTGGTATTCCTGGCCTCAGACCGCGCGTCCAAGTCCACCGGCAACATCCTCAATGTCGACGCCGGCAACGCGCAAGCGTTTACCCGCTGAAGGAGGCCGGACATGAACCGCCCGCCCCTGCCCCAGGACCTGATCGAGCGCGAGAACGCCGCCCGCCTCGCCGCGCTGCAGGACGAATACGACAGCCTGGGCCGCGCGCTGACCCGCCGCGGCCGCGCGATCGACCAGGTGAAGGACAAGGTGAAGGCCTTCGCGGTCGCCGTACCGACCTGGGGCCTTGGCGTCGGCGGCACGCGCTTCGCCAAGTTCCCGATTCCCGGCGAGCCGATCACCATCCACGAGAAGCTGGAAGACGCCGCGGTGGTGAACCAGCTCGGCCGCCTGACGCCCACCGCCTCGCCGCACTTTCCCTGGGACAAGGTCGACGACCCGGCCGCGCTTCGGGAAGAGGCCGCCGAGCTCGGCCTCGGCTTCGATGCGGTCAACTCCAACACCTTCCAGGACCAGCCGGGCCAGGGCTGGAGCTACAAGTTCGGCTCGCTTACTCACACCGACAAGGCCGTGCGCGACCAGGCCATCGCCCACAACATCGACTGCATCGACCTCGGCGTCGCGCTGGGCTCGAAGGCGATCACCGTCTGGATCGGCGACGGCTCCAACTTCCCGGGCCAGCAGAACCAGACCGCGGCCTTCGACCGCTATCTCGAACTCGATGGCCCAGATCTACGCCGCCCTGCCCCACGACTGGCGCATGTTCATGGAGCACAAGCTCTACGAGCCGGCGTTCTATTCGAGCGTGATCTCCGACTGGGGCACCAACCTCTTGGCCGCACAGCAGTTGGGCGAGAAGGCCCGCTGCCTGGTCGACCTCGGCCACCATGCGCCGAACGTGAACATCGAGCAGATCGTCGCCCGGCTGGCCCGGTTCGGAAAGCTGGGCGGCTTCCATTTCAACGACAGCAAGTACGGCGACGACGACCTCGACGCCGGCTCGATCAACCCGCACCAGCTGTTCCTGATCTTCAACGAGCTGGTCGACGCTGAACATCGCGCCAGCGGCGACTTCAGCCCCGCCTACATGATCGACCAGTCGCACAACGTCACCGACCCGATCGAGAGCCTGCTGCTTTCGGCCAACGCCATCGCGGGCGGCTACGCCCGCGCCCTGATCATCGACCGTGAGGCGCTGGGCGAGCACCAGAACGCCAACGACGTGGTGCTGGCGTTCTCCGACCTGCGCCGCGCCTACGAGACCGACGTCACCCCGATCCTGGCCATGGCGCGCTACGAACTGGGCGGCGCGATCGAGCCGGTGGAGACCTACCGGGCCTCCGAGTGGCGCCCGCGCAAGGCGCAGGAACGCGGCCGCGCCTCGACGACGGCCGGGATCGTTTGACCCGCTGGTTCGGCTGCGCCACTAGCGCACGGCGAAGCTGTGTTAGCTTCGCCAGAGTTCGCATAGGTCCGAAGCATGCACGCCACCCAGCGTGACAGCGAAATCCTGAGGCTGCTGCAGAGCCAGGGCTTCGTCTCGTTCCGCCAGCTCTGCGCCAGCCTGGACGCCTCGTCGGCGACGATCCGGCGCGACCTGGAGCGGCTGGAAGGCGAGGGGCGCATCGCCCGCGTCCGCGGCGGCGCGCGGCTGACCGGCGAGGCCGCCGCCGAGCGCCTGGCTGGAGCGCCGTTCGAGCTCAACCGGGCCCGCCACGCCGCCGAGAAGGCCGCGATCGGCCGCGCGGCCGCCGCGCTCTGCCGCCCAGGCGAGGCGCTGATCATCGACGGCGGCACCACCACCTTCCAGATGTGCAGCCACCTCGCCGGCCTGGAGCTGCAGGTGCTGACCAATTCGCTGCATATCGTCGGCGAGCTGCTGCCGCAGAGCGGCACGCGGGTGTCGGTGCCGGGTGGCGCGATCTTCCGTGAACAGAACATCATCCTCTCGCCGTTCGAGGACGACGGACTATCGCGCTACCATGCCGCCAAGCTGTTCATGGGCGCGGCGGCCGTCGGCCCGCGCGGACTGATGCAGGCCGACGTGGTGCTGATCCAGGCCGAGCAGAAGCTGATGAACAGGGCCGACCAGCTGATCGTGCTGGTCGACAGCTCCAAGTTCCGCACTTCCGCCAGCTTCGTCGTCTGCGCCCTCGACGCCATCGACGTGGTGGTGACCGACGCCGGGATCACCGCCGACGAGACGGCGATGCTGCGCGGCCAGGGCATTGAGGTGATCGTGGCCGAGGCCGGCGGGCGAGCGTAGGCGGCTCCCCGGCGCGCCAATCCCAGGCCCACCATTCCAAGGCCCGGCGATCCGAGGACACCCTGTGGCGAGTGGCCGTGCCGGGCACGGCCACAGCTCGGTCTGCGTGCTTGGATGGCCGGCGCGAAGGCCGGCCATGACCGAAGCATTGGGTAGCGCGACTATCCCAGCCCGCCCAACAGCACGTACTTGATCTCGACGTAGTCCTCGATGCCGTACTTCGAGCCCTCGCGGCCGACGCCGGATTGTTTCACGCCGCCGAACGGGGCGACTTCGGTCGAGAGGATGCCGTCGTTGACCGCGACCATGCCGTACTCCAATGCCTCGGCGACGCGGAAGATGCGGCCGACGTCGCGGGCGTAGAAGTAGGCCGCGAGGCCGAAGTCGGTGTCGTTCGCCAGGCGGATCGCCTCGGCCTCGTTGTTGAAGCGGGTCAGGGTGGCGACCGGGCCGAAGATCTCCTCGCGCGAAATCGCCATGGTCGGCTTCACGCCGGTGACGACGGTCGGCTCGAAGAAGGTGCCGCCCAGCGCGTGGCGATGGCCGCCGATCTCGACCTTGGCCCCGCCGGCGACCGCGTCGGCCAGCAGCCGCTCGACCTTCTCGACCGCGTCCATGTTGATCAGCGGCCCCTGCACCACGCCGGCCTCGGCGCCGTCGCCGACCTTCATGGTCTTCACCCGCGCGGCCAGCTTGGCCTCGAACGCGTCATAGACCGCGTCCTGCACCAGGAAGCGGTTCGCGCAGACGCAGGTCTGGCCCATGTTGCGGTACTTCGAGAGCAGCGCGCCCTCGACCGCCTGATCGAGGTCGGCGTCGTCGAAGACGATGAACGGCGCATTGCCGCCCAGCTCCAGCGAGACCTTCTTCACCGTCGTGGCGCACTGGGCCATCAGCTGCTTGCCGACCGCGGTCGAGCCGGTGAACGAGAACTTCCGCACCAGCGGGTTCTGGGTCAGCTCCAGCCCGACTTCCTGCGCCCGCGTGGTGGTGACGACGTTGAAGACGCCCTTCGGCAGCCCGGCGCGGTCGGCCAGTTCGGCCAGCGCCAGGGCCGACAGCGGCGTCTCGTCCGGCGGCTTGACCACCACCGTGCAGCCGGCGGCGATCGCCGGGGCGACCTTGCGGGTGATCATCGCGTTGGGGAAGTTCCAGGGCGTGATCGCGGTGACGACCCCGATCGGCTGCTTCAGCACCAGGATGCGCTTGCCCGCGGCGTGGGTCGGGATCACGTCGCCGTAGAGCCGCTTGGCCTCCTCGGCGAACCACTCGATGAAGCTGGCGCCGTAGGCCACCTCGCCACGGGTCTCGGCCAGCGGCTTGCCCTGCTCGGCCGTCATCAGCTGGGCCAGGTCTTCCTGCGCCGCCATGATCAGGCCGAACCAAGTGCGCAGGATCGCGGCCCGCTCCTTGGCGGTCTTCGCGGCCCAGGCTGGGAAAGCTGCAGCCGCTGCCTCGATCGCGCCGCGGGCGTCGGCGGGGACCAGGTCCGCGACCTCGGCGAGCGTCTCGCCGCTGGCGGGATTGCGCACCGCGAAGGTCTTGCCGGCGCCGGACTTGGTCCAGCCGCCGTCGACATAGGCCTCGGCGCGCAGCAGCTTGGGATCGGTCAACAGCGGCATCGCAAACTCCTGGCGAGCGGACGCCCCTTAGATAGGCGCCTCGTCGGTCGGCGTCAGGCGGCGGTCTTTTCGGCGCGCCGGCGATTCAGCTCCTCGATAATGCGCGTATGGCCGGTCTTGTTGAGCTTGTAGCCGAGCAGGACGGCGACCGCGACGGCCGTGAACAGCGAGGCGCCCGGCCCATAGGCGATGCCAAGATTACGGATCGTCTCGGCCGGGATCGAAGCCAGCAGCGCCGGCGTGGCGGCGATACCATGCGGGAAAGCCGATCACGTCGAGGGTGATCCCGCCGATCCAGGCGCCGAGGCCGCTGGAGGCCTTCGCCGAGAGGGTGATGCCGGCGAAATACAGACCCTCCCGGCGGGCGCCGAACAGGTGCTCGTGCTCGTCGGTGGCGTCGGCCATCATCGACTGGAAGGCGATCGTCGCGATGCCGCCGCCGATCCCGCCGAGGATGACGGCCGCGCCAAGGGTCGGCAAAGCCGCGCTGGCGGGGATGATCCCTGTGAGGCGCAGGGTCACGGGCCCAAGTTGCGCGATGCCGATCAACGCCAGGCCCAGCATCGCCGTGGTGCGCTTCTCCATGGCGCGCGCGAGCAAGCCGGCCGCGAAGATGCCGCCGAAGACGCCGATCGGCAGCGAGCAGGCCGAGGACCAGGATCTGAGGCCGAGGTGAGCTTCCAGAAGAAGGTGTTGGCGTGCAGCGTCAGCGTCCCGGCCACGCCGAGCGCGGTGAACAGGATCAGGCAGGGCAGGAAGAGGCTGACGAACGAGCGGTTGCGGAGCACCTCGACCACCTCCGCGAAGAACTGACCGAGGCCGAAGCTGCGCCCCTCCGGCGCCGCATGCAGACGTCCCCGTGCGCGCAGCGTGCCCAGCGTGCTCAGCAGGGCGCCGAACGCGACGATCGCGCCGAAGGTCCAGGCGAGCGGCGAATAGGCGGCGGCGTCGAAACGCCCGTGCGGCCCCTTGAGGAAGACGCCCCAGGTCAGGAACGCCGCGGCGAGGCCCCCGAGCACGGTGAAGAACACCCGACCGGCGACGACCGTGGAGCGCTCGGCGTAGTCGTCCGTGAGCTCGGCGCCCAGCGCCATGTAGGGCACGTAGAAGAACGAGATGGCGATGCGCAGCGAGAGCAGCGTCGCCAGAGCGTAGCCGAACAGCGGCAGCCCGGTGAGGCCGCGCGGGACGGAGAACAGCAGGCCGAACGCGACGACGATCGGGACGATGCTGGCCAGCATGAACGGGTGGCGCCGGCCGTGGCGCGAGCGGCTGTTGTCCGACAGCGACCCCACGATGGGATCGATCACGGAATCGACCACCAGCGTGATGCCGAGCGCGGCGCCGGCTTCGGAGCCCGAAAGACCGCAGATGATGGTGAGGTAGAACAGCAGCAGGCTGCCGACCACCCAGCGTCGTGATGTTCTCGACCAGGGCGCCGGAGCCGTAGACGGTCAGGGCGCCCAGCCCGAGCTTCGACGATCGCGCGGCGTGGTTGGCGCCGACGCGGCGAGGCCATGCCCGCGGCTGACGTCTGACGCGGCTCGGCTGCCTTGAGGGGCGGATCGTTCGCCGGGGCACTGACTGACATGGCTCTCCTGGACTTCCCTGCCGGCCAGTTCAGCCGACCGCTCGTTTGCCGCCATTGGTGACAGGCGCGCGCCCATCCGTCGAGTGAAGGATCGCTAAGACACCATATCGCGCCTCAGCGGCTGGCCGGGACGATGCGTTCGCCGGTGCGCTGGTTGACCAGGATCTTCCACGGATAGTGGTCGCCCTCGCCGCCGGCGCCGACCTGCTGCATGTGGTTGGTGACCGCCTTGCGCCAGCCGTCGGAGTTGTTGGCGTTGGTCATATGCGGGGTCTTGGAGTGGTGGAAGGTGACGTCGCCGCGGCTGATCGGGCAGATCACTGCGCGGGTCTCGTCGACCTCGCAGGTGAGCAGGTCGCTCTGCATCCCCTCGACCAAGTGGTGCGGCAGGACCCCATCGAGGTGGCCGCGATCGATGAAGTGCATGCAGCCATTGTTGGCGTCGACGTCCTGCAGCGGGATCCAGCCGGTGACGCCCTTGTCGTCGAGGTTGCGGCCCCAGTAGCCCTCGTCCTGGTGCCAGTAGGTCGGCGCGCTGCGGCCCGGCGGCTTGGCCAGGAACTGGTCGTACCAGTAGCTGAGCTCCATCCCCATCAGCGCATTGCCGAACTGGATCAACCACTTGCGGTAAGGTTGGGTCTTGATGTCCTTCCAGACGAACGAGGGCGAGGACTGGATGATGCGGAACGAACGTTCCTTGACGTCCTCCTTGTCCGACCAGGCCCAGTCGTTGGCCAGCTTGTCCTTCTCGCGGATCAACACCTCGCACTGGGCCTCGAGTTCGTCGAGGTGGTCCTGCGGGACGGCGTCCTTGACCACGAGCCAACCGTGCTCGCGGAAGAAGGCGATCTGCTCGCCCGAAGCTTCGGGATAGGGCATCGATTCTATGCGCGCCTGGCCGGCGCCTCCTCCATCTTGCTCAGCTCCCCCTCGACCGTCCGGGCGACCATGGCGAGGTGGACGCGCATGGCCGAGGCGGCGAATTCGGCGTCGCCCGAGCGCACCGCCTCCACCAGCCGCAGGTGCTCGGCGAAGGTGGCTTCCGGCCGGCCGGGCTCCGGCAGGGCGAGGCGGCGGACGCGGTCGAGCGGCGCGCGGGCGGCGTCGAGCAGCCGCGTGGCCCGCGGACTCTCGACCGCGGCGAACAGCAGGCCGTGCAGCGCCTCGTCGAGATCGTAGAAGCGGGCCAGGTCGCCGTCGGCCAGCGCCTCGGCCTGCAGCGCGATGTTCTCGTCGAGGCGCGCCATGAAGGCGTCGTCGGCCGCGACCGCCAGACGCCGCATCGCTTCGGTCTCCAGCGCGGTGCGGATGAACAGGCTCTCGCGCACGTCGGCCGCCCGGATCGGGGCGACGAAGCTGCCGTGCTGCGGGAACACCTCAGCCAGGCCTTCCTCAGCCAGCCGGGCGATCGCCTCGCTGACCGGGGCGCGGGAGACTCCCAGCTCCAGGGCGAGTTCCTCCTTGCGCAGCGGCGCGCCGGGCGGCAGGACGAGTTCGCGAATGCCGCGGCGCAGGTGCTCATACACCCGTTCGGCCTTGGAGGTTTCACGCAGATCGACGGCGGCGGCGGTCATAGCTGACATGTTAGCAGGGCCCCCGAGACGTTGGCGAGTGGCAATTGCGCCGGGTTGGCCCATCGCTGAAAGGTCAGCGGCGAGAGCGAGGCGCAACTCACGAAGCTAAGCGAGACGACAGGCCGTCTTCTGCCCGCCAACGATCGCCTTCGCAGTCTTCCACCCCACAGGGTTTCACGTGAAACCACCGTTGCCGTCAGCAGCGTGACGGGAAAGTCGGACGACCAGGGCGGACCGGTCATGGCTCATTTCGTGACCAGATCTTTGACAGGCGCAGCGCGACCAGCGAGCTTACTTCTCGCCTTTCGGCGTCCTGGCGAGATCTGAAGGTGTCGAGCGTCGCCTGCGGGGATACATTGGAGCACCGGACCCGCTGAGGACCGCGTCCACCGTCCAAGCAATGGATTATCTGGCCCAGATGAAGTTCCCACCATCCGCGTCGGTTTGGATCTTGTTCCTGCTCTGCATTGGTCTGGGCGCCGGAGTGTCTGGAAACGCGAAGGCGCAGACGGATGAAATCCAGGTCTACAACGCCGAGATCGCCGCGCCAGGTGTGTTCAACCTGACGCTCCACGACAACTACACTCCAGACGGGGCCAAGACCCCGGCCTTTCCGGCCGGGCTCGTCTCCAACCACGCCCTCAACGGAGTCCCCGAGTGGGCCTATGGCGTCACCGACTGGCTTGAGGGTGGCCTCTACCTCCCGCTCTACAGTGTGCCGGGCGACGGCCATGCGACGATCGACGGCTTCAAGCTCCGCGCGCTCATCGTCGAGCCGAACGCCGCCAAGCGCAGCTTCTTCTACGGGGTCAATTTCGAGTTCAGCTTCAACGCCCGGCACTGGGACCCCAACCGCTACACCCAGGAGATCCGGCCAATCGTCGGCTGGAGGTTCGGCAAGGCGGACTTGATCTTCAACCCGATCCTGGACAACTCCTGGAAGGGCTTCTCGCGGCTCGATTTCGCCCCTGAGACCCGCCTCGACTACAATCTGACCAGCGCCTGGGCGGTCGCGGCAGAGGAGTACGACGACTTCGGCCAGTTGCGCGGCTTCTTGCCCGCCCGCGAGCAGACGCACCAGCTTTTCGCGGTGATCGACTACAACGGCAAGCCGATCAACGTCGAAGTCGGCGTCGGTTTCGGCCTGACTCGGGCTACCGACCGCCTGACGCTGAAGCTCATCCTGTCGAGAGATCTGAACTAGCCTGGCGAACCGGTCTTCACGGGAAAGATCAGATCCTCGGCCAGATACGGCAAGCCTTCGCGGGGTCGCCCCGGGGCCCTTCCTAGCAAGGCAGACATCCGCAGTACGTGATAGTCGGATCATTGAAATGCGGACAATGCGGATTGTTCGAAGTGGTCGGCGGCGACGGCGGCGGGGATGACGCCGCCGAGGGCGCCTGGCCCGCGGTCAAGCTGCTCACGGTCGTTTGAAGCGACGCCAGCTGGGTTTGCAGGGCCGCGACTTCGTTCTGCAACTCCGTCACTTCGGCCTGAAGCTCGGCAGGCGTCGTCGGGATGCTGGCGCTCATGGACGAGGCGCCGGAGGGGACGCCCCAGCCGCGGGCGACCGGAGCGCCTGTCGCCGCGACAGGCGGAAGGAAGAAAAGGAAGCTTGCGCCTGCGACGATCCATCGTGGAGCCATCGAATTCCCTCCAGCAAAGACTGTTTGCTCCGCCCGCTAGGCGCCCGTCAACCGAGGTCGGGCTGTGCTTGCCCGCGACGGGCGGCGGCCGTACCTTCCACTTGGCTGCCCCGGATTCAGCAGGCGTTACAACTCGAACCGCTCGGGCCTTCACCAAACGACGCGCGGGGCGTCCGCTTAGGGCGGCGGCGGCGTCTGCGACACGCCCTGGCCCGGATCGCGCCAAGTCATGACTGGATCGTCGGCGTCGTCGAGGCCCGCCTGCAGCAGGGCGTCGTGAAGGCCACGGGTTATCTCGTCGTTGGTCGTGAACTTCAGGGTGTACGGCTTGGCCGAACGCCCATCGGCGCTCGTGAAGCGCGGCGCGAGGTTGATCTGGACGGCGTAGGTGCGGTCCGGCAGCGCGACGCTGCACAGCAGCACAAAGGTCCGCTGATCGCTGAGCAGCCGCGGCTGCGCCAGGCAGTCGGGGAAGTCGCCGTCGGCCGATCTCTCATACGCCCACGCGTCGGGCGTCATCGGTTGGTCGAAGACGATCTTCAGGATCACCGTGCCGGCTGGAACACTGTTTCCGGCGTTCGGATAGGTCGACTGTACGCTGGGACCAGGCCCAGGCACGACCATCAGCCCTTGAACCTCCTTGGGCGACTGCGCCTGCGCGGCAGGCGCGGCGAGGCAGCAAAAGGCAATGAAAACCGGGGCTGCAAGCAGTCGCGTCATGGCTACAAACCCATAACTTGTGGCGCCCCGACGAAACTACGAAGGCCTGAAAAGAGAAGCCTGAGGTGGCGACTGGGTGAGCCCGGCGCTAGATCACCTCCAGATCGTCCTTCTCCGGCAGCGCCGGGAACGGCGCGGTCGGCAAGGTCTGGTACCAGAAGGCGACCGAGGCGATGTCGTCCTGCAGCGGCAGGTAGCGGCGGTCCTTGTCGGTGCGCCAGCCGAGCGCCTGGATGGTCACGCGCAGGTCCGTCGGCGAACCGGATCGGGTCGGGGATGTGCCAGCGGTAGAGCCCGAAGCGCTGCTGCGAGGCGTAGAGCCCGTCGGGCCGGATCACCTGCGGCATGCCGGCGTAGGGCGTGGTGAACTCGGCGTAGCCGCTGGTCAGCGTGCGGTCGGTGACGCCCGGATCGAAGTTGTAGGCGCCGCAGAAGTAGTCCTCGGTGCCGGTGCCGCAGATGGTCGGGAACTCGCCGTCGCCGTCGATGAAGAACTTGATCTCGCCCTCGCCCCACCAGCCGGCGTTGTTGACGCCCCAGGCCATGTAGGTGCCGACGTAGTGGCCCTGGCCCTTCACGCCGTCGAGGATGGTGTCACGACCTCCTTGTAGGGCAGCGGATTGACCCGCCGGAACTGGGCGTGGAAGTAGGCGACATCCTCCGGCACGTCGGTGAGCGCGTAGTTGATCTGGTAGTAGATGTAGATCGCCTCGTCGGAGAGGTTCTGCATCGTCAGCCGGGCGTGGGTGCGGAACGGCATCTCCCAGTAGCAGTTGAACGCGCGGCCGGGGTTGACGCACACCGCCAGCGAGGTCACCTGGGCGTACTTCTCCCAGCCGCAGGCGAAGAAGTCGCCGGCCGGACACTCGATCGACGGCTGCGCCTGGCCGTCCCAATAGGCGCGCAGGATGGTGTGGCGCCATTTGCCCCGCGCCAGCGTCATCCAGATCTGCTGGATCGCGCCCGAGCCGTCGATGTCGGCCAGCGTGAAGGTCTCGCCCGGCTGGACGATCACATAGGGCGAGACCTTCCAGCCCTGCCCCAGGCCCCGCGCGGCGTTGGCGGCCGGGCCGTCGGTCGACATCCCGCCCCTGCCCTTCTCGCCGGTGAAGTTCTCCGGCGAGATCGAGCGCGTCTTGGCGCTGGAGAGCCGCGAGAGGTTGCCGAGATCGAGGCCGAGGCCGTTGAACGCCATGGATGGCTCCTAGCTGGAAAGAAGGCCGCGGGCGGCGAGGCTGCGCATCAGCGCGCGGGCGCCGAAGGTCCACGGCGGCGCGGCGCTGGACGTGGTGACGGTGTTGACCAGCGCACCCAGTTTCGCGGACGAGATGCGCACAACGTCGCCGGTCTCGTGGGTGAAGCCCTGGCCCGGCCCGCGTCGGTCTGCCGTGGGGACGTACATGGTGCCGAGGAACAGCATGAAGCCGTCCGGGTACTGATGCTCGGGCCCGCAGGTGGCGGCGACCAGGTCGAGCGGATCGCGGCTGATGCGATCCATCGCGTTCTCGCCGAGGGCGCGGAACTGATCGGGCCCGGTCACCTCGAGCCGGACTTTGGCGCGGCGCACGTCATCGATGCCGAAGGTCTCGTCGAACAGGCGGATGAACGGGCCGATGGCGCAGGAGGCGTTGTTGTCCTTGGCCTTGGACAGCAAGCAGCGCGCTGCGGCCCTCGAAGTCGCGCAGGTTGACGTCGTTGCCGAGCGCCGCGCCGACGGCCTCGCCGCGCGAGGCGCAGGCCAGCACGACTTCCGGCTCCGGGTTGTTCCATTCCGACTTCGGGTGCAGGCCGACCGCGGCGCCGCAGCCCACCGCCGACATCGGCTGGGCCTTGGTGAACACCTCGGCGTCCGGCCCGATCCCGACCTCCAGGTACTGCGACCACAGCCCGCGCTCGATCAGCGCCGCCTTCAGCGCCATAGCCGCCGGCGAGCCGGGCTTGAGCCCGGTCAGGCTGCCGCCCAGCAGCTCGCCCAGCTCGCCGCGCAGGGCTTCCGCCGCCTTGGCGTCGCCCTTGGCGCGCTCCTCGATCACCCGCTCGATCAGGCTGTCGGCGAAGGTGACGCCCGCGGCCTTGATCGCGGCCAGATCGCACGGGCGCCAGCAGGGTCTCCCGGTCCAGGGCCTCGTCCAGGCTCATCAGCCGCTCGCCGGCGTGGGAGCGCACCGCCGCGGCGACCGCATCGAGCTCGAGCAGGTCGCTCATCGTCGGCGCCAGGCGCGAGAGGTCGATCAGCCCCATCTCGCGCGCGGCGACCAGGTGCGGTCCGTCGTCCAGCCAGATCCGTCCGACCAGCGCGCCGGCGCAGCCATCGACCGGCAGGATGTCGTTGGCGACCAGTCTCACGCCGCGATGCCGTAGAACGCCTGCGCCGCGCCGCCGAAGATCAGGTCGCGGTCAGTCTGCGAGCAGCTCTCCGTCAGCGCCGCGGCGGCGGAATGCCAGGCTGCGTACCCGCCGGCCTCGTTCACCACCGGCCAGTCGCTGCCCCACATCAGCCGCGCCGGCCCGAACGCCTCCAGCAGCACCTCGACGTAGGGCTTCAGCGTTCCCTCTGTCCACTTGCCGCCAGCTTCGGTGACGAGGCCGGAGAGCTTGCAACAGGCGGAGGTGTCGGCGGCGATGGCGCGCAGCTGCGCCGCCCAGCCGTCCAGCGCGCCGCCGGCGATGTCCGGCTTGGCCCCGTGGTCGATCACCACCTCCAGGCCAGGACGCGCGGCGAGACAGCGGGCGAGGTGCGGCAGGTGGCGGGGCGTGACCAGCGCGTCGAGCCGCAGGCCGGCGCCTTCCATCGCATCCAGCGCCGGCGCGACAGCCGGGCGGAGGATCCAGGCGTCGTCGTCCAGGTCCTGCAGCATGGGACGCAGGCCGACCAGCTTCGGCCTAAGCGCCAACGCCTCGATCCGCGCCGCCGCGTCGTGGGCCTCGAAGTCGGCCCAGCCGACCACGCCGGCCACGAACGGCGTCTCAGCGGCGAGGCCGAGCAGGTAGTCGGTCTCGGCGACGGTCGGCGCGGCCTGCACCAGCACCGTCGCTTCGACGCCGGCGTCCTCCAGCAGCGGCGCGAGATCCTGCGGCAGGAACTTGCGGCAGATGGCCGGATGGGCTTCCGGCGTCAGCCAGCCGTAGTCGCCCCGGCTCGGGCGCCAGAAGTGCTGGTGGGCGTCGATGCGCATCCGCCTCCCCGATCAGGCGTTCTCGGGCGGGATCGCGCCCTTCTTCAGGATCAGATTGCCCCAATAGCGCCGCTCGCCGGTGGAGACGATGGCGTAGGCGGATCGGGTGCGCTCGTAGATAGTCGAACCGGCCGAGCGCGCCGATCGGCCCCTGGTAGCCGACCGACCGCAGCAGCGCCTCGAACTCGCCGATCACCGGCGGCAGCTCGCCCGGCGCGCCATCGACCGCCATGCGGAACGCCGCGACCGGCTCGAACTGCTCCAGCGGCAGCACCGAGAGGATCGCCTGCGACCATCCGCGTCGCGCTGGCGCCTTCGGCGCGGACGAGGCGGCGGGCGTTGGCGGCGGCCGGGAAGTTGGCGTCGACGATGGCGATCTCATCGGCGTGGCCCATGGCGCGCAGGATCGCCAGCAGCTCGGGGCCGAGCAGCGGATCGATGCCCTTCAACATTGCGCGGTCTCCAGGGCGGGCGTCGGGGCGGCCGGATCGACCAGACCCTCGTCCTTCAACGCGGCCCAGAGCTCCGGCGCAATGCTGGCCTCCATCATGGCCGCGTTCGCCGCCACCTCCTGCGGCGTCTGACCGCCGGGGATCACGCTGACGACCGCGGGATGGGCGGCCGCGAACTGCAGCGCGGCGGCGGGCAGCTCTACGCCGAAGCGCCCGCAGACGCCTCGCAGCCGCGCGACCCGGTCCAGGATCTCGGCCGGTGCAGCGGCGTAGTTGAACGTGCCGCCCGTCCGCGCCAGGACGCCGGAGTTGAACGGACCGCCGATGACGACGCCCACGCCGCGGCGCTCGCAAGCGGGCAGCAGGCCATGCAGCGGCGCCTGCTCCAGCAGGGTGTAGCGGCCGGCGAGCAGGAACAGGTCGGGGTCCAGCTCGGCCAGCATGCGCTCGCACGGCGCGGCGTCGTTCACGCCCAGCCCCGAGCGCCGCGACGATCCCGGCGCTGCGCAGCTCCGCCAGCGCCCGCCAGCCGCCGCCATCGATCAGCTCGCGCCACCGCGCCTCGTACGCCTCCGCCGAACCGTGCGTGCCGGGTTCCAGATCATGGACGTAGAGGATGTCGACCCGGTCCAGCCCCAGCCGCGCGAGGCTCGCCTCGAGCGAGCGCAGCACGCCGTCGCCGCTGTAGTCGAATCGCACCTTCAGCGCCGGCGTGTCGCGATAGATGCCGGAGGCCTCGTCGTCCGGCCTCGCAGGGCGCCAGCAGCCGGCCGACCTTGGTCGAGAGGATGAAGTCGCCCCTCGCCGCGCCGGCGAGCGCCCGGCCGATCCGCGCCTCGGAAAGCCCGTGGCCGTAGAGCGGCGCGGTGTCGAAGTAGCGCAGGCCGGCGTCCCAGGCCGCCTGGACCGTGGCTTCGGCCTCGACCTCCGGCAGTGCGCGGTGCATGTTGCCGAGCGGCGCGCCGCCGAAGCCGAGCCGCGTGAAACTCAGCGGCCGGCCCTGCGGCGTGACGAAGTTCCTGCGCGTGGCGGCGGCGACCGACATCGGTCCTGCTGGCATGTTAGTGGAGCAAGAAACGTGGACCCATCCTAGAAAACCGCCCCGCCTGCGTCTATGCTGATATTTCAATGACGACCTTGCGCCCCAACGCCCTGCGCCTGAACGCGGCCGACAACGTGGTCGTCGCCATGCGGCGCCTGGAGGCCGGCGAGCGGGTCGACGGCGAGGCTGTCGCGACCGCCGAAGTCATCCTCAGCGGCCACAAGGTGGCCGTGCGGCCGATCCGCGCCGGCGAGACGGTGCACAAGTACGGCCAGGTGATCGGCGTCGCCACCGCCGACATCGCGCCCGGCGCCCACATCCACACCCACAACATCGGCGATGTCGTCGCTACGGGAGGGCGCCCGCGCCGGCGCCGTGCAGCGCCAGGAGGCGCCGCGGACGTTCGAGGGTTACCGCCGCGCGACCGGCAAGGTCGGGGCGCGCAACTACATCGGCGTGCTGACCTCGGTGAACTGCTCGGCCACGGTGGCGCGCCACATCGCCGAGGCGGCCGAGCGCAGTGGCCTGCTCGACGCCTACCCCGACATCGACGGCATCGTGCCGATCACCCACGCCAGCGGCTGCGGCATGGCCGGGTCCGGCGAAGGGTTCGAGGTGCTGCGCCGCACGCTCTGGGGCACGGCGGCCAACCCTAACTTCGGCGGCATGCTGCTGGTCGGCCTCGGCTGCGAGGTCGATGCAGATCGGCCGGCTGAAGAGCGACTACGGCCTCGAGGAAGGCGAGACCTTCCAGTCCTTCACCATCCAGGAGAGCGGCGGCACGCGGCGGGCGATCGAGGCGGGGCTGGAGCGGTTGGCGGACATGCTGCCCCGCGTCGGCGCGGCCCGGCGCACCGCCGTCCCGGCCAGCGAGATCACGCTCGGCCTGCAATGCGGCGGCTCGGACGCCTGGTCCGGCGTCACCTCCAACCCGGCGCTGGGCGTCGCCTCCGACCGGCTGGCCGGGCTCGGCGGCACGGTGATCCTCTCCGAGACGCCGGAGATCTACGGCGCCGAACACCTGCTGATCGCCCGCGCCGCCTCGGTGGAGGTCGCCGACAAGCTGCGCGCGCGCCTGGCCTGGTGGGAAGGCTACACCGCCCGCAACGGCGCGGTGATGGACAACAATCCCGGCCCCGGCAACAAGGCCGGCGGCCTCACCACCATCCTGGAGAAGTCGCTGGGCGCGGTCGCCAAGGCCGGCGGCTCGCCGTTGATGGACGTCGTCGAATACGCCGAGCCGATCGCCACGCGCGGGCTGGTGTTCATGGACAGCCCCGGCTTCGATCCCTGCTCGGCGACCGGCCAGGTGGCGTCGGGCGCGACGATGATCGCCTTCACCACCGGCCGCGGCTCGGCGTTCGGCTGCAAGCCCTCGCCCTCGATCAAGCTGTCGTCCAACACCGAGATCTATCGGCGGATGGACGAGGACATCGATATCGACTGCGGCCCGATCGCCACCGGCGAAGCCTCGATCGAGCAGAAGGGCGCGGAGATCCTCGACTACCTGCTCGAAGTCGCGTCCGGCCGGCGCACCAAGAGCGAAGCTGCTCGGCTATGGCGGGGCCGAGTTCGTGCCCTGGCAGATCGGGGCGGTGATGTGAGCCGGCCGCGCCGGCGTTGAGGAGTCCGCCGTGACTGGCAAGTTGAGAGCCCCGTTCGTCTGGACCCCGACCCAGGCGGTCGATCGGCAGGGCTATCGCAAGCACTACCTCGGCGCCGAAGCGCGGCCGAACGAGAAGAACCGCTGGTTCCTGTTCCGCAAGACTGTGAGGCTGGACGCGGCCCCAAGCCGGGCGCGGTTCTCGATCACGGTCGACGGGCGCTACATCCTCTACGTCAACGGCGTGCGCCAGGGGCGCGGGCCGGTGCGCTGCAGCCCGCTGTTCCAGCGCTACGACGACTACGATCTGGCTCGCGCCCTCGCGCCTGGCGAGAACGTCATCGCGGTGCTGGTCCACACCTACGGCGTCGACACCGCCTTCTACGAGACCACCAAGGGCATGTGGCAGCCGACCTTCGGCGACGGCGGCCTGTGGACCGACGGCGCCGCGCACACCGTCGCCGGCGCGGTCAGCCTCTCGACCGACGCAGGCTGGCGCTGCCTGCAGTCCGACGCCTGGACGCAGGACACGCCGCAGTCGAACCACTCGCTCGGCTTCATCGAGGACTTCGACGCCGCCGGGATGCCGGATGGCTGGACCGACGCGCGGTTCGACGACTCCGGCTGGGACGAGGCCCAGCCGATGCTCTCCGGCGGCCGCGGTCCGGAATCGACCTACGGCGGCCTCGAAACCCGCCCCTTCCCGATCCTGCTGCCGCGGGGCATCCCGATGCTGGAGGAGCGCAAGGTGGCCGCCGGGCGGGTGGTCTGGACGCGCGGCCTGATCCCCGATCCCGAGCTGCCGTTCCATCGCCGCTGCTACGAGGAGGTGTTCGTCGAAGCGCCGGGCGGCGCGGTCCGCAACGAGGCCGATCTGCTGCGGCTCGAAGGTGGAAACGCCGTCATCCGCACCGAGCCGGACCGCGACGTGACCATCCTGCTCGATTTCGGGAAGATCATGACTGGCCGGCCCTGGTTCGAGATCGAGGCGCGCGGCGGCGAGATCATCGAAATCGCCTGCGCCGAGGGTCTCCCGGACGAATGGGAACCCGGCGGCCCCGGCCCGAACTCGCGGCCGACGCCGAAGCCGTGGCTGGGCGCCGATGCGCACCTGTTCCGCTACCGCGCCAAGCCCGGCGTGCAGGCGTTCGAGCGCTTCGAATGGTGCGCGATCCGCTGGATGCAGCTGACGGTGCGGGACGCGCCGGACGGGGTCGTGTTCCGTGGCCTGGGCGCCAATCTCGCCAACTATCCGGTCGAGGAGCGCGGCCGGTTCAGCTCGTCCGATCCGGTGCTCGACAAGCTGTGGGCGACCGGCGCCTACACCCTGCGCCAGTGCATGCACGACGCCTGGGAAGACTGCCCCAGCCGCGAGCAGCGGCAATGGCTCGGCGACGTGACGGTGGAGAACCTGGCCGGCTGGGCCGCGTTCGGCCCCTCGGTCGCGCCGCTGACCGCGAAGTTCCTGGCCCAGGCCGCCGAAAGCCAGCGACCGGACGGCCTGACCCAGATGTTCGCGCCGGGCGACCACAAGACCGATGGCCTCTTGATCCCCGACTGGACCTTGCAGTGGATCCTCGCCGCCGGCGACCACTGGCGCTACGCGGGCGACCAGCAGACGGTGGCGGCGATCTTCCCCTCGATCGTCAAGGCGCTGGCCTGGTTCGAGCGGCTCGTCGCGCCCGCCGGCCTGGTCGCCGACATGCCCTACTGGCACTTCATGGATTGGGCCGGGCTTGGCCGCTACGGCGAGGCCGCGGCCCTGAACGCGCAGCTGGCGGGGGCCTTCGCCGTCGGCGCCGAACTGGCGAGCGCGGTCGGCTGGCAGAGCGAGTCGGAACGCCTGGGCGCGCGGGGCCGATCGATCGCCGACGCGCTGCAGGCGCGGCACTGGGACGAGCGCCGCGGGGTCTATGTCGATGTGGTCGATCCGGCGACGGGCGAGCGCGAGCCGCGGGTCTCGCAGCACGCCAACGCCGCCATCGCGCTGTGGACCGACGCCCCGGCGGCGCGCATCAGCCGCGCCCTCGACCGGATCACCAACAGCAACCGCCTGACCTTCACCCCTGCCCCTCCGATCGCGCCTACCGGCCAGCCGCTGGAGCCCGAGGAGGGCGTAGTGCTCGCCAACACCTTCTACAGCCACTTCGTCTACGAAGCCCTGGCCCGCCACGGCCGGCTGGCCGAGGCGCTGCGGCTGATGCGCGAGCGCTACGGTCCGATGCTGGCCCGCGGTGCGACCACGCTATGGGAGAGCTTCGAGCCAACCGCCAGCCTCTGCCACGGCTTCTCGGCGACGCCGACCTACCAGCTGTCGCGCCGCGTGCTGGGCGTCGCGCCGGCCGCGCCGGGCTTCGCCAGCGTGGCGCTGAGCCCCGACCTCGCCGGGCTCGACCACGCCGAGGGCATCGTCCCGACGCCCCACGGCGACGTGGAAGCGCGGCTGGAGCGCGCCGGCGACGGCTTCGTCGCGCGCTACCGGCTGCCAGCGGGGCTGGCGGCCCGCCCGGAACCGCCACCGGGCCTCGCCCTCGCCGCAGCGCCCGGGCGCCTGGAGGGCGAAGTCGAGCTGCGCTTCGAGCGCACAAGCGCCGCTAGCTGAGTAGCGCAGTCCTGCCGATCGGCAGGACTGGCATGTTAGTTATCCGCGTCGCCGACCAAGGCGTCGTCCTTTTTCGATCAAATTAGCTCAATACGCAGCAAGATCGCGTTGACTGCATCAAGCTAACATGCGAGCGTGATCGTCAATGACAATATGGCGCGCCTATTTGAGCGCGCCTTGGGAAACGTCGGGGGTATCATGACCAAGCGCGCTCTGCGCCTTTCGACCGCGGCTGGGGTCTTGGCGGCCGTGCTGACCATGGCCGGCGCGGCGCGCGCGGCCGACACTGACGCTGATCACGCCACGGCGACCGCTCCGACCGTCGCGCCGCTGACGATCACCGCCGAGCGCCGCACCACCAACCTGCAGACCGCGCCGGTGGCGGCCAGCGTCATCGCCGGCGGCTCTTTGCAGTCCGAGGGCATCCGGACGCTGGACGACCTGCAGTTTCACACGCCGTCACTGACGGTGACCGACTTCGGTCAGGGCAACCTGTTCAACATTCGCGGCATTGGCAAAGATCTGACCAATGTGCAGACGCCGTCAGGCGTCGTCACCTACTGGGATGGCGTTGCCTCGTTCCCGGGTTTCTTCCAGGACGCTCCCTACTACGACATTTCCAATGTCGAGGTGCTGCGCGGGCCGCAGGGGACCTTCGCCGGCCAGAACGCGACCGGCGGAGCGGTGTTCATCACCACCAACGATCCCTCGCTGAGCCATTTCAGCGGCGATCTCGAAGGCCAGTATGGCAACTACAGCGACGGCCTGCTGCGCGGCTACGTTAACCTGCCGGTCAGCGACACCTTCGCCATCCGTATCGCCGCGGACGGCGAGACCCGCGACAGTTTCTACCAGGTCAGCGGCCCGTGGACGACGCCGTTCCACGGCACGCCGGGACGGCTGCTGGAGGGCGCCATCCGGGTCGGACTGCTGTGGCAGCCGACCGACCAGTTCAAGGTCACGCTGAAGGGCTACTACGACTACATCGACCACGGCGGTTCGGTCGCCGATCCGGCGGTCGACCCCGCCACCGGCGGCGCGACGCTCAATCCCAGCGACCCCTTCCACGTCAGCAACAACGCGTTCAACTACGGTACCGACAAATTTTACGGCCTGACGCTGAACGCCGCCTACACGTTCCAGAGCGGCATCGTGCTGCGCTCGATCTCGTCCTATCAGTACGGCATCACCAACCAGAACATCGACGTCGACGGGACCTCGCTTTTCCCGTTCACCTTCACCGACTACGGCCAGGAGCGCATGTATTCGGAAGAGGTGAACCTGGTGTCGCCCGACAAGGGGCCGCTGAGGTGGGTCGGCGGCGTCTACTTCCAGAGCGACACGGTCGATTTGCCGCCGAACGGCGGCTTCGACATCGGCGTGCCCCCCGGCGTCTTCGACATCAACATCATCTATCACACGCCAAAGACCACCGACGCGGTGTTCGGCCAGGTGACCTACGACATCACGCCGACGCTGCAGATCCAGGCCGGCGCCCGGTTCACCCACTCGTCGTTCACGCTCGATGACAACAACTTCTTCGACAACCTTCCGGCCACCGGCGTGGTCCTGCACGCCACCACCGACGACAACGCGGTCACCGGCAAGGTGGCGCTGAACTACCGGCCGAACGAGGACAATACGCTCTACGCGTTCGTCGCCGAGGGGCATAAGCAGAACGGGATCAACACCGACCCAGCCACGCCGTTCGGCCCCGAAGAGGTGACTGATTTCGAAGGCGGCTGGAAGCCGACTTTCTTCGATGGGCATCTGCGGGCGCAGCTGGGCGTCTACTACACGCTCTACCGGCACTTCCAGCTGCAGTTCACCACGCCGACCCAGACCAACCTGATCCAGAACGTCGGCGGCACGACCTCGGCCTACGGCTTCGAGGGCGAGGCGCAGGCCGTGTTCGGGCCGCTCAGCTTGAACGGCGGGCTCTCCTACGAGCGCAGCCGGCTCGGCGCGGTGACGATCGTCGACCCGAACGCGCCGGGCGGTCCCGCCCCGGTCGCGCTAGGCGGCCGCCCCCTGCCCCTCGCCCCGGACTGGACCGCCAACATCGGCGCCCAATACGCAATCGCCCTGCCCGGTGACGCTACGCTCACCCCACGGATCGACTACTCGTACACCGGCGGGCAGTGGTCGACGCCGTTCCAGCACTTCGGCGAGTTCCTGCCGGCGCGCAATCTGCTCAACGCCGAGATCGCCTATGCGCGGCGCGACTGGAAATTCACCCTCTACGCGCTGAACGCCACCGACCTTCATTACATCGTCGCCACCAATGTCGGCCTGCCATTCCTGCTGCGTTACGCCGGGCCGCCCGGGCAATACGGCTTGCGGGTCGAGAAGCGGTTCTAGCCGACGACTTCGCCCGCCCCGCGGCGGCAAATTCGATCTGGACGCGGCCTCGCCTTGTCCACTAAGCCGTGTGCGGCCGCGATGTTCGGCCGAGCGGAGAACTGAGTGCATCGCTATCGCATCGCGGGGCTGACGGTCTCCAGCGACGTCGAGATGCCCGGCCTCTATGCCGATGCATCCCCCGTCGAGACGCCCGATGTTGTGATCCAGACAGCGTCCGTGCCCGAGCAGCTCGAAGACGCCACGTCGTCCGGCCCGACCTGGGCCATGGGCCCAGACCGGTTCCTGCTCCAGATCCCCGGCGTCGCCAGGTTCCTGCTGAGCGGCGGGCGGACCATCGACTATCAGCCGGAGCCAGACGCCGAGCCGGGCGATGTGGTGACCTTCCTGATAGGGACGGTGTTCGGCATCCTGCTGCACCAGCGGGGCCTGGTGGTGCTGCACGCCAGCGGCGTCGAGCTGAACGGGCGAGCGGCGCTGTTTCTCGGTGCGTCGGGCGCCGGCAAATCCACCCTCGCCGCGGCCCTGGTGCAACGCGGCTATTCTCTGGTGACGGACGACTTCTGCGTGGTCAGCCTCGCCGCGGACGGTCGTCCCATGGTCAACCCGGACGGCCGCCTGCCGAAGCTCTGGGCCCAGGCCATCACGCGGCTTGACCTCGGCGATCGGCAGGGCCGGCCGGTGCGGGGTCGGTTGGCCAAGTTCTACATGGAGCAGATGGCGACGCCGGCCGAGGCGCGTCCCTTGCCGGCTGGGCCGGTGTACGCGCTGCGCGAGGCTCGCGGCCCTCACCGGACGGGCATAGAACGGCCGAACGTCGTCGATGCGGCCCTGCTGCTGCGCCAGAACGCCTACCGGCCGCGCCTGATCGCCAAGATGGACCAGGGGCCGCTCTACTTCCGGGTGGCGGCCGCCGTCGCCAACAGCGGCGGCGTCTTCTTCCTCACGCGCCCGCTGGATTTCGCGGCGATGGCGGCGACGATCGACCAGCTCGAGCGCCACTGGGACCAGATCGAAGCGCGGGAAGGGGCTGCGTGACCGAGGTCGCCTGGCTGGCGTCTTACCCGAAGTCGGGGATGTTCCCGGTCTGGGACCTGATCTTCGGCACCTTCCACATGCCGAGCGGACGCCGGCCCCAGACCTTCGGCGCCGAAGGGGTTCCGGAGGGTCTGTTCGGCCAGCTGATCCATCCGTTCGCCGGCCGGGGACGATCCGCGTGAGGCGGCTGCGGCGACTGGCGCGCAAGCTGCGGCGGTTCGGACAGATCGGCGGGCGACGGCGCGGGCTGCTGATCGAGGCCGCCATCTGGCTGCTGGTGGCGCGCATCGCGCTGCTGGCGGTGCCCTTCCCCCAATTGGCCCGGCGGCTGGGCGCCTTCGTGCCGCCGACCGACGAGCGCGTAAGCCTGGCGCAGCGGGTCGCCTCGCCACAGGCAGCGCAGCTCGCCGAGGACATCGGCTGGGCCACGACCCGCGCGGCCCGTCACGTCCCGTTCAAGGCGGTCTGCCTGCCCCAGGCCATGGCCGCGCGGATCATGCTGCGGCGGCGCGGGGTCGCCAGCGTGCTGCACTTCGGCGCCGCCAAGGGCCGCGAGAGAGCGATCGACGCCCATGCCTGGCTCGACGCCGCCGGGGTCGAGGTCACCGGCTATCCGGTCGCCGGCCAGTTCGCCGAGATCGCCTGTTTCGTCTGAGTAGGCTCCAGATCGCGGCCCGCTCCATTTGCGGTAGGCTGAATGCGTTGAAAACTTGACGAAAACTGGCTTGAGCCTGGGCCCACATCGTTCGATAAGAGATGACAGGGGGCGGGGCGCCGGCCTTCGGTCCCTTGGTCGCCTTCGAGGTCGTGGTCTTGGGGTTCAAGCGTATCGTCGCCGCCGCGATCGCGTTGGCCCTTCTGGTGGGCGGCCTTAGCGTCTTCCTTGTGATCAACCAGCTCGGCACCCTCAGCCGGGCGCGGGCCTGGGTGGAACACACCCGCTCCGTCATCGAGACCACCCAGCAGCTGGTGTCCTCGCTGCAGACCGCCGAGGACAGCGAGCGCGGGTTTCTGATCACCGAGGACGCCGGCTACCTGCGCCCTTACCGGGAGGCCGAAGCCGGGCTATCGCCGACGGAATCGCAACTCCAGTCCCTCGTCGCCGACAACCCGAAGCGCGCCGGCGAAGTCGCCAGCCTGATCCGCCTGGTCGAGCGCCGACGCGCCGGCGTGATGCACGTGGTGCAGCTCGGTCAGGCTGGCGACTTCGACGGGGCTAAGCAGTCGGTGACCAGCGGCAACGGCAGCGCCGCCATGGTCGCGATCCGCGACTCGGCTGCGAAGATAGTCGCCGAGGAGAACGAGCTTCTCAACACCCGGACAATCGACGCCCGCGTCACGCAGGACGCGACGCTGGTCGTCGGCATGGCTGTCTCCCTGCTGGCGCTGGCCACACTGACGGCCGGTCTGGTGACGCTCGCCGCGATCAACCGGCGGCTCGACAAGGCGGTGTCCGAGGCCAGGCAGGCCGAGAGCGAGCGCGAGGCCATGGGCGCTCTCACCAGCGCCATCTTCAACAATGTCCCCGACTACCTGATGGTGCTCAACGCCGAGGATGACGATCGCTTCGTCATCGCCGACATCAACCCGGCGTTCGCGAAGGCGCTGAACGTCTCGGCCGAGCGCGTCCGTGGCCGGGCCATCGCCGACCTGCTGCCGCCCGAGATCGCCGCGCGCCTGACCAAGCACTATCAGCGCGTCAGGTCCGGCGGGCGGCCGGTGACCAGCCGCGAGGACCTGCCTCGCCTGCCGGGCGGACCCCGGGTCTGGGAGTCGATCCTGGCGCCGGTGCAGAACACCGAGGGCGTGACCGACCGGCTGATCGGTTCGATCCGCGACATCACCGATCGGGTGCGGGCCGACGAGCGGCTGCGCGAGTCGCAGCGCATGGAGGCGATCGGGCAGCTGACCGGCGGCGTCGCCCATGACTTCAACAACCTGCTGCAGGTCATCCGCGGCAATCTCGAGCTGCTGCAGCGCTCCGTCGCCGGCGACGAGCGCGGCCAGCAGCGGCTGAAGAACGCGCTCTACGGCGCCGAGCGCGCCGCCCAGCTGACCCGCCAGCTGCTCGCCTTCGCCCGCCGCCAGCCGCTGGCGCCCAAGGTGGTCAACCTCTCGCGCCTGGTCGGCGACATGGCCGATCTGCTGCGCCGCACGCTGGGCGAGGCGATCGAGGTGGAGACCGTCGTCGCCGGCGGCCTGTGGAACACGGTCGCCGACCCGGCCCAGGTCGAGAGCGCGATCCTCAACCTGGCCCTCAACGCCCGCGACGCCATGCCGGGCGGCGGCCGGCTGACGGTCGAGATCAACAACGCGTCGCTCGACGAGGCCTACGCCCGGACGGTCCAGGACGTGGCGCCGGGCCAGTATGTGATGATCGCCGTCACCGACACCGGCGAGGGCATGCCGGAGGACGTCCGGGCGCGGGTGTTCGAGCCCTTCTTCACGACCAAGGTCGACGGCAAGGGCACCGGGCTCGGGCTGTCGATGGTTTATGGCTTCGTCAGGCAGTCGAACGGCCACATCCAGATCTACAGCGAGCTCGGCCAGGGCACGACGGTGAAGCTCTACCTGCCGCGCTCGCAGCAGGCCGAACAGACCACCCTGCTGATGCTGGACACGCCGCCGCGGCCCGAGGCCGGCCGCACCATCCTGGTGGTCGAGGACGAGGAGGCCGTGCGCGAGGCCGCGATGGCGATGATCGAGGAGCTGGGCTACGAGCGGCTCGAGGCCGCCGACGCCGAGCAGGCGCTGGCGGTGCTCGAGCGCGGCGAGCGGGTCGACCTCGTCTTCACCGACGTGGTCATGCCCGGCCCCTTGCGCACCCGCGATTTCGCCCAGCGCATGCGCGAGCTGCGACCGGGAATGCCGGTGCTGTTCACCTCCGGCTACACCGACAACGCCATCATCCACCAGGGACGGCTGGACGAGGGCGTGCACCTGATCTCCAAGCCCTACGCCAAGGCCGACCTCGCCCGCCGCATCGCCGCACTGCTGTCCGACCCGGCGGCGGAGCCTTAGGGACCATCACGCGGCCGCGTGCCCCCTCCACCCCTTCGGGGTCCCCCTCCCCTACGGGTGAGGAGAAAAAAGGCCCGGCCAGAATCTCCTCCCCCATCGGGGGAGGGGGACCGCGGAGCGGTGGAGGGGGCCGCCGCCCGCACCCTGTCAGTCCTTACAGCGCCAGCCCCTCGCCCACCGGCGGCGCCTCCGACCCCGGCCCCAGCGTCTTCTGCATCCAGACCACGTCGACCCAGCGGCCGAACTTGAAGCCGAAGCCGCGGCCGACGCCGGCGTCCTCGTAGCCCAGCGAGCGGTGCAGCCCGATCGAGCCGGCGTTGGCGCTGTCGCCGATCACGGCGATCATCTGGCGCACGCCCAGCGCCTCACAGGCCGCGATCACTTCGCCCACCAGCGCCTTGCCGAGCCCGCGGCCCATGTGACCCGGATGGATGTAGACGCTGTCCTCGGCGGTGTAGCGATAGGCCGGGCGTGTGCCGAAACGCGCTGGCATAGGCGAAGCCGGTGATCTGGCCGCTCTCGTCCGCCGAGACCAGGTAGGGCAGCCTCAGCGCCGCCACCGCGGCGATCCGCGCGGCGGTCTCCGCCTCCGACGGCGGCGTCTCCTCGAAGGTGCCGGTGCTGTGCAGCACATGGTGACCATAGATCGCCGCGATCGCCGCGACATCGCTGTCCGCCGCCGCGCGGACGATCACCGCAGCCCTTCCCCACCCATCGCCCAGACCGCGAAGGCGTAGTCGAGCGCGATTTCCTTCAGGAAGTCGAACCGGCCCGAGGCGCCGCCGTGGCCGGCCTCCATGTTGATCTTCAGCAGCACCGGATGGCCGCTGGTGGTGTGTTCGCGGAGCCGTGCGATCCATTTCTCCGGCTCCCACCAGGTGACGCGCGGGTCGGATAGCCCGCCGGTGGCGAGGATCGGCGGGTAGGGCAAGGCGGCGACGTTGTCATAGGGACTGTAGCTGGCGATGTAGTCGTAGGCGGCTTCGTCCTTCGAGCGGATTGCCCCATTCGGGCCACTCCGGCGGGGTCAGCGGCAGAGTCGTGTCGCTCATGGTGTTGAGCACGTCGACGAACGGCACCGCGGCGATAATGGCCCCCCAGAGTTCGGGCCGCATATTGGCGATCGCCCCCATCAGCAGGCCGCCGGCCGAGCCGCCGTAGGCCGCCACTCGCCCGGCCGTTCCGTAGCCCTGGGCGACCAGGTGGTCGGCGCAGGCGATGAAGTCGGTGAAGGTGTTCTTCTTCTTCAGGCCGCGCCCGTCCAGGAACCAGCCCCAGCCCTTGTCCGAGCCGCCGCGGATATGGGCGGTGGCCCAGATCCAGCCGCGGTCGACCAGGCTGAAGTTGCGGATCGAGAACGACGCCTCCTGCGGAAAGCCGTAGGCGCCGTAGCCGTAGAGCATCAGCGGCGCCGAGCCGTCGAGGGGCGTCCCTTTCAGCATCAGCACCGTGATCGGGACTTCCGCTCCGTCGGGCGCCGTGGCGTAGAGCCGGCGGGTCTCGTAGCGCGCCGGGTCGTGGCCGGAGGGTATCTCCTGGGTCTTGCGCAGGGTCCGCTCGCGGCTCGCCATGTCGTAGTCGAACGTTTGCCGGGGCGTCGTCGGCGACTGGTAGACGAAGCGGGTCAGCGTGGTGTCGTACTCGTAGCCGCCGCTCAAACCGAGCGCGTAGGCCGGCTCGTCGAAGCCGATGGCGTGCTCTTCGCCGGCCAGGTCGCGCACGACGATCCGGTCGATGGCGTTCTCGCGCTCGAGCCGCACCAGGTGGCCCTTGAACGCGCCAACCTCGGCGATCAGTCGGCCGCTCTGGTGAGGGATGAACTCACGCCAGGTCGCCTTCGACGGGACCAGGGCGTCGGAGGTCATCAGCTTGAAGTCGACCGCGCCGTCGGCGTTGGTGCGGATGGTCCAGCGGCCATCCCAGCGGCCCAGGCCGTAGCGGACGCCCTCGCGCCGGGGTTCGGCCACCACCGGCGCGGCGGTGGGATCGCTGGCCGGGATCAGCCAGACCTCGCTGGTGCCCTGGTTGCGCGCCTGGATCAGGATGTGGCTGCGGTCGGCGGTGACGTCGACGCCGATGAACATGCCCTCGTCGGGCTCTTCGTAGATCAGCGCGTCGTCGCCGCCGCGCGCCGGCCGGCGGAAGACCTTGGACGGACGGGCGTTCTCGTCGCGCCACACCCAGTAGAGCCAGGCGCTGTCGGGCGAGAAGGTCAGGGCGCCATAGGCGTTGTCGATCACGCCGGGCAGCGTCTCGCCGCTGGCCAGGTCCTTCACGTAGATGCGGTAATACTCCGAGCCCTGCACGTCCTCGGCCCAGGCGTAGAGCGCATGGTCCGGCGAGTGCTCGGCGGCGCCGACCGAATAGTAGGCGTGGCCCTTCGCGCCGGCTTCCTCGTCCAGCAGCAGCAGTTCATCGCCGTTCCCGCCGCCGCGCGGCCGGCGCAAATGGCGCGGATGCTGCGCGCCGAGCTCGTAGCGGCTGAGGTATTCGAACGGGCCGTCGGGGTCGGGAACCGAGGCGTCGTCCTCCTTGATGCGCCCTTTCATCTCCTCGAACATCTTGGCCTGCAGCGCTTCCGTGCCGCCCAGGACCGCCGCGACATAGGCGTTCTCGGCGACCAGGTGACCGCGCACCTCGGCCTTCACCTTGGACGGATCGTGCAGCACCTGCTGCCAGTTCTCGTCCTTCATCCAGGCGTAGTCGTCGACCCGGACGCGACCGAGCTGTTCGATGCGCTTGGGGTCTTTGCGGGGCTGCGGAGGAACGGGCTGGGTCATGGCGGCGTCTTGGAGCCGGACGCGCCGCGTTGCAAGTTCCCCTCCCCCTTGCGGGGAGGGGTCAGGGGTGGGGGTGAACCTCGGTCTCACCGATTGCCTGCCCACGAGTTCGAACCGGCCGGCATTGCGCTGACACCCCCATCCCCAACCCTTCCCCGCAAGGGGGAAGGGAGCCTTAGGTCGGCGTCGTCGCCCCCAGCCGGTCGATCAGGTGGTCGCCGACGCGCATTGCATTGGCCACCGTCGTCAGCGTCGGGTTCACCGAGGCGGAGGTGACGAAGAACGAGGTGTCGGTGACGTAGAGGTTGTCGAGCTCGTGGGCCTTGCACCACGGGTCCAGCACCGAGCTCTTCGGGTCATTGCCGAAGCGCACCGTGCCCAGCTGGTGGGCGGTGCCGTAGAGCGGCAGCAGCGACTCGAACTGGAAGTGGTGCTGCGAGATCGGGTGCGAGTGGTCGACAAAGTCGCGCAGGCTCTCGCCGAGGGTCTTCACCAGCCGCTCGTGGCCCGCCAGGTTGTTGTGCTCGTAGTCGAGGTGGATGCGGCCATCGGGGGTGGCGCGCACCCGGTTGTCGGGGGCCGGCAGGTCCTCCGAGATCACCAGCATCGACAGCATCCGCGAGGCGGCGGCGTTGGCCAGACTGTCGGGCACGAACGCGGGCGGCAGCCAGTCGCTGACCTCGCCCTCCAGCGTCTGGCCGGTCATGTATTCCAGCAGCTGGACGTGGCCCATCGGAAAGTCGAACCCGCCGCGCGGGTCCTTCCAGTAGAAATCGTTCACCGCCAGCGTCTTGGGGAACAGGATCGGGCAATGCTCGGCGGTCAGCGAGACCATCGCGGTCAGGGTGTGGAACATGTAGTTGCGACCGACCTGGTCGGAGCCGTTGGCGAGGCCGTTCGGGTGCGCCGCGTTGGCTGACCGCAGCAGGAGGGTGGCCGTATTCACCGCGCCGGCGGCCACAACGACGATGTCACCGGTCCAGCGTTCCTCGCCGTGCTCGGTCTCGCAGACCACTTCGGTGACCGTCTTGCCCGAAGGATCGGTCTCCAACCGCGTCACCATTCGCCCCGTCAGCAGGGTGACGTTCGGCAGCTGCAGCATCGGCTCGACCGCCACGGTGCGCGCATCGCACTTGGCGCGCAGCAGGCACGGATAGCCGCCGCAGGTCTTGCACTTGATGCAGGTCGAGCTGACCGGGTTGTCCTGATCCAGCCGGATGGCCACCGGCAGCGAAAACGGCTTCCAGCCCTGGTTCTCCCAGTGGGTTTTCAGAAGCGCGACGCCCGGATCGTGGTGGATCGCCGGGTAGGCGTAGGGCGGCTCGTCGCCGTTCTCGGTGGGATCGTCGCCGCGGGCGCCGTGCACCTGCCACAGCGTCTCGGCCTCGGTGTAGTAGGGCGCAAGGTCGGTCAGGCTGATCGGCCAGGCGGGCGAGACGCCGCCGGCGTGCTTGGTCTCGTCGAAGTCGCCCTTGCGCAGACGCAGCAGCGCCGCGCCGTAGAAGGTGGTGTTGCCGCCGACCCAGTAGTGGCAGTTGGGCGTGAACGGATGGCCGGCCTTGTCGTACCACTTCTCCTGGGTGCGGTAGCGGTGCTGGATGAAGACCGACTTGGGGCTCCAGTTTTCCGCCTCACGCGGCACGTGCTCGCCGCGCTCCAGGATCAGGATCGACTTGCCGGTCGGGGCCAGCCGCTGCGCCAGCGTCGCCCCGCCGGCGCCGGAACCGACCACCACGATGTCGAAATGCGGCATGGCGCGAGCCCCCCCGGTTCAGTCCAGTGATATTTCGCCGAGCCGGCGGCGATGATCCGCCGCACGAGCGGCTGCGGCAGGCCCCGCAACAGCGCCGCGGCGACCCGATTGTGCCAGCCGGGAATGACGACGACCTTGCCGCGTTCGTTGCCGCGGATGGTGGCCTCGACCACCGCCTCCGGCGTCTGCCACAGCATGCGGTGCTCGCGTTCCATGATCTGGTCGATGCCGGCCTGCTTGGCGAACTCGGTCTTGGTGAAGCCGGGGCAGACCACCGTGACCTTCAGCCCGGCTGCGCGATACTCGGCGTCGAGCGACTGGCTGAACGTCACCATCAGCCCCTTCACGCCGGGATAGAGCGAGTTGCCGGCCACGCCGGGCGAGAACGCCGCCATCGAGCCAACGTTGACGATCGCCCCGCCGCCGCGCTCGACCATGCCGGGGATCACGTCGTAGGCCAGGCCGCAGGCGTTGACCGCCATGGTCATCAGGAAGTCGCGCTGGCGCTCCCAGGGCACGGCGGTGAAGCTCTGCGGAATGCCGAAGCCGGCGTTGTTGACCAGCACGTCCACATGCCGGCCCTGGGCGGCGACGGCGTCGATCACCGGAACGTGCGCTTCCCAGCCGGAGAGGTCGGCGGGGATCGCCAGCGCCTCAATTCCGTGCCGATGCTTCAGTTCGCCGGCGAGAGTCTGCAACCGCTCGGCCCGCCTCGCCACCAGCGCCACGTCGAAGCCGCGGGCGGCATAGGCTCGGGCGAACGCCTCGCCGAGCCCGGCCGAGGCGCCGGTGATCAGGGCAAGCCGGCGCGGCGCATCAGCGGCCATCGCACGCAACGTCAACCGTTCGCGCCTGCGGCATGTATGCCGCTTGTGCGAGGGTAAGGATTTGGTCAAATGGCTGTCGCATCATCAGTACGAGATTCGTAGCGTTAGTAAGGGGGGCTCGATGGCCGTAGACCTCTCCATCGATCTGATCCAGGCGACTGTTCAGGTGGAACAGCCGCTCGGAGACGGCACTCGCACCGTCGGCACCGGATTTCTGATCTCCGATCCGACCCCGGACGGTCGTCCGCGCACCATCCTGGTCACCGCCAACCACGTCTTCCGCAAGATGCCGGGCGCGGTCGCGACCATCGGCTTTCGGGTCGAGAACGCCGACGGCTCCTGGCGCTACGATCCGGCGCCGCTGAAGATCCGCGACGGCGGCAAGGAGCTGTGGACCCACCACCCCGACCGCGACGTGGCCGCGATCCAGATCGACGCGCCGCCGGAGTTCACCAAGGCGGCGATCCCCGAGGGCTGGCTCGGCGGCGACGATGCGTTCGCCAAGTATTCGCTCGGGCCTGGCGACGAGATGCTGGCGCTGGGCTTTCCGGAAGGGCTGTCGGCCAATCCGGCCGGCTTCCCGATCCTGCGCTCCGGCCGCGTGGCGTCGTTCCCGCTCGGCCCGTCGACCGCCTTCCCGACCTTCCTGCTCGACTTCAGCGTCTTCCCGGGCAACTCGGGCGGCCCGGTCTACGTCCGCGACACGGCCCATCGTGTTCCGGTCACCGGCTCGGCGCCGGCAGGCTTCATCGCCGGCATGCTGACCCAGCAGGTCGAGCTCAACAGCCAGAACCTCTCGATCGGCATCGTCACCGACGCCAGGTTCGTGCGCGAGACGCTGTCGCTGCTCGACGACCCGCACGCCGTGCCAGCCTCGCACCAACTGGCCCAGAAGGGCGCGGAAACCCCGGGCCTGATGAGCGCCGAGGACGCGGCCTACAGCCGCTAAAGCCGGAGGCCCGGCGAAGCGGGACCCCGCCTGAAGCGCTTGAGGGGCGGAGACTCAGCAAGACGTTGTCCACGAACGACACGAACACCACGAACGGGTGCTAGCCACCGGCCCTGCCGCCACGGTTCGTGTTTTTCGTGTCGTTCGTGGACAATTCTTCTTTTCTTCTTTCTGGCGCTCCGCGCCCGGACTTTAAGCCCCGTAGAGCACCGACATCGTCTCGGCGACGCAGGCGGGGCGTTCCTCGCCCTCGATCTCGATGGTGCAGAGGTTCTTGATCTGTACGCCGCCGGCCTTCGGCTCGACGCCGATAAGCTTCTGGCGCAGCCGAACCCGCTTGCCGACCCGCACCATGTTGGTGAAGCGCACCTTGTCCGAACCGTAGTTGATCCCGCGCGTCACGCCCTTGACCGGCAGCATGCCGGCCGACAGGTGCGGGATCAGCGACAGCGTCAGGTAGCCGTGAGCGATCGGGCCGCCGATCTCCCGCGTCGCCCGTTCGACGTCGACGTGAATCCACTGATGATCGCCGGTGGCGTCGGCGAACAGATTGACCCGGTCCTGGGTGATCTGCAGCCAATCCGAGACGCCGACCTCGGTCCCGACCAGCCCCGGCAGCTCCGCAAAACTCACCGCATCCATCGTCGCAATCTCCCTTGCCGCCTGTCGCGACCGCGACTTCTATGGACGGCGCCCCGGTTGGCAAGCACTTGATGAGGTCACATGCGCCGAACCCTCGCCGCGATGTTCGCCGCCGGATTGCTGACGTCGCCGCTCGCCGCCAGCGCCGCGCCGGCGCCCCATGTCAGCATCGCCAGCTACGCGGAGCTGGCGACGCCCCTGCCCCATCCCTACGACGAGACGGCCAACGCCGACGCGGCCGTCGCCAAGGCCAGGGCCCGGGCTCGCGCCCATCACAAGCTGCTGCTGATCGACCTGGGCGGCAACTGGTGCGGCGACTGCCTGGTGCTGGCCGGAACGATGGCGCTGCCCGAGGTGCGGGCCTTCGTCGAGGCGCACTACGAGGTGGTGGCCGTCGACGTCGGCCGCTTCGACAGGAACCTGCAGATTCCGGCGCACTACGGCATCAGAAACCGGCTGGAAGGCGTGCCGGCGCTGCTGATCGTCGATCCGGTCCACGATCGGCTGCTGGACGGCGGCCATGTCGCGGCGCTCGCCGATGCACGCAGCATGACCCCGCAGTCGCTGGCCGACTGGCTGGCCCAATGGACCGCGTGAACCGCCGCCGTGTGACGAAGGTTTAACCTGCCGGCCCCTTGCCGCCCGTTTGAATCGGGTGTCAGCCTCCTGGCAGCAATCCTGGGAGGACGAAGCCATGGCCGACGACGCCACCATCTTCGATGCGGCGCGCGCCGAAGCCTATTCGACGCCGCTCGATAAGATCGACCCGAGTGTCCAGGAGCGCTTCGCCAACAACACCATGTGGCCGTTCTTCGAGCGCCTGCGCCACGAGGATCCGGTGCACTACACCGCCGAGAGCGAGTTCGGTCCGTTCTGGTCGGTGACCAAGTTCAACGACATCATGACGGTCGAGACCAACCATCAGGTCTTCTCGTCGGAACGCACGATCTCGATCTACGACCCGCAGCCCGACGACATGCAGATGCCGATGTTCATCGCCATGGACCCGCCGAAGCATGACGCCCAGCGCAAGACCATCGCACCGATCGTCTCGCACGACAGCCTGATGAGCTTCGCGCCGCTGATCCGCGAGCGCGCCGGCAAGATCCTCGACGAACTGCCGATCGGCGAGCCGTTCGACTGGGTCGACCTGGTGTCAGTCGAGCTGACCGTGCAGATGCTGGCGACCCTGTTCGGCTTCCCGTTCGAAGAGCGGCGCAAGCTCAAGTACTGGTCCGACCTCGCCACCACCGACACCAGCGAGACCATGACCCGCGAGGAAGGCCAGGCCGAGTTCATGGCCATCGCCGCCTACTTCAAGAACCTGTGGGACGAGCGGATCGGCGGCACGAACAACGACCTGATCACCATGCTGGCCAACGGCGAGGCGACCAAGGACATGCCGCTGATGGAGTTCCTGGGCAACATCCTGCTGCTGATCGTCGGCGGCAACGACACCACCCGCAACTCGATCACCGGCGGCCTGATCGCCCTGAACGATAACCCCGACCAGCTGGCCAAGGTGCGGGCCAACCCGGCGCTGTTCGACTCGATGATCCCCGAGATGATCCGCTATCAGACGCCGGTGGCCCACATGCGCCGCACCGCCACGCAGGACTTCGAGATCGGCGGCAAGACCATCAAGGCCGGCGAGAAGGTGATCATGTGGTACGTCTCGGGCAATCGCGACGAGACCGTGATCGACAACCCCGAGGCCTTCATCGTCGACCGCGAGCGGCCCCGCCAGCACGTCGCGTTCGGCTTCGGCATCCATCGCTGCGTCGGCATGCGCCTGGCCGAGATGCAGCTGCGCATCGTGTGGGAAGAGATCCTGAAGCGCTTCCCGACCATCGAGATCCTCGAGCCGCCGGTGCGGGTGAAGTCCTGCTTCCTGCGCTCCATCAGTTCGCTGATGGTGCGGATCCCGGCTTGAGTATCCTCACCCGTAGGGGGAGGGGGACCGCGTAGCGGTGGAGGGGGCTCGATGAAGGGCGCCCGCTTCGCCGATTGAGCGCTGAGCCGAGATTCGGGCCTGTCGCGCGCGGCAACATACCCCCTCCACCCCTTCGGGGTCCCCCTCCCCCTACGGGTGAGGAGAAGGGCTTACCCGATCTTCGGGCCTTCCTTGGCCCAGTAGGCGTCGCGGATCAGGCGCTTGTAGAGCTTGCCGGTCTGATGGCGCGGCAGTTCGGCCATGAAGTCGATCCGGCGCGGCGTCTTGACGTGGCTGAGGTTGGCGCGGGCGAAGGCGGAGAGTTCGGCGGCCAGTTCGTCGCCGGCGTCGGCCCAGTTCGCCGGCTGGATCACCGCCACCACCTGCTCGCCCATCTCCTCGTGCGGCGCGCCGACCACGGCGACGTCGGCCACCTTGGGGTGGGTGATCAGCAGGTTCTCGATCTCCTGCGGGTAGATGTTCACCCCGCCGGAGATGATCATGAAGCTCTTGCGGTCGGTGAGGTAGAGATAGCCCTCCTCGTCCAGCCAGCCGACGTCGCCCAGCGTGGTCCAGCCGTGCTTGTTGCGGGCGTCCGCGGTCTTCTTCGGGTCGTTGTGGTATTCGAATTCGCCGCCGCCGGCGAAGTAGACCGTCCCCTCGCTGCGTGGCGGCAGCGGATCGCCCTCTTCGTCGCAGATCATCACCTGGGCGGTCAGCGCCTTGCCGACCGATCCCTTGTGGCCCAGCCACTCCTCGGAATTGATCGCGGTGAAGCCGTTGCCCTCGGTGCCGGCGTAGTACTCGCTGATGATCGGGCCCCACCATTCGATCATCTGCTGCTTGATCGGCACCGGGCACGGCGCGGCGGCGTGGAACACCTGGGTCAGCGACGAGGTGTCGTACTTGGCGCGCGACTTCGGGGGGCAGCTTCAGCATCCGCACGAAGTGGGTCGGCACCCACTGGGCGGTGGTGACCTTGTAGTCCTGGATCAGCCGCAGCGCCGCTTCCGGATCGAACTTCTCCATCACGATCACGGTGCCGCCCATGCCCTGCACGGCCATCGACCAGCCGAGCGGGGCGGCGTGATAGAGCGGCGCCGGCGAGAGGTAGACGCTGTCCGGGGTCCAGCCGTAGAGCGCCTGGCCCATCACCGCCAACCCGTTCGGCTGGTCGATCGGCATATCGCCGGCGATCGCACGCTTGACGCCCTTGGGCCGGCCCGTGGTGCCAGAGGAGTAGAGCATTGCCCCGCCGGCGCCTTCATCGGCGATCGGCGTGGTTGGGAACTTCGCCCGGGCCGCCTCGAAGCTCTCGTATGGGGCCGCGGCGCCATCGACCATGTACAGCTTCACGCCGGGGATCAGCGGCGCCAGCTGCTGGGCGAGCTCTCCCAGGCTGGCGGAGATCACGAACGCCTTCGCCTCGCAATCCTTGACGATGTACTCGAGTTCGCCGAGCGCGAGCTTGGACGAGATTGCCGTAAAGCGCAGTCCGGACCGCTGCGCCGCCCATAGCAGTTCGTAGTAGCGCGGCGTGTTCTCCATGCAGAACGCGACCGAGTCGCCGCGGCCGATGCCGAGCGAGCGGAACAGGTGCGCGCCCTGGTTCGAGCGGGCGTCGAGCTCGCCGTAGGTCACGGTCTCGCCGGACCCGGCCATGATGTAGGCCGGCTTGTCGGGGTTGGTCTTGGCGTGATGGGACGGGTGCATGCTTACCTCTAAGCGGCCAGGGCGCTCGCGGGCGCCTTGCCGAGGATCAGGTCGGCGGCCTTCTCGGCGATCATGATGGTGGGGCGTTGGTGTTGCCGGACACCAGGCGCGGCATCACCGAGGCGTCGACGACGCGGAGCCCCTCGAGCCCATGCACGCGCAGCTGCGGATCGACCACCGCCTGCGCGCCGTGGCCCATCTGGCAGGTGCCGACCGGGTGGTAGATGGTCGAGCCGGTCATCCGCGCGAAGCCCAACAGCTGCTCGTCGGTGGTGGCGTCGGGGCCTGGCATCATCTCGTGGTCGATCCACCGGCTCAGCGCCGGCTGGGCGGCGATCTTGCGCGCCCACTTCAGCGAGGCCACCGCCACTTCCTGATCGAGCGGGTCGGAGAGGTAGTTGGGGACGATCGACGGATAGACCGAGCCGTCCGCCGACTTGATGCGGATGGTTCCGCGGCTTTCCGGGCGCACCTGGCAAGGGGCGATGGTCAGGCCGGGCTCGCCCTCCAGCACCATCTTCTGCTCCTCGAGCAGCTTCTGCACGTCCATGGTGGCCGGCAGGATGTGGAACTGGATGTCTGGCCCTGCCAAGTCGGGTCTGGACTTACAGAACGCAGCAATATGCGCGGCCGAGAGGCTCAGCAGGCCCTTGCGCTGAAACAGGTACTTCAGTGTCTCGCCGACGAACCGCGTGCCCTTGGTCAGCTCGTTCACCGACACCGTGCCAGCCTTCAGGCGGTACGTGGACGTGATCACATAGTGGTCCTGCAGGTTCTCGCCGACGCCCGGCAGGTCCGCGACGACGGCGATGCCGTGCTGCTTCAGCAGCGCCCCCGGCCCGACTCCGGACAGCTGCAGCAGCTGCGGCGAATTGATCGCCCCGCCGCAGAGGATCACCTCGGCGGCCGCCGTCGCGGTCTTCACCTCGCCGCCCTGGCGGTACTCGATCCCGACCGCCCGGTTGCCCTCGAACAGCACCCGCGTGGTCAGCGCATCGGTCTCCACCCGCAGGTTGGGACGCTCCATCACCGGGTGCAGGTAGGCCACCGCCGCCGAGCAGCGCTGCCCGTTCTTCACTGTCAGCTGGTAGTAGGCGACGCCCTCCTGGGTCTCGCCGTTGACGTCGTCGTTGCGCGGGATGCCGGCCTGGACGCAGGCCTCGATCACGTCGTCCGACACCTCGTGGGTCTGCGTCACGTCGGAGACGTTGAGCGGGCCGCCGGCGCCGTGGAGCTCGCCCATCGACGGGCGCTCCTGGTGCTCGGCGCGAAGGAAGTAGGGCCGCACGTCGTCCCAGCCCCAGCCTTCGCAGCCGAGCTGGCGCCAGCCGTCGTAGTCGGCGTGCTGGCCGCGGATGTAGAGCAGGCCGTTGATCGACGACGAGCCGCCCAGCACCTTGCCGCGCGGCCACACGTGGCTGCGCCCGCCGGTGCCTGGATCGGGCTCGGTCGGATAGAGCCAGTTGACCTTGGGATCCTTCAGCGTCTGCGAATAGCCGACCGGCACGTGGATCATCAGGTTGGACATGAACTGGCCGAGGTTCTTGGTCGGCCGGTCGTCGCCGCCGGCTTCCAGCAGCAGAACCTTGGTGGTCCCGTCGGCCGAGAGCCGATTGGCCAGCACGCAGCCGGCCGAACCCGCCCCGACGATGATGTAGTCGGCCGCGATCGGATCGCCCACGCGCGTCTCCCTTATGACTTATCGTTGATCAGCCTTAGAGCGCCGCGCAGGGCCGGCGTAAAGGGTCCGCCTTGACTGTCGTCGCGTCACTCGAACGCCCGATCGACGTCACATCAGGAGCCCGACGCCCATGGCCAACCCCACCTTCGAGACCATCCTCTACGACGTCGCCGACGGCATCGCGACGATCACGCTGAACCGGCCGGACAAGCTGAACGCCTTCACCAGCCAGATGATGGTCGACATGATCAAGGCGTTCGACCTTCAGCGACGCCGACGACGCCGTGCGGGTGGTGATCGTCACCGGCGCGGGCCGCGGCTTCTGCGCCGGGGCCGACCTTTCCGCTGGTGGCGGCACGTTCGACCGCACCGGCGAGCAGGAACCGGCGCGCGAAGAAGGCCGGGTCGGCGATGTGCTGCGCGACGGCGGCGGGCGGCTGACCTTGCGCATCTTCGAGAGCCTCAAGCCGGTGATCGCCGCCTGCAACGGCCCGGCGGTCGGCGTCGGCGTCACCATGCAGTTGGCGATGGACATCCGCCTCGCCTCCACCGAAGCCCGCTACGGCTTCGTCTTCGCCCGCCGCGGCCTCAACCCGGAAGCCGCCTCGTCCTGGTTCCTGCCGCACCTGGTCGGGCCGCAGACGGCGCTGGAGTGGTGCTTCACCGGCCGCGTGTTCCCGGCGTCCGAAGCCAAGGAGAAGGGGCTGGTGCGCTCGCTGCATGCGCCGGACGAGCTGCTGCCGGCGGCCAGAGCGCTGGCCCGCGAGATCGCCGACAACACCGCGCCGGTGTCCGTCGCCATCACCCGCCAGCTGATCTGGCGCATGGCCGGCGCCGCCGCACCCGATGGACGCGCACATGGCCGACAGCCGCGGCATCCAGAAGCGCGGCGCGCAGAAGGACGTGCGGGAAGGCGTCAACTCGTTCCTGGAGAAGCGGCCGCCGAACTACCCGGACAAGGTCTCCAAGGACCTGCCCGACATCTGGGACCACTGGACCGCGCCGATGTTCCGCTAGTCGTCGGGGAAGCGCGTCGCCAGGGGTCCTGAGACGGATTGACGCCGTGGCCGCGGCCCGCGCGGTTAAGCCGAATTCGAAACGCACGGTTAACGCAGGTCTGTTCTGATCTTGGTCCAGTCCGGACGTTCGATTCCATGAGCGAGACCCAGCCGCTCGGCGACGCCGAGCCCGAAGAGGCGGAACGCCCCAAGCACCGGGCGCGCCTTGCCTTGCTCAAGCGCCTGGCCGACGTGATCAGCCTGCCGCTGAGCCGGGTGAACAGTTTCGAGCGCTCGGTCACCGCCGACCTGCTGGTCGAGATCCTGCGCGACGCCGACTTCGACGAACGCGCCCGCATCGCCCGCCGGATCGCCACCCTGGCCGAGATTCCGAACTGCCTGATCCGGCTGATCCTGCGCGACGACCTCGACATCGCCTACCCGATCCTGCTCGACTCCACCGCGCTCAGCGACGCCGACCTGCTCGACTGCGCCCGCAACGCCACCGGCGCCCACCGCCGGCTGATCGCGCAGCGGCGCGGCATCACCGAGGTGGTGGCCGAGGCCCTGGTCGAGCTCGGCGAGACGCTGGTGGTCGAGGCCCTGCTGCGCAACGACCAGTGCCGCTTCTCCGCCGCCGCGATCGAGATGGTCGTGGCCATGACCCAGCACCAGGGCCAGCTGGTGCCGATGCTGTTGCGCCGTCCGGAGCTGCGTCCGAACCACGCCTACGTGCTGTTCTGGTGGGCCGATTCCGACGCGCGGCGAACCATCCTCCAGCGCTTCGCCGTCTCGCGCGAGGTGATGCAGGAAGCCGCCGGCGACGTTTTCCCCATGGCCGCCGAAGAAAACTGGACGGACAGCCTGACGCGCAAGGCGCTGCAGTTCATCGAACGGCGCCAGCGCAACCGCGCGGCCATCGAGAAGAGTCCCTACGACAGCCTGGAAGCGGCCATCAACGCCGCCGAGGAAGAGGGCTGCAGCCGCGAGATCGCCGAGGAGATCGCCTACCTGGCCGGCATCAAGCCGATGACCGGGGCGAAGATCATGGGCGACGACGGCGGCGAGGGCCTGGCCGTGCTGTGCAAGGCGACCGGCCTTCCGCGCACCGCCTTGCGCCAGCTCTGGCGCGCCCTTGGCCGGCCCGAGACCACCGAAGACGGCGAAGTCGCGCCACAACTGCTCCACGTAATCTCGATGTTCGACATGGTGGCGGTCGACCGCGCGCAGACCGTGCTGCGCTACTGGAACTGGTCGCTCTCGTCGGCGATGACGCCAGCGTTGATCAAGGCGATCCGCGAAGAAGACGCCGCCGCCCTGGATGAATTCTCGGTTCCGCAGCGCTCCGCAATGCTAGCGTTCGGCTCGGAGCTGAAGCGCTGACCTGAACGACTGTCGGTGAACTCGTTTCACCGGCGCTTTTCCGAACATGGTTATTCGCAACTGCTTCCGCGACGGGAACGGCGCAGGTTGTTTGGGGTCATGCCGTGATTGCTGCGCTGCAATAAAGCAGGCTGCGACGCGCACCCACTTTCCAATCTCCCCAACTCAGCCGTAATCCTTCGCTCATCTTCTCTGTGGACGCTGAAGACAGCATAAAAAAACTGTCTTGTGACGTTAAAGCGTCTTCTATAAGACGCTCGACAGTGATCTGAGGAATCAGGTCGAATTCCTAGTGTCAGGTCAGGATGGAACAAAAAATCATGGATGAAAAATCTGAGGTGATTGAGATGACGGCCGACATCGTGTCGGCTTACGTCGGTAACAACACCATCGCCACGAGCGACCTGCCCGCGTTGATCCAGAGCGTCCATCGCGCGTTGGCGAACATCACGGGCGGCGCCGAGCCGGCCGAGGTTGCGCCGAAGGAGCCGGCGGTGCCGGTACGCCGCTCCATCACACCCGATTACCTCATCTGCCTGGAGGACGGGCGCAAGTTCAAGTCGCTGAAGCGCCACCTGCGCACCAAATACAACATGAGCCCCGAGGAATACCGGGCGAAATGGAATCTGCCGAAGGACTACCCGATGGTGGCGCCGAACTACGCGCGCGCCCGTTCGGAGCTGGCCAAGCAGATGGGCCTCGGCCAGGGCGGCCGCCAAGCCTCGCGCAAGCGGCGCTAGTCGCTCCGCAGCGATACGCCTGAAACCCCGCGCTCCCAGGAGCGCGGGGTTTTCATTTGTGCGGCAGACCTGAGTCGCTTGGGCAACAGCCGGGCTGCGACAGCGCAACGCTATCGCTTAATCTTCGCTGGGTCCAAGATTGGGACTTCCCCCGATTCTCTCAATGAGAGATAGTGATTCGTCGGGATTCCAATGGGTTGTTAACGACTCTGAAGATGAGCACGCAGCTTGGCGCGCCAGCAACGGCCTTACGGGCCCACGAGGAGTTGTTCGCCTACTGGGCGGGCCTGCGCCAGCCCGGGTCGCTGCCCCGGCGGTGCGATCTGGATCCAGGGCGGATCAAGCGGCTGCTGCCGACGGTGAGCCTCACCCAGGTGATCGGCCAGCCCCGCGACTATCGCCTCCGCCTCGCCGGCACCGGCCTCTACGGCGTCTACGGCGGCGAGATCACCGGCAAGAAGCTCACCGATGTCTACAACTCCGCGGCGGCCGAGTATTGGCGCGAGGAGCTCGACCGGGTGGTGGAAGAGCGCCGCCCGCGCGTCGGCCATCACAGCATGGCCTGGCGCGGCGCATCGCACATGACGTTGCTGTGGCTGCGCCTGCCGCTGGCCACCAACGGCCGCGACGTCGACGTTATCCTCGGCTACGACGCGATCTTGGCCCCGCGCAACGAAGCGCTCACCGGCATTCGCGCAGCCTAGGCGGCGGACGCCGCGCTCGCCGCGTCGCGCCGGATCCGCTCGACCATCGAAAACAACCCGTTGGAACGCTGCGCCGACAGCGCCCCGGTCAGGCCCAGCCGCACGAACGCCGCCTTGGCGTCGAAACCGAGGATCTCGGCCGGCGCGCGGCCGCTGTAGAGCTGCAGCAAGATCGCGATCAGGCCGCGGACGATGTGGGCGTCCAAGTCGCCGCGGAACTTCAGCGCGCCGTCGGCCTGCGGTTCGGTGACCAGCCACACCTGGCTGGCGCAGCCGCGCACCTTGTTGGCGTCGCTCCGCTCGGCCGACGACAGCGGCTCGAGGCCGCGGCCAAGGTCGATTACATGGCGGTAGCGCTGTTCCCAATCGCCGAGCAGCTCGAATTCGGCGTCCAGGTCATCCAGCGCCGCATCGATGCTCAAGGCGGCCGCTCTCCAGTTTATCAACGAGCGCCCGATGTAGGTCGGCGCCGACCGCGCCGCAACGCGCGTCAGGCCGGCGGGAGCACCACTTCGGCTCGCAGGCCCTTGCCGGGCTCGCTGACCAGCCGCAGTCCGCCGCCCATCGCCTGGCAAAGCAGCGCGACGATCGGCAGGCCGAGCCCGGCGCCCTCGGTCGACCGCGTGAGCGCGTTCTGACCCTGTTCGAACGGCCGCATCAGGCGCGGGACTTCCGCCGGATCGACGCCCTCGCCGTCGTCCTCGATCTCGATCCGCACGCAGCCCGGCGCGCGGCGCGCGCTCAGCCGCACTTCGCCGCCCTCGGGCGAATAGGTGACCGCGTTCTGGAGCAGGTTGGTCAGCACCGTGCGGAGGGCGCGGGGATCGGCGACGACGCCGGGCAGCCGCCCCTCGTCCTCGACCACCACTCGAATGCGCCGGGTATTGATGTCTTCGCGCAGCGTATCGAGCACGTCGTCGACCGCGTGGTCGAGCAGCTCCGGCATCGGGTCGAGATCGGTGACGTGGCCTTCCAGCCGGGCGATCTCCAGCACCTGGTTGACCAGCCGCAGCAGCTTCAGCCCGCTCTGGCGCACGTGCTCGGCGTATTCTTTGTACTGGGGCGATCCCAGCGGCCCGCAGAGCTCCTTCGAGATCACCTCGGAGAAGCCGATGATCGAGTTGAGCGGCGTGCGCAGTTCGTGGCTCACCATGCGCAGGAACGAGCGCTTCTGGGCGTCCATGGCGCGCCGCGCGGCCGTTGGTTCCGGCCGCGGCGGTTCAAGATCCGGAGCTAGGGACGTCGCTTGGGACATCGCGCTGGCCGCCTCACATTTTCCTCATTGGACCCGCAGCTTGGCTTGGCTCCGCTTACGATTCCGTTTCTATCCACAATCCATCCCCCGCGAAGGGTCGCGCAGCGATTGAGCTGCCTCGCCGAGGGCGGGCGAAAGCGATAGGGTCAGGGCTGCTTTGACAGGGGTATGGACGCCGATGGCTTCAAGTGACGTGCAGATCGAGACGCGCGCCTACCGGGCGGCGGCCGATTGGCACGTCGTCTGGCTGATCGGGCTGGGCCTCTGCGCGCTGTTCTGGCCGACCACGCCGACGTCTGACCTCAACCTCGCCCTCGGCGCGGCCGCGGCGCCCGGCCTCGTCGGCCAGCTGCTGCGCTGGCGCCGTGGCCCCGCCGCCAAGTTTCTGGTGATCCTCGCCTGGCCGCTCGGCGCCGGCGTCGCGATCGCCCTCAGCGGCGGACTGACCGGTCCGCTCGCCGCGCTCGCTCTCGCCCCCGCCGCGGCGATGGCGGCCTTGGACGGCCGCCGCTTCATCGCGCTTGGGGCCTCCCTGACGCTGGCCACGGTCGCGGTGGTGGCGCTCGGCGCGGGAGCCGGTCTCGCCGCGCCGGCGGTCGCCACCGATCCCTGGCTGCCGCTGGCGGTGATCTCGATCGAGGCGATCGGATTGGCCGCGGCGCTGCAGCTGGCCAAGGCCCATGCCGGCGAACGCGAGGCGGCGCGGGCGGAGGAAGCCAGCCAGGTGAAGCGTCTGCTCGACGCCGGCCCGTTCCTGGTGCTCCGCCTGGACGCCGCCGGCGTGATCCGCGAAGCCTTCTGCGGCGCGCCGGAAGACTGGGACCTCGACCTCGTCGGCCGCGCCTTCGAAAGCCTTTCCGGCGCCGCCGACCGGCAGGCGGCGCGCACCGCCATCGACATTCTGCACCGCACCGGACAGGCCAGCGTGGGCTTCGCCCCGCCGATGGCGCCCGACCGGTTCTTCTCGGTCGAACTTCGCGGCCTGGCGGGCGAGGAAGCGGTCGCGGTGGTGCGCGACACCAGCCGCGAACGGGCGCACGAGGCCTTCCTCGAACAGGCCAGGGCCGACGCCGAGAACGTGGCGCAGGCCAAGTCCCGCTTCCTGGCCAATATGAGCCACGAGCTGCGCACGCCACTGAACGCCATCATCGGTTTCTCCGACATCATGCGCTCGAAGATGTTCGGCCCGCTGTCGGAGCGCTACGCCGAATACGCCGGCCTGATCCACGAGTCGGGCGGACATCTGCTGGACCTGATCAACGACGTGCTCGACATGTCGAAGATCGAGGCCGATCGCTTCTCGCTGACGCTGGAGCCATTCGACGCCCGCGAGGCGGTGTCCTCGGCGCTGCGCCTGACCCGGGTCCAGGCCGACACCGCCAAGATCGGCCTGCGTGGCGGCCTGCCGCCGCAACCGCTGGACGTCATCGCCGACCGGCGGGCGATCAAGCAGATCGTGCTGAACCTGGTGTCCAATTCGCTGAAGTTCACGCCGACCGGCGGCCAGATCAACGTGCTGGCCCGGGAGAAGAACGGCGAGCTGGAGATCATCGTCGCCGACACCGGCGTCGGCATTTCGGCGGCCGATGTCGAGCGTCTCGGGCGCCCCTACGAACAGGCGGGCGGGGCTGACCAGCGCGCGCTGGGCACCGGGCTCGGGCTGTCCCTGGTGCGCGCGTTCGCCGAGCTGCACGGCGGGACCATGGTGATCAAGAGCGTGCTCGGCGAGGGCACCGCCGTCTCCGTGCGCCTGCCGGTGCTGGACCGAGACGCGATGGCGGCCCCGCCGGTGCTGGAGCCGCCCGCGCAGCGACTGGCCGTCGGCGACAACGTGATCGCCTTCAATCCGCGTCTGTAGTCCGCGCTAGCGCTGCGCGATCGACTGGAACGCCTTCGCGGCGGCGAAGTCGCCGACCTCCACGTAGGCGGTCCGCACCGTCTCGCCGTCGTCGCCGGTGAACAGGAACTCCACCGCCACCGTCTCCCGCGGATCGAGCTGCGCCAGCGCGTCGACCGCCGCCTGCGGAAACTCGAACGCGACGGCCCCGGTCATGTCGCTCATGACCAGCGCCTTGTCGGCCGGCTTCATCTCGCCGGCTTCGAAGATGCGGGTGGAGGCCCGCGGCGGCAGCCGGCCGTCGATCGGGATGTGGCCATCGATGTCGGCCTGGCGGGCGTCGAGGTAGGGACCGTTGGTGGTTTCGGTGTCGCGCAGCACCAGACGCGCGCCGTAAGGCTGCGCCCCGTCCGCAAAGCTCGCCACCGCGGTCAGCGGTCGGTCCGCGCCGTGACCGGCGAGCCCGAACAGCATCACGTCCCAACCGAAGCGCGCGCGCTGGGAGATGTGCCAGCGCGGCGCGGTGTCCGACGCCGGCCGCTCGGCGACCCAGGCGGCGAACTCGCCCGGGAAATCCATCCGGTCGAGACGGGCGTAGCTGGCGAAGGCCGCGCGCACCTGCTGGGCGGCGGCGGCCATGCCCGCCGATCGGCACTCGGCCGCCCCCGTAACGGTCGCCTGCGCCTCCGCCGCCGCGAGGCTGGCCGGATCGGCGCCGGACCGCAGCGCCGCGCCGCGCGCCTGCGCCTTCGAGGCTGCCAGCGCCGTCGCGACATCGGGCGCGAACAGGCGGCACGCGCCATCGGCCGCCGTCATCAGCGCGCGTTGGTAGAAAAGGTCGGCCGCCGGCGTCGCCGCCAGCGCCGGCCCGACCGCAAGCGCGCCGAGCGTCGCCGCGGCCGCCAGCGCGAGCCTGCCCTTGATCGCCATCACCCCATCGAATCCCGTCGCAGCCGGGACCTCTCATAGGGCGCGATGCTTTCTTCCCCGTTACCCCGCCTGCGACGTAAGGTCCGTCCTTCGCAATCGGAACACTCGTGCAGATCGACACCGCCATCTGGGTCTACGCCCTGATCCGCCGCGCCCACCAGGGCGGCGCCTTCGCCACGGTCGGGCGCAAGGGCGACAGCCGGGGCGGCGCGGTGCTGGTGAAGCTGGTCAACCGGCGCAAGGGCGAGGCAAAGCTGCTGGCCGAGGCCACCCGCGGCGACGGCGAGCGCTTCTGGATGCAGCCGATCCTCTCCACCGACGAGGCCGACCTCGACGCCTACATCGAGCGCGCGATCCGCATCGATCCGGACGTCTGGGTGGTCGAGATCGACGATCCGGAGGGCCGTCACTTCCTGGTCGAGCCGGTCGAAGCGAAGTAAGCTGGCGCCCAGTCAACTGGGGGTTCCGGGATGGGTTCGATCGGTGGCGCCGCCGTGGCGATGGCGGTGGGGCTTTTCGCGACCGGCGCGGCGGCCTGCGACCTGCACGCGCCGGACGCCGCCAAGGCCGGCAAGGGCTGCGCCCAGGCCTGGATGGACCGCAACCTCCACCTCAACGACCTGATGACGGTCGGCACGCACAACAGCTACCACGTGCGTACGCCGGAGAAGATCATGGGCCTGATCCGCGGCGTCGCGCCCAAGGCGTGGGTTGGGCTGGACTACAGCCACCCGCCGCTGCTGGAGCAACTCAACGACGGCATGCGGGCGCTGGAGCTGGACCTGGTCTACGACCCCGACGGCGGCCGCTTCGCCCATCCGGCCGGGCTCAAGCTCACCGGCCTGCCGGAGGACCCGGCCTATGTGGCGGCGATGTCCAAACCCGGCTTCAAGGTACTGCACATCCAGGACATCGACTTCACCTCCAACTGCCTGACCTTCGTCGAGTGCCTGACCATCATCGAGAACTGGTCGCGGGCGCATCCGCGCCACACCCCGATCCTGATCACCATGAACACCAACGACGAAAAGAGCCACGCGCCGGGCGGGACCGACGAATTGCCGTTCGACGAGAAGGCCTACGACGCGCTCGACGCGGAGATCCGCTCCGTCTTCAAGCCGTCGCAGCTGATCACGCCGGACGACATCCAGGGCCGCTATCCGACCCTGCGCGAGGCGGTGCTGAAGCACGGCTGGCCGACGTTGGGCGCCTCGCGCGGCCGCTTCCTGTTCGCACTCGACGAGGGACCGGCGCACGTCGCCGCCTACCGCGGCAAGCGCGCCTCGCTCGAAGGCCGCGTGCTGTTCGTCTACACCGACGAGGCCTCACCGGCCGCCGGCTACATCACGCTCAACGAGCAATCGGACGTCCCGCGCATCACCGCCGACGTGAAGGCCGGCTTCGTCGTGCGCACCCGCGCCGATGCAGACACGGTGGAGGCGCGCAGCAACGACACGACCCGCCGCGACGCCGCGCTGCAGTCCGGCGCGCAGTATGTGTCGACCGACTACCCGCACCCCGACACGCGCCTCTCCGACTACCAGGCGCGGCTGCCGAACGGCGAGATCACCGTCTGCAACCCGGTGCGGGCGGCTGACAAGTGCGCCGGGATCCCGGTCGAGCCCTAAGGAACGCCGCCCCTAGTCACGGTGAGACCCTGCCCGCTCAGTTCTGCAACCCACGTCATCGCCGGCTGAAGCGCGAAGCGCGGAATGCCGGCGACCCATCGTGGAGCCGCGCGCATGGGTGGCCGGGACAAGCCCGGCCATGACGTTGAGCAGGGGGGCGCTGGAAGCGATGTTTGCGGCTCTCCCGCACAATTGGCCAACGCGGCGTGTTAAGCGTCGAAGGTGATCACCGAGCGGGCGATCTGGCCGCCCTTCATTTCGGAGAAGGCCTCGTTGACGTCTTCCAGCTTGATGCGGCGCGAGATCATCTCGTCGAGCTTCAGCTTGCCGGACATGTAGAAGTCCACCAGCCGGGGCATGTCGACCGGGAAGCGGTTGGAGCCCATCAGCGAGCCCTGGATGCGCTTCTCGCCCAGGAACGCGGCGCCCATCAGCGTCACCGTCTGGCCGATCGGGATCATGCCGATCACATTGGCGGTGCCGCCGCGGGCCAGCATGTTGAAGGCCTGCTCGGCGGTCTTGCCGAGGCCGATGGCCTCGAAGCTGTGGTGCACGCCGCCCTTGGTCATCTCCATCACTTCCTTCACCGCGTCCTTCTCGCCGGCGCAGATGAAGTCGGTGGCGCCGAACTGGCGGGCCATGTTGTCCTTGCCGGGCGACAGGTCGATGGCGATGATCCGCCCGGCGCCGGCAATCGCCGCGCCGTTGATCGCCGCCAGGCCGACGCCGCCGCAGCCGATCACCGCCACGGTCTCGCCTGGACGGACGTTCGAGGTGTGGATCACCGCGCCGACGCCGGTCATGACCCCGCAGCCGATCAGGGCGGCGCGGTCGAGCGGCATGTCGGGGCGGATCGCGACGCAGGCGTGTTCGTGGATCAGCATCTGCTCGGCGAACGACGACAGGTTCAGGAACTGCTGCATCGCCTGGCCGTCCTGGGTGATGCGCGGCTCGTCGCCCTGTTCGCGGCGGACCTCAGGGCTCTGGCAGCGCGACATGTGGCCGGTCAGGCAGTGTTCGCAGTGGCCGCAGAAGGCGGAGAGACAGGTGATTACGTGGTCGCCCACCTTCACCGTGCGCACCTCGGAGCCGACCTGCTCGACCACGCCGGCGCTCTCGTGGCCCAGCACGGCCGGCATCGGATAGGGGTAGGAGCCTTCCCAGAAGTGAATGTCCGAGTGGCAGACGCCCGCCGCGGCGGTGCGGATGAGCACTTCGTGCGGTCCGGGCTTGCCGATCTGGACCTGTTCGATCGAAAGTGGCTTGCCAACCTCGCGAAGAATTGCGGCCTTCATGATGCGTCTCCCTGTTCGTTCCACCTGCGCTCGAGACCCTCGGGCCGCGGCCGCGGTCGCTTATCGCTGTTAAGGGTCGGCCTCGCCAAGAGGGAATCGAGCCTTGACTTGCAAGTGCCGTTGACCTTTGCCTCAATGAAACTTTCAGGGACGAAGACTGCCATGCAGCGCACCCTCCTCATCGTCTTGGCTACGGCGGCCCTCGGGGCCTGCGAAACCTCTGGCTTCGGCCAATCTACCGGGCCAGGCCCCGCCTACACCCCACCGTCGCGCGGCGGCCCTGAATCATTTCAGGAATCCGACTTCGCCTGGTCCCAGGGCTCGGGATCCGGCAGCATCGACGGCGTGATGGCCTACCGCAACGGCTCGATGCGCTACGGCTGCCAGGACGTGGTGCTGGCGCCGGAGACGCCCTGGAGCCGGGCGCGGATGCGCATCCTCTACCTGTCGACCTCGCAGGCGGCGATGCCGGTGGACGACGTCAAGAGCCGCACGCCCCCCGAGCACGGCGCCGAATACGCCCGCTACGCCCGGCACGCGACGTGCGACGGCGGCGGCCATTTCGCCTTCTCCGGCATCCCCAACGGCGCCTGGTACGTGATCACCGTCGCGGCGCCGGCGACCGGCGGGACGCGGATGGCGGTGATGCGGCGCGTCGAGATCGAAGGCGACAATGTGAAGGTGGTGCTGCACTAGGCGGCCCGGCCCACGAGGCCCCGATGGCGTTCGAGGACATCATCTACGCCGCGGACGGCGCGGTCGGCGTGATCACGCTGAACCGTCCGCAGTACCGCAACGCCCAGGGCTATCGCATGCTCGACGAGATCGACGCGGCGTTCGATCTGGCCCGCGACGACGAGGCCGTGCGGGTGGTTCTGGTGCGCGGCGCCGGCGGGGTCTTCTCCACCGGCCACGACCTCGGCACGCCGGAAGGCATCGAATATCGCCGCGCGCTGGGGGCCAAGCCAGGCATCCAGACCTACGACCAGTTCAAGAAGTACAATCTCGACCTGCTGCTCAAGTGGCGCAACTTCCCCAAGCCGACCATCGCGATGGTGGAGGGCTACTGCATCTACGCCGGATGGATGCTGGCGGCGGCGATGGACGTGATCTTCGCCTCCGAGACCGCGGAATTCCTCGGCGGCTTCGTCGAGTACAACACCATTCCCTGGGACATCGGCATCCGCCGCGCCAAGGAGCTGGTGTTCGAAAGCCGCTTCATCTCAGCCGACGAGGCGGCGCGCTACGGTCTGGTCAACCGCGTGCTGGCTCCCGCAGAGCTCGAGCGCGAAGCTTTCGCCTGGGCGCGCCGGGTCGCCGAGAACAGCCCCGGACGCGCTGCGCATGGCCAAGATCCAGATGAACAAGGCCCAGGACGCGCAGGGCTTCACCAACGCGGTCGAGGACAGCCTGGGCGACTACCAGGCGATGATGCACATGCCCGGCCTGCAGATGCGGCTGGAAGGCGAGCGCCGCCTCGCCACGGTCGATCTGGCCGTCAAGGGCCGGCGCAAGGAACGCTTCGGGCAGAGCTGAGGCGCCCCGCCGCGGCGTCTGGAAGGCCCGTGGCGCCCCTCGGCGGGGTCGCCCGCTAGGGTACTACTAGTAACGGTACGAATCCCGCGTACGGCCCTGCTGGCGGCCGTAGCGTCGATCGTCGCTTTTTCTCAATGGTCTAGAGCGCGCTCTGTCAAACGTCATGGCCGGGCTTGTCCCGGCCACCCACCATGCAGTTGCTCCGGAGTTTGCGGTCGACCAGCAGCGGATCGCCCAACGATGGGTGGCCGGGACAAGCCCCGGCGATGACGTCGAAAGTAGCCAGAACGAACTCCTACGTCATGGCCGGGCTTGTCCCGGCCACCCACGGCGCCGCATTTGCCGGCGGTCCAGGATCGGGCGGCGTCACGGCGGGTCGATGGGTGGCCTGGACAAGCCCGGCCATGACGTCGACTCTGCGCCGAGCCTTGAGCTGGGCGTGACGTCTTCCAGTTCAATTCGACCCGCCTAATGCACCGAGCCGCCGCCAGCGGGCCCCAGGGCCTGACGCACGAACGATACGATCTGCTGGCGGTTCATCAGCCCGGCCTGGCGGGCGACGACCTGGCCGTCCCTGATCAGGAACAGCGCCGGGATGCCCGACACGCCGAGCTGCGAGGCGACCTGTGGATCGGCGTCCGAGTTGAGCTTCAGCAGCCGCACGTCCGGTTCCAGCTCGCGGGCGGCGGCGGCGAACTGGGGCGCCATCGCCCGGCACGGCCCGCACCACGGCGCCCAGACGTCGAGCAGCAGCGCCGCGCCCTTGGTCGAGCGTTTGTGCGCCTCGAACTGCGCGCCAGTGACCTCGACCGGCGCGCCGGTCAGCACCTTCTCGCCGCAGCGTCCGCACTTGGCCGCGGACGCATCCTTGGCCATGGGGACGCGGTTGGCGGCGCCGCAGCTGGCGCAGACGAACTGGCGCGACGGGGCGCTCTTTGCGGCGGCGGCAGGGTCGCCGTGTCCGTTGGACGAGGTGGTGTGCGGCTCGCTCATGCGCGGTCCTGTCGTGCTCCAATGCCGCCCGCGCTGGCCTCCAACGAGGGCTTGTTGCATATGGGATGAGCCAGGAGAAAGCCCAAGTGACCGCCACCTTCCGCGCCATCCGCCTCCACAAGACCGACACCGGCCAGGAGACCCGCTTCGAGGATCTGACCGAGGCCGACCTGATGGAGGGCGACGTCACCGTCCGGGTCGAATACTCCACCGTGAACTACAAGGACGGGCTGGCGCTGACCGGCAAGGCGCCGGTGGTGCGGGTGTGGCCGCTGACCCCGGGGATCGACTTCGCCGGCGTGGTCGAAAAGTCCGACAACCCCGGCTTCAAGGCCGGCGAGCGGGTGGTGCTGAACGGCTGGGGCGTCGGCGAGACCCACCACGGCGGCTATGCCGGCAAGGCGCGGGTCAAGGGCGACTGGCTGGTCAAGCTGCCGGACGCGATCTCCACCGCCGAGGCCATGGCGATCGGCACCGCCGGCTACACCGCCATGCTCGCGGTGATGGCGCTCGAGCACGAAGGCGTCGCGCCGGAGAAGGGCGACATCCTGGTCACCGGCGCGGCCGGCGGCGTCGGCAGCGTGGCGATCGCGCTCTTGGCCAAGCTCGGCTACCGCGTGATCGCCTCCAGCGGCCGCAAGGAGACCGAGGGCGGCTATCTGACCGGCCTCGGCGCCGCCGAGATCATCGACCGGGCCGAGCTCGCCGGTCCGGGTCGGCCGCTGGGCCGCGAGCGCTGGGCCGGCGCGGTGGACGCGGTCGGCAGCCACACGCTGGCCAACGCGCTGAGCCAGACCCGCTACGGCGGCGCGGTGGCCGCCTGCGGCCTCGCCCAGGGCATGGACCTGCCCGGCAGCGTCGCGCCGTTCATCCTGCGCGGCGTCACCCTGTCCGGCATCGACTCGGTGATGGCGCCGAAGGCCAAGCGCGAGGAAGCCTGGAGGCGCCTCGCCGCCGACCTGGATCTGACGAAGCTCGCCGCGATGCGCGTCGACGCCAAGCTCGCCGACGCGCCGGCGCTGGGCGCCGACATCCTCGACGGCAAGGTCCGCGGCCGCGTGGTCATCGACGTCAACGCCTGAACGCCGCTTAACCATCCGTTCAGCGCAGGTTCAGCCGCCCTCCGCCATCTTCAGCGCCAACGTGACGTCGGAGCCGATCGGCTCGTCGGACGTTAACCCTTTCGACTAGGGACGCTTAGGAGGTTCCGATATGCGCAAGATGTTGACCGCGGGGGCGATGGCCTTGACGACGCTGGGTTCGCTCGGCGCGGCGGCCACGACGGCGGATGCCGCGCCCCGCGGCGGCGGCGGCGGCTTCCATGGCGGCGGTGGTTTCCACGGCGGCGGCGGCGGCTTTCACGGTGGCGGATTCCGCGGTGACGGTTGGCGCGGCGGGCGCGGCTGGGGCGTCGGCGCCGGCCTGGCCGGTTTCGCGCTCGGTGCGGCGATCGCCAGCCCCTACTACTACGGCGGCTATTACGGCGGCCCCTACTATGGTCCCGGCTACTACGACGATGACTACTACGGCGGCGACTGCGTCGGCACGCGCCGGGTCTGGGACCCCTACTATGGCGGCTACGTGATCCGCCGTTTCCACTACGCCTGCTAGCAGGCGACGATTCAGCCGCTGGGCGGGTCCTCCCCCCACTCGCCCCCGCGCTGAAGAGCCCCTCGGATCGATTCCGAGGGGCTTTTTGCGTCTGGACGCTGCCAGCCGGGTCTGATCGAACGGAATCCAGACACCAGGAAGCGCCCCATGCCAGACCGCCCTGACCGCTACCCGCCGCTCACACTCGAAGACATGACGCCGGCCCAGCGCGAAGTGGCCGAGGCGATCCAGTCCGGACCGCGCGGCGGCCTGCGCGGGCCGTTCCAGGCCTGGCTGCGCAGCCCCGAGATCGCCCAGCGTCTGCAGAGGGTCGGCGAATACCTGCGCTTCTCGTCGTCCGTGCCGCGTCGGCTGAACGAGCTGGCGATCCTGATCACGGCGCGCGCCTGGGACGCCCAGTTCGAGTGGTACGCGCACCATCGTCTGGCGCTGGAAGCCGGCCTCGACCCCGCGGTCGCCGCCGACATCGCCGCGGGCCGCCGGCCGGCCGCGATGCAGGCCGACGAGGCGGTGGTCTACGATTTCTGCACCGAGCTGCGCGCGACGCGCCGGGTCAGCGACGCCACCCTGGCCCGCGCCCAGGCGCTGCTGGGCGAAGCCGGCGTGATCGATCTGATCGCCGTCAGCGGTTACTACGACATCGTCTCGATGACGCTGAACGTCGCCGAAGTGGCCCTGCCCGATGGGCTGGAAGACCCGCTGAAACCGCTCGCGCGCTGAGCAGAAACGCGGCGCCGGGGCCGCCAGGTCCCGGTCATCGCAACGGCGCCATGTTTTGCGCGTTGATCCTCGTCTCCCAGTTCCAGTTCGAGGACATCATGGCCAAGTTCAATCCAAGCCCCCTGCTGCTAGCCGCGCTCCTGCTAGCCCCCTCCGTTTGTTTGGCGCAGCCGTCGCACGTCGCCCCACGGGCCGACCTGAGCCAGGATCGCCAAAAGCTGGCGACCGAACGCGCGCAGCAGAAGCAGATCGACGCTCAGATCAAGGTCCTGAGCAAGCAGATCCATGACGAAATGGTCGCCGAGCGGCGCGCGCAGGGGCCGCAGCGCGACGCCTTGCGAACCCAGATCAACCAGCAGTCCACCGAACTCGCCCAGCTGAAGAACACCCGGAGCGGGATCTGGTCCGCGGAGCACGCCTCTCAGGTGGATATGTACACGGATGCGACCCACGCGGGCCACGACGCCAACGCCCACACGAAGTGAGCGCGGCGTCGATCTAGCCTTCCGCCAGCGCCGCCTTGCGCCGCGCCAGGCTCTCCGGCGGCCACATCGTGTCCAGCTCGTAGAAGACCTCGAACGCTGGCGCGCCGCCCTCCAGGTTCACCCAGGGGAGCTTGGAGCGCGTGAAGATGTGGGCGTCCGGCGCCACCGGGTTGGGCTTGTCCAGCGTGCCTGCCCGCACGAACGCGGTCCGAGTGCGGCCGCCGTAGTGGCTCCACAGCGCGACGTGAGCACGTCGGGCAGCGATGGATGATCTGCGGCGCGCCGCTTTCGCTCGCGGTCGCAACGGCCAGCGTCTCGCCGGCGATCACCTCGACCCGCGAGGTCTCGATGATCGCATTGATGACGAACGCGCCGCCCGTCTCGCGCTGGCACCAGGTGCAGTGGCAGCAGTTGACGAACATCGGCGCCGACGCGAGCCGATACCGCACCGCCCCGCACGCGCAGCCGCCTTCGAGGGACTGGGTCATGGGCGGATAATAGCGCCGCTCCTGACGGCCGGCGTCAGCAGGCGCCGTTCCCCTCCCCCTTGCGGGGAGGGGTCAGGGGTGGGGGTGTCAACCGGGTGCTGAACGAGAGGGATGCGTCGCGCTGAATCGGCGGGCGGCGAGCCAACACCCCCATCCCCGACCCTTCCCCGCAAGGGGGAAGGGAGAAGTCGTCTAAGCCGCCGCCTTCAGCGTCTCGTCGAACAGCGCCAGCATTTCGCGCCAGTGCCGTTCGGCCGCCGTCTCGTTGTAAACCGGCAGGTCCGGCATGGTGTAGCCGTGGCGGGCGCCCGGATAGATGGTCACCTCGTTGTCGACGCCGGCCGAGGTCAGCGCCGCACGCAGGCGGTCGGCCTGCTCGGGCGGGAAGCCGGCGTCCTCCTCGGCGCCGGCGACCAGCACCTTGGCGGTGATCTTCGGCGCCAGCAGGTGCGGGCTGTCCGGCGCGTCGGTGGCGAGGCGTCCGCCATGGAAGCCGGCGGCGGCGGCGATGCGGTCGGGATAGGTCCCCGCCACCCGCATGACGACGCCGCAGCCCATGCAGTAGCCGGTGATCGCGACCTTATCGCCCTTCACCTGTGGCTGGGCGGCCAGGTAGTCGAGGCAGGCCTTGGCGTCGACCAGCTGCTTTTCGGGACTGGTCGAGCCGGTCAGCTTGCCGAACACCTCGCGGCGCTTGGCTTCGTCGGCGAACACCTCCTTGACGTTGATCGGCGCGTAGGGGCCGGCGCGCCAGAACAGGTCGGGCAGCAGGGTGAAGTAGCCGTTGGCGGCCAGCCGTTCGCCGAACTCGAACAGCGCCGGGCGGATCGCCGGGGCGTCCATGAAGATGATCGCGGCGGGCCAGGGGCCGTCGCCTTTTGGGGTGAAGGTGAAGGCGCGGGCGTCGCCGTCGGGAGTCGGGAGGGCGATCTCTGGCATGCTGGGAAATCCTCGCGGCTGAAAAGGGCTTTTGGCTAATCCGCCAACAAATCGGCGCTCGCGGAATTTACATCCACGCAACCCGTCAGCGCCATCGCCACGCGCAGCTCCTGCCGCAGAATCTGCAGCATGTGCGCGACGCCGGCCTCGCCTCTCGCGCCGAGCGACCAGGCCCAGGCGCGGCCGATCAGGCAGGCCTTCGCGCCGCACGCCATCGCCTTCAGTACGTCGAGTCCGGAGCGCACGCCGCCGTCCATCAGTACACTGACCTTGTCGCCGACCGCCTGGGCGATTGGCGGCAACGCATGGATCGACGAAGGCGCGCCGTCGAGCTGGCGGCCGCCGTGGTTGGACACGACGATCCCGTCGGCGCCGACGCGCACCGCCTCGCGGGCGTCGGCGACGTCGAGCACGCCCTTGATCACGATCGGCCCCTTCCAGCGCGCGCGGATCCAGTCGAGGTCGGCCCAGGTGATCGCAGGGTCGAAGTTGCGCGCGATCCAGCCGAAGAACTCCATCAGCCGCTTCAGGTCCTGGCTGGCGCCGGCCACGGTGCCGAGCGTGTGCGGACGACCGTTCAGCTGCACGTCCCAGAGCCAGGCCGGGTGAGCCAGCCCGTCGAGGGTCTGGCTGAAGCGCTGGGCGGCGGTGGTGGCGATCATGCCGTTGCGGGTGTCGCGGTAGCGCGCGCCGGGCACCGCGAGGTCGACAGTGAACACCAGCACCGGGCAGCCGCCCTCGGCCGCCACCTGCAGCACATGCTCCATGAAGCCACGATCGCGCATCATGTAGAGCTGGAACCACGGCGGCTGCGCGGCCCTGGCGATCTCGTCGATGGTGCAGACGCCGACGGTGGAAAGGGTGAACGGCACGCCGGCCGCCTTGGCCGCCCTCGCCGCCTGCGCCTCGCCCCGGCGCGCATACATGCCCGCCAGACCGACCGGCGAGAGCACCACCGGCATCGACAGCTTCTGGCCGAACAGCTCGGTCTCGAGCGAAAGCTTGGAGACGTCCTTCAGCACCCGCTGGCGCAACTTCAACGCCTGGATGTCGCTGACGTTGGCGGCCAGGGTCTCCTCGGCGTAGGAGCCGCCGTCGATGTAGTCGAACAGCACCCTCGGCAGCCGGCGCCGCGCCGCCTCGCGGTAGTCCGCGACGCAGGCTGGCTTCAAGGAAGCGCCTCGCGCACCTTGCGCGGCGAAGTGCCCCTCGCCGGCCCGAGCGCGGCTGGCGGGGCCTTCAGCAGGTCCATCGCCGCCTTGCTGACGGCCCGCGGCTCCTCCTCGAACAGCGAGGCGAGCTGCTCGGTCATCGCGCCGCCCAGCTGCTCCACGTCGACGATGGTGACGGCGCGGCGATAGTAGCGGGTGACGTCGTGGCCGATGCCGATGGCGATCAGCTCCACCGGGCTCTTGCCCTCGATCTCGCCGATCACCTTGCGCAGGTGGCGCTCGAGATAGTGGCCGGAGTTCACCGACAGCGTGGAATCGTCAACCGGCGCGCCGTCGGAGATCACCATCAGGATGCGGCGCTGCTCGGGCCGGCCGATCAGGCGCTGGTGCGCCCACATCAGCGCCTCGCCGTCGATGTTCTCCTTCAAGAGCCCCTCGCGCATCATCAGCCCGAGGTTCTTGCGCGCCCGCCGCCAGGGGGCGTCGGCCGACTTGTAGACGATGTGGCGCAGGTCGTTCAGGCGGCCCGGCGCCGGCGGCTTGCCGTTCTTGAGCCAGTCGTCGCGCGAGGCGCCGCCCTTCCAGGCCCGGGTGGTGAAGCCGAGGATCTCCACCTTCACCCCGCAGCGCTCCAGCGTCCGCGCCAGGATGTCCGCGCAGACGGCGGCGACCATGATCGGCCGCCCGCGCATCGAGCCGGAATTGTCGATCAGCAGCGAGACCACGGTGTCGCGGAACTCGGTGTCCTCCTCCTGCTTGAACGACAGCGGGGCGGTGGGGTCGACGATGACGCGGGTGAGCCTGGCGACATCGAGCAGGCCCTCCTCGAGGTCGAACGACCAGGTGCGGTTCTGCTGCGCCAGCAGGCGGCGCTGCAGCCGGTTGGCCAGGCGCGCCACGACATTGGAGAGGTGCGCCAGCTGCTGGTCGAGGTAGGCGCGCAGCCTTGTCAGCTCCTCGGCGTCGCAGAGTTCCTCGGCGATGACCACCTCGTCGTGGCTGGTGGTGTAGACCTTGTAGGCCGGCTCGGCCTTGCCGCTGTCCTTCAGATCCGGACGTGCGGGCCGGTCGCCGTCGCCGGTCTCCAGCTCGTCGTCGGACGGTTCGGCGTTCTCGTCCTCCTCGGTCTCGGTGAGGGTGCTCTCGGCCGTCTCGGACTCGCGGTGCGACTTCTCGGAATCGTCGAGCGTAGCGCTTTGCGGGGACTGGTCCTCGCCCTCGCCTTCGCCCTCGTCGCTGGACTCGGCCTCGCCGTCCTGGCTCTCCTCCTCCTGCGAATCCTGGTCGGGAGCGTCGGAGAGATCGTCGCCCAGCTCCATGTCGCGGACGATGGCGCGGGCGATGCGGGCGAACGCCTTCTGGTCCTCGATCGTGCCCGTCAGCTTGTCCAGATCGGGCCCCGCCTTGGCCTCGACCTGCTCGCGGAAGGCGTCGACGAGGGCTTTGGCGGCGGGCGGCGGGGGCGAGCCGGTCAGACGCTCGCGGACGATCAGCGCCAGGATGTCGGCCATCGGCGCCGCAGCCGGGTCGATCAGGTGGTCGAGGCCCTTGCGCTGGACCGCCTGCTCCCAGACCGCCGCCAGGTTGTCGCGCACGCCGCCGAGGGCGTTGGCGCCGATCGCCTCGATCCGGGCCTGCTCCAGTGCGTCATAGACCTGCGCGCCTTCGATCGATTTCGGCCGCGCCTTGCCGTGCACCGCCTCGTCGTGGTGGGCGACCCGCAGGGCGAGCTGGTCGGCCAGGCCGCGGATGCGGGTGGTCTCGACCCCGGAGAGTTCACGGGGCGGGTGCGGCAACACCGCGCGGTGACCGGTCAGGCTGGGGCCGTCGCCGGAGAACACCACTTCGAGGTCCGGCTGCTCGGCAAGCGAACGCGCCGCGTTGGCGAGCGCGCGCTTGAAGATTTCGGTCGGAGTTCTCCGCTGAGTCATAGGTCGGTCTTATCGCCTGTGGTGCGCCAGCGAAAGCCTGGCGCGGCGGAAGGCGCTAGCCGACCGGCGGCGCGGTCTGGATCGGGCCTTCGTCGGGCGACGGCGCGCCCGGTTTCACCGGCTCCAGCCGCCAGGTCCGGCCGTCGGGCGCCTTGGCCTCGTACGGGCCCTTGGCCTGCACCGGAAAGGTGACGATCGGCTGGGCCCGCGCGTCGGACAGCACGATGCCGCCCTTTTCGTCGAGCGCCCAGTTCGCCACCAACTTCAGCGCCGGGAACGCGCGGCGGCAGGCCAGCGGCGCCTTGAGCTCGAAGCCGGCGAAGCTGGTCTGGCGGGTAAGGGTGAGCGTGCAGGCGACCTTGCCGCCGACTTCACTCAGCCGCCAGTCGCCGGAAGCGCGTGCAGCCGCCGTTTCCGCCGCGGCGAAGGCCGTGCCGTTCGTCAGCACCAGCAGGCTGAATAGGGCGATCCCGCGCATGGCGCTCCAATTCGACCCCCGACGCGAAGCTTAGCGCCTTTAGGCTCGAACGCCAAACCTAGCGCGCTTCCGGAGGGAAAGCGCCCATATGTAGTAACGGCGACGCTAGGTGCGGTCGATGATCGCAGTCAGCGTCAACGACGCCATATTCGCTTCGTCGGTCAATCGGCGCGACAATTCGCGCGCGCCGACCGGATAGATCTCGCCCCCCTCGGCGATCTCGCCGGACAGGCGCGAGACCTCCGCCAGCGTGGCCGCCAGCAACTCGATGTGCTCGCGCGCCAGAGTCCTCGCCTCGTATTGCAGGCGGCGGATGCGATCGCCCGGCAAGTCCGGCTCGCCCGGCGAGGGGAAAACGACAAGGTGACCTGCAGACATGACCAGCCATCCCGGTTCAGAATTGGGCAAGGCGCGGGCCGGCGTTCTGCCTAGCTCCGCCTTACGTTTAGCACTCAATACGCGACTTGGCTGGCAGTTCCCGCTTTATGGTAGTGTTTTCTTAAGCCGTGGCGATTCCGCAACGGGGCGCCTTGAGGCTAGGCGGCGGCGCCCACGGGCTCAGCGACGCTCGTAAATTCCCTGGCGTCCTTCGCTGACAAAACCCATCGCGCGATAGGCTTGGCGGGGGACGGGATAGTCGAGATCGCCGCGCGGCTTGACGGTGGCCAGCGTGGCGCCGGCGGCCTTCAAGGCCTTGAGCGCGGCCAGGCACATCGCGCGCGACAGGCCCATCCGCCGGAACTCCGGATCGACCCCCACCGGCTCGAACAGGCCGACGCGATTGACCTCGTCCAGCCAGGTCGTGCACGAGGCGACGATGCGGCCGTCCGGCGCGCGGATCCCGAAGTCGAGGTCGGGCCGGTAGGGCCAAGTCTGCATCATGTCGCGATATCGCTCCACGGTGACGCCCGAGACCAGCGGCGGGTCGGCCGGGTCGTAGACGGCGAACCTCGACCAGCTGGCGCGATGGCCGGCGACCTTGGCCTCGACATCGCCGATCTCGACCATCGACACGGCCGCAAAGCCGGCCGGCAAGACGGGCTCGTCGATATGATCGAGCGCGCGGAACATGTGCAGGCCGAACGGCCCATGGGTCCGTGGACGATAGCCGCGGCGGCTCAGCGCCTCGATCAGCGGCGTGTCGTGCTCGAAGGCGATCGTCCCGACCTTGGCGCGTCGGCTGATCGCCTCGGCCCAATCGAGCGCGGCGTCGAACAACTCGCCATGGCCCGGGCGAACGACGAGGTAGAACTGGTCCTCGTCGGCGGCCGCATCGGCTTCCGACCAGGCCCAGATCCAGGCGACGATTTCGTCGCCGTCGAACCAGAGCCGGGTCGGCCAGTCGGGCGTGGCGGCGCGCGGATAGCGCTGCCAGACCAGGTCGCCGACGTGGAGGTGGGCGCGGCGGGTCCAGGCGGCCTGCACCAACGCCTGCATGGCGCGCAGATCCTGCGGCCCCGCGTAGTCGCGGGAGGTGATAGTTGGGCATGGAGGTTCGGTCTCGAAGGCGGGGAGCAAGCAACGGCGAGGCGCCGCGCGGGGCGGTCTGAACCAGCGTTCAGGGCGAGCTTGCTAAGACACCGAAGTCCTCTCCTGGGGTGAATCCCAGCCTACCCCCACCGCCCGCCGGCGCAAGCGCCATGGTTTACTTCAGTGTCGAGCCCGGGTAAGGGCGCGCCATGCTGTTGCTCGGCCAAGGTTGCCCGACGAACTCGAACGCCCGTTTCACGGGGCGGAGAGCAGTCGTGCGCGGTCAGCCGATCTAGCAGCGACTTCTCCCCAAAGCCCCGCCGAGATGGTCGGGGCTGCGGCGTCTTTCTCCTCAGGTCCCGTCCGTCCGGCTCTTCCAGCGAGACGAGACATGACCACCCCAGAGACGACCCCCGACGAGAAACCCTTCCCCGAGCATCTCAGGATGCCCGAAACCCCCGTGCTCGAGACCGAGCGCCTGATCCTGCGGCCGCTGCGCGAGCGCGACGCGCCCGTGATCCAGCGCCGGTTCCCGCAGTGGGAGATCGTGCGCTACCTGCACGACGAGGTCCCCTGGCCCTACCCCGACGACGCCGCGGCGGTGAACATGGCGCAGTGCGTGGAGAAGATGGCCAGACGCCAGCAGTGCTACTGGGCCATCACCCTCAAGGGCGGCGACGACGAGCTGATCGGCCGGGTCGACCTGTGGGCCGACGACGGCGTGCGCCGCGACCAGCGCGGCTTCTGGCTGGACCCTGAATTCTGGGGGCGTGGCCTGATGACCGAGGCCGCCAATCGGGTGACCGACTTCGCCCTGGTCGAACTGGGCTGGCCGCACCTGTGGCTCAGCAACGCAGAAGCCAACGTCGCTTCGCACCGGGTGAAGGAAAAGCAGGGCGCCCAGATCATCGAGCGCACGCCGCGTGGCTACGTTTCAGGCCCCGGGACCAAGGTCACCTGGCTGCTCACCCGCGAAGCGTGGCTCGCACACAAAAGCGCCCCTCCCCGCTAGGGGAGGGGTTGGCTGTCGGTTCAACGGAAGCTGCGGCCCTCCCCCGAGGGGAGGGTCCGCCGCCTAGTGGCGGCGGTGCGGCTTGTCGCCGTCGGTGATGTCGGCGATGCGGCCGTCGATCAGTTCGCCGCCGGCGGTGGAGACGATCTCGCCCGCGTCCGTCACGCCCTTCTTGGCCTGGTGGTGGGGGGCGTTGAGGTTTTCCTGGAAGCGGTCAACTTCCGGCGCACCGTCGGGTTTCTTTTCGTCAGACATGAGCTGGCTCCAATGGCTTGCAGCAAAGAAAGCACGCCCGAGCGCGCCTGTCACCCCGAACGCTGAAACATGAAACGTCGCCTGGTCGGAATGGCGGGCGGCTGCGTTCGAACTCAAGGCGCTTGACTCTAGAAATGAAAAATATCAATTTATGAATCAAGAAAATTGATTTGGTCCGATGCAACGCCCTGAACCCACCGACTGGCAGGAACTGACCCGGCTCACCGGCGGCGGCGCGTTCGTGGTCGAACGGGTGCGTCTGGTCGGCAAGGACATCGCGATCGAGGGCGCGTTCGCGCCGCCGCAGCTGGCGAGGCTGACCGCCGAGGATCAGGTGTTCGTCGCTGCGTTCCTGCGCAGCCACGGCTCGATCAAGGAGATGGAGCAGATGTTCGGGGTCAGCTACCCGACCATCAAGGCGCGCCTGAACCGCATCGCGGGCAGCCTCGATTTCATCGACGAGAGCCCGGCCCCGGCCCGGTCCGAAATCAGGGCCGAGGTGCTGGATCGCCTCGCCAGCGGCGAGATCACCGCCGACCAAGCCATCGCCGCCCTGGAGGAAGGTCAATGAGCCCGGCCACATCCATGTTTCGATCCCACCTGCGCGAGGCCGTTCGGGATGCGTCTGGCATGCGGACGCCAGGCATGACGCAGCCCTTTCCGGCGAGACCCGTCCGCCGCACCGTGGTGCGCCTGTGGCTGCCACTGACGCCGCTCTGGATCATCCTCAGCCCGTTCGCGATCCTCGCCGCCCCGCTGCTGCTGCTGGCGCCGCAGGCGCGCGGCATCCGCCCCTTCCGCGCCGTCTTCGCCCTCGGCGCCGCCCTCCTCGCCCTCTCCGGAACCGTGGTCGACGTCGACACCCCCGACGCCCACATCCGCCTCCACCTCTACTAGGAGTTCATCGTCATGAACGAAGACCGCAAGCGCGTCCTGGCCATGCTGGGCGACGGCAAGATCACCGCCGAGGAAGCCGAGCGACTGCTGGATGCGATGGGACAAGGTCCCACGCCGGCGCTGGGCGGCTCGAGCGTCCCCAAGTCCAACGGCGCGCCGAAATACTTCCGCGTCGAGGTTAACGCCAACGAGCCGGACGGACCGACCAAGGTCAATGTGCGGATACCGATGCAGCTGCTTCGCGCCGGCGTGCGTCTCAGCGCCCTGATCCCGCCCAAAGCCCGCGACGAGGTCAACGCCGCCATGGCCCGCGAAGGCATCCCGTTCGACATCAACCAGCTGAAGCCGGAGAACCTCGACGACCTGATCGAGCACCTCGGCGACTTTAACGTCGACGTCGACAGCGGCGACGCCAAGGTCCGCGTCTACTGCGAGTAGGCTGCGCCCTGACTTGGAAAGGTGGGGCAGATGCTCGCCTCAAGCACCAGCATGGCCGCGCTCGCGGCCGATGACGAGACGGCCGTTCGCGCGGTCATAGCGGGCGCCCAGCTGGCCTGGAGCCGCGGTGATGGTTCGTCCTACGCGGCCTGTTTCACCAGCGAGACCAGCGACACCGCCTTCTTTGGCCTCTGCCGCGACGGGCGGGCGGCCAACGCCGAGTTGCACGGCGCGCTGTTCCAGTTCGCCGCCAAGGGCGTGGCCTCCAGCGCCTGCATCGAAGCCATCGAGTGGCTATCGGAAGACGTCGCGCTCGTTCGCACCGCCTCTTACGGCGCCGCGCCCGGATATCAGACCTACGTGATGGTCAGGCGCGACGGCGGCTGGCGCATCCGCTCGTTCCAGCACACGCCGGTGAACTCGCTTGCGTCCTGGGCAACGCGGAAGATCCTTCTCCCCTTGCGGGAGAAGGTGTCGGCGAAGCCGACGGATGAGGGGTCGAGCTGCGGTTCGCGCTGAGAGCTCGTCGTCGACGCCGGCGCGACCCCTCATCCGACCCGCTGCGCGGGCCACCTTCTCCCACAGGGGGAGAAGGACGCCACGTCAGAGGTTGAACAGCGCCGGATCGCCGCCCTGGGCGGTGGTGTTGACGCTGACCACGCGCTCGACCGCGAACCGGGTCAGGGCGTAGGGTCCGCCGGCCTTGGGGCCGGTGCCGGAGAGCCCCTCGCCGCCGAACGGCTGCACGCCGACCACGGCGCCGATGATCGAGCGGTTGACGTAGCAGTTGCCGGCCGGAACCAGCCGGCGCACCTCGTCGGCGAAGCTCTCCAGCCGGCTGTGCACGCCCAGCGTCAGCCCGTATCGGGTCGAGGCCAGCGTGCCGGCGACCTCGGCCAGGCCGCCCGGCGGATAGCGCACCACGTGCAGGATCGGGCCGAACACCTCGCGGGTCAGGAAGCGGGCGTTCGGGATCTCGGCCAGGATCGGCGGGAAGTAGAGCCCAGGCGGGACGTCGAGGCGGCGGACCACCCTGGCCTCCCGCGTCAGCCGCGCCGCGTGCGCCTCCAGCGCCGCTTTCGCCGCTTCGTCGATCACCGGACCGACGTCGGTGGCCGGATCGGCCGGATCGCCGACGATCAGGGCGCCCATCGCGCCGGCGAGGCCCTCGAGCAGCTCGTCCGCCGTCTCGTCGGGCGCGATCAGCAGGCGCAGCGCCGAACAGCGCTGACCGGCCGAGCCGAACGCCGAGAGGATCGCATCGTCGATCACCTGCTCGCGCAGCGCCGTGGTGTCGACGAACATCGCGTTGAGCCCGCCGGTCTCGGCGATGAAGGGGACGATCGGCCCCTCGCGCGCCGCCAGCCGGCGGTTGATGGCGAAGGCGGTTTCGGTGCCGCCGGTGAAGGCGACGCCGTCGCAGTCCGGATGGGCGATCAGGGCCTGGCCGACGCGCTCGCCGTCGCCCGGCGTCAGCGTCAGCAAGCGCGGATCGAGCCCGGCGGCGTGGAACAGGCGAACGGCCTCGGCGGCGATGCGCGGGGTCTGCTCGGCCGGCTTGGCCACCACCGCATTGCCCGCCGCCAGCGCGGCGGCGACCTGGCCGGTGAAGATCGACAGCGGGAAGTTCCACGGACTGATGGCGACGAAGACGCCGCGGCCGTGCAGCTCGATCGCGTTGAGCTCGCCGACCGGCCCCGGCAGCGGCCTCGGTCCGGCGAAATCGCGGGCGGCGATGGCGCCGTAGTAGCGGCAGAAGTCCGCCGCCTCGCGCACCTCGGCGACGCCGTCGGGATAGGTCTTGCCGGCCTCGCGGGTGAGCAGGGCGACCAGGTCCGGCAGCCGCGCCTCGATCGCGTCGGCGACCGCGTTCAGCGTCCTGGCCCGCGCCGCGCCGCCCGCTGCGTCCCACGCCAACTGCGCCGCCCGCGCCGCGGCGAAAGCATTGTCGATCTCGGCGGGGCTCGCGTCCGCCGGCGCCCCGGCAAGCCCTGCGCATCGAGCGCCGCCACCGCGGCGACCAGCCGGTCGCGCTCGGCGGCGATGCTGAGGTCGACGCCAGCGGCGCTGCGGCGCTCGGGCAGCAGGGTGTCGCGCGGCTTGGGGATCTTCGGGTGCGGACCGGGCTGCGCGCGCACCGCCGCCAGCGGATCGCCGGCGACGACCTCGGCCGGCACGTCGTCGTCCAGCAGGGCGTGGACGAACGAGGTGTTGGCGCCGTTCTCCAGCAGACGGCGCACAAGATAGGGCAGCAGGTCCTCGTGGCCGCCGACCGGGGCGTAGACGCGCAGCGGCATGTCGTTCCAGCGCGCGGACGCGGCGGCGTGCAGCGCCTCGCCCATGCCATGCAGCCGCTGGCGCTCGCAGCGCACGCCGCGCCGCTCCGACAGCCGCCGCACCGCCGCCAGGGTGTGGGCGTTGTGGGTGGCGAACTGGCCGTAGAGCGCCGGCGCGGCGGCCAGCAGCCGGTCGGCGCAGACCAGGTAGGAAAGGTCGGTGGCGGCCTTGGTGGTGTAGACCGGGTAGTCGGGGCGGCCGCCCACCTGGGCGCGCTTGATCTCGGCGTCCCAGTAGGCGCCCTTCACCAGCCGCACCATCAGCCGCCGGCCGCTGCGCCGCGCCAGCTCGGCGACCTGGTCGATCACCGCCGGCTCCGCGCTTCTGGTAGGCCTGCACCGCCAGGCCGAGCCCACGCCACTCGGCGTGCAGCTCCGGCGCCTCAGCCAGCTTCTCCAGCAGCTTCAGCGAGATCGCCAGCCGGTCGGCCTCCTCGGCGTCGAGGGTGAGGTTGATGTCGTGCTCGCAGGCCGCGACCGCGATGCGCAGCACGCGCGGATAGAGCTCCTCGAACACCCGGCGTTCCTGCGTCGCCTCGTAGCGGGGATGCAGCGCCGAGAGCTTGACCGAGATGCCGTGGCCTTCCTCCGGCCCCTGCCCGCCGGCCGCCTCGCCCACCGCGGCGATCGCGTCGAGATAGGACGCCTCGTAGCGCTCGGCGTCGGCGTAGGTGCGCGCGCCCTCGCCCAGCATGTCGAACGAGCAGACGAAGCCCGACCGCGCCGAGCGCTTCAGCGCCGCCTGGATGGTGCGGCCGAGCACGAACTGATCGCCCATCACCCCGATCGCGGTGGCGACCGCGCGGCGGATCACCGGCTCGCCGATCCGGCCGGCCAGGCCCTTGAGGAACCCGGCCAGGTCGCGCCGCGCGCGCTCGTCCGGCTCGACCAGCCGCCCGGTCAGCATCAGGCCCCAGGTCCCGGCGTTGACGAACAGGCTGTCGGAGCGGCCGACGTGCGCCGACCAGTCGGCCGAGCCGATCTTCTCGGCGATCAGCGCGTCGCGGGTGGCTTCGTCGGGCGTGCGCAGCAGCGCCTCGGCCAGGCACATCAGCGCCAGGCCCTCCGGCGTCGACAGCCCGAACTCCTGCAGGAAGCCCTCGACCACCCCCTGCCGCCGCGCCAGCCGCCGCGCCTCCTGCACCAGGGTGACCGCCTGCGCCCGCACCACGCCGGCGTCGGCGCCCAGCGGCTCGCTCTTCAGCAGCCGCGCGACCGCGGCGGCCTCGTCCTCATACTTGCCCGCGTCCAGCGCATCCCAGTCGAGGGGCGCGGCGACGGCGGTGGCGGCGGTGGGCATGGGCGCACAGCTAGGCGGGGGGCGGTGTGGTTGCAAGCGCATCGGCGTGTCGCGGGCGATCGTGGCTTAGGCCCCGGACTGCGGAAAAGGCTGGCGTTCAAGCGTTCGGCGGCGGGCTCCGAGCTGGGCTTCCCGGGCAGGGAGCGGCGGCGAGCCCCCTCCCCCCCTTCGGGGTCCCCCTCCCCCTACGGGTGAGGAGAAAAACGTCGGCGCTTTCAATATCCTCCCCCGTAGGGGGAGGGGGACCGCGGAGCGGTGGAGGGGGCCGCCGCCGCACATCGCCCACAGAAAAACTCGCGTGTCAGCCCATCGAGGCAGGCGTATGCCGCCGCCGTCCTTTCCGCGCCCGACGCCTGCCGTCGCCGGCGCGCCCCCGCAAATCAGAGGTGACCCATGCGCTATCGCCAGCTCGGCCGTTCCGGCCTGTTCGTGTCCGAGATCTGCCTCGGCGCCATGACCTTCGGCGGCGGCTCGGGCGGCATCTGGTCGATGATCGGCGATCTGGACCAGCAGGCGACCAACGCCGTGATCGGCAAGGCGCTGGAGAGCGGGGTCAACTTCATCGACACCGCGGACGTCTATTCGATGGGCGTCTCGGAGAAGCTGGTCGGCCAGGCGCTGAAGGACCTCGGCGTCAAGCGCTCGGACGTGGTGATCGCCACCAAGGCGTTCGGCGAGATGGGCCCCGGCCCGAACGACCGCGGCGCCTCGCGCGGCCACATCATGGATGCGGTGCAAGGCAGCCTGGACCGGCTCGGCCTCGACCACATCGACCTCTATCAGATGCACGGCAACGACACCGTCACCCCGCTCGACGAGACCCTGCGCGCGCTGGACGACCTCGTGCGCCAGGGGCTGGTCCGCTACATCGGCTGCTCCAACTGGGCGGCCTGGCGGATCGCCAAGGCGGTCGGGATCAGCGACCACCGCAACATGGCGCGGTTCGAGACCGTGCAGGCCTACTACTCGATCGGCGGGCGCGACCTGGAGCGCGAGATGGTCCCGATGATGGCCAGCGAAGGCGTCGGCCTGATGGTCTGGTCGCCGCTGGCCGGCGGGTTCCTGTCCGGCAAGTTCGAGCGCGAGGGCAAGGGCCCGCAGGGCGCGCGGCGCACGACGTTCGACTTCCCGCCGATCGACAAGGAACGCGCCTGGCCGATCATCGACGCCATGCGCGGCGTCGCCCAGGCGCACGATGTCTCGGTGGCCCGCGTGGCGCTGGCCTATGTGCTGGCCAAGCCGTGGGTGACCACGGTGATCATCGGCGCCCGCAACACCGAGCAGCTGGAAGACAACCTCGCCGCCGCCGACCTGCAGCTGAGCCACGACGAGCTGAAGCACCTGGACGACGTCTCGGCGCTGTCGCCGGAATACCCGGGCTGGATGTTCGCGCGGCAAGGCGGCAACCGCGTGCCGAAGCCGTTCGTGAAGGCGTAAGACCGGGTGTTGGCAACGCGCGCCCGGGGTGGGAAACCAGCCCCGGGAGGATGCCGATGCCAGCTGCCACAGACGACGCCGACCTGAAGGACTGGCCGTTCCTGCCGTCGCGCGCGATCCGGATCGTGCGGGGCGAAGGCGCGTGGCTGATCGCCGACGACGGGCGGCGGATCCTGGACGCGGCCGGCGGCGCGATCGTCGTCAACGTCGGCCACGGCCGGGCGGAGGTGATGGAGGCGGTGGCCGGCGCGGGCGCCGCCTCGGCCTTCGTCGTGCCGACCTGGCGCACGCCGGAGCGCGAGGGGCTGGTCGAGCGGCTGCGGCGCGACTGGTTGCCCGAGGGTCTGCACCACGTCCACCTCACCAGCGGCGGCTCCGAGGGGGTCGAGGCGGCGGTGAAGATCGCGCTGCAGCACCACGCCGCGAAGGGCGACGAGCGCCGGCTCAAGGTGATGTCGCGCGAGCTCTCCTACCACGGCACCACGATCGCCATGGCCGGCCTTTCGGGCCACGTGGGACGCAAGCGCGGCCTGGAAGGGTTCCTGCAGAGCTATCCGGCAATTCCCACCCCGTCGCCGCTGCGCTGCCCGCTGGGGCGCCATCACCCCGACGCCGGCGCCTACTACCTGGCGGCCACGCGGGCGGCGATCGAGGCGCAGGACCCCGCCACCGTCGCGGCGATCGTGTCCGAGCCGATCACCGGTTCAAGCGGCGGGGCGATCGTGCCGCCGGACGACTACCTGCCGGGCCTGCGCGCGCTCTGCGACGAGTTCGGCATCCTGCTGATCATCGACGAGGTGATGACCGGGTTTGGCCGCACCGGCGCGCGCTTCGGCGTCGACCACTGGGGCGTACGGCCCGACATCCTGGTTTCGGGCAAGGGGCTGGCTGGCGGCTACGGCGCAATCTGCGGCGTGTTCGCCACCCGCGAAGTCGCGGCGCCGATCGCCGCGGCCGGCTTCGAGGTGATGTTCCACACCTTCGCCGCCCTGCCCTCCGCCTGCGCCGCCGCCGGCAAGGTGCTGGAGATCATGACGCGAGAGAACCTGACGGCGCGGGCGGCGACGCTGGGCGAGCGGCTGTCGGCGCGGCTCCATCACCGGCTCGGCCAGCACGCCAATGTCGCCGAGATTCGCGGCAGGGGGCTGCTGCAGGCGGTGGAGATCGTGCGCGACCGCGACAGCCTGGAGCCGTTCGACGCCGCCGACCGGATCACCGCCCGCATCGTCGGCCACGGGCTCAACCACGGCGTCTTCTACTATCCCGGCGGCACCGGCGCCGTGCGCGACATCATCTGCCTCGGCCCGCCGCTGGTCTCGACCGAAGCCGAGATCGACCAGATGGCCGACGTGCTGGCGACGGCGATCGACGAGGTGGTGGGGTAAGCGCTCCATCCGGCGGCAGCCATGCGCGCGGCATTGGACCTAAGGAAGTTGAACCGCGGAGATCGCGGAGTTACGCGGAGCGGGTAGCGTTTTCGCAGCCCCCTCCCGCGACAGCCGGACCAACTTGTGGAGGCCGGCCTCGCCGGAATGAGCCCAGACAGCGCTGTAGCTCCGCGTATCTCCGCGATCTCCGCGGTTCATCTTCTTTGCCAGCGGCGGACTCGACCCGGCCGGGAATGCGCCTACGCAACCGCCTCCTCCCTGGGTCCCGGCCTTCGCCGGGATGAGCGGGAGATTGGGGCTGGCGACAAAAAAGGCGCGCCTTGCGGCGCGCCCTTCCTGTTCTGACCGGTTGGCTGGATCAGTAGCCGTTGATCCGGGCGTAGCGGTCGCGGTGGTAGGCCTGGCCGCCGAAGGTAGCTTCCGCGGCGCGGGCGCGCTTGAGGTAGAAGCCGGCGTCGTGGGCGTCGGTCATGCCGATGCCGCCGTGCATCTGCACCATCTCGTTGGAGACCAGGTGCAGCGTGTCGCCGACCTTGGCCTTGGCCAGCGAGACCAGTTCCGGCACGTCCGGGCTGTCGTTGTCGATCGCCGCGAGGGCGGCTTCGACGCAGGAGCGGGCCAGTTCGAGGTCGGTGAACATCTTGGCCGCGCGGTGCTGCAGCGCCTGGAACGAGCCGATGACCTGGCCGAACTGAACCCGCGTCTTCAGGTAGTCGAGCGTGGTCTCGAACGCCTGGATCGCCGAGCCGAGCATCTCGGCCGCGAGGCCGGCTCTGGCGCGGTCAAGCACCTTCTCCAGCAGCGGGTAGCCCTTGCCCTCTTCACCGAGGACCGCGTCGGCGCCGACCGCGACGTTCTCGAAGGTGACGATCGCGGCGCCGCGGCTGTCGGCCAGTTTCAGCGCCTTGCGGCTGACGCCCTTGGCGTCGGCGGGGACCAGGAACAGGGTGACGCCGTCCTTGTCGCCGGCCTTGCCCGAGGTGCGGGCGGAGACGACGAACACGTTGGCGGCCATGCCCTCGAGCACGAAGGTCTTCTTGCCCGAGAGGCTGTAGCCGGCGCCGGACTTGGTCGCGGCCAGCGCGGCCTTTTCCGGCGCGTGGTGCGGGCCTTCCTCGATCGCCAGCGTGCCGACCGCTTCGCCGGCGGCGATCTTCGGCAGCCAGGCTTCCTTCTGCGCGGCCGTGCCGCCCAGGATCAGCGCGCTGGCGGCGGCGAGCGCCGTGGCCAGCAGCGGCGAGGCGGTCAGGGTGCGGCCGGTTTCTTCCAGCACCAGGCCCAGGCTCAGGTAGCCGAAGTCGGAGCCGCCGTATTCCTCGGGGATGATGACCCCGGTCCAGCCCATCTCCGCCATCTCGCGGAAGGCGGCCGGGTCGTAGCCAAGCGGCGCGCCGCTGTCGCGCATTTTGCGGAACGCGGACACCGGGGACTTCTCCTGGGTCCAGGTGCGCGCCGCATCGCGCAGCATGCTTTGTTCTTCGGTCAAAACGGCCATGTCTTCGTTTCCTCTAGTTCGATGACGGACCCAAGGGATCGGGCAGGCCCAGGATCCGCTTGGAAATGATGTTGCTTTGGATTTCCTGCGAGCCACCGAAAATGGTGGTGGCCTTGCCGCCGAGCCAACCGCGAACGGTGGACAGCTCGTTCTCGGTGAAGTCGTCGCCTTCCCAGCCGAGCCCCTGCGTGCCCATCACTTCGAGCAGCAGTTCGGCGCGGTCCTGGCCGACCTTGGTGCCGGCGTTCTTCATGATCGAGGTCACGGCGCTGGGGCCCTGGTTCGACTTCGATTCCGCCATCATCCGGAAGGCGGTGAGCTGGAACGCCTTGGCGTCCATCTCGTGGCAGATGACACGCGAGCGCAGGTCGGGATCGTCGATGCGGCCTTTCTCGTCCAGGCCGACGTAGGTCTTGGCCGCCGCCGCCGGCGAGCCGCCGACGCCGAAGATGTTGTTGCCGCCCCCGCCGCCGCTGCCGCCGCCGCCGATGCCGCTGCGCTCATGCTGCAGCAGCCGCTTGGCGATGGTCCAGCCGCCGTTCAGCGGCCCGACCAGGTTCTCCTTCGGCACCTTCACGTCGGTGAAGAAGGTCTCGCAGAACGGCGAGGCGCCGGCGATCAGCCGGATTGGCCGCACTTCGACGCCCGGATCGTGCATGTCGATCAGCAGGAACGAGATGCCCTCGTGCTTCTTGGTGGTGTCGGTGCGCACCAGGGCGAAGCACATGTCGGCCCACTGGCCGCCCGACGTCCAAATCTTGGAGCCGTTGACCAGGTAGTGGTCGCCCTTGTCCTCGGCCTTCATCTGCAGCGAGGCGAGGTCGGAGCCGGCGCCCGGCTCGGAGAAGCCCTGGCACCAGCGCACTTCCTGCCTGGCGATGGCGCGGATGTGCTTCTGCTTCTGCTCTTCGTTGCCGTACTCGAGCAGGGTCGGGCCGAACATCATCGTGCCCATGCCGCCGACCGGGTTCCAGGCGCCGAGGCGGTTCATTTCCTGCTGCAGCACGCGCGCCTCGGCCGGCGAGAGACCGCCGCCGCCGTACTGCTTCGGCCAGGTCGGCACGCCCCAGCCCTTGTCGGCCATGGCGAGGGTCCAGGCCTTGATGTCGGCGTCGTCGGGGTTTTCGTCCTCGATGTACGCCATGGCGCTCTTGCCCTTGAGCGAGGCGGGAAAATTCGCCTCCAGCCAGGCCTTGGCGTCCGCGCGGAAGGCGTCGATGTCGCCTCCGAAATCAGCCATTGAATTCAATCTCCAAGACGGCCGGTCCCTTAGGACCAGACCAGAATGCTCGACGTTTAGGTGGAATGGGTGGTGTCGGGAAGACCCAGGATGCGTTTTGCGATGATGTTGTTCTGCACCTCCTGCGAGCCGCCGGCGATGGTGCCGGACTTGCTGCGCAGCATCACCCGCATGGCGCTGATCTCATGTTCGCTGAACTCATCGCCGCCCCAGCCGATACCCTGATGGCCCATGATCTCGACCGCCAGCTCGGCCTTCTCCTTGCGCAGCATGGTGCCGGCGTTCTTCATGATCGAGGAGGTGGCGCTCGGTCCGCGGTTGGACTTGGCTTCCAGCGCGATCCGCTCGCCGGTGAGGGCGTGGGCCTTGCTGTCCATCAGGTGGCAGGTGACGCGGCTGCGCAGGTCGGCGTCGGCCAGCCGGCCGCTGTCGTCGACGCCGACGTAGGTCTTGGCCAGCTCGTTGATCGGCGGACCGGCGAGGGCGCCAGGTCCGGCCTGACCGGCGCGGGCGGGCGAGCCGATACCCTGGCGCTCGAACTGCAGCAGGCGCTTGGCAATGGTCCAGCCGCCGTTCAGCGGGCCGACCAGGTTCTCCTTCGGCGCCTTCACGTCGGTGAAAAAGGTCTCGCAGAACGGGGTGGTGTCGTTGATCAGGCGGATCGGCCTGGGCTCGACGCCGGGAGTCTTCATGTCGATCAGCAGGAAGCTGATGCCCTCGTGCTTCTTGGCCTTGGGATCGGTGCGGACGAGGCAGAAGCACCAGTCGGCGTACTGGGCGCCGCTGGTCCAGATCTTCTGGCCGTTGACGAGGTAGTGGTCGCCCTTGTCCTCCGCCTTGGTCTGCAGCGAGGCCAGGTCCGAGCCGGCGCCGGGTTCGGAGAAGCCCTGGCACCAGCGCAGCTCGCCCTTCACGATCGGCGGGATGTGGCGGCGCATCTGCTCGTCGCTGCCGTATTCGAGCAGTGTCGGGCCGAACATGCCGACGCCCATGCCGCCGATCGGGTTCGGCGCGCCGGCGCGCGCCAGTTCCGACACCACGATCCGGGCCTCAGCCGGCGAGAGCCCGCCGCCGCCATACTCGGTCGGCCAGGTCGGCGTGCCCCAGCCTTTCTCGCCCATCCGCCTGCGCCACAGATCCGCGTCGGCGCTCGACGTCGAGGCGGCCTCCGGATCGACCGGCTTGTCGGGGTCGACCCGCAGCGAGGGCGGGAAGTTGGCCTCGATCCAGCCGCGCACCTCGGCGCGGAACGGCTCCAGCTCGGCGCCGAAATCAGCCATGTCTAATCCTCCCCCAGAGGGGGAGGGGGACCCCGAAGGGGTGGAGGGGGTACGATGCAGCGCGCTCCCCTCGCCTGCACAGACGCAGAGCTAACCTGGCCAGACACATGCTCGACGGCGGGCCCCCTCCACCCCTTCGCGGTCCCCCTCCCCCTACGGATGAGGATAAATCCAGCCATGGCTATCTCCCGCCGGGGCCGGCGTTGGCCTGGGGCTGGTCGGGCAGGCCCAGGATGCGCTTGGAGATGATGTTGTTCTGCACCTCGTAGGAGCCGCCGGCGATCGTGCCGGCCTTGCCGCCCAGCCAGGTGCGCACGATGCTGATCTCGTCGGAGGTGAAGTCGTCGCCGCCCCAGCCGACGCCCTGGTGCCCCATGATCTCCAGCGCCAGTTCGGCGGAGTCACAGCGCACCTTCGAGCCGACGTTCTTGAGGATCGAGCTCGAGGCGCTGGGACCGCGGTTGGAGCGGTCCTCGAGCGCGGCGCGCCGGCCGGTGAGGGCGAATGCCTTGGCCTCCATCAGGTGCTGGGTCAGGCGCGAGCGCAGGTCCGCGTCGGCGAGCCGGCCGTCATCGTCCAGTCCGACATACTGCCTGGCCATCTCGCTCAGCGGTCCGCCGGCCATCGAGGGGCGCGAGGCGCCGCCTGCGCCGGAGATGCCCTGGCGCTCGTGCTGCAGCAGCCGCTTGCCGACGGTCCAGCCGGCGTTGAGCGGACCTACCAGGTTCTCCTTCGGCGCCTTGGCGTCGGTGAAGAAGGTCTCGCAGAACGGCGATGAATCGTTGATCAGCCGGATCGGCCGCGCCTCGACGCCCGGCTGATGCATGGGGATCATCAGGAAGCTGATGCCCTCGTGCTTGCGGGCCTTCGGGTCGGTGCGGACCAGGCAGAAGCACATGTCGGCGTATTGGGCGCCGGAGGTCCAGATCTTCTGGCCGTTGATCAGCCAGTGGTCGCCCTTGTCCTCCGCCTTGGTCTGCAGCGAGGCCAGGTCCGAACCGGCGCCTGGTTCCGAGTAGCCCTGGCACCAGCGGATCTCGGCGCGGGCGATGCGCGGGATATGCTCCTGGATCTGCGCTTCGGTGCCGTATTCGAGCAAGGTCGGCCCGAACATGATCACGCCCATGCCGCCGATCGGGTTGATCGCGCCGATGCGGGCCATCTCTTCCTGCAGCACGCGCGCCTCGGCGGGGCTGAGGCCGCCGCCGCCATACTGCTTGGGCCAGGTCGGCACGCCCCAGCCCTTCTCGCCCATGCGCTGTCGCCAGAGATCGACGTCAGGCGCCGCCTCGACGCCGCCGCCGAGCCAGGCGTTGAGCGGGCCCGGATCCTTGCGCAGCGAGGCCGGATAGTTGGCCTCCAGCCACGTCCGCGCCTCGGCCCGGAAGGCCTCCAGTTCGCCACCGCCGAAATCCGCCATGTCGTCCTCCCTTTATCCTCCCCGCAGGGGGAGGGGGACCGCGGAGCGGTGGAGGGGTGCGCCGCCACCGCTGACGGTCCTCGTTATGTCACCTCACCAAACCACCGAGACCGTTGCCCGGCAACAAACCCCCTCCACCCCTTCGGGGTCCCCCTCCCCCGACGGGGGAGGAGAAAAACATCAGCTCGATTGGGTCGTGTCGGGCAAGCCGAGGATGCGCTTGGAGACGATGTTGCTCTGGATCTCCTGCGAGCCGCCGAAGATCGTGGTGGCCTTGCCGGAGAGCCAGCTCCGCACCGCGGTGCGCTCGTCCTTGGTGAAGTCGTCGCCGTCCCAGCCCAGGCCCTGGGTCCCCATGATCTCCAGCGTCAGCTCGGCGCGTTCCTGGCCGACCCAGGTGCCGGAGTTCTTCATCACCGAGGTGGTGGCGCTGGGGTTGAGGTTGCCGCGCGCCTCGGCCACCGCCCGGCTCAAGGTGAGCGCATGGGCCTTGGCGTCGATCATGTGCTTGGCGAGACGCGAGCGGAGGTCCGGGTCGGCCAGCCGGCCCTGCTCGTCGACGCCGACGTACTTCTTGGCGATGTCGGAGATCGAGACGCTGACCGCGCCGCGCATGCTGCCCTGGCCCGAACGCTCGTGCTGCAGCAGCCGCTTGCCGACGGTCCAGCCGCCGTTGAGCGGGCCGACCATGTCGTCCTTTTCCACCCGCGCGGCGGTGAAGAATGTCTCGCAGAACGGCGAGGAGCCGGCGATCAGCTTGATCGGGCGGGTTTCCACACCTGGCTGATGCATGTCGATCAGCACGAACGAGATGCCTTCGTGCTTCTTGGCCTTGGGATCGGTGCGCACCAGGCAGAAGCACCAGTCGGCGTACTGCGCGCCGCTGGTCCAGATCTTCTGGCCGTTGACCTCCCAGTGGTCGCCCTTGTCTTCGCACTTGGTCTGCAGGCTGGCGAGATCGGAGCCGGCGCCGGGCTCGCTATAGCCCTGGCACCAGCGCTTCTCGCCGCGCGAGATCGGGATCAGGTGGCGCAGCTTCTGCGCCTCGGTGCCGTACTCCAGCAGGGTGTGGCCGAACATGCCCGGGCCCATGCCCTGGATCGGGTTGTCGGCGCCGATGCGGGCCATTTCCTGCTGCAGCACGCGCCCCTCGGACTGGCTGAGGCCGCCGCCGCCGTATTCCTTCGGCCAGGTCGGGGTGCCCCAGCCCTTGGCGACGATACGCTCCTTCCAGAGCCTGGCGTCGTCGGTCTGCGTGACCGGGATCATCGCCGTCTCCCAGTCCACCTCGTCTGTGCGGCGCAGGGACTTGGGGCAGTTTTCCTCGAGCCAGGCGCGCGCCTCGGCGCGGAAGGTCTCCAGTTCGGTGGCGCCAAAATCGGCCATGGCGGTGTCTCCTACCTAGAAGTGTTTCTTTTGACTCACGTCATTGCCGACCGGAGCGCGAAGCGCGGAGCGCCGGCAATCCATGGCTGCCATCCAGCGAGCGTGCGCATGGATGGCCGGGACAGGCCCGGCCATGACGTCGAGAGGCTGCTGCATCTGAATCCCAACCTCCCTAGCTAATCTTCGGATCGGGCAAGCCTAGCACGCGCTTGGAGACGACATTGAGGTTGATCTCCGACGAGCCGCCCTCGATCGAGTTGGCTTTGGCGCGCAGCCAGCTGCGCACGCTGGCCAGCTCCTCCTTGTCGAAACCCTCGCCGTCCCAGCCCAGGCCGGCGGCGCCCATCGCCTCGACGATCAGCTCGGTGCGCTCCTGGGCGATCTTGGCGCCGGCGTACTTCATGATCGAGCTGGCGGCCGACGGACCCTGGTTCGACTTCGCTTCCTCGCCGGCGCGCCGCACGGTGAGCTGGAACGCCTTGTTCTCCATCTTGTGCTCGATCAGCCGGCGGCGCAGGTCCGCGTCGGCCAGCCGGCCGTTGTCATCCAGGCCGACGTATTTCTTGGCGTAGTCCTCCACCGCCATCGCCGCGCCCGGCGCGCCGATGTTGCCGGCGCCGAGGCCTGCCGAGATCGAAATCCCGCTCGAACTGCAGCAGGCGCTTGCCGACGGTCCAGCCGCCGTTCAGCGGCCCCCACTGGTTCTCCTTCGGCACCTTCACGTCGGTGAAGAAGGTCTCGCAGAACGGGCTGGTGCCGTTGATCAAGAGGATCGGCCGTACCTCGACGCCGGGCGACTTCATATCGATCATCAGGAACGAGATGCCCTCGTGCTTCTTGGCCTTCGGGTCGGTGCGCACCAGGCAGTAGCACCAGTCGGCGAACTGGGCGCCGGAGGTCCAGATCTTGGAGCCGTTGACGAGGTAGTGGTCGCCCTTGTCCTCGGCTTTGGTCTGCAGCGACGCCAGGTCGGAGCCGGCGCCCGGCTCGGAGTAGCCCTGGCACCAGCGCAGCTCGCCGCGGCAGATCGGCGGGATGTGCTTCTGCTTCTGTTCCTCGGTGCCGTACTCGATCAGTGTCGGGCCGAACATCGAGACGCCCATGCCGCCGATCGGATTGCGGGCGCCGAGCTTGGACATTTCCTCTGCCAGCACGCGGGCTTCCTGGCGCGAAAGGCCGCCGCCGCCGTACTGCTTCGGCCAGGTCGGCACGCCCCAGCCTTTCGCCCCCATCCGCTCGCGCCAGAGCCTGGCGTCCGGACGCTCTTCCATGCCGCCATAGGCCGCGGCCATCTGCGCCATCGGCGCGTCTTTCAGGCTCTGTGGGAAGTTCGCTTCCAGCCACGTCCGGGCTTCCAGCCGGAAGGCCTCGGCGTCGCCGCCAAAATCCGCCATGACAATCCAACTCCACGAACAAACGTTCGAATTATCGAAATAGGTAATAGACGCGCCGAAATTGCGCGCAAGTACGCGTACAGGAAGTTCGATCTCGAGTGAACTAGCGCGTTCCCCTCCCCCTTGCGGGGAGGGGTTAGGGGTGGGGGTGTCAGCGCAACGCCTGCCGTTTCAGGCGCCTCACAGCCTCGTCGGCCGACATCCAGCTCGCACCCCCACCCCCGACCCCACCCGCAAGGGCGAGGGGAGAAAGGCTCCTACTTCGGGTCCGGCAAACCCAGCACCCGCTTCGACACCACGTTCAGATTCACCTCCGAGGTGCCACCCTCGATCGAATTAGCCTTGGCGCGCAGCCAGCCATGCACCGCGACCAGTTCGCCCTCGCTGAAGTCGTCGCCCTCCCAGCCCAGCCCCTGCGCGCCCATCGCTTCGACCATCAGCTCCGAGCGCTCCTGCGCGAACGCGGCGGCGGCGTACTTGATGATCGAGGTCGCCGCGGAGGGGCCGTTGCTGGCGCGCGCTTCGGCGGCGGTGCGGCCGATGGTCAGACCAAGGGCCTGGAAGTCCATCTTGTTGCGGGTGATGCGGGCGCGCAGGTCGGCGTCGCCCACCGCGCCGCTCTCGTCGGCGCCGACATAGCGCTTGGCGATCTCGCCCAGGTCGCCGGCCGCGCCGCCGGCCCCGCCCCCGCCGCCGAAACCGCCGGAGATGTTCTGCCGCTCGTACTGCAGCAGCCGCTTGGCGATCTCCCAGCCCTTGTTGAGCTGGCCCACCAGATTCTGCTTGGGGATCTTCACGTCGGTGAAGAAGGTCTCGCAGAACGGGCTCTCGCCGCTGATCAGCTTGATCGGACGCGTCTCGACCCCGGGCGAAGCCATGTCGATCAGCACGAACGAGATGCCTTCGTGCTTCTTCGCGGCCGGATCGGTGCGCACCAGGCAGAAGCACCAGTCGGCCTTGTCGGCGTAGCTGGTCCAGATCTTCTGGCCGTTGATCAGCCAGTGGTCGCCCTTGTCCTCGCAGCGGGTCTGCAAGCTGGCGAGGTCGGAGCCGGCGCCCGGCTCGGAATAGCCCTGGCACCAGCGGATCTGGCCTTGGACGATCTTCGGCAGGTGCTCCGCCTTCTGCGCCTCGTTGGCGAACTCCAGCAGCACCGGACCCAGCATCCAGATCCCGAACGACGTCAGCGCTGGCCGATAGCGGGCCAGCTCCTGCTCCACCACCCGCGCCTTGTCGGGCGAAAGGCCGCCGCCGCCGTACTGAGTTCGGCCAGGCGGGCGCGGTCCAGCCCTTGGCGGCGACGCGCTTCATCCAGACGATCTGCGGGTCGTCGGAGCCCGCGAACGCGCGGCCGCCCCACATCGCCTCCTCGCGCCCCGCCACCGGGCTCGCCAGCTCGGGCGGATAGTTGGCCTTCAGCCAGTCGCGGACTTCGAGGCGAAAGGCGTCAAGCTCGCCGCCAAAATCGGCCATGTCCGTCCTCCCACAGGTTCTTATGGCTCTTACATTAGCGTGCGCCCCAAGTCGGACAAGACTGGCCGGACAAGCCGGGTCGGCGTGCCGAGCGCGCGAATAGGCTATAGTGGGGCGCACCGGACGGGGCCGCCAAAGGATCCAGATGCGCTTGCTGCGCGAATATCGACCGGCGGCGGTGGCGCTGGCGCCCTGGGTGCTGGCGTTCGCCGTGGCCGGCGCCGGGGTGATGCTGCTGTTCTCCGGCGCGACGCCGTCGGACCCGATGCGGTTCCTGTGGCTGGCGCAGTACGCGCCGCTGATCCTGATCGAGATCAGCCACTTCCTGTCCAGCATCCTGGGTCTGGCGCTGGTGATGATGGCGTTCGGGCTGAGCCGGCGGCTGGACGCGGCCTGGATGGCGTCGGTGATGCTGCTGCCGGCGGCGGCGATGCTGGCGCTGCTGAAGGGCTTCAACTGGGAGGAATTGGCCATCCTTGTGGCGGTGCTGCTGGCGCTGCTGCCGTTCCGCGAGGCGTTCCCGCGCGCGGCCAGGCTGACCCGGATGGAGGTGACGCCCGGCTGGATGGTCTCGGCGCTGGCGGCGATGACAGGCGCGGCGATCGTCGGCTGGTGGTCGTTCCAGAACGTCGACTACGGCCAGCAGACCTTCCTGGGCGCGATCTTCGACCCCAGCGCCGACGCCGCCCGCGCCGTGCGCTCGTCGGCCGCGGCGGCCGTGCTGCTGCTGGCGTTCGGACTGTGGCGGCTGATGGCGACGCCGGCGATGCCGCCGGTGGTCGGCGACGACGATCCCGACTTCATCCGGGTGCGCGCGATCCTGGCCGCGGCCGAAGGCGCGGAGCCGGGGGCCAGCCTGGCGCTGCTGGGCGACAAACGGTTCCTGTTCTCTGACTCGGGGCGCTCGTTCCTGATGTTCGGCGTGCGCGGCCGCTCGTGGATCGCGATGGGCCCGCCGGTCGGCCGCCGCGACGAACGCACCGAACTGTTCTGGCGCTTCCGCGAACTGGCTGACGCCCATGCCGCACGGCCGGGTTTCTATGCGCTGGGACCCGACGACCTGCCCGACCTGGTCGACCTCGGCTTCTCGATCCAGAAGATCGGCGAGAGCGCCGCGGTGCCGCTGGCCAGCTTCTCGCTGGAGGGCCGCCGCCGCGGCAACCTGCGCCGCAGCTGGCGCAAGACCGGCGAGGAGGGCGCGAGCTTCGAGGTGCTGGATCCGGCGCAGGTGTGCGCGGCGATGGACGATCTGCGCGCCGTCTCCGACGCCTGGCTGGCGCACCACGCCGGGGACGAGAAGGGCTTCAGCCTCGGCTTCTTCGATCCAGCCTATGTCGCCGAGTTCCCGGTTGCGGTGGCGCGGGTGGATGGGCGCATCGTCGCCTTCGCCACCATCTGGACCACCGCCGAGCGCGGCCCGTTCTCGATCGACCTGATGCGCTACGCCGACGACGCGCCGAAGGACGTGATGGACTTCCTGTTCGTCGAGCTGATCGCCTGGGGCGCGGCCGAGGGCTACCAGGCGTTCGACTTCGGCATGGCGCCGCTGGCGGGGCTGGAGGACCGGCCGCTGGCGCCGATCATGTCGCGCGTTGGCCGGCTGCTGTTCGAGCGCGCCGAGGACATCTACAATTTCCAGGGCGTCCGCCGCTACAAGGACAAGTACGACCCGCTGTGGGTCCCGCGCTACATCGCCGCAGCGCGCAAATGGGCGATCCCGATCCTGCTGGCCGACGTCGGCCTGATCTCCTCCGGCGGCATGGCCGGCCTGACCCGCCGCGGCCGCAAGGCGGAGGACCGCGGCGCGGAGCCGCGCAGGGCGGCGTAGGTCGCATCAGCGCGTCATCCCGGGCGAAGCGCGAAGCGCGGACCCGGGGCCGGACGCGCCGCCACATAGCTGGATTTCCTCTCGGCGCCGGCCCGTCCGGCCCCGGCTCGGCGCGGCTGGCGCGCTTGGCCGGGGTGACGGATAATACGGTTGGTGGGTCCGAGCTTCGCCACTCCCGCGCGAGCTAAGTCGGCGATGGAACCTGGCGACGCGGGTTTCGAATCGCCCTAAGCACGGCTGCGTTGCGTAGAGGCGGTGTGAAGCGTGGCTTTAACTCCCGATTAACCACACCAGAACAGCCTGCATAACTGTTGGACGACGCCGCCGTACGTCCACAGCTGTGTGCGATTGCCGCAATATGTTGTGTCCTGCGCTCGTTTACACACTAGGAATTGGTGGTTAGCGTCCGAACTCCGTGCTGGGAGATCGATTCGGATGACCGCGGGGGCTCCTCGGAACGCCAGATACATGGATGCCTCGAGCCGTGAAACGGCCGAGGATCTAGCTCGCCGTTCAGGCATGACGCTGAACGAGTGGGTGTCCCGCCTGATGGCCGACGGGCCGGAAGACGCCACCTCGCAGGACTACTTCAACCAGTCCTCGTCGAGCTACGCCGCCCAGCCGCGCGACGCCGGGTCGCCGCGCTACGAGACCAGCCATCCCGCCGACGAGATCGCCCGCGTCAGCCAGGCGATCGAGCGCCTGTCGGACCGCATCTCCACCGCCGAAAGCCGCCAGGCTCTGGCCATCGCCAGCGTCGAGCGCTCGGTGCGCGAAGTCATCGGCCGCATCGACGCCGCCGAGCGCGAGCAGATGCAGGTCGCCGCTCGCTTCGAGGGCGAGGTGCAGGAAGTAAAGGCCGAGGCCGCGCGCTTCGGCGACCGCATGCGGCGGATGGAGGAAGAGGCCGTCGGCCCGCGCTCCGCCGAAGCGTTGAAGGCGCTGGAAGGCGCGCTCGGCAAGGTCGCCGGCCACGTCTACGAAGGCGACAAGCACGCCCGCGAGATGCTGGAAGCGCTGCGCGACCGCGTCGAGCGGCTCGATAGCTCCGATGAAGCCACCTCCGGCGCGATCCGCGAGCTCAAGCAGAGCTGCACCGCGCTCGACGACCGCCTCAACCTCGCCGCGGCGGGGAACGACGGCGGGGTCGAGCAGGCCGCCGAGAACCTCTCCGCCCGCGTCGAAGCCGTCCGCGAGGACCTGAGCCGCCAGCTGGTCGCCGCCGCCGACGCCCGTTTCGACCGCGTCGAGCAGGCGCTGGCCGAGATGAGCGAGCACGTGCGCAGCGCCGAGCAGCGTTCGGCCAGCGCGGTCGAGCGCATGGGCCGCGAAGTTCTGGAAGTCGCCCAGTCGCTCAGCCGCCGCGTCCACACGGTGGAGCGCACCAGCGCCGAGGCCGCCGAGCGGGTCAGCGCCGAGTTCTCGCGCATGACCGGGGCGGTGGAAGATCGCCTCGCCCGCGCCGACACCATCCAGGCCCAGGCGCTGGAGAAGCTGGGCGCCGAGATCGCCCGCATCACCGAGCGCCTCGCCGAACGCATCGCCAACGCCGAGCGCCGCTCCGCGCAGGCGATCGACGATGTCGGCGAGCAGGTCGCCCGCGTCACCGAGCGTGTCGGCCAGCGCTACGAGCAGTCCACCAGCGAACTGGCGGAGCGCATCCGCCAGAGCGAGGAGCGCACTGCGCGCCTGCTGGAGGAAGCCCGTCAGAAGATCGACGACCGCCTGTCCGAGACCCAGCGCCGGATCACCGACGTGGCGCCGGCGTCGCCGCGCTACGACGCCGACGAGGCCCTGTTCGGCGAGGCCCCGTTCCCCGGCTACGAGACTCCGCCGGCCGAGCGCCCGTCGTTGCGCGCGACCGAGCCATCCTCGTTCGCCGCCGCGATGGACGACCATACGACCATCTACGCCCCGGCGACCTACCCGGAGCCGACCTACCCGGAATCCACGTCGCCTGAGCCGACCTACCCCCAGCCGACCTATCCCGAGACAGCGTTCGCCGCGCCGGCCCCGGCGACGTTTGACGACGCCGACTTCGAGGCCGCCGCCATCGCCGAACCGGCGTCGGCGGCCGAGTTGCTGGCCGAGCCGGCGCATGAGACTCATGAGCCGCCTCATGAGCCCGCGCCCGTCGCCGCGCGGCCCGTGCGCGACTTCGACGACTTCGAACTCGAACCGAACGTCGGCTTCGACGTCGACGACGAACTGATCGGTCCGGGCGCACAGCTGTTCGCCCCGGCGCCGGAAGCGCATCCCGCCGAAGCCGCGCACGAGCCCATGCTCGCCGACGAACCTCCGACCGCCGCACTGGCCCCGCAGGGCCACCTGCTGGAAGACGACGAGGACGACGACGCCTATTTCGACGCAGCCGCCGCGCGGCACGCCGAGCCGGATCAGGAACCGGAGCCGGACGAGGCCCCGATCGCCGAATTGGCGGCGCTCACCACCCGCGAAGTGATCGAACGCGCCAGGGCCGCCGCCCGTGCGACCAACGACCGCGACGGCGGCGCGAAGGCCCGCGCCCCCGGACGTCCGGCCGATGAATTGGTGCTGCAGAGCCTCACCTTCGGCCGCTCGCGCAAGCGGACGATCGGGGGCACCGCCGGCGCCCTGATGGTCGCCAGCGTCCTGGCCGCGGTCGGCTTGTCGGCTGGCGGCTACATGGTGTTCGACGGCAAGCCGGGCGGCAAGCTGCCCAAGCGGGTCGCCGACGCCCTCTCGGTGGTGCAGGGCGAGGCGGCCGACGCCACCGCGCCGGCGCAACAGGGCAGCGCGCCGCTGGCGGCCGTCGCGCTCGCGCCCAAACCGATGGCGCAGACCGCTCCCGGTCCCGACCTGTCCATCGCTTACTCCGGCGCCGTCGCCAAGGTCACCGCCGGCGAAGCGGCCGGCCTGATCGAGGTGCGCAAGCTCGCCGACGGCGGCTACGCGCCGGCCCAGTTCTATCTCGCCGAGCTGATCCAGGACGGCAAGGCAGGGCTGAAGAAGGACGCCACCGAGTCGCGCCACTGGCTCGAGCGCGCGGCCGAGGGCGGCGACCGCACCGCCATGCACAACCTCGCGCTCGACCTGCACGAAGGCGTCGGCGGCGCCCGCAACGCGGCCCAGGCGGCCGAGTGGTTCCGCCGCGCGGCCGAGCTTGGCCTGCTGGACAGCCAGTTCAACCTCGCCGCCATCTACGAGCACGGCGACGGCGTCAGTGTGAACCCGGCCGAAGCCTACAAGTGGTACCTGATCGCCAGCCGCTCCGGCGACGCCGAGGCCAAGGCCGGGGCGATGCGGGTCCGCGCCGGGCTGACCCCCGACGCCCGCGCGGTCGCCGAGCGCGCCGCGGTGGAGTTCCAGCCGACCGCGGCCAATCCGGCGACCATGCCACCCGCCGCCGCGATGGCGCCTTCGCCCGATCTGGTCACCGCCCAGCGCGCGCTGAACCAGCTCGGCTACTACCAGGGCCCCACCGACGGCGTCGCCTCGCAGGCGCTGCACATGGCGCTGGCCGCCTACCAGCGCGACCAGTCCCTGCCGGTCACCGGCAACCCGGATCCGGCGACGGTCGGCAAGCTGGCGGTCTATACGAGGTAGGACCGATCGGGATCGGTTGGAAACCTATCTCACGTCATTGCCGGCCGGAGCGCGAAGCGCGGAGTGTCGGCAATCCATGAACGTCCCTGGTAGCGGTGTCCATGGATGGCCGAGACAAGCTCGGCCATGACGTGGTGAGAGCGTGATGTATCTAATCTCAACGCGCTCCGGACTGAACGCGGCCTCTGGCTCAGTCTGGCCTCAGTTGCCCCCAGCCAACGGCGTGCGCGCGGCCGTCGCCTAGCGCGACGGCCAGCGGCAGGCGGCGGAAGAGGCCGCTGAACGCGGCGTCGCGCACGTTCAGACCGCCGGCGAAGGCGCCGAACGCCGGCATCACGAGACGCTCGCCATCGGTGACGAAACAACGCCGGCGCACGCTGCCGACGCGCCCCTTGATCCTCGCGGCCGGATGCAGGTGGCCGGCCACCTCGCCGAAACGCGGCGTTGCGGCGGGCTCGTGCACAAGTGACAGGCCGGCAGCCGCCCAGGCAGCCGCGCTCTGGCCGAACAGCGCCCGCGGCCCGTCGGCGTCATGGTTGCCGACGATCCACACCAGATCGGCGACAGCGGCCAAGGTCGTCAGGGTACGGACGTCTGTCTCGCAGAGGCGTTCCTCGGCGGCCCGGTCATGGAACGTATCGCCGAGCAGAAGGATCGTCTGCGGACGAAGCTGGGCGACCTCGGCGGCAAGTCGCGCGAGAGTCTCGCGGGTGTCGTAGGGCGGCAGCATCTGGCCGCGCGCGGCGTAGGCCGAGCCCTTCTCCAGGTGCAGGTCGGCCACCACCAGCAGCCGCTCCGCCGCCAGCCACAGCGCGCCGGACGCCCGCAACAGCGCCTCGGCGCCGGCGAGTTCCAGCACCAGCCCGCCGCAGGGACTCTGGGCGAACGCGTAGCGGAAGGCGGGCTCGGCGCTCACCGGATCGCCTCGGCGATCAGGGTCTCGGCCGCCTCGGCGAGGATCATTTCGCCCGCGCCACCGGGCGAACGCTGCTTGCCAATCTCCAGGATCATCGGCACCGAGAACGGCGACAGGTGATCCAGCCGGGCATGGCGGATGCGGCCCTTGATCCGCGCCAGCAGGTCGCCCAGTCGCGTCACGTCGACCAGGCCCCGCGCCGCGTCGGCCCGGGCGCAGCGCAGCAACAGATGGTCGGGCTGGTGACGGCGCAGCACGTCGTAGACGAGGTCGGTCGAGAAGCTGATCTGGCGCCCGCTCTTCTGGTCGCCGCGGAACCTCCGTTCCACCAGCCCGGAAATCAGCGCGCACGCCTTGAAAGCCGCCTTCATCATCGAGCTTTCGAGAAGCCAGGATTTGAGGTCATCGCCAAGCATGTCCTCGGCGAACAGATCGTCCAGATCAAGGTTGTCCATCGGCTTCAGCGACCAGATGGTGACAGCATAGTCGTTGCAGACGAAGCCGAGCGGGCCGGCGCCGATGCGCTCGAGCCGCCGGGTGAGCAGCATCGCCAGGGTGGTGTGCGCCAGCCGCCCCTCGAACGGATAGGCGACCATGAAGTGGCATTGGCCCTGCGGGAACGTCTCCAGCAGCATTTCGTCCTCGGCCGGGATGATCGAGCGGTCGCGCTGGATCTCCAGCCACTCGCGGGTGTCGTCCGGCAGTACGCCCCAATGCGCGCCGTCGCTCATCAGATGGCGGACCTTCGCGGCCAGGAAGGTGGACAGCGCGAACTTGGAGCCGCCCCACGACGGCATCTTCGGCGGCTTGTCGCCGGCCGGGCGGACCAGCACGTCGAGGCCCGTGACACCGACCAGTTCCCAGACCTGGCCGCCGAAGATGAAGGTGTCGCCGGGCTCCAGCACCTCGAGGTAGCCCTCCTCCACCTCGCCGATCTTGCGCCCGACCGTCCCCCGCCGGCGGCCAGCGATCCGTACACTGAGCATGGTCGGCGAAACGATGGCGCCGACGTTCATGCGGTGGCGCAGGGCGGTCTCCTCGTTGCGCACCCGCCACAGGCCATCCAGCCCCTTCACGATCCGCTTGAAGCGGTCGTAGCTCTTCAGCGCGTAGCCGCCGGTTGAGACGAAATCGATCACCCCCTCGAAGTCCTCCCAGCTGAGGTCGCGATAGGGCCCGGCGGCGCGGACTTCGTCGTAGAGCGGCAGCAGGTCGAACGGTTCTGAGCAGGCCAGGCCCATCACGTGCTGCGCCAGCACGTCCAGCGCACCTTCCCGCTCCGGCTCGGAGTCCAGCGCGTTCTCGGCGATCGCCTCGCGCGCGGCCTGGCATTCCAGCATCTCGAAGCGGTTGGCCGGCACGAACAGCGCCTGGCTGGGCTCGTCGAGCCGGTGATTGGCGCGGCCGATCCGCTGCACCATCCGCGAGGCGCCTTTGGGCGAAGCCAGCTGGATCACCAGGTCGACGTCGCCCCAGTCGATGCCGAGATCGAGCGTCGAGGTGCAGACCACCGCCCGCAGCGCGCCGCGCGCCATCGCCGCCTCGACCTTGCGGCGCTGCTCGGCCGACAGTGAGCCGTGATGCAGGGCGATCGGCAGGTTGTCGTCGTTGAGCCGCCACAGCTCCTGGAAAGCGAACTCGGCCTGGAAGCGGGTATTGACGAACACCAGCGCGATCCTGGCCTGCTTGATCGCCTCATAGACCTCCGGCATCGCGTGCTGGGCGGTGTGGCCGGCCCAGGGCACGCCGCCCTCGGAGAGCAGCACGTCGACCACCGGCGGCGCGCCCGGGGCGCCGCGCACAAGGTCGACCGCATCCGGCGTCGTCGGCGTCAGCCAGCGGCGGATCACGTCCGGGTCGTCGACCGTGGCCGAGAGCCCGACCCGGCGCAGGTTCGGCGCGAACTGCTGCAGGCGGGCCAGGCCGAGCGAGAGCAGGTCGCCGCGCTTGGAGGGCCAGGTCGCGTGCACCTCGTCGATGATCACGCAGCGCAGGTCCTCGAAATAGCGCCGCGCGCCCTCCCAGGCGCAGAACAGCGCCAGCTGCTCGGGCGTGGTCAGCAGCATGTCCGGCGGCTTCACCCGCTGGCGCTGGCGGCGTGAGATCCCGGTGTCGCCGGTGCGGGACTCGGCCTTGATCGGCAGCCCCATCTCGGCGATCGGCGCCATCAGGTTGCGCTCGACATCCACCGCCAGCGCCTTCAGCGGCGAGAGATAGAGGGTGTGGACCCCGCGCGGCGCGTTGCTCGGCGGCCGCTCGGCCAGCTCGATCAGGCTGGGCAGGAACCCGGCCAGGGTCTTGCCGCCACCGGTGGGAGCGATCAGCAGCGCGTGCCGCCCGGCCCTCGCCTTCTCCACCATCGCCAGCTGGTGCGACCGCACCTGCCACCCACGCCCCTCGAACCACGCCGAGAAGCGCGGCGGCAGAGTCGTCAGGGCGCGGCCGTCGTCCATCAGAACCGGCTATACCATGTTCCCGTTCTGTTTCGAGGCTTGCCGCCATTTCGCGGATCGGCGAGGTTTCTGCGCCGACGAACGTTGGAGGGCCGCCGATGAAGCTCCAGACCACCATCCTCAAAACCGGCGGCAACACCGCCGGCATCGTCGTGCCGGACGAGATCGTCGACAGCGCTCGGCGCGGGCAAACGGCCGAAGGTGCGGGCGACGATCAACGCGCTACACCTGGCGAACCAGCATTGCCCCGATGGACGGCCGGTTCATGGGTCGGCGTCAGCGCAGAAGTCCGGTCGGCCGCCGGCGTCGCTGGCGGCGATGAAGTCGACCTCGAACTGGAGGTCGACGACGCGCCGCGCGAGGTGGAGGTCCCGACCGACTTCGCCGCCGCGCTAGCCGCCAACCCCACCGAGAAGGCCAGGTTCGAGAAGCTGTCCTACAGCCACCAGCGCCGTCACGTCATGGCGATCGAAGCGGCCAAGGCGGCGGAAACCCGGGCGCGGCGGATCGAGGGGGCGCTGAAGATCCTGCGGGAGGGCTGAGGCGGCGATCGTTCGCGTTTCGTTTCGCGGCGCGATGCGCTATTCCTGACCCGTGAACGCCATCGCGCCGAGTTCTCGATCTGGCCCCCGCCCTGGTGGTGCTGCCTGGGCCAAGGGCGGGAATCGCCGACGGGGCTGGCGCGCGGCTGGCGCGGCCGCCCGAGGCGCGGGACCTGTTCGACGCCGGCCCAGTGCTGGTCGCCCACGCCGGAATGACGGCGCGGCGGCTGCAGCTGAATGCGCCGCCGCGGTCGGCGCGAATCTTCGATGCGCTGGAGCTGTTCGCCTTCGTGCGGCCGGCGGCCTACTGCGCGCCCTCGGCGGCGGGACTGGCGCTGGCGCTGGGTCTGCCGGAGCCTAGGGGCGCGGCCGAGCAGGCCGGGGCGCTGCGGGCGGTCTGCGCCCAGTTGCTGGCCGAGCTCGCCGAGAATCCCAGGCCCAGCCGCGACGAGGCGCTGGCGGTGGCCGAGACGCTGGGCCGGGCCAGCTGGGCCTGGGCCCCGGCGGCGATCGGCGCGCTGCGCTCGAAGCCGCTCGGCCGGCCCTGGCGCGGCACCGGTTTGGAGGTGTGGTCGCGGCTGCCTGAGTGGGAAGACCAGGCGCCGGCCGGCGAGGCCGGCTCGAAGCCGATCGATCCGGCCGGCGCGTCGCGTCGCCTGGCGAGCTTGCTGGAACAGGCGGGTCTCGACGAGGCGCGGCCGACCCAGTCGCAGTTCGCCGCCGAGACCGCGTTCGCGTTCCAGCCCCGCGACCGCGAGGGCGAGCCGCGGCTGATGCTGGCCGAGGCGGGCACCGGCGTCGGCAAGACCCTGGGCTACCTCGCGCCGGCCTCGCTATGGGCCGAGGCCAACGGGCCGGCGGTGTGGATCTCGACCTACACCCGCGCGCTGCAACGGCAGATCGAACGGGAGAGCCACGCGCTCTACCCCGATCCGGCGATCCGCGCCCGCAAGGCCGTGGTGCGCAAGGGGCGCGAGAACTACCTCTGCCTGCTGAACTTCCAGGAGGCGGTGAACGCCGCGCAGCTCGGCGGCGCCGACCTGATCGGGCTTGGCCTGGTCTCGCGCTGGGCCAGGGCCAGCCGCGACGGCGACATGACCGGCGGCGATTTCCCAGCCTGGCTGCCGACCCTGTTCGCGGTCGGCCCGGTGGCCCAGGCCTCGGCGCCCAACCTGGTCGACCGGCGCGGCGAGTGCGTCCACGCCGGCTGCCTGCACTACCGGGTCTGCTTCATCGAACGGGCGATCCGCGCCTCGCGCCACGCCGACCTGGTGATCGCCAACCACGCCCTGGTGATGACCCAGGCCGCCTACGACGGCGCCCGCACCGCCAGAGGGCAGCCCGCCGACAGCGAGACCGCGCACCTGAAGCGGATCGTGTTCGACGAGGGCCACCACCTGTTCGACGCCGCCGACAGCGCCTTCGCCGCCTGTCTGTCCGGGGCCGAGGCCGCCGAGATGCGCCGCTGGATCCGCGGACCGGAAGGGCGCGGCCGGCGCGGTCGTGGCCTCGAGGCGCGGCTCGGCGATATCCTCGGCGAGCGGCCGCATGCGCGCGAGGCGCTGGAACAGGCGACGCGGGCGGCGGCGGCGTTGCCGGGCGAGGGCTGGTCCGGCCGCATCGCCCCGCCGAACGGCGAGGTCAGCCCGATCGGCCCGATCGAGGCTTTCCTGGTGGCGGTGCTGGAGCAGCTGCGCGCCCGCGCCGAGACCTCCGAACTCGGCATGGAGTGCGCCGCGCGGCCGGCGCTCGACCTGGTCCGCGAGACCGCCGCCAAGGCGGCCGGGGCGCTGGCCGCGGTCGAGGCGCCGCTGCTGGCGCTGGCCCGGCACCTGGCGGCGGTGCTCGACGACGACGCGGACGAATTGCCGACCAGCGAGCGGGCCCGGATCGAAGGCGCGTTGCGCGGGCTCGACCGCCGGGCGCGGATGATGCTGCCGGCCTGGCGCTCGATGCTGAAGGCGCTGGAAGAGGACGCCGAGGACGATCCCGACTTCGTCGACTGGTTCGACGCCAACTTCATGTACGGCCGGGTGGTCGACGCCGCCGCGCGCCGCCACTGGGTCGATCCCAGCCAGCCGCTCGCCGCCGCGGTGCTGGCGCCGGCGCACGGCGTGCTGGTGACCAGCGCCACGCTCGCCGACTCCACCCTCGACGACCCTTTCGCGCTGGCGGAGATGCGCACCGGCTCGGCGAGATTTGCCGACCGGCCGAAGACGCTGCGCCTCGCCTCCCCGTTCGACTACGAGAACAATGCTCGCGCCATCGTCGTCACCGACGTCGCCCGCGACGACCCGCGGCAGGTGGGCGCGGCGATGCGGGAGCTGTTCCAGGCCGCCGGCGGCGGGGCGCTTGGCCTCTTCACCGCGATCCGGCGCCTCAGGGCCGTGCACGAGCGGATCGCCGCGCCGCTGGCCGACAAGGGCCTCGCTCTCTACGCCCAGCACATCGACCCGCTGGAGGCCGGCGCCCTGGTCGACATCTTCCGCGCCGAGGAAGACTCCTGCCTGCTCGGCACCGACGCGGTGCGCGACGGCGTCGACGTGCCGGGCCGCTCGCTGCGCCTCTTGGTATTCGACCGCATCCCCTGGCCGCGCCCGGATCTGCTGCACAAGGCCCGCCGCGGGCGCTTCGGTGGCAAGGGCTACGACGACGCGATCGCCCGGGCCCGCATCGCCCAGGCGTTCGGCCGGCTGATCCGCCGCGCCGACGACCTCGGCGTCTTCGTCATGCTCGACGCCGCCGCCCCGACCCGGCTGTTCTCCAGCCTGCCCGAGGGCGTGACGCTGCAGCGGATGGGTCTGGTCGAGGCGATCGAGGCGACCGCCGCGCACCTCGGCGGCGCGTGAGCCCAGCACCGCGGACCTGCTCGCCGATCTTGCCGGGATGGTCGCCTAAGCCGCCGCCTCAACCTCGGCGTAAGCAACGATAGAGCCTACGCAGGCGTTCCCGTCCCATGGGAAACGCCCAAGGAACGTCAATGCAGGCCAAATACTCCCCCGTGAACCAGTCCCTGCACTGGATCACCGCGCTTTGCATGTTCGCCATACTGCCGCTTGCCTGGGTGATGACTAACGCCAAAGAGGGGACTCCGTTCTCGTCGGCGCTGTTCAACTGGCACAAGACCTTGGGCGGCGTCGTGCTGCTGGTCACCGCCTTCCGCATCTTCTGGCGCTTCCGCGATCCGCCGCCGCCCTACCCGGCGACCGTCGCCGCCTGGGACCGGATGCTGGCGCACATCGTCTACTGGCTGTTCTTCGCCGCGCTGATCTGGATGCCGATCACCGGTTATCTGACCTCGACCTACGGCGGCCATGCCACCAAGCTGTTCAACGCGGTCCCGACGCCGCTGCTGCTGCCGAAGGACAAGGACCTGTCGGACCTGTTCGGCGGGCTGCACTCGGCGGGGCAGTGGGCGATCTATGCTCTGATCGGCCTGCACCTCGCCGCCGTCGCCTTCCACCTGATCTGGCGGCGCGACGGGGTGCTTGGCCGCATGCTCCCGGCCAACGCCGCCGAGCCTGCGCCGCAGGCGGCGGCCGACCTTCAGCGCGGCTTCGACCTAGCCAGTTCCTCCGCCTCGATGCGGTCCCGGACGTCGTAGGCGGCGTTGCGCCACCTGCGCCTGACCGCGGTCGTCGCTGTGTGAGCGGCATCTGCCGGCCGCCGGCCGTCGAGTAGGCCAGCCCTTCCCCCGGACAAAAAGACTCCGCGAGCGTGAGTGCGGCCGCCCTCGGCGGCGCAAGCGTCGACCTACGCACTATCCCGGAGGCGGCGTTTGACTTGCGTCAATGCCCGCGACGCCCCGTCGCCCGATCCTCGCTCGCACTGGCGAAGGCCGCATAGCGTCCGTTCGCGACATCGTCGGGAAGGTTCCCCCATGACCACCACTAAGACTCACACCCTGGATCTCTCACGCCGCGGTTTCATGCGCAGCGTCGGACTGGCGGCCGGCGTCGGCGCGCTTGTCGGCGCTGGCCTCGCCGCGAGCCCGGCGGCCGCCGCCTCCAAGTTCTCGCAGTCGATGGCCAAGTACCAGCCGACGCCCAAGGCGGCGGATCGCTGCGCGAATTGCTCGCAATACGAGTCCGCAGGGGCGTGCAAGGTCGTCGAAAGCCCGATCGCACCGAATGGCTGGTGCTTCCTCTACGTTCGCAAAGCCGGCTGAAGGACGAGGGGGACATGCGCCTAGCTTCATTCCTGGCCTTTTCGCAACGCTGCGTCGCCCTCTGGCTCCTAGCCATGGCGGCGTTGGCGGTCAGCGCCACCAACGCCGCTGCCGTCCCGGCCTTCGCGGCCCAGACCGGCATGCCATGCCAGAGCTGCCACATCGGCGGGTTCGGACCGCAACTCACGCCGTTCGGCCGCGAGTTCAAGCTGCAGGGCTACACCCTGCGCACCAACGACAAGAGCATTCCGCTATCGGCGATGGTCGTGGCCTCGTACCTGAGGACGCAGAAGGCGCAGATTCCGCCGCCGACGCCGGACTCGCACCCCAACGACAACTGGGCGCTCGACCAGGTCAGCCTGTTCTTCGCCGGCGGCTTCGGCCAGCACTTCGGCGCCTTCGTGCAGGGCACCTATGATGGCGTGGCCAAGGCCTGGACCTGGGACAACCTCGACCTGCGCGCCGTCACCACGACCAAGATCAACAAGACCGACGTCACGTTGGGGCTCGGTCTCAACAACTCGCCGACCGTGCAGGACGCGTGGAACACCCTGCCGGCCTGGGGCTATCCCTACACCGGCTCCGCCCTCGCCCCGTCCCCCTCGGCTTCGCCGCTGCTGAACGGTGCGCTGGCCCAGACTTCGCTCGGCGTGACCGGCTACGCCTGGATCAACTCCGAGTTCTATCTCGAAGGCGCCGCCTACTGGTCTCCAAGGCCCAGCGCGCTGTCGAGCATGGGCGCGGATCCAACCTCGCCCGGATCGATCAAGGGCGCGGCGCCTTACGGCCGGTTCGCCTTCCAGCATGACGTCGGCAAGACGGGCACGCTCGAGGTCGGGGCGTTCGGCATGCACACCGACATCTACCCCGGCCTCGACCGCTCCACCGGCTTCACCGACCGCTACACCGACCTCGGCCTGGACGCCTCCTATGTCGACACGCTGGCCAATACCGACGTGCTGACGATCAACGGGCGGCTGGTGCACGAGCGCCAGAGCCTGGCCGCCACCTGCACCCTGGCCGGCGGCGACCAGAGCTGCGTCAACAACACCCTGGACGACGTGCACGTCGACGCCTCGTACTACTGGCGCGACAAGATCGGCCTCACCGTCGCTGGGTTCGAAACCACCGGCTCGGCCAATCCGCTGCTCTACGCCGGCAACCGCACCCTCCGCCCAGACAGCGATGGCGTCATGCTCCAGCTCGACGCAACGCCCTGGGGCGCGGGCAACTCACCGCTCGGCAAGCGCTTCAACACCCGGGTCGGCGTCCAGTACACCGCCTACACCCGCTTCAACGGCGCCCGGAACAACTGGGACGGCGCCGGATCGAACGCCGCGGACAACAACACCCTGCGGCTGTTCATCTGGAGCGCCTACTAGGGCCTGAGGGCGGCGATCGCCTCCCCGACCCGCTTCGGTCATCGCCCCGGCGTCTTAACGGCGCCGGGGCTTTGGCTTGAGAGAACGGCTAGGGCTGCTGCGACAGCGATCCGATCCGTTCGGCGTCGGTCGCGGCCACCGGATTGTAGACCAGCATGCTGAGGTCGGTGCGGCCGTCCACCGCGAACGCCGAGAGTTCGAAGGCGATCGGGCCGAGCACCGGGTGGCGGACGTGCTTGACCATCTCGCCCCGGTGGCCGGGAACCTCGTTGTCGCGCCACATCGCCTTGAACTCGGGGCTGAGCCGGGACAGTTCGTCGACCAGCGGCTCCACGTCCGCCGCGGCCCCTGCGCGGGCGGCGTCCAGCCGGAACGCGCCCAACACGAGCCGCGCCACGCTTTCCCAGTCGTAGTGCGCGGCGCGGGCGCGGGGGTCCAGGAAGATGAAGCGCAACATGTTGCGCTGCTCGGGCGGCAGCGACCCATAGTCCATCAGCATGACGGTCGCCGCGCGGTTCCAGGCGATGACGTCCCAGGTCGCCGTTCTGATCACGGCGGGGCTGGGGTGCAAGGCATCGAGCACCCGCTGCAGGCGGGGCGTGACGCCTTCGTTCTTGCGATAGCGCGCTTCCGGCGGCCGCCCGAGGCCGAGCAGGAACAGGTGCTCGCGTTCGAAGTCGGTGAGCATCAGGGCGCGCGCGATCCGGTCGAGCACGTCGGCCGAGGGCGCCCCGCCCCGCCCCTGTTCGAGCCACGCGTACCAGGTCGGACTGATGTTGGCCCGCTGCGCGACTTCCTCGCGACGCAAGCCAGGCGTGCGGCGACGCTCCGTCGGAAAGCCGAACGCACCGGGATCGAGCCGCGAGCGACGATCCCTCAGGTAGGTTCCGAGCATGTTCTCGGCGGCTAGGAGTTCGCCCATCCTGTTAGCAATCCTAATATGATAAGGTCACTACTTTACCACGATAATCGAAAAGCGGACGCTTGTCTCCGGTGAAACCTGGAGATCTTGCCTATGCGTGTGTTCCTGACCGGCGCGACGGGGTTCATCGGCTCGGCGATCATCGAGGAGTTGCTGGCGGCGGGGCATCGGGTCACGGGCCTGGCGCGCAGCGACCAGGCCGCGGCGACCCTGGCCGGGTGGGGGGTGGAGGCGCATCGGGGCGACGTGTCCGAGCCGGAGCGCCTGGCGGAGGCCGCCCGCGCCAGCGACGGCGTCATCCACTGTGCGTTCGGCCACGATTTCTCGAGATACGTCGAGATGGGCGAGACCGATCTGCGCGCCGTTTCGGCGATGTCGGAAGCGCTGGCGGGCTCCGGCAAGCCGCTCGTCGTCACCTCGGGTATGACCGCCAGCACGCCAGGGCGCCCCAGCACGGAGGCCGACCCGGCGCAGACCGAGGGCATGGCCGCGGTCCGCGGCGCCCCGGAACAGCTGGCGCTGTCCGCCAGCGAGACGGGCGTCAGATCGGTGGTCGTCCGCTTGCCGCCCTCGGTCCACGATCTGCAGGCGCAGGGGCTGGTCTCGCCGCTGATCGCCATGGCGCGCCAGACCGGGGTGTCCGCCTATGTGGGCGACGGCGCCAATCGGTGGCCGGCCGTGCATCGCCGCGACGCGGCGCGGCTGTTCCGGCTCGGACTCGAGCACGGCCAGCCGGGCCAGCGACTCCACGCGGTCGGCGAGGAAGGCGTGACTTTACGGTCCATCGCCGACGCGATCGGGCAGAAGCTCGGACTGCCGGTCCGCAGCCTCGACGCCGAGGCGGCGCCCGCTCACTTCGGCTTCTTCGCGCTTCCCGCGTCGAACGACATGCCGGCCTCAAGCGACGTCACGCAGCAAAGCACCGGGTGGCGGCCAACCGGGCCCGGTCTGCTTGCTGGGCTCCTGGGCGACTACCTGGCCTGATCGCCGGCTATTCGCGCTTATCGCGCCCAAAGTTCGGCTCGGCGCTCTCCTGACCGGCCGCGACAATGCCGAGGCGGATCTCGCGGGTCCGGGTGAACAGCGCCTGCAGCTTGTCGCCCTCGCCCCAGCGGATCAGCCGCGACAGCGCCTGCAGGTCCTCGGTGAAGCGGCCGAGGATCTCCAGCACCGCATCCTTGTTGCTGAGGAACACGTCGCGCCACATCACCGGGTCGGAGGCGGCGATGCGGGTGAAGTCGCGAAAGCCGCCGGCGGAAAACTTCATCACCTCGCCCTGGGTGACCTCTTCCAGGTCGGCGGCGGTGCCGACGATGTTGTAGGCGATCAGGTGCGGCAGGTGCGAGGTGACGGCCAGCACCAGGTCGTGGTGCGCCGGGTCCATCAGCTCGACCCGGGCGCCGAGCCGCATCCAGAACTCGGTCAGCGTCTCCAGCGCCGCCAGGTAAGGCGCGTCGTCCCGCTTCTGCGGCGTGAGGATGTTCCAGCGGTTCTCGAACAGGGTGGCGAAACCGGCGTCCGGACCGGACTGCTCGGTGCCGGCGACCGGGTGGCCCGGGATCACGAACACGCCGGCCGGCGCCGCCGCCGCCATCGCTTCGGCCACCATGCCTTTAACCGAGCCGACGTCGGTGAGCGTGGCGCCGGGTTTCATGCCCGCCGCGGCGGCCGCGGTCGCCGCGCCCATCGCCATCACCGGCACCGCCAGTACGATCAGGTCGGCGCCGCGCACCGCCTCGGCCGGATCGGCGAACACGCCGTCGGCGATGCCCAGCGCCGTCAGCCGTTCGCGGTGCGCCGGATTGGCGTCGGCCACCGTCACTTCGCCGACGGCGCCGTGCGACCGTGCCGCGCGGATCACCGAAGAGCCGATCAGGCCGCCGCCGATCACGGCCATGCGGGCATAGACCGGTCCGCTGGCGACTTGGGCGGCGGCTGGTGCGGCTTGAGTCTGATCAGTCATGGACGGCTCCTGAGAGGGCACTGCGGCCGGAGACCGTTTTGACGCCGCCGACCTTCCGGGCGGCTGGGACGAAGTTGACCTGCCGCTCAGCTATGGAAGCTGGCGGTAGTAGCGCTGGCGAAGGCGAACGGCGAAGGTCATCGCCGGTGACCTAGCGGGGCGGCGGGTGCGCGGTCAAGCCTGAGCGGCCGCGGCGACGTCTCGGCCCCCCTTGACGACGGTCAGTTCGCGTTGGCTGCTGGGGCCTGGCGTCCGTTCAGGCGCCGGTCTTTGAAATCGTCGATCCGTAGAAAAACTGCAACCGGCGCGGCGGCTAAGACCGCGCGCGGCGCGGCGGGGGACCGTTATCAACGGTGAATAGCGGTTTCACGTGAAACATCTGGCTGTAAGCAGACCTGCAAGGGCCCCAGCCGTCTCACGCGCACGAAGTTGTATTGCGTTCAAAATTTGAACGAGATACAAGCGCCGTCATGCTAAGGGCAGTCGAACACGTCGAGCCTCAAGCCGCCGAGAAACCGGGCCAGCGGATGCGCTCGCGCCTGCTCGACGCCGCCGCCGCGCGGTTCAAGGCATCCGGGCTGGCCGATGTTTCGGTGGCCGAGATCGCCGCCGACGCCGGCGCGTTTCCCAGTCAGGTGACCTACTATTTCGGAACCAAGGAAGCGCTGTTCGTCGAGGCCGCCTGCCGCGAGATGCTCTACCTCGCCCGCGACGCCGAAGAGGCCTCGTCGCACCCGAAGAACGAGCGCGACTACATCGAGACGATGATCAAGTGCGTAATCGGCGCGCCGGGGCTCAATCTGTTCGTCGAGGCGCTGGCGCTGGCCCACCGCCGCCAGGACCTGCAGCCGCTGGTGCAGCGCACGTTCGAGCGGCTCGACGCCGAGAGCGACCGGGCGCTTCGCGACCACCGCGCGCGCCAGAACCAGCCGCCCGGCGACACCGCCGTCCACGCCCACCGCTTCTGGGTGATCGCGCTCGGCATGGGCGCCCGCGGCGGCGCGACCGCTGAAGCCCCCGAGTTCCTCGCCGCCGAGATGCTCGCGCTGATCCGGGGCGGCGCCGAAGGGCCCCGGATCAGCCGCCAACCACAACCGCCGAAGGGAGATCGGTGATGCTCAAGCAAAAGATCGCCACCCAGCGTCCCGTACCGCCGCAGTTCGACCTGACCGGCCACATGGCCGAGCTGGACGACCAGGGCTTCACCATCATCGAGGACTACCTGAGCCCGGCGCAACTGCAGCGCTTCCGCGACGGCCTGGCCCCCTATCTGGGGACCTACCGTGGCCGCAACTCGTTCGAGGGACGCACGACCGAGCGCATTTACACCCTGGTCGGCCGCGGCGCGGTGTTCGAGGAAGCAGCCTCCGACCCGCGGCTGCTGGCGATCCTCGACCAGCTGCTGGCGCCCAACTACCTGCTGAGCGCCAATCACGCGATCTGCATCTATCCGGGCGAGAACGCCCAGAGCCTGCACTTCGACGACGGCTTCTACCCGTTTCCGCGCCCGCGTCCGGCGATCAGCATCAGCACCATCGGCGCGATCGACGCCTTCACGCGCCAGAACGGCGGGACCGTGATGTACCGCGGCAGCCATCGCTGGCCGGCCGAACGCGTCCAGGCGTTGAAGACGGCGTTGATCCGCGGCGAGACCACCCCCGACACACAGGCGGTCAACTACCTGACCATGCCGGCCGGGGCGATCTGCGTGTTCCAGGGCACGCTGATCCACGGCGCCGGCGCCAACCGGTCCGACGCGCCGCGACTGGCCTACACCAACCACTATTGCGAGCCCTGGGCGCGGCCGCAGGAGAACTTCTATCTCGGCGTGCCGAAGGACCGGGTGCGCGGCATGAGCCGCGAGATGCAGATCCTGCTCGGCTACGAGCTGCTGGAGCCTGGCTCAATCATGGGCCAGGTCGGCGGCTACAACCCGGGCAAGACGCTGGATCCGGCGTTCGTGCTACCGGTGGAGCGGTAGGGGCCCCTCCCCCCTAGCTAACCCTCTCCTCGCTGTGCGGGGCGAGGGTTACTGGACGGTGGCTCAGGCCCGCCCCACCACCGCCAACAGCGGGTCGCAGCGGCTGCCGTCGGCCAGGACATGCGTCGCCACATCGGCAAAGCCCGCGGCGTGCAAATAGGCCTCCACCAGCGCGGCATGGCCGCGGTCGTCGAGCCGCATCCAGATCGCCACCGCCTTGGTCGGGAAGCAGCGGTTGGAGAAGCTGACCACCAGCGGCGCGCCCGGCTTCAGCACGCGGGTGAGGTCCTGGAACACCGGGACGGGCCGCTGCAGGTACTGCACCCCGACGCAGATCATCGCCGCGTCGACGCTGGCGGCTTCCAGCGGCAGCGCCGGGCCGCGGTTGAGGTCGTGGGTGAACCAGCGGGTCAGCTGCGGATTGGCCGCCAGCTCCTCGGCGTTCATGCCGTGGCCGATCACCTCGCCGTAGGCCACGTCGCCCGGCAGGTGGCTGACGCAGCTGCTCATCAGGTCGAGCACGACGCCGCCGGCCGGCAGGGTGCGGCGGTAGAACTCGGTCAGCGCCGCGATGGCGCCCTCGTCGATGTGGGTGACCAGCCGCGCCTCGGCGTAGAACGCCGCGTCGTCGTCGGGGTCGTCCTTCTCGAACGACCAGGGCGGCAGGTCGGAAAGAGCTAGGTTCGCCACCCTCAGGCTCGACCCAGAAACTCGCCAAGCGCCTCAACCAGCGCGCGGTTGTGCTCTTCCAGCCCGATGGTGATGCGCAGGTGACCCGGCAGGCCGTAGTTGGCGACGCCGCGCACGATCAGGCCGCGCAAGGCCAGGAACGCCTCCGCCTCGGGCGCGGTCTTGCCCGGCGTCTTGGGGAATTCGACCAGGATGAAGTTCGCCGATGACGGGACGATGTTGAGTCCCAGCCCGCCCAGCTGCTGGGTCAGCCAGGGCCGCCAGCGCACGACGTGGGCCAGCGACAGCGCCTGGAAGTCCTCGTCCGCCAGCGCGGCGACAGCGGCGGTCAGGGCGGGGATCGAGACGTTGAACGGCGGGCGGATGCGGTCGATGGCGTCGGCGATCGGCGCCGGCGCGTAGGCCCAGCCCACCCGCAGCGCCGCCAGACCGTGCAGTTTGGAGAAAGTGTGGGTGACGATGATGTTTTCGGCGTTCCGCGCCAGCTCCAGGCCGTCGGTGAAGGTGGGGTCGGTGCAGAACTCGGCGTAGGCGGCGTCGACCACCAGCACCACGTTGGGCGGCAACGCGTCGTGCAGGCGGCGCAGCTCGTCCTTGGTGGTGAAGGTGCCGGTGGGGTTGGCCGGGTTGGTGATGAACACCAGCCGGGTACGCTCGTCGACCTCGGCCAGCATCAGGTCGATGTCGATGCGGTAGTTGGGCTCGGCGGCGCTACGCACCTCGGCCTGGCAGGCGCGGGCGCCGATGCCGTAGGCGCCGAAGGCGTACTGGCCCTGGACGATGTTGTCGCCGGGTTCGAGGAAGGTCTGGTTGATCAGGTGCAGCAGCTCGTCGGTGCCGCAGCCGAGCACCAGCCGGTCCGGCTCGACGTCCCACCTCGCGGCGATGGCGGTGCGCAGCGCCGTGCCTCGGCCATCGGGGTAGACGTTGAGCTCGCCGGCGGCGGCGACGTAGGCCTCGCGGGCGCTGGGGCTGCAGCCCAGGATGTTCTCGTTGCCGGACAGCTTGACCGGATTGGCGACGCCCTCGGCGGTCGCCTTGCCGGGCTTGTAGGGCGTGATGTCGAGGATGCCAGCCTTGGCCTGCGGGCGGCGCGCGGCGACGCGGCCGAGGTCGCCGAGTTCTGCGTTGGGGGGCGGCTGGGCGGTCATGGCGGCGCTCTTACACGAGGGCGGCGCCGTTGCGCACCCCTCAGCCGGCCCATTGTCAGTAGACCCTGGGCGCCGGGGCCAGCTTCAGCGGCCCGATCCAGGTCGCGCCGTCGCGGAAGGTGAGGCGCAAGTCGAGCACGCTGACGCCGGGATCGGTCGGTGGCGTTTTGCTCTGGGCGACCGCCAGCACGCGACTCTCGTCGCGCAGGCTCGCCTCCAGGACGCCCTCCAGCCGGCCGTCATCGGCCACCGCAACGCCGCCCTTGCGGGCGTCGAGCGCCGCATCGCCGGCGGTCAGGGTCAGCTGATGGACATCGAACGTGCCGCCCTTGGCGGACCAGTGCGAGATCAGCTCGCGCCAGCTGTCGCCCTGCAACTCATCGTCATGGGAGATGATCCCGTCCAGTTTGATCGCGACCGGCTTGCCGGCGGCGATCTGGCCGACCCAGCTTCCCGGCAGCGCGACGCCGCCGTCGACGGCGAGAAACAGCGCCGCTTGCCGGTTCGGCCCGGCCCGCGTGTCGAACTGCAGCGTCTTCGCCGCGGTCAGCGAGAACGGCTTGGCTCCAGGTGCGGCGGCGAAAGTCAGGTCATCGCCCTCCAGCGAGATCCGCGGCGGCGTCTCATCCCAGTCGCTGAGGCTGGCCCGCAGCGCGCCGGCGGTGACGTTGACCGGACCGCCGTCGGGGCGGGTGAAGGTGAGCCCGCTTGGCGCATAGAACACCCAGTTGGTCGGCGCGAAGGCGAAGGCCTCGCTCTTCAGCGCCGGCAGCGCCACCGCCCAGCCCGAGGGGTCGGCGACGCGCAGGCCGGTGATATCCACGTCCAGCCGGAAGGGGTAGCCGCCGACGTGGCGGCTCTCCCAGGCCACGGCCCAGCCCGCCTTGCGCAGCGAAGCGGCCGCGGCGTCGAGCCGGCTCTGGGTCTGGCTCATCAGCCACAGCCACGCCAGGCTCCAGCCGGCCGCGAGGATGAGCAACGCCCCCCACGGCAGATAAAGCCCAAGCCGGCGCGGCTTGCGATGAGAGGCGACGGCGCTATGGGTCGGGGGTGATTGGGGATCTGTTGCCAAGTGACTGACGCGGGCGAGCATTGGGTGTTCGGTTACGGCTCGCTGATGTGGCGGCCAGGGTTTCCCTATCTAGAGCGAGCGGCCGCCACGCTCCATGGCCGCCGCCGCGCCTTCTGCATCTATTCCGTCCACCATCGCGGCACGCCGATGCGGCGCGGCCTGGTGCTGGGCCTGGCCAGCGGCGGCGCGACGCGGGGCATGGCCTACCGGATCGCCGACGAGCAATGGATGGCGACCTACGCCTATCTGCGTGAACGCGAGCAACCGACCGAGACCTACGTCGAGGCCCGAGCCGCGGTGCGGCTGGCGGGCGGCCGCCGCATCGACGCCTTGGTCTTCCTCTCCGATCGATCTCACCCGCAATGGGCGGGGGCGCTCAGCCTCGATCACCAGGCCGACCTGATCGCCGGCGCGACGGGGCTCTCGGGCCGCAACGTCGACTACCTCTCGGACCTGGTCGAGCACCTGCGCGAAGCGGGGATCCGCGACCGGGCGATGGAGACGCTGCTGGGGATGGTGCTGGAGCGGGAAGCCGCAACCTAGTTCCCCTCCCCCTTGCGGGGAGGGGTCAGGGGTGGGGGTGCGAACTCGGTGTCAGCCGGTGTTCCCCTGAGCGCCAATCCCAGACGCACAGCCGATACCCGACCCCCAACCCCTTCCCGCAAGGGGAAGGGGAGTCACAGGTCCAACAACCGATTGGACGCCGCCTCGATGCGCTCCTGCATCTGGCGCATGAAGTCCGCGCGCTTCATGCCCGCCGGCAGCGGCTCGAGGTACTCGAACACGATGGTTCCTGGCCGCCGCAGGATGCCGTGCGCCGGCCAGTGGACGCCGGAGTTGGTCGCCACCAGGTGCGCCGGCAGACCGAGGTCGCGGTAGAGGCCGGCGACGCCCGGCTGGTAATCTCCGGCGGACCCCGGCTCGCCGCGGTGGCCCTCCGGGAAGATCAGCAGCTGGCGTTCCTCGGCCAGCCGGTCCTGGCCGTCGCGCACCATCTGGCGCAGCGCCGCCGAGCCGCCGTCACGGTCGATCACGACCATCCGCTGCTTCCAGGCGTACCAGCCGAAGAAGGGGATCAGCATCAGCTCCTTGCGCATGACGAAGCAGGAGTCGGGCAGCGCTACGAACTGGGCAAAGACGTCGAACATGCACTGGTGCTTCGCCGCAACCAGCGCTCGTCCGGTCGGCACGTGCTCGCGGCCCCGGATTTCCACCCGCACGCCGCAGCACACCCGCAGCAGCCAGATCACGCCCCGCGCCCAGAGCTTGAACGCCCAAGCCACGATGCCCCGCGGCAGCAGCAGCGCCGGCAGGAAGAGGACGCAGAGCAACAGCGACCACAGGTAAAACAGGCCGGCGAACAGGAGCGAGCGGGCGAGGATCATCGGGCGCTCAAGCGTGCTTGGCCGCCGGCGCGGGCTTGGGGCCAAGGCCCAGCAGCGTCTCGCGGGCCAGCACGGCGAGATATTTCGAGTACTCCAGGATCATCCTCTGCGCGCCCAGTTCGGTCTTCCACCAGTCGGCGGCGCTGACCTCCGGCGTCGCGACCGGATAGGGGATGATCTGCGCCTCCGGCATCGCCGACTTCAGCTCCAACCGGGCCCGCGGCATGTGATAGTCGGCGGTGACCAGGATCAGGCTGGTATAGCCCTTGGACCTCGCCCAGTCGGCGGTCTCCAGCGCGTTGCCGAGCGTGTTGTTGGCCTCGAAGCCGAGATCCACGCAGCAGTCGTAAACGGTTTTCGAGGCGCCGGTGATGGTCTGCAGCTCGCCGCGGGTGACGTGACGGCTGACGCCGCTGATCAGCATCCGCTTGGCCTTGCCCGCCTCGAGCAGGCCAAGGCCGGCGGCGATCCGCTCGCCCGAGCCACCCGTCAGGGCGACGATGCCATCGGCGGTCGGCGGATCGGCGGCGGGGGTCGAGCGGTCAATCCGCGCGGCGAAGGCCAGCAGGCCCGAGCTCCAGACCAGCAGGATGACGAAGATGGCCGCCAGGGTCCTCACAACCGTGTCCTCATCGGCGGGTCATCACGGACGTTCGGCCAGCGCCGCCATCGCCGTGATCCGCGCCGTCACGGCCGCCACCAGCGCCGCCAGCAGCGGGAACGGCGCAGGCGCAGCCAGGTCGCGCCAGGCGATCGGCAACAGAGCCGTCAGCTGCTCGTCGCCGGCGCTCATCGCCTTGAGCAGCATGGCGACCAACACCGCCAGCACGGCGCCCGCGAGCCCGGCCTGGGCCGCGGAGCGGGCGAACCTGGCCTGGAACAGGCGGGCGATGAATCCGTCGGTCGCGCCGACCAGGTGCAGCGCCTCGACCACGTCGCGCCGCGCCGCCAGGCCCTGGCGGGTGGCGAAGGCGACGACCGCCCCCAGCACGGCCAGGATCAGCACGAAGAGGCCGGCGCCGGCGGATTCGATCGACGCCCCGGCGCGCATGATCTGCTTGCTCCAGCGGCTGTGGTCGTCGACGTCGGCGTCGATGCCGGCGGCGCTCAACGCCCGGGTCAGGTCGGCGCCGCTCGCCGGCGCCTTGCGGTCCAGATCGACCGCCACCAGGCGCGGCGTCGGCAGGTCGGGCGGCAGGGCCCCAGCGCCGATCCAGGGCGCGATCAGCGCATTGGCCTTGGCGGCGTCGAGCGCCCGCGCCTCGGCGACGCCCTTGACCCCGGAGACCACCTCCGCCGCCCGCGCCGCCTCTTCGTCGGCGGAGTCGGTCCCCTTCGCCCTGACCACGATCGTCGCCGAGCCGACCAGCTCCGAGCGCCAGCCCGCCGCCGCCCGCTCGCCGGCCAGCCCCCCCACGGCCGCCAGCCCGGCCAGGAACGACAGCGCCGCGACCACGAACAGCAGCGCCCAGTCGCGCCCGTCGCCCTTGGGCAACAGCGGCGAGGGCCACCACCGGTTGGCGTCGAACGCCAAACTCATGGACTTGGTCTCATGGCGCCAGTTCTGGATTGAACGCGGGGATCTGCGCAAGCCGCCCCGCGTCGAGGTTGAGCACCGGCATGCCGGAGCGGAGCACCAGATCGGTGTCGTGGCTGGCGATCAGCACCGTGGCGCCGACCCGGTTCAGCTCGCTGAACAGGCGCAGGATGCGCAGCGCCATCGCCTCGTCGACGTTGCCGGTCGGCTCGTCGGCCAGCAGGATGTCGGGCCGGTTGATCACCGCGCGGGCGATGGCAAGGCGCTGCTTCTCGCCGCCGGAAAGCGCCGGCGGCATGGCGTGCATCCGATCGCCCAGCCCGACCCAGGCCAGCAGGTCGGCGACGTCGGAGCGATAGGCGGCGGGCTTGCGGCCGGCGATGCGCGGCGCGAGCGCGGCGTTGTCGAACACAGTGAGGTGCTCGAGCAGCCGGAATTCCTGGAACACCACGCCGATCTTGCGGCGCATCAGCGGCCGGTCGGCCCGCTTCAGCATCGCCAGGTCCTGGCCGAAGATCTCGATCCGGCCGCGCGAGGCCTGCTCGGAGAGGTAGATCAGTTTCAGCAGCGTCGATTTGCCCGACCCCGACGGACCGGTGAGGAAATGGAACGACCCGCGCGGCAGTTCGAACGAAATATCCTTCAGCACCTCGGCTTCACGGCCGTAGCGCATCGAAACGCCCTCGAAACGGACCACCGACTGCTGCGAGCTTGGATCCAATGGTTCAAGTGGCCGGGCGATGGGCTTCCTGGACATGAGAGCTGAAATCGGCAACCTCGCCGAGGGTTTTGCTCGGGCGGCCGATTCGCTTGTCATGATACTGACCTGTCCTGAGTGCGCCACCGGCTATTTCGTCGAGGATGACCAGATCCGCGCCGCGGGCCGGGCGGTGCGCTGCGCGTCCTGCGGGGCGCGATGGACGGCCGTTCCGGAGCGGCCGCTGGACCTTGTCCCGGGCGCGGACGAAGGTGCGCCGGCCAAGCCGGCGGCCGACGACGCTTCCGCCGAGGATGGCGTGCTCACCGGCGACGATCTGCCCCGCGCCTTCCGCTCCCGCGCCGAAGAAGAAAAGCGCAATCGTCAGGCGGCGATCACCGGCGCGATCTGGGCAGGCGTGGCGATCGTCGTCGCCGCGGTGCTTGGCATCGCCATCGTGTTCCGCGAAAGCGTCGTGCGCGCCTGGCCGCAGATGGCCTCGGCCTACGCCGCCATCGGTCTGGCGGTGAACCCTACCGGGCTGACGATCGAACAACTGCACGCCGAGCCCGCTCTGGAGGAGGGCCACGCCGCCCTGGAAGTCACCGGCGTGATCCGTAACGTGGTCGGCCGCGCGGTGATCGCCCCGCCGCTGCGCATCACCTTGCTGAACGCCCAAGGCAAGCGTGTGGCGGGACAGATCACCAGCTTCGCCGATCCGCGTATTCCGTCCGGCGCGACGCGCAGCTTCCGCACCTCGATCCCCGACCCACCGTATTCCGCGGCCAACCTGGCGGTGGACTTCGCGATCGGCTCGCGCGCGCCCTCCGGATCCATGCAGACCGCGACGCCCAGTACGCCGCAGGCGTCCAGTGTCCCTCTGCGCGGCCCGGCCAGCGCGGCGCCGCTGACGGCCGTCAGCGCCGCGCCGCCGCCGCCCGCGTTCGCCACCCCTTCCACACCGCCGGCGGCGCCGCCTCCAGCAGCAGCCGCCACCAACGCGCCGGCCGCGGCGGCCCCCGCGGCGACAAACAGCGCCGCCCGATGAGCGAGGCCCCGCCGAGCCTCGAGGTCCTGCTCAGCGAAGCCGAGGTGAACCGCCGGGTCGCCGAGCTTGCCGCCGCCATCGCGCCGCGGATCAACGACGACGCCGTGGCCGTGTGCCTGCTGACCGGCGGGCTCTGGTTCGCTTCCGACATGACCCGGGCGCTGGCGAGACTGGGCAAGCACGTGGCGTTCGATGCCTTGTGGCTGGCCTCCTACGGCGACGACCGCACCAGCCGCGGCCGCTGCCAGGTGCGCGCCGACCTGCAGCGCCCGATGGCCGGGCGCCAGGCGCTGGTGCTGGACGATGTGGTCGACACCGGCCTTTCGCTGAGCGAAGCCGCGCGCCTGGTCCGCGACGCCGGGGCGCGCGAGGTGATCACCTGCGTGTTCGCTCGCAAGCCATGGCCCACGCCGCGCGCCCTGGAGCCGGACTACGCCGCCTGGGACGCCCCGCCCCGGTTCCTGGTCGGTTACGGCATGGACGCCCAGGGCAAGCTGCGCGGTCTGCCCTACATCGCCGCGGCAGACTGAGGCCTCAGGTCTCCAGCCACGCCGGCAGGCGTTCGCGCCGCAGCATCTCATCGTAGGTCGGGCGTTCGCGGATGACGGCGAATTCCGCGCCCCTCACCAGCACCTCGGGGACCAGCGGTCGGCTGTTGTATTCGCTCGACATCGCCGCGCCGTAGGCGCCGGCGGTCATGAAGGCGACGAGGTCGCCGGCCTCGAGCGGCGGCAGCAGGCGCTCGCGCGCAAAGGTGTCGCCCGTCTCGCAGATCGGGCCGACGACATCGTAGGTCGCCAGCGCGCCGGGCCTCGGTCGCACCGGCCGGAGGTCATGGTAGGCCTCGTACATGGCCGGGCGGATCAGGTCGTTCATCGCCGCGTCCAGCACCAGGAAGCGACGCCCCTCCGGCCGCGCGTGGACGTGCAGCACCCGCGCCAGCAGGACGCCGGCGTTGGCCGCGATCACCCGTCCGGGCTCGAACGCGAGCTGGACGTCCAGGCCGCGCACCACCTCCGCCACCATCGTGGCGTAGTCGGCCGGCGTCGGCGGAGTGGGCTGGTTGAAATAGGGCACGCCGAGCCCGCCGCCGAGGTCGAGCCGTTCCACGGTCAGCCCCTCGCCGCGCAGCCGCTCGACCAGCCCGCGCATCTTGCCGAAGGCGTCGCGCAGCGGCGCCAGGTCGGTGATCTGGCTGCCGATGTGGCAAGCGACGCCGACCGGCCTCAGCGACGCGGCGTTGCTGGCCATGGCGTAGAGCCGCTCGGCCTCGCCGAACGAGACGCCGAACTTGCTCTGGGCGTGGCCGGTGCTGATCTTGTCGTGCCCGCCGGCCCCGACCTCTGGATTGACCCGGATCGCGATGGCGGCGCGCACGCCCTTCTCCGCCGCGACCCGGGCCAGCAGATCCAGCTCTGGCTCGGACTCGACGTTGATCTCGGCGACGCCGACCTCGAGGGCGAAGGCGAGCTCGGCCGCCGTCTTGCCGACGCCCGAGAACACGATCCGTTCGGGCGGCACGCCCGCGCTCAGCGCCCGGCGGATTTCGCCTTCCGAGACGGTGTCGGCGCCGGCGCCGAGCCTGGCCAGAGTGCGGACGACGGCGATATTGGCGTTGGCCTTCAGCGCATAGGCGATCAGCGGCGCACCGAGCTCCGGGTGGGCCGCGAACGCGTCGCGGAACACGGTGAAATGCCGCTCCAGCGTGGCGCTCGAGTAGACATAGACCGGCGTACCGACCGCGTCGGCGATGCGGCCGAGCGGAACCCCCTCGCAGGTGAGTTCGCCCCCCGACAGCTCGAAGTGGTTCACGAGCCCGGCGTCGCTATGGGCCGCCGGTCGCCGGCGAGCCGGAGGGATAGACGCGCTCGCCCGGGATCGGCACCTGACTGGCCGGCGCCGGGTTGGTGTAGGGCTCGATCGCCGGATTCTGCGGCTGGGCGACCGAGTTGGCCTCGGTCTGGTTGTCGACCTTGGCCGCCTGGGCGCGTTTCTGGGCGGAGTATTCGGCTCGGGCCTTTGGTCCGGGCCCAGGGCGATCGAGGTCGGCCTGCTTGCCGCACGACGCGACGGCGGCGACGAGGGCCAGGCCCGCGAGAGCGACGATAAGGGTGCGCTTCACCTCAGGATCTCCTTCCAACGTGCGATCTCGGCGCGCACCCGCTCAGGGGCCGTTCCGCCGAAGCTGGTCCGGCTGTTCGCCGAGGCCGCCGGCGTCAGCACGTCGTAAATGCTACTGGTGACGCCAGGTTCAAGCGCCTGCAGATCCGCCAGCGGCAGGTCGGCCAGTTCGAGCCCCTTCGCCTCGGCCTGCTTCACCGCCTGGCCGGCCACGTGGTGCGCCTGGCGGAACGGCAAGTTCAGCGTGCGCACCAGCCAATCGGCCAGGTCGGTGGCGGTGGCGAAGCCGGCGCCGGCCGCCGCGGCCATGGCCGCCTCGTTCGGCTTGAAGTCGGCGACCATGCCGGTCATCGCCGCCAGCGCCACTTCCAGCGCGTCGAAGGCCTCGAAGGCCGGGACCTTGTCCTCCTGCATGTCCTTCGAATAGGCCAGCGGCAGGCCCTTCATCACCAGCGACAGCGCGGCGAAGGCGCCAAGCACGCGGCCGGTCTTGGCCCGCGTCAGCTCGGCGGCGTCGGGATTGCGCTTCTGCGGCATGATCGACGAGCCGGTGGTGAAGGCGTCCGACAGCCTGATGAAGCCGAACTGCGGCGTCATCCACAGCACGATCTCCTCGGCCAGGCGCGAGAGGTTCAGCGCAGGATCCCCGCCGCCGCCAGCGCCTCCAGCGCGAAGTCGCGCGCCGAGACCGCATCGAGGCTGTTGGCCATCGGCTTGTCGAAGCCGAGCGCCTGGGCGGTCATCTGCCGGTCGATCGGGAACGATGTGCCGGCCAGCGCCGCGGCGCCCAGCGGGCTTTCGTTCATCCGCGACCTGGCGTCGGCGAAACGCCCGGCGTCGCGGCCGAGCATCTCGACATAGGCCATCAGGTGGTGGCCGAACGTCACCGGCTGAGCGCTCTGCAGGTGGGTGAAGCCCGGCATCAGCGTCGCGGCGTGCGCCTCGGCCTGCGCCACCAGCGCGCGCTGCAGCCCGATCACCTGCTCCACGGTCCGATCGCAGGCTTCGCGCACCCACAGGCGGAAATCGAGCGCCACCTGGTCGTTGCGCGACCTTGCGGTGTGCAGCCGGCCCGGCCGCCGACCCGATCAGCTCCTCCAGCCGCTTCTCGACGTTGAAGTGGATGTCTTCGAATTCGTCGCGGAATGGAAAGGTCCCGGCCGCGATCTCCGCCTCGATCGCGTCCAGCCCCTGCAAGATCGCCGCCTGGTCATCGGCCGAGATGATCCCCTTCGCGCCCAGCATGGCGACGTGCGCCTTCGAGCCGGCGAGATCCTCGCCCGCCAGGCGACGGTCGAACCCGATCGAGACGTTGATCGCCTGCATCAGGGCGCCGGGCTTGGCGGAGAAGCGGCCGCCCCATAGAGAGTGCCCTTCGGTCTCGGCGGTCTTGCCAGGCGATGTTTGAGGCGACGACATGGGACGCGTGATGGCTCGGTTAGGCGGAGAATGGGCGCGCAGGAGCCTCGCCTTAGCAGGCGTGGCCGCGGCTCTATATGTCATCCCCGGCTGCACGGCGAAACCCGCTGGCGGACTGAAGAGCCTGGCGCAGGGCCAGATGAAGAGCCTGGTGGTGGACGACGCGCCTTCGCCGGCGCCGAACACCCCGTTCCTCGACGCCGCCGGCAAGCCGCACACCCTGGCCGAGTTCAAGGGCAAGGCGGTGATCGTCAATCTATGGGCCACCTGGTGCGCGCCCTGCGTCCAGGAGATGCCGACCCTGGCCAAGCTCGCCCAGGCCAGCGCCGGTCAGCCGCTGGTCGTGCTGCCGATCAGCCTCGATAGCGTCGAAGACATCGCCAACGCCCAAGGCTTCATCGCCAAGCGCGCGCCGCTGCCGTTCTACTCCGACGCCAAGTATTCGCTGCCGTTCGCATTCAAGCCATCGGTCGCCAGCCTGCCGACCACGCTGCTGATCGACCCCGCCGGCAACGTCCGGGCGCGGCTGTCGGGCGGCGCAGACTGGTCGGGTCCCGACGCCCGCCGGGTGATCGAAGCCATTGAAAAGGCCCCGTGAAACGGACTTCGGTCCCCTGCCCCGGCCTCGGGCGGCCGCGGGGAAATCAGGTTGACCGTCGCAATTCGGCATGCGCATTTCTGGAACGCAATCCGTTGCTTCGGTCTTGCAGATGTGTCCGGAGCGGCCGCTTCCCAGAGGTGTGCGATTGTGCGGGGCCTCGCTCGAAAGGAACTGGGCCACGTCGGTAGGAAGGGCTTACGTCAGGGAGAACAAAGGCGAATGGCCAACGGCACCGTCAAATGGTTCAATTCCGCCAAGGGGTACGGCTTCATCCAGCCGGACGATGGCGGCAAGGATGTTTTCGTCCACGTCAGTGCGGTCGAACGAGCAGGCCTGCGCGGCCTGAACGAGGGCCAGAAAGTCGCCTACGAGCTGGAGGCCGAACGGGGGCGCACAGCGGCCGTGAACCTGCAGGCGCTCTAAAATACGCGAATTGGATTTATGGTTTGACGGGCGCCGGTCCTTCGCGGGGCGGCGCCCGTCGGCGTTTCGGAGGTTGTTTGATCGATCCGCGCCTGATCGAACCCATCGCCGCCCGCGGCTGGCCCGCCGCGGAAAGCGCTGACCTAGGCGGCTGGCGGCTCTATGCTTCGGAAGGCCAGAGCGGCCGGATCAATACCTGCTGGGTGCTTGAGCCGCCGGATCGTGACACCGAGGCGGCGATCGACGCCGCCGAGGCCTGGTACACGGCGCGCGGTCTGCCCCCGAAGTTCAAGATCGTCGAGGCGGACGAGAGCGCTCTCGACCTGATCGCGCGCCTGCGTCGGCGCGGCTACAGCTCCAACACGCCGACGCTGACCATGGCCGGACCGTTGCAGGGCGAGATCGATCCGCAGGCCAAGATCTCCGCCCACACCTGCGAGGGCTTCGCCCGCGTCTTCGCCGACCCGTCGTTCGGCCACGAGGCGGACGCCGCCGAGCGCCTGGCGGCGCTGGGCCGGATTCCGCAGCCCCGCGGCTTCGCGCTGATCCGGCGAGACGGCGCGCCGGCCGCGGTCGGCGCCTGTGCGGTCGAGGGCGAGTGGGCGGGCGTCATGGGCATGCGCACCGCCCCGGCCTTCCGCCGCCAGGGCCTGGCGCGGCGCCTGTTCCGGACGCTGACGGCGTTCGCGGCTTCGGCGGGCGCCACCCGCGGCTATCTGCAGGTGGACCAGGACAACGCCTCGGCCATCGCGCTCTACGAAGCCGAGGGTTTCGAGTCCGGATATCTCTATCGCTACTGGGTCAGAAATCCTCACCTGTAGGCAGCGAAACCCAGCCCCTTCCGCAGTTCGTCCGGCGTCACGCCGCTCGCCCTCAGCGCTCGCAGCGTCTGCGCGCCATCCCGTTTCGACAGCCGCTTGCCGTCCGGGCCGGCGATCAGCCGGTGATGGTGGTAGCGCGGCGCGGGCAGGTCCAGCAGCGCCTGCAACAGCCGCTGTATGTGCGTGGCCTCGAACAGATCCTGCCCGCGAACCACGTCGGTGATCTGCTGGCGCGCGTCGTCGACCACGACGGCGAGATGGTAGGCGACGCCGACGTCCTTGCGCGCCAGCACCACGTCGCCCCCCGCGCCCGGCGTCACATCGATCTCGCCGCGCTCGCCGGCGGGCCCCTCGCCCGCCTCGAAGAAGCTCAACGATCCCGCCGCCGCGTCCGCCGCGGCGAGGTGCAGCCGCCAGGCGAACGGCTCACCGGCGGCCAGCCGCGCCGCCTCCTCGGCCGCCGGCGGCCGCGCGCCGAGATAGCCCGCCGCCGGGCCGTGCGGGGCGCTGAGCATCGCCTCGGCGATCTCCTTGCGGGTGGCGAAGCAACGGTAGACCAGACCGGCGGCGCGAAGCCGGTCCAGCGCCGCCAGGTAGTCGGCCAGGTGCTCCGACTGGCGCAGCACCGGCGTCTCCCAGTCGAGCCCCAGCCAGCCAAGATCCTCGAAGATCGCGGCCTCGAACTCGGGCCTGCATCGCGTGAAATCGATGTCCTCGATGCGCAGCACGAAGCGGCCGCCCAGCCGCTGCGCCGCGTCGAAGGCGGTCAGCGCGGAGAACGCGTGGCCTCGGTGCAGATATCCGGTTGGGGACGGTGCGAACCGCGTGGCGCGCATCGCCGGCGCCGAGCCTCCGCCGCCTAGTGCGGCCTGTGCGGCTTGGCGCGCGGGCCGAAGGTGCCGAAGTGGCGCAGGATGGCGCGCAGGAACGCTTCGTCGCCGCCCATCGCCTCCTTGAGCGGCTGGAATTCCTTGAAGTTCGCCATCTCGGCCAGGCCGTGCACCGCGCACCACGAGGCGATGGTGGCCAGCTCGAGCTCGCCGGTGTCGGATGGATCGCAGCCGGCCTCGACCAGCGCCGACTGCACCTGGGCGTAGCCGCTGTCTTCCTGCTTGGAGTGCTCGGGCATCGCGCTGCGATCGCGGATGGTGTCGTACATCAGCCGATAGAGCGCCGGGTTCTCGCGGGCGAACTTGACGTAGGCGATGCCGATGTCGCCGATGCCTTCGGTCGGGTCGCTGGCCGAGCGGCGCGCCTGCGCGATAATCTCCGACATCTCCTCCCAACCGCCGTGGGCCACCGCCTCCAGCAGGTCGGTCTTGTCCTTGAAGTGGTGATAGGGCGCCGCCGGGCTGACGCCGGCTTCCCGCGCCACGGCCCTCAGCGATAGCGCCGCTGCGCCTTCGGCCTCCAGGATGCGCCTTGCGGCGTCAACCAGGGCCCGGGAGAGGTCGCCGTGGTGGTACGGGCGGACCTGAGCGTTTCCAGTTTCTCTCATTGCGGTCACCGTAAAACTTTATCCGAACGCTGTAAAGATCATGTTGACACCGTTCAGATAGGTGCTATCTAAGCACTGTCCACATCGGACGCCCCCGCTCCCCCGGGGACACAGCACAACGAACGGAACCTTGTCATGTCTCTCGCAACCCTGACAGCCCTTGAACGTCTTTTCGACCGCGCGACGGTCGTCATCACGATGTTCCTCGGCATGGCTGCGGCCGCCGGCACCGCCTTCATCGGCGCCTAAGGCTTGTCGCCGAATGGCCGGCCCAAAGTTTCGAGGAGCCCGCTAAGGCATCGCTCCTCGAACGGGCCGGCCCGGCGGCGGACAGCCGCCGCCCTCCGCAAACCGCGGATCTACCTTACAGATTGAAACTCACGAAGCGCCGGACGGCTCCGTCGCAATGGCCTCGCGCCGGCCGACGCGTAGAATTCTAGGCCGCGCGGCTCATCACTTCGGACAGACGATCCAGCGACGGGGGCGAGATCGACTTCAGCAGGTCGATCAGGCGCTGCTCGGGCTCGCCGAGCCCGCCCGCGCCGAACCTGCCGAGCAGCCACCTGGCTTCCTCTTCGGTGATCATCGCCGCGTCGCTTTCCGAACTCTCCATCTCGGTCTCGGCCTGCTTCCACTCGTCGCCCTCGTCGGCGAACGGGTGGAGGATGTCGTGCATCGCGCCGCGTACGTCGGGGACGTGGACCATCTTGGCCAGGAACCCGCCGGCGCTTTCGCGCTCGCTCAGCCAGGCGTCGTCCTTCGCCGAGTCCTCGCGGCTCTCGACCTTGAACGGGCTGACCGCGGTCAGCGAGTTGGCCACGGCCTTGGCGAAGAAATCCGGCCAGGTTTCGTCGTTCGGGCCGCCCTTGCAGGCGTCGTTGATGTCGAACAGCGCATCGGCTTCGTCGCGGGTGACGCCGACGTTGCCCGGTCCGCCCCCGGCGAACACCAGGCGCCTGAGCATCGCCACATTGGCGGCGTCCACGTGTCCCGCGGCGGCGATCGCGGCCTTGACCTTGCCAAGGATGAAGCTGGCCAGGTCGGCCGGCACATCGATCGCCGTCTCGACGACGCGCAGCAGCGCCTCCAGCGCGCCATCGCAGGTGAGGTCGCCGGCGAACACGCCCATCACCCAGGTGGACTTGGCGGCGTCGACGTAGTCGGCGGGCTCCTGCTGGTGGACCACGAAGTCGACCACCGCGCCGGCGAAGAACTCGCCCCACTCCGGCCCGCGGTCACTGACGGCCTTGTCGAGCCCGACGAGGGCCTCGATGTCTTCGGTGGCGATCATCGATGGGGTGTAGAAGGCGCGGCGCAGCATCAACACGTCGTCGGCGGTGATGCGGCCTTTGGATTGCAGTGTGCCGACGAGGTCGGCGAGGGTGGCGTTCATGCTGTTTTCGGCTCCAGCAACGCCCTGGATCGATAGGTGGGGCGCGTCTCTCCGGCGCAACCCTATCGGCAAACCTGTTACGGCCAGGCTAATCGCCCCCTTGCCGTCATCGTGGTGTCGTGGAATCTGCCCTAAGGCAGCGGTCATGGGCGTGATTCCACCGCCAGAGGCCGCAAGGAGGCGTGTCTTCAGTCGCAGCCAGGTTTCATTTCGCCGTGTCTGGCGGCGTCCGTCCCGATCCAAGGAGCCCGGCCATGCAGGTGCTTAGCCGCGTCCCATCCGGCTGGCCTGCGCTGGTGCTCAACGCCGACTATCGGCCGCTCAGCTACTACCCACTGTCGCTCTGGCCCTGGCAGGAGACCATCAAGGCGGTGTTCCTGGGCCGCGTCGACGTGGTCTCGACCTACGACAAGAAGATCCACTCGCCGTCATTCGAGATGTCGCTGCCGAGCGTGGTTTCGCTGAAGCAGTACGTGGCGCAGGACCGGCCGCCGGCGTTCACCCGGTTCAACGTCTTCCTGCGCGATTCTTTCACCTGCCAGTACTGCAGCTCGTCCGAGGAGCTGACCTTCGACCACGTGACGCCCCGCTCGCGCGGCGGGCGCACCACCTGGGAGAACATCGTCACCGCCTGCGCACGCTGCAATCTCGGCAAGGGCGGGCGCACCCCGCGCGAGGCTGACATGCACCCGCGCCGCCACCCCCGCCGCCCGACCATGTACGAGCTGCAGGAACACGGCCGCCGCTTCCCCCCCAACCACCTCCACGAAAGCTGGCTCGACTACCTCTACTGGGACATCGAGCTGGAGGCTTAGCCTCCGCTACCCCGCGTCATTCTGCGGCGGAGGCGTGGAAGATCGACCTTGCGGTCCGGCGACCCTGGCATATTGCTTTGGCCACTGACGGCTGAGCGTTGCACGGAATGCCAGGATGAGCGCCGACGGCGATCTCGATCTGATCACGCTCGGCCGTTCCAGCGTCGACCTCTACGGCGAGCAGGTGGGCGGCCGGCTCGAGGACATGGGCTCGTTCGCCAAGTACGTCGGCGGCAGCCCGACCAACACGGCGGTCGGGGCGGCGCGGCTCGGTCTGCGCGCGGCGCTGATCACCCGCGTGGGCGCCGATCACTTCGGGCGCTTCATCCGCGAGGAGCTCGAGCGCGAAGGCGTCGACACCCGCGCCGTGGCCACCGATCCGGCGCGGCTGACGGCGCTGGCCATCCTCGGCATCCGCGACCGCGAGCAGTTCCCGCTGCTGTTCTACCGCCGGGACTGCGCCGACATGGCGCTGGATGCGGCGGATCTCGATCCGGCCTTCATCGGCTCGGCCAAGGCGATGCTGATCAGCGGCACGCACCTTTCGACGCCGCAGGTGTTCGCGGCCAGCCTGCGCGCCGCCCAGCTGGCGCGGGCGGCGGGGCGCAAGGTGGTGTTCGACATCGACTACCGCCCCGTGCTGTGGGGCCTGACCGCGCTGGATCTGGGCGAGAACCGCTTCGTCGCCGATGCAGCGGTCACCGCACGCCTGCGCCAGGTCGCGGCGCTCTGCGACCTGATCGTCGGGACCGAGGAGGAGTTCCAGATCCTGGGCGGCGAGACCGATACGCTGGCGGCGCTGCGGGCTGTCCGCGCGGAGACGAGCGCGCTGCTGGTGTGCAAGCGCGGGCCATTGGGCTGCGTCGCGTTCCCCGGAGACATCGGCGCGGGCTTCGAAGACGGCGTCGCCGCGGCGGGGCCTGGATATCGAGGTGTTCAACGTGCTGGGCGCCGGCGACGCCTTCATGAGCGGTTCCTGCGCGGATGGCTGCGCGATGAGCCGCTCGAGACCTGCTGTGACTTCGCCAACGCCTGCGGGGCGATCGTCGTCTCGCGCCACGGCTGCGCGCCGGCGATGGCCACCTGGCCGGAGCTGCGCCATCTGCTCGAGCATGGCCCCGGCCGGCGCAGGCTGCGCGAGGACGCCGAGCTGGAACACCTGCACTGGGCGACGACGCGACGCCCGCCGTACGACGAGCTCTGCGTGCTGGCGATGGATCACCGCAGCCAATTCGAGGACCTCGCGAGGGAAGTGGGGGCCGACCAGGCGCGCATCGGAGCGTTCAAGTCGCTGGGTCTGGCGGCGGTTCGCCGGGTGGCGGGGAAGGACTGGCGCTGCGGCATGCTGCTCGACGCCCGGTTCGGCCTGGACGCGCTGGAGGCGGCCGGCGACGATCCGTATTTCATGGCCCGGCCGATCGAGGTCCAAGGCTCGCGGCCGCTGGCGTTCGAGGGGAACGCAGACGTCGCGGCGACTCTGCGCGAATGGCCGCTGCGCCAGGTCGTGAAGTGCCTGGTGATGTATCACACAGCCGACGATGAGGATCTCAGGGCGCGGCAGCATCGGCAGCTGCAGCGGCTGTTCGCCGCCTGCCGCGCCACCCGGCACGAACTGCTGCTGGAGGTGATCGTCTCGCGATCCGGCGCGGCGGTCGACGCCTCGACCGTGGCCCGGGCGCTCGCTGACATCTACGGCCTCGGGCGTGCGGCCCGATTGGTGGAAGCTCGAACCGGTCGCTGATCCGGCCGCCTGGACGGCGATCGCCCAGACCATCGAGGCGCACGATCCGCTTTGCCGGGGCGTCCTGGTGCTCGGGCAGTCGGCGCGGGCGGAGCAGCTGACGGCGTCGTTCAGGGCGGCCGCCCGGTTCGATGTCGTCAAAGGTTTCGCCGTCGGCCGCACGATCTTCGAACAGCCGGCGCGGCTCTGGCTGTCGGGCCAGATCGACGACGCCCAGGCGCTCGAGGCGCTGGCCTCCGGCTTCGGCGCCCTGGTCGACGCCTGGCGCGCCGCCAAGACCGAGGCGCGCTCGCGCCCTGCGGCGGAGTAGGTCAGCATGGCCAGAGTTCGCCTCACTGCAGCTCAGGCGCTGGTGCGCTACCTGGCCAGCCAGTTCATCGACATCGACGGCGCCGAGATGCCCTATTTCGGCGGGCGTCTGGGCGATCTTCGGGCACGGCAATGTCGCGGGCCTCGGCGAGGCGCTGCACGCAGCGGACGAAACCCTGCCGACGTTCCGCGCGCACAACGAACAGGCCATGGCCCATGCCGCCATCGCCTTCGCCAAGGCCTAGCAGGCGCCGGCGGGCGATGGCCTGCACCAGCTCGATCGGGCCGGGCGCGCTGAACATGGTCACGGCCGCCGGCGTCGCGCACGTCAACCGGCTGCCGGTGCTGTTCCTGCCCGGCGACGTCTTCGCCGGCCGCGGTCCCGATCCGGTGCTGCAGCAGGTGGAGGACTTCGCCGACGCCACCGTCTCCGCCAACGACTGCTTCCGCCCGGTGTCGCGCTATTTCGACCGCATCCAGCGGCCGGAGCAGCTGATCGACTCCCTGCCCCGCGCGCTGGCGACCATGCTCGATCCGGCGACCTGCGGGCCGGCCACCCTCGCCTTCTGCCAGGACGCCCAGACCGAGGCGGCCGACTTCCCGCTGAGCCTGTTCGAGCGGCGGGTCTGGCGAATCCGCCGTCCGGCTCCCGACCCGCGCGAGGTCGACGAACTGGCCGCGCGGCTGCGCGCGGCCAAGGCGCCGCTGATCATCGCCGGCGGCGGGCGTGGTCTACGCCGGCGCCGAGGCGGCGCTGGCGCAGCTCGCCGAGGCGCACAGGCATCCCGGTGGCCGAGACCCAGGCGGGGCGGGGCGCGCTGGCCGTGGGACCACCCGCTGGCGCTGGGCGCGATCGGCGTCACCGGAACCAGCGCGGCCAACCGGCGCGGCCGCGCAGGCCGACCTGGTGATCGGCGTCGGCACGCGGCTGCAGGATTTCACCACCGGCTCGCGCGCCCTGTTCGCCAACCCCGACGCCGACCCTGGCCCAGATCAACGTCAGCCGCCTTCGACGCGGCCAAGCATGGCGCGCTGGCGGTGGTCGGCGACGCCGGCGCGGCGCTGGAGGCGCTGCTGCCGCGCGGCTGGCCGGCTACCGCACGCCCGAAGCCTGGACCGCAGGCGGCGCGGTCGGGGATCGAGGCCTGGAACGCGCGACTGGCGCGCGGCCACTGCGCGCGCCGGCCGGCAACCGGCTGCCCTCCGACGGCCAGGTGATCGGCGCGGTCTGGCGGCAGGCCGGCGACGACGCCGTGGTGGTCTGCGCCGCCGGCGGCCTGCCCGGCGAGCTGCACAGGCTGTGGCGGCCGAAGCGGCCGGGCGGCTACCACCTGGAGTACGGCTTCTCCTGCATGGGCTACGAGATCGCCGGCGGCCTGGGGGTGAAGATGGCCGACCCGTCGCGCGAGGTGATCGTCATGCTGGGCGACGGCAGCTATCTGATGATGAATTCCGAGATCGCCACCTCGGTGATGCTGGGGCTGAAGCTGACCATCGTCGTGCTCGACAACCGCGGCTTCGGCTGCATCAACCGCCTGCAGCAGTCGGTCGGCGGCGCGCCGTTCAACAACCTGTTCGCCGATGCGCGGCACGAGACCCTCCCCGAGATCGATTTCGCCGCCCATGCGGCCAGCCTCGGCGGCGGCCTCGGAGAAGGTGGACGGCATCGCCGCCCTGGAGGCCGCGATGGTTCGCGCCCAGGCCTCGCCGCGCACCTATGTGATCGTCATCGACACCGATCCCGATCGCAGCACCGAGGCCGGCGGCGCCTGGTGGGACGTGCGCGGTGCCGGAGGTCTCGCAGCGCGCCGCAGGTCGCCGCCGCCCGGACGGCCTACGAAGGCAGGCTCGAAGCGCGGCGGAGTTCGTCATGACCATCCGCTTCGGCGTCAGCCCGATCGCCTGGGCCAACGACGACATGCCCGAGCTCGGCGGCGACACGACCGTTGAGACCATCCTGGGCGACGCCGAGGCGATCGGCTTCGCCGGCGTCGAACTGGGCGGCAAGTTCCCGCGCGACGCCGCGATGCTGAGGCCGCTGCTGGCGCGATCATCGCCTCGAGCTGATCGGCGGCTGGTATTCGACCCACCTGCTGGCGCGCGACGCGGAGGCCGAGATCGCCGCGCTGCAGCCGCACCTCGCGCTGCTTGAGGCCATGGGCGCGACCGTCTTCATCGCCGCCGAGTGCAGCAACGCCATCCATGGCCAGCGGGACCGGCCGCTCGCCGAGACCCCGCGGCTGGGCGACGCCGACTGGCGTCGAGTTCGGCGAACGCCTCGGCGCGGTCGCAGCACATGTCGAAGCCGAAGGCCTGAGGTTCGCCTACCACTTCCATCTCGGGACGGTGGTCGAGCGGCCGGAGGATCTGGACGCGATTCGTGGCCGCACACGCCGGCCACTGTCGGCTTCGTCGTCGACACCGGGCACGCGGCGCTGGGCGGCGTCGACGTCGTCGACCTGATCCTGCGACACCCTGGGCGCGTCGTGCACGTGCACGCCAAGGACGTCCGGCGGCCGAGTGTTCGATCAGGTTCGCGCCGAGCGCCGCAGCTTCCTCGATGGCGTGCTGGCCGGGATGTTCACCGCGCCCGGCGACGGCGACCTCGACTTCGCCCCGGTGATGCAGGCGCTGGCGAAGATCGGCTACGCTGGCTGGATCGTGATCGAGGCCGAGCAGGACCCTGCCCTCGCCGATCCGCGCACCTACAGCCGGCTTGGTCTTGCAACCCTGCGCGCCGCGGCTGCTGGAGCCGGCCTGGTCACGCAGCCGGTGGAGAGGCAGCGGCGATGGCGGATCTGCGCGTGCGGCCCTCGGCCCCCGACGACGGCGGCCGGATCATCGACATCACCCCGGCCAGCGCCGGCTGGCGCTACGTCGGCTTCGAGCTGCGGCGGCTCGCCAGGGGACAGACGACCCGATTCTCGTTCCCTGAGCGTGAGGCCTGCGTGCTGGTGCTGGCGGGCGCTTGCGACATCGAAGTCGGACGGCGAACGGTTCGACGGCGTGGGCGGACGCAGCTCGGTGTTCGACGCCGAAGCGCCGGGGGCGGTCTATGTCCCGGCCGGTCCGACCATCGCCCTCTCGGCCGCCACCGACGCGGAGGTGGCGATCTGCACCGCGCCCGGCTCCGGCGCCGGCGCGCCGCGGCTGATCCCGGCCGATCGCATGGGCCGCGAGACCCGCGGCGAGGGGACCAACCAGCGCTTCGTGCGCAACATCCTGCCCGAGACCGAGCCGGCCGAGAGCCTGCTGATCGCCGAGGTGATCACCCCCAGCCGGCCACTGGTCGAGCTACCCGCCGCACAAGCACGACGCGGACGCCCCGCCATTGGAGACGGCGCTTGAGGAGACCTACTACCACCGCCTGAACCCGCCCCAGGGCTTCGCCTTTCAGCGCGTCTACACCGACGACCGCAGCCTGGACGAGACGGTCTGCGTGGAGGATGGCGACGTGGTGCTGGTGCCGCGCGGCTATCACCCGGTTGGCGCTCCGCACGGTTACGACCTCTACTATCTCAACGTGATGGCGGGCCCGCGCCGGCAGTGGATCTTCCGCAACGATCCGGCCCACGCGTGGATCGCGGCAAAGCGCTAGATTTCGCTGAGCCGAACGGGCGCTTGGGCGCGTGCAGACGCTTCGGCCGCCGAGGCCAGGTGGAGGGCCGCAAGCGCTTCGTCCAGGCCGACCTTGGGCGCGGCGCCGGCGAGCACATCGGCGAAGTGATCCATCTCCAGGCGGTAGGCGTCGGCGTAGCGGTCGAGGAAGAAGTTCTGGAAGCGATCGGCGGCCGCGCCCGTCTCGCTCCAGGTCGATAGCGCGCTCTCGGTCACATTCCCGGCCCGCACCATGCCGCCCGAGCCGAACGCTTCGATCCGCTGGTCGTAGCCATAGCCGCTGCGGCGGCTGTTGCTGATCAGGCAGAGCTTGCCCGACGCCGTGCGCAGCAGGATCTTGGCGGTGTCGACGTCGCCCGCGGCGCCGATCGCAGGATCGACCATGCAGCTGGCCGCCGCGAACACCTCGGTCGGCGCTTCGCCCAGCAGCCAGCGGGCGGTGTCGAAGTCGTGGATCGCCATGTCGCGGAAGAGCCCGCCGCTGACCTTGATGTACTCGATCGGCGGCGGCGCCGGGTCGTGGCTGACGATATTCAGCGTCTCCAGGCGCGCCCACCGCGCCCGCGTCCAGCTGCGCCTTCAGCGCCTGGAACTGAGGGTCGAAGCGGCGGTTGAAGCCGAGCAGCAACCGCGCGGACGCCAGCGCCGGCGCGGCCGCCCGAGCTCGGGCGAGGTCGAGATCGATCGGCTTCTCGCAGAAGATCGCCTTGCCCGGCGGCGGCCGCGGCAGGCAGTGCTCGAGGTGCGTGTCGGTGGAGCTGGCGATGATCACGCCGGCGACGTCCGCATCGGCCAGCACCTCGTCCGCCGCCGCAACCCGCGCGCCGTGCGCCGGCGCCAGCCGTTCGGCCGCTCGGCGCCGCCGGATCAACGACGTACTTCAGCGTGAGGCCGGGATGCGCCGCGACGTTGCGCGGCATGGATCGCGCCGATGCGGCCGGCGCCGAAGAGGGCGACCGCCGGCATCAGACTTCGCTCCAGCCGGACCGGCGCGCCGGCGGCGACAGACCGTCCTGCGGCGTCGGCCAGGATCAGGGCCCGAAGGCTGGCCTGGTAGCCGGTCAGCGGGCCCGCCGCGCCGGCCAGCACGTCGGCGAAATGGTCGAGCTCGGCGCGGTAGGACTGCGCGTAGCGCGCCGGGAAGCCGGCGAAGATCGGCGCGGCAAGCGCCCCGGCTTCGCTCCAGGTCTCGACGGTCGAGGTGCGCGGATTGCCCGCCATCGCCGCGCCCAGCGAGCCGTAGGCCTCGACGCGCTGGTCGTAGCCATAGCCGCTGCGACGGGTGTTGCTGATCACGCAAAGCTGTCCGGAGGCGTAGCGCAGCACGACGCGGGCGGTGTCGACATCGCCGGCCGCGGCGATGGCGGGATCGACCAGGCATTCCGCCCAGGCGAAGACTTCGGTTGGCATCGTCCTCCACCAGCCAGCCGGCCATGTCGAAGTCGTGGATGGTGAAGTCGCGGAACAGCCCGCCGCTGGTGGGAATGAACGCCGGCGGCGGCGGCGCCGGATCGTGGCTGATCAGGTGAAGCGTCTCCAGCGCGCCGATCGCGCCGGACGCGAGCTTCGCCTTCAGCGCCTGGAAATGCGGATCGAAGCGCCGGTTGAAGGCGACGTAGAGCGGCGCGGCGGCCGCGCTGAGCTCGGCTTCGGCGTCGCGCAGCCGGGCCAGCTCCAGGTCCAGCGGCTTCTCGCAGAACACCGCCTTGCCGGCGCGCAGGGCGGCCAGCACCATGTCCAGGTGGGCGCTGGTGGGACTGGCGATGAGCACGCCGGCGAGCTCCGGATCGGCGAGGACGTCGGCGAACGTCGCGGTGCGGCAGCCAAGCTCCGCCGCGAGGCTTGCTGCGGCGTCAGGCCTGGCTTCGACCAGAGCGACGAGGTCCAGGCGCGGATTGGCCGCCGCGTTGCGCCCATGGATTGCGCCCATGCGTCCCGCCCCGATCAGGGCGACCTTGGGGGCGGCGGATGTCATGTCATGTCGCGTTGCATGCGAGGTCTCGGATAGCTGACTTGATCGGCGTGCGGAACCGGGCAAGCTGTGGTTTTGCTGGACCAAGCCCGAAGTCAGCGGCAGGCTGAATCCGTTCCGCAGGGCGAGCAACTCGCGGGGAGGACGCCGTGTACCAGGTCGGGCAGGAAGAAATCGACGCGCTCACCCGCGTGATCCAGTCCAGAGCGCTGTTCCGCTACGGCGTGGGCCACGAATGCGATCGGTTCGAGGCCAGGTACGCCGAGCATCTAGGGGTCAAGCACTTCGCGCTGGCGGCCAGCGGCAGCCACGCCTTGGCGGCGGCGATGACCGCGGTCGGCCTTGGTCCTGGCGACGAGGTGATCATCCCAGCCCACACCTACATGGCCACCGCGACCTCGGTGCTGACGGTCGGCGCGATCCCGCTGATCGTCGACATCGACGAGTTCGATCACCATCGACCCAAAGGCGATCGAGGCCGCGATCGGGCCGCGCACGCGGGCCATCGTCGCGGTGCACATGTGGGGCGCCGCCTGCGACATGGACGCGATCATGGCCATCGCCAAGCGTCACAACCTGATCGTCATCGAGGACGCCTGCCAGGGCGTCGGCGGCGGCTACAAGGGCCGGATGATGGGCTCGGTCGGGCACATCGGCGCGTTCAGCTTCAACTACTACAAGAACATGACCAGCGGCGAAGGCGGCGGCGTCGCGGTCAACGACGACGTGCTGGCCGAGCGGGCTAGGTGCGCGATCGATCCCTGCCACTTCTATTGGCAGGGGCGGAACGACGACGTGAAGCCGTTTTCCGGCAACGGCGCGCGGGCGTCCGAGCTGATGGGCGCGATGCTGAACGTGCAGCTCGACCGCCTGCCCGGCATGATCGCGGCGATGCGCGCCGAGAAGCGCGCGATCCTCACGGCGACGAGTTCGCTCGGCAATCTCGGACTCAAGCCGGCGCCGATGCACAGTCCCGACCACGATTGCGCGACGCAGGTGATGTACAGCCTGCCCTCGGCCGAGGCCGCCAGACGCTTCGTCGCGCTGTTTCCAAGCGTGATCATCGGCAAGACCGGTCGCCACACCTACACCGAGTGGGACCAGGTGCTGATGGGCGCCGGGGCCGCCCACCCCGCGATGAACCCCTTCAACATGCCGGCGAACGCCGAGTGCCGCAGGACCTACGCGAAGGACATGTGCGCCGCCTCGCTGGAGATTCTCGATCGGACCGTGATGGTGGCGACCGATCCCGCGCACACCGCCGGGGACATTGCCGACATCATCCACAACATCGGTGTCGCGGCCCGCGTTGCGCTAGGCGGGGTCCGGGTCGAGGACGCCGACCTGCGCGACGCCAGGCCGGTCGATGCGCAGAAGTTCGATCTCAAGTTGGAGGCCTAGGCGGGGCCAGAAGGGCTGAGCCGGCGGTTTGAGATGGCTTGCCGCCGGGCGCCTCGCCGCGCGGCGAGCAATTCGCCGTCGAATACCCATCTGTCGGCCAACACGACCTCTCGGCCCAGAAGGACCTCAGCATGATAGAGCGCAGAAGCTTCAGCAGCCTCGGCGGCGCCAACCACGGCTGGCTCGACGCCAAGCACCACTTTTCGTTCGCAAACTACAGCGACCCGGCGCGCAACCAGTGGGGCGCGCTGCGAGTGTGGAACGACGACACCATCGCCCCGAAGAGCGGCTTTCCCCCGCACGGCCACGCCAACATGGAGATCATCACCTACGTCCGCGAAGGCGCGATCACCCACGAGGACAGCCTGGGCAACAAGGGCCGCACCGGCGCGGGCGACGTGCAGGTGATGAGCGCCGGGACCGGCGTGCGCCACGCCGAGTACAATCTCGAGGACGAGGCCACCCGCCTCTTCCAGATCTGGATCCTGCCCAACCGCGGCGGCGAACCGCCGACGTGGGGCGCCAAGCCGTTCCCCAAGGGCGAGCGCGCGGGGAAATTCGTCGCCCTGGCCAGCGGCCTGGCCGACGACGGCGAGGCGCTGCCGATCCGCGCCGACGCCCGCGTACTGGGCGCGACGCTGAAGGCTGGCGAGACGGCGGAGTACCCGCTGGGCGCCCATCGCCACGCCTATCTGGTCCCGTCCCGCGGCTCGGTCGAGGTCAACGGCGTCAAGCTGGAGCCTCGCGACGGCGCGGCGATCCGCGACGAGGCCGTGCTGCGCGTCACCGCGCTGGACGACGCCGAGCTGGTGCTGGTCGACGCCGCTTAGGTCCGCCGAAGCAGCGCCACGCGGCTAACCCGCGGCGATCCGCTCCAGGATCGGCCAGTAGTGCTCCAGGCCGGGCGTGACCAGCCCCTCGGTCTTGCCGGCGTCATCCCAGCGCCGCAGCCGGATCGCGTCCGCGGCGAAGCGGCTGCGCTCGAAGCGGCGGCGTTGCGCCGGGTTGAGCGGGCCGCCCTGCAGTCGCAGGCTGAGCACCGAGGCCGGGCTGAGGGCGGCTTCGTAGCCAGGTTCGGCGGCGCAGAGGTAGCGCTTGGCCATGACATGCAGCGCAACCGGGCCCGCCACCGCGGGCCCGAACCAGCGCCGCAGCGCCCGCGCACCGTGGATCTCGTGCCGCGCGTCGCGTCCCTCGCGCTCGGCCACATCGCCGCGGCCCTCGAACAGATGGCCGTAGTCGTGCAGCAGGGCCGCCGCGATCAGGTGATCGCCGGCGCCCTCCGCCTCCGCCAGCTGGGCGCATTGCAGCGCGTGGTCGAGCTGGGAGACGTTCTCGCCATAGCCGTCGGCGCCGCGCTCGGCGAACGCCCGGGCGATCTGATCGACGAAGTCAGCTGGCATGAGCCGCCTCCGGCCTCGTGGCCTGGTCCAGCCGCGCGAGCGTGGCCGTGAGGCCGTCGACATCGGCGTAGCAGCCCCTGAGCCAGCGCGGGCTGCCGTGCGTCAGCGCGCGACGTCCGTGCAGCAGGCGGCAATTGTCGAAGATGACCACCTCGCCGGGCGCCAGCCGCCGGCCGTAGGCGGCCTTGGGCGCGTGCACACGGCGATAGAAGGCCAGATAGGCGTCGTACCAGGCATCGACGGCGGCGGCGTCATCCGGCGCGAGGTCCAGTGAGCGGTGGTTCAGCCGGATGACTTCGACCGCGCCGTCCGCGCCCAACGTCAGGACCGGCGCCGAGAACGACCAGCGCGCGCCGGACTCTGCGGTGAAGGTGAAGCGCACGGGCGTCCGCGCCAGTATCTCGAACGCCTCGGGCGAACTCTCGCCGTAGCGCCTCGGCGTGCGCGAAGCCGTCGACGAACATGGTCTCGCCGCCGGCCTTGTCGGTGGTGATCGCGTGCAACAGCTGCAGCGTCGGGACCGGGTCGCGGTACGGATTATCCGTATGCAGATCGAGCGCCTGGTCCGTGTACGCAAGATTTTCCGGCTGAGGCTCGATCCGCACGTCGAACAGCCGACCGTAGTTGGTCTCGCGGATGAAGCCGAACCGTTCCACCGCGCGCTCGACCGCGTTGGGATCGCGACCGGCGTCGACCAGCACGGCGAGGCCCCAGCGAACCACCCGCGAGAGCGCCTCGCGCAAGGCGTCGTCGCTTGCCAGGTAGTCCTTGAACGGAATCGGCTCGGCCTTGGCAAGTGGGCCGGGCATCAGCCACGGCGAGGCCAGGTGCGCCGATGGCGGTGCGTCGCGCAGGCGGCTGACGTCAATGCGACGCTCCAGGCGCGACGGGGAAAAGCGCAGCTTGAGCGCGCCGCCGACGATCTCGGCGGCCTCGAGCCTGGCGGCGCCGTCCAGCGCCAGCGCCCCCTGCCCGCGCTGGCCGCTGACCGGGTCGCGCGCATCGTCGGCATGGTCGAACAACCAGCGCGCGGCGACCTCGCGGCTCGCCCCGTCGGACCAGGTGAGCCGGACGGCGCGACTGTCGTTGGCGATAGCTGCCTGCACGGTCATGTCCGAAGCTCCTCTTTGTCCAGCGCCGCAATCAAGTCCGCGACCGTCTCGACCACCAGGTCCGCGCCGGCGGCCCTGAGGCTGGCCGCCGCGATCGCCAGGCGCGCGGCGCGGTCGGACGGATGCAGCGCCGCAAGCGCCGCCCGCGACAGGCCAACCCCGTTGCCGGAGGCGGAGACACCGACGCTGAAACAGCCGGCGGCTCTACCCTCGGCGACGCCGGCCTCGGAGTCGTCCACCTTGACCACGCGCGACAGCGGCCAGACGCCGAGTTCCGCGCAGGCTTTGTAGATCATCAGCGGCGAGGGCCGGCCTTCAGGCGTCTCGTTGGCGCAGACCAGATGGTCGGGCACATAGCCCTGCTCCGCGGCCCTGATCAGCACTGGCGCCATCATCTCGCGGGTGTAGCCGGTGGAGGAGGCGATCTTGAGGCCCGCCGCCCGCAGCGCCGCCACCGTCTGCGCCGCGCCGGGGATCAGTTCGGCCGCGTCGGCCGCCGCCTCGCGCATCAGCGGGCCGAGGTCATCCATCAGCGCCGTCACGCCCGCCTCGCCGCCTGGCCGCCCGTTGGCCGCCTCCCAGGCGGCGGCGACCTCCGGCTGCGCCAGCAACGCCCGCACGTGGTCGGCCTTGGCCTTGCCCATGTCCGCGCGCACCGTCGCCTCGTCCAGCGTGACGCCGTGGCGCGCGAACGCCTCGATCAGCGCCGCCACCGGCGCGCGGCAGCCGAAATCGACCATCGTGCCGGCCCAGTCGAAGATCACCAGATCGAACCTGCCAAGACCCTTGCCCGTCATCGCTGTGCTCCCCCGAAAAGACCCGCCACCACCTCTTCGCCGATGGCGAAGCCGGTCGACGCCCCGGCCCCGGTGGTCACCATCACCAGCCGCACGCCCGGCGCCAGCGTATCGATCACGACCGTCCGGTCGGCCGCCGAGGCGTAGGTCCCGGTCCAGCGCTCAACCACGGGCGGCGCGACGCGGCCGAACACCGCCTCGAATTCGTCCAGGATCAGCCGGTCGACGGCCTCGTGGGCGAACGGATTGGGCGTCGGCGCGTAGTGGTGGCTGTCGCCCACCACCAGGCTGCCGTCGGCGCTCTGGACCACGATCAGGTGGACGCCGTGTTCGAGCTGGTCCGGCTGCTCGGCCTGCAGCCGGGTCCGCAGCGCCTCGCGCCTGCGGCAGGGCGGAGTAGCCGGCGTAGCGCGCCAGACCGAGGTCGGACATCACGCCGGCGGTAAGCCGAAAGCCGGGATCGGCCAGCCGCAGCATCTGCAGCTTGCAGCGGGTGACGGCGTAGGCGGCGATCCGTTCCGGGAACAGGCTGAAGAGATCGTCGCCCGGGCAAACGGCGATCGCGCCGGCCTCCACCGCGCCACGCGAGGTGACGACTTTCGAGCTGTCCACGCTGAGGGCGGCCGTCTCGCGCTGGAACGTGACGCCGTGGGCGGCCTCGAGCCAGGCGGCCAGGCGCGGGATCGCCTCGCGCGATTCCACCCTCAGCTCGTGCGGGCTCCAGAGCGCCGCAAGCAGACCGGCCGTCGCGATCTCCGGGTGCTCGCGCTTCACTTCGGCGGCGTCCAGGGCCCGGCAGCCGGCGGCCATCTCTGTCTGCAGGAAGGCTTCCAACACCGCGACCGACTCCGGCCGGCGCGCGGTCAGCAGCAGGCCGCTATGAAGCACAGGGATCGACGCTTCGGCCGCGACCTCGGCCCAGACCTCGCGGCTGCGCATGGCCCGCCGCCACATCTCGCCCCGCTCCTGGCCCGTCACGGTGATGAAGCCGAAGTTGCGCACCGAGGCGCCGTTGGCCTGGGCGTCGCGGTCGATCACCACGACCCGCTTGCCCCGCCGCGCGGCCGCCAGGGCGCAGCCCAGCCCGACGATGCCGGCGCCGATCACGGCCAGGTCGAACGGGGGGTTGGCAGGCATGACGCTCCAGGAACGTTCGGGGTCGGAGCCGTGGTTTGGCACAGCCAGATGACAGTTCGACAGGCGCGTTGTCACCCAACTGCTACAGAGCGCGTCTAGACCTTCGACGGGCGCCCGCGCTGGCGCGGTCTCGGGGAACTTGGGTGGAGGGCAGGCTCGCGCGAGGATTGGCGAAGGCCGATCCGGTCGTCTTCACCATCGTCGCGGGTCTGGCGGGCTTTTGCGCCTACTTCTCGATGTACGCGTTCCGCAAGCCGTTCACGGCGGCGACGTTCGACGCCGTGCCGGGCTGGCACTTCGCGCTCGACTACAAGATCGCCCTCGTCATCGCCCAGGCCGCCGGCTACGCGATCTCCAAGCTGATCGGGGTCAAGGTGATCTCCGAGATCAGCCCGGCGCGCCGCGGCATGGCGATCCTGGCGCTGATCGGCGCGGCCTGGCTGGCGCTGGTCGCCTTCGCCCTGGTCCCGGCGCCATGGAACATCGCGGCGCTGTTCCTCAACGGCCTGCCGCTCGGCATGATCTGGGGCCTGGTGTTCGGCTACATGGAGGGCCGGCGCGTGTCGGAGGTGCTGGGCGCCATCCTCTGCGCCAGCTTCATCCTCTCGTCCGGCGTGGTGAAGTCGGTCGGGGCCTGGCTGCTGCACGACGTCCATGTGTCGGATTTCTGGATGCCGGCGGCGACGGGGGCGGCGTTCTTCCCGCTGCTGTTCGTCTCGGTCTGGGTGCTTGGCCAGTTGCCGCCGCCCAGCGCCGCGGACGAGGCGGAGCGGGTCAAGCGCGCGCCGATGAGCGGGCGCGAGCGTCGCGCCTTCCTGCGGGCCTACGCCCCCGGCGTCGTGCTGCTCGTGCTGTCCTACATCCTGCTGACGGCGTTGCGGGACTTTCGCGACAACTTCGCCGCCGAGATCTGGACCGCGCTCGGCTACGGCAAGGAGGCCGGCATCTTCACGGCGAGCGAATTCCCGGTCGCGGTGATCTCGCTGGTGGCGCTGGGCGCGGTGATGGTCGTGCGCAACAATCTGCGCGCCTTGATGGTCATCCACGCCATCGTCTTCGCCGGCTTCGCGCTGCTGGGCGCCTCGACGCTGGCTTTCCAGGCGCACCTGATCTCGCCGCTGCCCTGGATGATCCTCGCCGGCGCGGGGCTCTACATGGCCTACACGCCGTTCAACGCCATGCTGTTCGACCGACTGATCGCCTTCAGCGGGCGCATCGCCACCGCCGGGTTCCTGATCTACGTGGCCGACGCCTCGGGCTACCTCGGCAGTGTCGCGCTGCTGCTGTGGCGCAACTTCGGCGGGTTCAAGCTGGACTGGCTGCAGTTCTTCATCCTCAGCGCCTACGCCACCGCCGCGGCCGGGTCGGTGCTGACGGCGCTGGCGGCGTTCTACTTCCACGGCCGAGCGCGCTCCACCGCGAGCGCGGCGCTAATCGCGGTAGCGAACCAGGGCGTCTCCTAGCGCGGCCTCGAGCTCACCGAGCCAGGGCGCATACTTGGTCCACTGGTCGAGGCCGTCGCGGAAGATTGGCCGTCTCACCTGCTCGGAGCTGGGCGTCCTCACGCTGCGTTCGGTCTTGTGGAACTCGAGGCAGGCGGGCTCGAACGGCAGGCCACAATAGTCCAGCAGCCGCCGCACGCTGCCTTCCAGGTCGTCCACCACGTCCTCGTGCTGCACGCGCAACACCCGGCCCGGGCAGCGCCTCGTCCCAGTGGCGCATGAGATCGAGGTAGGTGCGGTAGTAGCGGGCGATGTCGTCCACGCTGTAGGTGAACTCCTGCCCCTGGGCGAACAGCTGCTTGAAATTGCTGAAGCAGCACGCCATCGGCTCGCGCCGCGCGTCGATGATCCGCGCGTTCGGCAGCATCAGGTGGATCAGGCCGATGTGGCGGAAATTGTTCGGGTTCTTGTCGATGAAGAACGGCTTGCCGCCGGCCCGATAGACCTGCGTGTCGGCCAGATAGGCCGCGCCCAGCCGCTGGAAATCCTCCTCCGGCATCTCCGCCAGCACGGCCGGATAGCGTGGATTGTCCAGGTCGGGATCGCGGCCCTGCAGGTCGAGCACGACCCGTGGGATGTCCGACAGTTCCTGCGTGCCCTCCACCTGGGAGTGCGACGCGAGGATCTGTTCCAGCAGCGTCGAGCCTGACCGCGGCAGGCCGAGGATGAAGATCGGGTCGGGCCGCGGCTCGCCCCAGCCGGCGCGGCGCGCGAAGAACTCCCGGGTGCAGACCTGCGCCTGGTGGGCCGTGTTGGTCTCGAGGATTTCGGGACGATAGCGGCTTTCCGAGCGCTTCAGCGCGTTGCCGCGTTCGTAGTAGGCCCAGGATTCGGCGATCTCGCCGCGATCCTCCAGCGCTTTGCCGAGCGCGAAGCACAGGTGATAGCGGTCTTCCAGAATCGTGGTCGGCGAGGCTTCCTCGGCCCGCATCCGCGCCATCTCTTCGTCGCTGAAGCGGTAAAGCTTCAGGTTCGCCAGGCTCCAGTAGGCGTCGCCGAAATCCGGCCGCGCCGCAGCCGCCGCGCGATAGGCCTCGATCGCCTCGGGGACCTGGCCGACTGTCTTCAGCGCATGGGCGATCCACAAGTGGACATCCGGCGATGCTGGTAGTTCGATCAGCAGCTCGCGATAGATCGCAATCGCCTGGTCGTGCTCGCCAAGGCCGACCGCGGCCGTCGCCGCGAGGGCCCGGTAGTCTGTGTTGCGCGGCTCGCGGTCCAGCAACTGCTGCAGCTGCGCGCGGGCCTGCGGGTACTTCTGCCGCTTCACCAGCGTCTGGGCGTAGTCGTACCGCGCCGCCTGGTACTGCGGCGCGAGCTCGAGCACGGCCTCCAGCAGCAGTTCGGCGTCGTCCAGCACATCGCGCGCCAGCCCGATCCGCGCCAAGAGCCGCATCGCCTCCGGATGGTCGCCTTCGCGCAGCAGGAAGGCGCGTATGATCTGCTCGGCGGGCACGAGATCGCCGTCGGAGAACAGCGACGTCGCGGTCACCACCTCGGGCGGCAGGTTCTTGAGGGCGGCGACGTGGGCGTCGGCGGTGGCCGCGTTCTCCAGTTCGCCCGTCAGGCGATAGAGGCCCTCCAGCATGCGCCAGCTGGTCGGCAACGCGGGATTGATGTTCACCGCCCGCAGCAGCGCGTCGATCGCCGGCGGCGCGTTCTTGAGCGCGACGAAACACAGGCCCCGTTCTTCGTGCAGACGGCTGAAGCGGGGCTGGGTCCGCTCCAGTCGCTCCAGCATCGACAGGGCGTCGTCGATGCGCAGCAGGTAGCGCAGACTGATCGCGGCGATCAGCAGCAGATCGCGGTTCTCCGGCAGGTCGCGCAGCAGCGCCTCGGCGGCCTGCAGCACGGTCTCGTGCTGGCCGTCCTTCTGCAGCTTCCGCAGCCGGGCGACTTCCGCTTCGATCGGCGACGGAGGGAGGGTGGTCGAGTCCATGCAGCCCGAGAATGCGACGATGGGCGGGCCTGCGGCCCGCCCATACGCCTTACCCTAACACGACCTGATCGCCAGGAAGTCGGGCCTCAAAAATGCGCGCCGATCTTCAGCATGACCACCGCCGGCCGGATCGGCACCTCCGACTTGATGAACTGTGTCGACGACGTGAACATGCTGGCGTGAGAGTTGGTCAGGTTGGCGCCGTAGATCGAGGCGTACCAATTGTCCTTCGAGACGCCGACCGACGCGTCGAGGGTGCCATAGCCCGGCATCTCGTAGCGCAGCAGCGTCGTGTTCGGCACCAGCACGCCCGTGCCCGACGCGTAGGTGGCCGGCTGGTTGAACTGGCTGCCGGTGTAGCTGCCGCCCACCTGCACGAACGCCTTGTAGTCGCCGATCGACCAGTCGTAGCGGGCGCGGATATCGCCCTGGAACGCCGGCGAGAAAGCCGGCACCGTGCCGACGGCGCCGAAGGGGTTCTGGAACGACACCGCGCCGACGCCCTTCTGGAAGATCTGCGTGATGCATTTGCCGAAGCTCGGGCTCCCCGCAATGTTGCTGGTCAAGCACGGCGAATTCGCTTGCCGGTCGTCGTTGTAGGTTCCCGATCCCTGCACCGTCAGCCCATCGGTCACCTTGGCGATGACCTGAATCTCGCCGCCGTTGACGTCGTAGTTCGGGCCGTTGATGCCGAAGGTGGTGTTGCCCAGCTCGGTCGGGTTGAAGAACAGCAGCTGAACGTTGTCCCACTCCATGTGGTAGGCGGTGAGGTTGAGCTGCAGCCTGTGATCGAAGAACTCGCTCTTGAGGCCGATCTCGTAGTTCGTCAGCGAGTCGGGCGCGTAGCCGTTCGGCTTTTCGAACTGGGCGGGGCCCGCCGTCGCGCCCAGCGGGAACAGCGGGGTTGAGGATCGGGAACGGCGCGACCCCACCGACGGTGCGGTTGAAACCGCCGGGCCGGAAGCCTTCCGAATAGGTGAAGTAGGTCAGCACGTCAGGCGTGATGTGCCAGGTGATGTTCGCGCGGCTCTTGAAGCCGGAATAGGTCACGTGGTCGTGGTGGGAGTCGATGTTGAACATGCCGCCGCCGGAGCCCGTAGCCGGGTTGTAGCCAACGCATCCGCCGTTCGGCACGTTCAGGCAGCCGCCGCCGGTCTCATATTCCGAGCCGACCTCGAACTCCTTGTACTGGTACCAGCGGGTCCCGGCGCTGATCGTCAGCACATGTGGGATCACGTCGAAATCGACCGAGCCGAAGAACGCGATCTGGTCGTAGCCGCGCTGGGTGTCTTCACCGAAGGCGGTGCTGTTGCTGCGCTGCCCAGGCGTGTTGGCGGTGGAGCCGGGCGCCGTTGTGACATTGGCCAGGCAAGGCTGGCCGCCCCCAAGCGCGATGGTGAGGTTCTGCGGCGAGCAATCCGGAACGGTCTTATAGTTGAAGTTCATATTGTCGTAGATGCGGAAGTTTTCCTGGTACACGCCCGGCGATGCCGCGGATGCGCCAGTCGTCCGGGGTGCTGACCCGGAATTCGTTGCTCAGGTGGGTGTTCCTGACCTGGTCGAGCCAGCTGGAGACGGGCGAGAAGCACGTCAGCGGCGCGCCAGCGCCGAGCAATCCGCCCGTGCCGCCCGTGCAGGCGTAGTAGGTGCCGCCCACCGACCGCGAATAGTTGGAGTAGTCCATCTGCTGGTTGATGTGCCGCAGCAGGTAGCTGCCGGTATAGACCGCCTTCAGCGGGCCGAGCTTGCCGTTCACGGTCCAGGCGGTGTTCGAGTAGCTGTCCCGGTCGTACGACGGCGAGAACACCGTCGTCTGCAGCGGCCGCAGCGGCTGGAAATCGGAACCGGTGGGGTATTCCACCGACACGCCCTCGGCGTCCAGGCTCTGGAAGCTCTCGCTGACCAGGACGTTCCAGTCAGTCGTTGATGTCATAGAGCGCTGACAGGCGCGCGCCCTGGTAGTCGACCGGGTTGAAGTTGTTGCGGGCGATAGCGCCGTTGTTGGCCTGCGGCGCGCCCGGCAGCGTGCACAGGTGCGCGGCGCCGCCGGCTGGCAGCCCGTTCGGGCAGGTGCCCGCCGCGTTCGGCGCTATGTTGAAGTAGCTGTTGCCGGCGTCGTTGTTCGAGCGGGTGAAGGTGCTCGGCACGTTGTCGATGTAGCCGCCGTGATGGTCGTCGTAGAGCACCAGGCGAACGGCGGCCTTGTCGTTGACCGGGAAGTTGAACACGGCGTTGAACGCGTAGTTCGGATCGCCGCCTTCGGTCACGCCGGCCTGGGCTTCGGCGCTGGCTTCGAAACCGCCGATCTTCGGCTTGTTGGTGATGTAGCGGATGGCGCCGGCTTCGGCGCCGCCGCCGAACAGCGTGCCTTGCGGACCCTCGAGCACTTCGACCCGCTCCAGGTCGACCGCGTAGACGTCGACGTTGCGCCCGGGGAACTGCATCGACTGGTCGTCGAGATAGAGCGCGACGTTCGGGAAGGTCGCGATCGTGGCGCTGGACTGGTTGCCCTGCAGGCCGGCGCTGAGGCCGCGCATGAAGATCACGCCCTGGCCCGGGCCGTTGTTCCCGAACGTGACGTTGGGCGTGTACTTGATCAGGTCATCGAGGGTGGTGATGTTCTGCTGCGCCAGCACTTGGCCGGTGAAGGCCTGAATCGTCGCCGGCACCGACTGGACGCTTTCGTCGCGGCGCTCGGCCGTGACGATGACTTCTTCGACCCCGACGGATCCGCCGCTGGCGGTGGCGTCGGCGGCGGCGTCCGTGACAGTGACCTGCTGAACGGCCGTGGGCGATACGCCCGGATCGGCGGCGAGCGCTGCGCCGGCATATCCGCTGAGGATCGCCGCGACGGCGCACGAAAACTTGAATCTGGCTTTCACGGACTTCTCCCCCGAGGAATTGGTCGTAACCGCCGGCGCGCGCGCAGCACCGTGCGCACGCTGAAGACAGCGCGAACCGAACAGAAAACTGCGACGTGAACCCCCGACGCGCCCTGACCATAGGGGCGCTCCGTGACGCTTCGGTGATGGTAAAACTACAGCCGGATGAACATTGTGACCGGCGTGTCCGGCGGCCGCGTCACTTGCGCAGCCCGAATTTCGTCCCGACGTACCGGGCATCGCCACGCTCGCCGGACGATCGGCGAGGGCCGACATCGCGAACGCGGACGGACAGGAGCGGATGATGTCCCAGACGGTTGCCGACGTTCTGGTCGGCGGGCTCGAGCGGGTTGGCGTCAAGCACGTGTTCGGCCTGATCGGCGACTCGCTCAATCCGCTCGCCGACGCGGTGCGACGGAGCAAGATCGAATGGGTCGGCGTCCGGCACGAGGAGGGCGCGGCGCTGGCGGCCGCGGGCCAGGCCAAGCTCACCGGGGGTCTGGGCGTCTGCGCCGGCACCACCGGGCCCGGCAGCACACATCTGGTGGCGGGTCTCTACGAAGCCTCCCGCGACCACGCCCCGGTGCTGGCGCTCTCGGGCGACATGCCGCGGCGGTTCCAGGGCGTCGACTACATCCAGACCACCAAGCCGGACCTGCTGTTTCGCGACGTGGCGCTCTACACCGAGACCATCCAGTCGCCGGCGCAGGCGCCCGGCGTGATCCACCAGGCGATCGCAGCGGCCTTCTCCGGCCGCGGCGTCGCCCACCTGACGCTGCCGCAGGACGTGATCGGCGCGAAGGCGGACGGCGAGCTTTCCAGCGTCGCGACGCTGCGGCCCCGCCAGCCGTTCGCCGCCAGCCGCGAGGCGGTGGCGCAAGTCGCCCGACTGATCGACAAGGCGGGCAGCGTGGTGATCATGTGCGGCAATGGCTGCCACGGCGCCGCCGACGAGCTGCGCACGCTTTCGGACCGGCTCAAGGCCCCGCTGATCCACTCGGTCAAGGGCAAGGACATCATGCCCTTTGACGATCCGCGCTGGATGGGCGGGATCGGCGTGATCGGCACCAAGGCCGTCTACGAGGCGGTGATGGGCTGCGATCTGCTGCTGATGGTCGGCACCGACTATCCCTATTCCGAATTCCTGCCGACCAAGGCGACGGTCGTCCAGATCGACGAGCGGCCGGAGGTGCTTGGCCGCCGCGCGCCGACCGTGCTGGGCGTCGCCGGCTCGGCGCTGCCGACGCTGCAGCTGCTGCTGGCGGAAGTGTCGTCCAAGGATGACCGCCGGTTCTTCGACGGCGTCGCCCGCGAGCGGCGCAAGTGGGACGAGATGCTCGACCGGCAGGCCGATCTCGCGCGCAGCCCGGACCGCATCCATCCCCAGGCGGTCGCCCGCGCCGTCGGCGATCTGGCCGCGCGCGACGCGGTGTTCGTGTTCGACACCGGGCTCAACACGCTGTGGTCGGCCAACTGGATCCGGCAGAGCGGATCGCAGCGGATCATCGGCTCGTTCAACAACGCCGCGGTGGGCACGGCGTTGGGCCAGGCCAACGGCGTGCAGGCGCTGGATCGGTCGCGCCAGGTGATCGCCATGTGCGGCGACGGCGGTTTCAACATGCTGATGTGCGAGTTCATGACCGCCGTGCACCACAAGCTGCCGGTCAAGGTGGTGATCTACAACAACTCCGCGCTGGGACTGATCACGCTGGAGGCGGAGAAGGTCGGCATTCCGGCGTTCCACCAGGCGATCGACTTCCCCAATCCCGATTTCGCGGCGCTGGCCCGCGCCTGCGGTGGCCACGGCTTCACCGCCAGGAAGCCGGGCGAGCTCAAGGCGGCGATCGCCGACGCGTTCGCCGTAGATGGTCCCGCGATCGTCGACGCCGTGGTTCCGGCCGACGAATTGCCCAACCTGCCGCATCTGGACCTGGAATTGGTCGGCCACGTCGCCATGGCGAAGGTCAAGGAAGCGGTCTGGGCGCTGACCGGCGGCTGAAGGGGCGGCCGGATGCCGCGCCCGGATATTTAGGCGCGGGGAAGGAAAATAGCTTACATAGCGGGCTAGCAGCTACACAACGGACACACTCCCAGCGTACCGCCAGCCCCGCGCCGCGAGCCCGTCCAGGAACCCTACGCCCATATGGCCACCCACCGCGACGCCGACGACGGCGCCCCTACCGACATCGTCCACCCCCAGGCGGGGCCGTTCCTGATGGTGCATCTGCTCTGCCTGGCGGCGTTCTGGACCGGCGTCACCTGGCAGGCGCTGGCGCTGTGCGTCGGGCTGTACTGGCTGCGCATCTTCGCCATCGGCGCGGGCTACCACCGCTACTTCTCGCACCGGGCGTTCTCCACCAGCCGCGTGTTCCAGTTCGTGCTGGCCTTCCTCGCCCAGACCACGGCGCAGAACAGCGTGCTGTGGTGGGCCGCACTGCACCGGCGCCATCACCTCTACTCCGACACCGAGCTCGACACCCATTCGCCGCGCCGCCGCGGCTTCTTCTACGCCCACGTCGGCTGGATCTTCGATGCCAAGCACGCCAAGACCGACCTCGTGCGGGTGGCCGATCTGGCGAAGTTTCCCGAGCTGGTATGGCTCGACAGGTTCGAGCTGGTCCCGGCCATCCTGACCGCGCTGCTCTGCTTCCTGATCGCCGGCTGGCCCGGCGTGGTGGTCGGGTTCCTGTGGAGCACGGTGATGGTCTACCACTCCACCTTCTGCATCAATTCGCTCGCCCACGTGCACGGCAAGAAGCGCTTCGTGACGGGCGACGACTCCCGCAACAACTGGTTCCTGGCGCTGCTGACGATGGGCGAGGGCTGGCACAACAACCACCACGCCTGCCAGAGCAGCGTGCGCCAGGGGTTCCGCTGGTGGGAAGTCGACGGCACCTTCTACATCCTGCGCGCGCTCTCCTGGACCGGCTTGGTGTGGGACCTGAAGCTGCCGCCCGAGGCGCTGCTGCGCGGCGAGCAGCGGCTGGGCGCGCGGGTGATCGACCGCGCGGCCGAACAGCTGGCCGCCCGCTTCAATCCCGAACCGATCGCGCGGGCGATCGCCGAGGCGCTGCACGGCCCCGAGCTGGCGGCGCTGCAGGAGACGCTGGCCCGCGCCCAGCACCGCGCCAGCGAGGCGCTGGCCACCGTCCACCTGCCGCAGATGCCCACCCGCGACGAGATCCTCGCCGGCGCGAAGGCGATGTTCGCCAAGACCCCCTCGATCGACGACATCGTCGACCGCGCCCACGACATGCTGCTGGCGGCGGTGGGCGCGCGGCTGGCGGCGAACGCCACGTCCTAGGCGCCGCCCCGGGTAAGCCCACTACAACCCGCGTCATTGCCGACTGGAGCGCGAAGCGCGGAGCGCCGGCAATCCATGCACACCGCGTCCACGGATGGCCGGGACAAGCCCGGCCATGACGTTGAAGCTTGGACCGTGACGAGGAATCCGAGCGGGTTACCTGCAACCCTTTCAGTTTTCCTGCGCCACGGAGGCGTCGGCGCGGCGGCGATGTTTCACGTGAAACCGCTAATCACCGTTAATAACGGCGCCCTTCCCAAGGCGCCGGCACGGCGGCGCCCCAGATTTCCTACAGTCTCACGATGTCAAAGACCCGGCGCCCGGATGAGCGTCCGGGCCAATGACCTACGTGGTTGAATCCGCGTCAAGCCCGAGCCCCCTCCACCGCTTCGCGGTCCCCCTCCCCCTACGCGTGAGGAGAAAAGAGCGCCGGCGCTGAATCTCCTCCCCCATCGGGGGAGGGGGACCACGAAGTGGTGGAGGGGGCCTGCCGCCACAACGTCCGCACGACTGCAAATCCGCGAACCGCGCGGCGTCTTCACCTATGGTGCCGGCGTGACCGCCAAGACCCTCTGCGACCGCGGCCAGGCGTTGACCGGCCCATATCGAGCGACCCGTCGCCCCACCCTCGTCCTCGCGGCGACGGTGCTGGCGTCCAGCCTCGACTTCGTCGACGGCTCGGTGGTCAACGTCGGCGTGCCGGCGATCGGGCGCAGCCTGCATGGCGGCGCAGCCGACCTGCAGTGGGTGGTCAACGCCTACCTGCTGCCGCTCAGCGCCCTGCTGCTGCTCGGCGGCGCGCTCGGCGATCGCTATGGCCGGCGGCGGATGCTGGCGCTCGGGATCGGGCTCTTCGCCGCCGGTTCCGCGGCCAGCGCCGCCGCGCCGACGCTGGCGTGGCTGATCGCCGCCCGCGCCGCGCAGGGTCTTGCCGCGGCGCTGATGCTGCCCAACAGCCTGGCCGTGCTCGGCGCTTCGTTCGAGGGGCCGGCGCGCAGCCGCGCGGTCGGGATCTGGGCCGCCGCGGGCGCGATCTCGGCCGCTGTCGGGCCGGTGCTGGGCGGCTGGCTGATCGACACGGTGGGCTGGCGGGCGATCTTCCTGGTCAACCTGCCGCTGGCCGCCGCCGCGGCCGGCCTCGCCCTCTACGGCATCGACCGCGACCCGCCGCCGGCGGGCGCGAAGCTCGACGTCGCCGGGGCGGCCCTGATCACGGCCGCCCTCACCGGCCTGACCTGGGGTCTGACCGAGGGCGCCGGCGCCATGGGCTGGCGCGCCGGCCCGATCGCCGCGGTCGCCCTGGGCGCCGCGCTGGCCGCAGCGTTCGCGTGGACCGAGCGGCGGCTGGGCGACCGCGCCCTGACGCCCCCGGCGCTGTTCGGCTCGCGGCCGCTGGTGGCGCTGAACCTGCTCACCCTGCTGCTCTACGGCGCGCTCACGGGCTTCCTGCTGCTGCTGCCGTTCGTGCTGATCACCGCGGGCGGCTATTCGGCGACGGCGGCGGGCGCGGGGCTGCTGCCGTTCCCGATCGTCATGAGCCTGGGTTCCCCGCTCCTGGGCGCCCTGGCCGGGCGTGTCGGCGCAAGGCCGCTGCTGATCGCCGGCGCGACGCTGGTGGCCGCGGGGCTGTTGCTGGCGCTGCAGGTCGGGCCGAGCGGCGACTATTGGACCGCCGTGCTGCCTTGCGTTGCGGCTGTCGCCCTCGGCATGGCCTGCGCCGCCGCCCCGCTCACGTCCGCGATCCTGGGCGCCATCGACGCGAAGCACACCGGCGCCGCATCGGGCCTCAACAGCGCCGTCGCCCAATTGGGCGGCGTGATCGTGATCGCCCTGGTCGGCGCGGTGCTGACGATGCGCGGCGCGGCGCTGATCGCGGCGTTCCACCTCGCCGCGATCGCCGGCGCGATCGTCGCTCTGGCGGCCGCGGCCGCTATCGTGTTTCTGCTTCCAGACGCCCATATCGTTGGCTCAGCGAACGGAGGCTCGAGTGCCCGACCCTAAGGAAGACGACCACCTGGTTCCCGAGGCGGAGAAGGACGTCGAGCTCGAGGAGGCGCTGGAGGAGACATTTCCCGCCAGCGATCCGATCGCCCCGATGCGGCCCGGCGAGGCGTAGATCTGCGCCCAGGCGCAGTTGATGTGGTGAGGAGAACGGGAATGGTGCAGGCAAACCTGGGCGAGGCGCCCTATCAGGTCGACATCTTCGCCGCCGGCCACGCGCTGACGGCCGATGAGCCCAAATCCAACGGCGGGCGAGGCGTCGGCCCCGACCCGTTCGATCTGGTGATGTCGGGACTCGCGGCGTGCACCCTGATCACGCTGCGCATGTATGGCGAGCGCAAGGGCTGGAGCGGGCTCAAGCTCTCGGTCCAGCTGCGCCACCGCCTGGTGGACGGCGTCCACCAGGTCGACCGAAAAGTCGAGGTGACCGGCGCGCCCGACGCGGCCGCGATCGAGCGACTGCGCGACATCGTCGAGCGCACGCCGGTCACCCTGGCGCTGAAGTCCGGCTTCACCATATCGACCGTGTTGGACGAAGCCGCCGCCACATCAGGAGCCACCCCATGAGCCACGTCACCTACGAGATCGTCCAGCACGACAGCGGCTGGGCCTACCGTGTCGACGGGGTCTATTCCGAGACCTTCCGCAGCCATGACGCCGCCAAGGCCGCCGCCAAGCGCGCCGCCGGCGAGCAACGTGTCTCGGGCGACACCGCGGGCATCTCGTGGGAGGACGAAGGCGGGCGCTGGCACGAGGAGCTCTCCGAGGGCGACGATCGCCCGGACACCGACGTCCAGGGCTGAGCGCCATGGCGGATATCTTCCTGGTCCCCGGCGTCCGCACCCCGTTCGTCAAGGGCGGCGGCGCGTTCGCGCAGTACGACGCGCTGGCCATCTCCGCGCCGGTGGCCAAGGCGATGGTGGCGCGCGCCCGGCCTGACTTCATCGTCTGGGGCGAGGTGATCCCGGAGGCGACCGTGTCCAACATAGCCCGCGAACTGGTGTTCGAGGCCGGACTCGATCCGACCATTCCCGCCTTCTCGACGGTGCTGGCCTGCTCGACCAGCTTCATCGGCGCCATCGAGGCCTCGGGGATGATCGGCCGCGGCGGCGCGCACCTGGCGCTGGTCGGCGGGGCCGAGACCATGAGCCACGTGCCGATCGCGCTGAAGAAGCCGGTCGCCGACAAGCTGGTCGCCACCTTCCCGCGCGATCCCGCCGCGGCGGCGGACATGCTGACCCACCTCACCGCCGCCGATTTCGACCTGCCGCTCAACGCCTGGGCCAACCGGGTCAGCGGCAAGTCGCAGGGCCAGCACACCGAGGACACCGCCAGGCGCTTCGCCATCAGCCGCGAGGAACAGGACAAGTGGGCGCTGCGCAGCCACCAGAGCGCCATCGCCGGCCAGGATTCCGGCTTCTTCGACGACCTGGTGATCCCGTTCGGCGGCGTCGAAAAGGACAACCTGCCCCGCCGCGACAGCACCTACGAGAAGCTAAGCACGCTGCGGACGGTCTACGACGCCGCCGGGACCATCACCGCCGGCAATGCCTCGCCGGTCACCGATGGCGCGGCCTCGCTCTGGGTCGGCGACGCCGAAGGCGTGGCCCGTCTGGGCGTGACGCCCACCGTCAAGCTGGTCGACTTCGAGATCGCCGCGATCGATTTCCGCCTGGACGAGGGCATGCTGATGGCCCCCGGCCGTGCGATCCCGCGCCTGCTGGCTCGCCACGGACTGAAGTTCGCCGACATCGCGCTGTGGGAGATCCACGAGGCGTTCGCCGCCCAGGTGCTGGCCAATATCAAGGCCGCCACCGATCCGGTCTATCGCCACGAACGGGCCAAGGTCGACGCCGATCTCGGCGAATTCCCCTGGGACCGGGTCAATCCGCACGGCGGCACGCTGGCGATCGGCCACCCGTTCGCCGCCACCGGCGCACGCATCCTCAGCCAGGCGGCCAAGGAGCTGGCGGCGATGCCGGTCGGCGCGCGGGCCATCGTCTCCCTCTGCGCCGACGGCGGCCAGGGGACCGTGGGTCTGTTGGAGCGGGTTTAGGCGCCGCCAAGGCTAGCGGTGGTGACGATAGTGGCTGTACCGGTGATGGTGGTGGAGGCCGCGCAGCTTATTGCCGAGCCGCTTGCCGAGGTTGAGGTGGAAGTGATGCCATGGACCTGCCTGCGCGGCGGCGGCAGGTAGCGCGCACACCACGATCAGAGCCAGAACCAACGCGCGCATGATGGCGCTCCCTCGCAGAAGACATCGACCCTGAGTGCAGCGGCGCAGCGCGTCAATGGCCGAGCGCCACCCGTTTATCGTTGATGGCAGCGTCCCATCGTGATTGATCCTTGCCCAAGAAACGACGAGGAAGCGGCGGGATGGCGGAGGATTTCCGCGAGCGGGCCAGGCTGTCGCCCAAGGGCCGGCTCTATGAAGACTTCGAGGTCGGCGAGGTGCGCCAGCACCACTGGGGTCGCACGATCGCGCTCTCCGACACCCTGCTCTTCACCACCCTGACGCTGAGCTACAACCCGCTCTATTCCAACCGCGTCTACGCCAAGGCGCACGGCCATCCGGACATCGTCGTCAACCCGCTCCTGGTGTTCAACACGGTGCTGGGCCTCTCGGTGGAGGACAACAGCGAGATCGGCGGGCCGTTCGTGGGCGTGGGCGCCCTGACCTATCGCCAGCCGGTCTACCCGGGCGACACGCTCACCGCCCGCTCGACCACCAAGGCCGCGCGGCCCTCGGCCAGCAACCCCGCCAACGGCATCGTCACCTGGCTGACCGAGGGCTTCAACCAGCGCGAGGAGCGGGTGATCGACTTCGAGCGCTCGAACCTGGTGCGGCTGCGCCACCCGCCGAAGCAGGGAGCTGCCCAATGAAGCTCTCCGACCTCACCGGCAAGACCAACTATTTCGAGGACTTCAAGGTCGGCGAGGTGATCCGCCACGCCCGCGGCAAGACCGTCGAAGGCCTGGAGAACGTGCTGATCACCAACCTGGTGATGAACACCGCCCAGGCGCACTTCAACGAGGACTCGATGAAGGACAGCCCCTACGGCGGGCGGCTGTCGTACGGCGGCGTCAACTTCTCGCTGTGCATGGGCCTGGCGATGCAGGACACCGGCGAGAACGCCCTGGCCGAGCTCGGCATGGACAACATCCGGCTAATGAACCCGGTCGTCCACGGCGACACGCTCTACGCCTATTCCGAGGTGCTCGCCGTCGAGGACAGCGACCGGGTCGACGCCGGCGTCGTCACCTTCCGTCACTACGGCGTCAACCAGGACGACAAGCAGGTGTTTCAGGGCGACCGGCGCATGCTGATCAAGCGCCGCAGCCACTGGGCCGGCCGGTGAGCCAGGCGGCCGTCACCGGCCCGCTGAAGGGGCTGAAGGTGCTGGATTTCACCCAGGCGCTGGCCGGCCCATTCTGCACCCAGCAGCTCTCCGACCTGGGCGCCGAGGTGGTGAAGGTCGAGGCGCTGGACGGCGGCGACCTCACCCGCGCTTCGGGGCCGTTCCACGAGGCCGACACGGAGCACCGCTATTCCGGCTACTTCCAGTCGATCAACCGCGGCAAGCGCAGCATCGCCGTCGACCTGAAGACGCCGGACGGCGTCGCGCTGATCAAGCGGCTGGTCCCGGACTTCGATGTGGTGGTGGAGAACTTCCGCGTCGGCGTGATGGACCGGCTCGGGCTCTCCTACGAAACCCTGGCGGCGCTCAATCCGAAGCTGGTCTACGCCGCGATCCGCGGCTTCGGCGATCCCCGCACCGGCCAGAGCCCCTACGTCGAGTGGCCGGCGTTCGACGTCGTGGCCCAGGCGATGGGAGGCATGATGGGGATCACCGGCCTCGCCGGCGGCACGCCGATCAAGGTCGGGCCCGGCGTCGGCGACACCGTACCGGCGCTCTATGCGGCGCTGGGCGTCGTCAGCGCGGTGCTTCACGCCCGCGAGACCGGCGAGGGCCAGTTCCTCGATGTGGCCATGACCGACGCGGTGCTGGGGGTGTGCGAGCGCATCGTGCACCAGCACGCGTTCGGCCACCTGGTTCCAGGGCCCGAGGGCAACCACCATCCGTTCCTGCTGCCGTTCGGGGTCTATCCCGCCGCCGACGGCTTCGTCGCCCTGGCCTGTCCGACCGACGCCTTCTTCCGCGGCCTGGTGCAGGCGCTGGGCGCGCCTGAGGTGATGGACGATCCGCGTTTCGCCACCGGCAAGACCCGCGCCGCGAACCGCGCGGTGGTGATCGAGCGGCTGTCCGCCCTGACCGCCACGATGACCAAGGCCGAGCTGCAGCGGCGGCTGGGCGGGGTGGTGCCGTTCGGCCCGGTGCTGTCGATCGCCGAGATCGCCGAAGACCCGCACTTCGCGGCGCGCGATATGCTGGCCCGGATCGAGATCGACGGCCTGCCGCAGACGCTGCGCATCGCCGGCCAGCCGATCAAGTTCGCCGGCACCCCCGCCGGGGTCAGAGGGCGCGCGCCGGACCTCGGCCAGGACACCACCGCCGTGCTGCGCGAGCACGGCGCGTCGGACGATGACATCGCACGCTGGCGAACCGCCGGCGCCATCGCGGAGGAGACCCCATGACCCGTCCCATGCGCCTGCGAAGGTCTCAGCTGTCAGTGCCTGGCGTCAGCGAGAAGATGATCGCCAAGGCCTGCATGTCGGACGCCGACCACGTGTTCCTCGATCTCGAGGACGCTGTCGCCCCGTCGGCCAAGGAGGGGGCGAGGACCACCATCGTCGAGTTGCTCAACGCGCTCGACTGGGGCAAGAAGACCCGCTGCGTGCGGGTCAACGACGTCACCACCCCCTGGTGCTTCGAGGACGTGATCGAGGTGGTCACCGGCGCCGGCAAGAACATCGACACCATCATGCTGACCAAGGCGACCGGCGCCGCCGACGTGCAGTTCGTCGACCTGCTGCTCAACCAGCTCGAGGCCAAGCTGAAGCTGGAGCGCCGGATCGGCATCGAGGTGCTGATCGAGGAGGCCGCCGGCCTGCAGCACGTCGAGGAGATCGCCGCCGCCTCGCCGCGCATGGAGGCGCTGATCTTCGGCATGGGCGACTATTCCGCCAGCCAGCAGATGAACCTGCGCGGCTGGGGCGGCGAGGGCTACCCGGGCGACGTGTTCCACTACCCGCGCTTCCGCATCGCCATGGCCGCCAGGGCCGCCGGACTCGATCCGGTCGACGGGCCCTACGCCAACTTCCGCAACGAGGAAGGCTATCGGCGCGAGGCGCGCTTCGCCTACATGCTGGGCTTCGTCGGCAAGTGGGCGATCCACCCGGCGCAGATCGCGCCGGCGCTGGAGATCTTCTCGCCCGACGCCGAGGAAGTCGTCCGCGCCCGTGAGCTCGCGGCGGCCTACGACAAGGCGCTGGCAGAGGGGCTCGGCTCGGTGAACGTGAACGGCACGATGGTCGACGCCGCCTCGATCCGGATCGTCATGAACACCGTGCGCAAGGCCGAACTGATCGGGATGTAGTCCCCAAAGCCCGCGCGAGCGGACCGAAAGCAGTTGTCCACGAACCTCACGAACCACACGAACGCAGATCCGATCGTCCCCGCTCCTATCCTTCGTGTCGTTCGTGAGGTTCGTGGACAAGACAAAGGGCGGCGCCGCTGGCGCGACGCTGGGAGGATAGACAAATGGCCGACGACGCTGCCGCCCCGGCCGGTAATGGCTACCTGACCCCCGAGCGGATCATGATGCGCGACGTTGCGCGGGACTTCGTGCGCGAGGTGGTGCTGCCGACGGCCAACCGGCTCGATCCGGTGAAAGGCGACATTCCGCAGGCGCTGATCGACCAGATGGGCGAGCTCGGCTTCTTCGGCATCCTGATCCCCGAGGAGTACGGCGGCCTCGGCCTCGGCGCGTTCGAGTACTGCCTGGTCGCCGAGGAGCTGGCGCGCGGCTGGATGAGCGTCGCCAGCATCATCGCCCGCGGCAACTCGTTCTATCGCTCGATCCCCGGCGAGGGCGAGGACCTGCGCCGCAAGATCGCGCTGATGGCCAAGGGACAGTACCTGGGCGCGGCCGCGCTGTCCGAGCCCGGCACCGGCTCCGACCTTTCCAGCGTCTCCTGCCGCGCCCGCCGCGAGGGCGACGAATGGGTGCTCACCGGCAACAAGTACTGGTGCACCTTCGCCGACGGCGCCGACTACATCAGCGTGCTCTGCCGCATCGACGATCCGGACGCGCCGGCGGGCCGCGGCGGCACGATCTCGGTCTCGGTCGAGAAGCCGAAGGGCGAGCTGCCGGCGGGCTGCACCGGGGCCCCGATCCCCAAGATCGGCTACTTCGGCTGGAAGACCTGGGAGCTGCGCTTCGACGGGACTCGCGCCCCGGCCCGGCCAGCCCCGGCAGCCGGGCACGGCGAGCAGGGCGGCCGCGCCCACCAGGCCGTCGCGTTCGGGCTCGGGCTCGCCCGCGCCCACACCGCCGCCCGCTCGATCGGCCTGGCCCGCGGCGCGCTGGAGGACGCCATCGCCTACGCCAAGGAGCGGGTGCAGTTCGGCCAGCCGATCTCCGACTTCCAGGCGATCCGCTTCAAGATCGCCACCATGGCGACCGAGATCGAGGCCGCGCGGCAGCTGATGTACTACGTCTGCAGCGAGATAGACGCCGGCCGCGCCGGGCGGGTGGAGACCTCGATGGTCAAGCTGTTCGCGTCCGAGATGGCCGAGAAGGTGACCAGCGAGGCGCTGCAGATCTTCGGCGGCGCCGGCTACACCACCCTGCATCCGATCGAGCGCTACTGGCGCGACGCGCGGCTGACCAAGATCTTCGAGGGCACCAGCGAGATCCAGCAGCGGATCATCGCCGACACCCTGCTGGGCAAGCCGACCATCCGCGGGTCGAACTGACCGTCGCCGGCGGGCGCGCAATTGCGACAAAGACGGCCACAGACATTAACCAATCAGAACCCCTGACCCCTCTAGAACGGTCCCGTTCACTGGGGTTTGGAGGGCGCGTTGGCGCTCAGTCCGAGATTAGAATTACGGCAGGGCCAGGGGCTGGTCATCACGCCGCAGCTGCAGCAGGCGATCAAGCTGCTGCAGTTGAGCAACCTTGAGCTGGACGCGTTCGTCGACGCCGAGCTCGAGCGCAATCCCCTATTGCAGCGCGACGACCGCGAGGGCGAGTCCGAGAACGACGCCGAGGCCAGCGCCGCCGAGGTCGAAGGCGCGGACGACTCGTTCGCCGCCGACCGGGTGACCGACAGCGCCGCGGCCGCCGACATCGATGCGCGGCATGACGATCTCTACGACGGCGCCTCGCCCGGCGACCACGCCACCGGCGACGTCGGCGCCGGCGGCGGCGCCGACGCCGGCGGTTCGGTCGACTGGTCCAAGGCCGGCAAGGGCGGCGGCTTCGAGGACGGCGACGGCGAACGCGAAGGCGCCGGCGGGCGCGAACTCAGCCTCGCCGAACATCTGGAAGCCCAGCTGTCTGTCGCCGGCCTCGCCGACTCCGAACGCCTGATCGCGCTCAGCCTGATCGACGCGGTCGACGAAGGCGGCTACCTGCGCGGCGACCTGGCCGAAATGGCCGAGCGGCTCGGCTGCGATGTCGCGCGGGTCGAGGCGGTGCTGGCGACCCTGCAGGGCTTCGAGCCGACCGGCGTCTTCGCCCGCGACGTCGCCGAGTGCCTGGCGCTGCAGCTGAAAGAGAAGAACCGGTTCGACCCGGCCATGGCGGCGCTGGTCGCCAATCTCGAGCTGCTGGCGCGCCGCGACATGGCGGGCCTGAAGCGGATCTGCGGCGTCGACGACGAAGACCTGCGCGAGATGGTCGCCGAGCTGAAGGCGCTGACGCCGCGGCCGGGCGCGGCCTTCGGCGGCGAGATGGCCCAGGTGGTGGTGCCGGACGTCTACGTCCGCGAAGGCGCCCAGGGCCTGTGGCTGGTCGAGCTCAACACCGACACCCTGCCCAAGCTGCTGGTCGACCACCGCTACCACGCCCGGGTCTCGGCCGGCGCGCGGACCGACCAGGAGAAGACCTTCGTCTCCGACTGCATCTCCAGCGCCAACTGGCTGGTGAAGAGCCTCGACCAGCGGGCCAAGACCATCCTGAAGGTCGCCAGCGAGATCGTGCGCCAGCAGGACGGCTTCCTGGCCTACGGCGTCGAGCACCTGCGGCCGCTGAACCTGAAGACCGTCGCCGACGCGATCGGCATGCACGAGTCGACGGTCAGCCGCGTCACCTCGAACAAATACCTCGCGACGCCGCGCGGCGTGTTCGAGATGAAGTTCTTCTTCACCTCTTCGATCGCCTCCAGCTCGCGGCGGCGAGGCGCATTCGGCCGAAGCGGTGCGCCACAAGATCCGCCAGCTGATCGACGCCGAGCGCGGCGACAGCGACGTGCACTCCGACGACGCGATCGTCGACATGCTCAAAGGCGCCGGCGTCGATATCGCCCGGCGCACGGTGGCGAAATACCGTGAAGCGATGCGCATTCCGTCGTCGGTGGAACGCAAGCGGCTATTGCGCGAACTGAGCTAGATCTCGGGTCTTGCTCCGCTTGACACCGCCGGGCGGCCGGCGCGTTGTTAGCGTCATGCAAGTCCAGGTTTCCGGCAAACACGTTGCTGTCGGCGAAGCGTTGCGCACGCGGATAGCCGACGGTCTCCTCTCCAGCATCGGCAAGTACTTCGAGCGCGGCGGCGACGCCGACGTGGTGCTTTCGCGCGATGGCCACGGCTTCCGCATCGACTGCGTGGTGAGTCTCGCCTCGGGCCAGCGATTGCAGAGCCACGGGCTCGGCATGGACGCGCACGGCGCGTTCGACCAGGCGCTGGCCAAGATCGAGACCCGCATCCGGCGCTACAAGCGAAGGCTCAAGAGCCACTGCGGTGGCGGCGGAGGCCAAGGCGGCCGAGGTCGCCGCATCCTACGTGCTGCGAGCGCCCGACGACGTCGATGACATCGACGACTGGGACGACGAATCGGCCGGCCACCCGCCGGCGGCGATGGTGATCGCCGAATCCCAGGAGGAACTGAAGACGATGACCGTTTCGATGGCGGTCATGGAGCTCGATTTGAGTGAACAACCCGCAATCGTGTTTAGAAACGCCGCCCACGGCGGGCTATCGGTTGTCTATCGGCGATCCGACGGCAATATCGGCTGGATCGATCCCCAGCGGACCAAGGCCCTCAACGGCGGCGGACCAACGGGTCGTCATTAGTTAGTTCGGAGCGGGAGCCTCTGGTCACTCTCGTGCGTTCATGCCGGCGCCCCGACCTCCCGCCATTGGCGGGCTGCTTGCAGGGGCCGGCCGTTCTGGGCGTTCTTCGGGTGAGAGCTTCGACTTAGATGAACATCGGTGATCTGCTGGATCGCGCGGCCGTAGCGCCGCGCGTCACGGCCCCCGGCAAGCGTCAGGCGCTGAGTGTCGTCGCAGAGATGGCCGCCCGTTCGTTCGGCCTGAAAGCGGCGGAAGTGCTCGAGGCGTTGCTGGAGCGCGAATCCGTCGGCTCGACCGGCGTGGGCTACGGCGTTGCGGTGCCGCACGCTCGCCTGAAGGGCCTCGAGCACCTGCGCGGCGTGTTCGTGCGGCTGGAACAGCCGGTGGCGTTCGACGCGGTGGATGACCGTCCGGTGGACCTGATCTTCGCGCTGTTCGCACCGCCGGAAGCCAGCGGCGAGCACCTGCGCGCCCTGGCCCGGGTCTCCCGGCTGCTGCGCCAGGGCGACCTGCGCGAACAGCTGCGCAAGGCCCACGGCGCCGACGCGATCCTGGCGCTGCTGGTGCAGGAAGCCAGGCCGAGCGCCGCCTAGGGCGAGCTGGGCCCACATCTCGTCACCCCGGCCGACGCCCGCGAAGGCGGGTGGAGAGCCGGGGCCGGACGCGCAGTCACCGAGCTGGATATCGTCTGAGAACCGGAGGGTCCGGCCGCGGCTCGGCCGTGCCGGCCGTCCGGGGTGACACCCCAATCGGCTCTATGGCTTGGACGCCGGCTGGGCTGGAGCTGGCGGCGGCGCATCTGCCGGAAGCTCGAGGCGCACCGGCAGGCGGATTCGCGCCCCATCCACCGGATCGCCCTGGGCTGTCCACGGGTTCATCACCATCACGCCGGCGACGGTGAGCGCGGCGTCGCCGAAGCCAAGGCCGGCAGGCTGCTCGGACGCCACCGCGCAGTCCTTCAGGCTGCCGTCGTGCTGGACGGTGCAGACGACATCGGCCTTGCCGCTGCGCAAACCCGCCTTCACGGCGGCGGCGGGGAACAGCTGGGCGACGTAGGCCGGATTGATCGTCCTTAGCCAGAGCGGGTCGTAGACCTCGTTCGGCGGCGACAGCTGGCTGGGGTCGCGGAAATCGAACGGTATGTCGACGCGCAGGTCCGCCAGCTTGTCTTTCTTTGGATTCACAATGGCGCGGAAATCCTTGGTGAGGGTCTTCGCTGCGTCAACGAATGTTCGGTCGTCGACCGTATCGCTGATCGTTTCGCAATCCTTCAGCCCGCCATCGTCGCGGAAGCCGCAGCGCAGCACCACGTGAGCCGAAGCCACCTTGCCGACGGCGCGTTTGGGAAAGGCGGCCGAAAGCGCGTCGGCCGTCGGCGCGGTCATCCACGGGGCCGTGCGCATCACCCGGATCGTGTTCGACGGAGGGGCGTTCATGCCGCCGGAGGCGCCTTCAAAGTTGATCGGAATGGTGACCCGGGCGCCGCCGACAGGCAGGCCGTCAACCGTCATCGGCCGCATGAGGAAAGTGGAGCTCATCGCCAGCGCCGACGTGCCGAATCCGTGACCGGCAGGGCTCTCCTCGTCCAAGACGCACTTCTCGAGCAATCCACGCGTGCTCACGATGCACTGGATCCTCGCCTTGCCGGCAAACCCATGCGCGTCGGCGGGGTAGAACTGGACCAGCTCGTCGTTGGTCGGCTTCCGCAGCCAGTCCGGATTGCCGACGATCGTGCCTGGATTGCGCAGCATCGCGGCCTCGAAGCGGACCGGCACGATCAGGTTGCGCCCCGTGATCGGCTGGCCGTTGGCGTCGGTCGGCTTCAACGCCATGCCCGCGGCCAGCGAGAGCGCGGCCGCGCCGAAGCCTTCGCCGGTGGGGGTTTCCTGGATCACCGCGCAATTGGACAACAGGCCAGCGGCGGTCGCCGCGCACTTCATTTTGACAGCGCCGGACACGCCCGCCTGGGCGGCGCGGGCGGGATAGGCCTTGGCCCAGTCGTCCTGCCCAGGCGCCCTGTCCCAGACCGGATCGTTCAGATCCGCCGCCTGCGCCGCGCCGAAGGCGCAGAGCGCGAAGATCAATCCCACAATCGCCCGCATGCCGTCCTCCCAACCCGGCTGGGATTATCGGCTAAGTTTGACGCGTTGCAATCACCGCGCGCGGCGGCGGCCTTTAGTGCAGGGAGACGATCGCCAGTTCGTGGGCCTGGGCGGCGGCGACGGCGGTGGCGCGGTCGGTCATGACCGCGAGACGGGCGCCGTCGGCGCCGTGTAGGGCGTAGAGCACCTGGTCGGGCTCGATATGAAAACCCTGGAAGTCTTCGACAGGGGTATCGGCCAAGATTTCAGCGCCTCTCACCGTGCGCACATAGACGACGTCCGGTGCGCCGAGCGATGCAAAAGCTTCGGCCGACAGATGATGCGGCGTCATTGCGACCACCTCCTCTTCAATTGACTAACGCCCGGATCGTCGGCTGGTTCAGCCCGCCGTCCGGATAGGTATCTGCTTCACCTTTTTCTCAGGCTCGGGGCGGAACAGATCGATGTGCAGCAGGCCGTGTTCCAGCGTGGCCCCTCGCACTTCCATTCCGTCCGCCAGGATGAAGCTGCGGACGAACCCGCGGGCGGCGATGCCCCGGTGCAGATAGGCCCGGTCACCCTCCGCGCCTTCGCGCCGGCCAGCCACGATGAGCTGGTTGTCCTCGACGGTCACCTCCAGCTGGGTGGGGGTGAAGCCAGCCACCGCCAGGGTGATCCTGACCGCGCCGTCGCCGAGTTCCTCGACGTTGTAGGGCGGGTAGGCTTCGCCCGCCGCCTTGGCGGCCCGCTCGATCAGGGCCCGGGTGTGGTCGAAGCCAAGCAGAAACGGGCTGTCGAAGAGTAGCGGACGGTTCATGGCGAGCCCTCGAACGAAGCGACTCCGCCGTCCCTGGCCCTCGGATGAGCGGCCTTGGTCGGCGTCCATCCTAAGTGGCGATTGGAAACCCGGGGTTCAAGCGGCGGCGCAGAACGCCCCCGCGCTCAGACCGGCGATCCGGCCAAACACCGCGCCCGCCATCAGGCCCGAGCCGCCGGGGTAGTTGTTGTAGAACAGGCCGCCGACCAGCTCGCCGGCCGCGTAGAGGCCGCCGATCGCCGCGCCATCGCCGTCGATCACCCGCGCCTGCCGGTCGATCCTGAGGCCGCCGAAGGTGAAGGTGACCCCGCAGGTGACGGCGTAGGCTTCGAACGGCGGCGTATCGATCGGGTTGGCCCAGTTCGACTTCGGCGGCGCCAGACCCACCGCGCCGCGGCCATCCTTGACGTTGGGATCGAACGGGATGTCGGTCGCCACCGCGGCGTTGAACGCGCGCAGCGTCGCCAGCGCGGCCTGGGCGTTCACGTCCTCCAGCCTGGCGCAGAGGTCTTCCAGGGTGTCGGCCCGCACCCGCGTGGCGCGCTTGATGCGGTATTCGTCGCGCAGCAGCGGCGCGACCTTGGCGTCGAACACCTGCCAGGCGAACTGCCCCGGCTGGGCCAGGATGGCGCGGCCGTACTTGGCGTAGGTGTAGTTGCGGAAGTCCGCGCCCTCGTCGACGAAGCGCTCGCCGTTGGCGTTGATCAGCACGCCGAGCGGATAGGAGTGCTTCTGGAAGCCGTCGCCGACCGCCAGGTCGCCGAAATCCGGCGCGTTGCGGTCCCAGCCGACCGCGTGGCAGCCCGACCAGTTGCCGGCGCTGGCCGCGCCGATCGCCAGCGCCATGCGCAGGCCCTCGCCGGTGTTGAAGCGCGTCCCGCGCACCTTGGCCAGGTCCCAGCCGGGGCCGAGGTAGCGCGTGCGCCACTCGGTGTTGGCCTCGAACCCGCCGCAGGCCAGCACCACCGCCTTGGCGCGCGCCTCGCGGGTGCGGCCGCCCTGCCGGACCCTGACCCCGTGCACGCCGTCGTCGTCGGCGATCAGGTCGGTGACGCCGGCGCCGAAGGCGATCTCGACGCCGGCGCCGCGCGCGATCCGGTAGAGGCCGTCCACCAGCCCCGGCCCGCCGCCCCAGGCTTCGACCGTCAGACCGCCCCAGAACTTGAAGCGGCCGCCGACGCGGTAAGCCTGCCGCCCCCAGATCGGCATGAACCGCACGCCGCGCGCCTGCATCCAGCGCATCGTCGCGCGGCTGCGGGTGACCAGCAGCTCGCAAAGCTCCGGATCGGTGCGGTATTCGGTGATCCGGCCCATGTCGTCGAAGAACTGGGCCTCGGTGTAGGTCCCGAAGTCGGCGCTCTCGACCTCGCCGTCGGTCAGGTCCGGCATCAGCGCGCGCAGGTCATCGACGCCATCGTAGACGCAGCGGAACGCCCCGGCGGTGAAGCGGCTGTTGCCCCCGCTCTCGGCCTCCGGCGCGCGCTCCAGCACCAGCACCCGGGCGCCGGCCTCCGACGCCGCCAGCGCGGCGCAGAGCGCCGCGTTGCCCGCGCCGACGACAATGACGTCGTGCTCAGCTGTCATCCGCCGCTTATGCCGCGATCCGCGGCCCGCCGTCACCTGGAGCGGGCGTGGATCGCCTACAGCACGTCATGGCCGAGCTTGTCTCGGCCACCCATGAACACGACGACCCAAGGCGTTCATGGGTTGCCGGCGTTCCGCGCTGCGCGCTGCGCGCTCCAGCCGGCAATGACGTGAATTGGAATCTTACGGTTCTCAGCCTGCTCTAGCCTGCGGCCCGCGCCGGCGCTTCCGCCGCCGGCTCGAGCGCTCGGCTCAGCGCGGCGAAGAGCAGGCCGACCTCGATCGGCTTGGCGACGAAGTCGTCCATGCCGGCGCCGAGGTATTCGCCGATCTGATGGGTCATGGCGTTGGCCGTGAGCGCGATGATCGGCGTGCGGGGTCGACCTAGCTCGGCCTCCCGTCGGCGGATTTCGCGCGTCGCGGTCGGGCCGTCCATGCGGGGCATCTGCACGTCCATCAGGATCAGGTCCCAATCGCCGCTTTCCCAGGCCTCGAGCGCGGCCCGGCCGTCGGCGACGATCGTGGGGCTGAACCCGGCCTGACCGAGCAAGGCGCGCAGCACCAGCTGGTTGATCTCGTTGTCCTCCGCCGCGAGGATGCGCAGGTCGGCGACCTCGGTGCGCGCTGCGGCCGGCGCGGCGGCCCCTGGCGACCGGACCGTGTCACCGACCCGCGCCAGCGGCAACGACACCTGGAAGGTCGTGCCGACGCCATCGGAGCTGCGGGCGCGGATCTGGCCGCCCATCATCTCGGCGAGCTGACGGCAGATGGCCAGGCCGAGGCCGCTGCCGCCGTAACGGCGGGTGGTGGATGCGTCCGCCTGTTCGAACTTCTCGAACAGCCGCCGGATGTCCGCCTTGGCGATGCCGATGCCGGTGTCGCTGACCGAGAGCCGAACCTGGTCACGCCGCCGCGTGACCGTGACCGAGACCGTCCCGGCCGCCGTGAACTTCACCGCGTTGGAGATCAGGTTGTAGAGGATCTGCCGAAGGCGCGAGGCGTCGCCGTGATAGAGGCCTTCCGCCTCGGGCGCGATCGTGAGCACCAGCGCCAGGCCCTTGGTTTCGGCCAGCGCCAGGAACGCGTGGCACGCGCTCCCCGCGACCTCGCCCAGGTCGAAGTCGGCCATCTCCAGTTCCAGCTTGCCGGCCTCGATCTTGGAGATGTCGAGCACGTCGTTGAGGATGGCCAGCAGGCTTTGGCCGAACTCGCGGATGACGCCGAGCCGCCCGCGCTGCACGTCAGCCAGTTCGTCGGCCTCCATCGCCTGGGCCATGCCGAGCACGCCGTTGAGCGGGGTGCGGATCTCGTGGCTCATGGTGGCGAGGAACTGGCTCTTGGCGGTGTTCGCTGCTTCCGCCGCCGCGATCGCCTGCATCAGCCGCTGTTCGGCCTGCTTGGCGGCGGTGATGTTGCGGATCGCGCCGACGATGCGCTGCCGCCGACCGCGATCGTCGGAGAACAGCTGCAGCGCCCCTTCGGCCCAGACCTCGGCCCCATCTTTGCGGGCGATCCGATATTGGGGATTGTAGGGGGCGCCTTCCTCGACGTGCCGTCGCCACGCCTCGCGCACCATGTCGTGGTCGCGTGGGTCGATCGTCACGTAGGTGTCGCCCTGGATATCTTCGTAGGTCTGCGGCCTCTCGAAGAAGGTGTCCTCGGCGCCGGCCTTGAACAGCTGGCCCCGGACATAGTCCAGCTCCCAGACGTGCACCTCGGTCAGGTTGAGGGCCAGGTTCAACCGCTCCTCGGAGCGTTCGGCCGCGCCCAGCGCCGCTTTCAGCTCGGTGACGTCGTTGGTCGTGATCACCAGGCCGCCGGGCTGGCCATCGGCCGTGCGCCACAGATCGATATCGGCCTGCAGCCAGGCGCGCGAGCCGTCTTCCTGCCTGGTCTTCAGCGAGACGCTGCTCACCGTCTCGCCGTCGAGGGCTCTCTGCAGCAGGTCGCGGTATGGCTCGTAGACGGAGGAGAGCTCGATCAGCGTGCGGCCGGCGATCGGGACACCTTCCAAGCCAAGCGCCTGACGCCAGATCCGGCTGGCGGCGATCACGCGCTGCGACATGTCGGTCATCACCAGCGACATGGGCATGGCTTCGGCAAGCGCGGAAAACCTGAATTCGAGGGCGTTCAGCGCCAGCTCGGCCGCGCTCTTGGCCTGCGCGGCCGTCGCCCTGGCCCACTCGTCGGCGACGAAATCGGCGAGATCCTTGAGCCGCGCGGCCTTGCTCGCATCGTACGGATGTGGGGCGGTGTTGACCACGCACAGGACGCCAGGCCGCGCGCCGTTGGCGAGCTGGATCGGCGCGGCGATCCAGCTGCGCAGATAGGGCGGTTCGAGCACCAGCGGCTCGTTGCAGGTGCGCGGATCGCTGCGGCCATCCTCGATCCACAGCAACTCGCCGCTCTCGATCACCGTCTCGGCCGCCCAGTCGCGCGGGCCTAGCGGCGCGCCGAAGTCGCGGCTGCGCCACGCCACGCCGTCCTGGACCAGGACGACCAGCGACTCGCCGCCGGCGAACAGGCTGCGAGCGATCCGCGTCGCGCGGTCGAACACCGCCAGCGACAGGTCGACCCCGAACGGCAGCTCGCGCGGCGCGCCGGAAAGAGCGCGTTTGTCGTCCAACCCCTCTGGCCTCCCCGCCACGTCCGACAGCGAGGCCCGTCTTAGGCTTGCGGCGTTAAGTTTTTGACGCTTTGGACGGAATGCCGCGGAGATGAATCGCCGATTGCGTCATTGCGCGGCCGCGAGCGCGCCTTCCGCCGCCGCCTTGGCCGCCGGGTAGTCGGCCTTGCCGTTGGCGGCGCGCAGGGCGCGATCGGCCAGCACGATCCGCTTCGGCGTCTTGTAGCCGGCCAGCGACTGGCGCACGTGGGCCCTGCAGGCCCGCCTCGTCCAGGTCGTGGCCCTCGGCCAGCGTCACGACGCCGGTCACCGCCTGGCCCCACTTCTCGTCCGGCAGGCCGACCACCAGCGCGTCCTCGACCGACGGATGACGTCTTCAGCGCCTCCTCGACCTCCTCGGGGAAGACCTTCTCGCCGGCGGTGTTGATGCAGGCGTTGCCGCGGCCGAGCAGGGTCAGCGAGCCGTCCGCCTCGACCGATGCACCCAGTCGCCCGGGATCGAGTAGCGCACGCCGCCGATGGTGCGGAAGGTGCGCGCGGTCTTCTCCTCGTCCTTGTAGTAGCCGAGCGGGTTGGGCGGCCCATGATCGCCACCATGCCCGGCCACGCCCGACCCTGGCTCGACCGGATTGTCGTTCTCGTCGAACACCTTGCAGCGCTCGCCGATCACGAACTTGGCGGTCTGCACCTCGGCCGCCCTTGGCCATCACCGAGGCGCCCATGCCCAGCGCCTCGGACGACGAGAAGCCGTCGTTCAGCATCGCGCCGCGGCATGTGCTCCAGCAGGCCGCGCTTGACCTCCATGCTCCACATCACCCCCGACGAGACGATCATGGCGACGCGAGGAGACGTCGTACTTGCCCGGCGTCGGCGTCGAGGGCGTTGAGGATCGGCTTGGCGAAGCTGTCGCCGACGATGGCCATCGACTGCGGCTTGTGGCGGTCGATCGCCCGCAGCAGCTCATCGGCGTCGAAGGTCTCGCCTTCCAGGGTCACCACCGCAGCCGCCGCCCAGCATCGCGCCCATGGCGGTCAGGAGGCCGGTGCCGTGCATCAGCGGCGGGGCGGGCAGCATGCGCATGCCGGGGCCGAGCTTGGCGTGGTGGCGCGGTCAGCTCGCTCCAGCGTCTCCGGCACCGGGCCCATCCGCCGCGCCGCCGCCAGGGTGATCTCGCGCAGGTCGTTGTGGGTCCAGATCACGCCCTTGGGCATGCCGGTGGTGCCGCCGGTGTAGATGAAGAACTGGTCGTCGCCGGAGCGCTGGATGTCGAGCGGCCCGCCGTTGCCGTCCTCGGCCAGGCGCTCGAACGGCTCGGCGAACGGCGCGACCTTGCCGTCCGGGCTGACCTCGATCCAGGTCTTCACCTTCGGCAGGCGCGGGCGGATCTGCGGCCACCGCGTCGCGGAATTCCGACGCATAGACCACGGCCTGGGCGTCGGAATTGTCGAAGATGTACCAGACCTCCTCGGGCGTGTAGCGGTAGTTGACGTTGACGTGGGTCAGCCGCGCCTTGAAGCCGGCGGCCAGCGCCAGCAGGTACTCCGGCCGGTTGCGCATATAGATCGCGATCTTGTCGCCGGGCTTGGCGCCGCGGGCGATCAGGCCGCGGGCCATGTTGTTGGTGGCCTTGGTCGCCTCGCCCCAGCTGATGGTCCGCTCGCCGTGGATGAACGCCGGCGCATCGGCCGGGATCACCGGCGAAATGGCGTCGAGGATGTCTCCGAAATTCCAACCCACGCGTCGTCTTCCCTGAATGTCGTTATTGTCGTGCGAGCATGATCGCTCAGGCGTTGCGGGCCATCAGCCCGCCGTCCACCGGGATCGTCACTCCCGGTGATGTAGGAGGCGGCCGGGCAGGCAGAGGCTGAGCGTGATGTGCGCCACCTCCTCCGGCTCGCCGTAGCGCCGCATCGCCGTGCGGCGGTGGGCGAAGGTCGTCTTGTCGGCGTCGGCGATGCCGGCGGTCATCCCGGTGTTGATCGGGCCCGGGCAGATGCAGTTGACCGTGATCCCTTCCTTGCCGAGCTCGACGGCGAGCGCGCGGGTCAGGCCGGTGACCGCCGCCTTGGCCGCCGCATAGACCGAGTCCCGGGCGGTCGCCCCCAGCGCCTCGGTGGAGGCGATGTTGACGATGCGCGGGCTCTTCGACTTGCGCAGATAGGGCAGCGCGGCGCGGATGATCCGCGGGTGGGCGGTGATCAGGATCGGCACCGACCTGCGCCCAGACGTCCTCGTAGTTCGCTGCGTCGATCGGCGCGAAGCCGCCGACGCCGGCGTTGTTGACCACCGCGTCCAGCCCGCCGAAATGCTCGGCGATTTCTGGCACGACCTTGGCGATCGTCTCGGCGTTCGACACGTCGAGCGCCCAGGCCTTGGCGCTGCCGCCCTCGGCGCGGATCTCCGCGGCCACCGCCTCGCACGCCGCGAGCTCGCGATCGGTCACCGCGACGTTGGCGCCTTCGCGGGCGAACACGAAGGCGGTGGCGCGGCCCATGCCGCTGGCCGCGCCGGTGACCAGCACGGTGAGGCCTTTGACGGAGCGGCTGAGGTCGGGAACTGGGTCCATGCCAAGGCTTTAGCGGCTTCCGCGACGGGAAGGTCCAGCGGATTCCTTAGGTCGCCTCTTCTGCGGCGAATGCTCCCCGTCTCGTCACCCCGGCCGAAGCGTAGCGTAGAGCCGGGGCCGGACCGGCGGCCGCCAAGCTGGAAATCGTCTCGGCGCCGGCGCGTCCGGCCCCGGATCGGCCTATGGCCGTCCGGGGTGACGGCGTTGGGACTCGCCCAGCTTGTCCCGAGGTCACGATGGACAATCCATGCCCAACGGAGATGCTGGCCCGAAACGGGTGGAGGAACGTCAGATGTCCGATCGCTTCAGCCTCGCCGGCAAGAGCGCGCTGATCACCGGCGGATCGCGCGGGCTGGGCCACGCCATGGCGCTGGCCTTCGCCGAGGCCGGCGCCGATGTCGCCGTGGTCAGCCGCAAGCTCGACGCCTGCGAGGCCACCGCCCGCGAGGTCGAGGCCCGCGGCGTGCGCGCGTTTCCCTACGCCTGCCACATGGGCCGCTGGGACGAGATCGAGCCGATGGCGAACGCGGTCTGGGACGCACTCGGCAAGGTCGACATCCTGGTCAACAACGCCGGCATGTCGCCGCTCTACCCGTCGCTGGGCGAGGTCACCGAGCGGGCGTTCGACAGCGTGATCGGGGTCAACTTCAAGGGACCGTTCCGGCTCACCGCCGTGCTCGGCGAGCGCATGCACGCCGGCGCCGGCGGCTCGGTGATCAACATCTCGTCGACCGCCTCGCTGGGCGCTTCGCCCTGGGCGCTGCCCTACTCCGGCGCCAAGGCGGCGCTGAACATGCTGACCCAGGGCTTCTCCGCCGCCTTCAGCCCCAACGTGCGGGTCAACACCATCGTCATCGGCCCGTTCGCCACCGACGTCGCCGAGCACTGGGCCGACCCGCCCGACCACGACCACCCCGGTTGGACCAAGGCCGGCCTGCGCGTCGGCCTGCCGCAGGAGATGACCGGCCTGGCGCTCTACCTCGCCTCCGACGCCGCCAGCTTCACCAACGGCGCGACGATCCGCGTCGACGGCGGCCCGGTGCGGGCGAGCCGGGGCGCGGGGGATGCATCACCGCGGCCCTAGCCCTTTCGCCACGGCCCCCCTCCACCGCTTCGCGGTCCCCCTCCCCCTACGGGTGAGGAGAAAAAAGACGCCGACCTAATCTCCTCCCCCGTCGGGGGAGGGGGACCGCGAAGCGGTGGAGGGGGCGCGCCGCGAACGCCGTCATCGCCCTTTACGTCGCCGCCCCGAGCCGCTAGGCGCCCTCCCATGCTCGACGAACTAAAGGACAACAATCGCGCCTGGGCCGCCCGCAAGGTCGCGGCGGACCCGGGGTTCTTCCGTCGCCTAGAGGGCCAGCAGGCGCCGCAGTATCTGTGGATCGGCTGTTCGGACAGCCGCGTGCCGGCCAACGAGATCGTCGGCCTCGACCCCGGCGAGGTGTTCGTCCACCGCAACGTCGCCAACCTCGCCCCGCCGCAGGACGCCAACTATCTGTCGGTGCTGCAGTTCGCGGTCGACGTACTGAAGGTGAAGCACGTGCTGGTGGTCGGCCACTATGGCTGCGGCGGGGTCTCCGCGGCCGTCGACGGCAAGCGCCGGGGGCTGATCGACCACTGGCTGCACCCGATCCGCGAGGTGGCGCACGACCACCGCCATGAGCTCGACGCCTGCGCTCAGGGGACCGAGCGCCTCAACCGGCTGTGCGAGCTCAACGTGAAGCGCCAGGTGCGCAACGTCGCCTCCGACGTGTTCGTGCAGGACGCCTGGGCGCGTGGCCAGGAACTGTGCGTGCACGGCTGGGTCTATTCGCTCGGCACCGGCCTAGTGAACGACCTAGGCGTCACCGTCGGCGGCGTGGCGGATCTCGAGCGGCTGGGCTAGCTCTCGGCGCTTCCCGCGTCCAGGCTCCGGCCCACCGCCTTGCGCCCGCTCAGCTCGTCGCCGGCGTCCGCCGAGAACCGCGCATTCCAGATCGTCGCTGAGGCCGAAACCGCGGTCACCACGAAGAAGGCCAGGGTGAAATCGGTCAGCAGGGGCACGGTGCGGCCGGTCGCCAGCGTGCCGAGGTGCAGCGCCAGCGCGCCGACGCAGATGCCGAGCGAGAGCATCAGCTGCTGGAAGGTGGCGTAGAAGCTGGTGGCCGCGCTCATCCGCTGCGGCGGGATCTCGTCGTAGGCGATGGTGTTGTAGGCGGTGAACTGGAACGACATGAAGAAGCCGCTCACCGCCAGCACCGCGAAGATCGCCGGGATCGGCCACGACGGCCGGAACAGGCCGCAGACCGCGTAGCTGCCGGCCGCCGAACAGGCCGCCCACGATCAGGCTGTTGCGGAAGCCGAACTCCCGCAGCACCCGCGGTGCGATCCACTTCATCGCCAGCGAGCCGATCGCCCCGGCGATGGTGATCAGCCCGCTGGCCGCGGCGCTCATGCCGAACCCCAGCTGCAGCATCAGCGGCAGCAGGAACGGCTGCGCGCCCTGGGTGATGCGGGTGAGCGAGCCGCCGATCACCGAGAGCCGGAACGTCGGCACCCGCATCAGCGTCAGGTCCAGGATCGGCGAGACCCGGCCGCGGGCGTGGCGGATGTAGAGCGCGCCGGCCGCGAGGCCGATGGCGATCAGGATCAGCGCGGGCTCGAGCTCGCCGGTGCGGCTGGTCATCTCGAAGCCGAACAGCAGGCAGCCCAGCGAGACGCCGGACAGCACGAAGCCGCCGAAGTCCGCGCGGGGTGGGCGCTCGCCGCGCACCTGGCCGATGAACTTGGTCACCAGCGCCACGCCTGCCACGCCCACCGGTATGTTGAGATAGAAGATCCAGCGCCAGTTGAGGTAGGTGACGATGAAGCCGCCCAGCGGCGGGCCGAGGATCGGCCCGATCAGCGCCGGGATGATCAGCCACGACATGGCCTGCACCATGTCTTCCTTGGCGACGCTGCGCAGCAGCACCAGCCGGCCGATCGGGATCATCATCGCGCCGCCGACGCCTTGCAGGAACCGCGCGGCGATCAGGAACGGCAGGTTGGTGGCCTGGCCGCACAGCACCGAGCCGGCCAGGAACAGCAGGATCGCGAGGCGGAACACGGTCTTGGCGCCGAAGCGGTCGGCCATGCGCCCGCTGGCCGGGATGAAGATCGCCAGCGCCAGCAGGTAGGACGTCAGCGCCGACGAGAGGCTGGTGGCCGGCACGTGGAAGTCGCGCGCCATGGTCGGCAGCGCGGTCGCCAGCACCGTGGCGTCCATCTGCTCCATGAAGAGCGCGCAGGCGATGATCAGCGCGACCGTGCGATAGCCCCGCTGCGCCGGCGTGCCCGGCGGCGCCGGGATGGTGGGGACCAGCGCCAGCCCCTCGGCCGCCGGCACGATGCCGTCACGGATCTCGGCATTGATCGCCGCCAGCCCGCGCCGCCGGGGCCGCAGCAGCCGCCGCGCAGACGTGATCGGGGAGAATTGGGGCACGGTCCCTCATCGCGGCTCGGCGCGCGGGAGACAAGGGCCGAGAGGCCCTGGCCCTCAGGCGGCCAGGACGGTGAAGGAGAAGACGGCCCCACCGGTCGCCGCGTTGCCGCCCGACATTTCGCCGCCCTGGCTATCGACGATGCTGCGGCACAGCGACAGACCCACGCCCATGCCCGTCGGCTTGGTGGTCATGAACGGCTCGAACAGCTTCGCCAGCACCGCCGTGGACAGGCCCGGCCCGCTGTCAGCGACCTCGATCTCGATCCTGTCGCCCCGGCGTCGCGTCGTGACGTCCAGGTGCTTGGGTTCGCAGTTCGCCATCGCCTCGACGGCGTTGCGGAACAGGTTCACCAGCACCTGCTGGATCTGCACCTTGTCGATGAGCGCATTGCGGGCGTCGTCCGCCAGGCGCAGCGCGGTGATCAGTCCATCCCGTTTCGCGTCGACCAGGACCAGTAACATCGCCTCGTCGATCGCCTCGCCGAGATCCTCCGGGCGTCGCTCGGCGTCGCCCTTGCTGACGAACTCGCGCAGCCGGCGGATCAACTCGCCGGCGCGGGCCACCTGGGCCACCGCCTTGTCGCAGCCCTCCAGGGCCCGGGCGACATCGCCCTTCTCGATCAGCCGCCGCGTGCCGCCGATGTAGGCGTTGATCGCCGATAGCGGCTGGTTGAGTTCGTGGGCGAAGGCCGAGGCCAGCTGGCCCATATCGTTGAGACGCGAGACGTGCAGCAATTCGTTCTGCACCTCGGACAGTCGCGTGCGCAGCGCCTTCTCCGCGGTGATGTCCCTGAGAATCTTCGAAGCGCCGACGACGCGACCGGACGCGTCGTGGATCGGCGAGACCGTGAGCGAAACGTCGACGCGGCGCCCGTCCTTGGCCACGCGAACGGTTTCGTAGTGTTCGATCCGCTCGCCCCGGCGCACCAGGTCGAGGATCATCGGCTCCTCCTCGGCAAGTTCCGGCGGGAACAGCACGACCACCGGCTGGCCGAGGATCTCCCAGGCCCGATAACCGAAGATCTGCTCGGCGGCCTTGTTCCAGCTGGTGACAAGACCGTCGAGGGTCTTGCCGATCACGGCGTCCTGGGAACTCTCGATGATGCTCGCCAGCAATTCGCGATCGCTGCGCGCATCTGCTGGCTCAGCCATTATCGCTCCCCTTTCAGACCGAACCGCCCGCGCATGAAGCAGCAACCCGCCTCGAGGCGCAATCCGGCTGGTGCGACCGAGTCGCGGCCGCCATGAACCATATGGGTTGTTCGTGAAGCGGATGCGCGCCCCAGGCTACAGCACGAAGCCTGGGGCGCGTCCGCTGGATCAACCGCCGATTAGGGGGGAGAGGGCGGCGGCGGTCCGGTTGAGCGGTGGAGGGTGCCAATCCACTCAACTTCTCAGCGCCGCCAATGTCGCGCTCCGGCGAGCGGGCGCGTTGATGCAGATCAAACCGTGCAAGGACTGTTCGGGGGACGGACCCACCGGGGAAGGAAAGTCTTGGGCGACTGATGCGTCGCGCGCACCGCTCTCACCTCGGCGTTCGCCGGTGTTTTGCCCGAAAGCGGACATTCCGAACGGCAGCTGTCGACCCAAAGCGGCCATTCACTTAGTCGCCGGTTGCAAGGCGTCGCTTCGCCTCGCTCGCCCCTTCGATCGCCCCGCGGCGGCCGGGCGCCAGCGCCAGGGCGGCGTTGAATGCGGCAAGGGCTTCCGCCGGCCGGTTCAGCTGAAGTAGCAAGTCTCCCAGCTGTTCGCGTGCGGGCACGATCGGTCCCGGCGTTAGCGGCAGTTTCTCCAGCGAGTCCTCCTCGTCGGCCGCCGCGGTCAAGGCGATGATAGCTGAGCCAACACCGCCCCCGGCGGCGTCACGCCAACCCTCTGCGGACTTCAGCAAAGCGTCGGTTTGGGCCGCCCAGTAGCTGTCACCCGAGGCGCTCAGCGCGTCGCGGCACGCCTGCAATTGGGCGATGTCGGCATCCGCGGAGCTGGCAGGCGTCCCGCGCAGCCGGCCCAAGGCTCTGGCCCACCAGACTATAGCGGCCACCTGAGGCGGCGATCCCGGGAGCGCCTCGAGCCTCGCGGCAGACGGCCAGTCGCGAGTCTCCACCGCCAAACGCACCGGCATGGCGTTGCCCGCGTAGCCGACCTTAAAGCCCTGCCCCGAGAGGGCGCCTATTCCTCGAAGGCTCGCCACGACCTCGGCGGCATCGGCCGTGCGGCCGCGTTGGAGGTACGCGTAGGTCAAATAGTCCATGGCATGCAGCTCTTCGCCGACATCGCCCTGAGCCTGCGCGGCGGCGCGCGCAGCAAGATTCGAGGCAATCGAATCGTCCCACAATCCCAGTCGGGTGAATATGTGCGAGGGCATGTGCAAGGCATGGGGCGCCGACGGAGCGATCGTCGCATAGGCGCGGGCCGCAGGCAGGCCGCGCTGAGCCAGTTCGGCGCTGTCATAGGCGTGGATCAGATAGTGCGGAACGCCAGGATGTCGCGGTTGCCGCTTCCAGATCGGCTCCAGGATGTCCGCTGCGTGTTTTTGGCGCTCGTGATTGCGGTCGGCCGGTGAGGCGGTGGCGACCAGCGATAGGGCATAGAAGATCTGGGCTTCGTCATCGTCCGGGTTATCCTGAGCGACGACGGCCATGGCGTCGGAATAGCGCGTGGCTCGAACGGGCGGTGCGACATGTTCGGCATCCGCGTAGTATGCTTCGATCGCCCGGATGAAGGCTCTCTCGCGCTTGTTTGCAGGCTCCAGGGCGGCGGCCTGGTCGACCTCTGCCGCGCCGACCGCAAGTTCGGCGGTGGTGGGAGCCTCCCATAGCTGGTGGTAGTGGGTCATGGCGCGGCCCCAGTGCGCCATCGCACATGTCGGGTCACGCGTCGCGACCTGGGCGAAGGCATGATCGGCCGGCTCATAGGCGAATGAATGCAGCAGCGCCACGGCGCGATCGAACTCTGCGCCGACGGCCGGCGCACAGGTATTGGCGAAGTGGACTTCCCCGAGGTGCTCGGGTGCGGGGTGATGATGGTGCTGCTCCACCTCCTCCTGAGCGAGAGCAGATGATGTGAGCGCCAGCGCCAGTGCTGGTCCTGCAATCCACTTGACCATCGTTCGATCTCCCTTCCGAGAGGGCTTCCGCAGCAGAGGGAACTCCATCTCGCCGTTCAAGGCGACGTCGCATCGGAGATCTTCTGCTCGCAGCTCGCTGTCAGGCCGCGGCGAAATCGCTGCGGAGTACCGTCAACGGTCACTTCCCTATTCAAGCGACCCCGCCGTGCGGTAGGGAGCGGGGCGGCTTCGGCGGCGTGAGCGGCGCCCCAGGCCGTCCTGGAACGGCGGCCGGTCTTTGTTCATCCCGAACGACCAGGTGTCCGCCTTCCGGCATCACCTCAACGCCACCAGCGCCCGGCTTCCAATAGGACTTCGACTTTGCGGACGGGTTCCTTAACACCGACATCACGCAGAACATCTTTTATGCAATGGCGTATTTCCCGGGCCGACCCGTTTCGCCGTCGCCCCACCCGCCAACTCCACGCGGCGGCTGCGGCTCCGGATCCAACCCGAAGTGCCAATAACCCGGAGGGGCTTCGCGAGCTTCCGCTTTAGCGGGGGAGCCAACAACTGCTCTCGACGCAAAGCCGACTTTGGCCGGCCCCAGGGGTTGTTTAGGTTATGAGTTGGCGGCGAAAAGCTTGTTGCACAGCGCGCCGAGTTGTTTCGCCAGTTCCTCGCCGCTTAGGCTCGTGGGGGTGCTTTGCATCGAAAACCCCGCACCGCAGTAGAGCTTGCCCTTCTTGCTTACGACCTCGTAGCCGTTGGATCCTCGCCGCCGCGCCTGGTCGCCTACACCCGGCAGGTCCACGAAATCAGGGCCGGCGGCGTCAGTGCTCCATACCAGTTCGAAAGAAGGGTCGATGTTGACCGAAACCGAGGCGCCAGTACCAGCGAAGTGACAACCGATTGGATATGCGCTGCGGTCGATCTGGATCGGTGCTGCAAGAATGCCGGCCACGTCGCCCGGCGCGAACACTTTGCTGCAGTCCAATGAGACTGTGCTTTTGGTTGCGCTATCGTCGTCAGGCGAGGACGCCGCAACGGGAGCGGCGCCCTTGCTCGAAACGGCGTTGGGGGCCGATTGCGAACACGCAGATGTCGCGCATAGCATGCAGGTCAGCGCGAAGAGTTTCAGCCCCGAGAACTGCATGAAGCGTCTCCCTTGTCGCTAGGCCACAGCTATCGCCGTAAATGCCGATCCGACGTCCGGTGTCTGCAGGAAGGGCCAACACTCATCGGCCACATCGATTGAGACCGCAAGCCACCCAGTGTTGACGGGCCGAACGTCCGTTTCCTGGCGTGGGGTCCGCGACCGGTCTACCCACACTACCCCGTCCGTCGGACTTGGCGTCAGCCTGCCGCCAATCGCGCCTCAGCTGCGGCGAGCATAGCCTGAAAGCGGGGATTGTCGTGCAGCGCATCGAAGTCAGGATCCGTCTTCGCCGCCCTCACCAGCGACCCCGGGGCTTGCGCCAGGACCGGCGCCAGCATCTCCAGCGCCGCGTCGGCGTCACAGCCGAAGTTGGGAAGGCCCGCCTTGGGTACGGGGCCTGGGCCTGGCGGAACTCGACAGGTGAGAGAGCGACACTCAGGGTTCCGCACGAAGGCTGTCAGGGCCACACCTCGAGCGCAGTGCGGGGGCGGGCTCGAGGCCATCCTGCGACTAATCTTGCTGGGAAACCGGCCGAGAGAGCCGCGCCCATTCCAGTGGCGTGTTGGCGCCCTTTAGACGCGCTTTGGCGCTAGGGTGGGGTGGAATCTGGACGAGGTGGGCTCGTTCGACGAGGCGGCGCAACGGCCAGTCGTCCTCCACGTCGGCGGGAATCGCCACGATCGCGATCACCATAGGCACGGGATAGCCGACGAACGCCGCACCGGCGCCTGGCGCCTCCAACAACGGCGCGAGGTCCGCCGGGCGAATTGTCGGCGCGTCAACGGCCAAGACCAGCACACGCTCGACGCTTCGTCGCAGGTGAGCGGCGCCCGCGCGCACCCCGGCCACGGGTCCGCTTCGGGGCGCTGGGTCCGGCGCCCTCGGCAGGCCATAGTCGCCGTCGCCGGCCGTCACGATCGCCGAGGCCCCAGCCTGCCGGGCGAGGTCCTCGACAAGGTCCACTGCCCGCCTCCCGCGCCACAGCTGCGTAGCTTTGTCGACGCCCATCCGCCGCGAGGCGCCGCCGGTGAGGATGATCGCGCCAAGCGCTGGGTTCAGGTTTCCGGCCAGCGCCGCATCCCCCGGGGCGCCGGGGCCACGGCGATCGTGTCCGCGACGCGTTCGGCGCCGGTGAACACCGCGTGTCCGTCGGCGCGGGCCAGCGCGATCAGGGTCAGGTTGGCGGCCTTCGCCTTGCGGATGGCGAGCCCGGTCGGCGCGGAGATGGCGGCGAGCACGGCGACCCCGGCGATGGCGGTCTTCTCCACCATCTCGAAGGAGCAGCGGCTGGTGACCACGATGAAGGCCTGCGCGGGGTCGAAGCCAGCCCGGGCGGCGGCGCCGATTAGTTTGTCGAGGGCGTTGTGGCGGCCGACGTCTTCGCGCACCGCCAGCAGCCGGCCGGAAGCGTCGGCCAAGGCGGCCGCGTGGGTGGCCCGGGTAGCCTGGCCCAGCGCCTGCCGAGTTTCCAACTCCGCCAGGGCCGCCTGCAGGGCTTCGCGGCGCACGGTGAGGCCGCCGGCCAGCGGGGTCAGCGGTCGCACCGCCTGCTCCAGGCTCTGCACGCCGCAGAGGCCGCAGCCGGACCGCCCCTCGATGGCTCGCCGGCGCAAGGCCCCGATGGCGCAGCGGGCCTCCGGCGTCAGCAGCACGTCGACCACGATCCCGTCCGGATGTTCGCCCTGGCGCACGTCGGCTACGCCCGACGCCGGGGCGATCCGCTCGGTGATCGTGAAGCCGATGGCCAGGTCCTCGAGATCGGCCGGGGTCGCCATCAGCACCGCATAGGGCTCGCTGTCGTAGCAGAGGCCGATGGCGGTCTCTTCGGCCACCGCGCGCTCGATCCGCTCCACGTCGCAGCCCGCGGCGCGCCACTGTAAGGCGGGGAGAGTCTGGAAGGGTTTGATCCGCATGCCGCCGTCGCCTCAGCGCTCCAGCGCCGCCACGGCCTGGCGAGTGATCGGGTCCAGACCCTCGCCGCCCGCGGCCAGGTGGGCGCGGATGCGCTGACGCATGCGCGGGTCCCAGAAATCGGCGATATGCTTGGCGACCCCGGCCACGGCCAGGTCGTGCGGCTTGGCGGCGAAGAACTTGCCGATCTGGTTGGCCATGTAAACCAGCCGCTGGTCGGGCGTGGTGGCTATGTGGGGCTCGCCTTCGACCTCCAGATCGCTCATTCGCCGGACGCCGGGATTGGTTCCACTCCCCGGTGTTCCGTGGAGAAAGCCTCGTAGCGCTTCTGCCAATCGGAGGGGCCGTTGGAAGGCGACACCTGGACGGCCGTCACCTTGTATTCCGGGCAGTTGGTCGCCCAGTCGGAATAGTCGGTGGTGACCACATTGGCCTGGGTGAGGGGGTGGTGGAAGGTCGTGTAGACCACGCCCGGCGCCACCCGGTCGGTGATGAGCGCGCGCAAGGCGGTGGCGCCGGCGCGGCTGGCGAGCTTCACCCAGTCGCCGTCTTTGATCCCGCGGTCCTCGGCGTCGCTGGGGTGGATCTCCAGGCGGTCTTCCTCATGCCACAGCGCGTTGTCGGTCCGACGGGTCTGGGCGCCGACGTTGTACTGGCTGAGGATGCGGCCGGTGGTGAGCAGCAGGGGGTAGCGCGGCCCCACCTTCTCGTCGGTGGCGACATACTCGGTCAGCACGAAGAGCCCCTTGCCGCGTACGAAGCCGTGCTCGTGCATCACCGGCGTGCCCTCGGGCGCAGCCCCGGTGACCGGCCACTGCAGCGAGCCGGCCTCGTCCAGCTTGGCGTAGCTGACCCCGGCGAACGTAGGCGTCAGCCGGGCGATCTCGTCCATGATCTGCGAGGGATGATCGTAAGCCATCGGATAGCCGAGGGCGTTGGAGAGCCGCTGGGTGATCTGCCAGTCCTCGTAGCCGTTGCGGGGGCTGATCACCTTGCGCACCCGTTGGATGCGGCGCTCGGCGTTGGTGAAGGTGCCGTCCTTCTCCAGGAAGGTCGACCCGGGCAGGAAGACGTGGGCGTAGAGGGCGGTCTCGTTGAGGAAGAGGTCGTGCACCACCACGCATTCCATCGCCGCCAGGCCCGCGGCGACGTGGTGGGTGTTGGGGTCGGACTGCAGGATGTCCTCGCCCTGGATGTAGATGCCCTTGAACTGGCCGTCGACGGCGGCGTCGAGCATGTTGGGGATGCGCAACCCCGGCTCCTCGTCGAGGCTCACCCCCCAGTCGGCCTCGAACAGGCGCCGGGTGGCGGCGTCGGCGATGTGTCGGTAGCCGGACAACTCGTGCGGGAACGAGCCCATATCGCAGGCGCCCTGGACGTTGTTCTGGCCGCGCAAGGGGTTCACGCCCACGCCCGGCTTGCCGACATTGCCGGTGGCCATGGCCAGGTTGGCGATGGCCATCACCGCGGTCGAACCCTGGCTGTGCTCGGTGACCCCAAGGCCATAGTAGATCGCCGCATTGCCGCCGGTGGCGTAGAGCCTGGCCGCGCCGCGCAGCTCGGCCGCGGGTACGCCGCTGGCGGCCTCGACGGCCTCTGGCGAGTGTTCTGGCCGGGCGACGAACTCGGCCCAGTCGTGGAACGCCTCGGTGTCGCACCGCTCGGCCACGTACGCGGCATCGACCAGGCCCTCGGTGATGATGACGTGCGCCATGGCGGTCAGCACCGCGACGTTGGCGCCCGGACGGACGGGCAGATGGTAGTCGGCCTCGATGTGCGGCATGCGCACCAGGTCGATACGGCGCGGGTCGATGACGATCAGTTTCGCGCCGGCCCGCAACCGCCGCTTCATCCGCGAGGCGAACACCGGGTGGCCGTCGGTGGGGTTGGCGCCGATCACCACGATCACGTCGGCATGCTCGACGGAGTCGAAATCCTGGGTGCCGGCCGAGGCGCCAAAGGTGGTCTTCAGGCCATACCCCGTGGGCGAATGGCAGACCCGGGCGCAGGTGTCGGTATTGTTGTTGCCGAAGGCGGCCCGCACCAGCTTCTGCACGAGGAAGGTCTCCTCGTTGGTGCAGCGCGAGGAGGTGATCCCGCCCACGGCGAGGCGCCCGTACTTGGCCTGGATGCGCCTGAGCTCGGACGCGGCATGGCCGATCGCCTCGTCCCAGCTGACCTCGCGCCAGGGATCGCTGATCGCCTCGCGGATCATGGGTTTCAGCACCCGCTCCTTGTGGGTCGCATAGCCCCAGGCGAAGCGGCCTTTGACGCAGGAATGGCCGTGGTTGGCCTTGCCGTCCTTGTAGGGAACCATGCGCACCAGCTCTTCGCCGCGCATCTCGGCCTTGAACGCGCAGCCGACCCCGCAATAGCCGCAGGTGGTGACCGCCGAATGCTCGGGCTGGCCGATCTCGATCACCTTCTTCTCGGTGAGCGTTGCGGTCGGGCAGGCCTGGACGCAGGCGCCGCAGGAGACGCATTCCGAGCCGAAGAACGGCTCCGCCTGGCTGGCCGCCACCCGGCTGCCGAAACCCCGGCCGGCGATGGTCAGCGCCAGCGTGCTTTGCACCTCGTCGCAGGCCCGTACGCAGCGCGAGCAGACGATGCACTTGGCCGGATCGTAGTTGAAGTAGGGGTTGGACTCGTCCTTGGCCTCGGCGAGGTGACCCGCGCCCTCATAGCCGTAGCGGACCTCGCGCAGGCCCACGGCGCCGGCCATGTCCTGCAGTTCGCAGTCGCCGTTGGCGGCGCAGGTGAGGCAGTCCAGCGGGTGGTCGGAGATGTAGAGCTCCATCACCCCGTTGCGCAGCCGCTTCAGGGTCGGCGTCTGGGTGCGGACCACCATCCCGTCGGCCACCGGGGTGGTGCAGGAGGCCGGCGTTCCGGCCCGCCCCTCGATCTCGACCAGGCAGAGCCGGCAGGCGCCGAAGGCCTGCAGGCTATCGGTGGAGCAGAGCTTGGGGATGCTGGTCCCGGCCAGCTTGGCCGCGCGCAGGATCGAGGTTCCCTCTGGGGCGGTCACGCGCCGGCCATCGATGGTCAAGCTGACCGTCGCCGTCGCCAGGGTGGCCGGGGTGCCGAGATCGGGGGTTTCGGTTATGGTCATGGCGCGCTTACTCCGCGCCGGTGACTCTACGCCGCTTGAAGTCCTCGTGGAAATGCGTCAGCGCGCTCATCACTGGATAGGGAGTGAAACCGCCCAGCGCGCACAGGGATCCGAACTTCAGGGTGTGGCAGAGGTCTTCGATGAGGGCGAGGTTGGCCGCCACGTTCTCGCCGGCCATCACCTTGTCCAGCACCTCGGCGCCGCGAACGGAACCCACGCGGCAGGGCGTGCACTTGCCGCAGCTTTCCAGCGCGCAGAACTCCATAGCGAAGCGGGCCTGGCGCGCCATGTCGACGGTGTCGTCGAACACCACCACCCCGCCGTGGCCGATCAGGCCGTCGCGCGCGGCGAAGGCCTCGTAGTCGAAGGGCGTGTCGAACAGTTCGCGGGGGAAGTAGGCCCCGAGCGGTCCGCCTACCTGCACCGCGCGCACCGGCCGCCCGCTGAGGGTTCCGCCGCCGATGTCGTCCACCAGTTCGCCGAGGGTGACGCCGAAACCGGTCTCGAAAAGTCCGCCGTTGCGGATGTTGCCCGCTAGCTGGATCGGCATGGTGCCCCGCGAGCGGCCGATGCCAAAGTCGCGATAGGCGTCCGCGCCCTCGGCTAGGATGAAGGGGACGGCGGCCAGGGTGAGCACGTTGTTGACAACGGTCGGCAGGCCGAAGAGGCCGCGATGGGCAGGCAGCGGCGGCTTGGCGCGCACCTGGCCGCGGCGGCCCTCGAGGCTCTCCAGCAGCGACGTCTCCTCGCCGCACACGTAGGCCCCGGCCCCGACGCGCACTTCCAAGTCGAAAGCAGCGTGCGAGCCCCCGATCTCCGAGCACAGCAGCCCCGCCGCCCTGGCCGTCGGGATGGCGCGATCGAGGGCTGCGATGGCGTGCGGATATTCGGAGCGAACATAGATGAAGCCCTTGGTCGCGCCGACGGCGAGGCCGGCGATGACCATGCCCTCGATCAGCACGAAGGGGTCGCCCTCCATGATCATGCGGTCGGCGAACGTGCCACTGTCGCCCTCGTCGGCGTTGCAGACAATGTACTTCTGGTCGCCGGGTGCATCGGCGGCCGTGCGCCATTTGATCCCTGCGGGAAACCCGGCGCCGCCGCGGCCGCGCAGCCCGGACTGGGTGACCGCCTCGACCACGCCCGCAGGACCCAGCGCGAGTGCGCGCTCCAGGCCCTTCAGCCCGCCGTGGCGCCGGTAGTCCTCGATCGATTGGGGATCGGTGATTCCGCACCGGGCGAAGGTCAGCCGCGTCTGGCGGGCCAGGAACGGCAGCGCCTCGGGCCGTCCGATCCGCTTGGCGTGCGGCCCGCCCTCGAAGAGGCCCGAAGCCACCAGGTCGGGCACGTCTTCGGCGTAGATGGGCCCATAGCCGATCCTGCCGGCCGGTGTCTCGACCTCGACCAGAGTCTCCAGCTCGAAGACCCCGCGCGATCCATTGCGCACGATGTCGATCGGCAGGGCGCGCATCGCCGCTTCCGTCCGCAGCGCACTTGCCACCTCATCGGCGCCCACCGCGACCGCGGCCGCGTCGCCGGGAACGAACAGGCGAAGGGTCAACTGTCCGCCTCGGCCAACAGTCGGTCGAGCCGGGCCGGATCCAGCCTCGCTACGAGGCCCCCGTCGAACATCCCCGCGGGTCCGCTGGCGCAGAGTCCGAGGCAATAGACGGCCTCGAGGGCGACATCGTCGCGGCCTTCGAGCCGTGTTTGCGCCCATTCCGCCATCGCCTCGCCGCCGCGCGCCTGGCAGGCCTCCGCGCGGCAAAGCTTGAGCACGTGGGGCGGGGATGGCGCGCGCCGGAAGTCGCGGTAGAAGGTCAGGACCCCGTGGATCTCGGCGCGCGACAGATTCAGCACGCCAGCGACGATCGGTACGGCCTCGTCCGGCACGTGGCCGAAGGACTCATTTAGGGCGTGAAGCATTGGGAGCAAGCCGCCGCCCTGTCCCGCCTCCGACTCGATGATCCCGGCCGCCCGAACGGCGTCCCAGACGCTGGAATCCACGGCGCCTCCGATCGGTGTTGCTCACCCAAGACCAGCATACCCTTGTTTGTCGCCGACGTCGGCGCGAACGTTCCCGGATTTGGCTCCCATCTCATTCCAAGCGTTTGCTCGGTCTTGCCCGATTGAAACGTTCGGCGGCGCCGCCGGCGCACACGGGCGTCCATCCGCGCAGTGGCCGAGGGCTCCGGCGGCTCTGTCCGGCAACGGTGGTTTAGCGGACAGGGTCGCAATGTCCGCTATCGGGAAGGGACCTAACGGCAATGATCGACCCTAGCGGTCATGCCAGAGCGTGCTGACCCCCTTGGAACTTGCCGACGGCAACCACCTTCCCGACTGACCAGCCCGCGCACCTTCTCCAGCGCGGAATTCTTTTGCTACGTCATGCGCAGCAGAAGGCTCGCGGTCCTGGTTGGCGAGACGACGCGCGGCGGAGGCAATGGGGCGGTTACACTCCAGCTCGTCGACGGGTTCATGATGGGTTTGCCGGATGGAACGATCCGCACCCCGAGCGGCGGCGGTTGGGAGGGCGCGGGCATCGCGCCCGATGTCGCCGTCGCGAGCGACCAAGCTCTAAAGGTCGCGCTCCAGAAACTCGGGCAATCCCCCAGGGCGCGGCGCCGCCTCGCTGATCGCTTTGGTGGCGAAATCGGTGGCGAAATCTGGATTTCGAGGCGAACGGCGAGGCGCTCTAAACCGCCGCCGATCCTGGAAAGGCGAACCCCCGCAGCGGCTTACTGCGGGGGTTCATGGTGGAGCTAAGCGGAGTTCGAACCGCTGACCTCTTGAATGCCATTCAAGCGCTCTACCAGCTGAGCTATAGCCCCGAGGTCGTTCGGGCCCACCGGCGCTTAGGGCCCCGGCGGAGGGCGCGGAACCTAGTCAAAGGCCCCGCCCCGATCAAGCGCGAAGAAACGCCGCGGCCCAAAGGCGGGCGGCCAGACGCAGCGTTGGCGACTAGTCTTCGCCCTTGCCGCCGGCCAGGCCGTCGATCTGGTCTTCGGAGAACTCGTCGTCCTCGTCGTCGTCGATGAACGGCACCTCGTCGTCGTCGGCTTCCTCGAGGTCTTCGTCCTCAGCGAAGTCGACGCCCAGCGCTTCGTCGGGCGCGGCGGGAGCGGCTTCGTCGCCCTCCTCCTCGTCGACGACCAGCGGTTCGGCCTCGACGCCTTCGTCGAGTTCCTTCGCCTCGTCGGGTTCGGCTTCGAAGCCTTCGTCCTCGGCTTCGACCTCGGCCGGCTTCACCTCTTCGGTGTCTTCCTCGGGCAGCGGGGCGCGCGGACGCACCCGGCGGCTGCGCAGCGCCTCTTCAGGATCGAACTCGCTGTTGCACTTCGGGCAATGCGCCGGCCGGCGGCCGAGGTCGTAGAACTTGCTCGAACAGGTGGGGCATATCTGCTTCGCGCCCAGTTCGGGATTGGCCAAGTCGGGCCTCGCTTAAGGGGGATTGGGGGGCGCTCCCTTGCCATGGCGCCGGGGCGCTGTCAAAAGCCAATCCTCGCCGCAAAAATCCTTGTCAGAAGGCTTAATCCGATGGCCGAAGCCGGACTGACAGCCCGCCCGGGCGGTCCGTTGCTGGGCCGCATCCGCGCGCCGGGCGACAAGTCCATCTCGCACCGCGCCCTGATCCTGGGTTCGCTGGCGCATGGCGAGACCCTGATCGAGGGCCTGCTCGATGGCGACGACGTGCTGCGCACGGCCGCGGCGATGGGCGCATTTGGCGCAGGGGTCAGCCAGGAGGGCCCCAAAAAGGAAGGCGAAGGGGGGCGCTGGCGGGTCAGCGGCCGCGGCGGCCTCACCGAGCCGGCGGACGTGGTCGATTGCGGCAACGCCGGCACGGGCGTCAGACTGATCATGGGCGCGGCGGCCGGTTTCCCACTCACCGCCACCTTCACTGGCGATGCGTCGCTGCGCGGGCGGCCGATGCTACGCATCATGCGGCCGTTGTCGCAGATGGGCGCGAGCTACCTCTGCCGCGACGGCGGGCGCCTGCCGCTGACGCTGAAGGGCGGCGACCTGACCGCGATCAGCTACCGCCTGCCTGAGCCCTCGGCGCAGGTGAAGTCGGCGGTGCTGCTGGCGGGCCTGAGCGCCGCCGGCGTCACCGAGGTGATCGAACCGGAAGCCACGCGCGACCACACCGAGCGGATGCTGCGGGCCTTCGGCGCCGTCGTCGAGGTGGAGGACGCGGGCGACGGCCGGCGGATCCGCCTGGCCGGGGGCCAGAACCTGACAGGCGCGGCGATCCGCGTACCGGGCGATCCGTCGTCGGCGGCGTTTCCGCTGGTCGCGGCGCTGATCACGCCCGGCTCGGCGGTGACGGTCGAGGGCGTGCTGCTGAACCCGCTGCGCACCGGCCTCTTCGTCACCCTGCGCGAGATGGGCGCGGACCTGACCATCGAGAACCAGCGCGAGGACGGCGGCGAACTGGTCGGCGACGTCACCGCGCGGTACTCGCGGCTGAAAGGCGTCGACGTCCCGGCCGCCCGCGCGCCCTCGATGATCGACGAATATCCGATCCTGGCGGTGGCGGCCGCCTATGCCGAAGGCGCGACCTACATGCGCGGCATCGGCGAGCTGCGGGTCAAGGAAAGCGACCGCATCGCCATGATGGCCGCGGGCCTGGCCGCCTGCGGGGTGGGCGTCGAGGAGGAGCCGGAGGGACTGATCGTGGCGGGCACGGCGCGGGCCAACCACCGCGTCGCCGGCGGCGGCCTGGTCCGGACCCACGGCGACCACCGCATCGCCATGAGCCATTTGATCCTCGGTCTTGGGGCCGAGGCCGCCGTGGCGGTTGACGAACCAGGTATGATCGCCACCTCTTTTCCTGGGTTCGGCGCCCTGATGGCGGGGCTTGGGGCTGAGATAGGTTGAGCGGCGGCTTCGTCATCGCGGTCGATGGCCCGGCGGCGTCCGGCAAGGGGACCATCGCGACCATGCTGGGCGCGGCCTACGGCTTGCCGGTGCTGGACACCGGCCTGCTCTACCGCGCCGTCGGCGTCACGCTGCTGCGCCAGGGCGGCGACCTGGACGACGAAGCCGCCGCCGCGGCCGTGGCCCGGGGCCTCGACGCGCGCTGCCTGGCCGACCCGGCCTTTCGCGCCGCGGAATCCGGCGAGGCGGCGAGCCGGGTGGCCGCCCACTCGGCGGTCCGCGAGGCGCTGCTCGACCTGCAGCGCGCCTTCGCCTTGCAGCCCGGCGGCGCGGTGATCGACGGGCGCGACATCGGCACCGTGATCGCCCCCGACGCGCCGGCCAAGCTCTATGTCACCGCCACCCCGGAGGAACGCGCGCGCCGCCGCTGGCTGCAGCTCGGGGCCGACGATCCGGCCCTCAGCTATGAAGACGTGCTCCAGGATATCGAGCGCCGCGACGACCGCGACGCCGGCCGCGCCGACGCGCCGATGAAGCCGGCCGAAGACGCCGTCTTGCTCGACACGACGGAAATGACTATATCCGCCGCCGCTGATGCGGCCCGCCGCATCGTCGAGGCGGCGCGCGCCCGGTGGGAAACCACCACCCAAGGGACTTCCCCCCTGAGGGACTCATCGGGCTAATCCAACCGCGCCCCACCCTCGAACGCCGCGGGACTCACTAGACGCCGACGCTGGCGTCCATCGGCAAAGACCCCACCGACACCTTTCCGGGCCGGCGCCCGGCCGCGCTTTTGTGCGCCAGCGCCGCGCTCACAACCCAGACCAAGACGACAAAGAGACTCAAGACCACATGGCGGACGACCTCAGCATGAACCCTACCCGCGACGACTTCGCGGCCCTTCTCGATGAAAGCCTCGGACGCGGCGACTTCCAGGAAGGCACTGTCGTCAAGGGCATCGTCGCAGCGATCGAGAAGGACTTCGCGATCATCGACGTCGGCCTGAAGACCGAGGGCCGCATCCCGGTGAAGGAGTTCGGGGTCGACGACGACGGCAAGGCGACGCTGAAGGTCGGCGACACGGTCGAGGTGTTCCTGGAGCGGGTCGAGAACGCGCTGGGCGAAGCGGTGATCAGCCGCGAGAAAGCCCGCCGCGAAGAGGCCTGGACCCGCCTGGAGGGCGTCTACGCCAAGAACGAACCGGTGATGGGCTCGATTGTCGGCCGCGTGAAGGGCGGCTTCACCGTCGACCTCGGCGGCGCCTCGGCGTTCCTGCCTGGCAGCCAGGTCGACATCCGCCCGGTGCGCGACGTCGGCCCGCTGATGGGTCGCGAGCAGCCGTTCGCGATCCTCAAGATGGACCGCCCGCGCGGCAACATCGTGGTCTCGCGCCGCGCCATCCTGGAAGAAGCCCGCGCCGAGCAGCGCACCGAACTGGTCAGCCAGCTGACCGAGGGCGAAGTGCGCGAAGGCGTGGTCAAGAACATCACCGACTACGGCGCGTTCGTCGACCTGGGCGGCATCGACGGTCTGCTGCACGTCACCGACATGAGCTGGAAGCGCGTCTCGCACCCCAGCCAGGTTCTGGCGGTGGGCGATACGGTCAAGGTGCAGATCGTCAAGATCAACCCCGACACCCAGCGCATCAGCCTGGGCATGAAGCAGCTGCAGTCCGACCCGTGGGACGGCGTCGAGGCCAAGTACCCGGTGGGGGCCAAGTTCAAGGGCCGCATCACCAACATCACCGACTACGGCGCCTTCGTGGAGCTGGAAGCCGGCGTCGAGGGCCTGGTCCACGTCTCCGAAATGAGCTGGACCAAGAAGAACGTGCACCCCGGCAAGATCGTCTCCACGTCTCAGGAAGTGGAAGTCGTCGTGCTCGATGTGGACGCCTCCAAGCGCCGCGTCAGCCTCGGCCTCAAGCAGGCGATGCAGAACCCCTGGGAAGAGTTCCTCGAGAAGCACCCGATCGGCACGGCGGTCGAAGGCGAGGTCAAGAACGCCACCGAGTTCGGCCTCTTCCTCGGCCTCGAGAACGACATCGACGGCATGGTCCACCTCTCCGACATCGACTGGAACATGCCGGGCGAAGAGGCGATCCTGAAGTACAAGAAGGGCGAGCCGGTGCGCGCCCGGGTGCTCGACGTCGACGTCGAGAAGGAACGCATCTCGCTGGGCATCAAGCAGCTGGCGGGCGATCCGCTGGCCGGCGATGTCTACCGCAAGGGCCAGACCGTGACGGTCACCGTCACCGAGCTGACCTCGGGCGGCATCGAGGTGAAGTTCGGCGACGACGAAGCGCCGGTCACCGCCTTCATCCGCAAGTCGGACCTCTCGCGCGACCGCGCCGATCAGCGCCCGGAACGTTTCGCCGTCGGCGACCGGCTGGATGCGCAGATCACCAACATCGACAAGGCCGCGCGCCGCATCTCGCTTTCGGTCAAGGCCCTGGAAGCCGCCGAGGAGAAGGAAGCCATCGAGCAGTACGGCTCGTCGGACTCCGGCGCCTCGCTGGGCGACATCCTGGGCGCCGCCTTGCGCGAGAAGGCGTCCAAGGAGTAGCCGTCGGCGGCCTAAATCAACCGGCGTCTTCAAGCGACCCTTGAAGACGCCGCTTCGATTGGGCAAAGCTTTGCGAAGGCCACGAGGGGGCGCTGGATGATCAAGTCCGAGTTGATCGCCGCTTTGGCGAGCGAAAACCCGCACCTGACCCAGAAGGACATCGAGCGTGTCGTCGGCGTCATCCTCGAGCAGATGATCGAGGCGCTCGAGGGCGGCGGCCGCGTGGAGCTGCGCGGCTTCGGCGCCTTCTCGGTCCGCGGACGCCCGGCCAGGGCCGGACGCAACCCGCGCACCGGCGAGGCGGTCAAGGTGCGGGCCAAGAGCGTGCCTTTCTTCAAGGCAGGCAAGGAGTTGCGCGTCCGGCTGAACGGGGACTAGTCTCCCGCCGGATCGACGCGCCTGATTTTCACATTGGAAGGTGCGGCATGATCGAGCCGATGCAGAAGCTCACCACGGCGGTCGAGGGGCCTGTCACCATGCTGCGTGAATTTCGGGAATTCATCGCCAGGGGCAATGTCGTCGATCTCGCCGTCGGCGTGATCATCGGCGCGGCGTTCGGCAAGATCATCACCAGTCTGGTCGATCAGGTGATCATGCCGGTGATCGGCCTGGTCACCGCCGGCGTCGATTTCGCCCAGTTGAAGATCGTTCTGAAAGCGGCGGACGCCGCGACCAAGAAGCCCGAAGTCGCCATCCTCTACGGCGCCTTCCTGAACACCATCATTCAGTTCCTGATCGTCGCCTTCGTGATCTTCCTGATGATCAAGCTGCTCAGCGCGGTGCGCCGCCAGGAAGCCAAGGAGCCGGCGGCGCCGCCCGCGCCGACTCCGGAAGAGACCTTGCTCACCGAGATCCGTGACTTGCTGAAGGCGCGCGCCGCTTGAAGCAGATCGACCTCGACGACCTGCCGCCGCGCATCGCCCAGACCCTGGCCTCCCTGGCCGAGGGCGAGGAGCTGGTGCTGGCCCAGGGCGGCGCCGTCGTCGCCCGCCTGGTCGTCGCCGACCCGGTCGCCCCGCCGGCCCCGGATCAGCTGCTCGGCGATTTGACGCCCGAGGAACAGGCCAAGGAAGTGCTCGAACACTTCAGCGCGATGATCAACGACGAGTTCTGACCGCCGCGTCGCCGGCGCCGCCCGGACGGGCTAACCCGAAACGTCCGCCCAGCCGCCGCCTAGCGACTTGTAGAGCAGGACCAGGTCCTCCGAAGTGGCCGCAGTGCTAGCGGTCAGCGCCAGTTGCGCGGCCTGCGCCCGGTCCTCGGCGTCGAGCACGTCGCGGAAACTGACGGCGCCGACCTGGTAGCGCCTCTCGGCCAGGGCCAGCGCCGCCTGGCTCTGGCGTCTGCGCCTCCTGGAGCGACCCGCGGCGGGACTGCTCCTGGTCATAGGCGGTGATCGCGTCCTCGGCCTCATGCAGGGCGCCAAGCACGGTCTGGGCGTAGGCGAGCGCGGCTTCCTTGGCGTGGATGTCGGCGACGTGGATGCTCTCGCGGCGCTGGCCGCCATCGAACAGCGGCAGGTCCAACCCAGGCCCCGCCGAGAAGTAGCGCGCAGCCCAGGCGGCCAGCGAGGCCGGATTGCTGGCCTCGAGGCCGAAGGCGAGGTCGATCGTGACGCGCGGGATAGAGATTGGCGACCGCCACGCCCTGCAGCGCGACGGACGCGTGGAGGCGCGCCTCGGCCTCGCGAATGTCGGGCCGGCGCCGCGCCAGCTCCGCGGGCAGGCCGACCGGAACCAGCGGCGGGACAAGCGGGATCGCCCGTAACCCCTCCAGCTCGGCGTCGAGCGCGCCCGGCTTGGCCGCCAGCAGCAGCCCGAGCTGGCTCTCGTCGTTGGCGATCTCGGTCTGCAGCGGCGGCAGCGCGGCCTGCGCGCTCGCCAGTTCGGCCTTGCCGCTGGCGATATCCAGGTCGTTGCCGAGCCCCGCGGCGCGCGCGTCGGCGGCGAGCTTCAGCAGCGCCCGGGCGGTCGCGACGTTCGCCAAGGTGACCTCGCGACGGGCCTGCGCGCCGCGAAGGTCGATGTAGGCGCCGGCCACCTCCGCCATCAGCGAGACCTGCACCGCATGGTCGTCCTCCACCGCCGCGGCCGTATTGGCCTCGGCGGCTTCGACCTGACGACGGATGCGGCCGAACAGGTCGATCTCCCACGAGCCGGTGAGGCCGTACTGGTATTGGCTGAACGGGTTGACCAGACCCGGGATCGCGGCCGCGACGCCGGGCGGGGCGCCAGACTTGCCGGCGAGGGCGCCGAAGATGGAGCTGGTCGAGGTGCGCTCGCTGATGCGCGTTTCGGTGAAGGAGGTGGTGGCGTCGACCGTTGGCCAGGCCCCGGCCCCCGCGATGCGGCGCTGGGCGCGGGCCTCGTCGATCCGCAGCACGGCCTGCCGCGCGTCGAGGTTGGCGCTCAGCGCTCGATCGATCAGCGAGGTCAGCTCCGCGTCGTCGAAGCCGCCCCACCAGGCGTCGTCCTGGGCCTCCGCCGCCGAAACGCGGCTGACCGTTGTGGCGGACGGAATATGCGACACCGCCTTCCATCCACCCGGCATATCCGGCGTCGGCGCCGTGTATCGCGGTCCGACGGTGCAGCCGGCCAGCCACGCGGCGCGCGGCCAGCGCGCTGAGGGCGCCCAGGCGGGTCATCCAAGCTTCCTTTCGAACATCCACGATGCGCCGACCAGGCTGACGGCGGCGATGGCGGCCAGCGGCCACAGATCGGCGCCAAGGCGATCGAGCCCAACGCCCTCCAGGTAGACCCGGTGGGCGATGTCGATGGCGTAGCGCAGCGGGTTGATGGCGGTGAAGTACTGCAGGATCACCGGCATGCTCGAGATCGGCGTGGCGAGGCCCGACAGGAGCACGAACGGCATCATCACGATGAATGTGTAGAGCATGGCCTGCTGCATGGTTTGGGCGATGGAGGAGATGAAAAGGCCGAGGCCCACGGCGGCGAGCATGAACAGCGTCAGCCCGGCGTAGAGAACCGCGAACGAGCCCTGGAACGGGATGTGGAACCAGAGCTGGGCGACCAGCAGCACCAGCGTCGCCTGGACGAGGCCGACCATCATCGATGGGACGGTCTTGCCGACGATGATCTCGAACGGCCGCAGCGGCGTCACCTGCAGCTGGTCGAAGGTGCCCGCCTCGCGCTCGCGCGCCACCGACAAGGCGGTCAGCATCATGCACTGGATGAAGCTCAGCGTGCCGACGAGCGCCGGGATCATGTTCCAGCGCGTCTCCAGGTTGGCGTTGTACCAGGCCCGCACGACCGGCTGGACGGCGGCGGGCGCGACGCCGTGCTCGGCCCGCCAGTCGGCGTTGAACCCCTGCACGACCGTGTTGAAGTAGGCCAGCGCCGTGCCGCCGGTGTTGGAATTGCGCCCGTCGGCGAGCGCCTGCACGTCGGCGCCTTCGCCAGCGTCGAGGCGCCGCTCGAAATCCTGGCCGATGTGGACGACGAGCACCGCCTGCTTGGTGTCGATGGCTTGCGCGACCTGGGCCGGCGTGGCGAGCTCGGCGACGCGCACGAAGGTCCTGGAGCTGTCTAGCCGGGCGAGCAGCTCGTGCGAGGCGGCGCTGCGATCCTCGTCGATCACCGCGTAGGGGACGTTGTTGAGATCGAGGTTCATCGCGTAGCCGAAGATCAGGCACTGCATGATCGGCGGGACGAAGAGCATGATCCGGCTGCGCGGATCCTTGAGGATCGCCAGCAGCTCCTTGCGCGTCAGGGCGCCGATCCGCCGCAGGATGTCGAGCAGCGCGCTCACGCCAGGCTCTTGTGGATGGCGCGGCGGGTGAGGACGAGGAACAGCGTCGCCATCACGCCCAGCATCAGCGAGTTGGGCAGGATCACGCTCCAGACGTCCCCGGCCAGGAAGACGGTCTGCAGCAGGGCCACGAAATAGTGCGCCGGCACGAAGTCGCTGATGACCCGGACGAACAGCGGGACGCTGCGCAGGTCGTAGATGAACCCCGATAGCATGGTCGCCGGCAGGAAGGTGACCAGTTGCGCGATCTGACTGGCCAGGAACTGGCTCTTCAGCGTCGCGGAAATGAACAGGCCCATCCCCAGCGCCACCAGCAGGTAGAGCATCGACGTCAGCGCGAGCACCCAGAGCGATCCTCGCAGCGGCACGACGAACAGGAAGCGGGCGGCGAGAATGCAGATCACCAGGCCGACCAGACCCAGCAGGAAGTAGGGCACGATCTTGCCGACCAGGATCTCGTCGGCCTGGACCGGCGTGACGAAGAGCGCCTCCAGCGTGCCGCGCTCCCACTCGCGGGCCATGACCATGGCGGTGAGCGTGGCGCCAATCAGCGTCATCACCAGCACGATGAGGCCGGGCACCAGGAAGTAATGGCTGTCGTTGGCGTCGTTGAACCAGAGCCGGCTTTGCACATTCACCGGGCCGGTCGAACTGTCGTCGCCGGCGCGCACGGCGGCCTCGGCCAGCGCGCCCTGGGCGTAGGCCTGCATGATGCGCGCGCGGTTGGCGTCGACGCCGTGCAGGATCACCTGGACCTGGGCCGCGCCCAGCCGGCTTTGCCGGGCGAAATCCTCGCGGATGTAGACGATGCCGTCGACCTGGCGCTCCAGCATCAGCTCCCGCGCCTGGGCGTCGGAGGTGACGGCGCGGACGTCGAAGTAGGGCGACAGCGCGAAGCCGGCGGCCAGCTCGGACGCATCCGGCGACGGCGCCTCCATGACGATGGCGACCGGGACGTGCTTGACGTCGAAGGTGACGCCGTAGCCGTAGAGCAGGATCAGGATGATCGGCAGCACGATGCCGATCGCGAAGCTGGAGGGGTCGCGCAGCACCTGCAGCCCCTCCTTGCGGACCAGGGCCCAGATCCGCCTCAGCTTGGCGAGACGAGCGGGCGAGCGGAGCGTCGGCGCGCTCATGCCGCCTTCGCCCGCGCCCCTGACCGGGAGGCTTCGACGATGGCGATGAAGGCGTCTTCCATGGTCGGCGTCCGGCCCGCCTCGGCGTGGCCCAGCGCACGGATCTCGGCCGGGTCGCCCTGAGCCAGCACGCGGCCGGAATCGAGGATGGCGATGCGGTCGCAGTACTCCGCCTCGGCCATGAAGTGGGTGGTGACGATCACGGTCACGCCCTGGTCGGCGAGCACGGTGATCCGGCGCCAGAAGTCCCGCCGCGCCAGCGGATCGGCGCCGCTGGTCGGCTCGTCCAGGAACAGCACCTCCGGCTCGTGCAGCAGCGCCGCGGCCATCGCGAGCCGCTGCTTGAAGCCGCCGGCCAACTGGGCGCTGGGCGCGGCGGCGTAGGGCGTGAGCTCGAACTCGGCGAGCGCCCAGGCGATACGCGCGCGCTTCTTCGCGCCGCGAAGGCCGTAGACGCTGGCGAAGAAGTCCAGGTTCTCGGCGACCGAGAGCAGGCCATAGAGCGAGAATTTCTGCGCCACATAGCCAAGCCGGGCCCGCGCCGAGGCGCGCGAGCGCCGCATGTCGACGCCGCCGACGAACAGCGCCCCGCCGGTCACCGGCAGCAGGCCGCAGAGCATGCGAAAGACGGTGGTCTTGCCGGCGCCGTTCGGCCCCAGCAGGCCGAAGATCTGTCCAGGCCCGACGTCGAAGCTGACGTTGTCCACCGCCGTGAACGCGCCGAAGCGCCGGATGACGCCCTTCACCTCCACCTCGGGGGCGCCGTCGGCGCGGACCGAGCGCGGCTTGGCTGGCGGCGCGGGCGCCTCGAAGCTGGCTAGCGCCGGGGCGCCGTCAGTCGAGCGCAGCAGCGCCATGAAGCCGTCTTCGAAGTGGGCGGGCGTGGCGTCCAGCCTGGCGCCGGCCTGCTGCGCCACCGCGGCCACTGCGTCGACGCTGGTCAGCACCAGGCGCACGCGCCCGGCCTCCGGCACCGCGTCGACAACTTCGGCCATCGCCAGCAGCCGCGCCTGGGAGTCGCGGGCGGTCTCTCCGGCCCTCGCGTCGAGCAGGAAGGTCCGCCCCTCGGCGACGCGGCTGACCGACTGCGGCGCGCCGCTGGCCAGCACCTTACCTCGGTTCAGGATGATCACCTGATCGCAGCGGTCGGCCTCGTCGAGGTAGGAGGTGCTGACCACCACCGGCAGGCCGGCGCTCTCGACCAGGCCGCGGATGATCTGCCACAGCTCGCGCCGCGACAGCGGATCGACGCCGGCGGTCGGCTCGTCGAGCAGCAATAGCTCCGGCGTCGCGATCAGGGTGCAGGCCAGGCCCAGCTTCTGCTTCATGCCGCCGGACAGCTGGCCGGCCAGGCGGCCCATGAACGGCGCCAGCGCCGTCATCTCCATCAGTTCCGGATACTTGGCGCGGCGCTCGGCCCCGGTCACGCCGTGCAGGTCGGCGTAGAGGTCGAGGTTCTCCTTGACGGTGAGATCCTCGTAGAGGCCGAAGCGCTGCGGCATGTAGCCGATGCGGCGCTGGATCGCCTGCGGATCGACCGCCGCGTCAACGCCGAGCACGGTCATCACGCCGCTGTCGGCGGTCAGCAGCCCGGCCATCAGGCGCATCAGCGTGGTCTTGCCCGCGCCGTCCGAGCCGACCAGGGCGGTGATCGCCCCGGCCCCTGCGGACATGGTGACGTCGGTCAGCGCCTCGAGCGTGTGCTTGTTGGCGGCGAACCGTTTGCCGACGCCGGCCGCCGTCACGACCGGACCGGGCGCGGCCGCGCCGGTCATCGCCCAGGCTTCGCGCCGGCGAGGCGCAGGGTCACCGTCGCCGGCATCCCCAGCCGCAGGTCGTCGGCCGGATCGGTGACGAACACCCGCACCTCGTAGACCAGGCTGGTGCGCAGCTCGGTGGTCTGCACCTGCTTGGGCGTGAACTCGGCCTCGGAGGAAATGAAGCCGACCCAGCCCTTGAACGCGCGGCCCGGAAAGCCGTCCGCCGACACGGTGGCGGCCATGCCCGGATGCACCTTCACCAGGTCCACCTCGTTGACGTAGGTCCTGACCCACTTCGGGTCGGTTTCGGCGATGGTGAACACCGGGCGCTGCGGCGAGGCCATTTCGCCAGGCTCCATCAGTCGGGCGCGAACGACGCCGGCGACCGGCGAGATCAGGGCGGCGTCGGCCAACTGCCGTTGCAGCACCGCGAGCTGCGCCTCGTCGGCGCGCAGCTGAGCCTCCGCCTGCTCCACGTCCTCGCGCCGCGGCCCGATCAGCTCAAGTTCGTAGCCCTTGCGCTGGGCGACGACCTTGGCGTCGGCGGCGTCGGTCGCGGCCTTGGCGTTGTCGACATCCTGGCGGCTCACCGCCGCCTGTCCTGCGGCGGCGCCCCAGAGACTGCTCGCCCGCTGGTACTGGCTGTGGGCCGCCGCAGCGTCGGCGACAGTAGCGGCGAGCGCCGCCTTGGCCTGGTCGATCTCCTGCGGGCGGTTGCCGGCGTGCAGCTTGGCGACCAGCGCGCGTTGCGCAGCGGCCTCGGCCTCCACCTGCTGCATCTGCGGCTGTAGCCGGCGGGTGTCGAGCAGGGCCAGGATCTGGCCCTTGACCAGGCGGTCGCCTTCTCGCGCGTTGACCGCCTCGATCCGGTCGCTGTCGTTGAATGCGAGCTCGACCTGGCGCAGGTCGACGTTGCCGTACAGCGTCAGCGTATCGGTCGGCTTCCTGGCGTGGAACATCCACCAGCCGCCGGCCAGCAGGGCGCACACGGCGATCACGACCGCGAAAATCAACACCTGTCGTTGGTTCATGAAGCGGGGCCTGGGGACTGGTCCCCTCGCCTAGCGCCGCGCCACAGGCGTTTCCTTGATCCTGCGCAATCGATCGCGAGCGCGTCTCACTCGCGCCTGATTACCCCGCCGCCGCCGCGTCGCGTTCCTTCACCAGCTTCTTCGGCGCGATCTTGCGCCAGCGGCGCTCCAGGAAGTTGCGGAACGAACCGGGGTGCAGGCTGGCCATCCGCGCCAGCACCGACGGGTAGTCCTTGTAGTGGGCGGTGAAGTGGAAGGTCTGCGGCTCGGCCTCGATCAGCATCTCGCGCTCGTCGAACGAGACCTCGAGCAGCACCAGGCTGTCGTCCTCGCGGCGCAGGCGGGTGAAGAACTTCTTGTTCACCAGGAACGAGGGCCGCCCGTACGACATGCCCTCGCTGCAGCCGGGAAAGCTGAGCGCGATCTCGCGCATCTCCTCCAGCGTCATCGGCAGTTCTCGTCGCCATCTCTCAGTACGCCAGCGCCGCCCCATCCTTGCGCATTTCGCTGGCCGCCGCATAGCGCCCCGGCCGCCGCTCGATCGCCTGATAGCCGCCGAAGCCGCCGGGTGAGCGGGACAGGTCCCAGCCCAGCGCGGCCAGCCCCGCGACCGTGTCGCGCGGCATGGCGCTCTCCAGCGAGAGGACGCCGTGTTCGCCGACGCGCGGCCTCGCCGTTCGGCTCGCTCGAGCCCTCGTGCAGCCAGCGCGGCGCATCGCCGGCCTCCTGCAGGCCGAGCCCGTAGTCGACCAGGTCGGTGATGATCTGGGTCTGGCCCTGCGGCTGCATGTTGCCGCCCATCACCCCGAACGCCAGCCACGGCTCGCCGCCCCGGGTCGCGAAGCCCGGGATGATGGTGTGGAACGGCCGTTTGCCCGGCGCATAGAGGTTCGGGTGGCCGTCCTGCAGGTTGAAGCTCTTGCCGCGGTTCTGGAACATGAAGCCAAGGCCGTCGGGCATCAGGCCCGAGCCCATGCCCTGGTAGTTGGACTGGATCAGCGAGACCATCATGCCGTCGGCGTCGGCGGCGCAGAGGTAGGTGGTGTCGCCCTGCCCCGGCGCCTCGCCGGCGTGGACAGGCGTGAGGATTCGGTCGGGGCGGATCAGCGCGGCGCGCTCGGCGGCGTAGTCCTTCGAGATCAGCCACTCGATCGGGATCTGCGCGAACGCCGGGTCGGCGTAGTAGCGGGCGCGATCCTCGAACGCGAGCCGCTTGGCCTCGATCTGGTGGTGCAGGCTGGCGGTCGAGAGGAAGCCCATGCCGGCGAGGTCGAACCGCTCCAGCATGTTCAGCATCTGCAGGGTCGCCAGGCCCTGGCCATTCGGCGGCAGGCCCCAGATGTCGGCGCCGCGATAGCTGATCGTCGCCGGCGTCACCCATTCGCCGCGGTGCGCCGCCAGGTCCGCCTTGCCGAGCCAGCCGCCGATGCGGGCGAAGTAGCGCTCGATCGTCTCGGCGACCTCGCCCTCGTAGAAGCCTTCGCGCCCACCCTCGGCGATCAGCCGCAGCGTGCGGGCGAGGCCGGGGTTGGCGAAGATCTCGCCCTCGGCCGGCGTCCTGCCGTCCCTGGTCCAGACCTTGAGGAAGTTCTCGGTCTCCTCGATCGGAAGCCGGCCGCTGGTGAAGATGCGATGCGAGCGCTCGAGGTAGTAGGCGACTGTCTGGGCGACCGGCGTCCCGGCCTCGGCCAGCGCGATGGTCGGGGCGAACAGCTCGGCCCACTTCAGCTTGCCGTAGCGCTGATGCAGCATCCACCAGCCGTCGACCGCGCCCGGCGTCGAGACCGCGATCGCGCCGTGGCTGGCGATCAGGCCGTTCCCGGCCCGCGTCCGGTGCGTCTCCAGGCTCAGCGACGCCGGCGAGCGGCCGGAGCCGTTGAGGCCGACCACAGCCTTCGCCTTCGGGTCCCACAGCAGGGCGAAGGCGTCGCCGCCGATCCCGCAGGCGATCGGTTCCAGGAAGCCAAGCGCGATGTTGGCCGCGATCGCCGCATCGGCCGCCGAGCCGCCGGCGCGTAAGGCGTCGATGGCGATCAGGCTGGCGAGCGGGTGGGCGGTGGCCGCCGCCCCGTTCGCGCCCCAGACGGCGGAGCGGGTGGCGAAGGGCGCGCCGGTGACGCGGTCGCCGCTGCGGATCGGGGTGGTGTCTGCGAGTTGGGCCATGTCGAAACTCCCTACACGGGGTTGCAGCGCGCGGGGAGAGGCCGCCTCAGTTCTCCCCTCCCCCTTGCGGGGAGGGGTCGGGGGTGGGGGTGTCAACGCCACCCTTGCCGAAAGGGCATCTCAACAGCTCGCAACGGCCGACATCGAGTTCGCACCCCCACCCCTAACCCCTCCCCGCAAGGGGGAGGGGGACTAAGGATCGGCTTCAAGCAGTTCCCAGACCGTGGCGCGCATGACCTCGGCGCCTTCGAGTTCGCCGATGGTCGGCACGGCGTAGTCGGCCAGCCGGGCGACGCCCGCCGTCGGGAAGAAGGTGCGGCCGGGATCGCCCAGCAGCACCCGCGTCCCCGCCGCCCGCGCCGCGGCCAGCCAGGCCATCAGCTGGTCGGCCAGCGGTCCGCGATACCAGACATCGCCGGCCAGGATGACGTCGACGGCGGGCGGGCCCAGCTCCAGCAGGTTGGCGCCGGTGAATGCGATCGCCACGCCGTTGAGCTCGCCATTCAGGCCGACCGCCGCCTCGCAGAACGGATCGATGTCGGCCGCCAGCACCGCCGCCGCGCCGGCCCGCGCCGCGGCGATCGCGGCGACGCCCGATCCCGTGGCGAAATCGACCACCCGCTTGCCGGCGACCTCGTGCGGATGGTCGAGCAGGTAGCGCGCCAGGCCCTGGCCGCCGGCCCAGGCGTACGACCAGTAGGGCGGCGGCAGGCCCAGGTTATCGAGCTCCGCCTCGGTCAGACCCCAGATCGGCGCCGCGCCGCCGGCGAGGTGCAGCACGAGTTCCGGGACGATCGCCGGTCGTTGCAGCCGGGTGTTTTCGCGCACGAACGCGCGGCGAAACTCCAGGTCCATGCCGATCATGCGGCGAGGGTCCAGACCGCGGTGCGCTTGATCTCGGCGTCTTCCAGCTCGCGGCTGGTCGGCACGCGGTATTCGGCCAGCTTGACCAGCCCGGACTTCGGAAAATAGCTGCGCCCCGGATCGCCGATCAGCACCGGCGTCCCGGCCGCGCGGGCGTCTTGCAGCCAGGCCATCACCGCTTCGGCCATCGGCTTCTCGTAGCAGATGTCGGCGGCGAGGATCAGGTCGGCGGCGGGCGCCGGCGCCCCCAGCAGATCGATATCGGTGAAGTCGACCGCGACGCCGTTGGCCTCGGCGTTCAGCGACACGGCCGCGGCGCAGAACGGGTCGATGTCCGCCGCCAGCGCCCGCGCCGCGCCGGCCTTCATCGCCGCGATGGCGACGATGCCCGAGCCGGTGGCGAAGTCGACCACCCGCTTGCCGGCGACCTCGTCGGGATGGTCGAGCAGATAGCGCGCCAACGCCTGGCCGCCGGCCCAGGCGAAGGCCCAGAACGGCGGCGGCAGGCCGAGCTCGCCCAGCTCCTCCTCGGTCAGCCGCCAGATCGGCGTCACCTCGTCGGCGAGATGCAGCCGCAGCTCGGGCGTGTGCGGCGTCGCCTGCAGGCGGGTGTTGGCGAGGATGAAGTCGCGCCGCGCGGCCAGGCTGGCGGCGATCACGCCCCGGCGGGCGCCGCGTTTGCCGAAGAGGCCGGCTCGCGCTTCGAGGCCGCGGCCTTGAGCACGGTCCAGTAGCCCGGCGCGGTCAGCATGCCGTCGAACGCGCCCTTTTCGCGCAGCAGCCGCTGCACGCGCGGCAGCCGCCAGCAGGGCACATGCATGAACATGTGGTGCTCGCAGTGATAGTTGACCCAGTAGGGCGCGATCAGGATGCGCTCGAGCCAGTTGGCGTGCGTGGTGCGGGCGTGGCGCAGCGGATCCGGCTCGTTCTTGGCCACCAGCGCATGCTCGGCGATGTTGCGAAAGCGCGTGATCATCATCTGCCAGGTCGCCCGCGGTAGCAGCCACAGCGCGAACCAGGCCCACCAGTAGCCGAGCGCGCTGCTGATCAGGATCACCGCGGCGTTGGTCAGCAGCCAGCGCCGCTGCTTGACGATCTCGGCCCAGACGATCGGCAGCGCCGGCTCGCCGGCCTTGCGCGCCTTCAGCTTCTTGCCGAAATCGCCGAAGCGCTGCTTGAACCAGGTCTGGCCAGTGAGGTCGCGGACGACCTTGCGGCGCAGGGAGGCCGGCGTGATCGGGAACGGCGCGGAGAGGCCCAGGTCGGGGTCCTCGGCCTGCTGGGCGAACTTGTGATGCTGCAAATGGTACTTGCGATAGCGCTCGACGCCCGAGAGGCAGAACACGTCGGAGATGAAGTCGCCGACCTTGGGATCCGGGTGCAGCGCGCCGTGCGCGGCGTCATGCTGCAGGATGCCGAGGCCCAGCTGGCGCCCGCCGATGATCGGCGTCGAGATCAGCAGCGTCAGCGGCCAGAACCAGCCCAGGTAGTGGTAGCTGAGGATGACGCCGGCCCAGCAGAGCGCGATCACCGCCCAGCAGTGCGCCACCAGCGCCGGCCCGACCCAGGCCGACCGGCGCGCCAGCGGCGCCCACTCCTCGGGCGTGAAATAGCTCTTCGGATCAACGCGCGCGGCGACGGCCATGGAGGTATTCTCGCATATCCTCACCCGTAGGGGGAGGGGGACCGCGAAGCGGTGGAGGGGGTCCGTTGCAGCGCGCAGCCGTAACGAGAGGAGTTCGGTTCCAGGACTCAACAAGCGAGCCCGGCCCCGTACCTCCTCCACCGCTTCGCGGTCCCCCTCCTCCTACGGAGGAGGAGAATCCTCACCCCCGCGGCACGGCCCCCGCCGGCAGATCCTCCGGTGAGATGCCGAGGATGTCGGCGAAGGGGGAGCCGGCGGCGGGGTCCCACGAATGGCGCGAGCCGACCGTGATGCCGCCGTCGACGACGATGTGGGTCCCCGTCACGAACGCCGAGTTGTCGCTGGCGAGATAGAGCGCGGCGCGGGCGATGTCCTCCGGCAGGCCGGGCTTCTTCACCGGCTGGGCGGCGGCCGCGTTCTCGACGATGCGGGCCACCATCTGGTCGGCGGCGTCACGCGGCAGGCCGAACGCGGTTCCGAAGATCGAGGTGGCGATCAGCCCCGGACAGATGGCGTTGACCCGGATGCCCTGCGGCGACAGCTCGGCCGCGGCGCAGCGGCTCATGTGGATCACCGCGCCCTTGGCGGTGGAGTAGGCGAGCGGGCCCCAGCCGGCTTCCGAGCCGGCGATCGAGGCGGTGTTGATGATCGAGCCGCCGCCGCGCGCCAGCATCAGCGGCAGCGCGTAGTGCATGCCGAGCGCCGGGCCGCGCACCAGCAGGCGCGAAGGTCGCGTCCCAGCCGTCGGCCGTCATCTCGGCGACGCCGCCCAGGTGGCCGCCCGCGCCGGCGTTGTTGAACAGCACGTCCAGGCCGCCGAACGAGGATTTCGCCGCCGCACAGGCCGCGGCGACGTCGGCTTCGTGGGTGACGTCGCAGCGCACGTAGGTGAGCCGGCCCGGGAAGCGCTGCTCCAGCACCGCGCCTTTCTCGTCCTGCAGGTCGGCGCAGACGATCTTCGCGCCCTCGGCCAGGAACAGCTCCACCGTCCCCAGCCCGATCCCCGACGCGCCGCCGGTGATCAGGGCGACCTTGCTTTCGAGTTTGCCGGCCATCTCAGTCGACCATCACCACCACCTTGCCCATCGCCTTGCGGCTGGCGAGGTGGCTGATGGCTTCGGCGGCGCGCGACAGCGGATAGTGCTCGGACACGTGCGGCTTGATCTTGCCGGCGACGTAGAGTTCCATCAGCTCCTTGACGTTCTGCTGGTGGGCGACCGGGTCGCGCGAGACGGCGCTGCCCCAGAACACGCCGAGGATGTCGCAGCCCTTCAGCAGCGCCAGGTTCAGCGGGATGCGCGGGATGCCGGCCGGGAAGCCGACCACCAGGAAGCGGCCTTCCCAGGCCATCGACCGCAGCGACGCCTCGGCGTAGTCGCCGCCGACGCCGTCGTAGACCAGGTCGACGCCGTTCGGGCCCACCGCCTGCTTGAACTGGTCGGCCAGCGCCTTCTGGCCGTCGCGATCGAACGGTCCCGGCGGATAGACCACGCCGGATTCGGCGCCGTGGGCGATGGCGAGGTCGACCTTCGCCTGCGACGACGCCGCGGCGATCACCCGCCCGCCCATCGCCTTGCCGAGCTCGACCGCCGCCAGGCCGACGCCGCCGGCCGCGCCCAGCACCAGCAGGCTCTCGCCGGCCTTCATGTGGCCGCGGTCCTTCAGGGCGTAGTACGACGTGCCGTAGGTCATGATGAACGCCGCCGCCTCGTCGAACGGCATGGCGTCGGGGATCTTGATCAGCCGCGCGGCCTCCAGCGCCAGCTCCTCGGCCATGCCGCCCCAGCCGGTGTTGCCCAGCACCCGGTCGCCCGGCTTCACGTGGGTGACGCCCTCGCCGACTTCCTTGACCACGCCGCTGATCTCGCTGCCGGGCGCGAACGGCCGCGCCGGCTTGAACTGGTACTTGTCCTCGATGATCAGCACGTCCGGATAGTTGACCCCGATCGCCTTGACCGAGACCACGGCGAAACCGGGCCGGGCCCTCGGGCTCGGCATCTCTTCCAGCACCAGGGTCTCCGGTCCGCCGACGGCCTTGCTGAGCAGCGCCTTCATTCGTCGTCTCCCGTCTTTGCCTTGAGGTCGGCTTTTCTTTCAGGCCGGCGACGCTATCGGAAGGCTACAGTGCAAGGAAGGGCGAGGAGCCGACGTGACGAACAAATGTTTGAGCCTGGTGATCCACGGCGGCGCCGGCGCGATGACCGGCCGCGACTACGCCCCTGAGCTGGCCCACATGCGCGGCTTGATCGAGGCGGGACGCGACCGCCTGAGCGCCGGCGCGGCGGCGATGGACGTGGTGGTCGAGACCGTTGCGGCGCTGGAGGCGTCCGGGCTCTACGTCGCGGGCCGCGGCGCCTCGGCGGGCAGCACCGGCAAGTTCGAGCTCGACGCCAGCCTGATGGACGGGCCGACGCGCAAGGCGGGCGCGGTGGCGGCGTTGCAGGGCTTCGCCTCGCCGATCCGCGCCGCGCGGGCGGTGATGGACGCGACCCCGCACGTGATGCTGGCCGGCGAAGGCGCGGCGGCGTTCGCCGCGGCGCAGGGGCTGGAGCGGGTGGGACCCGACTGGTTCACGCCGGCGCGGGCGGCGGAGACCCGTTCGGCGTCGACCGGCCCCTCCACAGGCACCGTCGGCTGCGTCGCGCTCGACGAGACTGGCGCGCTGGCGGCCGGCACCTCGACCGGCGGCACCAACGGCAAGCTCTCGGGGCGCGTCGGCGACAGCCCGATCCCCGGCGCCGGTGTCTGGGCCGACGGCCGCGTGGCGGTCTCCTGCACCGGCGTCGGCGAATATTTCGTGCGCACGGCGGCCGCGGCCCAGCTTGCGTTCCGCATGAGCCTGGCCGGCCAGTCCCTGGCCGAGGCGGCGAACCGCGCGCTGGAGGAGGTCGTCGCCCTCGGCGGCTGGGGCGGCCTGATCGCCCTCAGCTCCACCGGCGAGATCGCCATGCCGTTCCGCAGCCAGGGCATGAAGCGCGCCGCGCTTGCGCCGGATGGGACGATCAGCGCGGAGGTGTTCTAGGATCGCGCTGGCGGCTGGCCCCCTCCACCGCTGCGCGGTCCCCCTCCCCCTACGGGTGAGGAGAAGAAAAGGGCCGACCTGGTCTCCTCCCCCCGAGGGGGAGGGGGACCACGAAGTGGTGGAGGGGGAAGCGCCGGCGTCAGAGCGCCCGCCCGCTGAACCTCCGGTTCAGCTTGCGCATGCCGCCCAGCCAGCGGTCGTAGTTTTCGGTCTTGCGGCGCATGTAGTCGAGCACTTGCGGATGGGGCAAAACGAGGAAGGTCTCGGCCTCGATCGCCCGCACGCAGGCCTCGGCGGCGTCCTCCGGCTCCAGCATGCCGTCGACCGAGGCGACGCCGTCGGGGTTGCCGGCGGTCATCGCCGTGCGCACCGCCTGAGGGCACAGCACCGAGACCTTGATGCCGTCGTCGCCATGGGTGATCGACAGCCACTCGGCCAGCGCCACCGCCGCGTGCTTGGTCACCGCATAAGGCGCCGAGCCGACCTGGGAGAGCAGCCCAGCGGCCGAGGCGGTGTTGAGCAGGTAACCGCCGCCGCGCGCGGCCATCAGCGGCACCAGGTAGCGGGCGGCCCAGACGTGGGCCATCAGGTTGATGTCCCAGATCCGCTGCCAGCGCTCGTTGCTGACCTCGGCGCCGCCGCCGTAGCCGATGCCGGCGTTGGAGCAGAACAGGTCGATCGGCCCCTCCTCGGCCTCCACCGTCTCGATCAGCGTGCGGATGTCGTCTTCCTTGCCGACGTTGGTGACGAACGCGCGACCGCCGACCTCGGCGGCGACCGCCTTGACGCCGTCGGCGTTGATGTCCGAGCAGATCACCCGCCTGGCGCCCTCCTTGGCGAAGCGCTGCGCCAGCGCCCGCCCGATTCCGCTCGCCGCCCCGGTGACGACGACGATCCTGTCCTTGATTTCCATGGTGCATTCTCCCGCTGGCGCTGTTTGATCCAACCATAGTTGGCCCGCGCGGCGCCCGCCAATCTCCGCTATGCAGCGAGCCGAAAGAAACGGAGACGCGCGATGCCTGACTTCCGCATGATCGACGTCGGCGAGCTGAGCTTAAGGGTCGCCATCGAGGGGACCGGGCCGCTGGTGCTGATGGTGCACGGGTTTCCGGAGTCCTGGTACTCGTGGCGACACCAGATGACGCCGATCGCCGAGGCCGGGTTCACCGCTGCGGCGATCGACGTGCGCGGCTACGGCGGCTCGGACAAGCCGCCGGCGGTGGCCGACTACGCGATGCAGCACATGGTCGCCGACGTCGCCGGGGCGATCCAGGCGCTGAGCCCGGGCGCGCCGGCGGTGATCGTCGGCCACGACTGGGGCGCGCCGATCGTCTGGAACAGCGCCCTGACCCGGCCGGACGTGGTGCGGGCGGTGGCCGGGCTCTCGGTGCCCTACAGCGGCGTGCCGGCGCGCTCGTTCAGCGAGATCTACCAGGAGATCTTCACCGCGCGCGGTCGGTTCTTCTATCAGCACTACTTCCAGGCCGAGGGCGTGGCCGAGGCGGAGATGGAGGCCGACGTGCGCGGCGCGCTGCGGCGGTTCTACTACGCCATCAGCGGCGATGCGCCGGATGGGACCTGGCCCAACGACAAGGTGGTCGGCGATCCGCTGCTGCTGCGCCTGCCCGATCCGGACCCCTTCCCGGCGTGGCTCACCGACGCCGACCTCGACTACTTCGTCGGCGAGTTCGAGCGGTCGGGATTTCGCGGGCCGATCAACCGCTATCGCAACCACGACGCCGACTTCGCGTGGCTGCAGCCGTTCAAGGACCGCAAGCTGACGCAGCCGGCGCTGTTCATCGGCGGCGAGCGCGACCTGGTGCTCTCGATGCTGGGGCGCAGTGGCAACCCGCTGGCTTTCATGCAGAGCCAGCTGGCCGACCTGCGCGGCTCCGACATCCTGCCCGGCTGCGGCCACTGGACCCAGCAGGAGCGTCCCGCCGAGGTGAACCAGCGGCTGGTGGCCTGGCTGAAAGGGCTCTGATTTCACCTGGCGGTCTCGATCTGATATGAGCCCGCGCTTGTCCACGACCCTCGACATTCCCCGCTCGCCGCCGAAAGCGGCGATCCTGCCGAATCTCACCGGCATGACGCGCGACGAACTGCGTCAGGCGCTGATCGACGCCGGCGTCGCCGCGCCGGACAAGGCGAAGATGCGCGCCGGCCAGATCTGGGGCTGGATTCACCATCACGGCGTCACCGACTTCGAAGCGATGACCAACATCGCCAAGGAGACACGCGCGACGCTTGGCCGAGCGCTTCACGCTGGCGCGGCCCGAGATCACCTCGCGCCAGCAGAGCTCGGACGGCACGATCAAGTGGCTGATCCGCCTCGCGCCTGGCGTCGAGGTGGAGACGGTGTTCATCCCCGACGTCGCCCACTCCGGCGCGCTGTGCGTCTCCAGCCAGGTCGGCTGCACGCTGAACTGCAGCTTCTGCCACACCGGCACCCAGGGCCTGGTGCGCAACCTGACCGCGGCCGAGATCGTCGCCCAGGTGCAGATCGCCCGCGACGACCTTGGCGAGTGGCCGACCTCGCTGGCCGACCGCAAGCTGGTCAACATCGTCTTCATGGGCATGGGCGAGCCGCTCTACAATCTGGAGAGCGTCGCCGCCGCGCTCGACATCGTCTCCGACAACGAAGGCATCGCCATCTCGCGGCGGCGGATCACCGTCTCCACCTCCGGCGTGGTCCCGCAACTGAAGGCGCTGGGCGAGACCACCGGCGCCATGCTGGCGATCTCGCTGCACGCGACGCGCGACGAGCTGCGCGACCAACTGGTGCCGATCAACAAGCGCTATCCGCTGGCCGAGCTGATGGCGGCGATCCGCGCCTATCCGGGCCTGTCCAACGCCCGCCGCGTGACGTTCGAATACGTGATGCTGAAGGGCGTCAACGACACGCCGGCCGACGCCAAGGCGCTGGTGAGGCTGATCTCGGGCATCCCGGCCAAGGTCAACCTGATCCCGTTCAATCCCTGGCCCGGCGCGCCGTTCGAGTGCTCGGACCGGGCCACGATCGACGCCTTCGCCACGATCCTGAAGCGCGCCGGCTACGCCTCGCCGGTGCGCAAGCCGCGCGGGCGGGACATCCTCGCCGCCTGTGGCCAGCTGAAGTCGGAGAGCGAGAAACTGCGGGCGAGCGCGCGCCGCCGCCAAGCTCCCGCCGCCGCCGACTGATGCCGCTGCAGTCGCCGGAACTGGACGCCTGGGCGAGCGGCTTTCCGCTGACGCTGCTGCACGTCGGCGTCGCGCTGGCGATCCTGGCCGCCGGCGCCGCGCTCTACGCCCTGGTGACCCCTCACCGCGAGATCCAGCTGATCCGCGAGGGCAACGCGGCGGCCGCGCTGTCGTTCGGCGGCGTGCTGGTGGGGATCGCCCTGCCGCTGGCCTTCGCGCTGGCCGCCTCGACCTCGGTGCTGGAGATCGCGCTGTGGGGCGCGACCACGATCGTGCTCCAGCTGGCTCTGTTCTGGGTGGTCGACCTGGTGCTGCGCGGCCTGCCGCGACGGATCAAAGAAGGCGAAGTCGCCGCCGCGGCCCTATTGGTGGGGGCCAAGCTCGCCGTCGCGGCTATCCTGGCCGCAGCCGTCAGCGGCTAGGGACGTTCTGTTAGGTCGCATGGTCTTCCCGCGCTTCCTCGACTGGCTGCTCTATCCCGCATCCGTGCTGGCGCTGCTGGCGGCCGCACTGAACCACCACGGCCACGCCAACGCCCCGCCACCGCCGCCGCCGCTGCCCACCAGCGAGGGCGCGGTGCTGTCGCAGGCCTCGCCGATCGATCCGGCGGTGGTGGTGAAGGTGCGGAAGCGGCGAGGCGATAGCGCCGGCACCGCCTTCTCGGTGAACGACAGCGGCGTGTGGCTGACCGCCCGGCACGTGGTCGAGCACTGCGCCCGCGCCGCGATCATGGTCAACGACACCGAGGGGGTCGAGGCCAAGGTGCGGCTGGCCCCGCGCGGCGAGGCGGCCGTGCTGATCACCGCCGACGGCTCGCCCGCGCTGCCGCTGGCGACCGGGCAGCTGCGCCGCGGCGAACTGGGCTTCGAGGCCGGCTATCCGCGCGGACGGCCAGGCGAGGTCGCCGGCCGACTGCTGGGGCGGGGCGTGCTCTATCTGCGCGGCCGCGGCCGCCGCAACGTGCCGGTGCTGATCTGGGCCGAGGTCGGGCGCACCGAGGGCCTGCGCGGCGCGCTGCGCGGCATGTCCGGCGCGCCGGCGCTCGACAGCCGCGGCCGCGTGGTCGGCGTCGCGGTGGCGGAATCGCCTCGCCGCGGCCGGCTCTACACCACGACGCCCGAAGCGATCGTCACCGCCCTGGTCGCCGCCAAGGCGCACCGGCTCCGCGGCGTCGGCATGCCGATCACCACCGACAACTACGGCCTCGCCGCCGACGACCTCAGACGCTCGCTGCGCATCGCACCGGTGGTGTGCGTGGCGAAGTAGGCGCGGCGGCGGCGGGCGTTATGGCGACAGGCTGACCCGCCGCGGCTGCGCCCGCGCCAACACGATGCATAGCAAGATCGCCGGCAGGCCGAGCGCCGCGGCCAGCAGGTAGAACAGGGCATAGGCGTCGAGCAGGCTGCGGCCATGCTGGAGCTGTTCGACGATCGCGCCCGAGAACCCCTTCAGGAACTTGCCGGTCCAGGCCAGCGCCGAGGTCAGCAGCGCGTACTGGGTCGCGGTGTAGCCGAGGCTGGTGAGGGTCGACATGTAGGCCACCAGGGCGACGCCGGAGAAGCCGATCGCCACCGAGTCGAACGCCATGATCGCCTGGAACGCGCTGACGCCTACGGGCCCGACCACGAACAGCTGGTAGTCGCCGCCGTGCCAGCCCAGCAGGGCGAAGGCGCCGATACCGATCGGCTGCGCGATCGCGCCCAGGATCAGGGTGCGCATGTTGCCGAGCCGCAGCGAACAGAAGCCGCCCGCCGCGATGCCGAGGAAACCCCATGGCGTGCCGATGAACAGGCGCGTCCAGCCGATGGTGTCCTTATCGATGGCCAGCGCCTTGTAGTACGGGTTGCTCATCGGCCCGCGCATGTAGTCGCACAGGTGGTAGAAGGTGATGGTCGACAGCATCAGCGCCGCCATCGCCCAGCCGTGGGTGCGGAAGAAGGTGATCAAGGGGCCGATCACCGCGTCGTAGACCGCCATCGCCGGATGCCGCGCCGCGTCGTGCGCCTTGGCCTCCATCACCGCGTCGGCGGCGGCGGGTTCCTTGGCCAGCAGCACGGCGATGATCCCGACGGTCATCCCCGCGCCGTAGATCACGTAACTGATCGGCCAGCCGAGCCGCTTGGCGACCATCAGGATCACCGCCTCGGTGAGGATCAGGGCGAAGCGGTAGCCGAGGCTGTAGGCGGCGGTCAGGAGGCCGAGCTCGTCGGCGTCCGCCGCCGTCTCGATCCGCCAGGCGTCCATCGCCGTATCCTGTGTCGCCGCGCCGACGGCGGCGACGATCGCGCAGGCCACCAGCCAGCCGAGCTGGGTCTTCGGATCCATCAGCCCCATGCCGATCAGGCCGCCGCCGGCGACGACCTGGCTGAGCAGCATCCAGCTGCGCCGGCGCCCCAGCCGGCCGAGCAGCGGCAGCGGGATGCGATCGACCATCGCGCCCCAGACGAACTTGAAGATGTAGGTGAGCCCGACCCAGGACAGCGCGCCGATGGTCGCGAGCTTGATGTTGTCGTCCGCCAGCCAGAAGCCGAGCGTGTTGCCGATCAGCATGAACGGCAGGCCCGAGGCCAGGCCCATGACCAGCATCAGCGAGACGCGGGGGCGGCGAAGGGCCCGCAGCACGTCCAGCATCCGGCGCCGGCGCGTCGGAGGCTTGGCGGCTTCGTTGGCGGTCATGCCAGCTCCGTAAACGCGAGGCCGGGCGTGAAACCGAATCCTCTAGGAGGCGACCTTGACGCGGGTGCGTTCGCGCGTCCAGCCGTGGCCGGTCCAACGCGCCAGGGCCGCCCGCAGCGCCTCGGGGCTGAGCGGCTTGACCAGGAAGTCGTCCATGCCGGCCTCGAGGCAGGCGCGGCGGTCGTCCTCGAAGGCGTTGGCGGTCAGGGCCACGACCGGCGCGTTGACCCCGCGCGCCCGCAGCGTCCGCGCCGCCGCCAGACCGCCCATGCCGGGCATGCGCACGTCCATCAGCACGATATCGTAGCTGCCGTTCGCCAGCGCCTGCAGGGCCGCCTCCCCGCTCTCGACGTGCTCGACCTCGGCGCCTTCGCGGCGCAGCAGGGCGCGCGCCAGCATGGCGTTGATCGGATTGTCCTCAGCCAGCAGCACCCGCGCGCCGCCGGCGGAGGGCGCGAGCCGGATCGGCGCGGTGATGCGGTCGTCCGGGGCGTGAGGCTGGCCGGCCAGCAGCACCCGCTCGACCAGCGAGGCGCGGCGCAGCGGCTTGATCAGGTAGCCGCCGAAGCCGGCGGCGCGGTAGGGCGCGATCAGCCCGCGCTCTTCGGGGCGCAGGAGGATCACCGCGGCGCGGCCGTGCGGCGGCTTCAGGGCCGCGGAGTCGCCGGCCAGGAGGTGGTCGATCAGGATCACATCGTCCCTGCCGGTGCGGGGCAGGGCCTGCTTCAGGCCCTCGGCGCTGACCGCCCGGCCGCCGCTGGCCTCGATCTGCCGCGCCGCCGCCTCGCGGACGATCGCGCTGGGTGAAACGACCACCACCGTGCGGCCCGCCAGCGGCGCGGCCTCGACCCTGACGTCCACCGCGGCCAACTGGGCCTCGAACCAGAAGTCCGCGCCGCTGCCGGCGACGCCGCCCACGCCGAGGCGTCCGCCCATCGCTTCGGCCAGGCGCATGGCGATCGCCAGGCCAAGACCCGCGCCGATCTGGCGTCCGCCAAGGCCGCTTTCGCCCTGGGCGAAGGCCTCGAAGATGCGGTCGCGCTCGGCCTCGGGCACGCCGGGCCCGGTGTCGGAGACGGTGAAGCGCAAGGCGCCGGCGTCGGTCTGTTCGGCCAGCACCAGCACGCCGCCCTTTTCGACGAACTTGACCGCGTTGCCGGCCAGATTGAGTAGGATCTGCCGCAGCCGGCCCTCGTCGGCCAGCACCGACGGCAGGCCAGGATCGGCGGCCCAGCCGATCTCGACGCCCTTCTCGTGCGCCTTGGGGCTCAGAAGTTCGCACACCTGCCGCAGCAGGTCCTCCGGGGCGACCGGCCCGCGGTTCAGCTCCACCCGGCCAGCGCCGAGGCGCGCGTAGTCCAGCACGTCGTTGACGAGGCCGAGCAGGTGCTCGCCGCTCTCCGTCAGCGCCGCCACATAGGCGCGCTGTTCCTCGGTGAGGCGGGTCAACTCCAGCAGCCGCGCCATGCCGATCACGCCGTTCAGCGGCGTGCGGAATTCATGGCTGAGGGCGGCGAGGTGTTCGTGGGGGATGCCGGTGGGCTCGTTCATGCCGCCTTTTTACGGCCATGGGATTTAACGGCAGGTCAAACTGCGGGACCCGGGCTAAATGGTTGTGGCGAAGACGCGGAGCGGGTGATGCGGATCCAACTGGGACTGACCTTGGCGCTTTGCCTTGCAGCCACAGCGCCGGCGCTGGCCACGCCAACCGATGGGTTCGCAGCCTTCTGGCCGAGTTTCGCCACGGCGGCCGCCAAGGACGACAGCAGGGCGTTGGCGTCGATGACGGTGCTGGGCCCTGGCCTGGGCGAAAGCGGCGGCTCGTTCGCCAGGTTCCACGCTGCAAGCCTGAAGCCCGCCGCGCGCCGCTGCCTGGCCAAGGCCAAGCCGGTGCGGGACGTCGATCCGCAGGGCGCGGTGAGCTACTCGGCCTTCTGCGGCGAGGTGATCTACGTCTTCACCAAGCCGGCCGGCGCCTGGAAGCTCACTGACCTCGGCGCCAACGACTAGTGTGCTGGATTTGAAGTTCGCCTGATCGTTGGATCGGGCTTCGAGCGAACTTCAAATCCAAAAAGCACACTAGATACTTGTACTTGCTAGTGTCCTGATCGATTCCGAAGTTCGACGGAGCCTGCCATCGTGCACTTGCGAACTTCGGAATCGGGACCCTAGCTCGCCAGCAGTTCCTCGTCGTCGATCATCTGGCGCGGGGCCGGGGCGGAGACCAGCGCGAGCCAGTCGGCGTCCGAGACCTTGCGCATGAACTTGTCGACCGGCAGCGGGCGCGAGAAGAAGAAGCCCTGGAACAGCGAGCAGCCGAGCACGCGCAGGGCCTCCACTTCCTCCCGGGTCTCCACGCCCTCGGCCAGCACGGCGAGGTCGAGGCGGCGTCCGAGCTCGATCAGCGCGGCGCAGATCGCCTGGCCGTCGTGGCGCGAGGCGACGTCGGTGACGAAGGCGCGGTCGATCTTCAGCTTGGAGAAGGTCAGCGACTTCAGATCGCCCAGGCTCGAGGCGCCGGCCCCGAAGTCGTCGATCGCCACATTGACGCCGATCGCGGCCAGTGCGTCGAAGGTCTCGCGGGTGCGCTTCAGGTCCTCCATCATCGAGGCCTCGGTCAGCTCGAGCTCGAGCCGCTGCGCCTTCAGGCCGTGGCGCTGCAGCGCGGCGGCAACCATCGGCGCGAGGCTGGGGTCGCGGAACTGACGCTCGGAGAGGTTCACGCCGACGCGGAAGCCCGGCAGGCCGAGCGTCTCGAACTCGCGGGCGTCGCGGCAGGCGGTGTCGAGCACCCAGCGGCCGACTTCGTCGATGAAGCCGGTTTGTTCCAGCACCGGCAGGAACTGCGCCGGCGGGATCGAGCCGAGCTCGGGGTGGCGCCAGCGCAGCAGCGCCTCGGCGCCGACCACGCGGCCGGCGGTGAGATCGATCACAGGCTGGTAGAACAGCGCCAGCTCGCGCCGAACGATCGCCTGGCGCAGCGCCTGCTCCATCGAGAAGCGGGCCTCGGCGTCGGCCGAGCTTTCTTCCGAGAAGAAGGCGAGACGGCCGGGCGACATCCGGTTGGACTTGGTCAGCGCCGCGGTGGCGCAGGCGAGCAGGGTCGCCGGATCGTCGCCGTCGTTCGGCGAGATCGCCGCGCCGATGCGCACGTCGGGCGTGACCTTGGCCTCGCCCTCGCCGATCGGCTCGCCGAGATGGGCGGCCAGCGCCTTCAGCGCCTCGGCCGCGCCCTTGGGGCCGGCGTTGTCGCAGAACCAGATGGCGAAGCAGTCGCGGTCGACCTGGGCCAGCGGCCGCGCGCCGCCGAGGGACTGGTTCAGCCGCTCGGCGAACAAGCGCAGGGTCTTCTCGGCGCCAACCCGGTCCACGGCGGCGATGCGGTCGAACTGGGCGAAGCGGATCACGCCCAGCAGGCCGGCGCTGCGTGATTCCTTGGTGATGTCCTTGGTCATCGCGGCCAGCAGCGGCTCGCGCGTCGGCAGGCCGGTGACCGGGTGGCGGTTGGCGAGACGATGGCGCACCGACTCCAGCCGGTTCGAGATCGTGTTCATGTCGTTCATCATCCGCAGCACCTCGTCGGCGGGCGGATTGTGCTGCTGGCCGGCGCCGGCCAGCACCGCGCCGGCGCGGGCGCCGTCGGTGACCGTGCTGAGCGCGACCAGCAGGGTGCGCAGGGCCAGCAGGCAGATGGCGCTGACCGCCAGCGTGCTTGCGACCAGGGTCGGCAGTTGCGGGCGGTGCCAGAACGACTCAGGCCAGAAGGCGAGGCCGACGACCAGGATCGACGGCAGCGCCGTCGCCGAGACGGCGAAGATCAACGCCTTGGCGCGGAAGGACAGCCTCGGAATGGCGAGCAGCACTCGGGAGAAGCGGGGAGTTTCCATGACGGGCGCCGGGCAAAGTTTAAGGTCCAGATCGCAGCTTCGCCTTGGAGCACCTTCTTTTCGGTGTATTTTCTCAGTGAATCTCTCGGTAACTCTGTTGCGACCGCCAATGACTTGGCCGTTGTTGGCTGGTTTACCATAGAACCTGGCGCGAAAAGACAGCGGCGCGACGCCGCCGGGCAAGCTAGGAATGCGGCATGAGCCAGCCAACGCCGCACGACTTCGCGCCCGCCAGTCCCAGGAATGTGGTCGTCGTACTGCTCGACAGCCTTAACCGGCACATGCTGGGCGCTTACGGCGGGTCCGAGTTCGAGACACCCAACCTCGACCGCTTTTCCGAGCAGGCGGTGCGCTTCACGCGGCACTACACCGGCTCGCTGCCCTGCATGCCGGCGCGGCACGACATCCTGTGCGGCGCGCTCGACTTCCTCTGGCGCGCCTGGGGGTCGGTGGAGATCTGGGAGGACGCGATCACCTACGCCCTGCGCGAGGCCGGCGTCACGACGCAGCTGATCAGCGACCACCCGCACCTGTTCGAGACCGGCGGCGAGAACTACCACGCCGACTTCACCGCCTGGGATTACCAGCGCGGCCACGAAGGGGACGCCTGGAAGACCCGCCCCGATCCCAGCTGGGCCGGCGCGCCGTCGTTCGGCCGCGGCTGGATGCCCTACGACAACAGCCGCGGCTGGTTCCGCGAGGAAGCCGACTTCCCCGGCCCCAAGACCATGACCGCGGCGACGCGGTGGATCGAAGAGAACGCCGGCGCGCCAAACAAGGACGGGAATGAGCGCTTCTTCCTATTCGTCGACGAGTTCGACCCGCACGAGCCGTTCGATACGCCGCAGCGCTGGGCGACGAAGTACGACCCCGACTGGGAAGGCGCGCACCTGATCTGGCCGCCCTACGCGGTCGGGGGCGTGCAGCGCGGCGTCATCGACGCGCGCCAGGGGCGGCAGATCCGCAGCCAGTACGGCGCCAAGCTGTCGATGATCGACCATTGGCTCGCCAAGTTGCTGGGCGCGATCGACGCCAAGGGGCTGGCGGACGACACCATGGTCGTGATCTGCACCGACCACGGCCACTACCTCGGCGAGAAGGACATCTGGGGCAAGCCGGGCGCGCCGATCTATCAGCCGATGGGCCACATCCCGCTGATGATCCGCTGCCCCGGCGTAGCGCCTGGCGTCTGCGATGCGCTGACCACCGCGGTCGATATCTTCGCCACCCTGGCCGACGCGTTCGGCGTCACCCTGCGCCAGCGCACCCACGGCCGCTCGCTGCTGCCGCTGCTGCGCGGCGAGACCGCCAAGGTGCGCGACTGGCTGCTGACCGGCGTCTGGGGCCGCGACGTCGTGCTGGTGACCGAGCGGCATAAGTACGTGCGCGGACCGGCTGGCGAGAACGCGCCGCTGTCGATGCTCTCGAACCGCTGGTCGACCATGCCGACGCACGGGGCGGTCGATCCGCGCGTGGCCCTGCCGCTGCCCGACGCGCGCGCCTTCCTCGACCGTATGCCAGGCTCCGACGTGCCGGTGATCCACCAGCGCTGGGAAGCCGGCGACGGCGTGCCGTTCTGGGCCCGCTACCGGCCCAGCGGCCCCCACGTCTACGACCTGGCGAACGATCCGGCGGAGAACGAGAACCTGGCCGGCGGCGCGCTGGAGTCACAGCTGGCCGGGCAGCTGAGGGCGGCGCTGCTGGAGCTCGAAGCGCCGAAGACCCAGTTCGAGCGGCTGGGTTTCGCCTAGCGATTGTCGTCACTAGACGCCGTCACCCCGGGCGGAGCGCAAAGCGCGTAGACCCGGGGCCGGACGCGCCGCCACTAGCTGGATATCGTCTGGGAACCGCCCCGTCCGGCCCCGGCTCTCCGCTTCGCTGCGGCCGGGGTGACGGCGGTTTGTCGCCCCCAAACCTGCGCTAAGCCTTCCGGTCCACCGCCGCGCCCGACTCCGGCTCGCCGGCGCCGGCGTAGGGGTTCTGCGCGACCGGCTCGGCGGCCTCGGACCCGGCCGAGCCGCGCGCGGCGACGACCACCATCGCCGGGCGCACCAGCCGCCCGAACAGTTCGTAGCCCGGCTGCATCACCTGCAGCACGCCGCCAGCGGCGACGTCGTCGGCCGGCTGCTCCTGCACCGCCTGGTGCTGGTGCGGATCGAACTTGGCGCCGCGGACCGGGTCGAGCTTCTTCAGCCCGTTGCGTTCGAACGCCGCCATCAGTTCCTTCTCGGTCATCTCCAGGCCGATGGCGAGGTTCTTGACCAGCGGGTCGGCGGCGTCCTTGGGCGCATGCATCATCGCGCGCTGCAGGTTGTCGGCGACGCCCAGCAGGTCGCGGGCGAACTTCTGGATCGCATAGGCGCGCGAATCGTTGGCTTCGCGCTCGGCGCGGCGCTTGGTGTTCTCGGCGTCGGCCGCCACGCGCAGGATCTGCTCCTTCAGCGCCGCCACCTCGGCGCGCAGCGCCTCGGGGTCGGCGCCCGCCTCGCTGGCTTCGGCGGCCGTGTCGGCCTGCGGATCAAGGCCGTCCGCCGGCGTTTGGTCGTCGCTCATACGCTTTGTCTCATCCGTCCATGATGCGCCCCAGCGCCCGCGCCGTGTAGTCGACGAGCGGGATCACCCGGGCATAGTTAAGCCGGGCCGGACCGATCACGCCGATCGCGCCCAGCACCTTCTGTCTGCCGCTCATATAGGGCGCCGCGATCACGGCGGAACCCGAAAGCGAAAACAGCCGGGTCTCGGCGCCGATGAAGATGCGCACGCCCTCGGCGTCGCGCACCAGATCCAACAGGCCGATCAGCTGCTCCTTCTGCTCGAGGTCGTCGAACAGTCGGCGCACCCGCTCCAGATCGGCCAGGGTCTCGGGGTCGCCCAGCAGGTTGGCGTGGCCGCGGACGATCAGCGCGCGGCCCACCTCGCCGCCGCCCCACGCCGCCAGCCCTTCCTCGACCAGCCGCGCGCTGACGGTGTCGAGCTCGCGCCGGGCGCGCTCGAGCTCGCGGTCCACCTCGACCCGCGATTCGGCCAGGGTCTTGCCGCGCATGCGGGCGTTGAGGAAGTTCGACGCCTCCGCCAGCGCCGAGGGCGTGACGCCGGGCGGGCGCCGCATCAGCCGGTTCTCCACCTGGCCGTCGTCGAACACCATGATCGCCAGCGCCTGGTCGGGGCCGAGCGCGACGAACTCGACGTGCTTGACCCCGGCGTCCCGCAACGGGGCGACGACGACGCCCGCGCCCCCGGCCAGGCCGGACAGGATCGAGCTGGCCTCGTTCAGCGCGTCTTCCATCGAGCGGCCGTGGGCGCTGAGGCGCGCCTCGATCGAGCGCTTGTCCTCCTCGGCGATGTCGCCGACCTCCAGGAAGCCGTCGACGAACAGGCGCAGGCCGACGTGCGTCGGCATCCGCCCGGCGCTGATGTGCGGCGCGTCGAGCAGGCCGAGCTCGGCCAGGTCCTGCATGGTGTTGCGGATCGAGGCGGGCGAAAGCGCGATGCCGGCTCTGGAGATGCGTGCGCGAGCCGACCGGCTCGCCGGTCTCCAGATAGGTCTCCACCACGCGACGGAAGATGTCGCGAGCCCGGGCGTCCAGCTCAGCGAGCGACGGGCCATTGACGATAGAGATGCCGACGAGCGGGTTGGTCATCGTTGCGGATAAGGATAAGCCGCCCCCCACTCGGCGCAAGCGTCGCCCTTCGACGGAGTAAATCTATGTCGCCAAGACCCTCCGGACGGGCGCCGGATCAGCTGCGCGTGGTCACGCTGGAGACGGACGTGAACCGCTACGCCGAGGGCTCGTGCCTGGTCTCGTTCGGCCACACCCGGGTGCTGGTGACCGCCAGCCTGGACGAAACCGTGCCGGGCTTCCTGCGCGGCCGCGGCCAGGGCTGGGTGACGGCCGAGTACGGCATGCTGCCCCGCGCCACTCACACCCGGGGCCGGCGCGAGGCGGCGGAGGGCAAGCAGTCCGGCCGCAGCCAGGAGATCCAGCGCCTGATCGGCCGCTCCCTGCGCGCCGTGACCGACCTGAAGGCGCTGGGCGAGCGCCAGTTCACCCTCGACTGCGACGTGATCCAGGCCGACGGCGGCACCCGCACCGCCGCGATCACCGGCGCCTGGGTGGCGCTGCGGCTGGCCACCCGCTGGCTGCAGGACGAGGGCGTGATCAAGGCCGACCCGATCCGCGACCACGTCGCCGCCATTTCCTGCGGCGTGGTGCAGGACACGCCTGTGCTCGATCTCGACTACGAGGAGGACAGCTCCGCCGAGGCGGACGCCAACTTCGTGCTCACCGGCGCCGGCGACATCGTCGAGATCCAGGCCACCGGCGAGAAGCGCGGCTTCACCCGGCCTGAGTTCGAGACCCTGTTCACCTTGGCGCAGGGGGGGATCCAGACCCTGCTTGGCCTGCAGACGTCGGCGGTGGCGCGTCCCTAGGCGGATCGCCTTCGTGGCGGCGCACGACGGCGACCTGGGCTGCGTCGGCGATGCAGACCGGCTGCATCCATCCGGGGCGCTCGGCGGCCAGAGGACAAACCGTGAAGTCGCCCGAGACCGAGTTCAGCTCGCCCGGCGAGGCTGGCGTCATGGCGCTACGCAGCGCCGTCGGCAGGATCGACGCCGAGGCGGCGTCGCCATCGCCGCCCAGCACCCCGAGAACGCGCCGCGCGCCGAGCTTGTGGATGCGAAGGCTGGGCGTTCCGTTCGCGGGCGCCAGCACGCCTTGGACAACGAAGCACGGCGCCCTGGCGAGCGGTATCGGCGCGCAGCCCGGGTGCGGCTTGGTCTGTGAGAAGCACGGCGCGGAGTAGACGGGGATGCGCCGGCAGTCGGCGCCGCCCGCCTGGGCCTGTGTCGCCGCGATCAGGGCCGCAGCGCCAACGCTGGCGGCGATGCGCGACGCCCAGCCCTGCCCCATCGTCCCCTCGCGTCAGCCATCAGACGCCGACGTGATAGCACTCGAAGCGACGCCCGCGCGCTCTACCTCGCGCACCTGCCCGGATGCAGCACGCTGACCCCGGCGCGGGCGGCGACGCAGCTGTTGCTGTAGGTCCGTCCGTTGCAGCCGCACACCGGCCGGAAGATTTCCGGGCATAACCTCGGCCGAACAACGCACACGCCCATGCTGTCGGGCGCGCGGCACATCCTTGGCGTCTTCTGGCAATACTGGCCGGCGCCGCAGCGGAATCCGGCGATGCCGCCGCAGCGTCGGGCCGCCGAAGCGTCGCTGGAAGAGGCAAGCACAAGCAGGCTGGCCGCCACGGCGAGCCAGATCGAACGGGACTTCAGTTGCATGGCTGTTCCCCCGCGGGCCGATCCCGCGCGAGAAAGTCTAACTTACAATTGATAGTAGCGTAAGACCTGCGACGCCGGGTCCGCCACCAGCTGTCAGAGCCGGCGGAAGGCCAGATTGCGGGTGCGCGGCGTGTTGAGCCAGAACCCGATCGCGCGGCCGTCTTGGACGTCGAGGGTCAGGGTGGTGCGGAATACGCTCAGCGGCCCCCGGGGGCTCGAGAAGCCCACCGTTGGCGACAGGGCGTTCAAGGGAGCGTCGACCCGACCGTAGCCATCGGAGAGGCTGAGCGTCAGCTTCTCGCCCTCCTGTTGGATCGTCGCCAGCGTATCGGCGTCATCGCTGCGGAACTGGCCCTGCGCCGCCGCGGCGAATGCGGCCGCATCGCCAGCCACTTGCGCAAGCCGCTGGTAGGGCAGGGTCTCCAGGCCGAATTGGATCTCCAACGTCTCGCCGTCAGGCCTGATCGCGATCTCGCCGATGCCGCCGCCCGGGCAGACGAGGCGGCCGTCCTCGGCGCGAACCAGGGGCGCGCCGACGATGGACTTGGCGATCGACAGCTTCAGGACCCCGCCCTCGTCGACCAGGCTGTAGGTCATGCGGTTCTCGGACGACCAGTAGTCGCCCAGCAACGATTTGAACTCTTCGGACGCGATCGTCGGCGTTTCCGGTCCGAGACGATCGGCCAGCAGGATGTCGGCGACCTGCTGGGCCAGCCGGACCACATCGGCGCCCTTGGCCCCGTTGGCCATGACGATAACGTCCAGTCCGTCACCCGGGAAGGTCAGCATCTGGGCCGTGCCGCCGATGACGCCGCCCGCGTGATGCACGATGGGCAGCCCCCGATACCTGTCGACCATGAGGCCGAGGGCGTAGACGCCGAGCGAGCCGTCGGCGTAGCGCGGTAGCTCCGTGAGCGCGGCCCAGGTCTTGGCCGACCCGAACCGATTGCGCGAGCGCAGGTGCGCCATCCAGCGCAGCATGTCGTCGATGGTCGAGACCATCGCGCCCTCGCCGCGCACCTCGTCGGAGGGGAACAGCCCTCGCCGCCAGCCGCCGTCGCGCCCCGGCATGTGCATGGTGGCGACACCCGGCGTGATGTCGTGATCGCTCGGGATCGAGGCGGTGTCAGGCATGCCCACGACATCGAACAGGCGTTGCTTCAGCAGCGACTCGAAGGGCGCGCCGCCGGCCCGCTCGATCGCGATCGACACGAGGTGGTAGCCGCCGTTGTTGTAGAGCATCGCCGCTTCGGGCGCGAAGTTGCGGCCTTGCTGGCGCGCCTGGATCGCCAGCGCCCGACCCACCGGCGGAACGCCCATGCCGTGGCCGATGAAGCCGATGTCGAGATAGCAGCGCGATCCTCCGCGATGCCGCATCAGCTCACGCAGGGTCGGATCGCCGCCTGGACCGGTGAGCTCGGGAACGTAGGTGCGGATGGGCTGGTCGATGTCGAGCTTGCCCTCCTCCGCCAGCAACAGGGCCAGCGTGCAGGTGAAGTGTTTGCTGGTCGAGCCGATCCGCATGCGCGTCATCGGCGTGTTGGCGACGGCGGTCTCGAGGCTGGCCATGCCAAAGCCGCGCCGGTAGATGACCGCGCCATCCTTCGCGACGCCGACCACCAGACCCGGTGCGTCATTGCGGTTCCACGGCGCGAACAGCTCGTCCAACTGTTCGGCAGCGCTCATATTGCGGGGCTCGGCAACCGCGGATTCGGCAGACATGGCGTTTCCTTGCATCGTCGTCGCCGGAGATTTTGCGCGCCGTCCGGGCCAGTGCAAAGGGTTGGGATCCAGGCGGGAGGCTTGTTCTTGACGACGACCGCAGACTTTCTCGTCATCGGCGCCGGCGCGGCCGGGGCCTCGGCCGCCTACGAGCTCTCGGCCGTCGGTGAAACGATCGTCCTGGAGCAGGAAGACCGGCCGGGCGTCCACGCCACCGGCCGCTCGGCCGCGCTGTTCTCGGAGACCTACGGCAACGCGACGGTCCGCAGTCTCACCCGCGCGGGCCGGGCGTTTCTCACCGACCCTCCGGACGGCTTTACCGAAGCCTCACTGCTCAGTCCGCGCGGCGCGATGTTCATCGCCGGCGAGGCCGAACTGCCGCGGCTCGAAGCGCTGGCGGCCACGGAACGCGCCACCGGCGCCTTCGTCGACCTCTCCGGCGATGAGGTCCGGGCGCGCGTGCCTATCCTGCGGCCCGAGGCTTCGGCGGCGGGCGTCTATGAAGCCGGCGCGATGGATATCGACGTCGACGCGCTGCACCAGGGCTATCTGCGGGGCTTGCGCGCGCGCCGAGGGCGTCTGGCGACGAACGCCGGCGTCGTTGGATTGAGACGCGAGAGCGGCGTCTGGATCGCCAAGACCGTCGCCGGCGACTTCGCCGCCCCGATCGTGATCAACGCCGCCGGCGCCTGGGCCGACCAGGTGGCGGGTCTCGCCGGACTGGGCGCGATCGGGCTCACGCCCAAGCGGCGGACCGCGGCGTTGATCGCCGGGCCCGACACCGACTTCTCGGCCTGGCCGCTGGTGATCGAGGTCGCCGAGCGCTTCTATTTCAAGCCAGACGCCGGACGGCTGCTGATCTCGCCCGCCGACGAGACCGACACCGCGCCGGGCGATGCGCAGCCCGAGGACCTCGACATCGCGATCGCCGCCGACCGCATCGAGCAGGCGACGACCCTGGTCATCCGCCGCATCACGCACCGGTGGGCTGGGCTTCGCACGTTCGCGCCGGATCGCACGCCGGTCTGCGGCTTCGACCCGCGCACGCAGGGATTCTTCTGGCTGGCCGGACAGGGGGGCTACGGCATCCAGACCGCGCCGGCGCTCGCTCGGCTGACCGCCAGCCTGATCGCCGGATCGCCGGGCGAGACGGGCGACATAGCCGATGCGGTCTCCCCGGCCCGCTGGGCGCACCTCAGGGGTTAGCCACCTTCGGCCAGTAGGGCGACGTGAAGCGCCGGTAGGGGATCGAGGCGAAGTCGGAGCGGATCGCGCCCGGCGCGTCGACGTAGACGACATCGGTCGCGATCGGATCGAACCCGGCGCGGAAGTGGTTGGTCGACTTGACCACCAGCGACCTCAGCGTCGTCGGGTCCAGCCCGAGCGCGGTGAAGGCGGTCGGGTGGAAGCACTGAGTGCGCTGCGAGGCCAGGATGAAGTGCACGCCCGCCACCTCGATCCAGGCGGCGTCGCCCAGGCCGACGAAGCCCGAGAGCCCTACCTGCCTGGCGTCTTTCGCTAGGCCCCGCACCGTGGCGCGCACGTCAAGCGGATCCCCGGAGCTCGGCCCGAGCTTGCCGCCGATCCTCAGGTCGATCTCCGCCCCCACCCCCACCTCATGGCAGAAGGCGACGGCCTGCGGATCGTAGAACAGGGCCATGCCGACCTCGGTCAAGCCGCGCTCGAGGATCGCCCGCGCCATGAACGTGGAATCTGCCGGCGCGCCGCCGCCTGCGTTGTCGGCGATGTCGGCGATCACCAGCGGTCCGAGATTCACCGCCGCCATCCGCTCCAGCGCCGCCTCGATCGAGAGCTGGCGGATCTGGGTCTCGTGGCGCAGGTCCCAGATCTCCTGGCCGAGCGAGCGGGCCAGGCCCGCCGCCTTTTCCCGATCGTCGGCGTAGACCAGCATCTTCGCGCCCGTGACCGGCGTGTCGCCCCAGGGAAATCCATGCACGAACGAGATCGAGGCGATGCCGTCCCGGCCTTCGCGCGCCAGCATGCGATCGACGAAGCCGCGCATCGGCTGGCTCTGGGTCGGCCAGAACGAGATCATCTTGCAGTCGTGCACGGCCCAGACGGGAGCCCGCTCGCCGCGCGTCACAGCGAGGCAGATCTTCCAGGCGTCGGTGATCCGCGCCAGTCCGTCGATGTGAGGATACTCCTTCTGGAAACACAGCACGGTCGCCTGCTCGAGCATGGTCGTGGTGAGATGGGCGTGGGGGTCGAGCACCACGCCCACCGGCACGCCGGGACCGACGATCCCGCGCACCATCGTCAGGATCTCGCCCTCGCAGTCCCAGCATCCCTGCGAGATCATCGCGCCGTGCAGGAACAGCATCACCACATCGACCGGCATGGCGGCGCGCAGGTCGTCCAGCAGGGTGTCGCGCAGTTGCTCGTACACCGACTGAACGGCGGGGCGCCCGGCTCGGCGAAGACGAACAGTCCCGGCGAGACACGGCCGCCCTCCGCCGCGACCAGTTCGCGCAGACCCCGCGCCATCTCTCCGTACATGCCGCGGCTGTTGAACACCGCCTCCCCGCGCCGTTCTCCCAGCGCGAAGGCGGCCTTGGCGGTCGGGATCGACGAGAAGGAATTGCTCTCGGTCGCCAGCCCGGCGAAGAACACGTTCATCGAGCGCTGGCTCCCGTTCAGTCGATCCGGCCACTCTAACCGGCGGGAGGCGAGTTCAAAGGGGCGGCGTGCGACCGCGTGCTAGGACGCCGCCGCGATCAGCTTGTCGTCGATCTCGCTGGCGCGCTTGTAGGCGGGACGGCTCTGCAGGCGCTCGCTGTAGCTGACGAAGGCCGGGCGCTTCTCGATCGAGCCGAACTGCAGACCCCAACTCACCTGCGAGCCGAAGTAGACGTCCGCGGCGCTGAACGTATCGCCAAGCAGGTAGTCCCGGCCGGCGATCGCCCCTTCCATTGCGTTCAGGGTGTCGGCCATGTCGCCGAAGCCCATCATCCGCTTCTGCTCGGGCTTGATGTCCACGCCCAGCGACCTGACGCTGGTCGCCTGTTCGACCGGTCCGGCGCCGAAGAACAGCCAGCGATAGTAGGTCCCCCGCCGCTTGTCGCCGACCGGCGGCGCCAGTCCCGCCTGCGGAAACGCGTCGGCGAGGTAGGCGCAGATCGCCGCGGCTTCGGTCACCACCACATCGCCGTGCTTGATCGCCGGCACCTTGCCCATCGGGTTGATCGCCAGGTACTCGGGGCCCTTCAGGGTGGTGGCGTAGTCCAGGATCTGGGTCTGGTAGGGCTGGCCCACCTCCTCCAGCATCCAGCGCACGATCCGGCCGCGCGACATCGGGTTGGTGTAGAAGATCAGGTCGTCGGACATGGCGTCTCCTTTCTGGGGCCGGCGGCGGCCGAGGCGGGAGCCATAGCCCCTTCTGCTGTCATCATAGTGACAGCAGAAGGCTCGCGCCCTCACTCTTCCAGGATCTCGATCCCATCGTCGTCCGGCGGGCCTGGCTCGAACACCAGCAAATCGCCCGGCTGGCAGTTGAGCTCGCGGCACAGCGCGTCCAGCGTCGAGAAGCGGATCGCCCGCGCCTTGCCGGTCTTCAGGATCGACAGGTTGGCGATGGTCACGCCCACGCGGTCGGCCAGCTCGGTGAGCGACATGCGGCGCTCGAGCAGGATGCGATCGAGATGGACGCGGATTGGCATGCGGGTCGCGCCGCGACCTAGATGGTCAGTTCCGCGTCGCGGCGCAGGCGCGCCCCTTCGCGGAACACTTCAGCCAGCACCACGATCACCAGCACCGCGAACCAGGGGGTGAAATCGAGGCTCAGGCTCCGCGGATGCAGGCCGAGCACGAAGCGGTCGAGCGCCGCGAACAGGTAGCGGTTGATCTCGATCAGGCCGAGCACCAGGGCGGTCACCCGCAGGCGCCGCACATTGTCCGGATGGAACGGATCGCCTGCCGTCATCGACGCGAAGATCCGCCGCAGCCGCTGTACGATGATGGTCACGCCGACCAGGCCCAGCTCCGCGCCGGTGAGCCGGACCGCGGCCGAGACGCCAGGGGCCTGGCCCATGATGTTGGCGTGGGCGAGGATCGCCGCCGGCAGGATCTGCGGATCGAAGCTGATCAGCAGCAGGCCCAGAATCACCGCGGCCACGATGAACCCGACCACCCAGAGCACGTGGTAGAAGACGTCGAGGATCACTTTCAGGAAGCTCGAGACCGAGCCGGGTCCCAGCGCGCGGATCATTTCGCCCCTCAGATACGATTTCGCCTTCCCCCCCAAGGCGGAGAGGAAGGCGAACATGCCTCCATCCCGGAGGCCGCGCTAGCGGGCGCCACCTGGGGCGGGCCGCTAGAGCGCGTTGGTCAGCAGACCGAAGGCGGCCAGCGGCATGCCGGCGACCACCAGGATATTGATCACGCCGATCGAGGCGCGGTCGAGCAGTTTCAAAATCGTGTTCATCGGAACATCCCCTAGTTTGTGCATTGCAGCATATTTGGGCTCTCGCCCGGTCCGAAACAACCGTCACCGGCCGCTTCGTTGCCTCATTTAGTACGGATTTATCGTTCTTCGATCAAGAAGAGATATCGATAAACGATATTAAGGTTTTGCAATGCATTAAAATGCTGTCATGCAGCACGAGGGTCAGGGTCGTTGATTCACTGACGATTCCGGTGACTGGGCCTCCGCGTCGCGCGGGTCGGAGCGGTTGGCCGCGCGGCGGAGAGCCTCCGAGATCAGGTCGCCCAGCGCCGGCGCGGTCATCGGCTTGGGCGCGGCGCTATCGTAGAGGCCGGGGGCGAAGCGGACGAACTCGGTGGTCCAGCGGACCACGAAGGCCTCCTTCGAGGCGCCGCTCGCCCGGATCAGGCGGGTCGCCTCGTCGCCGTCCATGCCCGGCATGTTCAGGTCCATGACGATCAGGTCGAATGCCTGCGCCTCGGCGTAGTCGACCGCCTCCTCGCCGCACCCCGCCAGCACCGGACGGCAGCCGAACTCCGTGAGCAGGAGGTTCATGATCCTGAGGTTGGCTTCGTGGTCGTCGACCACCAGCACCTTCAGGGCGGCGGCCTCCGGCTGAGGCGAAGTGTCAGGGTGTCGCCAACCGCCCATTACGCGGCCTCCTTGTGGAGCGCCCCACCCACGACCGACACGTGTAATTGGCCATTGATTAAGCCGACCTTGACAGTAATGCTTAACGGCGCGGTTTCTGGACCCCGGCTTGGGGATGACTTGCATCGCACGGCGCCGCGCGCGACTTACCCGTCATGGCTCTGACCCTCCCCTCCGGTGTCAAAATCGTCGCCGCCACCCACAACGCCGGCAAGGCACGCGAGCTGGCGGCGCTGCTCGAGGGGCGGTTCGAGGTGGTGACCGTCGCCGCGCTCGGGCTGCCGGAGCCGGAGGAGACCGAACAGACCTTCACCGGCAACGCGCTGGTCAAGGCGCGGGCCGCCGCCGACGCCGCCGGCCTGATCGCACTGGCCGACAATTCCGGGCTGTCGGTGACCGCGCTGTCGGGTGCGCCTGGCATCTATTCGGCCCGCTGGGCTGGTCCGGACCGCGACTTCGGCCACGCCATGAGCCTGGTCGAGCAGCGGCTCGAGGAGATCGGCAGCGAAGACCGCAGCGCCTGGTTCACCAGCGCGCTGGCGGTGGCCTGGCCGGACGGGCCGGCGGTGGTGGTCGAAGGCCGGGTCGACGGGCGGCTGACGTTCCCGCCGCGCGGCGACAAGGGTTTCGGCTACGATCCGATCTTCCTGCCGGAGAACGAGGGCCGCACCTTCGGCGAGATGGACGAGGCGGAGAAAGACCGCTTCAGCCACCGCAGCCGCGCCTTCGCCAAGCTGAAGGCCGCCCTGTTTGAGTGAGCCCGCAAAGGCTGCGCTCGGCGAGTTCGGCGTCTACGTCCACTGGCCCTACTGCGCCCGCATCTGCCCCTACTGCGACTTCAACGTGGTGCGCGACCGCGGGCGCGGCGAGGCGCAGGCCGCGCTGTTTCGCGCCGTAGTCGCCGACCTGACCGCGCAGGCGGAGCGCGTCGGCCCGCGCCGGCTGGCGTCGATCTTCTTCGGCGGCGGCACGCCCTCGCTGATGGACCCTGACTGGGCCGGCGAGATCGTCGCGGCGGCGCGCGGCCTGTTCGCGCCGGCGCCGACCTGGAAGTGACGCTGGAGGCCAATCCCACCGACGCCGAGGCCGGGCGCTTCGCCGCCTTCGCCGCGGCTGGCGTGGGCCGCCTGTCGCTGGGCGTGCAGTCGCTGGACGACGCGGCGCTGGCGTTCCTCGGCCGCAACCACGACGCCGCGGCGGCCAGGCGCGCGGCGGCGGTCGCGCGGCGCGCCTTCCCCCGGCTGTCGATCGACCTGATCTACGCCCTGCCCGGCCAGACGCCGCAGGCCTGGCGCGCCGCGCTCGGCGAGGCGCTGGCCCTCGAACCGGAGCACGTCTCGCCCTATCAGCTGACGATCGAGCCCGGCACGGCGTTCGACCGCGCCGTCCAGCGCGGCCGCTGGGCGCCGCCGCAGAGCGACACCGCCGGCGAACTCTACGAGACGACCGAGTCGGTGCTGAGCGCAGCGGGGTTCGAGGCCTACGAAGTCTCCAACCACGCCCACGGCGCGGCGGCGCGCTCGCGGCATAACCTGATCTACTGGCGCGGCGGCGACTACCTGGGCGTCGGGCCGGGCGCGCATGGCCGCATCACCACCGCCGACGGCGCCCGCTGGTCCACGCTGACCCCTTCGCGGATCGCCGACTATGTCGCCCGGGTCGAGACCGCCGGCTGCGGCGTCGCCGAACGCGTCCGGCTGACGCCCTACGAAGCTGCGCTGGAGCGCCTGCTGATGGGGCTGCGCACGGACGAGGGCGTCGCGCTGACGGAGCTCGGCGCGCTGCGCCTCGATCCCGTGACGGTCGAACAGCTGCGGGACGGGGCGCTGCTCGAGCGCGGCGAGCGCCTGATCGTCACGCGCCGCGGCCGCGCCGTGCTGGACCGGATCACGCTCGAACTCGCCCAAAGCGCGCTCGAACTCGCCCCGGGCGCCGCATCGGGCTAAATCGCCGCTTCGATCCTGCTGCGAGGAGGCCCCGCTGGCCCCGCGACCGCCGCCGCCCGCCCTGTCCGACGCGCCCCTCGCGCCGGGGCTCTACCTGGTGGCGACGCCGATCGGGAACCTGCGCGACATCACCCTGCGCGCCCTCGACGTGCTGGCCGCCGCCGACCTGGTGCTGGCCGAGGACACCCGTGTCAGCGCCAAGCTGCTCGCCGCCTACGGCCTCTCCAAGCGGGTCGAGCGCTACGACGAGCACGCCGCCGCCCGCGCCACGCCGAAGATCATGACCGCGCTGGCGGCGGGCGAACGGGTGGCGCTGATCTCCGACGCCGGCACGCCGCTGGTCTCCGATCCCGGCTACCGGCTGGCGCTAGAGGCGATCGCGGCCGGCGTCGCGGTGTTCCCGATCCCCGGCCCGTCGGCGGCGCTGGCGGCGCTGAGCGTCGCCGGCCTGCCAACCGACCGCTTCCTGTTCGCCGGCTTCCCGCCGCCGAAATCCGCCGCCCGCCGCGCGTTCCTGCAGGACCTGAAGGCTGTGCGCGCGACGCTGATCCTGTTCGAGGGCGCCTCGCGTCTGGGCGCGTCGCTGGCGGACATGGCCGCCGTGCTCGGGCCTCGCCCGGCCGCCGTCGCCCGCGAGCTGACCAAGCTGCACGAGACGCTGAAGCGCGGCGACCTCGCCACCCTCGCCGCCGATCCGGCGCTGGCCGCGCCGAAGGGCGAGGTGGTGGTGGTGATCGGCCCGCCCGCCGAGGTCGCCGCCGAGCCAGCCGACGCCGATGCCGCCCTCACGGAGGCGCTGGCCCGGCTTTCCCCCGCCGACGCCGCCAGCGAAGTCGCCGACGCGCTGGGCCTGCCGCGCCGCGAGCTCTATCGCCGCGCGCTGGCGCTGCAGGGGCGCTGACGTGGCGCGCGATCGGCGCACGACCGGCTTCAACGCCCGCCGCGCCGGCCGCCGCGGCGAAGTCGTCAGCGCGCTGTGGCTGATGGCCAAGGGCTACCGCATCCTCGGCTTTCGCCTGAAGACGCCGCAGGGCGAGATCGACCTGCTGGCCAAGAAGGGGCCGGTGCTGGCGGTGGTCGAGGTGAAGCTGCGCGGCTCGCGGGAGCTGGCGCTGGAGGCGGTCGGCTACCAGCAGCGCCAGCGGCTGCGCCGGGCCGGCGAGACCTTCGCCGCGCGGCGGTCCGACCTGAAGGGTGCGGCGGTGCGTCTCGACCTGATGGCCCTCGCGCCCGGGCGCTGGCCTTGTCATATTCGCGACGCTTGGTTTGGGGACTAGCCAGGGGCCAATGACGCGCGACGAAGCCGAAAGCTTCCTGGCAGATATCGGCGGCAAGCCCGACGCCGGCTTTCCGCTGCTCGAGGCGGCGCTGGCCTGCGCGGTGCACGAGGATCCGAGCCGCGATCCGGCGCCGGTGCGCAGCTTCGCCGCGGAGGCGGTCGAGCGGCTCTCGGCGCGGCTGGAGCGCGAATCGCCGGAGGAGGCGCTGGCCGAGACCATGGCCGGCGACATGCGCCTGGCCGGCGACCTGATCAGCTACGACAGCCGGGAAAACACCGACGTCATCTGCGTCGCCGAGCGGCGCAAGGGCCTGCCGGTGACGCTGGGCATCTTCTACCTCGACGCCGCCCGCCGCGCCGGCCTGGACGTGAAGGGCGTCGACTTCCCCGGCCACTTCCTGCTGCGGATCGAGACCGTCGAAGGGCCGCTGGCGCTGGACCCGTTCAGCGAAGGCCGCGTGGTGCTGCCCTCGGAGCTGACCCGCCGCGCCCTGCACGCCGGCCTGACCCCGAACGTGGCCGAGAAGCTGGAAGCGCTGATGACCCCGGCCAGCGACCGCGCCGTGCTGATCCGGCTGCAGAACAACGTCTTCGCCCGCGCCGTGGCCGCCCGCGACTTCGCCCGCGCCGAGCGTTCGGCGCTGCGCCGCGCTCTGATCGACCCGAAGGACCACCGCCCCTGGATCGACGTCGCCGCCGCCCGCGAGGGCCAGGGCGCGCTGGCCGGCGCGCTGGAGGCCCTCGCCAACGCCCAGCGCCTCGACGGCGGCGCGGCGCTAGCGGCCCGAGCCGCTCGCGAACGCGTGCGGCTGAAGCTGAACTAGGATCGCTGCGGGCATTTCTGGCTTGCTTGCCGCTTCCGGCGAAGGGACAAGCCGGGACCATCGCTCCGGAGCCGTCATGCCCCTTCAGGTCGCCATCCAGATGGACCCCATCGAGCGGGTCAATATCGACACCGACACCACCTTCCTGCTGATGCTGGAGGCGCAGACCCGCGGCCACGGCCTGTTCATCTTCGCGGCCGACAAGCTGGCGCTGGAGGACGGGCGGGTGCTGGCGCGCGGCCGCAGCGCCAACCTGCGCGCGGTGAAGGGCGACCACCACACCTCGGGCGACGTCGAGGTGCGCGACCTGTCGGAGTTCGACGTGGTGCTGATGCGCCAGGATCCGCCGTTCGACATGGCCTACATCACCGCGACCTACTTCCTGGAGAAGATCCATCCCGCGACCCTGGTGGTGAACAACCCCACCGAGGTGCGCAACGCGCCGGAGAAGCTCTTCGTCACCGACTTTCCCGGCCTGCAGCCGCCGACGCTGATCACGCTCGACGCCGAAGCGCTGCGCGACTTCCACGCCATGCACGGCGACATCGTGCTCAAGCCCCTCTACGGCGGCGCCGGCTCGGGCGTGGTGCGGCTGAAGGCCAGCGATCCCAACCTCGATGCGCTGCTCGAGCTGCACGCGATGATCGGCCGCGAGCCGGTGATCGCGCAGAAGTTCATCCCGGCGGTCTCGGCCGGCGACAAGCGCATCCTGCTGGTGGACGGCGAGCCGATCGGCGCGATCAACCGCATCCCGGCCGAGGGCCAGGTGCGCTCCAACCTCGCCCGCGGCGGCCGCGCCGAGGCGGTGGAGCTGACCGCCCGCGACCGCGAGATCTGCGATGCGATCGCCATCGAGCTGAAGGACCGCGGCCTGCTGTTCGTCGGCATCGACGTGATCGGCGACTACCTGACCGAGATCAACGTCACCTCGCCCACCGGCGCCCAGCAGCTGAAGCGGTTCGGCGGCGCCGACGCCGCGGCGGCGCTGTGGGACCGCATCGAGGCGATCCGCGGCATCGTCTGAGGCCTTGGCGGGGGACTCGCGACCGGCTTACGGTTCGAGAAACGGGAGGACGCGATGAGCATCGAGAGCAAGACCGCAGCACCGGTCGTCAGCCTGCCGGCGCGCCAGATTCCGCTGCCGGCCGCGATCAGCGACGCGGCCCGCGAGGTGCTGTCCGCGGGCCTGCCCGGCGACGGCGCGATGCCCGCGCTCGACGACCACGACGCCTGGCGCAAGCTGATCGCCCAGCGCAGCGAAGGCGCGGCGGCCGTGCGTGGGCCGCTGATGGAGCGGCTCAAGGCCGACGTCGAACCGCGCGAGATGGCCGGGGTTCCGGTCTATGTCGGCCGGCCGCGCGGCGAGCGGCTGATCGACGATCGACACGTGGTGTTCGATATTCACGGCGGGGCGCTGATCTTCGGCGGCGGGGAATCGGCGGTGCGCTTCGAAGCGGCGGCGATTTCGCTGCGCACCGGGCGGGTCACCTATGCGCTCGACTATCGCGTGCCGCCTGACGGGCCTTACCCGGCCGCGCTGGACGACTGCGTCGCGGTCTACGGAGCGCTGCTGGCCGAGCATAAGGCGGAGGACATCGTGGTCAGCGGCACCTCCGCCGGCGGCAATCTCGCGGCCGCGCTGCTGCTCCGCGCCAAGGACGAAGGGATGCCGATGCCGGCCGGCGCCATCCTGCTGACGCCGGAGCTGGATCTGACCGAGAGCGGCGACAGCTTCCACACCCTGATGGGGCTGGACACCGTGCTGCGCAATCGGCTGACCGAGATGAACCTCTACTACGCGGCCGGCGCCGACCTGACCCACCCTTACCTTTCACCGCTGCTGGGCGACGTCGCCGGCTTCCCGCCGACCTTCCTGCAGGCGGGCGGGCGCGACATCTTCCTCTCCAACGCGATCCTGATGCACCGCAAGCTGCGCCGCGCCGGCGTGCGGGCCGAGCTGCACGTCTGGGAGGGCATGCCGCACGGCGGCTTCAACGGCTTCACGCCGGAGGACCGCGAAGTGAGCGCCGAAATGCAGGCGTTCATCGCCTCGCTATAAGTCGGCTAGCTTACCGTGAAGCTTCCATGACGCTTCAAGCGCTGCTGTTAGGTCACTGATTCGCCACACTCTCTCGGATTGTTCCGTTTTTGTTCTTGATCCGGGCCGGCGACTGTGGTCAGATGTGGATAAGTCTTGGGATAAAAAGGGGTTTTTCGGGCTTTGGCTGGGCGGGTGGTCACCGTGGCCTTCGAAGGCGTCGAGGCGCGGCGCGTCGACGTCGAGGTGCAGCTGACCAGCGGCGCGGTGCATTTCGCCGTGGTCGGACTACCGGACAAGGCGGTGGCCGAGAGCAAGGAGCGGGTGCGGGCGGCGTTTTCCGGCCTGGGCCTGGCGCTGCCGCCCAAGCGCATCGTCGCCAACCTGTCGCCAGCCGACATCCCCAAGGAAGGCAGCCACTACGACCTGCCGATCGCGCTCGCCTTGATGATGGTGATGGGCATCCTGCCGGCCGACGCGCTCGACGGCTGGGCGGCGATCGGCGAGCTCAACCTCGACGGCCAGATCGCCCCGGTCGCCGGCGCCCTGCCCGCGGCGATGGCGGCCGGCGCCTGGAACATGGGGCTGATCTGCCCCGAGGCGTGCGGCCCTGAGGCCGCGTGGGCCGGCGAGACCGCGGTCCTCGCGCCGCGCTCCCTGATCGCCATCGTCAACCACTTCCGCGGGACCCAGGTGATGGGCCAGCCCAAGCCTGGGCCGATGCTGGACGGCGCGCGCGTGCCGGACCTGAAGGACGTCAAGGGCCAGGAGCAGGCCAAGCGGGCGCTGGAGATCGCCGCGGCCGGCGGCCACAACCTGCTTTACGTCGGCCCACCCGGCTCGGGAAAATCGATGCTGGCGCAGCGGCTGCCCGGCCTGTTGCCGCCGCTCTCGGCCGAAGAGCTGTTGCAGACCTCGATGGTGCACTCGATGGCCGGGCTGATCGCCAAGGGCGCGCTGACCCGCGCCCGGCCGTTCCGCAGCCCGCACCACTCCGCCAGCATGGCCGCCCTGACCGGCGGCGGCGTCCGCGCCAAGCCAGGCGAGGTCTCCCTGGCGCACAACGGGGTGTTGTTCCTGGACGAGCTCCCGGAATTCCACCCGCAAGCGCTTGATTCGCTTCGGCAACCACTGGAATCCGGCGAGGTGATGGTGGCCCGCGCCAACTACCACATCCGCTATCCGGCCAAGGTGCAGCTGGTCGCGGCGCAGAATCCCTGCCGCTGCGGCGTCGGCGGGCCGGGGCGCGGCCACTGCGGCAAGGCTCCGCGCTGCCAGATGGCCTACCAGAGCCGCGTCTCAGGGCCTTTGCTCGACCGCATCGACCTCACCGTCGACGTCCCGCCGGTCACCGCCGCCGACCTGGCGCTGCCGCCACCGGCCGAGGGCACCGCGGAGGTGGCCGCCCGCGTCGCCGAGGCGCGCCGCATCCAGTCCGATCGCGCGACCAAGCATGGCGACGGCGTCTCGCCCCTGAACGCCCGCGCCGAGGGCGCCTGGCTGGAGACGATCGCCGCGCTGGACGCGCCCGCCAGCGCCCTGCTGGCCCGCGCCGCCGAGGCCGGCGGCCTCTCCGCCCGCGGCTGGACCCGCACCATCCGCCTCGCCCGCACCATCGCCGACCTGGAGGGCGCGAGCGGCGTCCGCCGCGTGCACATCGCCGAGGCGCTGATCTACCGCCGCATCGCCCCGGCCGCCGAAAGCCTGGGCGAGAACCGGGCCAGCGCCTACGGGCTCTAGGGCCCGGCTCGGACGGTCGATCCAGCGCGAGCTAGAGCGCCGGACGGAAGTGCACTACGAACCAGCGCCCGGCTGACTCAGGATTGGCGCGCCATGACCTACGAGACCCTCGACTACGGCCTGGACGACGGCGTGGTCACGCTGACGCTCAACCGTCCGGATCAGCTCAACGCCTTCACCGTCGAGATGGCCAATGAGCTGGTGGCCGCGTTTGGCCGGGCGAGCGAGGACGACGACGTCCGCGCGGTGGTGGTCACCGGCGCGGGGCGGGCGTTCTGCGCCGGGATGGATCTTTCCGTGCCCGGCAACGTCTTCGGGCTGGACGAAGGCTTGACCCCCAGCCTGGAAGACATGCAGTGGCTGGAGGACCCCAAGATCCTGAACGGCGTGCGCGACACCGGCGGGCGCGTCTCCCTGGCGATCTACGACTGCAGGAAGCCGGTGATCGCCGCCATCAATGGCGCGGCGGTGGGCGTCGGGGCGACGATGACGCTGGCGATGGACTTCCGCCTGGCCTCCGACAAGGCGCGGATCGGCTTCGTCTTCGGCAAGATCGGCGTCACCCCGGAGGCCTGCTCGAGCTGGTTCCTGCCGCGCATCGTCGGCCTGCAACAGGCGCTGGAGTGGGTCTACACGGGCGACATCTTCGGGGCCGAGGAAGCGCATCGGGCGGGACTGGTGCGCAGCGTGCATACGCCGGACGACCTCCTGGCCGAGGCCCGCGCCTTCGCGCACCGGCTGGTCGACGGCCGCTCGCCGGTCGCCACCGCGCTTGCCCGCCAGATGATGCTGCGCAACAGCGCCCTGCCCGACCCGCTGTCGGCGCACAAGGTCGACTCCCTGGCGATGTTCTACACCAGCCTCGCCGACGGGAAGGAGGGCGTGGCGTCGTTCCGCGAAAAGCGCCCCGCGCAGTTCCGGGCCAAGGCCTCGCAGATGCCGCGCTTCTATCCGTGGTGGTGAGCCGCGACGCTGTCTGCGCGGCCGGCGAATCCGGCGACACTGGCGCCCGATGACGCCCATTCGCGAGAGCCTCGAGCGGACCCGCGCACGGTTCCTGCTGATCTGGGTGATCCCGATCCTGCTGGCTGCTGGCCTGAGTTTCGCCGCGCCGATCCTCAACGACGGCGACACCTTCTGGCACCTGGGCGCCGGGCGCTGGATGATCCAGCACCTCGCCGTGCCGGCCGCCGATCCGTTCTCGTTCACCTTCGTCGGCCGGCCCTGGGTCGCGCACGAGTGGCTGAGCGAGGTCGTCATGGCCGCCGTCTACCAGGCCGGCGGCTGGGGCGCGCTGATGCTGCTGTTCGGGCTCGCCATGGGCCTGACGGCGCTGCTGATGGGCGCCTGGCTGCTGCGCTGGCTGGGCGTGCTGCCGGCGCTGCTGGCGGTCGTGATCGGCCTCGCCTGTGTCGCGCCGGGCATGCTGGCCCGGCCGCACCTGTTGGTGCTGCCGCTGCTGGCGTTCTGGACCATCGAGCTGCTGCGATCGCGCGAGGCGAAGACCGCCCCGCCGATCTGGCTCGCGCTTGTCATGATGCTCTGGGCCAACCTGCATTCCAGCTTCGTCGTCGGCTATGGCCTGGCCGCCGCGCTCGGCCTGGAAGCCCTGCTGGACACCAAGAACTGGACCCGCCGCGGCTTCACCGGCTGGTTTGCGTTCCTGGGGCTGAGCCTGGCCGCCACGCTGACGACGCCGCATGGCGTCGAAGGCCTCACCTTCCCGCTGAAGGTGCTGAACATGAAGACCCTGCCGGTGATCACCGAGTGGCAGAGCCCGGACTTCCTTAAGCCCTCGCCGCTGGAGCTGGCGCTGCTCGCGGGCCTGTTCGCCGCTTTCTGGCGCGGGGCGCGGCTGAGCGCTGTCCGCGCCGCCATCCTGCTCGGCCTCGTCCACATGAGCCTGCAGCACGTGCGCCAGGAGATCCTGCTGGGCGTCGTCGGGCCGCTGCTGCTGGCCGAGCCGTTCGGCCGCGCGCTAGGCCGGCCGGGCGCCGTCTGGACCCCGTGGCGGATGCCGCGGGCGCAGGCGCTGCTGGGCGGCGGACTGCTGGCCGCGCTGATCGTGGGCCGGCTGGTCACGCCGCAGGTCCGCGTCGACGGCCCGACCGCGCCGATCACCGCCCTCGCCCACGTCCCCGCCGCGCTGAGGCGCCAGCCGGTGCTGAACTACTACGACTTCGGCGGCTACCTGATCTTCAAGGGCGTGCGCCCTTACATCGACGGCCGCGCCGACATGTACGGCGACGCCTTCGTCGCCGACGACGACCTGATCCAGCGCGCCAATCCAGCGGCGATGGACCGCGCGATCACCCACTACGCCATCCGCTGGGCGATCGCGCCGCCGAACCTGTTCCTGACCCAGGCGCTCCAGCGCACGCCGGGCTGGAAGCAGATCTACGCCGACAAGACCGCGGTGGTGCTGGAGAACCTCAATCCGCCGGCCGCTCCACCCTCCCCCACCAAAGCGGCGGAAGCGGCGGCTAAGCCGTCTGCGCTGCCTTGAGCGCGAGTTCGGCCATCATGCGGTCGCGGATGAGGAACTTCTGGATCTTGCCGGTCACCGTCATCGGGAACTCGTCGACGAAGCGGATGTAGCGCGGGATCTTGTAATGGGCGATCTGGCCGCGGCAGAAGGCGCGGATCTCCTCCTCCTCGGCCCGCTCGCCGGGAACCAGCCGGACCCAGGCGCAGAGCTCCTCGCCCATCTTCACATCTGGCACGCCAACCACCGTGACGTCGGCGATCTTGGGGTGGGTATAGAGGAACTCCTCGATCTCGCGCGGATAGATGTTCTCGCCGCCGCGGATGACCATGTCCTTGATCCGCCCGACGATGTTGCCGTAGCCGGCCGCGTCGATCACGCCCAGATCGCCGGTGTGCATCCAGCCTTCGGGGTCGATCGCCTCGGCGGTGCGCTCCGGATCGTCCCAGTAGCCCAGCATCACCGAATAGCCGCGCGTGCAGACTTCGCCGGGAACACCGCGCGCCGTCACCTCCCCGTCCGCGTCGACGATCTTCACCTCGAGATGCGGCTGCACCCTGCCGATGGTCGAGACGCGACGCTCGATCGCATCGTCCGGACCGGTCTGGAAGCTGACCGGGCTGGTCTCGGTCATGCCATAGGCGATGGTCACGTCCTTCATGTGCAGCCTGTCCACCACCTGCTTCATCACCTCGACCGGACAGGGCGAGCCGGCCATCGTCCCCGTGCGCAGCGAGGTGAGATCGCGGGCGGCGAAGTTCGGGCTGCCGAGCGCGGCGATGAACATGGTCGGCACGCCGTACAGCGCGGTGCAGCGCTCGGCCTCGATCGCATCCAGCGTCGCCTCGGGGTCGAACGTCGGGGCCGGATAGACCATCGACCGCGCCGTGGGTGACCGCCGCCAGGTTGCCCATCACCATCCCGAAGCAGTGGTAGAGCGGCACCGGGATGCAGATGCGGTCGGCGGGGCCTAGTTGCTGCGCCAGCCCGACGAAGTAGCCGTTGTTGAGGATGTTGCGATGCGTCAGCGTCGCGCCCTTCGGCAGGCCGGTGGTGCCGCTGGTGAACTGGATGTTGACCGCCTCCCCGGGGTCGATCTCCCCGGCGATCTGGGCAAGGCGCGCGTCGTGCTCGGGCTCGGCCAGGCCTGGGATGTCATCGACGTCGAACCAGCCGGGGCGCGTCTCGCCGCCGATCTTGATCGCCGCGCGCAGGCTCGGAACCCGCGCCGCCCGCAGCGCGCCCGGAAAACTGCCCGGCAGCTCCGGCGCCAGCGCCTCGACCATGCCGACGTAGTCGCTGGTCTTGTAGCGCTCGGCCGTCACCAGCGCCTTCACCCCCACCTTGTTGAGCGTGTATTCGAGCTCGGACAGGCGGTAGGCCGGGTTGATCGTCACCAGGATGATCCCGGCCTTCGCCGCGGCGAACTGCGTCAGCGCCCACTCCGCGCAGTTGGGCGACCAGACGCCGATGCGATCGCCAGGATCTAGGCCCGACGCCAGCAGTCCGGCGGCGAACGCGTCCGCGCGCTGCGCCAGGCCGCGCCAGCTCCAGCGGACCTGCTGGTGCGCCGAGACCAGGGCGTCGGCCTCGCCCCACCGCAGCGCCGCCGCGTCCAGCGCCTGGCCGATCGTGGTCTCCAGCAACGGTGGCGCGTCGGCGCCCCTCACCCAACTCAGCGTCGCGTCCATTCAGACCGGTCTCCCCAAGCGGCCGAATTCATACCGGAACCTGTGACCAGGCAAGGCCCGAGCGCGCATCCGGCGAGATGAGCGCGACCACTCTCTGATAACGAGAAATCGACACGTTCAACGAGAAGTGAGAGTCAATCGCACCTGTCGTTGTGATAGGCAGCGGTTGTTCTCGCAGAACGTTGTTCTGGGGTCTTTTGCACGTTCCGGTCGGTGGGGGGCCGATCCGCACATCGGGAGAGCTGACTATGCCTGACACCACCATCAAGCCGGCGGCCACGATCGCCGAGCCGCTGAAATTGAGCACCGAAACCGCCACTCACGCCTCGCTCGTCGCGGCGCTGACGCACCTCGATCTGCGGCCCGCGGTGCAGCTGCCGACGGGGTTCAAGATCACCGAGGTGCCGATCGCCGCCGGCCTGCACCTGACGCCGATCGGCCTGTTGACGCCGACGCTTGGACCGCTGGCCGCCTTCACCGGCACCTTCACCGGCAACGGCTTCAACACCATCTTCCGTCCCGACAGCCCGACCACGCCGACGCCGCTGCCGATCCCGGTTTCGGGCAGCGACAACGTGCTGGAGCTGAACCTCACCTCCGAGACGCTGTCCTTCTCGCCGGCCCTGGGTTCGGTGCCGAACCGCGGCATGGTGCAGGCCGACGCGTTCCTCAACGGCGTGCCCTATCTGCAATCGATCAGCGACGTCACCAATCCGGCCCAGCCAACCGGCATCCACCTCGAGCCCGGCCTTTGGATCTGCGTGCCGCCGACCACCGACCCGAAGGAGGGCCAGGAGGTGGCGCGGATGGCGTCGATCCCGCACGGCACCACGGTGCTCGCGCAAGGCACCTCCAGCACCATCAACGGCCCGCCGGTGATCCCACCGGTCGATATCACCCCGTTCCAGGGAGCGACCAAGTTCCCGTTCGCCAGCCAGACCGCCACGTCGCACGGCTCGGCGCGCATCCCTCAGGACCTGACCAGCTTCATCGCCGCCGGCACCATCACCCAGGCGATGCTGACGGACCCCAACACGGTGCTGCGCAACGCGATCGCCGGCCAGCACATCACCCACACGACGGTGATCAACATCTCCACCAGCCCGGCCTCGCCGCTGTTCGGCGGCGGAGCGGAGAACATCGCCTTCCTGATGGGCGACGCGGGTGGGGTGAAGCCCAACGCCCGCACCACCCAGATGACCGCGACGTTCTGGATCGAGACCGTGCAGCATACGATCCTGGTCCCGGTCTTTACGCCTGGCGAGGCGCCGCTGACGTTGCAGCCTGAAGGGCCGGCGCCGGCGGGCGGGCTGCAGCCGAGCTTCATCGTCCATCCGCCCGGCCCGATCCCGATACCGCGGCCGATCACCGTCACCTCGACCCAGATCCAGTACAGCCAGACCGTGATGCTGAGCTTTAACGGCCTCACCTGGCCGCACGTCTCGGTGGCGACCCTGCGGCCCTCGTCGGCGATCCCGGTTCCCCCCGGCGCCTGGGTCTAGGCCGCCAGTCGAAAGCCTGCCCTCTCACCTTCGGATGAGGGGGCATGGCTGGCCTTGCCAATTGGAGATGCGCCGGGCTTCGGCGCGCGTCTCACGCACCTCGGGCCGCACCCCCGCGCCAACTAGCGTCACCTGGCGAACAAGGTTACGCGCACCTTTGCCATGTCACGGTCTGGCAACCATTCGAGGGCTATCCTCGCCGGTCCGCGACGGCTTGACGCCGTGATCGAGGGAAGACTGCGCCCATGAGGCTGCAACAGGCCGGCCTGTCCGGCCCGCAAGACATCGTCTACGCGATCGGCGACGTGCATGGCCGTCTGGACCTGCTCAAGGCCGCCCGCACGCAGCTGCTGCGGCTCGACCAGGGACGCCAGAGCCCGGTGGTGTTCCTGGGCGACTATGTCGATCGGGGGCCCGACAGCTGCGGCGTGATCGAGTTCCTGATGGGCTGGAAGCGGGGCGCGATCTTCTGCCTGAAGGGCAACCACGAGGCCATGATGATCCAGGCGTGCCGGCGGCGGGACGCCGAGTTGTTGGAGACCTGGCTGTCGTTCGGCGGGGACGCGACGCTGCGGTCGTATGGCGCCGAAAGCCTCAACCAGTTCAGCCTGGACCTGATCCCCGAGCACCACCTGGCCTGGCTGGAATCGCTGCCCTCGGTGCTGGAGGACGAGCACCGGGTGTTCGTGCATGGGGGCCTGCTGCCCGGCGTGCGCATCGCCCGGCAACGCGAGGACGTGCTGCTCTGGGTGCGCCAGCGCTTCCTGCTGGCCGACGGCAACGAGTTTCCCGACGGCAAACACGTGGTGCACGGGCACACGCCGGTCTGGGCCGGAAAGCTCTCGCCTTCGGAGCCTGAACTGCTCGCGCACCGCTCCAATCTGGACACCGCGGCCTACGCCACCGGCGTCCTGACCATCGCGATTTTCAACGCCGCGTCTCCGGGAGGACCGGTCGACACCATCGCGGTGCGAGGCGAAGCGGCGCTGCACATGTTCGGCTAGGCGCAGCCCGCCGCGGCCGCTTCGCCGCCCTGCCGAGCCCGCTCGATCACGATATTAGCCCGTTCCCGGCCCATCCGTGCTATTGTGCCCGTGGGAGGCCGACTTGCCGGCCAGGTTCGGACTGCCGCGCGCCGCGCGGCTTCGGCCCACCCAGAAAGCGGCTTATGCTTATTTCTGTCAGGCGCGCTGCGTCGCAATTCCGGGCTCTTCCCTATGCGCGGTAACCTCGGCGGCCCCTTGCGGCTGCTCCACACTCTGCGCGGCGACGGCACCCTGCTGTGGGGCGCCAATGGCCGGCGACCGGTCGCCTACGCCATCGACGTCTACGGCCAGGGCCAGATGCGAACGGCCAGCGGCGATGTCCGCGGCGACCTTGCCAACCTGGTCTCGCGATCCCCTGCCAACGTGCGTCTGCGCTTCGCGGATGGCGTCGAAGTCCGCGCCGCGCTCAACGATATCGAGACCGACACGGCGACGATCGAGCTGCAGGGCCCGACGCCCGCGCCGTAGCGGGGAAGTCCCTAGACCGCCTGTTGCAGCGCGCCTTCGGCCGGCCCCTCGCCCGCCAGCGCCTGCTCCATGACGCTGAACAGGGTGGCGATCTCCACCGGCTTGGCGACGACGCCATCCATGCCAGCGGCCATGTAGTCGGCAAGCTGATGAGTCATGGCGTTGGCGGTCACCGCGACGATCGGCGTTCGCGTCCGGCCGCTCTCGCCCTCGCGGCGGCGGATCGCCACGGTGGCCTCGACGCCGTTCATCTCCGGCATCTGGATGTCCATCAGGATGATGTCCCAGGCCTGCGACTCCCAGGCCTCCAGCGCCTGGCGGCCGTCGCCGACCAACGTCGGCTCGATGCCGGCTGGCGCCAGCAAGGTCTTCAGCACCAGCTGGTTGGTGGGATTGTCCTCGGCGGCCAGAACGCGCAGCGCGGTCGCCCCCTCCCACGCCTCGTCATCGGGCGACGCCTCGTCAGCCGCGTCCGCGGCGCCGACCTGCTTCAGCGGCAATGTCAGCGTGAACACCGAGCCGACGCCTAGCCGGCTGGACGCCTCCATCACCCCGCCCATCAGACTTGAAAGCTCGCCGCAGATGGCCAGGCCGACGCCGACCCCGCTGTAGCGGCGCGTGAGCGTCGCGTCGGCCTGAAAGAAGCTCTCGAAGAGACGCGCCAGGTCGTCCTGGGCGATGCCGATGCCGCTGTCGATCACCCGGAAAACCACGCGGTCCGACTCGCGATCGACCTTCAGCGTGACGGCCCCCTCGTGGGTGAACTTCACCGCGTTGTCGGCCAGGCTGTAGAGGATCCGGCGGATGCGCGCGGAATCGCCGAGGTAGCGGCCGCGGGCGTCCCCCGCGACCTCGCAGGCGAACCCCAGCGCCTTCCTCACCGCCAGCGGCTCGTAGGCCGCGGCGATGCCGCGCACCAGCTGCTCGAGGTCGAACTCGACCAGCTCGAGCTCCAGCGAGCTGGTCTCGATCTTGGAGAGGTCCAGCAGGTCGTTCAGCACCGCCAGGAGGCTTTCGCTCGAGCGGCGGATGACGCTCACCCGTTCGCGTTGGAGCGCCGTCAGGCCTTCGCTGGTCAGGGCCTGGGCCATGCCGAGGACGCCGTTCAGCGGCGTGCGCAGCTCGTGGCTCATGGTGGCCAGGAACTGCGACTTGGCGCGGTTGGCCGCGTCCGCCGCGCGCTCGCGCTGTTCGGCGGCCTCGCGAGCGTTCATCAGCTCATCCCACGCCCCGGAAAGCTGCGCCCGCGCGGCCCAGAACTGCACCGCGAACATCAGGATCGTGAACGTCGGCGCAAGCGCCGCCAGCAAGTGGGCTTCACGCAGCGCCGCCCGGGTCAGGCCGAATCCGCCCAGGCTGAGGATGGCGATCCAGGGCGCCAGGCATGCCAGCAAGATCGGCGGCGAGCGGTAGTAGCGCATCAGGACGTGCACCATCGAGGCGCTCATCAGACTGAAGGCGAACAGCTTCTGGCCGCCGTCGCCCTTGACCAGCAATACGAAGGCGGCGCTGGCGTAAAGAGTGGTCACGAGGATGCGCAGCGTCGGCGCCCAGATCCGCGCGGCCCTTGACGGGGCGGTGGCCCGCGATATCCGCCGCAGCAAGAGATCCTCGGCGGCGACGACGCAGGCGGTGGCCAGGGCCCAGACCAGCACCACCGGCCATTGCGCAACCCCCAGGCCCACCAGGGCGACCATGCTGAGGCCCAGGGTCTGCACGACTTGGTTGCGACCAAGCTGCACCGAGAAGGCGACCGCCTGCGGGTGGCCGATCGCGTATGGCTGGGATGCTTCAGACGGTACCGGCATGGCGCTTCCTCGCCGCGAAATAATCGCCACAAGGCACTGCCGGAGCGTTAACAACAACTACAGATAGCGTCGCGGATTTTCGCGTCCCCTCTGGGGCCGAACCGCCGCTGCGCGCCGGTTCGCCTAGCCCTTGGGTTTGACCACCGTGTTCGCGGCCTGGGTTGGGGCGACGGGCGCGGCGATGACCATCAGCGGATCCTCCGCCAGCCAGCGCTTGGCCTCGGCCTTCACCTCGTCGAGGGTGATGGTCTCATAGTCGGCCTGCCAGGTCTTGGCGGCGGCGATCTGGTCCGGGTGGGCCCATGAGCCGTCGAGCATGGCGATCCACCACGGATTGGAGATCTCGCGCGTGGCGCCGTTGTCCAGCACCGGGCGGCGGGCGCGCTCGAGCATGGCGTCGGTGATGTCGCCGCTGGCCAGCTTCAACGCGATCTTGCGTAGCTCGCCGGCAACGACGTCCGTCGCGGCCGGGGAGGTGTCGATCGCCACGGTCAGGGCGCCCTGGTCGCCGCCCCGATTAAGGTCGACGTTGACCTGCGGCGAATACGCCTTGCCGAGGCGCTGGCGGATGTCGTCGATCGCCTCGCCCTGGACGATGTCGGCCAGCAGGTCGAGCGTGCGCTGTTCGCGCACCTTGCCCGGATCCCAGACGAACAGCGGCCAGGTGGCCAGCACCGTCGCCTTCTCCGGCGAGCCGTCGTGGGTGGTGTGCACGTCGGCGCTCTCGGTGATCGGATAGCGCACCGTCGGCGCATCGGGACGGCGGGTGTCGCGCCAGGCGCGCGGCGGCAGCGCGCCCAGCGTCTTGGCCACCGCCTGGGTGGCGGTCGCCTCGTCGATGTCGCCGACGATGGTCACCTCGAGGGCGTCATGCTTCAGGATCGGCCCCAGGATGCGGGCGAAGTCGGCGCTCTTGACGCCGTCGAGCTCGTGCTCGTCGGGCAGCAGCGGCACGCGCGGCGGCGGCAGGACGTTGTCACGCGCCAGCGCCGCGGCGAAACCCGGCTCGCTGCGCGTGATCTTGTAGAGCGTGCGCACTGCGGTCGGGATGCGCGCGTCGAGCGCCGGCCGGAAGCCCGGATCGGACATGTAGGCGGTGATCAGCTGCATCTCGACATCGAGGTCCGACGGCCGCGTGGCGCCGGCGACCTCGAAGGCGTCGCGACCGACCGCAAATTCGAACTCGCAGGCGTGGCCCTCGCACAGACGCACGGTGTCGCCGAAGTCGTTCTTGCCCAGCCCGCCTTCGCGCAGCAGCGTCGCGCCCAGCCTGGCGGCCGGCAGATCCTTCGCCGACAGCTCCTCCTGGCCGGCGCCGAAGCGCACGCGGATCTCCACCCGGTCCTGGGCGTTCTGGCTCGGCTTGAAATTCAGCCGCACGCCGTTGGCGAAGGCGATGCGGGTGGCGCCGATGTCGGACAGGTCGTCGCGGCTGACCACCCGGCCAGGCGGGCCGAAGCTGCCATAGGCCCAGGCCACGCCCTGGTGGGCGGCGGGCGGCGTCGGCGGCGGGCCGGCTTCGGCCACGCGCCAGACCTTCGCCACCGCAGCCTCCTGCTCCGGCTTGGATGTGATCAGCACGATCTGGGGCGGCGCCGCGCGGCTCCAGACGCGGTTGAACTCGGCGTCGACCTTCTCGCGGCTGAGCGTCTGCAGCGCCAGGCGGCCGATCCGCTGGTCTTCCTCGGCGGTGGAGAAGGTGCCGTGCTGGGTAAGGTTGGAGACGATGCTCTGGGCCAGCTGCGAGCCGGTCATGGTCGGCGCCTGGCCGACCTCGGCCTCGACCTGGGCCACCAGGCCCTTCTGGCCAGCCTGGTACTCGTCCTCGGTAAGGCCATAGCGCGACAGCCGGCGCATTTCGGTTGAGATCGCGGTCAGCGCGGTGTGCCAGTCCTGGTCGCGCAGCGAGGCGGTGACGCAGGTGACGTCGGCGGCCTTGAACGCCTCTTCGCGCCCGACCTCGGCCGAGACGAAAGGCGGGTTGGCGCGGTTGGCGAGCGCGGAGAGCCGCTTGGCCAGCGTGTTCTGCCACAGCGCGGCCTCGAAATCCTTGGTGCGGGAGTCGACGCCTTCCTGCAGGTCGGGGTCCTTGTCCATGCCGCGGCAAACCCGCAGCGTCGGCGGCGCGCGGTCCTCCGTCGCGATCAAGGCGGCGGTCGGCCGGCTCGGGTCGATGTGGCCAAGATCGGGCGATTTCGGCGCCGGAATGTCGTTGCGCCAGGAAGCGAAGGTGTCGGCGATGCGCTGCTTCAGCTCATCGCGCGGCAGATCGCCAACCGCCACCACGATCGAGTTTTCCGGCCGGTACCAGCGGTCGTGGAAGCCGCGGATGGTGTCCGCGTTCACCGTCTGAATGATCTGCGTCAGGCCGATCGGCGCGCGCTTGGGCCCCAACAGGTCCGGCAGCAGGAAATTCTCGGTCTTCTCGGCGAGGTCGCCCAGCGCGCTTCGGCTGCCGACGTACTCCGACATGATCACGCCGCGCTCGCGGTCGACTTCGCTCTGCGAGATGGTCAAGCCGTCGGCCAGGTCGCGCAGCCAGGTGAACGACATGTCGAGCCGGTCCGGGGTGATTTCGGAGAGGTCGAGGCTGAAGGTGGTGGCGTCGAAGCCGGTCTCGGCGTTCTGGTCGCGGCCGATCGAGACGCCGATGTCGGCGAACCGCTTCATCACCGTGCCCGGCGGGAAGTGGGTCGAGCCGTTGAAGGCCATGTGCTCGAGGAAGTGGGCGACGCCGCGCTCGTTCGGCTGCTCGTCGCCGCTGCCGGCCCCGACCATCAGGATGATGGTGACCTGCCGGGTGCCGGCGCGGCGCATCACGCCATAGGTGAGGCCGTTGGGCAGCTTGCCGATTTCGGCTTCAGGATTGGGCCGCGTGAACGGATAGGCCGGATCGTCGCTCGAGACGGTCGATGGGGGGATGGAGTTCGGAACAGCCGCCGCGGGCAGGGCGGCGAGAGCAAGGGCCGCGGACGCCGAGATGGCGAGGAGCACGCGGCTCGGACGGAAGTTCATGCGCGAGACAATCCTTTTGGACGAAGGGACCTTAGCGCGCGCCAGGCCGCGGCCCAAGGCGTCACGACGTCCCTCCCGCGAGCTAGGCGCACTCCTGGGCGCCTTGATGGCGCCAGCGTGTCAGTGGTGATGCCCGCGCACCCGCTGCGACATCGGACCGCCGAGGCAGAACGGCACCAGCAGCAGGCACCCGACGAAGATCCAGGCGGTGAGCCGGAACACGTCGTCGAACGCCAGCGTCAGCGCCTGGGTGGTGAGGTTCTGCATCAGCGTCTGGGCGGCGATGCCGCCCCCGCGCGAGGGCTCGATGCCGCTCTCGCCGAAGCGGGTCACGAGGCCTCTCAGCATGGTCGTGGCGGCGTCCGAGCCCTGCCCGACGCCGGCGACGAGACTGGCCGCGTGCAGCCGCGTGAAGTCGATCAGCCAGGTGTTGACCGCCGAGATGCCGACCGCGCCGCCGAGATTGCGCATCAGGTTGTTGAAGCCGGAGGCGTCCTTCAGCTCCTCGTCGGGCATGTCGCGCAGCGCCATGCCGACCACCGGAACCATGGTGAACAGCACCGCCACGCCGCGCACCGCCTGCGGCCAGAACAGCTCCCAGAACCCCCAGTCGGCGCCGAGCGCCGACATCATCCAGAACGAGGTCACGTAGAGGATCAGGCCGATGACCATCAGCAGGCGCAGGTCGATCCGCGACGCCAGCCACGCCGCCGGCCCGGCCGAGAGGGTCATGAAGATGCCGGAGATGAACACCGTCTCGCCGATCTGCAGGCTCGAGAACCCGCGCACGCCGGCCAGGAATACCGGGGTCAGATAGACGCTGGTGAAGATGCCGAAACCGATCGCGAACGACAGCACGCTGGCCGCCGCGAAGCCGCGCTCGCGGAATGGGGCGATGTTGACCAGCGGTCTTGGCGAGAAGAAGCAGCGCTCGAGGAACACGACGCCGGCCACCGCCGCGGTCCAGGCCATGGCCGCGACGCCGCGGTCGCCGAACCACTGCCGCCTGGGCCCTTCCTCCAGCACATACTGCAGTCCGCCCAGGAACGCCGCCAGGCTGGCCGCGTGCAGCCAGTCGATCTTCAGCAGCAGCCGCGGCTCAGCCTTCTCGAACTTGCCGAGCGCCACCAGCGAGATCGCGACGACGGCGCCGGGGATGATGTTGACGAAGAACAGCCAGCGCCAGCCCAGCGTATCGGTGATGATGCCGCCGATCGCCGGCCCCAGCGTCGGGGCCAGGGTCGAGATCACGCCCAGGATCGCCGTCGCGATCGCCGCCTTGGGTCCGTCGAAGAAGGTGAAGCCGGTGGAAAAGGCCAGTGGGATCATCGCCCCGCCGACGAAGCCCTGGATGGCGCGGAACACCATCATCGAAGGCAGGTCCCACGCCGCGCCGCAGAACAGACTGGTCAGGGTGAACAGCGCGGCCGAGGCGGCGAACACCCAGCGGGTCGAGAGCGCCTGGGCGAGGTAGGCCGACAACGGGATCATCACAATCTCGGCCATCAGATAGGCGGTCTGGATCCAGTCGATCTCGTCCAGGCTGGCCGAGAGCCCGCCCTGGATCGAGCTCATCGAGGCGACCACGATCTGGATGTCCAGCAGGGCCATGAACTGGCCGACCGCCATCACTAGGAAGATCGCGAATTTGCGCCAGTCGGGCAGCTCGAACGCCGGAGCGTCTTCCAGGTCGGCCGTAACCGCGGCGATCGCCAATCCGCAAACTCCCAATCCGCAAACAGCTTGCGACACAGGGGCTCATGCTAGCATCATCGCCCCGATGCGGCGCAAAGCCCGCGCAGAAGTAATCTGGACCTTGCATGGTTGACGGCGGGGGCACGGCCGCCACGGCTCGGATGCGTTGGCGCGCGCTGACGGTGGGGCTGATCGCCCTGCTGGCGATCGGCGCCGGCCTGTTGTGGATCTTCTCCGACAAGTCGACCACTTCGACCGACGACGCCTATGTGCAGGCCGACAAGACCATCGTCTCGCCGAAGGTGCGCGGGATGGTCCTGCAGATCGTCGCCCAGGAGAACCAGCCGGTGAAAGCCGGCGACCTGCTGGTGAAGATCGACCCCGAGGAATACGACCTGCTGATCTCCAAGGCCCAGGGCGACCTGTTGGCCGCCCGGGCCTCGAAAGCGGCCGCGCGCGCCGGTCTGTCGCGCCTGGACGCCGAGGAGAAGGTGGCCAAGGGGGCGGTCAATTCGGCCGAGCAGCTCGCGGGGCCGAAGGGGGCCGCCGACCCGCTGCTGCGCCAGGCGTTCGAGACCGCCCGTGGCCAGGCCTTGGTCGCAGCCCGCACCCGCGGCGAGATCCAGGCCGCGATGGGCGAGGCCACCGCCGCCGAATACCGCGCCAAGACCGAGCTCGACGCGGCGCAGCTGCAGAAGTCGCAGACTTCGGTGGTGGCGCCCGCCGCCGGCACGATCGCCGACGTCCAGGCGACCGTCGGCCAGATGGTGCAGCCGGGCGTGACGCTGATGACCATCGTCGGCCAGGCCCAGCCGGTGATCGCCGCCAACTTCAAGGAAACCCAGATCGGCCGCATGCACCCGGGCCAGATCGCTCAGGTGAAGGTCGACGCCCTGCCCGGCGTCACCTTCACCGGCCACGTCGACAGCCTCGCCCCCGGCTCCGGCTCCCAGTTCGCGCTGATCCCGTTCGAACCCGGCAGCGGCAACTTCACCAAGATCGTCCAGCGCATCCCGGTGCGCATCGTGCTCGACCCCGGCCAGCCAGGGCTGGACCGACTGCGGGCGGGGCTGTCGGCGGAAGTCACGGTGCGGCTCGGCAAGGACTAGCCGGAGCGCCCACGCGCTGAGACCGCGCCTCTATTCGGTGATGACCACCGGGTCGGGCAGGATGACGTGGATCACCACCTCGGTCTCGGCGTGCAGCGTGTGGCCCTCGCCGGGCGGGGTGTAGATGAAATCGCCTGGGCCGATCGGCAGATCGTCGAGCCGGCCGGTTCCGGAGACCACGTAGATCTCCTCGCCGCCCGGGTGGGTGTGGGTGGGCGAACGCGAGCCTGGCTCATAGTGCATGAGGAAGGTGCCCTTGCCGCCGTCCATTCGCAGCGGCGTGACGGTCACGCCCTCGCGGATCGGGCGCCACTGCGCCTTGCGGGTCGAGGTGAGCTGCATCGCCATCGTTCAAATCCTCCGGTCCGCCGCCCGGCGCCGGCATTCATATCGCCTCCGCCTGCGCCCGGCTCAAGCCTGAGCCTGGTAGCCTGCCGAAAACTCACCGCGGTTGCGCCCTTGCTTCGACCCGTTCGGCGGTGAAGATGACGGCATGCGCCGCGTCCTGCTCGTTCGCCACTGCCAGTCCCAGGCCAACGCCGATGGCCGGATCGAGGGCAAGGGCGACTCGCCGCTGAGCGCCGAAGGGCGGCGGCAGGCTGAGGCCGTGGCGGCATTCATCGCCGCGCAGGCGCTCGGCGAAGCGATGCTGATCGCCAGCTCGCAGGCGCGGGCCATCGCCACCGCCCAGGCGATCGCCGCCGCCTGTGGCTGGAGCGCCTCGCAGGATCACCGCATCCGCGAAGGCGAGCTCGGCTGGATGGAGGACCTGGCCTACACCGAGGTGGCCCGGCACATGGCCGAACGGAAAACCCGGGAGCTGGACGCCGACCTGCACGGCGGCGAGAGCCTCGCCGTCGTCGGCGAGCGGTTCTGGACCGCGCTCGACGAGGCGGCGCAGGTCAGTGACGGCGTGCTGGTGCTGGTCAGCCACGGCTACGCGATCCAGGCGCTGCTGCGCCGGCTCGACTCGGAGGTCGCGATCCCTCGCTTCATCGGCAACGGCGATGTGGTCGAGGTGTGGCTGGACGGGCCGGCGCTCGCCGGCCCGCCGAAGCACTATCCTTTGGGCGAGGACGCCAGCCATTGATCGCCGGCGGGACATGCGTCCAGGCGGCCCCTACCGCACCCCCATCGCCGCCAGCACCCGTTCGGGCGTGAGCGGATAGTCCCGCACCCGCGCCCCGCAGGCGTTGTAGACCGCGTTGGCGATCGCCGCGCCGGCCCCGCAGATGCCGGCCTCCCCGACGCCCTTGATGCCGAGCGGGTTGGCCTTGTCGTCGACCTCGGGCAGGAAATAGGCGTCGAGGTTGGCGATGTCGGCGTGGACTGGGGCCAGGTAGGTCCCGAGATCCTGGTTCACCAGGCTGCCGTAGCGCTCATCGATCCGGTTGCTCTCGGTCAGCGCCGTGCCGACGCCCCAGATCATGCCGCCGGTGATCTGGCTCTTGGCGGTCTTGGGGTTGAGGATGCGGCCGCAAGCGAACACCCCCAGCATCCGCCGCAGACGCACCTCGCCGGTGATCGGATCGACGCCGACCTCAGCGAACTGGGCGCCGTGCGAATAGCTGGCGAAGTTGCGAATGTCCGGCGCCGGCGCCGACGCGCCCTCGGCTTCGACGCCCTGCGGCGCCAGGCGCGAGACCAGCGCAGCCAGGGTCTCGGAGCGGTTCTCGACCGTGATCAGCCCGTCGCGGAACTCCACCGCTTCGGGCGAGGCGCCGAACAGCGGCGAGGCTGGATCGCCGAGCGCCATCTCGGTGAGCTTCGCCCTGAGCGCCATGCCGCCCGCAAGCGCGCCGGAGCCGGCCGAGGCGGCGCCGAACTGGCCGCCGGAGCCAGGCGCCGGGGCAAAGCCGCTGTCGCCGATCTCGACCACCACCTTCTCCAGCGGCACGCCCATGGTCTCGGCCGCGATCTGCGCCAGGATGGTGTAGCTGCCGGTGCCGATGTCGGTCATCCCCTGGCGCAGCCGGATGGTCCCGTCGGCGCCGACCTTCATGGCGGCCTTGGCCGGCAGCAGGAAGTTGCCGCGGATCGCCGCCGCCATGCCCATGCCGACCAGCCAGCGGCCGTCGCGCACCTGGCCGGGCTTCAGCTTGCGGCGCGACCAGCCGAACTTCTCGGCGCCGTCGCGCATGCACTCGATCAGCTGGCGCGCCGAATAGGGCTGGCCGCTCTCCGGGTGCTTGTCCGGCTCGTTGCGGATGCGCAGCTCGATCGGATCGATGCCGAGCCGGTCGGCCAGCTCGTCCATCGCCGCCTCCAGGCTCATCATCCCGGACGCCTCGCCGGGCGCGCGCATCGCGCTGGCGACGGCGATATCCAGCAACTGCAGCCGATGGCCGCTCAGCCGGTGAGGCGCGGCGTAGAGGGCGCGCGAGAAATTGGCGGCGCGCTCGATGAACGGGGCGTTGCGGTTGCAGTGGGTGGCCGCCAGCAGCGACAGCGCGGTCAGCCGCCCGTCCGGCGTCGCGCCCAGCCGCACGCGCTGCACCGTGGCCGGGCGGTGGACCGTGGCGTTGAACATCTGCTGCCGGGTCAGGGCGATCTTCACCGGCATCGCCAGCGCCCGCGAGGCCAGCGCCGCCAGCGCCAGGTCCTCGTAGCTGGAGCCCTTGCCGCCGAAGCCGCCGCCGACATAGAGCGACATCAGGTGCACGTCGTTGCGGTGGATCTGCAGCGTCTCGGCGACCAGGTGCTGCGGGCCTTTGATCATCTGCACCGAGGTGTTGATCTGCACCTTGCCGTCTTCCCACCAGGCCGTGGTGGCGCAGGGCTCCATCTGGCAATGGTTCTGGATCGGGGTGGAATAGACCTCGTCGAGCTGGACCGGGGCTTCGGCGAAGGCGTGCTCGAACTCGCCGACCACGCTGTCCTGGTCGTGCTCGGTCGGTCTGGCCTCGGCAGGGTCGAATGCGTATTGCGCCTCCAGATCTTCGTCGTAGCTGACCTTCACCAGCGCCGCGGCGGCGGTGGCGTTTTCGAACGTGTCGGCGACCACCAGCGCGACCGGCTGGCCGAAGTAGCGGACCTTCGGGTTGACCAGCACCGGGTCGGCCACCGCCTGGCCCTGGACGTAGGACTTGGCGCCCGCCTCGCCCTGGCCGGGCGGCTGGTCGAACGCGTGCCAGACCAGCTTGACGCCGGGCGCGGCCCTCGCGGCCGCATCATCGACGGCGGTGACCATGCCGCAGCCGATCTCGGCGGCGACCAGCACCCCATAGGCCGGCGGCGACGGCGTCTTCACCTCATTGGCGTAGGGCGCCGTGCCGGAGACCTTCAGCGGCCCCTCGTAGCGGTCGACCGGCCGGCCGATGATGCCGGAGCGGTTCTGGTTGATCGGGTTGGGCAGGGCGTAGTCGGAGATGCTGCTCATCTGACGGGTGTCCCTTCCAGCGCCGCGACCATGACCCGCCGCGCCAGGGTGATCTTGAAGTCGTTGCGGCCAAGACCGCGCGCGCCCGCCAACTCGGCCTCGGCGGCGTCCGCATGCGATGCGCCGGCGGCCAGCGCCGCTTCGGCCTTGTGGGCGCGCCAGGGCTTCAGCGCCACCGCGCCCAGCGCCATCCGGTTTCCCGCCAGCGCCAGGCTGAACAGGCCGCCGGCGTAGGACGCGCGGTCGCGCACCTTGCGATACTCCTGCCGGCCAGATGGCGGCGGCGGCAGCACGAGGGCGGTGACCAGTTCGCCCGGCTCGAGGTTGCTCTCGATGTGCGGCGTCTCGCCGGGTAGGCGATGCACGTCGTCGAGGGCGAGGGTCCGGGTCGCGCCGGCCGGCGTCACGGTCTCGACCTTGGCTTCCAGCACCGAGAGCGCGACGGCCATGTCGGAGGGGTGGGTGGCGACGCAGTGCTCGCTCGCGCCCAGGATCGCATTGCCCCGCGCATCGCCGCCCAGCGCGCTGCAGCCGGCGCCGGGCTCGCGTTTGTTGCAGGGCTTGGCCGCGTCGTAGAAGTAGCCGCAGCGGGTGCGCTGCATCAGGTTGCCGCCGATGGTGGCCTTGTTGCGCAGCTGCGCCGAGGCGCCGGCGATCAGGGCGTGGCTGAGCACCGGATAGAGCGTGCGCACGCGCCGGTCCGAGGCGGCGTCGCTGTTGCTGACCACCGCGCCGATGCGCAGGCCCCCGTCGGCCGTCGCCTCGATCTGCGACAGCGGCAGCCGGCCGACGTCGATCAGATGCGCCGGCCGCTCGATCTCCAGCTTCATCAGGTCGAGCAGGTTGGTGCCGCCGGCGAGGAACTTGGCGCCCGGCGTCTCCGCCGCCGCCTTCGCAGCGCCGGCCGCGCTCTCGGCCCGCTCGTAGGTGAACGGCCTCATGCCACCGCTCCGACGATGTCGCGGATCGCTTCGAGGATCTGCGGATAGGCCGAGCAGCGACAGATGTTGCCGCTCATCCGTTCACGGATTTCCTCGTCGGTCAGCACGATGGCTTCGGCGCCCAGATCTTCCGTCGCCTGACTGGGCTCGCCACGTCGTACTTCCTCCAGCATGCCAAGCGCTGAACAGATCTGGCCCGGCGTGCAGTAGCCGCACTGGAATGCGTCGCGGTCGAGGAACGCCGCCTGCAGCGGATGCAGGTTCCCCGGCAGCCCGACGCCTTCGATCGTCGTAACACTCTCGCCCTCGTGCATCACCGCCAGCGACAGGCACGAATTGATCCGCTTGCCGCCGACCAGCACCGTGCACGCGCCGCACTGGCCGTGATCGCACCCCTTCTTGGTCCCCGGCAGCCCGAGGTGCTCGCGCAGCAGGTCGAGCAGCGTCGTGCGCACGTCCACCGCGACCTGCCGCGATGTACCGTTGACGGTGATCTCGAACGCCACAATCGGCGCCTCACGCACTGGCGAATCCATCGATGAAAAGTCCCGAATGAAAGTGGCGAAGGAATACGGAACCATACGACCGCGGAGCTGGAAGCGCCAAGGAGAAGCGGCTGAGGGTCCCTAAGCCGCCGCCCGCGCCCGCTCCAGCGCCGCCCTGACCAGCGGCAGGCGGTCGTTGCCGAAGTACATGTCGGTTCCGCCGACGAAGATGGTCGGGGAGCCGAAGCCGCCGCGGGCCATCACCTCGTCGGTGTTGGCGCGCAGCTGGGCCTTGATGTCGTCCGCGGCCTGGGCAGCGAGCAGCGCGTCCGCGTCCAGGCCGACACGGGCGCAGATCTCGCGCAGCACCGTGTCCTGCGAAATGTCCTGATCCGCCCCCCAATAGGCCTCGAACACGGCGGTCGCGAACGGGACCAGCTTGTTCCCCGGCACCAGGCACATCCGCATCGCCTTGACGCTATTCACCGGGAAGACGCCGGGCGGCATCTTGATCTTCAAGCCGGCCAGCCGCGCCCAGTCCTGCAGGTCCTTGCCGGAATAGCGCGCCTTGGCCGGCACCGGGTGCGCGCGGCCCTCGTAGACGCTGGGATTGATGGTGTTGAAGATCCCCCCGACCAGGATCGGCCGCCAGGCGATCTTGGCCGCGAACTCCGCCGCCAGCGGCTGGATGTTGTGGAACGCCAGGTAGGTCCACGGGCTGGAGCAGTCGAAGAAGAACTCGATCATCCGGGGGCTCCATTCGGTCGCCCTACTCAATCCACTCCGCGCGGCTTGGAAAGGGGCAATCTTTCGGCGCGCGCGGCGGCGCCGGACCTGTCGGCGGATTAACTGGCGTTCGCGCGGGGCTCTGATAGCCAAGACGGATACTGGGGCGCGTCCGATGATGAAATGGCTTCGACGCGGGGCGCTGGCGATCGCGGCGCTGGCGCTGACGGTTCTGGGCGCGGGGGCGCTTTACGAAGCACTCGGCCGCGCCCACGCCGCCAAGGCGTTTCCGCCGCCGGGCCGGATGGTCGACATTGGCGGGCGGCGGATACAGCTCGACTGCCGCGGCGCCGGCGCCCCGATCGTGGTGTTCGAATCGGGGCTGGACGGGCTGGGCTCGCTGAGCTGGTCGGCGGTGCAGAACGACGTCGCCAAGTTCACCCGTGCCTGCGCCTACAGCCGCGCCGGGTTGATCTGGAGCGACGACGCGGGCCGCCCGTTCGCCGCCGCCAACGTCGCCGAGGATCTGCATCGGGCTCTGGCCGCCGCCGGGGAGAAGCCGCCTTACGTCCTGGTCGCCCACTCGCTGGGAGGTCCCTACAGCCTGGTGTTCACGGGCCGGTACGGCGCTGATGTCGCCGGTCTGGTGTTCGTCGACGCCTCGCATCCCGACCAACTGGCGCGACTGCGCGCCGCGGCGGGCAAGGATCTGAACCAGGGGGCGGCGCAGGAGCAGATCGGCGACGCCCTCGCCTGGACCGGCCTGGTGCGGCTGATGACGTCGAACGGCCAGCTCGTCCCGGCCACGGCGCCGGCGTGGATCGACGCGCCCAACCGGGCTTTCCTGCCGCGCTCGCTGCACGCCATCGTGGCGGAACAGGACGCCCTCGCCGCGACGCTCGCGCTGGCGGGACGCAGCCGCAGCCTCGGCGATCGTCCGCTCGTGGTCCTGACCCATGGCGCGGCGACGTCGGCCGCCAATCAGAAGGCCGCGGGTCTCACGCCCGCCGCAGCGGACCGGGTCGACGTCGCCTGGCTGGCGATGCAGAACGACGAGGCTGCCTGGTCCAGCCGCAGCCGGCATCAGGTCGTGGCCGGCGCCACCCACTACATCCAGTTCGACCGTCCGCAGGCGGTGGTGGCCGCCGCGCGCGACGTGGTGGACCAGGTCAGGAGCGAACCGGCGGCCAGGACGCCTTAGCCTGCGCCGGCCTCAGTTCCAGATCGGCGGCCGCCGGTCCTTCCACGGCGCTTCCTTCTCCAACTGCGCAGCTAGCCTGAAAAGCACCGCCTCGTTGGCGTAGCCGGCGCTGAACATCATGCCCATCGGCAGGCCGGCGGACGACCAGGCCAGCGGCAGCGAGATCGACGGCGCGCCGGTCATGTTGGCGACGCCGGGGTAGGAGAAGAACTCGCCGTTGCGGCGGCCGATGTCGCGCGGCGCGTTCAGCACCGGCGAGAGGTAGCCGATCGGCGGCGGCGGCGCGGCCAGCGTGGGCGTCAGGAAGACGTCGAAGGTCTCGTAAAGCTGCAGCGCCTGGCGGCCCAGCATCCGCAGGGTCTGCATGTCGGCCATCGCGTCCATGCCGGTGGCGCGCTGGCCGCCCTTCCAGCTGGCCCAGGTCAGCGGCTCGAACTCGTCGTCCTGTGGCTCGCGGCCCATGCCCTCGATCATCTTGCGCATGCCGGCGGCGAAGTTGGCGCCGGAGAAGGCGCCCTGATTGCCCCAGAGCGCGCGCTGGTCGACGCCGGGGCCGTGCGGAACCACCTCGTGACCGAGCTGCTCGAGCAGCGCCGCCGTCGCCTCCAGCGCCGCCTGCACCTCTGGGTGGCAGGGCCGGCCGTTGGCGGTCTCGGACGAGAAGGCGATCTTCAGCTTGCCGGGCGAGCGCAGGATCTCTTCGGCGTAGGGCCGCTCCTTGGCCGGGATGGCGTAGGGCGAGCCGGGCTCAGGGCGGCCGGTGACGTCGAGCATCACCGCGCTGTCGCGCACCGTACGGGTGATCACATGCTCGACCACGAAGCCCTGGGCGAAGTCGTAGCCGTCCGGCAGGTGCGGGCTGCGGTCGCGGGTCGGCTTAAGGCCGACGAGGCCGCAGCAGGAGGCGGGGATCCGGATCGAGCCGCGCCCGTCCCCGCCGTGCGCCATCGGCACGATGCCGGCGGCCACCGCCGCCGCCGCGCCGCCGGACGAGCCGCCGACGATGTGCTCGGTGTTCCATGGGTTGCGGCAGGGACCGAACAGCTGGCCCTCGGTGGTGCCGGCGATGCCGAACTCGGAGAGGTTGGTCTTGCCGATCGTCGCCACGCCGCTCGAGCGGTAGCGGCGCATCAGGCCGTCGTCTTCGGCGTCCACCACCTCCTTGCAGAAGCGGCTGCCGCTGGTGCGCGGCCAGCCCGCGACCTGGATCAGCAGGTCCTTGACCAGGAACGGCACGCCGCGGAACGGCCCGTCCGGCAGGGCGGCGGCCTTGGCCCGCGCCTCGTCGAAGGCCTGGTAGACCACCGCGTTGAGGGTCGGGTTGTGGCGCTCCGTCCGGGCGATCGCCGCCTCGACCAGTTCGGCGGGCGTCACGTCGCCCTTGCGCACCAGCTCGGCCAGGCCGACGCCATCGAAGTTAGAGTAGTTATCCATACTGTTCCTCCACAGCGACTTCTGCCAACTTATGGCGCGGGCGGCAACGGCGATAGGCGGGAGCTGGAGTTTGGTGGCGTGGCGTAACTGGTCGGGCAGCGTGGTCGCGGCGCCCGGTGCGATCGAACGTCCCCGGACCGAGGCCGAGCTGCAAAGCCTGGTCGCCACCGCCGCAAAACTGCGCGTCGTCGGCACGGGCCACTCGTTCATGCCGCTGTGCGCCACCGACGGCCTGCTGCTGTCGCTCGCCGAGCTGGAAGGCGAGCTCGAGATCGCTGATGACGGTCGCAGCGCCTGGGTCCCCGCCGGCATGCCGATCGGCCAGCTCACCGCGGCGCTGTGGGCCCGGGGCTTCTCGCTGATCAACCAGGGCGACATCGACAAGCAGGCGATCGCCGGCGCCGTCTCGACCGCCACCCACGGCACCGGCCGCTCGCTGGGCAGCCTGGCCACCGCCGCCGAGGGCTTTCGCCTGGTGCTGGCCGACGGCGCCGTGGTCGAGTGCGACCGCGACCGCGAGCCGGAACTCTTCGAAGCGGCGCGGGTCTCGCTCGGCATGCTGGGCGTGATCGTCCGCATCCGGATGAAAGTGCTGCCCGCCTACCGGCTGGGGGAGCGGTTGCGACGCGAATCCTTCAGCCACACCCGAGCCGAGTGGGACAATATCGCCGGGGCGCATCGCCACGCCGAGTTCTTCCAGTTCCCCTACGCCGACGATGTGCTGATCAAGACGCTCGACGTCGTGGAGTCGGGCGACAGCCCGCCCCCCGGCGCGCTCGAGGACACGGTGCTGCAGCTGGTCTGCGACCTCGCCGCCGCCTGGCCGAACTCGGCCCCGACGATGCAGCGACTGCTCACCGGCGCCATCGGCTCGTCCCGGCGAGCCGGCCCGGCCGGGCGCATCTTCCCTTCCCAGCGCGCCGTTCGGTTCGAGGAGATGGAGTACGAGATTCCAGCCGAGAACGGACTGGACGCGTTCGCCCGCGCGGTGGCGCTGGTACGCGAGAAGCGCTGGCCGATCATCTTCCCGCTGGAGTTCCGCACGGTGGCCGCCGACGACATCTGGCTCTCGCCGATGCATGGGCGCGCGTGTGTCTCGATCAGCTTCCATCAGTACGTCAAGCTGGACTGGCGCGAGGCGTTCGACGCGATGGAGCGGCTGTTCGCGGAAGCCGGCGGGCGCCCGCACTGGGCCAAGCGCCACTCCCTCTCATCCGCGGACGTGGTGCGACTCTATCCGCAGGCGGAGCGATGGGGCGCGGTGCGCAAACGCGTCGACCCTACCGGCAAGTTCCTCAACGACCACCTGGCGCAACTTTTCGCGTTTTCGCTGTGAGCAAGCCTACCCGCTCATCCCGGCGAAAGCCGAGACCCAGGCAGGACGGCGTTGAGAGGGCGCCAGCACTGCAAGCGCGGCGCAAGCCGCGGGTAAGAGAAATGAACCGCGGAGATCGCAGAGATACGCAGAGAAACCTCGCTAGCTCCGCGCATCTCTGCGATCTCCGCGGTTCAACTTCGGAGCTGCCAGCGGCCCGTGCCAGCCTCGCCAGGCTCCCGCCCGTTCAACGCCGTCCTGCCTGGGTCCCGGCTTTCGCCAGGATGAGCGGGAGTTAGGGAAGTATGATGCAAGCCGAAACCCTCCACGCCCACCTGATCGGCCGCCAGGGCTCGCGGCGGTCGCTCAACACGCCGGCGCTGGTGCTCGATGTCGAGGCGCTGGATCGCAACATCGCGGCCATGGCGACGTTCGCCGCCGCGAATGGCCTGAAGCTGCGGCCCCACGCCAAGACCCACAAGAGCGTCGACATCGCGCGGCGCCAGATCGAGGCCGGGGCGCTCGGCGTCTGCTGCGCCAAGCTGGGCGAGGCCGAGGCGCTGGCCGAAGGCGGGATCGAGGGGATGCTGATCACCTCGCCGATCGTCGGCGCCTCGGCGGTCGAGCGGCTGATCGCGCTGGCGGCCCGGTCCCCCACGCTGATGCACTCGTGCGACCACCCCGACGCGGTCGCGGCGATCGGGGCGGCGGCGAAGGCGGCCGGCGTCACCGTCACCCTGCTGGTCGACCTCGATCCCGGCCTGCGCCGCACCGGCGTGGCGAGCGCCGAGGACGCCGTGGCGCTGGCCCGCCAGATCGCCGGCCACGAAGCGCTGAAGTTCGGCGGGCTGCAGTTCTACTGCGGCGCGGAACAGCACATCGAGGCCTACGCCGACCGCCGCGAGGCGATAGTCGCCAGGACCGTGAAGCTGACCGAGACCATCGCCGCGCTGACGGCGGTCGGCCTCGCGCCGCCCATCGTCACCGGCGGCGGCACCGGCAGCCACGCGATCGACGCGGAGCTGGGCGTCTTCACCGAGCTGCAGGTGGGCTCCTACATTTTCATGGACCGGCAGTACAACGACTGCGCCCTGCGCGACGACGCGCCGGCGCCGTTCGAGACCTCGCTGATGATCGACGCGCGGGTGATCAGCGCCAACCATCCGATGCTGGTCACCATCGACGCCGGCCTGAAGGCCTTCGCCACCGAAGCCGGACCGCCGCCGATCCTGGCCGGGGCGCCCGAGGGCAGCGTCTACGCCTTCATGGGCGACGAACACGGCGCCATCGTGCCGCCCCGCGGCGTGGCCCCGCCCAAGCTCGGCGAGCGGCTTACCCTCGCCGCCCCCCACTGCGACCCGACCGTCAACCTCTACGAGGCGTTCCACGTCGTGCGGGGCGATACGCTGGAAGCGATCTGGCCGGTGAGCGCGCGGGGGCGGTCGGCTTAGTTCCCCCCTCCCACTTGCGGGAGGGGGCCGGGGGGCTGCCTGCCAAGGGCCGGATGGCGGAGAGAGACCCCCACCCGACCTCGCTCCGCTCGGCCACCCGCCCCTCAAGGGGGAGGGATCACGCCACGCTCCACCAACCGGCCGAACCATTTCAGGAACATCGCCTCGGTGTCGATGCAGTCGCCGAAGCCCGCGTGACGCAGCTTGATGGTGCTGACCAGCGCCGGCGCGAAGGGGCCCTCCCGGCCCCAGCCGAACAGGAAGTCGGCGTAGTGGTGCGACTGGCCGACCAGGTCGGCCATCCGGGTGGGCTTGAGGTTGTGGCGCGCCACGATCCGGTCCCAGACCTCGGCGTGCGCCGGCAGGAACTCCGACAGCTGCACCGGCGCGCCGAACGCCGGCTCGAGCCCGAGCGCCGCCGCGATGGTCGGCCAGACGTTCTCCCAGACCATGACGTCGCCGTTGGTGATGTTGAAGGTCTGGTCCGCCGCCGCCGGGGTCTCGGCGGCCCAGGCCAGCGCGCGGGCGATCAGGTCGGCGTCGACCGCCTCGATGACGTGGTTGTGCGCGCCGGGGCAGACGAACGGCCGCCCGAGCTCATGGCAGATCGCGCCATAGGCGCCCAGGATCGGGATCAGGTTCATGGCCACGCCGGTGGCGCCGCCGAACACCACCTGCGGACGCCAGATGGTGAAGTTCCATGGCGCGCGGGCCGCAGCCGCGCGAATGTAGTCTTCCTGCAGCCAGTAGAAGTTCTCGTGCTGGTCGCGCGGCGCGTCCTCGCGGGCCGGAACCGCCAGCGGATGCACGTGCGCGCCGTAGGCCTTGGTCCCTTGCAGCACGCTCACGTGGCGCAGTCTCCGCGCCGCCGCGGTGAGCGGGTCCATCAGGTTGCGCATCATGGCGAGATTGGTCTGCATCTGGTCGCGCTCGTACCAGCCGGGGATGAGCCCCGGCTTCTCGAACAGCGCGGCGTAGACCACGTGAGTCACCTCCGCGAACCGCGCGGCCGCGGCGCGGCAGGCGGCGGGATCGGTGAGATCGAGCGCGATGTGCTCGTAGCCGGGCGGCGCGGGATCGGGCGGACGGCGGGAGACGCCGACCACTCGCCAGCCCGGCGAGGCGGCGAAGTGCTCCGCCGCGGCCGCGCCGATCACGCCGCTGGCGCCGACGATCAGGACGGTGTTGGTCGAGTCGGACATCGGGCTGCCTCCATGGACGCACCCAGTGTGCGAGACTTTACGTCCGCTGCGTCAAGGTCTCAGAGTCCGCCGCGAAGAGGAGCTATGCCATGACCGATCATGCCGCCGACCTCGACGAGGCGCTGGCCGCCGCCCACCTGCCGTCGCTGGCCGCCGCGCTGGTCCACCTGACCGGCGACGCCAGCCTGGTCGGGCGCGACCGCTGGCCGGTCTACGACTTCTTCGGCGACTCCAAGCTGGGCGGCTATTCGCCGGAGCGGCAGGCCGAGCTGCGCGACGCCGCCCGCGCCGCGATCAAGGCGCACCTGGCCGGCGCGCCGCTGCCGCCGCAGCCAAGCTTCGAGACCGTCCGCAAGATGATGGACTTCGTCGCCGGCGCGGAGATCCCCGAGCACTACGCGCCGTTCCTGATGGAAGAGCTGCAGATGTCCGGCGTGGACCCCAAGCAGCCGGACTGGTCGTCGCCCAAGCTGAAGGCCGCCGCGCCGAAGCTGCCGGTGGTGGTGATCGGCGCCGGCATGTCGGGACTGCTGGCCGGCATCCGGCTGCAGCAGGCCGGCATCCCGTTCACGATCGTCGAGAAGAACGCCGACGTCGGCGGCACCTGGTTCGAGAACAGCTATCCGGACTGCCGCGTCGACAATCCGAGCCACCTCTATTCCTACTCGTTCGAGCCCAACCACGAGTGGCCGAACCACTTCTCGCCGCAGCCGGTGCTGCTGGCCTACTTCCAGGGCGTCGCCAAGAAGCACGGCCTGCGCGCTCACATCCGTTTCGAGACCCAGGTCGAGGAGGCGGCCTTCGACGAGGCCAACGCCGTCTGGCAGGTCCGCATCCGCGACAAGGCCGGCAAGACCGAGACGCTGAGCGCCAAGGCGGTGATCTCGCGCCGTCGGCCAGCTGAACCAGCCGCGGCTGCCCGACATCCCCGGCCGCGACGACTTCAAGGGCCCGGCGTTCCACTCCGCGCGCTGGCGCCACGACGTCGACCTGAAGGGCAAGCGCGTCGCGGTGATCGGCACCGGCGCCAGCGCCTTCCAGTTCGTGCCGGAGGTGGCCAAGGACGCGGCGCAGCTGACGGTGTTCCAGCGCACGCCGCCCTGGCTGGCGCCGACGCCCGACTACCACGAGCCCACCTCGGCGGCCGAGAAGTGGCTGATCGAGCACGTGCCGTTCTACGGCAAATGGTACCGCTTCTGGCTGTTCTGGATGCTGACCGACGGCGTCTACGAGGCGGTGAAGTCGGACCCGAACTGGGACGGCGGCCCCGGCGCGGTCAGCGCGGCCAACGCCATGATGCGCGAGATGCTGTCGGCCGCGATCGGCATGCAGACGCAGGACCGCCCCGAACTGCTGCCGAACCTGATCCCGGAATACCCGATGGGCGGCAAGCGCATGCTGCGCGACGACGGCGTGTGGATCGCGGCGCTGAAGCGGCCGAACGTCGAGCTGGTCACCTCGCCGATCACCCAGATCACGGCGAGACGGCATCGTCACCAAGGACGGCGCCGCGCGCGACTTCGACGTGATCATCTACGGCACCGGCTTCACCGCCAGCCAGTTCCTGAAGACCTACAAGGTCAAGGGCCGCGGCGGGCGTGAGCTGCACGACGTCTGGGCCGGCGACGCGCGCGCCTACCTCGGCATGACCACGCCCGGCTTCCCCAACTTCTTCATGATCTACGGGCCCAACACCAACATCGTCGTCAACGGCTCGATCATCTTCTTCTCCGAGTGCTCGGTCCGCTACATCCTGGGCTGCCTGCAAGCTGATGGCCGAGACGCGGCGCCGAGACGCTGGAGGTGCGCAAGGACGTGCACGACGCCTTCAACATCAAGGTCGACGCCGCCAACGCGCGGGATGGCCTGGGGCGCGCCGCAGGTGACCAGCTGGTACAAGAACGACTGGGCCGCGTCTCGCAGAACTGGCCCTTCCCGCTGGTCGACTACTGGACCGCCACGCTGGCTCCCAACCCGGCCGACTTCCTGATCGGGACCAGGGTGACCGAGCCGGCGGAGTGACGCCAGGCGCGCCGCTTGGCGGCGCCGAGCGCTCACGCTAACGTTGCGCCGGCCCGTGTCGACGTCGATGGGCGCCGGGGGCTTGTGATGACCGACACTGCTGCGCCGCCCGTCAACTTCGACATGGGCCGGGTGATCTCCGCCGGCTTCGGCCTGCTGGCCCGCCGACCGCTGCCGATCCTGCTGCTGGCGCTCGCGTTCGGTTATCTGCCCGCAGCGGCGGTTGGCTGGGCGACCGGCTACGTGGCCGGCCCCGCGCCGGCGCCGGGCGTCGCGCCCGACCTCGGCGCAACGTTCCAGCGGCTCGGAATCCTGGAGTCGATCGCCTTCGTCGTGGCCGGCTTCAGCTGGATCTTCGGGGGCGCTGTCGCCCTGGTCGCGACCGCGGACGCCGCCGGGCGAAGCGCGGAGATCGGTCCACAGCTCACCGCGATGTTCGCCCGGAGCCCGCTGATCTTCGTGGCCGGCGTGGCCGGGCGCGTGGCCGATCTTCTTGGCGACCCTGCTCCTGATCGTGCCGGGCGTCCTGCTGTCGCTGGCGTGGATGGTCTGCCCCGCCGTCGCGGCCGTGGAGGGCAAGGGGTTCGTCGACATCTTCCGCCGCAGCGCGGAGCTGACCCGTGGCCATCGCGGCGCGTTGTTCGGGCTCGCATTGCTGTTCGGGGTGACCGGCGCCGTGCTGTCCTTCGTCCTGCGTATCGCGGTCGGGGTTCCGCTTCTCGCGACCGGCGTTCAGCCTGCTCTGTTGACCTTCGGGCTCCAGCCGGCGCTGAGCGCGGCGCTGGCCGCCATATGGGCCAGCATAATCGCCGCCGCCTATCTCGAGCTGCGCGGCGTCAAAGAGGGGTTCACCGCGGGCGGCGTGGCGGCGACATTCGACTGAAGCGGCGTTGTCACGGGCGCTGCCGATCCCCTATCGGTGGCGAGGCTGACGCACCGAGGGGAGCTGCTTTGCGATGACGGCGATCCCCACCAGCACCGGCTTCGATATCGGCCGGGTGATTTCCCGGCTGTTTGGGGTGCTAGGGCGCAACTTCCTGACCTTCCTGCTGCTCGCGCTGCTGCTGGTCGGCCTGCCGACCGCGGCTTCGAGCCTGCTGCAGCTGGTGGGTCTGTTTCCGGCGTTCGCCAACTCGGGCGTCGTCGATTCAACCGGGTTCAGCCCCGTCGCCTTCGCCTTCCTGCCGGTTTCCTGGCTGATCGGCGCGATGGCCAACGCGGTGCTGCAGGGCGCCGTGATCTACGGCACGGTCAGCGACCTCTCCGGCCGCAAGGTCACGTTCGGCGAAGCACTGAACACCGGCCTGCGCTTCTTCCTGCCCCTGATCGGAGTCGGCCTGATCGCCGCGGTGTGCTGCTTCTTCGGCTATCTGGTGTTCGTCGTGCCGGGGGTGCTACTGGCGCTGGCCTGGAGCGTCGCCACGCCGGTGGCGGTGATGGAACGCACCGGCGTATTCGGCGCCTTCACCCGCAGCGCCGACCTGACCCGCAATCATCGCGGCGCGATTTTCGGCCTCGCGCTGATCTCCATCGTCATCGGCTTCATCTTCCAGGGGATCGCGACGGCCCTGGTCGCCGGCGGCGTGCTGTCGATCGATGGCCCGGGCGGCGGCCCCGGCGCGGGCGGCGTGATGAGCGTCGTCATCATCCAGGCCGTCACCAACCTGATCGCCCAGACCGCCAATGCGCTGATCGGCTCGGCGGGGGTCGCGTCGGTCTACTACGAGCTGAGATACGTCAAGGAAGGCGTCGGGGCGGCGGAGCTGGCCGCGGTGTTCGACTGATCCCGGTCCTCAGGCCTTGTCGAACTTGTCCTTCCGGCGGTGGCCGAACAGCAGGCGGGTCTCCAGGCGGCCGCGCAGGGCGGCGTAGTAGGCGGAGAGGAAGCCGACATCGGTCTCCTCCGGCAGCAGGCGCCAGGCGATCTTGGCGCGGATGCGGTCGGCCACCGCCTGCATGGTCTTGGGGTCCTTGCGGCGCAGCACGTCCTCCAGCACGTGCAGCTCCTTGATGCCGTAGGCGCTGGCCTGCGTCGGGGGTGAAGACGAAGCCGCCATTCGCCCTGGGCAGTCTCGAGGGCGTCGAGCAGGTCGATGCGTCAGCTTGTCGCGCGGGGTCTTCACCACCCAGGTGCCGGCGACGAAGTCGCCGACCCGCAGGCGGTCGCGGTTGAACAGCGGGAACAGCGCGAAGCCGCCGGTCCAGGCCAGGCCCAGCAGCATCACCCACCCGGCGACCGGGTCGTCGCCGACGCCGTGGGAGGCCAGCAGGAAGGTCAGCGGCAGGAAGACCTCGATCTCGCGCATGGCGTTGCGGGCGAACACGGCCTCCGCGTCAGCCGGCCGCCGTCGCGCGCGGCGACCCGCAGGCCGAGGATCCGCTTGCCCGGCGTCGCCGCGCGGCCGCCCAGCTCGAAGGTGATGAAGTAGAAGTTGCGCAGGAAGAAGAAGCCCAGCAGCCAGACGATGAACACCGCGCTGCCGAGGCCGTTTCTCAGCTCCGGGACGCCCAGCGAGGCCAGCCCGGCGCCGGCGAAGCCGACCGCGATGACGAACACGACCAATGTGACGATGATGATCACCGCGTCGAGCAGGAACGCCGCCGCCCGCTCGCCGGCCGAGCCGACGCGCAGGCGAAGGTCGACGCCCTCGGGCGTGACGAACTCGCGCATCTGGCTGGCGCCCGGCGCCTTGGTCGATCCGCTCGCGGTCATGCGGTTCTCCCAATCTCGCGAGATGGGGCCGTGCGCGAGAACGCCCGGCGCGGCAGGTAGAAGTAGCCGGTCCAGATGACCAGGCTGGAAAGCGGCGATGGCGTAGCGGGCCCAGTCGTCCTGGATCAGCTGCCGCGCGAAGCCCTCCAGCAGCCCGGCCACCACCAGCATCAGCACCACCCCGGCCATCACCGGCGCGGCCGCGCGGCCGGCTTCGGCGGCGGCGTCGATGCGGGTGCGGTCGCCCGGGAAAGCCACGCGCCAGCCGATGCGAAAGCCCGCCGCCCCGCCCAGGATGATCGCGAAGAGTTCGGTGACGCCATGGATGAAGATCCAGCCGCCCAGCTGGAAGCCCAGCCCGTGCGCGACGAACAGGGCGAAGAAGGCGCCCAGCATCAGGCCGTTCTGGGCCAGCAGGAAGGCGGTCGGCAGGCAGAAGGCGAAGCCAAGGGCGAAGGCAGAAGATGGCGATCTGGGCGTTGTGGGTGAACAGGTAGGTCGCCAGCAGCGCCAGCGGGGCCTGCTTGCCGCCGTCGTCGTACAGGGTGTGGCGCAGGTAGGCCGTGGTCGCGGTGGGATCGCGGCCGCTGGCCAGGTCGCCGCCGACCATGCCGCCGAACCAGCTGGGATCGCCGCTTACCAGCAGATAGCCGACCACCGCCGCGCCGATGGTGATGGCCAGGGAGACCAGCGTCTCGCGCCACAGCCCCCGCACCGCCGCCGGCCACGTCTCGCCGAAGAAACGGCCCAGCCGCACGCCAATGCCGGCGCGGGTGCCGTAGACGAAGAAATAGGCGCGGGTGGACAGGCTCTCGAGGTAGTCGATCAGGCTGTGGTCCAGCGACGTCGCCCGCGCCACCGAGAGCGACGACAGGGTGGAGCGGTAGAGCACCGGAATGGCCAGCAGCTCCTCGTCGCTGAGCCCCGCCGCCGAGCGCCCTTCGACGCGGGCGAGCAGGGTCTCCAGCCGCCGCCAGTCCCCTTCCCGCTCGGCCCGGAACCGCCGGCTCTTGAGCTGGAGGTTCTTCATGCCGCCTCCCATCACATCAGATCCCGCCGCTTGAGGTCGATGTAGGCCTGCAGCAGCGCCGGGCCGACCGAGGCGGCCGGGGCGTCGACGATGTGGACGCCCAGGCGCACCAGGCGGGCGATCACCAGGTCGCGCTCGCGCAGCAGCGCCTGGGCGGTCACCGCGCGCGACACCGCTTCGGCATCGACCGGCTCGCGACGTTCGATCGCCTCCAGCTCCTCGTCGCGGAAGATCACGAACAGCACCAGGTGGCGCTTGATCAGCCGGCCGATGTTCTCGAGCATCAGCTCGGCGCTGGTGGTGTCGGCGAAGTCGGTGAAGACCACGATCAGCGAGCGTCGCTCGAGCGCCGCGCCCAGCTGGGTCAGCGCCAGGGTGTAGTTGGTCTCCTCGGTCGAGTAGTCCAGCCGCGCGGCGATGCGCTGCAGGAACGGGAAGGCGTGCGCGCCCGCTGACCGCGCCGGAGAACAGCCGCGGCTGCACGTCGAAGCCGAAGAAGCCGACCCGGTCGCCCATCTTCAGCGAGACGAACGCCATCAGCAGCGAGGCGTTGATCGCCCGGTCGATCCGCGGGCACGCCCAGCAGCGGCTCGCACATCAGCCGGCCGGTATCGATGGCGAAGATCACCGGGTGGTTGCGCTCGGTGCGGAATTCCTTGGCCAGCAGCTTGCCGTGGCGGGCCGACTGCTTCCAGTCGATCGTGCGCCGGTCCATGCCGGCGCCAGCTCGCGCAGGGCGTGGAACTCGGAGCCCTCGCCGGTCTCGAGCTGGGCCTTCAGGCCGAAGGCGGCGTCGCGGGCGAAGAGCCGGATCGCCTCGTCCTTCACCGCCGCGACATTGGGCGTGATGGCGATCATCCGCTTGGGCGCCTCGGTGACCTGCTTCCAGACCAGCCCGAACGGGCCGCGCCAGCGCGCCCAGATCCGCTCGATCTCGCCCTCGCCGCGCCGCGCGGGCGTCAGCTCGAATATGCGCCTCGGCCTCGCCGCCGCGCACGGGGGCCGAGGTGCGGCCGGCGTCGCAGATTGAGGCGCGCGTTGACCTGCGCCGCGGCCTCGGCTTCGGCGGGCGCGCGGCGCTCGAAGGTGATCTTCAGGCTCATCGGCGCCGAGCCGGCGGTCGGCAGCGAGCCCGGCGCCGTCCAGCGCCAGCGTCGACCAGGTCGCGCGGCGCGCCCAGCACCGCGTCGGCCAGGCAGAGCCCGCCGATCAGCACCACCCAGGCCGCGCCGGCGACCCAGTAGCCGGGCTGGATCAGGCCGATCGCGAGCGCCAGCGGCGCCGCCGATCGGCCATGACCGCCACCGCGCGGGAGGTGGGATAGATCACCCGGGCAGGTCCATCGGCGGGGCTCTCATCGCGGCGCTTCCACCCGCTCGATCAGGCCCTGGATGATCTGGTCGACCTGGCGGCCCTCGATCTCGGCGGCCGGCGAGAGGATCACCCGGTGGCGCAGCGCCGGCAGGGCCAGCGCCTTGACGTCGTCGGGGATCACATAGTCGCGGCCCTGCAGCGCCGCGCGGGCGCGGGCGGCGGTCGCCAGCATGGCGGCGCTGCGCGGGCTGGCGCCGGTCTCGATGTCCGGCGTCTCGCGCGTGGCCCGCACCAGGCCGACGACGTAGGCCGACGACGTCGGGCACCAGGCGGATGTCGCGGATCACCAGCGGTGGCGGCGGTCAGCGTGGCGCGGTCGGCGGCGAGGCCGACGCCGAGGTCGGCGGGGTCGGGGCTGCCGGTGCGCACGCCGTGCGTGGACGACGATCAGCCGCTCCTCCTCGGCGCTGGGGTACTTCAGCGTCTGCTTGAACAGGAAGCGGTCGAGCTGGGCTTCGGGCAGCGGATAGGTGCCCTGCTGTTCGATCGGGTTCTGCGTCGCCACCACCATGAACCGCTCGCTGAGGGCGTTGGGGTGGCCGTCGATGGTGACGTTGCGCTCCTGCATCGCCTCCAGCAGCGCCGCCTGGGTCTTCGGCGGGGTGCGGTTGATCTCGTCGGCCAGCAGCAGCTCGCAGAAGATCGGCCCGCGGGTCAGGGTGAAGGTCGAGGTCTGGAAGTTGAACAGGTTGGAGCCGATGATGTCGCCCGGCATCAGGTCCGGCGTGAACTGGATGCGGCCGAACTGAAGGTCGAGGGCGCGGGCGAAGCACTGCGCCAGGAAGGTCTTGGCGGTGCCCGGCGGACCTTCCAGCAGCACGTGGCCGCCGGCCAGCAGCGCGGTCAGCATCAGCTCGACGGTGTCGAACTGGCCGATCACCGCCTTGCCGATCTCCTGCCGCATGCGCTCGGCGAGGTCTTTCACGTCACTGACGTTCACGCGTCATCTCCAGTCTCCATCGGTAGAGGCGCTGCGCGAGCGCGGTGAGGCCAGCGCGGCCGGCCACATGACCGGCCTCGGCGCTGAGGCCGGTCAGGGTGTCGGTCAGGCCACGCTGGGCGGCCATGCGGTCGAGGAAGCGGGTCAGCGCCTCGCCGGTCAGTTCGCGCGGCGCGCCAACGGCGCGGGCCGCCGCCTTCTGCGTCAGCGTCGACGTAGCCGGGGGCCATGTTGGGCTCGCGGCGGGCAAGGCGGATGAGCTGCGCCGAGTTGTCGGTCAGCGCCTCCTTGCCAAGGGCGAAGGCGCGCTGGCCGCGCCGCACCGGGCCGAAGCGGAACGCTGCCTGCAGCCCGGCCAGGATCATCGCCGCGACGAGGCACAGCGTCACGGCCAGGAACGGCGGATCGAACATCAGGCGCAGCGGACTGCGCTCGACCTTGTAGCCGTTCAGGCTGACATCGAAGATCACCGGACCGTCACCGATCCGCAGGCCGCGTAGCAGCGCGACGGCGCCGCCGAGCGTGTCGAGGTTGGCGAGGCCCTGGGTGTTCAGCAGATCGGGATCGGAGAGCAGGAAGATCCGACTCGACGGCCCCTGCGCCAGGACCACCTGGCCGGTCTCGTCGGTGATCACCGGGGTCCAGCCGTTGGCCTTGATGGTCTGCAGCGAGGCGATCGGCCCGGGCGTCAGGGTGACGCCCTCGAACGGCGAGCCCGCGGCGCCGGTGAGGCGCGGCCGGGCTGCGGCGCCAGTCCGCCGAACGACGCTGACCGTGTCCAGCAGGTCCTTCTTCGGCATCACCTCCACCGGCAGCAGGCCCTGCTTGAGCCCCCAGCTGGGATGGTTGGGATCGTTCGAGACGTTCCACTTCGGCAGCACCACCAGGATCGGGCCGCTGAACTGCAGGCTGCCGACGTCCGCGCCCATCTCCGGCTCGGGGGTGACGATCAGCAGACCCTCGGTGCGACCGGAGGGGAACTTGTTGCGGTTGATCAGCATCGGCGCGCCGTTCTGCTTCACCAGCGCCGCGAGGCCGGCGAAGCCGATCGCGCACCGGGAATAGACGTTCGGACGGCAGGCCCCGTCGCGGTCGAGGTCCGGCGCATAGGCGAGCAGGGTGACGAACGCCGAGAACGCGACGCACGCCGACCAGCACCAGCGTGACGGCCGTGCGCACCCGGAAGACCGGCCGAGACTCCCCGCCCGACTCGCTCAAACCAACGCCCCCAGGAAGCCGGCCCGCATCAGACCCAGGCTCCGGGGAACGCGAACGCCTCGTAGGTGCGCCGGCACTCGGCGAAACCCGCGGCGTCGACGTCGCGCCCGCCGAAGAAGCTGCGCTCGACCACGGCGGCGATGGCGGCGAAGGTGGTGCGGGCGGTCTCCGGGATGTCCTGCAGCCCGCTGATCTCGCGCGACGTCAGCGCCGGACGCACGAGACGCGGCCGGCGGCCCTCGATCTCCTCGATGCTGCGGTGGAGCAGCAGGCGCGCGGCCTCGGCGTAGTTGCCGGCGGCGGCGAGCTTGTCGGCCTCCTCCAGCAGCGCGCGCGCCACCGCCTCGGTCGGCCGCCAGTCCTGCGACGTCGGCTTGGGCTTGGCCGGCTTCTTCTTCAGTAGATCCGGCCAGCGGGCGCGGATGACCTCGCGCGCGATGAAGACCAGCACGACCAGCAGCGCGATGGCGAGCCCGGCGACGAACACCCAGCCCAGCCCCTGCCCGACCCAGATCAGGAACCGGCCGATCACCCGCAGAACCACTTCCAGCCAGTGCGGCAGGCTGGTCGGCGGCGGCGGCTTGGGCGCGCTGGTCGAAGCTGAATTGCAGGCTCGGATCGCGCATCAGCCGTTCTTGCGCCGCGCGCAGGGCTTCCTGCGACGGCGCCGGGCCGGCCGCGAACACTGGTGGCTGGGCGGCCAACCCTCTGCTCCCCTAAGACAAGGTCGTCCCGACTTTACCGGGTCTATCTTGACCGGAAATTACAGGAGCCGCCACCACTGGTTGGCGGCGCGGTCAGCGCGGCAGCTGGCTCTCGCCCATCAGGAACTCGTCGACCGCGCGGGCGCACTGGCGGCCCTCGCGGATCGCCCAGACCACCAGCGACTGGCCGCGGCGCATGTCGCCGCAGGCGAAGATCTTGCGGCGCGCTGGAGCGGTAGTCGGCGATGTTGGCCTTGACGTTGCCGCGCGGATCGAGCTCGACGCCGGCCTGCTCGACCAGCCCGGCCTGGCGCGGGCCCGACGAAGCCCATGGCCAGCAGCACCAGGTCGGCCGGCAGGGTGAACTCGGCTGCCGGGGACCTCGCGTCATCTGCATGCGGCCGTCGTCGCCCCGGCGCCCACTCGACCCGGGCGCACTCGATCGCCTGCACTGCTCGCCGTCGCCGACCGCCCGCACGCGTGGTAACGGCGAAGTCGCGCTCGCAGCCTTCTTCCTGCGAGGACGAGGTGCGCAGCTTCAGCGGCCAGTCCGGCCAGGTCAGCGCCTTGTCCTCCTGCTCCGGCGGCATCGGCATGATCTCGAGCTGGGTGATCGAGAGCGCGCCCTGGCGGCTGGAGGTGCCGATGCAGTCCGAGCCGGTGTCGCCGCCGCCGATGACGACGACGTGCTTGCCCTTGGCGGTGATGGTCCCGCTCGGCGCGGCGACGTCTTCGGCATCGCCCGCGCCGCGCTTGTTCTGCTGGGTCAGGAACTCCATGGCGAAGTGGACGCCGGCCGAGCTCGCGGCCGGGGACCGGCAGGTCGCGCGGGTCCTCGGCGCCGCCGGACAGCACCACGGCGTCGTAGCCGCCCAGCAGCTCGTCGACCGACACGTCCTTGCCGACCTCGACGCCTGGCGCGGAAGCTGACGCCCTCGGCCTCCATCTGCGCCATGCGGCGGTCGATCAGGTGCTTTTCCATCTTGAAGTCGGGGATGCCGTAGCGGAGCAGGCCGCCGATGCGGTCGCTCTTCTCGAACAGCGTCACCTGATGGCCGGCGCGGGCCAGCTGCTGGGCGCAGGCGAGCCCCGCCGGTCCGGAGCCCACCACCGCCACGCGCCGGCCCGGTCGGCGAGGTCGGGAGCTGCGGCTCGATCCAGCCTTCGCGCCCAGCCGCGGTCGACGATCTGGCACTCGATGGTTTTGATGGTCACCGGGTTGTCGTCGATGTTCAGCGTGCACGACGCCTCGCACGGCGCCGGGCAGACTGCGGCCGGTGAACTCCGGGAAGTTGTTGGTGGAGTGCAGGTTCTCCAGCGCCGCTTCCACTGGTCGCGGTAGACCAGGTCGTTCCAGTCGGGGATCTGGTTGTTGACCGGGCAGCCCTGGTGACAGAACGGGATGCCGCAGCCCATGCAGCGCGCCGCCTGCCGCTCCAGCTCGCCATCCGGCAACGGATGGACGAACTCGCGCCAGGTCTTCAGCCGTTCGGCCGGCTTGTCGTAGCCCCGCTCGCGCCGTTCGATCTCCAGGAAGCCGGTCGGCTTGCCCATCGCGTAATCCTCCGAAACAGTGCGACAACGTGACGGAGGGCGAGCCGCAACTGCGTCCGCGATAGACTGGCATGATCTACTCGGCCGCGACGGCTTTGGCGGCCGCGCGTTCGGCGGCCTGATCTTCGAGGGCGCGGCGGTAGTCTTTCGGCATCACCTTGACGAACGCCGAGAGCGCCTGCTCCCAGTCGTCCAGCAGCGCCTCGGCCCGGGCGCTGCCGGTGTAGAGGAGGTGCCGCTCGATCAGGATGCGCAGCCGCTCGGCGTCGTAGCGCAGCGGATCGCCCATGCCGGAGTTTTCGACACTGACCGAGCGCTGGCGCGGCTTCATGCCATCGTCGTCGCGCTCGCCGGGCGTCGCCGGACCGATCGGCGCGACATCGACCATCGCCATGTTGCACAGCGGGCCGAACCGGCCGATCCGGGTCGTAGACATAGGCGATGCCGCCCGACATGCCGGCGGCGAAGTTGCGCCCGGTGTCGCCGAGCACGGCCACGACGCCGCCGGTCATGTACTCGCAGCCGTGGTCGCCGACGCCCTCGACCACCGCGACGGCGCCGGAGTTGCGCACCGCGAAGCGCTCGCCCGCCACGCCCTCGAAGTAGGCCTCGCCGGCGATGGCGCCGTAGAGCACGGTGTTGCCGACGATGATGTTCTTGGTCGGGTCGCGCTGGGTGCCGCCGGGATGGCGCACCACCACGCGGCCGCCGGAGAGCCCCTTGCCGACATAGTCGTTGGCGTCGCCGGTCAGCTCCAGCGCCACGCCGCGGGCCAGGAAGCCGCCGAAGCTCTGGCCGGCGACGCCGGTGAACTTCACCGTGATCGTGCCTTCCGGCAGGCCGGCGTGGCCGAAGCGGCGGGCGACCTCGCCGGAGAGCATGGCCCCGACGGTGCGGTTGACGTTGCGGATGGTCCGCTCGACCACCACCGGGCCCTTGCCCTCGAGCGCCGGCTGCGCGGCGGCGATCAGCTCGTGGTCGAGCGCGCCGCCGAGGCCGTGGTCCTGGTGGTCGCAGTTCCACAGCGCCGGCGCGTCGCCGGGCGGCTGGGCGTAGAGCAGCCGGGAGAGGTCGACGCCGTGCGCCTTCCAGTGCTCGACCGCGGGCCGCGCATCCATCCGGTCGACCCGGCCGATCATCTCGTCGACGGTGCGGAAGCCCATCTCGGCCATGATCTGCCGCAGCTCTTCGGCGACGAAGAAGAAGTAGTTGATCACGTGCTCGGGCTTGCCGGTGAACCTGGCGCGCAGCACCGGGTCCTGCGTCGCCACGCCGACCGGGCAGGTGTTGAGGTGGCACTTGCGCATCATGATGCAGCCGGCGGCGATCAGCGGCGCGGTGGCGAAGCCGAACTCGTCGGCGCCCAGCAGCAGGGCGACGGCGACGTCGCGGCCGGTGCGGATGCCGCCGTCGGCCTGCACGGCGATACGGGTGCGCAGGCCGTTCATCAGCAGGGTCTGCTGGGTTTCGGCCAGGCCGATCTCCCAGGGCGAGCCGGCGTGGGTCAGCGAGGTCAGCGGCGAGGCGCCGGTGCCGCCCTCGAAGCCGGAGATGGTCACGTGGTCGGCGCGCGACTTCGAGACGCCGGCGGCCACTGTGCCGACGCCGACCTGCGAGACCAGCTTCACCGAGATGCGCGCCTGCGGGTTCACGTTCTTCAGGTCGTGGATCAGCTGCGCCAGATCCTCGATCGAATAGATGTCGTGGTGCGGCGGCGGCGAGATCAGGCCGACGCCCGGCGTCGAGTGGCGCACCCGGGCGATGTTGGCGTCGACCTTGTAGCCGGGCAGCTGGCCGCCCTCGCCGGGCTTGGCGCCCTGGGCCATCTTGATCTGGATGTCGTCGGCGTTGACCAGATATTCGGCGGTGACGCCGAAGCGGCCGGAGGCGACCTGCTTGATCTTCGAGCGCATCGAATCGCCGTTCGGCAGCGGCATGAACCGGTCCGCCTCCTCGCCGCCCTCGCCGGTGTTCGAGCGCCCGCCGATGCGGTTCATGGCGATCGCCAGCGTGGTGTGCGCCTCTCTGGAGATCGAGCCGAAGCTCATCGCCCCGGTGGAGAAGCGCTTGACGATCTCCGCGGCCGGCTCGACCTCGTCGAGCGGAACCGGCGTCTCGGCCGGCTTTAGCCGCATCAGGCCGCGGATGGTGAGCTGGCGCTCGCTCTGCTCGTTGATGCCGTCGGCGAAGGCGGCGTACTCGTCCGGCAGGCGGCCGCGCACCGCGTGCTGCAGCCGCGCCACCGTCTCCGGCGTCCAGGCGTGCTCCTCGCCGCGCAGGCGCCAGGCGTAGGCGCCGCCGACGTCCAGCATGTTGCGGTAGATCGGCGCGTCGCCGTAGGCGCCGCGTGCCGGCGCACGCACTCCTCGGCGATCTCCTTCAGGCCGACGCCTTCGATCTTGGTGTCGGTGCCGGTGAAGTACTTGTCGACGAGCGCCGTCGAGAGGCCGACGGCGTCGAAGATCTGCGCCCCGCAGTAGGACTGGTAGGTGGAGATGCCCATCTTGGACATCACCTTCAAGACGCCCTTGCCGAGCGCCTTGATGTAGTTCTTCTGCACCTCCTTGGCCGAGAGCTTGGAGCCGTTCTGCGCGCGCAGCTGCTCCAGCGTCTCGAAGGCGAGGTAGGGGTTGATCGCCTCGGCGCCGTAGCCGGCCAGCACGCAGAAATGGTGCACCTCGCGCGCCTCGCCGGTCTCGATCACGAGGCCGGTCTGCATGCGCAGGCCCTGGCGGATCAGGTGGTGGTGCACCGCCGCGACGGCCAGCGCCGCCGGGATCGGGATGCGGTCGGCGCCGGCGGCCCGGTCGGACAGGATCAGGATGTTGATGTCGGCCAGCACCCGGTCGGTCGCCGCGTGGCAGAGCCGCTCCAGCGCCGGCTCCAGCCCGGCAGCGCCATCGGCGGCCGGCCAGGTCGCATCCAGCGTCGCGGTGCGGAAGGCGCCGTCGGCCAGCTCGGCGATCGAGCGGATCTTCTCCAGGTCGGCGTTGGACAGGATCGGCTGGGTCACCTCCAGCCGCTTGTGCGCGCCGGCCTGGTGGCCGAGCAGGTTCGGCCTCGGCCCGATCATCGAGACCAGGCTCATCACCAGCTCCTCGCGGATCGGGTCGATCGGCGGGTTGGTGACCTGGGCGAAGCTCTGCTTGAAGTAGTCGTAGAGCAGCTTCGGCTTGCTTGGAGAGCACGGCGATCGGCGTGTCGGAGCCCATCGAGCCGACCGGATCGTCGCCCTGCTCGCCCATCGGCTCGAGGAAGAACGCTGAGGTCTTCCTGGGTGTAGCCGAACGCCTGCTGGCGATCGAGGAAGTCGGCCGGATCGTTCGCCCGCGCCGGCTCCCACTGTGGCGGCTCCTCGCAAGTCCTCCAGCTTGAACTGGGTGGCGCGCAGCCACTCCTCGTAGGGCTCGGCGGCCGGCCAGCGTGGCCTTGATCTCCTCGTCCTCGACGATGCGGCCTTCTTCCATGTCGATCAGCAGCATCTTGCCGGGCTGCAGGCGCCACTTGCGGAGGATGCGCTCGTCCTCGACCGGCAGCACGCCGACCTCCGAGGCCATCACCACATGGTCCTGGTCGGTGATGATGAAGCGCGCCGGGCGCAGGCCGTTGCGGTCGAGCGTCGCGCCGACCTGCCGCCCGTCGGTGAAGGCGACCGCCGCCGGGCCGTCCCAGGGCTCCATCAGCGCGGCGTGGTACTCGTAGAAGGCCCGGCGCTTGGCGTCCATCAGCGGATTGCCGGCCCAGGCCTCCGGGATCAGCATCATCATCGCGTGGGCCAGCGGATAGCCGCCGGCCAGCAGCAGCTCGAGCGCGTTGTCGAGCGTCGGCGGTGTCGGAGTCGCGGTCGGGATCAGCGGCCACATCTTGTCGAGGTCCGGCCCCAGCAGCGCCGATTCCATCGTGCGCCGGCGGGCGTTCATCCAGTTGATGTTGCCGCGCTTGGTGTTGATCTCGCCGTTGTGGGCGATGAACCGGTAGGGGTGCGCCAGCTTCCAGGACGGGAAGGTGTTGGTGGCGAACCGCTGGTGCACCAGCGCCACCGCCGACTCCGCCAGCGGATTGGTCAGGTCGTGGTAGAAGGTGCCCACCTGGTGGGCGAGCAGCAGGCCCTTGTAGACCACCGTGCGGCTGGAGAACGACGGCATGTAGAGGTCGGTCAGGCTCGGGCAGGCCGTACTTCAGGGCCAGCGCCTCCAGCGGGTTCTGGGTCTGCTTGCGGATCACCAGCAGCTTGCGCTCGAAGGCGTCCTGGTCCTTGCACCTGGGCGCCGCGGGCGATGATCGCCTGGCGGATCACCGGCATCTCGGCCAGCACCGCCTTGCCGAGGCCCGGTCGGGTCGATCGGCACGTCGCGCCAGCCGATCAGCTGCTGGCCCTCGACGCGGATGAAGTGCTCGAACTGGCCGATCGCCAGCTCGCGCGCCGCCTCGTCCTGCGGCATGAAGCACATGGCGACGCCGTAGTGGCCGGGCTGCGGCAGCTCCAGGCCGGCCTTGGCCGCCCAGTCGCGGATAGAGCGCGTCGGGGATCTGGATCAGGCAGCCGGCGCCATCGCCGACCAGCGGATCGGCGCCCACCGCGCCGCGGTGGTTGAGGTTGACCAGGATCTCCAGGCCGCAGGCGATGACCTCGTGCGATTTGCGGCCCTTGATGTTGGCCACAAACCCCACGCCGCACGCGTCATGTTCGTGACGCGGGTCATACAGTCCTTGTTGCGGCTCAAGCGCCATCTAGAATAACCCGTCCTAGCCCTACTGGCGTTCCCGATGTTCGGGCGCAGTTTCGGCGCATCTACAGGCCAACCCCCAGCTCTGTCGACTGCGACACGATCAAACGTGCGTCAGGTAGCGGCGTTTGGCGCATTTTGGTTCGCAAGCGAGTCCGGCGAATGCCTTTTCGGCGGTAAATTCTTGCGCTCTAACCCTTCGACGCGAAACACTCCTCCAGCCAAGCGCTGTCGAAGCGGACGAACCTTATGCGTCCCTTGGCATTGGACGAATAGACCGCGCGCCAAGCGCCGTCACGCCCGCGGATGACCGAAGGATAGGCGGCGGGCGTCTCTGCTCCCGGAACGGACAGATCGCAGCCCGCCTGGAAGCTGACTCCGTCGGCCGAGCGGGCAAGCGCCAGCCGTCGCGGGTGGTGGTGGAGGGGTTGTAGATCAGCACCGAGCGGCCCGTCCCGTCGTCGAACACGTCGACCGCCGCGCCGGGGTTGGGCAGGTTGGTGATCTGCGGGCGGCTCCAGGCGCCGGTCCTGGGGTCGAACAGCGCCGTGTAGACGCCCTGGCGCTGCTGGTCGCGGAAGAACACCCGGAAGCGTCCGTCGCCCTGGCGAATGAGCGCCGGCTGGATCAGCTTCCAGCCCTGCAGCGGCCACACCGCCTGCAGCGCGGCGCCGTCGCCGGCCAGCGTCACCCTGGCGATCGAGGCGCGCTGCGCCGTCTCCTCGTAGAACGGCAGCAGATAGCCGCCATCGACCGGCTTCAGTTCGGCCCGCGGCAAGGCGCCGCCGAGATCGACCAGCCGGCGCGCCTTCGACCAGCTGCGGCCCTCGTCGGCCGAGACCCGCGCGTCGATGCGCCCGCAGACCCAGTTCTTGCAGATGTTGCCGACCACCGGCAGCTCGTGGCGCTGGATCACGCCGTGGACCATCCAGACGCGGCCGTCCGGGGTGACGGTGAGGGTGACGTTGCCGAGGCTCTTGTTCGCCGCGCTGGCTCCGGCCGCCCGGTCGCCCGGCGCGACGGCGGTCCAGGGCGCCGACCAGGTCTCGCCATCGTTGGTTCCGCGCGAGCAGAGGATGCGCACGCTGACGTCCTCCTCGTGGTCGCCGGAATACCAGCACGCCAGCAGCGCCCCCGACGGCAGCTCTGCGATCGCCGCGCCGTGGTTCTCGCCGGCCGCCGGCGCGGGGATTTCGGCGCGGAAGACGTGCCCGGCCGCACGGGCCAGCCCGGGGCAGACCAGGCCCAGCAAAACCAGGACCGCGCAGACTTGACGCCGAATGGACGCGGCGGGAGGGTTCGGCATTCAGGGAAGGATTTTGATCATGGAATTGGCGCCTAAGCAGACCGGGCTCTCGACCGCGCGTCTTGAGCGGATAACCGATCACCTCGAGCGCAACTACATTTCTCCCGGCAAGATCGCCGGCTGCCAGGTCGCGGTCGCCCGCCACGGCCACCTCGCCTACTTCCGCTCGTTCGGCCAGATGGACCGCGAGCGCGGCAAGGCGATGAGCGACGACGCCATCTTCCGCATCTATTCGATGACCAAGCCGATCACCTCGGTGGCGCTGATGAGCCTCTACGAGCGCGGCTACTTCCAGCTCAACGACCCGGTCAGCCGCTTCTTCCCGTCGTGGAAGCAGCACCAGGTGTGGGTCAGCGGCCGCGGGGCCGACATGAAGACCGAAGCCCCGCACCGCCCGGTCACCATGCGCGACATGCTGTGCCACACCGGCGGCCTCACCTACGGTTCGGCGCTGGTGGCGCTGGGGCGCCGAGGACAGCGGCCACCCGGTCGACGCCGCCTACGCCGAAGTGGGCGTTCGCCGCGGCCGGGGCGAGACCTGATGCAGTTCATGGACAAGCTGGCCAAGGTGCCGCTGCGCTACCAGCCCGGCGAGCACTGGATGTACTCGCTCTCCACCGACGTCTGCGGCGCGCTGGTGGAGAAGATCTCCGGCCAGCGCTTCGACCGCTACCTGCAGGAGCACATCTTCGGTCCGCTCGGCATGAAGGACACCAGCTTCGTGGTGGCGCCGGAGAAGCAGGACCGCTTCACCGCCAACTATCGCCGCGCCGCCGACAAGAGCCTGCAGCTGCTCGATGACCCGGCCAAGAGCGAGTACCTCGCCGAGCCGACCTTCTTCTCCGGTGGCGGCGGGCTCACCGGCACCACCGAGGACTACCTGCGCTTCTGCGAGATGATCCGCCGCGGCGGCGAGTTCGAGGGCGCCCGCATCCTGGGTCCGCGCACCGTCGCGCTGATGCACCAGAACCACCTGAAGGACGGCAAGGACCTCACCCAGATGGCGATCGGCGGCTTCTCGGAGACCGCCAACGAAGGCGTCGGCTTCGGCCTCGGCTTCGCGACCACGCTGGACACGGTGAAGTCCGGCTCGATCGCGGCCGGCGACTTCTACTGGGGCGGCGCGGCCTCGACCATCTTCTGGGTCGACGACGTCGAAGATCTGGTGGTGGTGTTCATGACCCAGCTGATGCCGTCCGGCGCGTTCAACTTCCGCGGCCAGCTGAAGAGCATCGTCTACTCGTCGATCGTGGAGTAGCGACGGCCACGCGCCTTCCAGTATCCCTCGCCCCGCGAAGCGGGGAGAGGTCAGGTGAGGGGCTCGGCGCGAAGCGTCGAGTGCGCGGCAGCGCAGTCCTGGCTTCGCCAACCTTGACGCCTTCGGCGCCAAGGTCCCCTCACCCGTCCGGCCGGCTGCGCCGCCCGGCCGACCTCTCCCCACTCTTCGGTGGGGCGAGGGTTAGCTCGCGCACCTCCCGCTCCATCCCCAGCTGCACCACCACGTCCGCCCGGCCCGGCATTTCGGCGGCGATGTGGCGGGTGAGGCGCTCGTAGTGCTGGATGAAGACGGCGATCTCGGCGTCGCTCTGGCCGCCGCCGCTGCGTTCGCGCAGCTTGTGTTCCTGCTCCAGCCGCCAGCCGAGCACCGCCTCGAAGCTTGGCGCGCGCAGCAGGACCTGGAACCCGATGGCGGCGAACAGGTCCTGGTAGGGTCCGGCGAGCGCGGCGTTGGCGTAGCGCCGCCAGACTCCATCCGGATCGCCTGTCCGCTCCAGTTCGTTGATCGGATCGACCAGCGCCGCCGCATCCTGCGGCGTGGCCCCGACGCACCAGCCTTCGAACAGGACCACGTCGATCGGTCCAGCGACGAGGTCCCAGTCGGGGCGGCGGTCATCGCGCCGCCTTGTCGAACCGCGGCACGGCGGTCTCGCCGGCGTGGCCGAGGCCTTCGATCACCGCCTGGCCGAGCGCGACATCGTGGGTTCCCGGGACGCCGCGGGTCAGGAACAGCGGATGTACATCGGCCGCCAGCCGCCGCCGCTCGGCCAGCGGTCAGGTAGAGGTCGTCGATCGACAGGATCGCGGCGCGCAGCCCGCGGTCCCGCAGCAGCAGCGCCAGCGCGCCCGCCGCCGCCGACTTGCCGGAGCCCTGCGGTCCGGTGACGCCGACCACTAGCGGGCCGGCTTGGCGCGCGGCGGCGACGGCGCGTTCGGCGATCGGCCGCAGCGCCGCATCGACGAAGTCGCCGTAGCCCGCCGGCAGTCGCTCTTCGCGCAGGTAGGCGGCCAGATCGGTCGTCATGGCCGCCTTGCCCGTCAGCCCATCTTGAAGACGCAGACCTTGTTGCCGTCGAGGTCGCGGAAGTAGGCGCCGTAGAAGCCGGGCATGCGCTCGCCGGGCGGGCCTTCGTCGGTGGCGCCGTTGGCCAGCGCCAGCTTGTAGGTCTCGGCGATCACTTCCGGCGACGGCGCCTGGAGCGCCACCATGTTGCCGTTGCCTGGGACGGCGGTTTCGCCGTTGTAGGGCGTGCAGACCGCCAGCATTGCGCCGCCGGCGCCGGCGTAGCCCTGCATGCGGTCGCTGGCGAAGGCGCGCTTGCCGCCGAGCGGGACGAGCACGGTGTCGTAGAAGGTCTTGGCCTTCTCAAGGTTGTTGCTGCCGATGGTGGCGTAGCCGATCATGATTTTCTCCCCAATATCGCCGTCGCGCGGCGTTGGCGCGGCGGCGGCGAAGGCATAGCCTCTTCGCATGACAATCGCCACCGAGGGACGCATCGATGTGCGCCGCGACGCCAGCGGCGTCGCCCGCGTGGTCATCGACAACGCCGCGCGGCTGAACGCGCTCGGGTCGGGCCTGCTGGCCGAATTCGTCCAGGCGATCGCGGCGCTGCGGCGACGATGCAGCGCTGCGCGCGGTGGTCGTCACAGGGGCGGGCGAGCGCGCCTTCGTCGGCGGCGCGGATATCCGCGAGATGGCGCTGATCGACGGGCCGGACGCGGCGCGCAACTTCATCACCGGCGTGCACCGCGCCTGCGCCGCAGTGCGCGCCTGCCCGGTCCCGGTGGTCGCGCGCATCCAGGGCTACTGCTTCGGCGCGGGACTCGAGCTCGCCGCCGCCTGCGATTTCCGCATCGCCTCGGAGATGGCGGAGCTCGGCATGCCGGAAGTGCGGCTTGGCATCCCCTCGGTGGTCGAGGCCGCGCTGCTGCCGGCGCTGATCGGCTGGGGCCGCACCCGCCGGCTGTTGCTGACGGGCGAGACCATCGACGCCGAAACCGCACTGGCCTGGGGTCTGGTCGAGGAAGTCGCCGCCGCCGTTGAGCTCGACGCCGCGGTCGACGCCTGCCTCGCCGATATCCTCGCTTGCGGCCCGGGCGCCATCCGCCAGCAGAAGGCGCTGATCACAGCCTGGGAGACGCTGCCGCTGGGCGAGGCTATCGCCGCGGGCGTCGAGGCCTTCGCCGACGCTTACCGCACCGACGAGCCGCAGCGGATGATGGCCGAGTTCATTGCCGCCCAGGCGGCGCGCAAGACCGCCGCGAACAGATAGTCGGATGGCGTCCGACGCGACGTCGCTGTTTGCACGCCGCGCGAGCATCGATATGTAGAAGAACTGCATATCGATTTTCTAATGGCGCGAGGGGCAGTCATGTTTCGAGGGGTCATATCAGTCGCCGCAGCTTGCGCGGCCAGTCTCGCGCTAGCGATCGGCGGCGCGGCGCAGGCCCAGCAGACCGGCGCCACCGCGGCGTCCACCGACGCTCCCCCCGCGCCGGCCAAGGACGCCGCCGCGTCAGCTTCCGGCGATGCGGTCTCGGACTATTTCGCGCATTGGTTCGAACGGGTCGACGAGGCCAAGGCCAGCCAGCCGCAGTGGATGACGCCGATCGTCACCGTCACGCCGCGGCTGGAGGAGGAATTCCGCTACGACCAGTACTGGGAGAAATTGGGCAACGGCGCCGACCTGACCAGTTTCGACGCCGGCAAGGGCCTGGAGCTGATTCCGACCACCAGCAACGAGGTGATCCTCAACCTGCCGCCCTACATCGACCGCACGATCAAGAAGCCGGCGGAGGGCTTCAGCGACTGGCCGTTCCTGCTGATCAAGCAGCGCTTCATCAGCGCCAACGAGCAGAACGGCAACTACATCGTCACCGGGTTCCTGAGCGTGCAGGCGCCGACCGGGATCAAGGCGCTGACCAACGACGCCTGGGTGGTCACTCCGACGCTGGCGGCCGGCAAGGGCTGGGGGAACTGGGACGTGCAGGCCACCGTCGGCGTGCCGATCCCGCTCGCCCACGCCAGCACGATCGGCGTCTCGGTGGTCAGCAACATCGCGCTGCAGTATCACTTCGCGACCTACTTCTGGCCCGAGATCGAGGCCAACTCGACCTGGTGGGTCGATGGCGCGCGCGGCGGCAAGACGCAGGTCTTCATCACCCCCGGCGTGGTCATGGGCCGCTTCAAGATCGCCGGGCGGGTGAAGGGCATCGTCGGCGTCGGCTACCAAATCGCCGTCTCGCCGAAGCTCACCACCACGCCGGTGCTGACGCCGACCTACCAACATGCTTGGGTGCTGACGCTGCGCACGACGTTCTAGCCGGAGATTTCGTGAAGCCACCGTCCGCCGTCACGGCCGGCCTTGTTCTCAGCCGGGGCCCGCAGGGTCAGATCGGCGCCCAGCGGGTCGCCCTGCTGGAGTCGATCGGCGCGCACGGCTCGATCTCCGCCGCCGCCAAGGCCGCCGGCCTCAGCTACAAGGGCGCGTGGGACGCCGTGCAGGCATTGAACAACCTGTTCGACCGCCCGCTGGTGACCACCAAGGCGGGCGGCAAGCACGGCGGCTTCGCCGAGATCACGCCGGAAGGTCAGGCGCTTATCGCGGCGTTCCACAGCGTCGAGGTGGAACTCGCCCACGTGTTCGAGGCGTTGGAACGTCGCCTGGGCGACGCCGCTTCCGCGCCCCTGCGCACCCTGCTGTGGAGCCTCGGCATGAAGACCAGCGCGCGCAACGCCTTCCGGGGCGTGGTCGAGAAGGTGACGGATGGCGCGGTCAACGCCGAGGTGGTGCTCAAGATCGGCGGCGCCGTGCAGATCGTCGCCATCATCACCCGCCACAGCGTCGAGGACCTGGGCCTGGCGCCGGGCCGCGAGGCGGTCGCGCTGATCAAATCGAGCTTCGTGATCCTGGCGCGGGGCGATGACACCTTGCGCACTTCGGCGCGCAATACGCTGCGCGGCACGGTGGTCGGGGTGGAGCGCGGCGCGGTCAACGACGAGGTCACGCTCGATATCGGCGGTGGCAAGATCCTGACGGCGACCGTCACCCACGAGAGCGCGGAGGCGCTCCAGATCGCCCCGGGCGAGTCCCTCGCCGCGCTAATCAAGGCCTCGCACGTGATCCTGGCGGTGGAATAGGCGCGGACCTACGCCAGAGCGCCCACCAGCAGGTTCCACGGCCGGATCCAGGTCGTGTTCAGCATATCGGCCGGGGTCCAGGGATCCTCGGCGAGGCGCGCCTCGACCGCTTCGGCGCTCTCGCCCCTGACGATCAGCAGCACGTCGAGGCTGCCCTCAAGCGGACCGGCCAGCCGGATCAGGCCCTCGGCCGCGAGATTGTCCGTGAACGTCGCATGCTCGTCCCAGAGCCGCTGACGGCGCAGCGGCGCCGCGTGGTCCCAGTTCGGACCGCGGCTGCGCAGGACGGCGAACCACTCGGCCATGGCGTATCCCCTGGGCCACAACCTACCGTTCGGCGACGTCAAACCTGTCAGCAGCGGCGCCCACGGGTTTGCGTTCGGCCGGCTCAGGCCCCACAATGAAAGGCATTACCGAAGACGGAATTGTCGATGTCTGATTCTATAGGCGCGCCGCCGGGCGAGGCGCCTAGCCTAGACGCACGTCCAACGATTGACGTGAAGGCGATGCCGCACATCCTGCGGCGCATCGTATCCCTGGCGCTGAAGACCGATCCCCTCCAGGTGGTGCTGGCGATTGCGGGCTCGCTCGGATCGGCCGTCGCCAGCCTGGCGGTGCCACGGCTGTTCGGGCACGCGGTCGACCAGATCGCCGCCCTGTTGAAAGCGCTCGACCATGCCCGCGCCATGCACCTTCCAGCCGCGCAGCAACACCTGCTGGCCGCGCAGTCGCAGCACGCGCTGTGGATCAGCGCGGCCCTGGTCGTCGGCGTCGGCATCGTGCAGGGCCTGCTGACCGGCTTCTCCAGCTTCCAGGCCGAGTGGGTCAGCCAGAAGGTCGCCTATCGCCTGCGGCTCGACTACTTCCGGCAGCTGCAGCGGCTGTCGTTCGGCTTTCACGACAAGATCCACTCCGGCGACCTGATCACCCGGGGCATGATCGACCTCGAGGGCACGCGCATGTTCATCCAGAACGGGATGATGATGGCGCTGACCCTGGTGCTGCTGCTGGTGGTCGCCACCTGGCTGATGTTCGCCGCCGACCCGGTGATGGCGCTGCTGGCGCTGGCCTTCGTGCCGTTCAGCGTGGTCACGCTCGGCCGGGTCGGCTTCCTGCTGCGGATCGCCTGGATGCGCGTGCAGACGCTGATGAGCGTGCTGACCCTGACCATGGAGGAGAACCTCCAGGGCATCCGCGTCGTGCGCGCCTTCGCCGCCCGCAACTTCGAGCTCGGCAAGTTCGACATCGCGGCGAACGAGGCGCTGCGGCAGGCCTACGAACGCATCAAGCTGCGGATGGCCGCGGTGCGGACCACCACCCTGACCTTCTACGCCTCGCAGGGCGCGGTGCTCTGGTACGGCGGCCACAAGGTCGCGGCCGGGACGATGACGCCCGGCGTGATGGCCGCCTTCGTGCTCTACCTCACCATCCTGCAGGCGCCGGTGCGGCAGGTGATCATGATCGTGATCTCGGCCGCCCGCGCCACCACCTGCGGCAGCCGCCTGTTCGAGATCCTCGATATCGAGCCGGACATCGCCGACAAGCCCGGCGCGCCGCCGCTGGCGCCGACCGAGGGCGTGCTCACGTTCGAACACGTCGACTTCGCCTACGACCCTGGCAAGCTGGTGCTGCACGACGTCAGCTTCACGGTCGGCCGCGGCCAGACGCTCGGCATCGTCGGCCCGCCCGGCAGCGGCAAGTCGACCATCGCCAACCTGATCCCGCGCTTCTACGACGTCACCGCCGGGCGCATCGCCATCGACGGGCAGGACATCCGCGACGTCCAGCTGGCCAGCTTGCGCGAATACGTCGGCCTGGTGCAGCAGGAGGCGTTCCTGTTCGACGCCACCGTCACCAACAACGTCGCCTACGCCGACCCCTGGGCCGAGGAAGAGCGGATCGTCGGCGCGACCAAGACCGCCCAGCTGCACGACTACATCGCCAACCTGCCGAAGGCCTACGAGACCCGCGTCGGCGAGCGCGGCGTGGCCCTGTCCGGCGGCCAGCGCCAGCGCATGTCGATCGCCCGCGGCGTCGTGCCCGGCCCGGGGATCATGATCTTCGACGACTCCACCGCCGCGATCGACGCGGTCACCGAGAAGCGGGTCCGCGACGCCCTGGCCGACGCGACCAAGGCCAAGGCGACCGTGATCATCGCGCATCGGCTCTCGTCGCTGATGCACGCCGACGAGATCCTGGTGCTGGAGGAAGGCCGCGTGGTCGAGCGCGGCACGCACGCCGAGCTGCTGGCGCTCGGCGGCGAATACTTCGACCTCTACCAGCTGCAGAGCCGCACCGAGCAGGGCCTCTCGGTCGCCGACGCGCGCATCCGGCGCAAGGTGACGGAGGCCGCGGAATGACCGACTTCACGTTCGAACGCGAAGCCCCGGCGCCCGCCGCCGCGCCGGCGCAACGCCAACCTCGGCAGCGCCGAGGGCGAAGAGATCTTCATGTCGTTCGACACGCGGATCGTGCGCCGGTTCGCCGCCTTCCTGAAGCCGCACCCGCGCTACCTGATCGGCACGCTGGTCGCGACGGTGCTGTCGGCGTTCGCCCAGTTGGCGCTGCCGGTGATGATCGGCCAGGCGGTGACGGCCGCGACCACCCCGCACGTGTCGCCCGGCCATATCGACCTGGTGGTGTTCGAGTTCGGCGTCGCCGTGGTGATCTTCACCATCACCTCGCTGCTGTCGCAGTCGATGAGCACGCGGCTGGCGCAGAAGGTCATCTTCGACGTGCGGCGGGCGATGTTCGACCACTTCCAGAGCGTCGCCCTGACGTTCATGGACAAGACCCACGTCGGGCGGATCATGGCCCGGCTGCAGGGCGACGTGAACGCGCTGCAGGACTTCCTGGAGAGCACCACCTCGACGCTCAGCGATTTCATCGTGCTGATCGGCATCGTCGCCTGGATGCTGGTGCTGAACTGGAAGCTGGGCCTGCTCACCATGCTGGTGCTGCCGGCCCTGATCGGCATCCGCGCGGTCTGGCTGCCCTATTCGAAGGTGAACTTCCGCCGCGCCCGCGACGCCTCCTCGACCGCCAACAGCGCCCTGGCGGAGAACATCAGCGGCGTACGCACGGTGCAGGAAACCCGCCGCGAGGCGATGAACTTCGAGCTCTACGAGGAGAAGGCGCGCGACAATCTGGACGCCTCCGTCGAGAGCGCCGCGCTGGCCGCGATCATGTCGCCGACCGTCGCGATCCTCACCGGCTTCGCCATGGCGATGATCATCGTGGTCGGCGGGGGCGAGGTGCTGAACGCCCAGCTGCAGGTCGGCGGCATGGTCACCTTCGTCATCTTCGTGCAGCGCTTCTTCGAGCCAGTGCGGATGCTGTCGATGCAGTACACCGCGCTGCAGCGCGCCATGGCCGCCGGCTACCGCATCTTCGAGGTGCTCGACGTACCGGTGACCATCACCAACAAGCCCGACGCGACCTCGATCACCGAAGAGACGCCGACGGTCGAGTTCGACCACGTCACGTTCGGCTACGATCCCGAGCGCCCGGTACTGCGCGACATCTCGTTCCGGGTGAAGCCGAAGCACGTGGTGGCGCTGGTAGGGCCGACCGGCTCGGGCAAGACCAGCATCATCTCGCTGGTGCGCCGCTTCTACGAGGTGAATGAGGGCCGGGTGATCGTCGGCGGCCACGATGTGCGCGACGTGACGCTGGAGAGCCTCGGCAAGACCATCGGCATGGTGCTGCAGGAGCCGTTCCTGTTCACCGGCACCATCGAGGACAACATCCGCTACGCCTCCGACGCGACCCACGCGCAGGTGGTGGCGGCGGCCAAGGCGGTCAGGGCGCACGACTTCATCATGCGACTGCCGCAGGGCTATGCGACGCCGCTGGGCCAGCGCGGGCGCAACATCTCGCTGGGCCAGCGGCAGCTGCTCTCGTTCGCCCGGGCGCTCGTGATCGACCCCAAGATCCTGATCCTCGACGAGGCGACGGCCAACATCGACAGCTTCACCGAGCTGGAGATCCAGCGGGCGCTGAAGGTGCTGATGACCGGGCGAACCTGCCTGGTGATCGCCCACCGGCTGGCGACCGTGCGCGACGCCGACGAGATCATCGTGCTGCAGCAGGGCCGGATCGTCGAGCAGGGTCCGCACGAGGCGCTGATGGCGAGGAACGGCCTCTACGCCAAGCTCTATGCCTCCAGCCACGGCTCGTTCGACGACCTGCCGGGCGAGGGCGAACGCCGCGCCGACCGCGAAGTGATGATGACCTGACGGCCGGCGCCGCTCGTCAGGGACAAGAGTTCACGAGACTGTCGCGTTCGGGACGCAAAGCCGCAATGTGCGCGTCAGACTGGAGCCGCTCATGATCCGCCTAATCGTCTTGATCGCCGCCGCCATCGCCCTCGCTGCCGGGAGCGCTGAAGCCGCAACGATGCATCTGGTCCGCGTGGTGGTGGTGACACGCCACGGCGTCAGACCGCCCACGCAGTCGAACGCCGACCTCGCCAAATACGCCGACAAGCCCTGGCCGGACTGGCCGGTCGCGCCGGGCGAGCTGACCCCGCACGGCGGCGAGACGGTGAAGCTGATGGGCGAGACGGTGCGCGAGGCTTACCGCGCCCGGCATCTGCTGCCACGCACCGGCTGCGCCGCGCCCGGCGAGGTCACGGTGTGGGCCGACGGCGCCGACCAGCGCACCCGCGAGAGCGGCCGCATCACCGCCGAGGCGCTGCAGCCCGGCTGCGGCGTGAAGGCGGCCTACGCCGACGTCCATCCGCGCGATCCGATCTTCGGCGGCTCAAGCGCCGACGCGTGCCGCATGGATCAGGACAAGCTGAAAGCGGCCATGGCCGCGGCCGCGTCAGACCCCAGTGTCACCGGCATCCCAGTCGGTCCGGCGGTCGACAAGCTGCAGGCGATCCTCGCCCCGGACGCCTGCAAGGGCGGCGCGGGCTACTGCTTCAGCAACGCCGACAGCGGCGCCTCTGGGCCGATGGCCGGCTCGGTGCTGCCGGCGACGGGCGGGCTGACCGAAGACCTGCTGCTCGAATACGCCGACGCAAAGCCGATGAGCGATGTCGGCTGGGGCCGCGCCAGCGCCGCCGACATCGCCCAGGTGATGGCGCTGCACGAGCGGGCCTTCGGCATGATCCGCGCCAACACCTACGCCTCGGCCAATCGCGGCGCGCCGATGGCGCGGGTGATCCTGGCCGCCCTCGCCGGCAAGCCGGCTGAGGGCGGGCCGCAGTCGGGGCCGGGCCTGAAGCTGCTGACGCTGTCGGGTCACGACACCAACCTGGTGCTGATGGCCGGCGTGTTCGGCCTCAACTGGACGCTGCCCGGCGAGCCCGACAGCACCGCGCCCTCGACCGCCCTGGCCTTCGAGGTCTGGTCCGACGGCGCGCGGCAGTATGTGCGGCCGGTGATCTACTACGAAACCATGGAACAGCTGCGCACCCTGACGCCAGCCCGCGCCGAGATGCTGCCGCTGGCGTTCAAGGACTGCGCCTCGGGTCCGAAGCAAAGCTGTCCGCTCGAGCAGATCACCCAGCGCGTCGAAGCGCTGCTGCCGCCGGGCTGCGGCGAGCTCTGAGGCGGGTCCCGCCGCGTTGCGCCGAACCGTAATCCGCGTGGCGTCTGGCGAGGCGGCGCGCTAAGGCTCTAGATTCTTAGCCGGCGCCGCATCGAACGCGGCGTCTTCAAGTCGGGGCCGCGACGTGAACCAACTCTTCAACCGCTTTGGACGGGCGCTTGTGCTCGTGCTGCTGCCGCTTACCCTGGTGGGCTGCGGCGTCAACGACATCCCCACCAAGCAGGAGGTCGCCAAGGCCAAGTGGGGCGACGTGCAGGCCGACTACCAGCGCCGGTCGGACCTGATCCCCAATCTGGTGGCCACGGTGCAGGGCGAGGCCAAGCAGGAACAGGCCGTGCTGATCGGCGTCACCGACGCCCGCGCCCGCGCCACCGGCGTCACCATCGACGCCTCCAAGCTGGACGACCCGGCGGCGTTCCAGCGCTTCCAGCAGGCGCAGGACCAGCTCTCCAGCTCGCTCGGCCGGCTGCTGGCGGTCAGCGAGAACTACCCGAACCTGAAGTCGAACGAGAACTTCCTGGCGCTGCAGTCGCAGCTGGAAGGCACCGAGAACCGCATCGCCATCGCCCGGCGCGACTACAACGACGCCGTGCGCGACTACAACACCACGCTGCGCGTGCTGCCGACCTCGATCTGGGCGGCGACCTTCTATCGCAGCGCCAAGCCGATGCAGACCTTCGGCGCCACCGAGGCGGCGCAGAGCGCGCCGGCCGTGCACTTCGACATCAACGGCCCGCCCACCGGCGCCGCCCCCGGCTCGACCCCACCGTCGCCCGCGCCGACCAACGCTCCGTGAGCACACCCCAAACAGCCCCCCTCCCCCTTGCGGGGAGGGGTCGGGGGTGGGGGTATCTGCGCAATCTCAGCAGATTCATCCCAGCCAATCTCCAGCGACCCAGCCGACACCCCCACCCCCTGCCCCCTCCCCGCAGGGGGGAGGGGTTTAGGATCGCCGGCCTCAGCCTGCTGGTTGCGGCGCTGCTGGCCCTCTTCGCCGCCCCTGCGATCGCCGCGCCGACCTTTCCGGCGCTGACCGGCCGGGTGGTCGACGACGCCCATGTGCTGTCGCCGCAGACCCAGGCCGACCTCACCGCCAAGCTGGCCGACCTGGAAACCAAGACCGGCCGCCAGCTGGTGGTGGTCACCGTGCCAGACCTGCAAGGCGACGACATCGAAGACTACGGCTACCAGCTCGGCCGCGCCTGGGGCATCGGCCAGAAGGGCCAGAACAACGGCGCGCTGTTCATCGTCGCGCCCAGTGAGCACAAGGTGCGGATCGAGGTCGGCTACGGCCTGGAGCCGGTGCTGACCGACGCCCTCTCCAGCGTGATCCTGCAGGAGCAGGTGCTGCCGAAGTTCCGCGCCGGCGACACCGAGGGCGGGGTCGTGGCCGGGACCAACGCGATCATCACCCAGCTCAGCCTGGACCAGGCCACCGCCGAGGCCAATGTCGCCAAGGCGACGCAGACCGCGCGGCCGCACGGCGGCATCCCGTTCGGGGCGATCTTCGGCCTGTTCATCTTCTTCATCGTGCTCTCGACCATCTTCCGCGGCCATCGCGGCGGCGGCATGGGCTGGCTGCTTCCGCTGATGATCCTCAACTCCGGCTCGCGCGGCGGCTGGGGCGGCGGAGGCGACGGCGGCTTCGGGGGCGGCGGCGGCTTCTCCGGGGGCGGCGGTTCATTCGGGGGCGGCGGCGCCTCCGGCAGCTGGTGAACGGCATGCTGACACCCGACGACCATCGCCGCATCGAAGCGGCGGTCGCCAGCGCTGAAGAAGGCACCAGCGGCGACATCTTCTGCGTCCTCTCCGGCGAGGTTTCCACCTACCGCGAGGTGCCGATCGCCTGGGGCGCGGCCGCGGCGCTGCTGATACCGCCGGCGGTCATGGCGCTCGCCTCGGGTCCGCTGCTGGCGGCGATCACCGGCGGCGGCTGGACCGCGGCGCAGGCGAGCGCCGTACCGGGCGAGATCGCCTTCGCCCTCACCGCCTACGCGGTCGCCCAGCTCGTGCTGTTCAGCGTCGTCGCGCTGCTGACGTCGTTGGCGCCGATCCGGCGGGTGGTGACGCCGAAGTTCCTGAAGCGGCACCGGGTGAAGAAGGCCGCCTTCCACCACTTCGCCGCCGCCCACACCCACCTGACCGACAGCGAAACCGGCATCCTGATCTTCGTCGCGCTGGTCGAGCGGCAGGTGGAAATCCTCGCCGACGCGGCCATCCACGCCAAGGTCGGCGACGCGGTCTGGGCTCAGGCCGCGGCTGCCGTGCAGCAGGGCATGAAGTCGGCCGACCCCACCGCCGGCATCGAGCGGGCCATCACCATCTGCGGCGAGGCGCTCAAGGCCCACTTCCCGCAGGCGGGGGGCCGGGGCTCGGTGGATCGGGCGGTGTGGGAAGCGGAAGCGCCGCCACCCGCTCGGGGTTGAGCCGCTTCACCGCTTCCAGGAACTTCTCGGGATCGCGCCCGATCACCTCGGGCGTCTTCAGGTCCGCGGCCTGGGCCAGCGCCGCGACAAAGCCGACGCAGTTGTGCTTGTCGAGATCGTAGAGCGGCGCGTCTCTGGCGCCCCAGGTCCCGATCACCTTGTACAGCGCGACGAACTTGTCATCGGTCAATGTCACGCTGAAATTCAGCTTCGCCTCGCCCCGATAGACCGCCGGCGGCCTATCGACCATGCCTCTGGTGGGCCGGACCAGGGCGACCAGCCCCTGACTGACGGCGGTGAAGCCGTAGGCTTCGTCAGGCGCCTGCGGCGCGGGGCCGTGGAGCACCACGAACGCGTGCGGAAAGTAGATGAAGGTGTCGGTCCCCACGCCCCAGCCGTGTGAGTAGAACGCCACCGTCGGCGCGGCCTGGGCCGTCAGGGCGACGAGCAGGCCAGCCAGGACGCCAGCCGCCAGAACCGCGAGCCGACGCACCTGGCTAGTCCAGCCGGTAGAACCGGCGCGCGTTGTCCTTGAACAGCGCCGCCTTCTCGTCCCCCGAGGCGCCCGCGGCGACGCGCTTCAGCACATTCCACAGCGTGGCGTAGTCGCAGGAGGCGCCGTCGACCGGGAAGTTGCTCTCGAACATGCCGCGTTGAACCCCGAACGCCTCAATGCAGGTCTCCAGGTAGGGCCGCCAGGCCTGCGCCAGCTCTTCGGAGCCGGGCTTGGGGTCGCGGCGATGGAAGCCGAAGCCGAGACTGGTCATGCCGAGCCCGCCCAGCTTCACCCAGACGTTCGGCCGCTTGGCCAGATCCTCGACGCCCGCCTTCCAGACCGCGAACACCTCCTCGCGCTTGTTGGCGTACGGCCCGATGCCGAGCGGGCCGCCGACGTGGTTGAGCAGGATCGCGGTTCCAGGGAACGCGTCCGCCAGCGCCGCCACCTCGCCCAGCTGCGGGTGGTACTGCCAGGCCTCGAACGACAGCCCCAGCTCGCCCAGCTTGGCGAACCCCTCGCGGAACGAGGCCAGGCCGTAGAGCCCCGGCGGCGGCGAGGTATGGCTGCGGCGGATGTCTGGGCTGGGATCGTAGGCGCCGGCGTGGCGGATGCCCTTGAAGCGGCCGTTGCCGGCCCGGATGTGGCTCTGCAGCACCTCGGCGACGCTGGCGCCCTGGGCGAGGTCCGCGCGCCCGACGATGCCCTCGCAGGCCAGCACCGGGCCGTAGCGCCCGCTCGCCGCCATCGCCGCCGCACCGCCGACGAATTCGGTCTCGCCGACGTACTTCATCGGCTCGGGCCCGCTGGCGCGGTAGAACGAGCCGCACTCGACGAACACGGTGCTCTCGACGTTATGGCCGCTGGTCAGGTCCGCCAGCAGCTCCGGCAGCAGATAGCGGCTGTTCGGAAAGTCCCACAGGTGATGGTGCGGATCGCAGATCGGCAGATCCGGTTCGATGATTTCTTCCGGCATGCTCACCTCCCTCAAGTCCGCTCATCCCAGCGAAAGTCGGACCCAGGCAGGGCTCCGCGCCAAGTCGTAGCTCTCAAGTTTGACCACGAAAAACACGAAAAACACGAACGCGGGAGCGCCGCTAATCCGCCTTCGCGCTCACTGATCAGTTCGTGCTTTTCGTGCTTTTCGTGCTCTTCGTGGTTCCCCTTCAACACCTTCCTGCCTGGGTCCCGGCTTTCGCCGGGATGGGCGGGATCATGAGGTGTGCTAGCGACCTTGGTAGACGGGCTTGCGTTTCTCCACGAAAGCACGGAACGCCTCTTTCGAATCCTCCGAGCGGCCGCAGGCGGAGTGGCGGGTGGTTTCGGCGGCGATGAAGTCGGCCAGACCCATGCGCTCCTGCTCGACGAAGTTGGCCTTCATGCCCTTCAGCGCCAGCGGCGAGGCGTTGGCCAGGCGATCGACCAGGGCGGCCAGCTCGGTCTCGAACGCGGCTTCCGGCGTCACCCGGTTCACCAGCCCGATCCGCGCGGCCTCCGCGGCGTCGAACTTGCCGGGCAGGAAATAGAGCTCGCGCGCCTTGGCGGCGCCGACGATGCGCGGCAGGAACCAGGTTCCGGCCATGTCGCCCGACATGCCGACATCGAGGAAGGCGACGTTGAACCTCGCGGTCTCGTCGCAGATGCGCAGGTCGCAGGCGCTGGCCCAGCCGAGCCCGGCGCCGGCGCAGGCGCCCTTGATGGCGGCGACGGTGACCAGCGGCGCCTCGTGCAGGATGGCGCTGATGCCGAACGTCTCGGGCCGGGTCGCGCGCTGCTCCGAGCCGACGTAGGCCTTGAGATCGGCGCCGGGGCAGAAGTCGCGCCCCGTCCCGCGCAGGACCAGCACGCGCAGCTGTTTGTCGGCGGCCGCGTCGCGCACCGCGTCCCACAGATCGTCCATCATCTGCGGCACGATCGCGTTGCGCGCCTGCGGCCGGTTCAGCGAGATCGTCACGGTCGGTCCGGACGTCTCGTAGGTGACGGTCTCGTAGCTGCTCATCACGCGCCTCCGGTCCAGGGCTGGAATTTCGGCGGCCGGCGCTCGATCAGCGACATCGCCCCTTCGTAGGCGTCCGGATGCTTGAGCTGGGCCGCCGTCAGCCGGTCGGCGTCGGCCAGCGCCGGCTCCATCGCGTCGGACAGGTGCCGATAGACCTGGCTCTTCATCACCGCGATGGCGCTGGGCGAGACGCTGGCGGCGAGCTCGTCGACATAGGCGACGAGGCCGTCGAGCAGCTCATCCGCCGGGAAGACGCGGTCCAAGAGGCCGATCCGCAGCGCCTCGTCCGCGTGCACCCGGCGCGAGCTCCAGAGCAGGTCGAGCGCGCGGCTGGCGCCGACGATCCGCGGCAGCATCCAGCTGGTCCCATGCTCGGCGATCAGTCCGCGCTTGGAAAAGACGGTGGTGAAGCTGGCGGAGTCGGACCCGAAGCGCAGGTCGCTCATCATCGCCAACACGAAGCCGCCGCCCGCGGCGACGCCGTTGACGGCGGAGATCACCGGCTTGGAGATGCGTGGCAGGTAGCTGAACATGCCGGGCGGATCGGGGTTGGCGCGCGGTTCGCTGGCGGCGGCCGGTCGGCTCTCGCCGGCGGCGGTGGTCTGGCGCAGCACTTCGGCGTCGAGGCCGGAGCAGAAGCCGCGCCCTTCGCCGACGAAGGCGATCGCGGTCACCTCCGGGTCCTGCTCGGCGACCCGGACCAGGCGGCGGATGTCGGCCAGCATGGCGTAGGTCAGCGCGTTCAGCGCCGCCGGCCGGTTCAGCCGGATCAGCGCCACCCGGCCCATGGTCTCGAACAGAATCTCGGCGTCGGACATGGCTGGCGGCTCCCTTGGCGTTCTGGTTGGCGCCACTCTAGACCCCGCGGCGGCGGCGTCGAGTCGCCAGGCGCCCCACCTCAGTTTGTCGCAAAAGCGCAGTATCCATGCACCTCTCAAGCTTGCCGGGCTGGACCCGGTAAGCGCCGCCGTCCAACGCCGAAGGCCCATGAAACAGTTCTCCGAACCCGCCCGCTCGATCGACGTGATCCTGGAAACCGACGTGCTGGTGGTGGGCAGCGGGCCAGGTGGGCTGGCGGCCGCGCTCGCCGCCGCGCGGGCGGGGGCCAAGACCGCCCTGATGGACCGCAACGGCTGCTTTGGCGGCAACATCACCCAGGTCGGGGTCGAGGGGCTGGCCTGGTACCGGCACGAGAAGACCGTCGACTGCGAGGGCATCGGCATCGAGTTCGAGCAGCGCGCGATGGCCATGGGCGCGGCGATGCCCGAGCCGCAGTCGCTGAGCCACGCGCTGGACGCCGAGGCGTTCAAGCACGTGGCGGACGTGCTGGTGCAGGAGGCGGGGATCACGCCGATGCTGCACCGGCTGGGCGCGGCGCCGATCATGGAGGGGCGCAGCCTCCGGGGCGTGATCACCGAGAGCAAGGCCGGCCGCGAGGCGATCCTGGCCAAGCGGGTGATCGACGCCACCGGCGACGCCGACATCGCCTTCCGCGCCGGCGCGCCGACCCACAAGACGCCGAAGGAGGAGATGATGGCCACCTCGGTGATGTTCTCGATGAGCGGCGTCGACAAGGCCCGCTTCCTCGAGGCGGTGAAGGCCGACCCGCAGACCTACAAGGACTGGGAAGGCAACGGGGAATGGAACATCGAGACCAGCGGCAAGGAGGACGACCTGTTCTCGCCGTTCCTGCGCAAGCCGTTCAAGCAGGCGCTGGCGGCGGGCCTGCTGCCGCCGAACCTGTCCACCATCGCTGGCACCTGGGGCGCGGTCTCGGACCAGGGCGACCTGACCTATCTCAACCTGATCGGCCTGGCCGCGCGTGACGGGACCGACCCGGCCGACCTGACCGCCGCGGAGATGGAGGGCCGCTACCAGGCGATGGCCGCGATCGAGGCGCTGAAGCGGTTCATGCCCGGCTGCGAGGGCGCCAAGCTGCGCAACTTCGGCATGACGCTGGGCGTGCGCGACACCCGCAAGATCGACGCGGCCTACAACCTGACCGGCGAGGATGTGCGCGAGCAGGCCCGGTTCGACGACGCCATCGGCATCTTCCCCGAGTTCATCGACGGCTACGGCATCCTGATCCTGCCCACCACCGGGCGGCATTTCCACGTGCCCTATCGCGCGCTGCTGCCGAAGGGCGTCGACAACCTGCTGGTGGCCGGCCGCTGCATCGGCGGCGACAAGACCAGCCACGCCGCGGTGCGCAACATGATGTGCTGCGCCGTGGCCGGGCAGGGCGCGGGCGTGGCGGCGGCGATCTCGGCGGCCACCGGCCAGCCGTTCGACGCCCTCGACCTCGCCGCCGTGCGGACCGAGCTGAAGCGCCAGGGCGCCCGCATTCACTGACCCGCATTCACTGAACTGTCGCAGGCCCGGCGTAACGCCGCACTGGGGTGGGGCGCAGCTTGCACATACGCGGCCGATGGTGGGTGCTGGCGCTGATCGCGCTGGTGATCGCGGGAAACTACTACGCCTGGGACTCGATCGCCCCGGTGGCCGATCTGCTGCGGCGGCAGCTTGGCTTCAGTCAGTCGCGGATCGGCCTGCTGAACGCCATCTACGCCGTGCCCAACATCCCGCTGTCGCTCGTCGGCGGAATCCTGATCGACCGCATCGGCGCGGCGCGGGCCAGCCTGATCGCGGCCGGGTTCGGCTTCGTCGGCACGGTGCTGACCGCAGTCGGCCAGCCCTACTGGGTGATGGTGACCGGGCGGCTGCTGTTCGGGATCGGCGAGGAGACGCTGTTCATCTCGCTGCTGGCGGGGGTGGCGCAATGGTTCGCCAGCGGCGGGGCGGCGCTGGCGATGGCGCTGTTCTTCAGCATGGCGCGGGTGGGCTCCTACAGCGCCGACATCTCGCCGCGCTGGGCCGCGGGCGTCTACGCCGGCGGCTGGCAGCCGCCGCTGGTGCTGGCCGCGGTGCTGACCGGGATCAGCTTCGTCGCGGCGCTGGTCTACCTGCGGATCGACCGCTACCGCCCCGCGGCCGCGACCGAGCGCGCGCCCGGCGGCCACGGGCGGTTCCGCTGGCGCGACCTGACCCGGTTCGACCGCTCGTTCTGGTACATCATGGCGCTGAACGTGCTGTTCGCCTCGGTGTTCTTCCCGTTCCGCTCGACCTTCGCGATCGTGTTCTTCCAGGACGCCAAACGGCTCAGCCTCGCCGACGCCGGGCTGGTCAATTCCTGGGTGTTCTTCGCCGCCATCTTCGCCACCCCGGTGTTCGGCCTGATCGCCGACCGCTTCGGCCGGCGGGCGATGCTGCTCACCTTCGGCGCCGCGCTCATGCCGATGACCTTCGCCATCCTGGGCCTGACCCACTGGAGCCTGTGGATCTCCACCGCGCTGATGGGGGTGAGCTTCTCCGTCATCCCGGCGGTGATCTGGCCCTCCACCGCGATGCTGGTGGAGCCCGGCCGCATCGGCACGGCGTTCGGCCTGATCAACGTGCTGCAGAGCCTGGGCATGGGGGCGCTGAACCTGGCCGCGGGCTGGCTGAACGACCAGGCCGGCGCCGGGCCGCGCAATCCGGCCGGCTACGACGCGATGCTGTGGATGTTCGGCCTGTTCAGCTTCGCCGGCTTCATCGCCGTGGCGGCGCTATGGCGGCGGGAATCCGGCCCGAACGGCCACGGCCTGAACGCACCGGCCGGTCCGGCCTAGCGAAGCTCGATCGGCTGGCCGTGCGGCGTGCGGCGGTAGGCGTCCGCCCAGTCCGCCTTGCGCGTCGCCAATTCGGCGGCGGCCGTGAGGCCACGCGCGGCCGTCAGCGCTTCCAGCGCCGCGACCCAGTGCTCGTAGTAGCGCGAGCCGTCGTCGCTCGGATCAGTGGCCAGCTCCTGCGAAAGCGCCTGCGCCCACTCGGTCCAGGTGAATGCCCCCTCGGCGTGCAGCTGCACGGTCAGGGCGAACGCCTGCGCCTGCCAGGGCTCGCCGAACACCGGGCCTTCCGCGTCGCGCGGGATGCCGGGCAGCGCCAGGGCTTCAGAGGCGCTCAAGGTAGGGCTCCCACAGATCCAGGCTGACACTGTCGCGCGCCGAGGCGTCCGGTCCCCAGAGTTCGCGGGCGGTAAAGCGGACGGTGTAGAGCGGGCGCGGATCCTCGCCGCCGCCGTGGGCGTGGCTGTCGGGGAAGACGTGCGCGCCGTGGCAGCCTTCGACGACCCCGGTGCGGCCGCGCACGTACCTCGGCAGCCGGATATGGCCGGTGGGGTTCAGGTTGCGCGCACGGACCTTGTCGCCAGCCTTGAACGCGGGCGCGGCCGGCGTTTCGCGCACGTAGGATCCCGACCGCGATAGCGCTGGCGCGACCTGCTCGGCGGTGATGCGCGGCGTGGCCTTCGGCGCTGCCGGATCGGGCGCGCCCGACGCCAGCTCGGCGGCCGTCACGACGCCGCCTTGCAGCAGCATCTGCGTCAGCGCCGCGAACCACTTCTCGTAGTAGCTCATGCGCAAATAGTCGGAGCCGGGGATCAGCTCGCGCTGATGGCGGCCGGCGTCGATGTTGCCGCGGGTCGGCGAGGCGATCACCAGCGCGTGGACCCGCTGCTCCCACTCGGCGTGAAACACCGGCTCGTCGGTCTCCGGAGCGATCGGCCCCAGCCCGTGCATGCCGCCCATGTCGTGGACGCCGTTCATAGCCGGGCCGTGCCGATCATGCCGTCGCGGGTGACCAGGGCGGCGAGCGCGTCCTCGTCCAGCCCCTCCGTACCCGCGGGACGCTCTGGGATGACCAGGTAGCGAACCTCGGCGGTGGAATCCCAGACCCGCACCCCGACGTCGGCGGGTAGCTCGGTTCCGAACTCGGCCAGCACCCCGCGCGGGTCGATGACGGCGCGCGAGCGGTAGGGCGGGGACTTGTACCAGACCGGCGGCAGGCCGAGCACCGGCCAGGGGTAGCAGGAGCACAGCGTGCAGACGACGAGGTTGTGCGTCGTGGGCGTGTTCTCCACCGCGACCATGTGCTCGCCCTGGCCGCCGCTGTAGCCGAGCTCGGCGATCGCGGCGGTGGCGTCGGCCATCAGCCGAGCCCGATAGGCGGGATCGCTCCAGGCTTTGGCGACGACACGGGCGCCGTTGCGCGGGCCGATCTTGTGTTCGTAGTAGTCGACGATCGCATCGAGGGCCGCTGGGTCGACCAGGCCCTTCTCGACCAGCAGCGACTCCAGCGCCTTCACCCGCAGCGCGATGTCGGACGGCGGTTCCTGGCCATGGTCGTGATCGTGGGCGTGATCGGTATGATCGTGGGGCATGGACCCAGCTTGGCGCAATGCGGCTGGCGCGTGAAGCGTCTTGGGCTATGAGCGAGGCGCAGACGCGGAAAGACCGACATGGAGCACGAGACGGCGAGCAGCGCGGCGAAGACGGTGGAGACCGGCCTGACCGGCGTCGCCCTGATCAGCAACCCGATGCTGAACAAGGGCACCGCGTTCACCGAGGAAGAGCGCGACCTGTTCGACCTGCACGGCTGCCTGCCGCCGCACGTCGGCGCCCTGGACGAGCAGGTGGCGCGGCGGCTGAAAGTGCTGCGCGCGTTCAAGTCCGATTTCGAGCGCTACGCCTTCCTGCGCGACCTGCAGGACACCAACGAGACGCTGTTCTACGCCCTGATCCTGCGCGGGATGGAGGAGACGCTGCCGCTGGTCTACACGCCGACCGTCGGCGAGGGCTGCCAGCGCTTCAGCGAGATCTGGCGCCGGCCGCGCGGGCTGTTTCTCAGCTACCCAAATCGCCATCGCATCCGGGACATCCTCGCCTCGCCGCGGTTCGACCGGGTCAAGGTGATCGTGGTCAGTGACGGCGAGCGCATCCTCGGCCTGGGGGACCAGGGCGCCGGCGGGATGGGCATCCCGATCGGCAAGCTGTCGCTCTACACCGCCTGCGCCGGCATCCACCCCGACGAGACGCTGCCGATCCTGCTCGATGTCGGCACCAACAACCGCGAGCGGCTGGACGACCCGATCTACATCGGCTGGCGCCACGAACGGGTGACCGGCGCCGACTACGACGACTTCGTCGAGATGTTCGTCAGCGCGGTGATCGAGCGCTGGCCGAACGTAGTGCTGCAGTGGGAGGACTTCGCCGGATCCAACGCCGGGCGGTTGCTGGCGCGCTATCGCGACCGGCTCTGCACCTTCAACGACGACATTCAGGGGACGGCGGCCGTCGCGGCGGGCGCGCTGATGGCGGCGATCAACGTCACGGGTACGCCCCTCAAGGACCAGACCGTCGCGCTGCTGGGCGCCGGCTCGGCCGGATGCGGCATCGCCGCGCTGCTGCTGCAGGCGATGGTCGACGACGGCCTGAGCCCCGAAGCCGCCCGCCGCCGCTTCTTCGCGGTCGATCGCGACGGCCTCTTGCTCGAGGGGATGAACACCCTAACGCCGACCCAGGCCGCCTTCGCCCAGCCGCGCGAGGCGGTGGCCGACTGGAAGCTCGAGACGCCCGGCCGGATCGGCTTGCTGGACGTGGTCGTGAGCGCCAAGCCCACCGTGCTGATCGGCGTCTCGGGCCAGGCCGGGGTCTTCACCGAGCCGATCGTGCGGGCGATGGCGGCGGGCGTCGATCGGCCGGTGATCTTCCCGCTCTCCAACCCCACCTCGCGCTGCGAGGCGACGCCGCAGCAGCTGCTGGACTGGACCCATGGCCGCGCCCTGGTCGGCGTCGGCAGTCCCTTTCCTTGCCCGACCTGGGACGGCGGCGACGTGGCCGTCTGCCAGACCAACAACTCCTACATCTTCCCGGGCGTCGGGCTCGGGCTGATCGCGGCGGGCGCGCGCCGGGTGACCGACAAGATGTTCATGGCCGCCGCCCGCGCCCTGGCCGAGCTCTCGCCCACCCGCACCGACAAGACCGCCCCGCTGCTGCCGCCGGTCGACCAGCTGCGCGAGGTCGCGCAGGCGGTGGCGCTCGCCGTGGCGCGGCAGGCGCAGGCGGATGGGGTGGCCGAGCCCTGCGACGACGCAGCGCTCGTGGCGCGGATCAGGGCGCACGTCTGGGAGCCGGAGTATCGGCCGTATGTGCGAGCAGTCTGAGGGGTTTGCCCCGGGGGATATGAGTTATCCGTCACCCCGGCCAAGCGGCGCCAGCCGCGCCGAGCCGGGGCCGGACCAGCCGGTTCCGAGACTACATCCAGCTAGGTTGTGGCGCGTCGGGCCCCGGGTCTGCGCGCTACGCGCTCCGCCCGGGGTGACGGCCTCTTGCGACAGCCGAGCGGCCCCTACTTCATCAGCGCTTCTTTGATCCGGTAGGCGGCGGGCAGCATCAGCACCCCGATCAGGCAGGGGAAGATGAACAGGATCAGCGGCAGCATCATCTTGGCCGGCAGCGCCATCGCCTTTTCCTCGGCGCGCAGCATGCGCTTGCCGCGCATCTCGTCGGAGAACACCGCCAGCGAGGCGCCCAGGCTGGTGCCCATCTCCTCGGCCTGACGCAGCATGGTGGCGAGGCTGCGCGCCTCGTCGATACCGAGGCGGTCGGCGAAGGCGATCCAGGCGTCCTTGCGCGAGCGGCCGGCGCGCAGCTCGAGGGTGAGCACCTTCAGGTGCTCGGCCAGGTTCGGATATCGGCGGAACAGCTCCTCGGTGACCCGCGACACCCCGGCGTCCAGGCTGAGCCCGGCTTCCACCGAAGCGACCAGCAGGTCGAGCATGTCGGGGAAGCCTTCGCGGTATTCGCGTTCGCGCTTGGTGCGGCGGCTCTTGATGAACTGGTCGGGCCCCATGATCGAGACCAGCGCGAAGCCGGCGGCGCCCATGATCGGCATCATGCCGCCGTGCTTGCCGAAGGCCAGCGGCAGCATCAGCACGATGCCAACGATGGCGGCGATCATCGCCGCCGCCTTGACGCCCAGATAGATCGCGGCGGCCTCGCGGCTGTAGTAGCCGGCCAGCATCAGCTTGGCGCGCAGGCTGGAAAGCTGCGCGGGGTCCTGGATGGCGATGCGGTCGCCGAGACGGCGCACGCCGCTGACCACGCCGGAGAACGCCTCGGCCACGCCGCCGCCGTCGTCCCCCGCCGCGACCACCGCGCCGCCGGCCAGCCGCGCGCGCCGCCGCGAGGCGGTCGCGAAGGCGCGCAGGGCCAGGAAGCTGACCCCGCCCACGCCCAGCGCGATCATGCCGAGGGCGACGGGCGTGACGATGTTGACGACGGCTTCGCTGTCCACGTCGGTCAGATCCTCATGTCGATCATGCGCTTCATCACCAGGTTGCCGCCGACCAGCAGGCCGACGAGGCAGCCCAGGCCGATCTGGATGAAGGGCACGTGCAGCAGGTCGCCGTAGTAGTGCGGCTGCGAGACGTTGATGAAGATGAAGCAGACGATCGGCGCGGCGGTCAGGATGTAGGCGCTCATGCGCCCTTCCGACGAGGCGGCGCGGATCTTCAGCCGCATCTTGTGACGCTCGCGCACGGTGTGGGCCAGCATCTTCAGGAGCCCGGTCAGGTTGCCGCCTGCCCGCTCCTGCAGCCGGATCGCGGCGGCGAACAGATCGACGTCGGCGTGGCGGCAGCGGTCGGCGATGCGGGCCACCGCCTGCTCCAGCGTGGCGCCGAACGCGATCTCGTCGGCGGCCATGCCGAACTCCGAGCCGATCGGATCGGGCATTTCGCGGCCGACCAGGTTGATCGAGGTGGGGATCGGGTGTCCGGCCTCCAGGCTGCGCACCATCACTTCCAGCGCCTGCGGCAGCTGCAGGCTCAGCGCCTTGTCGCGCGCGCCGGCCTTGAACTTCAGGTAGACGATCGGGGCGACCAGCGGCAGCACCACGGCCGCGCCCAGCGCGACGAACGGGTTGCGGGTGAAGTAGAACGCCACCGCGGCGACGCCGACCGCGCCGCCGGCGATCATCAGCGCCCAGCGCCGCAGGTCGACCGTGACGCCGGAGCGCAGGACCAGGTCGGCCAGCCAGGCCCAGCTGAAGATCGAGCGGCCGTCCTTGCCGAAGCCGCGCTGCTTGCGCAGCTCCAGCACCAGGTCGCCGAGCGAGCCGGTGCGCTCGGCCGTCGCCAGGCGCCTGTTGACCGCCGCGCGCGCCTTGCCGACGCCGACCAGGCCCCAGACCGCCTGGCCGAACGAGAACACGGTCGCGAAGACCAGGATGAGGAAGAGCCAGTGCGGATCCATCTGCAACGCCCCCGTCAGTTCAAGGACCGGCTCGGATCGAAGTTGGCGGTGTCGTAGCGGATGCCGCGGCGGATCATCTCGTCCATGCACTTGGGACGCAGGCCGGTGGCGCGGAACTCGCCGATCACCGTGCCGTCGGCCTCGGTGGAGATGCGGTGGAACGCGAAGATCTCCTGCATCTGCACGACCTGGCCTTCCATGCCGGTGATCTCGGTGACGCTGGTCAGGCGGCGCTTGCCGTCCGAGAGGCGCATCACCTGGACGATCATGCCGACGGCGGAGGCGATCTGGCCGCGGATGGCGTCCGGCGAGAGCGCATGCCGCACATCGCCACCATCTGCTCCAGGCGGGTGATGGCGTCGCGCGGGGTGTTGGCGTGGATGGTGGCCATCGAGCCTTCGTGGCCGGTGTTCATGGCCTGCAGCATGTCGAAGGCTTCCTCGCCGCGCACCTCGCCCAGGATCACCCGGTCGGGACGCATCCGCAGCGCGTTCTTGACCAGCTCGCGCTGGCGGATCTCGCCCTTGCCCTCGATGTTGGGCGGCCGGGTCTCCATGCGCACCACGTGCGGCTGCTGCAGCTGCAGCTCGGCGGCGTCCTCGATGGTGATCAGGCGCTCCTTGTTGCGGATCGCCGCCGAGAGCGCGTTGAGCAGCGTGGTCTTGCCCGAGCCGGTGCCGCCGGAGATCACGGTCGAGACCCGCGAGCGCACCGCCCCGTAGAGGAACTCGGCCACCGGCGCCGGCATGGCGCCCGACGCCGACCAGGCGCTCGAGGTTGTAGGGCTTCTTGGAGAACTTCCGGATCGAGACCGCCGCGCCGTCGATGGCGATCGGGCCGATGGCGGCGTTGACCCGGCTGCCGTCGGGCAGGCGCGCGTCGACCAGCGGCGAGGATTCGTCGATGCGGCGGCCGACGCCGGCGACGATGCGGTTGACGATGCGCAGCAGGTGGTCGTTGTCGCGGAAGCGGACCGGGGCGATCTCCAGTTCGCCGCGCCGCTCCACGTAGACCTGGAACGGGCCGTTGATCAGGATGTCGGCGATGGAGTCGTCCTTGAGCAGCGGCTCGATCGGCCCCAGACCCACCATCTCGTCGAACACCGAGGCGCCCAGCTCGTCGAGCTCGGTGGTGTTGAGCGCCAGACGCTCCGTCTTGGCGAATTCGCCGACCAGGCGGCGCACCTGCCGGCGCATCTCGCCCTCGTCCAGCTTGTCGAGCTTGGAGAGGTCGATCTCCTCGATCAGCCTGTCGTGCAGCTTCAGCCGCATGTCGAGCATGCCGTCGGTGGCGACGGGCCCGATATCGGCGGGGTCGTCATCCAGCATCAGGTTGAGCTTGACCGCGGGCGACGCGGGGGCCGGCTCGGCCTTTTTCTTCGCGGGCGCCGGCTTGGCGGGGGCCGCGGCGGCGGGCGGCGGGGGCTCGTCGGCCGGGTCGCTGATCACCAGCCGCTCGGGCGCCTCGGCGGCGGGCTCGCGGCGAAAGCTGAAGCGGGCCATCAGGCGCGCCTCGCTGGATTTCGGCCGGCTGGGTCAATCGATCGACCAGCACGCCGACGTCGCGCACGATCTTCGAGCGCGGCCGGTGGTGGCTGATCGAGCCGCCGAGGTTCACCGAGCGGCCGCGGCCTCCCAGTCGGAGGTGATGCCGCCGTCGGCCTTGCGTTGCAGCGCCTTCTCGGCCTCCGCCAGCGAGGGCGCCGGGCCGAACATGCGGCTGGCCAGGCGATTGAGGATGATGCGCGGCTGCGCGCCGCCGGGCAGCTCGGTCTCGATCTCCGAGGCCAGCGCCCGGGCCGACAGCAGCGCCGGCACGGTCAGCTCGGAGACCACCAGCACTTCGTCGGAGCCCGCCAGCACGTCCAGCGTCCACGGCTGGTGGTGGCGCGGCAGGTCGATCACGATCCAGTCGTAGACCTGGCAGGCCACCTCCAGCAGCCGGCAGACCGCGGTCTGGGTGACCTTGGCGAAGGCCTTGGGATCGCGCGGCTGGGCCAGCAGGTCGAGCGACTCGCCGATCCGCGCGGCGAAGACGTCGAGCAGCGCGGCGTCGATCCGCTCCGGCGCGGCGGAGGCTTCGGCCAGCATCATGTTGGCCGTCGCGCCGAGGTAGGCGGCGGCGGCGCCGTCGGCGAGGTTCAGGTCCACCAGCGCCACCCGTTGCGAGGGGCCGGCGCGCTGACCAGAGCGCGCTGGCGAGTTCGACGGCGATGGTCGTGGCGCCGCAGCCGCCGACCGAGCCGATCACGGTCCAGCAGCGGGCGTTGACCTCGTGCGTCGGGACCGGCGCGGCGGCGGCCGGCGCGACCGCCAGCAGGGCGCCCGCGGCGCGGGCCAGGTCGGTGGAGGTGAACGGCGCCTCCAGCACGTCCGAGCGCGGCAGCTTCATCAGTGCACGCACCAGGCTGGTCGGCAGATGCGCCGCCCGCCAGCAGCACGGCGGGCGGGCTGGTCAGCGCCGAGAGGCTGGCGATGGCGACCGCCAGTTCGACCGCGTCCGAGCGACTCGGCGTCGATCAGCACCAGGTCGAATGCGGTGTGCTGGGCGTCAAGCACGTCGAGGCGGTCGCCCGCGGCGACTTCGAAGCGCGCCTCGCCAAGCGCTTCCTGCGCCACTGGCGCAAGGCGCTGCCCGATGACCAGGACGTGTCGGCCGGTGAAATCTGCGGAGGTCATTACTTGCTCGCAACGAGTGCTGGCTTGACGGTGGGCGCCGGGGCCGCCGCCGCTTGCGGCTGGGTCGCCGGCGGGATCGCATTGACCGGATAGAGTTCGCCCTCGGGATTGGGCGGCGTCGGGCCGGTGGTCTTGCCATCGAGGATCACGTCGATGGCGGTCTGCTCCTGAGTCTCCTTGAGCGGATTGGGCAGGTCGTCGATGTCACGCACCGGCGCCGTCAGGTGCGGCGTGACGATGATGACCAGCTCGGTCTCGTTGCGCTGCCAGTCGGACGAGCGGAACAGCGCGCCCAGCACCGGCATGTTCGAGGCGCCGGGGATCTGGTTGATCGTGGTCGAGTAGTTGCGCTGGAACAGGCCGGCGATGGCGAAGCTCTCGCCGTCGCGCAGCTCGATCTGGGTCGAGGCGCGGCGGGTCGAGATCGCCGGCACCTGGAAGCCCTGGATGTTGATGCCGTCCTTCGGGTCGAGCTCGCTGACCTCGGGCGCGACCTTCAGCTGGATCGTCGCCGTTGTCCTCGACGGTCGGGGTGACGTTCAGCTTCACGCCGAACTGCTTGAACTCGATCGTGGTGATGCCGAGTTGCCGCTCGGGATCGGGATCGGGAACTCGCCGCCGGCGAGGAAGCTCGCCTCCTGGCCCGACATGGCGACCAGGTTCGGCCGCGCCAGCGTGCGGATCACGCCCTTCTGCTCCAGCGCCTGCAGGTTGGCGTCGACGTTCCAGGCGCCGAACTGGTGCTTGAGCCCGATGGTCGCCTGGGGCTGGATGCCGCTGGGCAGCGCGCGCGCCGGTGGAGAAGGTGAAGCCGCCGATGGCTTTGGACGTTGACGTTGAGGCCGAGGTCCTTGATCGCCGAGTGCGAGGCCTCGATCACGCGCACGTCGACCTGCACCTGCTGGCCGGTGCGGATGGTGAGCTCGGACTCCACCGCCTTGGGCGCGTAGCGCTCGGCGATGGCCGCGGCGCGGGTCGCGACGGTGGTGGTCGAGACCTCGCCGGTCAGCAGCACGCCGCCGGCGAAGTTGCTGACGTGTGATCGTACTCGCCCGGCAGGGCGCTGTTGAGGTCCGCCTGCAGGCCGGCGACATCGTAGCCGACGCGCACGTCGACCACCTGCGCCAGACGGTGCTGGGTGTCGTAGATCAGGATGTTGGTGACGCCGAGGGCCTTGCCGCGCACGTAGAAGCTGCGGTCGGTGGTCGCCACCAGCGACAGGGTGTCGGGCTGGGCGACGACGATCTCGCTGGCCGGATAGTCGAGCCGGAAGGCGGCCGACTTGTCCTTGGGCACGACGATGGTCTGGCTGTTGCTCGGATCCTGGGCGATCTGAGCCTGGGCCGGCAGCGCCGGGCCGGCCAGCATCGCGGCCGAGACGGTGAGGGCGAGGAGGCGTTTCATTGTGCTCATCTTCTCCACGAGGGGCGCGATCACGCGCCGGCCCCGTAATGCTCGGCGGGAACTTCGACCGGTGTGGCCGCGTCGCCATGGACGACGATGACGGAGCGGGTGTGGATCACCACCGGCAGCGCCGTTCCGCGGCGGCGGGAAACCGCGGTCAGGCGCGGCTGATCGGTGAGGCCGCCCGCGGCGCGCGGTCCGTTGGCCTGCAGGTCGGCGATCTGCACCGTGCGAACCGGCGTGACGTCGGCCTGGCCGGTGCGGCGCAGCGCCAGCGACATGTTGCCGATCTGGGTCGCCACGGCGAGCTTCTGCGCATCCAGCACGCGAGACTTCGAGGGTCGCGGTGTGGGCGATCACCGACTGGGTGGTGGTCGGATCGACGTTGAGATCCATGCCGAGCACCTTGACGTTCTGCAGCACCACGTCGGCGCGCTCCTGCTTGCAGTCGTCGCAGAGGTCCTTGATGGCCTTCGGGATCGGCGGTTGGCGGGTCACGATGACGTCGACGCGGTCGCCGGGCAGCACGTGGCCGCCGACGCCGGCGGTCTCGGTGACGCCGATGGTGTAGGCGCGCATGCCCTCGGTGATCGCCGCCGAGACGATCGGCCGCGCCCCCGGGCCGCTCAGCTTTGACGGCAGCAGCGGCTCGTGCGCCGCGATCGGCGTCAGCGCGACCGGCGCGCCGCCTTGCTGCGACAGGATCTGGGCCGTGGTCGTGAACGCACCCTGGGGTACGGCGCCCGCCGGCAGGCGCACGACGGTGAGTTTGCTGGCGTCGAGCTTAGCGCCGTAGGGGATCGCCCCGGTGGCCACGACGACCGGAACGGTGCCGGCCGATATCTCGGGGACCTTCAGCGTCGGCAGGTGGGACGCCGATTGCGGCAGCCAAAGCCGCGCCACCACCAGGGCGCCAAGGCCAAGAACGGCCGAAGCCCCGAGACTAACCACGGTGCCGGTACGCATGCTGCAGAGCCCCAGACCACGCGACGCAATTCTGTGCGTCTTCACCACGAAATCTGGGCTTGGCGGATTGCTTTGTCGTTAAGGTACACGGTGAAGAGAAATTTACTGTCTATTCCCGCGAATTTATTATGAGAATTACAGTAAATCAATTGTAACTGCCTGGGGTCGAGGCCTTGCGCAGGTGCGGTCAGACCTGACCACCGCGCTTGACGAAACCATCTTCAGGCTGGATGGAGGAGGCCTGATTTGAGCAATTTGATGCGCCCGCCGGAGTTGGCGGACCAGGCCCCGCGAGAGGGTCGCGCGGGAGGATGATCGAATGCAGGATATTCTACAGCGCCAGACCGAGGCGGCCGCCAACGGCATGAGCCACAGCCTCTGGGCCGAGATCCACGGCGACAAGATCGCCATCCACGACCCGATCCAGACGCGCACGTTCCGGCAGATCAACGAGGCGGCCAACAAGGTGGTCCGGCTGCTGCGCGAGCGCGGCCTGAAAGAAGGCGACGCCGTCGCCCTGCTGTGCAGCAACCGCGCGGAGTTCGTCGAGGTGCTCTCGGGGTGCCTGCGCGGCGGCTATCGTCTGACGCCGGTGAACTGGCACCTCAACGCCGACGAGGTCGAGTACATCATCAACGACTGCGACGCGAAGGCGCTGTTCGCCGACACCCGCTATCCCTCCGGCCCCGCAGCCAAGGCGCCGCAGGTGACGCTGAAGGTCTCGATCGGCGAGGACGCCGAGGGCTTCGAGCCCTACCAGAAGCTGCTGGCCCAGTTCGACGGCGCCGACATCACCGACCCGACGGCGGGCTCCAGCATGCTCTACACCTCCGGCACCACCGGCCGGCCGAAGGGCGTCTATCGCCGCAACACCACGCAGGTGCTGGCGATGCTCAACGTCGCCGAGCCGGACGACGTGCAGCTGTGCGCCGGCCCGGCCTACCACGCCGCGCCGCTGGCGTTCGACGTGCGCTCGTCGATGGTGATGGGCATCCCGCTGGTGTTCGTCGATCGCTGGGACAGCGAGGGCGTGCTGAGGCTGATCGACCGGTACAAGGTCACCCGCGCCCACCTGGTGCCGATCATGTTCCAGCGGCTGCTGAACCTGCCGGACAATGTGCGCGGCAAGTACGACGTCTCGTCGCTGCGCTACATCATCCACGGCGCGGCGCCCTGCCCGCCCGAGGTGAAGAAGGCGATGATCGACTGGGTGGGGCCGATCATCCACGAATACTACGCCGGCTCGGAAGGCGGCGCGGGGTTCATCGTCTCGTCCGAGGAGTGGCTGACCAAGCCCGGCACGGTCGGCAAGCTGCCCGATCCGACGGCGCTGAAGATCCTCGACGACGACGGCCATGAGGTGAAGCAGGGCCAGAGCGGAACGCTCTACTTCCGCGTCTCGCCGATCGCGCCGTTCGAGTACTACAAGGACCCCGCCAAGACCGCGGCCGCCCACAAGGGCGACTACTTCACCCTGGGCGACGTCGGCTACCTCGACGAGGACGGCTATCTGTTCCTCACCGGCCGCACGGCCGAGTGCATCATCTCCGGCGGGGTCAACATCTACCCGCAGGAGATCGACAACGAGCTGATCAAGCACCCGGCGGTGGAAGACGCCTGCACCATCGGCGTGCCGAACGAGGAGTGGGGCGAGGAGGTGAAGTCGGTGCTGACCCTCAATCCCGGCTATGTCGGCAGCGACGCGCTGGCCAAGGACATCCAGGCCTGGGCCCGCGAGCACCTGGCCGGCTTCAAGGTCCCGCGTTCGATCGAGTTCGTCGACGAACTGCCGCGCAGCCCCGCCGGCAAGATCCAGCGCAAGAAGGTCCGCGAACCCTACTGGGCCGGACGCGCGCGTTCGATCTGAAGCCGCGGGCTGCGCCTTTCACGGCGCCAAGGCCTGGCGAATGCCGATGCGCCCAGGCTTTGATCGCGCGTCGGCCGGTCTGTCTCATTTCGGGGCGCACGGTCGCATTTCATCGCCACCGTCAAATCGCGTTCTTGACCGGGCCGGACCTGGCGCAATCCTAGGCGGCGTAGCCGTGGCGTCGTTCGGCTGCGTCCGGGTTAGGGGCTGGTCGATCAAGATGCGTCCGTTCGCAGTGAAGGGCGTGGCCATGGAGTCGAATCCTTTAGCCGTGTGGCTGACGGCGGGCAGGCTCGGCTTCGATGCGCTGCCCGAAGACATTATCGCCGAGTATCGGCGCCGTTATCTGACAGCGGCCCCGTTTCCTCACCTGGTGATCGACGACCTGTTCCCGCTCGACCAGTTGACCGAGATCGAGGCGGAGTTCGACACCATGGGCGACGGGGATTGGCAGACCTACAGCCACGCCCTGCAGACCAAGCAGGCGAGCCGCCCGAACACCCTGCTGCCGCAGGCGACCCAGGCCTACTTCGACCGCATCTATTCCGGCGACTTCCTGCGGTTCCTCTCGCAGGTGACCGGCATCGCCAACCTGCTGCCGGACCCCAGCCTCACCAACGGCGGCATGCATCAGGTCCCGACCGGCGGGCGCTTCGACGTCCACGTCGATTTCCAGAAGCATCCGGTGCTGGGGTTCGACAACCGCCTGGTGGTGATGACCTATCTCAACCGCGATTGGCGCGCCGAGTTTGGCGGCGCGCTCGAGCTGTGGCGTCAGCATCCGCCGGCGTGCGCGGAAGTCGTCGTGCCCGAGTTCGGCCGCACCATCATCATGGGGCACTCGAGCCAGGCCGCGCACGGGCATCCGCAACCGGTCAATGCGCCGGACGGGCGTCCGCGCCGCTCCGTCGCCGCCTATTTCTACACCAACGGGCGCGAGGACGGCGCGGAGGCGCCGGGGCTCAACACCACCTACGCCAGGCGCCCTGGCCGATCGGTCTCCCAGCGGCTCGAGCTGATGGCGCAGCAGATCCTGCCGCCCATCGTGCTGCAGGGCCTGAAGGCGCTCAGGCGCCGGCGGGCGATCTAAGCGGCCGGCAAGCCGTCCAGGAAGGCGGCGATGGCCGGGTTCACCACGGCGGGGTGGGTCAGGTTGGCCGCGTGGCCGCCGCCAGGGACGACGACCAGCTTTGCATCCGGCAGGCCGGCGGCGAGTTTCTCGGCGAGGGCGAGTTCGATCGCCGCGTCCTTGTCGCCGTGCACGACGAGGGCCGGGACCTTGATCTGGCCGAGCTTGCCGGTGACGTCGTCGCGCGTGGCCAGCGTATTCATGCAGCCCAGCATGTTGACCGTCTTGATCCGCTTCCACTTGGCCTTCCAGGCCCCCGCGCCGGCCCAGCCGTCGCCGAGGATGATGCCCTCGATGATCCCGGCCAGCTGGTCGCTGAGTCCCTGTTCGGCCCAGGTGTTGGCGAGCTGCATGTGGCCTTCGAGCGCCGTCGGGTCCTCCTGCCCGGCCTGGGTGTCGATCAGGATCAGCGCGCGGACGATCTCGGGATGGGTCAGGGCGCAGCGCAGCGACAGGAAGCCGCCCTGGCTCATGCCCGCCAGCACCGCGCGCTGGATGCCCAGGTGCTTCAGCAGCGCCGCCAGGTCGTCGGCGGAGTCGTAGTAGCTGAACGGCGCCAGCGTATCCGACGCGGTGCCGGCATGGCCGCGCTCGTCCCAGGTGATGCAGCGGTATTTCGACTTCAACGCGTCGACCTGCGGCGCGAACATCTCGTGGTCCATGAACAGGCCATGCGAGAAGATCACCGGCGGGCCGGCGCCGCCGGTGTCCTCGTAGTAGATCCGCTGCCCGTTGACCTCGGCGATCGGCATGGCGCGTGTCCTCCCGCGTTCGTTGCTCCTCACTCCGTGGGCAAGGAGACCGAAGCAGTATCTTGGGGCCGGCCAAATACCTAGCCGGATGCGCACCTCCCCTTCCCCTTGCGGGAAGGGGTCAGGGGTTGGGGTGTCAGCGCAATGCCTGCCGCTTCGTCCGCCGAAGCCTCAGCTGCGCAACCGAGGCCGCACCCCCACCCCCTGCCCCCTCCCCGCAAGGGGGAGGGGTTTATGGTTGTCCGGCGCCAAAAGGGAGGCTCCGCAGTCCTGACTACGCGACCGCTTCGACGGCCTTCAGCACCGCGGCCGGCTGCTCGGCGATGACCATGTGGCCGGCTTCCGGGACGTTGACCAGCTTCGAGCCGGCGATGGCCGACTGGAAGGCGGGGCCGTAGATCGGCGGGATCAGCTTGTCGCTCTCGCCCCAGACGATCACGGTCTTGGCCTTCACCCGGTAGAGCCGCTCGGCCAGGCCCCGCTCGGGCATCGGGAACAGCAGCTTGCCGGCCATGCCGAGCTGGCGGGCGTTCCTGATCAGGTAGTCCTGCAGGAACTTCGGGATCGTCGAAGTTCATGCCGGCGGTCATCATCGCCGCGCCGGCCGCCGGGTCGTGGAACAGGTAGCCCGGCATCTCGAACGGCAGCAGCGAGAAGATGTCGACGATCGGGTGGTCGTCGAGCCACAGCCCCGCCGGACAGATCAAAGCCAGGCGCGAGACGTCGTTGGGCGCCAGCGCCGCCATTTCCGCGGCGATCATGCCGCCCATCGAGTGGCCGACCAGGATCGGGTTCTTCAGCCCCAGCGCCTCGACCACGTCCCAGCCGTGCAGGGCGAAGTCGAGCATGTCGCGCAGCGTGCCGCACTCCTCGGTCTCGCCGTAGCCCGGGATGTAGGGGGCGTAGACGTGGAAGCGCGAGGCCAGCTCGTTCAGGAGCGGGTCGTCCGGCGTCATGCCGCCGGCGCCGTGCAGGAAGACCAGCGGCTCGCCCGATCCGCCCTCGAGATAGCGGATCGGCGCGTGGCGGGTCTGGACGGTTTTCGATTCCATGATGCTTGCCCCTACTCGGCCGGAACAGGCTGACGCGGGGCCGCGCCGGGCGCCGTGGTCACGGCCGGCCCCAGCGAGCCCGCGGTGACGCGGTTCTCGATCGGATGGCACCAGAAGCGGCTGTCGTCGGCCCATTCGGGGAACATGTCCCGCAGCTTCGGCATCACCTTGTCGGCGAAAAGCTTGGTCGAATACATGCACTTGTCGGTCGGCATGTTGCCGACGTGCATGAGGCAGAAGATGTTGCCGACGTGCAGGCCCTTGATCAGGTCCTCCATGCGCTGGCGCACCGTCTCCGGGCTGCCGGCGATGACGTGGCCGCCTTCGATCAGGTCCTTCCAGGTCAGCTCGGCGAAGCCGCCGCGCGGCGGGGCGTATTGCGACAGCGCCCCGGTCTGGATGGTCTTGATGGTGCGGTAGCCCGGGGCGTCGGCGAAGCCCGGATAGACGTGCAGGCAGCGATTGTAGAAGTAGTTCAGGTGCGGCCAGTAGAGGCGCTCGGCCTCCTCGTCGGTCTCCGCGACGCAGATGGTCTGGGCGAAGCCGGCCCGGTAGGGGCTCTTGTCGGGCGCGCCGCGCTCCTCGACCCGGTCCCAGTAGCCGTTCATCAGCGCCTGGGCGCGGATGTAGCCGGTGAAGCTGAGGTAGGAGTACGAGTAGGTGTTGTCGATGCAGAAGTCGTAGGTCTCGACCGAGCCGCCGCCGGGAATGTGGATCGGCGGATGCGGCTGCTGGATCGGCCGCGGCCAGATGTTGACGTGGCGCAGCTTGTTGTAGCGGCCGTTGAACGCGAACGGCTCGCGCGTCGTCCAGGCCTTGATGATCATCTCGTGCGCTTCGGCGTACTTCTCGCGTGTCAGCGCCGGGATCTGGCCGTAGCAGTAGTTGGTGTCCATCGAGGTGCCGACCGGGAAGCCGGCCACCAGGCGGCCGCCGGAAATGCAGTCGAGCATGGCGAACTCTTCGGCCACCCGGATCGGCGGGTTGTAGAGCGCGATCGAGTTGCCCAGCACCACGATGGCCGCGTCCTTGGTGCGCCGCGCCAGGCCGGCGGCGATGATGTTGGGGCTGGGCATGATGCCGTAGCCGTTCTGGTGGTGCTCGTTGACGCCGATGCCGTCGAAGCCGAGCGTGCCGGCGTATTCGAGCAGGTCCATGTAGGTGTTGTAGACCTCGTGGCTCTTCACCGGGTCGAACAGCTTCTGGTCGATGTCGACCCACACCGAATGGTGCTTCTCCCGGAAGTCGTCCGGCAGGTAGGGCCACGGCATCAGGTTGAACCAGGTGAACTTCATCGCGCGTCCTCCGCTGCGTCTCTCGCTGTCGGTTTCTTATCGCCGTTCAGTCAGCCCCGACCCTAAGGCATGAGAAAGGCGCCGCGCAATCGGCAAACCCCGGACCGCCGCCAAGTGGTCACGCGAGCGGCAGCTCCAGCACCAGCCGGTTGCGGCCGGCCCGCCGGGTGTAGCCGGCGATGCGGCACAGGCTGGCGATCAGCGCCAGGCCCGCGCCGCCGCCGCGCTCGGGGTTCGGCCCGTCGAACGCGACGGTGCGGGGGTCGAACGGCCGGCCCGCGTCGCTGACCGAGACGCGCACGACCCCCTCGCTCAGGCGCAGGCGAAGCGCGATGCGGGCGCCGTCATGCGGACCGCCGTGCTCCACCACGTTGGCGACCCACTCCTCAACCACCAGCGCCAGGCGGCCGGCCGCGGCGGGTTCGAGGCCCGTTCGTGCGGCGAAACCATGGGTCAGGCGCAGCGCGTACGAGACGGCCGCCGCATCGGCCAGCAACCGCGCGACAGCCTCGGCTTCCGGTTCGGGGCGGAACTGAGCTATGTCTTGACCCTTGTCGAAGGAGACTGGGTTGCACAGGGCTATCGTTGCAGGATTGCTGATGGCGGCCTGCCTGTCGATGGCCGCCGCGGCGACGGCCGCCGAGATCGGCCGCATCAAGTCGGTCGTCGGCGCCGCCTCGGTGGTCCGCGGCAAGTCCGTGATGCGCGCCGCGCCGGGCCTGCTGCTGCAGACCGGCGACTCGCTGAAGACCGGGGCCGACGGTCGGGTCGGGATCACCTTCATCGACAACAGCCGTTTCGCCATCGGCCCGAACAGCGCCATCGCGCTGAGCAAGTTCGAATTCGACGACACGACCCATGCCGGCGCGTCGCTGACCACCATCAGCCGCGGATCGCTCGCGGTCGTCTCCGGCCAGATCGCCCATGAGAACAAGGACGCCATGCGGGTGCGAACGCCCACGACCGTGCTGGCGGCGCGCGGCACCCGCTTCGTGGTGCGCGTGGGTCCGTGAGGCGCCTGGCGATCCTGGCGTTCTGCGCGATGCTGGCCGGCTGCGCGACGACGCGGGTGGCGCTGCTGGACGCCGAGACCCCCGGCGGGTCCGCGGGCGCCGTGGCGGTGATCGATCCCGCGACCGGCGCCGAGCGCGGACAGCTGACCCAGGGCCAGACCGAAGCCAGACTGCGCGGCGACGCGGTGCGGCCGCACCCGCTGCGAGCCAACTTCGACGCGCTGCTCTCGGCGATGCCGCCGCCGCCGCAGGTGTTCACGCTCTATTTCGTCGAGGGGACTACGCAGCTCGCACCGCAGTCGCAGGCCACCCTGGATCAGCTGCGCGCGATCGTGACATCGACCTCGGACGTCCAGATCACCGGCTACACCGACACAACGGGCGATCCGGCCAGCAACGACAAGCTGTCGCTCGCCCGCGCCACCGAGGTCCGCGCGGCGCTGGTCCAGGACGGGCTGCCGGTGGGCAACGCCCGCGTGACCGGGCGCGGCCAGCGGGACCTGCGCGTGCCGACCGGCCCCGGCGTGAGCGAACCGGCCAACCGCCGGGCCGAGGTGATTATCCGCTAGCGCAGGCTGACGCCAGCTGGACCAACCCCCTCCACGTCATGGCCGAGCTTGTCTCGGCCATCCATGAACGCGACGACCGACGGTGTTCATGGGTTGCCGACACTCCGCGCTTCGCGCTCCGGCCGGCAATGACGTGATTTTCGGATTCCAAACGATCTCAACCGGTTCTAGGCGCCGCCAGCGAGCCGGACGGCGAGGATGGTGAGGTCGTCGCTGGCCTCGGCGCCGGCCTCGAACGATCGCACCGCGGCGGCGACCTCGTCCACCATGGCCGCGGCGGTCGGGGCGGCCGCGGCCCGGCCCACGGCGGCCAGCAGGTCCGGCCGGGGCCACAGCTGGCCGTCCGGCGCCTGCGCCTCGGTCAGGCCGTCGCTGAAGGCGAGCAGGGTCTCGCCGCGCAGCAGCTGGAGGCTCTCGACCGGGTACGGGAAGCTTGGATCCACGCAGAGCGGCGGCCCCCCCAGCAGCTGCAGCTCGCGCACCTGGCCGTCGGCGCGCGCGACCAGCGGGTTCTCGTGGCCGGCGCAGACAAGGTCGACGTGGCCGTCGGCCGGACGGAGCACGCCGACCAGCAGGGTGAGCGCCATGTCCTGCCGGTTGTCCTGCGACAGCTCCGCGTTGATCCGCGCCACGGCGGCGGCCAGGTCGTGATCGGCGCGCATCAGCAGGCTGTGGGCGAGCGACTTGGCGAGCGCCATGAACAGGGCGGCGGGCACGCCCTTGCCGGTCACGTCGCCGACCAGGAAGCAGAGCCGCGCCTCATCCAGCATGAAGGCGTCGTAGAGATCGCCGCCGACATTGCGGGCCGGTTGAAGGACGGCGTCGATGTCGACCCCCGCCGCCAGGCGCGCGAGTTCGCTCCTCGGCAGCAGCATGCCGGACTGGATCTCCGCGGCGGCGGCGAGTTCGCCGGCGGTGCGCGCGGCGTTCAGCCGCTCGCTCTCGAGGGCGGTCCGCAGCCGGGCCTGCAGCGCGCGGCCTTCCACGAACAGAGCCGCCACCGTCGCCGCGGTGACCGCGGCGGCCGGCGTCAGGACCGGCAACGGGTCGAGCAGCAGGCCGGACTGGAAGCCGTACCAGCTCGCGCCCAGCGCCGCGGCGATCACGCCGAGCCCAGCCGCGGCCAGGGCGCCGACCGGCAACCGGGTCACCGCCGCCCCGGCGGCCAGCGCGAGCAGCAGGCCCAGGCCCCATTCCGCCCACGCCGCTTCGGGCGGCCGGCGCAAGCCGGCGCCGCGCAGGATGTCGTCGACGGCCTGCGCCTGCACGAACACGCCGTAGGTCTCGCCGCCGCGCGGCGTGTGCACCACGTCCGACGAGCCGGCGCTGGTGAGTCCGACCAGCACGATCTGGCCTTTGAACAGGTTGTCCGGCAGGCCCTTGCGGAACAGATCCGCCGCCGACGTGGTCTGGGTCTTGCGCCAGTCGCCGAAGCGCAAGGCGAACTGCCCGTCGGCCGACGCCGGCATCTTCCGATCGCCGATCTGGACCGACGTCAGACCGCCGTCGACTGTCGTCAGATCGATCCGGTCGACGCCCTTGGCGACACGGACCAGCTCGGCGGCGAACCCGGGCGTCGGCGCACCCGCGACGCTGGCGACCAGCGGCACGCGCCGCACCAGGCCGTCATCGTCCGGGTCGCCGTTGACCAGGCCGTGGCCGAGCGCGGCGCCGTCCAGCAGCGGCAGGTTGGCGACGGCGCGCGGAAACGACCTGACGCCGGGCGGCAGCGGCCCGGAGAACTGCGCTTCCGGCGGCAGCGGCGCGGGAGACTGGTCGACGGCGTCGAACGAGTGCGCCTGCGCGCCGGCGCGGGCCAGCACCACCGGACTGCGGCCGATGACCCGGGCGAAGATGGCGTCCATCGACGGCAGCGCGCGCACCTCGGCGGCGGCCGACGGCGAGAGCTCCCCGTAGAGATCGGCGAACCGTGGCGGGTCCAGCCGGTCCGGCTCCGGCATCAGCAGATCGAGCCCGATCGCCGCCGCGCCGCGCCGGGAGATCTCCTCCACCAGGTGCGCGAGGTAGAACCGGCTCCAGGGCCAGCCGCCGACCGAGCGCAGGCTGTCGGCGTCGATCACCACGACGTGCACCTGCCGGGAAGCGTCGGCCGTCGGCGAGACGATCTGGAACAGGTCGAACAGCGGCCGGCTCAGGCGGCCGCCGGCCAGCAGGACCAGCGCCACGGCCGCCAGCGCCGCCACGAGCCCCGCGAGCCGGACCCGTCGCAGGGCGCCGGCGTCGAGGTCGGTCGCGGGACTAGACCTCGACCTCGAGTCCGTCATAGGCGCAGACCACCTCCAGTTCCGGCCGACCGCCGCGCACGATCTTCTCGTAGCGGACGGTCTCGTAGAACATCTGCTGGATCTGCTCGTCGGAGTTGCTCGGCTCGTGGTGGAAGAGCGCGAGGCGCCGCGCGCCGGCGGCGTGGCAGAGGTCCACCGCCACGACGTTGGACGAGTGTCCCTTGTCCTGCTTGAGGCTCACGGTATCGCCCAGCGAATACATGGTGTCGCAGATCACCAGGTCCGCATTGGCGAAGAAGGCCTGGAAGAGGTCCTCGTTCTCCATGTCGTCCGGCCGGTGCTCCGCATCGGTGGAGTAGACCACCGCCCTGCCGTGCCGCTCGAAGCGGTAGCCGAACGAACCGCGCCGATGCCGCTGGTGAATGAGGCTCACTTGCAGCCCCGCCGCCTCGAAGGTCTGCCCGGGGGTGTGGGTGACGAACTCGATGTTGGCCTTGAGCGCGTCGAACGGCACCGGAAACGAGACGTCCGCCTGCTGGCGGCGCAGCGCATGCTCGGCATCCTCGTGTCCGGAGTGGATGACGATCGTCGCGCCGGACTCGTAGGCCGGCCGGAAGAACGGGAACCCCATGATGTGGTCCCAGTGCAGATGCGAGAGGAAGAAATGGTAGACGCGCGGATGGCCCTCGGCGCAGCGGCGCAGGGCGCTGACGCCGAACTCCCGCAGGCCGGAGCCCATGTCGCAGACGACGAACGCGTCCTCGTCGGCCTCGATCTCGACGCAGGGCGTCGCGCCGCCATAGGTGCCGTAGGTCGCGAATTCGATGTCGGTCCGCGCGAACTCGCGGGCCTCGGCTTCGCTGGCGAACTGGCGGCCGCGGGCGATCACCAGGGCGCGGGCGATCCGGGTCAGGATGGCGTCGGCGCGCTGCGCCACCGGCAGGGAGCCTCGCGTGCCCCAGAAGCGGACCAGCATGCGTTACGCCCCTCAGCTCGCCGGGTCGACGGCGTCGACCACCGGGAACAGCATGTCGTAGCGGCTGATCGACAGGATCCGCCGCATCGTCGCGTTCGGCGCCGCCAGACGGATCGTCACCGCGCCGCGCGCCTCGTTCTTCGCCAGGGTGAGCGCGCGCAGGCCCTTGGAGGTCATGTACTCGAGCCCGGAAAGATCGATCACCAGCGTCGGGATCGTCAGGACGAGGGCGTCGTTGACGGCGGCGTTCAGATGGCTGCTGAAGGCCTTCCAGCTGTCCTCGTCCACCCGGCCCGTGGGGACGGCGACCAGCTGAGCGCCGTCATTTCGAACCCGCCAGTCCATGTCCGCTCCCAATGGCAAGGCGCCGGTTGGGCAAACTGCCGCGCCGAATAGCGGCGTGCAACCGCTATCACGGCGGCATGGGCTGGGGTTGACCGCCCTAGCGGCAGGCCGGAAGGGTCCTTCGACCAACTGGGGGCAAGCGCATGGCCGAGTTCGACATCATCGTCTGGGGCGCGACCGGCTACACCGGACGCCTTGTCGCCGAGCATCTGCTCAAGACCTACGGCGCCGCCGGCGATCTGAAATGGGCGATCGCGGGGCGCAACGCGGACAAGCTGGCGGAGGTCCGCCGCGAGATCGGCGCGCCGGACAGCCTGCCGCAGATCATCGCCGACGCGGCCGATCCGGCCAGCCTGGACGCCATGGTCCGCCGCGCCAGCGTGATCATTTCCACGGTCGGCCCCTACCAGCTCTACGGCACGCCGCTGGTGGCCGCCTGCGCCGCGGCGGGGACCGACTACGTCGACCTCACCGGCGAATCCAACTGGATCGCCGAGATGATCGAGGCCACGAGGCGGCGGCGAGGACGTCGGGGGCGCGGCTGGTGTTCTCCTGCGGCTTCGACTCGATCCCGTTCGACCTCGGGGTGTTCTTCGTCGAGGAAGAAGCCAAGAAGCGCTTCGGGGCCTATGCGCCGCGCGTTCGCGGCCGGGTGCGGGGTCTGAAGGGCGGGCTCTCGGGGGGCACGCTCGCGAGCGGCATGGCGACGCAGGCCGCGGCGGCGAAGGACCCCAGCATCACCGCGCTGCTGGCCGACCCGTTCGCGCTGACGCCCGGGTTCAAGGGGGCCGACCAGCCCAACGGCGACGCCGCCTACGAGGACAAGGTCACCGGCTCGTGGGTCGGGCCGTTCATGATGGCCGGAATCAACACCAAGGCGGTCCACCGCTCCAACCTGCTGCTCGGCCATCCCTGGGGCGCGGGCTTCCAGTACGACGAGATGCAGATGCTCGACGGGCCGCCTTCCGACGCGGCGCCCGGCATGGGAGGCTTCAATTTCGGCGCGGGCGGCCTACCTAAGCCAGGCGAGGGCCCTTCGAAAGAGGAGCGGGAGACTGGCTTCTACGACCTGCTCTACATCGCCGAAGCCGGCGACGGCGCGACGGTGCGCGCCGCGATCAAGGGCGACATGGACCCGGGCTATGGGTCCACGGCGAAGATATTGGGCGAAGCGGCCGTCTGCCTCGCCCGCGACGTACCGCGCACCCCTACGTCCGGCGGCTGCTGGACTCCCGCCTCGGCGATGGGGGCGGCGCTGATCGCCCGCCTCGAAGCCAAGGCCGGCCTGACATTCACCCTGGAAAACTGAGTTCTCGATGACCGATCTGCTCGACCCGATATCCTTTGTGCGCGGCCCGCGGTGGAAGAACCGCTTCATGCTGGCGCCGCTGACCAACTGTCAGAGCCACCCGGACGGGCGGCTGTCCGATGAGGAATTCCATTGGCTGACCATGCGGGCCAAGGGCGGCTTTGGCCTGGTGATGACCTGCGCGGCGCACGTGCAGCGGATCGGCCAGGGCTTTCCGGGCCAGCTCGGCGTCTGGTCCGACGACCACATTCCCGGGCTCACGCGGCTGGCCGCCGAGATCAAGGCGCAGGGCTCGGTCAGCTCGGTGCAGCTGCACCACGCCGGCCTGCGCTCGCCCGAGGCGCTGATCGGCGAACGCCCGGTCGGCCCGAGCCCGGACGCCGAGACCAACACGCGCGAACTTTCCACCGAGGAAGTCGAGCAGCTGACCGAGGACTTCATCGCCGCCGCGGTCCGCGCCGAGAAGGCCGGCTTCGACGGCGTCGAGCTGCACGGCGCGCACGGGTACATCCTCTGCGCCTTCCTCAGCCCCGAAACCAACCGCCGCACCGACCGCTACGGCGGCTCGGTGGAGAACCGCGCGCGGATCGTGTTCGACATCATCAAGGGCGTCCGCGAGCGCACCCGGCCCGACTTCCAGCTCGGCATCCGCATCTCGCCTGAGCGGTTCGGCCTGAAGTTCGCCGAGCAGCGCGAAGTCGCGGGCTGGATGCTGAGCTCCGGCGACCTCGACTTTGTCGACATGTCGCTGTGGGACTGCTTCAAGGCGCCGGTCGAGGCCGAGTTCGCCACCAAGCCGCTGATCGACTGGTTCGCCGAGCTGCCCCGCGGCGAGACCCGCCTGGGCGCCGCCGGCAAGCTGATGAAAGGCGCGGACTTCCGGCGCCTGCTGGACGCCGGCGCCGACTTCGCCATCCTCGGCCGCGCCGCGGTGCTGCACCATGACGTGCCGAAGCTCTACGCCGCCGACCCGGACTTCCAGCCGATCGCCCTGCCGGTCAGCCGCGCCCACCTGGCCCACGAGGGCCTGAGCCCGGCGTTCATCGAATACATGAACAACTGGAAAGGCTTCGTGGCGCAGGAGGAGCCGGCCGAAGCGGCCGCCTAGGCTAGCTGCCTAAGGCTGGGCCGACGCTTCGCGGTGTTCAGCCCTGGCCGCGCCCCACACCGCGCGCGCCGCGTCCGCGTTCATCGCCGCGATGGCGAGGCCCACCACCACGTCCGGCCACAGCGACCGGGTGAATGCGGTCACCACGCCGGCGACGATGATGCCGATGTTGGCGATGGCGTCGTTGCGCGCCGACAGGAACGCCGCCTTAGTCAGGCTGCCGCTGTGCGCCCGATGACGCGCCAGGGTGAAGGCGCAGAACAGGTTGATGGCCAGCGCTCCGAGGCCGGCGCCGGTCAGGGCGAAGGCGTCGGGCGCGGCCGGATGGGCGAGCTTGCGCCACAAGGTCCAGGCGAACGCCGCCACGGGCAACAGCAGCACCGCGGAGAGCGCCATGCCAACGCGGGCGCGGCGAACCGGGCTCCATCCCAGCGCCGCGAAGATCAGGAAGTTGACGGCGGCGTCCTCGAAGAAGTCGGCGCTGTCGGCCAGCAGCGACACCGAACCGATGCGAAGCGCGACCGCCATCTCGACGCCGAAGTAGGCGAGGTTCAGCAAGGCGACGAGGCGCACCGCGCGCCGGACCTGCTCGTCTCCGTTCATGCAATCGGGCCTCGGATGATGTCGCCTGTGATAGCGGGGCCGAGGCCGGTGCTCCAGCCGAATGCGGTCGGCGGCGAAACGGGCCCCTCGACAACGCCGACCACGCGACGGCGCTAGGCTCGGCCCGAAGGCCAGCCAACCAGAACATTTCGAGACGAGAGGTTGCGATACGGGACACAAGCTTGACTATTCGGGACGCCGACCCGGGCGGCGAAGCGCGCGGGTCCTAGGCGTCGGCGTGGTATTCGAAATCGATCAGGAAGACGCGCTGGCCGGCGCCGTGCTTGGCGACCTTCAGCAGGTCGACCACGCCGGCGAAGCCGGACCGACGCGCCAGCTCGGGCGTGATGTCGGCGATCTCGATCTCGCGCACCCGCGTCACCTCGACCACGCCCGGCCCCAACGGGTAGCGGCCGCCGACCTTGACGTGCGGGGCGCGCCAGATCCGCACCGTCTCGGTGATCTCGCCGGCCATGACGCCGGGGCGCAGGCGCTTGGTGAACTGCATCGGGGTCAGGCCGCGGCGGGCCTGAGCGGAACGGTCGGCATCGGCTTCACTGGCGTCTCCGATTTCTGTCGTGACAGAGATAGCGGGATTATCTGGCGCGCCAACGCCGCTCGTTCCGCCTGCCCCGACGTGACCGTTCCACCGCCGCGCCGCCTCGGATAGGGTCGCGCGAAAAGCGGGAGGAAGCCTTGGCGTCCGACGACGCGGCACAGGTCAGGACGCCCGGCGAGATCGTCGCCGAGCGGCTCGCCGTGGTCGCGCAGCGGCATTTCCCCGGCTCGACCGGCGTCGCCAAGGTGACCTCGGCTGACGGCCGGCGCGACGCAGGAGATCTGGCGCTTCGAGCTGCTGCGGCCGGACGGCGACCAGTCGCTGATCCTGCGCCGCGCGCCGGGCGGCGCGATCGTCGAGCGGACCGAGGCTTCGACCTCGATCGGCCTGGAGACCGAGGCCGAGATCCTGCGGCTGGTGTCGCCGCCGGCGCGCCGGTGCCGCCGGTGCGCCATGTGCTGACGCCGGAGGACGGGCTCGGCCACGGCTTCATCATGGCCTTCGTCGAGGGCGAGACGCTGGGCGGGCGGATCGTGCGCGACCCGCGCTTCGCCGACGTGCGGCCGAAGCTGGCGCGCCAGTGCGGCGAGATCCTGGCCCGCATCCACGCCATTCCGACCGAGGACGCGCCGCCGCTGAAGCGGGCCGGCGCGGCCGAGCTGATCGCGCAGTTGCAGGCCAGCTACCAGGCCACCGACTGGCCGCGGCCGGTGTTCGACCTGGCGTTCCGCTGGCTGGGCGAACACTGCCGCCGCCCTCGCGGCCGCGAGCTGGTCCACGGCGACTTCAGGAACGGCAACCTGATGTTCGGCCCAGACCGGCGTGCGTCGCCGTGCTCGACTGGGAGATCGCCCACGTCGGCGATCCGATGGAGGACCTGGGCTGGATCTGCACCAACTCCTGGCGCTTCGGCGTCGTCGACAAGCCGGTCGGCGGCTTCGGCCAGCGCGAGGAGCTGTGGGCCGGCTACGAGGCCGCCGGCGGCGAGCCGGTCGACCGCGCCCACGCGCTGTTCTGGGAGGTGTTCGGCTCGATGCGCTGGGGGGTGATGTGCGCCGGCATGATCCCGGCGTTCCGCGCCGGCGACCGCGTGGAGCGCGGGGTGATCGCCCGGCGCGCCTCCGAGAACGAGGTCGACCTGATGCGGCTGCTGGCCGGCAAGGGAGCCGCCTGATGCAGGACGAGCCGCGCCCCGACGAGATCCTCGGCCCGCGTCGCCACCTTCCTCAAAGGCCCCGCGACCGCGCGAGACCGGCCCGCATATCTCGTTCCAGCCGCGCGTGGCGGCCAACGCGCTGGAGATCATGCCAGCGCCAGCTGACGCTCGCGCCCAAGGCCGACGCCGAGGAGCTGGCGCGGCTGCGCGCCCTGCTGCAGGTCGACGGCGACCTGCCGACCCTCAACCGCGAACTGGCCCGCCGCATCGGCGACGGCGAGCTCGACCCTCGAGACCCCCGGCCTTAACGAGCACCTGTGGGCCACCACGCTCGCCAAGCTCGCCGTCGACCAGCCCACCTACGCCGGCTACCGCGCCGCACTGGCGGAACGGGCCGGGACTTAGACCAAGAGGACACCCGATGGATTTCGACATTCCGCAGGACATCCAGGACTACCTCGACGAGCTCGACGCCTTCATCGAGGCCGAGATCAAGCCGCTGGAGGCGCAGGACGACAACATCCGCTTCTTCGACCACCGGCGCGAGCACGCCCGCACCGACTGGGACAACGGCGGCCTGCCGCGCAAGGAGTGGGAGGAGCTGCTGGGCGAGGCGCGCCGGCGCGCCGACGACGCCGGGCACCTGCGCTACGCCTGGCCGGTCGAGTGGGGCGGCAAGGGCGGCACCAACCTCGCCATGGCGATCATCCGCGAGCACCTCGCCGCCAAGGGCCTTGGCCTGCACAACGACCTGCAGACCGAGCACTCGATCGTCGGCAACAACCCCTTCATCATCATGTTCAAGGAGTTCGCCACCAACGCCCAGTACGAGCGCTACGCCGAACGGCTGCAGAAGGGCGAGATCCGCACCGGCTTCGGCCTGACCGAGCCCGACCACGGCTCCGACGCCACCTACATGGAGACCCGCGCGGTGCGCCAGGAGCGCGACGGCGTAGCCGGCTGGCTGATCAACGGCGAGAAGATGTGGACCACCGGCATGCACGTGGCCAACTACATCATGTGCTTCGCCCGCACGTCCGGGAAGGACGGCGACGCCGCCGGCATCACCGTCTTCCTGGTGCCGGCCAGCGATCCGGGCGTGAAGATCGAGGAGTACCTCTGGACCTTCAACATGCCCACCGACCACCCGCGGGTCAGCATCAAGGACGTCTGGGTGCCGGACGACGCGATCTGGGGCGTCGAGGGCCAGGGCCTGGGCCTCGGCCAGAGCTTCGTGCACCAGAACCGCATCCGCCAGGCGGCCTCGTCGCTCGGCGCGGCGGTCTACTGCATCGAACGAGAGCGTCAAGTACGCCCGGGCCACGCAAGCCGTTCGGCAAGCCGCTAGTCGACAACCAGGCGATCCAGTGGCCGCTGGTCGAGCTGCACACCCAGTGCGAGATGCTGCGCCTGCTGATCCGCAAGACCGCCTGGGAGATCGACCGCATGCCGCACAAGGAGGTCGAGCGGCAGATCTCCGACAAGGTCTCGATGTGCAACTACTGGGGCAACCGGCTGGGCTGCGAGGCCGCCGACCGGGCGATGCAGGTGCACGGCGGCATCGGCTATTCGCGCCACAAGCCGTTCGAGCACATCTACCGCCACCACCGCCGCTACCGCATCACCGAGGGCTCGGAAGAGATCCAGATGCGCAAGGTCGGCGCCTTCCTGTTCGGCTACATGGGCCCGCGGCGGAAGGAGATGGCCGCCGTCACCTGGGACGACGTCGACTACCGCCTGCATCCGGCGGGGTAGCGTTCCCCCCTCCCACTTGAGGGGAGGGGGTCAGGGGGTGGGGGGCTGCCGGCGACGGCCGGGTCGCGGAGAGAGACCCCCACCCGGCCGCTTCGCGACCACCCTCCCCTCAAGGGGGAGGGTTAGCCCCAGACGACCTTCAGCGCCGCCGCCAGCGCCCGGCCCTGCTCGAGGCCGGCCTTGGCCGCGCCAGGGCGCTCGCGGGCGTCCATCAGGTTGACGCCGAACGCGGCGACGCTGGCGTCGTCGGGCACGATCAGCTCGACCTGCGGGCGCCGCCGTCCTGCAGCACCTGCATCTCGCTCTCCAGCGGCGCGCGCATGCGCGCCGACATCTCGGCGTCGCCCGCGGTGCGAAGGCCGACCACCACCACCAGGTCGTGGCCGGTGGCCAGGTCGGCGTTGGTGCCCGAGCGCATGCCGCCGTCGATGTAGCGGCGCCCGTTGATGGTGATCGGCGGATAGACGCCGGGCACGCTGCAGCTGGAGGCGACCGCGCGCGCCAGCCCGACCTTGCTGTCGGCGTTCCAGACCACGAACTCGCCGGTCTCGGCGTCCACCGCGGTGCAGGCGAAGCCGCGCGAGGGCCAGGCGTCCTCGGCCGGCTCGCTGAGCTGGCGGCCGAAGCTGCCGATGAAGCTCGCCTCGTCGATCGTCTTGGCCTCCAGCGCGAACGGCGCCGATCTCGCGGCGCACCTCCTGCGGTCGCGCTCGCCCGAGCGGCGCCTCCTGCATCTTCTGGAACAGGAAGCCGAGGTTCGGCGCGCCGCCCGCCGTTCCCTGCGCCGCCGGCCGCTTGCCGGCCGCGGCCGCGGGGCCGGCGCTCGGCCTCGGCCAGGATCGCGCCGGCCATGTCGGCCGCCTTGCGCCCCATCGCCAGCTGCGAGCCGACGAACGAGCCGGCCGAGGTGCCGAGGATGTAGTCCGCCGCCGCCCAGATCGACGCCGCCCTCGGCCAGCCCGGCCAGCAGCCCCGCCTCCCAGGCGATCCCGACCGGCCCGCCGCCGCCCAGAACCAGTGCGCGCGTCATTGGTCTTCCTCCCATGTGGTTGCAGGCACCCTATCTTCTCCTCCCCCGGAGGGGGAGGGATACCGCGGAGCGGTGGAGGGGGCCGGACGCCAGCTGCGATGGAAGGGCATAGGGGCCCAGATTTGCTTGAACACGGCCAGCGCGCGGCCCCAAGCCCCCTCCACCCCTTCGGGGTCCCCCTCCCCCTGCGGGGGAGGAGAGAAAGCGCTACCGCCCCGTGAACTTGGCCGGGCGCTTCTCGATGAAGGCGGCCATGCCTTCCTTCTGGTCGTCGAAGGCGAACAGGGAGTGGAACAGGCGGCGCTCCAGCTTCACGCCCTTCGGCCAGCTGGGTCTCGTAGGCGGCGTTGACCGTCTCCTTGGCCATCATCACCGCCAGCGGCGAGAGGCTGGCGATCTTCTTGGCCGTCTCCAGCGCATTCGGGACCAGCTCGGCCAGGGGCACGACGCGGCTGACCAGGCCGGAGCGCTCGGCCTCGGCGGCGTCCATCATCCGGGCGGTGAGGACCATGTCCATGGCCTTCGACTTGCCGACGAAGCGGGTCAGCCGCTGGGTGCCGCCGGCGCCCGGCATGACGCCGAGGTTGATCTCCGGCTGGCCGAACCTGGCGTTGTCGGCGGCGATGATGAAGTCGCACATCATCGCCAGCTCGCAGCCGCCGCCCAGCGCATAGCCGGCCACCGCGGCGATCACCGGCTTGCGGCAGCGCGACGCGCGCTCCCAGTTGCGGGTGATGAAGTCCTCGGTGAAGACGTCGGCGTAGGATTTCGGCGCCATCTCCTTGATGTCGGCGCCGGCGGCGAAGGCGCGGTCGGAGCCGGTGATGACGAAGCACTTGATCGCCGCGTCGGCCTCGCCGTCGTCCAAGACCGCGGTCAATTCGTCCATCAAGGCGCCGTTCAGCGCGTTCAGCGCCTCCGGCCGGTTGAGGCGGATCAGGCGCACGGCGTCGTGGTCTTCGACGATCAGGGTCTGGTAGGGCAAGGTCATCTCCTGTGGCGCCTACTCTCTAGACGTCATGGCCGGGCTTGTCCCGGCCACCCATGAACACCACACGCACGGAACGCGCATGGATCCCCGGGACGCGCCCGGGGATAGGGGCGCCTCAAAGCCCCGGCAGGGGCGTCCATTCCTCGCCCGCCGGCAGCGGGGCGAATATCGCGTCGACCATCGCCTCGCTCACGCCTTCGAGGGCGTCCGGCGCCCAGGCGGGCGTTGTCCTTGTCGACGATCACGGCGCGCACGCCCTCGCTGAAGTCGTGCGTCATCACCTGCGCGGCGCGCCATGCGATATTCGGTGACCAAGTCGTCGGCGATGGTGGCCGGGTGCGAGTCCGCCAGCAGGCGGAACGAGACCTTGGAGCTGATCGGCGACTTCGGGCGCATGGCCTCCAGCTGGCGCAGCGCCCACTCCGAGCCGTCGGCCTCCAGCGCCGCGACGATCGCCTCGACGCTGTCGCCGGCGAACAGGCGGTCGATGTCGTCGCGCCAGGCGGCGATCGGCGCGCGGCCGGGGTCGGCTTCGAACTCGGTCAGGATGCGTCTCGATCGCCTCCGGCTCGCGGACGATCGCGGCCTTCACCTCGGGCAGCTGCTCGGAGACCACCACATCGGTGGCGATGCCCAGCAGCTCGCAGTCGGCAGGGCCAGCCGCGCGCCGGTCAGCGCCAGCCAGACGCCGGCCCGGCCGTGCAGCCGGGGCAGGAACCAGCCGGCGCCGACGTCCGGGAAGAGGCCGATGCCGGTCTCGGGCATGGCGAAGCGGGTCCGCTCGGTGGCGATGCGGTAGCGGCCGGCAGGGAGATGCCGACCCCGCCGCCCATGGTGACGCCGTCCATGATCGTCGACGATCGGCTTGGCGTAGACCGAGAGCAGGTGGTTGAGCCGGTATTCGGTGTGGAAGAACTCGACGCGGCCGCGCCGCCCGCCGCGGCGCTGTCGGCCAGCATGCGGATGTCGCCGCCGGCGCAGAAGCCGCGCTCGCCGGCGTGGTCGATCAGCACCGCCTTGACGGCGGGATCGTCGCGCCACTCCAGCAGCGCCGCGGTCATCGCCTGGCACATGCCGGTGGTCAGCGCGCCCAGCGCCTCGGGCCGGTTCAGCGTCAGCCGGCCGACCGCGCCCTCGCGGCGGACGATCAGCTTCGCTCTCGCTCACCGGAACAGCTCCCGGGCGATGATCACGCGCATGATCTCGTTGGTCCCTTCGAGGATCTGGTGGACGCGCAGGTCGCGGACGATGCGCTCCAGCGGATAGTCCTTCAGGTAGCCGTAGCCGCCGTGCAGCTGCAGCGCCTGGTTGGCGACGTCGAAGCCGGCGTCGGTGGCGAAGCGCTTGGCCATGGCGCAGAGCCGGGTCGCGGCCGGATCGCCGGCGTCGAGCGCCGCGGCGGCGCGGCGCACCATCAGCCGCGCGGCCTCCAGCTCGGTCGCCATGTCGGCGAGCTTGAACTGCAGCGCCTGGAACTCCTTCAGCGGCCGGCCGAACTGGCGCCGCTCGGCCAGGTAGGCGCGTGGCCGCCTCGAACGCCTGGCCGGCGCCGCCGAGCGAGCAGGCGGCGATGTTCAGCCGCCCGCCGTCGAGCCCCATCATGGCGAAGCGGAAGCCCTGGCCCTCGTCGCCGATCCGGTTGGCGACCGGCACGCGCACATTGTCGAAATGCACCATGGCGGTGGGCTGGCTGCGCCAGCCCATCTTGCGTTCCTGGCGCGCCGAACGCTGAGGCCGGGCGTCCCCTTCTCGACCACGATCGCCGAGACGCCGCCGGCGCCCTCGCCGCCGGTGCGGGCCATGACCACGTAGAGGTCCGAGGTCCCTGCGCCGGAGATGAAGGCCTTGGCGCCGTTCAGCACATAGTCGTCGCCGTCGCGCCGGGCGCGTGGTCTTCGAGCGAGGCCGCGTCGGAGCCCGACGCCGGGCTCGGTCAGGCAATAGGAGGCGATCAGGTCCATCCGGCACAGCGCGCGGCAGGTAGCGCTGGCGCAGCGTCGTCGCGCGCCGAAGCGGTCGATCATCCAGGAGGCCATGTTGTGGATCGAGAGGAAGGCGGCGGTGGAGACGTCGCCGCCGCGCCAGCGCCTCGAAGATGATCGCCGCGTCCAGCCGGGTCAGGCCCGAGCCGCCGACGTCCTCGCGTCACGTAGAGCCCGGCGAAGCCCAGCGCGCGGCCTGCGCAGCACGTCGACCGGGAAGATCTCCTCCTCGTCCCAGCGCGCCGAGTGCGGCGCCAGCTCGGCCGCGGCGAAGGCGCGGGCGGCGTCCTCCGAGCGCGCGCTGGTCCTCGGTGAGGGCGAAGTCCACGGCGCGCCTACCGCATGGTCGGGATGACGAAGCTGGAGTTGGCCTCGAGCTCGGCTCTCCGGCCAGCGGGCGGTGACGGTCTTGACCTTGGTGTAGAAGCGCACGCCTTCCATGCCGTGCTGGTTGGCGTCGCCGAAGGCGCTGCGCTTCCAGCCGCCGAAGCTGTGGTAGGCGACCGGCACCGGGATCGGCACGTTGATGCCGACCATGCCGACGTTGACCCGGGCGGCGAACTCGCGCGCGGCGCGGCCGTTGCGGGTGAAGATGGCGACGCCGTTGCCGTACTGGTGGCTGGACGGCAGCGCCAGCGCCTCCTCGAAGGTCTCGGCGCGGACGATCTGCAGCACCGGGCCGAAGATCTCGTCCTGGTAGGTCTTCATCGCCGGCGTGACCTGGTCGAACAGGGTCGGGCCGATGAAGAAGCCGTTCTCGTGGCCCTGCAGGGCGAAGCCGCGGCCGTCGAGCACCAGCTCGGCGCCTTCGTCGACGCCCAGCTGGATGTAGTCCTCGACCCGCTTCTTGTGCGCGGCGGTGACCACCGGGCCGTACTGGGCGTCGGGATCGGTGGAGACGCCGACCTTCAGCGTCTCGATCTCGGCCAGCAGCCTCTCGCGCAGCGCCTCGGCGGTCGCCTTGCCGACCGGCACGACCACCGGCAGGGCCATGCAGCGCTCGCCGGCCGAGCCGTAGGCCGCGCCGATGATGTCGCGCACCGCCTGGTCGAGGTCGGCGTCGGGCAGGACGATGCCGTGGTTCTTGGCCCCGCCCATCGCCTGGACCCGCTTCCCGTGCGCCGCGCCGGTGGCGTAGACGTAGGCGGCGATGTCGGACGAGCCGACGAAGCTGACCGCGCGCGATGTCCGGATGGGTCAGGATGGCGTCGACCGCCGCCTTGTCGCCGTGCACCACGTTGAGGATGCCCGGCGGCCCGCCGGCCTCCAGGAACAGCTCGGCCAGCCGCACCGGCACGCTGGGGTCCTTCTCCGACGGCTTCAGGATGAAGGCGTTGCCGCACCGCGATCGGCCACGCGCGAACATCCACATCGGGATCATGGCCGGGAAGTTGAACGGGGTGATGCCGGCGACGACGCCCAGCGGCTGGCGCATCGAATAGACGTCGATCCCCGGCCCGGCGCCCTCGGTGTATTCGCCCTTCATCGCGTGCGGGATGCCGCAGGCGAACTCCATCACCTCGAGCCCGCGCTGGATGTCGCCGCGGCTGTCGGCGACCACCTTGCCGTGCTCGGACGAGAGCAGGCGCGGCCAGCTCGTCCATGCTGCGCCTCGACCAGGCGCTTGAACTCGAACATCACCCGCGCGCGGCGCTGCGGGTTCTGCGCCGCCCAGGCCGGCTGGGCCGCCAGCGCCGCGGTCACCGCCTGGTCGACCACCGCCGCCGCCGCCGAGGCCGACCCGGGCCTGCACCTCGCCGGTGCTGGGGTCGAACACGTCGCCGAACTCGCCGCCGGTCTGATGGAACGGCTTGCCGTCGATGAAGTGGGGAATGTCACGCATGCGGCTCTCCTACACGAACTCGGCGCGGCTGGCGCGAGGGGCGATCACGGCTGTTTCACCGAGATCGGCAGCGCGTTCAGCGCGCCGGTCCACGGCTCACGCGTCACCGACACCTGCGGTCCCGCGGGATCCTTCGTCGCCTTGGCGTCGAGATAGACCACGGTGATCGTGAGCGGCGCGTCAGTGACGATGGTGAAGACGCAGCCGCCCGCGAAGCTGCGCTTCGCGCCCACCGCCCAGGGCGTCTTCGGATCGGGGCTGCGCGTGCTGGTGCAGCTCTGATCGCCGGCGACGATGGTGAGCTGCTGCACGGCGTCGGCGGCCTGGGCCGTCGAGGTTCCGACCGCCTGGACCAGGTAGACGCCGGCGGTCATCGCCGGCGTCGTGCACTGGGTCTCTCCGGCGTTGACCGCCTTGCACGCGGCCGGGCCGATCTCCGGTTCGGCGTAGCCAGCTTGCTGGAACACGCGCGGCGGAACCGGCGGCGCGGTGGCCCGCGCGGGCTGCGCCCAGGCGGGCCCGGCGGCCAGTAAGACGGCGGCGGCGACGAAGACTGAACGCATGGCGGCTCCTTCGCCCGCTGCTTAGCCCTCTCTTGGCGTCCATTCAAAGGCGTGGGCGATACCCCGATGCGGGTGACGGTTGACTACGCGGGGAAGACGCGCTGTTGGACCGGGCGCGCGACGCGGGAGATCGGCATGCTGAAGACATCGGTTCTCGGCCTGATCGTCATGCTTGCGGCTGGCGCGGCATTGGCCGACACGCCCGCTCCGGCTCCGGCTCCGGCTCCGGCTCCGGCCCCAGCGCCGCCCCGGGCCAAGACCGACAGCGGCTGGGTGGTCGGCGCGGCCGTCGGGCCCTCGCTGGCGTTCAAGGCCATCCCCTACGCCGCCCCGCCGGTCGGACCGCTGCGCTGGCGCGCGCCGCAGCCCCCGGCCAGCTGGAAGGGCGATCGGCAGGCGAGCGCCGACGGACCGGCCTGCCCGCAGCCGATCAACGCCGACGGCCATCCCAACGCCGGCGGCTATGTCGGCCCGACCAGCGAGGATTGCCTGACGCTCGATGTGTTCGCGCCGCCAAACGCGGTCAAGGCGCCGGTGATGGTGTGGATCTTCGGCGGCGGCAACAGCGCCGGCGCCAACTCGATCGCCCCCAACGACGGCCGCTTCTTCGCCCGCGACGGCGTGGTGCTGGTGGCGATGAACTACCGGCTGGGCCCGCTCGGCTTCTTCGCCCATCCGGCGCTGACCAAGGACGATCGGCGCGGCGAGCCGCTGGCCAACTATGGTCTGATGGACCAGATCGCGGCGCTGAAGTGGGTGAAGCGCAACATCGCCGCGTTCGGCGGCGACCCGGACAACGTCACCATCTTCGGCGAGTCCGCCGGCGGGCTGGACGTGCTGACGCTGATGGTGACGCCGGCGGCCAAGGGGCTGTTCGAGAAGGCGACGGTGCAGTCCGGCGGCGGCTGGGCCTCGCCGGTGACCATGCTGCAGGCCGAAACCGCGGGCGTGGCGGTGGCTGACAAGCTCGGCGTGCCGACCACCGGCAGCGCCGCGCAACTGCGCGCGATCCCGGTCGACAAGCTGGTCGGCGCCGGCGCCGCCCAGGTGGTGGTGGACGGACAGCTGGTGGTCGAGACCGCGGCGCAGGGCTTCGCGCGTGGCCACCAGGCCGCCGCGCCGCTGATCATCGGCTCGAACACCTGGGAGGCGTCTCTGCTGCCGCCGTTCGCTTACGGCGCTTATGTCTCGACCACGCCCGATGCCGTGAAGGCCGCTTACGCCGCCGAGGCGCCCGACCCGAACGCGCTGGCCCAGTCGCTGTTCACCGACGCCGCCATGGGCGCGCCGGCGCGCTGGTTCGCCGGCCAGGCCGCGAAGAAGGCCGGCGCCTGGCTCTACGAGTTCTCCTACGTGCGGGTGGTGCGGCGCGGGAAGATCCCAGGGGCCAACCACACCTCCGAGAACCCCTATGTGTTCGACACCCAGATGATCGTGCCGAACTACGCCTCGGAGATCCAGGACCCCGACCGGCAGGTGGCGGCGTTCATGCATTCCTGCTGGGTCAGCTTCGCCAAGACCGGCAAGCCGATCTGCGGGACCGGCGATCCGGCCTGGCCGTCCTACGATCCGGCCGCCGACCAGCTGATGCGGTTCGACGCGACGTCGGCGGTCGTTGCGCACTACCGCAAGGGCCAGCTCGACGCCCAGCAGGCGGCCCAGGGCGCGGCTCTGGCGCCTTAGGACCCAGAAGGACGACTGGGGCCGACCCAGGGCGTCCTTACCCGCTCATTTGAAGCGAACGCCGATCCCGCCCATGCGTCCGTAGTCGGCGTGGAAGACATCTCCCGGCCGCGCGAACACCGGGCGGGTGAACGAGCCACAGAGCAGGATCTGGCCGGGTTGGAGGCTGACCTCGTGGGGCGCGAGCTTGTTGGCGAGCCAGGCGACACCAGTGGCGGGGTGGTTGAGCACGCCGGCCGCAAGTCCGGTTTCTTCGATGACGCCGTTGCGATGCAGAAGGCAGCCAACCCAGCGCAGATCCACCGCATCGGCCTTCACCGGCCGGCCACCCATCACGACGCCGGCGCAGGCGGCGTTGTCGGAGATGGTGTCGAGCGCCTTGGCCGTGACGCCTGTCTCGGGGTCGACGGGGTTGACCCTCAGATCGATGATCTCGAGCGCGGGCGTGACGTAGTCGGTGGCGGCCAGGACATCGAACAAGGTGACGCCCGGTCCCTGCAGCGGCCGTCCGAGGATGAACGCCAGCTCGACCTCGACGAGGGGCCGGATGAACCGGTCGCTCGGGATGTCGCCTCCCTCGGCGAACAGCATATCGTCGAGCAGGGATCCATAGTCCGGCTCGTCGATCTGGGAATTCACCTGCATGGCGCGCGAGGTCAGCCCGATCTTGTAGCCGATGGTGCGCCGGCCCTCGGCCCGCTTGAGGTCCAGCCAGGCGGACTGGATCGCGTACCCGTCCTGCATGGTCATGTCCGGGAAGGCGCGGGAAATCAGCGGAATGCGCGTCCTGCTGCGCTCCGCTTCGTGCAGGCGGCGCGCCGTGTCGGCGATGGCGTCGGAGGAAATCGGCATGACCAGGCCTCAGCTATGGGTCGGGAGCGTTCGCGGCTGACGGCTGCGAGCCACACGATTTTTGAGTGTAGTCATATTCACGCGCCACTCACGGCTCCTTGCAGTGCGAGTTGCAGGGCGAGTTGACCCTTTCATGAAAAATGAGCTCACTCAAATTATTTATTGACGGAGCTGTCCGATCGGGCAATGCTGATGGTCAGCAAGCCACGATTTGTGAGGGAGCCCTTGGCCGCCCCAGCGCTAGGACGTCGGGAGCAGAATAAGCTCGAGAAACGCGGGCGGATCATCGCCGCGGCTCGGGCCCTGTTCACCCACAAAGGGTTCGAGGCCACGACCTCGCAGGAAATCGCGGACGCCGCTGGCGTCGCCGCCGGGACGGTCTTCACCTACGCCAGGACGAAGGACGACCTACTGATCCTGGTCTTCCACGACGAGATGATGGAGGTCGTGGAGCGCGCCTATGCAGCGGCCCGTGGGTCGGCGGGGCTGCTGGACCAGACGATCACGTTTTTCGGGACGCTCGTCGCCTATCACGAACGAGACCTGCCCCTGGCCCACGCCCTGATGCGGCAGCTCGGGTATGTCGGCAGCGCCGATCAACGCTCCCTTGTCTCGGAACTGATGACGCGACTGCTTGGGCGCTTGGCGGTGCTGGTCCAGGCGGCGAAGGACGATGGGAGGGTGGACGCCGCGAGCGCGCTCATCCCGTCGGCGCGCGCGCTGTTCGCCATCTACTACTTTCACCTGGGCGCTCTGCTCAGCGGCTATCTCGACCGGGCGCAATTCGATCGCGCCCTTCGCACCGACCTCGGATTGCTGCTTCGCGGACTGGGCTGATCACCCGCCGCGGGGCTGCGGTCCGACTTGAATTCTCGAACACTGCAAGGCGGCCCCAGAGCCGCCGGGAGGACCCATATGCCGGCACGAACAGGGCGCCAGTTCCTTGATGGCCTAAGAGAGCCCCGCGACATCTACGTGGGGGCGGACAAGGTGGCCGATATCGCCACGCACCCGGCGTTTCGCGGCGGGGCCGAGGAACTCGCGGCGGTGTTCGACCTGCAGCACGCCGAGGCCGCGCGCTGTCTGGTCCCCGATCCGGAGACAGGCGAGCCGATCAACGCCAGCCACCTGATCCCCCGCTCCCGCGACGACCTGTTCAAGCGCCACGAGGCGCTGGAAGTCTGCGCCGAGCACAGCGTGGGCCTGATGGGCCGCTCGCCGGACTATATGAACGTCACCTTCGCCGGCTTCGCGGCGCGACCGGACGAGTGGTCGCTCGCCGGCAACGAGGCGGGCGCGGAGAACCTCGTCGCCTTCCAGAAGGTGCTGCGGCGCAAGGACCTCTCGCTCACGCACACCATCATCCACCCGACCGTCGACAAGGCCCTGGGCGACGTGCCGCGGGCGGGCAACGACGTGGCGCTGCGCAAGGTCGGCGAGACCGAGCACGGGATCATCGTGCGCGGCTCGCGGATACTCGCGACGCTGGCGCCGTTCGCCGACGAGATGGCGGTCTATCCGTCCTATCCCCTGCCCGAGGGCGCCGAGGCCTTCGCGCTGGCCTTCAGCATCCCGATGACGACGCCTGGGATGAAGATCCTCTGCCGCGACAGCCTCTCCCACCCGAAGCATGCCTACGACCACCCGCTGTCGGGGCGCTTCGACGAGCAGGACGCCTTCGTCATCTTCGACGATGTCGAGGTGCCGAAGGATCGGCTGTTCATCGACGCCAACCTTGCCGCCTACAATTCGGTGATGCGCACCTCCTGGTCGCCAAACATCATGCAGCAGACCATGATCCGGGCGCAGACCAAGCTGGAGTTCGCCTGGGGCATCGCTAATCGGATGCTGAAGTGCATCAACGGCAAGCAGCCGGCCGCCCAGGAAATGCTGGGCGAGATCTGGACGTTCTCGGAGTTCGCCCGCTCGGCCGTCTACGCCTCGGAGATGCAGGCGCGGGAGTATCCCGGCGGCGTCTGGTTCCCGGACGTCCGCCCGCTGCAGGCGCTGAGGGCGACGCTCCCCTACTGGTTTCCGCGGGTGAACGAGATCATCCGCCTGCTCGGCTCGCACAACGTGTTCGCCGCCCCGACGCTGGCGCAGATGCGCGATCCCGAGCTGAAGCCGCTGGTCGATCGCTATCTTCGCGGCGCAGGCGACGTCAGCGCCGAGGAGCGGGTGCGGGTCTTCCGGCTTGCCTGGGATTTTGTCGGCAGCGGGCTGGCCAGCCGCAACGAGCAGTATGAGCGGTTCTATCTCGCCTCCGGCGCCCGCAATCGCCAGATGCACGAGGCGTTCTTCGACCCCTCGCGCGCCGACCGTCTGGTCGACCAATTCCTCGATCTCGAAACCCAAGACGGCAGCCAGGGAGGCTCATCGTGCCCGAGGGCCGCGTGAACGTCGCCGGGGTGGAGGTCTCCACCGATCACTACATCGACGGCCGCCGCGTCGCGTCGAAGGAGCGGTTCCTCGACCGATCGCCGGTCGACGGGTCGGCTCTCGCCGAGGTCTCGGCCGGCGGCGCGGCGGAAGCCGAGATGGCGGTGGACGCGGCGCGCCGGGCCTTCCCCGCCTGGGCGGCCCTGGGACCCGAAGGCCGAGCGCCGATCCTGCGCCGCTTCGCCGAGGGCATCCAGGCGCGCGCCGCTGAGTTGGCGGCGGTGGAGACCCTCGACAACGGATCGCTGCTGACCGGCAATACGCATCGGGTGGTTCCGCGTGCGGCGCAGAACATCTCGTATTTCGCCGAGCATGCCCTGACCCTGCGCGGACACACGATCGACTCGCCCGAGGTGGTCAACCACATCCGCTACGACCCGGCCGGCGTCGCGGTCCTGGTCACGCCTTGGAACGCCCCGCTGATGCTGACGACCTGGAAGGTCGGCCCAGCGCTCGCAGCCGGCAACACAGCGGTCGTCAAGCCGCCGGAGTGGGCGCCGCTGACCTCTTCGCTGATGGCGGACATCGCCGAGGCGGCGGGCGTGCCCGCCGGCGTCCTGAACGTCGTCCAGGGAATCGGCGAGGATGCGGGCGCCGCGTTGACCGGGCGCGAAGATATCGACCGGATCAGCTTCACAGGCTCCACCGACACGGCCCGGCTCATCGGCCAGGCCGCCGCGCGGAGCATCACGGCGGCCAGCATGGAGCTGGGCGGCAAGTCACCCTTCATCGTCTGCGCCGACGCTGACCTCAAGGCGGCGGCTCAGACCGTCGCCGCACAATACATGAACGCGGGCCAGGTCTGCCTGGCCGGCACGCGGATCCTGGTAGAGGAGCCGATCGCCGAGGCGTTCCTCGGACAGGTTCGCGAGGCGGTCGCACATATGACCGTCGGCGATCCGCGTGATCCGGCGACCCGCGTGGGTCCGCTGATCCACCCCGAGCATTTCGAGCGCGTGCAGGGCTTCGTGGACCGGGCCCGCGAGGAAGGTGTCGATATCCTCTGGGGCGGGTCGCGGCACAATCAGGGCGCGCTCTACTTCCAGCCGACGCTTATCGCCGGCGCGCAGCACGGCCAGGAGATCTTCCAGAAGGAAGTGTTCGGCCCGGTGCTTACCTGGAACACCTTCCGCAGCGACGACGAGGTGGTCGAGGTGGCCAACGCGACCGAGTATGGCCTGGCCGCTACCCTGTTCACCGGCGCCGAGGATCGCGCCATGCGCATCGCCTCAAGCGTGGTCGCGGGCACAGTCTGGGTGAACTGCTTCTTCATTCGCGAGCTGGGCGCCCCGTTCGGCGGGTCGAAGCACTCCGGGATCGGCCGCGAAGGCGGGACCTGGAGCTTCGATTTCTATTGCGACATCAAAAACATAGCGGTCCGCAAGGGCTCGTTCGTCTGAAGGGAAGGAACTCGACCATGATCCAGGTGACTGAGCTGGGTTACGTTGGGCTGGGCGTCAAAGACCTGGCTGACTGGAAGCGCTTCGCCGCCGAGATCGTGGGCCTGGAGGTGGTCGACGAGGGCGAGGCGGGCCGCTGCTACCTGCGGATGGACTACTGGCATCACCGCATCCTCCTCGACGAGGATGGCGCCGACGACCTGAACGTCCTCGGTTTCCGCGTCGCCGGCGCCGAGGAGTTCCGCGACATGGCCAAGCAACTGTCGGACGCCGGGGTGACGGTGGCGATGGCGTCTCCCGCCGAAGCCGATGACCGCCGGGTGCTCGAGCTGATGCTGCTGAAGGACGCCAGCGGCTACCCGATCGAGATCTTCCACGGCCCGCAGGTCCAGGCCGACAAGCCGTTCCATCCCGGCCGCCGGATGCACGGGCGCTTCAAGACCGGCGCGGGCGGCCTGGGCCACCTGATCCAGCGGCAGACGGCGGGCTTCGAGAAGACCTACGCCTTCTACAAGCTGCTCGGCATGCGCGGCGGCGTCGAATACCGCATCCCCATCCCCGGCGCGCCGAGACCGCTCGAGCTGATGTTCCTGCATTGCAACGAGCGCGACCACACCGTCGCCTTCGGCCTGCCTGGCGAAAAGCGGATCAACCACCTGATGCTCGAGGTCGACAACCTGGACGACGTGGGCCTGGCCTACGAGGTGGTCCGCAAGGCGGGCGTGCCGGTCGCCGTCTCGCCGGGCCGGCACGCCAACGATCACATGTACTCGTTTTACTTCGTGAATCCGTCCGGGTGGCAGATCGAGGTCGGCTGGGGCGCGCGGCCGGCCACCCACCAGTCCGAGTACTACCAGCGCGACACCTACGGCCACGACCAGATGTCGCCGGCGGCGGCGAGACCCGAGGCCGTGAGAGCCGCGGGCTGAGGGTCGGCGTCGGCCAATACGGGCGCCTTCAACTCGTCGCCCGAAGACCTGGGAGGAATAAACGAATGTCGGTGCTCAGTGGCCCACGCGAGGAATGGCGACGGATCCTGTTCGAGGGAACGCCGCAGTGGGTGAAGCCGGAAGGCGAGGTGCTGCGGCTGGGGGACGGGCGCACCGCCAGCGAGGCCGATGCTGTCTATCTGCCGCCGTGCGACCCGACCAAGATCATCTGTATCCACCTGAACTACGAGTCCCGCCGGGTGGAGTTCCATGCGCCGCCGCTGACGACCCCGACCTACTTCCAGAAGCCGCTGACGACGCTCAATTCGCACCGTGGCAAGCTCAACCGCCCGGCCAATTGCCAGTATCTGAACTACGAAGGCGAGATCGCCGCCATCGTCGGCAAGCCGATGCGGAACGTCTCGCCCGACGATGTCTGGGACCACCTCGCCGGCTTCGCGGCCGCCAACGACGTCGGCGCCCAGGATTTCCGCGACACCGACGCGGGTTCGATGCTGCGCGTCAAAGGCCAGGACGGCTTCTGCCCGATCGGTCCGGGAATCGTCCGCGGGGTCGACATCCGCGAGTCGCGGGTGCGGACCTACATCAACGGCAAGGTCGTCCAGGATGGCCCGGTGTCCGAGATGACCTTCGACATCCCCTACATCATGGCCGACCTCTCCCGGCACATCACCTTCCTGCCAGGCGACGTGGTCCTGACCGGCACGCCGGCCAACTCGCGGCCGATGCAGCCCGGCGATGTGGTCGAAGTTGAGATCACGGGCGTCGGTCGCCTGACCAACACGGTGCAGGAAACGCCCGCGCCGAGCCATCAGGTCGGCCACCAGCCCACGGACAGCGAGCAGGTCCGCCGTGTCGCGCTCGGACAGTTTCCGCCCCGCGGCTAAGCGCAGCAGCTAAGCCTGGAATCCAGCCGCGACGCCAAGCGGAACCGGTGCGGCCGAACCTGGCCTGCTACGCCCGCGACCGTTTCATCGTGAACATCGCGGCGTCGGCGTCGGCGAGCAGGGCTTCGGCGTCGAGGTCGGGGTCGAGCTGGCGCACGCCCCAGCTGACCCTGACCGGGATCAGCCAGGCGCCGACCTGCGCCGGCTCGGCCTCGACCAGCCGCGCCAGCGTCTCGGCCTTGGCCGTGGCGGTGGGCAGGTCGGCCTGCACCAGCAGCACGGCGAACTCGTCGCCGCCCATCCGGCCGACGACATCGGACTCGCGCACGTGGCTGGAGAGCCGGTCGGCCACCGCCTGCAGCACCGCGTCGCCCGCGACGTGGCCAAAGCGGTCGTTGGTTCCCTTCAGGTCGTCGAGGTCGAAGTAGACCAGGCTGGCCGGCGCGTCGTAGCGCTGGGCGAACGCGGCAATGCGCTTGACCTCGCGGATGAAGGCGCGGCGGTTCTTGGCCGAGGTCAGCGGATCGCCGTCGGCGGCGGCTTCGGCATCCTGCAGGCGGGTCTTCAGGCGCTGGATCTCACCGCGCAGGTCGTTGAGCTCGATCACCAGGGTGGCGATGGCGGCGCGCACGGCCGGCGTCAGCTCGGCTTCGGTAATGCCCAGGAAATCGACCTGATCCATCAGCGGCGCAGGCGCGATCTTGGCCCCGGCCTCGGCGAGGTTGCGGCGGCGCATGGCGGCGAACGGCTCGGCTCTGGCGCTGGTGATCTTCATCGGGCCCGAATCGGAGGCAGGGTTAACCGGAAAATCCTAGGCGGGCTCGGTTGCTAGCGCAAAGCGGCCGCCTATACTCCGCGCCTTTCCAGCAGGGTGGGCATGGATACAGACGCGCCAGTGGCGCTGATCATGGGCTCTCGTTCCGACTGGCCGACGATGAAGGCCGCCGGCGAAGCCTTGACCGAACTGGGCGTGGCCTGGCGGGCGCGCGTCATTTCCGCACACCGCACGCCGGAGCGGCTCTACGCCTTCGCCAAGGGCGCGCAGGCGGCCGGAGTGAAGGTGATCATCGCCGGCGCCGGCGGCGCGGCGCACCTGCCCGGCATGACCGCGTCGCTGACCGACCTGCCGGTGCTGGGCGTGCCGGTACGCAGCAAGACGATGGACGGGCTCGATTCCCTGCTGTCGATCGCGCAGATGCCGGGCGGCGTGCCGGTGGGGACGATGGCGGTCGGCGAAGCCGGGGCCCGCAACGCCGGCCTGATGGCGGCGCGGATCCTGGCGCTCTCCGATGCGGCGCTGGCGGCGCGGCTGGCAGCGTTCGCCAAGGCGCAGACCGACGCGGTGCCGCAAGAGGTCGGCGATTGAGCGGGGGCGTATTCCCGCTCGCGCCGGGGGCCGTGATCGGCATCCTGGGCGGCGGCCAGCTTGGGCGCATGCTGGCGATGGCCGCGGCCCGGCTCGGCTTCGATGTCGCGGTGCTGGACCCCGAGCCCGATGCGCCGGCCAAGCGCCTCGCCGCCCACCGGCTGACCGGCGCCTACGACGACTCGTTCGAGTTGCTGAAACTGGCCGCGATCGCCGACGTGATCACCTTCGAGTTCGAGAACGTGCCGGCGCAGGCGATCGCGATCCTCGAGGCCGCGGGCGCGGAGGTCGCGCCCGTGCGCGCAGGCCCTGGCTGTCGCGCAGGACCGGCTGGCGGAGAAGATGTTCCTCAACGAGGCCGGCGCGCCGACCGTCGCCTTCGCCGAAGTCGACGACCCGGCGGACATCGCCGAGGCGCTGCAGCGGCTGGGCCAGCCGCTGCTGCTGAAGTCCCGGCGCGGCGGCTACGACGGCAAGGGCCAGGCCTGGGTCGGCTGGCGCGGGAGGCCGACAGCGCCTTCGCCAGCATCGGCGCCGGCCCCGCCATCGTCGAGACCCCGGCCGATTTCCGCCGCGAGCTGTCGGTGATCGCCGCGCGCGGCCGCGACGGCGAGATCGCGCTCTATCCGCTGGCCGAGAACCACCACGAGGACGGCATCCTGCGCCGCACCGTGCGCGCCGGCGAAGGCGGAGCCCAAGACGCTGGCCCAGGCCGAGCGCATCGCCGCCACCCTGCTCGCCGCGCTGGACTATGTCGGCGTGATCGGCATCGAGCTGTTCGAGCGCGACGACGGGCGGCTGCTGGTCAACGAGTTCGCGCCCCGGGTCCACAACACCGGCCACTGGACGCTGGACGGCTGCGAGGTCGACCAGTTCGAGCAGCACATCCGCGCCATCGCCGGCTGGCCGCTGGGCCCGACCGACGCCATCGCCCAGGTCGAGATGACCAACCTGATCGGCGACGAGGCGAACGACTGGGCGCGGCTGGCGGCGGAGCCGGAGACGCGGCTGTGGCTCTACGGCAAGGCCGAGGCGCGGCCGGGACGCAAGATGGGCCACGTCAACCGGCTGAGCCCGCTGCGCTGATCGGCGAGGCTCAGGCGGCGACCGCGACCTGCTGCGCGTTGCGCCGCGCATACACCGATATCTCGTAGGGCCGCTCGGCGTCCGGCACCGTGATGGCGGCGCGCGCGTCGAAGGCTTGGCCGAAGATCCCCTTCCAGCCGCCGCTCTCCCCTTCGGCGGGGTGAACGACCGCGAACACGCCGCGCTCGCTGAGCAACCGGTCAAGGGCCCGGCAGACGTCGGGCCCCTGTGCGTCGTCGATGTAGTAGAGCACCTCGGCGAAGAAGATGGCGTCGAAGGTTCTGCCCCCCACCTCAAGCGCCAGGAAGTCGCCGCTGCGGACCTCGACGTTACGGTCGCCGGCCACGGTGCTGGCGGCCAGCTTCACCGCCTCGTCGGAGATGTCGATCGCCAGGACGCTGTCGAACGCGGGCGCCATCAGCTTGGTAAAGACGCCGACGCTACAGCCGACCTCCAGCGCCGAGGCGTGGCCGCCGCAATGGCCCAACACGAAATCCAGCGTCCGCCGGTATTTTTCCAATTCGTAGGGGCGCGAGAAGTAGCCCCAGGGATCGCCGTCCTCGGCATACAGCTTCTCGAACTCGAAGCGGCGGCGGCCCGCAAGGGAGCCGCTGAGCCGGATCATGAGGGTGTAGTAGAGGGTCCGGATCGGCGCTTTGCCGGAAACGATCTTGCCCAGCAGTTGCAGAAAAGCGGCAAGCCGCATGGGGGTGACTCTCCAGGATCCTCGAGGCGCCGCCGGTCGTCGCCCGCCGGGGCGGTGCAAGTTCGACGCCACAGGCGGCTATAGCGATTTGGTTTCGGTTGAAACGCCGCCGCGTCGTCGCAGGCCGGCGAGCTAGGCCCGCAGTCCGTAGCGCAGGCGGCCCATCGCGCCGGCGGTCAAGGCGCCAAGCCTGAGCTTGCCGACCCGGCCCTTGAAGCGTTCGAACGCCATCACCGCCTCGATGCGGCGGTCGAGGGTGGCCGCAGCGGCGGCTTCGCCCTGGCTCAGCCGCACCAGCAGCGTCGCCATCAGGATGCCGGCCAGCAAGGCGCGCTTGGAATAGTGGTTCTCGTCGGTCGAGGTGTCGCCGGCCCAGCACCAGATCGCGTCGGCGCTCTCCCAGACCAGGCGCAGGCCAAGCGCGGCGTTGCCCGGCAGCGCGAGGAAGCCGGCCCAGCGCCGGGTCGCCGCCTCGCTCGCCATCGCCGCGTCGGTGCGAGCCATCGCGCCCAGGCGGATGCGCTCGCGGATCTTCAGCGACTTCGGATCGACGCCCGCCAACGCCGCCAGCGCCGCCGCGTCGCCGGCGCGCGAATGCAGCGCGGCGAGGTCGCGCGGGCCGCCCGGCAGCAGCAGCTCGGTCTCGCCCAGCGAGAAGCCGGCCGCGGCGCCGGCGGCCTTGGTCATCGCCCAGGTCCAGCCCTGCCCCGGCGCCAGCTTCAGCGCCTCGGCCAGCACCCGCGCCTCGGCGTCGGCGGCCCAGTCACTGCTTTCCAGGGCGCTGGCGTCGAGCTCGGTGTCGGTGTTGGCGGGATAGGTCATCGGCCCCATCTAGCGCCGAGGACACGCCTCTGTCTCGCCCCGTTGTGGACAAGGTAAGGGTGTTCTGATATCAGCCGCGCCCTCGTCAAAGAGCGCCGGCTCCAAAGGAGGACGTGTCATCGTCCAGATTTTCGTTCGCGACAACAACGTCGACCAGGCGCTGAAAGCGCTGAAGAAGAAGATGCAACGCGAAGGCTCGTTCCGCGAGATGAAGCGGCACGTGCACTACGAAAAGCCGTCCGAGAAGCGCGCCCGCCAGAAGGCCGAGGCCGTGCGCCGCGCCCGCAAGCTGGCCCGCAAGCGCGCCCAGCGCGAAGGCCTGATCGCCGCGCCGAAGAAGCCTCCGCCGCGCACCTAGCGCGCGGTGGCGTGAGCTCAGACCGCGCTCTATCCGTCACCCCGGCCAAGCGGCGACAGCCGCGCCGAGCCGGGGCCGAACCTACCGGTTCCCAAACGATATCCAGCTCCGCCGTGGCGCTTCCGGCCCCGGGTCTACGCGCTTCGCGCTCCGCCCGGGGTGACGGGTTGAGTGTCCGGCCCGCGCCCTACCCCGCCCAAAATCCGAAACTGAACAGCAGCGTCAGGACCGCAAGTCCGAGACAGCAGAGCAGCGTCCAGACGCGGTCGAACACCGCGCCGCGGCCGAGCTGCGCCGGCGCCAGGAACAGCGATGGCATCGCCAACGCATAGCGGTGCATCCCCAGCGCCGCCCCCGAAGTCGCCACCACTGCGAAGGTCGCGAGGCCGTACAGGGTCAGCGCCTTGTCGCGCCGCCACAGCAGCGCCGAGGTCGCCAGGCTGGCGACGATGCCGAACAGCTCCACCAGATTGTACGCCCGCTCCTGCGGGTCGCCGCCGATCAGCGTCCCGGCGAAGTCGCGCCAGGCTTCCAGCGAGGCGCCGATCGCCAGCGGCCAGCGGCCGAAGTAGCGGGTCTCGACGAAGTCGAAGTCCGCGCCGTACAGCAGCCGCCAGGCGAAGTAGGCGATCAGCGGCGCGGCGGCGAGCACGCCGCGGCTTAAGGACCGCCCCTCGCGCAGCATGAACCAGGTGATGCCGAATGGGATCACCAGGAGTACGCCGGTCGCCCGGGTGAACACCGCCGCCACCGCCAGCGCCGCCGCCCAGGCCCAGGCGCCGCGCCGCATCACCGCCAGGGCGCCGAACGAGAGCGCCAGGAACAGCGCCTCGCTGTAGACCTGGGCCATGAACACCGCCGCCGGCCAGACCGCGAGGTAGAAGGCCGCCCGCACCCCGTCGCCAGCCTCGGCCTCGCGCCCGCTTTGGGCCAGGTCGGCGATCGCGAACATGGCGAAGAGCGCGCTGACCAGCGAGACGATCACCCCGGCCAGGGTCGCGGCCCCGACCGGATTGACCCCGAACGCCGCCAGCGGCCGGGCGATCAAGCCCATGGCGAACGGATAGCCGGGGAAGAAGGCGTGGTTTAGCGAGACCCAGGTCGGATGGCCCTTCTTCGGCCCGGCCACCTCGACGTCCGGCGTCGACTCCGGGCTGGCGGCGCGCATGGCCGGGTCTTCGTAACCGTGCAGGGCGATGGAGATGTAGAACTCGGAATCCCAGGCCGCGTGGCCCTTCAGCACCGGGCTCTGCAGATAGGGATGACGCTTGCCGCTGTCGGCGTTGGTCCAGGACGCGGTCCAGTCCTTCACCGTGTCGGGGCGCTCGAGCTGGAAGCGGGCCTGGACGAAGTCCTGGAAGCCCAGCATCAGCACCGCCCAGCCGAGCCAGATCAGCAACAAGGTGCGGAACAAGGGCCGGGGATCGGCCGGGCGGCCGCCGGTCTCGTCCGCCAGCGGGATGCGCGGGGCTATCGGAAATCGTCTCCGAGGAACACCGACGCCAGCTTGACGCCGATCGCCGCCAGGGCCTCGGTCCCGCCTTCCTGGCGATCGACGATCACCAGCGCGTCCTCGACGATGCCGCCGGCGGCGCGGGCCGCCTCGATCGCCTTGATCACCGAGCCGCCGGTGGTGGCGACGTCATCGACCAGCAGCAAGCGCTTGCCGGCCAGGCTCTCGCCGGTCATCAGCCCTTCGACCACCTCCTTGGTGCCGTGGTCCTTGGCCGACTTGCGCACGAAGAAGGTCTTCACCGGCCGGCCTTCGATGTCGCTGACCGCGGCCAGCGAGGCGATCACCGGCACCGCGCCCATCTCCAGGCCGCCGACATAATCCGTGCCCGGCGGCACGCGGGCCAGGAACGCCTCGGCGCAGAGCCGCGCGCCGCGCGGGTCCATCATCGTCGGCTTGAGGTTGAGGTAGAGATCGCTCTCGCGCCCGGAGGCCAGGGTGAACTTGCCCAGCCGCATCGACCGGGTGCGGATCATCTCCAGCAGCTCCGATTTGCCCGCGCCGCGCGTGCGTTCGAGCTTGGCGACCTGGGCCATGGCGGGCGTCCTCAGTGAGTTCTGGATGGTGCGAAGATCGGAGCCCGGCGGCGCGCCGTCAAGCGCGGCCTACGCGTGGTCGGCGCTGAGTTACGCCGTCACCCCGGGCGGAGCGCGCAGCGCGCAGACCCGGGGCCGGACGCGCCGCCGCCAAGCTGAAATCGTCTGGGAACCGGATGGTCCGGCCCGGCTCGGCGCGGCTGGCGCCGCTTGGCCGGGGTGACGGATGATGCGGCTACGAAGTTGAACTTTGCTGGCGTTCTCTCAGCGCTTGGTTGGGCGCCGCCGGCAGCGTCGCCTTGATGTGGGCGCGGTAGATGTCGATGAGGTCGAGATATTCCTCATTGCCGCGCAGCTCCCGTACGTAGCGCTCGGCCACGTCGGCGGCGAACTCGCCCGAACGCACCCGGTTCGCGGCCCACTTCGTCGCGACCGCGCTCAGCCGGCTCGGCGGCAAGCGGGAATCCGGAGCTACGCCGTCGAGGAAATCGGAGAGGCCGTCGAACATCCCATGCCAGCCGCCCAGCGTGCCTGGGTGGAACGGCGAATCCGGACCGCCCGGCAGATCGTCGCCTTCCTGGCCGAACTTGCGGATGAGCCAGCTGCGGTAGTCGGGGCCTTCCTGCCAGTGCTCGACGAACCGCATCCGCGTGCCGTCGGGGGTCGTCTCCAGTTCGTACTGCATCCAGTTGTCGTCGGTCGCCGAAGGCACGCCGACGCCCTGCTTGCCGAACCTGATCAGGCGCGGCGGATCGAGCGCCAGGATGTGGCCCCACGCCACGCCCTGGAACGCGTAGGCGCCGCCGACCCTCAGATCGATCGTCGCCGGCATGCACCAGGCGCCCAATTCCGCCGGATCGGTCAGCGCGCGCCACACCCGCTCGATCGGGTGTGGGAAGACGCGCACGAACTCCACGGTGAAGCGGTCGATGAAGCGGGCGAGTTCGGCCTGGGGCATGTCAACGCTCTCCCGCTGGATGGGCTGGCGGCCGCGCGGCCCTCACGTGTCCGGTGTAGGTATCCGTCAGCTCGAAATGGAACTCCCGGGCGCGCAAGCCCTTGAGGATGCGGACCTTCTGCTCGGCGGCGAACTCGGCCGACATATCCATTTCAGCCCAGTTGCGGACGATTTCGGTCAGCCGGGTTGGCGGCAGGCGCGAGCCGATCGGGACGCCGTCCAGCAGCTCGGACAGCTCTTCGAACGCATGGTGCCAGCCGGCCAGCGCGCCCGGGCGGCCGGGCGATGCGAGGCCTTCCCTAAGCTCGTCGGGATCCGGGGAGTTGGGATCCGCATGCTGGAGGTAGCGCAGACGGGTTCCGCCTGGGGCGGGCTCCAGCTCGAACTGGAAGAATGACGCGGGACCGGGCCAGGGCCCACCATCCGGCTTCGGGCCAAAGCGGATTAGCCGCATGGGCTCGACCGCCTGCACAACGCCGGCGAACCCTTCCTCGAACTGGTAGCGCCCGCCGGGGTTCAGCTCCCAAACGCTCGGCGGGATGAACCAGATCGCCACTTCCGCCGGATCGGTGACCGCCCTCCAGACCCGCTCGATCGGATGCGGATAGGTGCGGATGAACTCGACCGTCCAGTGGTCGATGAAACGCGCCAGTTCGGCCTCAGCCCCCCTTTTTGGCATCGCCTTCCTCCCGCTGCTTCATCCGATCGAGGTGCTCGCCCAGGCGGTCGAAACGGGCGTGCAGCAGCGCCAGCTGCGCATCCATCCACGCCCGCGCCTCGCTGAGCTTCTGCTGCTCCAGCCGGTAGATCCGCGCCTGGGCGTGCTGGCGGTAGGCGATCAGCCCGCTCTCGCGCAGCACCTTCAGGTGCCGCGAGACCGACGGGCCGGCGATGTCGAAGCGCCCGGCGATGTCGCCGGCGTGACGCTCGCCGGCGGCCAGCAGGCTGACGATCTCGCGCCGGGTAGGATCGGCCAGGGCCTCGAAGACGTCCATGGCTTATTTAGCCCAGTTGCTAGATAGCAGGCAAGCTAGATATAGTCTTGCTCCCCTCCCCCTCGAGGGGAGGGGTCGGGGGTGGGGGGCTGCCGGCGACAGCTCGGTGGTGGATAGAGCCCCCCACCCGACCGCTTCGCGGCCACCCTCCCCTCAAGGGGGAGGGGTTGACCACGACTCATTCAGATGGGCTGCTCGCGACTGCGCCGCCTCGCGGCGTCGGGTCTTTGACATCGTCGATTGTAGAAAAGCTGAGGTCGGCGCGGCGACCGGACATGTCGCGCGTCAGGCGAGGGCGCCGTTATTAACGGTCGTTTGCGGTTTCACGTGAAACATCCGGGCCAATTGGGGCGTCAGAATATCTGAGCGTTGCCCGGCGGATCACACCCGCTCGCCGCGACCGGTGATCCCTGCCACCAGCAGCTTGAAGTCGAACCGGCCGCTGGAGAGCGCGCCGGTGCGGAAGGCGCGGCCGGCGACCCACAGCTCCAGCGCGGTGGTGGCGAACATCACGCCGGCGGTGCCGATCACCTGCCACAGCGGCGGGCCGCTGGCGGCGCGGGCGGCCATCAGGAACGGGGTGAACGGCGGGATCCACGACAGGGTCTGCAGCAGCGGCGAATCCGGCCGCGTCACCGCCTGGCCCATGAACACCAGCGGGATGGTCAGCAGGATCATCAGCGGGCCGAGCAGGGTCTGCGCCTCGCGCGGGGTCTCGCAGAAGGCGCCGATGGTGGTGAACAGCGCCGCGTACATCAGATAGCCGCCGACGAAGTAGATCAGGAAGTAGAGCACCAGGCCCTTGCCGAACAGCAGGGCGGCGACGGCGGCGATGATCTCCGGGTGCTGCGAGCCGAACACGAAGCTGGCGATCGTCACCCACACCAAGAGCGCGGTGGCGGTGACGCCGGCGGCGCCCAGGATCTTGCCGGCCATGATCTCCGGCGCGGAGGCGCTGGTCAGCAGCACCTCGAGGATGCGGTTCTGCTTCTCCTCGATCACGCTGTTGAGCAGGATGCCGGCGCCGGTGAGGATCAGGCTCCAGAGCACGATGCCCATGCCAAAGCCGGCGATGCTGGGAAGCTTGTCCTGCATCGAGACGCGGCCGGCTTCGCTCTTGGGCGAATATTGCGTCACCGCTGGCTGGTTGGCGTCCAGCGCGGCGATCTGCGCCTTGGTCAGCCCCTCGCGGGCCAGCTGGGCTTCGCGCGCCGCGTCGCTCAGCGCCGCGCTCAGCGCCACCTGCAGGCCCGGCTCGTTGATGTTGCGGGTCCACAGGTCGAGCGCCGGCTTCTCGGCCGTGCCGCGCACGATCGCCACCGCGTCGAGCCGGTCGCCGGCCGGGGTGGTGAGGTCGCCGGAGATGTAGGGCCTGATCCGCGCCGACGCGGTGGCCGGATCGCCGATCGGCGGCGCCTTGACGACGATGGCGCTGGGCGCGCGGCCTTCGCCGGCGACCTTGGCCAGGGCCTGGCCGTAGCCGGCGCCGGTGAAGTCGTAGATCGCGATCTTCGGCGTCGGCGCCGAGTGGGCGGCGATGCCGGAGAAGAACATCACGCCCACCAGGCCCAGCGGCATCAGGCAGATCGACAGCCAGAAGCCGACCGTGCGGACGAAGGCCATGTATTCGCGCGCGGCGATGCGAAGGGCTCTGGTCATGCGCCGGCGACCTCCTGCAGGCCGGCCGGACCGCCGGTGAGGGCGATGAAGGCGTCGTGCAGGTGCGGCTCCTTCAGCTCCAGCCGGGAGATGTCGAGGTCGCGGGCGAAGGCGGCCTTCAGCGCCGCCTGCACCGGCGCGCCGGGGGCGAGCTGGGCGGTGAGCCGCACGCGGCCGTCCTCCAGGCGTTCGGTGGTGACGCCGGCGATGCCTGGCGCGCCGCAGAGCGCGTCGGGCCCGAGCGCGCCTTCCAGCACCAGCGTGCGCGGAGCGACGGCGCAGGCCTCGGCGACCTTGCCGTCGAACACCTTGTTCCCGTCGGCGATCAGCACCACCTGGTCGCACAGCCGCTCGGCGTGCTGCATCACGTGGGTGGAGAAGACCACCGTCGCGCCGCGCTTGGCGAGACCGCGGATGATGTCCTCGAGCGACTGCTGATTGACCGGATCGAGGCCGGAGAACGGCTCGTCGAGGATCACCAGGTCCGGCTCGTGGGCGATGGCCGAGAGCAGCTGGACCTTCTGCGCCATGCCCTTGGAGAGCGCGCGGATCGGCCGGTCGGCCGCTTCGCCGAGGCCGTTCTCCTCGAGCAGCCTGCGCCCGCGCCGCTTCGCCTCGCCGCGCGGGATGCCCTTCAGCGACGCGAAGAAGGCGATCGCGCCGACCGCCGTCATCCGCCGATAGAGGCCGCGCTCTTCGGGCAGGAAGCCGATCCGGCTGCGCAGCTTGGCGCCGTCGGTCTCGCCCAGCACCTCGACGCGGCCGGCGCTCGGCGAAACCAGGCCGAGGATCATGCGCAGGGTCGTGGTCTTGCCGGCGCCGTTGGGGCCGAGGAAGCCGAGGATCGCGCCGCGCTTCACCTGGAACGAAAGGTCGCGCACGGCGGTGAAGGCGCCATAGCGCTTGGTGACGCCGTCGAGTTTCAGCGCGAGGTTCATCGGCCTCGTATAGGCGCCAATCCTTATCAGGCCCCAAACCAGGGCGCGCCGAGCTTGCCGGCTAGGACCTCCTCTCGTCACCCCGGCCGAGCGGAGCGAGAGCCGGGGCCGGAAACGCCGCTGCCAAGCTGGAATTCGTCTGAGCGTCGGACAGTCCGGCCCCGGATCGGCTTTGCCGTCCGGGGTGACGAGCTGATTGATTCAGCGTCAACCCAACCAGTTCAGGCCTTCGCGGCGGCCTCGACGGCGAGGATGCCCCGCACGATGTGGCCGGCATGCCGCTCGCCCAGCAGCGAGGCGTGGTTGGCGCCCGGCACGTGGATGACGATACCGTGGCGCGACGCGTCGGCCGGCGCGGTCTGGATCGCATGCCGGGACGGCGGCTGGCGGCCGTCGCCGGTCAGCACCACGGCGACCGGCCAGTCGGGATCGAGCGCGCCGGCGGCGCGGGCCTCGGCGGCGTCGGAATGCCAGGCGTCGACCTCGGCGGCGGCCCAGCGATTGTGCCCCGGATCGGCGAACGCGCGGCGTTTCTCTTCCTTGGCCACCGGCGGCAGGCCGATGGCGTCGCCGAGCGCGCCGGCCAGCGGCCGCTGCAGCCCGACGCTGGCGCCCCAAGCGGCCAGCCGCGAGAGGCTGACGAAGTGGCCGGCGAACTGCGCCGCCACCGGATCGTCCATCGCTTCGGGCGTGGTGGCGTCGACCAGCACCAGGCCGCGCACCTTGGCGGCGTTGCGGGCGGCGAACAGGCGCACATGCATGCCGGCCATCGAGTGGCCGCAGACGATGTAGGGGCCGCCCTCGTCGATGCTGGCGAGCAGGACCTCGAGGTCGCCGACGATGGCGTTGCTGTCGCGCGGCATCGGGCCGGGATCGGACACGCCGAGACCGGCGCGGTCGTAGGCCAGCGAGCGCATGCCCTCGGCCGCCAGCTTCGCCTGCACCGCCGCCCAGTCGGCGGAAAAGCCGAACGAGCCGGCTTCCAGCACCACCAGCGGGCGTCTCGAGGCGTCGGGGCCGGCGAGCACGTAGCGCAAGCGCCGCGCGCCGCCGATCTCGGCCAACTGTCCTAGCAGGACGCTCTGCTGCTCGGCCGCGCTCATGGCCTCCTCGAAGCTGCGACGCCACTGTGCGGCCGCGCGGCTGAATGGAGGATGTATGCGGCCCCGCCGGCGCGACAAGGCGCGCGGCGTGGCGGGCCGGCCACACAAGCCGGATTGATCAATCCAGACGCAGCGGGCGCGGCGTCACAGGGACTTGAGGATGCCCTCGACCATCTTCTTGGCGTCGCCGAACAGCATCATGGTGTTGTCGCGGAAGAACAGCTCGTTCTCGACCCCGGCGTAGCCCGAGCCCATGCCGCGCTTGACGAACAGCACCGTGCGCGCCTTCTCGACGTCCAGGATCGGCATGCCGAAGATCGGGCTCTTCGGGTCGGTCTTGGCGGCCGGGTTGGTGACGTCGTTGGCGCCGATGACGAAGGCGACGTCGGCGGTGGGGAACTCGGCGTTGATGTCCTCCAGCTCGAACACCTCGTCGTAGGGGACGTTGGCCTCGGCCAGCAGCACGTTCATGTGCCCCGGCATGCGGCCGGCGACCGGGTGGATGGCGTACTTCACCTCGACGCCCTCGGCCTTCAGCTTGTCGGCCATCTCGCGCAGCGCGTGCTGGGCCTGGGCGACGGCCATGCCGTAGCCGGGGACGATGATCACCTTGGAGGCGTTCTTCATGATGAAGGCGGCGTCCTCGGCCGAGCCCTGCTTCACCGGCCGGGTCTCGACCCCGCCCGCGGCCGCGCCGGCCGTCTCGCCGCCGAAGCCGCCCAGGATCACCGAGATGAAGGAGCGGTTCATCCCCTTGCACATGATGTAGCTGAGGATGGCGCCCGACGAGCCGACCAGCGCGCCGGTGATGATCAGGGTGGTGTTGGCCAGCGTGAAGCCCAGCGCCGCGGCCGCCCAGCCGGAGTAGCTGTTCAGCATCGAGATCACGACCGGCATGTCGGCGCCGCCGATCGGGATGATCAGGGTGATCCCGGCGACCAGCGCCAGGCCGAAGATGGCCCAGAACGCCCACTTCGCCTCGCCCCCGCTCATCACCAGGAAGACGATCAGCCCGACGACGGCCAAGCCGATGACGATGTTGAGCAGATGCCGTGCGGGCAAGATGATCGGCGCGCCGGACATGTTGCCGTTCAGCTTGGCGAAGGCGATCAGCGAGCCGGTGAAGGTGATCGCGCCGATGGCGACGCCGAGCGAGAGCTCGATCAGGCTCTCGGTCTTGATCCCGGTTCCCTCGGCGATGCCGTAGGCGGCGGGGGCGAAGATGGCGGCGGTGGCGACCAGGCAGGCGGCCAGGCCTACCAGCGAGTGGAACGCCGCCACCAGCTGCGGCATCGAGGTCATCTGCACGCGCCGGGCGATGATCGCGCCGACCGAGCCGCCGACGATCACCCCGCCCAGCATCAGGCCGATGGTCACTGGATCGAGCAGACCCTGCGCGCCAAGCGTGGCCAGCGTGGTGGCGATGGCCAGGGCCATGCCGATCATGCCCAGCTGGTTGCCGCGCCGGCTGGTGACCGGGCTGGAGAGCCCGCGCAGGGTCAGGATGAAGAGGACGCCGGACGCGAGATAGGCGAGCGCCGCGAGGTTGGCGTTCATCCGCGCACCTGCCCGTCGGGCGCTGTCTTGCGTCGCTCGACGCCGTCCCAGGACCGGCCGTTGCGGAGCACGGAGACCCCTTGGGCCAGCGCCGCGAGGCAGAGCGCCGCGACAGCCAGGTTGGCGCTGAACGACGCGACGCCGGGAGGCGTTTGCCGCACCCAGAACGAGATCTCGATCAGGCCAAGGCCGTTCAGGAACAGCCCGGAGCCGTTGACCATGCGCGCGATCCTCGGACGCGTCGCCAAGACCGCGAGGTAGACGATCATCGCCGCCGCGCCGAAGCCCAGCGACGTCCAGGAAAGGATCGCCGGGCTCACTTGCCGCGCTCCTTCTTGCGGTACATCGCCAGCATGCGCTGGGTGACCAGGAAGCCGCCGAAGATGTTGACCGAGGCCAGGCCCGCGGCGACCGCGCCGGCGCCCTTGGAGATCCAGACCGTGTGGTCGCCCGGCGCCACGTGCGCGGCGGCCGCCAGCAGGGCGCCGACGATGATCACCGAGGAGACCGCGTTGGTGACGCTCATCAGCGGCGTGTGCAGCGCCGGCGTCACGCTCCAGACCACGTAGTAGCCGACGAAGATCGCCAGGACGAAGATGGCGAGGCGAAAGACGGTGGGGTCGACGGCTTCCATGACGCTTCCTAGACCGCTTTCAGGAGCGGATGCACGATCTGACCGCCCTTGGCGATCAGCGCCGCCTGCAGGATCTCGTCCTCGAAGTCGGCGACGATCGCGCCGTCCTTGACCAGCAGGCCGACGAAGGCGGTCAGGTTGCGCGCGTAGAGGGCGGAGGCGTCGGCGGCGATGCGGCCCGGCAGGTTGGGGATGCCGACGATCTTGACCCCGCCGGTCTCGACGATCTCGCCGGTCCGGGAGCCGACGACGTTGCCGCCCTGCTCCACCGCCAGGTCGATCAGCACCGAGCCGGGCTTCATCGAGGCGACGGCTTCGGCGCTGACCAGCTTGGGCGCCATGCGGCCCGGGATCAGCGCGGTGGTGACGACGATGTCCTGCTTCTTGATGTGCTCGCCGACCAGCGCCGCCTGCTTCTCCTGATAGGCCTCGCTCATCGGCTTGGCGTAGCCGGCGGCGGTCTCTGCGGCCTTGAATTCTTCGTCCTCGACCGCGACGAACTTCGCGCCCAGGCTCTCGACCTGCTCCTTGGCGGCCGGGCGGACGTCGGTGGCGGTGACGACCGCGCCGAGGCGGCGCGCGGTGGCGATCGCCTGCAGCCCGGCGACGCCGGCGCCCATCACGAACACCTTGGCCGCGGCGACCGTGCCGGCCGCGGTCATCATCATCGGCATCGCCCGGCCATAGACCTCAGCCGCCTCGATCACCGAGCGATAGCCGGCGAGGTTGGCCTGGCTGGAGAGGGCGTCCATCGCCTGCGCCCGGGTGATGCGCGGCACGAACTCCATCGCGAACACCGTGGCGCCCTGCTCGGTCAACTCCGCCAGCGCCTCGCGATCCTGGAACGGGTTGAGCAGGCCGACCACGATCGCGCCGCTCTTCAGCACCGCGATCTCCTCGTCGGCCGGCGCGCGCACCTTGAGCACCAGGTCGGCGGCGGAAAGCGCCTCGGTGGGGGTCGCCACCACCTTCGCGCCGGCGGCGGCGTAGTCGGCGTCGGGCACTGCGGCCGCGAGCCCGGCCCCGGCCTCGATGACGACGTCGAAGCCCAGCGCGATCAGTTTCTTGGCGGCGTCCGGCGTCACCGCGACCCGCGTCTCGCCAGCGCGGCGCTCCTTGGTGACGGCGAGGACGGGCATCGAGCGAAGCCTCTTGGGAGGACGAGCGCCGTACAGCTAGACAAGGGCAGGTTGGCCGGCGACCCAGGACCTGTCCCGTGGTGGCGCTAGTGCCCGGAGTTCGGGCTTTTCGCGCAGGAAGAAAATCCCGACGGCGGCCAGAACGATTCCGGCGCCAAGCCCGGCGACGAAGCCGGCAGGGACGCAGAACCACATCACCAGCATCACCAGTAGCACGGCGATGGCCAGAGAACCCCATTTGATCATCTTGCCGAAGGCGTCGAACGTGGCGACCTGCTCACCGATCTCCTGGTCGCCTGAGTGGTAATCGTGGACGGCTTCGGTCATCGACGGGAGGTCTCCTTCAGACTCGGCTGCGGCGTGGAAAGTTGCGGCGGGTGCTACACGAAGCGACGGCGGCGCTCAAGCCGGCCAGACTGCGAGCAAAGTACGCAGCGCGGCCACCAGCGCCAGCGGCTGGTCGACCATGATGTGATGCTCGGAATTTGGAATCGCGACGGAGGGCACGTTCGCCGGCACGTAGTCGGCCTGCCCCGCCATCTCGCGCCGCAGCATGATCGCCGAGCGGTCGCCGAAGATCTGCGCCATCGGCGGCGCCTTGGCGGGATCGAGCGGGCCGAACGGCTTGCGGTCGAGCTTGCCCCACAGGAACGGGTCGAACTTCCAGGTCCAGCCCTCGCCGGAGCCGTCCGCCATCGGCGCGCGCTTCAGCGAGGTACGGGCGATGTAGTCGGCCACGAAGAGATTGCCGGGCGCCTGGGGCGGCATGAAGCGAAAACGCGTCAGCGCCTCCTCCAACGTCGCATAGACCCGGTTCGGCCGCGTGCGCTGCATCGGGCCGCGCCAGCGCGCGTCGCCGCTCTTTTCGGCCTCGCGCCGCCATTGCTCTTCCTGCTCGCGCGTCGGCGGGCCACCGAAGCCGGTGTCGAGCAGCAGAGCCGCGCGCATCCGCTCGGGATGCTTCACCGCCGAATAGAACACCTGCGAGCCGCCGAACGAGTGGCCGATGTAGATCGGCTTGGCCGCCGCCTCGTAGAGGCCGGCCGCCTTGGCGCATTCCCAGATCTCGCTGGCGAAGGTCTCGAATTCATAGGTCTCGCGCCAGTCGCTGTCGCCCATGCCTGACAGCGACAGCGCCGCGACTCGGAAGTCGTCGGCCAGGAACGGGGCGATGAAGCTCCACCAGTCGGCGTGGGCGCTGTTGCCGTGCACGAAGATCAGGCCGGGCTTGCCGACCTGGCCCCAGGTCAGCAGCTCGATGTTGGCCCCTTCGACCGGCACGAAGGTGCGTTCCGGCGCCTTGGCCAGGGCCGCGTCGAACCACGCCGGCGAGGGCGGCTTGGCGCCCGCGAACGGCGCCAGCGGCGAGGCGACCTCCGGCGGCAGGTCCGGCTGCAGCCGTACCGGCTCGTCGTCGTCGAGCTTTTCGTCGAGAAGTTTCTCGTCGATTTGGGGTTCGGGGTGAGCGCTCTGATCGTCGGCCATCAACCTGAACTAACAACCGTTTGAAAAATGGCAAGCGCCGCGCGCCCTTCCGGCGCCGCAGTGCAGCAAATAACCGCGGTTCAGTGCGCCGCTGGCGCAGGCGTCGCCGGAACCAGCGGCTGGGCGTCCGGATCGGCGTGGGCGAGCCCGATCACCTCGCCGCTGGCCAGCACGTGGCCGCTCATGTCGGCCGCTAAGCGCGTCGTAACTCAGGGTCGGGTCGACCGCGATGTCGCGATCGAGGGCGAAGACCGCGAAGTGATAGTGATGGTTGGGTCCCGGCGGCGTGTGAGGGCCCATGTAGGCATGGTTCGGACCGCGCACGTTGGGGCCGAAGCTGGCCCCCGGCGGCGGCGCGGTCATGCCGGGGTCGAGGTGCGAGACGCCGCCCGGGATGGCGTACATCGACCAGTGCAGCAGCGGGCCGCCGCGGAAATTCACGTCGGCGTCCTGCATGACGACCACGAACGAGCGCGTCCCGTAGGGCCCATGCGTCCACTTCAACCCGGGGAAGACGTTGCCGCGGTACATCGTGTTCTCGAACGGGATGTCGCCGAGGTTCTGGAACGCCGGCGTGGTGACGACGAGCTTGTTGCCGTGCGCGGCCGGGAAGTTGTCGATCGCGAGGCCCGCCGCGGCGGGCGGCGGCGTGTCGGCCGCCGCGATCGAGGTGACCACGAGCAGGGCGACGGCCAGCACCGGCGCGCTCAGCAGGACGTTGCGGCCCAAGCGCATGTGCATTTCCTCCCGGCCCGTTCGCGGAAGGATTGTCAGACTTGCGGTGGCGCCGCCAGCGGCCCTGCGGGTAAGAACCCGCCGGCCAAACAGTTGGAGGATTGCATGCACCACGGTTCCTGCCTTTGCGGCCGGGTGAGGTTCGAGATCGCCGGCGAACTCGCCGGCATCCAGCTGTGCCACTGCAGCCAGTGCCGGCGCGCCAGCGGGGCGGCCTTCGCCGCCAACCTGCCGGTCAGGGCCGAGGACTTCCGCCTCGTCGCCGGCCAGCCGAAGTCCTACGAGAGCTCGCCCGGCAAGGAGCGGTTGTTCTGCGGCGACTGCGGCTCGCCGATCATCAGCCGCACCGCGTCCGTTCCCGGCATGGTGCGGGTCCGCGCCGGGCTGCTGGCCGAGCCGGTCGAGACAAAGGCCGTCTTCCATTTCCATGTCGCCTCCAAGGCCAGCTGGCTGCCGATCGCCGACGATCTGCCGCAGTATCCGAACGAGCGGCCGCGCTGATCAGTCCGCCAGCGCGGGCTCGTAGTAGCGGTCCATCATCCGCCACTGGTAGGCGACCAGGTTCGGGAAGCTCTCGGCGGCCTGGCGGATCGTGGAGTCGAAGAACGGCGTCGTCGCCGCCGCGGTGAAGCCGAACAGGGTCGCATCCACGCTGCACGGCTTGTCGCCGAACAGATAGGGGCCCTCGCCCAGCAGCTTCGAGGCGGCGGCGAAGTCGCGCGTCGCCAAGTCGGCGACCTCCTCGTTGGCGTGGCGGCCGAAGCCCTGGCCGTGCAGCACCTGCTTCATCCCCGCCTGCCCGGCCCGCTTGGCCGCGTCCGGCGCGCCCGCGAAGAACTGCGAGGGGCCCTTCTCGAAATTCTCGTCGATGGCCCAGCGGGCATGGATGATGGCCCAGTAGAGGTGATCCTCCAGCATCCGCTCCAGCGCCCAGCCTACGCTGCGCTGCTCGGGCGTGAGGCGGGCGTCGAGATCGACGCCGTGCGCCCGCTTCAGGTGGTCGAGGATGAAGACGCTGTCGCCCAGCACCAGATCGCCATCGCGGATGAAGGTATCTTGCCCTTGGGCGCCTCGGCGCGGTCGGCCCGCTGGAAGCCGAACGGCAGGCCCGACATCTTGAGCTGGGTCATCGTCTTCAGGACAAACGGGCTGGGGTCGGGCAAGCCGAACATCGGCCCGAAACCGTAGAGCGTGATCATGAGAGTGGCCTCCTTATCGAGGCCTATCTAACCATGTTCACTGACAGCATCCTGTCAGCAGCACGAATCCGGAACTCGCTTTCCTTCGCCACCCCTCCATTGTCATCCCGGACAAGCCGCAAAGCGGCGCAGAACCGGGATCTCTTGGGCGCTGGCGGTGAAGGAGATCCCGGACGAGTCCGCTGCGCGGCTCTCCGGGATGACACCGCCGGGGTTCGATATTCGAGGGGTCTAGTTTCCTGAAACGCTGTCCACGCGGCCGAAAATCGTCTGCAGCCGGGCGAGGATTTCCGGCGGCAGCGGCGGCGCCAGGATGGCCTCGACGTTGGCTTTCAGGTGCTCCGGATCGCCGGTGCCGGTCAGGACCACGTGGGCGCCCGGTTCGTGGCGGCAGAAGCGATAGGCCGCCTCGACGACCGACGGCGCGCCGGGCGCATCGGTCAGGAACCCCAGCGGATCGCCGACGTCCACATCGGCCGGATCGACCTGGCCGCGGTCGATCAGCTCGCCCACCACCCGCTTCAGCTGGTCCGGCCGGCTCAGCGCCTCGCGCACCGCGAACATGATCAGCGTGCCGACGTCCTGCCGGATCGTCTGCGGGAACACCCGCTCGCGCGCCGACGGGTTGAGCAGGTTGAAGCCTACCATCAGCACGTCGAACGGATCGTCGGCGAGCGCCCGCTGCAGCCAGGCGTGGCTGGTGTCGCCGCCGAACTGCTCGCTGGCGGCGATGAAGCGGATCTTGCCGGCCGCCTTCTGCTTCCGCAGCTCCGGCAGGATCACCGTCATCGCGTGTTCGTGCTCGGGCAGCGTCACGCCGTGAAGCATGAAGACGTCGATGTGGTCGGTCTGCAGCTTGGCCAGGCTCTCGTCGATGTAGCGCGCCATGTCGGCGGCGCTGACTGGGCCGCGCTCGCCCCGGCCGACGCCGGCCTTGGTCGAGATCACCGCCTCGTCGCGCCGGCCTTTCAGCCCCAGCCCGACGGCCGCTTCGGTGCCGTAGGCGCGGGCGGTGTCGATGTAGGTGATCCCCAGATCGAGCGCCCGCCGCACCATGTCGGCGGCGTGGTGGACGTCCTTGCCGTGGGCCATGCCCAGCCGGCTGTGACCGCCGCAGCCGAGGCCGGCGACGCTCACTTCCAGGCCGGTGCGGCCAAGCCGGACAGTCTGCACCCTCGCCCTCGCTAGCGCCGGTCGGTCATGGCGGCGTAGGCGAGCTGCGCCGACTGCTCGCGCACCGCCGGATTGCCGGCCGCGGTCTGCGAGCCGGCGACGTTCTGGATCATGCCGATGACGATCATCTCGTTGACCGGGTCGATCCAGAACCAGGTGCCGAACGCACCGCCCCAATAGTAGCTCTGGATCCCCTGCGAGGTCAGGGCCGCGGCGGGGTCCTGAACGATGGCGAAGTCCATGCCGAAGCCGAGGCCCTTCGTGTCCGGCGAATAGAGCGTCACGTTCACGCCAGGCTCGAGGACGTTGGTGTGCATCAGCGCGACCGTCTCGGGCTTCAGGTAGCGCCGGCCCTCGAACGCGCCGCCGTTGGCGATCATCTGGGCGAAGCGCCAGTAGTCCTCGATCTTGGAGACCAGGCCCCCGCCGCCGGCTAGGAACTTCGGCTTGGAGGTGTTGAAGACGTTGGACGGCCCGGCCGCCCGCACCTTGCCGTCGTCGTCGTACTTGTGGATGCGCGAAACCCGGTCGCCCTTCGCCGCGTCGACCCAGAACCCGGTGTCGGTCATGCCCAGGGGTGCGAACAGGCGCTGCTCGAAGAACGCATCGAGGCCTTGGCCGGACAGCTGCTCGACCAGGTAGCCCTGGATGTCGACGCTGGGGCCGTAGCGCCAGTCCTTGCCCGGCTGGAACGACAGCGGCAGCCCGGCCAGCACGTCGATCATGTCCTGCAGGTCGCCGCCGCGCAGGTTGGCCTCGGCGTACTCGGCGGCGCGGCCGAACCCGGCCGAGTGGCTCATCAGCTGGGCCATGGTCATCGGCGAGGCCTGATCGACAGGCTCGCCATCCTTGCGCCTGACCTTCAGCCCGGCGAACTGCGGGATATGCTTGGCGACCGGGTCGTCCAGCTTCCACTTGCCCTCTTCCCACAGCATCATCATCGCCGCGCCGGTGATCGGCTTGGTCATCGAGGCGATGCGGAAGATGCTGTCGGTCCTGACCGGAACCGGAACCGGCGCCGACACGTCCAGCACGCCATAGGCGTCCAGGTTCACGATCTCGCCGCGGCGGGCGATCAGGGTGACGACATTGGCCAGCTTGCGCTCATCGACCAGGGCGTGGAACTGCTGGTTGAAGGCCGCCAGACCGTCCTTGGTGAAGCCCTCAACCGTCGCCTCGGACACAAGCCCGGAATGATCGTCTGGCATATCGATTTTCCCCTAATGAGCGTTGTTGGAATGAATTCGTCTTGCCAGAGAACGGCGGTCGCCGCCAGGGATCAAGGCAGGCCTGACTACAATTCGAGGACGCCGCCATGTTGAAGATCGCCCTGCTCGACGACTATGCCGGCGTCGCCCTGGCGTGCGCCGACTGGGCGCGTCTGGACGGCAAGGCGGAGATCACCGTCTTCCACGACCACATGAGCGAAGACCGCGCCGCCGAGGCGCTGGCGCCGTTCGACGTGCTGGTCACCATCCGCGAACGCATGGCCCTGCCGCGCACCCTGATCCAGCGCCTGCCGAACCTGAAGCTGATCACCATCATCGGCATGCGCCTGACCAACCTCGACCTAGAAGCGGCGACCGAAGCCGGCGTGATCGTCGCCCATTCAGGCACGCGCAACCCCGCTTTCGCCAACGTCGCCGCCGCGACGCCGGAGCTGAGCTGGGGTCTGCTGATCGCCACCGTGCGCGACATCGCCGGGCAGGACCGGCGCATGCGCGACGGCCTGTGGCAGGACAAGGTCGGCATGATCCTCGCCGGCCGCACGCTGGGCCTGCTCGGCCTCGGCCGCATCGGCAAGCGCATGGCCGAATACGCCAAGGCGTTCGGCATGGACGTCATCGCCTGGAGCCAGAACCTGACCGCCGAGGCCGCCGCGGCGGTGGGCGTGCGCCGGGTGGAAAAGGACGAGCTGTTCCGCCAGGCCGACGTCGTCTCGATCCACTTGGTGCTGAGCGATCGCAGCCGCGGCCTCGTCACCGCCCGCGAACTGGGCCTGATGAAGCCCACCAGCCTACCTGATCAACACCTCGCGCGGCCCGATCGTGGTCGAGGCCGACCTGATCGCCGCGCTGCAGGCTGGGACCATCGCCGGCGCCGGCCTCGACGTGTTCGACCAGGAGCCGCCCCGGCCGGACCATCCGCTGCGCACGCTGGAGAACGTCACCCTCACCCCGCACCTGGGCTACGCCACCCTGGAGACGCTGAAGGCGTTCTACGGCGACAGCCTGGAGGCGATCGAGGCGTTCGCGGCCGGATCGCCGATCCGCGTCTCCAACCCCGAGGCGTTGGCGAAGGCGTCCGGCGCGACGTAGCGCTGGCGAGGACCGGCGGCGGCTAGACCTGCGACTGTTCGGGGCCCCGCGACCAGCCCAGCTCGTACTTGAAGCTGACGCGCAGCTTGGTGCGGAACATGTCGATCTCGCCCTTCGCATCGAGCGTGATGTCCTGCTGGACCACTTCGGCGACGCGCAGGTCGCGCAGGCTGCCAGCGGCGGCGATCAACGCCTCACGCGCCGCGGCTTCCCAAGATGTCTTGCTCGTCCCGATGATCTCCGTGACGCGATAGACGCTCATGACGCTTCTCCCTTCCAGGGTGGGGCGTCAGTCTGGCGCCCGGCTCGTTGAGAGACCAGTGCTCGGTCTATGCTGGCGAGCGTCGGCCGGCCGCTGAGCGCCAGTGCGTCCGAGTGTCAGCTGTTCTTGTCGCCCGCGGAATCGCGGCGGGTCACGCCATGGGCGGCGCCGCGGGTGTCAGCGGCCAGCTTGTGGGCGGCGATCTTGGCCTCCGCGGCCGCCTTGCGGGTGTCGGTGGCGGCGACATGGCCGGCGTGGCGGAAGTCGGCCTCGGCGTTCTTCATGTCCGGACTGTGAGCGGCGTCGGCGACGGCATGGTCGACCGAATGGCCGGCGTTCTTCAGATCATCGCCGGCCCTTTGGCCATCGTCGCGGGAACAGGCGGCGATGAGGGCAAGCGTAGCGATGGCGGCGAGTAGAAACGGCGGGCGCATGGGGTCTTCTCTGGCGATGAGACCCAAACGGGCCGCGCCGACGCCGGTTCCGCGGGTTTGCCTGGCGACGCCGCGCGGCTAAAGGCTGGCGGCATGCGCCTCGCCTTCCTCGGCACCCCGGATTTCGCCGTCGTCAGCCTCGCCGCCATCGTCGAGGCCGGGTTCGAGGTGGCCTGCGTCTATTCCCAGCCGCCAGCGCCGCGGGGCCGCGGCAAGAAGCTGTCGCCCTCGCCGGTGCAGGCCTTCGCCGAGGCGCACGGCCTGGCGGTGCGCACGCCGGCCTCGATGCGCGATCCGGCCGAGATCGCGGCGTTCGAGGCGCTGCGGCTGGATGCGGCGGTGGTGGTGGCGTTCGGCCAGATCCTGCCCCGCGAGGTGATCGACGCGCCGCGCCTGGGGACGTTCAACCTGCACGCCTCGCTGCTGCCGCGCTGGCGCGGGGCGGCGCCGATCCAGCGGGCGATCATGGCCGGCGACCGGCAGACCGGCGTCGGCGTGATGCGGCTGACCGAGGGCCTCGACGAGGGCCCGACGCTGGCGGTCGAGCGGCTGCGGATCGACGCCCTCGACACCGCCGGCACGCTGCTGGACCGCCTGGCCACGGTGGGCGCCGACCTGCTCGTCCGGACCCTGCCGCACATCGCGGACGGCACGGCGATCGAGACGCCGCAGCCGTCCGAGGGCGTCACCTACGCCAAGAAGATCCGCCCCCGCGAGACCCGGATCGACTGGAGGAAGCCCGCCGCCGAGGTGGACTGCCGCATCCGCGGGCTCTCGCCCGCGCCCGGCGCCTGGTTCGAGGCCGAAGGCGAGCGCGGACCGGTGCGGATCAAGGCGCTGCTGTCGCGCGTCGAAGAGGGCGAGGGCGCGCCCGGCGAGGTCCTGGACGACCGGCTGCTGATCGCCTGCGGAACCGGCGCGGTGCGCCTGCTGGCCGCGCAGCGGGAAGGCCGCGGCGCGCAGCAGCTGGACGACTTCGTGCGCGGCTTCCGCCTCGAGCGGATCGCGGTCTGATGCCCCGCTACCGGCTCGACCTGGAGTACGACGGCGGCCCCTATAAGGGCTTCCAGGCGCAGGCCGACCTGCCGACGGTGCAGGGCTCGATCGAGCGGGCGGTGCGAGGCGTTCTGCGGCGAAGAGCTGCGCCTGCAGGCCGCCGGCCGCACCGACACTGGCGTCCACGCGCTGCAGCAGGTGGTCCACATCGACCTGGAGCGGGACTGGAAGCCGGAGGTGGTCCGCGACGCGCTCAACGCCCACCTGGTCCCCGAGCCGATCGCGGTCATCGCCGCCAGCCTGGCGCCGGAGGGCTTCCACGCCCGCTTTTCCGCCAAGGGCCGGCGCTACCTCTACCGGATCGTCAACCGCATGGCGCCGCCGACGCTGGACAGACACCGGGTCTGGCACCTGAAGAAACCGCTCGACGTCGCGGCGATGAGCCGAGGCGGCCGGCGCGCTGATCGGCCACCACGACTTCACCACCTTCCGCGATGTCGACTGCCAGGCCAAATCGCCGCTGAAGACGCTGGACGAGGCGCGGATCTGGCGCGAGGGCGACGAGGTGCGGCTTGCCTTCGGCGCGCGCTCGTTCCTGCACCGCCAGGTCCGCTCGATGACCGGCAGCCTGGCCGAAGTCGGCGCCGGCCGCTGGACCCCCGCCGACCTGAAAGCCGCGCTGGAGGCCGCGCGACCGCACTGCCTGCGGCCAGGTCGCGCCGGCCGAGGGACTCTACCTGGCGGGGGTGGAGTACTAGTCCCGCGGCGGCGGGGCCGAGGCGAGGTCGATCACGCAGATCAGGCCGTAGACCGGGTGCGAGGCGCAGCCGACGCCGGCCTGCTTCAGGAACGGGTCCATCAGGTCGTTGCGGTGGCCGCGGCCCGGCACATCCTCGTCGATGATCAGCTGGCGCACAATGTCGTCGGGAGACTGTTCGCCGGCGGACATCTCTTCGGCCATCATCCCGGCCCAGACCCCGAAGCGGTGCATCCGCTGGCCCGCGCTCGAACCGTCGGAGCCGGTGTGGGTGAAGGCGCCGTGTCGGCCCTCGTCGGCGGCGTGGTCCGCGGCCGACGCCACCAGCCGGTCGTTGAACTGCAGCGGCGGCGCCGGCGCGCGGCGCTCCAGATAGTCGATCGCCTCGTCCGTGCCCTGGGTCTCCGGACCGTCACGCAGGTGCTCGGCGTATTCGGTGGGATGGGATCGCACCCAGTTGATTTCGGCCAGCACCGCCGGCCCCAGCCCGCCGCTGTTTCGTTCCGGCCGCGCCATGGCCGCCGGGGCCAGCGCCAAGAGCGCAATCGTCAAGCCGCTCGCATACCACCGAACCACGCCGTACTCCCCAAACCAATGCTACGTCTGCCATTGGCCGGGTGACTCGGTGGCCATTTGGTGGCGCCGCAGCCTGCGCAAATGCCGCAGCCAACAGGGTGATCTCGCGAGCCTTGACGCTCCGTTAAGCGACGCATGGGGAAGCTGGCGGCATGGTCGCGTCCGCGGACATCTCCCCGATCGGCGCCACGTCGGCGATCCCGCCGGCGGCGGGCGTGGGCGTGGCCGCCGTCAATGCTACGGCGCTGCGTCCCTCGTCCGACGCCGCCGCCATCGCCGGCCAGCTGGTCGCCGAGGTCACCGCCACGCTGACCGAAGAACTGCCGTCGAGCCTGCCGACCGCGCCGCCCCCCTCCGCGCTGACCGCGATGGTCGGCCAGGCCGCGACCCAGCAGGACAGCCTGGCGCCGTTGCTGGCCGACCTGGTGGTGGCGGTGAATTCGCCGGCCATGCCCGCCGACGCGCGCGCCACCGCCGCCCAGATCCTCGCCGCGCAGACGCCGCTCGGCCCCAACGTCACCGCCGAACAGCTGCGCTCGGCGGCGCAGGGCTCCGGCGTCTTCCTCGAAGCCGGCCTCGCGGCGGCGGTCGTCAGCGGCGAGGACGCCGCGCCCGCCAACCTGCAGCAGGACCTGAAGGCGCTGCTGTTGCAGCTGTCGAGCGAGCTGGCGCCGCTGCTCGAGGGTCCGGCGCTGACGCGGCCGACCGCCCAAACCACGACTACGAGCTTGCCGCGCGGCGCGGGGCTGCGCGGGTCGACCGATCAACTGGAGCCGCCCGTCGGCGGCGGCCCGACCACCGGCCAGCCGGCGGCGCGGCCCAGCCTCAGCCCGCAGGCCCAGACCGACGTCCTGGTCCGCACGCTGCAGCAGGAGGCGCAGGGCGCGCTGGCGCGGGTGCAGCTCTCGCAGGCCGCGTCGGTCGAGCGCACGGGCGAGACCACGCGCTGGATGTTCGAAGTTCCGATCGCCACCCCGGACGGCGCCGGCGTCGCCCAGTTCGAGATCAGCCGTGACGGGCGCGGCCCAGGCGCGGGAACCGCTGACGGCGAGCCCAGCTGGCGGGCGCGCTTTTCGGTCAACGTCGCGCCGAGCGGGCCGGTGCACGCCGACGTCCTGCTCGGCAAGGGCCGCGCACGCGTCACGCTGATGGCCGAGGACGTCGCCGCGCGGCAGGCGCTGGACGCGCATCGGGACGAACTGACCCAGGCGCTGGCGGACGAGCAGGCCGACGTCGCGGTTCGGGTGATCGGCGGCGCGCCGCCCCGGCCGCAGCAGCAGCCCGCCGGCCAGCTGGTGGACCGCCGCTCATGACGGCGCCCGAGAAACAGACGCTGGCCGTCGCCCTCGCCTACGAGAAGCCCCGCGCGCCGCGGGTGGTCGCCATGGGCCGCGGCTGGCTGGGCGACAAGATCATCGAGACCGCCCAGGCGCACGGCGTCCCGCTGCAGGAAAACCCCGCCCTGGCCGAGGCGCTGGCCAGTGTCGAGCTGGAAACCGAGATCCCGGTCGAGCTCTACCGCGCGGTGGCGCTGGTGATCGGCTTCGTGCTCCGCACCAACGCCGCCCGCGCCAGCTAGAGCCCCAGCCGCCGCGCCTTGGCGGCGATGGTCAGCGCCAGGCGTTCGGCGATCAGGTGGTCGGGCGAGCCGGTCTGCTTGCAGGCGCGGTCGGCGGCCAGCAGCTCGGGCTGGATCTCGTCGAGGTGGACCGAGGTCCCAGGCGCGGGCCTGGCGCAGGAACTCCTGCTCGTTCTTCCAGAACACGCCCGAGGCCTTGGCCGCCTCGGCCAGCTCGGCGCCGGCCGGCGCGCAGGGTGGCGGTGCGGCGCAGGCGGGCGAGGTGCTGGCTCATGGCGCGCACGGCGGCCGGGCCGCCCTCGCCCTCCTGCGGCGGCGCGGCGCAAACCGGCCTGGGCCGCCGCCAGGCGCCCGCCGAACGCGTCCTGCGCGGCGTCGGCCAGCGAGGCCTCCGGCTCGACGCCGAGGAAGTCGACCAGGTCGTCGGCCGTGCCGGTCACGCCGCCGCCGGGGCCGAGGTAGAGCGCCAGCCGCTCGATCTCGCGCCGGGCGACGCCGCGCTCGTGCGGCAGGCGGCGCGACGAAGATGTCCAGCGCCTCGGTGGTCAGCGCCAGCTTGTCCTTGGCCAGCGCTTCGCGGGTCAGCCGGGCGAGGTCGCCGATCTCGTCCTCGTAGCAGGGGATGGCGACCGCGGCGGGCTGCTTCTCGGCCGCCTTGCGCAGGGCCGAGTTGCGGTCGAGGTTGCCGGCCTCGATCAGGAAGAAGGCGTCGGGATTGAACTCGCCGGCCGCGTGGCGCTCGAGCGCCTCGGCGGCCAGCGCGGTCGCGGACCGGCCCGCTCGGTGGAGAGGCGCAGCCGCACCAGCCGCCGCCCGCCCATCAGCGAGAGCGCCATCAGCTCGTCGACCAGCCGCGCCGGGTCGCTGCGTCCATGTCGCCGTCGGTGATCAGGGCGACGTCGAACGGATCGTCGGGCTCGCTCGGTGACCTTGCGCGGCCAGCCCCTGGCCGCGCTCGCGCACCACGCCGAGGTCGCGCCCGTAGATCAGGGCGGCGCGCACGCCTTGTCCGGGCTTGGCGAGGAAGCGCTCGACGTCGGGGCGGCGGCTCAGCAGCATCGCGCTGTCAGCCGGCCTTGTGGCCCGCCATCCAGGCGGCGATCTGCACCTGGATCTTCTGGGCGGCGTCGTTGGCCAGCCGGTCCTGGGTGTCCTGCCGCGCGGCGATGCCGGCGTAGGGCTGCGCCGGCGAAGTCGTAGCTGACCGTCGCTGGTCACCGCGCCGGTGGTCGGCCACCTTGCCGCTGGCGATGTCGATCAGGGTGTAGGTCGACCGTCAGGTCGAGCTCGTAGCGCTGGGCGGCGGCGTTGGCGGTCGAGGCCGTGGGCGCTGGCGCGATCTGGTCGAGCACGCATCTCCAGCCGGTAGTGCGGCGCGTCGCCCTTGGTCGCGGCCGAGCGCGTCGTCGAGGTCCTCGCGCAGCAGATAGCCGACGCGGCCCTGCGGCGCGACCACCTGGATGTGGGCCAGCCCGCCGGCGACGCCCGGCTCGGCGTAGAGCGGCGTGAAGCCGCAGCCGCCGAGCGAGGCCAGGCCGCAGCGTCAGCGCCGCCAGGGCGAGCGTCGCCGCCGCGCCGCTCATGCCGCCACGATGTTGACGATGCGGTCCTTGACCACGATCACCCGCCGGATGCTGAGGCCCTCAAGGCGCCGCGCAATCTCCGGATCGTCAAGCACGATCTTCTCCACCTCGGCCTCCGAGGCGCCGGCGCCGGCGCGGATCTCGCCGCGGCGCTTGCCGTTGATCTGCACCGGCAGCACCCGCTCGTCGTCCTCGGCCAGGGCCGGATCGTAGGCCGGCCAGGGCGCGGCGGCGACCAGGCCCGGCTCGCCCAGCCGCTGCCAGCACTCCTCGGCCAGGTGCGGGGCGAAGGGCGCGATCAGCCGGGCCAGCGCCGACAGCGCCTCGCGCGCGCGGCCGGCGCCGCCGGCTGCCGGGAAGCGGCCGCGACCACGCCGACGAACTCGTGCAGCCGGGCGATGGCGCTGTTGAAGCGGAAGCCTTCGATCGCGTCGGTGACCGCCTTGATCGCGCGGTGGGTCGCGCGTGCGCAGCTCGGCGGCGTCGCCGCGTCCGGATCGGGCGGCTCGATCACCGGCTCGGCGTCGAACTCGGCCCAGACCCGGTTCACCAGCCGCCAGGCGCCCTCGACGCCGGCCGGCGGTCCACTGCACGTCGCGCTCGGGCGGCGAGTCGGAGAGCACGCACAGCCGCGCGGCGTCGACGCCGTAGGTGTCGGCCATGTCGGCCGGCGCGACGACGTTGCGCTTGGACTTCGACATCTTCTCGATGTCGCCGATGGTCACCGGCTCGCCGGTGTCCATCAGCCGCGCGCGGCGCGTCGCGCCTTCGGAGACGATCTCCACCTCGCCGGGCTCGACCCATTCGCCGTTCTGGCGCCGGTAGGTCTCGTGGGTGACCATGCCCTGGGTGAACAGGCCGGCGAACGGCTCGTCGACCGACAGCATGCCCTCGTCGCGCAGCGCCTGGGTGACGAAGCGGGCGTAGAGCAGGTGCAGCACCGCGTGCTCGATGCCGCCGATGTACTGGTCGACCGGCAGCCAGTAGTCGGCCGCCGCCTTGTCGATCGGCTCGGCCGCGTCGGGATCGGCGAAGCGGGCGAAGTACCAGGAGGAATCGACGAAGGTGTCGAGGGTGTCGGTCTCGCGCTCGGCCGGGCCGCCGCAGTCGGGGCAGGTGGTGTGCTTCCAGGTCGGATGGCGCGCCAGCGGCGTTGCCGGGCCGGTTGAAGTCCATGTCGCTCGGGCAGCACGCACCGGCAGCTCGTGCTCCGGCACCGGCGACGACGCCGCAGGCGCCGCAGTGGACCACCGGGATCGGGCAGCCCCAGCCGCGCTGGCGGGCGACGCCCCAGTCGCGCAGGCGATAGACGGTCGCGCCCTTCGCCCTGGCCCATGCGCCTCGACGCGGGCGATGGCGGCGGCCTTGGCGGCCTCCACCTCCAGGCCGTCCATGAAGCCGGAATTGAAGATCCGGCCCGGGTCCGACATAGGCCTCGTCGGCCGACCTCGAAGCGTGGCGGGATCGGCGCCCGGCGGCAGCACCACCGGCGTCACCGGCAGGGCGTACTTGCGGGCGAAGTCGAGGTCGCGCTGGTCGTGCGCCGGGCAGCCGAAGATGGCGCCCGTGCCGTAGTCCATCAGGATGAAGTTGGCGATCCAGACCGGCAGCGTCCACGCCGGGTCGAACGGGTGGATCACCTTCAGGCCGGTGTCGAAGCCCAGCTTCTCCGCCGTCTCGATCGCCGCCTCGGAGGTCCCGCCCTTGCGGCATTCCGCGACGAAGGCGGCGACGCCGCGGATCGGCCGCCGCCAGCGTCTCGGTCAGCGGATGGTCGGGCGACAGGGCGACGAAGCTCGCGCCGAACAGGGTGTCCGGGCGGGTGGTGTAGACCGTGACGCCGTCGGCGAAGCCCGCCGGCGCGCTCGCCGGCGAACGGCGAAGGTCAGGCGCAGGCCCTTCGAGCTTGCCGATCCAGTTCTCCTGCATCAGCCGCACCTTGTCCGGCCAGCGGTCGAGCGTCTTCAGGCCCTCCAGCAGCTCGTCGGCGTAGTCGGTGATGCGCAGGAACCACTGGTTCAGCTTGCGCCGCTCGACCGACCGCGCCGGAGCGCCAGCCGCGGCCGTCGATCACCTGCTCGTTGGCCAGCACGGTCATGTCGACCGGGTCCCAGTTGACCATGCCCTCCTTGCGGTAGACCAGGCCCCGCTTCCACAGCCGCAGGAACCAGGCCTGCTGCTGGCCGTAGTAGGCCGGGATCGCAGGTGGCGAACTCGCGCGACCAGTCGATCGACACGCCCAGCCGCTTCAGCTCCTCGCGCATCGCGGCGATGTTGTCGTAGGTCCAGGCCGCGGGTCGACGCCGCGCTCGGCGGCGGCGTTCTCGGCCGGCAGGCCGAAGGCGTCCCAGCCCATCGGGTGCAGCACGTTGAAGCCGCGCGCCCGCTTGAAGCGCGCCACCACGTCGCCCATCGCATAGTTGCGCGCGTGGCCGACGTGCAGCCGCCCCGACGGATAGGGGAACATCTCCAGCACGTAGTACTTGGGCTTGGCCGAGCGCGTTCTCGGCGCGGAACACCTCGGCCTCGGCCCAGGCGGCGCGCCATTTGGGCTCGACCTCTTTCGGATTGTAACGCGGCATGGAGCCTTATTCCTTCGCCAGGCGTGGCAGGTCTAGGGGGAGACGTGTCGAAAACCCCCGGACGCGGCCGGCGAAGATGTCGCGCGCGGCCTCTACGCCCGGGGGCCGCTAAGGCCCGGGCGAGCAAGGATCATGCTGGAGACGGCGCTGCGCATGCACGGAATATAGCCAAATCCAGCACTTCGCGCAATGGAACCGCCGGATCAGCCCTTGAGGTTGGAAAGCCGAAGCTGGCGGGCGCGGGTCAGGATGGCGTTCTCGATGTCGATCGAGGTCTGGTCGGCGGCCGGCGAAGTCGACCCAGCCGCCGCTGGCCGTTGCTGACCTCCTTGAACACCGTGACCTTCAGCGCATCGCCGCGCAGGCGCGTGTCGAGGATGTAGACCGTGCACTTGAAGCGCTCGTCCGGCTTTTGCGGATCGGACGTACCAGTCGGTGATCACCACGCCGCCGTAGGGATCGGCCGAGGCCAGCGGCATGAACGCCAGCGTGTCGAGCGTGGCGCGCCACAGATAGCTGTTGACGCCGATCGCGTTCGGCGCGACCGCGGTCTTCGGCGCCGACCGCGTGGTGCGCGCAGGCGGCGAGCGCCGGAGAAGCCGACAACGGCCAGCCGCGGCCAGGGCGGCGCGCGCCATGGACCCACTCTTGAAGGGCATTCGTTTGTCTACTCCAATGCGTTAGCGGCCATAGACCGCACTGCGCCAGCGCGCCCCGCAAGCGCGTCTATAACATCCGCAAAGCCGCGCCAAACAGGAATCGCGTGGCTGCACCGCCACAGCGACGCGACCAATGCGCGCTTTTAGGAACCCTGCGGCCCCCCGCGCCTTGACCGTTGAAACTCCGAGGACCTTAATCGAAACTGTAACAAGGCGGGCGTACGATAGCCTGCATGACTGGAAGGGGCGATTCGAGGGTGGGTAGGCGGCCGAACAGGCTGGCGGTGACGGTGGCTGCCGTGTTCGCGATGGCGAGCGTGGCTGCGGCTGCGCATGCCGCGCCGTCCGACCTCTTCTCCCAGCACGACGACTTCACGCCGCAGCCGAACCAGATCGGACCTCAGCCGCCGCACAAGACGCTGCAGTGGAACAACAAGACCGGACGCTGGGGCGTCAACCTCGACATGGCGCAGCCGAGCGACCGCGACCCGACTTGGCGTGACGCGCGGATCGGCCTGACCTACGGCGTCGCGCCTGGCGTGCGCACCGGCGTCGGCGTTTCGCTCGGCGACGAACAGACCCCGGACGGTCGCAAGTTGACCTCCGACGGCCCCGCCCCGCGCGTGCGGCTGGAAACCACCTTCAAGTTTTAGTCGAGTCAAGGCCTCGACCGCGGCTACCCCGGCGGCGCCTGTGTGCGTCAACCGCCGCGCGGTTTCGCCGTTCACGCCGCCCAGCGCAAGCACCGGCAAGCCGGCCCGAGCCGTCAGCGCCGCGAATCGCAGCGGGCCAATGGGCCGGCCGGCCGACGGGCTGGCGCTGGCGAAGACCGCCGAGACGAACACCGCGTCCGCGCCGCAGCGCAGAGCGCGCACGACCGCCGTCTCGGAGTGGGCTGCTGCGGTGACGATCCAGGTCGGCCGCGATCGCTTGATGGCCCGCGCCAGCGCCGCGCGCCGCTCCGGCAGATGCACGCCGTCGGCGCCGATTTGCGCGGCGAGGCCGGCGTCGGCGCCCGCCAGCACCAGCAGGCCGCGCCGCCGCGCCGCCCTCACCAAGCTTCGCCCCTTCGCCACCGCATCCGGCGTCACCGAAGGCGCGGTAGACGACGCCGGCGCCGCGCGGCAGGCGGGCGACGACCGCCTCGGGATCGGGCGTCCGGGCCGGATCGGTGAAGAAGAACAGCCGCGGCAGGGCCTTCCCTCGCACCCGCGCCGGCCCTAGCGTCCGCCCCCACCGCCACAACACCTCGATTGACCGTGCCCGAGCTCGCGCCACCCCTAGACGACGCCTTCGACGCCGCCGCCGCGCGGTCCGGGATCCTGGCCCGCATCGCCGCGGCCGCCCGGGCGGCGGGACGCGACCCGGCCGACGTCAGCCTCACCGCCGTCTCCAAGACCCAGCCGGAAGATCGCGTCGCCGCCGTGCTCGCCGCCGGCCAGCGCGTGTTCGGCGAGAACCGCGTGCAGGAGGCGATGAGCCGCTGGTCGCGCCGGCGCGAGGGCCTGGAGCTGCGCCTGATCGGTCCCTTGCAGACCAACAAGGCGCGCGAGGCCGTGGCCTTCTTCGATGTGATCGAGACCCTCGACCGGCCGAAGCTGGCCGAGACCATCGCCCGCGAGACCCAGCGGCTCGGCCGCCAACCGCGGCTCTATGTCGAGATCAACACCGGCGAGGAGCCGCAGAAGGCCGGGCTCGCCCCGCCCGACGCCGACGCCTTCATCGCCCGCTGCCGCGGCGAGTTCGGCCTGACCCTCGAAGGCCTGATGTGCATCCCGCCGCAGGACGAGCCGCCCGGGCCCCATTTCGCGCTCACCGCCAAGATCGCCGCCCGCAACGGGCTCGAGCGCCTCTCGATGGGCATGAGCGCCGACTTCGAGACGGCGATCCGCTTCGGCGCGACCTCGGTCCGGGTCGGAACGGCGCTGTTTGGCGCGCGCCAGGCGCGGGCCGCCGGCGGGGATGATCAAGGTCATTGAAAAACCCTAGCCGCGAGGGCACTAGCCGGTAAGGGGGCGTCAGTGCATGCTGTGGACGAATGCCGCGCGCAAAGACCATCCTGGTTATCGACGACGACACCGACTTGCGCGGCCTGCTGTGCGAACAGCTTGAGCTGCATGAGGAATTCACCGCATCAGGGGCGCCGACCGCCTCCGAGGGGGTCCGGCTGGCCAAGGAATCGCGGCCGGATCTGATCCTGCTCGACGTCGACCTGCCGGACATGGACGGCCGCGAGGCGCTGAAACTGATGCGCAGCGGCGGCGTATCGTCTCCGGTGGTCATGCTGACGGCGGCTTCGGGCGATTCGGACACGATCCTGGGCCTGGAGTCCGGCGCCAACGCCTATGTGACCAAGCCGTTCAAGTTCAACGTCCTGCTGGCCCACATCCGCGCCCAGTTGCGCAGCCACGAGCAATCCGAAGACGCGGTGTTCCAGATCGGCCCCTACGAATTCCGCCCGGCCGCCAAGATGCTGCTCGACGTCAAGGGCAAGAAGATCCGGCTGACCGACAAGGAAACCAACATCCTCAAGTACCTTTACCGCGCCGGGGGCAAGGTGATCTCGCGCGAGGAGCTGCTGACCGAGGTGTGGGGCTACAACGCCGGCGTCACCACCCACACGCTGGAAACCCACGTCTACCGCCTGCGCCAGAAGATCGAGCCCGACCCTACCGGCCCGAAGATCCTGATCACCGAAGCCGGCGGGTACCGACTTTCGCCTTAGCGGCCGGCGGGGCGGCCCCATCGATCGCTACGTGTGAGGTGGCCAGAACCAGGCCCGGGGACTGGTGAAATTGGCGGCGGGCGCGGTCGTCGTCCCCCCGCCTTGCGGGACCTCGGGGGCGTCGGCGCCGTCATCGCCAAAATTCAGCACCGCCTGGGCCTGGGGATTGTTGAAGATGTAGTTGGAGCCGACGCAGCCGACCAGCACTTCGGCGTGAAGGTTCTCGCCCAATCCGACCAGTACGGCCAATGGGTGAAGATGAATCTGGTGGCTCAGAAAGTCAGCCTCGGCCCCATCTCTCTGCAGCATGCCGAGCCTGCGGTAGAACTGGCCGGTGTCAGTCATGTTCAAGCCGTGCTGAAGTTGGAGATAGCTTCCGGCCCTTTCACTGTACCCAGCCTCGTCGCCGGGATAGCGCCAGAGCCACATCATGTGGCCCACCGCTTCCCAGCAGGTTTCTGATGTGGTCTGGCCAAGCACCGGGACAATCCATCTTGTCATGGCTCTCTCCAGCCCGCGTCGGTTGACGCCAGGCGACTCGCCTGGCCGCCACAGCTTAAGCGCAGGTGGGCCGCCTCGTGAACCGGTGGGAACGCGCGTAGCGGCGGCTGTCGCGTCGAGCGGGACGCGATCGGTCTGCCGAACCGGGCTGGACGACCCGGAAATGCGCCGATCGACGCTAAGGCCCCCAGCGAGCCCGTACGCGGGATTCGTAACGTTACCGGTAGTACCCTAGCGGGCGACCCCGTCGGGGCGCGCCAGCGGCCTCCCAGCCGCCCTGGCGAGGCCGTTCATTCGCGACCTCAGGCCGGCTGCAGCTGCCGCCGCACCATCTTGGCGAAGTCGTCCATCAGCGACAGCGAGATGTTGCCCGGCGTGAAGCTGTATTCGCCGATCTGCGCCACCGGCGTCACCTCGGCCGCGGTGCCGGTGATGAAGCACTCGGAGAAGCCGGTCAGCTCCTCGGGCTTGATGTGCCGCTCGACGACTTCGAAGCCCTTCTGGCGCGCCAGATCCATCACCGAGCGGCGGGTGATGCCGTCGAGGAAGCAGTCAGGGATCGGCGTGTGGATCACCCCGTCACGGACGAAGAACACGTTCGCGCCGGTCGCCTCGGCCACGTAGCCGCGCCAGTCGAGCATCATCGCGTCGGCGAAGCCTTCGCGCTCGGCGGCGTGCTTGGAGAGGGTGCAGATCATGTAGAGGCCGGCCGCCTTGGACGCCGTCGGCGCGGTTTCCGGCGACGGGCGCTTGTACTTGGCCCAGGTCAGGCGGATGCCCTTGGCCTTCTCCTCCGGCTTGAAGTAGCTCGGCCACTCCCAGGCGGCGATGGCGATGTGGATTTTGCTGTGTCTGAGCCGAGACGCCCATCTGCTCGGAGCCGCGCCAGGCGATCGGGCGGATGTAGCAGTCGTCCAGCCCGTTCTTCGCGCAGGTCGCCTTGCATGCCTCTTCGATCTGCGCCACCGTGAACGGGATCGAAAAGTCGAGGATTTCCGCCGACTTGAAGAGACGCTCGGTATGCTCGGTCAGCTTGAAGATCTCGCCGCCGTACATCCGCTCGCCCTCGAACACGGCCGAGGCGTAGTGCAGGCCATGGGTCAATACGTGCACCTTGGCCTCGCGCCAGGGCGTGAACTGGCCGTCCAGCCAGATCCATCCGTCGCGGTCATCGATGGGCACAAGTGACATGACGACTGCCGCCTCCTTTCGTTGCGGGAGGGTTCATAGACCCTCAGCGGGCCGCGGCGTCAATATTCTGACCGGCATATGAGCCTCGCCCGCCGAAGCGCGCCACCTGCTGGTGGTCGATGACGACGACCGCATCCGCGAGCTGATCAAGGAGTACCTGGCCCGCGCCGGCTTCCGCGTCTCCACCGCGCCGGACGCGGCGGCGGCGCGCCGGCTGGTCGAACAGCTGGACTTCGACCTGCTGGTGCTGGACGTGATGATGCCGGGCGAGGACGGCTTCGCCTTCGCCAGCTGGCTGCGCGGCCGGCCAGGCGAGATGGGCCGCACGCCGGTGCTGATCCTCACCGCGCGCGGCCTGCCGGACGACCGCATCGCGGGCCTGGCGCTGGGCGCCGACGACTACCTGGCCAAGCCGTTCGAGCCGCAGGAGCTGGTGCTGCGGATCGAGGCGATCCTGCGCCGCGCCGCGCCGCGCGCGCCGGTCGGCGGGCGGCTCCAGCTCGGCCGCTGCAGCTTCGATCCGGCCCGCGGCGAGCTGTGGCGCGGCGATGCGCCGGTGCGGCTGACCGAGGGCGAGGCCCAGCTGCTGCGCCAGCTCGCCACCGCCGCCAACGCCCCGGTCGACCGCTTCGAACTGGCGCGCCAGACCGCGGAGGCCGCCGGCCGCGCGGTCGACATCCAGGTCACCCGCCTGCGCCGCAAGATCGAGGACGATCCGAAGAACCCGCGCTACCTGCAGACGGTGCGCGGCGTCGGCTACATGCTGGCCCCCGACGGATGAACCCGCGCATCCCCTCGCTGCTGACGCTGCTCAAGCGGCGCGCGCCGACCACGCTCTTCGGCCGCAGCCTGCTGATCATCGTGCTGCCGATCGCGGTGATGCAGATCGTGGTGACCTGGTTCTTCTTCGACGCCTACTGGCAGCGGGTGAACGGCCACCTCACCGAGGGCCTGGCCGGCGACATCGCCTGGGTGATCCAAGCCTACGACGCCGATCCGACGCCGCCGGGTCTCAAGCGGCTGTCCGACCGCGCCGAGCAGTCGCTGGACCTCTCGATCATCTACCAGCCCGGCGCGCAGCTGCCGACGGTGCGCCACGTCGCCCTGTTCGGCATCGACCGGGCGATGAACACGCGCCCTCTCCGACCGCATCGACGCGCCCTTCTGGTTCGACACCACCCGCTACCCCGCCTACGTCGACATCCGGGTGAAGGTGAAGGACGGGGTGCTGCGCATCATCGCCCCGCGCGACCGCGCCTTCGCCACCCAGGCCTACATCTTCATCTTCTGGCTGACGCTGGCGACGGTGCTGCTGACCGCGGTGGCGGTGCTGTTCATCCGCAACCAGGTGCGCGCCATCGAGCGGCTGGCGGCCGCGGCCGAGGCGTTCGGCAAGGGGGCGGAGATCGAATTCAAGCCCTATGGCGCGCGCGAGGTGCGGCAGGCCGCGCAGGCGTTCCTGGCCATGAAGAACCGCATCCAGCGCTACGTCGACCAGCGCACCACCCTGCTGGCCTCGGTCAGCCATGACCTGCGCACCCCGCTGACGCGGCTGAAGCTGGAGCTGGCGCTGGCCGAGCCCGGCAAGCGGTTCGAGGCCATGAAGCGCGACCTCGCCGAGATGGAGCACATGATCGACGAGTACCTCGCCTTCGCCCGCGGCGAGGGCGGCGAGGCGCTGGAGCGGGTGGCGCTGGCGCCGCTGCTGGACGAGATCAGCGAAGGCGCGTTGCGCGCCGGGGCCGAGGTCAAGGTCGACGCCGACGCCGGCCTTTCGGCCACCGTGCGCCCCAACGCGATCAAGCGCGCGCTTTCCAACCTGGTGATGAACGCCGCCGCGCACGGCGAGCATGTCGAGGTGGCCGCGCACGCGACGCCGGCCGGCGGGGTCGAGATCACGGTCGACGACGACGGCCCGGGCATCCCGCCCGAGCGGTTCGAGGACGCCTTCACCCCGTTCGGCCGCCTCGACGAGGCGCGCAACCAGAACGAAAAGGGCGTCGGCCTGGGCCTCGCCATCGCCCGCGACGTCGCCCGCGGCCACGGCGGCGAGGTGACCCTCGACCGCTCGCCGCTGGGCGGCCTGCGCGCTGTGGTGCGGCTGCCGGGGTAAGGCTGCGGCTCCTGAAAGCCTTCCCCCCACGGTCATAGCCGGGCGTAAGTCCCGGCTATCCAAGAACACCGACCGAGCTGTGGCCGCGCCTGGCGCGGCCATCCACGGTTCCGCGTGCATGGGTCGCCGGGACTTACGCCCGGCGATGACCGATGGATTGGGACCTGAACGGAATCGGGGAGCTAGAACCCCGCGCCGATCCGGCCTAGCCGGGCCCGCATCTGCTTCAGGCGTTTGTCGATCTCGGCCATCGTGCGGTTGAGCGCGCCCTCGTCGTCGCGCCAGACCTGGGCCACGCGGCCCCATACCAGCGTCATGGCCGCCAGCCGGGGCGGCGTGGCGGTGACGCCGGCCGCTTCCAGGATGGCGCGGGCGGTCAGCGGCAGGTGCGGCGCAATCGAGATCGGGCCTTCGCCGCGGGCCATCGAGCGCAGCGCCTCGCGGTGCGCCTCCATCGCCTCGACCCTGGCCATGGTGGCGTCGAACAGCCGATCGTGCGGATCGTCGGATTGGGTGGCGGCGGTGGCCAGGGCCGCGCGGTCGAGCTTTTGCGAGAGGCGCAGCACCAGCAGCGGCTTGGCCGGCGCCTTGGCGTAGAGGTCGGCGAAGTCGACCCCAGCGCGCTCGGCGATCTGGCGCAGCGTGACATCGCGCCAGGGCCGTTCGGCGGCCAGGGCGAGGGCGGCGTCAACGGCCGCATCGAGGATGTCTTCGCTCATACCTCAAACCTATCGATCCGCTCATCCCGGCGAAAGCCGGGACCCAGGCAGGAGGTGGATGACGCGCGAGAGCCGTGCATACGGCAATCGGATCCAAGCCCCTGCAACCGCTTCCTGCCGGGGCCCCGGCGTCCGCCGGGATGAGCGGGGTTGGGAAATGCTATCGTCCGAGTTCTCGGGAGCGCTGTTCTGCCGCGCTTGCGGCCATCTTCAAGAGCCCCTCAAGTCCGCCCTCCCCCATCAGCACCTTGAGCGCCGCCTCGGTGGTGCCGCCGGGCGAGGTCACCTGGCGGCGCAGCTCGGCCGCGTCGGCGCCGGTGTCGGCCATCAGCGCCGCGGCGCCGGCGATGGTCGCTCGGGCGAGGTCGCGGGCGGCGGCGGGACTCAGCCCCAGCGAAACGCCGGCCGCCTCCAGCGCCTCGACGAAGGCGTAGAGATAGGCCGGGGCGGACCCGGAAACGGCGGTCGCGGCGTGCATCAGGTCCTCGTCGTCCAGGTCGACCACCGTCCCCACCGGCGCGAACAGGGCGTGGGCCCGGGCGCGGGCTTCGGCGTCGCTGGCGAAGATGCTGGCCGTGCCCTGCCCGATCGCCGCGGCCGTGGTCGGCATGACCCGCGCGACGCACCGGCCGCCGAACGCCGCGGCGATGTCCGCCGAGGCGACGCCGGCGGCGACGGAGACCAGGATGGCGTCCGCGGCCAGATATGGCGCGACCTCGGCGGCGGCCTGCCGCCAGGTCTGCGGCTTGACCAGCAAGAGCACGGTCTTGGCGCGGCCCATTGCGAGGGGATCGGGATCGATCAACGCGCCGGACGCCAGCGCCTCGGGCGTCGGCTTGGGATCGCGGATCATCAGCTGGTCGGCCGGGAAGGCGCCGGCGCGTTTCCAACCGGCCAGCAGCGCGCCGCCCATTCGTCCGGCGCCGAGGAGCAGGATCGGCGTCGTCATCGCCAGCAGACCAGGCTCAGGCCTGGCCGACGGTCTCGAACATGCAGGCGGCGATCGCCTCTTCCGGCGACTTGTCGGACGCCAGCAGGAAGTCGAACGCCGGGTAGAAGCGGTCGGCCGCCTCCATCGCCGCGTCGATCATCGAGGCGGCCTGGGCCAACGTCGGACGCTCGCCCTCCGGCAGCGCCATGGCGTGGCGGAAAACCACCTCGCCGTCGTCGCTCCAGACCTCGAAGTGGCCCACCCAGACCCGCTGATTGACCAGGTTGGCGAGTTCGCAGGCGCCGGCGCGCTGGGTCTTTTCCACCCGGCGGTCGATCGACAGGCACAGCTGCAGGCAATCGGCTTCGGGACGCCAGGCGAACCACAGCTCGTAGTCCTTCCAGTCGCCGGCCAGGGTGAAGGCCAGATCGCCGTCTTCGGTGCGATCGAAGCTGAGGTTTTCGGCCATCAGCACGCGCTCGACCACGTCCAGGGGGTCGAGGGCGATCAGCACGTCGTCTTCTTCCGGTTGGGGGGCGTCCATGGGACCTCGGGTCAAGGCGTCATGGCGCTAGCGGAGCGCCGACGCCGGAAAGGGAGCCTAAGCTGCTTCGCGGGCTTCGTCTCAAGCCGCTTCTTGCGAGGGGCGAACAATGCGCTCAGCTTTCGCCGGCCTGCTTGAGGCTGGCCAGTTCGGTGCGCAGAGTCGCGACTTCCGCCTTCAGCGCCTCGAACTCGTCGCGGCGAATCAGGTCCATGTCGGCGGTCATACGGTCCACGCCGGACCGGAAAGCGGCCTTGGCTTCGTCGCCGGCGGCCTGGGCCAGACCCACCGCGGCGTTCGCAGCCTTCGCCAGCTCATCCAGAAGCGGATTTTGGCTCTGCATCGGCCCCATATATGGGAAAGGGCGGGTGAAAGCGAAGAACTTGTCAGGTAGGCATCGCCCGTCGCGGCGTTGCGTCGCGTCCCGCCTCAGGAAGAGTGAGTAGCGCTTGGCCCTGCAGTTTCCAGATTTCGATCCGGTCGCGGTCGCGATCCCAGCCATTCATCTGGGGTCGCTGACGCTGGGTCCTTTGGCGATCCGCTGGTACGCCCTTGCCTATATCGCCGGCATCCTGCTGGGCTGGCGCTACTGCGTAAGACTGATCAGGAACCCGAAGCTCTGGGGCGGGCGACCGCCTACCCTGACCGCCCCGCAGATCGACGACCTGATCCTGTGGATCACCCTGGCGGTGATCCTGGGCGGGCGGATCGGCTACATCTGCTTCTACATGCTGGTAAATCCCGACCAGCGCGCCGACCTGTTCGCCCATCCGCTCGAGGTGTTCGAGGTCTGGAAGGGCGGCATGAGCTTCCACGGCGCGGCGATCGGCGTCGGCGCGGCGATGCTGGGCTTCGCGCTCGCGAACCGAATGGGGCTGCGCGGATTTCTCGGCGTCGCCGACCTGGTCGCCGCGTGCGAGCCGATCGGCCAATTCTTCGGGCGCATCGCCAACTTCATCAACGGCGAGCTCTGGGGCCGGCCCACCAGCCTGCCGTGGGGGATGATCTTCTGCAACAAGCACATCGCGGCCGAGAGCGGTGGGCAATGCCCGGAGGCGGTGACGATGTATGCGCGCCATCCGAGCCAGCTCTACGAGGCGGCGCTGGAGGGCGTGGCGCTGTTCCTGCTGCTGCGGTTTGCGACCCACCGGCTGAAATGGCTGCAACGGCCCGGCGCGGTGACCGGGCTGTGGCTGATCGGCTACGGCCTGATCCGCATCCTGCTGGAGACCGTACGCAACCCCGACGAGGGCATGCCCGATTTCCCGTTCGGCCTGACCATGGGCATGATGCTTTCGGTGCCCATGATCCTGGTCGGCGGCTGGCTGCTCTGGCGCGCTCTGCACCTCGCGCCCCCGCCACCCGAGCCGCAGCAGGCATGAGCCTGAGGGACCGGCTGACGGCGGAGATCGCGGCGGAGGGGCCGATCGATGTCGCCGCCTTCATGACCCGCTGCCTGCACGATCCGCTGGACGGCTACTACGCGACCCGCCCGGCGTTGGGCCAGCGCGGCGACTTCATCACCGCGCCGCTGGTCTCGCAGATGTTCGGCGAGCTGATCGGGCTGTGGCTGATCGAGACCTGGCGTGGCCTGGGCGCGCCAGCGTCGGTTCATCCTCGCCGAGGCCGGGCCGGGCGACGGCACGCTGATGGCCGACCTGCTGCGCGCCGCGCGGCTCGACCCGGCGTTCCTGAGCGCGGCCGAGCTGTGGCTGGTGGAGGCGTCGGCGCCGCTGCAGACGCTGCAGGCCGAGCGGCTGGCCGACGCCAGACCTCGCTGGGCCGACGTCGCTCGGCGACCTGCCGGACGACGCGCCGCTGCTGCTGGTCGCCAACGAGCTGCTCGACTGCCTGCCGGCTCGCCAGTTCCAGCGCACCGCCGCCGGCTGGGCCGAGCGGGTGGTCGGGCTGGACGAGGCCGGCGCGCTCGCCTTCGGTCTGCGACCGGCGACCGCTCCAGCTGGGCGAGGCGCCGATCGGCGCGGTGGTCGAGCGCTCGCCGGCGCAGGAAGCCTTCGCGGCGGAGCTGGCAGACCGGCTGGCGCGCCAGGGCGGCGCCGCGCTGCTGATCGACTACGGCCGCGACGCGCCCGGCTGCGGCGACACGCTGCAGGCGCTGGCGGGGCACCGGAAGGTCAGCCCGCTGGAAGCGCCCGGCGAGGCCGACCTGACGGTCCACGCCGACTTCCCCGCCATCCTGCGGACCGCACGCGCGGCTGGCGTGAGCGGGGCGCTGCTCAGCCAGCGCGAATTTCTGCGCCGGCTCGGCATCGAAGCGCGGGCGGCGGCGCTGGCCAAGGCGCGGCCGGACCGCGCCGAGACGATCGAACGCCAGCGTGCGCGGCTGGTCGCGCCGGACCAGATGGGCGAGCTGTTCAAGGCGGTCGCGCTCTGGACCGGCCCCGCGCCGCCGGCGTTCGAGGATGCAGCGTGAGCGATATGATCCCCCTGCTCACCTCGCCGCTGCTGGCCGCCCTGCCTGGGATCCGCCACGCCTTCTTCACCCGCCAGGGCGGTGTCTCGGCGGGTCTTTACGACAGCCTGAATGTCGGACTCGGCTCCGGCGACGATCCTGATCGCGTAGCCGAGAACCGCTCGCGGGCGGCCAGGGCGCTGGGCGCGGACGCGGCGGCGGCGCTGGCCACCTGCTACCAGATCCACTCGGCGGTCGCGGTCACCGCGGATGCGCCGTTCGGGGCCCAGCGCCCGTGGGCCGACGCAGTGGTCACGCGGACCCCCGGCCTGGTCTGCGGCGCGCTCGCCGCCGACTGCGCGCCGGTGCTGATCGCCGACCCCGAGGCGCGGATCGTCGCCGCCGTGCACGCCGGCTGGCGCGGCGCGCTCGCCGGCGTGGTCGGCTCGGCGATCGATGCCATGGTCTGGCTGGGCGCCGATCCGGCCCGCATGAGCGCGGCGGTCGGGCCTTGCATTGGTCCGGCGTCGTACGAGGTCGGTCTGGAGTTCCTCGACGCCTTCACCGCCGACGACGTCGGCAACGCGCGCTTCTTCGCCGCGGGCGTGACAGACGAGAAGCGGCTGTTCGACCTGCCGGCCTTCGTGCTCTCGCGCCTCGCCGCCGCCGGCGTCGCCCGCGCCGAATGGATCGGCCGCGACACCCTGACCGAGGAAGACTGGTTCTTCTCCAATCGCCGCGCCGTCCATCGCGGCGAGACCGACTACGGTCGCCTGCTTTCGGCGATCAGTCTCGCGCCCTAGGGACGCATTGGTTGGCGACCCTTCCCTCGTCACCCCGGCCGAGCGGAGCGAGAGCCGGGGCCGGAAGCGCAGCTACCGAACTGGACTTCGTCTGGGCGCCGGAGGCTCCGGCCCCGGATCGGCTTCGCCGTCCGGGGTGACGCACTCATCGATTGGCGTCAAACCGACCGGCTTTAGGCCTCAGGTTCGGAACTTCACGAACACCAGCTCCGGATCGCCCGGGTCGAGGTTCTCGATCACGCCGCTCACCGACCAGTCGGCCTTGGCCAGCAGTCGCCGCATCGGCGCGTTGCTCTCGTTGGTCGAGGTGAAGATGCGGTCGGCGTCGTGATCGGCCTCGCACTGCGCCATCAGCGCCAGGCCGACGCCGTGACGCCGCGCCGCCTCGGCGACGACCAGCAGATCGACGAACGGGAAGCCGAAAAAGTGACGGGTGACGATGGCGAAGCCCAGGATCTCGCCGCCATTCATCGCCGCCCAGCTGAACCCGGCGCCCAGCAATTCGCCGATGTGGCGCCGATGCACCGGGGTCTGCGCCAAACTCGGGTCCACCTGCGCCAGCAGGTCGAGGTCGCCGGGACCGACGCGTCGCAGGACCGATGACGGGCTCATGCGGCGACTTTACCGCAGCAGGGCGCCCTTGCTCCACCCAGAGGCGCTGCTAGAAGCCGGGACGGGCGGAGCACACCATGGGCGGTCGATCGATGAAGCTGTTGGCCGGCAACTCCAATCCCCGCCTCGCCCACGACATCGCCGGCGTGCTGGACGTGCCGCTGACCAAGGCCCACATCCGCCGCTTCGCCGACAACGAGGTGTTCGTCGTCATCGAAGAGAACGTGCGCGGCGAGGACGTGTTCGTCATCCAGTCGACCAGCTATCCGGCCAACGACAACCTGATGGAGCTGCTGATCTGCATCGACGCCCTGGCGCGCGCGTCGGCGCGGCGGATCACCGCGGTGATGCCCTACTTCGGCTACGCGCGGCAGGACCGGAAGACCGGCGGTCGCACGCCGATCTCGGCCAAGCTGGTGGCCAACCTGATCACCAGAGCCGGCGCCGACCGGGTGCTGACGATGGACATGCACTCGGGCCAGATCCAGGGCTTCTTCGACATCCCGACCGACAACCTGCTGCCGACGCCGCTCATGGCGGGCGATATCCGCCAGCGCGAACGCAGGACCGGCGAGCTGATGATCGTCTCGCCCGACGTCGGCGGGGTGGCGCGCGCCCGGAGCCTGGCCGAGCGGCTGAACGCCGATCTGGCGATCGTCGACAAGCGCCGCTCGGGCCCGGGCGTCTCGGAGGTGATGAACATCATCGGCGAGGTGAAAGACCGCCGATGCGTGCTGTTCGACGACATCGTCGATTCGGCCGGCACCCTGTGCAACGCCGCCGAGGCGCTGGTGAACGCGGGCGCGGCCAGCGTCTCGGCCTATGTCACCCACGGCGTGCTGTCGGGCGCGGCGGTCGAGCGGGTGAACGGATCGGTGCTGAGCGAGCTGGTCATCACCGACTCGATCGAGGCCACCGACAGCGTCGCCGGCTGCGACAAGATCCGCCAGGTGACCTGCGCCAACCTGATCGGCGAAGCGATCCGCCGGATCGCCAACGAGGAATCGGTCTCCAAGCTGTTTGACTGATCTTGACGGTCCGCGTGTTAGTAAGGGCCGGGGACGAGTTCGCCCGCCGGAGAGTTTTTCGCGCATGAAGTTGTGCAACGCCGCCAAGCTTTGTTTCGCCATCGCCGCCGGCCTCCTGGCCGTATCGGCGGCGGCCCCGGCCCTCGCCAAGCCCAAGCCGCCGCCGATGATCATCCCGCCGCCGATGCCGCCGCCGATGCCCGAGGTGGGCCTGGGCAGCCGCCTGATCAACGACGCGGCGGTCTACGAGACCTACGTGAACCAGGCCGCTGGGATCTCGCCGGCGTTCGCCGACCCCCAGGGCGTCGCCGATGCTCTGCGCACCGGGGTCGCCTATGAGGCCGGCCAGTTCCGGCGCGGCGCGGTCGCCTACGCCGCCGCCGCCGCGCTGGACGACAACACCTTCGTCGACGACGTGCGCAAAGCCGGTGACACGCCCGAAGCGCGCTACGCCATCGTCGCCAAGATCTTCGCCAATCCGAACAACGTGCTGACCTTCGCCGACGCCCGCGGCGCCGCCGCCCTCGCGAAGGCCGCGCTGGCGCAGAGCGGCCTCAGGGTGTTCGACGCCGGCGATCGGGTCCGGCTGGCGGCCTACTCGATCCAGCACCAGCCATGGTCGCTGACGCAGGTCGCCGACCTCGATGGACGGGCGGCGACGGTCAAGCGGCTCTCCAGCGCCTTGCGGCAACCCAGCAGCGACGCCCACCGGGACGTCGACCTGATGGTCGTCGGCGAGCCGGCTTCGCCGCCGTCGGCCGCGCCGCCGCCCTATTCGCCGCTGGTGATCCGGGCGGTCGCGCTGGCGGCCCTGGCGGCGATCGGCCAGGCCGGCGACGAAGACACGTCCCATCTCGGCTGGCTCACCGACGACTACTATCTCGATCACTGCCTGGCCGAGGCCAAGCTGTCGCTCTACGAGTGCGTCGCCGTCGCCAAGCCGAACTACGAAGACGTCTTCTGCCTCGGCCAGCACGCGATGAAGGACACCGGCGCCTGCGTGGTGAAGTCGGCCTGGTCGACCGTCCCGACCGACGTCATGACCCACGACATGACGATCCCCGCCGCTCGCATCCACAAGACACCGGTCCGCAAGCGCCGGCGCACCTGACGCGAGGGCGATGGGGAGCCGCGCCCCGTTGCATCTCCCGTCTGGGCCGTGTATCTAGCCGCACCCTTTTTCAGGCCCCTCCCCGGGGCCGTTGTCGCCGTGCGGGGAGGCCCTGCGCGGCGGTTCGCATTTTGAGGCGAGGCGATGGCCGATATCGTTCTGAACGTTGAAGTGCGCGATCGCGCCGGCACGGGCGCGCCCGCGCGGTGCGGCGCGAAGGCAAGGTGCCGGGCGTGCTCTACGGCGGCAAGGACGCGCCGGTGTCGATCGCGGTGAAGCAGAGCGAGTTCCGCAAGGCGCTCTACACCGGCAAGCTGCTCGGCCACCTGGTCACCCTGCGCTACGGCAAGGAGACCCAGCCGGTCATCGCCAAGGACGTGCAGTTCCACCCGGTCACCGACGAGCCGACCCATTTCGACCTCTACCGGGTCGAGCGCGCACCAGCTGATCCGCATCGCGGTGGCGGTGCACTTCCGCAACCACGAGGCCTCGCCCGGCATCAAGCGCGGCGGCACGCTGAACGTCAACCTCCACGAGCTGGAGCTGATGGTTCCGGCCGACCAGATCCCGGAGGAACTGGTGGTCGACCTCACCGGCCTGGACATCGGCGATGCGATCCGCGCCGCCGACATCGAGCTGCCGCCCGGCGCCGAACTGGAACCCCACGTCCGCGACGCGACGGTGGCCTCGATCGCCACCTCCTCGGCGATGCAGTCCGAGGAAGCCGAGACGACCGAGGCCACCACCGAAGGCGAGGAACCGGAAGCCGCGAGCTAACGCCCGGCCCCGGGCCCGGGCCGGGCCGCCATGCTGATCCTCGCTGGCCTCGGCAATCCCGAGCCGAAGTACGCCAAGAACCGGCACAACGTCGGCTTCGCCGCCTGCCAGGTGATCATGCAGCGCTGGAGCTTCGGCCCCGAACGCGCGCGCTTCTCCGGCCTCGCCAGCGAGGGCCAGATCGCGACGCCCGACGGGCCGGTGAAGGCGCTGAGCCTGCGCCCGCAGACCTACTACAACGACAGCGGCAAGGCCGTGGCCGCGGCGATGCGGTTCTACAAGGCCGAGCCCGCCGACGTGGTGGTGTTCTACGACGAGATCGACCTCGCGCCGGGCCGCTTCCGGATGAAGACCGGCGGCGGCGCGGCCGGCAACAACGGCGTGCGCTCGATCGCCGCACATATCGGCCAGGACTTTCGCCGCGCCCGCATCGGCACCGGCCATCCGGGTCACAAGGACCTGGTGATGGGCCACGTGCTCTCCGACTTCAGCAAGGCGGAGATAACCGGCTGGGTGCGGCCGCTGCTGGAGGCCTGCGCCGAGGCGTTGCCCCTGCTCGCCGCCGGCGAGGACGAACGCTATCAGGCCGAGGTGCTGCGCCTGGCGCCGGCGCCGAAGCTGGACCCGAGAGCCGCCGCGCGCGGCGAGAGCGCCGATTGACCCGCCGCGAACGGGCGTGAGATAGCGCCAGGCTTGTCCGGAGACTTGCGATGTTCCTGTTTGGGGGTGGTCTCCCTTCCTTGTTGATCGCAAGCGCGCCCCTGCTGGTGGGGATTGCTCTGTGCGTGCACGTGGTTCGCACCAACCAGCCGCTGTACTGGATCTTCCTGATCCTGTTCGTCCCGGTGCTGGGCAGCGTGGTCTACCTGATCGCCATCCTGATCCCGGACCTGACCGGCGGCACGCGGGCCAAGCGGATGGGCATGGCCGCGCGCGATGCGCTGGATCCCGGGCGCGAATACCGCCAGGCCAAGGCGGCCACCGACGACAGCCCGACCGTGCACAACCGCATGCGACTGGCCGCCGCGGCCGCCTCGCTCGGCCGCCACGCCGAAGCCGAGCAGCTCTATGGCGAGGCGATGCAGGGCATCCACGCCGACGACCCGGCCCTGCTGCTCGGCCGCGCCAACGCCCTGATCGAGCTCGGCCGCGGGCCGGAAGCCCAGCCGCTGATCGAGAAACTGGTCGACGAGCAGGCGACCCGCAGCCCGGCCACCGCGCTGGCCCAGGCCCGGATGCTCGAGGCGCTCGGCCGCTTCGCCGAGGCCGACGCGGCCTACCAGTGGGCGGCCGGCCGCCTGCCCGGCCTGGAGGCGTTGGCCCGCTACGCCGCGTTCCTGGCCCGTGTCGGCCGCAAGCAGGAGGCCTCCGACAACCTCGCCGAGATCGACCGCCGAATCGCCAAGGCCAACCCGCAGTTCCGCCGCGAAGGCCGCGCCTGGCGCGATCTGGCCGCCCAGGCCCTGGCGCGGGCTTGACACGAGGTTCGCCAGGCACGAACTGCGCCGGCATGAAGGGCGTCATCGCCCCGTTTCCGCGTTCTCCCTGAAGTTTTCCGGATTTCCATGGCTCTCAAAGTCGCCATCGTCGGCCTGCCGAACGTCGGCAAGTCGACCCTGTTCAACGCTCTTACGCAAACCGCGGCGGCGCAGGCGGCCAACTATCCGTTCTGCACCATCGAGCCCAATGTCGGCGACGTGGCCGTGCCGGAACCGCGGCTGGACGAGCTGGCGCGGATCGCCAAGTCCAAGGAGATCATCCCGGCGCGGATCAACTTCGTCGACGTCGCCGGCCTGGTGCGCGGCGCCTCCAAGGGCGAAGGCCTGGGCAACCAGTTCCTGGCCAACATCCGCGACTGCGACGCCGTCGCCTTCGTCGCCCGCTGTTTCGAAGACAGCGACGTGACCCACGTCGAGGGCCGAGTCGATCCGATCGACGACCTCGAGATCATCGAAACCGAGCTGATGCTGGCCGATCTGGAGAGCCTGGAAAAGCGGGCCGGCAACCTGGAGAAGCGCGCCAAGGGCGGCGACAAGGAGAGCGCGACGACGTTGCGGCTGGTGAACCTTGCGCTGGCCGAGCTCAACGCCGGACGCCCGGCCCGCTCCGCCAAGGTCTCGCCCGACGACGAGAAAGCCTGGCGCATGCTGCAGCTGCTGACGTCGAAGCCGACGCTCTACGTCTGCAACGTCGACGAGGCCTCCGCCGAGCACGGCAACGCACTGTCGGATCTGGTCGCCGAGCGCGCCAAGCGCGACAACGCCAATTCGGTGGTGATCTCGGCCAAGATCGAGAGCGAGATCGCCCTGCTGGAGCCCGACGAGCGGGCCGAGTTCCTGGAGACGCTTGGGCTATCGGAGCCCGGCCTCAACCGGCTGATCCGCGAGGCTTACGCACTGCTCGGCCTGCAGACCTACTTCACCGTGGGGCCGAAGGAATCGCGGGCGTGGACCGTGCCGGTCGGCGCCACCGCGCCGCAGGCCGCCGGCGTGATCCACACCGATTTCGAGAAGGGCTTCATCCGCGCCGAGACCATCGCCTACGACGACTACGTGCGGCTGAACGGCGAAGCCGGCGCCCGCGACGCCGGCAAGCTGCGGGCCGAGGGCAAGGAGTACGTCGTCAAGGACGGCGACGTGATGCACTTCCGCTTCAACGTCTAGCCTGGCGACGCGCCCATTGGCCGCCTGGCGTTGGCACGGCTGAGCAAAGGGCGTTGCGCCACGGCCAATGCTTGGCCTAGGGAACCTCGCAAACCAGACGGGAGCGAGCGCCATGGGCGACATGATCAGGATCAAGTCGGTGGCCACCGACCACTTCGAGTTTCCCGCCTACCACGCCGCGCCGAGCGGCGAGCGCAAGGGCGGGGTGATCGTGATCCAGGAGATCTTCGGCATCGACGAGCACGTTCGCCGCGACGTCGACCGCTGGGCCTCGCTCGGCTTCGAGGCGGTGGCGCCCGGACTTTACGAGCGGCGCGAACCGGGCTTCGTCGCCCATCACGACGAGGCCGGCATCAAGGCCGGCGTCGCCCACGCCATGGGCAGCCCCCGCGACCAGGTGCTGGCCGACCTGGCCGCCTGCCGCGATTTCCTCTCGCCCAGGGGCAAGGTCTGCGTGGTCGGCTACTGCTACGGCGGCTCCTTCACTTGGCTGGCGGCGTGCGAGGTCGGCGGGCTGGCGGCGGCGTCGAGCTACTATGGCAGCATGGTGCAGGCCAATGCGGCGCTGAAGCCGCTGTGTCCGACCATCGTCCACCTCGGCCGGCTCGACGCCGGCATCCCCGCCGACGCGGTCAAGGAGGCGGTCGCCGCCGCCAACCCCGACGTGCCAGTCTACATCTACGAAGACGCCGGCCACGGCTTCAACAACGAGGACCCGGAGCGGCACTCCGCGGCCAGCGCCGATCTGGCGCGGAAGCGGACCCTGGAACTATTCGAGAAGGCGTGAGCCCCGTGGGCGAAGCGATCTCGCTGACCAGCGGCAAGGACGGCTTCGCCTTCAGCGCCTACCGCGCGCCGACTGAGGACGCCCGCCGCGGCGGGCTGGTGCTGATCCAGGAAATCTTCGGCGTCACCGACCACATCCGCGAACTGGCCGACGGCTTCGCGGCCGACGGCTACGAGACCATCGCCCCCTCGCTCTACGACCGCCAGCAGCCGGGCTTCGCGGCCGGCTACGACCCCGAGGGCGTGGCGGCCGGGCGACGCTACTCCGAGGCCGCGCCTTGGGACGAGGTGGCCGCGGACCTTGCAGCCGCCATCGCCGGCCTGTCGCCGCCGGTGTTCGTCGTCGGCTATTGCTGGGGCGGCGCGGCGACCTGGCTGGCGGCCTGCCGCTGCGAGGGCGTGGCGGCGGCGTCCAGCTTCTACGGCCGGCGAATCCCCGAGCTGGTCGCCGAGACCCCGCGCTGCCCGATCATCCTGCATTTCGGCCGCTCCGATCCCTCCATCCCACCGGCGACGGTGGAGCAGATCGCCGAGCGGCATCCGGACATTCCGATCCACCTCTACGACGCCGGCCACGGCTTCGTGTCCGACCGACGCGCCGACTACAACGCCGACGCCGCCCGGCTGGCCCGGCTGCGGACGCTGCAGCTATTCGCCGTGAACGGCGGCGGCCGAGGCGATATCTAAGCCGCGCCTTCGATGCGCGGCCGCAGGGTCGGGTCGCGCTCGATGCGACGCACCAGCAGCGCCTGGGCCAGCAGCACCCCGAGGCCCGCGGCGTAGGCCGAGAACGAGGCTTGCGGGAAGCGTCCGCTGAGCGCGGCGCGCGCGGTGTCGGCGTAGATGAACACCGCCGCGGTCCCCAGCACGAACACCACCGCCAGCACCGAGACCACGCTCTGGCCGAAGCCGGTGCGGAAACTGATCCAGATGTGGGTCTTCAGCACGTGCCGCAGCGGCGGCGCCAGCAGCGGGATGGCCGCGGTGGCCGCAAAGTACAGCGCCGGCCACAGCGCCATGCCCTCGAGCTTCAGCTTCGCGGAGCCGGGCAGAACGGCCCAGGCATGGACCGCGCCGGCCGCGTAGATCAACGCGCCGACAGCGAAAGCCGAGTACTGCATGCGGCGGAACATCCGCCAGGAAGCGCTCACACCCATCGGCCCAATGTGGCGACTTCGCGTGGCGAGGGAAGGGCCTAATGGCCTTCGAAAGCGACCAGCGTCGAGACCGGAACGCCGGCGGCGCGCAGCCGGGCCGCGCCGCCCAGCTCGGGCAGATCGACCACGAAGGCGGCGGCCATGATCTGCGCGCCGGCCTCCGTGAGCAGCTGCACCGCGGCCAGCGCCGTGCCGCCGGTGGCGATCAGGTCGTCGACCAGCATCACCTTTTCGCCGGGCGCCACCGCGTCCAGGTGCATCTCCATCGAGTCGGAGCCGTATTCGAGTGCGTATTCGACCGCCCGGGTCCGGTGCGGCAGCTTGCCCTTCTTGCGCAGCGGCACGAAGCCGGCCGAGAGCTGGTGCGCCACCGCGCCGCCGAGGATGAAGCCGCGCGCCTCGATCCCGGCCACCTTGTCGATCTTCATTCCGGCGAACGGCTGCACCATCTCATCGACCGCGCGGCGGAACGCGCGGGCGTCGCCCAGCAGGGTGGTGATGTCGCGGAACATGATCCCGGGCTTGGGATAGTCCGGAATGGTGCGGATGATCTGCGCGAGGTCCATGGTCCAGGTTCTGTCTCAGATCGCGGCGGGTTGAGAAAGGCGCGGCCGGCGCTTATCGCCGAGCAGAGGGGGCTTGGCTATGGTCGAGGCCAGATGCGTCGAGTCGCCGCCGCCCTTGCCCTTGCCTTCGTCAGCGGCGCCGCCTGGCCGGCGCTTGCCGGCGAGACCGGGTGCTGGATCGACAACGGCGCGGTGGTGGTCCCGGCGGTGCTGGCGCAGCCGGGATTGGGCAGCGACATCACCGGCGATTTCATCCTCGATCTCTCCGCGCCGCGCAGCCAGCTGCACCAGACCGCGGCTCAGGGCGCCGGGATGGCCGATGCGACGCAGGCGCAGGGCGTATTGACCCTGGCCGGCGAACACATCGCCGCGAACCTCGCGGTCGCCGACCTCGATGACCGCCAGTGGGGATTTCCGACGTCGCTGAACGGCCTCATCGGCGCGGATGTCCTGGCCGGCTATGTGGTCGAGCTTCGCTTCTCGCCCTGCCGGCTGATGCTGCGGCGGCGTGCGCCGGCGGCGGCCGCTCTGGCCAGGTTGCCGGTCACGATGATTGGCGGCGTTCCAACGATCGCCGCCTCGATCTTCGACGGGACCCGTCGGCGCGGCGGCCAGTTCGCCATCGACACCGGCGCGGCCGGGATACGGATCGCGGCCGCCCACGCCCGCTTCAGCCAGCTCTCGGCCCGCGTCGATCCGCTATCGCGCGACAGGCCGCCGGCGCGGCTGGCGGCGCTCTCGCTGGGCGGGCGGGTGTTGCAGAACCAACCGGCCGCGCTGCAGGAAGACGCGCCGGCCGGCGTGCTGGGCGGGATCGGGACCGATGTGTGGTCGCGCTATGTGCTGCGGCTCGACCTCGGGCGCGACCGGCTGTCGCTGATCGCGCCCGCGAGGGTCAGTGGGCCACGTTCCTCCAGATCGCCCGGTAGCTCCCGTAGAGCAGGCCGGAGAAGATCAGCAGGTAGATCAGCACGGCGCTGCCGGTCTGCTTGCGCTGGTCCATGTGCGGGTCCGACGCCCAGGTCAGGAATGCGGCGACGTCCTTGGCTTCGTGATCGACATCGCACGGCGAGCCGTCGTCGAAGGTGACCTTGCAGTTGGTCAGCGGCGGCGGCATGCCGATGAAGCCGCCGACCGGCACCTTCTCCGGATCGCCGCTCCACTGCGACGAGAGATCGCCCTGGAAGGTCGGGTTGTAGTACTTGCCGGGCGGCGGGCTCTTGATGCCGGCGGGCGTCGGCGCGTAGCCGGTCACCAGCGAATAGACGTAGTCGGGGCCGCCTTCGCGCGCCGCGACCAGCAGCGACATGTCCGGCGGCAACGCGCCGCCGTTGCTGGCGCGGGCGGCCGGCTCGTTCGCGAACGGCGGCGTCGGCACGTCGGCCGTGGTCGCCGGGCGGTGGATCGGGTCGCCGGTGTCGGCGTCGATGTCCGGTACCTGGCGAGGCCAGCCGGCGGCTACCGCCTTCACCACCGGGTTCTCGTTCGGGTTCGGGTACTTGGCGTCAAAGAACGGGCCGCCCGGGTCGCCGAGGTTGTGAAACTGGATCAGGTTCATCGAGTGGCACTGGCGAACAGACCTCGCTGTAGACCTTGAAGCCACGTTGCAGCTGAGTCCTGGTCGTACATGCCGAACGGGCCGCTGAACGACCAGCCCGGCGCCTTGAGCGGGGCTTGGGTGGTCTCGGCGAACGCCGGGACGCTGGCGAGGGCGAACAGACCGGCCAGAGCTAGAAGCTTGCGCAGCATCGGCCGATCAACCCTTCTTTTCAGGCGCGGCCACAGCGCCGGTCGGCGCGGCGGCAGGGTGCGTCAGCACCGGTGACGAGATCGAACTCCGGCACTGGCAGCGGCTTCTCACGCAGGCCGAGGAGCGGAGTGATGACGAGGAAATAGGCGAAGTAGTAAAGCGCGGCGATGCGGCTGACCCAGAGGTAGCTGGTGATGTCGCCATCGAGCAGCTGGAACGCCTTCAGGCCGTGGATGAACGGCTCGTCGGGCTCGTGCGCGCCGCAAAGTCCCAGCAGCAGGCAGTCGAACACGAAGATCCAGAAGTACAGCTTGCGCCTGCGGGCGGTAGCGCATCGAGCGCACCTTGCGAGGTGTCGAGCCACGGCAGGACGAAAATGCAGCCGATGGCGGTCGCCATCGCGATGACGCCCGATCAGCTTGTTCGGCACGGCGCGCAGGATGGCGTAGTAGGGCAGCAGGTACCACTCGGGCACGATGTGCGCGGGGGTCGGCGAGCGGGTTGGCCGGGATGTTGTTGTCCACGTGCCCCATCGCCTCGGGCATGAAGAACACGAAGATCGCGAACATGATCACGAAGACCGAGACCGCGAAGCCGTCCTTGACCGTGTAGTAGGGGTGGAACGGCACCGTGTCCGACTGGCTCTTCACATTGACGCCGGTCGGGTTGTTGTTGCCGGGCACGTGCAGCGCCCAGATGTGCAGGGCGACCAGCGCCGCGATGATGAACGGCAGCAGGTAGTGCAGCGAGATAGAACCGGTTCAGCGTCGGCGCGTCGACCGTGAAGCCGCCCCAGAGCCAGGTGGCCAGCGCAGGCCCCACCACCGGTATGGCGCCGAACAGGTTGGTGATCACCTTGGCGGCCCAGAAGCTCATCTGGCCCCAGGGCAGCACGTAGCCGAAGAAGGCCGTGGCCATCATCACCACGTAGATCGTCGCCCCGATCAGCCACAGCACCTCGCGCGGCGCCTTGAATGAGCCGTAGTAGATGCCGCGGAACATGTGGATGTAGACGGCCAGGAAGAACATCGAGGCGCCGTTGGCGTGGATGTAGCGGATCAGCCAGCCGTAGTTCACGTCGCGCATGATGTGCTGGACGGAGTTGAAGGCGCCGTCGCCGCTGGGGATGTAGTGCATCGCCAGGATGACGCCGGTGACGATCTGGGTGACCAGGCAGAAGGCCAGGATGCCGCCGAAGGTCCACCAGTAGTTCAGGTTCTTCGGCGTCGGGAAATCCATCAGGTCGGCGCTGAAGCGCATGATCGGCAGGCGCGCGTCGAGCCAGCGCTCGATGCCGGTCTTCGGCTCGTAGGTCGAGTGTCCGCTCATGATCTCTCTCAGCCGACTTTAATCTTGGTGCCGGTCTCGAACGCGTAATCCGGCACCGCCAGGTTCTTCGGCGCCGGACCTTTGCGGATGCGCCCCGAGGTGTCGTACTGCGAGCCGTGGCAGGGGCAGAACCAGCCGCCCCACTCGCCGCCGCCGAAGGTGGGCGTGCAGCCGAGGTGGGTGCAGACCCCGATCAGGATCAGCCACTCGGACTTGCCAGGCTTCACCCGCGAGGCGTCGGTGGCGGGATCGCGCAGGTCGGCGTGGTCGTCGGCCACCGCCTTGGCGATCTCCGCCGGGCGTGCGGTGGCGCACGAACAGCGGCTGCTTGCGATAGAGCACCGTCACCTGCTGCCCGAGCGGGACCTTGGCGAGGTCGTACTCGATCGAGGAGAGCGCCAGCGTGTCCGCCGACGGGTTCATCTGGTCGATGAAGGGCCAGGCGATCGCCGCCACGCCCCCGGCGGCGGCCGCGACGGCAGCGATATGGATGAAGTCGCGCCGGCTCGGATCCGGGCTGTGATCGGCGCTAGAGCCCGCTACGCTTTCGGCCACCTTTGGCTCACCTCGCTTCGGCGTTGGCGGCCCAACTGGGCCGCCGGCCGCATCCAGAATTGACGCCCGCTCCGCATCGGCCGGAACGGCGCGCGTCGCAAGAACTAGCTGGCGCGGACGAATGGGGCATCCTGCGGCAGAGCGCCGCAATGGAGCGCTCAGGTAAGACCGCCGCCCCCGGCCTCAGCAAGCTCTTGTGGCGGTTCCCTAGAATGCGTCATTGGCTTTTTCAACCAGCCAATCGGCAAAACCCGGACCCCGCCCTCACGATGAGCACAATCGCACCTGGGTTAGCGCCTGAAATCCTGGACCGTCGGGCGAGGACAAAGGCGTGGTTCGAGGCGCTGCAACTGCGCATCTGCGCCGAGCTGGAGCGGCTGGAGGACGAAGCGCCCGCCGAGCTCTATCCCGAGCCCGCGGGCCGATTCGATTTTCGTCCGTGGAAGCGCGAAACCGGCGAAGGCGGCGGAACAGGCGCCTTCCTCGCCGGGCGTCTGTTCGAAAAGGCGGCGGTGCACACCTCGGCCGCCCTGGCGCGGTTCTCGCCGGAGATGGCCAAGACCATGCCGGGCGCCGACGCCGATCCGACCTACGTCTCGGCCAGCATCAGCCTGATCGTGCATCCGCGCTCGCCACGGGTCCCGACCGTGCACATGAACACGCGCTTCCTCTCGACCACGGAGAGCTGGTTCGGCGGCGGCGCGGATCTGACGCCGCTGATCGCCGAACAGCGCAGCCAGGACGCAGACGACGCAGTGCTGTTCCACGCGGCGATGCAGGCCGCCTGCGATCCGTTCGATCCGGAGTGGTATCCGAAGTTCAAGGCCGAGTGCGACGCCTACTTCTTCCTGCCGCACCGGGGCGAGCCGCGGGGCATCGGCGGCATCTTCTACGACCGCCACAACAGCGGCGACTTCGAGCGCGACTTCGCGTTCACCCGCGCGGTCGGCGAGGCGTTCCTCGACGTCTATCCCAAGATCGTGCGCCACCGGATGGACGAGCCCTGGACCGGCGCCGACCGCGAGGAGCAGCTGATGCGCCGCGGGCGCTATGTCGAGTTCAACCTGCTGTACGACCGCGGCACCATGTTCGGCCTCAGGCAGGGCGGCAACATCGAGACCATCCTCTCCTCGATGCCCCCGCTCGTGGCCTGGCCTTAGTCCTTCCCGTATTCCTCAATGCGGTCATCGCCGGGCTTTGTCCCGGCGCTTCATGAACGCGGAAAGGTGGGTGGCCGCGCCGGGCGCGGCCACGGCAAGTCCCGCGTGCTTGGGCAGCCGGGACTGACGCCCGGCTGTCACCGACAGAGGCGTGGATCCGGTTTGACCCGCGGTTAAACTCGACAGTCCTCGCGCAGGGGTGAAGTGTCACCAAAACGACGGAGGAAACCCATGCCCCACGTGCAGGCCAATGGCCTCGACATCTACTATGAGAGTCACGGTCCGGAGAGCGCCGAGCCGATCCTGCTGATCATGGGGCTGGGCGCCCAGATGAGCCGCTGGTCGCCGGAGCTGATCGACAAGCTGACCGCCGCCGGCCACCGCGTGATCGCGTTCGACAATCGCGATGTCGGGCTGTCGGAAAAGCTCGAGGATGCGGGCGCGCCGGATATGCATGCGGTGGCGATCGCCATGCGCGACGGGGCGCGGCCCCCCGTCACCTACACGCTCGAGCACATGGCCGCCGATGCGGCCGGGCTGCTCGATGCGCTCGGCGTCGAGCGGGCGCACATCGTCGGCGCGTCGATGGGCGGGATGATCGCCCAGCTGGTCGCGGCGGACTATCCGGGCAAGACGCTGTCGCTGACCTCGATCATGTCAACCACCGGCAATCCGGACCTGCCGAGAGCGACGCCCGAGGCGCTGGCCCGGCTCAACACGCCGGCGCCGGACCCGAACAAGGACCTCGAGGGCTTCCTGGCGAGCGCGGTCGAAGGCGCGAAGGTGATGGCCTCGCGATATCCGCCCGACGAGGCCAAAGTGCGGGAATCCTCGCTGAACGACTTCCGCCGCAGCTACTACCCGGTCGGTTTCCAGCGGCAATACGCCGGTGTCGTCGCCTCGCCGGATCGCCGGCCGAAGTTGCAGACCATCACCGCGCCCACGGTGGTGATCCACGGCGACGCCGATCCGCTGGTGCCGCTCGCCGGCGGCCGCGACACCGCGGCGAACGTCCCAGGGGCGGAGCTGATCGTCGTACCCGGCGTCGGCCACGAGATGCCCCTGCCGGTGCTGGACGTGTTCGTGGACGGCATCCTGTCGGCCGTGGCCCGCGCGAAGGTCAGCGCCTAGCGCGGATTTAAGCCAGCGGGGCGTCTGTCACGTCATGGCCGGGCTCGTCCCGGCCACCCAGGAACACGACTGCCAAACGGTGTTCATGGGTTGCCGGCATTCCGCGCTTCGCGCCCCAGTCGGCAATGACGTGAAATGGATTCCAACTGATTTCGACCTAGCGAACCGCCAAAAACCGGGCGATCCAGTCGGCGAACCTGGCGTGATCGTCGGGCGCCTTCAGGCTCGCGATCGCTTCGGCGGCCTGATCGTCCGGTATCCGCTGGCCGCGCCGGCCCTCGATCAGCGCGATCGAGTAGTCGGGTGCGAACTCCGGGTGCAGCTGGCACGAGATCGCCATGCCGTCGTCGTAGGCCAGGGTTCCCATCGGGCAGAAGTCGCTGCCGGCGATCACGCTCGCCGCGGGCGGCAGCTCGACCACCTGGTCCTGGTGCGAGGCCGAGAGCGCGAAGGCCGGTTGTTGGTCCATCCAAGGACGATGAGCTTCGACGCCGTAGGTGTGCAGGCCGATGCCCCAGCCCTTGGGCGACTTGATCACGGCGCCGCCGAACGCCTGCGCCATCGCCTGGTGGCCGAAACAGATCCCGACCAGCTTGGCGCGGCCCTTGGCGGCGCGCAGGAAGGCCAGCAGCTCGTCGATCCAGGGGTCGCCATCGTAGACCCCGGCCGCCGCGCCGGTGAGGATGTAGCCGTCGCAGGCTTCCGGCCGGTCCGGATAGTCGCCGGCGGGAACGTCGTAGCTGACCCAGTCGTAGCCGCGGCCAGTCAGCAGCCCCTCGAACATCGAGACGTAGTCGCCGTGCTCTGGGATCAGCGCCCGGGGCGGGCGGCCGGCGGCGAGGATGCCGATCTTCACGCGCTCGCTCCCTAGTAAGCCATGCCCTGCGCCACCGACTTCAGTCGCTCGATCAGCGCCAGCTTGTCGTCGGGAAAATCGTTCTCGACCCACCAGGCCTCGACCTCGCGCAGCACCGCGCCGACCAGCGGACCCTTGGCGACGCCGGCGGCCATCACCTCCTCGCCGGTGAGCGGAAAGCGCGGCGGCGTCCAGCTCGGGCGGTGGGCAGCAGGGCGCGCCACTGGGTCGTCGCCGCCGGCCGCGCCGACGCGGCCCAGGCCAGGGTGACGCGGTCGCAGAAGCGTCTCGGCCCCGAGCCGATAGACCAGCCGCCGCGTCTCCTTCGGGCTCATCCACGACACCAGGCGCGGCTCGGGGTTCAGCGCGGCGACCAGCCGCTCGCGCTGGGCGTTGGAGAGCCGCAGGCGTTCGGCCAGCACGGCCGCCTTGGCGGGATCGTCCGGCAGCAGGGCGGCCAGCCGCAGCAGGGCGTCCTCGGTGAACAGCATCTCGGTCTCGATGCCGACCAGTTTCTCGAACCGCTCCAGCCCTTGCGCCTCGGGCAGCACGACGGCCAGCACGCCGGTCTGGGCCATCAGCCGCACCGCGGGACGCGGATCCTCCGCCGCCAGCAGCTTCAGCAGTTCGGCCGAGACGCGCTCGGCGGAGAGGTTGCGGATCAGCTCGCGCAGCTTGGCGCAGGCCGCCAGCCCCGCGGTGTCCGGCTCGCCCGGCCGTACCAGGCGTTGAAGCGGAAGAAGCGCAGGATGCGCAGCGCGTCCTCGCGGATGCGGGTCTCGGCGTCGCCGACGAAGACGATGCGCCCGGCGTGGGCGTCGGCCAGCCCGCCGGCGGTCGGGTCGTAGAGCCGGCCGGTGGGGTCGGCGTAGAGGGCGTTGAGGCGGAAGTCGCGCCGCTGCGCGTCCTCGGCCCAGTCGGTGGTGTAGGCGACCACCGCGCGTCGGCCGTCGGTCTCGACGTCGCGGCGCAGGGTGGTGATCTCGAACGGCTTGCCCTGGGCGATGGCGGTGACGGTGCCGTGGTCGATCCCGGTCGGGACCGCCTTCAGCCCCGCGTCAGTCAGCGCCTTGCTCACCGACATCGGGCGTCAGGGTGGTGGCGATGTCGATGTCGCCGATCGGCTGTTTCAAGATCGCGTTGCGCACGCAGCCGCCGACGAACCTGGCGCAGCCGACGCCGCCCGCCGCCTCCAAGGCGGCGATCACCGCGCGGGTGGCCGGGCGGGTCATCCAGGGCAGGACGCCGAGGGACTCGATCATGCAACCGACGCCCCGAACAGCCGGTCGTACAGCGCCCGCAGCATGCCGGCGGTGGCGCCCCAGATGTACTGGCCTTCCCAGGTGGCGGCGTAGAAGCGGCGGCGTTCGCCGGCGGGGGTTTCGCGCTCCTGCTGTTCCAGGTTCCTCGGGTCCATCAGGAAGCCGAACGGCGTCTCGAAGATGTCGGCCACCTCGTGCGGATTGGGCTTGAGCGACATCTGCGGCGAGACGAACCCGACCACAGGCATGATCTGGTAGCCGGTGACCGCGGTGCGGTAGGGAGTCGAGAGGCCCGCCAGCTCGACGCAGGCCGGGTCGAGGCCGATCTCCTCCTCGGCCTCGCGCAGCGCGGTCTGCCAGGGCGTCTCGCCCGGATCGCAGCGGCCGCCCGGGAAGGCGACCTGGCCGGTGTGGCTGCGCAGGGTGTCGGCCCGGCGGGTCAGCAGCACGGAGAAGCCGTGCTCGCGCTGCACCAGACCGACCAGCACCGCGGCGGGCGTCCAGGCGCGGTTGGGGTCGGACGCCTTCGCCGGGTCCAGCTGGAGGTCGCCGTGCACCTCCATGCCGCCGATGATGCTCTCGTCGAGCGGGTCGAGATGGCGGGTGATCCACTCGCGCACCTCGGTCGGCGAGAGGTCGAGGCTCATACCTGGTGCGCCCGGGCCGGGCCGACCGGGAACCAGGCGCCGTTGGAGGTGACGCCGAGTTGTGGGCCGTCCGCGGTCTCGCGTTCCTCCGCCATCTCCACCAGCTCGTAGAACACTGGCCGGGCGATCAGCGCCTCGAGGCCGCGACGGACGTGCAGGTAGGGATGCGGCTCGCCGGTGCCGGGGTCCATCTCGACGCGGATCTCGTTCTCCGGGCCGGCCTCGACCATATCGCCGACATTGGTGAGGAACTTCAGCGCGTCGCCGGCACGATCGACCCGCACCGCCACGAACGGCGCGTCCTCGACCGTGATCTTCATCTTCTCGACCGGAGTGACGAGGTAGATGCCGTCCGGGTCCTTGCGCAGCACGGTGGAGAACAGCCGCACCAGCGCCTCGCGACCGATCGGGGTCCCCTCATGGAACCACAGGCCGTTCTTCTTGATGACGATGTCGATCTCGCCGCAGTGAGCCGGATTCCACAGGTGCACCGGCGGCAGGCCGCGACCAGGCGCCTGCTTGGCCGCCTGCGTCACCTTCTCCAGCCCACCGCTCACAGCCTCGACCATACGGGTTAGGTAAGGCGAAGCGCGGGGTGGCTCAAGCCGCGACGACCAGGCCCCTTAGTCCCGCCGCCGCGCCAGGCAGCAGCGCCCTGGCCAGCACCCGGCTCTGATCGACCGGTCCCGGCATGATCACGCCGGGCGCCGGCGCGAAGCCGAGCGGGCCGAAGAACGGCATGTCGCCGACCAGCACAATCGCTGCATGGCCGGCGCGGGCGGCCGCCGCGCAGGCCCGCTCGATCAGCGCCGCACCCAGGCCGTGGCTGCGGTAGTCGATCTCGACGGCGATCGGGCCGAGGAAGATCGCCGGCGTCTCGCCGACCCTCACCGTGCACTGCCGCACCGAGCCGACCACCTCGCCGCGAACTTTGGCCACGACCGACAGCTCCAGCATTGGCGCGCGGCCTTCCCGCAGCCGCTCCGCCGCCTTGGCGAAGCGGCCTGGACCGAAGGCGCGCAGCACCAGCCGCTCGACGGCGGCGGCGTCTTCGGGCCGTTCCGCGGTCAGCGTCGGCGTCACGGGTGCGGAGGCAAGGGTCATGGAGGAAGGGGCGCGCACATAGGGTCATCCGTAGCAGCGGTCAACGACGCGATTGCGAACGGGCGATTGCGAAGGGGGCCAAGCTCGGGCATTGCCACGAGCCCGTGCCCGCGCCCCTCCCGACCGCCTCGTCGTTCCGCGATCTGCTGCGCCAGCGGGACTACATCTTCTTCTGGGCCTCGCGCTGGATGGGCGGGCTTGGCGTGCAGATCCAGTCCGTCGCCATGGGCTGGCAGGTCTACGACCTGTCGCGGCAGCAGGGCCTCGACATCAACCACGCCTCGTTCAACGTCAGCCTGATCGGCCTGATCACCTTCGCGCCGCTGTTCTTCCTGGCGCTGCCTGCCGGGATGTCGGCCGACCGCTACGACCGCAAGCGGATCATGATGCTCTGCTACATCGGCGAGCTGACGCCCTCGGCGATCCTGGCCGCCGCCGAGATCTTCCACTTCGCCTCGGTGCCACTGCTGTTGAGCGTGGCGGTGATCTTCGGCGCCTCGCGCGCGTTCCTATCACCGGCATCCACCGCGCTGGGACCGATGCTGGTGCCGCGCGAGCTGCTGCCGCGGGCGATCGCCTGGAACTCGCTCGCCGGCCAGTTCGGCTCGATCATCGGGCCGGCGATCGCGGGGCTGCTGATCGCGCTCTCGCCTGGCGCAGCGTTCGAAGGCGCGTTCGGGCTATATCTGGCGGCGCTGGTCGGGCTCTCGCTGATCCGCACGCACTCGACGCCGCAGGCGCAGCCCGGCTCGCGCTGGATGCTGGTGAAAGAGGGACTGGCCTACGTCTGGACCAACAAGGTGGTGTTCGGGGCCATCTCGCTGGACCTGGCGGCGGTGATCCTGGGCGGGGCGACGGCGCTGCTGCCGGCCTTCGCCCGCGACGTGCTGAAGGTGGGGCCTGAGGGCTTCGGCCTGCTGCGTTCGGCGCCGGCGGCCGGCGCAGCGATAGTGGCGATCTATCTCTCGATCAGTCCGATCCGTTCGAAGGCGGGGCTGAAGATGTTCGCCTGCGTCGCCGCCTATTCGATCGCGACGATCGTCTTCGGCGTTTCGCGGATGCTGTGGCTTTCTGCCGGCGCGCTGGCGGCGCTGGGCGCGGCGGACATGATGTCGGTGTTCGTGCGCCAGACCCTGGTGCAGCTGGTGACGCCCGACCCGATGCGCGGGCGGGTGGCGGCTGTCTCCACCCTCTTCATCTCCGCCTCCAACGAGCTGGGCGAGTTCCGCGGCGGGCTGGCGGCCAGGTTCATCGGTCCGATCAATGCGGTGGTCTATGGCGGGATCGGCGCGCTGATCGTAACCGGGGTCTGGGCGCGGCTGTTTCCCGCCTTGCGCACGGCCGACCGGCTCGAATAGAGCAGTCGCCAAATTCGAATTTCATAAGAGGAGATAGACCCATGGGTATTCTTGACGGGAAGGTTGTTCTGGTCACCGGCGGCGGCAACGGCATCGGCCGCGACTGCGCCCTGATCGCGGCGCAAGAGGGCGCGAAGGTCCTCGTCAACGACCTCGGCGGCAGCCTCGCCGGCGGCGACGAGGGCTCGGCCGGCCCCGCCGAAATGGTCTGCCAGGAGATCCGCGCCGCAGGCGGCCAGGCGGTCTCCAACTCCGAGAGCGTCACCTCGCTGAAGGCCGTGCAGGGCATGGTGCAGCAGGCGCTCGATACCTTCGGCGGCCTGCACGCGGTGATCAATCCGGCCGGCATCCTGCGCGACGGCATGTTCCACAAGATGAGCGAGCAGGACTGGGACAAGGTGATCGAGGTGCACCTGAAGGGCTCGTTCAACGTCGCCCGCGCCACCATCGAGCACTTCCGCGACCAGAACGACGGCGCCTATGTGTTCTTCACCTCGACCTCGGGCCTCTTGGGTAACATCGGCCAGACCAACTACGGCGCGGCCAAGATGGGCATCGCCGGCCTGTCGCGGATCATCGCCATGGAAGGCGCGCGCAACAACATCCGCGCCAACGCCCTGGCGCCGGTCGCCTGGACCCGGATGACGCAGTCGGTGCCAGTGAAGGACGAAGCCGCCGCCGCACGGCGCCAGCAGATGGCGCAGGCGATCCGCCCCGACCAGCCCGCGCGCCTCTCGGTGGCGCTGGTCTCGGAAGCGGCCAAGAACGTCAGCGGCCAGATCTTCGGCGCCAGCGGCGAGAACATCATCCTCTACAGCCAGCCGCGCCCGATCGAGACCCTGACCAAGCCTGAGGGCTGGACCACCGCGACCATCCTCTCGGAATGCTTCCCGAAGATGGCCGACAAGTTCTACCCGCTGGCCCGCCCGACCCCGAGCATGTCGCAAGCGGCCGAGCAGGCGCCGGCGAGCTGAGGCCGGCCCCGTCACCCCGGACGGCGCGGCGCGCCGATCCGGGGCCGGAGGTTCAATCGCCAAGACGAACCCAATCGAGGCTCGGCGCGTCCGGCCCCGGCTCTCCGCGTCCTGCGGACGCTGCGGCCGGGGTGACGAGCTGGGAGCGGTTTGTCCCACCCCGCACCTGTGCTAAACTTGCTGATCATGACCCGCTGAATTCCACATCGAGCCGCCCGCACTGAGTCTTCTCGGTGCGTTCCGACGCCTGGAATTCAGAGCCAATCCCATGAATTCGAACGACACCGCGCCTGCGGGCGAGATCGACGCCGCGCTCGTCCGCCGGCTGATCGCCGCGCAGTTCCCGCGCTGGGCCGACCTGCCGGTTCGGCCCGTCGCCAGCCAAGGCTGGGACAACCGCACATTCCGGCTCGGCGAGGCGATGGCGGTGCGCCTGCCGAGCCACCGGCGCTACGTCGCGGCGATCGAGAAGGAGCACGCCTGGTTGCCGCGCCTATCGCCTCACCTACCGCTGCCGATCCCCGCGCCGCTGGCGATCGGGACGCCGGGCGACGGCTATCCCTGGCCCTGGTCGGTCAACCGCTGGCTGGAGGGCGAGCCGGCGGCGGTTGCGCCGATCGGCGACCGGCAGCGGTTCGCGGCGGACCTGGCCGCCTTCCTCGCCGCACTCCAGCGCATCGACGCAACGGACGGACCTCCGGCCGGGCGCCACAGCTTCTGGCGGGGCGGCCCGCTCGTCACCTACGACGCCGAGACCCGCGAGGCGATTGCGGCGCTCGGCGACAGGATCGATGCCGCTGCCGCCGCCGAGGTCTGGGACGCCGCCCTCGCCGCCGCCTGGGCTGGACCGCCGGTCTGGGCGCACGGCGACATCGCACCGGGGAACCTGCTGGTCCGAGAAGGCCGCCTGAGCGCGGTGATCGACTTCGGCCAGGCCTGCGTCGGCGATCCGGCCTGCGACCTCGCCATCGCCTGGACCTTCTTCGCCGGCGAGGACCGCACGGCGTTCCACGCTGGACTGCCGCTCGACGCCGCCACCTGGGCTCGCGCGCGCGGCTGGTGTCTGTGGAAAGCGCTGATCGTCTTCGCCGGCCTGAGCGCCAATCCGGCCGGGGCCGAGGAATGCCAACGCATCATCGGCGATGTGATCGCCGACCAATGCAACGCAAGCTGAGGAGGGTGGCGGCTAGGCCTTCGCGTCGCCGGCGTCGAACAGCAGCTCGACACGCTCCGAGACATCGGGCAGCGCCTCGTGGCGCGCTTCCAGCGAGCGGCTGAACCGGGCGGCGCCGTGGGCGCCGGCGTGCAGCGCGCGTCTGTGCAGGAACGACCTCACGGCCTCGCGCAACAGGGCCGAAGCCGAAGCGAACTCGCCGGCCTGGACCATGCGACGCACTTGGGACAGCTGCTGCGGGGTAAGCTCGATGCTGACTTTACCGGAACGGCTCATGGCGGGTCTCCCGGACGTGACGGAAACGTAGCACGGAAACGGCCGGGACTAACGCTCGGGTTCCCGAATCGACGACACTCTTTGGTGAATGACCAAAACCTACACAGTGGTCACACACTCCGACGGCTGGCGCATGGCCCAGCCGCGTCCGACGCCCGATGAGCTGAGGGCGTTCTACGCCGACGAGTATTTCCAGGCCTCGCACGGCACCTACGCGCCGGACTACACCGAGACTGAGCTGGCTCACCGCGATTTGATCGCCCGTGCGCTGCTGTTCGGCGTGGAAACCGCGCGCGGCGGCGCCCGCGGCGGACGGTTCCTCGAAGTCGGCTGCGGCGAAGGGTGGCTGCTGGCGGCGGCGAGGGCGGCCGGCTTCGAGGTCAGCGGGCTCGACTTCTCCGACGATGGACTGAAGCGCTTCCACCCCGACCTGCTGGCCCACGCGACGTTCGGGGACGCGTTCGACAACCTCGAGCGCCTGATCGACGCCGGGGCGCAGTTCGACGTGGTCGCCATGGAGCACGTGCTGGAGCACGTCCTGGCGCCGGAGCCGCTGCTGCAGCGGCTGCCACGGCTGATCGCGCCCGGCGGCGTCTGCGCGATCACCGTGCCCAACGACTTCAGCCCGCTGCAGCTGGCGGCGCGAGAGGCCGGCTGCGTCGACCGCGACTTCTGGCTCGCCCCGCGGCAGCACCTCAACTACTTCGAAGCCCGATCGCTGACGGCGTTGCTGGATCGGCTCGGGTTCGAGGTCCGCCTCGCCTACGCCAGCTTCCCGATCGACTGGTTCCTGATGCACCCCGGTTCGAACTACATCGCCGATCCGGCCGCCGGAAAGCCGGCGCACCGGGCGCGGATGGCGATCGACCTGCTGCTGGCCGAGGCCGGGCTGCCCGCCTATCTGGCGCTCGGCCAGGCGCTGTTCGGCTGCGGCGCGGGGCGCAGCCTCACCGTGATTGCGCAACCCAGATCATGAAGCTGCAGTATGTCGCCAACGCCTGTTTCCTGATCACCCTAGCGGGCGGTCGGCGGATCCTGACCGACCCCTGGTTCTGCGGCCCCTGCCAGCAGACCTGGTGGAACTTCCCGCCGGTGCACGAGCGCCTGGCCGACGAGATCCGCCGCAGCCGCCCGGACTTCCTCTACATCAGCCACCTGCACCACGATCACCTGCACGCCGAGAGCCTGGCCAGCTTCGACCGCGCGACGCCGGTGATCGTCGGCAAGATGAACACGCCCAACCTGAAGACCGCGCTGGCGGCGCTGGGCTTTCGCACGCTGATCGAGACGCTGTTCGAGGTGCGCATTCCGCTGGCGGACACCGGCGCGGAGCTGGTGCTGTTCCGGGACTTCCACGGCAACACCCTGGGCGATGACACCCAGGTCGACTACGACCTCGACACCTCGCTCTATCTGTTCGACGCCGACGGGACGCGACTGTTCCTGGCCGTCGACAACACCATCCTGCCGGCCGATGCGGCGCGGATCGCGCAGACCTGGGGCGCGCCTGATATCGCCCAGCTGCCCTACGTCTCGGCTTCGCTGTTTCCGATGGCGATGAGCGACTACGACGAGGCGAAGAAGCACGCGGCGATGACCGCCCTGCGCGCCCGCACCGCCGCCAACTTCCGCGAGCTGACCCGCGCGCTGCGGCCGAAGCGGGTGATCCCGGCCGGCGGCGAATATGTGCTTGGCGGCCCCGCCGCGCCGCTCTCGCGCTTCCTGCCGCAGCCGCTGCCGTCGGAACTCGCGGCGGAACTGGCGTCGGTCGGCCTGGGCGAGGCCCTGGCCAAGCTCTATCCCGGCGACGCGCTCGACAGCGCCGCCCTGACCGTCACCCGCGATCCGGACGCTGTGCTGCGCGACTTCACCGACGCCGACCGCGCCGCCTACGCCATGACCCTGGCGGGCCGCGCGCCCAGCTTCACCGAGCTGGCGCTGCCGACCGACGCGCCGTTCGACTGGGGCCGGGCGCTGAAGAAGTGCGCCGCCAACTACGCCGCCCGGCGGGTCAAGATGAACTTCGCCCCGGCGATGGACGTGTACCTGGATGTCGCGCGGCCGGACGGCCAGCGCCGCTTCCTGTTCCGCTACGCGCTGGATGCTCCCGACGCCGAGTTCTGCGAGGCCGAGGGCGAGCGCGCCCGGCTGACCTATCGGCTCGACGAGCGGCTGCTGTTCTGCCTGATCAACGCCCTGCTCTCGTGGAATGCGATGGAGGCCAGCGCCCTGATCGGCGTCAGCCGCGATCCGGATGTCTACGTGCTCGATCTGCATCGCTCGATGGTGCACTTCACGCTGCTGTCGTAGGCGCGGCGCCCGCCGGATTGTGGCGTCGCGCGGCGCCTTGACCCGGCCACCCGCAGGCCTGAAGACACTTCCAACAAGCGTTTGAACGGGAGCGAAGCCGATGGGCCGGCTGGAGGGACGATCGACGGTGGTGACCGGGGCGGCGAGCGGCATCGGCCGCGCCACTTCGCTGCTGTTCGCCAAGGAAGGCGCGGCGGTGGTCTGCGTCGACCGGGCCGACGAGGTGGAGGCCACCGCGGCGGCGATCCGTGAGGCCGGCGGCAAGGCGGTGGCCATGCAGGGCGACGCCGGCAAGGAAGACGACGTCAAGGCCTACATCGCCCGCGCGGTCAGCGAGTTCGGCGGTTTGGATGCGGTCTACGCCAACGCCGGCATCGGCTCGGCGGCCGGCGGCTACGGCCCGCTGGACCAGATCACCCCGGAAGGCTGGATGGAGGTGCTGCGGATCAACCTGATCGGGCCGTTCCTGGCCATCAAGCACGCCAGCGCGGTGATGACGGAGAAGGGCAAGGGCTCGATCATCTGCACTGCCTCGGTGGCCGGCATCCGCTCCGGCGCGGGCGGCGTGCCCTATTCGGCCTCGAAGGCCGGGGTGATCAACCTGGTGCAGACCAGCGCCAACCTGCTGTACGGTACCGGGATCCGGGTCAACGCGATCTGCCCGGGCCTGATCGAGACCGGCATGACCCGCGGGGTCTACGTCCGGGCCCGCGAGCGCGGCACCGAGGACCGGATCGGCCAGCTCAATCCGCTGAAGCGCGGCGGCGAGCCCACCGAGATCGCCGGGGCGGCGCTCTTCCTCGCGTCCGACGACAGCTCCTACGTCAACGGCCATGCGCTGGTGGTCGACGGCGGTCTGTCATCCTCGCACCCGGTCGGCCAGCGGCGCGGACCCTAGCCGGCTGTGGTCATCCCTGCTTAGTTAGGTCGGATGGATTTCAAGGATCATATTGAAATGACGGGACATAACCGATGAGCGTCAAGGGCAAGGCCTATGTGGTGGGGGCGTGGGAGCATCCGCTCCGCGACATTCCCCACCTCTCCACCGCCCAGGTCCACGCCGAGTGCGCCAAGGGGGCGCTGGAGGACGCCGGGCTCTCGTGGAGCGACGTCGACGCCTATTTCTGCGCGGGCGATGCGCCCGGCTTCGGCGCGATGTCGATGGCCGACTACATGGGCCTGAAGCTCAAGCACATGGACTCAACCGAGACCGGCGGCTCGTCCTACATCGTCCACGCCGGCCACGCCGCCGAGGCGATCGCGGCCGGCAAGTGCAAGGTGGCGCTGATCACCCTGGCCGGCCGCCCGCTGGGTTCGCGCACCGGCTTCGGCGATCCGCAGACCCGCGGCGAGCGCTTCCGCATGGCGCCGGCCGGCGGCGCCGGCGGCGGCGTCAACGAGGTTCCGGAGGCCGGGTTCGAGAACATCTGGGGCGGCACCACCCACAACACCTACGGCATGTGCGCGATGCGCCACATGCATGACTACGGCACCACCTCCGAGCAGCTGGCCTGGATCAAGGTCGCCGCCTCGCACCACGCGCAGTGGAACGAGCACGCCATGCTGCGCGAGGTAGTCACGGTCGAAGAGGTGCTGGATTCGCCGATGATCGCCGATCCGCTGCACCGGCTGGACTGCTGCGTGATCACCGACGGCGGCGGCGCGGTGATCCTGGCCGCGCCGGAAGTCGCCAAGAGCCTCAAGCGCCCGCTGGTCAAGGTGATCGGCCACGGCGAGGCGAACAAAGGCCCGCGCGGCGGCAAGGACCTCGACCTCACCTTTTCCGGCGCCGCCTGGTCCGGCCCGCCGGCGTGGGCGGAAGCCGGGATCACGCCGGCCGACATCAAGTACGCCTCGATCTACGACAGCTTCACCATCACCGTGCTGATGCAGCTCGAGGATCTTGGCTTCTGCAAGAAAGGCGAAGGCGGCAAGTTCGTCGCCGACGGCAACCTGATCTCGGGCGTCGGCAAGCTGCCGTTCAACACCGACGGCGGCGGGCTGTGCAACAACCACCCGACCAACCGCGGCGGCATCACCAAGATCATCGAGGCGGTGCGCCAGGCGCGCGGCGAGGCGCATCCGAAGGTGCAGGTGCCCAACTGCGACCTGGTCATCGCCCACGGCACCGGCGGCTCGCTCGGCACGCGCCACGGCTCGGGCACGCTCATCATGGAGAGGGAATAGCCATGTCGGATGTTCAAGACCGCGAGCGCCCGACCACCCGGCGCATTCCCGCCCCCGGCCAGAACCTGGAGAGCAAGCCGTTCTGGGATGCGGCCAAGGAGGGCAAGTTCCTGATCAAGCGCTGCACGGCCTGCGGCGAGCCGCACTGGTACCCCCGCACGATCTGCCCGTTCTGCCATTCGAGCGAGACGAAGTGGGAGGAGAGCAAGGGCGAGGGCCAGATCTACACCTTCAGCGTCATGCGCCGGAACACGCCGGTCCCCTATGCGATCGGCTATGTCACCCTCGACGAGGGCGTCTCGCTGCTGACCAACTTCATCGACTGCGACTTCGATGCGCTGAAGATCGGCCAGCGGGTGAAGCTGAAGTGGTCCTCGACCGGCGAGGGTACGCCGCCGGTCTTCACCTTCACGACGGCCTAGGTGCAAGCGGTGGACCGGGCCGCGCTGATCGAGCAGAGCCTGGAACTGGCGGCCGAGCGCTGCCCCGACCTGACGCCCCTGGTCTATGCGCGGCTATTCAGCCAGCAGCCGCAGATGGAGGCGCTGTTCTGGCGCGACAAGAACGGCGCGATCAAGGGCGAGATGCTGGCGCGGGTGTTCGAGGCGATCCTGGATTTCGTCGGCGAGCGGCTCTACGCCCACCACCTGATCCAGTGCGAGGTCGTCACCCACGCCGGCTACGACGTGCCGCCGGACGTGTTCCAGACCTTCTTCCCGGTCGTGGCCGAGACGCTGCGCGAGGTGGTGGGCGAAGGCTGGACAGCGGAAATGGAGCTGGCCTGGCAGGGCCTGCTGGCTGATCTGGACTTCTACGTCCAGCACCCGGATCAGCGCGAGACCGCCCTGGCCAGCTAGGCCGTCGCCAGGATGCGCGTCACCTCGTCGGACAGCGCCGCGATGTCGAACGGCTTGCGCATCACGCTCGCCGCGCCGCCCAGCACGCGCTCCACCGCGGCGGTGTCGGCGTGGCCGCTGGCGAGGATGATCGGCAGGTTCGGCAGCCTCCGCCGCAGCTGCTCGGCCGTCTCGGCGCCGTCCATGCCGGGCATGGCGTAGTCGATCACCGCGATCTGCGGCGTCTGCGCGTCAGCGAGCCTCAACGCCGCCTCGCCGGAACTCGCGTCCATGACCCTGAAGCCACGCATCTCGAGCCCGGCGCGGACCACGCTGCGCACGGCGTCGTCGTCGTCGACGAGCAGCACGGTGGCGGACTCGAGCGGCGGGGTGGGTTTGATCGCCGCGTCCGTCGGCGCGGGCGCGGGCGCGTCGCCGGCTTCGCGGAACAGCAGCGTCACCGTCGTGCCGCCCCCGGGCGCGCTGGCGATGCGGGCGTCGCCCCCGGCCTGCCGCGCCACGCCGTAGACCTGGGCGAGGCCAAGTCCGGTGCCCTTGCCGAGCGCCTTGGTGGTGAAGAAGGGATCGAAGGCGCGGCGTACGATGTGCAAAGGCATGCCCTCGCCGGTGTCGATCACCTGCAGTTCCACGTAGCGCCCAGGCGGCAGCAGGGCATCGCCGTCCAAGGAAATCACCCTCGTGCGGATGGTCAGCCGGCCGCCGCCGGGCATCGCGTCGCGGGCGTTGACGGCCAGGTTCATCACCGCCAGTTCGAGCTGGGTGGCGTCGGCCATCACCGGCGCGCGGTCGTGGTCGAGATCGAACACCAGCCGAACCGCCGGGCCAATGGCGCGTGTCAGCAGGTCGCCCATCCGCTCCAATGTCTCGGCGACGACCAGCGGCTTCATCTCCAGCTTCTGCTGGCGCGAGAACGCCAGCAGCTGGCGGGTCAGGCTAGCGCCCCGCTCGGACGCTTCGAGGCCGTTCTGGGCCCAGCGCCGAACCGTCTTCTCGTCGCCAGACTTGCCAAGGATGAGCTCGAAGGCGCCGTGGATCGCCTGCAGCAGGTTGTTGAAGTCGTGCGCGATGCCGCCGGTAAGCTGGCCGAGCGCTTCGAGCTTCTGGCTCTGCCGCAGCGCTTCCTCGGCCGCGGTCCGCGCCTCGATCTCCTCGCTGAGCCGAGCGTTGGCGCTGGCGAGCCGCGCGGCGGCGCGGGTGACGAAGCTGAGCAGCAGCAGCGCCAGCAGGGTCAGGATCACCAACGCGGTGTGCCGCGCGACCGTCTCCGAGAAACGCTCCGGCGCGGTCTGCAAGTAGACCGTCCCGAGCCGCTGACCCTGCTCGGCGACCGGCCGCAGCACGATGACGCGGTCGTCGATGCGCTGCGTGCCATCGCCGATCAGGGTGGTTGGCGGCCGCTGGGCGTTCTTCCCGGCAAGCACGGCGACCTGATGCCCGCGGGGACCGTAGATGGCCGCGGCGGCCACCTGAGGGTTTCGCATCAGGGCGCTCAGGTATTGGCGCAGGGCCGCTTCATCGTCGAAGGCGAGCGCGGCGCTGACGCTGCCAGCCAGCACGTCGGTCTGGGCCTCGGCTTGCTGCTGGACCATCGCCTGGTGGACATATTCCTCGCGGAACGCGAGCGCGATCGACGCGGCCACCAGCGCCACGGCGCCCAGCCAGATGATCAGCACCCGCGCCGGCGCGGGTTCGCGGCGGGTCATCGCTTCACGTCCGCGGCGAGCGCCAGCAGCTTGGAGCTGATCGCCAGGCCCGACTGCCCGGCGCGGCCGGCGTCGATCATGAAGCGAACCCGCCCGTCGATCAGGATCAGGCGCACGATCCCGTCGCTGTTGCTGTTGCCCTCGCTGTCGCCGTCGGCGTCAGTCACCGTCAGCACCGGCTGGCCGTTGACCACGCGCAGCGCCTCGGCCTGGGACTGCGAGGGCGAGCCGGCGACGTAGGCGATCTGGCAGCCGCTGTCCGAAGCCAGGCGGGGCATCCGGCGCACGACCAGCGGGTGGGCGCCGACGCTCTGGCCCGCGGCCAACCGGTCGAGCAGCCCGCCGAACGGGTCGTCGCCCTGCACGCAGAGCACCAGCGGCGCGCCCGGGCCGGCGAAAGCGGTCTGCGGCCATGTCACGAACGGCGCGAATTTGGCGAGATAGGCGGCCTTCACCTCCAACTCCAGTGGAGGGTTGGCCCCCACGGCCGTGGGAGCAACCAGGCACGCAACGAGCACTGCGACCCAGCGCCCTAATGGCCGGTCAGTTCGCAAACAATCATCCCTCAGCGGCGTTCGCACCTGCGGCGCCCGGCCCACGTGGATACCCTAACCTGAACCCAATCAGAATGAAGCTTAGGCGCGGAGGTTCCACGCTCGGCCGTGCCCGAAGCAGTCGCTCGGACGTCAAGGAACCGATCGAATTCGGGGGCGTTCCAAATCCGAGGTTTGGGGAGGGGGAATGCAAACGGGCTGGCGGGAGCGCGCCTCTGCGCGCTTTCGGGGTGAGGTTTGGCGCGTCGCGATCGCGGCTGCCGGCGTTCTGCTGGCGTCGGCTGCGCGCGCGCAGTCGGACGACGACCTGCACGCCCTTTCCATCAGCGAACTTTCCAATCTCCAGGTCTCCTCGGCCACCAAGACGGCGCAGTCGGTCAGCGACGCTCCCGCGGCGCTCTACGTCATCACCCACGACGAGATCGTGCGGTCCGGCGCCAATTCAATCCCCGAGATGCTGCGGTTGGCGCCGAACCTGTTCGTCGCCCAGACCAGCGCCCACGGCTGGGTGATCACGGCGCGCGGCTTCGCCGGGAACATCGCCGACCAGAGCTTCGCCAACACGCTGCTGGTGCTGATCGACGGCCGCACCGTCTACAATCCGCTGTTCTCTGGCGTGGATTGGGACGCCCAGGACGTCGTGCCGGAAGATATTGACCGGATCGAGGTGATCAGCGGGCCTGGCGCGACACTGTGGGGCGCCAATGCGGTCAACGGCGTGATCAACATCATCACCCGCAAGTCCTACGAGACCCAGGGCGGACTGGTCGCCGTGACCGCCGGGACGAATGGCGAAAGCGCAACCGTGCGCTACGGCGGACGGGTCAACGACGACCTTACCTACCGCGCCTACATTCGCGATTTCGCCATCGGCGACACGGTGACGGCGGGCGGCGCCGACGCGCGCGACCATTGGTCCAAGCCCCAAGGCGGCCTCCAGCTCGACTGGACGCCGACCGCCGCCGATGCGGTGACCATCCAGGGCGACGGCTACGACGGGTACGAGGCCCAGCCCACGGGGCCCGACGCAAATCTGAACGGCTTCAACCTCAACGCCCATTGGGACCACACCTGGGCCGATGGCGCGGAGCTGCAGGTGCAGACCTACTTCAACCGCGAAGCCCGCGGGGCCGACGCGACGGGCGGCACGCCCTACTGGTACGACAGCTACGATTTCGACGTGCAGCAGGACCTCCCGATCGGCGACCGCCAGAAGTTCGTAGTCGGCGGCGGGGTGCGCGAGACGTGGTTCCACATCCGCCCGCTCTCCAATTTCTTCTATCTGCAGCCCGCCAGCGCATTGCTGCTGTCCGACGTCTTCGGGCAGGACACCATCGCCGTCACCAGCCGCCTGAACCTGATCCTCGGGCTCAAGGCGGAGGACGATCCCTATGCGGGCGTGAGCCTGCTGCCGAGCGCGCGCCTCACCTGGCGGGTCGACCCGCAGGTGTCGCTCTGGGCCTCGGCGCAGAAGGCGATCCGTTCGCCGACGCCGTTCGACGAGGACCCGGTCGAGGAGCTGGGCGGCAAGCCGTTCCTGGTCGGCAATCCCAACTTCCTGCCGGTGAAGCTGAACGCCTACGAGATCGGCGCGCGCGGCCAGCCGTTCTCGCGCGCCTCGCTGTCGGTCTCGGTGTTCTACAACGTCTACGACGACCTGCGGACCATCGAGTTCAGCCCCGGCCCCGCCTTTCCGCTGACATGGGGCAACCTGATGGCGGGCCACACCTACGGGCTGGAGGCCTGGGGCGACTTCCAGGCGGCGGACTGGTGGCGGCTGTCAGCCGGCGTCGATCTGCTGTCCAAGCACCTCAGCTTCAAGCCGGGGTCCAGCCGGCTGCTGGGCGTCGCCCAGGCGGGGGACGACCCGCCGTCGCAGGCCTCGCTGCGATCGGCGATGAATCTCGGCCACGACGTCACGCTCGACACCTCGTTCCGCTATGTCGGCGCGCTGCCCAATCCGCTGGTGCCGGCCTATGGCGAGATGGACGTCAGCCTGACCTGGAACCTGACGCGCCACCTGCAGCTCGGGCTCGCCGGCTTCAACCTGCTGCACGACCGCCACCTGGAATTCGCGGCGCCAGGGGCGACGGCGATTCCACGCACCGGCCAGGCGCAGCTGCGCTGGCGGTTCTAGATGCGCCCAGCTGAGCTATCCAACTCACGTCATTGCCGGCTGGAGCGCGAAGCGCGGAATGCCGGCAACCCATGAACACGTGCGAGAGTCGTGTTCATGGGTGGCCGGGACAAGCCCGGCCATGACGTTGGACGGGCATTCAGCTGACTGCCGGGTCAGGCCTCCGCCGTCGCCGGTTCTGAAGCAGCCACCGTCTCGCGATAGTTCAGCTCGATGTTGACCCCGTTGGGGTCACGCAGGAACGCCTGGCGGATCGGCGCGCCCGGGACCTCGACGGCGCGGTACTTGACGCCGGCGGCGTCCAGCCGGGTGATCGCCGCGTCCCAGTCGTCGATGCGGAAGGCGAAATGGTCGAGCGCGGCTTCGCTGGAAGGGTGTTTCGGCGAGGCCAGGTCCACCAGATGCACGACCGCCTGTTCGCCCGCATAGAGCCAGGCGCCGCCGAACTGGAAGTCGGGACGCCAGCCCGGCTCGAGTCCGATCGCGTCGCGGAAGAAGGCGACGGTCTCCTCGAGGCGGTTGGTGCCGATGTTGATGTGGTCGACGCCGCGGATCGCCATGGCGGTCTCCTGGTTGCCGCTCCAGCCTATCATCGCCCGCCGAGCGGCCAAAACACCGAGATGAGCAGCGTGCCGACGACGATCACCAGCAGCGAGAGCGGCGCGCCGAGCCGGGTGTAGTCGCTGAAGCGATAGCCGCCGGGTCCCAGCACCAGGGTGTTGCACTGGTGGCCGACGGGCGTGAGGAAATCGCAGGCCGCGCCGGTCGCCACCGCCATCAGCAGCGGGTCGGGGCCGAGCTTCAGGTGATGGGCCACGCCGATCGCCACCGGGGCCAGGATCAGCACCGTCGGTGCGTTGTGCATGAACGGCGCGCATACCATCGCCGCCAGCATCATCAGCCCCAGCACCGCTAGCGGCGGCGCGTGCAGCAGCACGATGGAGAGGTTGGCGGCGATGATGTCGGCGCCGCCGCTCTTCTGCAGCGCCTCGCTGACCGGCGTCAGCGCCGCGATCAGCACCAGCACGGAGCCGTCCAGCGACGCGTAGGCCTCGCGCATCGAGATGGCGCGCGTGGCCACCATCGCCACCGCGGCGATCATGAAGGCGATCGCCACAGGCAGCAGCTTCAGCGCCACGCAGACCATCGCCGCCGCCAGGATCAGCGCCGGCAGGATCAGCGGCCGGCGCGCGCCCAGCTGTACGGCGCGGTCGGCCAGCGGCAGGGCGCCGAGTTCGGTCAGCGCCTTGGACAGATTGGACTCGGCGCCGCGCAGCACCAGGATGTCGCCAGGCCGGATCGGCGCGGCCCGCAGGCGCTGGGTCACCCGCCGCCCGCTGCGCGCCACGGCCAACAGCTTGATGTTGAAGCGCGACTGGAGGTCGAGGCGGCTGACCGACTGGCCCGTCAGGACGGAGTCGGCGCCCACCACCGCCTCGACCGAGCGCACTTCCTCCTTGCTCCGCTCCAGCGGGTGCTCCGAGCGGTGCGGACGCCAGCGCAGGTCGGCGATCAGCTTGTGCAGCGCGTCGGCCTCGCCCTCCAGCTGGAGCACGTCGCCGGCCTTCACCAGGGTGTTGGCGTGCGGCTGGACGCGGCGATCGCCCGCCCGCACGATGCCGGTGACCTGGGCCACGCCGCCGCTGGACTTGCCGATCTCGCCGACGCGCCTTGGCCCGCCGTCCCAGTCGTCGGGAATGACGGCTTCTGTGGCGTAGCTCTGGTTCGCCAGCGCCTCGGTCAGCGGAACCTGCGCCGGGCGGTCCTTGGGCAGGATGCGATAGGCGAAGGTGAGGAAGATCAGGCCGAGCGCCGTCAGGCCCAGCCCGACCGGGGCGAAGTCGTACATGCCGAACGGCTTGCCCAGCGTCTGCTCGCGCACCTGAGAGACGATGATGTTGGTCGAGGTGCCGACCAGGGTGACCAGGCCGCCGAGCAGGGAGGCGAAGCTCATCGGCATCAGCAGGCGCGAGATCGGCGTGCCGGTGCGGCGCGAGATCTGTTGTGCGACCGGCATCAGGATCGCCAGGGCGCCGACGTTCTTGCTGGCCATCGACAGCAGCGCCGTCGCGGCGGCCAGCGCCGGGACCTGGCTCTGCTCGCCCTTCAGCCGCGACAGCAGCGGCCGCAACACCACCTCGACGACCCCGCTGCGTTCGAACGCGGCGCTGACCACCAGGGCGGCGGCGATGATCACCACTACGTCGCTCTTGAAGCCGTCGAAGGCGCTGGCGGCGGGCACCACGCCGATCAGGACCGCGGTCAGCACCGAGCCCAGCGCGATCAGGTCGTAGCGCCAGCGCCCCCAGATGAAGAGCAGCAGGGTGACGCCGATCAGCCCGAACGCCAGCTCCTGGTGAAGCGTCATGCCACGTCCCGGCTCGGTTTCATCCGAGACCAAACGAACGTGGCGGCAAATGGCTGCGCTTAGCGCGCGGCGACCTGAGTGACGGTGGCCTCGTCGTCGCGGTCGATCAGCTGGTTGAACGGATCGACGCCGGCGAACCTGGGCAAGCGGCCGACCACCAGCGTCACGGTCTGGACGCCGGAATGGATCGCCAGCTTCTGCACCGCGATCACCTTGCTTGGGTCGTAGCCGTCGTCCCCAGGCTTGATGTCGAAGGCGCCCACGTCGAGCGTCTCGTTCATCGGCGCGGGCGTCTCGCGGCCCTGGCCGTCGGCGTAGAGCTTCCTGGCGTCGACGGTGAAGGTGAGGTTCCACTTGCCATCCGGCCGCCGGGTCGCCACCGCGTGCGACGCCTTCACCTCGTAGAGGGTGATCTTCTCGAACAGGTCGGTGATCAGCTGCTGCTTGTCGGCCGGCGCCTGGGCGCGCAGGTCCTTCACCAGGTCGAGCGCGGTCGGATAGGGCGGGCCCTTGAACGCGTAGTCGTGCAGCAGCTGGCGCAGCGCCCGGTTCACCGCGTCCTCGCCGATCTGGTCCTGCAGCCGGTACATCACCAGCGAGCCCTTGCGGTAGTAGATGTAGGGCTGGTCCTCGACCCGCTCGAGCGGCAGCTCCGCCTTCACCGCCCCGCCGCGGGCCCTGAGGTAGCTGTCGAGCTCGAACTTGAGGAACTTCCGCATCATCTCGGGGCCGTACATGTGCTTCATCACCATGCCGGCCGAGTACTGGGCGAGGGTTTCGGACAGGACATCGCCGCCCTGTTCGTCCGCCGCGATCTCCTGGTGCGCCCACCATTGGTGCGCCAGCTCGTGGGCCCCGACGTAGGTGACCATGTCGACCCGGGTCGGATCGCGGTTGTCGGCGATGAAGAAGATGCCCTCCGACCAGGGCACGGTGCCGGCGAACGACTCGGCGAACTGGCCCTGTGGATCGGGGAACTCCAGCACCCGCATCTGTCGCCACTGATAGGGGCTGAAATTGGCCTGGTAGTAGTCTAGCCCGGCCTCCATCACATGCTGGATGCGGCCCACGTTCCAGGGGTGCTGCGGGTCGTAGTAGACGCTGATGTCGACGCCCTTGTAGGGCACGCTCGCCACCGCATATCGCGCCGACTGGGCCGAGAAGAAGTCGAGCATCGCCGTGTCGGTGACGAAGTGGACCGTGCGCCGCCCGTTCGCCACCACCTGCGAGGCCACATAGCCGGGCGCCATCGGCGTCTGGTCGGCGTCGGTGGTGACGGTGATGTCCGCTTTCACCCAGTCGGAATCGTGGGTCAGGCCATTGACCTGATCGGCGCCGGGCTGGCCGAGCCTCGGCGTCAGCAGCTCCGGCGGCAGGCCGTACTTGCGGCGCTTGGTGCGGTCTTCCAGCGCGCCGTTGCGGTCCATCCCGATCACCGGCCGCAGATCGCGGTCGTTCACGAACGTGCCGTTGTCCATGATCTGCAGGACGGCGCCGCTGTTGCGGAAGCCCTGCTGCTGGAAGGTGGTGGTGAAGGCGAGACTGCGCGTCTCGCCGGGCTGCATCGGCGTGTCGAAGGCGTAGATGCGGTAGTTGAAGCGGGCATCGTCGCTCTGCAGACGGGCGCCGTCGAGCCGCACGTCATTGACGATCAGGTCACGGGGGAAGCGCAGGTGCACCACCCCGATCGGCCCGGCCGAGCGGTTCTGGATCGTGTAGACGCCGTGGGTGACGACCCTGGTCTGGTGCGGCCAGACCTGGATGTCGAGCTTGAGGGAGGCGACCTTGGGCTGCGGCAGCGTTTCGTAGCGCAGGAACTTCTTCTCGTAGTCGGCCTGCCACCGCTCGCCCTCGACCGTGGTGCGGTACGGGTTGAGGATGTGGGTGTTGTAGAAGATGAAGCCGCCGCAGCCGACGAACGCCGCGACCGCAACGCTCAGGATCACGCCCGACGGCCCCATGAGCCGCGCCGGCAGGCGACGCAGGCGCGGCATGAACCGGGTCTCGGTCCCGCGCCGCCACAGCCCGTAGGCCAGCACCAGCAGGATCAGCGCGAAGGCGCTCCAGTAGAGCGCGGAACCAGTAGGTTCCGACCCAGTAGTGACCGAGGCCGTTCATGTCGGAGAGCGGCGTGTTGGGGCCGCCGCCGTACTGGTAGAGGTTGTCCTCGAAGCCGAGGTTGGTCAGCACGATGGTCGAGATCAGATAGACCACCATCACGGCCCAGCCGACGAACTTGTGCGGGACCAGCGCCTGCACGAAGATCGCCAGGGCGGCGACGATCACGAAGTCGATCGCATTCGGCAGCACGTACCAGAGCAGGTATTTGCCGAGCTCGAAGTCGAAGTAGCCCTTGATCGCCTGGATCAGCATCGCGACGGCGACGCCGACCGCCGTGGTCGAGACCAGCACCAAGGCGATCGCCAGCGTCTTGGGTGCGACGAACATCCAGTCCGGCACGGGCGCGGCGTCGATGATCTCCTCGGTCTTGCGCTCGCGCTCGCGCCAGACCAGCTCGCCGGAATAGTAGACCGCGATGATCAGGCCGAAGAAGGTGAAGGCGCCCGCCAGCGCCTGGATCATCACCCGGGTGACCGGGAAGATCGCCCCGCCGTAGGTGCTGACGTCGGTGGCCAGCCAGAGATTGACCACCGAGAGCAAGGCGGCCAGGCCCAGCAGGACGAAGTAGGCCGGGCTGCTGAAGACCTGGCCGCGCGTCGAGCCGGGTGCGCGCCCAGAGCTGGGCCCAGCCGGTGGCGGCGCCGAAGCTGGGCTTGGCGGTAGGCCGCCGAGACGGCGCAGCGGCGTCTAGCGCGGCGGCGGATTCGGCCGGCGCGAGCGCCTTGCGCCTGCGTCCCGACCGCTCGGCCGACTGGAAACTGAACAGCCGGTAGGCCGCGGCCAGGAACGCGACGGCCACGCCCAGCCAGATCGCCTTGTTGAGCAGCAGGTCGCCGGCGATCGGCGGCATCAGCGCGTTGCGCTCGCTGGCGGTCCAGTAGCGCGTCGCGGCGCCGAACGCGCCGGCGCCGAACGGCTCCCAGATGGCGGCGATATGCTCCAGCCCCGGCTTGGCGAGCACCACCGCCAGCACGGTGCGCAGCACGAACAGCCCGATCACACCGACATAGGTCCACATCATCGAGCGGGTGACGGTGGTCAGGGCGAAGAAGATCGAGCCGCTGAGGAAGAGCACCGGCAGCGCCAGCACGACGTAGGCGTAGACGTAGTTGCCGATCACCAGCGGGCCCAGGGTGTCGGGATCGACCCAGGGCGCGGCGGCGCCGAGGAGGAGACCCAGCGGCACGGCGAGGTAGCCCAGCGCCGCCACCGCCATCGCGCCGGCGAAGCGGCCGTAGAGGTAGTCGAACTTGCTGATCCGGGTGGAGCGCACGATGCCGCCGAAGCCGCTCTCGTCGTCGCGCACGATGACATTGGCGACGAAGGCGGCCACCACGAAGATGTAGATCACCGCCAGGATCACGGTGGACTGGCCGATCACATAGGCGGCGTTCTTGTGAACGTTGTCGGTCGAACCGATGCGGATGTTGTCCGAGGCGACCGAGCCGAACGCCAGCAGGAAGAACATGACGAAGCCGACCCAGAAGATCGGCTGGCGCAGCTGGTAGCGGAACTCGAAGCCCGCGATCCTGAAGAACATCCCCCGGCCTCCTGTCAGGCGGCGCGGCGGTCGGTGGACAGGGTCGAGAAGTAGACGTCCTCGAGCCCGCCCGTCGACCGGCGCAAAGCCGTCGCCAGGATCGGCGTCGGAGAGCACGTGCACCACCGTTCGCCCGGCGAACAGGCGCGTGGAGATCACCTTGTACTTCGCGCGGCAGGCCTCCAGCTCGTCGCGGCCGATCGACTTGGTCCAGATGCGGCCCTTGAGTTCGGCGATCAGGTCGAGCGGCCCGCCTTCGCGGACGATCCGGCCGCCGGCGATGATCGCCATGCGCGGGCAGAGGTCGGAGACGTCCTCGACGATGTGGGTCGAGAGGATCACGACCACGTTCTCGCCGATCTCGGCCAGCAGGTTGAGGAAGCGCAGCCGCTCTTCCGGGTCGAGCCCGGCGGTGGGTTCGTCGACGATGATCAGCGCCGGATCGCCGATCAGCGCCTGGGCGATGCCGAAGCGCTGGCGCATGCCGCCGGAGAAGCCGGCCAGCGCCTTCTTGCGCACCGCCCACAGGTTGGTCTGGTTGAGCAGGAACTCGACCGCCTCGCGCCGCGCCTTGCGCTCGGCGAGCCCCTTCAGGACCGCCATGTGGTCGAGCATGTCGTAGGCCGAGACGCGCGGATAGACGCCGAAGTCCTGCGGCAGGTAGCCGAGCTGTCGGCGCAGCGCCTGGGGATTGGCCAGCACGTCGATGTCGTCGAAGCGGATCCGCCCCGACGTCGGCGCCTGCAGCGTCGCGATCGTGCGCATCAGCGTCGACTTGCCGGCGCCGTTGGGGCCGAGCAGGCCGTAGAGCCCCGCGGGGATCGTCAGCGAGATCCCGTCGAGGGCCTGCACGCCATTCGGATAGACGTGGGTGAGTTGTTCGATCGTCAGTATCGGCATACGGCGACGCTAACGCGGGTATTTGGATCGCGACACTTAAACGTCTGTAACGCCACTGCTGGCGCCGCCGATCGACGATCAAGTCAGCCCGTGATGCGGACCGTCGCGCCCTTGAGATAGCTCATGCAGACCACGCCCCTGATCCGCTGGCCGGCCAGATTGCGGGCGGTGAACTTGTAGTAGATGTGGTCGCTCTTGCTGCAGCTCAGGCCCATTACCGTGCGGGTCAGGTGCACGTCGGTAAGGTTCATCGCCTCGACGCTGGCCTTGGCGCGGTTGTCGGCGAACGGGTAGAAGTAACCGCAGCCCGCCAGAGCTACTGAGCTCGACAGCACGAACGCCAGTACGAGCTTTTGCATCGCGCGCTCCCCCAAGGCATCACATCACCGGCAGCGCTTGGCGGCAACCGGTTCATCGCCTCACGAGGGTGATCTCCGAGGAGGGCGCTAGGAGCACCAGCTTGCCGTCCGGGTACCGGATCAGCTCAGCCCGGGCATTCGGCGCCGGGACGATACCGGAGCATGTCCGACCCGCCATCGAGACCGAGCGAACCATTCGCAGGACGAGATTGTCATACCGGCTCACATCAAACCCGTCCGTGATCGCGACATCCTGACCCGTCGGGTACATCACCATCGGTTCGTGGGGGGCCGGCCCCGCGTCGGCGCGCCAGACCGACCCGTCCGACATCAGCTCCCTCGCCGTCGGGCGGAACAGCAATGTTGCCGGGGCTCCGACGACCGCGGCGACTTCGCAACCACTCGCTGGCGCCCAGTCGGACACCTTGGCGCGTGGCGAAAGTTCATTTGCCTCGACGGGCGCGAGCTTGACGCCCGAGTAGAGCGCACCGTCAAAGTCCTTTCCGGCAATGCCGCCGATGTTCGAGAATGCGATCACGCCGGCTTCATCTGGAGACTGGTCGGCGTGAGCGGCGGCGGGAAGAAGGCTGTCGCTCACCGGCTCGACGGTCGCCGTCGGATCGAACCATGGAAAGTCGACCTGCCTGGTTTCGTCGGGCGAACGACGAGTGAAATCACCGCCCGAAACGATCTCCTTCGGAGCTTTCACACTGTCCAGCCAAGCCCATTGCACCGGTGTGCCGTAGGCCGCACGGGGCAGGCCGTCGCCCCGGACGTTCCAATCGGGAAACAGAATGAGCAGAGACCCATCCGGCAGGGACACCGCGGCGCGCTGGCGCGCGGGCGACCATCTTTCCCAGGGTGTCCAGCTCCCGCCAGCCCCGAAGCCGGTCTGATCCTTCATCGTCGTCAGGTACGACGTTGCGTAGGCTCGGCCGTTGTACCTGAAGGCGAAACTGACCTTTACCGCGTGGAGGTTTGGGTCAGGGGCTGGGGCGCAGCTCACAAGCCCGCCGAGAAGCGCGACCGCGCTAGTGATCGCTAGGGAGATGCGTAGCATGGGCCCCGAACAGGTTGGCGGCGCGGACCCCAACCTCCCAATCATTGATTGAAAATGCGTGCTCCCCGCGCACCCGCCTCAGATCACCGAGCCGCCTCCATCCACAAGCAGCACCTGGCCGGTCGTGTAGCCAGCCTTCATCAGATAGAGGTAGGCCTCGGCGACTTCGGCGGGCTGGCCGACGCGCGGGATCGGCAGGTGGCCGGTCATGCGCTGGAACTGCGCCTCGCGGCGGTCGGCCGGTACGCCGTCCCAGACGCCGGTCAGGATGGCGCCGGGGCAGACCGCATTCACCCGGATCGGCGCCAGATCGACGGCGAGGCCCCGGGTCAGGAACTCGATGCCGCCCGCCATCGCGGTCGAGAGCGCCGAGCCCTTGCGCGGCCGGTGGGCGACCATGCCGTTGGTCAAGGTGATCGAGCCGCCCTCGCGGATCTGCCCGCGCCCCCGCCGGATCGCCGCCAGCGCGCCCCAGTAGCGCACCGCGAAGATGTCGGCCGCCCGGTCCGGCTCGTCGATCGTCGGCCAATTCAGCCCGGCCGCGCCCCAGTCTCCGGCCGTGAACACCAGATGGTCGAACGGGCCGGCCTGGCCGAAGAAGGAGACGACCGAGTCTTCGTCCCGCACATTGATGGCGTGACCCGAGGCGCGGTTGCCGAGCCGCCGTGTCGCGGTCTCGACGTTGGCGGCCTGGCTGGAGCCGACCACCACTTCCGCACCCTCGGCGATCGCACCCTGCGCCACCGCCAGACCGATGCCGGACGTGCCGCCGACGATGACGATGCGCTTGCCGTCGAGTCCCATCGCGCTACTCCTCAGACCGAGACCGGGCGCACGACCACGCCGCAGATTTCCACCGCCCCGCCCGCCACCGGCAGGCCGCGCCGCCCTGGCCCGATCGAGCGCCGCGTGGCCGTCGCGCACCTCGATATCGAGGCCGACCACCCCGGTGCCGTCGTCGTCCACCGGCGCGACGAAACGGATCGCGCCCCGTTCCAGGGCGATCTCCAGCGCATCGCCGGCGGTCTGGGCCGGCCGGTCCAGCAGCGCGCACCACCGCTCGCAGGCCGCCAGCGGATCGCGCGACTGGATCGTCACCGCCGCGATGCCGAGCGCCGCATCCGCCGGATATTCGCGCCACTTTGGCCCCGCCGGCGGCCAGTCGCTCATCGGCTCGCGCCAGGCGGCGTCGCCCGGCACGCTGTCGAGCGACATCAGCACCCCGGCGCAGTCCGCGGGATGAAAGTGCGTGTACTGATAGTCGTCGCCGCGGCTGCGTGGCGATCAGCCGTACGCCCATCTTCTCCAGCCGCGCGCGGTGGGCCATCGCGTCGGCGTCCTGCAGGATCACCATGTAGCCGGCGTCGCCGCCGCGGCGGGCGAGGTAGCGGGCGCCCGAGGCGTCGTCGCGGAACGGGGCCACCACCTCAAGGAACTCGCCGCCGACCGGCATCACCACGTTGCGGAGGCCGAAGTACTCGACGCCCGGGTCGCGGAACCCGACCTTAAGCCCGAACACCGCGCCGAGCTGTTCGGCGATCGGCTCGACGTCCTTGGCGATGAAGGCGATCTGGCGCAGGCGCATGGGCTATGGCTCCTACTCCGCGGTGTCCTTCTCCTCGAGTTCGGCCAGCACCTCTTCGGTGTGCTGACCCATTCGAGGCGGATGGCGGCGGATGTTGGCGGGCGAGGCGGAATACTTCACCGGCGGGCGGATCGCGACGTAGGGCCCGGCGTCTGGGTGCCGATGGCGCTCGAACAGGCCGACCGCCTCCAGGTGCGGGTCGTCGAACAGGTCGTCGAGCCGGTTCATCTTCACCACCGGGATCTGCAGCGGCTTCAGCAGCTCCAGCCACTCGGCCGTGGTGCGGGTCTTGGTCACCTCGTCGACCATGGCGTAGAGCGCGCCGATGTTGGCGGCGCGGGTGCGGAAGTCGGCGAAGCGCGGGTCCTTGGAAATGGTCTCGCCCCAGCCGGCGATCTCGAAGAACTGGTCCCACTGCTGGTCGGTGTAGGGCAGCAGGCCGATGTAGCCGTCCTTGGTCGGGAACGGCTTGCGGTGCGGGTTGGTCGAGCGGGTGTAGCCCCACTGGCCGGTCGGCGGGTCGAAGGTGTGGCCGAACATGTTCTCGACGAGGTTGAAGCTGACCAGGCACTCCAGCATCGGCACCTCGACGAACTGGCCCTCGCCGGTGCGCTCTTTGTGGAAGAGCGCCGCGGTGATCGCATTGGCCATGAAGAGGCCCGACACCTTGTCGGCCGCCAGCGTCGGCAGATAGCGCGGCGTCGGGTTGCCGTCGCTGCGCGGGATCAGGTCGGCCAGCCCCGAGTCCGGCCTGCACCAGGTCGTCGTAGGCCGGCTCGCCGGCGTAGGGGCCGTCGGCGCCATAGCCCGCGCCGTGGCAGTAGATGATGTCCGGCCGGATCGCCTTGACCCCCTCGTAGTCGAGGCCGAGCCGCTTCATGCCCTCGTAGCGCACCGAGGACGGCGAATACGTCGCAGGTCTTGATCAGCCGCCGCAGCGGCGAAGCGCCTTCTCCTCGCGCAGGTCGAGCAGCACCGAGCGCTTGTTGCGGTTGATGGTCAGGAAGATCGGGCCGAGGTCGGTCGGACAGCCCTCGGGCAAGGCGCCGGTCCAGCGCATGATGTCGCCGCCGCCGCCGCGCCGGCCGCCCGGGAACTCGACCTTGATCACGTCGGCGCCGAGGTCGCCCAGCATCTGGGTGGCGTAGGCGCCGAAAACCACGCTGGTCATGTCCAGGATGCGCACGCCCTTCAGGGGCCCGGTCGCCTCGCGCGCCAGCTCGCCGGCTTCCTTCAACGAATTCCTCCTTGACGGCTCTTGGGGCATGACGCCCCCGGTCGTTGCTGACTACAATGGCCGCAAGAAGGGCGAAAAGCCACGGGTGGGATAAGGAGACGCGCTTGGATTTCGAGCTGGCCGAAGAGCATCGGATGCTCAAGGACCTCGTGGCGCGGTTCGTCCGCGACGAGCTGATGCCGCTCGAGGCGAAGACGCTGGAGCGCGAGGCGTCCGGCAAGGGCCTCGGCCTGGACAAGGCCGATCACGAGCGGCTCGACAAGATCTCCCGCGAGCTCGGCCTCTGGGGCCTCGACGCGCCGGAGGACATCGGCGGCTCGGACCTGCCCGACGTGGCCATGGTCGGGGTCGAGGAGGAGCTGGGCCGCACGGTCACGCCCTACACCCTGCCGCCGGACAGCCCGAACCTGCGCATGCTGATGGCGACGGTGAACGAGCGCCAGCGCGTCGCCTACCTCGAGCCCTACGTCCGCGGCGAGACCATCTCGGCGATCGGCATTTCCGAGCCCGGCGCCGGCGGCGATCCGGCCGGGATGACCACCCGCGCCGAGCGCGTCCCCGGCAAGGACGGCGGCGACACGACTGGGTGATCAACGGCCGCAAGATCTGGATCAGCCGCGCCGAAGACGCCGACTTCACCATCCTGATGGCGTTGACCGACAAGGAGAAGCGCTCGCGCGGCGGCATCTCCGCCTTCCTGGTCGACAAGGGCACGCCCGGCTTCAACGTGCTGCGTCGCATCCCGATGGTCGGCGGCGCGGCCACCTACGAGATCGCGCTGGAGGACTGCCGGGTCGAGGGCTGGAAGCTGCTGGGGACCGAGGGCAACGGCTTTGCGCCGATGCAGCTTCGGCTCGGCACCCGGCGCATCCAGATGGCGGCCTGGTCGGTCGGCATGGCGCAGCGCGCGCTGGACATGATCATCGAGTACGCGCCGCAGCGGGTCACCTTCGGCGTGCCGCTTTCCGAGCGCCAGGCGATCCAATGGTGGGTGGCCGACGCGGCGACCCGCATCCACGCCGCGCGGCTGATGACCTACGACTGCGCCTGGAAGCTCGACCAGAAGCGCGACGTGCGGCTGGAGATCTCGATGATCAAGTCGTTCTGCACCGAGATGGCCTACGAGGTGGTCGACCACGCGATGCAGACCTTCGGCGCGATGGGCATGACCAAGGAGCTGCCGCTGCAGCTGATGAGCGGCAAGCTGCGCACCATGCGCATCTACGACGGGCCCACCGAGGTGCACAAATGGGTGGTGGCGAGGAACCTGCTGGGGACGCGGCGGTGAGGCGTCCCCCGGTTCTCCGCTCTCATTCACGATGTCAAAGACCGGTACTCGTTACCGGTGGTGACGTGAACGGCAGGATTCAATTCGTGTCAAGTCCATTGCTCGACGAAAGGCCAGTGCTCCGATGAAAACCCAATACGGCGAGGTCGCCGTTTCGATCGAGGGCCATGTCGCCGTCCTCACCTTCGACCGGCGGCCGAACAACCATGTCTCGGTCGAGTCTGATGCGCGACCTGGCCGACGCCCTGCTCGATATCGACGCCGCGACAGAGCTACGGGTCAGCGTGCTCACCACTGCCGGCAAGGTGTTCTGCGCCGGCGCCGACCTGGTCAATCCAGGCGGCGTCGGCGGCAGAGGGCATGCAGGGAATCAACCCGCTCTACGTCGAGGCGGTGCGGCTGTTCTCGGCCAAGAAGCCGATCGTGGCCGCCGTCCAAGGCGCGGCGGTCGGCGCCGGGCTAGGCCTGGCGCTGGTGGCGGACTTCCGGGTCGCCGCGCCCGAAGCGCGCTTCACCGCCAACTTCGTCAAGCTGGGCTTCCACCCCGGCTTCGGCATCACCTACACCCTGCCGCGGCTGATCGGTCAGCAACGGGCGGCGCTGCTGTGCATGACCGGGCGGCGGATCAACGGCGAGCAGGCGGTCGACTGGGGCCTGGCCGACGTGCTGGCGCCGCTGGACGAGCTGCAGGCGGCCACGATGCGCCTGGCGAACGAGATCGCCGCGAACGCGCCGCTGGCGGTGCAGTCGACCCGGGCCACCTTCCGCGCCGGCCTCGCCGAGGCGGTGAAGGCGCAGACCGACCACGAGTTGGTTGAGCAGATCCTGGCTGCGCAAGACCAAGGACTTCGCCGAAGGCGTGCGGTCGGTAAACGAACGGCGGCCCGGCAATTTCGTCGGGGCGTGAGGAGAAAATTGGCCACGGAAAACACGGAAAGCACAGAAAGGCTCTCCGCTAGCTTCGGCCGGTATGGCACTTGAGTTTGCGGTGTCGGTCCGTGTTTTCCGTGGCCAAAAAAGCCTGGGTCCCCGCTTTCGCGGGGAAGAGCGGGTAAGCGGAGGATGGCAATGCCCAAGCTGAACCGGAACGGCGTCGAGCTCTACTACGAGGTCCATGGCGAGGGGACGCCGGTGCTGCTGACGCACGGCTACTCGTCCAGCTCGCACATGTGGGAGGGCCAGGTCGGGCCGTTCTCCAAGCGCTACAAGCTGATCACCTGGGACATGCGCGGCCACGGCCACACCGACTATCCGGCGGACCAGGGCGCCTACACCGAAGCCGAGACGGTCGCCGACATGGCGGCGATCCTGGACGCGGTCGGGGCGAAGACGGCGGTGATCGGCGGGCTTTCGCTGGGCGGCTACATGTCGCTGGCGTTCCACCTGGCCCATCCCGAGCGGACCCAGGCGCTGCTGATCATCGACACCGGCCCCGGCTACAAGAAGGACGAGCCGCGCGCCGGCTGGAACGCCACCTCGATCAAGCGCGCCGAGCGGCTGGAGGCCGAGGGCCTGCCGAAGGGCGGCGGGGCCGAGACCCGCACCGCGCCGCACCGCAACGCCGAGGGCCTGGCCAAGGCCGCGCGGGGCATGCTGACCCAGCACGACGACCGGGTGATCTCCAGCCTGCCGAACATCAAGGTCCCGTCGCTGGTCGTGGTCGGGGCCGAGGACGCGCCGTTCATCGCCGCCTCCGACTACATGGCCGCCAAGATCCCCGGCGCGAAGAAGGCGGTGATCCCGAACGCCGGCCATGCCTCCAACATCGACCAGCCGGAGGCGTTCAACGACGCGGTGCTCGGCTTCCTCGACGGCCTGAAGCTGGAGACCGCCTGATGGCCGGCCGGCTGGCGGGCAAGACGGCGGTCGTCGTCGGCGCCGGACAGACGCCGGGCGAGACCATCGGCAACGGCCGCGCCACCGCTATCCTGTTCGCCCGAGAAGGAGCGACGGTGCTCTGCGTCGACCGCCGGCTGGAGTCGGCGGCCGAGACGGTGGCGATGATCGAGGCCGAGGGCGGCAAGGCCAGCGCCTACGAGGCCGACATCACCGACGAAGCCGCCTGCCAGGCGCTCGCCGCCGAGGCCAAGGCGCGGCTGGGGCGGATCGACATCCTGCACAACAACGTCGGCATCGGCGGCCGCGACAACTCGCTCACCCAGCTCGAGGGCGAGGTGTTCGACCGCATCATGACCACCAACCTCAAGGCCATGTGGCTGACCATCAAGCACTTCCTGCCGCCGATGCGCGAGCAGGGCGGCGGCGGGGCGATCGTCAACATCTCGTCGATGGCGGCGGTCGCGGCCTCGAACCTGATCGCCTACGGCATGTCCAAGGCGGGGGTGAACAAGCTGACCCGCGCCACCGCGGCGGGCAACACCCGCTACATGATCCGCTGCAACTGCATCATGCCGGGGCTGATGGACACGCCGATGGCGGTCGGCGGCCGGGCCGCGTCGCAGGGGCGTCCAACCGAGGAGATCCGCGCCGGCCGCGACGCGCAGGTGCCGCTCGGCCACAAGATGGGCACCGGCTGGGACGTCGCCTACGCGGCGCTGTTCCTGGCCTCCGACGAGGCCAAGTTCATCACCGGCGCGATCCTGCCGGTCGACGGCGGCATGAGCGCTGGCGTGGGATGAGCGCCTTCCCATGAGCGCTTTTCAGGGCATCCGGGTCCTCGATTGCACGCAAGGACTGGCGGGTCCCCTGGCGACGATGCTGCTGGCCGATTTCGGGGCCGAGGTGCTGAAGGTCGAGCCGCCAAATGGCGACCGCGCGAAGGACCAGCCCGGCTACCTGACCTGGAACCGCAACAAGCAGCGCCTGACGCTCGATCTGGCCGACGCCGCCGACCGCGCACGGTTCGAGCCACTGCTAGCCGCCGCCGACATCGCCGTGTTCGACCACTCGCCGCGCGAGCTCGAGGCGCTGGAACTCGACGCCGAGACCCTGGCCGAGCGCCATCCGCGGCTGATCCATCTGTGGACGCCGCCCTACGGCACGACCGGGCGCTGGAGCGAACTGCCGGCGCACCATGCGACCCTGACCGGCCTGGCCGGTTCGGCGTTCCGGCAGGGCAGCTACGCCGACCAGCCGGTCTGGCACGTCGCCCAGATCGTCCATCACGCCCAGGGCGTCCTGGCGGCCAGCGCGGCCGGAGCGGCGCTGATCCAGCGCGGCCACGAGGGCAAGGGCCGAGCGGTGACGGTCAGCGGCCTGCACGCCATGGCCGAGACGGCGTGTCCGATCGTCGCACATCGGCGCCCCGGCGATGGGCGGCGGCCACCCGCTGGGCGGATCGGCCAGTTACCGGCTCTACCAGTGCGGCGACGGCGAATGGCTGTTCCTGGCGGCCCTGTTCTCCCAGTTCTTCGATCGGGCGATCAGGGCGCTGGGGCTGGAACGGGCGCCGATGGACATCGGCTCGGCGATCCAGGCGAAACTGCTGAGCGGACCGCGCGACCATTGGCTGGCGGTGTTCCGCGAAAACGACGTGCCGGCCAGCGCCGTCGACCACCGTGAAGACTTCCTGGCCAGCGAACTCATCCGCGCCAACGACCTGGCCGCCGAACTGGAGCATCCGGAGCACGGCCCGGTGCGGATGGTCGGCGTGCCGGCCAGGCTGCACGAGACGCCGGGCTCGGTGCGCCACCTGACCCTGGACGCGACGGAGGCGGACCTGGCGGCGTTCGCGGCGCCGCGGGCGATCCCGAACGACCTGCAGCCCCGCACCGGGCCGCCGCTCGATGGCGTCAGGGTGCTCGACCTCGGCACCGTGATCGCCGGCACCTATGCGGGGGCGATCCTGGCCAACTTCGGCGCCGAGGTGGTGAAGGTCGAGAGCCGGACGGCGACCCGTTCCGCTACCTGGGCGCTTTCCTCAACTACAACCGCGGCAAGCGCGGCCTCGGCCTCGACCTGAAGCAGCCCGCCGGCAGGGCGCTGTTCTGTCGACCTGGCCAAGCAGGCCGACGTGGTGCTGGACAACTATCGTCTCGGCGTGCGCGAACGGCTCGGCATCGACTACGCCGCGCTGGCGGCGGTGAACCCGCGCCTGGTCTCCTGCTCCATCAACACCTACGGCTCCCGGGGCGCCGACGCCGCCCTGCCCGGCTTCGACGCGCTGCTGCAGGCCAGGAGCGGGCTGATGTGGGCGCAGGGCGGCGACGAGGGAGAGCCGGTGTTCCACGCCATCGCCATCAACGACGTGGCGACCGCGGCCATGGCCGCCTTCGCCATCATCGCCGCCCTCCATGCCCGCGAGCTGACCGGCACGGGCCAGGACACCGAGACCAGCCTGGCGGCCCAGAGCGCGCTTTACCAGTCGGGCGACCTCACCTGGTACGAGGGCCGCCCACCGATGGCCAAGGGCGGGCGCGACTGCATCGGCTTCTCCGCGCTGGAGCGGTTCCATCGCTGCGCCGACGGCTGGATCACGCTGGCGATCACCACGCCAAAGCAGTTCGAGGACCTGGCCCGGGCGCTGGAGCATCCGGAGTGGACCCAGCGCTGGGACGGCGAGGCGGCGCTTGTCGAGCCACGTGATGGCGACCTCGCTGCGGAGATGGCGCGGGCCTTCGCCGACATCCGCCGCAACGACGCGGTCGATCTGCTCTGCGACGCCGGCGTGCCGGCCGCCCCGGTGATGCGGGCCGAGGAGGCGCACCGCGCCGACTACTTCTGGCGGAACGGCTACTACGAACTGCGCTCGCATCCGGCCGAGGGGGAGCTGATCACCTCGCGCGGTTTCGCCAACTTCGATGGCGCGCCGCTGCGCTTCGAGACGCTGCACCCGGAGCTGGGCGAGCACGGCGTCGAGGTGCTGCTGGACTATGGCGTGCCGCGCGAGCGGATCGTCGAGCTGGCCAGGGAACAGGTGATCTTCAGGGGCTAGCGGGAGATGAGAGTCTTGGGGGCGGACTGCATGTCGGCAGGTGTGGGATGAGCGCTTTTCTGGGTTTGAAGGTGGTGGACTGCTCGCAGGGCCTGGTCGGGCCGATGGCGGCGATGCTGCTCGGCGACTTCGGGGCCGAGGTCCTGAAGGTCGAACCCCTTAGCGGCGACCGCGCCGCGGCCAAGCCCGGTTATCAGATGTGGAACCGCAACAAGAAGCGGCTGGCGCTCGATCTCGATGACGCCGCCGGCCGCGAGCGGCTGGAGCAGTTGCTGGCCGCGGCGGACGTGGCGATCTTCGACTTCAGCCCCAAGCGCATGCAGGCTCTGGGGCTGATGGACGCCGCCGAGCGCCATCCGCGGCTGGTGCGGCTGTGGACCCCGCCCTACGGGACCACCGGCGACTGGAGCGAGATGGAGGCCCACCACGGCGCCCTGATCGCCCTGACCGGCGCGGCGTTCCGGCAATCCAGCTACGAGGAACGGCCGGTCTATCTGATCGCGCCGGTGCTGCACTACGCCCAGGCCGCCATGGCCGCCGGTGCGGCCGGCGCGGCGCTGCTGGAGCGCTCGAAGAGCGGCCTCGGCCAGGCGGTGACGGTGAGTGGGCTCAACGCCGTCGCCCTGGTCGGCGGCGCGTCGGGGACCTTCCTGCCCCCCGGCCGCCAGCCGCTGGGCGCCTCGCCCTCATACCGGCTCTACAAGTGCGGCGACGGCCAGTTCCTCTTCCTGGCGACCCTGTTCAGCTACTTCTTCAAGCGTGCGCTCAACGCCATGGGCCTGACCGAGATCGCCCTGGCCGAAGAGGTATTCCCCGAGGAGGTCGCCCCTCAGATGGAGGCGCGGTTCCTTGAGAAGAGCCGCGCCGAGTGGCTGGAGATCCTGCGCGACGCCGACGTGCCGGCCGGGCCGGTCTGCCGGCGCGAGGACTGGCTGGCGAGCGAGCTGATCGCCAACAACGACATGCGCGTGGTGATGGACGATCCGCAGCGCGGCCCGATCGAGATGCCCGGCGTGCCGATCAAGCTGAAGCAGACCGCGGGATCGGTGCGCCACCTGGTGCGGGACGCCAGCGATGCCGACGTCGACGCCTTCCTGGCCCCAAAGCCAATGGCCGCCGCAACCGGCGGGGACGCCGCGAGCGCCGGGCCGCTTTCCGGCATAAAGGTGCTCGACCTCGGCACCGTGATCGCCGGCGCCTACTGCAACGCCATCCTCGCCAACCTCGGCGCCGAGGTGGTGAAGGTCGAGTTGGCCGAGGGCGACCCCTGGCGCGACCGCGGCATCGGCTTCACCGCCTACAACCGCGGCAAGCGCGGCCTGGTGGTCGACCTGAAACAGCCGGCGGGGCGCGAGGTGTTCCTCGATCTCGCCCGCAAGTCGGACGTGGTGCTCGACAACTACCGGCTGGGCGTTCGCGACCGGCTCGGCATCGGCCACGAGGCGGTGCTGGCGGCCAATCCGCGGATTATCTCCGGCTCGATCACCACCTACGGCTCGCGCGGCGAGGAGACCAAGCGGCCCGGGTTCGATCCGCTGCTGCAGGCGCGCAGCGGGCTGATGGCCGCGCAGGGCGGCGACGACGACGAGCCGGTGTTCCACATCATCGCCGTCAACGACTTCGCGTCCGCCTCGATGGCCGCGTTCGGGGTGATCGCGGCGCTGAACGCCCGCGAACGGACCGGCGCGGGCCAGGTGCTGGAGACCAGCCTCACCAACCAGAGCGCCATGTTCCAGTCGCGGCGACCTGACCACCTGGCCGGGCGCGCCGGCGGCGCCGAAGGGCAGCCGCGATTGCCTCGGCGTCTCGGCGCTGGACCGCTTCTATGTCTGCGACGACGACTGGATGCTGATCGCCTGCGGCGGTGCGGACGAGGCTGCGGCGCTCGCCGGCGCGCTCGGCCATCTGGAATGGGCGCAGGAGTTCGACATGATGGCCGAGCCGCGCGACGGGGCCCTGGCCAAGCGGATCGAGGCGGTGCTGCGCCAGCGGAGCATGGCCGACGTCCTCACCGCCCTGCGCAAAGCCGGCGTCCGCGCCGCGCCGGCCCAGGAAGGCGACGAGGTGCTGGCCGACCGGTGGCTGCAGGCCAACCAGTTCCTCGACCAGCCGCGGCAGACGCCCTACGGCCCGGTCACCGATCGCCCCTACGCCGCTTTCTCGCGCAGCCCCTGCGGCTACACCCGCCCCGACCCCGGCCTCGGCGAGCACAGCTTCGAAGTCCTGGCCGACTACGGCATCGATCCGGACCGGATCGAGCAGCTGGCGGACGAGGGCGTGGTCATGGTGCTGTGTTGAGCGGTTCTCCGCTTTCCCCTGCGAAAGCGGGGGCCTAGGGCCTGCGTCCCCGCTTTCGCGGGGAAAAGCGGCCACAGCCTAGTCCGCGAACAGCGTGCACGCCCCCTGGTCCGCGGGGCTGGCGGTGGCCCGCGCCCAGCCGAACAGTTCGCGGCCGAAGCCGTAGCCGGGCGAGGGCTTGGTGGCTGGCGCACGGCCCAGCAGCTCGCGCTCGTCCAGCTTGATCGTCAGCGTCCCGGCGGGCACGTCGAGGCGGAGGATGTCGCCGTCGCGGACCTTGGCGAGCGGCCCGCCGCAGGCGGCCTCCGGGGTCAGGTGGATCGCGGCGGGCACCTTGCCCGAGGCGCCGGACATGCGCCCGTCGGTGACCAGGGCGACGCGCCGGCCGCGGTCCAGCAGCAGGCCCAGCGTCGGGGTCAGGCTGTGCAGCTCCGGCATGCCGTTGGCCCGGGGGCCCTGGAAGCGGACGACGGCGATGAAATCGCGGTCGAGCTCGCCGCGCTTGAACGCCGCCAGCAGTTCCTCCTGGTCGTCGAAGCAGATCGCCGGCGCCTCGATCACATGGTGCTCGGGCTTCACCGCCGAGGCCTTGATCACCGCCCGGCCGAGGCCGCCCTTCAGCATCCGGATGCCGCCCTCGGCTTCGAACGGATCGTCCCAGGGCCGCAGGATGTCGGGCGCCAGGCTCTGCGCGGCGCCCTCGCGCCAGACCAGGGCGCCGTCGTCGAGGAACGGTTCGCGCTGGTAGAGCCGCAGGCCGTGGCCGGCCACGGTCGTCACGTCCTCGTGGACCAGGCCGGCGTCCAGCAGCTGGCGCACGACGAAGGCCATGCCGCCGGCGGCGTGGAAGTGCGTTCACGTCCTCCGAGCCGTTCGGATAGACCCGGGCGATCAGCGGCGTGACCTGCGAGAGTTCGTGCGAAGTCGTCCCAGGTCAGCACGATGCCGGCCGCCCGCGCCATCGCGACCAGGTGCAGGGTGTGGTTGGTCGAGCCGCCGGTGGCCAGGAGCCCGACGACGCCGTTGACGATAGCCTTCTCGTCCGACCACCGCCGCCAACGGGGTGTAGGCGTTGGACTTCGAGCCCGATCTCCACCGCCCGCTTGGCCGCCGCCGCGGTCAGCGCGTCGCGCAGCGGGGTGCCCGGGTTGCACGAAGGCCGCGCCCGGCAGGTGCAGGCCCATCATCTCCATCACCATCTGGTTGGAGTTGGCGGTGCCGTAGAAGGTGCAGGTGCCCGGGCCGTGGTAGGCCTTCATCTCGGACTCGAGCAGTTCCTCGCGGCCGATCTTGCCCTCGGCGTAGAGGCTGCGGATCCTGGCCTTCTCGGCGTTGGAGAGGCCCGAGGTCATCGGCCCGGCCGGGCACGAAGATGGTCGGCAGGTGGCCGAAGGTCGCCGCGCCGATGAACAGGCCCGGCACGATCTTGTCGCAGACGCCCAGCATCAGCGCGCCGTCGAAGGCGTCGTGGGTCAGGCGACCGCCGTCGCCATGGCGATCACGTCGCGGGAGAACAGCGACAGCTCCATGCCCGGCTGCCGCTGGGTGACGCCGTCGCACATGGCCGGCACGCCGCCGGCGAACTGCGCGGTGGCGCCGACCTCGCGCGCCGCCGCCTTGATGATCGCCGGGAAGCGCTCGAGCGGCTGATGCGCCGAGAGCATGTCGTTGTAGGCCGAGACGATCGCGAGGTTGGGCGCCGCGGGGTTGCGCATCGTCGCGCTTGTCGCCGTCCGGCGAGGCGGCGAAGGCGTGGGCGAAGTTGGCGCAGCTGAGCTTGGCGCGGCCGGGCCCGGCGGCGCGCGCGGCTTCCATCCGTGTCCAGGTAGTCGGCGCGGCTGTCGCGGCTGCGCGCCTGATGCGCTCGGTGACCTCGAGGGTGACGGGATGCATGGACGGCTCCTTAGGCGACGAGCCCTAGGCGGCTTGGGGCGATCATAGCAGGCGCTCGGGGCTGTCGGATCGGCGCAACGACCGATGCGCCGAGAAGGGGATCACCCTTACTCATCCAGCCACGCCCGGCCCGTGCGCTCCAGCAGCGCGAAGGCGCCGGCGGGGCCCCAGCTGCCGGCGGCGTAGGGCTTGGGGGCGATGCCGAGGTCGCTCCAGGTGTCGGCGATGCCGTCGATCCAGCCCCAGGCCAGCTCCACCTCGTCGCGGCGCACGAACAGGGTGGGTTGTCGGCCAGCACGTCCAGCAGCAGCCGCTCGTAGGCGATCCGCCGACGCCCGCCGTCGTCGAGCGAGAGGCTGAGCGGCAGCGCCTGCAGCCGGTTGCCGGAGAGCCCCGGGCGGCGGTTCATCAGCAGCAGGGAGATGTCCTCCTCCGGCTGCAGGTCGATCACCAGGCGGTTGGCGATCAGGTCCTCCTCGGCGCGCTCGCCGAAGATCAGGTGCGGCAGCGCCTTGAACTGGATGACGATCTGGGTGCGCCGCTCGGGCAGCGCTTGCCGGTGCGCAGGTAGAAGGGCACGCCGGCCCAGCGCCAGTTGTCGATGTCGGCGCGCAGGGCGACGAAGGTCTCGGTGTCGGTCGGCCCGCCGCGCTCCTCGGCGTAGGACTGGACCTGCTTGCCCTCGACCACGCCGGCCTTGTACTGGCCGCGCACGCTCAGCTGATGGGCCGTGGCGCGGTCGAACGGCTTCAGCGACTTCAGCACCTTGACCTTCTCGTCGCGGATCGAGTCGGCTTCGGCGTCCGGCGGCGGCTCCATGGCCACCAGGCACAGCAGCTGCAGCATGTGGTTCTGCACCATGTCGCGCAGCGCGCCGTACTCGTCGTAGTAGGGCCAGCGGTCGCCGACGCCCTCGGTCTCGGCGACGGTGATCTGCACGTGGTCGATCGCCAGGTTGTTCCACAGCGGCTCGAACAGGGTGTTGGCGAAACGCAGCGCCATCAGGTTCTGCACCGTCTCCTTGCCGAGGTAGTGGTCGATGCGGAAGACCCGGTTCTCGTCGAACACGGCGGCCACTTCGGCGTTGATCGCCTTCGAGCTCGCCAGGTCGTGGCCGAGCGGCTTTTCCAGCACGATGCGGCAATCGCCGCAGGCCAGGCCGCTCTCGTCGAGGGCCTTGCAGACCGCGCCGTAGAGGCTGGGCGACAGCGCGAGGAAGAAGATCGTCGAAGCTTCGCCGATGTGTTCGGCCAGCGGTTTCATGCCCGCGCCGCTGGTGACGTCGGCCTCGCAGTAGTCGAGCCGCGCCTGAACCGCTGTCCAGACCGCGTCGTCCAAGCCCTCGGGCCGCTCCTTCAGCATGTCGTGGACGTGCTCGGCGAACTTCGCCTTGCTGAGGTCCGACCGCGCCGAGCCGACGACCTTCAGCCCCTTCGGCAGCAGCCCGTCGGCGTCGAGGAAATAGAGCGAGGGCAGCAGCATCCGCGCGGCGAGGTCGCCGGTCGCGCCGAAGATCACCAGTCGTTCGATGGGGCGGGCGTCAGGCATGCGGGGCACATGGCGCACCGAGCGGCGTTCGTCCAGCGTCGCCATGAAGCAAAGTTGCGGGACGGCGCTACCAGCTCATGCACTGCCGTCACGCCCGGCCGGAGCGGCGCAGCCGCGCAGAGCCGGAGGCCGGACCCGCCGGCGCCACGCTCGTCGTCGTCTGAACACCACCGCGTCCGGCCCCGGATCGACCCTGCGGGCCGTCCGGGGCGACGAGCTTGAGTAGATGCCTGTTCGAAACCTCGGTACGGAAATCGTTCAAACAAACGTTTGCGGCGGTTGCGCCTCCCCCTAGCGGCGCCCGATAATGCCGCCATCAGAACGCTGAACGCACGATCCGCCCGCCTGGGGGGACATTAGGAGACACTGCATGGCCTGGGATTTCGAGACCGATCCGGAATTTCAGAAGAAGCTCGATTGGATCGAAGAGTTCATGGAGGAGAAGGTCGAGCCCCTCTCGAACCTTGGCCGCGCGCTGATGGTGCCGGGCGCTCGCGAGAAGTTCATCAAGCCGTTGCAGGAAGAAGTGAAGGCGCAGGGCCTGTGGGCCTGCCACCTCGGCCCCGAACTTGGCGGCCAGGGCTACGGCCAGCTGAAGCTGGGCCTGATGAACGAGAAGCTGGGCCGCGACGGCATGGCGCCGACGATCTTCGGCTGCCAGGCGCCCGACACCGGCAACGCCGAGATCATCGCCCACTACGGCACGCCTGAGCAGAAGGAAAAGTGGCTGTGGCCGCTGCTGAACGGCGACATCCGCTCGGCGTTCTCGATGAGCGAGCCGGCCGGCGGCTCGGACCCCACCACCTTCAAGACCCGGGCGGAGTGGAAGAACGGCAAGTGGGTGATCAACGGCGAGAAGTACTTCTCGTCCGGCGCCTACGGCTCGACGATCCTGATCGTCTATGCGGTCACCGATCCCGACCATAAGGACATCCACCAGAAGACCTCGATCTTCATCGTCCCGACCAAGACCCCGGGCGTGGAAATCGTGCGCGGCATCGGCGTCGGCGCCGGCGAAGGCGGCGGCCACGGCTACATGCGCTACACCGACGTCGAGGTCGGCCCCGAAGCCCTGCTCGGCCCACGCGGCGGCGCGTTCCTGGTCGCGCAGACCCGCCTTTCCGGCGGCCGGGTGCACCACGCGATGCGCACCGTCGGCGCCTGCCAGAAGGCCTTCGACCTGATGTGCCGCCGGGCGGTCTCGCGCCAGACCCGCGACGGCCGGCTGGCCGACCTGGCGGTGGTGCAGGAGCAGATCTGCGACAGCTGGATCGCGCTGCAGTCGTTCCGCCTGCTGGTGCTGCGCACCGCCTGGCTGATCGACAAGCACAAGGACTACAACCTGGTGCGCAAGGACATCGCCGCGATCAAGGTGGCGATGCCGAAGGTCTATCACGACATCGCCACCACCGCCGCGCACCTGCACGGCGCCATGGGCGTCTCCAACGAGATGCCGTTCATGGGCATGGTGACGTCGGCCCTGGTGATGGGCATCGCCGACGGCCCGACCGAAGTGCACAAGGTCACTGTCGCCAAGCAGGTGCTGAAGGACTACCGGCCCGACCAGGACCTGTTCCCCAGCTACCACCTGCCCAAGCTCAAGGAAGCGGCGCTCGACAAGTACGGTGCGGCGATCGAGGAGTTGAAGGCCGAGGTCGCCAAAGGCCGCGCGCCAGTCGACGGCTTAGGACGCCCAAGACCGGCTGGCTGTCGCCACGTCAGGGCTTTCAACCGGGTGTTTGGGTCGCTAGTCGTGGTTCAGCCGTCGGCTGACGGCGGCGGCGACCCGGAGAGGTTCCCTCATGGCATCTGCGCCAGCGCGGCCGCTGATCGTCGGCATCGGCGGAACCGTGCGTTCGCCCTCCTCCAGCGAGCGCGTGCTGACCGCCGCCCTGGCCGCGGCCGAGGCGGCGGGGGCCCGGACGCAGATGTTCGGCGGCGAGATCCTTTCGCGCTTGCCGATCTACAATCCCACCGACGCCGAACACCCACCCGAGCGCTCGGCCCTGGTCGAGGCGGTGCGCAACGCCGACGGCGTCATCGTCGCCACCCCCGGCTACCACGGCTCGCTGTCCGGCCTGATCAAGAACGCGCTCGACAGCCTGGAGCCGCTGAGCGGCGCCGAGCGGCCCTATCTCGACGGGCGCGCCGTCGGCTGCATCGTGGTCGCCGACGGCTGGCAGGCCTGCGGCTCGGCGCTGGCGTCGCTGCGCGCCATCGTCCACGCCCTGCGCGGCTGGCCGACCCCGCTGGGCGCGACGGTCAACAGCGCGCTGAAGCCGTTCGACGACGACGGCGCGCTGAAGGACCCGCGCGACATCTGGCAGGTGGAGACGGTGGCCAAGCAGGTGGTGGCCTTCGCCAAGGCGTTCGGCTCCCCTCCCCCCTGAGGGGAGGGGCTGGGGGTGGGGGGCTCTATCCGGAAAGGTCGGGGTCAGCACAAACGCGGTCGGCGGTGAGCCTGGGTCTGACAGACCCCCACCCCCGGCCCCTCCCCTCAAGGGGGAGGGGAGCTACTTCTTCCCGTCCGCCCGCTCCAGCGCCTTCACCCAGGCGTCGCGGCTTGGATTGGCGCCCGGCGGGGGCTGGCCAGCCTTCGCGGCCTGTTCGGCGACCTGGCGGCCGAGTGCGACGACCGGCGGGATCTCGCCATCGGCCAGCGGCTTCATCCACTGCTTGCGCTTGAACGCGGCCTCCACGAACGGCGCCAGCTCTTCGGCCTTGCGCTTCACCCGCTCGGCCTCGCGCTCCTTGAACTCGCCCATCACCTCGCCGGCGAACAGTTCGATCGCCTCGCAGATGTGCTCGTGCCTGTTGCGGCCCGCCTGCTGGATGAACGCCACCTGGTCGACGCCGCAGGCGTCGAACTTGCGCAGGTGTTCGCGCAGGCCCTCCGGCGTGGCGATGCCGCCCTCGGCGGCGCCGGCGAGCGTCCCGGACTCGCCGGCCGGCATGTTCGCCTGGGCCTGCTGGAACAGCTCCCAGATGTTGGTGCGGCCGGGGATCTGCTCGCCGAAGCCGTAGTGCCAGCCGAGCGCGAACTGGAAGAAGCGGAACCCTTCCTGGAACCGTTGGCGCGCGACCTCGACGTCCTGGTGCAGACCGAACGAGGAAACCATGGCGATGTTGGGGTTCACCGCGTGGCCGATCGGCACGCACTCCTCCTTGAAGATGCGGTAGTAGTCGTCGACCCACTGCTTGGCCTCGGCCGGATCGACGAAGGCGAAGGTCAGCGCGCCGATGCCGAGCCGGGCGGCCAGCTTGATCGTCTCGCGGTTGGAGCAGGCGACCCACAGCGGCGGGTGCGGCCGCTGCACGGGCTTCGGCACGATGTTGCGGGCCGGCATCGAGAAGAACTCGCCCTCGAAGCCCGGATAGGGGCTCATCGCCATCATGTTGGCGCACTGCTCGACCGCCTCGCGCCAGGCGTTGCGCTTGTCGGCCAGCGCCACCTTGTAGCCGCCCAGCTCCAGCAGCGCCGAGCTCTCGCCAGTGCCCCATTCCACGCGGCCGTTGGAGACCAGGTCCAAGGTGGCGATGCGTTCGGCGACGCGGGCGGGGTGGTTGTAGCCGGGCGGCATCAGCACGATGCCGTGGCCGAGCCGGATCTGCTTGGTGCGCTGCGAGCAGGCGGCCAGGAACACCTCCGGCGCCGACGAGTGGGAGTATTCCTCGAGGAAGTGGTGCTCGACCTCCCAGACGTTGTCGAAGCCGAGCTTGTCGGCCAGCTCGACCTGATCGAGCGCGTCCTGAAACAGCTTCTGCTCCAGCCCCTCGGTCCACGGCCGCGGCAGCTGATGCTCGTAGAAGACGCCAAATCGCATGGTTGAAATTCCTCCGCGCCGGTGTCTGACGCCCGGCCTTGAATGCGCAGAACGCTAGCCTCGTGGTGATCGCCCGTCACCCCGGAAAGGACGTAGGCATTGTCCGGGGCCGGAAGCGCCGGTTCCCAGACGATTTCCAGCTCGGTAGCGGCCTGTCCGGCCCCGGCTCGGCGCGTCCTCGCGGACGCTTGGCCGGGGTGACGAACGGGCTAAGCCGACGTCAGTCCCATGAAGAACGGCCGGGCGTAGAAGCTGACGGCGACGCGGGCGTCGACCCCGCGCAGCAGGAACGGCAGGTCGGCCGCGGCGTTCAGGCTGGCGGTCAGCATCTGCGCGGCGATGAAGGGATCGACCGACCGCAACGATCCTTCGGCGACGCCCTCCGAGATCATCGCGGCGAACCGGTCGGAGAGCCGGCCCGACTGCTCGATCATCTCCCCGCGGATGGTCTCGGGAAGGGCCGACAGCGCCGAGGTGCGCAGCAGCGGGCCGGCGCTGGAGAACTGGAACTCGACCAGCGCAGCGGCGGCCGAGGTCAGCTGGCGCCAGACGTCGCCGCGCAACGCCCGGGCGGCCAGCTGGGCGCGGCGGACGACGTCGAACGAGCGCTCGAAGCAGGCCGTGACCACGTCGTCCTTGGCGCTGTGGTGGTGGTAGAACGAGCCCTTGGTGACGTTGAGCGACGCCGAGATCAGCTCGACCGAGGCGCCGTGATAGCCGCGCTGATTGATCAGCCGGGTCGCGGCCAGCAGGAAGGCGTCGCCGGAATTGTTCGCGATGGGGGCGGTCGGCCACGGCGCCGTGAGCGCGATCGGCGCCGGGGACCAGACCGCGCCGTCGATCGCCAGGCCGCCGGCCAGGATGTCGTGCATTCGCTCGCAGACCCGGGCGTAGTCGTTCGCGTCGTAACGCGGCAGCCAGGTTTCCAGCCAGTGGATCTGCTCGAGCAGGATCTGGGCGCGGGCGGTCGCCTGGCCGCGTCCCAGCGACGGACCGCCTGGCGCGGCGAACAGGCGGCGCACGCTGCGGAACATGTCGGCGTAGGCGGTGGCAGTCGGCTGGAAATGCTCCGCCGACAACGCGCGGATGTCGCTGAACACCGAGATCGGCGGCGCCTCACCGGCGGCGATGCGGGCGCGCAGGCCGATGTACAGCTCCAGCAGGCGCCGCACCCGGGCCGATACCGTGGCCTCGCCCCTCGCCGCCTCGACCAGCCCCGTCAGCCGCTCGATGCCGGACATGAAGCAGGCGGCAGCCAGTTCGTCCTTCTTCTTGAAATAATAGGTCACGCTGGTGGTGATCAGGCCGACGCGCTCGGCGACCAGGGCGAGCGTCATCCCGCGCACGCCGCGGCGGTTCAGGATCTCCGTCGCCGCGGCGACGATGGCGTCGCGCTTGCGGTTGAATCGGGCCGTGACCGGAGTCGCGAGCGAGCCGTCGTGCATGAAGCTCAATCGTTCCTTTGCGCGCGCCGCGATCGGGATATGTCGTGAATCAAAGGCGAACCAAACGACCTGCGACGAAATCGGCCTATCTATGCCAGGATTTTGTCGCCGACGCCTTCTTCGCGTTCAGGCGGATCCATCGCCGCCACGCCTTGGCCACCGTCGGTGGTGTCGCCCGCCGGGGCGTGGTGCAGCATCCGCACCTTTCGCCAGCCACCGTAGCGGAAGTAGAGCGCGGTCAGGGCGCTGGAGGTCAGCGTGCCGAGCGGGAAGCTCCACCAGATCGCTTCCTTGCCGAAGTGCGGGATCATGAAATAGGCGAACGGCACGCGGATGAGGAACATCGCGATGACCAGGATGATCAGCGGCGGCCAGACCGCGCCGGTCGAGCGCACGATGCCCCCCAGCGCGAAGGTGGCGTTGAAGATCACGAAGGCCCAGAGCACCGTGCGATTGATCTCCAGAGCTTCCGGGATGGTCGGCGAGCCGACCGGCAGGAAGATGTAGAGCGGCAGCGGCCCCAGCGCGTAGATCAGGGTGGCGATCGACCCGGTGACGGCGAGGCTGAGGCCGAGCCCGATCAGCGCGATCTTATCCACGCGACCCCATTGTCCAGCGCCGACGTTCTGGCCGGCCATCGACGAGACGGCCATGCCGACCGCCATGCCCGGCATCTGGATGTAGTTCCACACCTGCACGGCGCCGACGTAGGCGGCCGAGGTCACCGCGCCGAACGCGTTGACGAAGCGCAGCATGGTGATGCCGGCGGCCGACATGATGAACATCTGCAGGCTCATCGGGATGCCGCGGAAGATCAGCGGCTTTAGGATCTCCATGCTCGGCATCAGGTAGCGCAGTTCGCGGCCCTTCAGCATCAGCACGCTGTGGCGGCGGTAGAGCACCACCAGCAGCAGGACCAGCGAGACGCTCTGGCCGATCAGGGTCGAGGTGGCCGAGCCGGCGATGCCCATCTTGGGGAACGGTCCGATGCCGGCGATCAGCAGCGGATTGAGGATGATGTCGAGGGCGACGGCCAGGGCCATGAAGTAGAACGGCGTACGGCTGTCGCCCGCGCCGCGCTGGGCCATCTGCAGGAACTGAAAGAAGTACATGAACGGCATCGCGCCGAAGACCACCCGCAGATAGATGATCGCCTCGGTCTCCGCCGCCGGCGGGGTGTGCATGAACCCCTTCAGGATCAGCGGCGCGAAGATGCCGCCGGTGAGCGAGATGGTCACCGATACGACGACGAAGAAGAAGATCGCCGTCCCCATGATGCGCTTGACCATGGTCAGGTCGCCCGCGCCCACCTGCTGGGCGATCAGGATGTTGGCCGCCATCGTCGCGCCCATGATCGCACTCAGCGACAGGAACATCACGCTGTTGGCGTTGCCGATCGCGGTGATGTCGGTGGTGCCCAAGAGGTGCGCCACCCAGAACTGGTTGGCGGTGGCGTTGAGCGACTGCAGCAGGTTGGCGCCCAGCAGCGGCAGCGAGAACATGATCAGGGTGCTGGTGATCGGCCCTTCGACCAGCTTCGGATTGATGCGGCCACCGTGACCGCCGCCGCGGAATCCGCCCGGCGGACCGCCCGGGCCGCCGGCGCCAGGCCGCATGGGTCCTGGCTGACCTGGCGGAGCGCCAGGTCTTGGCAGAGCGCTATCACCGTCCATCGACCTAGCCGCCGTGGCCGAGGTGCGCGGGGTCGCCCTCCGCCATCAATTGACGCGCCTTCAGCTCAAACCACTGATTCGAAATTGCACGCATGGTCATATGCTACAGGCGATAGAACATCGTCAGGTCGATGGAAAGCTTGGTGGCCCCGCGACAGCTCAACGCGCTGCGCCACGGTGGATGTCACAGCGACGGCCAGATAGGCCCCGGCGCTTCGTGGCGGGTAGCGCCTCCTGGCGGTATCGCGGTCGGCGGCTCATGAACCTGATCCGGCTTGCGCCCGAGTGCGACGAGGTTAGCCTCATGTGCGCGGCGGTCGATGCGGTAGAACGTCAAGACCCCGACCGAGGCGAGGCTGAACACCATGCCGACTGGCAAGGATATCAGCGCCAGGTTGCGCATGATCGCCGGGTCGACCACGTCGGGGTGGCCTTGTGCAACGCCGGACGGAAAGTGGACCAGCTCGAGCATCACGTTGCCGAGCAGGTTGCCAAGGCCGGTGGTGATCTTGGGCACCAGCCCGTTCGCCGCGAACAACAGCCCCTCCGAGCGCACGCCGGTCTTCACCGCGCTGTCTTCCGCCACATCGGCCACCATCGAGCTGATGATCACCAGACCGATCAGGGCAAGGGTGACGCCGATGAAGAGGTCGACCGACAGAATGACGGGAATGACCGGCGAGCCGTTGGGCGGCAGCACGCCGAGCAGTCGCAGCAGCACCGGCACGACAAAGGTGAAGATCGTGAGGAAGAAGACGATCATCATGGTCCGCTTCTTGTCCAACGCCCGCGAGAGAGCCGGCGCAATGATGACCCCGACGACCGTGGCTGGCGCGATGAGCGCCGTCATCGCGGCGACCACCTGCGGCGTCAGGCCCCAGAAATAGAAGTTCATGAACCCCCGGAGGGTGTCGTTCATGCCGGTGGCGACACCGGAGATCAGCCCCGAGCCCATGACCGCCAACAGCGACGGGTTGGACAGGATCTGCCCTATTTCGCGGAAGGACTGGCCGGCCGTTTGTTTGCGCACCGGCGCGGACTTCAGGAACGGGATGTAACGGTGCGTGGCCATCGCCGAGACGATGATCGCAACGAAGGCGATGACCGCCGCGAGAACCCCGAACCGCGCGTACGCTTCCGGGTCGTTCTGGCCGAGCGGATGCGAGGCGTCCTTGCGCAGGAAGACGCCATTGAGGATCACCGTGACGGCGACGGCCCCGAACACGCCGAAGAACCAGCGCCAGCTGAGCAGCGCGGTGCGCTCGTGGTAGTCGGGCGCCAACTCGGGGGCGAGGGCGTCGTTGGGAACCTGGAAGAGCCCGCCGAAGAGGCGCAGCGCGACCATCACCACCAGCACGTAGATCGCGAGCGCATCGTTGGAGAGGCCCGCCGGATGTCGCCACAACAGGTAGGTCGCCAAGGCGATCGGCAGCGCCGAAACGTACATGAACGGGTGGCGGCGCCCCCACGGCGAGCGGAACGTGTCGGACCATCGCCCTATCGCTGGATCGACCACCGCGTCGATCACCAGCGAGACCAGGATCACCACCCCGACCACGGCCGGTCGCAGACCGACCACGCGCACGAGGTAATAGTTGATGATGGTGGTGGAAAGCGCCACCGCGCCGACGCCCTGGGCCAGCGAACCCAGGCCATAGGTTATCTTGGTCCTCAGCCCGAGCCGAGGCGCCGATGCCGCTTCACTCAATCGCTGGCCTCCCTAGGACCTGAAGAGCTTCCGGCCGCGCCAGGCGCGATGGGTTATTGTTTTCGCCCTTCGAATGCAGGGTATGGCGCTGGGTGAAGGCGCGTCAACAACTCGGCGCCCGCACGCTCAGACGGAACGCGGCAGGATGCCGGGTCCCTCGGCTACTTCCATCTCGGGGTCGGCCTCTTCCAACAGGGCAGTCGCATCGGCGATGCGGGCCAGGTTGTCGGCGTGGCGCGCCTTGTCGATGCGATAGAACCAGATCGCGCTGGTCGAGCAGAGCGTGAGTCCGACTGTGATCGGCAGGTAGATCAGCGCCAGATGGGTCATGATGCGCGGATCGACCTGGCCAGGCTTGGCGAACTTGGGCAGGCCGACGTAGGCCAGCAGCAGGCCGGGGATCACCACCGAGAAGCTGTTGGACAGTTTGCGCAGCAGGGACTCCACGGCGAACAGTAGGCCTTCGGACCGCTGGCCGGTGCGCACCTGCACGTCCTCGGTGACGTCGCCGATCATCGAGGTGACGATGACGAAGCCCATGAGCCCCAAGGCGGTGGTTGTCATGGTGTCGGCGATCAGGATGGCGAGGATCGCCGGCGTGTGGTTGGGCGGCAGCAGGCCCAGCAGGCGGCCGCCGAGCGGGATCGTGGTCGAGAGGATCGACGCGTAGAACACGCCGAGACAGGCGCGCTTCTTGCCCCATAGCTTGACGCCGAACGGCGCCAGCATGACCCCGAGCAGGCCGCCGGGAATGGCCGCAAGCCGCACCCAGAGCAGGGCGCCGGAGGACGGGAGCTCGAAGAAGTAGGTGTAGAAGAACGGCAGCAGGCCCTGCGTGACTCCCTGTGAAACGCCGAAGATCAGCGCCGAGGCGGCGAGGGAGACGAAATTGCGGTTGCCGAGGGCGAGGCCGGTCTCGCGGGCCATCGCCCCCAGACTCAGACGGCGCCGTTTCGGCTGGTGCAGGTAGGGGATGAAGCGCTGGGTGGCGCGCGCCGAGATCAGCACGGTGACGGCGCCGATCGCGGCCACCGCGATCGCATAGGGCGCATAACCGGCGATGTTCAGCTGGCCGAACGGCTGGGCCTTGGTGCTGCGCAGGAAGTAGCCGTAGCCCAGGATCGCGGCGACGGCCCCTCCGGCGACGAAGCCGAGGCCGAAGCGCCATCCCTGGATCGAGGTGCGCTCTTCGTAGTTCGAGGTCAGTTCCGGCATCAGCGCCGATCCGGGCACGTCGACCAGGCTGTCCAGCATGCGGCTGGCGATGACCGTCACGGCCAGGTAGCCGAACAGCGCTGCGTCGGACCACCCCAGCGGCGGCGTGAAGATCAGCGCGAAGCAGATCGCCGCCGGGATCGCCGCGGCGTACAGGTAGGGATGGCGCCGCCCGAGCCGCGAATGGGTGTTGTCGGACATCTGGCCGACGATCGGGTCCCAGAACGCATCGACGAACAGGGCGAGCGACAGCGCCAGGCTGACGAGCCGGGGATCGACGCCGACCAGCTGGGTGTAGAACAGCAGCACCAGCCCGAAGAGCTGGAGCTTGCTGGCCCCGCTGAGCGCACCGAGACCGTAGAGCGCCTTGACCCCCAGGGTGAGCTTCGGCGCTTGCGCTTGGTCGGTCACGCTGGGCCGACCCACGCCGCTAGGTCAGGCGACGGCGCGCCCGCTGCATAAGCTGCCATTCCCGACGCTCTCCCTCGGCGCTTTTGTCTTTCACGGACAATCGGCCGAAAACCGGCGGACCCGCCAGTGGTTTTTGGCCGGCGGCATGCCGCACATTCGAAAAGAAAGGGCGCGCCTCGTTTCCGAGGCGCGCCCTGGCCGAATGGCCTTGGTGAGTTTGGCTAGAAGAACTTGTAGCGGAACTCCATGCCGAAGGTGCGCGGCGGATTGAGGTCGAACGAGTTGACCTCGTTGATCCCAACTCCGGACGCCGCATAGGTGCCGTTGAGCGAAGGGCCAACCTTTGTGGCGGAGCCGACCAGGCCGGCGCCGCCAGAGGCAACGGTGTATTGCAGAGCATCCAGGGCGTTCTTCACGTACGCGGTGATCTCGTACCGATCGTGCGGGCCCTTCCACGTCGCCCGGAAGCTCAGGTCGCTCCACGACGGCGCACTGTCGTAGAAGCGATTGAACAGGGTGCCCAGCTGCGTATCGCGGAACGCGTAGTCGCCAGAAAGCACGAGGTCGCCCGGATCGAAATGCCAGGTGTAAGCGGCCGCGATGGCCAGCTTGTTCTGCGGCGCGTCGGGCAGCGGGTCACCCTTGACCGACTGCAGCTTCGCCGCTGTGGTCTGGCCAGGAAAAGGATGCGCACCGGGCTGAAGCGCGCCTGGATCGTTGGTATCCAGCACGCAGAGCGACCCAGGCGCCGCCGCCAGTGCGCCGCCGGATATCGTCCCCGAGCAACCCGTCTGGATCGAGGTGTGATCGTACGAGTAGCTCGCGGTGATCACGAGGTCGTGGATCGGCGTCCAGAAAGCTTCGACTTCGACGCCTTCCGAGACCGAACTCGGCACGTTGATGAACAGCGCCTGCGTGACCCCGCCGTTGGCGATCGAGAGCGGCACCTGCAGCCCCTGATAGTCGTAGTAGTAACCGGCGATATCGAGCAGCAGATTCTTGCCGAAGCTCTCCTTGTAGCCGATTTCGTAGGCGTTGAGGTACTCGGGCTTCACCGCCGGCAGGGCGATGTTCTGGCCGGCGTTGAACGACGGCGACTTATAGCCGCGCCCATAACGGGCGTAGGTGAAGATGTCCGGGGTCGGCGTGAATTCGATCTCGCCGCCGCCGGTGAAGGCGTCGGAGGTGATCCCCAGTTGGCGTTGGATGTAGCCGTTGGGCAGGAAGACGCCCTTGCTCTTGACGCCCGGCGCCAGCGGCCCGGTGTTGCACGCGTTGGGGTTTGCCGCGGTGGCGGGTGTGCCGGTCGGGCAAGTCAGGAGGGCGGTGAGGTCGATCGAGGGCGTGTTCGCACCGGCGAGGAGATAAAGCGGCAGGCCACCGGCCGCCGCGATGGGTGTTTCAAGTATGCCAGCGTTGAACCCTACGTACCGCGAGGTCTCGGTGCCGAACTTGTTGTCATTGTTGTAGCGAATGTTGCCAGAAATCTTCCACTTGTCGTTGAACTTGTAGGAAGCCTGTCCATAACCGCCTTCGCTCTCGACCGTGAAGTTGTAGTCCAGGTAGAGGAGGTAGTTGTTCGGGTTGGCGGCGCAGCCACCAAGCCCACCGGTGCCGCAGGGCACGCCTGCCGCCAACGGAATGGGGTTGGTCAGCTGCGGTTGGTTCGCGTCGAACACCGTGTAGGGCTGGTTGTACTGCTGGTAGAAGAAGAACCCGCCCGCGGTCCATTGGAACGGACTGTCGGTGGTCGACTGGAACGTGAGGTCATGCGCGGTCCAGAAGTCGTCTTCCACGTAGTTCGCCTGAATCTGCGGGAAGATGGTCAGCGGTGTCACGCCCGGAAGCGACGGTAGCGTGAACGACTTGACGTTGTTGTCCTGCGAGGGACCATCGCTCGGGTCGTCCAGGTAGTAGTTATAGCCCTGGAAGCCGCCGTTATATTTGATGTCGAAGTTCGTCGCATGGTAGGTCGCGATGTAGTTGAAGTCGTCGTAGTTGTTCAGCTGAACTCTGCGCGGGTTCGGCGAGACAAAGTTCCGACCATTCGACGAGGCCGCCGGGTTGTTGAGAACACCCGGCGCGTACAAGGTGACCGAAGTCGGGATCGGGTCGCTGCTGGTGCCCGCGAGGCGCGCCGCAGTCAACGCCGCGTTCGCCGTCGGATTGCCGTTCGGCGCTGCGTAGCCGAAGGCCGGGTTGATGAAGAGACCACCGCCCACATAGGCGTTGCCGTCAGTAAGTGCGGTCTCGTCCCAGCTGCCGCCCCAGAAGCCCGTACGCGAGCCGGCGTCGCCGCGGCCGTTCCAGGCTTCGTAGAAGGTGCGCAGCCACAGTTCGAACTTGTCGTTCGGCTTCCAGTCCGCCTGGCCTTCCACGTACCATTCGTGGATGACGTTGCCTTCATCGGGACCGATCAGGTTCTTGTAGTAGCCCTGGTCCTGGTTCTTGTCGAAGCCGGCGAGACGCAGGTTGAGGCCCGGCGCGACCTGGCCCGAAACGGCGCCTTCGATGGTGTGGGTGCCGAAGTTGCCGACCGTCGCGCGCAGCTCGGCGTAGGGCTCGTCGGTCGGGCGCACCGAAAGCATGTCGATCGAACCGGCGGCGGCGTTGCGGCCGCCGACGCTTTGCGGACCGCGTTCGATCTGCACCTGGCTGAGGAACAGCGAGGACTTGTCGAGGCCGTACGGCGAATAGACGTAGAACTCGTCTTCGTAGTTGGCGACCCGCTGGTCGTCGGTGACGTTGACCGACTGGCGGCCGACGCCGCGGATGTAGGCGTGAACGTTCGCCGGGTCATAGGAGAACCCGGGTGCGAAGTTGGTCACGTCGGCCACGGTGTTGATGCCGATCGTGTCGCGCTGCGCGCCGGTGAACACCGATACGGCGACCGGTATCTTCTGCAGGCTCTGCTCGCGCTTTTCAGCGGTCACCACGATCTCGGTGACGCTGGTCGATGACTGGCTGGTGTCAGTAGCGGCGGCTGTCGCGGCGTAACTGGCGCCGGCCGTAAGGCCCAGCGCGCCGGCGGCGCAGGTCAGCAGCAACAGATTCTTCGTCATTTCGCCTCCCAGAAGCCGGTCGGAAGCCGGCCCCATATTGTTAGCGAGCACAGCCGTCGCCGGCTCGCCGCGGGCGGAAACTGCGGTATGGCGCCACGCGCGTCAACGCCGTTCCCTACCAGATCGTAATGTATGGCCTCAGGTGTGGCGTGGAAAAGACAGGGGGGCCCCGGCCCCTTCCCCTTTTCTAGACTTGAGAAACCAAAGAACGGGGCGCTCGGCCGGAGCGCTTCCAGTCAGAAACGACCGACGGATCAGTAGAAGTTGATAACTACGCTGACGCGCTCGCCCGCATAGAGCGGTTGCACCCAGTGCACCCGCTCTCCGGCGAACGAGACGATCGTGTTGGGCGTGGGGCGAAGGATCGTCGCGTCGTCCAAATCCCCGAGCGCATTGGCGACAGCGATATCGCCACCGTTGAGCGCCGTCACCCTGGCGTAGAACACATTGGTGCAGATCGGCGGCCCGGGCAGGCTCGCGTGCGAATCCGTGTGCGGCTCCTGGTGCGCGGGCGCCTCGAGAGTGCCCACCATTCTCACGGGGAAGAGCGTCAGATAGGGCGCGGCCGAGAGCCGAAAGCCGCACGACCTGGCCCACGCCAGCGCGACCGGCGCCAACGTCAGCCGGATTTGATCCAGCTGAGCCTGGACCGCAAGGTTGTCCGGTCGGACCTGCTCGGTGCCGCCGCGACCGAGCAGCCCGAGCCCTTCGGACCCCGCCCAGTGCGCCGACAACCGATCCAGCGCGCCAAGCACGTTCACCATCGCGACCGGCGAGAGAAAGCCACGGCGGACGAACACGCCCTCGGCTTGCGTCGAACGGCCCGCGTAAGTTGTGCTTACATCGCTCGGTCGCGACTTCGCGCTATCTGGTGCCATGACGCCGTGCGCCTCCACAAAGTAAGCGCACATCCCCCGGCCCGCGAAGCCAGGTCGCCATCGACGACACGCGTCCCAGCGACAGCCGCTCGACTCTTCGGCGTGGAGATAGAGAGCGGGCCGGCGCGCCGCAACGGTCGCCGCCCGCGCTTCTTCGCCGGCGCCGAAACGTTCGGCGCCGGGTGTGGCGCTGCTACGACAGGCGCCGCAGGGTTAGGCGCTAGAAGAACTTGTACCGCACCTCGACCCCATAGGTCCGCGGCGGCGCGAGATTGTAGACGTTCGCCGCGATCAAGCCGGCGGCCGCGGTGGTCGAGGCGGCGTTCGAGCCTAGCAGCCCCAGCCCCTCGTCGGCAGCCTGGTATTGCAGCGTGTTGAACACGTTCTTGACGAAGCCGATCACTTCGTAGCGGTCGTCCTTGGCTTTCCACAGCGCGCGCAGGTCGACATCGTCCCAGGTCGGGGTGTTGTCGTAGGCGCGGTTGAAGATCGTCCCGTCCTGAACGTCGCGCCAGACGTAGGAGGCCGAGAGGGTCAGGTCGCCCGGCTCGAAATTGAAGGTGTAGTTGGCGTTGAACGCGACCTTGTTGCGCGGGGCGTTCGGCAGCGGATCGCCCTTGACGCTCTGGAAGCGCACCCCCGCCCCCTGGCCGGCGACCGGGTTGGCGCCCGCCGCGACGGCGTTCGGGTCGTTGGTGTCGACGACGCAGAGGCTGCCGGCGGCTGGCGCGCCGGCGGTCAGGCTGCAGCCGGTGTCGAGCGCCGTATAGTCGTACGACCAGGTGGCGGTGAGCAGCAGGTTGCGCACCGGCGCCCATTCGGCCTCGATCTCGACGCCCTCCGACTTCGCCTTGGGCGCGTTGATAAAGGTGCTCTCGGTCACCCCGCCCACGGCGACGGACACCGGCAGCTGCAGATTGTTGTAGTCGTAGTAGAAGGCCGCGGTGTCGATCGTGAAGGTCCGGCCGATCGCCTGCTTGTAGCCGATCTCATAGGCGTTGATGAACTCGGGCGCGACTTCGGGCGCGGCGCTGACATAGCCGGCGTTGAAGCTCAGATCCTCGTAGCCGCGGCTGTAGCGGGCGTAGACGAAGATGTCGCGCGTCGGGGTCCACTCGATCCCCGCGCCGCCGGTCCAGGCCGACGAGCTGCCGGCGAGCCCTCGCGTCTCGATCCCGTTCGCGCCAACGACGCCGATGCTCTTGACGCCCTTGGCGAGCGGACCGGTGAAGCAGGCCGTCGGATTGGCCGCGGTGTTCGGCGTGCCGGTCGGGCAGGTGAGTCCGAGGGTCGCGTCCAGCGAAGGCGTGCCGGCGCCCAGATAGGGGGCAAAACCGTCGATGAGCTGGTTGTTGAAGGCGACGTCGCGGTTGGACTCCGTGCCGCCTTTGCGATCGTCGGTGAAGCGCAGATCGCCGGTTACCTTGATCTCGTCGGTCAGCTTGTAGGAGAGCTGGCCGTAGGCGGCGAGGCTCTGGTCGTAGAAGTCGTAGTTCTGGAAGAACAGGGTGTTGTTCGGATTGGCCGCCGCCGGGGCGAAGGTCGTGATCGAAGACACCGGATGGGCCAGCTGCGGCTGGTCGGGGGCCGAAGCCAGGATCGGGTTGGTATAGTGCTCGTTGTAATAGTAGAGGCCGCCGATCCACTGCAGCCGGCTGTCGCCCGTGGACTGCAGGTCGATCTCGTGGCTGGTCCACCAGTCGTTCTGACCATAGTTGAGGTTGACCAGCGGGTTGATCGTCAACGGCGTCACGCCGGGGACCACCACCGGCATCTGGTATGAAGTGACGGCGGTGTCCGGCTCCGAATAGTTGAGGTCGTAGTCGTAGCCCTGGTAGCCACCGACGTACTTCAGCTCGAAGCTGGGGAATTTGTAGGTGAAGACGTAGTTGACGTCGTTGTAGTTGTTCAGCTTCACCGTCCGTGACTTGATGGCCGCGAAGTTGCGCGAATTGGTGTTCGACGGGTTGTCGAGCACATTGGGGTTGGCGAGCGTCAGGCTGCCGAGGGTCGGCAGATAGGGCAGTCCGGCCGCCGGACCGCCGGTGATGGTGTTGGTCGACCCGGCGCGCGCCGCGCCTGGCAGCGCCGCATAGCCGAAGTTCGGATTCACGAAGAGGCCGGCGCCCGGGTAGGTGTTGGCGTCGGTGAGGTTGGTCTCGTCCCAGTGGCCGCTGGTGAAGCCGGTGCGGGCGCCGGCGTCGCCGCGGTTGTCCCAGCCGGACGCGAACGCGCGCAGCCAGAACTCGGCGTTGTCGTTCGGCTTCCAGTCGAGCTGGCCTTCGACGTACCACTCGTTGATCTGACCGCCCTCGGACGGACCGCCGGCGAGGTTGTGGTAGTACCCCTGGGTCTGCTGGTTGTCGTAGGCGGCGAGCCGCAGATCGAGGCCGGGCGCAACCTGGCCGGAGACGGCGCCTTCGATCTCATAGTGGCCGAAGTTGGCGACCGTGGCGCGCATCTCGGCATAGGGCTGGTCGGTCGGGCGGACCGAGATCATGTCGATCGAGCCGGCGTCGGCGTTGCGCCCGCCGACGTTCTGCGGCCCGCGCTCGATCTGCTCCTGGCTCAGGAACAGCGACGATTTGTCGAGCTGATATGGGGCGATGACATAAAAGCCATCCTCGTAGGCCGCCACGCGGGCGTCGTCGGTGAGGATGATCGACTGGCGGCCGACGCCGCGGATGTAGGCGTGGATGTTGCCGGGGTCGTATTCGAAACCCGGCGCGAAGTTGGTGACTTCCTGCACCGAGTTGATGCCGATCTTGTCGCGCTGGGCGCCGGTGAACACCGACACGGCGACCGGCACCTTCTGCAGGCTCTGCTCGCGCTTCTGCGCGACCACAACGATCTCGGTGACGCCCGTGGCGGCGTCGCCGGCGTTGGCGCCAGTCGCCTGGTCGCTCGCCGCGACGGCGGCGCCCGCGCAGAGGGCGAAGACGCTCACGGCGCCGGACAGCAGCAAGAGTTGCTTGGTCATTTGAGCCTCCCCGAGCGGCCGCCGGGGAGGACGAGCGCTCATATGTGATCGCGCGACGTCGCAAATTGGCGATCCGATCGCGGGGTGGGAGCCTTTTCAAACAGAACAGACGGGGTCAATCGCTCAAATAAAGAACTATGTTATTCAAAGTGGGTGTGATTTTTCGACGACAGGTAAATTGAACCGCAGAACAGAGTATAAATTTACTTCTGCGTCAAAAACCGGAGATTGGTTTCTCAACGGTGGACGCTCGCGTCTTCTTTTCATTCCGGACACAGAGCGTGGCGCGAGAAATATATTTGTTCGCGCGGCGAGCGATCAGACCGGCGCGAACGGATAGGGCGAGATCGACTTGGTGAAATCGTCGACCATCAGCGTGCGGCCGAGCGGTTCGGCGGCGCGTTGCGGGCAGGCCGGCCGCTCGCAGACCCGGCAGGCGGGGCCGATCTCGGTGATCTGGGGCTCGGCGAGGTCGAGGCCGCGCGAATAGATCAGGCGCGGCGCGTATTTCAGCTCGCAGCCGAGGCCGATCGCCAGGCCCGCGTCGGCGTCGGCGTAGGGCCCGGCGATCCGCGGCGCGGTGCGCGCGAGGGTGAAATAGCGCGAGCCGTCCGGCGTCTCGACCATCTGCGTCACCACGCGGCCCGGCGTGCGGAAGGCGTCGTGCACCCGCCAGCGCGGACAGGAGCCGCCGAACCTGGAGAACGGGAACGACGCGCCGGCGAAGCGCTTGGAGATGTTGCCAGCCGAATCGACCCGCAGCATGAAGAAAGGGATGCCGCGCGAAGTGGGCCGCGAGAGCGTGGTCAGGCGGTGGCAGACCTGCTCGAAGCTGGCCCCGAACCGCGCCCCGATCAGCTCGATGTCGTGACTGGTGCGCTCGCAGGCTTCGCGGAACGCCTCGTAGGGCATCATGACCGCCGCCGCGAGGTAGTTGGCGAGCGACACCTTCAGCAGCCGGCGCGTGGGCGCATCCGGCGCGGCGGCGCGCTCGGCCATCGCCGTCAGCTCGGCGTCGTGCTCGGCCAGCGCCAGTTGGTAGGCGATCGAGAAGGTGCGGCCCTGCTCGCCCAGCAGCTCCGACAGCATCAGCCGGCGGCGGTGGTGATCGTAGCGGCGCACCGAGTCCGGCAGCACCTCGAGCGGCACGATCCGCACCTGGATGCTGTGGCGGTCGGCCAGCCGCTGGCGGCCGGCGGCGGCCAGGCCCTGCGGCTCGGCCTTCAGCTCCCGCGCCAGCGCCTCGCCGGCCTCATCGAGCTCGGGAAAGAAGTTGCGCTGGCCCTGGATGTAGTCGCGCACCCAATCGGAGGGCGTGAAGGCCAGGCCCTCGGCGCCGTCCTCGGCCCTGGGCAGCGCGCCGAACTCGGCCAGCCGCCGGCGGTCGGCGAAGGCGCGGTAGAGCCGCACGATGGCGTCGGCGACGCCGGGCGCATTTTCCGCCACCTCGGCCACCTCGCTCCTGGCCACCGCCAGATCACGGAACAGCGGATCGGCGAACACCTCGGTCAGGTCGCGGGCGCCGGCCGCCTCGTGGTCGGACGACAGGCTGCGGATGTCGATGTCGTAGACCTCGGCCAGGCGCAGCAGGATCTGAGCGGTGACGGGTCGCTGGTTGCGCTCGAGCAGGTTGAGGTAGCTGGGCGAGACGCCGAGGTCCTCGGCCATGCGCGTCTGGGTCAGGCCGAGGTCGCGGCGGAGGCGTCGCAGCCTTGGACCGAGGAAAAGCTTGCGTTCGGGCGCCTGGGCCATTCCCGATCTTTGTCACAACTTCACAGACGCGACAATGTCAATGTGTGACAAACTATCCTTCTGCGCCCTGTGCCTTGGCCCGTTCCCTGCTATCGGACGGCGGACGCGAGCTCCATCTGTCAAATCCACACAAGTTCGCGGCTCCGGAGAGTAGAGAGACATGAGCGGCATCGACAGCCTGATCCCCAACGCGCCCGCGGGCCGTTTCGACGGCGTCAAGCGCCCCTACACCGCCGCGCAAGTGGAGAAGCTGCGCGGCTCGTTCCCAATCGCCTACACGCTGGCCGAACGCGGCGCCAACAAGCTCTGGAAGCTGCTGCACGACGAGCCGTTCGTGAACACCCTGGGCGCGATGACCGGCAACCAGGCCATGCAGCAGGTGCGCGCCGGCCTGAAGGCGATCTACCTGTCCGGCTGGCAGGTCGCCGCCGACAGCAACACCGCCAGCTCGATGTACCCCGACCAGAGCCTCTATCCGGCCAACGCCGCGCCGGAGCTCTGCCGCCGCATCAACCGCACCCTGCAGCGCGCCGACCAGATCGAGCACTCCGAGGGCGGCGCCAAGCGCGACTGGTTCGCCCCGATCGTCGCCGACGCGGAAGCCGGCTTCGGCGGCCCGCTGAACAGCTTCGAGATCATGAAGGCGTTCATCGAAGCCGGCGCCTCGGGCGTCCACTTCGAGGACCAGCTGGCCTCGGAAAAGAAGTGCGGCCACATGGGCGGCAAGGTGCTGATCCCGACCCAGGCGCACGAGCGCAACCTGATCGCCGCGCGCCTCGCCGCCGACGTGATGGGCGTGCCGACCCTGGTGGTCGCCCGCACCGACGCCGAGAGCGCCAAGCTGATCACCTCCGACGTCGACGAGCGCGACCGTCAGTTCATCATCCCCGACAGCCGCACGCCGGAGGGCTTCTATCGCCTGAAAGACGACACCGGCCTCGCCCACTGCATCGCCCGCGGCAAGGCCTTCGCCGACTACGCCGACATGCTGTGGTGGGAGACCTCGCACCCGAACCTCGACGAGGCCAAGGAGTTCGCCGAGGCGATCCAGAAGTCGCACCCTGGCAAGCTGATGGCCTACAACTGCTCGCCGTCGTTCAACTGGGAAGCCAACATCGACAAGGACACCATCGCCAAGTTCCAGCGCGAGCTGGGGGCGATGGGCTACAAGTTCCAGTTCGTCACCCTGGCCGGCTTCCACAGCCTGAACCACGGCATGTTCGAACTGGCCCGCGGCTACAAGGACCGCGGCATGGCGGCCTATTCCGAGCTGCAGCAGGGCGAGTTCGCCGCCGAAGAGCACGGCTACTCCGCGACGCGCCACCAGCGCGAGGTCGGCACCGGCTATTTCGACGAGGTGGCGATGACCATCTCCGGCGGCCAGTCCTCGACCACCGCGCTGGCCGACTCCACCGAGGCGGCTCAATTCAAGAAGGAATCGGTGCCGGCCTGACCGGAGGGGATCGCCGGTCGGCCTGGTTTGGGCCGGCCGGAAAACTGATAGGGTTTACTGGTGGGGGCACATGCCCCCGCCTTTTTTCTTTTTCGCCATGAGGAGAGCTTCGCCATGGCCGACGACGCCGCCACGCTTACCCGCCCCGCTCAGGTCACCGAGGCCATCGAGGGTCGCGCCGCCGAACTGCTGACGCCCGAGGCCCTGGCGTTCCTGGCCGAGCTGCACCGGACCTTCAACGCCCGCCGGCTCGAGCTGCTGGCCGCCAGGCAGGTGCGCCAGAAGCGCTTCGACGCCGGCGAAAGCCCCGACTTCCTCGCCGAAACCAAGGCCGTGCGCGACGACGACTGGCGCGTCGCGCCGATCCCGGCCGACATCCAGGACCGGCGCGTCGAGATCACCGGTCCGACCGATCGCAAGATGATCATCAACGCCCTCAACTGCGGGGCCAAGGTGTTCATGACCGATTTCGAGGACGCCAACGCCCCCACCTGGGCCAACATGGTCGAGGGCCAGGTCAACCTGATCGACCTGTGGGCCGGCAAGCTCAGCCACGTCGATCCGGTCAGCGGCAAGTCCTACGCGCTGAACGACAAGCGCGCGGTGCTGATGGTGCGTCCGCGCGGCTGGCACCTGCCGGAACGCCACGTGACCGTCGACGGCCAGCCGATGTCCGGCTCGCTGGTCGATTTCGGACTCTACTTCTTCCACAACGCCAAGGCGACGCTGGCGCAGGGCTCCGGCCCCTACTTCTACCTGCCGAAGATGGAGAGCCATCTGGAGGCGAGGCTCTGGAACGACGTGTTCGTGCTGGCGCAGACCCGGCTCGGCGTCCCGCAGGGATCGATCAAGGCCACGGTGCTGATCGAGACCCTGCCGGCGGCGTTCGAGATGGACGAGATCATCTACGAACTGCGCGACCACATGGCCGGCCTCAACTGCGGCCGCTGGGACTACATCTTCTCCTACATCAAGCGCCTGCGCCGCCATCCGGAGGCGCTGACGCCGGACCGGGCGGTGATGGGGATGGGCTCGGCCTTCCTGGCCGCCTATTCGCTGAAGCTGATCCAGACCTGCCACCGCCGCGGCGCCTTCGCCATGGGCGGCATGGCGGCGCAGATTCCGGTCCGCGGCGATCCGGCCGTCAACGAGGCCGCCTTCGCCAAGGTGCGCGCCGACAAGGAGCGCGAGGCGGCCAACGGCCACGACGGCACCTGGGTCGCCCACCCCGACCTGGTCCCCGTCGCGATGGAGGTGTTCGACCGCCTGATGCCGGGCCCGAACCAGCTCGGCAAGCTCCGCGAGGACGTGACCATCACCCGCGAGCAGATGCTGAAGGTGCACGACGGCGAGCGCACCGAGCACGGCCTGCGCGAGAACATCCGCGTCGGTGTGCAGTACATCGAGGCCTGGCTGCGCGGCCGCGGCGCGGTGCCGCTCTACAACCTGATGGAAGACGCGGCGACCGCCGAGATCAGCCGCACCCAGATCTGGCAGTGGGTGCAGCAGGGCGCCAACCTGTCCGACGGTCGGGTGGTGACGCCCGAGCTGTTCAAGACGCTGCTCGACGAGGAAATGGCGGCCTTGAAGCAGACCCTTGGGGCGCCGTTCGAGACCGGCCGTTTCGCCGAGGCGATCAAGCTGTTTTCCGACATGAGCCTCTCGTCCGAGTGCGAGGAGTTCCTCACCCTGCCGGCTTACGAAGTCCTGGAGTAGCCAGGCAGACGGGGGTTGCCTGCAGCGTAAGCGCTCGACCATCCATATCATAACGTGATATTAATTCCAACTCCGGGAAAGTGGGAGGCGCGTCGTCGCGCTGGACCATCTTGGCCCGCGCAAGGGAGCGCATTGGAATGACCACGAAGACCATCGCCGCGGTGGCGACCGCGGCTTTGCTGCTGGCGGCCGGCTCGGCCGAGGCCGACATCCTGCACTATCAAGCGGTGCTGAAAGGCGCGACCGGGGCGCCGGGCGCCTCGCACGGGCGCGGCGAACTGACCGGCACGCTGGATACCGATCGACGGGTGCTGGACTACACGGTGACCTATTCCGGGCTTTCCGGCCCCGCGACCGTGGCCAGTTTCCATGATCGCGGCGGCGCGGCGGCCCAGGACGTGGCCGCTCAGGCGCCGGCCAAGGGCGCGGAGGTTCATGCGACCGTGCAGCTGACCAAGGCCCAGATCGAGGCGCTGAATGCGGGCCGCTGGTCGTTCACGATCGGCACCAAGGCCAATCCGGACGGCGAAGTCAGCGGCGAACTGCAGCGGTCAGGCGGCGAGTACTGAGGGCGGTCCGACACCGACGTCCGACGCGTCGCTAGGCGCCGAGAACGAAGGGCGCTAGCAGAGGCGACTCCCCAACTTCGCGCCGGCATCTTGCGATGAGCCTCGATCCAGAACGCTTCCGGAGCCTGGCGGAATTCCGGCTGGCGTTGCGGCGCTTCACCGCCGGCGCCGAGGCGATCAGCCGGGCGGCGGGCGTCACCCAGCAGCAGTATCAGGCCCTGCTCGCGATCAAGACCTGGCCGTCGGACCTGATGACCATGGGCGATCTGGCCGATCAGCTGCTGCTGACCCACCACGCGGCGGTGCAGCTGGTGAACCGCATGTGCGCCGCTGGGCTCGTCGAGCGCGCGCCTTCCAGCACCGACCGACGCATCGTGAGACTGGTCATGACGCGTGGCGGCGAGGCGCTGGTCGACAGGCTGGCCGCGCTCCACCTGCGCGAGGTGCTGAGGCAGGAGCCGAGCCTGACCGGCTCGCTAAGGCGGCTGAAGCGCCTCGTCGCCGGACAGCCCGCCGACTGAGTGCGTGCAACCGCGCCTCGGGGCCGCGCGCCGGAACCAGGGCCGTTGCCAAACGCCCCGGCCTCGCTGACGGTGCGGCCAACGGCGGGGAGGCACATGACGGGCGAGATATTGATCCTGGAGGAGGTCGTGACCATCGAGACGGTCGCGCCGCTGGTCACGAACCGCCACCGGCTCCGCCTATTCCTGTTCGGCGGGCTCTTGATGCTGCTGATCAACGTGGGCGACCCGGCCGTGGGGCTGATCAACATCCCGGTCAGCTTCTTTCTGAAGAACCGGCTGCACCTGGCCGCGCACGAGCAGGCGATGTTCCGGCTGTGGATCGGCGCGCCGCTGTTCGTCTCGTTCGTGTTCGGCTTCCTGCGCGACCGCTGGAGCCCGTTCGGGAGCGGCGATCGCGGCCACCTGATGCTGTTCGGCGTGCTCACGGCTGCGATCTACGCCGTGGTCGCCTTCCTGCCGCCGATCTACGGCGTGCTGCTGGCCGGCATGATCATCGCCACCGCCTCGTTCCAGGTGGTGGTCAGCGCGGCGAACGGCCTGCTTTCGACGATTGGCCAGCAGCAGGCGATGGCGGGGCGGATGAGCGTGCTGCTTGGCGTCGCCGCGACCGCGCCGGCCCTGGCCTCCAATCTGGGCGGCGGCGCGCTCAGCCAGTTCCTGGAGGGTCAGGGCGCGGTCGTGGCGGCCCGCATCCTGTTCCTGGTCGCCGCGGCGCTGATGCTGGCCGTCGCACTGGTGGGGCTGATGCGTCCCAAGGCCCTGTTCTCCGCCGCCGCGATCGAGCGCCCCACCAGCCATTTCGTCCACGATATCCGCCGCTTGGCGAGGCACTGGCCGATCTATCCGGTCGTGATGATCCAGCTGCTATGGCAGTTCGGGCCAGCGATCGGCACGGTGCTGCAGTACCACCTGACCAACACCCTGCACGGCACCGACTTCGAGTGGGCGGCGTGGAACGCCGTTTTCCTCGGCTCGATGGTGCCGGTGTACGTCGCCTACGGGTTCCTGTGCCAGCGCTTCAATCTCGGCTGGCTGCTCTGGGTCGGCTTCGGACTGGCCGTGTTCCAGGTGACGCCGCTGCTGTTCGTCCACACGGCCATCGGCGCCGTAATCGCCGCGGCGCCGATCGGGATCATCGGCGGGCTGGCGCAGGCCGCGCTGGTCGACCTCGCGATCCGCTCTTGCCCCAAGGGTCTGCAGGGCACGATGATGATGCTGTTCGGCAGCTCGATCTATTTCATCTCCACCCGCTTCGGCGACCTCCTGGGCACCGAGATCTACGACCACTGGGGCGGGTTCAACGTCGCGGTCTGGGCGACCATCTTCATCTATGCGCTGATCCTGCCGGTGATCCTGCTGGTGCCGAAGCGGCTGATCGCGACGCGCGACGGCGAGGCGCTGGAGGGCGTCTGAGGGCTAGGTTGCGGCCGCGGCCGCACCTGCCAATGGCGCGGCGCGCCAGGCGGCGATCATCGAGCGGATGAAGTCGTCGGATCCTGCCAGCTGAATGCTCCCGGGCGGCAGGCCGAGGATGCGGTCGATCATCGCTTCCTCGGCGCGCAGGCGTCGCAGCATCAGGTCCGTTCCTGCGTCGATGTCGCCGGACTCGGCCATCTCGAGCGCCTGCACGACGACCCGCCGGCGCCCCTCCCCTAGCCACAGCAGCGCCTCCGCGGCGACTTCGGCGTCGGCGATGTCGAAGGCGCCTTCCGTCTGGCCCGCCTCGATCACGGCCGTCAGCATCGGCCCCATCGCGTCGAACACCGCGCCGACGATGCGGTGGTAGAGGACGGCGTTGTCGGGTCTGAGCAGCGTCGTGAACATCGCCCGGAGTTCCGGCAGGTGCTCGCCCTTCCATTCGCGGGTCATGGCCAGCAGCAGGTTCAGGCGTTGCAGGGCGCCGAGCGACGTGTCGCCGCGGACGCCCTCGGTCTGGTCGACGGCCTGCCGCGCGAAGCGGGCGGCGATCGCCTCGAGCAGGTCCTCCTTGGACCGGAAGTGGTGGTAGAAGGCCCCCTTCGAGAGCGCCGTCGCCGCGATCACGTCGTTGATCGTGGTGCGCTCGTAGCCCTTCTGCAGGAACAATCGCTGGGCGCAGTCGATCAGCTCGGCGCGGCGCACCGCCGGCGCCTTGATCACCCGCGGCTTGGTGTGGGTCGCGAGCGTGGATTCGGCTTCATCCAGAGCAGACGACAGCGGCGGCGATCTCCTGGCCGACGGGTTTCGCTTGTAAGACCGACCGTCGGTCTGATAAATATGCCGCCGATCGAGCGAGAAGGCAAGGCGTCGTGGTGCTTCGCAGAGTCCTGGTGACGATCCTGGCGGCGATGGCCGCCGCGCCAGCCCTGGCGGCGAGCCCGAACGCCGACGCCATCCTGCGCCAAGCCTACGACAACTATCGCTCGACCAGCTCGCAATCGACCGTGGCGATGACCGTGCATCGGCCGGACTGGGAGCGACGGCTGCAGATGCAAGGCTGGACGCGCGGCGACAACGACGCGCTGGTCCGCTTCACCGCCCCGGCCAAGGACGCCGGCAACGCCACCCTGAAGCTCGGGACCGACACCTGGGTCTACAACCCGAAGCTCAACCAGGTGATCAAGCTGCCCGCCAGCATGATGAGCCAGTCGTGGATGGGCTCCGACTTCTCCTACAACGACCTCTCCAAGTCGGAGGACATCATCACCGACTACACCCACCGGCTGGTCGCCACCACGCAGGCAGGCGGCCACACGGTCTGGACCATCGAGGCGACGCCGAAGCCCGGCGCGCCGGTGGTGTGGGGCAAGGTCGCCCTGGAGATCCGCGACGACTACGTGCTGCTGGGCGAGACCTTCTTCGACCAGGACATGAAGCCGGCGCGGCGCATGACGGCCGACCGCGTCGCGACGCTGGCCGGCCGGCCCTATCCGGTGTCGATGACCATGCATCCGCTCGACCAGCCGACCCAGTGGACCCGGATCGAAACCTCCGACGCGAAGTTCAACCTCGCCCTGCCGGCCTACCTCTTCACCCTCTCCAACCTGCAGAATCCGAGGTCCTAGCGGTGCTGTTCGCGCTCGCCTGGCGCAACCTCTGGCGGCGGCCGCAGCGCACGGTCCTCAGCCTGGTCAGCATCGCCATCGTCTCGGGCCTGCTGGTGTTCGTGCTGTCGTTCCAGGACGGCGTCTATTCGACCATGAAGGAGACCACGCTGCGGATCTTCGACGGCTACGCCCAGCTGCAGCCCGACGGCTACGCCGCCGACCCGAGACTGGAGCTGGCGATCAGCCACCCCGAAGACGTGGCGCGCGCGGCCGAGGGCGTCGACGGGGTCACCACCGCCGCGCCCAGGGTCAACGGCTTCGCCATCCTGGCCAACGGCTCGCGCAGCTACGCCGCCGCGGTGGTCGGGGTCGATCCCGCCAGCGAGGCGAAGATCTCCACCATCGCCTCGCGCATCTCCGACGGCCGCTACCTGAAGCCGGGCGACACCAACCAGGCGATCCTGGGCGACATCCTGGCCAAGAACCTCGACGTCAAGGTGGGCGGCAAGCTGACCATGCTGGGCTCGGCGCGCGACGGCTCGGTGGCGGCCGACGTGCTCAATGTCGCCGGCGTCTACCATAGCGGCATCCCCGACCTCGACCGCTCGATCCTGGAGATGCCGCTGGCGCGCGCCCAGGATACGTTCGGCATGGAAGGCGCCGCGAACACCATCGCGCTGGGCGGCCCGTCGCTGGGCGCGGTCAACCAGGCCCTCCCGGCGCTAGAGGCGATCGGCCAGCGCAGCGGCGTCGCCGTGCGCGACTGGCAAGCGATGGAGCCGGCCATGCGCGACGCCATCGACCTGAAGTACGCCACCTCGATGCTGTTCTACGCCAGCCTGGTGATCGTGGTGGCGTTCATCATCCTCAACACCCTGCTGATGAGCGTGCTGGAGCGGACGCGCGAGTTCGGCATGCTGCTGGCGCTGGGCATGCGCTCCAGCCAGATCGGCGCGATGGTCTGGATCGAGCTGCTGGGCCTGGCGCTGCTCGGTTCGGCGATCGGCGTCGCCATCGGCGCTGCGGTCACGCTGTGGCTGCAGAGCGTCGGAATCGTCATGCCGGTCGATCCGAAGGTGATGGCCCAGTTCGGCATGCCGTCGCGGCTCTACCCCGCGCTGACCGCGTTCAGCGCCCTCACCGGCCCCGGCGCCCTGCTGCTGACCATCGTCGTCGGCGGCCTCGTGCCCTACTTCCGCGTGGCGCGGCTGACGCCCGCCCTTGCGATGCGGGCGGCCTGACGTGGGCCGCTTCGCGCTCTTCGCGCCGCTCGCCTGGCGCAATCTGTGGCGCAATCCCAGGCGCACGCTGATCACCCTGGCGGTCGTCGCGGTCGGGGTCTGGTCGATCCTGATCTTCGACGTGATGCTGAAGGCCTGGGCCGACTCCAGCCGCGAGGAGAGCCTTCGCCTGCTCACCGGCGAGGGCCAGATCCACGCGACCGGCTACCTCGACGATCCCGGCGTCACCCACAGCATGCCCGGACCCGCCGACGCGCTGCTGGGCGCGCTGAACGGTCCGCCGATCAGCGCCTGGGCGCCCCGGGTGCGCATGCCGGCGATCATCCAGAGCGAATACCGCACCCGCGCCGTCACCCTGCTGGGCGTCTCGCCGGCGGCCGAGCGCAAGGTCTCGGACCTGCCCGCGCAGATGCTGAGCGGCCGCTACCTCGGCGGCGACGGCGACGCCGGCGTCGTCATCGGCCAGGACCTCGCGGACAAGCTGAAGACCCGCCTCGGCAAGCGGGTGATCATCATGGCCCAGGCGGCCGACGGCCATCTGGCCGAGACCGGCGCCGCCATCGTCGGCATCTTCGGCAACACCAAGCCGGTGCAGGACGAGTTCGTCTTCACCGGCCTTGCCGCGGCGCAGTCCGAAGCTCGGGCTGGGCGGCCAGATCTCGGAGATCAGCTTCGACGCCGCTGCGCCAGCGACCCCGGTGACGGCGGTCGCCGCCTTGAAACGCGCGGCGCCGACGCTCGACGTACAGACCTGGATGACGCTCTCGCCGCTCGCCTACACCATGGAGACGTTCTCCCAGACCTACATCGCGATCTGGCTGATGGTGATGTTCGTGCTCATGGCCATCGGCATCGTCAACACCCAGCTGATGGCCGTGTTCGAGCGCACGCGGGAGTTCGGCCTGCTGCAGGCGCTTGGCATGCGGCCCGGCTGGATCGTGGCCCAGGTCATGCTGGAATCGGCGATGCTGATCGGCCTCGGCGTGGTGGCTGGCGTCGCGCTGATGGTGGTGACGCTGCTGCCCTTCATGAACGGCCTCGACCTCGGCTTTCTGGCCGCCGGCGCGGAAATGGCCGGCGGGACCAGCGTGCTCTATCCGCGCCTGGACCTGGTCGACGCCGCGACGTTCAGCCTGATCGTCTGGGTGCTGGGCGTCGCCACGACGCTCTGGCCGGCGCGCACGGCCGCCAGGACCAGCCCGATCGCCGCCATGGCCGCGCTCTGAGGGGGAATGTGGAACATGGCCGAGATCATCCACTGCCGGGGCGTGACCAAGATCTACAAGCAGGGCGCGGTCGACGTGCCGGCGCTGCGCGGCGTCGACCTCGACATCGAGGCTGGCGACTTCGCGACCCTTTCGGGCCCGTCCGGCTCGGGCAAGACCACGCTGCTCAGCCTGATCGGCGGGCTCGACCGGCCGACCGCCGGCGACATCACCGTCGATGGCGAGGCGATCACCCGCATGGACGCTGCGCGGCTGGCGGACCTGCGCCTGAACAAGATCGGCTTCGTGTTCCAGACCTACAGCCTGGTGCCGGTGCTTTCGGCGATCGAGAACGTCGAGTTCATCCTGCGGCTGCTGGGGCGCCCGGCGGCCGAGCGGCAGGCCCGCGCCCGCGAAGTGCTGCGCGAGGTCGGCCTGGAAGGGCTCGAGGATCGCCGGCCTTCGCGACTTTCCGGCGGCCAGCAGCAGCGCGTGGCGGTCGCCCGGGCGCTGGCCCCCAAGCCCGCGATCGTGCTGGCCGACGAGCCGACCGCCAACCTCGACTCGAAGAACGCCGAGGAGCTGATCCAGCTGATGGCGCGCCTCAACGCGTCGTCCGGGATCACCTTCCTGATCGCCACCCACGATGCGCGGGTGATCGCCCACTCCCGGCGCCGGATCGAGATGACCGACGGCAAGATCACCGCCGACCAGCGTGGGAGCGCCGAGATTGCGGCCTGACCGGCGGTGGTGGCTGGCCGGGCTGCTGCTCGCCCACCTCGCCGCCCCAGCCCTCGCCCAGACCGATCAGGCCGCGACCAGCCCGCCGCGGAGCGATCAACCGCAGCCCAATCAGATCCACGGCCGTCTGGAGCTGCAGGACGCCGAGCAGTTCACCGGCGCCGACAGCATCCAGGCGCAGCTTGGCCAGCAGACGGCCAACGACGTCCTGGGCAATCTGCGGTTCACCTGGGAGCCGACCTGGGGCCACTGGAGCTTCCAGCTCCACTATGTGCTGGCGGCCGAGGACGGCCCCGACGTCACGTTGGCGCGGGCCGAGGCGGGCCTGATCTCGCAGCCGCCCGCCACCCTGTTCAACCTCACCGACACCTTCGTGAACCACGGCCCGTGGGTCGCCAGCCAGCGCATCGACCGGCTGGCGATCACCTACACGACGCCGGACCTGGTGGTGCGCGTCGGCCGGCAGGCCCTCACCTGGGGCAGCGGGCTGGTGTTCCGCCCGATGGACCTGTTCGATCCGTTCGGACCGACCGCCACCGACACCGAGTACAAGCCCGGCGTCGACATGCTCTACGTCCAGCGGCTGTTCGCCGACGGCTCGGACCTGCAGTTCATCCTGGCGCCGCGGCCCATACGGCCGGACGGCCCGGTGACCGCCGACGCCAGCTCGATCGCGCTGCACTTCCACACCACCGTGCTCGGCCACCAGACCACCCTGATGGTCGCCCGCGACCACGGTGACTGGGTGGCGGCGCTCGGCGTCAACGGCTCGCTCGGCGGCGCCACCTGGAACCTCGAGGTGGTGCCGACCGTGCTGAAAGCCGGCGGGGTGCGCGTGTCGGGCGTCGCCAACATCAGCGACGCGATGACCCTGTTCGGCCGCAACGCCACGGTGTTCGCCGAATACTACCGCAACGGCTTCGGCGTCGCCGGCCAGCCGTTCGATCTCGCCTCGCTGCCGCCGGACCTGGTCGATCGACTCGCCCGCGGCCAGGTGTTCGACACCCGGCGCGACTACCTCGCCGGCGGCCTGACCCTGGAGGTCACCCCGCTGCTCGACCTCAGCCCCAGCCTGATCGTCGACCTCAACGACGGCAGCGTCCTGGCGTTATTCGCCGGGACCTATTCGCTGGCCGACAACGTCACCCTGGCGGCCGGCCTGCAGGCGCCGATCGGCCGCGCGCGCAGCGAGTTCGGCGGCCTGCCGCTTACGCCGACCAGTCCGGTGACACTGGCGCCGCCGGGCCAGATCTACCTGCAACTGCGCCGCTACTTCTGATCCGGCCCCAGCCCAGCTAACGCCGCGGCCAGGAAATTTGCACTGCAAGTGCGAGCGCCAGCCCTCGCACTCTGCTGCGGCGCAGCTATGTTCCAATGAGTCCTTTTTAGAAACTTATTTGACGATCGGAGCCTGGAGCTGAACATGAAGACCCATCATTTGAAGGCGATCGCCATCGCCGCGGCGGCGTTCGGACTGAGCGCGGCCGCCGCCAAGGCGGACATCCTGCACTACGAGGCGCAGCTGCGCGGCGCCAACGAGACGCCGGCGAATGCGACCAAGGCCCACGGCGTTGTCACCGCCGTGCTCGACACCGACCGCCGCGCGCTCGAGTACACGGTGACCTACAAGGATCTGAGCGGCCCGGTGGCGGTCGCCGGCTTCAAGGAGCCGACCAGTCCGCCGGACGATCCGATCGTGACCGCGCCGAGCGACCCGAAGGCCAGCACCATCCACGATGTGGTGACCTTGACCAAGGCTCAGGTGCAGGACCTCAACGCCGGGCGATGGATCTTCGACATTTCCACCAGCGCCAGCCCCGGCGGCGAGATCCGCGGCAAGGTGGAACGGGTCAGCTTCTAGCGGGCCGGCGGCGGCCGTGACCGTGCGGCCGCCGCGACGCCGAAGACGGGTGTTCCTTGAGCCGCGCCATTGACGGGCGCGGCCTGCGCGGGCCTATACAATCGTTTGAAAGACGGTCGCGCTTGCCGGCCGCGTAAGCTTGTCGAGGAAACCGCCATGACCGCCATCAACGCCGTGACCGACTACGCCCTCGACGGCGACGTCGGCGTGATCACCCTGAACTCGCCGCCGGTGAACGCGCTCTCGTTCAATGTGCGCGATGGGCTGGCCGGCGGCATGGCGGCGGCGTTGGCCGATCCGGGGGCGAAGGCCGTCGTGATCATCTGCGAGGGCCGCACCTTCATCGCCGGCGCCGACATCACCGAGTTCGGCGGGCCGCAGAAGGGCGCCAGCCTGTTCGACGTGCAGGACGCGATGGAGAACTCGACCAAGCCGGTGGTCGCGGCGATCCACGGCACCGCGCTGGGCGGCGGCCTGGAGGTCGCGCTTTGCGCCCACTACCGCGTGGCCGTGCCGTCCGCCCGCTGCGGCCTGCCGGAAGTGAACCTCGGCCTGCTGCCCGGCGCCGGCGGCACCCAGCGGCTGCCGCGCATCGTCGGTCCGGAGCGAGCGCTGGAGATGATGACCAGCGGCCGGCACGTGCCGGCGAACGAGTGCCTGGCCATGGGCCTGGTCGACGAGATCGTTCCCGAGGGCGAGCTGCGCGCCGGCGCGGTCGCCTTCGCCCACAAGATCGCCGCCGAGGGCCGGCCGCTGAAGAAGGTGCGCGAGTCGAACGAGAAGGTGGAGGCCGCGCGCGGCCATCCGGAGATCTTCGACAACTTCCGCAAGGCCAACGCCCGCAAGTTCCGCGGCTTCCTGGCCCCGGAGTACAACATCCGCTGCATCGAAGCGGCGGTGAACCAGCCGTTCGAAGAGGGGCTGAAGACCGAGCGCAAGCTGTTCGGCGAGCTGATGAGCGGCTCGCAATCGGCGGCGCAGCGCTACGCCTTCTTCGCCGAGCGCCAGGCCAACAAGATCCCCGACGTGCCGGACGACACCCCGACCATCCCGGTGAACAAGGTCGGCATCATCGGCGCCGGCACCATGGGCGGCGGCATCGCCATGAACTTCCTCAACGCCGGCATCCCGGTGACGATCGTCGAGGTGAAGCAGGACGCGCTCGACCGCGGCCTCTCGGTGATCCGCAGCAACTACGAGCGCTCGCGCACCGCCAAGCCGGAGGAGACCGAAGCGCGCATGAGCCGCCTCAGCGGCTCGCTCGACATGAGCGCGCTGGCCGACTGCGACCTGGTCATCGAGGCGGTGTTCGAGCGGATGGACATCAAGAAGGACATCTTCGCCAAGCTCGACGCCATCTGCAAACCCGGCGCGATCCTGGCCACCAACACCTCGGGCCTGAACATCGACGAGATCGCCTCGGTGACCAAGCGGCCGGAGGCGGTGATCGGCCTGCACTTCTTCTCGCCGGCCAACGTGATGAAGCTGCTGGAGGTGGTCCGCGCCGATCACACCTCCAAGTCGGTGATCGCCACCTCGATGAAGCTGGCGCGCAAGATCGGCAAGATCGCCGTGCTGGTCGGCGTCTGCCCCGGCTTCGTCGGCAACCGCATCCTGGGCGCCCGCCAGCGCGAGGCCAACAAGCTGATCATGGAAGGCGCGATGCCCTGGGACGTCGACCGGGTGCTCTACGACTTCGGCTTCCCGATGGGCCCGTTCGCGATGAGCGACCTGGCCGGGCTCGACATCGGCTGGGTGAAGGAGAAGTCCAACGGCGAGACCATCCGCGACGTGCTGTGCGAGATGGACCGCCGCGGCCAGAAGACCGGCGCCGGCTGGTACGACTACGACGAGAACCGCAACGCCAAGCCCTCCCCCGTCACCGAGAAGATCCTGCATGACTTCATTGTGAAGTCGGGCGCCAACCCGCGCAAAATCTCCGACGAGGAGATCCTCGAGCGCTGCGTCTATCCGATGATCAACGAGGGCGCGAAGATCCTCGACGAGGGCAAGGCGATCCGTCCGTCCGACATCGATGTGGTCTGGGAGAACGGCTACGGCTGGCCGGTTTACCGCGGCGGGCCGATGTGGTTCGGCGACCAGGTCGGCCTGCCCAAAGTGCTGGACAAGATGAAGGAATTCCAGGCGCAGATGGGCGACCAGTTCAAGCCAGCGGCACTCTTGGAAAAGCTGGTCTCCGAGGGCAAGAAGTTCGCCGACGCTAGATAACGGCGGTTTGCGTCGCGCCGCGACGGCGGTTAAGCTCTGCCCCGATCTCTAGAAAGGGGCCACATGCTTAAGCTTCTAGCCGTCCTGGCGACGTGCGGCTTTGCCGCCGTCGCGGGCGCCGCATTCGCCGATCCGAGCCAACCTTACGGCATGGATCGCAACTCCGGTCACCAGTCGGCCGGCCAAGATCTTCCCCACTGCGACCGCCCGATCGGCATCGCGGCGGTCCAGGAGCCGGACCACGACTGGTGGAGCCCGCTCGGACTTTCGAACCCCGAAGCGGTGCTGAAGATGTTCGCGCTGCAGTCGGGCTGCCTGCGGATGGTCGACCGCAACAAGGGCCTGGCCATGCGCAACCAGGAAGAGGGCCTCAACCGGGGCGGGGAGCTGCAGCGCGGCTCCAACCTCGGCCGCGGCCAGGTGCTGGCGGCGGACTACTTCATCATCCCTGACATCGCTCGCCAGAACAGCGATTCCGGCGGCGGCAACATGGTGGGGATGTTCGGCCACTTCCTACCTGGGGCGGCCGGCGCGATCGTCGGCAGCATCAGCATCCACAGCCAGGAAGCCAGCACGCTGATCACCCTGGTCGATGCTCGGACGACCGAGCAAATGTACGTTGCCCAGGGCGACGCCAAGAAGACCGACGTCGGGTTCGGCGGCGGCGGCGGCTGGGGCGGCTGGGCCGGCTACGGCGCGCTGGCGGGCAGCGGCTACACCAACACCGACATCGGCAAGGTGATCATGGCCGCCTACTACAAGTCGTTCGTCGACCTGGTCCACTACATGCAGACCCAGCAGCCGGGCGGCGCGCAGCAGAACGCGCCGATCGCCGCGCAGGTGGTGAACCGCGAGGTGCAACTGCGCAAGTCGGCGTCGGTCAAAGCGCCGATCGTCTACACCCTGCACTCGGGCGCCCTGGTCTATCCGACCGGCGCGCGCAACGGCATCTGGATGGAAGTGGACGACGAGAACGGCAACCGCGGCTGGATGTCGTCGGCCTACTCGACGCCTAGATAAGCTTTCAGTGAAAATCCCGGCTGCGCTGCAGCCGGGCCTCTGACGGGCGCCGGTGGGGAACCTCCCCATCGGCGTTCTTCATTTCCGCCAGCCGCGGCGAGAGATCGATGAAGCGTTCGGCGACCACGTGGATCACGTCGGACGCGCGCTGCAGCTTGCCGCTGACGACCAGGAACGACGAGGTCATCACGGTTCGGCGGTTGGGGGTGAAGACATCGCGCCAGACCACGGCGTTGGCGACGCCGGTCTCGTCCTCCAGCGTCGCGAACACCACCCCCTTGGCGGTGCCGGGACGCTGCCGGATCAGGACCAGGCCGCCGATGGTGACGCGCGCGCCGTCCTTCATCGACTTCAGCTGCGCCGTCGGCACGGCGCCCAGGCGCGTGAGCAGGGGCCGGAAGAAGCGGCAGGGGTGGGCTTTCAGCGAAAGGCCGGTGGTGCGGTAGTCCTCCGCCACGTGCGCCGGCAGCCGCATCCTGGGCAGCGGCGCCGGGTCCTCCTCCAGGCCCAGCCCCGCCAGCAGCGAGCCCTCCTCGTTGGCCTTCACCTCGGGCGCCAGCGCCTTCACCCGCCAGAGCCCCTCGCGCCGGTCCATCCCCAGCGAGCGGAACGCGTCGGCCTCGGCCAGCAGCTCCAGCGTGCGGCGCGAGAGCCGGGCGCGGCGGGCAAGATCGTCCAGGGTCGCCGCGCCAGCGTCACGGGCCCGCACCAGCGCCTCGATCTCGGTATCCTTCAACCCACGGATCTGGCGCAGACCGAGGCGGACGGGGAGGCCGTTCCTGCTCCCCTCCCCCTCGAGGGGAGGGGTCGGGGGTGGGGGGCTCTCTCCGCGATCTGGGTGTTCGGCATCGTCGGCGAAGCAGGCGCCTGAACTCGTACAGCCCCCCGCCCCCTGCCCCCTCCCCTCGAGGGGGAGGGGGTTCTAACCGTGAATCCCAGCCGCTCAGCATCACGTCGGGTTCGCGCACCTCGACGCCGTGCTCCCTGGCGTCCCGCACCAGTTGGGCCGGCTGGTAGAAGCCCATCGGCTGGCTGTTGAGCAGGGCGGCGCAGAAGACGTCGGGGTAGTGGCATTTGATCCAGGCCGAGACGTAGACCAGCTTGGCGAAGCTGACCGCGTGGCTCTCGGGGAAGCCGTAGGAGCCGAAGCCCTCGATCTGCTTGAAGCAGCGCTGGGCGAATTCCGGGTCGTAGCCGCGCCTGACCATCCCTTCGACGAACTTCACCCCGTAGTCGCCGACCGTGCCCAGGTTGCGGAAGGTGGCCATCGAGCGGCGCAGGCCGTTGGCCTCCTCCGGCGTGAACTTGGCCGCCTCCATGGCCATCTTCATCGCCTGCTCCTGGAACAGCGGCACGCCCTTGGTCTTGCCGAGGATGGACGTCAGCTCGTCGGCCGGGCCGTGTTCGGGCGACGGGGCCGGGAAGCTCACCGGCTCCAGCCCGTCGCGGCGGCGCAGGTAGGGATGCACCATGTCGCCCTGGATCGGCCCGGGCCGCACGATCGCCACCTCGATCACCAGATCGTAGAACTCCCGCGGCTTCAGGCGCGGCAGCATCGACATCTGCGCGCGGCTCTCGACCTGGAACACCCCGACCGAGTTCGGCCTTGCACAGCATGTCGTAGACGGCCGGATCCTCTTCCGGGATGTCGGCCATGTCGGCGATGGCCAGGCCGTGGTCTTCGACCAGCATGGTCATGGCGCGCTTGATCGCGGTCAGCATGCCCAGCGCCAGCACGTCGACCTTCATCAGGCCGAGCGTGTCGATATCGTCCTTGTCCCACTCGATGAAGGTGCGGTCCTTCATCGCCGCATTGCCGATCGGCACGGTCTCGTCGAGCCGGCGCTTGGTCAGAATGAAGCCGCCGACGTGTTGCGACAGGTGGCGCGGGAAGCCGAGCAGCTCGGTCGCCAGGTCGACGGCGCGGCGGATCTCGGGGTTGGTCGGATCCAAGCCCGCCTGGCGGATGTGGTCGTCAGGCATCTCGTCGCCCCAGTGGCCCCACACGGTGTTGGCCAGCGCCGCGGTGATGTCCTCGGTCAGCCCCAGCGCCTTGCCGACGTCGCGGATGGCGCTGCGCGGGCCGATAGTGGATCACGGTGGCGCAGATGGCGGCGCGGTGGCGGCCATATCGTTCGTACACGTACTGCATCACCAGCTCGCGCCGCTCGTGCTCGAAGTCGACGTCGATGTCGGGCGGCTCGTCGCGCTCCTTGGAGATGAAGCGTTCGAACAGGACGTCGTGGTCCTTCTTGCAGGGATCGACCGCGGTGACGCCCAGACAGAAGCATACGGACGAATTGGCCGCCGAGCCGCGCCCCTGGCAGAGGATTCCCTGGTCCTTCGCCCACTGCACGATGTCGTGCACGGTGAGAAAGTAGTTCGGGTAGCCGAGCTCGGCGATCAGGGCGAGCTCTTTGGCCAGCAGATCCTTGACCTTCTGCGGCACGCCGCCCGGATAGCGCCAGGCGGCGCCGGCCCAGGCGAGGTCGGTCAGGTGCTGCATCGCCGTCTTGCCGGGCGGCACCGGCTCGTCCGGATATTCGTACTTCAGCTCACTGAGGGAAAAGCGGCACAGCCCGGCGATCTCGAGCGTGCGGGCGATGGCCTCGGGCCAGGGCGCGAACAGCCGCGCCATCTCGTCTGGTGTCTTCAGGTGCCGCTCGGCGTTGGCTTCGAGGTAAAGACCCGCCGTCTGGATGGTGCATTTCTCGCGGATGCAGGTCAGCACGTCCTGCAGCGGACGGCGCTCGGGGCCGTGGTAGAGCACGTCGTTGGTGGCCACGATCGGCGCGCCGGCGGCTCGGCCCAGCGCCTCCAGGCGGGCGATGCGCTTCAGGTCCTGCGCGGCGTAGCTTCGGGCGGCGGCGAGCCAGACCCGGCCAGGAAAATCCCGCGCGGCGATCGTCAGTTTCCGGACAAAGACCTCATCCAGCTCCTTCGGCGGCGCGACGATCAGCACCTGGCCTTCGCCATGGTCGCGAAGGTCGCTCCAGAGCAGCTCGCACTCGCCCTTCTTGGCCCGCATCTGGCCGACGGTGAGCAGCTTGGTCAGGCGACCGTAGGCTTCGCGGTCGGTGGGATAGCAGAGCACGCTGGGCGCGCCGTCGGCGAAATCGAGCCGGCAGCCTGGGATGAACTTCAGCCCAAGTTCCCTGGCCTTGGCGTGGGCGCGGACCACCCCGGCCAGGCTGTTGCGATCGCAGACGGCGAGCGCGGAGAGCCCCAGCGCCTTGGCGACGACCACCAGCTCCTCCGGATGCGACGCCCCACGCAGGAAGCCGAAGTTGGTGGTGGTCTGGAGCTCGGCGTAACTCATAGCTCCCCTCCCCCTTGAGGGGAGGGGCCGGGGGTGGGGGGCTGCTGGAGGTAGGCCAACGGCCCATCGAGCCGAGCGCCAATCCCTAACGCGTACTCGATCTCAGCTACGACCCGGTCCCACTGAGCGCCCACCATTTCGTTCGAAAACCGCAACGTCCGATACCCGGCCGTGGCGAACCGGGTGTCCCGCTCGTGATCCCTCTCAGCTTCGTGGAATGGCCCATCGAGTTCGATGACCAGCTTGGTGGTGTGGCAGCCGAAGTCCGCCACGAAGCGACCCATGGGAATCTGGCGTCGGAAGTGCAAACCGTGGTTTCGGCGGAGGGTGCGCAACCAAGTCCAAAGTCGCCGCTCCGTAGCCGGGGACCCGTTGCGCATCTGTCGCGCCAGCTTCTGGTGGAGCGGGCCGCCTAGTCGGCGCGTGGATGGAGGCTCACCCGAGTGGCGGTTAGAGCCCCCCACCCCTAACCCCTCCCCTCGAGGGGGAGGGGAATCTCTATCCCAGCCCATGCAGCCACCATTTCGGGGTCACGTCGCCGCCGTAGAGGCCGGCGCGGAAGAGCCAGTAGCGGGCGCCGGTGTCGTCCTCGACGCGGTAGTAGTCGCGCACGTGTGCCGGGCCGGTTTCCCCGGGTGGGCGGCGCCACCATTCTTCGGCGAGGCGCTCGGGCCCTTCGGAGCGGCGCACCCGGCGCAGCTGGCCACGCCAGCGGAAGAACACCGGCGGATCGTCAGGGACGCGGGCCATCGCCTCGATCGGTTCAGGACGGGCGAATAGGCGCACTGGCCGGGGGCGGTCCTTGGCCCAGGTCTCGGGAGCCGCCGGCGCGAACGGCGCGCGGCGGATCACGGCCCGCTCGGGGATGTGGCTGGGATAGGCGTCGGCGCGCCAGACCCGGCCCTCGCCCAGCCGGTTGGCGAGGCGGTCGACCAGCGGCGCGATGCCGTCCTCCGCGGCGATCTCGCCGATGGATTCGAGGCGGATTTCGCGTTCGGGCAGGGTCTCGACGGCGGCCGCGGCCAGGGTCACCACCTCGACGCCAAAGCCGGGATCGACTGTCTCCAGCATCGGCGCGAACAGGCGCGCGATGGCGTCCGGGCTGCGGCCCGGCAGGGAGAGGCCGATGCTGAGCCGCTCGGCGCGGCCGTCCAGCCGGTGATAGGCGAGCTCGAAGCGGCTGGCGCCCTGGCCCTGCGCCAGCAGCCGCCTGCAAAGGCGCTGGGCGATATCGCGGCTGGCGCGGGCCAGGTCCTCCGGCGCGCTGATCGGCTCGGCGAAGGCGAGGCGCGCGAACCAGGGCGTCGGCGGGCGGCTGAACACCAGCGCCTCCTCGGCGCGGACCAGGGCCTGGTCCAGCCGGGTGAGTACGGCCTGGCCAAAGCGGCGGGCGAGCTGGGGCCGCGGCAGGCTGGCGAGCTGGCCGATGCGGACGAGACCCAGCCGGGCGAGCTGGGCGGCGGTTTCCGGTTCCAGCCGCAGCCCCGTGATCGGCAACGACGCCAGCGCTTCGACCTCCGCGCCGGGCGAGACGACGGCGCGGTCGTCGCCGCACCGGGCCAGCGCCCAGGCCGCGCCGGCCGAGCCGGCGACAGCCCCGCGCGCGGTGATGCCCTGCCGCGCGAGCCGGGTGAGGAGGTCGTCTAGCAGCTCGGATTCGCCGCCCCAGAGATGGGCGACGCCGGTGATGTCGAGCAGCAGCCCGTCCGGCGGATCGGCCGCCACGGCGGGGGAATAGCGTACGCACCAGTGGACCAGGGCGCCTAGGGAGGCGAGGTCGCCTTCCGGATCGGCCTCGGCGGTGACGAGCTCCGGGACCAGGGCCATGGCGTCGGTCGCCTTCTGCCCGACGTAGAGCCCAAGCGCCGCGGCCGCGGGGTCGATCGCGTAGAGCCGGCGCACGCCGCGCTCGGTGGCGATGAGAGCCATGGGGCTCAAACCTGGTTCCCCTCCCCCTTGCGGGGAGGGGTCAGGGGTGGGGGTGTCGGCTCGGTGACTGCCGGTTTTAGTCCTAGCCTGATCGGCCGGCAGCGAGGCTGCACCCCCACCCCCTACCCCCTCCCCGCAAGGGGGAGGGGATTTAGCTAGCGAGCCTGATCGGCGCCGCCAGGTCGTGATCGCCCAGGTCGGCGACCAGACGGAAAGGATGCGCGGCATCGTCTTCTTCCCTCGCTTCCATGATCCAGGCCCCCGTGCGTCCGCCCCGGCAGCGTTCCAGCCGCACCCGCCAGCGCGGCGAGCCGAGCCCCGGGTCGCCGGCGGCCGGTTCGCTGGGCGCGGGCGCGATGCTCCAGCGCGTCGCGGCGGCCGAGCCCGACTCGCCCCGCCCTGCCCCGCCGAACGGACGGCGGCGCAGCACGAAACCGGTGGCGAAGCTCTGTTCGCAGGCGAGCTGCAGGCGACGGCCGGCGACCAGGTCGACCTCGTCCACCTCGGCGAAGACGGCGGCGACGCCTGGCGTGCGCAGCGCGTCTTCCATCACCGCCAGGGCCTCGTCCTCGTCTCGGGCGCAGACCTGGATCAGCCGCTCGGCCGGCAGTCCCAGCCCCGCGAGGCCCGGGGCGTGCAGATCGTCGCGCCGCAGCACCCAGACCAGCTCGCCGCGGCGCGCCAGCGGGACGGCCAGGCGGGCGACGAAGGCGGCGCTGGCGGCGGCGGTTTCCAGGTCCAGTCCCTCGCCGGCGAAAGCGTGCCAGGATTTCAGCGCCAGCCCGCCACCCGGTAGCCGCGCATCGATCCGCGGATCGCCGAAGCCGATGACCTCGGGCGCGGACCGACTGCCGCGTTCCCCCGACGCCGCGTTCAAGGGCGGCGATCTCGGCGCGCAAGGCTGGCCAGGGAGGTTCGAGGAGCGGCGGCAGGCATGTCCGTTTAACGCCATCAGTTCTCTTTTTGTTCTAGAACTCGACGACGCAGAGTCAAGCCAGCCGCAATGTCGCGGCGGCCTGGCCCTAGCGTGAGACGAACCGGACGCTACAAATCAGAACTTCAGCGCGCGCGCTTCCTTCACCTGCGGCAGCGCCTTGATCTTGCCGAGCAGGGCCGCGGACGGCGCCTGGTCGACGCCGACGAGGGCGATGGCGTCCTCGCCGGGCGCCACGCGGCCAAGGTTGAAGGTGGCGATATTGACGCCCGCCTCGCCCAGCAGCGCGCCGATCGCACCGATGAAGCCGGGCTTGTCCTGGTTGTTCACGTAGAGCATGTCCGTGGCGAACGCGGCATCGAGCTCCATGCCCTTCACCTCGACGATGCGCGGCGTCCCGGCGACGACGGTGCCGGCGAACGAGCGGCGACCCATCTCGGTCGTCACCGTGATGCGGATCAGGCTGTCGTAGACCGGCGAGGTCTCCTGGCGGGACTCGGAGACGGTGATGCCGCGCTCCTTGGCCACCGCCGGGGCGGAGACCATGTTCACTTCCGACAGCATCGGCCGCAGGAACCCGGCCAGCGCCGCGGCAGATAGCGGACGAGTGTTCAGCGCGGCGACATGGCCTTCGTAGGCGATGTCGACGCCCTTCAGGCCGACGTCGACCATCTGGCCGGCGAAGGCGCCGAGCTTCTCGGCCAGCGCCACGAACGGCTTCAGCTTGGGCGCCTCGTCGGCGGTGACCGAGGGGCTGTTGAGCGCATTGGTCACCGCGCCGTTGAGCAGATAGTCGCTCATCTGCTCGGCCACCTGCAGGGCGACGTTCTCCTGCGCCTCGTTGGTGGAGGCGCCGAGGTGGGGGGTGGCGACGAAGTTCGGCGCGCCGAACAGCGGATTGGCCTTGGCCGGCTCCTCGACGAAGACGTCGAAGCCGGCGCCGCCGACCTGGCCGCTCTCCAGCGCCGCACGCAGCGCCGCCTCGTCCACCAGTCCGCCGCGCGCGCAGTTGATGATCAGGACGCCCTTCTTGGTCTTCGCCAGCGCCTCGGCGGAGAGGATGTTGCGGGTCTTGTCGGTGAGCGGGGTGTGCAGCGTGATCAGGTCGGCGCGGGCCAGCAGGTCGTCGAGCTCGACCTTCTCCACCCCGATCTCCACCGACCGCTCGGGCGACAGGAACGGGTCGTAGGCGATGACGTGCATCTTCAGGCCGTTGGCGCGATCGGCGACGATGGAGCCGATGTTGCCGGCGCCGATCAGGCCCAGCGTCTTGCCGTAGAGCTCGACGCCCATGAACCGGTTCTTCTCCCACTTGCCGGCCTGGGTGGAGACGTCGGCGGCAGGCAGCTGGCGGGCCAGGGCGAACATCATCGCGATGGCGTGCTCGGCCGTGGTGATCGAGTTGCCGAACGGGGTGTTCATCACCACCACGCCGGCGGCGGTGGCGGCGGGAATGTCGACATTGTCGACGCCGATGCCGGCGCGGCCGATCACCTTGAGGCGGCTGGCGGCGGCCAGCACGTCCTTGTCGGCCTTGGTGGCGGAGCGGACGGCCAGGCCGTCGTAGCCGCCGATGATCTTGATCAGCTCGTCCTTTGAGAGGCCGGTGCGCACGTCGGCGTCGACGCCGCGCTTGCGGAAGATTTCGACCGCCGCGGGAGAGAGCTGGTCGGCGATGAGGACTTTGGGGGGCATTGGAAGTCTCCGTCCCCTCCCCCTTGAGGGGAGGGTGGCCGCGCGGGCGGCCGGGTGGGGGTTTCTCGAAGCGTCCGGGGTGGTGGCGGGCAAACCCCCGCCCCCCACCCCTCCCCCTCAAGGGGGAGGGGAAGGTCAGGCCGGCGAGAGTTCGGAAGCGAGGGTGGCGAAGGCCCAGTCGAGCCAGGGCGTCAGCGCGCGCAGGTCGTCGCTGTCGACCGTCGCGCCGCACCAGATGCGGAGCCCCGGCGGGGCGTCGCGGTAGCCGCCGATGTCGAGGGCGACGCCTTCCTTTTCCAGCAAGGCGGCCAGGCGCTTGGCGAAATCGGCCTGGGCGTCCTCGGAGAGGGCGACGATCTCGGGCGCGACCACCTTCAGGCAGACCGAGGTGTTGGAGCGGATCGCCGGATCCTCGGCCAGGAAGCCGATCCAGGGGGTCTTGGCGACCCAGTCTTCCAGCACCTTCAGGTTCTGGTCCGCGCGCCGGCGCAGCTCGGCGAGACCGCCGATCGAGGCCGACCACTTCAGGGTGTCGAGGTAGTCTTCGACGCAGAGCATCGAGGGCGTGTTGATGGTCGCCCCCTCGAAGATCTCGAGGTTGACCTTGCCGCCCTTGGTCAGGCGGAAGATCTTCGGCAGCGGCCAGGCGGGCTTATGGCTTTCCAGCCGCGCGACGGCGCGCGGGGAGAGGATCAGCATGCCGTGCGCGGCCTCGCCGCCCAGCGCCTTCTGCCAGGAGAAGGTCACCACATCGAGCTTCGGCCAGTCCAGGTCCTGGGCGAAGCACGCGCTGGTGGCGTCGCAGATGGTCAGGCCCGAGCGGTCCGCGGCGATGAAGTCGCCATTCGGCACCCGCACGCCCGAGGTGGTGCCGTTCCAGGTGAAGACCAGGTCGGCGTCCGGGCGCACCTTGGCGAGGTCCGGCAGCTGGCCGTAGGGCGCGTCGAGCACCTCGGCGTCCAGCTTCAGCTCCTTCACCACGTCGGTGACCCAGTCCTTGCCGAAGCTTTCGAACGCGAGCAGCTGCACCGGCTTGGGGCCGAGCAGCGACCACAGCGCCATCTCCACCGCGCCGGTGTCGGACGCCGGGACGATGCCGATCAGGTAGTCGGCCGGGACCTGCAGCACCGTGCGGGTCTGGTCGATGGCCGCTTGCAGGCGCGCCTTGCCGAGCTTGGAACGGTGCGAGCGTCCCAGCACCGCGGATCTCAGGTTTTCAGCGGACCATCCGGGGCGCTTGGCGCAGGGGCCGGATGAAAATTCAGCGCGGGCCGGCCGCATGGCCGGCTTGGCGGGGGTATTCATAGCGATGTCTCCCATCCTTGCAGATGAGCAGCGCCCCGTTGGGAGGGCGTGGCCCGGGGCGCAAGAACTCTGGTTCGCGCGCCGAGGCAAGGGGGAAAATCTAACGGGCGGGCGAGGTGCGCTGCTGGCGCCTGGCTTCGCGCTCGGCTTCCTCCCGCGCCAGCGCCTTGCGGCGGCGCATCGCGAGGATGGTTCCGACGCAGAGGGCGATCACAATGCCCCAATCGTCGGTGTTGTTGATCCAGGCGTGCAGCCGGTCGTGCGGCAGTTCCATCACCAGATAGTAGGCGTGCATCGAGAACTGCGCCGCCTGCAGCATCATGGCCGCGCCGATCCAAAGGTTCGCGAAGCGGACCGCAAGAACTAGAAGGATAACGGCGAAGGCGAAGTCCACCACCAGCAGCACAGACTCGCCGCCGACGTCGCCAAACTTCGGATTGATGAACAGGGTGGCGAGTTCGACCGCCAACAGCGTGACGGCCGCATAGCGTACGGGCGCGTCGCCTTTCCACAGCGCGAAGGCGCAGACACCGAGGGTCGCCGCCAACGACACATAGAAGAGAATGTGGTAGCCGTAGATATACATGAATTGCGCCTCTAACCGGAGCTAGAGGCGCAAAACAGTTAACCTATCGCGACTGCGAGCAGGGTTAGGCGACTTCCTTAAGTCCCGTAACCTGCTGCGGCGCGTCCTCGACCTTGTTCTCCGTGCCGTCCATCCGCGTGCGGATGCCGACGCGCAGACGAAGTTCGTCGGCGGCGCTGTGCGCGGCGACCATCGCCGTGCGAGCTTCGGAGAGGGCGGCAATCGCGGCGGCGACTTTCGCCATCGTCGGGTCCGTCGCACCAGCCGAAATCTTCAGTTCGACGCGGCCACGGATCATGTCACCCATCAGTTCGGTCGCTTCGACCAGGGCCGCATCGACTGCCGCTTCGGTGGCCCGAAGCTTGGTCGCGACCTGCTTTGCAACAAACACCTTATCCACGATCAATCCCCTTTAACCCCAAGGAATAATTTACCATGAATGAAGCGTTACCAGTTGTCCAGCCCAAAAAGCGGGACCGGAAGCGGGCCGGAAGCGAAACGTTAGGAATGGGCAGGTATAGTCTGGCAGGGGTGCGGTAAAACCGCGCACGTTAACTATACGGACCCGCGAATGAGAGAGCGTAGCCGGCCGCCGTTCCAAGCGCGGGTCGCCAGCGTGGCGATCGTGACGACGGTCGCTGTCCTAGTGGCTGCTTGCGTCTGCTTCATGCTGCAACAGTGGAGCGTGAGCCGCCAGCAGGCTGCGCGCGAAGAGCAGACCCTGGCCAGCGTGATCGCCAGCGCCGCCGCGCCGGACACCGCCGCCGGTGATATGACCGCGCTCCGGCACGATGTCGCCGCGGCCGCCGCCGATCGCGATCTGATCGATGTGCGACTTATGGATGCGAGCGGCCGCACTTTGATCTACTTTGCCGCGCCTCCGCCGAAGAGCAACGACGTCGGCCCGGCGCGCACCGTTGACGCGCCGGTGACGCTTGATGGCAAGGTCGTCGGCAAGGTTGTGGTGCGGGCGCGCGAGCCGACCATCGTCAGCCTGCTGCCCAGATTCATGGCTCTGACCGGCATGCTTTTCTTCGGCGCCAGCGGCATCGCGCTGTTCGTCGCCCATAGCCTCTCGCGCCGGGTCACCGCGCCGATCGAGCGACTGTCGCGGGCGATGGCCCAGGTGGCGCTCAGCGGCGAGTTTCGACGGCTCGACCCGATCGACGCCGACGACGACGTGTTCCTGCGGCTGACCAACACGTTCAACGACCTGCTGACGCAGATCGACGCCAACCACCAGGAACTCTGCGAGACGCTCGAAGACCTGATGGAGGCCCGCGACGCCGCCAACGCGGCCAACGTCGCCAAGTCGCAGTTCCTGGCCAATATGAGCCACGAGATCCGCACCCCGCTGAACGGCGTGCTGGCCATGGCCCAGGTCATGGAGCGCGGCGAACTGCCCGAGGAACAGCGCGAGCGGCTGGTGATCGTGCGCCAGTCCGGCGAGCAGCTGCTGTCGGTGCTCAACGACGTGTTGGACCTGTCGAAGATCGAAGCCGGCAAGCTGGAACTGTCCGACCACGACTTCGACCTCGAACGGCTGGTCGGCCCGGTCGGCGACAGCTACCACGCGATGGCCGCCGAAAAGGGCCTTGAGTTCACGGTCGAGATCGACCCGGCCGCGAGGGGCCTGTGGCGCGGCGACAGCGACCGGCTGCGCCAGATTCTCGAGCAACCTGGTCTCCAACGCCGTCAAGTTCACCGCCAACGGCAAGGTCTACGCCCGGTTCGAGACCGCCGACGCCGGGGGGCTGCGCCTTTCCGTCGTCGACACAGGCATCGGCATCCCGCAGGACAAGATCCTGCACCTGTTCGAGAAGTTCACCCAGGCCGACTCGTCGACCACCCGCCAATACGGCGGCACCGGTCTGGGGCTCGCCATCTGCCGCGAGCTGGCCCAGCTGATGGGCGGCCAGATCTCGGTGATGAGCGAGGAGGACAAGGGTTCGACCTTCATCGTCGAGCTGCCGTTCCCGCGCGGCACGACGGCCGACGCCGCCGAGACGCCGAAGGCGGCCGCCGAGGCGCAGCAGCGCCGCGTGCGGGTGCTGGCCGCCGAAGACAATCTCGTCAATCAGAAGGTGCTGAAGGCGATCGTCGAACCCATGGACGTCGAACTGGCGATGGTCGGCGACGGCCGTGCGGCGGTCGAAGCCTGGCAGACCGGCGACTTCGACGTGATCCTGATGGACATCCAGATGCCGGTGATGGACGGCATCGCCGCGTCCAAGGCGATCCGTGCGATCGAGAAGACCGAGAAGCGCCAGCGCACTCCGATCCTGGCGCTCACCGCCAACGCCCTGGTGCACCAGGTCGAGGAATACCTCGCCGCCGGCATGGACGGGCATGTCGCCAAGCCGATCGAGATCTCCAAGCTCTACGACGCGATGAGCCGCGCACTCGGCGAGGCGGAGGAAGAGGCGGAAGCGGCCTAGTGTGCTGGATTTGAAGTTCGCCTGCTCTTTGGATCGGGCTGCGAGCGAACTTCAAATCCGGAAAAGCACACTAGATACTTATACTTGCTAGTGTCCTATGATTCCGAAGTTCGACAAAGCCTGCCACAATGCACTTGCGAACTTCGGAACCGGGACACTAGAGCTCGAGCCGCAGCCGGCTCTCGACGATCGTCACCGCACTCCCTTCGATCAGCACGCGCTCGCCGCGAAGCTCGCACACGAGGTCGCCGCCGCGGCCGGGGTAGGCCTGGTGGAAGGCGAGTCGCGGGCGGTTCAGTTTCTCCGCGAACAGCGGCGTCAGCGCGCAGTGGAGCGAGCCGGTGGTCGGATCCTCCGGAATGCCTGAGCCGGGCGCGAAGAAGCGGCTGACGACGTCGTAGGCCGAGCCGCTTGCGGCCAGGGCGCTCACGCTGACGTTGCCACGCCCATCCGTCGCCGCCGACGATATTATCCTGATCGCGGCGAGGTCGGGCGAGACGGCGCGCACCGCGGCCTCGTCGGCCAGGATCGCCATCAGGTACGCTCCGGCCCAGACCTCCAGCGGCTGGACGCCGAGCGCTTCGGCCAGGCCGGACGGCGGCGGCGCGATCCGGCGTGGCGGATTGGATGGGAAATCCATCCGGTAACCGTCCCCCGCGCGCTCGACGGTCAGGGGGCCCGAGAGCGTATCGAACGTCACGTTGTCGGCCGTGAAGCCGAGCTCGGCGTAGAGCGCATGGGCGCTGGCCAGCGTGGCGTGGCCGCAAAGCTGCGCCTCGAGCGCCGGCGTGAACCAGCGCAGGCCAAACCTCGCCGGATCGGCGGTCGCCAGCAGGAACGCCGTCTCGGCCTGGTTGTTTTCCGCCGCCAGGGCCTGCATTCGCGCCGCCGGCGGCCAGGCGTCCAGCGGTTCGACCACACAGGCCGGGTTGCCCTTGAACGGTTCTGACGCGAAGGCGTCGATGGTCCACTGACGCATGGGGCTACTCCGCAGGCTGGTGGGTTGGAGAGGCAAGGCGAACGGCGAGGCGGTCGCGGACCGCGGGCCACTCGTCCCGCACGATCGAGAAATAGACGGAATCCCGCTGCGAGCCGTCGCGGCGCACCATGTGGGCGCGGAACACGCCCTCGCGCACCGCGCCCAGCTTGGCGATGGCGGCCTGGGAACGAAGGTTGCGGTTGTCGGTCTTCAGCTCGACGCGATTGCACCCGAGCGACTCGAAGGCGTAGCGCAGCAGGGCGAGCTTGCAGGCCGGGTTGACCTGGCTCGCCCAGACCCGCGGCGAATACCAGGTGTGGCCGATCTCCAGCCGGCGGTGCGCCGGTTCGATGGCGAGATAACGGGTGCTGCCGACGAGTTCGCCGTCGGCGCTGGTGCGCACCGCCCACACCGCCTCACGGCCGGCCAGCGCCAGCTCGAGCGCCTGATCGAACCAGGCCTCGAAACCGTCGCCCGAGGCGCGCATGGGCATGTGCTCCCAGATTTGGGCCTGGTCGGCGGCGCGCGCCAGGCCGGCGCGATGGTCCTCGGTCAGCGGCTCGAGGCGCACGGGCCGGGCGATCAGGGTCGGGCGCAGGTCGGGAAGGCTCAGCATTGTCACGGCGGTCCGGTGAATTGTTGGCGTATTGACTCGGTGAACATACCTGAGTCAAATTAAGTATTGTCACAGTGACAATATCCCATGAGGCCCTGCCCTGCCCGCTTGGCGACCCGACCTGAACCTGGCCGAGGGGCCGACGTACGCCCGCATCGTCGAGGCCCTGGCGGCGGACATCGATCGCGGCGAACTGGCCCGCGGCGCGCGCCTGCCGACGCAGCGCGCGCTGGCCGAGGCGGTCGGGGTTGGCATCGGCACGGTGACGCGCGCCTACGCCGAGGCCGAGGCGCGCGGGCTGATCGACGCGGTGGTGGGCCGCGGCAGTTTTGTCGCGCGATCTCCACCCTCGCCCCAGAGCGACGGCGCGATCGACCTCAGCCGCAACGTCGCGCCGATGGCGCCGGCGGCGGCGGCGCTGCGCAACGTGATGGCGGCGCTGTCCAGGCGGAGCGATCTCGCCCAGCGGCTGGACTACGCCCCCGACGCCGGCATGCCCGCCGACCGCCGGGCCGGCGCCGAATGGCTGCGCCGCGCCGCCAACTTCGAGAGCGCCGACGAGCGGCGTCTGATCGTCACCGCCGGGGCGCAGCAGGCGATCGCGGTCGCGCTCGGCGCGCTCTGCCGGCCGGGCGATGCGGTGATCGTGGAGGCCGCGACCTTCAACGGCGTCAAGCTGATCGCCGCGCAGATGGGGCTGCGCCTGGTTCCGGCCGCGATGGACCGCGAGGGCCTGACCCCGCAGGCGCTGGAGCAGGCGGCCGCCGACAGCGGCGCGCGGGTCGCCTATCTGCAGCCGTTCCAGAACCCGACCGCCCGGGTGATGGGCTTGCCGCGGCGACGCGAAATCGTCGAGGCGGCGCGGCGACGTAACCTGGTGCTGATCGAGGACGACCTCTACGGCCCCCACGTCGCCGAGCTGGGCCTGCCGCCGTTGGCCGAACTGGCGCCGGACCAGGTGGCCTATGTTTCGGGCCTCTCGAAGAGCCTCGCGCCCGGCGTGCGAACCGGGTTCCTGATCCCGCCGGAGCGCTGCTACAGCGCGGCGCTCGACGCCCTGCGGGCGGCCAGCTTCGGGTCACCGACGTTCGGCGCCGTGCTCGCCACGCAATGGATCGAAAGCGGCGCCGCCTTCGACGTGTTGGAGGCGATCCGGCGCGAGCTTCGCCAGCGCACGTCCCTCGCGACGGCGGCGCTGGCGGGCCTGATGGCGCCGCTGACCCACGACGCCAGCCCCCACGTCTGGCTGCCGATGGGCGAACTGGAAGCCGAGCGGGTCGCCGGCCAGGCGCTGCGGGCCGGGGTCAGGGTGACGCCGCCCCGGGCGCCATTTGTGGAAGGGACAGCGGTCGATGGCGTGCGGGTCTGCCTCGGCGCTGCGCCAGATCTGTCGACCCTGGCGCGCGGTCTGGAGGTGGTTCGGTCCGCACTCGCGCCGGGACCGCCGCCGTCCGAGAACGTGGTCTAGTCCGGCTCGACGATCAGCTCCGGCCAGCGAGATTTCATCCCCGCCGCCGTGGCCGCAAAGCCGCCGGTCTGGCGGATGGGATTGGGGCGCAGCCGCATCGCGAACAGGTCTTCGAGGCCGAACGGCGCGACGACGACCATGCGGCCATCGGCATCCAACCGCGCTCCGACTGCGTTCGTCGGGCTGACGAACCGCTCAAGCGCCTCGGCGCTGCAGGAGAGCGGCGTGTAGGGTTCGCCGAACTTGCCCTCGAACCAGACGTGCACGCGGGCTTGGTTGCGCACCTCGACCTGCTCGCGCAGCGGCGGCTCGAACGCCGCGGCGGCGCGCTGGATCACCACGTCCTCGGCCTCGTAGGAGAGGTCCGAAGCGTCGAAATAGGCCAGGTCGTAGTCCTTGATGCCATAGTCCGGATCGCGCCCGGTCAGGTGGTTGAACACCCGCTGATAGACCGCGCCGGAGACGATCAGCCAATCGGGCAGCGCCAGCTCGCGCGCGGTCGCCATCACCTGCATCAGGCTTGGCGCGGCGCGGAGGATCGCTTCGAGGCGGGCTTCCAGTGCGCTCATCGCCCCCTCAGCGGCCAGGCGTGGTCCAGCGGGCCGGCGCCGGCGCCGAAGCCGGGCGCCTGGCGGATCGCCTCGGCGGTGTAGGCCCAGGCGCGGGCGACCGCGTCCTCCAGCCTCAGCCCCTGGGCGAGGCCGACAGCGCAGGCGCTGGCGAGGGTGCAGCCGGTGCCGTGGGTATGGCGGGTGACGATGCGCGGGCCCTCCAGGACTGTCTCGCCGGCGGGGGTGATCAGCAGGTCGACGACCGAATCGCCCGGCACGTGGCCCCCCTTCATCAGCACCGCCCTGACACCCGACGTCAGCAGCCGCTCGCCGGCGGCGCGCAGGTCGTCGGTGTCGGCGATGACCAGTCCGGTCAGGGCCTCTGCCTCGGGCGCGTTGGGGGTGACGAGGGCGGCGCGGGCGATCAGTTGGCGCAGCCGGCCCAGCGCACCGTCGCCCAGCAGCGAGGCGCCGGCCTTGGCCACCATGACCGGGTCGACCACCAGCGAAATATCCGGGTAGTCGTCCAGCACGCCCAGCACCGCCTCGATCGCCGCGGCGTCGCCGAGCATGCCGGTCTTGATCGCATCGGCGCCGATGTCGGCCAGTACGGCGCGGATCTGGGCGGCGATGATCGCCGGCGGGATCGGATGGACGGCGTGGACGCCCAGCGTGTCCTGCACCGTGACCGCGGTGATCGCGCTGGCCGCATAGCCGCCGAGCGCGGTGACGGTCTTGATGTCGGCCTGGATCCCCGCGCCGCCGCCGGAGTCGGAGCCGGCGATGGCGAGGACGCGGCCTATCCTCCCCCGCAGGGGGAGGGGGACCCCGGAGGGGTGGAGGGGGTCCGCCCCAAGCGACGCCGGTGAAGGTTTCACGCGTCCTCCCCCGCAGACGCGCGCGGCCTCGCACCCCCTCCACCGCTTCGCGGTCCCCCTCCCCCTACGGGTGAGGAGAGTTCGATCGCCGCGGCGACCGCAAGCGCCTGGCGGGTCTCGGCGACGTCGTGGACGCGGATCATCGCGGCGCCGGCGCGGGCGGCGGCCAGCGCCGCCGCGATCGAGCCGCCGAGGCGCCGGTCCTCAGGGGACTTGTCGCCGGCTATCCGGGCGATAGCGCTTTTGCGGCTGACGCCGACCAGCACGGGGAAGCCGAGGGCGACAATCCGGTCGAGGTTGCGCAGCAGAGCGAGGCTGTGGCCGGACCGTTTGCCGAAGCCGATGCCAGGATCGAGCCAGATCCGGTCCCGCGCCACGCCGGCGGCCATGGCGGCTTCGGCCCGCTCGGCCAGGAACGCCGCCACCTCGGCGACGACATCGTCGTAGCGCGGGGCGGACTGCATCGTGCTCGGCTCGCCCTTCATGTGCATGAGCACGACCTCGCAGCCGAGGTCGGCGGCCGTGGCGAGGCTCTCAGGCGAGAAGGCGAGCGCGGAAACGTCGTTCCACATCGTGGCCCCGGCGGCGACGGCGGCTCGGGCGACCGCGGGCTTCATGGTGTCGATCGAGATCGGGAGCAGGCTCTCGCGGCGTATGGCCGCGACCAGCGGAACAACCCGGCTGATCTCCTCCACCTCATCGACCGGCGCGGCGCCGGGGCGGGTGGATTCGCCGCCGATGTCGAGCACGTCGGTCCCCTCGTCGATCAGGCGGCGGGCATGGGCGAGAGCCACGTCGCGGTCGAGGAATCTGCCACCGTCGGAGAAGCTGTCCGGGGTGACGTTGACGATCCCCATCAGGCGGGTCCGCGGCGGCTGCCCCCCACCCGACCGCTTCGCGGCCACCCTCCCCTCGAGGGGGAGGGCCAAACCTAGGCCGGCTCCGGCGCGGCGCCGGGCGGGATCGGGATCGCGGCCGGGCGCGGCGCCAGCGGTACGGAGGAACGGGGACCGGGAGGCGCCTTCAAATCCGGCTCGTCACGGCGTGGCGCGATGCCCTTCAGCACGGCGATGATCTCTTCGCCGCTCAGGGTCTCATACTCCAGAAGCGCCTTGGCCAGCGTGTGCAGGTCCTCGAGCTTCTCGGTCATGATCCGCTTGGCTTCTTCGTAGCCACCCTGGGTCAGGCGCTTGACCTCGGCGTCGATGACCTTGGCGGTGTCTTCCGAGACGTTCTGGTTGCGCGCCACCGAGTGGCCGAGGAACACCTCTTCCTGGTTCTCGCCGTATTCGACGATGCCGAGCGCTTCGGAATAGCCCCACTTGGTGACCATCAGACGGGCGAGCTTGGTCGCCTGGCTGATATCCGAGCTGGCGCCCGAGGTGATTTTCTCGCGACCGAAGATCATCTCCTCGGCGACGCGGCCGCCGTAGAGGATCGCCAGGCGCGACGTCATCTGCTCGTAGCTCATCGAGAGTTTGTCGCGTTCGGGCAGCTGCATGGTGAGGCCGAGCGCTCGGCCGCGGGGGATGATCGTCACCTTGTGCAGCGGGTCGGTGGCGACAACGTTCAGCGCCACCAGGGCGTGGCCGCCCTCGTGGTAGGCGGTCATGCGCTTCTCGTCCTCGGTCATGACCATGGACTTGCGCTCGGCGCCCATCATCACCTTGTCCTTCGCCTCTTCGAAATCGGCGTGGGTGACCATGCGGCGGTTCTTGCGCGCGGCCATCAGCGCCGCTTCGTTGACCAGGTTGGCGAGATCGGCGCCGGAGAAGCCGGGCGTGCCACGGGCGACCACCTTGACGTCGACGTCGGCGGCCAGCGGCACGTTGCGCATGTGAACCCGCAGGATCCGTTCGCGCCCGCCGATGTCAGGATTGGGCACCACCACCTGGCGGTCGAACCGGCCCGGCCGCAGCAGCGCCGGGTCCAGCACGTCGGGGCGGTTGGTGGAGGCGATGACGATGATGCCTTCGTTGGGATCGAAGCCGTCCATCTCGACCAGCAGTTGGTTCAGGGTCTGCTCGCGCTCGTCGTTGCCGCCGCCGAGGCCCGCGCCACGGTGACGACCGACGGCGTCGATCTCGTCGATGAAGATGATGCAGGGGCTGTTCTTCTTGGCCTGCTCGAACATGTCGCGCACGCGGCTGGCGCCGACGCCGACGAACATCTCGACGAAATCAGAGCCGGAGATGAAGAAGAACGGCACGCCCGCCTCGCCGGCCACGGCGCGGCCGAGCAGGGTCTTGCCGGTGCCGGGCGGGCCGACCATCAGCGCGCCCTTCGGAATCTTGCCGCCCAGGCGCTGGAACTTGGCCGGGTCCTTCAGGAAGTCGACGATTTCGGTCAGGTCTTCCTTGGCCTCGTCGACGCCGGCGACGTCCTCGAACGTCACGCGGTTCTTGTTCTCGGTCAGCAGCCGCGCCTTGGACTTGCCGAAGCCCATCGCGCCGCGCGCGCCGCCCTGCATCTGGCGCATGAACAGCAGCGTCAGGCCGAACAGCAGCAGCAGCGGCGCCATCTGGAACAGGAACTGGAGCAGCAGGTTCGGGCTGTTGGGCGGGAACGAGGTCTTGATGTCCTTGTGGGCGTCGAGGTGCTGCTGCAGCACCAGATTGTCCTTCGGACCGAAAGCCCGGAACTCGTGATTGTTCTTGTCCGTGACCACGATGGCGGGATCGCCGACATCCGCCTTCACGACGTCGCCGGAGTTGATCTTGGTCAGCATCTCCGAATAGGCGATGTCGGTTGGCGCAGCGCCGGTGCGGGTCTGACCCTGCATCACGCTGTAGATCACGACTGCAGCGACGAGGATCGCGCCCCAGATCGCCAGATTACGAAGGTTCATTCCAACGGCCTCGACTTGGATCGAACTCCCAATTTAGGGGGCCGGAGTTAATTCCGCTACGCGCCACAACGACGCCGGGAGTCAGAAAGCGACAGTTAGCCCCCAACCGCCCCTGCCTCGTCAGCGATGACGCCCAGCGCGGCATGCAGTCGCCCCAGCCCCAATGGCCTCGCCAAGACCGCATCGTCCGACGCCAGAACAGGGCAGGAAACCTCGCCCGACGGCGCCACCACCGCCGGCAGCGCGCCCCTCACGGTCGGCCGGATCGTCCGCAATCGGTCGCGCTGGGACGGCGGCAGGCGTGCGGCCAGACCGCGCAGCGGCGCGACCTGGCAGCCAGTCTGGCGCGCGATCATCAGGAAGCGGCCATCGAAGACGCTCTCGCCGGCCGGCAGGGCTGACGATCGCAGGCCGCCGCGCTCGCGCTCGCCGGCTTCGCGGCAGAACATGACCTGATTGCCGTGCGCTTCGATGCGGGCCCCGGCGAGGCTGGCGCTGAAGTCGCCACCCGGGATCCGGGCCGCGATCCGGTCGAGCGAAGCCCCGGCCGGTGGCCGCGTTGTCCCAGCGGCGCAAAGCGCCAAGGCGCCGATCAGGCGGCGGCGATCGGATGGACAAATGCCCAAGGAGTCGCGCGGCAGGGTCAACTCGCCACCCAGGCCTTCCTGAATGGCTTCCAATCCGGCCGGCGGCGGAAGCTGACCCAGCAGCGGCGGCGTCGGCGCGCAGCGCCCAAGCTGCCGGCGCGCCAGGGTCCGCGAATAGCGCGGATCGTCGTTGGCCGGGTCGTCGATCCAGGCCTCCCCCAACCCCGCGAGCAAGGTCCTGAGGTCAGCGCGGCGATGGGTGAGCAGCGGACGCAGCAGGAAGACGCCGCGGCCCTGCGGCCAGGCCGGCGACGGCGACCACAGCCGGGGCGACGGCGCGCTGCCGCCCATCCGCCGCATCAGCTCCGCCTCCATCACGTCGTCGGCGGTGTGGGCCATCAGGACCACCCGAGCCCCTGCGGACCGCGCCGCGTCGGCCAGCAGCGCGTGGCGCGCCGTCCGCGCCGCAGCCGGCAATCCGCTGGCCGGCTTCTCGCCCATCCAGGCCAGGTCGAGATGAGGCACGCCGAGCCGTTCTGCCCTGTCCGCCGCGAACCGGCTCCAGGCGGCGCTCTGCGGCTGCAGGCGGTGATCGACGGTGAGGGCGATCAGGCGGCGGCCGGCGCCGTCGGCCCAGGTCTTGGCGAGCAGCAATAGCGCCAGCGAGTCGCCGCCGCCGGAGAGCGCAACCGCGACCGGCGGTCGGTCCGTCCCATTGAGCCGTTCGATGCCCGCCAGCGGCGCCAGTGACGCCGTCACGGCGGTCAGCCCGCCGCGCACCCCGCCTGGCCCTTCATGTCGACGACGCCGGCGCGGACCGCGGCGTTGGCCTTGGGGTAGTGGGTCTCGATCTCGCTGAGCACGCCGCAGGCCTCGCGGGTCTCCTTCATGCCGACCATGGCGCGGGCGAGGTCGAGCGCCGCGTCCGGGGCCCAGGACGTCGCCGGCCACTGCCGCACCACGCCCAGGTCATTGGCCGCGGCGTCGGCGTAGGCCTGGCGCTGCAGCATGATCTTGCCGAGGAAGTACTTCGCCTCCATCCCGCGCGGCGTGCCGCCGTACTTCTCGGCGACCGCCCGAAAGCCGGTTTCGGCGGCGGCGTAGTCGCCGGCGTTGTAGGCCTCGCGGGCCGCGCCCATCGCCGCGGCCGGATCGGTCGGGATCGGCGGAGCCGCCTCGGGCGGCGGAGCCACGGCCAGCGGCGGCGGGGCGGCGGCCTGCGCCGCCTTCTGCTCCAGCGCGGCGATCCTGGCGGTCAGCGCACCGTTCTCCTCGCGCAAGGCGTTCGCCTCGTGCCGCGCCTCATCGACGTCGTGCGACGCCGATTCCAGCTGGCCGGTCAGCCGCGTCACCGCCTGCTGCAGGTCGTCGAGCTTCTGGTCGAGCGACCTCAGCTGGCTCTCCGTCTCGGCCGGCTCCACCACCACCGGCTTGCCGGTCTCGCGGCCCTGGAACACGATTGCGCGGATCTCCCGCAGCGCCTGCTCCATCCGATCGAGTCGCTTGGCCGAGTGGTCGTCAAGCGGGTCGAGCGGCACCTGGGCGAACGCGGGGGCCGCCACCGACATGATGACGGCCAGGGAAACACCCCTCAGCCAGACGGGAAGTCTCGGAGTCTTCAACGCGCGCCCTCGGTGATCGCCGTGTGGCCGTTGCGGTTCTTGGCCCAGGCGTCCTCGTCGTGGCCAGGATCGATCGGCTGTTCCTTGCCGTAGGAGATCGTCGCGATGCGGCCGGTGGCGACGCCATGGCCGACAAGGAAGTCGCGCACCGCGTCGGCCCGCTTGGCGCCGAGCGCGAAGTTGTACTCCCGCGTCCCGCGTTCATCGCAGTTGCCTTCGATCCGCACCCGGACGGCCGGGTAGTGCTGCAGCCACTCGGCCTGGCTCGCCAGGATCGGCTGGGCGTCGGCGCGGATGTCCGCCTTGTCGAAGTCGAAGTAGACGCGATCGCCGATGTTGACGACGAAGTCCTGGCTCGATCCGGGGATCGGGCCTTGCGGTCCGGGCGGCGGGCCGGGCTCGGACGGCGGCGGGGGCCCAGCTTCCGACGACGGCGGCGGGATCGGCGACGACGGCGGCGGCGGCGGATGCGACGCGCAGGCCGCCAGCGTCGCGGCGGCGAGGGCGCCGACGGCCAGACGAACCAGGGAATTGGCAGTGAAGTTCATTGCGCGTCTCCTTGAAGAGGCAGGTGCAGGCCCGCGAACACCCATCGATCACCCATCAAACACAAAGGCCTCCGGCCCCCCAAGATCAAGACTAGCGCCAAGCCTATTCTGTTCCGTCGGGCCCTAAGCCTGGCCGCTAGTGCAGCAGCGGCGACCAGGCCGGATCGGATCCGGAATAGGGATAGTTGGCGTCCTTCTGGATGTGGCCGGTGAGGTCGACGGTCCACAGCCGCGAGGCGCCGTCCGAGAGCTTGCGCTCGAACATGATCACCCGCCCGTTCGGCGCCCAAACCGGCTCGTCGGCGAAGTAGCTGGTGGTGAGGATGCGCTCGCCCGAGCCGTCGGGGTTCATCACTCCGATCGAGAACGTCTGGCCCTGCTGCTTGACGAAGGCGATCAGCTTGCCGTCGGGGCTCCAGACCGGCGCGTTGTAGCGCCCCGACCCGAACGAGATCCGGTGCGCCGCGCCGCCCGACGCGCTCATCACGTAGAGCTGGGGTGAGCCGCCGCGGTCGGAGTTGAACACGATCTGGCCGCCGTCGGGCGAGAACGACGGTGAGGTGTCGATCGCCAGGCTGTCGGTCAGCCGCCGGGTGGCGTGGTTGACCAGATCCATGACGTAGATGTTGACCGCCCCGCCCTTCTCGGCGGCGAAGGCGACCTTGCTATCGTCGGGCGAGAAGCGCGGCGCCATGGTCATGGTCATGTCCGGGAAGTGGCCCAGGATCTCCTCGCGGCCGGTGTCGAGGTTCTTCAGGTAGATGGACGCCCCGGTCGGGCGAAGCACCATGTAGGTGATCTCCTGGCGCTTGGTGGAGAAGCGCGGGGCGAAAACCATCGCCGAGCCGTCGGTGAGGTAGGAGGGATTGGCGCCGTCCTGGTCCATGATCGCCAGCCGCGTGACCCGGTGGGTCTTCGGCCCGCTCTCGGCGACGAACACCACGCGGGTGTCGAAATAGCCCTTCTCGCCGGTCAGCTTTTCGTAGACCGCGTCGGCGATCTGGTGGGCGATCGTGCGCCAGCTGTCCGGCGTCGCCGTCAGCCGGGTGCCGACCAGCTGGTCGCCGGCGTAGACGTCCCACAGCCGGAAATCGACGATGAGGCGTCCGTCCGCGCCGCTGGAGACGCTGCCGACCAGCAGCGCCTGGGCGCTGATCGCCTTCCAGGAGTCGAAGCTGGGCGTGACCGCGACGTTGGGCTGTTCGCGGAACGTCGCCTGATCCAGCGGGCGGAAGAGGCCCGAGCGCTCCAGGTCGGCGGACACGACCTGCGAGATCTGAGCGCCGACCTGCTGGCCGCCGAAGGCGGTGATCGCGATCGGCAGCGGCTGCACCGCGGCCTGGTTCACGTCGACGGTGATGTCCGCCAGCGCCGGCGCGGCGGTGAGAAGGGCCGCCAGGCCGAGCGCGGCCGCGGCGAAAGCGGCGCGAAGTCGGTGGGTCATCGCTTGGCGCAAGCCTCCTTGGCGTCGAAGTTCACGACGATCGATTGTCCGTAGTAGGGCGCGCTGTAGGGCGCGGCCTGGCGCACCGCATCCAGCGCCCGGCGCGCCGCCACGGCGACGACCGCGTCGCCGGAGCGCTCGAGCCCGCCAGCATCCGGCGCGCCGAGCAGGTTGCCGCTCAGGCTGACCACGAATTTCACCCGCAGCTTGACCGCCGAGCCGCCGGCGACGTCGCAGTTGGGGTTCCACAGCCGCTCGAGCAGCTGCTGCAGGCCCAGGAGGTCGCTCTGCGAAACGCCGTTGCCGGCGTCGGGCCGCGCCTGCGGCGCCGTCTCGGCCCGGGCCGGCCCGCGCTGGGCGCCGGAGGCCTTGGCCCCCGAGTTGCGCCGCGCGTTGTCGATGATCTGCTGCATGCGGTTGAAGTCGACCGCCGCAGAGGCGGGTGTCGCGGCGTGTTGCGCCGGTTGCGGCGTCGGCGGCTTCTGCGCCTTGGTCGGCTGCGGGATTGTCTGGGTGAACGCCGGCGGGGCCTCGACCGGGGCGACCGGCTGCGGCTTGGCTTCGGGGGTCGGCTGCGGCGTCGCGGCGGCCTGGGTCTGCGGCGCCTGCACCGCCTGGCGCGTATCGGTGAAGGGCGCGCTGGAGACGATGTTGATCGGCACCGACGAGCCGATCGGCGGCGGGGTCTTGGTCGGGCTGAGCACGATGGCCAGGAACAGGCCGATGTGCAGCGCCGCCGCGGCCACCAAGGCCGGGACGCGGCTGTCACGTGGCGGGGCCATCGCCATGCCGCTCATGGCGAACGCCCACTCACGGCGCGCCCGCCTGGTCGAGGTGGGTCGGCGTCGTCGGCGTCGTCTTGGCCCCCGACGACGGCCCGCCGGTGTCGGTGATCAGGTTGATGTTGCTGAAGCCCGGACGCCGAGACCGCCGCCATCACCTGGGCGACGGCGGCATAGGACGCCCGTCCGTCGGCCCGCACGTAGATCGGCCGCGTCATCCCGGCCCCGACCATGTCGTGCAGCGCCGGCGACAGCGCGCTGAACTGCACCGGAGTCTCGGTTGAGGAACACCGAGCCGTCGGCGCGGATCGAGACGGTCAGCGGCTCGTTCTGGTCCTGCATCGCGCCGGCCTCGGTCTTCGGCAGCTGCAGCGGCACGCCGACCGTCAGCAGCGGCGCCGAGATCATGAAGATGATCAGCAGCACCAGCATCACGTCGACCAGCGGGGTGACGTTGATCTCCGACAGCGCGCTGCGGCGCGCCCGGCGCCCGCGCCGCCCGGCCTGGTAGGGATCGTGGACCGAGAGCGCCATCTAAGCGCGCTCTGGCGAGAGTGGCGAAGGCGGCAGGGGGCTCGTGGCGCGCATCATCTCAGGCGCTCCGCTCGGCGAGGCGGCGCTGGATGGCGGTGACGAGATCGTCGGCAAAGCCCTCCAGCCGGGAGGCGAACTTGCCAGCGTCGGTGGAGAACTTGTTGTAGGCGATATAGGCCGGGATCGCCGCGGCCAGGCCGATGGCGGTGGCGAACAGCGCCTGGGCGATCGCCGGGGCGACCACCGACAGGTTGGTGTTCTTCTCGATCGCGATGGCCTGGAACGCATGCATGATGCCCCAGACCGTGCCGAACAGGCCGATGAACGGCGAAGCGGTGGCGACGATGGCGAGACTGCCAAGCCCGTCCTCGACGCGCTGGCTTTCCCGGTTGATCAGCGCGCCCAGCACCCGGTCGATCCGCTGCACCAGGAACGCCGCCTGGGTCTCCGACTGCCCGGTGGAGAGCAGGCCCTTGGCCCGCGCCTCGCGCCATTCGCGCAGCGCCGCCTGCAGCATGCGCGGCAGCGCCGCCCGCGGTCGCTCGCCGGCGGCGGCGGCGACGTCCTCCAGCGCCCGGCCCGAGCTGACTTCCTGCTCGAAGCGGTTGGCCTGGCTGTTCAGCACGGTGAAGCGCACGAACTTGTCGATGATCACGGCCCAGGACCACAGCGACGCCAGGGCCAGCCCGATCATGACCACCTTCACCACCCAATCGGCCGCCATGAACAGGTGGACGATGTTGAAGGTCTCGGGCGTTATCGCGGCGTTGGGATCCATGTGTCTCCAGATGGGCGGACAGGGCGCCGGATGGCGCAGGCGGATGGTGAAACTATGGCGCGGTGTTGCTGAGATAGGGCGCCAGGCGGGTCGTCAGTTCCGGCGGCGGACGGCAAGGACGCCCATCCAGGCCGATGCAAACGATCTCGACGTCCGCCTCGGTCAGCAGCTCGCCGGCCCTGAGCACGCGCTGGCGCACCCCGGTCCGGGCGCTGCTGATGCGGTAGTTGATCGTGCGCACCTCCAGCGCATCATCGACCCGCGCCGCGCCGCGATAGGCAATCTGCAGCTTCGTCACCGCGAAGGCCACGGGCTGAGGGAGCGCCAGCAAGGCCGCGTGCTCGACGCCGATCGCGCGCAGGAACTCGGTCCGGCCCCGCTCGAAGAAGCGCAAATAGTTGGCGTGATAAACGACGCCGGTGAAGTCGGTGTCCTCGTAGTAGACCCGCACCGGCAGCACGTGCTCCAGCCCCTCAAAGGCGCCGAACGAGGGTTGGGCGTCCATCACGCGTCCTCATCGAACAACCCCGGTTGCGGCCCTGGGCCGGCAGGCGGGGTGAGGCCGAGGTGGAGGTAGGCCTTGGCGCAGGCGAGGCGGCCGCGAGGTGTCCGCTGGATGAAGCCCTGCTGCAGCAGGAACGGCTCGATCACGTCCTCGACCGCATCGCGCGCCTCGGCGATGGCGTAGGCCAGGGTCTCCACGCCGGCCGGTCCGCCGCCGTAGTTCTCGATCAGGGCGGTGAGGTAGCGGCGGTCGAGGCCGTCGAGCCCGGCTTCGTCCACTTCCAGGCGCGCCAGCGCCTTGGCGGCGGCCTTGCGGTCGATCAGCTCGCAGCCGTCGGCGCCGGCGAAGTCGCGGACCCGGCGCAGCAGGCGGCCGGCGACGCGGGGGGTGCCGCGGGAGCGGGCGGCGATCTCGGCGGCGCCGTCGTCGGCGAGCGCCGTCCCCATCTTGCGCGCGGCCGCCAGCAGCACCTCCTTCAGCTCCGCCGGCGAATAGAACTGCAGCCGCAGCGGGATGCCGAAGCGGTCGCGCAGCGGCGTCGCCAGCAGGCCCGCGCGGGTCGTGGCGGCCACCAGGGTGAATGGAGCGAGATCGATCCGGATCGAACGCGCCGAGGGCCCGTCGCCGATGATCAGGTCGAGCGCGTGGTCCTCCATCGCCGGATAGAGGATTTCCTCGACGTTGGCGGCGAGGCGATGGATCTCGTCGATGAACAGCACGTCGCGCGGCTCGAGGTTGGTCAGGATCGCCGCCAGGTCGCCGGCCTTGGCGATCACCGGGCCGGAGGTGGCGCGGAAGCCGACCCCCAGCTCGCGGGCGATGATCTGGGCCAGGGTGGTCTTGCCGAGCCCGGGCGGGCCGAACAGCAGCACGTGGTCCATCGCCTCGCCGCGCGCCCTGGCCGCCTCGATGAACACCTTGAGATTGCCCTTGGCCTGCGCCTGGCCGACGAACTCGTCCAGGGTCTGCGGCCGCAGGGCGCGGTCGGAGGGTTCGATCGGAGTGGGTTCGGGCGAGACGAGGCGGGTCACCGTCCCAGCTCCTGCAGCGCCGCCTTGATCAGCGCCGACTCGGCCGCGTCGTCGCCCAGTCTCAGCACGGCCTGTTCGACCACGCGGCGGGCCATCGGTTCGGCGATGCCAAGTCCCATCAGCGCCGCGACGGCATCGCCGCTGGCAGAGGGCGACGGCGGGGCCCCGGCCGTGGCGTGGAAGGCGGCGACCGCTTCGCTGCCGATCGGCTTGCCCTTCAGCTCGGTGACGATGCGCAGCGCCAGCTTCGGCCCAACGCCATTGGCGCGCGACACGGCGGCCTGGTCACCGCGCTGGGCGGCGCCGGCGAGCTCGCCCGGCGTCAGCACGTCGAGCACGCCCAGCGCCGCCTTGGGGCCGACGCCCTGGATCTCCTGCAGGGCGACGAAGGCGCGGCGCTCCTCGCGGCTCAGAAAACCGTAGAGCCGCAGACCTGCCGCTTCCGACCAGTGAGATTCGATCTGCACCACCGTCTCTTCGCCGAGCGCCGGCAGGCGGCCCAGGGTCCGCGAGCCGCAGCGGACCACGTAGCCGACGCCGCCGACGTCGATCAGCGCCTCTTCCTCACCGATCTCGGCCACCAGGCCGCGCAGCCGCCCTATCACGCCGCCGCTCCCAGGCTTCGCACCCGGCGGGCGTGGGCGTGGCAGATGGCGACCGCCAGCGCATCGGCGGCGTCGGCGACGGGCGAACCGGACGTGGGCAGCAGCCGGGCGACCATGAAGGCGACCTGTTTCTTGTCCGCGGCGCCCGTGCCGACCAGCCCCTTCTTGATCACGGTGGCGGCGTACTCGGCGACCGACAGGCCGGCCGCCGCCGGCGCCAGCATCGCCGCGGCGCGGGCGTGGCCGAGCTTCAGAGTCGACGAGCCGTTGGCGGTGACGAAGGTCTCCTCGATCGCCGCCTCGTCGGGCGACCAGGCCGCGACGATCGCGGCGACGGCCTGATGGATGGCGAGCAGGCGCTCGGAAAGCGCCGCCTTGTCGTCCGGCGAGATCACCCCGTGGGCGATATGGCTCAGCCGCGCGCCATCGATCGCGATCACGCCCCAGCCGGTGCGGCGAAGGCCCGGATCGAGGCCCAGGATGCGAATCGCGTTCGTCATGTGTTCCGGAACATCGCAGCGCGGGCCCGCTTCGAGAAGCGCTCTTGTGGTTAACGGGCGATTACCAGCGCGAGGCTGCGGTCAGCCCGCCAGCCGCTCCATCTCCGCGTCGTCAATGGCGTAGTTGCCGAACACGTTCTGGACGTCGTCGTCGTCGTCGAGGTTGTCGATCAGCTTGACCAGGCGGGCGGCGTCTTCGCCTGACACCGGGACCTCGCTCTTCGGCTTCCAGATCACCGCGGTCGACTTGGCCGGCCCGAGCGCCGCCTCCAGCGCCTCGACCACCGCGCCCATGTCCTCGAACGCGGCGTAGATCACGTGGCCGTCGTCGTCGCTCGCGACGTCCTGGGCCCCGGCCTCGATCGCGGCCTCCATCACCGCGTCGTCGGTGCCGGCGGCGGGCGGATAGGTGATTTCGCCAAAGTGGTCGAACATGAACGAGACCGCGCCGGTCTCGCCGAGGTTGCCGCCGGCCTTGGTGAAGATCGAGCGCACGTTGGCCGCAGCCCGGTTGCGGTTGTCGGTCAGCACCTCGACGATCAGACCGACGCCGCCGGGGGCGAAACCCTCGTAGCGGATCTCCTCCATCAGGTCGGCCTCGCCGCCGGCCGCCTTCTTGATCGCGCGGTCGATGTTGTCCTTCGGCATCGACACCGCCTTGGCGTTGGCGATCGCCAGCCGCAGACGCGAGTTCGCGGCGGGGTCGGGCGCGCCGTGCTTGGCGGCGATGGTGATGTCGCGCGACAGCTTGGAGAACGCCTTGGAGCGGATCCCGTCCTGGCGGTCCTTGCGGAACTGGATGTTCTTGAACTTTGAGTGTCCGGCCATGGCGCGGCTTTCTAGCCTCCCGCGACCTCCGACGGAAGCGGCGGGCACTCGAGGCGCTCAATGCGTCCGGCTGAGAAGCAGAACACAACGTCCTGCGGCGTATCGAGGGCCCGCATCTCGCGCTGATCCAGCCCGAGGTAGAGCCCTCTCATCATGCGTCCCACGCCGGCGTGGCTGACCGCAATGCGATTTTCGGCCACGGCGTCTGCTTCCTCCATCCAAGACCGCACGCGCCCGCTCAGCGAACCGTAGCTCTCGCCATCCGGGTTCAGCAGGAAGAAGGCCCTCGAACTCGAAGAGATCGGGCCGCAACGCCACGATCTCGTCACGGGTCAGCCCTTCCCACGTGCCGAAGTCCACCTCGGTGAGTCGGTCGTCGTGGCGCACCGGCAGGCCAAGACTTGCGGCGACCAGCGCCGCGGTGCGGCGGGTGCGCCCGAGCGGGCTGGCTTCGATCACCCAGTCACCGCCGCGGGCAGCCGCCAGCGCCTTCAGGCGTGCGCCGACCCGAAGCGCCTGGGTTTCGCCGAGCGATGTCAGCGGCAAGTCGAGGCGGCCTTGGAACCGGCCGACGCTGTTCATCTCGGTCTGGCCGTGACGAATGAGATAGATCATATCGCGGCGGTGTAGCGTGGCCCTAAGCTGGCGTCATCCGCGGAACCGGCTGGCAAGCTGAGCCGTTTTCGCGTGAAGCCTTGGGAGGCACTGCCGTGAGCATCGACGTGGATGAAGACGAACCGGAGGAACTGCCGGAGGAGATCGTCCACTGGCAGCCGACGCATCGACCGCTGACCACGGCGCACGGCGCGGTGGCGCAGGGCGCTTCGGCGACCGGGAGCTCCATCATCGGCGCGCTGGCGCTGGGCGCGCTCGCCCTTGGCGCGGTGGCGATCGGCGCGGTGGCGATCGGCCGGCTCAACGTGCGCTACGTCAAGCTCGGCAAGGTCGAGATCGACGACCTGGTGGTGCGTCGGTTTCGCGTGCTGGAGCGGCGCTAGAGCCTCCGCTCTTGCCCGCGAAGGCGGGGACCCAGGCGTTTTATCGTCGGGGGCCGCTGACTTCAGAAAAAACCTGGGCCCCCGATTTCTCGGGGGAAAGCGGAATTCCGCTAGGCCCGGACCGTCTCGACCTGTGGGATGGTCTGCGACAGTCGGCCGCCGATGCGGATCGGCTCGACGCGGCGGGCCAGGCCGGTGGCGTCGTCGGTCTCGAAATAGACCCCGCAGACCGTCGCCGGCCCCTCCGCCGGCTTGAAGCGCCCCTGCGAGATACGGGTGGTGAAGCGGCGCAGCGGCTCTTCCTTCTGGTTGCCGATCACGCTGTCGTAGTCGGCGCAGGCGCCGGCATCGGTCTGGTAGGCCGTGCCGCCGGGCAGGATCTGGCAGTCGGCGGTCGGCACGTGAGTGTGGGTGCCGACCACCAGGCTGGCGCGGCCGTCGCAGAAGTGGCCCATCGCCATCTTCTCCGAACTGACCTCGGCGTGCATGTCGACGATGATCGCGTCGGCCGCCGCGCCGAGCGGGCAGGCCTCCAGCTCGCGGTCGACGGCGGCGAAGGGATCATCGAGGGCGTCCATGAAGACGCGCCCCAGCAGGTTGATCACCAGGATGCTGCGGCCCTTGTCGGTGGTGAACAGCTGCGCGCCGCGCCCAGGCGCCTGGGCGAAGGCCGGATAGTTCAGCGGCCGGATCAGCCGCGGCTCGCGCACGATATAGGTCAGCGCTTCCTTCTGGTCCCACGAGTGGTTGCCGAGCGTCAGGGCGTCGGCGCCGGCGTTGAACAGCTCCTTGGCCGTATTCTCGGTGACGCCGAAGCCGGCGGCGGCGTTCTCGGCGTTGACCACCACGAACTCCAGCCCCAGCCGTCGGCGCAGGCCGGGCAGGTGCTCGGCCAGCCCTTCCCGACCCGACCGGCCGACCACATCCCCGAAAAAGGCGAGACGCATGCGAAAGAGAAGTCCTTTATTCTGACGACTATAACGCGTCGGCGCCCCCCGACACCCGCTCATCCCGGCGAAGGCCGGGACCCAGGCAGGAAGCTGTTGAAGAGGAACCACCAAGGGCACGAAGGCCATCGGGGGCGCTTCGCGTCCTGCCAAACCGGGCCCTGCATCGAGTCCTGCCTGGGTCCCGGCTTCCGCCGGGATGAGCGGGAGGTTGGGGCGGAGGTTAGGGTGGCGGCGCCGCGTGGACCGTGGAGGGCGTTTCAATCCCCTCGGACCTGGATTTCCAGGTGGGCGCCGTGTGACCAAGCCCACGAGCCTGGTCAGGGACAGCTCCCGATGAGGTGAATTAAGGTCCCCGGGATTGGTTGCCTCCGACGTGAGCCGCAGCAGACCCGCCGAGGTCCAACGTAGTGGGTCGCAGGGTCGCGCTCAAGCGCAGCGCGTCAATCGGCGACCAGCTGTTCGATGCGCGCGGCGGCGGCGTCGAGGACGGCGACGGCGGCCAGCTCGGTGCGGCCGCGCTCGGCCTTCGCTTCGGCCACCTGCGAGCGCAGCGTTTCGACCTCGGCGCGCAGCACGGCGAGGTCGTCGGCCATCACCAGCGCCCCCATCAGGATCAGCCGGGTCTCGCCCAGCGGCCCGACGTCGCGCGCCACCTGGCGGATCTGGGCGTCGACCGTGGCGGCGAGCTCGGACAGGCGCCGCTCCTGCCCGTCCTCGCAGCCGACGACGTAGTCGCGGCCGTTCACCTCGATGGTGACCTGCGCCATCCGTTCAGGCCTCCCGCGCGCCGGCCGACGTCTGGCCCAAGGCGCCCGAATCTCGGAAATCGCCCGCGCCAGCGCCTCGGAGGCGGCCGCGCCGGCTTCCTCCAGTTCGCGCTCCCGCGCCTTGGCTTCGTCGAGCGCGGTGGCGAGCCGGGCGCGATCCTGGTCGGACGCGCCGCCCGCGCCGGCGCTGGCCTCGGCCAGCTTTTGGGCGATGCGTTGCTCCAGCAACACCACCGCCCGCTCCAGCCGACGAGCCGCCAGCTCGACTGCGCCCTCTGCGCCGGTCGCCAGGGTCATGAAAAGGCCGCTTCGCAAATCACCCCGCTTCTATAGAACGCGTCGCGACGATCCTTAAAGCGGCTTGCTTGACGGGGCTTTGGGCCACGTGCGACGCGAGGCCCAGTCCCGTCCCGTCCAAGTCTCCGTCAGCGCAGGAATCATGGCCGTCCAACCCCTGACCATGGCCAACGCCATCCGCGCGCTTTCGATGGACGCGGTCCACCGCGCCAAGTCCGGCCACCAGGGCATGCCGCTGGGCATGGCCGACGTGGCGACGGTGCTCTGGACCAAGTTCCTCAAGTTCGACGCCTCGCAGCCGCATTGGCCCGATCGCGACCGCTTCGTGCTCTCGGCCGGGCATGGCTCGATGCTGCTCTACGCGCTGCTGCATCTGACCGGCTTCGAAGCGATGACGATGGATCAGATCAAGAACTTCCGGCAGTGGGGCTCGCTCACCCCCGGCCACCCCGAGTACGGCCACACGCCCGGCGTCGAGACCACCACCGGACCGCTGGGCCAGGGCATCGCCACGGCGGTCGGCATGGCGATGGCCGAGCGCAGCCTGGCGGCGCGCTACGGCGACAAGCTGGTCGACCACCGCACCTGGGTGATCGCCGGCGACGGCTGTCTGATGGAGGGCGTCAGCCACGAGGCGGCGCACCTGGCGGGCCGGCTGAAGCTCAGCAAGCTGACGGTGCTGTTCGACGACAACGACACCACCATCGACGGCCGCGCCACGCTCGCCGAGACCGGCGACCAGATGATGCGGTTCAAGGCCGCCGGCTGGGCCACGCGGCGGGTCGACGGCCACGACTACGGCCAGATCACCCGCGCGCTGCGCTGGGCCAAGCGCCAGGACCGGCCGAGCTTCATCGCCTGCAAGACCCTGATCAGCAAGGGCGCCGGTCCGCTGGAGGGCGAGGAGCACGGCCACGGCTACGCCCTGTTCGACAAGGAGATCGCCGCCGCGAGAGTGGCGATGGGCTGGCCCTCGCCGCCGTTCGAGATCCCGGACGACGTCGCCAAGGCCTGGAAGAAAGCCGGCCAGCGCGGCCGCGGCGCCCGCAAGCGCTGGGAAGGCGCGGCTCCGGCACGACGAACACCGCGCCCCCTTCGAGCGGGCGATCAAGGGCGACCTGCCGGCGAACGCCTTCGCGGCGCTGGACGCCCACATCGCCAAGTGCGCGGCCGAGAAGCCCGCGGCGGCGACGCGGCGTGCACTCCGGCGCGGCGCTGGAGGCGCTGATCCCGGCGATCCCGGAAATGATCGGCGGCTCGGCCGACCTCACCGGCTCCAACAACACCATCGTCAAGGGCATGACCGCCTTCGACGCCCCCGACTACGCCCGCCGCTACGTCCACTATGGCGTGCGCGAGCACGGCATGGCCGCGGCGATGAACGGCATGGCCCTGCACGGCGGCGTGATCCCCTATTCCGGCACCTTCCTCGCCTTCGCCGACTACAGCCGCGCCGGCGATCCGGCTGGGCGCGCTGATGGGCGTGCGCGTGATCCACGTGATGACCCACGATTCCATCGGCCTTGGCGAAGACGGCCCGACCCACCAGCCGGTCGAGCACCTGGCCGCGCTGCGGGCGATGCCGAACCTGCTGGTGTTCCGCCCCGCCGACGCGGTCGAGACCGCGGAGTGCTGGAAGGCGGCGCTGATGGAGCGCAAGGCCCCCTCGCTGCTGGCGCTGTCGCGCCAGAAGACCGCCGCGGTGCGGACCTCGGGCGGGGACCTGCAGCTTCAAGGGCGCCTACGAGCTCGCGCCGGCCGACGGCGGCTCGGCCAAGGCGACGATCTTCGCCTCGGGCACCGAGGTCGCCGTCGCCATGGCGGCGCGCGAGCTGCTGCAGGCCGACGGGATCGCCGCGCGGGTGGTCTCGACGCCCTGCTGGGAGCTGTTCGAGCGCCAGGACGCGGCCTATCGCGCGGCGGTGATCGGCGACGCGCCGGTGCGCATCGCCGTCGAGGCCGGCGGTGCGGCTGGGCTGGGAGCGGTTCATCGGCGAGGACGGCGCTGTTCGTCGGCATGACCGGCTTCGGCGCCTCGGCGCCGTCCGAGCGGCTGTACCAGGCGTTCGGCATCACCGCCGCAGGCCGTGGCCGACGCGGTGAAAGCCCGGCTCGCCTGAAGGCCCGCTCCCGGAAGTCCGTGGACAGGAACTGAAGGCGCCATAATCTGCCTAGCCGGTTGTCGAACTGGGGCGCAGTCGGGGCATGCCAAATGGGCGAGCGCGAAATACCTGCCGCCTCAGCAGCGCGCAAAATTGTGCTGATCAGCGGAGCGCCGGGCGCGGGAAAGACGACGCTCGCATTGCCTTTGGCCTCCCGTCTCGGCTGGCCGCTGATCACGAAGGATCACATTAAGGAAACGCTGTTCGACGCCATGGGAGGCGTTGGCGGCAGCTTGGAAGAATCTCGTCGGTTCGGTGCGGGAGCGATGGAGACCTTGTGGGCGCTTGCCGCCCGATGCCCGCAAGTCGTCTTGGAGGCGAACTTTCGGCCGCGCAGCGACTACGAACGGGCGCGTTTGAGTGGCCTGAATGGTCGGGTGGTTGAGGTCCACTGTGCGTGTCCGGTGTCAGAAGCGATCCGGCGCTTCAAGGCGCGGGGTGGGGCTGGCGTTCATCCAGCTCATCCCTGGCGCCTGATGGATGACGACACGTTCGCCGAGTTCGATCGGCCGATGGGTCTAGGCGAGGTGATCACCGTCGATACGACACGCCCGACCGACATCGATTGGGTGGTGAACGAGATTGTTCGACGCTTCGGAACAATGCCCGTTGGTTGAGGCCGATTAGCGTCGACCTAGAGGCCCGCGCCTGATCTGGCCGGAGGGCTTGACCATGATTCATCCGCGTGGGTCTCTGACGACGCCGCGGGGAGCGCGGCGAGGTCTTTGACATCGTTGAAAATCGTAGGAGCCGGTGACGTCGGCTCACCTCCTCGTCACCCCGGCCGAAGCGTAGCGCAGAGCCGGGGCCGGACGGCCCACAGCCAAGCTGGAGTTCGCCTGGGCCCCGGATCGGCCTAGGGCCGCCCGGGGTGACGAGGGAAGCAAGTCCCCCTCTCATTGTCAGAAAATCTTGGCCAGCACGCCGGCCCGAACAGGCCTGCGGCCGGGAGGGGCGCCGTTATCAACGGTGAATAGCGGTTTCACGTGAAACATCGCGGTGCGAGCAAAACTGAACGCCCCTCCCCCTCGCGGACCCCGCAGGAAGGAGGGGAGCCTGGCGGTCAGATCAGCGCCGCCGGCTGGATCGCCAGTTCCTTCAGGAACGGCTCGGCGTAGTCGATCCGGCCGGTGCGGGTCGCCGGCGTGCCCTGGGTGAGCTGGAACACCGCCTCGGCGATGTACTCGATCGGCTGCACCCGGCTACGGGTCGCGTCGGTGACCAGGTTGTGGACCAGGGTGCCGGGCGTTTCGACCAGGCCGGGCGAGACCACGTTCACGCTGACGCCGTCGGCGGCGACCTCCGACGCGAGGCCGGTGGTGAAGCGCTCGAGCGCCGCCTTGCACATGCCGTAGACCGTGCCGCCGCGTCCCGTCCTCGCGGCGTCGTAGGGCGGCTTCGGGATGGATGCCGGCCCCGGACGAGATGTTCACGATCCAGCCGGTGTGGCGCTCTTTCATCGACGGCAGCACCAGCTGCGAGAGATGGAACGGCGCGTAGACCTGCACCTCCATCATCAGCTTGAAGCGCTTCTCGGGGAAATCGGCGACCGGGATGAAGTAGGTGATGGCGGCGTTGTTCACGAGGATGTCGACCGGGCCATAGGTGGCGACGGCGGTCTCGACCAGGCGCTCGCGGTCTTCCTTGATCGCCAGGTCGGCCTTGACGAAACGCGCTTCGCCGCCGGCCCTGGTGATGCGGTTGATGGTGTCTGTCAGCGTGCCGGAAAGCTTGCTCTCGCCTTCCTCGGCCGTGCGGGCCGAGGCGATCACCCTGGCGCCTTCCTGCGCGAAACGCGCCGCGATCGCCTCGCCGATGCCCCGGCTGGCGCCGGTGACGATGGCGACCTTGCCGGCCAGTGCGCCGTCCTTGTTTACTGCGGCCATAATGCCGTTCCTCCCTTTGAAAATGCGCGCGAACGGATGCGCCAAAGCCCGGGAGGGGGCAAGAGTTTAGGCAGCGGCGCCTGCAGCGATCTCCTCCTCGACATCGCGCAGCCGGTCCTTGCCGAAGAAGAGCTCGTCGCCGACCAGGAAGCTCGGGCTGCCGAACACGCCCTTGGCGACGGCGGCCTCGGTGTTCTCGATCAGCTTCGCCTTCACCGCCGCATCGCCCATCAGCTCGATCAGCCGATCGGCCGGCAGCCCGGCCTCCTCGAACGCCTGCCGGATCACCGCCGGGTCGTCCATCTTCAGCCCGTCGACCCACATCGCCCGATAGACCGCGTCGACATAGGCCTCGAACACGCCGAGCTGCTGCGCCGCCACCGCGCCGCGCATGATCTGCAGCGTGTTGACCGGGAAGTGCGGGTTCATCGCGTACTCGGTGATGCCGTGACGCTTCACGAACCGCCGCGTCTCCTTGGCCTCGTAGGCGAGCTTGGAGGGGATGCCGGCGAAGGCCTGCGCCGGGGACTGGTTGCCGGTGGCCTTGAAGATGCCGCCGAGCAGGGCCGGCACATAGACGAACCTGGCGCCGGTGCGCTTTTCGATCCCCGGGATCACCTTGTGCGCCAGGTAGGCGTTGGGGCTGCCGAAGTCGAAGTAGAAGGTGACGTCCGTCATTGTTGCACCTTGGGCTTCACCACTTCTCGCCGTAGGGGCGCAGATCGAGTTCATGGGTCCAGGCGTCGCGATGTTGTTGGTGCAGCATCCAGTAGGCCTCGCCGACCGACGCCGGGTTCATCAGCTGGTCCGGCGCGATGTTCTCCACCGCGTCGTCGCCGCCCCGCGCCCTGATCCGTTCGCGGACGAAGGCGGTGTCGACACCGGCGTCGATGATCAGGTGGGCGACGTGGATGCCCTGGGGTCCCAGCTCGCGGGCCATCGACTGAGCCACCGCGCGCAGGCCGAACTTGGCGGCGGCGAACGCCGCATAGCCGACGCCGCCGCGCAGCGAGGCGGTGGCCCCGGTGAAGAAGATCGAGCCCGAGCCGCGCGGCAGCATGTGTCGCGCCGCCTCGCGGCCGGTCAGGAAGCCGCCGTAGCAGGCCAGCTCCCACACCTTGCGGAACACCCGCTCGGTCGTCTCCAGGATCGGGAAGTTGACGTTGGCGCCGGGGTTGAAGATGCACACCTCCAGCGGCGCGGCGGCGTCCGCCTCGGCGATGAAGGCGGTGATGTCCTCCTCGACGCGGGCGTCGAGCCCGCGAGCCTGGCAGCGGCCGCCGGCGGCTTCGATCTTGGCTTTGAGGGTCTCGAGCTTATCCGCGGTGCGGCGCCCGGCGTAGATCAGATAGCCCTCGGCGGCGAACCGCTCGGCGATCGCCGAGCCGATGAAGTCGCCGGCGCCGATCAGGGCGACACTGGCGTTGCGAGGCGTCATAGTGGTGGTCTCCTCCGCTAGAGCGGCCCCTAGTGGGTTTACAATAACTATCCACTGGAGAAGCGCAATGTCGCGCGAACGATTGAGGGACATGATCGACCGCGCGCAGCGGGTGGCAATCTTCACCGGCGCGGGCATCTCCACCGAATCCGGCATCCCCGATTTCCGCAGCCCTGGCGGGGTGTGGAGCAAGATGAGCCCGATCTACTTCCAGGATTTCGTGCGCAGCGAAGAAAAGCGCCGCGAGGCCTGGGACCGCGCCTTCTCCGGCCGCGCCGGCTGGACCGGCAGGGAGCCCAACGCCGGCCATTTCGCCGTCGCCCGGCTGATCGCCTCGGGCAAGGCGCGGGCGGTGATCACCCAGAACGTCGACAATTTGCATCAGCACGCCGGCGTGCCGGCCGACCAGGTGATCGAGCTGCACGGCAACGCCAGCTACGCCACCTGCCTGGAGTGCGGCCTGCGCCACGAGCTGGACGCGTTGAAGGCGCTCTACCAGGCCACTGGCGACCTGCCGGCGTGCCGGGAGTGCGAGGGCATCGTCAAGACCGCCACCATCTCGTTCGGCCAGCCGATGCCGCAGGGGCCGATGGCGCGCGCCGAGGCGGAGACGCTGGCCTGCGACCTGTTCCTGGTGCTGGGCTCGTCGCTGGTGGTCTATCCGGCCAACGGCTTCCCGGTGCTGGCCAAGCAGAACGGGGCGCGGCTGGCGATCCTCAACCGCGAACCCACCGACCTGGACGAGATCGCCGACCTGGCGCTGCACGACGAGATCGGCCCGGTGATGTCGAGCGTGGCGCCGGGGACTTGAGGACGGCTCCTGCCGCTCTTCCCCGCGGAAGCGGGGACCCAGGCGTTTTATCGTTGGGTGTGAGTGTTCAAAAAAGCCTAGGCCCCCGCTTCCGCGGGAGAGAGCGGGTTGGGATCCTCGCTCACATATGCATCCCAGCCATGCCGCCCGGCGCCGCATCCCTGACGACGAAATCCGCGACGACCGCGCCGGCGCGCTGGAACTGCAGCGTGACCTTCACGTGCGCGCCGGCTTTCAGCGGGCTCCTAAGGCCGACCAGCATCAGGTGATCGCCGTTGGGGCCGAATTTCACCGTCGCCGAAGCGCCGATGGGCAGACCGCCGGTGATCGGCCGCATCCGCATCACGCCGCCGGCCATCGACATCTGGTGCAGGTCGGCGCTGGCCGCAGCGGCGGTGCGGACGCCGGTCAGGCGGTCGGAGGTGAAGCCGCGATTGGTGATCGTGGCGTAGCCCGCCGCCGTCGGCGCACCCGGCGGCGGCGTGCGGATCCAGGCGTCCTTCACCTCGATCGTCGCGGCGCTGGCGGCGCCTGCAGTGAGAAGGGCGGCAGCCGACAAGGCGACCAACTGGGCGAAACGCATGCGATACTCCGAACGCTGGGGGGTCCGGCCTCTCTCCCGATGCGGCCCCATCGTCAACCCCCGGCGGCCGCCGGCGCCGATCAATTCTCGCAGACGGATTAGCCCAGTCCCCACCCCACTCGCGCCGCCTCGATCCCGGCGAGCTTGGCGTCGAACGGGGCCCAGTCGTCGCGCTCGGCGATGGCGGCCCAGATCGCCTCGATCTCGTCGTAGAGCAGCTCCTCAGGCTCGGACGCGGCGAAATAGGGCGCAGCGAGGCGCTCGGGCCGGTCCGTCGCGTAGGCGGCCGAGTGCCTCGCGGAAGGTCCGGAACGCCTCGCCCTCGTAGAGCGCGGCGCGCGGACCGGCCAGGGCGCGCGCCGCCGACGCCAGGCCGCCGAACCAGTCGAAGAAGAACGGCTCCCAGCGCAGCGCCTCGCCGCCCTCGGCCAGGGCGCGGAAGGCGGCGTTGACCAGCGTCGACGTCCTCGTCGGCGCCGCGGGCTGATGAGGCCCAGCCGGCGCAGCATGCTGGCGGCCAGCGCGTCGCGGTAGGCGGCGGAGAAGCCGTTGAGCGCCTCGACCAGCGGCTCGGTCTCGGCTGACCAGGGTCAGCGCGCCGGCCAGCTGCTGCAGGTTCCAGAACACCGCCTCGGGCTGGCGGCCGAAGGCTGTAGAGCCCGGTCTCGTCGAAATAGGCGGCGATGAAGTTGGGGTCGTTGCGCGGCAGGAAGCGATAGGGGCCGTAGTCGAAGCTCTCGCCGGTGATGTTCATGTTGTCGGTGTTGAGCACGCCGTGCACGAAGCCCGCCGCCATCCAGCGCGCCGACCAGCTCGGCCGAACGCGCCGGCACGGCCTGGCAGCAGCGCGCCAGCGCGCTCGTCCGGCGCGTTGCCGAGGCTCGGGGTAGTAGGTCGCGACCGACGTAGTCGACCAGCTCGCCGATCAGGTCGGCGCGCTCGTAGATAGGCGTGGCGCTGGAAGCGTGCCGAAGCGGATGTGGCTGTGCGAGAGCCGGGTCAGCACCGCCGAGCGGGTCGGGCTGGGCTCGTCGTTGCGCTGCAAGCGCCTCGCCGGTCTCGATCAGCGAGAAGCTGCGCGAGGTCGGCACGCCCAGCGCCTCGAGCATCGCGGTCGCCAGCACCTCGCGCACGCCGCCCTTCAGCGTCAGCCGCCCGTCGCCGAAGCGCGACCAGGGCGTCTGGCCCGAGCCCTTGGTGCCGAGGTCGAGCAGCCGGCCGGTTCCGGCCTCGCGCAGCTGGGCGAACAGGAAGCCGCGGCCGTCGCCGAGGTCGGGATTGTAAGACGCGGAACTGGTGGCCGTGGTAGCGCAGCGCCAGCGGCGTCGGCGAGGTTGCCGGGCAGCGGCTCGAAGCGGCCGAAATGGGCGAGCCACTCGGCGTCGGTCAGCGTCGTCCAGGCCCACCGCTCGCCGCGGCGCGATCGTTGCGGTAGCGCAGGATGGTCTGCGGGAAAGTCGGCCGGCCTGCACCGGGTCGGCGAACTCGGCGCCCAGTTGCGCGAAGCGCGGATCGGGCCGGTAGGTCGGCGAGAGCGGCATGGCGGCCAGATGCGCCGCCGCGACGGCCGCCGGCAAGGGCGCATTCCGCTTCACCGCCGCCGCGTGTTAACCGGAGCGCATGCGGCGCCTGACGCTGGACTATCTGAAGACCGAATCCGGCTCGGGCCTGGTGCTGGCCGCCGCTGCGCTGGCGGCGGTCGGGGTCGCCAACTCGCGGCTGGGCGGCGAGTACTTCAGCCTGCTCGCCGCGCCCGTGCCGCTGCGCATCGGCGACCTCAGCGAGACGCTCAGCCTCGCCGGCTGGGTGCGGGTGCGCTGATGCCGGTGTTCTTCTTCGTGCTCGGCATGGAGCTGAAGTTCGAGCTGCTGCGGGGCGAGCTTTCCAATCCCCGCCGCCTGGCGTTGCCGGCGGCCGCGGCGGCCGGCGGCCTGCTGCTGCCGGCCGCCATCTACGTCGCCCTGAACCGTAGCGATCCGTCGGGCTGGGCGATCGGCTGCGCCACCGACGGCGCGGCGGCGCTGACCGCGTTCAGCCTCGCCGGCCCGCGCCTCGCCCATTCGCTGCGCGTGCTGCTGATGAGCGTGGCGATCGTCGGCAACCTCGCCGCCATCGGTGCTGACCGCGATCCTCTGACGACAGCACGCTGCGCGACTCGATGCTGATCGGCGCCGCGGTGGTGCTGGCGCTGCTCACGCTGCTGGCCCGCTGGCGGCCGCGCCCCGTTCCTGTTCTACGCGGCGGGCTTTACGCTGGTGTGGGGCTTCGTGCTGAAGTCGGGGCTCGACACCGCCCTGGCCGGCGTCGCCTGCGCCTTCATCGTCCCGATCGGCACGCGCCGGCTGGGGCAGGACAGCATGCTGCACTACTTCATGGAAAGCCTGCACCCCTATGTCGCCTTCGCGGTCCTGCCGCTCTTCGCCTTCACCGCGGCCGGCGTCGCCTACCGCGACCTGCGGCTGGCGGACCTGGCCAGGCGGCGCCGCTCGGGGTCGCTGCTGGCGCTGGCGGTCGGCAAGCCGCTCGGCGTCTTCACCGCCTGCGCGGCGGCGATCGGGCTGAAGCTCGCGCGGCGGCCGACCGGGGCGAGCTGGCTCGAGATCCTGGGCGTCGCCCTGCTCTGCGGCGCCGGCGTCACGGTCAGCTACTTCGTCGCCGGCATGGGCGGGACGGCGACCGCGGCGGTGCGCACCGCCATCCTGATCGCCTCGACCGCGACCGCGCTCGCCGGCGGCTGGCTGCTGGCGACAGCGCAGCGGGGACGAGGCGCGATCGCGACCTAGTCCCCTCCCCCTTGCGGGGAGGGGTTAGGGGTGGGGGTGCATTCTGGATGGGAGTTGCCGGCGCGCTAACGGCACGCACCGAGCTGACACCCCCATCCCCGGCCCTTCCCCGCAAGGGGGAAGGGAGGGGTGCGGTGCTACTCCGCCGCCTGCTTCGGCGTGTAGCCGAGCACGGCCTTGGTTTCGAGGTACTCGTGGAAGCCGTAGTCGCCCCACTCGCGCCCGTTGCCGCTCATCTTGTAGCCGCCGAACGGCGCGGTCATGTCGCCGCCGCCGCCGTTGATCGACACCTGGCCGGCGCGCAGCTTGCGCGGCCACGTCGCGGACCTTGTTCATGTCGGTGCCCGAGATGTAGGCCGCGAGGCCGTACTCGGTGTCGTTGCCGATCTTCACCGCCTCGTCGACCGACTTGTAGCCCAGGATCGAGACCACCGGGCCGAAGATCTCTTCCTTGGCGATGGTCATGTCGTTGGTGACGTTGGCGAACACCGTCGGCTTGACGTAGTAGCCCTTGTCGAGGCCCTCCGGACGGTCCGGGCCGCCGGTGACGAGGGTGGCGCCCTCGGCGATGCCGGCCTTGATCAGCCGCTGGATCTTCTCCCACTGGGTCTTGTTGACCACCGGGCCGATCTTGGCGTTGCCGTTCGGATCGCCGACGGTGGTCGGCTCGGCGGCCGCCTTGGCGATGGCGATCGCCTCGTCCATCTTCTTCGCCGGCACCAGCATGCGGGTCGGCGCATTGCAGGACTGGCCGGAGTTGTTCATCACCGAACGCGACGCCGCCGCCGACGGCCGCTCTGCAAGTCGGCGTCCTCGAGGATGATGTTGGGGCTCTTGCCGCCCAGCTCCTGGGCGACGCGCTTGACGCGTCGGCGCGGCGGCCTTGGCCACCTCGACGCCGGCGCGGGTCGAGCCGGTGAACGAGACCATGTCGATGCCCGGATGGCCGGCGATCGCGGCGCCCACTTCGGGGCCGGTGCCGTTGACCATGTTGAAGACGCCGGCCGGCACGCCGGCGGCGTGCATGACCTCGGCCCAGATGTAGGCCGAGAACGGCGCCTCTTCCGACGGCTTCAGCACCATGGTGCAGCCGGTGGCCAGCGCCGGCACGACCTTGCAGGCGATCTGGTTGATCGGCCAGTTCCACGGCGTGATCATGCCGCAGACGCCGATCGGCTCCTTGACGATGCGGGTCGCGCCGCGGTCTTCCTCGAACTTGAAGTTCTTCAGCACCTCGATGCCGGTGGAGATGTGCACCATGCCGATCGGGGCCTGGGCGCTGCTGCGCCAGGCTGGCCGGCGCGCCCATTTCCTCGGTGATGGCGTTGGCGATGTCGCCGAAGCGCTTCTGGTACTCGGCCAGGATGCGCTGCAGCAGGTCGATGCGCTCCTCGCGGCTGGTCTTGCGAATAGGTCTCGAACGCCTTCCGCGCGGCGTCGACGGCCTTGTCCACGTCGGCGGCCGAGCCGGCGGAGATGTGGCCGGCGACCTCCTCGGTCGCCGGGTTGATCACGTCCATGGTCTTGGGCGTGACCGGGTCGACCCACTGACCGTCGATGTAGAACTTCATGTATTCGCGCATGCCGTGCCTCCTTGGCCGTCGTCCCACCCGAGCCCCACCGGTTATCCACAGGGGTCTCGAGGGCGCGCATATTAGTGATCGCGGTTCAGACTGGAAGGGGACTCGCGCGAGATTCGCGAATTCACCAGTGCGGCGACGCTTCTTCGCCGCCCAGCGCCTCGGCGATCCGCCGCCGCGTGCCGGGGCTGGCGTCGGCCGGCAGCAGCGTCCGGCGCGAACCAGCCGACCGCCTTGATCTCGCCCTGCTGGGTCGCCGCGCAGGGCGCCCATCGGTCGACGCGGTAGAGCAGCACGTGGTCGCCGCGAAAGACGCCGGTGGTTGGCGTGGACGCCCACCAGCTGCGGCCGGCCGATCGCGCTGACGCCGGCCTCCTCCAGCAGTTCGCGCATCATCGCCTGCTCGGCGGTCTCCCCGCGCTCGACCCCGCCGCCCGGCAGGTGCCAGCCGCGCATGTAGGTGTGCTCGACCAGCAGCACCTCGCCGGCCTCGTTCAGCACCAAGCCGCGCACGCCCAGCGTCATGCCGCGAGTCAGGCGCGAGTAGACCTGATAGAGCGGCCGCGCGAGGGGTTGGAGCAGTCGACGCCAGGGCATGGCCGCCTCCTACGCCGGTTCGCCGGCAAGTCGAAGCGCGGCGCCGCTTGACGTGAGCGCGCCGGCGGGGGATTTGCCGGGTATGGAAGCCATCTACCTGATCGTCCTCTTCATCGCCGCCATCGCCGCGCTGAACCGCTTCGAGTTCGGCCGCTTCGACTGATGCGACGGGCGAGCGATGCGTGACCGCGGCTGGGCGCTGGTCACCGGCGCGGCCAGGCGGATCGGCCGGACGCTGGCGCTGACCGCCGCGCGGGCCGGCTACGACGTCGTCGTCCACCACCGCCGCTCCGCCGACGACGCCGCCGAGACCGTCGCGCCAGATCGAGGCGCTCGGCCGCCGCGCGCTGCCGCTGGCCGCCGATCTCGCCAGCGACAGTTTCGAGCAGCTCGTCGCCGCCGCACCCGGTCCGCTGACCCTGCTGGTCAACAGCGCCTCGCTGTTCGAGGATGACCGCATCGAGACCGTGACGCCGCTGAGCTGGGACGCGGCGATCGCCACCAACCTGCGCGCGCCGGTGCTGCTCGGCCAGGCCTTCGCCGCCGCCCTGCCGCCGGATCGGTCGGGGCTGATCGTCAACATCGTCGACCAGCGGGTGCTGCGCCCGACGCCGCAGTTCTTCAGCTACGCGGTGAGCAAGGCCGCGCTCTGGTCGGCGACCCAGATGATGGCCCAGGCCCTCGCGCCTCGCATCCGGGTCAACGCCATCGCGCCCGGCCCCACCCTGCCCTCGATCTACCAGTCGCAGTCGGCTTTCGACGCCGAGACCGGCGCGGTGATCGCTCGGCCACGGCGCGACCCCGGACGAGATCGGCCAGGCGCTGGCCTACCTCATTGACGCTCCCTCGGTGACGGGCCAGATGATCGCGGTCGACGGCGGCCAGCACCTCTCCTGGCGCACCCCCGACATCATCGACCCCTGAGGGAGGCGCACCCGCCATGCCTCTGCCGCAGCCGACCCCTGACGAGACCCCCGGCGCCTCGCGCATCGTCATCACCAAGGTGTTCGTGCGCGGGCTGACGGTCGAGGCGCAGATCGGCGTCTACAAGCACGAGAAGGGCCGCGCCCAGACGCTGGTGGTCGACGTCGAGCTGGACGTCGCGGTGACCAACTGGAACGACCTAACCGAGACGGTGAACTACGAGATCATCGCCGCCAAGGCGCGCAAGGTCGCCGCCGAGGGCCACCGCGGCCTGGTCGAGACCTTCGCCCACCACCTCGCCGACGCCTGCCTGGAGGAGCCGAAGGTCACCCGCGCCAGGATCCGGGTGGAAAAGCCCTCCGCGCTGCAGCCCGATGCGGCGGCCGCCGGCGTCGAGATCACGGCGGTGCGGGGTTAGCGACAGCGTCCGGTCGGGTCCCGGCGCGTCCGCAGCTAGACCAGCCCCACCGCGGCCAGCGCCGCGGCCTGCCGCTCGGCCAGCGCGTCCTCGGTGAAGCCTTCCAGGGTCGCCTCGAACACCTGGCGCCAGTTCATCTCGGCGCCCAGCCGCAGGAACGCGGCGCCGAGGCCGATCGCGGCGCGCTCCATGAACACGAACTCGCGCGGGATGGTGACCGGCCCCTGCTTGTCCAGCGCCTGCTTGACCTGGAACGCCTCGCGCCGGCCGTAGGCGCCCGGACTGACCCCGTCGGCGACGGTGCGCACGCGGTCGTCCAGCAGCGGGCCGTAGATGAAGCGGGCCCAGATGTTCAGCGTGTCGATCAGCTCGCGCGATAGGCCCTTGAACCCCCACACCCGGTAGGCCTCGGCCTGGGCCTCGTGGTCGTCGGCGATCAGGGCGCGGTAAAGCTTCAGCACGCCATCGACGAAGCTCGGCGGGAAGATGCGGATGCAGCCGAAATCGAGCAGGTTCAGCCGCGCCGCCTCGCCGGCGAACGTGTAGTTGCCGAGATGCGGGTCGCCGTGGATCACGCCGATGCGGATCAGCGGTGTCCACCAGGCCTCGAACAGCAGCCGGGCGATGCGGTTGCGCGTCTCCTGATCGCTTTCGGTGAAGTCCATCAGCCCGCGGCCTTCGAGCCAGGTCATGGTCAGCAGCCGGCCGGTGGACAGCTCGGTCAGCGGCTCAGGCGCGGCGACGTCGCCCCGATCGGCGAAGAAGGCGCCATAGAGCGCCATCGATTTCGCCTCTCGCTCGTAGTCGAGCTCCTCGCGAATGCGCTCGCTGATCTCGTCGGCGATCTCGCGCGTGTCGACCGAGCCGAACAGCTGGCGGCCGATCGCCATCACCGTGCGCATCTGGGAGAGGTCGGTCTCTACCGCGCTCTGCATGTCCGGATACTGCAGCTTCACCGCCAGCGAGCGGCCGTCGAGCGAAGTCGCGCGGTGCACCTGGCCGAGCGAGGCGGCGGCGGCCGGCGTCAGGTCGAAGCTGGCGAAGCGCGCCTGCCAGTCCGGCCCCAGCTCCGCCGCCATCCTGCGGCGCACGAACGAGGCGGCCATCGGCGGGGCGTTGGCCTGCAGCTTGGCCAGTTCCTCGGCGAATTCCGGCGGCAGCAGGTCCGGCACCGTGGTCGCCATCTGGGCGACCTTCATCAGCGGACCCTTGAGGCGGCCCAGCGCCTCCTTCACCGCCCGGGCGTTGCGGGCGTCCTGGTCGCCGCCGCCGCGCAACGCATTGGCCCCGATCGCCGCCGCCGCCCCGGCCGCGCCCACCCCGACGCGGGCGAACCGCGCCACCCGGCCGGACAGGCGATCACGTTCCGGATCAGTGGGCATGGACTGTGCGCCACAACGCCTTCAAACCAGCGCCTCGAATTCGTCGACCAGCCGCTCCAACCGCGCGCAGCCGCCGGACCAGAAGGCCGGGTCGCGGGGGTCGAGGCCGAACGGGGCCAGCGCCTCGACGTAGGTGCGCGCGCCGCCGGCGGCGAGCAGGTCCTCGTAGAGCGGGGTGAAGCCGGCCGGATTGCGCTGCCGCGCCGCCATCAGCGCCTCCACCAGCAGATTCCCGAACGCGTAGGCGTAGACATAGAACGGCGCGTGGACGAAGTGGCTGACGTAGGACCAGTAGACCTCGTAGCCCGGGTTGAGCCTGATCGCCGGGCCCAGGCTCTCGCCCATCACCTCCAGCCAGATGCCTGCCGATCTCGCCGGCGGAAAGCTCGCCCTTGGCGCGGGCGTCGTGGAAGCGGGTCTCGAAGCGGTGGAAGGCGATCTGGCGCACCACCGTGTTCAGCGCGTCCTCGATCTTGCCGGCCAGCAGGTCGCGGCGCTCAAGGCCCTTGGCGTCGGCCAGCAGCCGCTCGAACACCAGCCCTTCGCCGAAGATCGAGGCGGTCTCGGCCAGGGTCAGCGGCGTATCGGCCAGCAGGGTGCCCTGCGGCGCGGCCAGGGTCTGGTGCACGGCGTGGCCCAGCTCGTGCGCCAGGGTCAGCACGTCGCGCCGCTCGCCCATGAAGTTGAGGAAGACGTAGGGGTGCCGCTCCGAGGTGACCGGGTGCGAATAGGCGCCCGACTGCTTGCCGGGACGCGGCGCCGCATCGATCCAGGGCTCGTCGAAGAAGCGCGCGGCGGTGGCGGCGAAACGCGGCGCCAGCCGCGTCGAAGCTTTCCAGCACCATGCTGCGCGCCTGCTCCCAGCCGTAGCGGCGCGGCGCGGCGGCGGTGAGCGGCGCATTGCGGTCCCAGTGGTCGAGCCGGGTGCGCCCCATCACCTTGGCCTTCAGCGCGTAGTAGCGGTGCGAGAGCCGCGGGTAGCTCGCCACCACGGCGGCCTCCAGCGCGGCCACCGCCTCGGCGTCGACCTCGTTGGCGACGTGCCGGCTGGCGGCCGGCGTCGGGTAGCGACGCCAGCGATCCTCCACCTGCTTCTCGAACGCCAGGGTGTTGAAGGCGAGCGCCAGCGTGCCGCTCTTGGCTTCGAGCGCCCGGGCGAGGCCGTTGGCGGCGGACTTGCGGCGGCCGGCGTCGGCGTCCGACAGGCGGTTCAGCGCCTCGGACAGCGTCAGGCCCTCGTGGCCGGCGCGGATGGTGAGGCTGGTCAGCGTCTCGTCGTAGAGCCGCACCCAGTTGGCGACGGCCGGCCCGCGGTCGAGCAGCATCCGCTCCAGATCGTGGCTGAGCTCGTGCGGCCGCGACAGCCGCACCCGCCGCAGCCACGGCCGCCAGCGCGCCGCCGGCGGGTGCGCCTCCAGCGCCGCCGCGATCTCGGCGTCCTCCAGCTCGTTCAGCTCCAGGGTGAAGAACAGCGTATCGGCGGCGATTTGCGAGGAGCGGGTGCGAACGTCGGCCTCGAACCGCGACCAGGCCGGATCGTCGCGCGCGGTCGAGGCGGCGAGGCTGGCGTAGGCGCCGACGCCCCACAGCTTGTCGGTCGCCGCCTGGTAGAGGGCTGTGCCGCGATCGATCAGCTGGCCGAGCTTGGCCGGCTTTGCCTTCGCGGCGACGAATGCGCCTTTCAGCGCCGCCAGCTCGCCGTTGACGCTGGCGGCGGCCTCCAGATCGAGCTCGATCCTGGGGTCCTCGCGGCCGGCGTAGAGGTCGTCGAGCCGCCATTGCGGCAGGGCGTCGGCGGGGGCTTTGACGGGGGCGTTCATGGGCCGGCTTTAGCGCGAAAATGGCGGCGAGGCGAAGGCGGCCTGAATGCGACCGCGTTAACCCCATGCTTAGGTATCCGAAACCCCCTCTTTACCGTCCGCCTGTATCAGGAAGGGACAGAAAAGAAGTCTCGCCCTCGATGGCGCGGCGCATTTGTTGGTGGGTGTTTTCAGATGAACAAGACGGTGCTCGTCGTCGACGACGATCCGACGCAAAGGCGTCTGAGCCAGGCGGTGCTGGAGCGCGAAGGCTTCCGCGTCGCCCACGCCGACGGCGGGCGCGCCGCACTCGACCATCTGGCGTCCGGCGCGCCGGTCGACGTGGTGCTGCTGGATCTGGTCATGCCCGGCGTCAGCGGCATGGAAACCCTGGCCGACATGCGCCAGCGCGGCTTCCACCAGCCGGTGATCGTGGTGACCGCGACCGGCGGCATCGACACCGTGGTGGCCGCCATGCGCGCCGGCGCCGTCGACTTCATGGTCAAGCCGGCCAGCCCCGAGCGCGTGATCGTCTCCATCGGCAACGCCCTGTCGCTGGGCGCCTTCCGGTCCGAGGTCGACCGGCTGAAGAAGCACGCCGGCGGCAAGACCACCTTCGACGACCTGATCGGCTCCGGGCCGGCCATGCAGATGGTCAAGCGGCTCGGCGAGCGGGCGGCCAAGTCGTCGATTCCGGTGCTGATCACCGGCGAGAGCGGCGCGGGCAAGGAAGTCATCGCCCGGGCCGTGCACGGCTGCTCCGACCGCGCCGGCCGTCCGTTCGTGGCGGTGAACTGCGGCGCGATCCCCGAGAACCTGGTCGAGTCGATCCTGTTCGGCCACGAGAAGGGCAGCTTCACCGGCGCCAGCGAGAAGCACCTCGGCAAGTTCCAGGAAGCCAGCGGCGGCACCCTGTTCCTCGACGAGGTCGGCGAGCTGCCGCTCGACATGCAGGTCAAGCTGCTGCGCGCGCTGCAGGAAGGCGAGATCGACCCGGTCGGCTCCAAGCGCCCGGTCAAGGTCGACGTGCGCATCCTGTCCGCGACCAACCGCGACCTGTCGCTGGCCGTGGCCGAGGGCCGCTTCCGCGAGGACCTGTTCTACCGGCTGAACGTGTTCCCGATCGAGGCGCCGGCGCTGCGCGACCGCCGCGAGGACATCCCGGCCCTGACCGAGGTGTTCATCCGCCGCTTCAACCTGGAAGAGGGCCGCCGCGTCGCCGGCGCCTCGGCCGAGACGCTGGCGCTGCTGACCGCGTTCGACTGGCCCGGCAACGTCCGCCAGCTGGAGAACGCGGTCTACCGCGCCATCATCCTGGCCGACGCGCCCTACCTGCAGCCGCACGACTTCCCGGCGATCTCCGGCCTCGCGCTGCCGCCCTCGGCCCAGCTGCCGGCCGTCATGGCGCCGTCCGCGTCTTCGACCCCGCCCAGCATGGCCGAACTGGCCGCCGACCTGCCGAAGACCGCGCCGGTGCAGATCCTCGACGAGCGCGGCCACCTGCGCACGCTGGAGGACATCGAGCGCGACCTGATCCAGCTGGCGATCGAGATCTACGCCGGCCACATGAGCGAAGTCGCCCGCCGCCTCGGCATCGGCCGCTCGACCCTCTATCGCAAGGTGCGCGAGCAGGGGCTCGAGGACCAGGTCAAGGAAGCGGGGTAGCTCCGGCCAGCGCCGCGTTCTCCGCCCTGATCCGTACAAAGAGGATCGCCGCGTTCAGCGCGGTGAACGCCAGCGCATAGGCCCACAGGCCGAACGCCAGCGGCAGCACCAGGATCTCGGCCGCCACCACCGTGTAGTTCGGGTGCGGAAGGAAGCGGTAGGGGCCGCGGCGCACCAGCGGCGCGCCGGGCAGGATGATGATGCGCGTGGTCCAGCGTGCGCCAAGGCTCATCAGCACCCAGACCCTTAAGGCCTCGATCGCGACGAACAGGGCGGCCAGCGGCAGGTTCAGCGGCCGGTTCCAGGCCAGCGCCCACAGCCCGATCAGCCAGGCGGCGTGCAGGATCACGATCAGCGGATAGTGGCCGGGCGCCACTTCGTAGGCCCCCTGCGCCTTGAGCTTCGCGGTGTTGTGGCGGGCGAGCACCAGCTCGCCCAGGCGCTGGGCGGTAACGAGGGCCAGCAGTACGATCGATAGGGTCACGCCGCCATCGAAACGCAGGATGCGGTGAAGCCGGGGCCGAGCGCGGTCAGCACCAGCTGGCCGCGGGTCTTGGCCGCCAGCGCCCGTTCGAGCACGAAGATCACCGTCGGCGCCGACATGTTGCCGTGGTCGGCCAGCACCTCGCGCTCCCAGGTCAGCGCGCCCTGGCCAAGGTCGAGCGACTTCTCCAGCGCCTCGATCACCTTGGCCCCGCCGGGGTGGCAGACGAAGCGATCGACGTCGGCCATGGTCAGGCCCATCCGCGCCAGCGAGGTCTCCATCGCCGGGCGGAAGTTGGCCTCGGCGAAGGTGGGGATCGAGCGGTCGAAGATGACGCCGAAGCCCAGCGGATCGACGTTCCAGCCCATGATGTCGAGGCTGGCCGGCCAGGTATGCTCGCTCTGGCCGGTAATCTCGGCGATGCCCTCGTCGCCGGCCTTGAGCACGCACGCCGCCGCGCCGTCGCCGAACAGGGCGGTGGCGACGATGTTGGCGCTGGTCATCTCGTCGAGCCGGCAGGCCAGGGTGCAAAGCTCGACCGCGACCACCAGCACCACCGAGCCAGGCTGCGCCTTGGCCAGGCGCGCAGCCAGCGAGATGCCGGTGACGCCACCGGCGCAGCCGAGTCCGAACACCGGCACGCGCGCCACATCCTCGCGGAACGCCATCTTGCCCATCGCCCGCGCTTCCAGGCTGGGCGTGGCGATGCCGGTGGAGGAGACGGTGACGATGGTGTCGACGTCGGCGGCGGTCAGGCCGGCGCGCTCCAACGCCTGGCCGGCGGCGTCGCAGAACAGGTCGGTCGCGCCTTCCAGGTAGACCGCGGTGCGTTCCGGCCAGGTGCGATCCTGGAAATACCACTCCATCGGCATCACCGCCTGGCGGGTGCGGATGCCGGTATTGCGAAAGATCGGGAACAGGCGCTCGAAGTCGCGGAACTTGGGCCCGAACAGGCGTCGCGCGTGCGTGCCGACCTCGGCCTGGAGAAACTCATGCGGCGGTGAAGCGCAGGCGAGCGAAAGCAAGCGGGCGGATGTCGTCACCTGACGTGAACCTCGGCTTCTTGTGGACTGCGCCCTCGAGTTCTCTCCCTAGTCCGGTTCCCTGGATTTCCCAAGCGGCGAGCGCTTGTGGAAGCTTGGCTTGGGCTTTCCGGCTGCTTTGGAGGCGATTTCCTTGAGCTTAACGCCCTGGCGCGCGGAAAGCGCCGCGCCCGGCGCGCCTTTTTCCGGATCGCCAAAGGCGCGGCCGTAGGTCGAGACCCGCTCGGCCACCGAGCCGAGGAACTCGCCCTCCCATTGGGAGAGTTCGACGCCGGCCCTGTCGGCCGCGCGCTTGGCGCGCCGCAGGGCGTTGAGGGCCGAGCGCTTGGCCTGCGCCCGGCGATCGGGCGGGCTTCGCTTCACAGACCCCCGATCGCCGTGATGTAGAGCTCGATCAGCGCTTCCTCCTCCGAGCGCTTGGCCGCGTCGGCTTTGCGCAGGCGCACCACCTTGCGGATGATCTTGGTGTCGAACCCTTCGCCCTTGGCCTCGGCGTAGACCTCCTTGAGATCGTTGGCGACGGCGGCCCTGTCTTCCTCCAGGCGCTCGATGCGCTCGACCAGGCTTTTCAGCTTGCCCTGGGCGGTGGCGCCGAGCGTGTCGATATTGGGGGAATCATCGGCCATGGGGCGGGAACTCTTGCAGGTGTTGCGGGAAGAAGGCGGGCGACCCTAGCGGGGCGCCGGCGCGCTCACAACAGTCCGCGCGCGGCCAGCGCCGGCCGCAACGTCGCGGGGTCGTCGAACAGGTGCACATCGAAGCCGAGCGCCGCCGCGGCCTCGATGTTGCGCCGCGAATCGTCGACGAACAGGAGCTCCGTCGGCGCCAGGCCCGCGCGCTGCGCCGCCAGCGCGAAGATGCGCGGATCGGGCTTCATCAGGCCGACGGCGGCGGAGACGACGATGTCCTGCAGCCGGGCAAACGCCGGGCTCATGGCGAACGTGCCTTCGGCGGTCTCGGTCGACATGTTGGTCAGGCCCAGCATCGGCACGCCTGCGGCCGCCATCGCCTCGATCGCCGCCTCGGTTTCTGGAATCGGCCCGGAAAACATCTCCCACCAGCGCTCTTCCCAGGCGACGATGGCGCCCTCGTGCTCGGGGAACGCCGCCACGAGCAGGGCACGGTTGTCGGCGAACGACACGCCGGCGTCGTGGGCGATATGCCAGGCCATGGTGCAGACGTTGGCGAGGAACCAGTCGCGCTCGGCCGGGTCGGAAAAGATCTTGGAATAGAGCGTGCGCGGGTCCCAGCGCACGATGACGTTGCCGACGTCGAAGACGACCCCGCGAACGGGCAACGGCCTGCCGGCTCTTAGCCCTGACGGGCCTTATAGCGCGGGTCGGTCTTGTTGATGATGTAAATGCGGCCCTTGCGGCGCACGAGCTTGCAGTCGCGGTGACGCGTCTTCAGCGACTTCAGGGAGCTGCGAACTTTCATCGTCGGGAACGCGTCTGCTTGGGCGGCGGATGGGAGCGGGCGGATATAGAGAGCGGCGCCGGCCAAGTCAATCGGGCCTGACCGCGCCCGGCCCTAGGTCAGCAGCAGGACCGCCGGCAGCACGGCCCCGGCGACGAACAGCGCCAGCACGACGCCCTTGCGGCGAGCGGCCGTGAGGGCGAGCCACAGGCCGAGCAGCGTCGAGGTGATCAGGCCGACCGCCACCGCGAGAAAGACCCACTTCAGCGCCGTCACCGACCACGCCGGCGGCGCGGGGGCCGCCTTCGACGGCCCGGCGCGGTGATGCCGATCGCGGCCACCGTCCGCGTCGGCTCCTTTGGCGGCGGCCCCATTGGCGGCGGCCGGCTTCGCCTTCAAGACCTGGTCCTTGTGGACTCGGGCCAGCGCCTCGACGATCGCCGGCGGCGTGTAGGCGCCGTGCGCCTCGTGCAGGCTGAACAGCTGCAGCGAGCCGGTGAAAGCGAAGAACAGCACGCTGGGGGCGATGAACGCGCCGATGTAGGTGTGGATCTGACGCACCGTCATCATGATCGCGGGGCTGACCATTCTGGCCCCTGTCCGCCGTCCCGCTCTCGCCAAGATCGTCCTCCCCGTCGCTGTTGGGCCAACTGCACCAGTGGGCGCGAAGCGGGCAAGCCGCTCGGCGCCCTCGTCGCGCGATTTTTAATTGCAGCGCAGGACTAGCGCTTTAGCGTGACGCTCATGCAGCGACGCTCATTCTTGGCCCTGGCGGCCGCCAGTTGCGCCGTTTCCGCCTCCGCGGCGGCCGACATGCGGCCCTCCGACCTGCTGGGCGCGGCCGGCGACGATGCGTTCCTCACCTGGCTGGACGGCTTCTACGCCCGCGAGCTGGCGGCCGGCTGGTCGACGACGGCGCTCGCCGCGGTGCTCTCCGGCCTGGCCCCCGATCCGCGGGTGCTGTCGAGCAACGCCGGCCAGCCCGAGTTCGCCACGCCGATCGGCGTCTACGTGCAGCACCGGGTCACCCCCGACGCCGTCGCCCTCGGGCGCAGGAAGCGCGACAGCGTTCCCCAGCTCGGCGCGATCCACGAGACCTATGGCGTGCCGGGCGACATCCTCGCCTCGATCTGGGGCATGGAGACCGGCTTCGGCGCCAACCAGGGCGGCATGGACGTGGTCCGCTGCCTGGCGACGCTGGCGGCCGAGGATCCGCGCCGCAAGGCCTGGGCCGAGACCCAGCTGGAAGCCTGCCTGAAGATCGTCGCCACCAACGCGGCTGGCCGCGCGGCGCTGCGCGGCTCCTGGGCCGGAGCGATGGGCCAGACCCAGCTGTTGCCGTCCACCTTCCTGTCGACCGCGGTCAACGCCGACGGCAAGGGCAAGCCCGACATCTGGAACTCCAGCGCCGACGCGCTGGCTTCGGCGGCGAACCTGCTCGCGAAGGCCGGCTGGCAGCGCGGCGGGAGCTGGGCGATCGAGGTGAAGCTGGCGCCGAAGTTCGACTACGGGCTTAGCGAGGGGCCCAAGCAGACGCCGGACTGGTGGGCCGACAAGGGCGCCCGCCGCGCCGAGCCCCGTCCCTGGTCGGCGGCCGACGCGGTCGCACAGGCGGAATTGCTGCTGCCGGCCGGCATGGACGGTCCGGCCTTCCTCGCCTTCCCCAACCATTTCGTCATCCGCACCTACAACAACTCGCTCGCCTACGCCCTGAGCGTCGGGCTGCTGGCCGACCGCATCGGCGGCGCGGGGCCGCTGGTGACGCCGTGGCCGAAAGAAACGCCGCTGTCGCTGGAAGACCGGATGGAGAGCCAGCAGGCGCTGGCCAAGCTCGGCTACAGCCCCGGCCCGCCCGACGGCCAGATCGGACTTGGCACCCGCCAGGCGATCCGCGCCTGGCAGAAGGACCACGGCCTGCCCGCCGACGGCTATCTGTCGCCGGCGATCGTCGCCAAGCTGAGAGCTGGCGTGAAGACCTGAGCGGGCTGGGATCCGTCGGATTCCATTTTCACGTCATTGCCGGCTGCAGCGCGAAGCGCGGAATGCCGGCAACCCATGAACACGGTTCCGGCAGTCGCGTGCATGGGTAGCCGGGACAAGCCCGGCTATGACGTAGAGGTTGTCGTGACTTCGACCCACTAAACGCCCGCCCCCTCGTCGCTGCGTTCCAGAGTTGTCTCGATCGCCAGATCCTCGCCGTGCGCGGCGGCATCGACGTCGCGCAGGGCCGGGCTGAGGAAGGCGTAAGCGAACAGGCCGGCCAGCACCGCCGCGGCGATCAGGAACGGCCCTTCCGGGCTCACCTTGTAGAAGCTCACCGCGAACGGGGCGATGATGATGTTGACGCCGTTGACGGCGGCGATCGCGCCGGCGGCGCCGGCCTGGTCCGCCATGCTGACCGAAAGCGAGGCGCCGGCCGTGAACCCCGGGCGGGCGAACGAGAAGCCGAGGCTGGCCAGGCCATAGCCGATCGTGGCGGCGGCGTAGTCCGGCGAGAAGGCCACGATCAGGTTGCCGAGCGCGGCCAGGGCGGCGCCCCAGCGCAGCAGGCTCTTGGGCGTCATCGCGAACATGCGGATGAATCCCCACAGCGCGAGCAGGCCCGAGATGGCGCCGGCCACCATCGCCACTTCGATGTAGCCCTGGGCGACGTGCAGCAGCGCGCGCGGCGCCAGCTCCGGGAACGTCTTGTGGGTCTTGTCGATGATCAGAAAGCCGAGGGTCTGACCGAGCGCGCTCTGGCAAGTGGACAGCAGGAAGCCATAGGCGATGAACGGGACCAGCCGGGGGTCGCGCCAGAGCTGCTTGCGCGGCGGATCGGCGCGCTTCTCGGCGTGCTGCGCGACCGCCGGCTCCTTGAGGTAGCGCACCACCACCAGCAGCATCACCAGCGCGATCAGCGCGAAAGCGTAGAGCGGCCCGGCGAACTCGAACACGCCGACGATGAACACCGGCGCAACCACCGGTCCGATCACCGTGCCCAGGCTGAACGCCCCGGCGAGGTTCGACATCCACTGGGTGCGTTCCGCGGCGCTGGTGCGCTCGGCGACGTAGGCCTGGGTGGCCGGGTTCGAGGCCGCGCCGAACAGCCCGAAGATCGCCCGCGAGACCAGGAACAGGGCGAAGATCACCATCGGCGCGGCGAGCTTCGCCAGGCCGGCGCTGACCACCAGGCCGCAGAGCAGCATCGAGATGGCGAATCCGGCCAGCCCGACCAGCATCAGCGGCTTGCGGCCGCGGATGTCCGACTGGCGCGCCCAGAACGGCGAAGAGAACGCCCAGAGCACGGCCGACAGCGAGAAGATCGCGGCCACCATCGGATCGGGAATGCCGACCGAGCGGCCAATCGCCGGCAGCACCGACTGCAGCCCGGTATTGCCGACCGCGGTCGCCATCGAAACGGCGAAGATGATCCCGAACGCGGTGCGGGAGAGTCGCGTGGTCGCCGGGGCGTCAGCCATGGCTCCTGGTATTGAGAACCTGGCGCCTCGGCAACGCGGGCGGTGCGACGTTCCGCACCTGCGAACGTCGCCGTCACTCACCAGGGATTAAGCATTAACCCCGAAGGTGCCCTGGCTTGCATTGGGGATCCGGCGTTGTTCCAAATTATCGGCATCGTGCTGCTGTTCGCCCTGGTGTTCGGCAGCTTCATCATCTCCGGCGGCAACATGGGGGTGATCATCGAGGCGTTGCCGCATGAGATGATGGCCATCGGCGGGGCGGCGACGGCGGCGTTCCTGATCTCCAACTCGATGACGGTGATCAAGGCCACCGGCGGCGGCTTCAGCAAGGTGTTCGCCGGACCGAAATGGAAGCCGGCCGACTACCGCGACCTGCTCTCGCTGCTGTTCCTGCTGACCAAGACCATGAAATCCAAGGGCGTCATCGCCCTGGAGAGCCACATCGAGCGGCCGACCGAGAGCACCATCTTTTCGCGTTTTCCAAAGGTGATGAAGGACCACTTCGCCGTCGACTTCATCTGCGACACGCTGCGGATGATGACCATGAACCTCGAAGATCCGCACCAGGTCGAGGACGCGATGGAGACCCAGCTCGAGAAGCATCACCACGAGGCGAGCGCCCCGGCCGACGCGCTGACCACCATGGCCGACGGCCTGCCCGCGCTCGGCATCGTCGCCGCCGTGCTGGGGGTGATCAAGACCATGGGCTCGATCACCGAGCCGCCCGCGGTGCTGGGCGCCATGATCGGCGGCGCGCTGGTCGGCACCTTCCTCGGCGTCTTTCTCGCCTATGGCCTGGTCGGCCCCTTCGCCACGCGGCTGCGGGCCGTGGTGGATGAGGAAGCCAGCTACTACCGCATCATCCAGTCGGTGCTGGTCGCCCACCTGCACGGCAACGCGGCGCAGATCTCGGTGGAGATCGGCCGGGGCAACGTGCCGTCCGGCGCCCAGCCCAGCTTCCTGGAGCTGGAAGAGGCGCTGGGCGCGATTCCCGCGGAAGGCTAGTTTTTCCGCCTATCTTTGTTACGCCGGACGTGAAAAGTGATCACGCGGCCGTGAACAAGACTCTTGCGCTTCGGCCATATCCCGGCATATTGAACCCCAGCGTCACGAACGGCGCTGCCAACCCTCATCCACTGGGACCAGGAACATGACCTCAGGTACGCTTCGTACTATCCTGATCGTCGGCGCCGCCGTCGCCGCCGTTTCCGTCGCCGCTTGCAAGAAGAGCGACGCCAACACGGCTTCCGCCGACGCCAACGCCGCCGCTTCCGACGCCAACTCCGCGATGGCCTCGGCCAACTCGGCGACGAACTCGGCGATGGCCGCGAGCAACGCCGCGAACGACGCCGCCGCGACGGCGCCGATGAACGCGACCAACGCGCCGTAAGCGTTCTCGCAATCAGCGTTCTTAGAAGGGCCGTCCTCCGGGGCGGCCCTTTTTGATTCGGCTCTCTCTATCCCTCTCCCCATCGACGATGGGGAGAGGTCGGCCGATCGCAGAGCGAGCGGACGGGTGAGGGGACCTTGGCGCGCAGCGGCAAGGTCGACGCCGCGAGGCGGCGGGCGGGGACGCCGGCGAGGCCCCTCACCCGGCCGAAGGCTGACGCGTTCGCTCGACCTCTCCCCGCTACGCGGGGCGAGGGATACTGGGTGACGGCCCCTGAGCTAGGATGCGGCCATGGCTGAGCCGCCCCCATCGCCGCTGATCTTCGACGCCGACGGCCTGCCGCGGTCGCGCCGTTACGGCGACGTGTATTTTTCCCGTGAGGGGGGTCTGGCCGAATCGCGGGCGGTGTTCCTGGCCGGGTGCCGCCTGCCGCAGCGGTGGGCGAACCGGCGGCGTTTCACCGTGGCGGAGCTCGGCTTCGGGACCGGACTCAACATCCTGGCCCTGCTCGAGATGTGGCGAGCGCACCGGCCGGCGGGAAGCCGGCTCTCGATCTTCTCGGTGGAAGCCGAGCCGCTGAGCGCCGACGAGGCGAGGCGGGCGCTTCTGGCCTGGCCCGAGCTCGCCGATATCGCCGCCCCGGTGCTGGCAAGTTGGCCTGGCCGCCGGCGCGGCTTTCACCGGGTCGAGCTGCCGGAGCTCGGCGCCACCCTCGATGTCGCGGTGATGGACGCCGCAGCCGCGCTTGAGGTCTGGGGCGGGCGCGCCGACGCCTGGTTCCTCGATGGCTTCGCCCCCGCCGTGAACCCCGAGATGTGGAGCGACGCGCTGATGGCGCTGGTCGCGGCCCGCTCAGCCCCCGGCGCCCGGGCCGCGACCTACACCGTCGCCGGCCAGGCGCGCCGCGCCCTCGCCGCGGCCGGCTTCAGCCTCGAGCGCCGCCCGGGCTTCGGCGGCAAGCGCGAGCGGCTCGAGGCCGGTCTGGCCGGCGAGCCGCCGCCCGAGCCCCCCGCGCCGGGGATCGCCATCGTCGGCGCCGGGATCGCCGGGGCGGCGTTGGCCCGCGCGTTCGCCCTGATGGGCGCGCCGGCGCGGGTGCTGGAAGCCGAGCGCCCGGGCGCCGGTCCTTCGGGCAATCCGGCCGCGCTGGTGACGCCACGCCTTGACGCCGGCCTGGGCGAGGCCGCCCAGCTCCACGCCCAGGCTTTCGCCCACGCCGGGGCTTTGTATCGAACCGTGCCCAGCGCCGTGATCGCCGAGGGCGTGCTGCAGCTCGAAACCGCGCCGCGCGACGACGCCCGCTTCTCGAAGATCTCCGCATCGGAGCTGTTCGAGCCCGCAACGCTGGTGCGCCGGAGCGCCGAGGAGGTCGCCGCCGCGCTCGGCGAGCCGGCGCCGCCGGCGCTGCGTCTGGAGCGCGCGCTGGCGATCGAGCCCGACCGCGTGCTCGCCGCCTGGCTGCCGGATGTGGAGCTGCGCGCCGTCGCCGCCGTCACCCGGTCAGGCGCCGCCTGGCGGCTGTTGGACGAGGATGGGAACACGCTCGCCGAGGCGGACGTCGTCTGCCTTGCCAACGGCGCCGGGCTGGCGGCGCTTTGGCCACAGGCGCAGCTGCAGTTCGTGCGCGGGCAGCTCAGCCAGGTTCGTGGAGTGGCCTCGCCCGCCGTGGCCTGGGGCGCCTACGTCGCGCCGACCAGCGACGGGGTCGTTTTCGGCGCCACCCACGACCGCGACGACTCCCGGGCCGATCGGCGGGCCGCGGACGATCAGCGCAACCTCGCCGCCCTCGCCGCGCGCCTGCCGGACCTCGCCCGCCGGCTGGAAGGCGCGCCGATCGAGGCGCGGGCGTCGGTGCGCGCGACAACGCCCGATCGGATGCCGCTCGCCGGCCAGCTCGCGCCGGGCCTGTTCGTGCTGGGCGGCCTGGGATCGCGCGGCTTCACCCTGGCGCCGCTGCTGGCCGATCATGTGGCGGCGCTCGCACTCGGCGCCCCCTCGCCGCTGCCGGCGCCGCTGGCGCGCACCGTCGCGCCGGACCGGTTCGCCCAGCGCGCCGCGCGGCGCGGCTTGGTGTCGCGCGGCTCGCCGGTGTAGTCTGCGCCGCATGGGGCGAGGGAATTGTTCAGGAGTGAAACCTCGATGAAGATCCTTGCCCCAGCCGCCTTGGCCACCGCTCTGGCCGTCGCCGCCGCCATCGGCGCGTCCGCCCAGCCGCCGCCCGGCGGCGCACCGCCGCCCAAGCCGCGGCCGGCCTGCTTCTGGACCAACCGGATCGAGAACTTCGCCGCCGTCGACGAGCAGAACCTCTACCTGCGGGTCGGCAACCATGACGTCTACCGAGCCAAGCTGTTCTCGACCTGCCTCGACATCGACTGGGTCCACCACCTCGCCCTGGTCTCGCGCGGCTCATCGCTGATCTGCGAGGGCCCCAACCTGGATGTGGACGTGGTCGTCCGCGGCGTCGGCGTCGGGCGCCAGCGTTGTCCGGTGACCGACATCCGCAAGCTCACGCCGGACGAGGTGGCTGCGCTGCCGAAAGGCGCACGGCCCTAGCCGCTGGGAACCGATCGGCGGCGAAAGGCGCTTAGGCTCTCTCTGCGCCGGCTCCGAAAGCCCGCCGTCGCATCGGAGGCGGGGAAGGCGGCCCTTCGTCTTGGCAGGTGATTGTGCGGCCTTCCCTTGCCGCCTCCGGCTAAAGGGAAATGGTGGACGCGACAGGGAGTTTCCCCCCCCCCGTTCGTCGCTGCTCGCCCAGAGCCGCTGCCGGCGACGCCGCGGGAGGCCGCCCTCAGCGCCGGGCCCCGGCACGCTCACGCCCGCCCCGAGCGCTGACGGCCTCCGTCCCGGAGCGGCACTACCCGCGAGCCGGCGAGACGCTTCGCGAAGCACGCATCGCACAGTCTCGCGACATACCCGAGGAAGCCTGCCCGCGCCTCTGCCGACCGAAGACCGTGCCGTCTATCTTCCCCGTCTCAATCACCGCGCTGCGGCGCGAACCGTCAATTCGAGTTCGCAAGGCAGCGTGACGAAGCAGTTGCGCTGAGACAGACAATCTGTCCATTTGTACTGCACCAACTGAAATGAGCCCAACTCTCTCACGAACTCCGGCGGCCCCAAAACGCCGGTCACTAAGTCGATGCACTTACCCACCAACCCTGCTGCGCGATCCGGCACTATGCGAACTCTGGAAGTCTCACCCCCCCCCCCCCCCCCCCCCCCCCCCCCCCCCCCCCCCCCCCCCCCCCCCCCCCCCCCCCCCCCCCCCCCCCCCCCCCCCCCCCCCCCCCCCCCCCCCCCCCCCCCCCCCCCCCCCCCCCCCCCCCCCCCCCCCCCCCCCCCCCCCCCCCCCCCCCCCCCCCCCCCCCCCCCCCCCCCCCCCCCCCCCCCCCCCCCCCCCCCCCCCCCCCCCCCCCCCCCCCCCCCCCCCCCCCCCCCCCCCCCCCCCCCCCCCTCGAACCTGTGACCCCCTCGATGTCAACGAGGTGCTCTCCCGCTGAGCTACGCGTCCGGCCAGCGGAGGAGCGCTAATAGCTTGGGCCGGCGCGGTCGACAAGCGCGAGGCGCCGATCAGAGCTCGGGCGCATAGGGGCCGAGCGCGGCGAACAGCGGGGCCAGCTGGGCCTGGTAGCGGCGCCAGCGCGCCACCGAGGTGGTGAAGATCGGCTGCCGCACCTGGCCCGAGCTTGCTGTCCTGACCGGCCCCACTGCTTCATGGAAGCGCAACGCCGCCTCGTTCCAGGAGAGGCCGCAGGCGCCGACCAGCCAGCGGATCCGCCGCTCCGGATCGGCGATCAGCGCCTCGTGGTCGACGTCGATGACCCGGCCTGGCAGCACCGCGCGCCAGTGCTCCATCAGCCGGCGGTAGGTGACGTATTCGGCGCCGATGTCGGCCAGGTCGTAGAGAGTCTCCGCCCCGCTGGCGAACAGCTGGCGATAGCAGGACAGGCAGGTGTCGAGCGGATCGCGCACCGCGTGCAGGATCACCGCCTTGGGGAACATCTCGGCTATGGCGCCGACGTGGAGATAGTTCTCCAGCGTCTTGTCGACGAAGCGGCCGACGCCGCGCCAGCCCCGGCTACGCATGGCTTGCAGGTAGCGGCGGGCGAGCGCCCGGGTCTCGGCCTTGCCGTCGGCGAACCCCGCTTCCAGCAGCCGCGGCAGCGCCGCCGTTTCGCCCAGCGCGACCACGTCGGGAAGGCTGGCCAATATCTGCTCCAGCAGCGTCGAGCCGGACCTGGGCATGCCGACGATGAAGATCGGCGCCGTGGTTGCGAGACCCTCCTCCGGGCGTCGCAGCCGGTCGGCGGTGTAGTGCGCCATCACCGCCCGGGCGGCCGCGGCGTGGGCCTCGACCAATCTCCTGGGATCGAGGCCGGTCGCCGTGATGCTCTCGCGCTTGAGCCGGTTGCCGGCGCTGAAAGCGCTGAACGCGGCCGCATCGTCGCCGCGCGCTTCCAACACCTCGCCGATCGCGAACTGGAAACCGGCGCGCGCGGCCTGGTCCGCCTGCGGATCATCGGCGGCCTGCCGCAGATCGTCGAGGTCGCGGTCGCCGATCACGGCGGGGCGCAGCAGGGCGATGCGGGTCAACGCCCACGGCCGCGTCGCCGCGTCGCCGGCCAACCGGCGGTGATGCTCCAGCGCCTCGTCGGTCCGTCCAAGGATGGTCAGCACGATCGCCAGATTGCGGCGGGTTTCGCGCGCCTCGGGCCGCAGCTCGAGGGCGGCCTGGTAGGCAGCGGCCGCCTCGTCCCAGAACTCCAGACTCTGCGCCGCCGCGCCGAGGTTATGCCGGGCGTCGAACAGGTCGGGCTGCAGCGCCGCGACGCGCCGCAGTCGCGGCAGCGCCCGCGACGGCCGCCCCAGTTGGAGATCGATGGTGGCGAGCGATAACGGGGCGCGGAAATCGTCCGGGTCAGCCGCCTCGGCGCGTTCGTAGGCGCTCGCCGCCTCTGCCAGTCTCCCGGCGGCGGCGTGGCGCGCGCCGGCGTCCAGAAACTGCGCGGCGCCGGCTGGGTCCCTGGCGGGGCCCGGCCGACGCCGGTCAGTCTTGGGCCTCATCGCACGCATCGCGACAAGGTATCACTGGCACGCCGCGGGCCAACCGCCCGCGGCGCGACGTCTACTGCCAGCGGTACTGGAACTGGATGCCGAACGTCCTGGGCGCGTTGAGGAACGGCGCCGACTGGATGACCTCGACGCCAGGGCTGCTCGCCAAGAGCCCCCCCGCTGCGCCGTCGTAAGCGGTGGTGTCGAACAGGTTATTGCAGAACAGGATGATGTTGTAGCGATTGTTGTCCCCGGTCCAAGTCGCCCGGATGTTGACCTGTGTGGACGCGGGCTGGAAGTTGTACCAACGGTTGAAGACGCTGTCATACGTGCCGTCCCGCCAGACGAACGTGCCGGACAACGTGAGCTTTCCCGGGTCGAAGGTGAAGGTGTACAGACCGTTGAGCGAGAGCTTGTTGGGGGTCGCGCCGGGCACCGTCTGACCGACGATGTTCTGCAGGCCAGTTCCTGGCGTGCAGCCCCGGGTGTTCGCCCCTGGCTGGATCGCCTGCGGGTCGGTCTGGTCGACGAAGCAGGGTGAGTTCTGAACCGTGGCGCTGAGATACGAATAGCTGAGCGAAACGGCCAGCGGGTCGATTGGGCGCCAAGTGCCCCAGAGTTCGACGCCGTAGTTCTGCACTTTCGGAATATTGATCAGCTCCGGCGTGATGCCCGACACTGCGTTGAACGTTGCGAGCGGCGTCTGCTCGTTGTTGTAGTTGTAGTAGAAGACGTCACCGTTCAGCGTCCAGGTTCTGCCGATGGTCTTCTTGGCGCCGACTTCGAAGGCGTCGACGAACTCTGAGCCCACCTCAGGGTTGGCGGCGAGCGTATATGTGGCCCACCCGCCGGATTTGTAGCCGCGGCTATACTTGAAATACGCCAGCGTGGTGGGATCGGGCGTCCAGTCGAGGTTGGCCTCACCGGTCAGCGCGTTCCAGGTCGCCCCGAGCGTGCGTTGGGCGTTACCTGTCACGGGATTGATCGTCGTGATGCCAGCGCCTTGGTAAGCCGGACGGCAGGGCGAGACCCCGCTGCAAGCCGCGAGGGCGGTGAGATCCAATGCGGGTGTCGCGGAACCGAACTCGGAAGCGGTAAGGATCGAATTCGAAGTCGATCACGCGCCAAGTCTGCCAACCCTGCTTGTGGTCGTTCGTGTAGCGCATGGCGCCGGAGAACTTGAACTGATCGTTGAACTTGTAGCTGGCCTGACCGTAGATCGCGATGCTGTCGTAGGTGACGGCCGTATTCTCCGACGAGCCGGCGAAGGTGGGGTTGGCAGGCGCCGCGCAAAGCGCGAGCCCCCCGCCCGCACAGTTGGCGCCTAAGGCGTTCCAGTACATCGGCGCGCCCATCTGTGGCTGGCGCGTCATGCTGTACTGATCGACCGGCTGGTTCCAACGCTCCCGATACCAATAGATGCCGCCGATATACTGTAGCGGTGAATTGGTCGTCGAGGTGAAGTTGAGCTCGTGACTGAAAGCCTGGTCGAACTCGTTGAAGGTCAGGAAATTGGGGGTGGGGTTGACCGTCAGCGGCGCCTGGCAGGCGGCAAGCGTGTTGCCATTCAAAGTACAAAGCCCGGCTGCCGCCGCGCTAGCCGCGCCCACTTCCTGCCACTGGGTTACGCCGGAGTTTGACGAAGCCACGTACTGGGTTGGAATGTGTAGCACATAGTGGAAGTTCTGGTAGCCGCCGAGGTAGTTGATGTCGACGTTGGGCAGGTGATAGGTGACGTGCGATGAGATCTGCACATCCGCCTGCATCTTGTTCTGGCCGTTGTCCTCATTGATGAAGTCGCGGATATTGGTGTTGCCGGGCTGGTTCCCTGTGAACAGGTTGGCGGTGATGGGCTTCGTCTGCACCGAACCAGGCACGATGGGATGTCCGCCGGCGCAGGCAGCGCCGCCGGGCGACGCAGCCACCCCGGCCAGGCCGCAGAGACCATAGAAGCCGCTCGGGGTCAGCGTGTTGGCGCTATTGAACTCCGAGTCCGGGAAGTAGCCGAGCCCCGCCGCGCCGTGCGTGTTGGCGTTGAAGTTGCCGCTGGAAGCCATGACCCAAGCGTCGAGGTGATCCCAATGGCCTTGCAGCTGGCCCTCGAAGTATTGGGTCTGGCCGCTGCCACCCAGGACCAGATTGCCGCCCTGTGGCGAGCCATCGAGATTGTTGAAAAACCCGCCTCGCTGGTCGGTGTAGTTGGCGCCGAGGCGGAACTTCAGGTGGTCGTTGAGCGGACCGGACACCACGGCCTCGGCGAATTCGGTGCCGTAGTTGGCGACGCCGACCCGCGCCTCCCCGTACATCGTGTCGGTCGGCCGCTTCGAGGTGAACTCGACCACGCCGCCGTCGGCGTTGCTGCCGTGCAGGGTGTTCTGCGGGCCGTTGTCGACCTCGATGTTGCCGATGAACAGATCGCTCTTCTGTTGCTCGACCGCGGCGTTGGCGCCGTAGTAGATGCCGTTGTAGTAGATCGCGACGCCAGAAGTGTTGTTCAGGTTGTCGCTGTTTCGGCCGATGCCGCGGATGTAGACGCGGTCATCGATGTCGGTCCAGTTCAGGCTCGGCGAGAAGTCGGCCAGGTCCTGGATAATCGCGATGCCCATCAGCTTGCGCTGTTCAGCGCCGAAGGCGGTGATGGCGACCGGTACGGTCTCGATACTCTGTTCGCGTTTTTCGGCGATGACCGTCAGTTCGCTCACCGCCGCGCCGCCGTTGGCGGTAGCCGTGTCAGTGGCGGTGGCGGCGAAAGCTTGAGACGCGAATAGTCCAGTAGCGAGCGCCAGCGCAGAGCTGGCGCAGAGCATGGCTGTCTTCGGCACGAGTTCGTCCTCCCGGGTTGCGTATCCTCCGGGCTCGGCCATTTTTTAATGCGCAGCCGTAGCCCCGCCGTCAGGTTAGGCAGCGCTGCCTTCGCCTAGCAAGCGAAGTTTGGGCTCCGTGCGGCCGCGCCGGCAAACAAGCTGAACACTGTTACGTGTTTCGCACAGTGGAAATGCGCCCGCCGAACGCAGCCTCTCAAGAGCGGCGGACAACACCCCGCCGCCACACGGAAAGTGTGGGTTCCACGGGGCGCTCGCCCTCGCGAATCTGGCCTCGGACCAAGCTCTTTCTCAGCCGCCCAGGCTCGGCGGCAAATCTAGGCAGCGCTGCCTATGGTTGGCAAGCCGTTCTGTCACGAGCGCAACAAACGCCGCGAGGCGGCCGCTGGACGACGGCCCGCGAGCAGCGCCGTCGATGGCTCAGGCGGCGGCCATCATCCGCTCCACCTCGGCGACGATCTCGCGCAGGTGGATGGGTTTGGACAGCACCTTGGCGCCGGGCGGCGCGCGCTCGCCGACGGTCAGGGCAACCGCCGCGAATCCGGTGATGAACATGATCCGCAGGCCAGGGTGCCTGGCCGCGGCCAGGCGGGCGACCTCGATGCCGTCCATGCCGGGCATGACGATGTCGGTGAGCAGCAGGTCCCACACCTCGTCCAGCACCGCGACAGCCTCTTCGCCGTCGGCGCAGGCGGTGACGTCGTAACCGGCGCGCTCCAGGGCGCGGGTCAGGAAACCGCGCAGGGAATCGTCGTCTTCGGCAAGCAGAATACGCGGCATGGGGCTGTTGGCGGTCCGGGGCGGAAGGTGACGTGAGCGGCGAACCTATACGCCCAGCCGTAAATTGGCGATGAACCGTTTGACCGCGGGTCCCTCGCCCGCGAATACTGATCGCCATGGACGATGCGACGCCGCCGGCGCCGGCTCTGGAAGCGACGCCCTACCGTCTGGCGCGGGCGGACGTCGCCGCGACGCCGTTGATCTGCGCCTCGCCGCACTCGGGCCGCATCTATCCGCTGGCGATGATGGCCGCCTCGCAGCTCGATCGCCGCGCGATCCGCCGCTCGGAGGACGCCCACGTCGACGAGCTGATCGCCGCGGCGCCCGGCTTCGGTCACGCCCTGATCGCGGCCCAGTTCGCCCGGGCCTTCATCGACGTGAACCGCGAGCCCTGGGAGCTCGATCCGGCGATGTTCGAGGACGAGCTGCCAGCGTTCGCCAAGGCGCGCACCGCCCGCGTCGCCGCCGGCCTCGGTGCGATCGCCCGCATCGTCTGCGAAGGCCAGGAGATCTACGCCCGCAAGCTGACCTTCGCCGAGGCGGAAGGGCGGGTGCGGCAGGTGCACCAGCCCTACCACGCCGCCCTGACCGCCCTGATCGCCGAGACCAAGGCCGCGCGCGGCCTGGCGATCCTGATCGACTGGCACTCGATGCCGGCTGCGGCGGCGAGCGGACGAAACGGCGAGCCATGTGATTTCGTGCTGGGCGATCGCTTCGGCGCGGCCTGCGCTGGCGCGGTCCCGGGTCTGGTCGACCGGGAGCTGAGCGCGATGGGCTATCGGGTGGCGCGCAACACGCCCTACGCCGGCGGCTACACCACCGAGCACTACGGCCGCCCCGGCCGCAAGGTCCACGCCCTGCAGATCGAGATCAACCGCGCGCTCTATTTCGATGAACAGTCGCTGCAGCTGACCGCCGGCTTCGCGACGCTGAAGGCCGACCTCGAGCGGCTGTTCGCGGCCCTGGCGACGCAGGACTGGACCGGGCTGTGAGCCTTACGGCCACCACCGTGATGTCGTTCGTGCCGTGCGACGACTTCGCCCTTTGCTGTCGCTTCTATCAGGAACTCGGGTTCGAGAAGGGTCACGACGACGGCCGCATTGCGATCTTCCGCTGCGGCGCCGCGGCGTTCATCCTGCAGAACTACAAGTGGCCGGGCGCGCGGGAGAACTACATGCTGCAACTGGCCGTCGACGACGTCGACGGCTGGTGGGACGGCATTGAGGCGGCCGGTCTGGCGAAGCGCTACGGCGTGCGCGCCAAGCCGCCGAAGGATGAGCCGTGGGGCGCCCGCGTGCTCTATCTGGACGATCCGACCGGCGTGCTCTGGCACATCAGCCAGCGGACCGCCATCTAGGGCCCAGCCCAAAAAAAAGCCGCGCCCGAAGGCGCGGCAGTTCATTAGGGAGGAAACGCCCAGGAAGGGCAGAGGCGTCAGCGACGCCTCACAACCGCAATCTAGGGTGCGGCGCACAATCGATCAAGCGGAAAATACCCCTACATCGCCGAAAAACGCACGGGACGACCATTTATCCGGAATAATCAATGCATTGATGGCGCGGCTGAGCTATAAGCTTCGATGTTGCAACGCAACAGCCTGCCGTTTTAGAAGGCTCGGTCCGCAATAAGAATCATAGGTTTGCCGTCGATCGGCCTCGCAACAGGCGCTGGCCGACCGTGACGCATGGCCCCCGTTCAACTTCTCCTCTAGAAGCCGCCCCGCATGTCCCTTCGTAATATCGCCATCATCGCCCACGTCGACCACGGCAAGACCACGCTGGTCGACCAGTTGCTCGCCCAGTCCGGCGCCTTCCGCGCCAACGAGGCGCACGCCGAGCGCGCCATGGACTCCAACGACCAGGAGCGCGAGCGCGGCATCACCATCCTGGCCAAGTGCACCTCGGTGCTCTGGCACGGCGAGGCCGGCGAGACGCGGATCAACATCATCGACACTCCCGGCCACGCCGACTTCGGCGGCGAGGTGGAGCGGATCCTCGGCATGGTCGACGGCTGCCTGCTGCTGGTCGACGCCGAGGAAGGCGTGATGCCGCAGACCAAGTTCGTGCTCGGCAAGGCCCTCAAGCTCGGCCTGCGCCCGATCGTGGTGCTGAACAAGGTCGACCGGCCCAACGCCGAACCGGACCGGGTGCTGAACGACGCCTTCGACCTGTTCGCCGCGCTGGGCGCCACCGACGAGCAGCTCGACTTCCCGCACATCTACGCCAGCGGCAAGCAGGGCTGGGCGACGCTCGATCAGAGCAAGCCGAGCGACAACCTCGGCCCGCTGTTCGACCTGATCGTGGCGCACACGCCGCCGCCGGAGGCCGAGCCGCGGGTCGACGAACCCGCGCGGCTGCTGGCCGTGCTGATCGAGGCCGACCCGTACCTCGGCCGCCTGCTGACCGGCCCGATCGAGAGCGGCCGCCTGGCGCCCGGAATGGCGATCAAAGCCTTGTCGAGGGAAGGCAAGGAGATCGAGCGCGGCCGCATCACCAAGCTGCTGGCCTTCCGCGGTCTGAAGCGCACCGGGGTCGACGAGGCGTTCGCCGGCGATATCGTCGCGATCGCCGGGCTCTCGAAGGCGACCGTGGCGGACACCCTGTGTGCGATGGAGGTGACCGAGCCGCTGCCCGCGCAGCCGATCGACCCGCCGACCATCGCCATCACCGTCACCATCAACGACAGCCCGCTCGCCGGCCGCGACGGCGACAAGGTGCAAAGCCGGGTGATCCGCGCGCGGCTGCTCGCCGAAGCCCAGGCCAACGTCGCGATCAAGGTCGCCGAGACCGCCGAGAAGGACGCCCTGGAGATCGCCGGCCGCGGCGAACTGCAGCTGGGCGTGCTGATCGAGACGCTGCGGCGCGAGGGCTTCGAGCTTTCGATCAGCCGCCCGCGGGTGGTCTACCAGACCGATCCCGACACCGGCGAGCGGCTGGAGCCGATCGAGGAAGTGGTGATCGACGTCGACGAGGAATATTCCGGCGTGGTCATCGAGAAGCTCTCCGCCCGCAAGGCCGAGCTGACCGACATGGTCCCCTCCGGCAGCGGCAAGACCCGGCTGACGTTCTATGCGCCGTCGCGGGCGCTGATCGGCTACCAGGGCGAGTTCCTCACCGACACCCGCGGCTCCGGCGTGCTGAACCGGCTGTTCGCCCGCTACGAGCCCTACAAGGGCGCGATCGAGGGCCGCCGCAACGGCGTGCTGGTCTCCAACTCCGACGGCGACATGGCCGCCTTCGCGCTGTGGAACCTGGAGGACCGCGGCGTGATGTTCGTCGGCGCCGGCGAGAAGACCTACCAGGGCATGATCATCGGCGAGAACGCCCGCCCCGACGATCTCGACGTCAACCCGATGAAGGCCAAGCAGCTGACCAACATCCGCTCGGCTGGCAAGGACGAGGCGATCCGCCTCACCCCGCCGCGCCGTCCGACGCTGGAGCAGGCGATCGCCTACATCGAGGAAGACGAACTGGTCGAGGTGACGCCCCGCGCCATTCGCCTGCGCAAGAAGGTGCTCAACCCGACCTTCCGCAAGAAGCGCATGCGCGAGGACGCTTAAGGAAGCCGCCCCCACGCTCCCGGGCCCGCTTTCCCGACGCCTGGAGGCCTGCTGCAGCCCCGCGGCGGGGCTCGGTGGTAGGATACCACCAGTAACGTTACAAATCCGCCCGACGGCCTTCCCAGGGGCCATAGCGTCGATTTCGCCGAACAGCTTGCTCGTCACCCCGAGGCGGATCGCCGAAACAGCTCAGACCGATCCTTGCGGCTAGCGCCCGTTGAAATTGGGAAGATCACCTCTCAACACGTCATGGCCGAGCTGGTCTCCGCCATCCATGAACGCCACGACCGACAGTGTCCATGGATTGCCGACACTCCGCGCTTCGCGCTGCGGCCGGGAATGACGTGCTTTAGCGCCCGAACGTCTCCGCCAGGACGCGCTGGATCCCCGCGGCGTCGACCTCGTCGAAGGCCGCTGGCTCGGTGGAGTCGACGTCGAACACGCCGATCAGCGCCCCGCCCGGTCCGAACACCGGGACGACGATCTCGCTCTTCGAGCGCGAGTCGCAGGCGATGTGGCCGGGGAACGCCGCGACGTCGGGCACGATGAGGGTGCGATGCTCCGCGGCGGCGGTCCCGCAGACACCGCGGCCGAAGGCGATGCGCAGGCAGCCCAGCGTGCCCTGGTAGGGTCCGACCACCAGCTCGTCCGCCCTGGCCGGATCGACCAGGTAGAAGCCGGCCCAGAAATAGCGCTCGAACGCCTGCGCCAGCATCGCGGCGACCGTCGCCAGGCGGGCGGTGAAGTTGCGTTCGCCCTCCAGCACCGCCGCGACCTCCTCGGCCAGCGCCGCATAGCGCGCGGCCTTGGCGGCGGGCAGGGTCAGGTCGTTGAACGCTTCGGCCATCGCCCTCTCCTGGTAGGCCCGGCAGGATTCTACTGCGGCAACCCGGACGATCCAATAATATCTAATGTTTACAGAAGTTTACGCACACTCACCTGTCGGGACAGGAGGCGATTCTGGCCCCTCTTTGGACCCTTATCCGGTCCACATGCAAGGCGGCCTCGCCGTCACCCGCTTCCAACGCGATCGCTTGAAAAGCGGAACTTAGAGATGGGCGAACGGCCGTTCGCCGCCGCGACGCTCGGGGTGCGCCGAGCGAGAAGGAACGTGCGACAGGCTAGCTATCGGCTGGGCTGAGACCCAGCTGGCGACCCATTGTCACCAGCCCGGCAAACGAGCGGGCCTGCATCTTCGCCATTACCTGACCGCGGTGCGCCTTGACCGTGACCTCGCTGATCCCGAGGTCGCCGCCGATCTGCTTGTTCAGGCGGCCCGCCACTACCAGCGCCATCACCTCGCGCTCACGCCCACTGAGCAAGGCGTAACGATCCAACAGCCGTTGTCGCTGGGCTTCCTCCAGCAGCGCCGCCTCACTGCGGTGGATCGCCCCGCGCACGGCGCTCAGCAAGGCGACGTCGGACAGCGGCTTGGCCAGGAAGTCCGCGGCGCCGGCCTTCATCGCGCGCACGACCTGGGCGACCTCGCTGTGCCCGGCCACGAAAATGACCGGCATGTCCGGTCGCTCGTCGGCGACGCGGGCTTGCAGCTCCAGACCATCGAGGTCGGGTAGATCGACGCCGGCGATCAGGCAGCTCGGTTCGTGGCTGGGCGGACGAGCGAGGAAATCCCGCGCCGTGCCGAACGTCTCCGTCCGCCAGCCGGCGTCGCCGATCAGGACCTCGACCGTCTCGCGCAGGCAAGCGTCGTCGTCGACGACGAACACGGTGGGCGTCGACTGAGACAACGCAGAGAAGGGGACACCACTCCGCAACAGGGTCCAATCGTTCGCCGCGACAGACGCTTCGGTTCTCATCACTTTTCTCCTTGGTTGGCGCCAGTGAAGCAGAAGCCGCGCCTGGAGGGTGCTTTGGTCTGCTAGCTTTTGTTAGCTGGCGATGGCGCGCCGCCCGCCGCTAAAGTAGCGGGGGCAGTCTAAGGCGACCGCGCGATGACTAGAGACGCCATGACAGGTTTGGCGACGCCCGAAGGGGACGTGATCGCCTTCGGTCCCTTCCGCTTGTCCGTGGGCGAGCGGCTGCTCACCCGGGACGGGGCCCGGGTGGAGCTGGGCGGCCGCGCGCTGGAGCTGCTAGTCGCGCTGGTCGCCCATCCGAACGAGCCGGTGGGCAAGCGGGCGCTGGCCGCGGCGGTCTGGCCCGACGTCACGGTCGGCGAGAGCAGCCTGCGCTTCCACATGACCAACCTGCGCAAGGCGTTGGGGGATGGGCAGGGCGGCGCCCGCTACATCGTCACCCTGTCCGGCCGCGGCTACTGCTTCGTGGCCCCGCTATCGCGCACGGCCCAGCCCGTTCCGCCGCCATCGGCGTCGCCGACGCCGACCAATCTTCCGCTGCGCCCGCCACTGATCGGTCGCGACGAGGCGCTGGACGAGGTGGTCGCACTGCTGGGCCGGGAGCGGCTGGCGACGATCGTGGGTCCGGGCGGGGTCGGCAAGACCCGGCTGGCCATCGCGGCCGGCTGGCGGGCGGCGGACGCCTATCCCGACGGCATCTGGCTGATCGACCTCGCGCCGCTCGCCGATCCGACGCTGGTCGTCAGCGCCGTCGCGACGACCCTCGGCGTCGCACGCGACGCCACCGAGCTGACGGCGGAGCAGATCGCCTCCGCCATCCGAGGTCGTCGCCTGCTGCTGATCCTCGACAACTGCGAGCATCCCATCGACGCGGCGGCGGCGCTGGCAAGCGCACTGCTGGAGCAGGTTCCGGGCCTGACCGTGCTGGCCACCAGCCAGGAAAGTCTGCGTCTCGACGCCGAGCAGGTCTACCGGCTGGCGCCGCTCTCGGCGCCGCCGCCGGACGCGGTCGACATCGCCGAATACGGCGCCGTGGCGCTGTTCGCCCGCCGGGCGGCCGCGGCGCAGGGCCGCTTCGAGCTGAGCGAGGCGAACGCGGCCGACGTCGGCGACATCTGCCGTCGCCTCGACGGGATGCCTCTGTCTTTGGAGATGGCGGCGGCGCGCATGCCAGCGCTGGGACTGGAAGGTCTGCGCGCGAGCCTCGAAGCACGCCTGGTCGTGCTGTCGACGGGTCTGCGAACATCGGACCCCCGCCACCAGACCCTACGCAACACCGTGGAGTGGAGCGTGGGCCTGCTCGACGCGGCTGACCAGGCAGTCTTCCGTCAGCTTGGAGTGTTCGTCGGCGACTTCCCGTTGGAGGCGGCCATGGCGGTGGCGGCGGCGGGCCAAGCGGATGGTTGGGTGGTGGCCGATGCCCTCGGGCGGCTGGTCGACAAGTCCCTGGTCACACTCGAGACCGCGCAGCCCGCCGCCAGATACCGCCTGCTCGAGACGCTGCGGCTCTACGCACGCGAACTGCTCCAGGCCAACGGAGAGTTGGATGGCGTGGCTGAGCGGCACGCCCGTCACTTCTGCGACGTTTTCGCGCCTGCCCACGAAGCCTGGGAGACTATGCCCGAGTTCGGACTGGCAGGCGATTTACCTGCCTGAACGGGACAATCTGCGTTCGGCCTTGGATTGGGCGCTGGCCGATCCATCTCGCTATCCGCTCGCCATCGAGCTCACGGTGTGCAGCGGTTTTCACTGGACCGGCCGAGCCACAGAAGAGGCGCAGCAGGTTACCGATCGGGTGGCGGCCATGGTCGACGATCGCACGCCCCCGGCACACGCCGCTGCGGTGCTTCTCGGCGCGGGTCGGTTCCGGTGGGGCTCCCTGTATCGTCCCGAGGCGCTTCGTCGGCTGGAGCGGTCGGCGGCGATCTCCCGTCAGATCGGAGATGAATTGGGGGTCGCGAAAGCGAACCTCGCGATCGCCTCGCTGTACCTGTGGACTGGTAAACCAGCTTCCGAGGTCGCGACCATGATGCAAGGTGTCAGAGAAACGCTCTCGAGACAGGGCCACGAGCGTTCGTCGTGCGCAGCGCTGAGCGTGCTCGGCGCAATCGCCAGCGTTCAGCACGACTTCGTACGAGCGATCGAACACTACGCCTCGGCCATCGCCTTGGCGCGACGGTTCGAGGATGTGCGCCTAGAAGTCAGCGTTCTGAACAACCTGGCCTTGTTGGAGTTCTCACGCGGCGATAACGAACGAGCGATAGAGCTTGGGCGAGAGGCGGTCGTCAGCAAGAGAAAATTCGGGCTGGGAGAACATCTGCCCCTCGAGCTTCACAACTTGGCGGCCTACCTGATCGCGGCCGAGCGGATGAACGAGGCGCGGCCGCTAGCGAAAGAGGCGCTCTCGCAGTTGCGGAGCCGGGTCGATGCCGTTTTGCTGAGCGCGTGTCTGCAGATGTGGGCGCTGATCGGCGCGACCGAGGGCCGACAACTCGAAGCAGCCCGGCTCATCGGCTGGGTGGACGCGGCCTATGCCTCGCGCGACTCGCGAAGACACCCCGGGGAGCAGCGGAGCTACGAGCGCCTGCTGGCGTTGCTCAGAACGCATCTCGCCGAGGGCGAAATGGAAGCCCTGTCTGCCGAAGGCGCCGGCTGGAGCCGCGAACAGGCGGTGAACTTCGCCTTCGAGCGCATCGTGCGACAGCAGTTTCACGCCCCCGCCTGATCCGGATGGCGGTTAGATCAGGGCGAGTGGCTGGCCAAGAGGCGGGCAAGCTGAGCTGGGGTCGTTGGCGGACATCTGCGTACCGATGGGACCCGCCCGTCGTTCTGATCAACGTGTTCACGGTCGCACCCGAGAACCAACAACGCCTGATCGACATTCTGACCACCGCGACGCTTGGGTCGGTCGATCAGGAGCCTGGCTTCATCTCCGCGACGCTGCATCGGAGCTTCGACGGGTCCAAGGTGACGATGTACGCGATGTGGAAGGATGCGGAAGCCTACGCCGCGATGAGGCGGAAGCCCGCCGGCGACGCTTTGGCGCAGGCGCTCAAGATCGCTCAGTTCGAGCCAGGTTTGTACCAGATAGTACAGACGTTCCTCCCGCCCCCTGCCGATGCTTCCGCGTGAGGCGCTGCCCGACAAGGTCAGCCGTGAGAGCCCGCTTCGGGTCGAAAATAGCCGGCAGGGTCACGCGCTAGCGGACGTCCGAACTTCCGCCTGGAGTCAGGCCCCATCGTCGTGGCTGGCCGCTGCAGCCAAATCGGTGACGAACAAAACCCACCCAACCCGGCCTCATTTTGGACCCCCAATTTCTCCAAATAATGTAATAAATACAATATTTTATGAGAGATTTGGTAGGCCCGGCAGGACTCGAACCTGCAACCAGACCGTTATGAGCGGCCGGCTCTAACCATTGAGCTACGGGCCCCCAGAGCGCGGTCAAGGGCAAGCGCCGGCCCGGTTAGCATGGGAGCAACGGGGCTTAAAGGCGCCGTTCAGCTTGCGCCGGCCAGCCTCCCGGGTCTCAGTTCCGCGTCGCCATCAGGAGTACGACCATGAAAACCGCCGTCTGGATCGGCGCCGTCGCCGCCGCCCTCGTGGCCCAGGCCGCCGCCGCGCAAGACGCGTCCGACGCCCGCTTCGCCGCCACCACGCTCGACCTCACCGGTCACGGCGAGGCGCGCCTGCCGCCGGACCTGGCCACGATCGACCTCGGCGTCACCACCGACGCGCCAACCGCCCAGGCGGCGATGGCGCAGAACGCCGCGGCGATGACCGGCGTGATCGCCGCCGTGCGCGCCAAGGGGATCGAGCCGCGCGAGATCGCGACCTCGACCCTCAGCCTCGCCCCGCAGTACGCCTACGCCCAGGGCCAGCCGGCGCGGCTCACCGGCTACCAGGCGACCAACCGGGTCACCGTCACCCTGACCGACCTGACCCTGGTGGGACCCGTGGTTGACGCGGCGGTCGGCGCCGGCGCGAACGACGCGGGCCAGATCAGCTTTGGCCTGAAGAGCCGCGCCTCGGCGGAAAACTTCGCCCGGCTGGCGGCGATCAAGGCGCTCGACGACAAGGCCGCCGCCATGGCCGACGCCGCCGGCTACCATATCCGCCGGCTGGTCAATCTGAGCGAAGCTGCGTCGGCGCAGGGGCCGCAGCCACGCATGTTCAGGGCCGCTCAGGCCGCCGCCGTTCCCACGACGCCGGTCGAGACCGGCGAGGTGGTGGTCAGTGTCGACGTGGCCGGCGAGTTCGAGCTGACGCACTAGCCCCGGCCGAGCGGCCTAGAGCTCGAACGACGGGCCCGCGAACGAGCGCTGCGGACGGGGGCGCTCCTGGCCGGGGCGCGGCGCGCCAGCGATGGCTCCGGCGGTGGCGCCGCCGTCGACCACCAGGCAGTGGCCGGTGACGAAGCGCGACGCGTCGCTGGCCAGGAACAGCGCCGCCTGGGCGATGTCCTCCGGCTGGCCGGCCACCGGCAGCGGCTGGGCCTTCTCCAGCGCCGCATCGGTGGCGGCCTTGTTGTAGTGCGCGCCGCCGCCCAGGATCGGGGTCGAGACGCCGCCGGGCGCGATGCAGTTGATGCGGATCATGTCGGCGGCGAACTCGATCGACGCCGAGCGGGTCAGGTTCACCACCCCGGCCTTGGCCGCGCAGTAGGCGTGCAGGTTGGGAAAGCCGTCGATGCCGGCGATCGAGGCGGTGGAGACGATCGCGCCGCCGCCCTGCGCGCGCATCGGCGCGACCGCGTGCTTGATGCCGAGGAAGACGCCGCGCAGGCAGACCGCCTGGGTGCGGTCCCAGTCCTCGACCGAGACCCCCTCCAGCGGACCGATCGCCCCGCCGATGCCGGCGTTGTTGAACATCACGTCGAGCCGGCCGAATTCGCTCAGCGCCCGCGCCACCAGCGCCTGGATGTCCGCCTCGGCAGCGACGTCGGTGCGTTGGAACACGCACCGTTTGCCAGCTTCGCTGGCGCTCTGCGCCACCGCCTCGCCGCCGGCCGTGTTGAGGTCGGCCAGCACCACATGCGCCCCTTCGCGGGCGAACAGGATCGCGCTGGCCGCGCCCATGCCGCTCGCCGCCCCGGTGATCACCGCCACCTTGCCATCCAACTGGCCCATGCCGTCCTCCCTTTTTCCGATCGTTTTTCCTACCGCATGATCGGAGACTCCGCGCCCCCTTTGCCCTTATCACTTGGGGCGAACGTTCAGCGTTCCACGAAAATCAGGAGGTCGACGCATGGGAACCGGGCTCTTCAGCGATCTGCTCGTGATCGACTGCGCCAGCTTCGTCGCCGGGCCGGCCGCGGCGACGATCATGTCGGACTTCGGCGCCAGGGTGATCAAGATCGAGCCGCCGGGCGAGGGCGACAGCTACCGCACCCTGATCAAGTACCGCGGCGCGGAGGACGTGATCGACTACTTCTGGGCGCTGGATTCGCGCAACAAGGAGAGCCTGGCGATCGACCTGAAGTCGGCCGAGGGGCGCGACTTCCTCGACACCTTGATCCGCCGCGCCGACGTCTTCATCACCAACTATCCGTTCCCGATCCGCGAGCGGCTGCGGCTGCGCGCCGAGGACGTGCGGCCGCTGAACAAGCGGCTGATCTACGCCTCGCTGACGCCCTACGGCGAGCATGGGCCGCAGCGCGACCGCACCGCCTTCGACGCCACCGCCTGGTGGGCCAGGTCCGGCCTGATGGACATGGTGCGGGCGACCGGCGAAACCGAGCTCGGCTACTCGGTGCCGGGCATGGGCGACCATCCGACCTCGATGGCGATGTACGCGGCGATCCTGACCGCGCTCTACCGGCGGCAGATCACCGGCGAGGGCGCGGAGGTCTGCACCTCGCTGCTGGCCAACGGCCTGTGGGCCAACGGCTGCCAGGTGCAGGCGGCGCTGTGCGACCTCGAGCTGCTGCCGCGCGCCGAGCGCGGCCAGCGCAACCCGCTGGTGGAGTTCTACCACACCGCCGACGGCCGCGAATTCACCCTGGCGATGGTCAACACCCCCCGGGAATGGCCGCCGTTCTGCCGCGCCATCGGCCGGCCGGAGTGGGTGGACGATCCGCTGTTCGCCACGCCGCTGGCGCGGTTCGAGAACGGCGACCTGCTGACCACGCTGCTGGGCGAGATCTTCGCCTCGGAGAGCTGGGCGGTCTGGGACGAACGCCTGGCGCCGACCGGCGTCACCTATGGTCTGGTCGGCCGCATCACCGACCACGCCAGCGACCCACAGCTCGAAGCCAACCAGCTGCTGCCGGAGTTCGTCGACGGTTTCGGCCTGAAGACGCTGGACAGCCCGTTCCGGATCGTCGGCGAGACCAAGACCCAGCCGAAGATGGCGCCGGGCATCGGCCAGCACACGGCGCAGATCCTGGAAGAGTTCGGCGCGCCCGCCGCCGCCCAAGCCGCCGCCGACCGCACGGCCGCCCAATGAGCGGTCCCGCGGACTCCCCGACCGGCTATCCCCTGGCCGGATTGAAGGTGCTGGATTTCTCGCGCGTGCTCTCCGGCCCGTTCGCCGGCCGGATGCTGAGCGATCTCGGCGCCGACGTGGTCAAGATCGAGCCGCCGGAGGGCGACGTCACCCGCCAGTGGGGCCGCGTCATCGCCGGGGTGCCCGGCTACTATCACCAGCAGAACGCCGGGAAGCGCAACATCTCGATCGACCTGCGAGCCCCCGGCGCCCGGGAGCTGGTGTTCGAACTGGTCAGGCGCGCGGACGTGGTGATCGAGAACTACCGGCCGGACGTGATGGGCCGGCTTGGCCTCGGCTACGACACGCTCCGGCAGGTCAATCCCCGGCTGGTGATGCTGTCGATCTCCGGCTTCGGCGCGGGCGGACCGGAGTCGCGGCGCCCCGCCTACGCCCCGATCGTCCACGCCGAGACCGGGCTGATCGACCGTGCGCAGCGACGCGCCGGCGGCGGCCGGGGCGACCTGCCGCTGTCGGTCGCCGACACCAACGCCTCGCTGCATGGCCTGGTCGGTTTGCTGGCCGCGCTGATCATGCGCGATCGCACCGGCGTCGGCGAGCACATCGACATCGCCATGGTCGACGCCACGGTCGCCACCGACGACCAGCTCCAGTACGAGCTGGAAGGCTCGGGCGCGAGCGCCCCGCTGCCCAACGACATCTGGGACACCGGCGCTGGCCCGATCCTGGTCTCGGCCGACTTCCGCTTCCTCTGGCGCCAACTGACGGCGAAGGTCGGCGTGCCCGAACCCGACACCGCCGACGTCGACCTGCCGACCAAGATCGCGCTGCGGCGCGAGGCGGTGGGCCGCTTCATGAGCGCGCTGTCGACCTGGGCCGAAGTCGAGACCGCGTTCGCCCGCATGAACATCGCCTGGGGCGAGGTGCGGCGCGGGGCGGCGCTGCGCGAGCAGCCGACGCTGCGCCATCGCGGCGCGATCGTCGACGTCGACGACCGCGCAGGCGGCGTGCGGCCCACCGGCCAGTCGCCCTACCGCTTCGCCCAAGCCAAGAGCGGCGTCAGGGGCCCTGCCCCGCACCGCGGCGAGCACAACGCCGGCGTGCTGAACGAATGGCTCGGAATGTCGCCGGCGACGGTGGCCGAACTGGAAGCGGCGGGCGTGCTGAGCCATGATCGCGAGACGCTGGGCGGGTAGCCGGTGACCCCACGCGCCAACCGCGTCTGTCGGAGGCGCATGCGTCTGGCGATCATCGTCGCCGCCGGCCTGATCGCGCTCGGCAGCGTCGGCTCGGCTTGGGCGTTTGGCACCGTCGCGGGCCTGGGCCAGAACCGCGAGCACGAGCGGATCACCCGGCAGGCGCTCGGCTGCGGCCAGGGTGTGGACGCCTGCTTCGAGTCGCGGTCATTGGACGAGATCGCCGGGGCGCGCGGCTCTTGGGGCGCGGTCGGCGCGCCGGACAATCCGGCCCGCGGCCTGCTGCTGTCGTCGCCCGCGCATTGCGACAACGGCGACTGGCTGCCGACGCCCGGCTATCCCCACAGCCAGGCCGACGCGCGCGCCAACCTGATCCAGTGCCGCGCTGGGATGAGCGCCCATCTGGACGAGGCCGTGCGCGACGCGGCCCGCCTGCTGGATGCCCGCGGCGCGGTCGACGACACGCAGATTCCGACCGTGGTCGCCTGCACCTATCTCGGCCAGAAGGGCCGGGCGAAGTGCGACGTGCTCGAGGATTTCGGCCTGGCCCTGCACGCCGCGCAGGACTTCTACGCCCACAGCAACTGGGTCGATCACGCCGCCGCCGGTCCGATCACGCTGGAGAATCCGCCCGGCCTGGGCCACGCCGGCCCGTCGCCCTGGCTGGACCTGCGCCGGGAAACGCCGCTTCCCAGATGGCCTGATCACCGGCTGCTTCGACACCGTGAGCCTGGTCAGTCCGGCCAAGGGTTGCCCCGGCCACGTCAAGCACGAGGACCTCAACAAGGACAAAGGCCAGATCGACCCGACCCTCGGCGCCGGGACCACCAACCGTGGCAAGGTCGACCACAACTTCGCACTCGCCGTGGAAGCGGCGATCGCCGACACCCGCGACAAGTGGGCCACGCTGCGCGAACGGCTCCTCGCCGCCTACGGACCGGCGCGCGGCGGCCGGATGATCTGCGCCATAACCCACGACGCTCCGGCGACGACCTGCCGCTAAGCGAGTTGAGATAAGGCGTGCCCCCCCGTCACCCCGGCCGACCCCCGCGAAGGCGGGGGGAGAGCCGGGGCCGGAAGCGCCGCCACCGGACTGGATATCGTCTATGCGCCGGAGGGTCTGGCCCCGGATCGGCTGCGCCGTCCGGGGTGACGCGTGCGCTGTCCTGAGTTCAGGCCGGCGAGGCGCCGTTCACCAGGCCGAGGCCGACGGTCTTGTAGCCGAGCAGCACCAGCGCCTCCTCGCTGGCGAACTGGCGGACCTCGGGACGCAGCGAGAGGAACCAGTTCTCCTGGGTGCGGTAGATCGGCCGGGTGTACCAGGCGAACACCCCGGCGCGCTGCTCGGCCTCGGTGCGGTTGTTGCCGGTCTTGTGCCAGACCCGGCTCTCGAACACGACCGCCGAGCCTGCCGGCGCCTCCATCGGCACGGTCTCGGCCTCGGCCGTCGTCGGGGCGCGGCGCCCGGTTCAGCTTGTGGCTGCCGGGGACGAAACGGGTCGCGCCGTTGGCCTCGGTGAAGTCGTCGAGGCACCAGGCCACGTTGAGGCCCTGCGGTTCGCTGGCCCAGGGCTCCGGCACGAAGATCTGATCGGCGTGCAGCACCATCTCGCCGCCGCCCGGGCCGGTGATGTTGGCGGAGATGTTGCCCAGCAACGCCGGCCATCCCAGCACCGCCTTCACGTAGCTAACCGCCGTCGGATGGAACGCCAGATCCTCGAACGCCGGGTCGCGGCTGAGCACGTTCCAGACCCGTTGGTTGGTGTCGTCGTCGCCGTAGTCGAGGCCGAACTTCTGCTCGCGCCCCCGAGCCCGGTCGGACTGCGCCGCGCGGTAGAGCGCCTCGCGCGTCCGCTTCAGCGCATCGCCGGTCAGCGCCTCCGGCACGATGGTGAGGCCGAAGTCGGCGATGTTGCGCAGGCCCTGCGCAAGATCGCGGGTCGGCGGCGGGACGGCCGGCGCGGATGGCCGGGTCTGTTCGGCGAGGCTCATGCCGGCTCCTGCGTGGCGAACTGGTCCTCGAGATAGCGCAGGTCCGCGGTCTCGCCAGTGTTGGCGTTGACGTCCAGCCCCAGCCAGCCGCGCATCTGCGGCGAGAGCTGGGCCTGCGTCTCGGCGGAGAGGGCGGCGTTCCAGTTCACCTGCTGGCGCAGGAACGGCTTGGTGTAGTAGCCGAACAGCAGCGCGCGATCCTGGTCCGCCGTGATGTTGGCGCCCGAGGTGTGCCACATCCGGCCCTCCATCGCGATGATCGAGCCGGCGGGGGCCTCAAACGGGCGAAGGCGCTTGTTGGCGTCGGCCGGGACGTCCGCGCGGGTCCTCCAGCGGTGGCTGCCGGGGATGAACAGGGTGGCGCCGTTCTCGAAGGTGACGTCGGTCAGGCACCAGATGATGTTCATCGCCCAGGGATGGACCCAGGGTTCCGGCATCACCAGCGACTGGTCGGAGTGCAGCGCCATCGACCGGGAGCCGGGCCGGGCGATGTTGGCCGTGAAATTGGAGATCAGGAACGTCTCGCCCAGCAGCGAGCGCACCATCGCCACCGCGACCGGATGCTGGATCAGATCGCGGAATAGCCCGTCGAGTTCGAGCAGATAGAACACCCGGACGTTGCTCTCGTTGGGATCCAGCACCGGCATGAAGGTCGAGACGCCGCGGCGGCGGCTCGCCTCGACCGCCGCCCACAGCCGGTCCAGCGCCTCGGCGCTTGCGCCAGCGTCCAGCACGTCCGGCAGGACGCACCAGCCCTCCTCCCGCAGCTGCTCCTGCGCCGACGCGAGGCGAGCTTCCACCATCGGCCAGGGCTACTCCGCCGCCATCGACTGCGCCGGCCGAACCCCGGCCGCCGCCAGCGCCGCGGCTTTCGCGCCGGCCATGTCGTAGATGCGGTTCATCATCACCCGCTGCGCCGAGAGACCGCCGCCGGCCTGCAGCGAGACCACCAGGTGCCAGCCGCCGTAGGCGTCGGCGGTGAGGTCGCGGATCAGGTTGTAGACCCGCATCCGCGTCTCGACGTCGACGCTGTTCTTGGTGTGCAGATACTTGCGGATGTAGCGGCCGGAGGCCTCGTTGCGCAGGTCCGCCTCCGACGGCAGCGTCAGCACCAGGCCGCCAGCCAGGTCCTGCAGGTGCTTCACCGCCTCGTGGTAGTTGGCCGCGTAGTAGTATTTGGCCGTGTTGATCGCCAGCGAGTTGGGGTGGACCATGCCCGAGGGCGTGGTCTCGTAGTTGGTGCGGGCGAACTCAAGGCTCATCCGCAGCATCTCGGCGTAGCAGATCAGCTCGGCGATGGTGCTCTGGCAGTGCGCATCGCGTTCCTTGCCCTGCATCTCGGTAACCAGTTGGGCGAGGCCCACGAAGAGGCGCGAGGTCCCCACCGCGCCGACCAGGCCGCCGGTGCGCTCCCACAGGCCGAGCGACTGCGCCAGCCGCGAGGCCAACTGCACCTCGCCGGCCAGGAACACCCGGTCCCACGGCACGAACACGTCGTCGAACACCACGAAACCCTCCGGCATCGAGTGGTGGCCGCTGGCGGGATAGTCGAACTCGTTCAGCTCCGGCGCGGCGAAACTGCGGTTGATGATCGAGACCCCCTTGGCGTTGACCGGGATCGAGAACGAGACAGCATAGTCGGTCTCGTCCTGACGCATGCCCTTGGTCGGCATCACCACCAGCTCGTGCACCAGCGAGGCGGCGGTGATGTGCAGCTTGGCCCCGCGCACGACGATGCCCTCGTCGCTGCGGCTGACGATGCGCACATAGAGGTCGGGGTCGTCCTGCTCGTGGGCGCGGCGGCTGCGGTCGCCCTTCGGGTCGGTGATCACCTCGGCGGCGCGCAGGTCGTTGTCGCGGACATAGCGGTACATCCGCTCGATGTTCTCGGCGTACTGCGGGTTCACCTCGGCGACGGCGTCCTTGACGCTCATCAGCGCCATGAAGACGCCGGTGACGCCGCCGGCGATCGACATGTCGTGCATCAGCTCGATACGCCGCTCGAGGTCGTTTTCGCTGCGCGGGATTTGGAACACGCGGTGGGCGATGTCGCCCTCGTCGGTGCGATAGGTCATCACCTCGCGCCGGGCGGGATTGGCGTAGTCGTAGTCGCCGGCGGCGACCGCGATCGGGGTCTTGAACTTGGGATGGACGGTGATGTCGTCGATGCGCTCGCCGTCCCAATAGGTGACGCGGCCGTCGCGCAGGCTTTCGACGTATTCGGCGGGGGTCTTCAGGGCCATGGCGCTTTCTCCCTTCACCCTCTGGCGGGGTCCAGGAAACCTAAGACGGCGGGCGCGGCTGATCCAGCCTTTTTAGAACGTGTTTCAAACATCCTGACGAGCCTTGCGGCTCACCAGTTCCACATCGTGCCGTCTTCGAGCCGGGCCACCGGCAGGTAGGCGCGCTGGTAGGGGTATTTGGCCGCCAGCGTCTCGTCGATCTCGACCCCGTGGCCGACGCGTCGCCCGGATGCAGGTAGCCGTCCTTGAACAAGTAGGCGTGCGGGAACACCGCGTCGGTCGCCTCGGAATGGCGCATGTATTCCTGGATGCCGAAGTTCGGGACCCAGCTGTCGAAATGCAGCGCCGCGCCCATCGTCACCGGCGACAGGTCGGTGGCGCCGTGGCAGCCGGTGCGCACGCCGTAGAGCGCGGCGAAGTCAGCGACACGGCGCAGGTGGGTGATGCCGCCCGCGTGACACACGGCCATGCGGATGTAGTCGATCAGCTGCGCCTGGATCAGGTCCTTGGCGTCCCAGATGGTGTTGAACACCTCGCCGACCGCCAGCGGCGTCGTGGTGTGCTGGCGGATCAGCCGGAACGCCTCCTGGTTTTCCGCGGGCGTTGCGTCCTCCAGCCAGAACAGCGCGTACGGCTCCAGCGACTTGCCGAGCTGCGCCGCTTCGAGCGGAGCCAGGCGGTGGTGCACGTCGTGCAGCAGGTGATGGTCGAAGCCGTGCGCCTCGCGCAGCGCCTCGAACAGTCTCGGTGCGAAATTCAGATACTTGCGGGTGTCCCAGACCGTCTCGGGCGGCAAACCGACCTCGGCGGGTTCGTAGTGGAGCGTGCCGCGTGCGACGCCATACGTTCCCGTCAGCCCCGGCACGCCGGACTGCGCGCGGATCGCGCGGTAGCCCAGCTCGATGTAGCGGCCGACCGCATCGACGGTCTCGGCGATGTCGGCGCCGTTGGCGTGGCCGTAGACCATGACGCCGTCGCGCGAGGCGCCGCCCAGCAGGTCGACCAGGGGCATGCCGGCCATCTTCGCCTTGATGTCCCACAGCGCCACGTCGACCGCGGCGATCGCCGCCATCGTCACCGGCCCGCGCCGCCAGTAGGCGCCGCGATAGAGGTACTGCCAGACATCCTCGATCCGCCGCGGGTCGCGGCCGATCAGGCACGGAATGACGTGCTCCTCGAGATAGGCGACCACCGCCTTCTCGCGCCCGTTCAGGGTCGCGTCGCCGATGCCGGTGACGCCCTGGTCGGTGAACAGCTTCAGGGTGACGAAGTTACGGTCCGGGCAGGTGACGATGACCTTCGCCGCATCGATCTTCATCCGACGCTCTCAGGGGCGAGCGCCACGCCGGCGGCCTCGGCATAGGGCGTAAGGTCGAGGCCCGGGTAGCGCAGGCCGACGCCTTCGAGGGTCTGGGCGTTCCAGTAGGCATCGCCGACCGGCGGCCAGCCGAACACGTCGCGCTGGCGCGGCGTCATCGCGGTCATCGCGTCCTTCCAGTTCTGGGTGGTGGCGTGGTCGGGCCAGGCCAGCTTGCCCTGCCAGCGCCAGCCGCGCGGCTTGAAGTCGACCGGCATGACGAAGCGCGAGCGGCCGGGCGCCTTGAAGTTGGAGCCGCGGTGGAAGACGTCGGTCTTGTAGATCAGGATCGATCCCGCCGGCCCGGTGACCGCGACCTCGTCATCGAAGAACTCGCCCAGCTTGGTGCGGTTGACGCCGATTGGGATGTCGCGGGTCTTGTCGATCGGCACCGCCTTGGTCGGCCCGTCCAGCTCGGTCACGTCCGACAGCAGGATGAAGCAGGTCATCTGCGGCATCACCCCGTCGGCGCGCGGCACGACGATGGTGTGGTTCTCGTAATCGCGGTGATGCGCCTGGTCGTAGTCGACCGCGCCGGCGTACTTCGCCCAGAGCTCGATCTTGTAGCAGTCGATCTCCTTGGTCTGCAGGAACCGCTCCGCCGCGTCGAGCAGGTCCGGATAGACCGGAATGCGGTTCAGCGCCCACGAGCCGTAGGGGAACAGGCGCAGTCCGGCGAACTGGCTGCGCGCGAACTTGGGGAAGGCGTCCGGGTCGGCGAAATAGGCCTCGGGGCGCGGATAGATCTCCCACAGCGCGTCCTGCGCGGCCGCCAGCGTGTCGGGGTCGAGGAAGTTCTCGACCACGGTGAAGCCGCGGTCCCAGATCTCCGCCAGCTTCGCGTCGGGAATGCGCATCGTTCGATCCTTGCCTTCGTCTACGCGGCGACTGACGGCTTCTGGCGTATTTCGACCGTCCTTGTCACCATGCGTAGGCTTCCGGCGCCGGCCCGCCGGGGCCGGGGAACAGCGTCTCCAGCTCGGTCAGGGTCGCCTCGTCCAGCACGATGTCGAGCGCGGCGAGGCTGGCCTCCAGCTGGACCGAGCGTGCGCGGGCCTACGATCGGGGCGGTGACGCCAGGGCGGGCGGCGAGCCAGGCCAGGGCGACGTCGCCCGGCGCATGGCCAAGCTTCTCGCACAGCGCCTCGAACGCCTCGAGTTGGGGCGTCTGGCGGATGAAGTTGCGGCGGCCGCCGGCGTTGTCCTTCGGCCGTCCGCCCAGCGCGCCGGCGGCCAGCGGGCTGTAGGGCAGGAACGCCATGCCGTAGGCCTGCGCCGCGGGCAGGACCTCGAGCTCCACCGTGCGCTTCATCAGGTTGTAGACGCTCTGCTCGGAGGCGAGACCCAGGAAGCCGCGGCTGCGCGCCGTCTCCTGCGCCTGGGCGATGTGCCAGCCGGCGAAGTTGGACGAGCCGACGTACAGCACCTTGCCCTGCGCCACGAGCAGCTCCATCGCCTGCCAGATCTCCTCCCAGCGCACGCCGCGGTCGATGTGGTGCATCTGGTAGAGGTCGATGTAGTCGGTGTTCAGGCGCCTCAGGCTGGCCTCGCAGGCCTCGCGGATGTGCTTGGCCGAGAGACCCTTCTGGTTGGGACCAACCCAGGACCCAGTGCGCTTCACCGGATCGGGCGAGCCCCACTCCATCGGCGCGGAATAGCACTTGGTGGCCAGCACCGTTTTTTCCCGCCGTCCGCCGCCCTGGCCGAACCAGCGGCCGATCAGCGCCTCGGTCTGGCCGGCGTTGTAGTTGTCGGAGGTGTCGAGGAGGTTGATCCCGCGCTCGAACGCCGCGTCGAGGATGGCGAACGAATCCGGCTCGTCGGTGAGCCAGGAGAAGTTGACGCTGCCGAGCCCGAGCGGGCCGATCTGAAGGCCCGTCGAGCCGAGCTTGCGGAGGGTCATGCGGGGTCCTGCAGCAACGGGGTCCCATCGGCGGCGAGCGCGCCGACCGCGCCCGGCGAGACGAACAGCGGGGTCGCCGGCCGGGGCGACTCGACCCGGCCGAGCCCGGCCCAGGTGGCGAAGCCCAGCCGGTTGAGCAGCGCCGGTCGCTCGCTCTGGCGCAGCGCCGGATCGAGGCCGAGCACGAAGTTCTCCTGCTGCCGGATGAACGGCCGGCAGTGATAGCTGAGCAGCGCGTGCCGGGGCCGATCGGTGCGGTTGGCGCCGGTGCCGTGCCAGACCCGGCCGTCGAAGCAGAGGATCGACCCGGCCGCGCCCTCGGCGGCGATGGTGTCGTCCAGCGTCGGCGTGTTGGCGGGCTCGGACGGCGCGTAGGCGGACGAGCGCGGCGTCGCCGCCTGGTTCAGGTGGCTGGCGAGCGCGAGCCGCGTGCCGCCGTTCTCTTCCGTGAAATCGTCCAGCATCCAGGCGATGTTGGCCACCACCGGTCGCGGCGTCCAGAAGCCGACGTAGCCCTGGTCGGTGTGCAGGGTCATCGGCTCGCCGCCGGGGTGGGCGATGTTGGCGGTGAAGCTGGAGACCAGGAAATCCTCGCCCAGCAGGTGGCCCATCAGGGCGTCGACCATCGGGTGCAGCATCAGGTCGCGGAACACGCGCCCCTTGTTCATCAGCATCCACACCCGCTGGTTCGGCCGGCCCGGGCCGCCGTCGTGAAAGGCGACGCCGCGGGCGCGCTCGCCTTCGGCCTGCGCCACCAGCCGCGCCTTCAGGGCGGCGATCTCGGCGCGGGAGAGCACGCCGGGGATGATGCAATAGCCCAGGGTGTCGAGGTCGCGGCGCGCGGCGTCCAGGTCGGCGGTCGGCGCGGCGTTGCGGGCCTTGGCAAGCATCGGCTTGTCTCCCCTGTTCGCCGCCATGTTAGCGCCCGCATGGGCCCGGCCGCCACCCGTGCTTGACCGCCGACGCGTTCGGGCGAACCGTATGGCTGGCACCCCTCAAGCGCAGGCCGCAACATGCCCGACCCGATCTTGCTCCGCCAGTTGGACGGCGCCGTCGCGCGCCTGACCCTGAACGATCCGGACCGCGCCAACGTGCTCTCCGAGGCGATGATGGCCGAGCTGTCGCGGGCGCTGGCCGAGCTGGGCGAGGATCCGGCCGTGCGGGTGATCGTGCTTGGGGCGGCCGGCAAGGTGTTCTGCGCCGGCCATGATCTCGGCGAACTGCAGGCGGCCGGCGACGGGGCCGAAGCCGTGTTCGCGCACTGCTCGGCGCTGATGCAGGCGATCGTGGCCAGCCCCAAGCCGGTGATCGCCCGCGTGCAGGGCGCGGCGGTGGCGGCCGGCTGCCAGCTCGTGGCCAGCTGCGACCTGGCCTACGCCGTCGACACCGCCCGATTCGCGGTTTCGGGGATCAATCTTGGCCTGTTCTGCTCGACGCCCGGCGTGGCGCTGGCCAGAGCCGTGGGCCGCAAGGATGCGCTCGAGATGCTGCTGACCGGCCGCTTCGTCGGCGCCGCCGAGGCCGCGGCGATGGGCCTGATCAACCGGGCGGTTCCGGCGGTCGAACTCGATGCCGTGGTGGAGGAGGCCGCGCAGGCGATCGCCGCCAAGGCGCCCGACGCGATTGCGCTGGGCAAGTCGGTGTTCCAGCGCCAGGTCGAGCTGCCGCTGGCGCAGAGCTATGCGCTGGCGTCGCGGGCGATGGCGGAAAACCTGGGTTTCGCGAGCGCCGAGGCTGGGCATCGCGGACTTCCTCAAACGCTGAGGCGCGGTCGGCCGGCGGCGGGAGGCTGGCCGAGGCCAGCCTCCCGCCTCAACCCGCTTAGTGCGAAGCGATCGCGCTGCCAGCCGCGGTGAGGCTGGTGTTCAGGTTGGTGCCCAGCGCGGTGACCGCGCCGATGATCACCACCGCGATCAGGGCGACGATCAGGCCGTACTCGATGGCCGTGGCGCCGGACTCGTCGGCGAAAAAGACGTGACATGACATTCTTCATCGCAGTGTCTCCCCATTGCGAAGGCCGGCCCAGGACTTTGACTAGGTTGCGGCGGTTTGTTCCGAACTGAGACGCTACTCAAACATAGATGCGTTAATGCAAGAGTATTGCCGCTGCGGCTGCGCCACTCAGTCGACACAATCACTCCGTCTCGTCCTGTTCTATCCGGATTTGCTTCTTGGTAACCATGCTGATTGGCCAGTCTTGACCTGGCCTGGATCAGCGACTGCTTGGCGGTCGCGGTCCGGGCCAGCCGTCCGCCCTACGCCTTAGCCGTATACCGCAGCAGGGTCGTCTCGCCGGGGACGATGTCGTCGAACACCGGGCGCACCCGCATGCCGACCTTGATCTGGTCCTCCGCCACTCCGACCAGGGTGGTGTTGAGGTGCGGACCTTCGTCGAGCGCCACCACCGCCAGCATCTGCGGGACCTCGTCGGCCAGCTCGGGCAGGGTCGGGACGCGGCTGAAGGTGAAGGTGTGCAGCTCCCCCTCGCCGCTGATGGTCTTCCAGCTCAGGCGCTGGGAGAAGCAGCGCGGGCAGTGCAGGCGCGGGAAGAAGATCCAGTGCTGGCAATCGTCGCATTGCTGGATGTCGACGCGGTGGGCCTTCAATGCATCCCAGAACGGCTGGGTCTTGGGCGTGACATGCGGCAGCGGCTTGTCGGTCATGCGCCGGCGCCTTCCAGGATCAGCGCGGTCTGTTCGCTCATCACCCCGCCGGTGCCGCTGACGTAGGCCAGGTCGTGCCGAGCGACCTGCCGCGCGCCGCAGCGGCCCTGGATCTGCTGCACCGCCTCGACCAGCTGAGAGGCGCCGCCGGCCATGCCGGCCTGGCCGAAGCTGAGCTGGCCGCCGTGGGTGTTGAGCGGGAAGTCGCCGCGCCAGGTCAGGTCGTGCTCGGCGACGAACCGCTGGCCGGTCCCCTTCTCGCAGAAGCCGGCGTCCTCGAGCGTGAGCAGCACGGTGATGGTGTAGCAGTCGTAGACCTCGGCCATGTTCATGTCGGCCGGCTGCATTCCGGCCATGGCGAAAGCCCGCTTGGAGGCAGGCCCGATCGGCGTCACCAGCATGTCGTCGGCGTAGCTGGGCGACTTGCACTGGATGTGTTCGCCGAAACCGCGGATCACCGCCGGGCGGTTGGCGTTCGAGCGCGGGATGTCCTTGCGCGCGACGATGAAGGCCGCGCCGCCGACCGCCGGCATGACGATCTCCAGCAGGTGCAGCGGGTCGGCGATCATCTTGCTGGCCAGCACGTCGTCGATGGTGATCGGCTGGCCGTAGAAGAAGGCGTCGGGATTGGCGCAGGCGTTGGTGCGCTGATCGACCGCGATCTTGGCCATCGCCCGCTCGTCGTAGCCGTAGACCGCCTTGTAGCGCTGGGCGATCATCGCATAGCCGGTGTTCTGGGCGACGTGGCCGTAGGGCACGTCGAACTCGGCTTCCGGCGCGCCCCAGGCGCCGCTGGTGGCCCCGAGCTGGCGACCACCCGGCGGGGGACCGGTGCGCGGGATCGACGGGGTCGGCCTGCCCCGCAACACGCACAGCACCGCTTCGCACATGCCCATCTCGATCGCCGCCGCCGCGCGCCAGGCCATGCCCACCGCCGAAGCGCCGCCGAGGTCGACGATGTCGGCGTAGTTGAGCTTGAACCCGAGGTACTCGCCTACCATCGAGGGGACGAACATGCTGGCCTCGGTGAAGCCGGCGGCGGTGATCGACAGGCCGTCGATCTGCGAGGGCGCCAGGCCAGCGTCGGCCATCGCCAGGCGAGCGAGATCGGCCACCTGATCGAGCGCGAAGGCGCGCGGCCCCTCGAAGCGACGCTCCGGCTTGTACTGCGCCGTGCCGACGATGGCGGCCAGATCTCGAGCGCCCATCGCTCCCTCCCTCGTTCGGGACCTCCCTCGACGCCTACACCGGCGCGGAAGGCGGCGCCAGTTGGCGCTGCGGACCTGCGCCGCTTGATTCCGATCAATGACGCAGCGCCGGTCCGCGGCAAGATTGGCGAGGATCAAAATCAAGGATGAGAGCCATGCTTGGCCTTCCCGATCTCATTTACCTCAGCCAGGCCCTCAATCGGCCGCCTGGCGACAGCCTCCCGCGCAAGGTTGCGACAGCGGCCGCGAAGGGCGAGCGCGACGAAGCGCCCGTCAGGGCGCCGCGCACCGGCTGGACGCCCGGCCGCAAGCGCGCCGCGGCTGGCCACCGCGTCTGGCGGCCCTCCGGGTGGTGAGTTCTCAAGCGGCCGGACGCTCGCCGACGATCGAGACGCGCTGGCCGTAGCGGGAGAACGGGAAGTAGTCCCAGACCGCGTGGTGGTGGGTGGCGAGGTTGTCCCAGAACACCAGGGTGTTCGGTGTCCACCGCACCCGGCACTGGAACTCGAGCCGCTGGTCGGTGTGGTTCCACAGGAACTCCAGCAGCGCGTCGCTCTCCCTGCGGTCGAGCTCGTTGATCCGGGTGGTGAAGCCGCGATTGACATAGAGCGATTTCTTGCCGCTGCCCGGATGGCGGATCACGACCGGATGGACGTTCTTCGGCCAGCCGCCTTCCGGCGCGGCTTGGCCGTAGCCGCCGGTGTAGGGCTTGGCGCCGTCGTGGGTGGCCGTGAGAGTCTCGAGGAACGCCTGCATCGCCGGCGACAGCGCTTCGAACGCGCGGATGGTGCTGGCGAAGCAGGTGTCGCCGCCGCCGCTTTCGGGCGTCTGGGTGATGTAGAGCATCGAGCCCATCGGCGGGCGCTCGTCGCAGCTGACGTCGGTGTGCCACTCCTCGCCGGCCACGAACCGCGAATGCTGGTCGGCCTTGACCACCAGGATCTCCGGGTCGGGCGCGGGGCCGGCGCGGGCGTGCTCCGGCGCGGCGTTCTTGGCGTGGTAGGGGTGGACGTGCAGCGGGCCGAACATCCGCCCGAAGCGCTTGTGATCTTCGGCCGTCAGCTGCTGATCGCGGAAGACCAGCACGTGGTGGGCGTTCAGCGCCGCGCGGATTTCGGCGAACTGGTCGGCCGCCAGCGGCCGCGCGAGGTCGACGCCGCCGATCTCCGCCCCGATCACCGGGTTGAGCGGGGCGACGGTGAGGGTCTTCGGTTCGAAGTCCGTGTTCGACGACTTCAAGCTTGCGGCTGATGCGTGTGGCCATGACGCGCTTCCTCCCGTGTCGATCGGTCGGATCACTCCGCCTCGGCCGCGGCGGCGTCAAGGCGTCGGCGCTAAAGCCCGGCCTTCTGGAAAGCGTCGTAGAGCCGCGCGTTCATCTCACGGCCGGGCAACGCGCGCTGGCCCTCCATCACCGCGGAGTAGACCAGGCTGCGTTTCGTGCTCTGGACCCGACCTTCGGCCCAGCCGACCTGGCGCGAGCCGTCGGGCAGGGAGTTGCAACTGGCGAAGCGGCCACCGGGGCGGGCTGCGTACTGCAGCGCCGTCTTTCCGCTGATCAGACCCGGCGCGTCGCAGGCGGGCAGGCCGCGCACGCAGTTGAAGTCGTCGCCGTAGCGGTAAAGCACCTTGCCGCTGGCGGCGTCGGCGATCAGCACGCAGGTGGTCGGATCGCCGATCGCTGCGGCGATCTGGCTGTCGAGCTGCGAGGTGGGCAATCCGCCGCCGCCAATGAGGCCGCCGCCGCCGGAAGGCTTGCAGCCGCAGACGGCCAGGGCGACTACGGCGAGGGCGAGGGCGGGAAGCGCCGGTCGCATGGCGTCAGGCCGCTCGCTTCGCGTCGCTGTCGCCGCGCAGCAGCACCACCCGGTGCGGTTTGGCCTTCAGCAAGGTGAGCAGCATCATCCGAGGCGGACTCGCAGCGAAGCCCCGTATGGGGGAAGGCGCATATAGTCGTAAAATCGGAACCCCAGCAACGATGCGGCTGCGACGCGCAGCGGGATGGCCGAGGAGACGCAGTCGATGGACGCCTACGCCGACAAGCCTTGGCTCAAGCGGTATCCGCCGGGATTGCCGGCTGAGCTGGCGATCGACTATCCCGACGCCCTGGCCATGTTCCGCGCCGCGGTGGCGCGGGCGGCCGACCGGCCGGCCGTGCACTACTTCGACGCCACGCTCACCTGGCGCGACGTTGACGAGGCAAGCGACGCCCTGGCCGCGGCCCTCTGCGAGCGCGGCGTGCAGGCCGGCGACCGCGTGGCGCTCTACCTGCAGAACACGCCGTACTTCCTGATCGGCATGCTGGCCGCCTGGAAGGCGGGCGCCATCGTCGTGCCGGTCAATCCGATGAACCGCGAGCGCGAAGTGGGCCTGCTGCTGGCAGACTCCACGCCGACGGCCCTGATCTGCCATGACACGCTCTATCGCGACGTCGTGCTCAAGTTGCCGGACGCCCAGCGCGGCCTCGTGCCGAAGATCGTCCTCACCACCTCGCCGCTCGACCTGCAAAGCCGCAACGATCCGCGCCTGTTCCGGGGTGTCGAGCGTGTCGCCACGCCGGGCGCCGACGACCTGGGCGAGACGATCGAGCGTCATCGCGGCCAACGCCCCCCCGCTTGGCCGACCAAGCCCGACGACATCGCCTTTCTGGTCTACACCTCAGGCACCACCGGCCTGCCGAAAGGCGCGACCAACACCCACGCCAACGTCGCCTACAACGCCCAGGTCTACCGCGACTGGATCGCGCTGGAGGACGGGGTCGGCGTGCTGGGCGTCGCGCCGTTGTTCCACATCACCGGGCTGGTGGGGCACCTGCTGGTGGCGATCATCACCGCGAGCCCGGTCACGCTGACCTACCGCTTCGACGCGGGCGCGATGCTGGACGCCGCGGCCGAGCGCCGGCCAGGTTTCACCGTCGCGGCGATCACCGCGCTGATGGCGATGATGAACCATCCGGATGCGACCGCGGACCAGTTCGCCAGCGTGACCAAGGTCTACTCCGGCGGCGCGCCGATCCCGCCGGCGGTGGTCGAGGCGTTTCGGGCCAAGTTCGGCAGCTACGTGCACAACATCTACGGCCTGACCGAGACCTCGTCCCCGACCCATGGCGTGCCGCTAGGCGCGGCCGCCCCGGTCGACCCCGCGTCTGGCGCGCTCTCGATCGGCGTGCCGATTCCCGGCGCGCAGGTGTGGATCGCGACCGACGACGGCCTGCCGGCGCCGGTGGGCGAGCCGGGCGAGATCGTCAGCTCCGGACCGATGGTCGCGCCTGGCTACTGGAACAAGCCCGCCGAGACCGCCGAGGCGATGCGGCCCGACGGCTTTCGCACCGGCGACGTCGCGTTCATGGACGCGGATGGCTGGTTCTTCCTGATCGACCGCAAGAAGGACATGATCAACGCCGCGGGCTACAAAGTCTGGCCGCGCGAGGTGGAGGACGTGCTCTACACCCACCCCGCGGTGCGCGAGGCCGCCGTGGTCGGGGTCAAGGACGCATACCGCGGCGAAACGGTGAAGGCCGTGGTCAGCCTGAAGGCGGGCGCCAAGGTCACCGCCGACGAGTTGATCGACCACTGCAAGGCGCGCATGGCCGCCTACAAGTATCCCCGCCAGCTCGAAATCATCGACGAACTGCCCAAGACCGTCACCGGCAAGATTCTGCGCCGGGCGTTGCGCGGCTAGGCCCCTTGCGGCGCCGGCGGGCGGACCCCTACTTCAGGTTCGAGGGTTGATCGACCGCAGCCGAGGAGAGAGCGCCATGCCCGCGATGAAGATTCCAGGTCCCGACCATCCGATCACCGTCACCGCGACGCCGAAGCGGATCCAGGTGCGCTACGGCGAGCATGTGATCGCCGACAGCCGCCAGGCGCTGACGCTGCAGGAGTCGACCTATCCGCCGGTGATCTATTTCCCGCGCGAAGACGTCTCGATGGAGTTCTTCTCGCGCACCGAGAAGACCACCCACTGCCCCTACAAGGGCGACGCCAACTACTACACCATCCTGATGGACGGCCACTTCGCCGACAACGCGGTATGGACCTACGAGGACCCCTACCCGGCGATGGAGACCATCCGCGGCCGGCTGGCCTTCTATCCGAACCAGGTCGAGATCTATGACGTCGCCGACGCGGAGGATCCGGAGGCGGTGAACCAGGCGATCCTGCACACCGACGACGGCGCCGGTTCGAGCCAGAAGGAACCCTGGCCGCCGACAGTGGGACAGCCTTAACTCCCCTCCCCCTTGAGGGGAGGGGTCGGGGGCGGGGGCTCGTTGCGCCACTCCGCCCGCCGGGAATCCCGAACTGCGGCGCCCGGTCGATTCAGACCCCCACCCCTGCCCCTCCCCTCAAGGGGGAGGGGTGAGCCTCAGTACGCCGCCGCGTCGTAGATCGAGGCGAGGTCTTCGTTCCAGACGCCGTGGTAGAGCTCCAGCCAGCGGTCGGCGGCGGTGACACCGGTCTCGGCGATCTCGTCCAGCGAGGCGAGGAAGCCGGCCTCGTCGGTCATCGAGGGTCCGATGCGGCCGCGGTTCTTCAGGCCCCGGCGGGAGATGGCGAGCACGTCGAGCGCCAGCGCCTGCAGGCTGCGGCCGTCGACGATGGCCCTGAGGCCCACCCGCGCGGCGTCGGCGCGCAGCCGTTCGTGGTCCTCGATCTGCCAATGCTTGACCAGATCCCACGCGGCGGCCGTGCCGGCGTCGTCGTAGAGCAGGCCCATCCAGAAGGCGGCCAGCGCGCAGAGCCGCTCCGGCGGCCCGGTGTCGGCGCCGCGCATCTCCAGATAGTTCTGCAGCCGCACTTCGGGAAACAGCGTGTTGAGGTGGTCGCGCCAGTCCTTGATGGTCGGCCGCTCCCCCGGCAGCAGCGGCAGGCGGCCGTCCATGAAGTCGCGGAACGACATGCCCGAGGCGTCGAGATAGAGGCCATCGCGCTTGACGAAGTACATCGGCGCCTCGAGCGCCCAGCGGGCGTAGTCGGCGAAGCAGAAACCGTCCTGGAACACGAAATCCAGCATGCCGGTGCGGGCCGGATCGGTGTCGGTCCAGACCCGGGCGCGGCTGGAGAGGTAGCCGGTCGGCTTGCCCTCCACGAACGGCGAATTGGCGAACAGGGCGGTGGCCAGCGGCTGCAGCGCCAGCGACAGCCGCATCTTGGCGACCGCGTCGGCTTCGGAGGCGAAGTCGAGGTTGGCCTGCACGGTGCAGGTGCGGAACATCATGTCGAGGCCGAGCTTGCCGACCTTGGGCATGTAGCTCGACATGATCTTGTACCGGCCCTTGGGCATCACCGCGCACTGCTGGCGGGTCCATTCCGGCGCAAAGCCGAGGCCGAGGAAGCCCAGGCCGAGCTCACCGGCGACCTGGCGCGCCTCGGTGAGGTGGGCGCCGATCTCGACGCAGATGTCGTGCACGCTCTCCAGCGGCGCGCCGCTGAGCTCGAACTGGCCGCCGGGCTCGAGGCTGACCGACGCCCCGCCGCGCGAAAGCCCGATCAGGGTGTGGCCGCCGTCAGGCCGCGGCTCGAGGATCTCGCTCCAGCCGAAGCGCTTGATGCCGGTGAGCAGGGCGTGGATGCCGGCCTCGCCCTCGTAGGGCACGGTGGCGTGGCCTGGGATGCGGAAGACGAACTTCTCGTGCTCGGAGCCGACCCGGAACTCGGACTTCGGTTTGAAGCCGCGGTCGAAGTCGGCGACCAGGTCGTCGAACGTCAGCGGCCGGTCGTCACAGAGCGCTTCGCCCATCCGGTTACCCGTCTCCCAACAGTCGCGTTACCTGCGACGCCCCACTTCGCCCATTCATACAGGCGTTGGATAGGTCATCTGGGCGCCAAGCGCGTGAAGCTCAAGCCCCCTTGAGATCGCCGAGCGTCGCCTGCCAGAGTGTGAGGGCCGAAATGGCGGCGGTGTCGGCCCGCAGAATCCGCGGTCCGAGCGATACCGGCACGGCCGCTGGCAGCGCCCGGATCATCGGCCGCTCCTTGGGCGAAAAGCCGCCTTCCGGGCCGATCAGCACGCCCCATGGGCCTGCGGGCCGCTCGCCGAGCGCGGCCAGCGCCGGCGGCGCGTCGCCGGCCTCGTCGCAGAACATCAGCGCGCGCTCGCCGGGCCAGTCGGCCAGCAGGCGGTCCAGTTTCTGCGGCGGCTCGACCGCGGGCACATCGAGCCGGCCGGTCTGTTCGGCGGCCTCGACGGCGATGGCGGCGAGGCGATCGACGCGAGCCCGCGCGGCGTTGGTGCGCTCGGTGATCGCCAGGCGAATGCGCCGCGCCCCCAGCTCCGCGGCCTTCTCGATGATGGTCTCCAGCCGGGTGCGCTTGACCAGGGCGACGACCAGTTCGAGGTCGGGGCCGGGCGCCTGCGGCCGGTTTTGGGCCACGGCGACCAGCTCGCCCCCGCGCTTGCCGGCCTCGGCGATGCGCGCCCGCCACTCCCCGTCCCGGCCATTGAAGACCAGCAGTTCGGCGCCGGGCGGCAGCCGCATGACGTTGGCCAGATAGTGCGCCTGCTCGGGGGTCACCGCGACCCTGGCGCCGGGCGTGAGATCGCCGGTGATGTAAAGTCGGATCAAACGCGGCCCCCACCGGTTTCGCCTACGGCGGCAGGATGACTATGCTGGAGCGATGAGCAAGACCCAAGGCTACAAGCACGACCTTCGAGAGCTGCAGATCGGCCTGGTGCGGTATCAGCAGTGGGCGGCCGAGAGCGGCGTCAAGGCGCTGGTCGTGCTGGAGGGCCGCGACAGCGCCGGCAAGGACGGCGCGATCGCCCGCATCACCGAGCACCTCACCGCCCGGCGCACCCGCGCCGTCGCGCTGCCGAAGCCCACCGAGCGCGATCGCAGCGAGTGGTACTTCCAGCGCTACGCCCACTATCTGCCCGCCGCCGGCGAGTTCGTGATCTTCAATCGCTCCTGGTACAACCGCGCCGGCGTCGAACCGGTGATGGGGTTCTGCACGCCGCAGGAACACAAGGAGTTCCTCCGCGACGCGCCGACGTTCGAGCACATGCTGACCGAGGCGGGCATCCGGATCGTCAAGCTGTGGCTCGACATCTCCAAGAAGGAACAGGCGGCGCGGCTGGACGCACGGCGAAAGGATCCGCTGAAGGCGCTGAAGGTCAGCGAGCTCGACGGCGAAGCGCAGAAACGCTGGAAGGCCTACTCCGAGGCGCGCAACGAGATGCTGCTGAAGACCTCGAGCGACAACGCGCCCTGGTTCTGCGTGCACACCGACCACAAGAAGGCGGCGCGGCTGAACATCATCCGCCACCTGCTGCACGAGTTCGCGCCCAAGCCGATCGCCGGCGAATTCCCCAGACCGGACCGGACCGTGCTCTACCGCTTCGAGAAGAGCGCGCTGACGGACGGTCGGCTGGAAGAGTAGACGCCGCAGCCCAGCCTCACGCTGAGAAAATCTGCCTTGCCGCCGGACGCCACCGCACGCATGGCGCCGCCGCGGAACGATCGGAGGAACGGCGATGGACTACGTCCGGCTTGGCAATACAGGTCTGAAGGTCTCGCGGCTGTGCCTCGGGTGCATGACCTATGGCTCCTCGAAGTGGCGCCCCTGGGTGCTGGACGACGAGGCGGCGATGCCGTTCTTCCAGAAGGCGATCGAGGCCGGGATCAACTTCTTCGACACCGCCGACGTCTACTCCCAGGGCGAGAGCGAGCGGGTCACCGGCAAGGCGCTGAAGGAATTCGGCAAGCGCCACGAGGTCGTGCTGGCGACCAAGGTCAACGGCCGGATGGGCGCCGACGCCAACAACGCCGGCCTCTCGCGAAAGCACATCCTCGACGGCATCGACCGTAGCCTGCAGCGGCTCGGCGTCGACTACGTCGACCTCTACCAGATCCACCGTTTCGACTACGAGACGCCGATCGAGGAGACGCTGGAGGCGTTGAACGACGTCGTGCGCGCCGGCAAGGCTCGCTACATCGGCGCCAGCTCGATGTACGCGTGGCAGTTCATGAAGATGCTGACCGCCTCGCGGGCCAACGGCTGGACGCCGTTCGTCTCGATGCAGCCGCAGTACAACCTGGTCTACCGCGAGGAGGAGCGGGAGATGCTGCCGTTGTGCAAGGACCAGGGCATCGGCGTGATCCCGTGGTCGCCGCTGGCGCGCGGTTTCCTGGCCGGCGGCCGGGGCAATCCGGGCGAAGGCAACACCGAGCGCGCCCGCACCGACGAATTCGCGCCCCGGCTCTACTACAAGGCCCCCGACCACGCGGTGGTCGACACGCTGAGCAAACTGGCCCGCGAGCGCGGCGTCTCCAACATGCAGCTGGCGCTGGCCTGGGTGCTGAAGAACCCGACCATCACCTCGCCGATCATCGGCGCCTCCAAGCCGCACCATCTCGATGACGCCCTGGCCGGGCTGACGATCAAGCTCACCGACGACGAGGTGAAGGCGCTGGAGGCGCCCTACGAGCCGAAGCGGGTGCTGGACCACGGCTGAGACGACACGCCGATCCAGCGGGACGCGCGCCTCCCCGTTCCTCGCGGGTGGGGCAATGCGCCCGAAACTTGGACTGATGACTCCAGCCCCCAGCGCCGATTAAGGTCGACGCGGGGGAGGAACTCGTCGCCGCATGGCTTCTCAAGTCGACATCGACAACCGCTTTCCGATCACCGGGGCCCTGATGCTGGCCACGCTGATGAACACGCTGGATTCGACCATCGCCAACGTCGCCCTGCCGCACATGCAGGGCGAACTCAGCGCCAGCCAGGACCAGATCACCTGGGTGCTGACCAGCTACATCATCGCCACCGCGATCATGACGCCGCTGTCGGGCTGGCTCTCCTTGAAGATCGGCCGCAAGCCGATGTTCCTGGCTTCGATCGCCGGCTTCACGGTCGCCTCGATGCTCTGCGGCGTGGCGCAGAACCTGCCGGAGATGGTGATCTTCCGGCTGATCCAGGGCATCGCCGGCGCCTCGATGATGCCGCTGTCGCAGACGGTGATGCTCGACATCTACCCGCAGCGACAGATCCCGCAGGTGATGTCGATCTGGAGCGCGGCGGTGATTATGGGCCCGATCATCGGCCCGGCGCTGGGGGGCTGGATCACCGAGAGCCTGTCGTGGCGCTGGGTGTTCTTCATCAACCTGCCGGTCGGCATCCTGGCCTTCGCCGGCTGCTGGCTGTTCATGTCGCACGACGGCGGGGGAAAGGAACGGCCGTTCGACTTCCTCGGCTTCGGCTCCCTGATCACCTTCGTCTGCGCGTTCCAGCTGATGACCGACCGCGGCCCCAGCCAGGACTGGTTCGGCTCGCGCGAGATCTGGATCGACGCGATCATCGCCGCCGGCGCGTTCTGGGTGTTCATCGTCCAGACGGTCACCGCCAAGCAGCCGTTCTTCCACCGCGACCTGGCGAAGGACCGCAACTTCGTCGCCTGCACCAGCTTCGGCCTGTTCGTCGGCGCGCTGCTGTTCTCCACCACCGCCATATTGCCGAGCTTCATGCAGAATCTGCTCGGATACTCTGCACTGCAAAGCGGATACGCCAGCATGCCGCGCGGCGTCGGCTCGCTGATGGCGTTCCTGTCGGTGCCCTATCTGATCCCGCGCATCGGCGCGCGGAAAGTGCTGGCGATCGGCCTGATGATCGCGGTGGGCGCGCTCTACCAGATGGCCCACTTCGACCTGACGATGACCGCCGTGCCGATCATGACCACCGGTGTGTTCCAGGGCTTCGGCGTCGGCCTGCTGTTCGCGCCGCTGAACACCCTGGCCTACGCCACGCTGAGCCCGATCCACCGCACCGAAGGCACCATCGTCAACACCATGGCCCGAAGTCTGGGCTCCAGCCTTGGCATCTCGATGATTTCGGCGACGCTGACCAGCAGCTCGGCCAGCGACCACTCGGTGCTGGCCGGCAACCTCAACTGCGGCGATCCTATCCTGGGCGCGAGCCTGCCGGCGCTGATGAACCCCTGCAGCGGCGGCAGCCTGGAAGCGCTCAACGGCGAGGTCACCCGCCAGGCCGCGATGATCGCCTACGACGGCATCTTCGCCTGGATGGCGCTGGGCACGTTGTGCCTGGCCCCGCTGCTGCTCTTGATGCGCCCGCCGCCGCCGATGCAGACGGTGGCGCACGAGGAGCTGGCGGCGGCCGAATGAGACTGCTGCAAGTTTCCGGACCCCGCCAAAGCTAGCGTCGCCGGATGAGTCGCACGCCCTCCGCCAGGACGCTCTCGGCAAGTCAGGCGCGCCGGATCGCCCTCGCCGCCCAGGGTCTCGCCGCGCCGAAGCCCGAAAAGCCGGTCGGATCCGGGGCGTTCCGCAAGCTGGCGCGTCGGCTGGGGGCGATCCAGATCGACAGCGTCAACGTGTTCGTCCGCACCCACTACATGCCCGCCTTCTCGCGGCTGGGCGCCTATCCGATGGCGGTGCTGGAGAAGGAGGCCTGGAGCCGGCGGCCGAGCCTGTTCGAATACTGGGGCCACGTGGCCTCGTTCATGCCGGTCGAGTGGCAGCCGCTGTTCCGCTGGCGGATGGAAGCGGGACGCCAGAATGGCCGCTCCGGCGAGCTGTCCCGGTTCGCCAAGGAGCGGCGCGCCTACATCGACGAGGTGCTGGCCGAGATCACCCGGCGCGGGCCGGTGACCGGCGGTGACTTCGCGCCCGAGGGGCCGCGCAAGTCGGGCTGGTGGGAGTGGTCGGAAGGCAAGATCGCGCTGGAATGGCTGTTCCGCGCCGGCCTGATCACCACCAAGACCCGGCGCGGCTTCGAGCGCGTCTACGACCTGACCGAGCGGGTGATCCCGCCGGCGATCATGGCGGTCCCGACGCCGAGCAAGGCGGACGCCGAGCGCGAGCTGGTGCTGATCTCGGCGCGGGCCATGGGCGTTTCGACCGTCGCCGACCTGGCGGACTACTTCCGCCTGCTGCAGCGCGACGCCAAGGCCCGCGCGGACGAGCTTACGGAGGCCGGCCAGCTCGAGCGGGTGTCGGTCGAAGGTTGGCGCGGCGACGCCTACTTGGCCGTCGGCGCCAAGCTGCCAAGGCGCGCGACCGGCGCGGCGCTGCTCTCGCCGTTCGACAACTTGGTCTGGCGGCGTGAGCGCACCGAGCGGATGTTCGAGGCGCGCTACCGGATCGGGCTCTACACCCCCGCCGCGCAGCGCGACGACGGCTACTATGTACTGCTGTTCCTGCTGGGCGAGCGCATCGCGGCGCGGGTGGACCTCAAGGCCGACCGCAAGGCGGGCCAGCTGCTGGTGCAAGCCGCGCACCTGGAGCCGGGCGCGGACGAGGCGGAGACGGCCGCGGCGCTGGCGGCGGAGCTGCGGACAGCGGCGGCCTGGCAGGGCCTCGGCGAGGTGGTGGTCGCGAAAAAGGGCGGCCTCGCGACCGCCCTTTCACGGGAGTTCAATTGAACTCGGCGCGGCCGCTTAGAACGGGGCGACGATCCGGCTCAGGGCCTGGGGCGGCAGATCGCCGATGAGCTCGAAAGCCGGAGCGAAGAACCGCGCGATCCATTTTCCAATAAGCTTGAACATGGGGAACCTCATTTGGTGCAGCGCAATATGTTGCGGTGCAAATAGGTAGGTGGTCCTGCACGGTCAAGATCTTACGAGCGGTTTTCGGCGCCCGTGGCGAATTCGTCGCACCAAGTGATCGGCGATCACTGTGCGGCGCAATACGGCGGCGCGCAGGCCTTACGCCCCCTGCGTCACCGCGTGTAGCCGGGCGTAGGCGCCGCCCTTGGCCACCAGTTCGCCGTGGCGGCCCTCCTCGACGATGCGGCCGCCCTCGAACACCAGGATCCGGTCGGCGCTCCTGATGGTCGACAGCCGGTGGGCGATGACGATGGTGGTCCGCCCCGCCATCAGCTCCTCGGTCGCCGCCTGCACCTGCACCTCGGTCTCGACGTCGAGCGACGAGGTCGCTTCGTCCAGGACCAGGATCGGCGCGTCGGCCAGGAACGCGCGGGCGATCGCCACCCGCTGCCGCTCGCCGCCGGAGAGCTTGACACCGCGTTCGCCGACCAGCGTCTCGTAGCCCTTCGGCAGGGCGGCGATGAAGTCGTGCGCACGAGCGCGGCGAGCCGCCAGCGCGATCTCATCCAACGTCGCGTCCGGCCGGGCATAGCCGATGTTCTCGGCGATGGTGCGGTGGAACAGCGCCGGATCCTGCGGCACCACCGCGATCGCCCGGCGCAGCGAATCTTGCCGCACCTGGGCGATATCCTGCCCGTCGATGACGATGCGGCCCGCCTCCAGATCGTAGAGCCGCTGCAGCAGCTTGACGAAGGTCGACTTGCCCGACCCCGTCGGGCCCACCAGCGCGATCCGCTCGCCCGGGCGGATGTGCAGCGAGAAGCCGTCGTAGAGGCGGCGGTCGGCCGACTTGTAGCCGAAGCAGACCCCCTCCAGACGCACCTCGCCCACCTCGCCGCGGAACGACGGCGCGCCTGGACGGTCGGCCAGCTGCGGCGGCGTCAGCATGTAGGAGGCGACGTCCTGCGTGTCGTCGAGCCCCTTCTGCAGCATGCGGGTGATGTCGCTGAAGTTGCGCATGTAGCCGGCCATGACGATGAACGAGGTGATGGCGAAGACCACGTCCTCCGGCCCCGCCTTGCCCTCGCTCCAGGCGCGCACCATCAGCCCGGTGAGGCCCGCCTGCAGCACGAACACGAACAGGTTCTGGCCCATGCCGACGTTGTTGAAGCGGTCCCAGGTCTTGTTCGCCGCCTCGCGCCAGGCCTGAACGGTGAGGTCGAACCGGGCCTCTTCGCGCGCCTCGGCGCCGAAGCTCTTGACCACCGGGTTGGCGCCGATCGCGTCGGCCAGCGCCCCGCCGATGCGCGAGTCCAGCGCGTTGGAGGCGAGGTTGGCCGGGCGGATGTACTTGATCGCCAGCGTCACGTTGTAGACCGCGAACCCCCCGACCACGACGGCCACGAACAGGCCCTCCAGCGGCCAGTGCACGCCGAACGAGACGACCAGGCCGACCATGACGATCAGCGTCGGCGCCAGCATCAGCAGGAGCGCGTCCGACGCAGAGTCGTAGCCCCACATCGCCCGCGAGACCCGCCGCACGGTGGCGCCGGCGAAGTTGGAGGCGTGCCAGTCGGTGGAGAACGACTGCACCCGCTGGAAGCCCTCGTTGACCATCCGCGACATGATGCGGCTGTAGAAGCCGTTCAGGATGCGGAAGGTCGAAGAGCGGGTCGCGTACTGCAGGGCATAGACTGACGACAGCGCCGCCCAGGCCGCCCAGGCCACGCTGCTGACCCGGTGCGGATTGTTGACCGCGTTCATCAGCCCGCGCGAGGCCCAGGGGATGGTCAGGTCGCAGCAGGCCGCGACCACGACCAGCGCGCAGGCGACGGAGAAGCGCACCGGCTCGCGCAGCCAGTGGCGGCCGATGTAGCCCAGGATCTGGGTGTTGGAGAGGATGCGAGGACGTGTCTCGTCGTCGTCTTCGTCGATTGCGAGGCTCATCGGAGCGGCCCGAAGCTGAGGGGTTGGAAGAGTTCGCGCCCGCGGCCGCAGGAACGCGGCAGCAGGCGAGTCGGAAAGCGAGCGCGGAACGCTGCGGCTAGGGCGGGGAGCCAAGGGAGAAGTCCTTCGGTCGGAGGGCTGGCGCCGACCGGGAAGTGACCTCTTGAGTCAGAACCGGTCGGAAGGGCGGCGGGCCACAGGCGAGGCTGTTGGCTGCCGCAGGAGGGCGGTGCGATGAGCGATGTGCATCTTGGCGTCCCTCCTTTCTGAATCGGACCAGTGACCGGGATAGGCCTACCTAGGCGCTGCGCCGCCGCAGCGTCAAGGCGCCTCGCGGAACGCTGTTCGGCTGTGGCCGCGAAGCCTCAGTGCCCGGCGCCAGGGGTCAGCTGACCAGGATGGCGCCCAGCAGCAGCTTGCCGCCTGGCCGGCCCAGGACCGTGTCGGTCTGGCGCTGCATGGCCATCGACAGATAGTCGGCGTTGGGCGGCGCGCCGGGCGGCAGGCCAGCGGCGTAGGTGCGCAGGATCTCCGCGAAGGCCGCGCGCAACAGCGGCGTCGACTGGGCCGCCCTGGCGTGCAGACCGGCGTCGACGACATCGACGCCGCACTCGACCGTGATCACCCCGCGCCGCCCGTTGGCGCGGGTGACGGTCGCCGAGAGCGGGTCCAGCTGGATGAACGAAAGGCCGCCGCCCTTCTTGTGGGTGGCCTCCTGGGCGAGGGCCAGGCTCGGCGCGAGGGCGACGGCCAATCCTGCGACGATCAATCCGCGGCGATTTATGACGATCTGGAGCCTCCGCCCCCTCCCTTAAGGGATGGTCAATGGTGGACGGTTAACCATGTTTCGCCCGGTCGGTTCGGGCCAGATTTGTAAGGAGGCCCGATTTGGGCCGTTTCGCCCCCAAGGACCTCGAACTCGACGGCAAGGTCATCCTCGTCACCGGCGGCACCGGCTCGTTCGGCCGCCGCTTCATCGAGACCGTGCTCAGCGGCTACACGCCGCGCAAGCTGATCGTCTACTCCCGCGATGAGCTGAAGCAGAGCGAGATGCAGACCGAGCTGCGCGAGAAGTTCTCGGCCGAACAGGTCGGCAAGATGCGCTTCTTCCTCGGCGACGTGCGCGACCGGGCCCGGCTGACGCTGGCGCTGCGCGGGGTCGACATCGTGATCCACGCCGCGGCGCTGAAGCAGGTGCCGGCGGCCGAGTACAACCCCTCCGAATGCATCGCCACCAACGTGATGGGCGCGGAGAACGTGGTCTGGGCCTGCCTGACCAACCGGGTGCGCCAGGTGGTGGCGCTCTCCACCGACAAGGCCTGCAACCCGATCAACCTCTACGGCGCGACCAAGCTGGCGTCCGACAAGGTGTTCGTGGCCGCCAACAACCTCTCCGGCGACATCGGCACCCGCTTCTCGGTGGTGCGCTACGGCAATGTGGTCGGTTCGCGCGGCTCGGTGGTGCCGTTCTTCCAGCGCCTGCTGGCCAAGGGGGCCAGGACCCTGCCGGTGACCGATCCGCGCATGACCCGGTTCTGGATCACCCTGCCGGAGGGCGTCGACTTCGTGCTCTCGTCGCTGTCGATCATGCGCGGCGGCGAGGTGTTCGTGCCCAAGATCCCGTCGATGAAGATCACCGACCTGGTCGCGGCGATGGCGCCGGACGCCGAGATCGAGGTGGTCGGCATCCGCCCCGGCGAGAAGCTGCACGAGATGATGATCTCGGCCGACGACGCCCGCTCCACCGCCGAGCTGGGCGACCGCTACGCCATCGAGCCGGCGTTCGTCGAATATCCGCGCACGCCGTTCCGCACCGCCGACGGGCTGGCCGCGGTGCCCGAGGAGTTCTCCTACGCCAGCGACACCAACACCGACTGGCTCTCCGCGGCCGCGTTGATGGCCATGGTGGAGGAGAAGGCCGCCGCGTGACCGCGTTCCTGCCCTACGGCCATCAGACCATCGAGGACGACGACGTCGCGGCGGTGGCGGCGGCGCTGCGGGACGATTTCCTCACCACCGGACCCCGGGTCGACGCGTTCGAGGCCGCCTTCGCCGAGTATGTCGGGGCCAGGCATGCGGTCGCCTGCGCCAACGGCACGGCGGCGCTGCACCTGGCCATGCTGGCGCTGGGCGTTGGCGAGGGCGAGGTCTGCGTCGTTCCTTCGATCACCTTCCTGGCCACCGCCAACTGCACCCGCTACGTCGGCGCCGAGGTGGTGTTCGCCGACGTCGATCCGATGACCGGGCTGATGACGCCACGGACGCTGCAGGACGCGGTCGAGCGCTGCGGCGGGCGGCCGATCGGCGCGATCCTGCCGGTGCACCTGCGCGGCGACGTCGCCGAGCTGCCGGCCCTGCGCAAGATCGCCGAGAACGCCGGCGCGGCCCTGGTCGAGGATGCCTGCCACGCGCTGGGCTCGAGAATGACCTTCGACAACGCGCCGGCCCGCGCCGGCGACGGCCGCTGGGGCGATCTGGCGGTGTTCTCCTTCCATCCGGTCAAGACGCTCACCACCTGCGAGGGCGGCATGATCACCACCGCCGATCCCCGCCTGGCCGAGCGGCTGAAGACGCTGCGCAGCCACGGCATGATCCGCCCGCCGGGCGCCGATCCGTGGTGGTACGAGATGCCGGAGATCGGCTTCAACTACCGCCTGCCCGACGTGCTCTGCGCGCTCGGCCTCTCGCAGCTCGCCAAGCTGCCGCGCTTCGTCGAGCGCCGCCGGGCGCTGGCGAAACGCTACGAGACGCTGCTGGCGCCGCTGCGGCCCGCGGTCTGGATGGCCGAGCGCCCACCCTGGTCCGACCCGGCGCTGCACCTGATGGCCGTGCTGATCGACTTCGAGGCCGCCGGCAAGCCGCGGCGCGGAGGTGATGGCGGCGTTGAAGGAACGCGGCATCGGCAGCCAGGTCCACTACATCCCGGTCCACCGCCAGCCCTACTACGCCGCCCGCTACGGCGTCGCCGACCTGCCTGGCGCGGACGCCTGGTACGCCCACTGCCTGTCGCTGCCGCTGTATCCGGCGATGGACGACGCGGATGTGGATCGGGTGGTCGGGACGCTGGCAGAGGTGCTGGGCCTATGACAGCGCGCATCCGCTCCCTCCCCCTCGAGGGGAGGGTGGCCGCGAAGCGGTCGGGTGGGGGGCTCTATCCGCCACAGAGCTGTCGCCGGCAGCCCCCCACCCCCGGCCCCTCCCCTCGAGGGGGAGGGGAGTCATGAGCGAAATCACCATCGCCGGCCGCAGGATCGGGCCGGGGCATCCGCCCTATGTGATCTGCGAGCTGAGCGGCAACCACAACGGCAGCCTCGATCGCGCCTTGACCATGATCGACGCGGCCGCGGCCACCGGCTGCGATGCGATCAAGCTGCAGACCTACACCGCCGACACCCTGACCCTGGCCAGCGACGGCCCCGGCTTCCGCATCGAGGACGGTCCCTGGGCCGGGCGCACGCTGCACGACCTCTACGCCGAGGCCTACACCCCCTACGACTGGCACCCGGCGCTGTTCGAGCGCGCCCGGCAGCGCGGGGTGACGATCTTCTCGACGCCATTCGACGCCAGCGCGATCGCGCTGCTCGAGTCGCTGAATACGCCGGCCTACAAGATCGCCTCGTTCGAAGCGATCGACCTGCCGCTGATCGCCAAGGTGGCGGCGTGCGGCAAGCCGATGATCATCTCGACCGGCCTCGCCAGTCTGGAGGAGATGGACGCAGCGCTGACCACCGCCCAGAAGAACGGCGCGGACGGCGTCGCTCTGCTGCACTGCGTCTCGTCCTATCCGGCGCCGATCGAGGAGGCCAACGTGCGCACCGTGCCCGACCTCGCCCGCCGTTTCGGCGTGGTGACCGGGCTCTCCGACCACACCCCCGGCTCGGCCGCGGCGGTGGCGGCGGTGGCCCTGGGCGCGGCGATCATCGAGAAGCACTTCACCCTCGCCCGCGCCGACGGCGGCCCGGACGCGGCGTTTAGCCTGGAGCCGGCCGAGTTCACCGCGCTGGTGCGCGATTGCAAGGCGGCCTGGTCGGCGCTGGGATCGGCGACCTACGACGAACTCGGCAGCGAGCGCGCCGCCGCCGGCCACCGCCGCTCGCTCTACGTCGCCGCCGACGTGAAAGCCGGCGAGCCGCTGACCGAGGCGAACATCCGCTCGGTGCGGCCGGGCTACGGCCTGCCGCCGAAACACCTGCCGGAAGTACTGGGCTGCCGCGCTGCGCGGGACCTGAAATTCGGCGAACCGCTCGACTGGAGCATGGTCGGCTAGTACGCCTTAGGCGAAATGGCCCGTGTGCTGATCCTTTCCAGCCATGTCGCCGCCAGCCGTGTCGGCGGCGGGGCGCAGGCGCTGGCGCTGGCGCGGCTGGGGATCGAGCCGGTCCTGGTCCCGACCGTGCTGTTCGGCCGCCACCCCGGCTACGGCCCGCCGGGCGGCGCGCCCGTCGCGCCGGAGACGTTCGAGGCGATGATCGGCGGGATCGAGGCGCAGGGGCTGTTCGGCCAGCTGGACGCGGTGATCACCGGCCACTTCTCAACCCCGGAACAGGTCGCGATCGCGGCCGGCACCCTGGAGCGCATCCGCCTCGCGGCGCCGAAAGCGCGGCTGATCGTCGATCCGATCATGGGCGACGAGGGCCAGCTCTACGTGAAGGAAGCGGTGGCCGAGGCGATCACGATCCGGCTGGCGCCGCTCGGCGACATCATCGCGCCGAACGCCTGGGAGCTGTCCCGGCTGTCCGGCCAGCCGATCGGCGATCCGCTCGGCGCGGTGGCGGCGGCGCGGTCGCTCGGGCGACCGGTGATCGTCTCCTCGATCTGGTCGGGCGGCGAGATCGGGGCGGCCTATGTCGACGGCGAAGAGGCCTGGCTGGCGTCGCACACCCCGGCCACGGCCGCGCCGAAAGGGACCGGCGACCTGCTGACCGTACTTTTCGTCGCCGCCCTGGTGGGACACTATCCGCCGCCGGCGGCGCTGGAGCTGGCGGTGGGCGGCGTCGCCGAGGCCGTCGCCGCGACCGACGGCCGCGACGAGTTGCCGATCACCGCCCTGCCGACCGTCATCGCCCCCTCGTCCCGCGTTCGCCTCGCCCCGATCAATGGCTGACGCGCCGATCTCCGGCCTCTGTGCGCCCCGTTTCGACGCCGTGCGCCAGGTGTTCGAAGCCAACTTCGCGAAGGGCCTGGAGCTCGGCGCCCGGTTCGCCTTCGCCATCGACGGCAAGATCGTCGTCGACCTGATCGGCGGCTGGGCCGACCGCGCCCAGACCCGTCCCTTCGCCGAAGACACGCTGACGTCGGTGTTCTCGACCACCAAGGCGATCGCCGCCTTCATGATCGCCCGGCTGATCGACCAGGTGAAGCTTTCCTACGGCCAGCGGGTCGCCGAGATCTGGCCGCAGTTCGCCGCCGCCGGGAAAGCTGAAGTCACCGTCGAACAGGTGATGGCGCACCAGGCCGGCCTGCCCGGCTTCGAGGCGCCGATGGCGGCGTCGGACTGGTTCGACTGGGAGCTGATCTGCGGCAAGCTGGCGGCGATGGCGCCGATGTGGAAGCCGGGCGACCAGTGCGGCTACCATCCGGTGACCTTCGGCTACCTGGCCGGCGAGATCTTCCGCCGGATCGACGGGCGGACGATGGGCCAGGCGCTGCGCGAGGACATCGCCGACCCGCTCGGGCTCGATCTTTGGATCGGCGTGCCCGACGCCGAGCAGCCGCGCTGCGCCGACGTGCGCAGGCCGCCAGCGCTGCCGAATCTCGGCGAGATCAACGCGTTCAAGCGCGTCGCCTTCCTGACGCCTTGGGCCTCGCCCGGCGGCCGCAGCCTGGCCGACTGGCGGCGGGCGGGGATCCCCTCGGTGACCGGTCACGCGACCGCACCGGCGCTGGCGCGGCTGATGGGGGCGATGGCGAACGGCGGCTGGCTGGACGGCGTACGGCTGCTGAAGCCGGAGACGATCGAGGCGGCCGCGGCGGCGCGAGGGCGCGGACAGGACCTGGTGCTGCCCTACGACCTGGCCTGGGGCGCCGGCTTTCTGCGCAACGAGGGCCTCGGGATCTACGGTCCGGGCCCGGAGACGTTCGGGCACTCCGGATGGGGCGGCTCGTGCGCCTTCGCCGACCCCGAGCGCGGCGTCTCCGGCGCCTACGTCATGAACCGCCAGTCCGCCGAACTGATCGCCGACGCCAGAGCGCGCCGGCTGATCGAGGCGGCCTACGCCGGGCTCTGACCTTCCTCCGCTTCTCCCCGCGAAGGCGGGGACCCAGGCGTCTTGTCGCCGAGCGCAAGGCTTTCAGAAAAAGCCTGGGCCCCCGCTTTCGCGGGGGAGGGCGGAATGAGGGCCACCCGCCGCCCCGCCCGCCAGGCGCCGAACATGAAGAGCGCCACGCCCGCCCAGATGAAGCCGAACGAGACCACGCCCAGCGGCGTCAGGCGCTCGCCGACGGCCAGGCCGATCAGGAAGCCGAGCGTCGGCCCGGTGAACTGCAGGAAGCCCACGGTCGAGAGCGGCAGGCGCCGCGTGGTCCAGGCGAAGAAGGCCAGCGGCGCGACCGTGACTGGCCCCATCGCGAGCAGCAGCAAAGTGACTGGCGCGCCGTCGCCGAACGTCGCCACGCCGGTGTGGGCGAGCCAGAGCACCAGCGCCAGGCCGGGCAGGAACATCAGCAGGCTCTCGACGAACAGGCCCGCCTGCGCGTCCACCTCCACGCGCTTGCGGATCACGCCGTAGATCGTGAACGTCGACCGCCAGGAACAGCGCGATCAGCGGCAGGTGGCCGAGCGCCAGCGCCTGCAGGACGGTTCCCACCGTCGCCAGTGCGATCGCGCCAAGGCCGATCGCGTTGATCCGCTCACGGAAGAAGGTGGCGCCGATCGCCATGTTGAGCAGCGGGTTGATGTAATAGCCGAGCGCGGCTTCGATGTTGTGGCCGTTGTTGACCGCCCAGACGTAGACCGACCAGCCGCTGACGATCATCAGCGCCGAGACCGCGAGCTGGCCCAGCAGCCGGGGACTGCGGAAGACCCGCGCCACCTGATCGCCGTGCTTCGCGATCACCACCAGCAGGCCGGCCCACGGCATCGACCAGAGCGCCCGCTGCCCGACGATCTCCCATGGGCTCGCGCCCGTCCGTCCGGCCAGGATGAACAGCGCCGGGACCAGTCCCCAGATGATGTAGCCGACGACACCCGCCGCCAGCGCGCGCTCAGGCTGAGTGCGCATCGCTCAGCCGCCCGGAGGGCGCGCTAACCCCAAAGTGAGCGCGCCCGCGGACGCAAAAGCAGTCCCCACTTTTGCTGCGGGCGCGCAGCGCTGGGCGGGACGAGCCGCCCGGCGCCGCAGCGGGAGGGCTCATGCGAGCAGCTTGTTGCCGATCAGGCCGCGCTCGTGCGCCAGTTCGGCGATCTGCACGGCGTTCAGCGCGGCGCCTTTGCGCAGGTTGTCCGACACCACCCACAGCGCCAGGCCGTTCTCCACGGTCGGGTCGTTGCGGATGCGGCTGACGTACACCGGGAATTCCCCCTGGGCTTCCTTGGGGGTGATGTAGCCGGTGCGGTCGTGCTTATCGATCACGTTGATCCCCGGCGCCTCGCGCAGGATCGCCCGCGCCTCGTCGGCGTCGATCGCGTGCTCGAATTCGAGGTGCACCGCCTCGGAGTGGCCGACGAACACGGGCACCCGCACGCAGGTCACCGTCAGCTTGATCTCGGGATCGAGGATCTTGTGGGTCTCGTTCCGCATCTTGTGCTCTTCGTCGGTGTAGCCGTCGTCCATCCAGTTGTTGGCGAACGGGATCACGTTGAAGGCGATCTGCTTGGGATAGAACTGCGGCTCGGTGGGACCCAGCACGAACACCTGCTTGGTCTGGTTCCACAGCTCGTCCATCGCCGCCTTGCCGCTGCCGGACACCGACTGGTAGGTGGCCACCACCGCGCGCGTGATCGTCGCGGCGTCGTGCAGCGGCTTCAGCGCCACCATCAGCTGGATGGTCGAGCAGTTGGGGTTGGCGATGATGTTCTTGCGATGCGCGATGTCGATCGCGTCCGGGTTCACCTCCGGCACGATCAGCGGCACGTCGGGGTCCATCCGCCAGGCCGACGAATTGTCGATCACCAGCGCGCCGGCCTTGCCGATCTTCGGCGACCACTCCCTGGAAAAGTCGCCCGAGACGCTCATCAGCACGATGTCGACGCTCGAGAAGTCGAACTGCGCGATGTCTTCGCACTTGATCACGCCGTCTTTCCAGCCGACGTCGACGCCGATGGATTTGCGCGAGGCGATCGCGTGAATCTTGTCCACGGGGAAGTTCACTTCCTCGAGGATGTTCAGCATCTCACGGCCCACGTTGCCCGTGGCGCCGACGACGGCGACCCGGTAACCCATCTGGAATCTCCTGTAAGCGGAAGGACGCGCTCACTACGCCTTGACGAGCGAAGTGGCAACCGAGCGAAGCTGCCGCAAGGTCCCCAACGCAAGGTGAACGCCATGGCCTTCGACATCGCCGCCCTCCCCCTGGCCACGACGCTCGGGATCGAGCTCAACGTCGCCGAGAAGGACCGCGTCGTCGGCCAGCTGACCGTGCGCGAGGAGCTCACCACCGGCGGCCACATCCTGCACGGCGGCGCCTACATGGCCTTCGCCGACAGCCTGGGCGCGATCGGCGCGGTGCTGAACCTGCGCGAGGGAACGCGGACGACGACACTGGAGAGCAAGACCAACTTCCTCGGCAGCGCCCGGGTCGGCGAGACCATCACCGCGGAAGCGACGCCGGTGCACATCGGCCGCCGCTCTAGCGTCTGGCAGACGCGGATCACCAACGCCGAGGGCAAGCTGCTGGCGCTGGTCACCCAGACCCAGATGACGCTCGAGCTTTAGGCGACCGCCTTGCGGTAGATGAGGTCGAAGCTCAGCTGCCAGCTCTTGCCGCCGTCGTCCGAGCTTTCGCCCAGCTGCCGCACCGAGCCGTCGGCCTGCCTGGTGTAGGTCATCCGCGTCTGCTGAGTGGGGTGGCCGGGCTGGGGCCAGATCCCAGTCAGCACCATGGCCTTGCCGTCCCAGCCGCCCTTGAAGTCGACCCGGGCGCCGGTGGCGTCGACCCAGGTCTGCCGCCAGGCTTCCTCGCCGACCACATAGCTGCTGAGGCTGCCGCCCGCGCCACCCTGCAGCGGCGACCAGTTCTCGCGCACGGCGCAGCCCTGGTAGAGCTTTTCGATCAGGCTGTCGGCGACATGGCGGTCGGGATGGCCGTTCGGCGACACGCTCCAGCGCCCGACCCAGAAGTCGAACTGGCGGCTCTGCACGCTGTCGCAGCCGGGGGACGGCTGCGCGAGAGCCGCCCCGCCGAGCGGCGCGAGCGCCAAGGCCAGGATCATCGGTATCCATCTCATGACGCAGGCTCCGCCGCGGTTCGATGCGTGAAGTGTAGCCACGCGACGATCGCCAGACCTGGCAGCAGCAGGCCCGCCCCCAACCAGAGCACGCCGTGCACGTCCTTGTCGCTGACCAGCTGCGAGGCGAGCAGCGGCCCCATCGCTCCGCCGATCAGCTGCGCCGCCCCGCTCTGCACCGCCGCACGCCGTGACGGGTCCGCCTCGATCGTCATCGGCACCAGGAACGGGCTGAGCAGCAGCCCGGTGAAGCCGGCGACCGCGTTGGCGCCGACGAAAATCCACGCCGGAATGTGCTGGCCGAACACCCACCAGACCACCAGCGTCGACGACGTGGTGATCAGGAAGATGTGGAACCAGCGGATCCGGCCCGCCAGCGCCGTCGCCGCGCTGCTGCCGGCGACCTGGGCCGCCAGCGAGATCCACAGCGCGGTGCGGGCGACGCCCGCGTCTAGTCCGGCCTCATGCGCCAGAGGCTGCAGATAGGCGCCGACCGCCCCGCTGCCGGCGACAAACACCAGCGTTCCGATCAGCGCGATCCAGCCGCGGAACGGCGGCGGCCCGGCGATCGCCTCGCCGGGGTTGAGGTCGGCGAGCCGGCTAGGTCCGATCAGCGCCGCGGGCAGGCCGACCACGGCGCAGATCGCGATGGCGATGAAGCCGCCGTTGGCGCCCCATTTGGGCATGATCCAGACGGCCAGCGCGATCGCCAGCAGCAGCTGCGCCAGGGTCTGGGTGACGAAGAACACGCCGGCCCAGCGCTCCGGCGTCGCGGTGCGCGAGATCATCGCCACGGTGATCCACAGCAGCACGCCTTCGAGGGCGCCGGCGAAGCCGCGCAGCCAGAAGACGCCCGTGCCCGAGCTGCGCGCGGTGGCGTAGTCGATCGCGGCCAGCAGCAGCGTCAGCACGATGCCGATCGACTTCAGCCGCAGCGGCTTGAGCAGCGCGCCGGCCAGCGCGGTGGCGACGCCCATGCTCAAGACCTCGACCATGATCACCAGGCCGATGTCGGCGTTGGTCAGCCGGTGCTCGTCGACCAGCGAGCCCAGCAGCACCGAGATCACGCCCAGCACCAGAAGGGAGTTGACGCCGACGCCGAGCGCGCCCGCCGCTTCGAGGGGAGTCAGGGCCGGGCCAACGACCTCATGGACGACGTGCTCGTCGTCGGTCATGCGCTAGAGCCCGGCGAGGACGGCGTCGCCCATCTCGCGGGTGGAAAGCTGGCCGCCGAGGTCGCGGGTGCGGGCGCCGCCGTCCAGCGCCGCCTTGACCGCCGCGCTCAGCCGGTCGGCGAGGTCCGGCCGGGCCAGCGACCAGCGCAGCGCCATCTCGAACGACAGGATTGCCGCCAGCGGGTTGGCGATCCCCTGCCCGGCGATGTCCGGCGCCGAGCCATGGATCGGCTCGTAGAGCCCCGGCTTGCCCGGGTCGCCCAGCGCCGCCGAGGGCAGCATGCCGAGCGAGCCAGTCAGCTGCGCGGCCTCGTCGGAGAGGATGTCGCCGAACAGGTTGTCGGTGACCAGGACGTCGAACTGGCGCGGGTTCTTGACCAGCTGCATCGCCGCGTTGTCGGCCAGCATGTGCTCCAGCGTCACGTCCGGGTATTCGCGGGCGTGCAGGGCGGTGACGACCTCGCGCCAGAACGCGCCGGTCTCCATCACATTGGCCTTCTCGGCCGAGGTCACCTTGTTGCGCCGGCCCCGCGCCAGCTCGAACGCCACGCGGCAGACCCGCTCGACTTCGTGGGTGGTGTAGACCTGGGTGTCGAACGCGCGCCGCTGGCCGTCCGGCAGGTCCTCGACCCCACGCGGCTGGCCGAAATAGACCCCGCCGGTCAGCTCGCGCACGATCATCAGGTCGAGCCCTTCGATCACCTCGCGCTTCAGGGTGGAAGCATCGGCCAGCGGGCCGTAGCAGATCGCCGGGCGCAGGTTGGCGAACACCTGCATGCCGGAGCGCAGCGCCAGCAGGCCGGCCTCGGGGCGCAGGTTGCGTGGAACCTTCTCCCAGGGCGATGCCCCGACCGCGCCGCCGACCGCGCCCATCAGCACGGCGTCGGAGGCCTTGGCCGTCGCCAGCGCTTCGTCGGTCAGCGGCACGCCGTGGGCGTCGAGGCTAGCGCCGCCGAACGGGCGCTGGTCGATGGTCAGGTCGTTGGTGATCCGCTCGGCGACGCGGCGCACCTCGTCGGTGATCTCCGGACCGATCCCGTCGCCGGGGAGGAGCAGTAGTTTGGGCATGGTCGCCTTGGGTCAGCTCAGAGCGCGCGCTCGGAGGCGACCTCGTAGGCGAAGAGACGGCGATCGGAAACCCCGAAGCTCGGCCAGGCGGCGCGCCAGCGGGCCATGTGCTCGGTCTTGAAGTGGGCGTCGAGCGCGGCCTGGTCGCGCCAGCGCTCGAACACATGGATCAGGCCGGGCTCGGTGACGTCTTCGGCGTAGTTGTAGTCGAAGCAGCCGTCCTCGGCCTGGCTGGCGGCCATCATCGTCGCCATGTGCGGGCGCAGGCCGTCCAGGTTCATGGGCGGGACCCGCACCGTGCCGGCGACGATGAGGCTCATGCCGGCTCGAGCCAGGGCTGGGCCAGCGCGTGACGCATCTCGTAGACGTCGATCTCCTGGCGATGCTCGAGCGTCTCGCCGATCGCATCGAGGCCGGCCAGCATCTTCGCCTTGCGCGCCGGATCGATCTCGAAGCGGAACTTCTGGCCCGAGGGCGAGGTGACGATCTGGGACGGCAGGTCGATCGAGAAGACGTGGTTGCCGCCCTTGGCCTCGTCCATCAGAGCGCGCACCGCCGCTTCGGGCAGCGCGACCGGCAACAGGCCGTTCTGGAAGCAGTTGTTGTAGAAGATGTCGGCGAAGCTGGGCGCGATCACGCAGCGGATGCCATTGTCGAGCAGCGCCCACGGCGCGTGCTCGCGGCTGGAGCCGCAGCCGAAGTTGTCGCCCGTGATCAGCACGCCGGCGCCGGCGTAGCGCGGATCGTTGAGCACGAAGTCGGGCCGCGGCTTGCCGTCCGCGTCGAAGCGCAGGTCGTAGAACAGACCCTGGCTCAGCCCCTCGCGGTCCACCGTCTTGAGGAACTGCTTGGGGATGATCTGGTCGGTGTCGAGGTTGGCCATGTCCAACGGCGCGGCCTTGGCGTGGAGATCGGTGAAGGGCTGCATCAGGCGTCCTCGCTCTCTGGCGTCGCGCTCAACATCAGGGTCGGGGCGCCGGGGACGCCGGCGCGGACGGTGAACACCTTGGTGCCGGGCTTGCGGCCGTTGCGCACCTCGGAGACGTCGAAGCCGGCCTTGGCGATGCGCGCCTGGGCGGCCTCGGGATCGGTGACGCGCCAGGCCAGGCCGGAGAGCTTGTCCGGACCATCCGTCGGCCCATCGCCGCCGAGCCGCGACCCGATCTCCACCACGGCGCCGCCGCAGCGGAAGAACATCAGCCGCGAGCCCCACTGCGGGTTCGAGCGGTCGAGGCGGAAATCGAGCCCGAGGCGCGCGCCATAGAGCGCGACGGCGCGGTCCGGGTTGGACGTGTTGATCACCACGTGGTCGAGCGCCTGCACCGCGTCGCCGGCGCCGGGCTTGGGCTCGAACCGGCCGGTGCGTTCGGCCAGGGCGATCGAGACACCGTGCGTGGCCGCCGGATCGACGAAGGCGAGCCGCCAGGCGTCGGTCGAAAGCAGCGCCGCGGCCTCGCCCACCGGCGCGCCGCGGCGGCCGAGAACGCGGCTGGTCTCGGCCAGATCCGAGACGCCGAACGCCAGGCCCCACAGGCCTTCGCCGTGCGCCTCGATCTGCGCCCGAACGCGATCGCCGCTTTCGCCCGGACCGTCCGCCTCCACCAGATCGATGGCCGTGTTGGCGAGCTGGAACCAGGTATGCCGCGCGCCGGCCGCCTCCTCGCGCCAGTCCGCCCGCCGTCCGAGCAGGGCGCCGAACGCGCTGGCGGCGCGGTCCAGATCTTTCACCGCGATGGCGATGTGGTCGAGAGCCTCGATCACAGGAAGTCCCTGACGTCGGCGATATGGCCGGCGATGGCGGCGGCGGCGGCCATGGCGGGGCTCATCAGGTGGGTGCGGCCGCCACGGCCCTGGCGGCCCTCGAAGTTGCGGTTGGAGGTGGAGGCGGAGCGCTCGCCCGGCGCCAGGCGGTCGGGGTTCATGCCCAAACACATCGAGCAGCCCGGCTCGCGCCAGTCGAAACCGGCGGCGCGGAACACCTCATCCAGGCCTTCGCTCTCGGCCTGCTCCTTCACCAAGCCCGAGCCCGGCACCACCATCGCCGTGACGTGCGGCGCGACCTTGCGGCCGGCGTCCAGCGCGGTCTGCACGATCGCGGCGGCGGCGCGCAGGTCCTCGATGCGGCTGTTGGTGCACGAGCCGATGAAGACGCGGTCGATCCGCGCGCTCTGGATCGGCTGGCCGGGCTCGAGGCCCATGTAGTCCAGCATGCGGCGCACCTGGACGGCCTTGGCCTCGTCCAGCGTCGCCGGGTCGGGCACGCGGCCGTCGATGGCGACCACGTCCTCGGGGCTGGTGCCCCAGGTCACCATCGGCGTCAGGTTGGAGACGTCGATCTCGACCTCGCGGTCGAACCGCGCGTCAGAGTCGGAGAAGAAGCTCTTCCAGTACGGCAGGGCCATCTCCCAGGCGCCGCCCTTGGGCGAGGCGGGCCGGCCCATGATGTAGGCGAAGGTGGTTTCGTCCGGCGCGATCAGCCCGGCGCGGGCGCCGGCCTCGATGGTCATGTTGCAGAGCGTCATCCGCGCTTCCATCGACAGCGTCCGGATCGCCTCGCCGACATATTCGATCACATGGCCGGTGCCGCCGGCGGTGCCGATCTGGTCGATCATCGCCAGGGCGTAGTCCTTGGCCCCGACGCCCGGCGGCGGCTCGCCGACGAAGCGGACGCGCATGTTCTTCGACTTCTGCTGGCGCAGGGTCTGGGTCGCCAGCACGTGCTCGACCTCCGAGCTGCCGATGCCCTGGGCCAACGCCCCGAATGCGCCATGCGTCGAGGTGTGGCTGTCGCCGCAGACGATGGTCATCCCGGGCTGCGTCCGCCCCTGCTCGGGCCCGACCACGTGCACGATGCCGTTGCGCGGATCGCCCATCGGGAAGAACTCGATCTTGTGGAGGGCCACATTGCGCGCCAGCGTCTGCAGCTGCAGCCGCGCTTCCTCGTCGACCACGGCGTCGATCCCCAAAGCCTGGTTCTCGGTCGGCACGTTGTGGTCGGCGACGGCGAGCGTGCGGTCGGGGCGGCGCACGGGGCGATGCGCGGCCTTGAGCCCGGCGAACGCCTGCGGCGTCGTCACCTCGTGGATGAGATGGAGGTCGATGTAGAGCACCGATTCGCCGTTGGCGTCGGTCGAGACGACGTGCGCGTCCCAGATCTTGTCGTACAGGGTCTTGCCGGACATGTCGGCGATGTAGGGCCGGCGCCCGGCGCCGTCCAGCGCCGGGAGGTCACAGTCAGGGAGGCGAGCGATGTCCGAGGAGATTGTCAGAGCGGGCGGATGCCTGTGCGGCGCGGTGCGGTTCGAGGCGCGGGGCGAACCGACCAACGTGCGCAACTGCCACTGCCGCCTGTGCCAGAAGGCGATGGGATCGCCGTTCTTCGCCCGCGCGCTCTACCCGATCGAGCAGGTCAGCGTCAGCGGACCGACGGCGCGCTATCCTTCGTCGGAGCAGCTGTGGCGGGTGTTCTGCCCCCAGTGCGGGACGCGGCTGTTCGCCGAGCGACCCTCGGCGCAACGGACGGGGATCGCCGTCGCGGCGTTCGACGAGCCGGACGCGCTGCCGCCGCAGTGCCATATGTTCGTCGACTTCAAGATCGCCTGGTCGAGCCTGAACGACGGCCTGCCGCAATTTCCGGGGATGGCGCCCTGAGCCCCTGAGGCTCAGGCGATCCCCGCGCGCAGGAAGTCGTGCATGTGGGCGGCGCCGACCAGCTTGCCGTGCTCGCAGACGAACAGCAGCATGATCGGCCGGTCGCGCTCGTTCATCATTCTGAGCGCCTCGCCGGCCAGCAGGTCGGGCTCGACGAACACCGGCGTGCGGGTCATGTGGTCCGCGACCGGAGAAGTCAGGTCGGCCTTGCCGAGCGCGCGGCGCACGTCGCCATCGGTCAGCGCCCCGACCAGCCGGCCGGCGTCGTCGACCACCGCCACGCCGCCGTACCAGACATTGTCGGTGATCACGTCGATCGCCTCGGCGAAGGTGGCCCGCTCGCCGACCTTGGGCACAGCGGCGCCGACGCCCATCAGATCGCGGATGGTGAGCAGCTGGGCGGCAAGCTTGCCGCCGGGATGGATCGCCTTGAAGTCGCGGGCCGAGAAGCCGCGCGCCTCCAGCAGCGCCATCGCGATCGCGTCGCCCAGCGCCAGCTGCATGGTGGTCGAGGTGGTGGGCGCGAGCCGGTTCGGGCAGGCTTCCTCGGCTGCGGGCAGCACGAACGCCAGCGTCGCGGCCTTCACCAGCGCGCTCTTGGCCCCCGACGCCACCGCGATCAGCTTGATGTCGAAGCGCTTGCAGTAGTGGATCACGTCGCGCAGCTCCGGCGTCTCGCCGGACCAGGAGAAGGCCAGCACCACGTCGCCCGGCCCGATCATGCCGAGATCGCCGTGGCTGGCTTCCGCCGGGTGCAGGAAGAAGGCTGGCGTGCCGGTCGAGGCCAGCGTCGCGGAGACCTTGCGGGCGATGTGGCCGCTCTTGCCCATGCCGGTGACGACGATGCGGCCCTGCGCGGCCAGCATCGCCTCGACCGCGGCGTCGAACGTGGCGCGCAAGGTGGTCTGCAACGCCGCCGCGAGCGCGTTCAGGCCGTCGATCTCGGCCTCCATGGTGCGCAGGGCCGACGCGCTGTGATCGGCCAGATCGGCGGGTGTGGCGTGCTGGACCGCGGCGGGGCGTGCGTCTGTCATTGCACGGCAGTCTAGGGCGCCAGCCCGGTGACTACAAAGAGGCGCACATCCGGAGCCGAAACAGTCGGTTACGAGGATTGTGTCGTCGCCCCGGCCGAAGCGCCCTATCTGCCGCGTCAGACCTTCACAGTTAATCGGCTGCCATGATTCCCTTCATCGATCTCGCGGCCCAGCAGAACCGGATCAAACCGCGCATCGACGCGGCGATCCAGCGGGTGCTGGCGCACGGCGGCTATGTGATGGGCCCCGAAGTGCGCGCGTTCGAAGAGCAGCTGGCGACGTTCGGCCGCGCCAGCCACGCGCTCTCCTGCGGCAATGGCACCGACGCGCTGGCGCTGCCGCTGATGGCCTGGGACATCGGCCCGGGCGACGCGGTCTTCTGCCCCTCGTTCACGTTCGCGGCGACGCCTGAGGTGATCCCCTGGACCGGCGCCACGCCGGTGTTCGTCGACATCCTGCCCGACACCTACAACCTCGATCCGGCGCACCTGGAAGCGGCCATCGAGGCGGTGAAGGCGAAGGGCGAGCTGCGGCCGGCGGCGGTGATCGCGGTCGACCTGTTCGGCCAGCCCGCCGACTATCCGCGCCTCGCCGAAATCTGCCGCCGCCACGGCCTGAAGCTGATCGCCGACTCCGCGCAGGGCTTCGGCTGCACCCTTGACGGCGAGCACCCGGTGCATTGGGCCGACGCCGCGACCACCAGCTTCTTCCCGGCCAAGCCGCTCGGCGGCTACGGCGACGGCGGCGCGGTGCTGACCGACGACGCGGCGCTGTGGGAGCGGATGGATTCGCTGCGCATCCACGGCAAGGCGGTGAAGAGCGACGTCAACGGCCATCCGCTGCCGCACGATCCGAAGTACCTCAACATGCGGATCGGCATGAACTCGCGGCTGGATACGCTGCAGGCGGCGATCCTGATCGAGAAGCTGGCGGTGTTCGCCGACGAGATCGAGCTGCGCCAGCTGATCGCGGGCCGCTACCACGAGGGCCTTGAGGGCCACGTGCTGTCGGTGCCGAAAGTGATCAAGGGCGGCGTCTCGACCTGGGCGCAGTACGTGATCGAGCACCACGACCGCGACGGCCTGGCCGCGCACCTGAAGGCGCTGGGCGTGCCGACGGCGGTCTACTACCCGGTGCCGATGCACCGCCAGGCGCCGTACGCCTGCTTCCCGATCGGCCCCGGCGGCCTGCCGATCTCCGACGCCAAGGCGCTGCGGGTACTGGCCCTGCCGATGCACGCCTACCTGACCCACGAGGTCCAGGATCTGATCATCGAGGCGGTGCGCGGGTATAACGGGTAGGGGCGCAGGCCCCCCAAATCCCACCCAATCTCACGGTCATGGCCGGGCGTCAGTCCCGGCGACCCATGAACTCAGACCGTTGTGTGGCCGCGCCCAGCGCGGCCACGGCTCAGTCGGTGCGCTTGGATAGCCGGGACTGACGCCCGGCCATGACCGAACTGTTGGGTGGTATATCTAGCCGCCCACCTTCGCCAGCATCGTCTCCAGCGTCGCCAGTTCGTCGGCTTCGCGGGACGGCTTGTCCCAGCGGATGCGGTTGATCCGCGGGAAGCGCATGGCGACGCCGCTCTTGTGGCGGGTGGAGCGCTGCAGGCCCTCGAACGCCACCTCCAGCACCAGGCCGAAGTCACGGTCGGCGCGCACCGAGCGGACCGGGCCGAAGCGTTCGGTGGTGTTGTCGCGCACGAACTTGTCGAGCAGCTTCAGCTCCTCGTCGGTGAAGCCGAAATAGGCCTTGCCGACCGGCGTGAGGCTGCGCACCCCCGCCTCGTCCTCCCGCCAGACCCCGAAGGTGTAGTCGGAGTAGAAGCTGGAGCGCTTGCCGTGGCCGCGCTGGGCGTACATCAGCACCGCGTCGATCAGGTGCGGGTCGCGCTTCCACTTGAACCAGGGCCCTTTCGGCCGCCCCGCCTCGTAGATCGAGTCCCAGCGCTTCAGCATCAGCCCTTCGGCGCAGCGCGGATCGCCCGCCGGCGGTTCGGCGCGCAGGGCGGCCAGCTGCGTCCCAGGTCGCGAACGGCTGGGTCGGCGAGAGGTCGATGCGCGGCGAGGCGATCGCGCCGACGAAGGCCTCCAGCCGGGCGCGGCGCTCGCGGAACGGCAGGTGGCGCAGGTCGGTCTCGCCGTCGAGCAGGAGGTCGTAGGCGCGGATGCCGGCGGGATAGGCCGCCATCAGCTTGGCGTCGGCGCTCTTGCGGTTGAGCCGCTGCTGCAGGTCGCCGAACGGGGCCACGCGCCCCTCGCGCAGCACCAGCAGCTCGCCGTCGATCACGCCCTCGAAGTCCAGCGCCGCGACCACGTCGGGAAACGCGGCGGAGACGTCCTCGCCGGTGCGGCTCCAGAGCCGCGTCTGGCCGCGCTCGCTGACCGCCTGCACGCGGATGCCGTCCCACTTCCACTCGGCGGCGTAGTCGGCGGGATCGAGTCTGGCGAAGTCGACGTCCTCGTCCATCGCCTGCGCCAGCATCACCGGCCGGAAACGCCCTGGCGCGTCGGGCGAGGGGCGTTCGGCGCGGCCCTCCAGCCAGGCGAACAGATCCTCGTAAGGCGGCTCGAGGACATGCCAGACCTCCTCGACCTCGGCGACGTCCACGCCGGCCCCATCGATCTTGGCGATATCCGCGGCCGCCTGCTTGGCCAGCCGCGCCGACAGGCCGACGCGCAGGCCGCCGGTGAGCAGCTTCAGCAGCGCCCAGCGGCCGTCGGCGTCCAGCGCATCGAGCCAGCCTTCGATCAGGCCCTGCACTTCGCTCCGCGAGGCGGTGCGCAGGGCGTCGACCACTTCGGAGAGCTCCGGCTCGCGGTTGGCGCCCGGCTTGGCCGGCCAGACCAGCGCGACGGTTTCGGCCAGGTCGCCGACGAAGTCGTAGGACCAGCCGAACAGCACCGGGTCCATCCGGCCCTCGATCGCCTTGCGGATCGCCGCCGGCTTGGCGGCGTCGAAGGTCAGCGCGCCGGTCAGCGAGGCCAGCGCCCAGCCGCGGTCAGGGTCGGGCGTTTGCTTGAGGAAGTCGCGCACCAGGACGAGCTTGGCGTTGCGCCCCTGCGTCAGCGAGAGGCGGTCGAGCAGCCGGGCGAACGCGCGCATCAGGCCCGATCGGCGCGCGCATCGAACTTCTGGCGCGCCGCGGCGATCTGATCCTGGTTCTCTCGCGCCCAGCTGCCCAGCGCCTCGACCGGCTTCCACAGCGAGTGGCCGAGTTCGGTGAGTTCGTAGTCCACCCGCGGCGGCACGGTCGGGAAGACGGTGCGGGTGACGAGGCCATCGCGTTCCAGCCCTCGCAGGGTCAGGGTCAGCATGCGCTGCGAGATGCCGCCGACCATGCGCTTGATCTCGTTGAAGCGCTTCGGTCCGTCGCCGAGCAGGGCGACGATCAGCACGCTCCACTTGTCGCCGACGCGGGCCAGCACGGTGTTCACCGCCCGGCACTCGGAGGATTCGTGGTTCAGACGGGGGCGGTCGATGACGGTCACTTCGGTGTGCTCCAGTACCTCAAATGTGCCTTCTTGCGGGTGGTTGCAACGGTCACCCATCTAGACCTGGTCACTTTTTGTTACCAGCAAAGGCAACCTCCCATGAACCTCCTCCACATCGACGCCAGCGTACTTGGCGACCATTCCGTCAGCCGCCAGGTGTCCGCCGCGATCGTCGCCCGGCTGCGCGCCGCCGACCCGACCTTGAAGGTCACCTACCGCGACCTCGCCGCCCAGCCGTTGTCGCACCTGTCGGGCCTGCATCTGGCAGCTGCGCAGGGCGCGGCGGTCCCGGCGCAGATCCAGGAAGAACACCTGGCGGCCCAGGCCGCGCTGGATGAGTTCCTCGCCGCCGACGTCGTGGTGATCGGCGCGCCGATGTACAACTTCACCCTGCCCAGCCAGCTCAAGGCCTGGATCGACCGCATCCTGATCGCCGGCAAGACCTTCCGCTACACCGCGGCCGGGCCCGAGGGCCTCGCCGGCGGCAAGCGGGTGATCGTCGCGGTCTCGCGCGGCGGCTTCTACAGCGACGCCAACGCCGCCGCCGAGCACGTCGAGAGCTACCTGCGCACCGTGTTCGGCTTCATCGGCGTCACCGACCTCGAGTTCGTCGCCGCCGACGGCATCCAGGTCGGCCCCGAGCACCGCGAACGGGCGCTGAAGGGCGCGCTGGAAACCGCCGGCCAGCTGCGCGCGGCTTAGCCGACACATCTCCCCTCCCCCTTGCGACACAAGGGGGAGGGGAACGGCGCGCTACTCCGCAACCGGCCGGACGGGTTGCACCTTGCGTCGCCGCGAGATCCACCAGGCCACCGGCGCGGCGATCAGCGCGAACGGCAGCAGCACGGACGTAATCGTCAGCAAGCCGGCCAGCACGGCGAAGAAGTTGCCCATGAAGCCGTGCGCCGCGGACGCCAGCGGGGCGGCGTCGCCCTCCGGCGCCGCCATCGCGGTCGACTCGTAGGAGATGGTGACCGTCTCCATCGCGATGCGCGTCTTCATCGCCGCCAGTTCCGACGCCGCCTGGTCCATCTCGCCCTGGACCCGGGTGATCTCCTGCTCGACCTGCAGGGTGTCGCCAAGGTTCTTGGTGCGGCGCTGCATCAGCTGGGTCAGCCGCGCCCGCTCGGCGGCCCTGGCCTGCTGCGCTGCGCCCTCGTCGGTGATCTGGGCCCCGAGGTCGTCGCCCTCGGTTCCTGCAAGCTCGATCTTGCCGCCGAGATCCTTGGCGTCGGCCTCGGCGCGGCTGCGGAACACCCGCATCCAGGCCGGCGTGGCGCGCAGGGTCAGCAAGGCGGTGGCGCGGTCGCCGTGTTCGGCGTCGGCGCTGGCGGCCATCACCTGGCACTGGTCGGTCCCGGCCCGCTCGCAGGCCTCCTGGTGGCTCTCCATCAGCGGCCGCACCTGGTCGGCCGGGACGGCGAGGCCGAGCTTGTAGGCCATCGCCAGCATCGGCGCCTGCGGCGACGGCGCGGGCTGCGGCGACGTGGATGCAGCGCGCTGATCGGTGGCGTCCGCGGCGTCCGCGCCGGCCTCGGCGTCGCTGCTGGCGGCCGGCGCCTTTGCCTGCGGCGGCGGCGCCGTCATCAGGTCGGCCTTCTTGCAGGCCGCGAGACTCAGGGCGGCGATGGCGACAGCGATGGCTGTGGTGGGAAGCGTGCGGTTCATCACGATGACCTCTCCGGTTCATTCACGGAACCGTGATAGATGATCACAGACCCGTGATCATCGCACGTGACAACGCGTCAATCTTCGCCTCAGTCTTCCTCGTCCTCGTAGCCCACGATCGCCAGTGCGCGCGCCGGGCGGCCGTTGAGTTCGCACCAGCGCGCCAGCGCCTCCTCGCGGCCGTGGGTGATCCAGACCTCGCCCGGCGCCAGCTCGGCCAGGGTGCCGGTCAGTTCATCCCAGTCGGCGTGATCGGAGATCACCAGCGGCAGCTCGACGCCGCGCTGGCGGGCCCGGGCCCTGACCCGCATCCAGCCCGAGGCGAAGGCGTCGACCGGATCGGCGAAGCGGCGGCTCCAGCGATCGGCCAGCGAGCCCGGCGGCGCGATCACGATCTCGCCGGCGAAGGCGGCTTTCTTCGCGTCGGTGGTGGCCGGCGCCAGCGGGCCGAGATCGATGCCGAATTCCTCGTAGAGCGCGTTCAGCCGCTCGAATGCGCCGTGGACATAGATGGTGCGGTCCCAGCCCGCCTCGCGCAGCAGGCGGATCACCCGCTGCGCCTTGCCGAGCGCATAGGCCCCGATCAGGTGGGTGCGCTCGGGGAACTGCTCCAGCGAGCGCAGCACCTTGCGGATCTCCTCCGCGTCGTCCGGGTGGCGGAACACCGGCAGGCCGAAGGTGGCCTCGGTGACGAAGACGTCGCACGGGACCGGCTCGAACGGCGGACAGGTGGGATCGCGCCGGCGCTTGTAGTCGCCGGAGACGACCACGGTCATACCCTTCCAGCGCACCACCACCTGGGCCGAGCCCAGCACGTGGCCGGCCGGGACCAGGGTCACGGCGACGCCATCGCGCTCGATGGTCTCGCCGTAGGCCATGGTCCGCACCGAGCCGGCGAAGCCCTCGCCATAGCGCACGGCCATGATCGCCAGGGTCTCGGCCGTCGCGGCGACCGCCTCGTGGCCGGCGCGGGCGTGGTCGGCGTGGCCGTGGGTGATCACCGCGCGGGCGACTGGGCGCACCGGGTCGATGTAGAAGTCGCCAGGCGGGCAGTAGAGGCCGTTGGGCCTAGGGCAGACGAGGGTTTCGGGCTTGATCACGCCCGACAATATAGGCGGCCCTTCCGCAACGCGGCGTCAGCACCCTATAGGGACCCCATGAGCGACGAACCGCCGACCGCCGAAGAGCCGATGAGCGACGCCGTGCAGGGCGATCTCGCGTATCGCGGCACGGCCCTGTCGCTGGCGCTGGGTTTCGAGACCCTGGAAGACCGAGCCTGCGCCATGCGCGCGCCGTTCCGCGACGACCTCGTCGGCGATCCGGCTGACGGAGGCCTCGCCGGCGGCGTGATCTTCGCCCTGCTCGACCAGACCTGCGGCATGGCGATCGGCCACGCGCTGCGCGCCCGCGCCGAGGCCGAGGGGCGCGCGCTGAGGCCCGGCGGCATGGCGACGCTCGACTTCCGCCTCGACCATATCCGGCCGCCCCGGCCGGGCCGCGCCGTGATCGCCGAGGCGGAGTGCCTGAACCTCGCCGGCGACGTCGCGGTGGTGCGGGGCTGGGCCTACGAGGACGACGCGTCCGACCCGATCGCCGCCGCACAGGCCGCCTTCATGCTCACCAACGTGCCGCTGATGAACGCATGAGCGGGCGCGAGCTCAGCCCGCCGCTGCTCGACCACTGGCCCTACGCCCGCTTCCTCGGCGTGCGGCTGGAGGTGGGCCAGAGCGGCCCGATCGCGGTGCTGCCCTTCGCCGAGCGGCTGATCGGCAACCCCATCCTGCCGGCGCTGCACGGTGGCGTGGTCGCGTCGTTCCTCGAGCTGGCGGCGCTGGCCAGGTTGGGCGCCGAGGGCCGCCGCGCGCGGACCATCGACATCACGGTCGACTACCTGCGCCCTGCCCGGCCGGTGACGTTCTACGCCGAGGCCCGCATCCTGAAGCTCGGCCGCCGCGCCGCCAACCTGGCGGTCGAGGCCTGGCAGGAGGATCGCGAGAGCCCGGTCGCGGCGCTGCGCGGACACTTCATGATCGTCGACGCCGCGCCGCCCACCCAGGCGGCTTAGGACGGCGCCGGCGGTCTCGCACCATGAGGCGAGTCAAGCGGGCCGTTGGGAGTTTGTTTCCCTTCACTCGGTCATGGCCGGGGAACTGGAGGGGCGGCCGACCGCCCCTATCCCCTCAGCTCCAGCCCGTTGCCCTCTGGGTCGGACAGGTAGACCGAGACCCCGAAGCCGCCGGCGCCATAGCGCCGGCCGCTCTCGCCGACGGTGACGCCATGCGCCTCGAGGTGGGCGATCGTGGCGGCCAGATCGAAGTCCTCGAGGTTGAGGCAGAAGTGGTCGAGGTTGCGGCCCCCGGCGCCAGGGCCGGCGCCGCCCTGCTTGCCCAGCATGCCGTCCACGGCGACCAGGTCGATCAGCTGGGCGCCGGCGCGCAGCTGCACGAGGCCGATCGTGTCCGAGCGCCGCTCCACCGTCAGGCCCAGCACCTCGACGTAGAACCGCTCCATCGCCGCCGGGTCCTTCGCCCGCAGCACCAGATGATCGAGGCCTCGAATGCGCAGGCTCACGTCAGCGACCCCTTCATGAAAGAGCGGGCGCGAAGCCGCGGTCGCGCATCAGGGCGTCGATGCCGGCCTCGCGGCCGCGGAAGCGGCGGTAGGCTTCGCCGGGCTCGACCGTGTTGCCGATGCTGAGCACGTCGGCCAGCAGCCGCTGGGCCATCGCCTTGTCGTAGAACCCGCCCGGCGCCTCGGCGAAGGCCTCGGCCGCGTCGGCGCTGAGCGTGTCGGCCCAGATGTAGCTGTAGTAGCCGGCCGCGTAGCCCTCGGACGAGAACATGTGGGAGAAGTGCGGCAGCCGGTGGCGCAGCACGATCTGCGGCGGCATGCCGATCTCCGCCAGCGCCGATGTCTCGAAGCCGTCGGCGTCGATCGGGGTGTCGCCCAGCAGGTGCGCCTTCAGGTCCAGCAGGGCGTTGGAGAGATATTCCACCGTCTTGAAGCCCTGGTGGAAGGTCTCGGCGCGGAAGATCTTGTCGACCAGCGCCTCGCCCATCGGCTCGCCGGTCTGGTAGTGGACGGCGAACCTCGCCAGCAGCTCGCGCGTCGGCAGCCAGTGCTCGAACAGCTGGCTCGGCAGCTCGACGAAATCGCGCAGCACCGCCGTCCCGGCCAGCGACGGATAGGTCACGCTCGAGTTCAGCCCGTGCAGCCCGTGGCCGAACTCGTGGAACAGCGTCACCGCGTCGGTCCAGGAGATCAGGCACGGCTCGCCCGGCTTGGGCGGAATGAAGTTCTCGTTGTTGGAGATGATCGGCGTGGTGGCCACGCCGCCCAGCCGTTCCTGGGTGCGGTACTCGTTCATCCAGGCGCCGGACGACTTGCCGGCCCGGGCGTAGGGGTCGAAGTACCAGACGCCGACGCGCTGGCCGTCCCGGGTCACCTCGTAGACGGTGACGTCCGGGTGGTAGACCGGCAGGTCGCCGACCGGTGCGAACTTCAGGCCGAACAGCTCGCCGGCGGCCCAGAACATGCCCTCCAGCATGCGCGAGAGCTGCAGGTAGGGCTTCACCTCGTTCTCATCGAGTTCGTACTTGGCCTTGCGCACCTTCTCGCCCCAGTAGCGGTAGTCCCAGGGCGCGATCGGGGCGTTTGATCCCTCGGCTGTCGACAGCGCCTCCATCTCCGCCACCTCCTCGGCGACGCGCGACTTGGCCGGCCCCCAGACGGCGGTCAGCAGCTGCATCGCCGCCTCGGGGGTCTTGGCCATCTGGCCGTCGGAGATCCAGTGGGCAAATGTCGGGTGGCCGAGCAGCTTCGCCTTCCGCGCCCGCAGATGCATGATCTCGGTGATCAGCGGGGTGTTGTCGTGCGTCCCGCCGTCACCGCGCATGGTGAAGAGGCGGAACGCCTTCTCGCGCAGCTCGCGGCGGGCGGCGAAGGTCAGGAACGGCTCCATCGACGAGCGGGTGTTGGCGAACGCCCATTTGCCTTCGAGCCCCCGCGCCTTGGCCTCGGCCGCCGCGGCCTCGATCTGGCCTTCGCTCAGGCCTTCGAGGTCGGCGGCGCTGTCGATCACCAGCGCCTGGCCCTCCTCGTCGGCGAGGATGTTCTGGCTGAAGCGGGTGTAGAGGCCGGCGAGCTTCTGGTTCACCGACGCGAGCGCCGCCTTGTCAGCGTCCGACAGCGCCGCGCCCTGGCGGACGAAACGGTCGTAGACGACGAAGGCCAGCCGCTGCTGTTCGGCGTCGAGGCCGCTCGTCTCGCGCGCCGCGTAGACGGCCTTGATCCGCGCGAACAGGGCGCCGTTCTGGGTGATCTCGTCGCGCAGCGCCGCCAGCTTGGGCGAGGCCCAGGTCTGCACCTCGCGCATCTGCGGGGTGTTCATGGTCGAGGTGTAGATGTTCAGCAGCCGGCCGGCGCGGGTCAGGGCCGGACCGCTGGCTTCCAGCGCCTCCAGGGTGTTGGCGAAGGTCGGCGGGTCGGGGTTGTTCGCGATCGCGGCCACCTCGGCCTGCTTCTCGGCGATCGCCGCCTCCAGCGCCGGGATGAAATGCTGGGTCTCCACCTTGTCGAACGCCGGCGCGGCGCCGTGCGGGCCGGTCCATTCGGCGAATACGGGATTGTCGGCGAGTGACATCAACACCTCCTGGCGGGGAAGCGGTCACCTCTATCGCTGGCGGGGCCTTACGTCACGTTCGCCGCGCGTCGTTCAGGCTGTCCGAGGCGATCCGGAAGGCGACGCCGTGGGCGGCGGCTGCGCTGCTGGCTCCTGGCTGCGCGGGGGCGGCGACGGGCTCTTCCACTTCAGCGTCAGCGTGTCGCCGTGGATCTCGACGTCGTCCAGCTGGCGCAGGAACGCCATACCGAGCAGCGACGAGCTCATCGGCGCCTTGTTGACGGCGGCCTGCACGTTGACGAGCTTCATCTCGCCGACGTCCAGCTGCGGCAGGATGATCGGGGCCATGAAGCCGACGCCGTTGGCGGTCTCGGCGGGCGAGGCGTACTTCAGCGCATCGACGTCCATGCCGGCGCGCTTGGCGTCATCGGGGCTCAGCAAGACGCCGTTGGCGCCGGTGTCGATCACGAAGCGCACCGGCGCGCCGTTGATCTGGCCCAGAATGTAGAACCCGCCGTCGGCGCTGCGGGTCACGGTCATTTCGTGCGGCGTGGTGGAGATGGCGTAGGCGGGGATGATCTCGCCGCGCACCTTGACGAAGGCGTCGCTCAGCTCGGTTCGAAAGCTGTAGCCGATCAAGGCGATGGCGGCGACGCCGATCCAGATCGCCGCGTTGCGCGCCGCTTCGCCCAGCTTGACGCCGCGCGCGTAGATCACGCCGCTGGAGACCAGCGCCAGCAGGCCCAGCGCCTGCAGCGCATTGGTCTGGTCCATGCTGTCCAGCTGTCCGGGGAACAGGATCACCAGGCCGAAATAGGCCGAGATCGCCGCCCCCAGCAGGCCGAGCCAGATGATCAGGCCGCGCGTGGGCTTCCAGCGGGTCTTGGCCGGCGCCGTCGGGGTGGGCGGCGCGCTCCAGGGGCCATGGTGTTGTTCAGGCAGGGCGAAATGTCCTTGAGGTGGTCGCGCCAGTGCAGACATACCGGCCGCCGCGGACGGCGGCCAGACGGGGTTACTCGATGGAATGTGGCGATTCGATCGAGATCGCCTATCTGGAGAAACAATGCTCCCGACCCTCAGACAGTTGCAATACCTCAAGCTGCTCGCCGAGCATCGCTCGTTCAGCCGCGCCGCCGAGGCCGCGCACGTGACCCAGCCAACGCTTTCTGCCGGCGTGCAGGAGCTGGAGAAGATCCTCGGCGCGCCGGTGGTCGATCGTGGCCGCGCCGGCGTCATCCTCACCGCCGCCGGCGAAGAGGCCGTGGCGCGGGCGCAGACCATCCTGGCCCAGGCCGAGGACCTGGTGCAGGCGGCCAGGGGCGCCGGCCAGCCGCTCGCCGGCCGCTTCCGGCTTGGCGTGATCCCCACCATCGCCCCGTTCCTGCTGCCCAAGGCGCTGCCGGTCCTGCGCCGGCGCTTCCCCAAGCTGCGGCTCTACCTGCGCGAGGACCTGACCGGCCGGCTGATCGCGGGCCTGAAGGCCGGCGCGCTCGACGCGGCGCTGATCGCCCTGCCCTACGACATGACCGGGCTGGAGTGGGCCGACGTGGAGGAGGACGAGCTGTTCGCCGCCTTCCCCGCCAACCACCCGCTGACCGCCGAAGCGCGCGTCTCGCCGGCGCGACTGGCCGACGAGGACCTGATCCTGCTGGAGGACGGCCACTGCCTGCGCGAGCACGCGCTGGCCGCCTGCGGGCTTTCCCCGGCCAGGCCCAGGGACGACGCCGCCTTCGCCGCCACCTCGCTGCCGACGCTGGTGCAGATGGTGGGCTCGGGCCTCGGCATCTCGTTCCTGCCCGGGATGGCGGTGAACGCGGGACTGGCCGACGCCGCCGCCGTCACGGTGCGCCCGCTGGACGCCGACCACCCCTCGCGCCAGATCGTCGTCGCCTGGCGCGCCGGCTCCAGCCGCGCCGCCGAGGGCCGCCTGCTGGCGGAGGTGCTGCGGGGGGAAGGCGAGGTCTGACTCCCCTTCCCCTTGCGGGAAGGGGTCGGGGGTTGGGGTATCGGCAGTGCGTTGGCCGCCCTTGGCGCGGTGACTGCTGGCGCCGAGTTGGCACCCCCACCCCTAACCCCTCCCCGCAAGGGGGAGGGGAACTAGAACCCCGCCTTCAGCTTCACCGTCTTCAGCTCCCGCGCCAGCATGTGCTCGAAGATCAGGCGGCCGCCGATCAGGTAGATCGGCGTGATGAACCAGACGCCGAGCGGCAGGCTGGCGACCACCACCAGCAGCCGCAGCCAGAAGTTCGAGTTCAGCCGCCACCACAGGCCCAGCCACCAGCTCTGGTGGGCCTTGGCGCTGACCAGCAGCCGGATCGCCTCGCGGTGCGTCGCCCGGCGTGACAGCGCCCACAGCGCGAAGTCCTTCGCCTCCTCGGCCTTGCCCAGCCGCAGCGCCACGTCGCCGCGCAGCAGGATCACGCCGAAGTCGTCCGGCGCGGCGCGGGCGGCGTCCTCCGCGACCAGCGCGGCCTCCTTGATCTTGCGCCGGCGGATCAGGAAGTAGCCGAGGTGCACCAGCGCGTAGTCGCTGTCGGGCGCCAGCTCGACCCCGCGCCGCAGCGCCGCTTCCGCCCCGGCCCAGTCGTGCTGGCGGTCGAGCACGCGGCCGAGGATGGTCTGGGTGATTCCGTCGCCGGGCCCCAGCCGCGCGGCTTCGTCCGCCTCGGCCTTGGCCCGCTTCGGGTCGTTCTTCTGCAGGTAGCCCAGCGCCAGCAGCCGTCGCACGATGGCCGAACCAGGCGCCTGCCGCACCGCGCCGGCCAGCGCATCCATCGCCGGGGCGGTCTTGCCGAGGTCGAGGTAGGTCGCGCCAAGCTGGATCTGGGCGTTGAGGTGGTCTGGCTGGACCGCCAGCGCTTCTCTCAGCAGGTCGATCGCCTTGGCGCTCTCGCCCGCGTGGCGAAAGATCAGCGCCTGGCGGATCAGCGACTCCGGCGTCGGCAGGCTCACCAGCCGCTCATCTGGCGTGCTTGCCGAGAAAGGCCAGCACCTCGTCGTATTGGCCGCCCTCGTTGGCGTACTTGGCGTAGTTGCGCGCCGTCGCCAGCCACTCGGCTGTGGTTGGCTTCACCTCGCCGAGCGCGGCGTCGAAGTGCTTGCGCGACAGCGGCGCCGGCTCGTCGCCCGCCAGGCTGTCGTCGATGGCCAGGTCGATCGCCGTCTCGACCAGGTTGAGCAGGTCGGCGCCGGAGAAGCCGGACGTGCCGGCGGCGTAGCGCTCCATGTCGAGGCCGGGCGCGGTGGGCTGATCGGCGACCAGGCGACGCAGGATGTAGAGCCGCGCCTCGCGGTCCGGCGGCGGCACGAACAGCACCCGGTCGAACCGCCCGGGCCGGCGGAACGCGGTGTCGATCATCCAGGGCACGTTGGTCGCGGCCACCACCAGCAGCGCGTCGGAGGCGGCGGCGAGCCCGTCGAATTCGCTGAGAAAGGTCGAGACCATCGAGGAGGTGTGGTTGTGGTCGCTGTCGCGGCGCCGCGCCGCCAGCGCCTCGATCTCGTCGAAGAACAGGATCGCCGGCTTGCGCGCTTTGGCCTCGGTGAAGGCGGCGGCGATGTGCTTCTCCGACTCGCCCAGCCAGCGGTCGAGGATGTCGGGAATGCGCACCGAGAGGAACGACACGTGCGCCTCGCCGGCGGCGGCCTGCGCCAGCATGGTCTTGCCGCAGCCGGGCGGGCCGTAGAACAGCAATCCGCCGCCGGCGCGGCGCTTGAACGCGGTGAAAAGGCCGGGCTTTTCCAGCGGCGCGATGATGCGGCGGCGGATCTGCTGCTTGACGTCCTCCAGCCCGCCGACATCGGCGAAGGTGAGCCGCTCGGCCGTCGGCGGCTCGGCGAACTGCGCGCCGCGCTCGCGACGCTGCCCCAGATCGACCACCACCGCGCCGTCGCCGTCGCTGCCGCCGACGGCCCGCAGCGCCTCCGGCCGCCACCGCCGCGCCGCCTCGTCGCGCCCGCCCTCGGTGAGGAAATCGGCCACTGTGCGCCGCAGCTCGGCCTCGAACGGCGCCGCGTCGGCGTCTTCCAGGTAGACGAAGGCCACGGCGGCCTGCTCGCCGCTGGCCGCCTCGGCCATCAGCGCCCGTAGCAGCGCCGCGGACTTCGGCGCCGCGCGGCAGGCGGCGACCAGATCGGCAAGCGCGCTATCCTCGGACATTCACGGCTCTCTTCGAGACACCCCGCCTCCAACGTCGTGTCTGCCGGCCAAACGTCAAGATTCGGGCGACGATGATCGACGCGAACGTTATCCGTGGTCGCGGCTTGGGTCAGGCGGCCGGCGCGAGCATCTTCGCCAGAGCCTTCGCCAACGTCCCGCGCCAGAGCGCCGGGTCGTGGCCGCCGCAGGGTTCGCTGTAGGTGACGTCGTAGCCCTTTTCCTCCAGCACCGCCCGCATGCGCCGGTTGGGCTCGATCATCAGGCCGGCAGGCTCCATCAGCCCGACCTCCATCCAGAACCGCACGGGAAGGCGCGGCGAGGCGCGGTATCGCTTGATCAGCCATTCCGGCGTGTAGCCGCCGGCGCTGCGCGGCACGTCCATGCGGAAGCCCGGCCCCCACCACAGCGACGCCGCCTGGCTGATCACGCTGCCGAAGATGTGCGGCAGCCGGAAGCCGAACCACATCGCCGCCAGACCGCCGTAGCTGGCGCCGATGACGAAGTGGTCCGCCGGGCGCTCGGAGATTCGGTAGCCCTGCCGCACCCACGGCAGCAGTTCCTCTTCGACGAAACGGGCGAACGTCTCGTTGCACGGCAGTTCGACATTGCGGGAGTCGGGCGTCGGATTGTCGATGAAGACCGCGATGGTCGGCCGGATGCGGCCGTCCGCCAGCAGGCTGTCGAGCAGGCGCTGTATCGGGACCCTGGTCAGCGCCCAGCCGCCATCGAACGCCACCAGCAGAGGGTAGGTCTGGTCGCCCGAGGTTTCGTAGCCCGGCGGCGTGTAGACCCAGACGCTGCGCTCGTTGCCCATCAGCTCGCTGCGGAAGGTGTGCTTTTCGATCCAGCCGCGCGCGATCCCCGGACGCTTGTGGGCCGGCTGTTCGTCCGGCGCTTCGGGGAGCGAGAGGAAGGAGGTGACGTCGTCCGGCCGCCCCTCGCCGGCGCGGCTGACGAAGAACTCGCGATGATGCGGGTCGGGCGCCGGCGCGGTCTTGCCGAAGAAGTCGATCAGTTCCTTCAGTTCGGCCGCGGTGGCGTCGTCGAACGAGATCAGCGGCATGTCCGGCGCGAAGCTGTAGCTGGTCCGTGCATCGTTCCGGTAGCTGAAGCTGGCGTGGCAGACGTTCGTGCCGGCGACCCGGTCCATCAGGCCTTCGCGCGCCTCGCCGAAGCCGGCCTGCACCACGACGTGCCGCGCGTCGGGCGGCGAGGGGAACACGTAGGTGACGACGCTGTGGCCCGGCGCTGCCTGGCTCGGCTCGATCAGCGGCGTCCGCGCTTCGGCGACCCGCGCCCAGAAGCCGGACTCGTCGATGGCGCCGTCTCGCAGCGCGGCGACAAGCGGGTGGACGTGATCGGGCAGTCGCTCGGCTACGGCCATGAAGGATCTCCCTTGGACCATCCTGACAGAGGCGCTGACCGCTTGCCACTCGGAGCGGGCGATCACGCGCCCCCGGCGCTCAGGCCGCCGGCAGCGTCCAGTCGCGGATCGTGGTCAGGGGCTGGAAGCCGATCCGCTGCAGGATCGGGCGGCTGGTCTCGCGGGCGTCCACGGTGAGGTAGCGATGGCCGCGCCGGCGCGCTTCCGCCGCCCGGGCGGCGACCAGGGCGCGATAGACGCCGCGGCCTTGGTAGTCGGGGCGAGTGCCCCCGCCGTAAAGGCCGGCGAACGCCTTGCCGGGCGCCAGCTCCAGCCGCCCGGACGAGACCGGGACGCCGCCGTCGTAGGCGACGAACAGCGCCTGGGTGGGGTCGTCCAGACGGCCGATCAGCTGCTGCAGCCGCCAGGGCTCGTCGCGGCCGAAGGCGGCCTCGCTGACGGCGACAAGGTCCGCGGTCCCCGCTCGATCCTTCACTTGACGCACCTCGATGCCGGGCGGTGCGTCGAACGCGGCGGGGACCAAGTCCATGTCCAGCACCAGGAAGGTCTCCGGCCCGTCCTCTTCGAAGCCCGCCGCCAGCAGCGCCGCAGCCAGGTTCGGCGGGCCGTCATGGCCCCACACCTTCCACTGCACGCCCTTGGCGCTGAAGAACGCCGCCTCCCGCGCCACCGCGGCGACGGTCTGGTCCGCGCCGAACGTCCACCAGCCGATGAAGTTGTAGGCGCCGGTCGTGCGCAGCACGCCGTCCGCCCAGACCCGCTCGACGCCCACTTCCGCCGGCGGATCGGCGCGGATCTCGGCGTCGTAGCGGGCCAGGACCCCTCTAGAGTCCATCAGGCGGCGTCCATCAGTCCATCAGCTTGCGCGCGAAGTAGGTGAACTCCAGCGCCACCCGCTCGGCGCGTTCCTGCTGGTTGGCCGAGGCCGCGTGGCCGCCGTTGGTGTTCTCGAAGAACAGGAACGGCAGGCCCATCGCCTCCATCTTCGCCGCCATCTTGCGGGCGTGCACCGGCGTCACCCGGTCGTCGCTGGTGGCGGTGACGAAGAACGGTTCGGGATAGGCGACGCCGGCCTTCACGTTCTGATAGGGCGAGGTCTTCTCCCAGAACGCCCGCTCCGCCGGCACGCTGACGCTGCCGTATTCGCCGACCCAGGAGGCGCCGGCGCCGATGTGCTCGAAGCGCAGCATGTCCAGCAGCGGCACCTGGATATCCATCGCATGCCAAAGCTCCGGGTGCTGATTGAACTCGACGCCCATCAAAAGGCCGCCGTTGGAGCCGCCCTGGATGCCGAGCCGTCGCGGCGAGCTGATCCCCCGCGCGATCAGGTCTTTCCCGACCGCGGCGAAGTCGTCGTAGACCGCCTGTCGCTTGGTCTTCAGCCCGGCTTCGTGCCAGGCCGGTCCGAACTCGCCGCCGCCGCGGATGTTGGCCAGCACGAACACGCCGCCGTGCTCCAGCCACAGCTTGCCGATCGCGCCCGAATAGGAAGGCAGCATCGAAGCCTGGAATCCCCCGTAGGCGTAGAGGATGGTCGGGTTCGACCCGTCCAGCTTCATCGCCGTCGGATGCACCACGAAATAAGGGATCTTGGTCCCGTCCGTGGACGTCGCCTCGTACTGATCGACCGTATCGCCGGAGGCGTCGAAGCGGGCCGGCAGGTCCTTGATGTCCGCCTGGGCGCCGGTCGCGGCGTCGGCCTGCCAGAGGTGGCTGGGCGCCAGGAAGCCTTCGACGCCGTAGTAGATCTGATCGTTGACATCGCTCGCGGCGGAGACGCCCACGGACGAATTGGGCGCGGTCGGGATCGGCATATGCGTCCAGTTCTCGCCGTCGGGTATGAAACTGATCAGCCGGCCGCGCACGTTGTCGTAGATCGCCGCCACCACCCGATGCGCGGTGATCGCCGCCTGTTCAATCGACTGGCGTGGCCCCGGGGCGAAGATCAGATGGCCGCCGTTGGAGTCCGCCGGCGAGTTCGAGCAGCAATTCGTCCGGACGATAGGAGAGCAGGGCCCCAGCGGCGTGGCCGCGCCAGTCCTCCAGCGTCGTGAAGATCAGACGCCCGTCCAGCAGGCCATGCAGATCGATTTTCGCCGGCGGATAGAGCCGCACCACGCCTTTCGGCGTCAGCCAGTACGTCTCCTGATGATAGAAATCGACGCTGCGGACGATCAACACCACCTTGCGGCCGTCGCTGTCGTGCAGCACCGTTGGCGAGACACTGACATCGTCCGGCTTGCCGCGGAACACCTCCGTCGCCTGATCGAGGCTCTGGCCGCGCTTCAGCGTCTTGACCACGAACGGGTAGCTGGACGCGGTCATCGTGCCCGGTCCCCAGTCGCGCGAGAGGATCAGGGTGTCGTCGTCGAGCCAGTCGGTGTTCTGCTTGCTGCGCGGCAGATTGAACCCGCCGTCCACGAACGACTTGGTCGTGAGATCGAACTCGCGCTGCGTATCGGCGTCCTCGCCGCCATCTGAGAGGCCAACCAGGCAGCGCTTATAGTTCGGCGGCGGACAGTTGGCGCCGTGCCAGACCCAGTTGGCCTTCTCGTCCGCCGACAGCTTGTCGAGATCGAGCACCGTCTCCCACGCCGGCGCCGCGGTGGCGTAGCTCGCCGGCGTCGTCCGCCGCCACAGGCCCCGCACATTGGTCGGATCCTGCCAGAAATTGTAGACCGTGGTCCCGATCAGGTCCGGGTCCGGTATCCGATCGGTGGCGTTGACGATCTTCAGCGCCTCCTGGTGAAACGCCTCGTAGCGTGGATCGCCCTTCAGCACCGCCAGCGAGCGGGCGTTCTCCTTCTCGACCCAGGCCATGGCGCGCGCGCCATGAACGTCTTCCAGCCAGAGGTAAGGGTCGTCGCCATTGGCAGGGGTTGGGGTCGCACAGGAGGTCACGGTGGGGGTCTCGGCAAGGCTGGGGAGGGCGAGGGCGGCGAGGGCCGCGATCAGAAGCAGACGCATGGCGCTGCCATGCCCCCGGGGCAGGGTGCAAGTCCAGGCCGGAGCGGCTATATGGGCCGTTCCATGAGCCGTCCGTTCCTGAAGATGAACGGGCTCGGCAACGATTTCGTCGTCGTCGAGGCCCGCTCCCAGCCCTTCGCCCCCACGGTGGCGGAGACCCGCGCGATCGCCGACCGCGCGGACGGGATCGGCTGCGACCAGCTAATCGCGATCGAACCCTCGCAGAGCGCTGACGCCTTCATGCGGATCTGGAACGCCGATGGCGGCGAAGTGGAGCAGTGCGGCAACGCTGCCCGCTGCGTCGGCTGGCTGCTGATGGAGGCGACCGGCAGGGACGTCGCGCGGCTGGACACGCCGGCCGGCGTCGTGATGGTGGAGCGCGCCGGCGCCAAGGCGGTGACCGTCGACATGGGCAAACCCGGCCTCGACTGGCGCGACATCCCGCTCGAGGAGGCGATGGACACGCGCGGCATCGAGCTGCAGGTCGGCCCGATCGACAATCCGATCCTGCACACGCCGGGCGCCGTCTCGATGGGCAATCCGCACGTGATCTTCTTCGTCAAGGACGCCGAGGTCGCGCCGGTGCGCGAGGTGGGCTCGATGATCGAATATCACCGCCTGTTTCCGCAGCGGACCAACGTCGAGTTCTGCGAGGTGAAGGCGCGTGACCGGCTGCGCGTGCGGGTCTGGGAACGCGGCGTCGGCGTCACCAAGGCCTGCGGCACCGGCGCCTGCGCCGCGCTGGTCGCCGCCAGCCGCCGCAACCTGTGCGACCGCAAGGCGACCGTGGAGATGGACGGCGGCGACCTGCTGATCGAATGGCGCCGCGAGGACGACCACGTGCTGATGACCGGCCCGATCGAGGTCGAATTCGCCGGGAAGTTGCCATGACCCATCCCGCCATCCAGCCCGGCCGCGTGGCCGTGATCACCGGCGCGGCCAGCGGCATCGGCCTGGCCGCCGCCAAGAAGTTCGCCGGCTTCGGCATGAGCCTGGTGCTGGTCGATCTCGACGCCGGCCAGATCGAGGCGGCCGCCAGGGAGATCGCCGACAGCGTCGGGCCGTTCCACGAGCACGCGCTGGTGATGAAGCAGATCGCCGGCGACGTGGCGGACGCAAACACCCTGGAGCGGGCCAAAGCGGCCGCAGCCGAGGTCGGCCCGGTCGCCATCCTGATGAACAACGCCGGCGTCGGCGGCGGCGGCAACGCGCTGGAGAATCCCGACCGCTGGCGGCGCGTGCTGGAGACCAATCTGTTCGGCGTGATCAACGGCTGCCAGGTGTTCGGCCAGGCGATGACCGACGCCGGCATTCCCGCGGCGATCATCAACACCGGCTCCAAGCAGGGCATCACCGCCCCGCCGGGCGACACCGCCTACAACGTCTCCAAGGCGGCGATAAAGACCCTGACCGAGGGGCTGCAGCACACGCTGCGCAACATCGCCGGCTGCCTCGTCAGCGCGTACCTGCTGGTGCCAGGCTCCACCTTCACCGGCATGACCCGCCGGCGCCTGACCGAAAAGCCGCCGGGCGCCTGGACGCCGGAGCAGGTGGTCGACTTCATGCTGGAGCGGATGGACGCGGGCGACTTCTACATCATCTGCCCGGACAACGAGGTCACCCGGGCGATGGACAACGCCCGCATGACCTGGGCGATGCAGGATCTGACCCTGAACCGCCCGCCCCTGTCGCGCTGGCACCCGGACTACGAACACGCCTTCGCCGAGTTCCTGGCCAAGGAGACCGGCGGTGGCTGACACACTGCTCCCCTCCCCCTTGAGGGGAAGGGCCGGGGGTGGGGGTCTGCGAGATGCAGGCGCTGGCCTCAACGACAGGGTCGCGTCCCAGTCTGCGCCCCTTCCCGCCACAGCCCCCCATCCCCCGACCCCCTCCCCTCGAGAGGGAGGGGGAGTCGACGTCGTCACCTTCGGCTGCCGGCTCAACGCCTACGAGTCCGAGCAGGTCCGCGCCCAGGCGGTGGCGGACGGGATCACGGACGCCGTCGTGTTTAACACCTGCGCGGTGACCGCCGAGGCGGTGCGCCAGGCGCGGCAGGCGATCCGCAAGGCGCGGCGCGAGCGGCCGGGCGCACGGCTGGTGGTCACCGGCTGCGCGGCGCAGATCGACCCGGGCGCGTTCGCGGCGATGCCGGAGGTCGACCTGGTGCTGGGCAACGCCGAGAAGGCCGAGCCGGGCGCGCTGGCGATCACCGCGCGGCAAAGCGTCGGCGACATCATGCAGCTGCGGCAAAGCCCCAGCCGGCCGGTCGGCGGCCTGACCGAGCGGGCCCGCGCCTACGTCGAGGTGCAGAACGGTTGCGACCACCGCTGCACCTTCTGCATCATCCCGTTCGGCCGCGGCAATTCGCGCTCGATCCCCGCGCCGCACGTGGTCGAGGAAGTACGGGCGCTGGCCCGCGCCGGCTACGCCGAGGTGGTGCTGACCGGGGTCGACCTGACCAGCTGGGGCGCGGAACTCGCCGGTGCGCCGAACCTGGGTTCGCTGGTCGCGCGGATCCTGGACGAAGTCCCGGAGCTGCCGCGGCTGCGTCTCTCGTCGATCGACGCCGCCGAAATCGATGCGGAGCTGATGGCCTGCCTCGCCGAGCAGCCGCGCCTTTGCCCGCACCTGCACCTGTCGCTGCAGTCAGGCGACGACCTGATCCTGAAGCGGATGAAGCGCCGGCACTCGTCCGCCGATGCCCGGGCGCTGATCGCCGCGGTGCGCCGCGTGCGGCCGCACACGGCGTTCGGCGCCGACTTCATCGCCGGCTTCCCGACCGAGACTGACGCCGCCTTCGAAAACACCCTGGCCCTGGTCGAGGCGGCCGGGCTCGCCTACCTGCACGTCTTCCCCTACAGCCCCCGCCCCGGCACGCCCGCCGCGCGGATGCCGCCGGTGTCGCGCGAGGTGGTCAAGGACCGCGCGGCGCGGCTACGGGCGGCGGGCGACGCCGCGTTGAGCCGCCACCTGGAGCGCCAGGTCGGTCGCCGCGCCGAAGCGCTGGTCGAGCGGCCGGGCCGGGCCCGCGCGGCGGATTTCACCGAGATCGCCTTCGACGGCGAGGCGGCGGTCGGGCGGCTGGTCGAGGTGAGGATCACCGGCCACGACGGCCGCCACGCGATCGGCGAGCTAGCGTGAGCGGCCCGCCCTTCTCCTGGCCGCCGACGGAGGCCTAAGGGCTGTCCCGGCCAACTGCGTCATTTTGACGGTATTGCTTAACTTGATGCGAAGGGGTGCGCCTTAGGCTGGTCGGCGACCACGTCACCACTACCGGGACCCGTCCGCTGATGTCCACGCCTGGGACAGACACTATCGAGACTCATGGCGACGCGGCCGACCAGCCCGACGGCTTCGAGCTGCGACGCGCGGTCGAGCTCGACCAGCAGGGGCTGCTCGGGCGCATCGTCTTCGCCGGCGTCTACGCGCTGATCGCGGTCGCGGTCATGCCCTGGCAGCTGCCGGCGGCCTGGATCGCCAGTCTGGTCGTCTGGGAGCTGCTGAGCCCACGACTGTTCACGCCGTGGATGCGCGCGCTGCCCGACGACCAAGCCGTGTCGGCGTTCGCGCTCTCGAACGTGATCGGATCGTGCCTCTACTCGTCGATCGCACTGGGAGGCCTCGCCGTCGGCTCGCCGATCGGCATCGCCATGGGCGCGACCTGGCTCAGCGGTTCGTTCATGAACAGCTTCATCTACTTCGGCGAGAACCGGCGCATCCTCTGGTCGTCCCTCGGGCCAGGAATCGTCGCGGCGATCATCGGCCCATCGATGATCCACGGTCTGTCATGGCCCGCGGTCGCGGTCAGCGCGATGATCCTGACCGCCCTGATCGCGGCGCGCAGCTTCTCGCTCGATCACCAGGTGCTGCTGAAGCGGCTCGGCGAGCGGCAGTCGGCGCTGGCGGAGGTCGAGCGCAAGCTGTCGATCGCGGTGGAGGCTTCGGGCGATGGGCTGTTCGAGGCCGACATGATCGCCGGGACCCGCGAGGTGAGTCCCGGGTGGGCCGCGATGATCGGCTACGGCGTCGCCGAGATCGGCGATAGGGCGTTGATCTCTTTCGTGCACCCGGACGACCGCGCCGGGCTGGAGGAGGACTACACGGCGCACTTCCGGGGAGAGACCCCGCACACCAGCACCGAGATGCGGATGCTGTGCAAGGATGGAAGCACCAAGTGGGTGCTGTCGCGCGCCCGGCTGGTCTCGCGTGCGCCCGACGGTCGGCCGTGGCGGTTCATCGGCACCACCATCGACATCTCAGCGCGCAAGGCGCTGGAATTCCAGCTGGAGCATGCGCGCGACATCGCCGAGCGCGCCAACGAAGCCAAGAGCACCTTCGTCGCCAACATGAGCCACGAGATCCGTACGCCGCTGAACGGCGTCATCGGGGTCGCCGGCGTGCTGGCGCGAACGCCGCTCAGCCACGAACAGCGCGACATGGTCGATCTGGTCCAATCGTCGGCGCAGGTGCTCGAGCGCCTGCTCTCGGACGTGCTCGACCAGTCCAAGCTCGAAGCGGGCGACTTCGAGCTGCAGGTCGCGCCGTTCGACCTGCGCGAGACCATCGCCGCCGCGGCCGCGCTGATGCGGGCGCGCGCCGAAGAAAAGGCCCTGTCGTTCGAGGTGCGCTTCGACGAAGGCTCGGACGGCGTGTTCCGCGGCGACGCGGTGCGCCTGCGCCAAGTGGTGTCGAACCTCGCCGCCAACGCGATCAAGTTCACCGAGCAGGGCGAGGTGAGGATCGACGTCACGGCCCGCGAGCCCGAGGTCACGGGCGAGGCCACCCTCCTGACGATCAGCGTCTCCGACACCGGCATCGGCTTCGATGAATCGACCGCGCAGCGGCTGTTCGGCCGCTTCGTGCAGGCGGACGGCTCGATCTCGCGCCGCTTCGGCGGCACCGGACTTGGCCTGGCGATCTCCAAGGCGCTGACCGAGCGGATGGGCGGCCGGATCAGCGCGGAGTCCGAGCCTGGCGTCGGGAGCCGGTTCACGGTCGAGCTGCCGCTCGAACGAACCACGCCGATGGCGGACTACCAGGCGAACCGGGACCAGGCCCGCGACAGCCACGACGAGGCTGACGACGCGGCGGGTGTCGAGCTTGCCGGCTTGCGCATCCTGGTGGCCGAGGATCACCCGACCAACCGGCGCGTGATCGAGCTGATCCTGGGTCCGCTCGACATCAGCCTGACCATGGCCGGCGACGGCCAGGAAGCGATCGAGGCGTTCCGGCCGGGCACGTTCGATCTGGTGCTGATGGACATGCAGATGCCGCGGCTGGACGGGCTGGCGGCGACCCGGGAGATTCGCCGGCTCGAGCGCGAGGCTGGCGCGGCGCCGACCCCGATCGCCATGCTCACCGCCAACGCCATGGACGAGCACCGGCAGATGGCGTTCGAAGCCGGCGCCGATCACCACATCTCCAAGCCGTTCACGCCGGAGAGCCTGTTCGCCGGCATCGCCAAGGCGCTCTCCCTGGCGCAGGCCGACGACCCGGCGCGGCCGCTCTCCGCGGCCGGCTGACCCACCGCCTCAAAAACCGGTCACGCGTCTCGTCGAACGCGCTAGAAGCGTGCGCATGACCGAACCCAAGAAAGGCTGGCTGCAGCGGCTCTCCGACGGGCTGTCGCGCACCTCGCGGCAGATGGGCGAGCAGGTCGGCGTCCTCACGCGTCGCCCGCTCGACCAGGCCCAGCTCGACGAGCTGGAGGAAATGCTGATCGAGGCCGACCTCGGTCCGAAGGCCGCGGCCAAGATCGCGGCGGCGTTCGGCGAGCAGCGCTTCGGACGCCAGTCGGACGAGCGCGAGATCAAGGAGGCGCTGGCCGCCGCCGTCGCCGCCGAGCTGATCCCGCGCCAGGGCGTGTTCGACCCGCTCAGCGGTCCGCGGCCGTTCGTGGTGCTGTTCGTCGGCGTCAACGGCTCGGGCAAGACCACGACGCTGGGCAAGATCGCCGCCGACCTCAAGGCGCGCGGCGCCAAGGTGCTGATCGCCGCCGGCGACACCTTTCGCGCGGCGGCCACGGAGCAATTGGCGATCTGGGCCGACCGCGCCGGCGCGGCGTTCGTCTCGGCGCCCACCGGCGCGGATGCTGCAGGCCTGGCGTTCGACGCCTACGCCAGAGCCAAGGCGGAGAACTTCGACGTGGTGTTGATCGACACCGCCGGCCGGCTGCAGAACAAGCAGGATCTGATGCTCGAGCTCACCAAGATGGTCCGGGTGCTGCGCAAGATTGATCCGGACGCCCCGCACGAGGTGCTCCTGGTGCTGGACGCCACGGTGGGACGCAACGCGGTGGCGCAGGAGAACGTTTTCGGGAACATGATCGGGGTCACTGGCATCGTCATGACCAAGCTAGACGGCACGGCGCGCGGCGGCGTCCTGGTCCCGGTCGCGCAAGCGTCCGACTCCCCGATCAAGCTGATCGGCGTCGGCGAGGGGATCGACGACCTGCAGCCGTTCGACGCGCGCGCCTTCTCCCGCTCGCTGGTCGGGCTGGACGCGTGAGCATGGCGCAGCGCAAGGTCTCTTCGCTCCTGATCCAGTTGGCCAACGCCGCGCCGACCGTCGGCTTCCTGGCCGCCCTCCTGATCACGCACGACTTTCCCAAGGCCAGCTGGGTGATGATCGCGCTGTCGGTGCTGGCGCTGGCGCTGAGCCTGATCCTCGAGCGGCGCATCGCACCGATCCCGGCCTTTTCCGGGGTGATGGCGCTGGTGTTCGCCGGCCTCTCGATCGCGCTTCACCGCAGCGACCTGTTGCAGATGAAGATGAGCATCGTCGATGGCGCGCTGGGCGCGGCGTTGTTCGGCGGCCTGGCGCTGCGAGAAGAACCCGCTGAAGTTGCTGCTGGGCGGGGCGATAGGCCTGCCGGACCAGGCCTGGCGGGTGCTGACGATCCGGTACGGCTTGTTTTTCTGGGCCTCGGCCCTCGCCAACGAATTCATCCGGCGGACCCAGACGCCCGAGGTGTGGGCCACGTTCCGGGTCGTCGCCATCGTCGCGGCGGTGGCGTTCGGGGCCGCCCAGTTCCCGTTGCTGCGCAAGTATTGGCACGACCCGGCCCCAGCGGAAGCGCCCGAGCCCCCGGAACCGGGTTTCTGAAGCCCCGGCATTGACGTCCACGGACGGTCTGTCGTCAAATTGACGCAACTGTCGGGTACGGAGGCCGTGACGGTCTGTCGCGACAGGGGGGCGTCATGGCCAAGAAACCGAAGAGTTCAGACGGAGGGCTTTCGCAGTCGGTCACGCATCTGCTGCACCGAGTGCTTCAGCTTGCCTTGGACTTTCACGCCGAGGCCTCGGGCCCGGCGGGTCTGACCCAGCGCCAATACACGGTGCTGGCCGCCGCGGGCGCCGCCGACGGCGTCTCGCAAAGCGACCTGGTCCGCGCCACCGGCATCGATCGCTCGACCCTCGCCGACCTGGTGGCGCGCATGATCGCCAAAGGGTTGCTGGAGCGCGAACGCTCCGCCACCGACGCGCGGGCCAACACCGTTCGCGTCAGCGAGGCCGGCAAGCTGGCGCTGGCCGAGGGCGGCAAGCCCGCCGCGCGCTCCGACGAGCGCCTGCTCGAGCTCTTGCCGCCGAAGAAGCGCGAGACGTTCGTCAAGACGCTGACCACCCTGGCCACCGCCGCCGACGCGACCGCCGCGCCGGCCAAGGCCACCGAGGGAAAGGCGTCGAAGGGCAAGACCCCGAAGACGGCGAAGACGCCCAAGGCGACCGCCTCGAAGAAGAAGAGCAAGAAGGCGAAGAAGCAGCCGAAGGTGGCCGCCTAGAGCACGATGGGTTCAGATCGCACCGATCTGAACCCTAAATCGTGCTCTGACACTTTAAATCTGGAGCGCGTTCGAACCGCAAAAGCAATTCCACTTTTGCTGAACGCGCTCTAGGGCTCGCGCGAGAGCGCGGCCATGAGGTCCTCGCGCGGCGCGCCTTCCGCCCAGGCGGACACGTCGCCGGGAATGTCGATCCCGTCCATTTTGCGCTTGGTCCAGATGTGGGCGGCGATGCGCAGTTCGTCGCTGCGGTCGAGCGTGCCGGCGCGGACGCCGGCGGCGCCGGGTCGCGCGCTGTTGGTGTTGTAGACGCGGGTGAAGCAGGTGGGGCAGGCGCGCTGGCGCGAAATCCGGGCGCCGTCATCGGAGGTCAGTTCGAACAGCGCCGGATCGCCTGTGACCTCGAGCTGAGCTTCCGGCAGGAAGAACTGCAGGCTGAAGGCGCTGCCGGACCAGGTCTGGCAGTCGCGGCAGTGGCAGGCGTAGACGTTGGGCAGCTCGGGGAGGGCCACGCGATAGCGGACCCGGCCGCACCTGCAGCCGCCTTCGATCGTGTCGGTCATGGGCTAGACCAGGATGTTGACGAGCGAGCCCGGCGGCGGGAGGCGGTCGGCGGCGCGGGCTTCGGTGGCGGCGACGCTGCGCACGGCCTGGGCGGCGCTGGCCCTGGGCGGACCGTCGACCTGGGCGGCCTGCGCCGTGACCGGCTTCGGCTTGCCGGCCAGCGCGGCCTCGAAGAAGGCTTTCTGCGCGGTCGCCCGCACGTCGTTGCGGCCGGGCTGAATATTGCTCGGAGCAGGCGGCCAGACGGGAGGGCGGACGGGTGCGGCCATGTCCTTTTCAACGCGCCAAATCGAACATGGTTAATGGTACGCACGCTCGCCGGTTATGGTCAACGAGAGGTTAACACGCGCGGGCTGCAGCGTGTTCCGGGCTCGCGCGTCGGGCGATCTGTCGGCGCTTAGCCGCCAGCCTTGCTCAGCAGCGCCTCGGCGTCAGCGGGCGTCAGCGGCTGGGCCTGCTTGTCGAGGATGCGGCCGTGGGCGTCGACCAGATAGGTTTCCGGCACGCCGGTGACGCCGAAATCGATCCCGGCGCGGCCCTCCTGGTCCACCAGGATGGCCTGGTACGGATCGCCATAGCGGGCCAGGAACTCGCGGGTGTCCGCCGGCTTGTCCTTCCAGGCGACGCCGACGATCCTGACCCCTTCGGCCTTCAGCGCCGCCAGGGTCGGCGCTTCGGCGGCGCAGGGGACGCACCAGGAGGCGAAGAAGTTGACCAGCGTCACGCCCTTCAGCGTCGAGTGCAGCGGCGCCGGCGGCGCGCCGTCGAGGCTGGGCAGTGCGTCGTTGGGCGCCAGCGAGCCGACTGTCGCCCGCGGAATCACCTGCGGATTGTGGTGCAGGGCGTAGAAGCCGAACACCAGCACCAGCGCGGCGAAGACCGCGATGGGGGCCAGCGCGACCAGGCGTTTCATTTCCGCGCTTCCCCTCGCGTCTCGTCCGCGCCGGATCGCTCGGCGCGCCGCCGCCAGACGCCGGCGCGGATCACGGTGTCGAGGACCATCCAGGCGAACACCACGGCGGTGATCGCATAGGCGGGCCAGACGAAGAGAGCGTACTTGTCGTGGTTCACTGGCTGGGGCTCACCGGCCGGCCGCCTGGACCGCGGCTATCTGCGCGCGCCTGCGCCAGATCTCGGCGCGGGTGCGCTCGAGCCACAGCGCGCCGAATGCGGTGAGGTAGCCCAGGCTCATCAGCCCCAGCGGGATCAGGAACACTGTGGCGATGGCTGGCCCGCCGGGACGGAAGACCAATTCGCCCTGGTGCAGGCTGTTCCACCAGTCGACCGAGAAATAGATGATCGGCAGGTTGATCAGGCCGACCAGGGCCAGGATCGCCGCCGCGCGCGCGGCCTTGGCCTCGTCGTCGATCGCCGCGCGCAGGGCCATGTAGCCGAGGAACAGCAGGAACAGCAGCAGCACCGAGGTCAGCCGCGCGTCCCAGACCCACCAGGCGCCCCACATCGGCCGGCCCCAGAGCGAGCCGGTCACCAGCGCGAGCAAGGTGAAGGCGGCGCCCAGCGGCGCGGCCGCCCGCGCGGCGGCGTCGGCGAGGGCGTGGCGGAACACCAGCGAGAAGAAGCTCGCGCCGCCGAGGCAGGCGTAAACGAACATCGCCGTCTGCGACGCCGGCACGTGGATGAACATGATCCGCACCGTCGTGCCCTGCTGGTAGTCCGGCGGGGCGGCGAAGCCGAGCCAGAGCCCAGGCGCGATCAGGAGCAGCGCGACGGCGCCCAACAAAGGCGCGGCCCACCTGGAGAAGCCCATGAAACGGTGCGGATTGGCCAGCGCCGTGAGCATGGGTCGGGATTAAAGGCCTGGACGGCAGGGGGCAAGCCATCCAGGCCGGGCTTACGGACGATCAGCCCGGAGGCTGTCCGCCCGGACCCATCTCGTGGCCCCATCCTTCTTCGTGTCCGGGGCCGTCGCCATGATGCATGTGCTCCATCATGCCCCCGTGGTCGTCCATGTGGTCGCCCATGTGATGCATCATCATCGGCGCGAGCTCGTCGAAGGCCTTCTGCTGGCTGGGCGTCAGCTGGGCGTAGAACCGCTTCGTGGCATCGGCCGCCGCCGCCATGTGGGCGCGCATCGCGTCGATGTGCGCCAGCATGTGATCCATGCGCTCCGGCGCGGAGAGATGGTCCTCGTCGCCGTCCGCGTGATCCATGTGCTCCTTCATGCCCGCGGGCGGCGTCAGGGCATCGAGGAACGCGTCCAGCGCGCCTCGCTGATTCGGCTGCAGCTGCAGCACCGTGCTGATGTGCTCGGCCATGTGCGCCCGCATCGCCGCGGGATCGTCCATATGGTCGTGGTGCATGCCCATCGAGTTGCCGGCCGGAGGCGGGGGCGGGGCGGGCTGCGCCAAGCCCGCGGTCGCGAGACTGACGGGCAGAACGAGACCTGCCACGAGCGCCAGACGCAGGGACGAAAAACGCATTTTGTTATGTTCCTCGCTGAGGGTTCGCACAGGCTACGCTCGCTCCATGTCGCGCGCATTTCCGTGCGGTGTCCGCGCCGAAGCGGAAAGCCTGAGCGCGACGGTCTAGGATAGCGCGTTACGGCAGGCGGCGGCCATGAAGAATGGACAGATCGCCGCCGCGCCCAGGGCGTAGGCGCCCAGCAGCATCAGTCCGTCGCGCCACGGCAGACCGGCGGCGTAGGCGCTGAGCGCGCCGCCGCCCAGGATCACCGGCGGCGACAGCAGCGGCAGCACGATCACGGCGATGATCAGCCCGCCGCGCCGGCTGCCCAGCGCAAGCGCCGCGCCCGTGCCGCCGACGAAGGCGAAGGCGAGGCCGCCGATCGCGGCGGTGGCGAAGACCAGCGGCGCCAGGCTTGGCGGCGCGCCCAGCGCGATCGCGGCCAGCGGCGCGGCCAGCGCCAGCGGCGCCCCGGCGGCGGTCCAGTGCGCCAGGCACTTGGCGGCGGCGATGGCCTCGGCGGGCGCCGGACCCAACATCAGCAGGTCGAGCGCTCCGTCCTCGAAGTCGCGCTCGAACATGCGCTCCAGCGACAGCAGCGAGGCCAGCGCGAGCGCCACCCAGGCGACGCCGGTGGCGAGCCCGGCCAGGTTGCGGCTGGAGGGATCGGTCGAGAGCGGCACCAGCGTCGCGATCGCCGCGTAGAACGCCAGCGCCAGCGCCGGCCCGCCGCCGCCGCTCCAGGCCAGCGCCAGCTCGCGCCGGAAGATCAGGGCCAAAGCCTTCATGTCCGGGCTCTCATGCCGCCAGCTCGACGGTGCGCGCAGCGATCGGCAGCGGGTCGTGCACGGCGGCCAGCACCAGGCCGCCACCGGCCAGGTGGGCGGCCATCAGCTCGCCGAACAGGGCGCGGTGCTGTGCGTCCAGCGGCGCCAGCGGCTCGTCGAGCAGCCACAGCGGCCGCGGGCTGGCGATCAGCCGGGCCAGCGCCAGGCGCCGACGCTGGCCGGCGGAGAGGTGGCGCACGGCCAGATCCAGCACCCGCATCAGCCCGAGTTTTTCCGCCGCGGCCAGGGCGCTGGCGGCGTCGCCGCCGGTCCAGAGCACCTGGAACAGCAGCTCGCCGCGCGCGGTGCGGCCGGATTTCAGCCCGTCCTGGTGGCCCAGCAGGTGGACGCCCGCGCGCCGCGCCTCCTCGGCCTCCAGCGGTCCGGCCGCGCCGCGGAAGGCGATGGCGCCGGTTTGCGGGCGGATGAAGCCGGCGATGGCGCGCAGCAGGCTGGTCTTGCCGGCGCCGTTCGGACCGATCAGCGCCGCCGCCTCGCCGGAAGCCAGCCGCAGGTCGAAATCCTGGAACAGCCGGCGGTCGCCGCGGCTGACCGCCAGGCCCGTCACCTCGAGAGCGGCGATCATTTCGCCAATCCGCCACTAGAGGGCGACCGCGCATGGACGAAGCGGTCCCCCGCGTCTATGACGGCGGCGGCCGCGAGCCGGGGGCCTATATCGGCTTTGCGCGGCGCGAGGCGGGACGCTGTGTGTCCCGCGTCAGCGCGCGACCCCGGAACCGATTTTCGGGCGGCCTTGAACAGGGAAGGACCCTCAAATGGCGTCTATCGACAGCCTGAAGACCCGCCGCGAACTCACCGCGGGCGGGAAGACCTACCATTACTATAGCTTGCGCGCGGCGGAAGACGCCGGACTTACCGGCGTTTCGCATCTGCCGGTTTCGCTGAAGGTGCTGCTGGAGAACCAGCTGCGCTTCGAGGACGGCGTCTCCGTCGGCGAGGACGACCTCAAGGCGTTCGCCTCGTGGATCAACAACAAGGGCGCGGCCGAGCACGAGGTCAGCTTCCGCCCGGCCCGGGTGCTGATGCAGGACTTCACCGGCGTTCCGGCGGTGGTCGACCTGGCCGCGATGCGCGACGCGCTGGCCAAGCTGGGCGCCGACGCGGCCAAGATCAATCCGCTGGTGCCGGTCGACCTGGTGATCGACCACTCGGTGATGGTCGACTATTTCGGCGCCGCCACCTCGTTCGGCCGCAACGTCGACAAGGAGTACGAGCGCAATCTCGAGCGCTACCGGTTCCTGCGCTGGGGCTCTTCGGCCTTCAACAATTTCCGCGTCGTGCCGCCCGGCACCGGCATCTGCCACCAGGTGAACCTCGAGTACCTGGCCCAGACGGTGTGGACCAACCTGGTCGGCGACGACGAGTTCGCCTACCCGGACACCGTGGTCGGCACCGACAGCCACACCACGATGGTCAACGGCCTCTCGGTGCTCGGCTGGGGCGTCGGCGGCATCGAGGCGGAGGCGGCCATGCTGGGCCAGCCGATCCCGATGCTGATTCCCGAAGTGATCGGCTTCAAGCTGCACGGGGCGTTGCCGGAAGGCGCGACCGCCACCGACATGGTGCTGACCGTCACCCAGATGCTGCGCAAGAAGGGCGTGGTCGGCAAGTTCGTCGAGTATTTCGGCGACGGCCTCGACAACCTGACCATCGAGGATCAGGCCACCATCGCCAACATGGCCCCCGAGTACGGCGCCACCTGCGGCTTCTTCCCGGTCACCCAGTCGACGCTGGACTACCTGACCCGCACCGGCCGCGCTCCCGAGCGGGTCGCGCTGGTCGAGGCCTACGCCAAGGAGCAGGGCCTGTGGAGCCAGCCCGGCCATCCCGAACCGACGTTCAGCGATGTGCTGGAACTCGACCTCGCCCAAGTCGTCCCGTCGATGGCCGGTCCGAAGCGCCCGCAGGACCGGGTCGCGCTCTCCGACGCGGCGTCCGCATTCAAGGGCGCGCTGCTGACCGAGTTCGGCAAGGACGAGGAGTTGTTCAGCGTGCGCGTGCCGGTGGCCGGCGAGACCCATGACGTCGGCAACGGCGACGTGGTGATCGCGGCGATCACCTCTTGCACCAACACCTCCAACCCCGGCGTGCTGCTGGCGGCCGGGCTGCTGGCCAAGAACGCCGTCGCCAAGGGCCTGAAGACCAAGCCCTGGGTGAAGACCTCGCTGGCCCCCGGCTCGCAGGTGGTCACCGACTACCTGGACAAGGCCGGGCTGACCAAGCCGCTCGACGCGCTCGGCTTCAACCTGGTCGGCTACGGCTGCACCACCTGCATCGGCAACTCCGGCCCGCTGCCGGAGGCGGTCTCGTCGGCGATCCAGGGCGGCGACCTGGTGGCGGTCTCGGTGCTGTCGGGCAACCGCAACTTCGAGGGCCGGGTCAATCCCGACACCCGCGCCAACTACCTCGCCTCGCCGCCGCTGGTGGTGGCCTACGCGCTGGCCGGCTCGATGACGATCGACCTCGACAACGAGCCGCTCGGACTCGGCAAGGGCGGCAAGCCGGTGTTCCTGAAGGACATCTGGCCGACGACCAAGGACATCCAGGCGCTGCAGAAGAAGGTGGTAGGCCAGGCCATGTTCGAGGCCCGCTATGGCGACGTGTTCAAGGGCGACAAGCACTGGCAGGGCATCGAAGTCGCCGGCGGCCAGACCTACGCCTGGGACATCGGCTCGACCTATGTGCAGAACCCGCCCTACTTCGAAGGGCTGACCATGACGCCCGAGCCGGTGACCGACATCATCGAGGCGCGCATCCTGGGCATCTTCGGCGACAGCATCACCACCGACCACATCAGCCCGGCCGGCAACATCCGCAAGACCTCGCCGGCCGGCGAGTACCTCTCGCAGCACCAGGTCAGCCAGGGGGACTTCAACTCCTACGGCGCCCGCCGCGGGAACCACGAAGTGATGATGCGTGGCACGTTCGCCAACATCCGCATCCGCAACAAGATCACCGCGGACATCGAAGGGGGCGTCACCAAGCACTTCCCCTCCGGCGAGGTGATGCCGATCTACGACGCGGCGATGCGCTACAAGGCCGAGGGCCATCCGGCGGTGATCTTCGCCGGCAAGGAATATGGCACCGGCTCCTCGCGCGACTGGGCCGCCAAGGGCACCAAGCTGCTGGGCGTCCGCGCGGTGATCGCCGAGACCTTCGAGCGCATCCACCGCTCCAACCTGGTCGGCATGGGCGTGCTGCCGCTGCAGTTCATCCACGACGGCTGGCAGCGGATGGGGCTCACCGGCGAAGAGATCGTCTCGATCCGCGACCTGGAGGACATCGCCCCGCGCAAGCAGGTGATGGTCGAGATCTATCGTCCGTCGGACGGCAAGATCGCGCGCTTCCCGGTCAGGTGCCGGATCGATACGCCCACGGAGCTCGAGTACTTCCACCACGGCGGCGTACTCAACTTCGTGCTGCGCAACCTCGCCAAGGTCCACTGATACGGGTCTTGGCTCCTGCGAGAACCGTGGGCGCCCCGGGCGGGCGCTCACGGCTTAGTGAACCGCGGCTTAGAAAAACTCCGACTAATACCGGCCCGATGATACGGGGCGCTTTGGTGCTGGCGATTGTGGGCCTCGCTGCCTTTGCGGGCGCTGCGCATGCAAGACCCGCAAGGGCGAGGCCGTCGGTCTCGCCGAAACCGCCGGTGCTGGTGGAGCTCTACACCGCGCAGGGCTGCGGTTCCTGCGGCGCCGCCAGCGCGCACGTCTCGAGCCTGGCCGCCGACAAGGGCGTGCTCCCCCTCACCTTCGCGGTCGACTACTGGGACTACCTGGGCTGGAAGGACACCTTCGCCAGGCCGGAGTTCGCCGACCGCCAGCGCGACTACGACAAGCGCTTCGGGGTCGCCGAAGTGTTCACGCCGCAGGTGGTGGTCGACGGTCGCGACCAGACCGCGGCGGTGAAGCCCGAGACTGTCGACAAGCTGGTGCGCGAGGCGCGCCGGGCGCCGGCAGACCCGCCGCAGATGGGCTGGCGCGGCGACAAGGTGGCGGTCGGCTCAGGGCGCCCGCCCCCTGGCGGGGCCGATATCTGGCTGATCCGCTACGATCCGCGCGAGCAGGACGTCGACGTCAAGGACGGCGACAACCGCGGCCACACGGTGGTCGAGCGCAATGTGGTGGTGCAGCTGACCAGGCTCGGCGGCTGGCGCGGCCGGCCGGTGTTGCTGCGCATTCCAGCGCCGGCGCAGGACGGGCTGAGGACCCTGGTGCTGGTGCAAGCCCAGGACGGCGGCCGGATTGTCGGCATCCTGGCCGACCAGAAACCCTAGCGCCCGGAGTCCGACCCCAGAAACGTCGAACCCCCGCGGTCGGGGGGTGACCGCGGGGGTGACTAGAGGGCAGTATCGGCTGACCGGACCCCACGATCCAGGGGGGCTGGGGGGGCTGTTCAGGATCCGGGACCAGCAGGGCTTCCCGATCAGCCGACGGTGTATACATCGGGGCCTAACCGGGCGCGTGCTGGGCCGAAATAAGGTCTTTTCAGGGCTGAGTGTTAAGGTTGATTCATGTTTTGCGAAAGTGTTGCGCCCTGGACGCTCGCCAGCGGCCAATTCAGTGACTAGGTTTCGTAGCGCATGGCCTTCGATACGTCGCCGCTCGCCAGTCGAGCCATCACCTTCTTCGAGCGACGCGAGCTCGACCGTTTGCTTAGACTGTACGGCCAGATGGTCGCAGCCGGCCATTGGCGCGACTACGCCATCGACGGGCTGAAGGACGCGGCGGTGTTCTCGGTTTATCGCCGCGCCTCCGAATCGCCGCTCTATCGCATCGAGAAGCGCCCGGAGCTGGCCAAGCGCCAAGGCGCCTGGGCGATCATCGGCCACGGCGGCGTGATCCTGCGGCGCGGCCATGAGCTGGAGCAGGTGCTACGCTTCTTCGAGCGCGCCCGCTTCAACGTCATCGAGTAGCGCGCTCGCTGGCGCCGCACTTGCTCGGTAGCCGGGTGTTTACCCCGCCGCGCCTATCCAGGCGCACGCCCTGCCGTTCGGAGTAGCCCAATGTCCTGCGACGCCGTCGCCCTCGCCGCCACCCTTTGGCTCGCCTCCACCACCGCTACGCCGCCGGCCGCGGCGTCGCCTACCCTGACGACGCCGCCGTCGGTGGCCAGCGAGCCGCTGTTCGTCGGCATCGTCCAGCGCGCCGGCAAGCTGAAGGCCGAGACCAAGGCCTATGAGTCGGCCCCGCTCGATGGCGGCGTCGACAAGCTGAACGACTTTCCCGCGTTCGAGAGCGCCATCGCCGAACTTTCCAGCCTGGACATGCAGGGCCACGTCGAACTCGTCTCGCGCGGCTACACCGACGACCTCAAGTGCATCCTCAAGGGCATCTCGCAGGACCTGCCGGTGAAGCTGAAGGCGATGGAGACGGCGAACGACGCCAAGTCGCGCCACGCCGCGCTGGAGGACATGTTCTACCTGCTGCGCGACAACGTCGAAGTGATCACCGCCCCGCCGCAGCCGGCGGCGTAGGTTTTCTCCTCACCCGCAGGGGGAGGGGGACCGCGTAGCGGTGGAGGGGGTGCGATGCCGTGCTCGAATGCCGCCTGACCTGGCTAATCAGAACTTCCGCCGAGAACAGCGCGCTGCAACCGGCCCCCTCCACCCCTTCGGGGTCCCCCTCCCCTACGGGTGAGGAGATTTGGCGGCGGTATCCAGCGCCGTCGCCACCAGGCCTGACGTCAGCAGCTGCGGCAGCACCTGCGGCGCGCCGCCGTCCTTGCCGTAGACCAGATAGAGCGGCACGCCGACCCGGCCCTGGTCGGCCAGCGCCTTGGCGATCGCGTTGTCGCGGTTGGTCCAGTCGGCCTTCAGATAGACCGCGCCGGTGCGCTGGAACGCCCTCACCGCTTCGGCGGTGTTGAGCGCGGTCTGCTCGTTGACCTGGCAGGTGACGCACCAGGCCGCGGTGAAGTCGACGAACACCGGCTTGCCGGCGGCGCGCAACGCGGCCACCCGCTCGGGGCTCCAGGGCTCGGACGGAATGCCGGCGGCGATGGCGACGTTGGCGGTCGAGGGCGGCGGATCGTAGGGCGCGGCGGCGACCGCGGCGACCGCCAGGGCGGCAGTGACGCCGGCGATCGCGAAGCCGGCCCAGGCGCGCTTGCCAAGCGCCGAGCGGCGCTGCGCCATGCCGAAGATCCAGGCGGCGAGCGCGACCAGGACGCCGGCCGCGAGGACGGCGGCGAGGCTGCCGCGGTCGGCCTGGGCGGCCAGCACCCAGAGCAGCCAGGCTGCGGCGCCGTACATCGGGAACGCCAGCGCGTTCTTCATCACGATCATCCAGGCGCCGGGCTTCGGCAGCCGGCCGAGCAGCGCAGGGCTGAAGGCAAGCAGCGTGAACGGCGCCGCGAATCCCAGCGCCAGCGCGGTGAAGATGGCCAGCGCCGGGAGCGCCGGCTGGGTCAGGGCGTACCCCAGCGCCGGGCCCATGAACGGCGCGGTGCAGGGGGCCGCGACCACGACCGCGAGCGCGCCGGTGAACACCGCGCCGAGCAGGTCGGCCCGCGCGGCGAGGCCCGTTCCCAGTCCCTGGAACGAGGCGCCGATCTCGAACACGCCCGACAGGTCGAGCGCCGCGGCCAGCAGGATCAGCGCGAGCGCGGCGGTGACGACGGCAGGCTGCAGCTGCGCGCCCCAGCCCACCGCCTGCCCGGCGCCGCGCAAGGCGATGATGCCGCCGGCCAGCGCCAGGAAGGTCCCCAGCACGCCGACCAGGAAGGCGATCCCCTGCGCCCTGGCCGCGCCGGCCTCGTGCGGCCGGGCGATCAGCGAGGCGGCCTTCATCGACAGGATCGGGAAGACGCAGGGCATCAGGTTGAGGATCAGCCCGCCGAGGAAGGCGAACAGCGCCGCCAGCGCCAGGCCCATCTGCGCGGTCGCCGCCGGCGGTCCCAGCCCGCCCGACTGCGGCGGCGGCGGACCCGCGGCGGCGCTGATCTCGAACGCATGCCCGTCGGCGGTCTCGACGACGCCGGCGATGGTCGCCGGCGCCGGTCCCTTGGCCAGGTCGTCGCCGGCGGTGGTCGCGAAGGTCAGGCCCTGCGCGCCGAGGTCGATCGCCTGCGGCTTGGCCTGGTCGATCAGGCCGGGCGTCTCGGGGTAGAAATAGGCGTCGGCGCCGCTGAGGCCCGCCAGCGCCGGACCGGCCACGGCGAGCTTCAGCGTCGCGCCGGAGAGCTGGTAGGTGGCGGTGAGCCCGCTCGGCTTAGGCGCCGCGGCGAGCGTCGCGGCGATCTGCGCGCCCCAGGTCGGATCGGCCGCGCCGCCGCCGGCGGTGATCGGCACGTCGAGCGTCAGCGTCCGCGTCCTGCGGCACGCAGACATCGGCGCAGACCAGCATCTGCACCTTGGCGGCGATATGGCCCGCGTCGCCGACCTTGGCGCTGGCCGGGACCTCGATCGGGCTGGCCAGGATCACGCGATCCTCGTAGCCGTAGTTCATCAGCGGGCCGACCGGCAGCCGCTTGGGCGCCGGCCAGACGATGTCGCCGGCGCGCCAGCCGGCCGGCAGGGTCCAGGTGATCTTGGTCGGCTCGCCGGCGTCGCCGGGATTGCGCCAGTAGGTGTGCCAGCCCTTGTCGATGTTCTGGATCAGCGCGACGTACAGCGTCGAGCCGGGCGCGGCGCCCTGGGTCTGCGCCGCCAGCACCGGCTTGACGTGCTCCGGCGGCTGCGCGGCGGCGCCGGCGGCCAGAAAGAGGGCGCTCAAAAAGAGGCAGAAGGCGGTGAAGGCGCGCAAGCTTGGCATCCGAAAATCAGGTCCGCGCCTCTAGCACATCCGGCCGGGGGCGGAATTGGCCTTTGTAGGCTGGACTGTAGTACGGCGGCGGATGTTGATGCGTTACAGGGGCGCGTCGATTCGTCCCCCGGCCCGAGGATCTCCGACCATGCCCGCCCGCTTCGACGACATCGAGATCGGCCAGGTCACCAGCCTGGGGGCCGCCAGCATCGACGCCGACGCCTTGGCCGCCTTCGTCGCCGCCTTCGCGCCGGGCTGGGCGCTCGACCGCGGCGCGCCGGACGCGATGATCTACGCCGTCTGGTCCCGGCTCGACGCGGTCGCCTCGACCGACTGGCCGCAGACCAAGCGCCTCGGCGTCGACGCGCTGCGATGGATGCGCAACCCGCCGGTCGGCGAGGTGCTGCGCGGCCGCATGACCATCATGGGCAAGGACGCGGTCGGCGACGACAAGGGCATCGTCTTCGCCCAGCACGACCTGCTCGACGAAGCCGGCCGCCTGGTCTTCTCGTGCCTGACCCGGAGCGTCTACGCGCGGTAGACCGCGTCGGATCAGTTCATGTTCGCCGGTTGCGTCGGCGGCTGGCGGGACAGGGCGATGGCGATCATCCGGTCCCAGCCGGTCAGCGACATCAGGTGGGCGTAGATCTGGGCCACTGCGCCGTTGGCTACCAGCTCCAGCAGCTTTTCCGGCGGCAGCGCCTTCAGCTTGGTCTCGGAGACGGCGAAATACTCGGCGATCGGCTGCGTCGGGCCCTGCGTGCCGTCGGGATTGTTCGGGGTGAAGCTGGACCTGGCGACCTCGAACAGATCCAGCTCTCTCAGCAGATTGACGAAGGACTCCGTGCGCCGGCCTTCGTTCTCGAAGTCGTTGCAGAACTGGATGCAGCCGTTGGTGTAGTCGGTCGGCTCGCCCTTCTCGTCGAAGAACGGCAGGTCGTAGTCCTCGCCCAGCATCGAGGCGGCGCGGTCGATGCAGACCACCAGCTGTTCGCGCGACTGGTCGTTGGCCAGCACGAACGGGTAGCGGCGGATGTAGGCCGGGATATAGGCGCCGGTCTCGAACGCGCCGTCGTCCACGAACAGGTTGGTCCCCTGGCGGATGCCCATCACCGCCAGCGGCTGATAGCGCTCGCCGGCGAAGATGATCGGATAGGACAGCCCGGCCACCGGGAACTCGCCGACGGTCAACGGCACCACATTGGTCTGGGCGGCGAAGCCGAACGGACGGTCCATCCGGCGCAGGCCGATCTTGCCGTGCAGCTCGCGCGAGAGCGGCTCGGGCTTGGAATAGAACAGCACATTGCCGCTGAACTCGGCGGCCGGTGGGATAGGGCTGGGGGGGATGGACATGAAGATCCGGCGGCTGGCGGGGGAAGGCCGCGGTGTCTAACCGATCGGGCCGGGGCGGGCAATGCGGCCTTGCGCACCGCGCCGGCCGCGCTTCAATGACGCCATAAAGAGGAGACGCCTTTCGATGCCCATCTATTACCCCGACATCCTGCAGCAGCGCACCGCCGCCCGCACGTTCACCTACGGCGACAAGGACGTGATGCTCTACGCGCTCGGCATCGGCCTGGGCGCCGACCCGATGAACGAGACCGAGCTGCCGTTCGTCTATGAGAGCGGCCTGAAGGTGGTGCCGACCGCCGCGACGGTGCTGGCCGCGGCCGGCGGCGGCGGCCGGCCGGTCGAAGGGCGCCCGGCGCCGGAGCTGCCGGCCGGACACCGCGCCAGCCAGATCAACTTCCTGATGATGGTTCACGGCGAGCAGAAGGTGGAGCTGCACAAGCCGCTGCCGACCAGCGGGACCTTCACCGCCGAAGGCCGCACGCTCGGGGCCTGGGACAAGGGCGAAGGCAAGGGCGCGGTGGTGATGAACGAGACCACCTGGACCGACGAGAAGGGCGAGAAGGCGGCCACGCTCACCATGTCGATGTTCGCCCGCGGCGACGGCGGCTTCGGCGGCCCGACCGAGGGCCAGCCCGAGCCGCACGCGGTCCCGAGCCGCGCGCCGGACCTCTCGGTGGACATCTCCACCCGGCCGGACCAGGCGCTGCTCTACCGGCTGAACGGCGATCGCAACCCGCTGCACGCCGACCCCGAGTTCGCCAGGCGCGCCGGCTTTCCGCGACCGATCCTGCACGGCCTGTGCACCTACGGGATCACCTGCCGCGCGGTGCTGCAGGCGATCACCGGCTACGACCCGGACCAGATCCTCAGCCACCAGGTCCGCTTCTCCTCGCCGGTGTTCCCGGGCGAGACGATCAGCGTCGACCTGTGGAAGGACGGCAAGCAGATCTCGTTCGAGGCGCGGGTGAAGTCGCGCGAGGTGACGGTGATCAAGAACGGCCTGACGGTGCTTCGGTAGGGCGCATTGCGGGAAGGCGTCGTCTGGGGAAACAGCCCACACCTTTCCGACGTCATGGCCGGGCTTGTCCCGGCCATCCATTTTGCGGCCGCGCGATGGATCGCCGGCATTTCGCGCTGCGCGCTCCAGCCGCGATGACGTGAGTGGGTTGGAGTAGGACGCAGGCAAACGCTTCGACGCGCCGCTAGCGCCGCGCCATCCAGACCAGGTGCGCGCGCATCGGGTGATCTTCCGCCAGCGCCGGATGGTCGAAGTCGAGGGTCGCCGCGCGCGTCATCCCAAGCCGGTCCATCACCGCCTGCGAGCGCAGGTTGGGGCGGCTGGTGAAGGCGAACACCTCGGTCAGGCCGCCGCGCTGGAAGCCGTCGTCGATCGCCGCCCTGGCGGCCTCGGTGGCGTAGCCGTAGCCCCACGCCTCGCGCGCCAGCCGCCAGCCCATCTCGAAGCCCGCCGGCAGCGGCAGGCTGGCGTGGATCGGCGCCAGCCCCACCGCGCCGATGAAGGCGCCGTCTTCGCGCCGCTCGATCGCCCAGCGGCAGTAGCCGAAGATAGCCAGGCGCTTGCGATTGTTGTCGATATAGCCCTCAGCCTCGACCGCGCTCAGCACTCCGCCGAGCGTCTCCATCACCGCCGGATCGGCGCTCATGGCCACGAACGGCGCGCGGTCGTCGTCGCGCCAGGGACGCAGGATCAGCCGCTCGGTCTCGATCACGCCGGTCGGCCCATGGCCAGCGCGCCGTAGAGGTCGGGCCGGCGATCGCGGAAGAAGCCCCAGGCGGCGCGGTGGGCGGCCAGGAAGTCGAGGTCGACGGTGGCCAGGATCACGCCCTCGTCGTCGCGGCCGAGCTCGGCGACCAGGTCGCCGCGGTGGTCGGCGATGAATGACGAGCCGTAGAACCGCTGCCCGCCGCCCGGATAGCCGGGCCAGGGTTCGAAGCCGGTGCGGTTGGCGCCCACCACCGGGATCACGTTGGAGACCGCGTGGCCCTGCATCGCGCGGCGCCAGGGCGCGGCGGTGTCCAGGGTCGGATCGTGCGGCTCCGAGCCGATCGCGGTCGGATAGAGCAGCGCCTCGGCGCCCAGCAGGGTCATCGCCCGCGCCGCCTCAGGGAACCACTGGTCCCAGCAGATCCCGACGCCGAGCCGGCCGAACCGGGTCTCCCACACGCGAAAGCCGGTGTCGCCGGGGCGGAAATAGTACTTCTCCTGGTAGCCCGGCCCGTCGGGGATGTGGCTCTTGCGGTAAAGGCCGAGCAGCTGCCCGTCGGCGTCGGCCATCACCAGGCTGTTGAAGTAGTGCGGCCCCTCGCGCTCGAAGATCGACAGCGGCAGCACCACGCCCAGTTCGCCCGCCAGCGGCGCCAGCGCGGTGACCACCGGATGCTCGCGCCAGGGATGGGCGGTCGCGAACCAGCGCTCCTCCTGGCTGATGCAGAAGTAGGGGCCCTGGAACAGCTCGGAGGGCAGGATCACCTGCGCGCCCAACGCCGCCGCCTCGCGGATCAGCGCCTCGGTCTTGGCGATGTTGGCGGCCATGTCGTCGCCGTACGACGCCTGGATCGCCGCCAGAGTCAGCGGCGCGCGCCATCAGGCCGGCTCCTGCTGCGAGATGCAGTGGAAAGAGCCGCCGCCGGTCAGCAGCGCCTTCGAGGGCAAGCCGATCACCATCCGGTCCGGGAATAGCGTCTTCAGGGCTTCGATCGCGAAGCCGGCCGCGCGGTCGTTGTAGGCGGGCATGACGACGGCGCGGTTGGCGATGATGAAGTTCATGTGCGAGGCCGGCGCGGCCAGGCCATCGGCGCCGATCACCCGGCCGGGCGAGGGGATCCGCACCACCTTCAGCGTCCGGCCGGCGGCGTCGGTCGCGCCGGCCAGATCGCGCGCGGCGGCGTCGTAGATCGCGGCGTGCGGATCGTCGGCGCCGAACGCCAGCGGGATCGCCACGACGCCCGGCGCGACGAAGCGGGCCAGGTTGTCGACGTGGCCGTCGGTGTGGTCGTTCAAGAGGCCCTTATCCAGCCAGATCACCTTGCGCGCGCCCAGCGCCTCGCGCAGCGCCGCCTCGGCCGAAGCCTGGGTCCAGGCGCGGTTGCGGTTGGGGTTGAGCAGGCACTCGCGCGTAGTCAGCACCGTGCCTTCGCCGTCGTGGTCGATCGCCCCGCCCTCGAGCACGAAGTCGTAGCGCTCGAGCGGCACGGCGGCGGCGGCCGCCAGCTGCTCGGCCACGCTGTCGTCGCCCGGCAGCACATACTTGCCGCCCCAGCCGTTGAACCGGAAAGCCGCGGCGGCGGGACCGACGAAGATCGGCCCGGTGTCGCGCAGCCAGATGTCGCCGAATTCGCCGGGCAGCAGCTCCCATCCGGCGACGTCCGCCAGCCGCGCCTTGGCCGCCTCGGCCGCCGCCTCGCCGCAGACCATCACCCGCACGCGCTCGCCGCCGCTCTGCGCCAGGGCGCGCACCAGCGCCGCCGCTTCACCCTGCGCGGCCTCCAGGTCGGCTTCCCAGAGCTCGGCGTGGCTGGGGAAGCCGATCCAGAGCGCCCGGTGCGGCGCCCATTCGGCTGGGACGGTGGGGGTGGGAGTCATGGCTCGCTTAGATAGTATCGATCCGCGCAGGAAAAGGGGCGGCCACGACGGACCGCCCCTGCGCAGCCTTGGACGCGCGTAGCTAGAACTTGTAGCGGATGCCCAGTTTGATCAGCCACGTCGGGATCGGTGGCGAGCTGAGGCTCTGGACCGTGGTGAACTGGTTGACGTTGGCGGGCGTAACCGTCGGCCGCAATGTATTGTACTGATAGAAATTCCCGCGGCCGGCGGCGCAGGTCGGAAAGCTTCCGATACCCGGAACGGTGACGCCCGAAAACTGGCAGTTCGACGCCACCACGGGGGCGAACACGTATGGGAAGCCCACCTGGTCGTCGATGCCCCAGTTCCTGTTCAGCAGGTTCGGCAGGTTGATGACGTCGAGGTAGAACTCGCCCTTGGCGCCGTTCTTGGCCCCACCCGGGAACCAGGCTGGAAACTCCTGGGAGAACTGCAGGTCGGCCGTGAGGACGTCGGGCGAGCGGAACGCATTGCGCGGCGCGATCGACCCGGCATAGCGGATCAGGCCGCTGCTCTGCAGGAACGCGTTGAAGGCGGTCAGATTGAAGCCGGGGCCATAGGTGACGCGCGGATCGCTGGTCGCGGTGACCGCGCCAGACCCGTTGGTCTTCGGCACGTAGAGCAGTTGGTGGGTCGTCGAGGTGGCGCTTTGGCCGAACAGCTGGTCGTACGGTCCGTTGAACGAAGGCGAGGTGCAGCTGGAGCTGGAGGTGGTGCAGAAGGCGTAGCTGAACGGCAGGCCGGCGCGGTCCAGCAGGAACAGCCGGATCGAGGTGCGGTTGTCGCCGATGAACCGGTGCGAATAGTCGATCGTGAAGCGGTGCTCGTAGAGGATCTGGTAGTCCGACGTGAACACGCCGGGGTGGTTCGGGTCGGCGGTGATCTCGTTGTTGAAGTTGCTGGTGGCGACTGAACTCGTGGCGGCCGCGACGTCACGGACGTTCTGATGCGAATAGGTGTAGTCGAGCTGCAGCCCCAGATCGTGGAACGACTTAGTGAGCCCGATCGCCCAGACGATCGAGTCGCCGCCGCCGGTGTTGGTAAGCAGGATATCGGACCCGGACGTCCGCCGGGTCGTGCCCGAAAGCCACGGGTAGGCCTGGGTGGGCGCAACCGGTAGGTTGTTCGGATTGGCGCTGTAGCGGGTCGGGTCGAAGATTGGCCGACCGTCGGGCGCGACCGCCGAGGGCAAGCCGAGCTGAGCCGCCCGCGCGGGGGTCATCAGGTACTGCTGCTCCCAGATGTCCTGCCAGAGCACCGCCTCGAAGGTCTTCGACCCCACGAAGTCCGCGTGGGCGCGCCAGCCGTCGCCGAGGAACTTCAGGTAGGGGCTCTTGTAGTCGCTGAAGTCGAAGTCCTTGACGACGCTGATCGACGCCTTCCAGACCGAAGGCGGTTTGAAGTGCGGATCGAGCGCATTGGCGGTGCCGGCGCCCGCGTTGGCGATGGCCGTGATGTCGGCCTCGACGTTGGCCGGGATCGACGAGCCGGTCACGCCCAGCAGCGCCGAGGTGCCGGCGCCGGTGAGCGCGGTCGCCTGGGTGGCGCAGTTGAGCGTGCTGCAGGTGTAAGTCTTGGTCCCCAGCAGGTTACCGGGGTTGGTGTAGCTGTCGTAGGTGTAGACGCCCGGATTGCCGCCGGAAAACAGACCGGCGCCGCCCGTCACCGTCAAGGTCGGATCGGGCCGCCAGTTGAACCCAAACCGCGGCATCAAGACGAATTCGCCGTCGATGGTGGCGTTGTTGGCGAAGCCGTACTGGGCGCTGAACCGCGGGTTCAGCAGCGGTTTGGTGCTGCTGCCGTAGCCTTCGTAGCGAAGGCCGCCTCGCACCGTCAGCTCGGGCGAGACGTGCCACTCGTCCTCGGCGTAGAGCGTGTCCGTCGTGGTGGAGGCGCTGGTGGCGGCGGTCTTCGGATTGTTGTCGAACGCGTTCTGATAGGTCAGGGCGCAGGCGACGTGCGCCTGCAAGTTGGTGAAGACGTTATCGGTGCCTCCGACCGCAGCCCCGGGTCCGCATGCGGTCGAGAAGGTGTAGGTCCCGGTCGCGTTCTGAACGAACAGGTCGAACTCGTCTAGATTCTCATGTTCGTAACCCGCGAGCAGGACGTGTTCGCCGATCTTGTAATTCGCTTTGAATTTGATCTGTTGGTCCAACGTTCCCAAGTTGTTTGCCTGCCGGGAGATGTCAGGCCCCAGGAAAATACTGCCAGACGACGGCAGGTTCACTTTGAACTCTGAAAATGGGTTGGTGAACAATAGTGTCGGACTTTCTACGTCCTTGTGCGTGTACTCGATTTCGGTCGAGAGCGCGTCAGTCCAATGCGACGTCAGGTCGGCGGTCCATGCCACCAGCGCCTGTTCCAGGTTGTAGTCATTGGACTGGAGATTGAGGATCTTGCTGGAGGTGCTGCCGTTGGGCACGTTGTAGGTGGTGCCGTCGGTGTTCTGGTAGCTGACGAACAGGTGCTGGTTGTCGGTGATGTACCAGTCGATCTTGCCGAACGCCTTGGTGTCGATCACCGGGCCGGTGCCGCCGTAGTTCAGCGGGTCATAGCCGTAGCCGCCACCTCCGGCGGACGCCTTCAGGATGGTCTGTGTGTTGACGACGTCCGACTGGAGGACGCCAGCGATCGGGTTGGCGCCAGACTGATCCTGCGGATTGAAGGTGGCCGCGCCGACGCCGTTGTACTGGCTGTAGCCGAAGAAGAAGAACAGGTGGTCCTTGATGATCGGGCCGCCGAACGTGAACGACGACTGCCTATCGTCGAACTTGGTCGTGACCAGGCGGTCAGTGGCCGTGGCGGAGGGCCGTAGCCGCAGCGCATCGAGACCGATGTGCTTCCCGGAAATGTCGTTCGAAGTCTTCGCTGTAGTCGGCGGAACCATGGAAATCGTTCGTGCCAGACTTGGTCACCACGTTCAGGATGCCGCCCTGGAAGGCGCCGTACTGTACTTCGTACGGCGCGACCTCGACGTTGAACGCCTGCACCACGTCGATCGAGAACGGCGAGCGCTGCGTCGGGTAGCCGCTGTTGTTGAGGCCAAAGTCGTCGGACTGGCGAACGCCGTCCAGGTAGATCGTGTTGAAGTGGTTGTTGGTCCCCGCGATCGTCATCGCGTTGGAGTTCGCGGCGTCGATGGTGACAAACGGATTGATCCGGGCGAGGTCCTTCAGGTCTCCGGCGAACGACGGTGCGGTCTGGATGTCGGTGGCCGTGAACACGGTGCGCGGTCCGGTCTGGACGATCGCGCCTTTCACCGCCGGCGCCGCAGTGACTGTGACCTCGGCGACCTCGGCGCCGCCGATCGCCACATCGAGCTGATAGGGCGAGCCAAGCGGGATGCTGCCGACGTCGGTTGTCTGGGAGGCCTTGTCGGGCGCCGTGGCGATCACCCGGTAAGGTCCGCCGACCGGCAGGTTGTTGACGCTGTAGAAGCCGTCGCCGCCGGTCGTGGTCTGGATCGAGATACCGGTGGCGACGTTGGTCACCTTGATCTGGGCGCCGGCGACCGGCTTGCCGTTCTCGGTGACATGGCCGGCGACGCCGCCCGTGATCTCCTGGGCGAAGGCCGCGCCGGACCACAAAGCAAGCGCCAGCGCGCCCACCGCCACGCCCGTGGCAAGGTTTCTAGTCAGCATTATTGTCCCCCTCGGATGTCGCCGCGGCCCCAAGCGCGGCATCCATCACAGCCGATGTACCCATGCTGTTTGAATGAGACACGAAGGTAACGTAACGGTTTTGTGACGAAGCCGCGCCAGCACAGCGCGCCCTGGTCGCCGCTGAAAGTGTTTGGCTTTCCGGCGCCTAAAGGTTGTGCGCAGCGGCGCCGCAGGCCACCATGGCTAGGTCGTGAGCTCCCCGAAAATAAATGTGGATAGTCCGGCCGCGCGGGACGCGAACTGGAGCTGGGCCGTCGGCGTCAGCACGGTTTTGATCCTGGTCAGGCTGGCGGCGATCCGGCTCAGCCCGCTGCAGCTGTACGCCGACGAAGCCCAGTACTGGGTGTGGTCGCGCCATCTCGATTTCGGCTACTTCACCAAGCCGCCGCTGATCGCCTGGCTGATCTGGGCGACGACGCTGGCCAACAACGCCGAACCGTTCGTGCGGCTGTCGTCGCCGCTGCTGCACGGCGCGGCCGGGCTGTTCCTGTTCTGCGCCGCCCGGCGGCTCTACGACGCCCGCGTCGGCCTCGCCAGCCTGCTGCTCTACGCCCTGATGCCGGCGGTGCAGCTGGGTGGGTTCGTGATGTCGACCGACACGCCGCTGGTCGCGTGCCTGGCCGGCGCGCTGTGGGCCTATGCGGCGATGCAGAGCGGCACGGAGAGCCGAGCGCCGCGCTGGCGCGCCGCGCTCGAACTCGGGATCGGGCTCGGCCTGGCGTTCCTGGCCAAATACGCGGCGCTTTACGCGGTCGTCGGCATCGCCGCGCACCTGATCCTTTCGCCTGCCGCCCGCAAGGCCTGGACCTGGCCGGCGATCCTGGCCGCGGTCGGCGCCTTCGTCCTGCTCGCCGCGCCGAACCTGGTCTGGAACGCCGCTCACCGCCTTGCCTCGTTCGGCCACCTGCAGCAGGAAGCGGCCTGGGGCGCGCGCAAGGGCGGTATCGGCGAGGCGCTGTGGTTCCTGGCCAGCCAGTTCGGCGTGTTCGGCCCGATCCCGTTCACGGTGCTGGTCGGCGGCGGGGTCTGGCTCGCCGTGCGCAGACGCCTCGAGCCGCCGGATCTGCTGCTGCTGTGCTGGGCCGCGCCGGCGCTGCTGATCGTGCTGGTCCAGGCGTTCGCGGCGGGGGCCAAGGCCAACTGGGCGGCGGCCGCGTTCGTCCCCGGCTCGATCCTGGTCGCGGCCTGGATGCTGCGCTGGGGCCGCCAGCGGACGCTGGTGTTCGTGCTGGCGGTGCACGCCCTCGTCGCGCTCGGCGGCCTGGCGGTGGTCACCGCGCCGCAGCTGGCCGACCGTGTCGGGCTCTCCAACGTGCTCAAGGGCGTCCGCGGCGGGCGCGAGGCGACGATGCTGATCGTCGGCCAGGCGCGGGCGCAGCAGCTCGCCGGTCCGCTCAGCGCGGTGGCGATCGACGAGCGCGAGCTGTTCAACACCGTCGCCTACTATGGCCGCGACTATTTCGGCCACGACGGGCCGCCGCTGAAGGCCTGGCTCGCCGGACCCTACCCGCAGAACCAGGCCGAGCTGGCCGCGCCGCTGACGCCGGCCGACGGCGCCAGGGTGCTGGCCGTCAGCCGCGAAGGCGCGCGGATCAAGCCGATGCGGGCGCAGTTCCAGAGCGCCGGCGAAACCGAACTGGCCACCGTCTGGCTCGACCGCCAACACCAGTTGTCGCTGCAGATGTTCGTCGGCCAGGGGTTTGTTGGGGCGAAGCGGTGAAAAGTGTTGGTCCACGAACCTCACGAACCACACGAACACACATTCAATGTCATCCCGGAGAGCCGCGTTAGCGGTCTCGTCCGGGATCTGCTTGCCGCGCCGTCACTGCGTAGATCCTGGCCCTCCGCTGCGCTGGGGCCGGATGACACGGGTTTGGTGGCGATTCGTGAGGTTCGTGGACTCCCCCTGCGGTCTCGCCGCAGGCAGAGCGCGCCGAGACTAAAGCGCGACCGTGAACTCGGCCTCGGTCTTGGCCTTCACCTCGTCCAGCGTCGCGCCCGTGGCCAGTTCGGTGAGGCGCACGGCGCCGCCGCCGATCTCGAACACGGCCAGGTCGGTGATCAGCAGGTCGACCACGCCGGCGCCGGTCAGCGGCAGGGTGCAGCGCTTGACCAGCTTCGGCGCGCCGGACTTCTCGGTGTGCTCCATCACCACGACGACGCGGCGCACGCCGGCGACCAGGTCCATCGCCCCGCCCATGCCCTTGACCATCTTGCCGGGCACCATCCAGTTGGCGAGGTCGCCGTTCTCGGCGACCTGCATGCCGCCCAGGATCGACAGGTTGATGTGGCCGCCGCGGATCATGGCGAAGCTGTCGGCCGACGAGAAATAGGACGAAGACGCCAGCTCGGTGATGGTCTGCTTGCCGGCGTTGATCAGGTCCGGATCGGCCTCGCCCTCGTAGGGGAACGGCCCCATGCCCAGCATGCCGTTCTCGCTCTGGAGGGTGACGCTGACGCCGGGCGGGATGTAGTTGGCGACCAGGGTCGGGATGCCGATGCCGAGGTTGACGTAGAAACCGTCCTGCAGCTCCTTCGCCGCGCGGGCGGCCATCTCGTCGCGGGTCCAGGCCATCAGACTTCCTCCCCGGCGGCGGCGCCGGCGACCGCGCGCGGCCGGGTGGTCAGCTGCTCGATCCGTTTCTCGAACGCCGCGCCCTGGAAGATGCGGTCGACGAAGATGCCGGGGGTGTGGATCTCGTCCTTCTCGAGCGCGCCGACCGCGACCAGCTCCTCCACCTCGGCGATCGTCGCTGCGCCGGCGGTGGCCATCATCGGATTGAAGTTCCGCGCGGTCTTCCGGTAGATCAGGTTGCCCTCGGCGTCGCCCTTCCAGGCCTTGACGATCGACAGGTCGGCCTTGAGCGCCCGCTCCATCACATAGGTCTCGCCGTCGAACTCGCGCACTTCCTTGCCCTCGGCGACCAGGGTGCCGACGCCGGTCTTGGTGAAGAAGGCCGGGATGCCGGCGCCGCCGGCGCGGATGCGCTCGGCCAGGGTGCCCTGCGGATTGAACTCCAGCTCCAGCTTGCCCGACAGGTAGAGCTCGGCGAACAACTTGTTCTCGCCGACGTAGCTCGAGATCATCTTCTTGATCTGACCGCCAGCCAGCAGGACGCCCAGGCCGAAGTCGTCGATGCCGCAATTGTTGGAGACGACGGTGAGGTCCTTGGTCCCCGCCGCGCGGATCGCCGCGATCAGGTTCTCCGGGATGCCGCACAGGCCGAAACCGCCGGCCATGATGGTCATGCCGTCGAACAGCAGGCCGTCCAGCGCCTCGGCGGCCGTCTTGCGGACCTTCGCGGCCATGGCTTTCTCCCGCAGCGCACAATGATGGCTCCCTCTGGCGCCGAAAGGCGGCGAATTCAACCGCGGCGTCGCGGCTGTTGGCGATCGGCCGACCAATCGCGCTAGAACGCACTGAAGGAGGCCGCCACTTGACCGAGACCGTCGCCGGCATCGCGCCCGTATCGTTCCGCCTCTACGGCGCCGACTTCGACGCCTTCGCTCAGGCGCTCGGCCGCTCGTTCGCGCGCTACGGCTTCGCGGTGATCGGCGACCACGGCCTCGACCAGGCGCGCATCGACGCGGCGATCTCGGACGCCAAGGCCTTCTTCGCGCTGCCGGACGCGGTGAAGCGCCGGTACAAGATCGAGGGCGCGTCGGGCCAGCGCGGCTACACGCCGTTCGGGGTGGAAACCGCCAAGGGCGCGGCGCACTTCGATCTCAAGGAGTTCTGGCACGTCGGCCGTGAGCTGCCGCCGGGCCATCCCTACCGGGCGCGCATGCCGGACAACGTCTGGCCGGCCGAAGTCACAGGTTTTCGCGAGCACGAGACCTGGCTCTACGACGCCCTGGAAGCGCTGGGCGACAAGGTGCTGAGCGCGATCGCCCGCTATCTTGGCCTCGGCGCCGGCTTTTTCGCGCCGACCACCCAGCTCGGCAACAGCGTGCTGCGTCTGCTGCACTATCCGCCGGCGCCGTTCGACGGCCCCAACGTGCGCGCCGCGGCGCACGAGGACATCAACACCGTCACCCTGCTGCTGGGCGCCGAGGAAGCCGGGCTGGAAGTGCTCGACCGCGATGGCGGCTGGCTGCCGATCAACCCGCCGGCCGGCAGCGTGGTCTGCAACATCGGCGACATGCTGCAGCGCCTGACCAACGACGTGTTGCCCTCGACGACGCACCGGGTGGTCAACCCGCCGCCGGAGCGCCGCGGGGTCGCGCGCTACTCGACGCCGTTCTTCCTGCACTTCGCCCCGGACTACCTGATCGAGACGCTGCCCAATTGCATCACGCGGGCGCGGCCCAACCGATATCCGACCCCGATCACCGCCAACGACTACCTCGAAGAGCGGCTGGAAGAGATCAAGCTGAAGTAAAAGCCCCCTCCCGCTTGAGGGGAGGGGGTTTGGGGGTGGGGGGCTCTCGATGGAGAGCTCGCGGTCTGAGATGGTCTTGCGAGGGCGGAGGCCTGTCCGGCAGACCCCCACCCCTAGCCCCTCCCCTCAAGGGGGAGGGGGACTCTAAAGCCGCTCGACGATGGTGACGTTGGCCAGGCCGCCGCCTTCGCACATGGTCTGCAGGCCGTACTTCTTGCCGCGGGCCTTCAGCGCGTGGAGCAGGGTCGCCATCAGCTTGGTCCCGGAGGCGCCCAGCGGGTGGCCGAGGGCGATCGCGCCGCCGTTGACGTTGAGCCGGGACGGGTCGGCCTTGGTGTACTGCAGCCACGCCACCGGCACCGAGCCGAACGCCTCGTTGACCTCGAACAGGTCGATGTCGTCGACGCTCATGCCGGCCTTCTGCAGCGCACGCATGGTCGCCGGCAGCGGGGTCTCCAGCATCACCACCGGATCGCCGCCGATCACCGAGACGTGGTGGATGCGGGCGATCGGGTCAACGCCGAGGTGCTTCAGCCCCTTTTCCGAGACCACCATCACCGCCGAGGCGCCGTCGCAGATCTGGCTGGAGCTGGCGGCGGTGATCCGCCCGCCCTCCTGCAGCAGCTTCACGCCGCGGATCGCTTCCAGCGCCGCGTCGAAACGAATGCCCTCGTCGACCGTGTGGTCGCTCTCGTTCCCCTCGGCGTCCTTGATCCGGATCGGCGTGATCTCGCCCTTGAACGCGCCGGCCTGGGTGGCGGCGATCGCCTTCTGGTGGCTGTTGTAGGCGTACTCGTCGATCTGATCCTTGGTCAGCTTGTACTTCTCGGCGATCATCTCGGCGCCGGCGAACTGGCTGAACTGGATGTTCGGGTAGCGCTCCTGCTGCGCCGGGCTCATCGGGATGCCGAAGCCGTTCTTCGCCGGCAGCGAGGCCGAGAGGCCCATCGGCACGCGGCTCATGCTCTCGACGCCGGCGGCGATGACGATGTCCTGGGTGCCGCTCATCACCGCCTGGGCGGCGAACTGCAGCGCCTGTTGCGACGAGCCGCACTGGCGGTCGACGCTGGTGGCCGGCACGCTCTCGGGCATGCGCGACGCCAGCACCGCGCCGCGGGCGACGTTGAGCGACTGTTCGCCGACCTGGCTCACGCAGCCCATGATCACGTCCTCGACCAGGGCCGGATCGGCGCCGGTCTTGTCGAGGATCGAGTTGAGCACCGCTCCGCCGAGGTCGGCGGGGTGCCAGCCGCTCAGCTTGCCGCCCTTGCGGCCTCCGGCGGTGCGGGTGGCGGCCACGATGTAGGCGGCGTCGGCCATGGGAATTCTCCTGCGAAATTGGGCATAGGTTCGGTAGCAAGGGGTACGTTGGGTTAGCCAACCGGGTTTGCAAGCGCCACGACCAGAGGCCTGTTGCATCCCTCGCAGCGGTCATGGCCGGGCGGAAGTCCCGGCCATCCAAGCACGCGGAACCAGCCCTGGCCGCGCCTGGCGCGGCCACCCCATCGGTCGGTGTTCTTGGATCGCCGGGACAAGGCCCGGCGATGACCGAAGTGAGAGGGAAACCTACCCCAAGCGCCCGTAGAAGCGCTGCTTGAACGGGCCGCCGAACAGCACCTTGCCGAGCCCGCGGGCGGCGCGATCGAAGGCGAAGGCGCGATTGGGTGAACGGGTCAGCCACGTGAAGGCGGCGAAGAGGCCGAACACCGCGGTCTGCGCCAGGCCGATCGCCACCCATCGCGCCACACCGGGCCAGTTCGGCGGATCGCTGGTCGCGCAGGCGTAGGTCGGGCCCTGGCCGTAGGCGAAGGCGCGCGACAGGGCGTAGTCCAAGGTCAGCCGCTCGGGGACCGGATCCTCGTAGACCAGCGCCGCGTGCGCCCAGGCGAACCGGGCCCCGGCGCGGCTCATCACCCCAAACAGCTGGTCGTCCTCGCCGCCGACCTCGTTGCGCAGGGGCGAGAATGGCCGGGTCGGATGCGGCAGCGCGGCGCGGCGGACCAAGCTGTCGCCGCAGCCGTAGTAGTGGGCGATTACGCCCGTCTCGGCCGGACCTTCGCGAGAGAAGAACTGCTCGAGATAGCGCAGGTGCGGGGTCTGCGCTGGGGCCCGGGCCTGCACCGGGCCGAACACCACGTCGGCGCCGTAACGCGCCTGAGTTTCGATCAGGGCCGCCAGCCAGCCCGGCGCGGCCTCCTCGTCGTCGTCGAGGAAGGCGATCAGCTCGCCGCCGGCGGCGGCCAGAGCGCGCGTTGCGGGCGTTGGCGACGCCGGCGGCCGGTTCGTGCACGTAGCGCACCGGGAACGGCGCTTCGGCCGCCAGCTGGCGCGCGATCGGCTCGGCGGAAGGCGACTGATCGTTGTCGACGATCACCAGCTCCAGCCGCGCCAGATCGACGCCGGTCTGGCGGAAGGTCGAGCGCGCCGCCAACGCCAGGCCCTCGGGCCGGCGCTGGGTCGGGATCGCCAGGCTGACGCTGAGCGGCGCGGCCGGCGCTTCCGCTCTGGCGGGCGGCGCGGGTTCGAGCTTCAGGTAGCCGGGCGGGGCAAGCGAGCGACGGTCGAGCAGCGACAGCATCTGATCCTCGAACCCGCCCGTTCCATTCCAGGCCGACGGCCCGTTCGCCCGAACCGGTCTGCAATCGGCGCGCCGCGTGACGACGGGCGCTGTGCGCGTTAGAGGAGCGGTCCCGAAATTCGGGACGCCAGGTTCCAGACCAAGGAGTTCTCCCCGTGCGCCTGCCCCAGGCCCGGCTCGATCAGGTGCTCGCCCGCTTCCAGGAAGTGGAGGCGCGGATGTCGGCCGCCAGCGACGGCGCCGAACTGGTGCGCCTCGGCAAGGAATACGCCGAGCTGAAGCCGGTGGCCGAATTCGCCGAGCGCCTCGCCAAGCTGCAGACCCAACGCGCCGAGCTGGAGACGATGGTCGCCGGCGACGACGCCGAGATGGCCGAGCTCGCCCGCGAGGAGCTGGCCGGACTCGACCAGACGCAGCCGGCGCTGGAGCGCGAGCTGGCCCTGCTGCTGGCGCCGCGGGACGCCGACGAGAATGCCTCGGCTATCCTGGAGGTGCGCGCCGGCACCGGCGGCGACGAGGCGGCCCTCTTCGCCGGCGACCTGTTCCGCATGTACCAGCGCTACGCCGCCACCCACGGCTGGAAGATCGAGGTGGAGAGCGAATCCGAAGGCGAGATGGGCGGCTACAAGGAGATCATCGCCTCGATCGAGGGCGACGGCGTGTTCGGGCGGCTGAAGTTCGAGAGCGGCGTGCACCGGGTGCAGCGCGTGCCGGCGACCGAGACGCAGGGGCGGATCCACACCTCCGCCGCCACCGTGGCGGTGCTGCCGGAGCCCGAGGACGTCGAGATCGAGATCAACGACGCCGACATCCGCATCGACACCTATCGCTCGTCCGGCGCCGGCGGCCAGCACGTCAACAAGACCGACTCGGCGGTGCGCATCACCCACCTGCCGACCGGCATCGTCGTCACCTCGTCGGAGAAGTCGCAGCACCAGAACCGGGCGCGGGCGATGAAGGTGCTGAAAGCCAAGCTCTACGAGCAGAAGCGTGACGCGCTGGACGCCGAGCGGTCGGAATCGCGCAAGAGCCAGGTCGGGTCCGGCGACCGTTCCGAGCGCATCCGCACCTACAACTTCCCGCAGGCGCGGGTCACCGACCACCGCATCAACCTGACGCTCTACAACCTGCCAAAGGTGATCACGGGCGATGCGCTCGACGACCTGATCGACCCGCTGATCGCCGAGGACCAGGCGGCGCGGCTGGCGACGCTGGAGGAGAGCGCGGCCTGAGGCAGCGCTCGGCCGTCGTTCGAGACAGCCGACTGTCGACCGCTCACGTCATCGCGGCCGGAGCGCGCAGCGCGCGAGAGCCGGGATCGATCCGTCAGGCGCCGGCGCATATCCAGCTGGGCCGTGGACAAGTCCGGCCCTGACGTCGACGACGCGATGCGCTCAGCGGGCTAGTCGGCTCACCGCATCACCGTCGGGACGCGGGTGATGCGGCGCAGGAAGTTCGCCACGTAGCCCACCTGCCGGCGCATGAAGCTGGTCGAGATCTCCACCGCTTCGCGCGGCGAGACGGTGAAGGCCTTGCCGACCGAGTCGGCCACCGCCGCGCCCCGCTCGCCCACCGGCTTGGGCTCGCCGATGGTGGTGTCGATCGCGGTCTGATGCTCGATCTCGGAATTCAGCTCGGCGCCGACCAGCACCACCATGCCCGTCACCCAGACCCACAGCATGTAGGCGACCATCGCGCCCAGCGAGCCGTAGGTGACGCCGAAGTGGGCGACATTGTTGACCCACCAGGAGAAGCCCAGCGACACCGCCAGCCAGACGCTGGCCGCCAGCATCCCGCCGAACACGACCCAGCGCCATTGCGCGTGCCGGCGGCTTGGGCCGTAGCGATAGAGCAGGCAAAAGGCGGTGATCGAGATCAGGAAAACGGTCAGCCACCGGATCGGCCCCCACCAGACGCCGAACTGATGCAGCCCGATGGTATGGAAGAACACCGGCGCGGCGATCAGCATGGCCGCGATCGAGGCGACGAACACCAGCGCCAGCAATGTCGCTGTGTAGGTGACGAAGCTGCGCCGCACGTAGTCGCGCTTCTCGGTCTCGTTGTAGGTGATGTTGAGCCCGTCGAACAACGACTTCATCCCGGCGTTGGCGCTCCACACCGAGAGCAGGGTCGAGATCACGAAGGCGACGCTCAAGGTGGCGTGGCGCTGCGTCGCCAGCCGCAGCATCTGGCTGCTGATCAGGCTGACCACGTCGTGCGGCAGCAGCGACGAGATGTGGTTCAGCTGCCGCTCCACCGTGCCGATGTCGGAGAACAGGCCGTAGAGCGAGACGAAGGCCGCGATCGCCGGGAACGTCGCCAGCAGGATGTAGAAGGTGATGCCGCCCGAGAGCGCGGTGAGCCGATTGCGCCCCATCTCGCGATAGGTGCGCCAAAGGATGTCCTTCCAGCCCAGCAGCGGGATCGCCAGCGGCGAGGTCGCGCAGCGGCCGCGGCCCGGTTCGCAGGCGTCGAGCTCGGCGGGGGTCATCGGACGCGGCGTGGCGTCGGCGGGCTTCTTGCGCACCCGACCCAGCAGGGTCGCGGCGGCCATCGCCGCCATGGCGAACCAGGGGGCCAGCTGATACGGTGAGGCCTTTCCGCGCTCGCGGCCGCCGCCCGCCGTCGGATCGCTCATGCCAACGCTCACCTTGCGCCAACGCTTGAGTTTCGCCGTCCGGCCCGGCAGGGGAGCGCCATGACCGCGTCTATCTCCGCCCTTTTCCGGCATCCGATCAAGGGGTTCACGCCCGAAAAGGTTAAGCTTGCCGAGCTGGCCGAGGGAAAAGCCTTCCCGGGCGACCGGCTTTTCGCCCTCGAGGATGGCCCGTGCGGCTTCGATCCAGTCGATCCGGGGTTCATTCCCAAGCAGCGGTTCGCCGTCCTCGCCAAGATCGCCGCGGTGGCCAGAGCCCGGACGCGGCTTGACGATGTCACGGGGCTCTTTCATGCCGAAGCCGAGGGCCATCAGCCCTACGTCGGCAAGCTCTCCGAGCCAGTCGCTCGTGCGGCGTTCGCGCAATGGATGACGGAGCTTCTGGGCGAGGCGGCCGAGGGGCCCCTTCGGTTGATCGACGGCGGCGGACACCGGTTCCTCGATCATCCCTTGGGCCATGTCTCGGTCATCAACCTGGCGAGCGTACGCGATCTTGGTGAACGGCTTGGCAAAACACTCGATCCACTGAGGTTTCGCGCCAACCTATACGTTGAAGGTTGGCCGGCGTGGGCGGAAAACGACTGGACAGGTCGTCGCATCAAGCTTGGCCAGGTTGAAACCGAAGTCTTCAAGCCGATTGTCCGCTGCGCCGCGCCCGGCGTCGACCCCTCGACCGCGATCCGCGACCTGGACATACCGGCAGAACTATTTCGTTTCTACGGTCACCCCCACTGCGGCGTTTATGTGCAGGTGAAGACGGGTGGCGTGGTGCGCGAGGGGGATGCGGTATCGACCCCTGACCTCAGTCCGGCGGGGAGCTGAGCGCCTGCTCGATCAGCGCGATCGTCTCGGGCAGTCCGAAGATCGCCGCGAACGAGCCGAACCGCGGGCCCTGGCTCTGGCCCAGCAGCACTTCGTAGAGCGCCTGGAACCAGGCGCGCAGCGGCTCGAAGCCGCCGGCCTTGCCCGCCTCGTAGACCTGGTTCTGGATCGCCTCGGCGTCCTTGCAGTCGGCCGGCAGCGCCTTCAGCCGCGCGGCCAGGTCGGCGAACGCGGCGCGTTCCTGCTCGCTCGGCGCGCGGAAGCGCTTCGCCGGCAGCACGAAGTCCTCGTAGTAGTTAATCGCGTAGTCGGCGAGGCGGTCGAGCAGCGGCTCGCTCTGCGGGCTCGCCCCCGGCAGGTAGCGCGAGATGAAGCCCCACAGAATCGCCTTGTCCGAGGCGTTGGCGGCCGAGACCAGGTTCAGCAGCAGCGAGAACGACACCGGCGATCCGTTTGCCGGCGGATCGCCGCGGTGGATGCTCCACACCGGGTTGTCGAGCAGGTTGACCGAATTCGCGGCCTCCCCGCGCGCCCGGTTGTAGGCGTCCAGGTGCTGCAGGTACTCGTCGGTGGCCTTGGGGATGACGTCGAAATAGAGCCGCTTGGCCGTCTTCGGCGAGGTGAACATGTAGTAGGCGAGGCTCTCCGGCGCACCGTAGCGCAGCCAGTCCTCCATGGTCAGGCCATTGCCCTTGGTCTTCGAGATCTTCTGGTTGTGCTCGTCCATGAACAGCTCGTAGTGCGGCGTCTCAGGCGACGCGCCGCCCAGCACTCGCGTCAGCTTCTCGGCGACGCGGATGGAGTCGACCAGGTCCTTGCCGGACATCTCGAAGTCGACGCCCAGCGCCACCCAGCGCGCCGCCCAGTCCGGGCGCCACTGCAGCTTCACGTAGCCGGCGGTGACGGGGACCTCGGTCAGCGTCCCATCCTCGTCGGCGAACACGATCGTGCCCTTCTCGACGTTGCGTTCCAGTGTCGGCGCCTGCAGCACCCGGCCGCTCTTGGGGCTGATCGGCAGGAACGGCGAATAGGTGGCGCTCCGTTCCGGCCCGAGCGTCGGCAGCATCACCGCCTGCACCTGATCGAAGCGTTCGAGGATGGCGAGCAGGACCGCGTCCATGCGCCCGGAGCGGTAGAACTCTGTGGACGAGATGAATTCGTAGTCGAAGCCGAAACTGTCGAAGAAGGCGCGGGCGCGGGCGTTGTTGTGCGCGCCGAAGCTCTCGTACTCGCCGAACGGGTCGCGCACGCTGGTGACCGGCTTGCCGCGATCCTCCTCCAGCCAGTCCTGGTGGGGCAGGCCCGGCGGGATCTTGCGCAGTCCGTCCATGTCGTCGGAGAAGATGATCAGCTTGGTCGGGATCGCGTCGTCGGTGAGCGCGCGGAAGGCGGCGCGCACCATGGTCGGCCGCGCGGCTTCGCCGAAGGTGCCGAGGTGCGGCAGGCCCGACGCGCCGTAGCCGCACTGGAACACCACCGGCTGGCCAAGCGCCGGCAGCGCCTCCACCGCCTCGCGCACCTTCCCGGCCTCGATCAGCGTCGCCGCCAGATCGCGTTCTGCATCGTCCAGGCGCACCCGCAGCACCCGCGCCAGCACGTTGCGGGCTTCGGCGAAAGTCCAGGGCCGCGCCTCGCGCGCAAGATGGGTCAGGCCTTGAAGCATGGGGCGAGCGGCGTAATGGGTGGGCCCGCCAGGGTCAATGCCGGCCCTGTGCGTCGTCATGCGCGTAACGGTGGAGGTTGAGCTTGGCAGAGGTGCGACCTTACGGGGCCTGGGCCTCGCCGATCACCGCCGCCAGCCTGGCCGAAGGGGCGATCGGGCTCTCCGATCTGCGGGTCGCGGACGGCAAGCTCTACTGGCTCGAGACCCGCCCGGCCGAGGGCGGCCGGCTGGTGATCATGACCCAGGCGGCGGGAGAAGCGCGGCAGCTGACGCCGGAAGACTTCAACGTCCGCACCCGGGTCCACGAGTACGGCGGCGCGCCCTACGTGGTCGCGCCCGGCGGAATCTGGTTCAGCAATTTCCGCGACCAGAAACTCTACTGGCAGGCGTGGGGCGCGCCGCCGGAGCCGCTGACGCCCGAAGGCTACCGCTACGCCGACGCCATTCCGCTGCCGGGCGGCGGGCTGATCGCCGTGCGCGAGGATCACAGCGATCCGGCCCATGTGCGCAACGAGATCGTGCGGCTCTCCGGCACGGCCGGGGCCGGCCAGGTGCTGTATGGCGACAGCGATTTCGTCGCCTATCCGCGCCTCAGCCGCGACGGCAGGCGCCTGGCGTGGATCGCCTGGGACTTCCCGGCCATGCCGTGGGACCAGACCCGGCTCTATGTCGCCGACCTGGGCGACGTGGCGCTGGGCGAGATCCGCCAGCTCGCCGGCGGCGACGGCATCGCCGTGCTGGAGCCGCAGTGGGGCGCCGACGGGGTCCTGACCTGGCTCTCCGACGAGAGCGGCTTTTGGAACCTCTACGATGACCGCGACGGCGCCCCGCGGCCGATCCTGCCGCGGCGGGCCGAGTTCGGCGGCCCGCTCTGGCAGCTCGGCCAGGCCAACTTTGCGCTGATGGACGACGGCCACATCGTCGCGGCGGCCCGCGAGGCCGTCGGCGAGACGGTGCTGGCAGTCGACCCGATCGCCGGCGCGGCCAGGCCGCTGGCCCTGCCGTTCCTGGCGCTGACCTCGATCCAGCGCCTCGACGAGACCCACATCGCCGCCATCGCCCACGCCGGCGCCGAGAGCTCGGCGGTGGTGGTCATCGACGTTTCGGCCGGGACGTTCGACGTGGTGCGGCGGCCGTCGCCGGCGTCGGTTCCCGCCGCCTGCATCTCGCAGGTCGAGGCGATCAGCTTCCCGAGCGCGAACGGCCGCACCGCCCACGCCCTGTTCTACCCGCCGACCAATGGCGGCTACGCCGCGCCGGCCGGCGAGAAGCCGCCGCTGATCGTGCAGGCGCACGGCGGTCCCACCGGCGGCGCCTCCGCCGCCTTCAGCCTCTCCAACCAGTTCTGGACCAGCCGCGGCTTCGCGCTGGTCGACGTCGACTACGGCGGCTCGTCCGGCTACGGCCGCGCCTACCGCCAGCTGCTCGACGGCGAGTGGGGCATTGTCGACGTCGAGGACGTGATCGCCGCGGCGCGCTACCTCGGCGAGGCGGGGCGGGTCGATCCGAAGCGGATCGCGATCCACGGCGGCAGCGCCGGCGGCTTCACCGTGCTGGCGGCGCTGAGCCAGAGCGAGGTCTTCGCCGCCGGCGGCGATTTCTACGGCGTCGCCGACCTGGAGGCGCTGGCCAGGGACACCCACAAGTTCGAGAGCCGCTACCTCGACGGCCTGATCGGCCCCTGGCCGGAAGCGAAGGCGGTCTACGACGCGCGCTCGCCGATCAATCACCTCGAGGGCTTCACCGCGCCCCTGATCATCTTCCAGGGCGCCGAGGACCCGGTCGTGCCGCCCAACCAGGCGCACATGATCCGCGACGCGCTGAAAGCCAAGGGCACGCCGGTCGCCTACCTCGAGTTCGCCGGCGAGGGCCACGGCTTCCGCCGCGCCGAGAACATCATCCGCGCCAAGGAGGCGGAGCTCTATTTCTACGGCAGGGTGATGGGATTCGAGCCGGCGGACAGGCTGGAGCCGGCGCCAATCGACAACCTGTGACCCAGACCCTGGGCTTCCGCCCGCACAGCCGCATCTCGGCGCGGACAGAGGCGATCGGCGCGGAAGCCTCGCCCGTGCTGGTGATCGACAACTTCGCGGCCGATCCGCAGGCGCTGGTTGACTACGCCGCGTCCCTGGCCCCCTTCCCGCCAGCGGCGCAGACCTTCTATCCGGGGCTGCGCGCGCCGGTCCCGATGCCGTTCGTGCAGGCGGCGCACGCCTATCTGGAGCCGTCGCTCCGCGCGGCGTTCGGCCTCGGCGACCAGATCGTGGCCAGCGGCGGCTGGGACTTCTCGCTGGTCACCAAGCAGCCGGGGGAACTGACACTCCGGCAGCGGATGCCGCACATCGACTCCACCCACCCCGGCAAGCTGGCTTTGCTGCTCTACCTCGCCCCCGCCCAACAGGGCGGCACGAGCTTCTATCGCCACCGCGGCACCGGCTACGAGACCATCGACGAGGATCGTTTCGACCGCTACGAGGCGGCGCTCAAGGCCGACGTGGCCGCGCTCGGCGAGCCGCAGGGCTACATCTGCGGCGACACCCCGATCTTCGAGCGCATCGCCGACTACGAGGCGGTGTTCAATCGGCTGCTGGTCTATCGCAGCCGCAACCTGCATTCGGCCAGCCTGGCGCCCGGCTTCGTTGGCAGTCCGGACCCGAGGACAGGCCGGCTGACGCTCAACCTGTTCTTCCACTTCCGGCCAAGGCCGCCGGCCGTACTCTAGCCGCCGACCAGCATCACCGCGGCATCAGATCGCCGGCCAGCCCTGCGGCATCGTCATCTTCATCATGCGCTGGAAGGCCGGGCGCTCGCCCAGGCGCGCCATGTAGTCCGCCACCGCCGGATAGGGGGCGAAGGCCTTGGCGTCCGGCTGCAGCAGCTTGGAGGGGACGCCGCGGCGGTTGGCGGCGGCGCTGAGGCCGAGGCGGATGACGAAGTGGTTCTGGATGTCGGCGGCGGTGAAATCCTGGCCGACCAGGTAGGGCCGTTGGCCCAGCGTCCACTCGTAGTACTTCAGCACCCGGTCGGAGCCGCCGAAGCGGCGCGCCTCGGCTTCTGGCGTCTTGGCCGGCGGCAGGGCGCGGTTGATGAACTCCTGCTGGATGCGCGGCCAGGCGGTGCTCTCGGCGAAGTGCAGCCATTCGAGATAGCGCACGTGCTCCTTCGAGCCGAGCGGCGGGCGCAAGCCGCCGTCGCCGTGGCGGTTGAGCAGGGTCTCCAGGATCGCGGCGCTCTCGATCATCAGATCCTCGCCGTCCTGCACCACCGGCGCCATCGGGAACGGATGGCCGGTGGCGCGCAGCGGATCGAACGAGCCGACCACGTCGCCCGGCTTGAACACCAGCTCGTAGGGCCGGTCGAGCTCCTCCAGCAGCCAGGCGATCCGCTCGGAACGGCGGGCTTCGGCGTGGTAGATGATGGTGGTCATCGGTGCTTCTCCACCCTTTCCCGGTCGAACCTAGGCTCACTCGCCGCGGTCGTTCAATCCGCCTCGCCGAACGCCTGGCGCAGATCGGCGTCATCAGCACCCTCGATCTCCAGCTGCTTCAGCCGGGCGTGGTCGCCGCCGACGATCCGCACCGCGCTGGCGGGACGCTTCAACGCCTTGGCGATCAGCTTCTCGAGCGCGGTGTTGGCGACGCCGTCCACCGGCGGAGCGGCGACGCGGACCTTGAGGTACGCCCGGCCGGCCTCGTCCCGCGCCCAGCCGTCGACGGCGTCCCGGCCGCCGCGCGGCGTCAGTCGCACGGTAAGGCGGCAGGGCGTGGGCGACGGCATGGGTTCTCACCGAACGACACTGCGCCATCGTTCGCTTGGCGGAGCATGGTTCCGAGGTCAGGTCCTGGTCAAGGATCGCGACCGCGGCGCGGCGGCGCTGCGCGCCGTCCTTGACCAGGCGCTGACCTCGGAAAAGACTGCCATTCGATGGCGGCCTTTGAACGGCCACGCAGGATAGGGCGGCAATTGAGACGCTGGCTTGTTGGGACGTCGGTCGTCTTGTTGGCGCTGGGCGCAGCCACGGCATGCGCCGCTTGGTTTGTGGCAACGGCCACACCCGCCAACGCCGAGGGCGCGAGAGCCATCGCTCACATGTGGCCGCAACTCGCCGCAGCCGCCGTAGGTCTCTTTCTGGCCGGATTGGTGACCCTTGCCGTAAGCCGCCGTCGCGACGCGTGAGCTTGGGGCAGCGTTGACTGTCCCGGCTCTCCAGCGCATAAGCGCGCCCTTCCGGCGCAGCGCCAGCTACGCCTCAACCGCCACGACCCCCATATGGCTAGCCATGCGGGACGAGGGCGGCGAGGACCCCAGTCCGCGTGATCGCGCACTGGGGCGGTTGGCGTTTGGGCCTATGAGGAACGCATGTTCGACGGCTTAACAGAGCGGCTCTCTACCGTATTCGACCGGCTCTCCGGGCGCGGCGTGCTGTCGGAGAAGGACGTCGACGAGGCGCTGCGCGAGGTGCGCGTCGCGCTGCTGGAGGCCGACGTCGCGCTGCCGGTGGTGCGCGACTTCATCGCCAAGGCCAAGGTGGAGGCCGCCGGCGAGGCGGTGATCCGCTCGATCCGGCCCGCCGACCAGGTGGTCAAGATCGTCTACGACGGCCTGATCGAGATGCTGGGCGGCGAGGAGCCCGAGGGCCTGCACCTCTCGCTCAACCCGCCGACCGTAATCCTGATGGCCGGGCTGCAGGGCTCGGGCAAGACCACCATGACCGGCAAGCTGGCGCTGCGGCTCAGCAAGGTCGAGCGCAAGAAGGTGCTGGTCGCCTCGCTCGACACCCGACGCCCGGCGGCGATGGAGCAGCTGGCGATCCTGGCCAAGCAGGCCGAGGTGGAGAGCCTGCCGATCGTCGCGGGTCAGGCCGCGCCGGACATCGCCCGCCGCGCGCTCTCGGCCGCCCGGCTCGGCGGCTACGACGTGCTGTTCCTCGACACCGCCGGGCGCACCACGCTCGACGAAGGCATGATGAGCGAGGCGGCCGAGATCGCCCGCATCGCCCAGCCCGCCGAGACCCTGCTGGTGGCCGACAGCCTGACCGGCCAGGACGCGGTGCGCACCGCCACGGCGTTCCACGAGCGCCTGCCGCTGACCGGCCTCGTCCTGACCCGCGCCGACGGCGATTCCCGCGGCGGCGCGGCGCTCTCCATGCGCGCGGTCACCGGCCTGCCGATCAAGTTCCTCGGCACGGGCGAGCGGATCGAGGCGCTGGACGTGTTCGACGCGCGGCGCGTCGCCGGCCGGATCCTGGGCCAGGGCGACGTGGTGGCGCTGGTCGAGAAGGCCACCGCCGAGCTCGACGTCGCCAAGGCCGAGTCGATGGCCAAGAAGCTGGCCAAGGGCAAGTTCGACCTCGAGGACCTGTCCGACCAGCTGGCGCAGATGGAGCGCATGGGCGGCATGGAAGGCGTGCTGGGCCTGCTGCCCGGCGTGCAGAAGATCAAGAAGCAGATGGCCGAGACCGGCATCAGCGACAAGCAGGTGAAGCGCCAGCGCGCGATCATCGGCTCGATGACCAAGATCGAGCGCAAGAAGCCCGACATCCTGCAGGCCTCGCGCAAGCGCCGCATCGCCGCCGGCGCCGGGGTCGACGTGGCCGAGGTCAACCGGCTCTTGAAGCAGCACCGGCAGATGCAGGACGCGTTCAAGTTCATGGCCAAGGACGGCGGGAAAAACATGGCGCGCATGGCCGGGATGCTCGGCGGCGGCGGCATGGACCGGCTGAAGAACATGGGCGGCGGGCGCATGCCCGAGCCGCAGCAATCCCTGCCGCCGGGCCTCGGCGGCGGCATGCCCCAATCCGGCGGACTGCCCGGCCTTCCCGGCCTGGGTGGAGCTCCGAAACCTACGCTGCCGGGCCTCGGCGGCGCACCCTTCAATCCCTTCAAGAAACCCTGAGAGACCAAGACGTTATGCTGAAGATTCGCCTCGCCCGCGGCGGCGCCAAGAAGCGCCCCTACTATTCGATCGTCGTCGCCGACAGCCATTCGCCCCGCGACGGCCGCTTCATCGAAAAGGTGGGCGCCTACAACCCACTGCTGAAGCGTGACGACCCCAAGCGGATCACGCTGAAGAGCGAGCGCATCGCCGAATGGCTGAGCAAGGGCGCGCAGCCGACCGACCGCGTCGCGCGCTTCCTCTCGACCGAGGGCCTCGCCAAGTGGGCGCCCAGCAACAACCCGAAGAAGGCCGTGCCGCACGCCAAGGCCAAGGAGCGCGCCGAATCCCGCGCCGAGAAGGCCGCCGCCGCGGCCGCCGCGCCGCCCGAGCCGGAAGTGGTCGAGGAAGCCGCGCCTGAAGTGACGGCGGAAGCCGCCGCCGAACCGGTGGAAGAAGCCTCGCAGGACGCCGCCGCCGAGGCCGGTGAAGACACTGTCGCCGCCGCGGCTGACGAGGTTTCCGCCGAGCCGGTCGCCGACGAGACGCCCGCCGAGGTCGAAGCCGCCGCCGAGGTCGCCGAGGAAGGCGCCGATGGCGCGCAGGATCAGGCGAGCGAGGCCGGCGAAGAGGCCTAGAGCGAGATCAGTTGACCTCCATTCACGTCATTGCCGACCGGAGCGCGAAGCGCGGAGTGCCGGCAATCCATGGGCGGCCTTCGCAGGTCGCGTGCATGGATGGCCGGGACAAGCCCGGCCATGACGTAGAAGGGATGATCGGGATGATTCTAGCCTCCCGACCCTGCGGCTGATGGCCGAACGTCTGATCCTGGTCGGCCGGGTCGCCGGGGCGTTCGGCGTCAAGGGCGAGGTGAAGATCACCTCGTATACGGACGATCCGGTCGCGCTGGTGCGCTATCGCGAGCTGATGCGCGAGGACGGCTCGCCCGGCCTCACCCTGACCGGCGGCCGTCCGCACAAGGGCGCGCTGGTCGGCCGCGCCAAGGAGATCGCCACCCGCGAGGAGGCCGAGGCTCTGCGCGGCCTGGCGCTCTACATCGCCCGCGACGCCCTCCCCGCGCCAGAGGATGACGAGTTCTACCTCGCGGACCTGATCGGCCTGCGGGTGGTCGACCCGGCCGGCGCCGAAATCGGCCGCATCAAGACCGTGCAGAACTTCGGCGCCGGCGACCTGCTGGAAATCGCCCCCGAGAGCGGCCCCACATGGTGGCTGCCGTTCACCAAGGAAGCCGTGCCAGAAGTGCGGATCGCCGACGGCGTGGTGGTGGCGGTGCGGCCCACCGAAACCGACTCCCCTCCCCCCTGAGGGGAGGGGCTGGGGGTGCGGGGCTCTATCCGAACAAGGCGCTGAGCGCGACGCGGCGGGAGCGCGCCCGGGTCTGGCAGACCCCCACCCCTGCCCCTCCCCTCAAGGGGGAGGGGTTGACCGCGACTCATCCGCGTGGATCGCATGAACCTGCGACGCCCCTCCGGCGCCGGGTCTTTGACATTGTGGATTGTTAGAAAAGCTGCGGCCGGCGCATCGGCCGCCACAGAGTGGGCGCCGTTATTATCGGCCGTTTGCGGTTTCACGTGAAACATCGCTGCGAGAAAAACTGCATTCCCTACCCCCTCCGCCTTGAGGGGAGGGGTTGGGGGTGGGGGGCTGCTTGCGAGGGCAGGGTGGTTAGAGAGACCCCCACCCCTGCCCCTCCCCTCAAGGGGGAGGGGAGCGCAGGTCCGGCGGGGTGGCTTCCTCGGCGAGGATCCGCACCGCCTCGTCCAGCGTCACCACCGTCTGGTCCTGCGAGCCGAGGCGGCGGATGGCGACCTTGCCCTCCTCGGCTTCGCGCTTGCCGACCACCGCGATCACCGGGACCTTGGCCAGGGAGTGCTCGCGCACCTTGTAGCCGACCTTCTCGTTGCGCAGGTCGGTCTCGACCCGCAGGCCCGCTTTCTTGAAGGCGGCCGCGGCCTTCGCCGCGTACTCGTCGGCCTCGGAGGTAATCGTCGCCACCACCGCCTGCACCGGCGCCAGCCACAGCGGGAAGGCGCCGGCGTAGTGTTCGATCAGCACGCCGAGGAACCGCTCGATCGAGCCGAAGATCGCCCGGTGCAGCATCACCGGCCGGTGCTTGGCGCCGTCCTCGCCGATGTAGGTGGCGTCGAGCCGCTCGGGCATCACCATGTCGAGCTGCAGCGTGCCGCACTGCCAGGTGCGGCCGATGGCGTCCTTCAGGTGGAACTCGAGCTTCGGCGCGTAGAAGCCGCCTTCGCCCGGCAGGATCTCGAACTCGAGACCGACCGCGCGAGCGGCGCGTTCGAGCATCGCCTCGGTCATGTCCCACATCTCGTCGGTCCCGGCGCGCAGGTCGGGGCGCAGCGCCAGCTTCACCGAGTGCAGCTCGACGCCGAGGTCGGCGTAGACGCGGTTGAGCAAGGCGAGGAAGTCCCGCGTCTCGCTCTCGACCTGGTCCTCGCGACAGAAAATGTGGCCGTCGTCCTGGGCCAGCTGCCGCACGCGCAGCAGGCCGTGCAGGCCGCCGGAGCCCTCGTAGCGGTGCAGCCCCTCGAACTCGGCGTAGCGCAGCGGCAGCTCGCGGTAGCTGCGCTGGCCGTGGTTGAAGAGCTGGATGTGGCCCGGGCAGTTCATCGGCTTGACCGCCAGCGTCTCGCCCTCGTCGGTCTCGCAGACGAACATGTCGGCGTGGAATTTCTCCCAGTGCCCGGAGCGCTCCCAGAGCGAGCGATCGAGGATCTGCGGCGTCTTCACCTCGTGGTAGCCGGCGTCGGCCTCGCGCCGGCGCATGTAGTCGACCAGGGTGCGGTAGAGCGTCCAGCCCTTCGGGTGCCAGAACACCATGCCCTTGCCCTCTTCCTGGATGTGGAAGAGATCCATCGCCGCGCCGAGCTTGCGGTGGTCGCGCTTCTCGGCCTCCTCGATGCGCCTGAGATAGGCTTCGAGGTCGTGTTCGCTGGCCCAGGCGGTGCCGTAGATGCGCTGCAGCTGGGCGTTGCGCTGGTCGCCTCGCCAGTAGGCGCCGGCGAGCTTGGTCAGCTTGAACGCATTGCCGATGTGCTTCGTCGACGGCAGGTGCGGCCCGCGGCAGAGGTCCTTCCAGTTCCCCTGGCGATAGACGGTGATCGGCTCTTCGCCGGGGATGCCCTCGATGATCTCCGCCTTGTACGCCTCGCCGATGCCCTTGAAGTGCTTGATCGCCTCCTGGCGGTCCCACACCTCGCGGCTGATCTTCTCGTCGCGGGCGACGATTTCGCGCATGCGGCGCTCGATCACCGGCAGGTCGTCGAGCGAGAACGGCTCGTTGCGGGCGAAGTCGTAGTAGAAGCCGTCCTCGATGTTCGGCCCGATGGTCACCTGCGTGCCGGGGAACAGCTCCTGCACCGCCTCGGCCAGCACGTGGGCGGTGTCGTGGCGGATGGTGTCGAGGGCGTCCGGGCTTTCGCGCGTGACGATCTGGATCGCCCCGCCGTGCGGCAGCGGGCGGTCGAGGTCCAGGAGCTCGCCGTCGAGCTTGGCCAGCAGGGCCTTCTTCTCGAGCGATGGTGAAATCGAGGCGGCGACGGCCCTGCCGGTTGCGCCATCCTCGTAACTTCGGCTCGAGCCGTCGGGGAATTTAAGGTCGATCATGTCTCACACTTGAACCCGCGCTTCGCGCGCGGTGGCGGCACTGGGTCGAACCCAGCGCGGCCGAAGGGTTGGCATCGGCACAGGCGCCAGGTGGCGAGCGCGCCGCCGCGGAGGGGCCCGTGCAGGATCAGAGCTTCGGCCGCGTAGTCCGAACAGGTCGGCAGGAAGCGGCATGATCGCCCGATCCAGGGCGAGAGCATCAGCTTGTAGGCGCGGTGCGCGAGGCCGACGCTGCGTGCGTAGAGATTCATGCCGGCGTGGGTTCTGGGATCAGCGATGAGGCGGCATATGGCGCGCCGCCCAGGGCCGGATCAAGCCGCGCCGGCGCGGCTAGTTCGTCCGGTCGTCCGTTCCGCGGCCTTGGCCAGGGCGATGCGGCACGCCTCCGCCGTCGCCTCGAATGCGAGCATCGTCGAGACGTGGCGCGGCGGGTAGTCTTTCACGGGCGCCAGCATGGCCAAGTCCGCAAACCGTCCTTCGGGCGCGGGTGCGCCCTGCTTCAACATAGCACGCAGTGCATCGCGCGCCATTTCGATTTCCTCAACGCTGGCGCCGACCGCATGCTCGCCCATGATCGCCGCCGCGGCCTGACCCAGAGCGCAGGCCTTCACATCCTGGGCGTAGTCGACGATGCGGCCATCCTCCAGCTTCACGTCGACGGTGATGCGGCTGCCGCACAGCTTGGAGACTTTCTCGACGCTGGCGTCAGGGTGCGCGAGACGGCCGGCGCGCGGCATGTTGGCCGCGGCCTTGAGGATCCTGGCCGAATAGAGATCGTCGATCATGAAAGGCTTGGGGGCATGGGCCGCTTATGTGGCGTCCGGGTGCTCGGCTTTCCAGGCCGCCTCGGCCCGGTCGCGCACCGTCTCGCCGAACGCCCTGAACCCGGCCTTGATCGCCTTGCGCGTCTTCTTGGGGATGAAGCGCATCAGCGGCCCCTCGAACAGCTCGCCGTTGGAAAAGATGCAGTTGCCGTTGTCGAGGGTCTCGAGCTCGATGTAGCGGGTGGTGCGGATCAGCCCGCCCATCATGCTGACGTTCCAGAGAATCTGCTCGTTGGGGGTCCAGTCGAGGATCTTCGGCTTGATCGTGCGCGGCGCCTCGCCCGGCAGCGCCACCTCCAGCTCCAGCTCGGCGCCGAACTGCACCTCGCCCTTGGCCTTCGGATAGAGCGGATTCCAGGCCGGCCAGCCGTTGATGTCGGCGATCATTTCCCAGATGGGCGCCGCGGGCGTCTGCACCCCGATGCGGTGCTCGATCTTCAGGGGGAGCGCCATCAGGCTTTCTCCTTGATCCGCCAGGTCGCGCCCGTGGCGTTGTCCATCACCTCGACATTCAACGCGGTGAGCTCGGCGCGGATGCGGTCGGCGCTGGCCCAGTCCTTGGCGGTGCGGGCGGCGACGCGCTCGGCGATCAGGCCGTCGATCCGCTCCTTCAGCGCCGGGTCGGCCGCGCCCTGGAACCAGGCTTCCGGGTCGGCGTGGAGGAAGCCGATCAGGTGCGCCGAGGCGAGCAGTTCGCCCTTGATCGCCGCCCTCTCGGCGCCCGTCGTGGTCTGAAGCTGGCCGGCCAGCGCATGCAGCTCGGCGAAGGCGCGCGGCGTGTTGAGATCGTCCTCCAGCGCTTCCAGGAAGGCCGCGCTCGGGCCGACGTGGGTCGCCTCCACCTCGGCGCTATCCTGCAGAGCACCATAGAGCCGATTGAGCTGACGGGTCGCCTGCACGATCAGCTCTTCACTCCAGGACAGCGGCTGATGGTAGTGCGCCGACAGCAGCGCCCAGCGGACCGCCTCGCCGGGGACGCGGGTGACGAGATCGTGCACCAGCACGACGTTGCCCAGGCTCTTCGACATCTTCTCGTCGCCGAAGTTGAGGAAGCCGTTGTGCAGCCAGTAATTGGCGTAGGCGTCCGCGTGGTCGGCGCACAGGCCCTGCGCCATCTCGTTCTCGTGGTGCGGGAAGATCAGGTCGTTGCCGCCGCCATGGATGTCGATCGGCAGGCCCAGCGTCTGCTCGATCATCGCCGAGCACTCGATGTGCCAGCCCGGCCGGCCCGGCCCGAACGGGCTCGGCCACTCCGGCTCGCCCGGCTTGGACGGTTTCCACAGGACGAAGTCGGCGGGGTTCTGCTTGTAGGGCGCGACGTCGACCCGCGCGCCGGCGATCATCTCGTCCATCGGCCGGCCCGAGAGCTTGCCGTAGTCGGAATAGGCCGCGGTGTTGAACAGCACATGGCCCTCGGCCGCGTAGGCCGCGTTGTTGCGGATCAGGCGCCCGATCATGGCGATGATCGCGTCCATGGTCTGGGTCGCGCGCGGCTCGAAGGTGGTCGGCAAGGCGCCCAGCACCGACATGTCGGCGTGGTAGGCGTCGAGGTAGCGGCGCGTGATCACGTCGATCGGCACGCCCTCGTCGGCGGCCTTCTGGTTGATCTTGTCGTCCACGTCGGTGACGTTGGCGGCGTAGAGGACGTGATCCTCGCCGTAGATGCGCCGCAGCAGCCGGAACAGGGTGTCGAACACCACCACCGGCCGCGCGTTGCCGACGTGGGCGTAATTGTAGACCGTCGGCCCGCAGACATACATCGTCACCCGCTCTGGATTGACCGGAACGAAGTCGCGCTTGCTGCGCGTCAGGGTGTCATAAAGGCGAAGTGTCATGGTGACGCTTGGTTACGGTTGCCGAAAGGCGGCATCGGCCCATATACAGTCGAGACGCTCCTGAAACCACCGGCCGTGAGAGCCAACAGCAGCGTCGTGAAAGGGTGGCACGCGTCATTTCCGAGGCCTTCGCCTCGGCGCAACTCGGCCCTGGAAAGACTCTCAGTCCCAGCATGGATGCCCTGTCTCGCGACCGAGCTTTGATCGGCGACGTCAACGACCTGGAGCCAGTCGAACGCCCGACGCGGGAGCAGGCGATGGAAGCCGTCCGGACCCTGATCGCCTGGGCCGGCGACGATCCGCGGCGCGAAGGCGTGGTCGACACCCCCAGGCGCGTGGTCGACGCCTATGAGGAATGGTTCTCCGGCTACGACGCCGACCCGGCCAAGGAACTGAACCGCACGTTCGAGGACGTGCAGGGCTACGACGACATCGTCATGCTGCGCGACATCGAGGTGGAGAGCCACTGCGAGCACCACATGGCGCCGTTCCTGGGCAAGGCCTGCGTCGCCTACATGCCGACGGGCAAGGTGGTCGGGATTTCCAAGCTGGCGCGGGTGGTCGAGATCTTCGCCCGCCGCCTGCAGACCCAGGAGACCCTGACGCAGCAGATCGCCGATGCGATCACCGACGGCCTCAAGCCAGCCGGCGTCGCCATCCTAATCGACGCCGAGCACCAGTGCATGACCACGCGCGGCGTCCACCACCGCCACGTCTCGACCGTGACGACCCAGTTCTGCGGGGTGTTCCGCACCGACAAGGACCTGCAGAAGCGCTTCCTGGACCTCTGCAACCGGCGCTGAGTGGACCAGTTCGTCACCGCGGACGGCCAAAGGCCGATCCGGGGCCGGACGCGACGCCTCCCGGACGAAGACGAGCTAAGCGCCGGCACGTCCGGCCCCGGCTCTCCGCTTCGCTACGGCCGGGGTGACGAGTGAAGGTAGCGGGTCCATACCTGCGCCATGACCGAGACGCTCTTCCCCACCGCGCTCGACGCCAACGCCCTCGAGCGCGGCGCGGCGCTGACGCCCAGCTTCAACGCCGACGGCCTGATCGCGGCGATCCTGCAGCACGCGCAGACCGACGAGGTGCTGATGCTGGGCTGGATGAACGCGGAGGCGCTGAAGCTGACGCTGGAGAGCGGCGAGGTGTGGTTCTTCAGCCGCGCGCGCCAGGAGCTGTGGCGCAAGGGCGAGACCAGCGGCCAGGTGCAGCAGGTGGTGGAGCTGCGGGTCGACTGCGACCAGGACGCCGTGCTGGTGAAGGTGCTGCCGCAGGGCGACGGCGGGGTCTGCCACGTCGGCTTCCGCTCCTGCTTCTACCGCGTGATCGAGGACGGCAAGCTGGAAGAACGGCCGTGAATATCGAGACCGCCCTGATCGCCTTCGTCGCGGCGGCTAGCCTGCTGACCGTCACGCCGGGCCTCGACACGGCGATGGTGCTGCGCACGGCGGCGGTCGAGGGTCCCCGGACCGCGGCGCTGGCGGGCTTCGGCATCATCTGCGGCTGCCTGGCCTGGGGCGCGGCGGTGTCGCTGGGACTTGGCGTCCTGCTGGCGGCGTCGAGCCTTGCCTACACGGCGCTGAAGTGGGCCGGCGCGGCCTATCTGGCCTGGCTCGGGATCAGGCTGATCCTGAAGCCCCGGTCGCGGTTCGATCTCGGCGCCGCAGCCGGCGCCGCCGGCGGCGACTGGTGGGCGCGCGGCTTCCTCAACAACCTGCTGAACCCGAAGATCGGCGTTTTCTACGTCTCCTTCCTGCCCCAGTTCGTCCCGGCGCACGTCGCGGCCGGGCCGTTCATCTTCCTGCTGGCGGCGATCCACGGCGTGCTGGGCGCGATCTGGTTCGCGGCGCTGATCGCGGCGACCTCGCCGCTGAAGCGCTGGCTGTCGCGGCAGGCGGTGGTGCGCTGGATCGACCGCGTGACCGGCGTCGTCTTCGTTGGCTTCGGCCTGAGGCTCGCGCTTGATCGGCGTTGAAACCGAAGACGAGATAGCGCCGGCCGACATCCGCGAAGTCCAGCTCGCCGCGGACGTGACCGGTCGCCTGGACCGCGCCCTGACCGACGCCGCGCCCGAGCTTTCCCGGGCCCGCCTGCAGGCGCTGATGGCCGCCGGCGCGGTGAGCCGCGGCGAGGAAACCCTCACCGACGCCTCGGCCAAGGCCGCGCCAGGCGTCTACTTGATCGAGATCCCGCCGCCGACGCCGGCCGACCCGCAGCCGGAAGCGATCCCGTTGCCGATCCTGTTCGAGGACGAACACCTGATCGTGGTCGACAAACCGGCCGGCATGGCGGCGCACCCGGCCCCCGGCAGCGAGACCGGCACCCTGGTCAACGCCCTGCTGGCCCACTGCGGCGCCAGTCTCTCCGGCATCGGCGGCGTGGCCCGGCCCGGCATCGTCCACCGGCTCGACAAGGACACCTCGGGCGTGATGGTCGCGGCCAAGACCGATGCGGCGCATCGGGGTCTGGCGGCCCTGTTCGAGCGCCACGACATCGAGCGGGTCTACCTGGCGCTGACCCGCGGCGCGCCGAAACAGAACGCCGGCACGATCGCCACCCGGCTGGGCCGCTCGCCGCACGACCGCAAGAAGATGGCCATCACCCGCGGCGGCCGCGAAGCGGTGACGCACTACCGGGTCCATCACCGCTATGGCCCCGTAGGTCGTCCGCTCGCCGCCCGCGTCGCCTGCCGGCTGGAGACCGGCCGCACCCACCAGATCCGGGTCCACCTCGCCCACATCGGCGCGCCCTGCCTTGGCGACCCGGTCTACGGCGCGGGCGCCCCGGCCCCGGCGGTGCGGGCGGCGATCGCCGAAGCCGGCCTCACCCGCCAGGCGCTGCACGCCGCGGTGCTCGGCTTCGTCCACCCGATCACCGGCGAGAAGCTGCGCTTCGAGAGCGATCCGCCCGACGACATGGCGCGGCTGCAATCGGCGCTCGAGCGCCTGTAACCGGACGCCTGGTTCGCGCGTATAGAGTCTGTGTCGCCTCCAAATGGCCAGACCCGGCCGGCCTTCCCGGCCATTAGCCCTGCTGGCGCCGCATGTAGAAACCTTCACACGTTGGTCGTCTTAAAAAACGCGCAACGAAGAATTATCTAGCCGATTGTCGGGGTGGGGTTCGCACAAAGCTGTGCGCGCCGCGCCCCAAAGGGGATAAAATCTAAATATGGCTACAGCGTCTCTTGCTGTCATGTCGCCGGAAGGCGGCCTGTCGCGGTACCTCTCGGACATCCGCAAGTTCCCCATGCTGGGGAAGGAAGAGGAGTTCATGCTCGCCAAGCGCTGGCGCGAGCACCAGGACTTCGATTCCGCGCGCCAGCTGGTCAACAGCCACCTGCGCCTGGTGGCCAAGATCGCCATGGGCTACCGCGGCTATGGCCTGCCGATCGAGGAAGTGATCTCGGAAGGCAACGTCGGCCTGATGCAGGCGGTCAAGAAGTTCGAGCCGGACAAGGGCTTCCGCCTCGCCACCTACGCGATGTGGTGGATCCGCGCCTCGATCCAGGAATACATCCTGCGCTCGTGGTCGCTGGTGAAGATGGGCACGACGGCGGCGCAGAAGAAGCTGTTCTTCAACCTGCGCAAGGCCAAGAGCGAGATCTCGGCGCTGGAAGAGGGCGACCTCCACCCCGACCAGGTCCGCCTGATCGCCACCAAGCTGGGCGTGCTCGACGAGGAAGTGATCTCGATGAATCGCCGGCTCTCCGGGCCGGACGCCTCGCTGAACGCGCCGCTGCGCGCCGACAGCGAGAACGAGTGGCAGGACTGGCTTGAGGACAAGGACGCCGTCAGCCAGGAAACCCAGCTCGCCGAAAGCGAAGAGAAGTCGATCCGCATGAGCCTCCTCGAAGAGGCCATGACGGAGCTGACCGACCGCGAACGGCATATCCTGACCCAGCGCCGGCTGCAGGACGACCCGACCACGCTCGAGGAACTCGCCGGCCAGTACGGTGTCAGCCGCGAGCGCGTGCGCCAGATCGAGGTGCGGGCGTTCGAGAAGCTGCAGAAGGCGATGCGGGCGGCCGCGCACGAACGCCATCTGGACGCCGCGTAGGCGCTCGCTCGGCGAAACTGTGAGCGCCGCAGGCGCAGCTAAGGATAACCGCAGAGTTCGCGGAGAAGACACCAAGTTCGCAGAGGCTCGGCGTCTTCCTCTGCGCCCTCGGCCCTCCTTTGCGTCCTCCGCGGTTACACTTGACGGCGCCTGCGGCGCGTTCGGCCCGGCCGGTACGGCAACTGCCCGCATGGACGACTGCGAGACAGCCGACTAAACGGCGACCGATGGCGATCGGCGTATTCGATTCGGGGATCGGCGGACTGACCGTGCTGCACGCGCTGGTGCGCGCCTTGCCCGACGCCGACATCGTCTACCTCGCCGATCAGGCCAACACGCCCTACGGCGGACGGCCGGGCGAGGAGATCGTCGAGCTGGTCCGCGCCGGCTGCGAGCGGCTGTTCGACCAGGGCTGCGACCTCGTCATCCTGGCCTGCAACACCGCCGCGGCGGTTGCGCTGCGCCGGCTGCAGCAGACCTGGCTGCCGGACTATCGGCGCAAACTGGGCCGGCCGGTGAATATCCTGGGTCTCATCGTTCCCACGATCGAGGGGGCGACGGGCCGCCCGTGGAACGAGGAGTTGCTGCAGCGCGACGACAAGATCGAGAAGCTCGATATCCTCGGCATCTTCTCCACCCCCGCCACCGCCGCCAGCCGGGTCTATGAGATCGAGATCGCCAAGCGCAGCGACGCGGTGGCGGTGTTCTCCGAGCCCTGCGCCACCCTGGCGCGGCAGATCGAGGCCGGCGAGGACGACGCGACGATCCGCCCGGTGGTCGAGGCCCACGTCGCCGCCCTGACCCGCCGGATCGGCCGCCCGCCCGACCGCGCCATCCTCGGCTGCACCCACTACGAGATCATCGCCGACCTGTTCCGCGCCGCCCTGCCGCCAGGCACGCCGCTGATCCACCAGCCGGACGCCACGGCCAGTGCGATCCAGCGCTACCTCGCCCACCACCCGGAATACGCCGCCGGCGGCTCAGGCGCCCGCCGCTTCCTGACCACCGGAACGCCCGGTCCGCAGAACGGCCTGGTCGAGCGTTTCTGGGGCGCGCCGCTGAGGTTCGAGTCGGCCTAATTCCGCTTGATCCGCCGTCCGGACCGGTCGACGGCGTGCTGGGCGAGCAGCTCGGGCGGCTGAAGAGCGATGTCGAGACGAGCAAGCCCGCCCCGTAGCTGCGAACTCACCCCGGCAAGACGGCCGCCGCCTCGCCCGCCAGCACCCGGGTGACGGCGTGGGTGACCGCGGCGATGCGCAGCGCCGTCTGCACCGCCTCGGCCGACACGCCGCGTCCGCGCAGCGCGCCTTCGTGGGCGTCGAGGCAATCCGGGCAGCCGTGGATGGCCGAGACGGCGACGCACCACAGATCGAAGTCGTCCATCGGCACGCCCGGTTTGAAAGCCAGGCTCATGCGGAGCCGTGAGCGCAGCGCGCGGTAGTCCTGGTTCTTCAGCAGCGCGAGCGCGCGGAAATAGACGTTGTTCTGCGCCATGATCGCCGCCGCGCCCTTGGCGGCCGACTTGGCTTCGGCGCTCAGGCCCGCCTCGGTCGCCGCGGCCTCGATGGCCTGCAGCGCCGCGGGAGTCGCGACGGCGTGGGCCGAGGCGACGAAGCAGCCCCATTTCTGCTGATCGCTGAGCAGCGTTTCTTCGGTCAGCGCCTCGAGGTTCGCCGCCACGTCGGCGGCGTAAGGCGGCAGGGCCTGAATGAGCGCGCCGAGCGCCACGATCACGCGGCCGGCCGGCTCTGGTCGGCGTCACTCGGCAGATAAGCCAGCAAGGTGTCGGCCAGCGCCGCGATCTCCTTGCGCGGCAGCGCGTTAGGATCCGACAGCTCCAGCCTCTGGCCGAAGGTGACGGCCTTGGCGCGCAACTCCATGTCCGCCTTCGCCCGCGCTGATCCCTCGATCTCGTTGGCCTGGGCGCGCATGGAGCGCAGCGCCTGGCGCGGGTCGGTGTCCATGGCCGCCAGCGCCGCCTTGAGGATCTTCAGCGCCTGGACGAAGCGGGCCTCGTCGGGCGTCGCGACGTGGTCGACACGGCGCTTCAGCATGCCGGCGTAGTTGCCCGAGTTGAACCGGCGCCGGTCGGGGCCGACGTAACCGATGCCCTCGATCCAGTCGCGCGGCCGGGTCGCGACGGCTTCGAGACGGCGGACCAGGTCCTTGATGGTGAACGGTTTGCGCAGAAATTCGTGCACGCCGGCGTCGCGCGCGCCAATGATCGCCGCGGCGGTGGCCTGGGCGCTGATCATGATCACCGGCGAGCGGCGGCACATCATCTCGCTGCGCCGCACAAGGCGGGTCAGGGCCGCACCGTCGAGGCTGCCGCCGTGGTCGACGAAGATCACGTGCGGCTCGATGCCTTGCGCCACCGTCATCGCCCGCTGAACATCGGGCGCGGTCCAGATCTGGCAGGTGCAGACGTCGCGCAGGATGCCGGACAGCAGTTTCGATGACGCCGGCTGCGGGTCGGCGATCAGCACGCGCTGCATCAGCGCGTAGATGCGCTGATTGGTCTTGGCGTCTGCGCTCAACACCAAGGCGGCTCCTGGAGGCGGCTAACCAGGCAACTTGATCCCAGGATGGTAAACAGCGGCTTGACGCAGCGTCGGCAAGGCTGCGCGCCGGCCAAGTTCAACCGGGTCAGTCCTGGAACGGGTCGCGCATCACGATCATGTCGTCGCGTTCCGGGCTGGTCCCGAGCAGCGCGACGGGGGCGCCGATCAGCTCCTCGATCCGCCGCACATACTTCACCGCCTCGGCCGGCAGGTCGCGGAAGCTGCGGGCGCCGTGGGTGCTGCCTGACCAGCCCTCGATCTCCTCGTAGATCGGGATCAGGCCGCTTTGCGCCTTGAGCCCGGACGGCAGGTAGTCGAACCGCGTCTCGCCGGACTGGTAGCCGATGCAGATCTTCAGGACCGGGAAGCCGTCCAGCACGTCGAGCTTGGTCAGGGCGATGCCGTCGATGCCGTTGATCGCCACCGACTGGCGCGCCAGCACCGCGTCGAACCAGCCGCAGCGGCGCGAACGGCCGGTCACCGTGCCGACCTCCTGGCCGACCTCGCGCAGCCGCGTGCCGACCTCATCGAAAAGCTCGGTCGGGAACGGCCCCTCGCCGACGCGGGTGGTGTAGGCCTTGAGGATCCCCAGCACATAGCCTGGACCCTTTGGGCCTAAGCCCGATCCGGCCGCCGCCTGGCCGGCGACGGTGTTGGATGAGGTGACATAAGGATAGGTGCCGTGGTCGACGTCGAGCAGCGCGCCCTGCGCCCCCTCGAACAGCACCCGGTCGCCGCTCTTCACCGCGTCGTTGAGCAGCCGCCACGCCGGCTTGGCGTAGGGCAGGATCTGCGGCGCGATCGCTTCCAGCGACGCGAGGATCGCCTCCGGCTTCATCTCGGGAAGGCCCAGGCCGCGACGCAGCGGCGCATGGTGGGCGAGCAGGCGGTCGATCTTGGCTTCCATCGCCGCGCGATCGCCGAGGTCCGCGACGCGGATCGCACGGCGGCCGACCTTGTCCTCGTAGGCCGGGCCGATGCCGCGTCCGGTGGTGCCGATCTTGTTCACCGCCTCGGCTTCGCGGGCGATGTCGAGCTCGCCGTGCAGCGGCAGGATGAGCGCGGCGTTGTCGGCCAGCACCAGCAGGTCGGGGGTTATGTTGATGCCCTGGGCCTTGACCCGCTCGATCTCGGCCAGCAGCGCCCACGGGTCGACCACGACGCCGTTGCCGATCACCGACAGCTTGCCCTGCACCACGCCCGAGGGCAGCAGCGACAGTTTGTAGACCTGGTTGCCGACCACCAGCGTGTGACCGGCGTTGTGCCCGCCCTGGAAGCGCACCACCACGTCGGCCCGGGCCGACAGCCAGTCGACCAGCTTGCCCTTGCCCTCGTCGCCCCACTGGGCGCCGACCACCGTTACATTGGCCATGGGATACGCCTCTCCACCCCGCCGGGTGGACCTGGCCGCCCTTCGACAGGGACTCGGCGGCAGGCTGATTCGCGTCTGGCCGCTCGGCTCGCCGAGGGCGCGGGGCGTTTAGACGGCCGCCGCCGCCCGCGTCAAGCGATCGATCATCAGACGCACCAAAAAGATGTCTCGGCCATCCATGACGAACGGCCGCGCCATGGCGTCTGGAAGGCCCGTGGAGCCGCTCGGCCAGGGTGCGGGCTAGGGTACTACTAGTAACGTTCCGAATCCGGCGTACGGCCTCCCTGGCCGCCCTAGCGTTGATCGGGGCTTTTCGCTGCGACGCGCTAAAGCTCCAGCTCGCTCCCCAGCATCGCCTCGGCCATCGCGCAGTGCATGGCGATGCCGCGGGCCATCACGCTCTCGTCGATCACCATCTTGTTGGAGTGCAGCGCGCAGCAGGTGCGATAGTCGCCGCCCTCCGGCGCGCCGCCGAGGAAGGCCATCGCGCCGGTGGTCTTCTGCAGAATGTAGGAGAAGTCCTCCGCGCCCATGATCGGGTGGCTCATGCGCATCCAGCCGTCATCGCCGAACAGCCGCTTGGCGGTGGTTTCGGCCAGATCGACCACCCGGCCGTCGTTGACGGTGACCGGGAAGCCGCGGTCGATGTTGATCTCCGCCTCGGCGCCGTGGGCCAGCGCGATGTTGGTGGCGATGCGCCGGATGCCTTCGAGCCCGATCTCGCGGGTGCGCTCCGACAGCGTCCGCATCGTGCCCCACAGCCGGGCGAACTCGGGGATGATGTTGTCGGTGGTGCCCGCCTCGATCCGCGCGATGGTGATCACCGCCGGGTCGGAGACGGCGATGCGGCGGGTGGTGAAAGCCTGCAGCGCCATCACGATCTCGCAGGCCACCGGGATCGGATCGACCGCGTCCTGCGGCATCGAGGCGTGGCCGCCCTTGCCCTTGATCTTGATGCGGATCTTGTCCGACGAGGCCAGCAGCGGCCCGCCGCGGCTGGCGATCACGCCCTTGGGCATGTTGGGCGAGATGTGCAGGGCGAAGGCGGCGTCCGGCATCGGATCGATCAGGCCGTCCTCCAGCATGAACCTGGCCCCGTGCCAGCCTTCCTCGCCCGGCTGGAACATGAACATCACCGAGCCGGAAAGACGGTCCCGCCGCTCGCACAGCGCTCTTGCGGCCCCGGCCAGCATGGCGACGTGGGTGTCGTGGCCGCAGGCGTGCATCGCGCCCTCGTGCAGCGAGGTGAACGGCAGGCCGGTGTCTTCGGTCAGCGGCAGGGCGTCCATGTCGCCGCGCAGCAGCACGGTGCGGCCGTTGGCCGGGCCGCGCAGGATGGCGACGACCCCGCTGGTCGACGGGCCTTCGTGCAGCTCCAGCGGCAGGCCGGCCAGCGCCGCCTTCACCTTGGCCGTCGTCTTCGGCAGATCGAGCCCCAGCTCGGGCTCGGCGTGGATCGCGCGTCGCAGCTTGATCGCCTCGGGCAGCTGCGCCTCGCCGACCGCGGCCCAGCCTTCGGGATCGAGGGTGACGGCGTTCATGGGCGAATTTCTCCGCTGATGGCGGTGGACGAGCATGGCCCTGCCGCAACGGAGAAGTCCACCCGGGTTTGCGTCTCCCCAGGCTCGCCTAGGCGCCGGCGCTCGCCTAAGAGTGCGCCGATGGACCGGCCCACGATTCCACCTCGCCTTTCCGGTGCGCGACCTGGCTGAGGCGCAGAGCGTTCTACGGCGGCCTGCTCGGCTGCCCGGAGGGGCGCTCGGCGGACGACTGGGTCGACTTCGACTTCCACGGCCACCAGATCGTCGCCCACCTGGCGCCGGCCGAAGCCGCGGCGGCGACCAACCGCGTCGACGGCGAGGACGTGCCGGTGCGCCACTTCGGCCTGATCCTGGCGCTGGACGACTGGAGGGCCCTGGCGGCGCGGCTGAAGGCGGCCGGCTCGCTTCATCATCGAGCCGCAGACCCGCTTCGCCGGCCAGCCGGGCGAGCAGGCGACGATGTTCCTCACCGACCCCTCCGGCAACGCGCTGGAGTTCAAGGCCTTCGCCGACGAGGCGATGATCTTCGCGAAGTAGCTACAGCCGCCGAAAGCCGGTCGGCGCGCCGCGGCCCGTCGCCTCGGCGCGGGCGATGACCTCGGCCAGGGGCTCGACCACCGTGGCCATGTGGTGGGAGCTGGCGTGCAGCAGGCGGACCTGGTCGAGCATCACGCCGACGTGGCCCTCCCAGCAGACCAGGTCGCCGCGGACGAGCGCGCCTCGGTCGATCGGGCGGCCGAGGCCGGCCTGCTGGTCCGCGTCGCGCGGACAGGCCTGGCCGCAGGCGTAGAGGGCCTGCTGGACCAGGCCGGAACAGTCGAGCCCGGCGATGTCGCGCCCGCCCCAGAGATAGGGCGCGCCGACGAATCGCTCGGCGACGCCGGCGAGGTCGCGTCGCGAATCCGATCCCGATCGGCGCCAGATGCGCGGTCCAGAACAAAGCGCCGTCCGCCGCACGGGCGAACTGGCCCTGCTCGTCCTCGATTGTCACCAGGGCGTTGAGGCTGAACGGCCCGATCGGCCGGGCCTTGATCGACGGCTCGGCGAACGCGTAGCTGCTTGCCGCGGCCGACCCAGTGGGTCGGCGATGCGGCCGGCTCGGGCCCAGGGCCTCGGCGCGGACGAAGCCGACATAGCCGTCGCGCCGCGCCTGGCCCCAGAGTAGTCGCCCTCGGCGCGCCAGGGCGTCGAAGCGCTCGCCGTAGAGCAGCTGGTCGCGCCATTCGGCGGTCGCGGTCGGGCGAAGCCGTGCAGCGGCGCGCGCGGCGCGTGACCTGCAGCGGCCGCGACGTGGCTCGTATCGCGTCGGCAGGCGACGACGCCCTCCAGCGTCCGCCGCCGCCAGATCGGGCCGCGCCAGCGTGAACCGGGCATCGCCCTCCGGCGTCATGCGTAGCGGGCTTCAGCATCCGGATAGAGGCCGCGGATGGCCTGGGCCTCGGCGCCGGCGGGCCAGCCGGGGCGGTTGCGCGGGTTCCAGGCGAAGATGTCGAAGTGGGCCCAGGCGCCCTTCGGCGCGAAGCGCTTGCAGGAACAGCGCCGCGGTCACCGAGCCGGCCTGGGCCCAGCCGTCCGGAGTCGTTCCTCAGGTCGGCGATGTCGCTGTCGATGGCCGGCGTCGTAGGCCGCCCACAGCGGCATGCGCCAGACCGGATCCGTCCGCGGCCGTCGCGGCGGCCGCGATCGCGGCGGCCAGGGCGTCGTCGTCGGTGTAGAACGGCGGCAGCTCGGGCCCGAGGGCCGCGCGCGCCGCGCCGGTGAGGGTGGCCAGGTCGATGGTCAGGTCCGGCTCGAGCTCGGCGGCGCGGGCCAGGGCGTCGGCCAGGATCAGCCGGCCCTCGGCGTCGGTGTTGCCGACCTCGATGGTCAGGCCCTTGCGCGAGGCGAGCACGTCGCCCGGCCGCATGGCGTCGCCGGCGATGGCGTTCTCGACCACCGGCAGCAGCACCGCCAGCCGCACCGGCAGCCCCGCCGCCATCACCATCCGGCCGAGCGCCAGGGCGTGCGCCGCGCCGCCCATGTCCTTCTTCATCTGCCGCATGCCGGCCGACGGCTTGATGTCGAGGCCGCCGGTGTCGAACACCACGCCCTTGCCGACCAGCGCGACCAGCGGCCGGCCCGCCTCGCCCCAGCTGAGCTCGATCATCCGCGGCGCGCGCTCCGGCGTGGCGGCGCGGCCGACGGCGTGCACCGCCGGATAGTTCTCGGCCCGAGCAGCGTCGTCGCCGGTCACCACGGCGATCCCGGCGCCGAACGGCCTCGGCGACCTCGCGGGCGATGGTCTCCATCTGCCGCGGGCCCATGTCGTTGGCCGGGCGTGTTGATCATGTCCCGGGCCAGGGCGCAGGCGTGGGCGACGGCGTGCAATTCCTCGAGGTCGACGCCGGGCGGCGCGACCAGCCGCGCGACCGCCTCGCCGCGCCTCCTTGCGGTAGCGGTCGAAGCGGTAGGCGCCGAGGGCGAACGCCAGCGCGACGTCGGCCGGCGGTGGGCCGCTCGCGCTGGCGCCAAGCGCATAGAACCCGGCCGGCAGCTTGGCCGGCAGCGCGCGCAGCGCCATCACCGCCCGATCCGTCGCCGAGGCCCGCCAGCACCTGCGACCGGGCCGTCGCCGGCTTCAGCACCAGCACCTCGCCCGCCTTGCCGGCGAACTTGGCGAGCTCGGCCTGGGCGCGCAACGGCGGCGCGAGCGCCGCAAGCGCGGCCTCCGCCTCGGCGCTGGTCACCAAGCGGATCGGGATTGGCGGCTTCATCGGAGACGGCGACGATCGGCTCGGACATCGGGGATCACCAGCGAAAGGTTGCACCGCGCGGATTATGCTTAACGCTTCCTTGACGCCAGCGCCCCGATCCTTGGCCGGGAAAGATTCCCGCCAAGGACCGTCGATGCACCTCCAGCGCGCCCTGATCGTCACCCGTGTTCGCCTTCGCCGCGACGCCCGCCCTGGCGGCGAGCGCTTCGGCCGCGACGACGCCAGCCGCCATCAGCCGCGCCAGCGCCCGCCAGACCCACGCCGCCGCCGAAGCCGACCAAGGCGACGCCGGAACAGCGCGCCGAGGTCGAACGCCTCGACCCCCTGGCGCGGGCGGCCTTCTGGGCTCGCGAGGTCGACGCCGACCACGACCGACGCCGACGCGCGGTTGAAGCTGGCCAAGGCGCTGCGGGCGCTCGGCCGGTACGACGAGGCGGGGGAAAACGCCGACCAGCTGCTGGTCATGCAGCCGAACAACTACGAGGCCCTGCTGGAGAGCGCCCGCGACCGCATCGCCCTGAACCAGGGCTTCTACGCCATCGATCCGGCCCAGCGCGCCGCGGCGCTGCAACCGCACGACTGGCGGCCCGTCAGTCTGCTGGCCATCGCGCTGGAGCAGTCCGTGCGCGACAGCGAAGCCCTGGCGGCGCACCAGAAGGCGTTGGCGATGGCGCCGAACAATCCCGCGACGCTCTCGAACCTCGGGATGTATTTCGCCACCCACGGCGATACGGCGCAGGCCGAAAGCCTGCTGCGGCGGGCCATCGCCGCGCCCGGCGCCGGCGCACAGGAACGGCAGAACCTGGCGCTCGTACTGGGCCTGGAAGGCCACATCGATGAAGCCGAGCGGCTTGAGCGCCAGGACCTGCCGCCCGAGACCGTCACCAACAACCTCGCCTATCTGCGCGCCGCGACCGACCCATCGCCATCCCCCTCGAGCTCCCGCACCTGGGACTCGGTCAAGACGGCGCAATAACTCAACTGATCCGCGACAAATTCGCCCACAGGAAATAGCGGACATCCTCGCAACCAGACGGTCCACCCCGCATTGCGCCAAGGTTCAGGCGCAGCCAGGGGGGACGAGGGGGACGACAAGGTGGCAGGCGGTGAGACTGCGACCCAGTGGTTCCAAGGCCGCGCCTCCGGCGCGCCATGCCTTTCAGCCAGCCACACCGCTCTACGTCAGATATCCCGGGTTGGGGCCCGAGCAGCGACGTTGCTCGCCCCGGTTCCCTTGTATAGCGTGCGGCGTGCGCGGTCCGATGACGGCATTTGTCGGCAGGTGTGTCCGGTGCGACACTTTCGCGCATTCGGCAGCTTGATATAACACAGCTCGGTCTGTTCGATCGCCTTAGAGGGCAAGGAAGGACTTCGAATGAAACTCAAACTGCTAGCTGGCGCCGCTTTAGCGGGCGTTTTCGCTGGTGCGAGCGCCTCTGCAACGCCAGCCGACAGCGGCTGGTATGGCGCCATCGACCTCGGCGGCCACGTTCAGCCGACGATGGTGACCACGGCCGAGTTCAGGGAGCTGACAGACGGGCCGGCCAACCTGCAATTCAACAACGGCGCCAATTTCGCCGGCTTCGCGCGGGTGGGCTACAAGATCTCGCCGCACTTCCGGGTCGAGCTGGAAGCCGGCTACCGGACCAATGAGCTCAATTCGCTGAACGAGCGGTATTTCGCCGGCCGTCCGCCCGGCAGCATCGACAACGTCTGCCTCGCCTCGAACGCCCTGACCTGCCACGCGCCTCCCGGCGGCACGGACACGTGGACCGCGATGGGCAACGTGCTCTACGACATCATGCCCGACAGCAGGATCGATCCGTTCATCGGCGGCGGTCTGGGCGTCGCCCACATTCACCTGCAAGCACAGGGTCGTCTGACTGGCACTTCGGCGCCCGGGTCGATCTTCATCGACGATTCGGACAACCGGTTCGCCTATCAGGCTATCGGCGGGTTCGCGTTCCACATCGACGACCACTGGACCGCCGACATCACCTATCGCTACCTCGATACCTCGAAGCACCAGTGGCGGACGAGCGAGACCGGCCCGATCACGCTGGGCTCGATCCGGGGCGAATATACGGACCACTCTGTGACGCTGGGCGTGCGCTACCTGATGTCGTCGCCGCCCCCGCCGCCTCCGCCGCCGCCACCCCCGCCGCCGCCGCCTCCCCCGCCGCCTCCGCCGCCGCCTCCGCCGCCCCCACCCCCCCCGGCCAAGACGACGAAGGAGTTCATCGTCTACTTCCCGTTCGATCAGTACGTGCTGACCCCGGACGCGCAGTCGGTGGTGCAGGAAGGCGCCCAGTACGCCACCGGCGATCAGGTCTCGAGCCACGTGACCGTCGTCGGCCACACCGACACCTCGGGGGGCTTCGCCTACAACATGCGGCTGTCCGAACGCCGGGCGAAGGCCACCGCCGACCAGCTGGTCGCCGATGGCGTCTCGCAGTCGGTGCTGGACGTCAGCTGGAAGGGCTTCACCGAGCCGGCCGTGCAGACCGGCCCGGGGGTGAAGGAGCCTTTGAACCGCCGCGCGGTGATCTCGGTCGACTTCTAGGCCGTAGTCTCCAAGCCAAAGACGTCAGAGCCCGGCCGAGAGGCCGGGCTCTTTCGTTTGGGCTGCGGGCGGACGGTCGCCCGAGCGTCCGTTCACGCCGAGATGTTGAGCGCCTTCAGGGCCCCGGCGCGGACGGCCTTGTAGTCGAGCTTGCCATTGGCGGCGCGGACGATCGGCGCGATCACCAGCTCGCGGGGGACTTTGTAGCGGGCCAGGTGCAGGCGCACGTGCTCGGCCAGCGCTTCCAGCGTCGGCGCCTCGCCGTCGCCGACGTCGACAACGGCGCAGATGCGCTCGCCAAAGCGCGGGTCGGGGGCGCCGACCACGGCGGCGTCGCGCACCCCCGGATAGCGCTTGATCGCCTCCTCGACTTCCTCGGGGAAGACCTTCTCGCCGCCGGTGTTGATCACCTGCGAGCCGCGGCCGAGCAGCTGCAGGCTGCCGTCGGGCTCGACGGTCGCCCAGTCGCCCGGCACCGACCAGCGCCGGCCCTCGAAGACACGGAACGTGCGGTCGGTCTTTTCCTGGTCCTTGTAATAGCCCACCGGGAGATAGCCCGAGACCGCCAGCAGCCCGCGCTCGCCGGACCCGGGCTCGACCCGGCGTCCGTCTTCGGTGAAGCAGGCGCTGTTGGGCGTGACCATGAACTTCGCCGTCTCGCTGGTCGCTCCCGCGCCCGACGCCGAAGCGCCCATACCGACCGCCTCCGAAGAGCCCAGGCTGTCGAAGATCGCGCAGTTCGGCAGGTGGCGCAGCAGGCCTTCCTTGTTCTCCATGCTCCACACCGTACCCGACGAGCCGATGCGGCGCAGATTCGAGAGGTCCCAGCGGCCCGGATTGGCGTCCAGCGCTTCCAGCATCGGCTGGGCGAAGGCCATGCCGACGATCGAGATCGAGCCGGCCTTCAGCCGCTCCGCCTCGCTCCACAGTTCGATCGCGTTGAAGCTGGTCGACGGCAGCGAGGCCACCGCGCCGCCGCCGGTGAGGGTGATCAGGCCGGTGAACTGCGCGGTGCCATGCATCAGCGGCGCGGCGGCGATGTTGGTCAGCGGCTCGCTGATCGGATCGCCCGAGGCGATCGCCGCCAGCACCCGCTCGGCCGCCTGCTCGGGCTGCTCGCAGGGCGGCGTGCCGAGGAAGAAGTTGCCGCCGCCGCCGAGCACGAAGAACAGGTCCTCCATGCGCCACATCACGCCCTTGGGCATGCCGGTGGTGCCGCCGGTGTAGAGGATCAGCAGATCGTCGTTGGAGCGGCCCCAAGGCGCTTCGACGCGGCCTTCGCGCGCCGAGACGATGGCGTCGTAGTCCTCGGCGAACGGCGGCGCCGGGTGGCCGGGTTCTGCCAGGGCGATCCAGGCCTTCACCTTCGGCAGCTGGCCTCGGATCCGCTCGACCGTCTCGGCGAAGGACGCGTGGAACACCACCACCTCGGCGTCGGCGTTGTCGAACAGGTAGATCAGCTCGTCCGCGACGTAGCGATAGTTGGTGTTGACCGGGGCCAGGCCGGCCTTGAAGGCCGCATAGTAGGTCTCGATGTACTCCGGCCCATTGTAGAGGTAGGCCGCGACTTTCGACTGGCGCTGCAGGCCGAGGTCGAGCAGCCGACGGGCCAGCGCGTTGGCGCGGCGGTCGAACTCGCCCCAGCTGATCTCACGCGACCCGCGAATCTGGGCGGGCCTATCGGGGATCGCCGCGGCGATTGGCTCCCAGACGTTGGCGAAGTTCCAGACCGGCATCGGCGGCGTCTCCCTGGCCTTTTCCGCCAGTGAAGCGCCCGTCCGTGGGGTCAAGTCAACGTGAGGCGGCGCGAGGCCGGCCTAGTGGTGGGACATCGTGTCCTGCACCCGCATGATCGCCGGGCCCAGGATCACCACGAACAGCACGGGCAGGAAGAACAGGATCATCGGCACGGTCAGCTTGGGCGGCAGGGCCGCCGCCTTCTTCTCGGCGGCGGCAAGCCGCAGGTCGCGGTTTTCCTTGGCCATGACCCGCAGCGCGGTGCCGAGCGGCGTGCCGTAGCGCTCGGCCTGGATCATGGCGGTGACCACGGCCTTGATGCCGGGGTGGTTGGTGCGCTTGGCGAGGCCCTCGTAGGCCATCCGCCGCTCAGGCAGGTAGGACAGCTCGGCCGCGAGCAGCGAAAGCTCCTCGGCCAGCTCGATCGACGAGCCGCCGACTTCCTGGCTGACCTTCAGGATCGCCGCCTCGATCGACATGCCGGACTCCACGCAGATCAGCAGCAGGTCGAGGGCGTCGGGGAAGACCTGGACGATCGACTCGCGCCGCTTGGTGGCGACGTTGCAGACGTAGATGTTGGGCGCATAGTAGCCGGCGACCAGCGCTGCGACGCAGCGGCGATCTTTTGCATCAGCGGCAGGTGAAAGCCGTTGATCACGAACAGGTAGAAGATGGCCGCCGCCGACAGGACGAACGGCGTGACAAGCCGGAAGAAGTAGAACCGCGAGATCGAGCTGGGCCCGCGGTAGCCGGCCTGGGCCAGCTTGTCGACGAGCTTGGAATCCTCCAGCAGCCGCGACAGCTGCAGCCGGTCCACGATGCGCTTGTAGATGCCCTCGTCCGTCTGCCGCAGCGTTGGCGCGCCCTGTTTGCCGGCCAGCGCCTCGCGCGAGCGGCGACGCAGCTCCTCGCGCCGGTTGGCCACCGACTTCAGCCGGCTCTCCAGCCCGGTCTGTTGGAACGCGGGCGAGACCACCGTGACGATGGCGGCGAAGGTGACCAGACCGACCGCGGCGGCGATGACGTTGTCGGGGTTGGTGAGGATTTGGACCCAGTCCATCGCCCGATCCTCAGAACTTGAAGTTGATCATGCGGACCATGACGAAGATGCCGAGGCCATCCAGATGGCCGAGCCGCCGAGCATCAGCCAGCCGCGGTGGTCGTCGAACATCGGCAACATGTAGGACGGGGTCCAGACACTGATCAGCATGACCACGCCTGGGGGCAGCGCAGCCGATGATCATCGCCGAGGCGGTGGCTTCGGACGACAGCGCCTTGACCTTCTCGCGCATCAGCTTGCGCGAGCGCAGCACCGCGGAGAGGTTGCCCAGCGCCTCGGCGAGGTTGCCGCCGGTCTTCTGCTGGATGTTCATGACGATGGAGAAGAAGCGCACCTCCGCGGTCGGCATGCGCTCGTGCAGCTTCTCCAGCGCCTGGTCCAGCGTCATGCCCATGCCGATGTTCTCGACCAGCCGGCGGAACTCGCCCGCCAGCGGCTCGGGGGTCTCGCGGGCGATGATCTTGAGGCAGTCGTGCACCGGCAGGCCCGACTTGATGCCGCGGACGATGATGTCCATGGCGTCCGAGAAGATCAGCGTGAACTTGTTGGTGCGCCGCTTGGCGAGGAACCCCAGCACCCAGCGCGGCACGCCGAACGCGCACGAGCCGCCCAGCGCCAAGGCGACGAACACGTTGACGTGGCTCAGAAAGACCAGAGCCGCCACGGCGAGGCCGAACAGCGCGCCGCCGATCCAGAATTGGGGGACGGTGATGCTCAGACCGGCCTGCTGGAGCCGGTTGACCAGGGTCAGCCGGACCTTCTTGTGCTGGCGCTCCTGGTCCTTCAGGCTCTTCACGATCTGCTTGCGGCGGGCTTCCGGCGAGTTCGCCGCCTGGGCGCGGTTGGCGCGCCTCGCGTCACGCTGCGCCGCGCCGGTCATGGCCTGGGCGCGCTTGACCGCGCGGTCCTTGGCCGGATCGCCGCCGGCGAGGGCAAGGCCGACCGCGACCACGATTGCGAAGCCGACAACGGCGATCAGGCCGATGATGATGATTTCGTTCATCGCCTACTCCGCCGCGTCCAGCGCTTCGGCCAGTTCGCGCTCCAGGCCGTAGTAGCGGGCGCGGTCCCAGAAGCGCGGCCGGGCGATGCCGGTGGAGCGGTGGCGGCCGATGACGCCGCCGTGCTGGTCCTCGCCGGTGATCTCGTAGACGAACAGGTCCTGGGTGACGATCACGTCGCCTTCCAGGCCGACCACCTCGGTCACGTGGGTGATGCGGCGTGAGCCGTCGCGCAGGCGCGCGGCCTGGATGATCACGTCGACCGAGCCGACGATCATTTCGCGGATGGTCTTCGAGGGCAGGCCGTAGCCGCCCATGGTGATCATCGATTCCAGGCGGCTGATGGCCTCGCGCGGCGAGTTGGCGTGCAAGGTGCCCATCGAGCCGTCGTGGCCGGTGTTCATCGCCTGCAGCAGGTCGAACGCTTCGGGTCCGCGCACCTCGCCGACGATGATCCGCTCCGGACGCATCCGCAGGCAGTTCTTCACCAGGTCGCGCATGGTGATCATGCCGCTGCCTTCGAGGTTCGCCGGGCGGGTTTCCAGGCGCACCACGTGCGGCTGCTGCAGCTGCAGTTCGGCGGCGTCCTCGCAGGTGATCACCCGCTCGGTCGGGTCGATGAAGGCGGTCAGGGTGTTGAGCAGCGTGGTCTTGCCCGAGCCGGTGCCGCCCGAGATCACCACGTTGCAGCGGCAGGCGCCGATGACGCCGAGCACGCGGGCGCCTTCCGGGCTGATCGAGTTGTACTCGACCAGATTCTTCATCGTCAGCTTGTCTTTGCGGAACTTCCGGATGGTGAGGGTCGGACCGTCCAGCGACAGCGGGTGGGCGATGACGTTGACCCGGCTGCCGTCCGGCAGGCGGGCGTCGCAGATCGGCGAAGCTTCGTCGACCCGGCGGCCGACCTGGCTGACGATCCGCTGGCAGATGTTCATCAGCTGGGCGTTGTCGCGGAAGCGGACATTGGTGAGCTGGGTCTTGCCGCCGACTTCGATGAACACCCGGTTGGCGCCGTTGCACATGATGTCGGCGATCTCGTCGCGCGCCAGCAGCGGCTCCAGCGGCCCGTAGCCGAGGACGTCGTTGATGACGTCCTGCACCAGGTGATCGGTCTCGGCCACCGACATCGAGACGTTCTTGATCGCCACCAGCTCGGCGACGATGTCGCGGATCTCCTCGGCCGCCGTCGCCTGGTCCAGCTGGGCCAGCTGGGACAGATCGATGGTGTTCAGAAGAGCGTTGAAGATCGTGGTCTTGGTCTGGTGGTAGTACTCGCTCTGCTCACGGACGATCTCGGTCGCGCCGCCCTGCGCCTGTTGCAGCTGCTCGAAGCCGAGCGTCTGCTTCGGGGCGGACTTGGATGGACCGGCCAACGGCGGCGGAGCGGAGCTCTCAACCTTCTGCGGACGCGTCGCAATCGGCGGCGCGCCGTCCGCCGCCGGCGGCGGGGCCTGCCGGGCGGGGGCGGCGGCTTGGTCTGAGGCGCGCTTTCCGAACACTGCGGGTCGCTACTTTCTGAGCAGACGGTCCAGGAGTGAGGCGGGCTTGGGCGCGGGCGCCTCGCCCGTTTCCCGGCGGCTGATCATTCGGGCGAGGATGTCGAGGCTCTCGGCCTGCTTCGATTTCGGCCCGACTTCCTGCAGCATCTGGCCGTTGTTGGCGGCCTGGCCGAACAGCTTGGCGTCGAACATGATCGACATCGAAGGTGTGAGACCGAGCGCCTCGCCGAAGTCCTTCAGCGGAATCTCGGGCCTGCCCGGCACGCCGACCTTGTTCAGCACCACGCGGGGCGGCGCGTCATTCGGCCGTGCGGCGCGGACCAGGTCGACAATATTCTTGGCGTTGCGCAGCGAGGCCAGGTCGGGCTCGGCGACGATGACGACGTCGTCCGACGTCGTCAGCATACGGCGCTTCCACGGCGTCCATGCGTGCGGGAGGTCGAGCACGACGTAAGGCGTCGAGGCGCGGATCTTGTGCGCCACCTCCTCGAAGGTCTCCGGAGAGATGTCGAAGTCGCGCTCGAGGCTGGCCGGCGCGGCGAACAGCGACAGGTGATCGCCGCAGCGCGCCATCATCCGCTCCATCAGCACCGAGTCGAGCCGGTCCGGCTGGGAGAGCGCGTCGGCGATGCCGTGCAGCGGGTCCTGATTGAAGTCGAGGCCGGCGGTGCCGAAGGCGAGGTCGAGGTCGACCAGCACCGTGTTGGCGCCCATGCGCTCCGAGATCAGGTGGGCGATGTTGTGCGCCAGGGTCGAGGAACCCGCCCCGCCCTTGGCGCCGCAGAACGCGATCTGGCGGCCGATGAACGGCTGCGCCGGGTCGGCGTAGAGGGCCGTGATCGCCGCGATCAGCTGCAATGTGCCCAGCGGCGGGACCAGGTACTCGCTCACGCCGCGCCGCATCAGCTCGCGGTAGAGGGCGATGTCGTTGGCCGCGCCGATGACGATGACCTTGGTGCCCGGATCGCAGACCTCGGACAGCCGATCGAGGTATTCGATCAGTTTCGCGGTCGGATCGAGCGACTCGACCACCAGCAGGGAGGGCGTCGGTTGGTTCTGGTAGAACTCGACCGCACCGCCCAGCCCGCCTTCCTGGGTCACGACCTTGGCGCGCTCCATGCGACGATCGGTCGATGCGCGATGGATCAACTCGCCGGTCTCCGGACGGGACCAGTGGAAGTGAATGGTGATGCGCGGCACGGTGTGCTCGCCGAGCGCCGCTTCGGCGCTGGCCAGCATCTCCGCGATCGGATTGCCGGCCGCCGCGGCGGGCTGGACGTCTTCGTCCTCGCCGCCCGCGTCGAGCGGTGCGGTCAGACCGGCGAACGGGTCGCTGGGGTCGGCGGCGCCGCTGGTCGCCGGCGTGGCGAATTCCGTGTCCGCGTCGAAGTCGAGGTCGAACGGATCGGCGGGCTGGACGGTCTGTGTCGTCATGTCGTCACTGTCCCACGGTCGAGAAGGTGCCATCCGCCTGCGAGTCCTTCGGCGTCGAAGTGAGCGTCGCTGCGCGGTACTTGCTCAGGACGTCCGCACGCCGCAGCGCGTCCGGCGGATCGCTGGCGCGCGGGTGTAGAAGGTCGGCCCCGTCGGCGACCTGGGCGGCGATGTTGGCGGTCACGGCGCAGCCGAACTCGATGTAGGGCTCGTTGCTCCACTCCTTGGAGACGTCGCTCCACGAGCTTCCGCACACGGGGCCTTGGGCGTGGTAGGCGACGAAGCTCACCCGCACCGGCGCCTTGCCGTCGCCGGCGGCGTCATAGCCCTCGATCCGGACATCGCTGGGCGAAGCCCCGTGCGAGATCAGGTAGTCGCGCGTGGCCGTGGCGGTGCGATAGACCCCGCTCTGGTCGGGCCCATGCTCGGGCGCCTTGATGGTGATGGCGCCGCGGTCGGCGTTGTCGTAGCGACCCATGAAGTCGCGCAGCGCGTCGGCCTGGGCCTCCGAGATGCCTGCGCTATGCGCGGCCAGCATCAGTTCCACCGGGGCCGCCTTTACCTGGATGGCGTAGCGTTCGGTCGGCGTGATGGGGCGCGCCTGGGCGAGGGGCGGAGCGTCGGGCGTGGCGCAGGCGCCGAGCGCCAGGCAGGCCAGGCTTGCGATCAATGGCGTGCGCATGGGCGAGCGTTCCTTGGTCAAACGGCTGTCACTCGACGACATAGCCATAAGGTCCTTGATAGGTTCTTCCCGAAGTGGCCTCGGGCTCATGATTGTAGGATTTGTTGAGTCGGCCGAGCAGCAGGGTGTCGACGTCGGACGCCATATCCAGGCCGTCCACCGGCGTCTGCAGCTCTGCAGGGCTGGTGGGGCTGACCAGGTAAGGCGTGACGATGATCACCAGCTCGGTCTGGCCGGCCAGATAGTCGCGCGAGCGGAAGAGCGCCCCAAGGATCGGCAGGTCCTTGACGCCCGGCAGGGAGTCGAGATCCTGCTCGGACTTGTCCTGCAGCAGGCCCGCGATCATCAGCGATCCGCCGGAGGGCATTTCGACGGTGGTTTCGGCCCGCCTGACGGTCAGGGCCGGCACCACCAGCGTCGGGCCGCCGGCGCCGGTCGACAGGTTGAACGAGCCGACGTTGCTCAGCTCGGAGACTTCGGTCGACATCTTCAGGGAGATGCGGCCGCTGGACAGCACCACGGGGGTGAAGCCGAGACCGATGCCGAAGGGCTTGAACTCGACGCTGACCTTGCCGGTGGTGTCTTCGCCGGTTGGCACCGGGAACTCGCCGCCGACCAGGAACTTCGCCGCCTCGCCGGAGATGGCGGTGAGGTTGGGCTCGGCGAGGGTGCGCGTCAGGCCGACGCGCTCGAACGCTTGCACGTCACCCACGACACTGGTGCCGTTGCCCCACGTTTTGCCGATCTTCCCGCCGAGACCGCCGAGAATGTTGCTGTTGATGCCGTAGGTGGAGGCGGTCTGGATCGCTGCGATCGTCGCGCCGCCGGCCTGGTTGATCAGCACGTTCCAGTTCACGCCGAGCTGCTTGATTACCTGGCGGTCCATCTCGACGATGCGGACCTTCAGCATCACCTGGTCCTTGCCGGCGATGCCGAGCATGTTCAGCACCTGCTCGGGCTTGGAGACGGTGGCCTTGGCGATCTGCACGGCGCGATCGGCGTCGCCGGCGTTCTGCACCGTGCCGGAGAGGATCACGCTGTCGTTGATCCCTTCGACCCGCACCTGCGAGCCCGGGATGACCCGGTTGATAGTGTCGGCGAGCGCGGAGGTGTTCTGGTCGACCCGGATGTTGAGCGACAGCAGCCGGTGGCCGGCGCCGTCGAAGAACATGGCGTCGGTGACGCCGCTCTTGAGACCCAGCACGTAGATCCGCCTGGGCGTGCGCAGCACGGCTTCGGCGATCTGCGGGTTGCTGACCAGCACGTCCCTGGCGTCGACCGGCAGGTCGATCACCGCGGAGCGGCCTTCAGGCAGCGCCAGCAGCTGGGACCGCGCGGCCGCGCCAGGGTCGACCTTGATCACCGAGGTGGTCTCGTCGCCGGCGTGGCTGGCCACGGGCATGAGCATCCCGCCGCCGGCGAGTGCGCCGGCCAGGATTTGGAGGAGGGCGGCTTTGCGGATCATTGCGCGGTCACCACTTCGGCGGGAGCCCCGCCTTTGAAGATTTTGACAGTGTGGCCATTGTCGGCGGACGGACCGCCGGTTTGGCCGCCAATGTCGGCGTAAGAACGCAGCGCGATGGTCAGGCCGCCTTGGGTCCTGGCCTTAGCGATGCCGTTGGCGTTCACGTCCGGTACTTCGAGCGTGATCGTGGCGCCGTTGATCGATGTGGTCTTGGCGGCGTCGGTCTTCTGGTCGATCGCCAGCACCAGCGCATTGCTGAGCACGGTCTCGGTGACCATGCCGCCGCTGTTGCTGTTCTTGTTCGGGTCCTGGTGCGTGGAGAGCACGTCGACCCTGTCGCCCGGTTCGATGAAGCCGCCAGCGCCGCTTTCGAGGCTGAGCGGCAGCGAGATGGCGCGCATGCCCTGCGGCAGGCGGACGGCCATGTAGCTGGTGTCGCCGCTGCGGACGATCTCCTTGGCCGTGATCGGTTGGCCGGCGTAGATCGGCTGGCGCACGACATCGCCGATCATCGCCCGCAGCTTTGGCCCGCCGCCGGTGGCGATGTCGCCGACCGTCTTGCTGGCCTTCTGCATCACCGCGTCGACCGGGGCCTTGGCCGCGGTGGTGTCGCCGTCAGTGATGTAGGCGGTGTTGAGGGTTGCGGTCGGCCAGCCTTGCCAGCTCATGTTGGCGTCCGAGAGACGGTCGCCGACCGCGAGATCGGTCTTGGCGACGAGGACGCGGGTCATGACAGGGGCGCCGCGGCGGCGACCGCGGTCGCGGGCGGCGCTTTCGGCTGGGCGAACATGCCGTGGACTAGGAGGGCGAGGCCCACCGCCGCGACGAGCGCCACGATCAGAATGACGATGCGAGCAGGTGTCATCGAATTTCCGCCCTCCTCCGCGGCGGCTGCGCATAGACGAACCGCAGCTCTTCCGAGCGGCGGACCGCGTGAATCGACGCCGCGTTCTGGCGTGTCTCAAACTTGGGGGACCCATGGTTAACACCCGCCTAAGGGCAAAGCCTGTATCGGCGCGGGTCAGATGAGGGGGTGCACCGTGAAGGCGGCGAGGGCGCCGACCGCGATGGCGACGCCGTAGGGGGCCGCTTCGCCAGGCGTGGCCAAGCGTCGCGCCCAGGCCGGGCCGGCCTCGGCCAATGGGCGAATCCAGGCCGAACGCAGGGCCACCAGTCCCAGCGCCAGCGCGCCGCCGGCGACGGCCGTGTATAGCAGGAAGGGGGCCAGGCCGTTCCAGCTGAGCCAGAGCGCCGCGGCGGCCATCAGCTTGGCGTCACCGCCGCCGATCCAGCCGAACGCGAACATGCCGGCCGCCAGGACGAGTACGCCAACGCCAACCGCGAAACTGATTCCGATCGCCGCCAGCGGGGCGTGCACGATCAGCGCCGCGGGCACGAAGCCCAGCGCCAGGGCCACGGAAATCCAGTTGGGAATTGTGTAGGATGAAAGGTCCTTCACCGCCGCCACGATCACCAGCACGGCGAAGAAGCCGAGGACCAGATTCCTGATGAGGTCGGGTGTCATGGGCGAAGGGAGGCTTTCGAGGGAGGCCCCACCATCATCGCGGATAGTGAACCAAAGGTTTTCGCGGGGCCGTCTGATGGCGGCCCCGCGAAGTCGAACGCTTACCTAGTGCGATTGGATCGCCGTACTGGCGGCGGTCAGGCTGGTGTTCAGGTTCGTGCCCAGCGCGGTGACGGCGCCGATGATCACGACCGCGATCAGCGCGACGATCAGGCCGTACTCGATGGCCGTTGCGCCGGACTGGTCTTGAATGAAACGCGAAGCGAACTGTTTCATACCGTGGCTCCTTGTCCTCGCTCAAGCTTGCAAGGCGCCACAACGCACCGGCCCCTTCGTCTTGGCGGGGACATATTGCCGCACGACTCTTAAAACACGTTAAACGGGTATGATCACCAACTGTATAACGGCGGGGCGGCCGGTCGACAAAGAAAAAGGCCGCGGCGTGAGCCGCGGCCTTCTCCAGAACCAGACGTATAGGAACGTCTTAGTGGCCCTTGATCGCAGTGCTGGCCGCGGTCAGGCTGGTGTTCAGGTTCGTGCCCAGCGCGGTGACGGCGCTGATGATCACGACGGCGATCAGGGCGACGATGAGGCCGTACTCGATGGCCGTGGCGCCCGATTCGTCCTTCATAAGACGCGTAACGAACTTCGACATTGCTTGATTTCCTTCTCTTAGCAAGCTGACCAGGGACCAAGCCGGTCAGGCCTGCTCGCCCCTTGAGACACGCAGAACTTCTCACGCTGGCCTTAATTCGCAGTAAACGTGACAATACTCCGCCGCATTTTGTATGGTTTACAGATATTCACAGTTAATCTCGCTTAACTAAGCAATGAATGTCGGCTCCTATTGAGCGCCACTAAGATCAACCTGTCTTGCCTTGCGCTGACCGACGCCGCGCGGACCGGCCTGGGCCAGGCTTTACCCAAACTTAGCTCGCGCCTGCCTAAGACTGCGGGGCGAGAGGGCGGAGGCCGGCGTTGATTTTTGAGATGTTCGATCTGGTCGTCTCGTTCCTGATCTTCGGGATCATGGCGCGGCTATGGCCCTGCAACGCCGGGCAGCCTCAATTCCTCACGCCGGAGTTCATCGACAACGCGCTCTACAGTTTGTTCGGCCTGCTGATCTACGGCGACCTGGTGACCGTCTACATCCGCGCCGGCGTGGGCGTTGTGTTCCAGCACGGCGCGGCAGGCGTGACGGACGCCATCCTCGGCGGCTACGGCCCGGTGGCGCACCTCCCGCTGGTGGCGCAGGCGGCGATCATCCTGCTGGCGCTGGATTTTGTACAGTATTGGCTGCACCGGCTGTTCCACGGGCACACGCTGTGGCCGTTTCACGCGGTCCACCACGGCGCCGAAGTGCTGGACTGGTCGACCACCTACCGCAACCACCCGGTCAACTTCATGATCTACGTCGCCGGCGCGCTCGCGTTCATCCGCCTGTTCGGTTTTTCGCCCGCCGCGTTTGCGATCATCGCCCCGTTCAATCTGGTGATCGGCCCGCTGGTGCACGCCAACCTGAACTGGACCTTCGGCCCGTTCCGCTATGTGCTGGTGAGCCCGGTGTATCACCGCTGGCACCACTCCAAGGACCTGATGGCGCGCGATCGCAACTTCGCGCCAACCTTCCCGGTCTGGGACCTGATGTTCGGCACCTACTACATGCCGCGCGGCGTGCTGCCGGACGACTATGGGGTCGAGGGCGTGCCGGCGCATTTCGTCGGCCAGCTGGTCTATCCGTTCCGCATCTGGGCCGAGCGGCTCGGGCTGGGGCGCAAGGCCGCGGCCACCGGGGCGGCCGCCTGAACGCCGGGACCCCGCTCGATGCGGCCGGCTGGCTGGCGCGCATCCCTGAAAGCCAGCGCCTCGCGGCGCAGGCCGCCACCGACTGGCGGCTCACCGCGTGGGCGCTCGGCGGACTGGTTCTGCTCGGCGCCTGCCTGCTCATCGGCCGCAGCGGTCTGCTTGGCCGGCTGCGGCGCGCGCTCGAAGCCGAGCGACCCCGCCCGTGGCTCGCCGCCGCGGCGTGCGCCTGTGTGCTGGCCCTGGTCCTCGCGCCGCTGAGGGCAGCGATCGACGCCGTCACCGACTGGCGCAGCGAGCAGATCCTCGGGGCCGGCGGCGCCGGCCTCCTAACCCACTTCGCCCACGCCGCCGCCGGAATCGCGCCGGCGCGTGGTCGGCGCGGCGGTGCTGGCGCCCCCGGTGCTTTGGCTGATGCGCCGGATGCCGCGGACCTGGCCGCTATTTGTTGGCTCGCTGGTCGCCGGCCTGATCGTCCTGGCGGTCTGGCTGCCTTACGCCCTCTCCGCCGGACCGCCGCTGACGCCGGCGCCGGCCGGACCGGTCCGCGACGGTCTGGTGCGGCTGATCGCCGAGACCGGCCTGCCCGCGCACGGCGTGTTCTTTTCGGCCGACCCGAGCTTCGACGCCGACGTCACCGGCGGCTTCGGCCAGGCCAAGGTCAGCGTGGGTCCGATGATCGCCGCAGGCCCCCCGGCCGAAGCGCGCGCCTTCATCGGTCACATCATGGGCCACTACGTTCACAACGACTTCCTGATCGTCAGCCTCGTGCTGGGCGCGGTGATGCTGCTCGGCGCCTTCGCCGTCAGCCGGCTGGCCGCGCCGCTGGCGAGGCGCCTCGGCGCGCCGGGCGTCGCCAGCCCCAGCGATCCCGAGGCGCTGCCCGCCGTCGCCATCGTCGTGACGCTGGCGCTGGCCGCCGCCGGCCTGGCGGAGGCCGGCTACCTGCGCTGGGCCAATGTCCGCGCGGACGCCTATTCCCTCGACCACGCTCGCGAGCCTGACGCGCTCATCTCGGTGATCGAGCGCGAATGGGACCATCAGAGCGTCGAGCCCTCGCCGCTCGAGGAAGCGCTGTTCTTCACCCACCCGGCGATGCCCGGTCGCATCCAGCACGCGCTGGCGTGGAAGGCCGCGCACGGCGGCTGAAATCGGTGCGTTGTTCAGGCTTTATTGACCAATCCGGTGGAGCCTTGGCCTATGCGCAGCCTCGCCCTCGCCTCGATCCTCGCCCTCGCCCCGGTGGCCGTCATGGCCGCGAGCCTCGGCGTCCCGCTCAACCAGTCGGTCCTGGTGTCGCTGCCAGCGCCCGCCCACAACGTATTCCTGGGCAATCCGACCGTGGCCGACGTCTCGATGTCGGACCAACGCCACGTGGTGGTCACCGGCAAGGTCGGCGGCGTCACCAACCTGATCGTCACCGACGACCGCGGCCGCACCATCTTCAACCGTCAGATCGTCGTCGGCTCCAGCGCCGGCGACCGGGTCTCGCTGATCAACGGCGGGAATGTGATCAGCTACGCCTGCGCGCCGACCTGCGAACAGGTCGGCGACGCGCAAGCGCAGGCGCTCGGCAGCGCCCCGCCGCCCGCCCCGCCGCCGGCGCCAGCCTCGTCGACGTCGACGGTCAGGGTGACGATCCCCGCGCCGTCGGGTTCCGCCGCTCCCACCATCTCGTCCACGATTTCACCGACGATGTAGTTCGCCCGCGGGCGCCGGCTTCACCCGGGCCCGAGTTCCGATCCTTCGCGCGTAAGGTATTGGTAAGCGCGAACTTTAGGGGAAACGGAACGCTAACGCTTAAGCCGGGCTTAGGGGCTGGCGAGTAGGGTCGCGCCAACCCCGCTCACCGGACTCTCGGCCGATGCCGTCCCCCACACTCACCAAGATGCAGCGCCGTCTGCGCGGCTTCGCCGCCGCGCGCGGCGGCGCGGCTGCGGTCGAGTTCGCCATCGTCTCCCTGCCGTTCCTGGCCCTGCTGTTCTCGATCCTCGAGCTGGGCATGATCTTCATGGCCTCAACCACCATCGAGAGCGCCACGGTGACCGCCGCCCGCCAGATCCGCATTGGCCAGCTGCAGGGAGGCCCCAACAACAACGCCGCCGGCTTCAAGAATCTTGTCTGCGGCGGGATCTCGTGGATCTCCGCGTCGGACTGCGCGGCCAACCTTAGCGTCGACGTCCGCACCTTCCCCAGCTTCTCGGCCATCAACGTCACCCCGCCGATCAAGAACAACGCCATCGATCAGTCGCAGCTGACCTTCGACGCGGGCGCGTCCTGCCAGATCGTGCTGGTGCGGGTGTTCTATCCCTGGACGTTGATCACGCCGGTGCTCGAGCCGGGCCTGCCCGACCTCGGCGCCAACCAGCGACTGCTGGCGACCACGATCGCCTTTCGCAATGAGAACTACCAGGCGCAGGGCCCGGAATGCTCGTGACCGCTCGCCATCTCGCCGGCGATTCGCGCGGCGTCGCGGCGGTGGAGTTCGCCCTGCTGCTGCCGATCCTACTGCTGCTCTATTTCGGCGTGGTCGAGCTGACCCAGGGCGTGATGACCCAGCAGCGCGCCAACCACGTGGCCGCCACCGTCGGCGATCTGGCCTCGCAAACCTCGACCCTCACCAGCGCGGACGTAGCCGACATCTTCGGCGTCGGCGCCACGGTGATGTACCCCTACCCGACCACGAGCCTGAAGCTGCGGGTCTCCAGCCTGACCGCCGACTCGCACGGCAACGTCACTGTGGCCTGGAGCCAGGCCAGCGGCATGACGGCCCTGACCAAAGGTTCGAGCGTTAGCGGCCTGCCGACCAGCGTGATCGCGCCGGGCGAAAGCGTGGTGATGTCAGAGAGCCAGTACACCTACACCTCGGCGTTCGGTCAGATCATGCCGAGGCCCGTGGTGTTCAACGAGAAGGCCTATCTCCACCCTCGCCTCTCGACCACGGTCACCTGCGCCGACTGCTAGACGAACCCCGAGACGGCGTCTGCGAGACGCTGGACGAGGGCGTTCGGCGCCGGCGCCGCTCGCCCGGCGAGGAACGCCGGCCTGACGCCGATCAGACTGTTGGTGAGAAACACGGCGTCCGCGCCAGCCAGCGCCTCGGCGCCCTCGCGGACCTGACGCGCGTCGATGCCGAGCGAGACGGCTGCGTCGGCGACCCGCCGCGCCATCACCCCGTCCATGCGGCCCGTCTCCGGCGCCGGGGTTAGGAGCACGTCGTCTTTCAGCCAGAACAGGTTGGCCGCGGTGGCGCAGGCGACCTCGCCCAGCGTGTTCAGCATCACCGCTTCGTCGGCCCCCGCGGCGACCGCCTCCCGGCGGGCAAGCACGTTGTCGAGATAGGCCAGCGTCTTCAGGCGGCTGGCGGGCGAGGCCTGGTTGCGGCGGGTCTGGGCGATGAAAAGCGTGGCGGCCGACTCCGGCCTGGCGGACAAGGCCGCGGTGGCGAAGAGCCGAGGCTCGAGCGCGGCCGGACGATCGAGCCCCCGGCCGCCAGAGCCGGCGGTCAATGTGACGCGCACCGCGGCCCGGGCTTGGGAGAGTCCGGCCTTCCGCACCGCGCCCAACGCGCCGCCGACGAAGTCGGAGGCCGTCGGCGCCGGCAGGCCAAGCACGGCCGCCCCATCGATCATGCGCCGGGCGTGCGCCTCGGCCAGCATCAGCTCTCCGCGCGTGAACAGCAGCGTCTCGAACAGGCCATCGCCGAGCAGCAGGCCCCGGTCGTCGAGCGGAATGGCGTCCAGGGGGACGCTCAGCGGATCGCTTGCAGCCATGGCCGTCAGGTCGCGAAGTCGCGGTTGCCTTTCTTCAGGAAGAGCAGACCGACGAAGCCGATCGCCAGCAAGACCGTGATCATCGCAAAGCCGCCCTGCTGGGTGCCGGTGAGACGGGTGCCGATGTTGACCAGCATCGGCGCCAGCCAGACCGTGGCGGTGCCGGAGATCGCATAGGCGCCAAAGAACGCGCCGGTCTGGTCCGGCGGCGTCAACCGGGTCAGCAGCGTGCGGCTGGACGCATAGTGCGCGGTGATGAAGACCGCGTTGGAGAAGCCGATCAGCGTGAAGATCCACTCCGGCAGGGTGCGGAAGAAGGGCCCGTTCCACATCGGCGGGTGCGCCGCCGGGTCCCAATGCCAGAAGAAGAAGATGCGGTCCGGCGCCATGCCCAAGAGGGCGATGATGCCCAGCAGCGACATCAGGATCTCCATCTGCACCGCGCGGCGCGGGCCGAGGACGCTGTCGAAGAAGCGCGCGAGCAGCCCGCCCATGACCGCCAACACCGTCAGGATGATGCCGATCACCAGCATCTCCAGCGCGTCCCAATGCATCACGCCGGTGGCGTAGATGCCGAAGAAGGTCAGCACGGCGGTCATGCCGTCGACGTAGAAGCTGCGCGCGACCAGGAAGATGGCCGCGTCGCGAAACTGGCCGACCGTGCGCACCATGCGCCACAGCGCCTGCGCGCCGTTCGCGAAGGCCTGCGGGATGGTGACGGCCGAGCGCGGCGCGTCCGGCGTGAACAGCAGAATGGGTATCGTGCCGACGAACAGCAGCGCCGCGGTCATCGGCCCGACCAACCGCTCCGGCTCGTGCAGGGCCTTGCTAAAGCCGAACAGCGGCGCCTTCGGCACCCAGGGCCAGTCGGTGCGGCCCGGCAGCATGAAGCCCCAGGCAAGGAAGACAAACAGCACCAGCGCGAATGCGTTGCCGAGCGCCAGCGCCAGGCTGGAAGCTTTATGCGCCCCGCCCATGCCGGCCGCGCGCACCAGCAGCGAGTTGTGGATCACCTCGGTGTAGCTGAACAGCAGCGCGATGATGGTGGTCATCAGCATCGTCACCACGATCGGCAGGCCCGAGCCGTCGGGCTTGGCCCACCAAAGCGCGAACATCAGCGGGATCATCAGCGCGACCGCGAGCGCGAGCCAACCCTTGCGGCGGCCCATCTGATCGATCGACGCGCCCAGGAACGGGGCGGTCGCCATGGTCGCCCAGCCCGCGTACTGGCTCCACTGCGAGATCACTTCCTGGCCGGCGGTCGCGTTCGACTTCGGCCATCCCACCATCACCGAGCCCACGTAGGGCATGAAGATGTAGATGATGATCAGGATGACGTAGGGGTCTCGCGCCCCTTCGAAGATAGACCAGCTGATCGCCCCGCGCGTGAGGCGGGCCCCGGGATCGTCCGCCGTGGGCGGCACGGCGACGAGGTCGGCTTCCGGAATCAGCTGGCTCAAACGGGATCTCCCCAACCCCGTCTAAGCGGGCTTGCGCCGCAGCCTAGCGGGGTTGGGGGGAATAGGAAGGGACTGGCGCCCAACTTGTCGGGCGCAGCTTTCCAGCGGCGGCTACTAGGCTTTTTCGACCTTGCGCGCCGCCTCGTCGATCGCCGCCACCAGGGCGTCGAGCTGCTCGGGGCCGACCGGACCGGCGCGCATCCGCGTGCCGATCGCGTTGCCGAGGTTCTGCATCGCCCGGAAGATCCGCGGCGAGGGGCCCTCGTAGCGCTCGTGCACCTCGGCCATGCGGGCGAAGATGCCGTCGACGACGGTCTTGCGGTCCGCCAGCTCGGCGTCGCCGGCTTCGGTGATGCGGTAGAGCTTCTTGCCGCCTTCGGCGCTCTCGACCGTGACGTAGCCCAGCTCCTCGAGCAGGGTCAGGGTCGGGTAGATCACACCGGGGCTGGGCGAATAGGCGCCGCCGACCTTCTCTTCGATCTCCTTGATGATCTCGTAGCCGTGGCGGGGCGCTTCGCTGATCAGCTTGAGGATCACGAATCGCAGGTCGCCTTGGTCGAACACGCGCTCGGCGCGCCGCTGGCGGCCGCCGCCGAAGCCGTGGCCATGGCGGCGCCCGTGAAACCCGAATTCCCGGGCGGCGTGGGCCTCGCGATGGCGATGAATGTGTCTATGCATTGGTATTACTCCGATATGATACGATGTATCTGAATGTTAGATATATCTAAGACGGCACGGGCGCAAGAGCTTATTTTCAAATTGCTCGGCGGTCGGAGACTCGCGACGCTGACCTATGACCGTGATCCCGATCTCCGACCCGGCGGACCCACGGGTCGCGCCCTATGTCCAGGTCCGCGAGCGCGATCTGGTCGGCCGGCGCGGCGAGTTCATCGCCGAGGGCGAGGTTGTGCTGCGGGTGCTGCTGGGCGGCGGCGCGCGCTGCCAGGTGAGTTCGCTGCTGGTGGCGCAAAATCGGCTGTCGCGGATCGACCCGCTGGCGGAGGGCCTGGACGCGCCGCTCTATGCGGCGAGCCAAGCGGTGATGGACGCCGTGGTCGGCTTCCACATCCACCGCGGCCTGCTGGCCCACGGCGCTCGGCCGGCGGACCCGGGCGCCGAGGCGCTGCTGGCGAGCCTGCCGGCGCGGGCGCTGGTGGTCGCCCTGTTCGGCATCTCGAACCACGACAACATGGGCGGCGTGTTTCGCAATGCCGCGGCCTTCGGCGCCGACGCGGTTCTGCTCGACGGCGCCTGTTGCGACCCGCTCTATCGCAAGGCGATTCGCGTCTCGGTCGGCGCGACGCTGAAGGTCGCATTCGCGCGACTGCGGCCGCAGGACGACGCCTTGGCGCTGTTGGAACGCGCAGGGTTCGAGACGTTGGCGCTGGCGCCCGGCGCCGCCGAGCCGCTGGCCACCGTCGCGCGCGGCGAGCGCGTCGCCGTGCTGTTGGGCGCGGAGGGACCAGGCCTGCCGGCCGCGATGCTCGCCCGGGCGCGGCCGGTCGGCATCGCTATGGCGCCCGGGTGGGATTCGCTCAACGTCGCGGCGGCGAGTGCGGTTGTGCTGCATCACCTCGCCACCGGCTGACGGCTCTCACGCCTTTATGATTTGCGAGTGATCCGGCCGCGGTTCCAAGGTGGGGGTGGATTTGAGGTCCAAGGTCCCTTCGCCCGTCGTCGGCCGGTTGGCTGGCGGCGGGCGTTTTTTTACAGCACCAGGCGCGCCTCCAGGCGATGCCGCAGGGCCGAGTCCACCCCCAGCACCTCTTCGAGGTAGGCGTCGGCGGATCCGTGCTGGGACTCGATGACGCGGAAGGCTTCGGCCAGATACTCGGCCTCGACGCCAATGGCGGCGCGAATGGCGGCGTCGGTGGGCGTGCGGCCAGTCTCGGCGGCGATGACTTCGGCGACCATCGGCGCGCGAGCGGCGATGCGCTCGGGATTGTTGGTCAGCAGGTAGTCCTCGACGATGTCGTCTTCGTGCACGCCGACGATGTGGTGCGTGAGCGCGGCCAGCACGCCGGTGCGGTCCTTGCCGGCGGCGCAGTGGATCAGCACCGGACCTTCGGCCTCGGCCAACGCCTGGAAGTAGCGCGAGAACAGGTCGACGTGGCGCGCCACGAACGGGGCTTCGCGATAGTAGTTCAGCAGGTAGCCGCGGAAAGCGTCCTCGCTGAGATCGCAGCTGCGGACGAAGTTCCACCAGGGATCGTCGCCGGCGGTCTCGCCGTGGTCGTTCTCGATCACCTGGCCCTTGAAGCCCGCGGGCCGGCGGGAGGGATCGCGCTCTCGCTCGCCGGGGCGGCGCAGGTCGACGATGACGGCCAGGTTCAGCCCCTCGATCACCGCCAGGTCGGCGTCGGTGGCGCGGGCGTGGGACGCCGAGCGGTAGAGCTGGCCGGCCTTGAGCCGCTTGCCGGCCGCCGTGGCGTAGTCGCCGTAGTCGCGGAAGTTCTCGACGCCTTCGAGGCGGATATGTCGGGTCATGCCGCTGAGATAGCGATGCTGTGTGACATTGGCGAGACCGCCGGTCGAGCTACCTGAATGGGGGCTCGTCGAAGCTTCGCAGTTTGCGCGAGTGCAGGCGCGGGCCCTCCTCGCGCAAGAGGTCCATGGTGGCGATGCCGATGCGCAGGTGCTGCGAGATCGCGCGCTCGTAGAAGGCGTTGGCCTGGCCGGGCAGCTTGATCTCGCCATGCAGCGGCTTGTCGGAGACGCAGAGCAGCGTGCCGTAGGGGGTGCGGAAGCGGTAGCCCTGGGTGGCGATGGTGGCGCTCTCCATGTCGATCGCCACCGCGCGGGACTGATTGAAGCGCAGCGCGCTCAGCGAATAGCGGAGCTCCCAGTTGCGGTCGTCGGTGGTGACGACGGTGCCGGTGCGCAGGCGCGCCTTCAGCGAATCGCCGCTCTCGCCGGTGACGATCTCCGCCGCGCGCTGGAGGGCCAGCTGCACCTCGGCGATCGGCGGGATCGGGATCTCGAGCGGCAGGATGTCGTCCAGCACGTGGTCGTCGCGCAGATAGGCGTGGGCCAGCACATAGTCGCCGATGGTCTGGCTGTTCCTGAGGCCGCCGCAGTGGCCGATCATCAGCCACGCCTCGGGCCGCAGCACGGCCAGGTGGTCGGTGATGGTCTTGGCGTTGGACGGGCCGACGCCGATGTTGACCAGCGAGAGGCCGCGCCGGTCCCTGGTGGTCAGGTGGTAGGCCGGCATCTGATATCGCCGTGACGCCGAATCGGCCACCGCCCGCTCGGGATCGGCCGTGTCGCGGGTGATGACCAGGCCGCCGGCGCAGGAGAGCGTCTCGTAGGGGCTCCCCTCGCGCACCAGCTCGGCGCAGGCCCATCGCACGAACTCGTCGACGTAGCGATGGTAGTTGGTGAACAGCAGGTAGGGCTGCACGTGGTCGGCCGGCGCGCCGGTGTAGTGGGTGATCCGCTGCAGCGAGAAGTCGGTGCGCAGGGCGTCGAACAGGCCGAGCGGGCGCACCCGGTCGCCGCCCGCCTGCCAGAAGCCGTCGCTGATCTCGTCGCCGATATGGGCCAGCTCGGTGGTGGGGAAGTGGCGGGCGATCTCGGCCGCGCTGACGTCCGCCGCCGCCGCGTCGGCGGCGTCCAGCACATAGGGGAACGGCATCTCCTGATCGGAACGGCCGACCGCCACCTCGACCTCGAAGTCGGTCATGATCAGCGTCAGCTGCTCGGTCAGATAGTCGGCGAACAGGTCCGGCCGGGTGATGGTGAGGCCGTAGACGCCGGGCCCGTTGAAGCGGGCGTAGGAGCGGGCGATCCGCGGCGGCGCGTTGACGCCGTCATAGGCGATGCGCAGTTCGGGATAGGTGAAGGCGCGTTCGGCGCGCAAGTCGGGATCCGGCAGCTTGCCGCCCTGCATGAAGGCCTTGAGCGCCGACCGCAGCGCGCCCGTCGCGCGGCGATACTCGGCCTCCAGCTGGGCGACGACGGCGGCGGCTCGGGTCCCAGGCGCGTGGGTTTTGGGGCTCATGCGGCGTTATAGCCGCAGCCGGCGATGCTTTCGAGGAGCTTGACCGCGGTTCGATGACGGGGACGACTGCGGCCCGCCAAGCCGGTTGACGGAGTCCCATGACCTCGCTGATGCGCCGCAAATCGGTGTCGCTGGACGACCTGGCGGCCCACCACCGCCTGAACCCGACCCTCACCTGGCGCCACCTGATCCCGCTCGGCGTCGGCGCGATCGTCGGCACCGGCATCTACACGCTGATCGGCGTGGGGGCGAACCTGGCTGGGCCGGGCGTGATCCTGTCGTTCCTGGTCGCCGGCGCAGTCTGCGCCTGCGCCGCGCTGGCCTACGCCGAGGTGGCGACGCTGATCCCGGTTTCCGGCAGCGCCTACACCTACAGCTACGTGGCGCTGGGCGAGATCGTCGCCTGGGTGGTCGGCTGGAGCCTGATCCTCGAATATTCGCTGGTGGTCAGCGCCGTCGCGGTCGGCTGGGCGGGTTATGCGGTCGGGTTCCTGGGCGCGATGGGCGTGCACCTGCCGGCGGCGATGTCGGCGGGGCTGTGGGCCGGCGGCGCGATCAACCTGCCCGCCATCGCCATCATCGCGGTGGTCACGGGGCTGCTCACGCTGGGGACGCGCGAGAGCGCCACCGTCAACGCGGTGCTGGTCGCCGTGAAGATCGCCGCGCTCGCGCTGTTCATCGCCGTCGCCGCGCCGCACTTCAAGGCCGCCAACTTCCACCCGTTCATGCCCTATGGCTTCGCCGGCGGCAGCATCGGCGGCGTGCGCCACGGGGTGATGGCGGCCGCGGCGATCATCTTCTTCGCCTTCTACGGCTTCGACGCGATCTCCACCGCCGCCGAGGAGACCAAACACCCTAGCCGCGACCTGCCGATCGGCATCGTCGGCTCGATGATCGCCTGCGCGCTGATCTACGTTGCGGTCGCCGCCGCGGCGATCGGGGCGATGCCCACGGCGCGCTTCGCCGCCAGCCCCGAGCCGCTGGCGCTGATCCTGCGCGGGCTCGGCCAGGGCGGGGTCGCCATCGTCATCGGCGCGGCGGCGGTGATCGCGCTGCCGACCGTGATCCTGGCCTTCCTCTACGGCCAGAGCCGCATCTTCTTCGTCATGGCCCGCGATGGCCTGCTGCCGGCCGCGCTGGCCAAGGTCAGCCCGCGCAATGGCGCGCCGATCCGGATGACGCTGGCGACCGCCGTGGTGGTGAGCGTGCTGGCGGGCCTGGCCCCATTGGACCAGATCGCGTCGCTGGCCAACGCTGGCACCCTGACCGCCTTCATCGCCGTGGCCGCCTGCCTGCTGGTGCTGCGCCGACGCGATCCGGATGCGCCGCGCCTCTACCGCACGCCCGCAGCCTGGATCGTCGGGCCCGCCGCCATCCTCGGCTGCCTCTACCTGTTCGCCAACCTGCAGCATGAAGACCCAGGTGTTCTTCGCCATCTGGAACGCCGTCGGCCTCGCCTGCTATTTCGCCTGGCGCCAGGCAGGTGGGCTTCGCGCGGCGCGCGCCGATAGCTAGGCTGGCCGGCGAAACCAGGCCCGATGGGAGATTCCCCCTTCAACGGCGGCGACGACACTCTCTGGGCGGTTATCCTCGGCGCCATCCTGGCGACGATCGGTGGCTTCGTTTCCACCCAGTTCGAAGCCTCGCTGCGCCGGCGCGAACGCGAGCACGGCGCGGCGCTGCTGTTCGGCGAGATCCTCTCGGTGCTCGAACTGCTGATCGACCTCGCCCGGGCAGCGCACGGCCGCGGCGAGCCCTACGGGACCTTCACAATGCGCCTGTTGCGGGCGGTGCGGCGCGAGACGGAGACCTACGAACGCAACCGCGAGTTGCTCTACGATCTGCGCGATGTGCTCACGCGGGCGCAGATCCACACCGTGATGGTCAAGTTCATCCTCGGCCTGGAAGGCGTCTTCGACGCCACCGAGCTGATCGAAGCCGAGACCATCATCGGGCGACAGGCCGGGTTGGATTCGACCTCCCGAGAAGAGGTCGAGGCGCGGATCGCCTCGGCGAAGGAGGATCGCGAGCGGGCGTTCCAAGCGCTGGGCGATACGGTGGGCGACGTCGCGCCGATCCTGACCGTGCTGCGGCCGCTGGCGAAGCAGGACTTCCGCGTCTATTCGGCGGTCGGCAGGCCCAGCTAGCCGCAGCTTGGCTTTTGCGCGATCTAGGCGGAAGCTCGGCGCCTGACCAGCGGGAGGCGATCCTCATGATCCTGGGTTTGTCGATTGGCGTCTTTACCACCATCCACACGCTCATCAGCGTTGCGGCCATCGTCGTGGGCCTCGCCGTTCTGGCCGAGATGCTCGTTGATCGACTGTCCGGCGTTCTGACGGCGATCTATCTGGCGCTGAGCATCCTCACCGACGTGACCGGCTTCATGTTCTACAAGGGCAGCTTCGGGCCGCCCTACATCGTCGGCGCCATTTCCCTGCTGATCCTGCTGCTGGCGTGCGTGGCGCTGTATGGCCGCAAGCTGGCGGGCGCCTGGCGGCCGACCTACGTGATCGGCGCCGTGATCGGGCTCTATCTCAACGTGTTCGTCGCCGTGGTGCAGGCGTTCGGCAAGCTGCCGGCGCTGCACAAGCTGGCGCCGAAGGGATCGGAGCCGCCGTTCGGGATCGCCCAGGGTCTGACGCTGCTGATCTTCGTCGTGCTCGGCTGGCTCGCGGTTCGCCGCTTCCGCACGGCGTCGCCGACGTAGCTCGGGTCAGCCGGCGCCAGGCGCCAGGACCACGCCGACCAGCACCGCGGCGAAGTGCAGCGCGGCGGCGCCGACGACATGGCCGTGCCAGATCGCGCGGCGGAACTTCAGCTGTTTCAGCACGTAGATCACCGCGCCGACCGAATAGACCAGGCCGCCAGCGGCGAGCAGCGCCAGCACCACCCCTGGCACGGCGCTGAGGATCGGCTGGATCGCCACCAGCGCCAGCCAGCCGAGGGCGAGGTAGAGCCCGATCCAGAACCGCCGCCCGAGCCCCGGCAGGAACAGCTTGGCCGCGACGCCCGCCAGCGCCAGGGTCCAGACCGCGAGCGTCATGCCGACGGCCCAGTTCCCGTGCAGCCGCTGGGTGGTGAAGGGGGTGTAGGAGCCGGCGATCATGACGAAGATCGCGGCGTGGTCCAGCCGGCGCAGGATCGGCCGCCAGCGCAGCTTGGAGAAGTTGTAGGCCGCCGAGAGCGCCAGCATGGCGACGAAGCCGGCGACATAGATGGCCACCGCCGCCGCCTGGCTCAGATGTCCCAGCCCGAACGCCAGCGCGAGCAGGGTCACGCCGCCGATCACCGCGAAACCGAGCCCGATCACGTGCACGATCAGGTCGGCGCGCATCGAGGCCGGCGTGGGATAGTGGTCGGCGAGATGCGGCGACATTGCCGCCACTCTATCGCCGCCACCGATGACCGCGGCATGAAAAGCTGGTCATGTATGGCCGAGGTCCGGACGGTCCTCCGGCTGTTGGCCGGAGGACCGGGAACCGCTCAGCTACCAGCCGTGCGTGCGCCAGCAGACGCGACGGTGGTGCCGCCAGCTGCAGACCATGCGGCCGTGATGGTGATGGTCCCAGCCGCCGTGACGATCGCCGCCCATGTCGTGGCGATCGCCGCCGTCATGGCGGTCACCGCCGGGTTGGCCGGCTTGGTCGTGGCCGCCCTGGTCGTGCATGGGAGGCTGGGCCAGCGCCGCCGAGCCGCCAAGCAGGGAAAGTGCGAACGCCCCGATGAGTATCTTTTGCAATGGAAAATCTCCTGAACGGCGGGAGCCGCCGTCCCTGCGCTTCTTGTCGATCTGACCTGAGCCCTGAGTGAACGGGCAGGAGCACCTTAGGTTCATCCGCGCGCGAGGCGGCGCGGGCGCGGCTCGTCGCCGGCGCCCTGACGGACCCGTCCGAGCGCCCCGCGCTCAGTCGGCCGAAGCCGCCGGGTCGCCGGCCACGAGCCGGCCGCCTTCCAGCCAGGCGGCGAGCGCGGGCGTGAACTCCTCCGCCACCCGCGCCTTGTAGGCGGCCAGATCCGCTTCGGCGCAGACGCCCTGCCAGCGGCCGTTGACGCCCTTGTAGAGGAAGCTCTTGTAGCCGCCGTCCCACACCATCTCCGCGCCCGGCATCAGCTCGGCGCCCTTCTCCTTCATCGCCTCGAACCCCGCGGCCTCGACGATGTCGTGCATGGCCGCCGGGGCCACATCCACCTCGAGGAAGCGGGCGATGCGGGCGATCTCGCCGGCGCGGTCGGCCTTCAGGTCGGCGTAGTGCACCAGCAGCAAGTTGGGCTCATGCCGTGCGTCCCAGTAGCTGCGCTCCATCTCCCAGTAAGAGGCGCCGGGATCGCCCATGGCGCCGCCATCGACCAGCCACTCGCGGAAGAACTGCGCCGGGTCTTCCGGCGTCGGCGGCATCGGGTCGCCGAACTTCGGATCGCTAAGGCTGACCTGGTTGCCGTTCTCGCGCGCGAACGGGGTGAAGGTGCGCATGTGGTTGTGGAAGCTCATCGCCGAGTCGCGCCCGTCGCGGGCCACGTGGATGAACTTCACCCCGTCGAACACCGGCAGCGCGTCATAGGGCAGGTGCGATTTCAGGTATCGCCGCCCTGGAACCGCCTCGGCCTCGGCCAAGCTGGCCTCGACCGGCGGGCCAAGGCGGAAGTCGAACCATGGCCCGTGCACCGCGAACGGCGCCGCGTTCCCCGCCAGCAGCATGCCGACGATCCGCTGCGTCCAGGTGGTGCCGCACTTGGGATAGGTGGCGATCACCACGTCGCCGTCGCGCGGCTGGTAGCCGGCCCACCGGGCGCTGTCGAAAATACGCGAACGCACCTCGCGCAACGGCGGGCGCACCAATGCAGTCATTCAGGCCTCCCCCAGGCTTTCTATCGGCAGAAACGCTAGACCGGACGCCGCAGGGGGGCAAATGGTCAAACTGCTGGCGCGCCCCGCTCATGCCTGCGTCTGTTGGGTCCTGGACATACAGCCGGGCCAAGCTCGGCCATTGATCGGCGGACACGGCGCGTCGGGCGCCGCCGTTTCGGCCGGGGGGCGACCAGCTGAGTGACGCAGACGTTTGCGGACTTTGTTTCGGCGAAGGCGCATAGTGTCGCCATCGTCAGTGAATACCTCCTGGGCTCTGACGGCTGAGAGACGCGCCGCCGGGCGCCAAAGACTCCCGCTCTAGACCGCGCGGGACGCCGAATTGGCTTCACCAACCACCCATCCGCCGCCGATCGGCAACGGCCTGCTGCGCGCGCTGGCGCCGGCGGACCTCGACGCCCTGCGCCCGGCGCTGGAAGACGTGGCGCTGGCCAAGGACCAGTCGATCTTCCAGGCGGGCGAGCGCCCCTCCCACGTCTGGTTCCCCAACAATGGCATGATCTCGATCGTCGCCCTCGACGACCAGCGGCTCGGCCATCGAGGTCGCCACGGTCGGGCGCGAGGGGATGACCGGGCTCGCCGTCGTGCTGGGCGGCGAGACCATGATCTACGCCTCGATGGTGCAGGTGCCGGGCGACGGCTGGCGCATCGAGACCGCGGCCTTCCGCCAGGCGATGGAGCGCCATCCGGCGATCCGCGCGGCGATGCTGAAGTACGTGCTCGCCTCGCTGACCCAGATGGGCCAGAACGTCGCCTGCGCCCAGCTGCACGACACCGAGGCCCGCTGCGCGCGCTGGCTGCTGCTGGCCCACGACGAGGTCGCCGCCGACGACTTCCCGCTCACCCAGGACTATCTGGCGATGATGCTCGGCGTCACCCGCCCCAGCGTCTCCGCCGCCGCCTCGGCGCTGCAGAAGGCCGGCCTGATCCGCTACGTCCGCGGCCACATCCAGATCCTCGACCGCCCCGGCCTCGAGGCGCTGTCGTGCGAATGCTACGGCATCGTCCGCCGCGAATTCGCACCGCCTGCTGGGCCCCCCGCCGAACCACAAGAGCTGAGGGGCGGGACGGCCGGCGCCGGTCAAGACCAGCTTGAGCTCCTCTCACGTCATGGCCGGGCTTGTCCCGGCCACCCATGAACGCCGCCGCCGGGTCGTGTGCATGGGTTGCCGGCATTCCGCGCTTCGCGCTCCAGCCGGCAATGACGTGGGTTGGGGTCCCGACTGCTGACCGCCCGGCGAGACGCACCAACCGCTTCCAGATTTCCTGCGCCCAGCCCTCCTGCACCGCGCCCACGATGTTTCACGTGAAACCGCTATTCACCGATAATAACGGCGCCCATTCCAAGGCGCCGACACGGCGGCGCCCCAGATTTCCTGCTGCCTCACGATGTCAAAGACCCGGCGCCCGATGAGCGTCCAGGCCAGTGACCTACGTGGTTGAATCCGCGTCAAGCCCCAGCCCCCTCCACCGCTTCGCGGTCCCCCTCCCCCTACGGGTGAGGAGAAAGGGCGCTGACCCAATCTCCTCCCCCATCGGGGGAGGGGGACCATGAAGTGGTGTGCCGCTCAGCGCTCTCCGCGGACGGGCGTCGTCAAGCCCAAGCCCCCTCCACCGCTTCGCGGTCCCCCTCCCCCTACGGGTGAGGAGAAAAGAGCGCCAACGCAGAATCTCCTCCCCCATCGGGGGAGGGGGACCCCGAAGGGGTGGAGGGGGCCCGCCGCGACAACGAATCCCTTATGGCGGCCCCGCGCCGCCGCCGAGGAACCAGCGCTGGAACGCTTCCAGGTCCCCCACCGCCATCACGCCCGGCGCCGGCTTCTCGTCGCAGACCAGCGGCTCGATCCCGCTCTGGTAGATCGGGTCCCAGTCGAAGAATTTCGGGTGCGGAACCTCGACCTTGGTGTGGTCCTCGAACGACAGAAACGCGCTGGGGGCCCGGCGCTCGCGGTGGCCGGCGCAGTCGACCTCGAACTCGTACCGCTGCCAGTGATAGTCGCCGACGGAGAAGTGGATCGGCTTGATTTCCAGCCGGTACAGCCTGAGGCGCGCCACCGCGCCCTTGCGCTTGCGCACCGACATATCGACCAGCTCGGCGCCGTTGGCGTCGCGGTCGATCATGTAGAAGTTGGCCAGCTCCCCCGGCGCGGCCGGCGCCGCGGCCTGGGCCGGCGGGGGCGGAGACGCAGCGGCCGAACCGGCCTGCGCCCCACTCGCCTGGGCCACGCTCAGGCCGCCGAGGTAGGCGCGGGCGAAGCCGGTCAGGTCGGCCACCAGGCCGACGTCGGGCGAGACCACGCCGTGGCAGACGTAGCTCTCCAGCGCCCGCGCCACCGTGCCCGCCGCGTCGTCGGACCAGGCGCCGAAAGCGGGCGCCGGCGCATCGAACCGGCGCGTGCGGTCGAGGTTGTAGCCGGCCGTGACCTTCCAGCGGGTGAGGTGGTTCAGGCAGTCGATCTGCAGCGTCCCGTCGCCCCAGTAGGCGTCCAGGTCGCTGAGGCGCGCCGGCGTGCGCCGCAGCAGCGTCGCGGTAAAGCTCAGCACCGCCTCGTCCTGCCGCCGGCTGCTCAGGTCGACAATCGTCGCCTGCGCCGCCCCGCCGGTGGCGACATACCGCACCGCCGCCGACGCCCCGCCGGGCGCCGCCAGCGCGGCCCCGCCGATCGCGGCAAGTGCGGCCGCCCACGCCCAAGCTGCATCCAGGGGCTGTTTCATCGCCGTGCCAGCCCCCCATAGACGGGTGCGAACGCTAGCGTCGCCACGGGTCGGGCGCAAACCGCCCACGCCGCTGCGCTTTCAGGTCTGCTAAATCTTGGGCGGCACGGCACCGGCACAAGTGTCAGGCAAATCGCCATCCCGGTTGTATCGGTCCCGCCCCAAAGCGCTAAGGGGCGCACGCCAGATAACAACTCGTAGGCTATCGCCCCTATCGACCAAACATCCGCGGGCTTATCTGCGGACTTAAAATCAGTCAGGCTCTCGGGCGACATATACGGAATGGCGCCAAGAATAGTTCTCGAAGACGTCGCACCTTTGTCGTCGCCAGCGGCCCACGGTCCTATCTCGCCTTCGGCCATCTTTGCTATCCCGAAGTCGGTAATCTTGACTTCCGCGAACCGCAATCCACCGACAACCATAATATTGCTCGGCTTCAGGTCGCGGTGAATCACGTCTGCATGATGTGATGCCGCGAGCCCCTTCGCGAGCTGGTGTAAAATACGAGCAACCGCAGTAGGAGGCAGGTATGGTAGCTGGCCTGTTACCAGCTTAGATAAGTCCAGTCCCTCGACGTACTCCTCGATGAGATAGGCCCCTTCTGCTCCAGAAAAATAATCTAACGTCTTCGCAATATTCGAGTGATTTACCCTCGCGCTAACGACCGCAGAACGCTCGAATCGCTTAGCTTGAGTGCCTCAAGCGTGCCAACGACCGGCAAGCAATTAAGAGCCGGCCCATCTATGAACTCTTCGACAAAACCTGCGATCTGCCCCGCGTGGTCGTAGATAACATCCAACACCTGAACGACGTGCGGAGACCGGATCGCCGACAGAGCCGAGAGTTCGTCCAGTAGTTTGGACGCGGCGACACCTGGCTTTAACGTCTTTACGACGACTTGTCGCTTGAGATTGTTGTCGTTGCATTGCCAGGTATCCGACATTCCACCCCCAGAGAGGGCTTTCGGAGATGTATACCTAGGGGGTAGCCCGAACGACACCTTGAACCGTGTCGTCAGTAGTCAAAAGCAGGAGGCGATCTCTAGTGTGACGGTAAAGTCGGGAGTCGCCGACATGGGCTATGCAGCCACGGGCATTTCCATCAAACGCCACTGCAGTGAGAGTGGTCCCTCCTTTGGCGGAGAACCGCTGGAAGACCTGATTGTTTGCGCGAAGCACCGCCCTCTCGAGCCGATTGCGCAGCGTACCCCTCGTTGCGACCAATTCAGCGATGAAAGCTGACGCCGCAAGCGTCGCGGCCGCGGCCCCATCCGCCATCCCACCCATCCCGTCAAACACCGCGGCGACCGTCAGCGTGTCGCCATGAGGGGTACCACTTACGATCCGCGCGACGAGCGCGCGGTCTTGGTTGTCGCGCCGGACTGGGCCCTTCACCGTACCCACCGCGAGACCGTCAGCAGCCTCTACGCTCCTGACGGACGCGCCGATCCTGAAGAGATGGCCGAGCCTTTCCTGCAGATGGCCCAGGTGATTTTCGCGAGAATTCGGCAAGCTTGCGGGTTCCTGAACTGCATGGCGGCCCTGACAACGGCCCCCCGACCCGAGCATAAAAGCACCCACAGGCGGCTCGCTAAAGAGCAACGTTTGTTCTCGTTGTGTTCCGCAAGACATTTGGCGTCAAGAGGGCGCGAGAGTTTCCTAATGCACCCCCTCGTCCCCCCGCCGCGCCATCATCCGGTCGAACGCGCCCCACACGCCCGTCTCGCCGTGCCACTGGCCCGTGGTCGCGGCCTTGGAGTACTCGGTGGCGCGGGCCTCGAAGAAGTTGGCGTGTTCGACGCCCGATAGCAGGCTCTGCAGCCACGGCAGCGGGTTTTCGCGCACGCCGTAGACTTCCGGCAGCTTCAGCTGGCGCAGGCGCCAGTCGGCGATGAAGCGGATGTAGGTCTTGATGTCGTCGGGGGTCATGCCCTGCACCTCGCCGGCCTCGAAGGCCAGGTCGATGAAGCGGTCCTCCAGGCCGACCACGGTCTTGCAGCAGTCGACGATGTCGTCGGCGACCGCCTTGGTCACCGCGCCGGTCTCGGCGTTGAAGGCGTGGTAGAGCTGGACGATCCCCTCGCAGTGCAGGCTCTCGTCGCGCACGCTCCAGGAGACGATCTGGCCCATGCCCTTCATCTTGTTGAAGCGCGGGGAAGTTCATCAGCATGGCGAAGCTGGCGAACAGCTGCAGCCCCTCGGTGAAGCCGCCGAACATGGCCAGCGTGCGGGCGATGTCGGCGTTGGTGTCGACGCCGAACTTCTGCATGTAGTCGTGCTTGGCCTTCATCGCCTCGAACTCGAGGAAGGCGCTGAACTCGCTCTCCGGCATGCCGATGGTCTCGAGCAGCAGCGCGTAGGCGGCGATGTGGATGGTCTCCATGTTGGAGAACGCCGCCAGCATCATCTTCACCTCGATCGGTTTGAACACCCGGGCGTAGCGCTCCATGTAGTTGTCGTTCACCTCGACGTCGGACTGGGTGAAGAAGCGGAAGATCTGGGTCAGCAGGTTGCGCTCCTTGTCGTTGAGCTTGGCCGCCCAGTCCTTGCAGTCCTCGCCCAGCGGCACCTCCTCGGGCATCCAGTGGACCTGCTGCTGGCGCTTCCAGAAGTCGTAGGCCCAGGGATAGCGGAACGGCTTGTAGCCGAACGACGGCGTGAGCAGGCCGGGCAGTTTGCTGAGCTTGGAGGCGGTCATGGGGCCGATAATCCCGTACGAATCAAACCGTGGCGACTGAAATCAGAGGAGGCCAAGACGGCCCGCCCGACAAGGCGCCAATGTGCGACATGTTGGGGTATGCGGTTAACAGAGCCACAACATGTTGTGGAGAACTGGGTATAATGTGGGGTTTCCGGTGCGACTTTGAACCAACGAACCCGCTTATCCCGGCGAAAGCCGGGACCCAGGCGGTAAGCGGTTGCGTGGGCGTCTTCCTGCCAGGCTGAGCGCGCCGCAGGCAACGCAGGAAGTTGAACCGCGGAGATCGCGGAGACACGCGGAGCTAACGAGTTGGCTGCGCGATCGGCGCGCTCATCCCCCCGCAGCCCGCAGTTTGAACCATCAAGGGCGCCAAGAGGCGCTTGGCGCCCCGCCAATCACGACCATCCCCGCCGACCATCCGGCGCGCTCGCGCGCCCTTAGTGTCCTTAGTGGTGCGCCGCAGCCCCTCAGCCGCTCGGTAGCTCCGCGTGTCTCCGCGATCTCCGCGGTTCATTCCCTAGGGCCACCCGCCGCGCGCGCTGCTGCCGCCGATTTGCGCGCTTGCATTTACCGCCTGCCTGGGTCCCGGCTTGCGCCGGGATGAGCGGGATAGTGGGAGCCCAGCATGAGCGGTGAATACGTGGTCTATGGCGCCAAGGGGACCGGCTCCGTGCCGGTCGAGGCGACGCTGACGCTGCTCGATCTGCCCTATCGGGTGGTCGAGGCTTACGGCGACGATCCGGCGCTCTACGCCGCCAACCCGATGCGCCAGGTGCCAGCGCTGGTGCTGCCCGGCGGCGAGCTGATGACCGAGTCGAGCGCGATCCTGATCTGGCTGGCCGACGCGCACCCCGAGGCGCGGCTGGCGCCGACGATGGCGGCGCACGCGCGGCCGGCGTTCCTGCGCTGGATGGCGTTCGTGTCGAGCCGCGATCTACGCGCTGTACTGGATCCGCGACGAGCCGGGGCGGATCATCGACGACGCCGAACTGGGCAAGATCGCCAAGGCGCGGATCGGCGATCGCTTCATCGACTGCTGGCGGATCATGGAGCGCCAGGTCGACCCCGGCCGCTACATCCTAGGCGACGAGCTGACCGTGCTCGACCTCTATGTCACGGTGATCTCGCGCTGGGCCGGCGGCCGCGCCCGCTTCAACGACGCCGCCCCGAAACTGGCCGAAGTCGCCCGCCGCGTCGACGCCGAACCAAGGCTGCGGGCGTTCTGGGCCGACCGGTTTCCGTTCACGTAAATATCCTCCCCCATAGGGGGAGGGGGACCCCGAAGGGGTGGAGGGGGCCTGATGAAGTGCGCGAGTATCCGAGGATAGGCGGAGCTTGGTCCGGCTAGCTGGGCGCGTTGCAACGCACCCCCTCCACCGCTACGCGGTCCCCCTCCCCCTACGGGTGAGGATTACCGTCCGTGCAGGACGAAGCTGAGGCCCAGTACGCCGCCGCCGCGGACCGGGGGCGGCTGGTTGGGGTCGCGCTCGATCGCATAGATGTTGGACGCCGGCCTTGGGCCGTAGTCGTGTTCCTCGTAGCCGATCACCGCGGTGGCGCGGCCGTCGCGCCAGCCGTAGCCCGCCTCGATGTCGCGGGGCTGGGCGTGCGGGTCGGTGGTCCAGTCGCGCGACTGCAGGTCCATCGCCCGCCCCCGGAAGGTCGCCCGCATCGCCCAGCCGTCGGGGATGTAGCCGTGCGACGCCGGCGGGCTCACCGCGTAGGATGTCTGCACGGGACGGTCCGCCGTCGGATGATCGCGCGTCGGATCGGCGTGCGCCATCGTCGGTATGCAGACCGCGAAGATCATCAGCCACTTGTTCATCGCCCAGCTCCCAGCGGCGATATCCTTTGACGGAGCAATGACGAAGCCGCGCAATCGGTTCCGTTTCAGTCCGGCAGGACAAGCTCAAGCATAGGCCGGGCCAAGCGCCAGCGCGTTGATGCACATCAAGCGGCTGAACAGAGATTTCGCCGCCCTTCCGACGGGGGCCGACGGGCGGGCAAGGTTGAATTAATATCCTGGCGTGATGTAAGCGCTCGCCAGCGCCTCCCCGCGCCCATCACGATCGAGATCCATGACCGAGACAGCCGACGCCGCGCCGAGCCACGCGCGCCATTCCACCCGCCATGCGCCGCAGCGACACGGGCCGGGCGCGCTCAGCCTCGGCGACTTCACCGCCGACCGCCGAATGGTGATGCTGGTGGCGATGGCGACCCTGGTCGGCGCCGCCGGGGCGCTGGGCGCCTGGGTGCTGCTGCGGCTGATCGCGCTGGTCTCCAACCTGGTCTGGCTGGGGAAGCTCGGCGTGCAGCCGATCGACTTCGCCCAGGTGCGTCCCAGCCCGTGGATGGTGCTGGCGCCGGCGCTGGGCGGCCTGGCGATCGGCCTGATGGCCCGCTACGGCTCCGAGAAGATCCGCGGCCACGGCATTCCCGAGGCGATCGAGGCGATCCTGATCGGCGGCAGCCGCATGTCGGCCAAAGTGGCGCTGCTGAAGCCGCTGTCGTCGGCGATCGCCATCGGCACCGGCGGCCCGTTCGGGGCCGAGGGGCCGATCATCATGACCGGCGGGGCGATCGGTTCGCTGTTCGCGCAGCTGTTCCACCTCAGCGCCGCCGAGCGCAAGACGCTGCTGGTGGCCGGCGCGGCGGCCGGCATGACCGGCGTGTTCGGCACGCCGCTGGCCGCGGTGCTGCTGGCGGTCGAGCTGCTGCTGTTCGAGTGGAAGCCGCGCAGCTTCCTGCCGGTGACGGTCGCGGTGCTGGTCGCCGCCGGGGTGCGGCCGTTCCTGCTGGGCGCCGGGCCGCTGTTCCACCTGGTCGACCCCCTCCAGGGCGCTTGGGGCCAACTGACCTGGGCCCGGCTGCTGCTGTGCGCGGGGATGGGGATCGTCGCCGGGCTGCAGTCGAGCCTGCTGACGGTCTGCCTCTACGCCGCCGAGGACGCGTTCGGACGGCTGAAGCTGCACTGGATGTGGTGGCCGGCGCTGGGCGGGCTGATGGTCGGCGTCGGCGGCCTGGCCGATCCCAGCGCGCTCGGCGTCGGCTACAACGTGATCGGCGACCTGCTGGCCGGCCGCGTCGCGCTGGAGGAGACCGGCCGGCTGCTGCTGGTCAAGGCGGTGATCTGGATCGTGGCGCTGTCGTCGGGCACCTCCGGCGGGGTGCTGGCGCCGCTGCTGATCCTGGGCGGGGCGCTGGGCGCGATCGAGGGCCACTGGCTGCCCGGCGGCCCCGGCTTCTGGGCGCTGATCGGCATGGCCGGCATGATGGGCGGGACCATGCGCGCGCCGCTGACCGGCGCCCTGTTCGCCGCCGAGCTGACCGGCGATTTCGCCGCCCTGCCCGCGCTGCTGGCGGCGTCGGCGGCCGCCTACGGCGTGACCGTGCTGCTGATGAAGCGCTCGATCCTGACCGAGAAGATCGCCCGCCGCGGCCTGCACCTCTCGCGCGAATACAGCGTCGACCCGTTCCAGACCATGCGGGTGCGGGAGGTGATGGTGAGTGACGTGGAGACCCTGCCGGCCGGCATGCCGATCGACCAGGCGGTGGCCTTCTTCACCGGCCCCCAGACCCGGCACAAGAGCTACCCGGTGGTCGATGGCCGCGGCGTCGTGCTGGGCCTGGCGCCACGGGCCGAGGTGATGCGCTGGCTGACCGAGGGCCCGCACGAGGGCGAGACGCTGGGCGAGGTGGTGTCCGACGCCGGCCTGCTGCGCGGCGGCCCGGACCAGGCCGTCGGCGCGCTGGCCGAGCAGATGGTGGAGCGCGACGTCGGCCGCGTGCCGATCGTCGACGAGGCCGGCCGGCTGGTCGGGCTGGTCACCCGCAAGGACCTGCTGCGGGTCCACGCGGCGCAGCGCGCGCTGGAGGTCGACCGCGCTGCGACGCCGCCGGTCTGGCGCCGCGGCGGGGTCACCGCCTAGGGAGCGCTCATATTGGTTGGGACCAAACTGACGTCATTGCCGACCGGAGCGCGCAGCGCGGAGTGCCGGCAACCCATGAACACGGTCGGCCGTCGTGTTCATGGGTGGCCGGGACAAGCCCGGCCATGACGTGAGAATTGAGACGGTCTAGCTAAATTCCACCGGAACTACTGGCAGGCGAGGCACTCGTCGTAGTCGGTGCGCGCGCCGGCGGCTTTCTCGACCATCGCGGCGATGCCGTCGCCGCCGGCGAAGGCGGCGCGCTGCACCGACTTGGAGCGCAGGTAGTAGAGGCTCTTCACCCCCCGCTCCCAGGCCTGCCAGTGCAGCATATGCAGGTCCCACTTATCGACGTCGCCGGGCAGGAAAATGTTGATCGACTGCGACTGGCAGATGTCGGCGGCGCGGTCGGCGGCCAGCTCGACGATCCAGCGCTGGTCGATCTCGAACGCCGTCTTGTAGACGTCCTTCTCGTCCGCCGTCAGGCAGTCGAGGTGCAGCACCGAGCCCTCCTGCTCCAGGATCGAGCCCCAGATCTCCGGGGTGTTCTTGCCGCGCTCTTCCAGCAGCCGCTCGAGGTAGGGGTTCTTGACCGCGAACGAGCCCGACAGGGTCTTGTGGGTGTAGATGTTGGCCGGGATCGGCTCGATGCCGGCGCTGGTGCCGCCGCAGATGATCGAGATCGACGCCGTCGGCGCGATGGCGATCTTGTGGCTGAAGCGCTCCATCACCCCGCGCTCGGCGGCGTCCGGGCAGGGCCCGCGCTCCTCGGCCAGCACCCGGCTGGCGGCGTCGCAGCCACGGCGCAGGTGCTTGAAGATGCGCATGTTCCAGCTCTTGGCCAGCGCGCTCTCGAACGGCACGTTCTGGGCCTGCAGGAAGGTGTGGAAACCCATGATGCCCAGCCCCACCGAACGCTCGCGGTAGGCGGCGTAGGCGGCGCTGGCCATCTGGTCGGGCGCGCGGTCGATGAAGTCCTGCAGCACGTTGTCGAGGAAGCGCATGGCGTCCTCGATGAAGGTCGGGTGGTCGCGCCACTCGAGGAACTTCTCGGCGTTGAGCGACGAGAGGCAGCACACCGCGGTGCGCTCTTCGCCCAGGTGGTCCTTGCCCGAATGCAGCAGGATCTCGGAGCAGAGGTTCGACTGGCGCACCTTCAGCCCCAGCTCGCGCTGGTGCTGCGGCATGGCGCGGTTGGCGGTGTCGGAGAAGATCAGGTAGGGCTCGCCGGTCTGCAGCCGCAGCTCCAGCAGCTTCTGCCACAGCGTGCGGGCGTCGATCTCGCGCACCACTTCGCCGGTCTTGGGCGAGCGCAGGCCGAAGCGCGCGCCGTCGCGCACCGCCTCCATGAACTCGTCGGTGATGCACACGCCGTGGTGCAGGTTGAGACTCTTGCGGTTGAAGTCGCCGCTGGGTTTGCGGATCTCGACGAATTCCTCGATCTCCGGGTGCCAGACGTCGATGTAGACCGCGGCGGAGCCGCGTCTAAGTGAACCTTGGCTGATCGCCAGCGTCAGGCTGTCCATCACCCGGATGAACGGGATGATGCCGCTGGTCTGGCCGGCGCCCTTCACCTTCTCGCCAATGGAGCGCACGCCGCCCCAGTAGGTGCCGATGCCGCCGCCGTTGGCGGCCAGGAACACGTTCTCGTTCCAGGTGCCGACGATGCTTTCCAGCGAATCGCCGACCGCGTTGAGGAAGCACGAGATCGGCAGGCCGCGGTCGGCGCCGCCGTTCGACAGCACCGGCGTCGAGGGCATGAACCAGAGCTTGGAGATGTAGTCGTAGATGCGCTGGGCGTGCTCGGCGTCGTCGGCGTAGGCGGTGGCGACCCGGGCGAACATGTCCTGGTACGACTCGCCCGCCAGCAGGTAGCGGTCCTCCAGCGTCGTGCGTCCGAAGTCGGTCAGCAGCGCATCGCGCGAGCGATCGATCTCGACCTTGCGCACCAGCTGCAGCGGCGGCCGCGCGGCCGGCCTGACCCGCGGCGGCGGCGCCACATCTACGACGGACTTCTTGGCTTCATTCCCGATCATCACCGCACCACCCCCAAAAAACCGAAACGCCCGCGGGGCCGTTGGCCGCCCCTTGGTCATCTACATATTGTGGCCCACTGGCCCTGAAAGCCCATGATATGGGGACATATGGTTGCCAGATGGTCAACGGCCGTCGACGCGCGCGGCGCCGATTTTTCTGTTGATCACCTGCCGTCCGGGCAAGCGAACCCAGCTTGATCAACGCGTTGCGCCGATCGTCGCGGACTCGGTAACGCGACTGTGACAGGCGTAGCCGCGGGGCCACGCCGCCGGCGCCACAACTGTCAGCCGAACTCAGATGAACAAACTTTAAGCGGCGATTCCTCCCGCGAAATGCTTGAGCGGGGGAATCTCCTTGCAAGCAATCGGCGAGACTCGATGAAGACACTCCTTGGCGCGTGCGGCGCGGCGCTCGCGCTCGGCTTCGCCTGCATCTCGTTCGCCGAACAACCGCACTTCCGGCCCTGGGGTTTCGACCTCGCCGGCCGCGATACATCGGTGAACCCAGGCGACGACTTCTACGCCTACGCCGACGGAACCTACGTCAAGAACCTGCAGATCCCGCCCGACCGCGTCCGATTCGGCAACTTCGACGCCCTGCAGGCGCTGTCCGAGGACCGGCTGCACACCCTGCTCGACAAGACCGCGGCCGAATCGGACACCATGACCGAGGCCGGCAAGGTCGGCGCCTTCTACCGCGCCTACATGGACGAGCGCCGCACCGAGGCCCTTGGCGCCAGGCCGCTCGAGCCAGAGCTGGCGCAGATCAAGGCGGCGGACAGCCGGCCGGCCATCGCCGCCCTGATGGGCAAGGGCGCCAAGTCCTTCTTCGGCAGCGTGTTCGAGGTCGAGATCGGCGTCGACGCCAAGGACCCGCAGCACTACGCGGTCTACCTCGGCCAGGGCGGCCTGGGCCTGCCCGACCGCGACTACTACCTCGAGCCCAGCTTCGCGGCCCAGAAGGCGGCCTACCAGGCCTACGTCGCCCAGGTTCTGCATCTGGCCGACTGGCCGGACGCTGACGCCCAGGCCGCGGCGATCGTCGACATGGAGACCCAGATCGCCAAGGTCAGCTGGACTATCGCCCAGGACCGCGACCCGACCAAGACCTACAACCCGATGACGCCGCAGGAGCTGGCCACGGCCGCGCCGGGCTTCGACTGGGCCGCCTTCCTGCGCGGCGCCGATCTCGATTCGGCGAGGCGCGTGGTGGTGGCCGAGGACACCGCCGTGCCCCAGATCGCCAAGATCTTCGCCGCAACCCCGGTGCAGACGCTGCGGGCCTGGGAGGCGTTCAACGTCGCCGACTCGGCCGCGCCCTATCTCTCCCACGACTTCATCGACGCCCGCTTCCAGTTCCGCAACAAGACCCTCAGCGGCCAGAAGGAACTGCGGCCGCGCTGGAAGCGCGCCGTCAGCGCGATCGACGCCCAGATGGGCGAGGCGGTCGGCAAGCTCTACGTCGCCGCCTACTTCCCCGCCGACTCCAAGGCCAAGATGGAGGCGCTGGTCGGCAACATCCGCACGGCGCTGCGGGCGCGCATCCAGAACGTCGCTTGGATGAGCGATGCGACCAAGGCGCGGGCGCTGCAGAAGCTGTCGATGCTGAACGTCAAGATCGGCTACCCGTCGAAATGGCGCGACTACAGCGCGCTGCAGGTTTCCGACGCCGACCTGTTCGGCGATGTCGAGCGGTCGGCCGCGTTCGAGTGGCGGCGCAAGGTGAAGCGGCTCTACCAGCCGGTGGACCGCACCGAATGGGGCCTCACGCCCCAGACCGTGAACGCCTACTACAGCCCCACGCGCAACGAGATCGTCTTCCCGGCCGCCATCCTGCAGCCGCCTTTCTTCGACCCGGCGGCCGACCCCGCGGTCAACTACGGCGGCATCGGTGCGGTGATCGGCCACGAGATCACCCACGGCTTCGACGACCAGGGCCGCCACTACGACGGCACGGGCGCGCTGGCGGACTGGTGGACGCCGCAGGACGAGGAGAAGTTCGTCGCCCAGACCAAGATCCTTGGCGCGCAATACTCCGCCTTCGAGCCGATTGCCGGCGCCCATGTCAAAGGCGACCAGACCATGGGCGAGAACATCGCCGACCTCGGCGGCGTCCTGCTCGCGCTCGACGCCTACCACACCTCTCTCGGCGGCAAGCCGGCGCCGATGATCGACGGCCTGACCGGCGACCAGCGCCTGTTCCTGGGCTTCGCGCAGATCTGGCGCAGCGCCATCCGCCCGGACGCCCTGCGCCGTCAGATCGTCTCCGACCCGCACTCGCCCGAGATCGACCGCGTCAACGGCACGCTGCCCAACGTCGACGCCTGGTACGCCGCCTGGAACGTCAAGCCGGGCGACACCCTCTACCTCGCGCCGGACAAGCGCGTGCGGATCTGGTGACCGCGCCGGCGAGCTGAAGGGCGCCTGACGCTGGCGTCGCCACGCCACGACCGGCTATCTCTGGCGGCGAGGCAGGGAGGTCGGCCCAGGTGTCGGAACCCAAGATCCGCGACGTGCAGCCGGGCGACCTCGACGCCCTGTACCGGATCGCGCTCGCGACCGGCGACTCCGGCGCGGACGCAGCGCGCCTCTACGACGACCCGAAGCTGGTCGGGCGTCTCTACGCCGCGCCCTACGCGGTGCTGGCGCCGGAGTTCGCGCTGGTGGTGGAGGACGCGTCCGGCGTCGGCGGCTATATCGTCGGCGCGCTCGACACCCTGGCCTTCGAGGCGCGGCTCGAGGCGGAGTGGTGGCCGGCGCTGCGGCGCGACTATGCCGACCCCGGCGGCGATCCGAAGGACTGGAGCCTCGATCAGCTCCGCGCCTACCAGATCCATCACCCGCGGCCGCCGCCAAAGCGGATCACCGACCCCTATCCCTCGCACCTGCACATCAACCTGCTGCCGCATCTGCAGGGCCGCGGGCTGGGCCAGGCGCTGATCGATACCTGGCTGGCGCGGATCGCCGCGGCCGGTTCGCGCGGCATGCACCTGGGCGTCAGCCCGGTGAACCACCGCGCCATCCGCTTCTACCGCGCCTACGGCCTGGAAGAGTTCCGCTTCCCGCGCCCGAAGCCCGAGCCGGACGCGCTCTACTTCGTGCGCGCGTTCAATGTAGCCTGAGCCCGGCGCGCCGTCCGACTTCCCCCGGATTGAGGTGGGTCAAGGCGCATAGCCTGCGACAGGGCATTCTGGCGGAACGGATTTTCAAGGCTCAGCCATGACTCACAACCAATCACCTTTCTCGATCGTCCTGCCCTTGAGTCCCAGCCTCGATCGGCTGCTGGAGTATTGGCGCGGCCTGCTTCGGGGCGAGGCGACGGTCCCGTTCGCCGACGACATCAACATGGCGAAGGTCGAGGCGTTGACGGACGAGGCGTTCGTGCTGGGCGTATTCGAGAAGCCGCAGCGGTTCCGGCTGGATCTCGCCCACACGCGGCTAGCGCCGCGCATCGAGGCGGCGTTCACCGGACGGTTCGTCGACGAGGTCGAACTGCCGAACCCCATGGAGTTCCTCAAGGCTCAGGCTTCGGCGACCGTGGAGAGCATGGCGCCCAGCTTCTATGAGCATCGGCCGAAGCACGCGGAGCGCGGCTATGGCCGGCTGCTGCTGCCCGCCTGGGGCGAAGGCCACGTCAGCCTGCTGCTCGGCGCGGTCGAGTTCAGATAGTCGCCGCGCGTATCACAGCCGGCAGACGCTCGTTTCGCGGCGCAGGCGACTGACATCGGATAGACGGCAAAGCTGGGTGCCTTCGGCGAGCGAGGCGGCCGTGCCCGCCGCCACCGCCCAGCCCAGGGCGCTGGAATGTTCGAGGCCCGCCGCGAGGGCGTGGACGAGCCCGCCCACGAAGCTGTCGCCGCATCCCACCGTGCTGACAGGATTCAGAGCGGGCGGCTGGGCGCGCCAGGCGCCCTCGGCGGAGACCAGCAGCGCTCCCTCGGCGCCCATCGACAGCGCCACCAGTTCGGCGGCCCCGCTGGCGACCAGAGACCGGCACGCGCCCAGGCGACGCGCGGTGTCCGGCAACGACGCGCCGCTGATCTCCTCCAGTTCGACGACGTTCGGCTTGGCCAGCCAGACACCAGCGGCGAGCCCCTGGGCCAACGGCGCGCTGGCGGCGTCGAGCACGAGCTTACAGCCCGCTGACTTGCACGAGCGAGCGAGGCGGCCGTAGAACCCGACCGGGACCCCAGGCGGCAGGCTGCCGCTGGCGACGAGGATCTGCGGCTTCTGCGCGGCGACGGCGGCCAGGACCGCGCGCCACTCAGCCGCACGCAGGCGTTCGCCTGGCATCACGAAGCGGTACTGGTCGCCGGTGGCGCGCTCTTCGGCGGCGAAACTCTCCCGCGTCTCGGCGGCGACCGGGATCGTCAGGCGCGGCGTCAGCTCGCGGTCGAGCAATGCGTCCAGACGATCGCCCGTCGGACCGCCCGCCGGAAAGATCGCCAGCGCCTCGCCCCCCAGCCGCCGGATGACACGCGCGACATTGATCCCGCCGCCGCCCGGGTCTCGCCGCAGATGATCACAGCGGAGCTTCAGGGTCGGCGTGAGGCGATCGAGCTCGAAGCTCAGGTCGACGGCGGGATTCAGCGTGACGGTGGCGATGCGGGCCGTCTTCGACCGCCTACCCATGGTGAGCGAGCCTCGCACCCTTGCGGAGGACGGCCTCCACCTCGGCGATCAGGCGCATGAGAATGAGCGCGGGCTGGCTGGATTGACGCGGATAGGATCGAATCCCTGTTCCAACAGACGCTGGCGTCCACTTGGACAGGCCGCCGGCGCGCCAGCCTGCCCTCGGTAAAGTAGCCAGGGCGCTGGCCCGGGCATGGCCGACGACTTTGGCAATCGTGGTTCGTGGTCGTCGCTCAAGCTTTCGCGACCGGCGTTGATCTAGGTCAAGGGCGCTCACCTTTGGCGGCGCAGAGTCACATGCACATCCGGGGAAGGCGAGCGGCATGCTCAAGGTGTCACCTGATCGGAGCGGCGGGGCCCCGCAGTGCGCATCGCGTTGTGACTTCCTCGCCGAAAGCGAACATCGGACGGCCAACCACTTCGCCCAGCTGGCGAGCTACGTCCATCTGGAGGGCGCGGCGCTCGCAAGGATGGCCGAGCCGACAGCGGAGGCGATACGTCACTTCGTGCAGAGCGTTCAGGGCCAGCTGCAATCGGCGGCTCGGCTGCATCGACTGCTTTCCGACCACGCGGAGCGCACGGCCGTGGAACTGTCGCAGCTGCTCCCCAGCGTTTGCGAACCCTTCGCGAGCATGCATGCCGGCCGGATCGCAGTGGCGGAGGATTTCGCCCCCGATTGCACCGTCCGGCCCGATCAATGCCTGCCGATCAGCCAGATCGTCGCCGAGGCTATGACCAACGCGGCGAAGCACGGTCGGGCGGATGACGGTCTCAGAATCGTCGTGCGATGCAGGGCGACTGTCGCCGGCGTCTGGGTGGAAATCGCCGACAACGGCGGCGGCCTTCCAGACAGCGTCCAGCCCGAGACGGGCGGCGGGCTGGGGTTCCGGCTCATGCGCGTTCACGCCGAAGCGCTCGGCGCCCCGATCACGTTTGCTTCCAGCGGCGATGGGCTCTCGGTCGGGATCACCGTGCCGCTGGACAAGTAGGACGCAGCAGGCTGGGCGGCCTGCCGACAGGCTTGTCGTCGCCGAACAACACCTCAGTTTCGAAGGACAGCCAACTCCCGGTCGAAGGCGGGAGCCGCCTTCGCCGCCTGAGCATGATCTAGATCAATTGGTTGCATCGGCGAGGTCTGTAGGGATCATCAGGACACGGCGGATGGACAAGGCGAAATGGGCGCCCATAGGCGGCATGGCGAGTATTCCAGGCATCGGCCCCCAGCGGCGGCCGCGCCAAGACGCCTTCGCGAACCTCGAGCGTGGCCGGAAGTGCAAATCGCTTCCAGCCTGCGATTGGAGCGAGCGCCTGGCAAACACACGGGCGCCGTTTCGGACACTGTCAGGCTGGCTGAACTTCGGCCGACCCAAACCACCGTCGGGTTTCGTGAAGTCGCACAGAAGCGACTCCGCTGGCGGGACGGGCGAAAAACGTCCAGCCTGTGCCGGAGCAGCCTCCCGGTGGTGCGGGGTCCCAAGGGCCAGCTGTTCATCCTCGATCACCATCACCTCGCACGCGCGCTGTACGACGAGGGCGTTGAGCGGGTCAGGGTCTCGATCGTCATTGATCTGAGCATGCTTTCCGCGGGCGAGTTCTGGGAGGTCTGCGAGGAACGGAGCTGGTGTCATCCCTACGACGCCACCGGTCGTCTTCATGAGGCGAGCGCGCTTCCCCGCACCGTCGGCGAGCTCACGGATGATCCGTACCGCAGCCTGGCCAGCGCGTTGCGACGCGCCGGAGGCTTCGCCAAGTCGGCGGCGAACTACAGCGAGTTCAGATGGGCGGATTTCCTGCGCCGCCACATCCCGCGGGCCAAGCTGGAAGCCGATTTCGACCAGGCGGTTCGCGACGCGCTGGTCCTGGCCGGTTCGGCCGCGGCCGCTCACCTGCCCGGCTGGCTCGAACCCGTCCCCGCCGACTGACGGGCACGCTTGCCGACTCGATCTCGCGCTGCGAGCTGCGCGACGAGGTTCTGCAGGCGCGGTTCACGCCAGAAGAACAGGTTCGCCTGATCGTAGGGCGGTCCCAGTCGATGACCGCCGCAATGTCGCGACCGTCCGTAAGCAGATTAGCTGCGCCAAAGCGCGCTCCCTACGCATCCTCCATCATCTCGCGCGTCATCCGCCAGTAGCCGTCGAACCAGGCGACCACCTCGCGGGCGGCGGGATGGTCGACGGCCGCGTAGCGCGCGCGCAGCTTGGCGGTCGTCTCGTCGTCGATGCGGCCCAGGCCCTGGTCGTGGAACAGGCGGTAGTGCCGTCCTAGCAGGCCGGCGAGTTCCTCGCCCAGCACCTCGCGTGCGGCCCGCTCCCACGCCGCGCCGTAGGCGTAGGCCTCGCCCTGCGCGTAGCTCTCCGCCAGGGTCAGCGCCGGGATGCGGAACAGCGTCGGCTGCAGGCAGGGGTTCACCATGTGCGCCGCCAGGTGTTGGCCGATCGCCGCCGGCCGGCCGGTGAACGCGCGCAGGTACAGGAACGGCGACATGCCCGGCCCGTCGTTGACCGGATAATTGTCCCACAGTGTCGGCTTGCGGCGCAGCTGCCCCTCGACCCGCGCCAGGTGGCCGGGGCTGTACTCTCGCGAGCACACCTCCTCGCCGGTCCAGAACACCTCGATCGCCGGATCGAGCAGCCGGCCGAGGTCCTCGAGGTAGCGCGGCGGCGTCGGGCCGAACGCGCGCTCCAGCATTGGATCGTCGGAATAGACCGTGGGGCAGACGATCAGCCGCTTCGCCTTCGAGTGCTCGGCGGCGAAGTGGGCCATGCGCGCCTGCGCCTCGGCCAGATCGGCCTGGTCGCCCTTCATGTCATCGAACAGGATCGCCAGCTCGGTGACGCCGGCCGCATCGAAGAAGGCCAGCTTGCGGGCCAGCGTCGCCTTGGTCTCCTCGCCGAAGTCGCGATAGGCCTCGTAGGGGCTGAGGCCCACGCCGAAGCCGACGCCGATCCGCGCGCACGTCGCCGCCATCCGCGCCAGCGCGTCGGCCTCCGCGGCCGGATGGTCCTCGCGCCAGCGCCGGCGCAGGTAGGCGTCGGTCTTGGGGGCGTAGATGTAGGAGCCGTAGCCGTGGCGCCGCGAGGAAGCGCGCCTGATCCTCGCGCACGTCCCACGACCAGGGCCGGCCGTAATAGCCTTCGATGACGCCAAGCGGCGGGGTCATGCGCGGGTCTCCTCAAGCTGAGCGCCCGGTATGTAGCAGGGCCGCGCCCGCCTGGCTCGCCGATGACCCGTCTGGCCAGCCTCGGCGGGCGATGTTACGGCCGGCGCGGGCGAGACGTGGGGTCGAACGGTGGCGGACTGGCTGGACTTCGTCCCAGCGGAGCGGCGCGACGCGGCGCGCACGGCCCTGGCGGCGGCGTTCGGGGCGCGGCGTGTGGACCGGGCGCAGCTGCTGCAGGGCGGGGTCTCCGGCGCTCTGATCTGGCGGATCGATATCGGCGCCCGCAGCTATGTGTTGCGGCTGGAGCCCGAGCGGATCGCGCTGCGCCACCGCGAGCGCGGCTACGCCTGCATGACCGCCGCGGCCGCCGCCGGCGTGGCGCCGCCGGTGCGCCATGCAGATGCCGCCGCCGGCGTCGCGGTGATGGAATTCGTCGCCGGCCGTCCGCTCACGGATCACCCTGACGGACCGGACGGTCTGGCCCGTGAGCTCGGAACCCTCGTCGCGCGGCTGCAGACGACGACGCCGTTCCCGCCGCTGGGCGGCCCTGGCGACGTGGTCGCCGCCTTGCTCGACAACCTGCGCGCTTGCGGGCTGTTTGCGCCGCAACTGCTGGATCCGCACGCGGAGGGCCTGGCGCGCATCCGCGCCGCCTGCCCCTGGGACCCTGCCTCGCTGGTCTCCAGCCACAACGATCCCAACCCGCGCAACATGCTGTTCGACGGCCAGCGGACCTGGCTGGTCGACTGGGAGCTGGCCTTCCGCAACGATCCGCTGTTCGACCTCGCGATCCTGACCACCGAGATGGCGACGACGCCGGCGTTGGAAGACATCCTGGTCGCCGCCGCCCTCGGTCGGCCGTCGGACCCGGCGTTGCGGGCGCGGTTGGCCGTCATGCGGCTGCTCACCCGCCTGTTCTACGGCTGCATCGCGCTGGAGGCCTTCGCCGACCGGCCGCGCGCCGCGCCTGAAGACAGCCTCGATGCGCTGACGCCGGCCGCGTTCCGCGCCGCTGTCGCCGAGGGGCGCCTTGGCGGGACCGAGATCGCCTGGGCCTTCGGCGCGATGTCGCTGCGCGCCTTCGTCGATGGCCTGTCCGCGCCCGGCCTCGAGGCGGCGCTGGCGCTGGCGCGGGAAGCGACGCCTTAGCCGGCTCGCACTGGCCCTTGCCATGCGCTCCCAGCGGCGAGACGATGAGCGCCCCAACCGCCCAGGATAGCGCCATGCCCCGCGTCGAAGTCGTCGAATACACCGACGCCGTCTGCTCGACGGCCTGGGGCGCCGAGCCTTTGCTGCGGCGGCTGGACTGGCGCCACGGACACCACCTGGCCTGGCGCAAGGTGATGGGCGGCCTGGTCGGGGATGCGGCCAAGAGCTCGGGACGTGCGGACTGGGACCGGGTCGGCGCGGCCGGCCCGATGCGCGCCTACTGGAAGCGGGTCACCGCACTCACCGGCATGCCCTACCCCAACCCGATGAAACTCATGCTGCAGTCCACAGATCCGCTCGGCGCGGCGGTGAAGGCGGCCGAGCTGCAGGGGCTGGACGTGGCCACGCGGGTGCTCCGCCGGTTTCGCGAGCAGATCTTCGTCTTCGGGATCGGGCCGCAGACGCCGGATGAGTTCGCCGCCGCCACGGTCGGCGTCGCGGCCCTCGACCAGGCCCGCTGGCGCGCCGACCAGGCCCGGCCCGAAGTCGCCGCCGCCTACAGGGCCGACTGGACCGAGACGCGCACTCCCAACGACTATGTCCGCCATCTCAAGCACGACGGCCCGATGAACGGCGAGCTCAAGCACTCCGAGGGCCACGACCGCTATGCGCTGCCGACGCTGATCTTCAAGGGTCCGGCGGGCGAGGCGACGGTCGCCGGCTGGGTCCCCTACGAGGACTATGTGGCCGGGCTGGAGGCGGCGATGCCGGGCGCGACGGCCGATCCGCGGCCCGATCCGACGCCGGCCGAGGCGTTCGCCCGCTGGGGCATGTTGACGGCCCGGGAGCTGGAGTTTCTCTGCGGCGCGGACGCCAAACCGCCATCGGACGCGGTGGCCCGCGACTGGGGCGACGGCCTGGTCTGGTTCTCCGCCGTCGACGCCCGCGCGCGGCGCCTGGAGACGGTCGCGGCCTGAGGGGCGCTAGCTGGCGGCCGGCGCCGGGTAGCCGGCGTAGGAGTCCTTCAAGGTCGCGTGGTTGAGCAGCATGACCGCCTTCACCGTATCGCCGGCCGCATCGTAGATGCGTGTGCGGACCCAGTAGGACTCGGTGCGCCGGCTCTCCGACAGCGCAACGATCTCGCGGCGGACCAGGTACGGCTCGCCCACGAACAGCGGTCCGTCGATCATGCGGATTTCCTGGTCGGCGAACAGGCCCACCGCCGGGCCTTTCACCGGAAACCGCGCCGCGCCGCTGGAGTACTCGGCCAGCACGCTGACCATCTCCAGCGGGATGATGGCTCGGCCCCAGGGCGAGGCCGATCCGTCGGAGTACCAGGGCGAATTTTCGGTGATGACCGCCAGCTTCTGGGTCAGCGAGAACGGATAGAGCGCGCCCATGTGCTGGTCGGCGTCCATCCGCACCGGCTCGTCCTGGGCGCCGGTCATGCCAACGCGCAGATCTTCTAGGATCACCAGGCGCGATGGCGGCCGCAGGGCGCGCATCCGCTCTTCCAGCAAGGTCTCGCCGTCGTCTGGGCCAAGGCTGGCGCTGGCCTCGAGCACGGGTGTCCCGTCCTCTTTTTCCGCCCACACCCGCGTCTTCACCGCGCCCTTGGGCGGGACCTCGGCGAAGGCCCGGACCGCCTCGCCCTCGACCACCATGTTCAGGTAGTGCGACGAGATGCAGCCGCGCTCGAACCAGGCCCGGCCCCAGATCTGTTCGAGCAGCGGCGGGAACAGGCTGAAGTGGGTCGGCCCTTCGATCGGCCCGGCGCGCAGGCCGAGCCGCTCGGCGGTGGCGTCGTCGTGGATCGAGGTATGGCCGCCGTACTCCTGGTCGGCCAGCATCTGCCGCGGCCGGCGCAGGGGACCGCTCAGGATCATGGGGGTGTCAAAACTCATGACGGGGCTCTCCGTTCGCCGCCGCGCGATTGAGCAAGCTCGCCGTCGCCCTGTCCATGCAGAAACGGCTGCGAAAGACACCGCACCGGAGCGGCGTGAGTTTCAGCTGGAACCAACTCTTCACGTCCTGGCCGGGCTTGTCCCGGCCATCCATGACGGGCGACCGCCGCAAGGTGTTCATGGATTGCCGGCATTCCGCGCTTCGCGCTTCAGCCGCAATGACATGTCTGGGTTTTCTGAAGGCCGGAGTAGGTTCGAACCGCAGCGGGGCTCCGCTATCGGTGAGGGAGCGCTTTTTGAACGCGATGTAGAAAAAATCAAACCCGCCGCGGGGGATATCGCGACGGGTTTGACGATCAGTCGATCCAAGCGGGCGTTTCCTCCCCGAAACGCCGGAGACTTCCGGGCCTTGGGGACCCTTCGTGCCTCTCGCGCTAAGAAGAAAACGGCAATTTTTCTCTGCTGTCAACGGCGCTTGCCGCGATTGAAGGCAAAAATGCCACCCGATTGAACACAACGGGGTGAATCTTGGACGTGTTCGTCGATTCAATGGGTGATTGAACGACGTTTGTTGACGCCCCCGTCAGTTTTGCAGTTGCAACCGCCGCGCCAGTTCTTCGGTCACCTGACTCGCCGCCTCGAAGACATAGGTCGGGTTCGCAACCGTGACGGGTCCCACGCCGGCGTCCGCGATTGCGGCTGTGGCGTCGAACACGTCTTCGCCCGCGACCAATAGTCCGAACGGCCGCGCCGTCGCGCCCGCCGCCACCAGGCGCTCGACCGCGGCGCGGGCGGCCGCGTCGGCCTCGGCCGGCCAGGTCAGCGTCGCGGTGCCGGCGCGCCCGGGCGCGGGCCTCGAGGATGCGCAGCAGCCGCCGCGCGGCGGCCAGCCGCTCGGCGTCCCAGCCGGCGCCGAGGCTGGCGGCGAGCTGCGCCTGGCTCGACAGGATCAGGCCGTCGGCCAGCACCTTCAGCCCGTTGGCCTCCAGCGTCGCGCCGGTGGTGGTGATGTCGGTGATCAGCTCCGCGGCGCCGGCGGCGGGCGCGCCTTCGGTCGCCCCGCCCAATTCGACGATGCGGTAGTCGATGATCCCGTGGCGCGCGAAGAAGGCGCGGGTCTGGGTCAGGTACTTGGTGGCGACGCGCAGGCGCTTGCCGGTGCGGGCCAGGAACAGATGCGCCACCTCGTCGACGTCGGCCATCGTGGTGACGTCGATCCAGCTCTTCGGCGCGGCCACCACCAGGTCGGCGCGGCCGAAGCCCAGCGCCTGCATCAGCAGGATTCGGCCGCCCAGATCGTCGGCCAGCTCGCGCAGCAGGTCTTCGCCGGTGACGCCGAGGTGAACCTCGCCGCTGAACAGCGCGCCGGCGATCTCCGACGCCGAGACCAGCCGCACCTCGATCCCCTCGAGGCCATCGAGCCTGGCGACATAGCCGCGCTCGCCGCCGGCGGCGCGCACCGGCAGGCCGCAGTCGGCCAGCCATTCCTCCGCCTGCTCCTTCAGCCGGCCCTTGGACGGAATGGCGAGGATAAGGGGTTCGCTCATCGTGCGCCCTCCCGCCAGGCCCGGCCGGGGCGCACCATGCAGCCGACCGCGCCGCAGGCGAGGCTGGCGCCCAGGCGCGAGAACAGGCTGTCGTAGCGCCCGCCGGCCGCCACCGGGCGATGCTCGCCGAGCGCGGCGCTCCGCACCTCGAACAGCACGCCGTCGTAGTAGCCGAAGTCGCGGCCGAACGCGGTGGAGAGGCGCATGGCGCCGGCCGGCGCGCCTTCGTCCTGCAGCGCCGCCAGCCGCCGCGCCCAGCCCTTCAGCGCCGCCTCCAGCTTGGCCCCGCCCGGCCCCGCGAGCCGCGCCACCGCCTCCAGCGCCGCCGCCGGCTTGTCGGCGATAGCCAGGAAGCGGCCGATCAGCGAGGCCTGTTCCGGCGTCAGGTCCGGCGCGCGGGCGACCGCCGAGCGCTCGGCCAGCCGATGCACGATCTCCGCCGCCGAACGGCCGCCCGCCGGCTCGATGCCGGCCAGCGCCCACAGGTCCTCCAGCACCGCCGCGGCTTCGGCCTCCGGCAGACCGGAGAGCATGGCCGAGAGGCGGTCGCCGGCCGGCGCGGCCTCGCCCGTCGCGGCCGGCGTCTGCGCCCGCTCCAGCATCCCGCGCAGCCGGCGCGGACTGGCGAAGGCGCGCTTGATCCGCGCGGCCAGGGCGTCGGCCAGCTTCAGGGTGTCGACGAAGGCGCCGAACAGGCCCACGTCGCCGAGCTCCAGGGTCAGGTCATCACGTCCGCCGGCCGCCGCGGCGCGCCAGGCCAGCCCGGCGATCTCGGCGTCGGCCTCCGGCGCGGCGCCGGTCTCGAACGCCTCCAGGCCGATCTGCAGGAATTCCTCGTAGGCTTCGCGGCCGCGCGGCGCGGCGCGGAACGCCTTGCCTTCGTAGAAATAGCGGCCGCCGGCCTTGCCGCCGTCGATGTGCAGCCGCGCGGCCGGGATGGTGAAGTCGGGCCGCAGCGCCGCCTCGGCGCCGCCGTCGGCCTGCACCAGGATCAGCCGCTCGCGCATCGCCTCGCCCGACAGGTCCAGGATCAGGCCCAGCGGCTGGGCCACCGGCGGATCGATCGCGTCGGCGCCCATGTCGGCGAACGGCGCGCGGACGGCCGCCAGCACCTCGGCCGGAATCGGCGGCTCGACCCTCATGATCGGGCCCGTTCGACGATCGCCTTGACCGTCGCCACCAGGTCGTCGCGGGCGGCGGTGACCTGGCCGGGACGCTCCTCGCGCCAGACCTTGTTGTCGGCGACGCCGGCGGCGAGCTGGCGGCCGAGGTCGAGGTCCTTCACCGTCACCTGGCCGGCGGCGATCTCGTCCTCGCCCAGGATCACCGCGGCGGGCGAGAGCCGCCGGTCGGCGTACTTCATCTGCGCCCGCATGCCCGAGCCGCCCAGGTAGACCTCGGCCGGCACGCCGGCGGCGCGCAGCTCGGCGGCGACGCCGACATAGTCGGCCATCCGCGCCTGATCGAACGCGATCACCACCACGGGGCCGCGCATCTCCGCCAGGTCGGCGCGCCCGCTGGCCGCCAGCGCGGCGGCGAGGCGCGAGACGCCGAACGAAAAGCCGGTGGCCGGCACGCGCTCGCCGGTGAACCGCGCGACGAGGTCGTCGTAGCGCCCGCCGCCGCCGATCGAGCCGAACTTCACAGGCTCGCCCTTGTCGTCCTGTGTTTCGCCGAGCAGCTCGGCCTCGAACACCGCGCCGGTGTAGTACTCCAGCCCCCGCACCACCGACGGGTCGAACAGCGCCTGGTCCTCGCCGACGCCGAACGCCGCCAGCCCGGCGCTGATCCGCGAGAGCTCCTCGAGCCCCTCGTCGCCCTCGGCCGAGCCGCCGATCACGTTGGCGAGCCGGTCCAGCGTCGCGGCGCGCGCGCCCTGCCCGGCCGAGACGAACGCCAGCACCGCATCGACAGCGTCGGCCTGCAGCTCTGCGCCGCGGGTGAAAGCGCCGGACTCGTCCCGCCGGCCAACGCCCAGCAGCAGCTTCACGCCCTCGAGACCCAGCCGGTCCAGCTTGTCGACCGCGCGCAGCACGGCGAGCTTCTGGCCCTCGGCCTCGACCCCGGCGCCGGTCAACAGGCCGTTGAGGAGCTTGCGATTGTTGATCTTCAGCACGTAGGCGCTGCGCGGCAGGCCGGCGGCGGCGAAGCCCTCGACGGCCATGGCGATGATCTCGGCGTCCGCCTCGGGGCGGGCCGAGCCGACCGTATCGGCGTCGCACTGCACGAACTCGCGCCAGCGGCCGGGCCCAGGCTTCTCGTCGCGCCAGACCTTGCCCCAGGCATAGCGGCGGAACGGCTTGGGCAGGCTCTCCCAGTTCTGCGCCACGAACCTGGCCAGCGGCGCGGTGAGGTCGTAGCGCAGCGCCATCCACTCTTCGTCGTCGTCCCGCAGGGCGAACACGCCCTCGTTCGGGCGGTCGGCGTCGGGCAGGAACTTGCCGAGCGCGTCGGCGTATTCGAACGCGCCGGTCTCCAGCGCCTCGAAGCCGTAGGCCTCATAGACGCGGGCGACCGCCTCCAGGATCCGGCGCTCGGCGGCGAGCGCGTCGGCGCGGCGGTCGATGAAGCCGCGCGGGGCTCTGGCCTTGGGTCGCTCGCTCATGGCCGCGCGCTTAGCGGCTTGGCCCATCGCAGGGCAAGGCTGAAGGGGGTGTCCATCCGATATTCGTCCTCATGCAAGACGCCGGATGGTGCAAGTGCGCCCCGTCCGGCCAGTGGCCGCGGGGCGGGAACGTCAGCGCTGGATCAGGCCCAATTTGCTGGGGCCAAGCGCGTCCGGACCGGCCCGCGGAGGGTCGGGTGATGCGCGTGGTGGTGTCGGGCGCCGTTCATGGGCGGCTCTATAGCGGCGATTTCCTGTCGAAGCGATGAACGATTTTCACCTCGTTCGAACGCCAGACCCTGTCACCCCGGACGGCCTGAAAGGCCGAGCCGGGGCCGAACCCGCCGCTTCCAAGACGATTTCCAGCTTGCGGCCGCCCGTCCGGCCCCGGCTCTGCGCGCCCTGACGGTCGCTTGGGCGGGGTGACGGGGAGGAAGATGGCGAACGAACGCCGTTTTGGCGATTGACCCGGAAATGCGTCTTAGATATATCTGCAATATAGATATATCTAACCATAGACGAGAGCTATCCCATGAACCAGATCAATCCCCCGGCGGCGTTCCGTCGCCAGCCCCTGAGCCGCTGGGCGCTGACGGTGGTCGGCGCCGTCGACATCACCCCGCGCATGCGCCGCGTCAGCCTGGTCGGCGAGACCCTGGACGGGTTCGCCTATCGGCCGGGCCAGGACCTGGTGCTGAACCTGCCCGGCGACCATGGCGAGACGGTGCGGCGCCACTACACGATCCGCCGTTTCGACGCCCAGGAGGGCCGGCTGGAGATCGACTTCGTGCTGCATGGCGCATCGCCGGCGACGAACTGGGCCAGGCGCGCCGCGCTCGGCGACGCCATCATCGCCGAGGGGCCGCGCGGCCGCACCACCGTGCGCGGCCCGGCCGACTGGCGCCTGTTCACCGGCGACGAGACGGCGCTGCCGGGCATCGCGGCGATGATCGAGCGCCTGGCGGCCGGCGAGCACGCCGTCGCCTTCATCGAGGTGGCGGGGCCAGAGGAAGAGCAGCCGATCGAGACGGCCGCCCGGCTCGACCTGACCTGGCTGCATCGCGATGGCCCGCCGCGCGCGCCGAGCCTGGGCCTGATGCAGGCCCTGACCACCTTCCAGTTCCCGCCCGGGGTCGGCCAGGCCTGCATCATCGGCGAGACCAGCACCGTGCGCGCCCAGCGCCAGGGCCTGGTCGCCCGTGGCTTGGCCAAGGACCGCATCGCCGCCGAGGGCTACTGGCGGCCCGGCCGCGTCGGCGGCCACGACCACGTCGTCGAGCCGTCGGCGCTGATCGCCGCCGCCTTCGCTCATGGCCGTCGCCGCGAACACGGCCAACGGCGGGTATGATCTGGTTGAGGCGGCCAACGGCTGCCGGACCGACGGTCAGGCCTCGCGCAACGACACGCCGCCGGCCATGACGGACGGCGAGCCCTTCGCCTCGCTGCGCTTACTGGCCAGCGGATGCATCACGCCAGCGCCGGCCGGCCACACGCCAGGCGCGGTCTTGATCCGGGCGCAGATGCGCCGCGCGTGCTCGCCGAGCCCGGCCCAGATCTCGTGCGGCATCGACGGCTCGAACTGAGATGCGTCCAGCCAGGGCGCGGTGTACTCGACGTTCGGCATGGCCCGTATCTCGCGGCTGACGTTGGGCGTCGCGCCGTGCCAGGCGCGAGGGTCGCGGAACACGCCGGCGCCGGCGGGCGCGCCGACCACCGTCGAGAGCCGCATCCACTCCGGCTCGTCGGCCTGGGTCGGCGGACTGGCGGCCAGGGTCTGCGTGCCGGGAATTTGGCGGATCGGCCCGTTCTCGAACGTCATGTCGCTCATCAGGAAGTTGATCGTCACCCTGGGTGGCGTGCGCTCGAAGATCAGGTGGCGCGTGCGCTCGGTCAGTCGGTCGCTGTCCGGCTCCGTGCGAAGCTCCACGCCCATGCGTTGCGCCTGCGCCAGGCGCTCCGGCGGCAGCTCGAAGGTCTCGCGGCTGTCGTAGTGCAGCGTCTGGTACTCGATCGCGCCGGGAAGGCAGAGGTCGCCGCCGGCGCCGACCACCCAGTAGTCGTCGCCGCCGAACAGGGCGGTCAGGATCGGCGTGGTGGCGGGCAGGTCGACGATCGCCGCCCATTCCGGCTCGTGCAGCAGCTGGCGCGAGGCGGAGGCGGTGCCATAGCTGTAGCGGTGCGGCAGCCGCCCGCTCTCGGTCATGTACTTGCGGCCGCCAAGGCCGGGAATGTCGAGGATCTGCGCCAGCACCCGCGCGCTCGCCTCGCGCATGGTCTCCAGCGTGTCCGGGTCCAGCAGGTCGCGCACCACGACGAACCCGTCGCGCAGGAAGATCCGCTTGGCCCGCTCGATCTCGTCCGGCGCGACGATTTCCAGGCCGCGCAGGCCGTTGTCACGGCGCAGGTGTTCGCGAAGCGCGACCACCTCCGGATCGTCATAGACCCGGCGTCGCGGCGCGCGGGGGTCGGCGGCGGTGAAGCCGGCCGTTCGGATCAGCGGACGGCCATCCTCGTCGGTGGTCTCGTTCGGCGGCGTCGCCGCGCACCAGCCGACGTCGGTCTCGCCGATGACCTTCAATGTATCAGCCATGCGGTCTTCTATCTCACGTCATGGCCGGGCCTGTCCCGGCCACCCATGGACGCAACCGCCTAGCGCGCGACGTTGATCACCTGCAACTGGGTGAACTCGGCCAGGCCCTCTTCGCCCAGCTCGACGCCGATGCCGGAGCCCTTCGCCCCGCCGAACGGGATGTTGGGGGCGAGGTCGGCGTGCTTGTTGATCCACACCGTGCCGCTCTCCATCCGCGTCGCGAGGTCGTAGGCCTTGTCCAGGTCGGTCGACCAGATCGAGCCGCCGAGGCCGTATTCGGAGTTGTTGGCGCGGGCCAGCGCGTCTTCGGCGTCGCTGAAGCGGATCACCGGCAGCACCGGGCCGAACTGCTCCTCGTCGACCAGCCGCGAGCCGTCGGTGATGTCGCGCACGATGGTCGGGCGGATGAAGTAGCCCTTGTCGCCCTGGCGCTCGCCGCCGGCGATGATCTTGCCATCCTTCTTCGCGCTCTCGATGATCCCCATCACGCGGTCGTACTGGGTCTTGTTCTGGATCGGGCCCAGCTGGGTGCCCTGTTCGAGGCCATCGCCCATCACCGCCGCGTCGGCCAGCGCCGCCAGCTCCTCGCACATCGCGTCGTAGATGCTGTCGTGGACGTAGGCGCGCTTGATGGCGATGCAGACCTGGCCGGAGTTCTGGAACGCGCCGGCGAAGATCTTCGGGGCGACTTCCTTCGGGTTCGAACCCGGCATGACGATCGAGGCGTCGTTGCCGCCCAGCTCGAGCGTGATGCGCTTGAGCGCATCGGCGGCGCCGGCCATCACCTTCTTCCCGGTCGCGGTCGAGCCGGTGTAGCTGATCTTGCGGATGCCGGGATGGGCGGTCATCTCCGCGCCCAGCTCGCCGGCGTCGGCGATCACGTTGAGCACGCCGGGCGGCAGCACGTCCTTGATCAGGGCGGCCAGCCGCAGCGTGGACAGCGGCGTGGTCGGCGCGGGCTTCAGCACCAGGGTGTTGCCGGCCAGCAGCGCGGCCGGGACCTTGAACGCCATCAGGATCATCGGGAAGTTCCAGGGCACGATCGCCCCGATCACGCCCAGCGGGCGGCGGTGCGTCTCGACCCGGCGGTTCTCGCTGTCGTCCAGCACCTTCACCGGCAGGTCGAGCATGGTGAAATAGCGGAAGAAGGCCGAGGCGCCGTAGACCTCGCCGGTGGCGTCGGCGATCGGCTTGCCCTGCTCCTGCGTCAGCAGGCGGGCCAGCTCGGGGGCGTTGGCCTGGATGATGTCGGCGATGGCCGTGAGCTTGGCCTTGCGCTCGGCGATCGGGGTGTCGCGCCAGGCCGGAAACGCGCGCTGCGCGGCCGCGACGGCGGCGTCCAGCTGGGCCTTGGAGGCGCGCGGGCACTTGGCCAGCACCTCTTCGGTCGCCGGATTGATCACATCCATCTGCGCGTCGCCGTCCACCAGCGCGCCGTCGATCAGAAGCTTGTAGTCGCTCATCGCCTTGGGTCCTTCCGGATGGTCGGCCGACACCTGACAGGGTGACGTTGCGGCCCGCAAGCGGGGAAACCGCGGCGGAACGCAATCCGGGGCAACAGCGTTACCGTCGCCGAAGGATTTCGATCCAAGAACACAACACGGAGGCTAGGCGGCTATGCGGTCGTTGATACTTTGGGGACTCGGCGTTCCGATTCCGATCATCTTGCTGCTGGCGTTCTGCACGCACCATTTCTAGCGTGGGATGAACGCTATTCTTCAGCTTCGTCATAGGACAGGGCGGGCGCGGCCCTCGGACTCCCCCTTTACGGTGCTGGCGGATTCTTGCCTCCGGCGATTTCGCCGCATGCCGTCTTGGTTGAGCCGCATGAAGTCACAGTCGCGCCGTGATTTCGTCAACATTCACGTTAACGAATGCTAATCCGCCAAGGCTGGCGATCGCCCATCCAGGCGCACAGAAACTGGTATGAAATGAGGGACCAAATGGCAAAGCTTACGATTACTGGCTTGATGTTCGCGTCGACTCTGTCGTTGGGCGCCTGCGCGACGCAGGACTATGTCGACAAGCACGTCGCGCCAGTTCAGGCCCAGGTTACCGACGTCCAGGGCCACCAGCAGCAGCAGGACCAGCAGCTGTCGCAGCTCGACCAGACCACCCGTGACGCGCTGCAACGCGCCGAGGCGGCGAACAAGCTGGCCGAGGGCAAGTTCCTCTACCAGATGGTCCTGTCGGATGACTCGGTGAAGTTCCCGGTCGACGGCACCAAGCTGTCGCCCGAGGCGCAGACCCGGCTGATGGACTTCATCTCGAAGCTCAAGAGCGACAACAAGAACGTCTATCTCGAGATCCAGGGCCATACCGACGCGACCGGGCCGAAGCCCTTGAATGAGCGGCTGGGCGAACAGCGCGCGGAAGCCGTGCGCCTGTTCATGAACCAGCAGGGCGTGCCGCTGAACCGGATGGCGACGATCTCCTACGGGCCCGACGCCCCTGTGGCGCCGAACAACACCCGCGAAGGCCGGGCGCAGAACCGCCGGGTCGTGCTGATCGTAATGTCGTAAAAGGTGGGGAGGGGTCGGGCGATCCGCCCGGCCCCCGCCTTACCGTCAGCGCCGTCTCCGCCAATGCCGACTTTCTCCTCACCCGTAGGGGGAGGAGAATCTAGCCGCTGTGCCTTAGCGCCAGCAGATCCGACCAGCGCCAGTCGCCGTGGCCGAGCGCCAGCCGGGCGCTTCCCGAAGAGTCCCGCAGCGACAGCAGCATCAGGCCATGCATCGCCTGGGCGCGGCAGGCCGCCGGCGCGAAGGCGATCTCCCAGACGATAGCCTCGCGCACCGCGGCCAGGCCCTTGCCGTCCTCGCTGTGGCTTTGCACCCAGTCGCCGTTCCAGACCATGATCGCCTTGCTGGACCCCGAGGCCTCGGCCACGGCGGCCTGCACCAGCCCATCCTTGCGCAGTGCGTTCTCGATCCGCCGCGCCATGTTGCATTCGCCGCCGCCGCCCGAGCCGGACCCTGAGGTCGACGCGCCAGCCAGATCGGAGTCGGTCAGCTCGCCCTGCGACTGGACGTTGGAGGTCTTGGCCGCCGGCGTGACCGGCAGGAAGTCGTCGATGGTCGGCGCGCGGGAGACGCGGGCGATGCTCCGCTGCACCGGCGGCGTCACCTTGGCGGCATGCTTCGGCGGGTCCGGGGACGGCGAGGGGTCAGGAACCTTGGCAGGCGGCTTGGGCGGCGGCGGCGGGGTCCAAGCGACCAGCCGCACCATCGCCGGATCGACATGCGCATACTGCGGGACGTCGGTGCGCGCGAGCAGGATGGCGGCGGCGACGCCCAGGTGCGCGGCGGCGCTGACCGCGATCGCGCCAGCCATCCGGCCGCGCTTCTTCGGCGGCGGCGCGAGTTCCAGGCTCTGGACGGCCGGACTCTGATCCTGGCTGGTCTCGCTCACGCGGGCTTCCGACTCATCCCTCTGAACTCACGCAGAGCTCAAGAATCATGCGTCCGCGTCAGGATCGTGGCGCCGGACGCGCAACGACTGCGGCGGATCGACCAATGTTCTCCCACGCCGGGGTAAACGAATGGCTGAGCTCGATGCTTAATCTCCTCACCCGCAGGGGGAGGGGGACCCGCAGGGTGGAGGGGGCCCGATGCCGCGCGGAGAAGGGCGGATTTGCCGGCGGTGCCGACGCTCGGCAACGCACCCCCTCCACCGCTTCGCGGTCCCCCTCCCCCTATAGGTGAGGAGAAGAAACCTTCAGCCGCGCGATCAGCGCCGTCGTCGACGGGTCGTGCGCGCCGGTCTTCCCGCCCTCGAGTTCCGGGAACACCGCCTTGGCCAGGGTCTTGCCCAGCTCGACGCCCCATTGGTCGAAGCTGTCGATGCCCCACAGCACGCCTTCGACGAACACCTTGTGCTCGTAGAGCACGATCAGGGCGCCCAGGGCGGCCGGCGTCAGCCGCTCCAGCAGGATGAAGCTGGTCGGGCGGTCGCCGGGGAAGTTGCGGTGCGGCTCGGCGGTGTTGGCGTGGCCGACCATCAGCGCCTCGGCCTGGGCGATGGCGTTGGACAGCAGTCGCGCCTGATGATCCGGCGGTCCCTCGTCGCCCCTGGCCACCGCGACGATGTCGACCGGGATCACGTCGGTGCCCTGGTGCAGCATCTGGAAGAAGGCGTGCTGGCCGGTGGTGCCGGCGTCGCCGAACACGGCGGCGGCGGAGCCGCGGAACAGCGGCCGGCCCTGCGCGTCCACCCGCTTGCCGTTCAATTCCATCTCCAGCTGCTGCAGGAACGCCGGCAGCAGCGCCAGCCGCCGGGCGTAGGGCACGACCGCGCGGATCGGGCGGCCGAGGCCGTTGCGGTTGAACACGTGCGCCAGGCCCAGCAGCGCCGGCGCATTGCGCTCCAGCGGCGCTTCGACGAAATGCCGGTCCATCGCCGCCCCGCCGGCCAGCAGCTGCGCGAACACGTCCCAGCCCAGCGCGATGGCGGTCGAGAGCCCCACCGCCGACCACAGCGAATAGCGCCCGCCGACCCAGTCCCAGAATGCGAACACCCGGTCGGGGGCGACGCCGAAGTCCCGCGCGCCGGCGACATTGGCGCTGACCGCGGCCAGGTGCCGGTTGGCGCCCTCCTCCCCCAGCGCCGCCGCCAGCCAGGCGCGGGCGGCCTGGCCGTTGACCAGGGTCTCCTCGGTGGTGAAGCTCTTGGAGACGACGATCACCAGCGTCTGCGCCGGGTCGAGGCCGGCCAGGGCCGCGGCGATCTCGGCGCCGTCGATGTTGGCGGCGAAGCGGATGCCGATCGGCGCATCCAGCGGCTTCAGCGCCTCCCAGACCAGTTTGGGGCCAAGGTCCGAGCCGCCGATGCCGATGTGGACGATGCTCTTGAACGGCTTGCCCGTCGCGCCGACGATCCGGCCGGCGCGGATGCCGTCGGCGAACGCCTGCATGGCCCGGCGGGTGGCTTCCACCTCCCCCGAGACAGGCTTGCCCAGCGCCTTGAAGTCCGCGCCGTCGGGGGCCCGCAGCGCCATGTGCAGCGCCGGGCGGTGCTCGGTGGCGTTGACCTCCTCCCCCGCGAACAGCCGGGCGCGGTGGCCCTCGACATCGGCCGCCCGCGCCAGCGCCAGCGCCGCGTCATAGCCGCGCCGGCTCCAGGGCTGCTTGGAGAGGTCGAGGAACAGGCCGGCGGCGTCGAGATTCAGCCGCTGCAACCGGTCCGGCTCGGCGGCGAACAGACCCTCGATCCGGCCGGCGGCGTCCGCGCGAGCGGCGGCTTCAAGCGCGGTCCAGGCGGCGGTCTTGTCCATCGCGATCCTCAATCGGCTGTCGCTGCCGCGAAGCGGCGGAATCTCAAGCGCGCTCCCGTCGTCCCGCGCAAGCGGCGCCAAAGAGATTTGTCCACGAACGACACGAACCCCACGAACGGACCCGCGCCAACTTTGGTCACTTCGTTCGTGTTTTTCGTGTCGTTCGTGGGCGCATCTTTAGAGCCTCTCGGCGGTCGGTCCGCCTCAGAAGAAGCCGCTGCGCGGAGTTCCTGAGCTGAGTGTCCGCCGTAGAAAGCAAAAGGCCCCGGCGGAGGTTCCGCCGGGGCCAATTTCGGTCGCTTCTGCGCCTCTTAGCGGCGCGCGCCGCCCATGAAGTAGAGCAGGAAGCGGAACAGGTTGACGAAGTCGAGGTAGAGGCTGAGCGCGCCGTAGCTGGTCGCCACGCTCATCGCCGCCTCGTCGCCGCCCAGCTGGTAGTAGGTCATCTTCATCCGCTGGGTGTCGTAGGCGATCAGGCCGGCGAAGATCAGCACGCCGATCAGGTTGATCGCGAAGACCAGCGCCGCCGAGTGGAAGAAGAAGGTCGCCAGCGAGGCGAAGATCAGGCCCCACAGGCCCATGATCAGGAAGCTGCCCATGCCGGTGAGGTTGCGCTTGGTGGTGTAGCCCACCAGGCTGAGCCCACCGAACGCCGCCGCCGTGACCAGGAAGGTCTCGAACATGCTGGTGACGTTGTAGAGCAGGAACAGCAGACCGAACGAGGCGCCGATCAGCGACACGATCGCCCAGTAGGTGATCGCCGCCGCCTGGGGCGAGGTCTTGCGCAGGAACATCTGCCCGAGCAGGATCACCAGCGGCGCGAACGCCACGACCATGCCGAGGATGGTGTAGCCAAAGCGGCCGGTGACCATGTCCTGCGTCCACAGCAGGTCTTTCACCGGCGGATAGTTGCCGGTCACCCACGCCAAGGCGGCCGAGAGCACCAGGCCCAGCCCCACCTTGTTGTAGACGCCCAGCATGAAGGCGCGCAGGCCGACGTCGACACCCATGTCGGCGACCGCCGGCGTGGGAGGCGAAAGCCCGCGATTGAAGTCGCTCATAGAAGATAGCCCTTCTGAATACGCCCCGAGGGACGCGTTGGCTGAAATATCGTCCTTGCGGTGACACCGCGCAAGGCGCCCTCGGGTGACGCTTCGTTAAGCCGCCTACTCCGCGCGCAGCACCGGCGCGGGGCGCATCGCCAGGGCGTACAGCGCGGCGATGAGCCCCCCGGCCGCGGTGAGGGCGGCGGCGCCGGCGATCAGGCCCAGCGCCCCGGCCCAGTCGACGCTCCAGGTGGCTTCGAACACCAGCGCCACCACCGGCCAGGCGGCGGCGAAGCCCAGCGCGACCCCCGCCAGCCCGGCGATCGCGCCGACCGCGCCGTACTCGATGGCGTAGGCGGAGAGGATCTGCCAGCGCGCCGCGCCCAGCACCTTCAGCGTCGCCGCCTCCTTGGCCCGGGCCCGGGCGCCGGCGGCGATGGCTCCGGCCAGCACCAGCAGGCCGGCCAGGCCCGCCACCGCGGCGGCCGCCCGCACCGCCAGGGTGACGCGGTCGAACAGCTGGGTCGCGGCCTGCAGCTGCTCGCGCACGCTGATCACGTCGACGGTCGGGAAGGTCGCGCCGAGGGCGTGGGTGACGGCGGCTTCCTCCGCTGGCGTCGCCTTGGCGATCGCCACCTGGCGCGGGTTCGCGCCGGCCAACGCCGCGGCGTCGAGGATCAGGGTGAAATCAGGCCCGAAGCCGCCGAAGTCGACCTTGCGCAGTCACCGCCAGCCGGGTCTGGAACTCGCGGCCGAGGGTGCTGACCGTCAGCTCGTCGCCGAGCTTCAGTCCCGCGGCCTTGGCCACCTGCTCGTCGAGGGCGATCAGCGGCGGCCCGGCGTAGGTCGCCGGCCACCATCTGCCGGTGACGACATCGGCGCCCTCCGGCTCCGCGCCGATGGCCGAGAGCGAGATGTCGGAGTCGAACGCCCAGCGGCCCATCGCGCCGATCTTCGCCTTGTCGACCGGCCGGCCCCGCAGGGCGGTGATGCGCCCGGTGGCGAAGGGGAAGCGCATGTAGTCCTTCGGCGTCACGGCGCGGCCCAGGCCGGCGACGACGGCGGCGTCGAACGCCGGGCCCTTGTCGCCGGGGATCTCGATGAACACCAGCGCCGGCGCGGCCCTGGGCGCTGTGACGGTCACCTCGGCGATCAGGCTGGACTGGATCAGCACCACCGCCGCCAGCAGGGCGACGCCGAGCCCGATCGCCGGGGCGGCGGTGCGGGCGGCGGAATGGGGTCCGGCGAGGTTGGCCAGGCCAATCCGCATCGGCCCGCGGGTCAGGCCGCGCAGCCGGCCGGCCGCCCAGGCCGCGCCCAGCCCGATCAGGAACAGCGCCACGAACGCCGCCGCCACGCCCGCCGATCATGATCGCCGCCGAGAGCCGGGTCGGGCGCGGTGACGATCGCCAGCCCGGCCAGCGCCGCCGCCGCCAGCACGGCGCCGACCAGCTCCGGCCCGAACTTCAGCCGCCCCGCCAGCTCCTGGCGGAACAGCGCCGCCGGCGGCGTCGCCCGCGCCCGTCCCAGCGGCGCCAGCGAGAAGGCGGCGGCGGAGAGCAGGCCGAACAGCGCCGCCTTGGCCAGCGGCGCCGGATAGAGCTCGAACAGCGCCGGGACCGGCAGGTCCTGCTTGACCATATTGCCGAGGATCAGCGGCGCGGCGCCGCCGACGACGAGGCCGATCGCCACGCCGAGGCCGGCCAGCACCGCGATCTGGATCAGGTAGGTGTTGCGCGCCAGCGCCCCATCGGCGCCCAGCGCCTTCAGCGCCGCGATCGACGACTTGCGCGCCTCCAGATAGGCCCCGACCGCGCCGGAGACGCCGAGGCCGCCGGCGATCAGCGACGACAGGCCGATGAAGCCGAGGAAGTACTCCAGCTGGTCGATCAGCCGCGAGAAGCCCGGCGCGGCCTCGTTGCGGTCGCGGATCCGGAAGCTACCGGCCGGCAGCGCCTTGGCGATCGCGGCCTTGGCGGCGGCGAGGCCGAGGCCGGGGCGCAGCGAGATGCGCGCCGTCTCGCCGAACGGCAGGCCGGGGCCGAGGAAGCCGCCGCCCCGCACCATCTGCAGCCGCCCCAGCACCCGCGGCCCGAGCCCGAAGCCGCGCGACAGCCGGTCCGGCTCGCCCAGCAGCACCGCGCGGGCCACCACCGGCACGTTGCCGACCAGGAAGCGATCGCCGAGCTTCAGGCCCAGCCGGTCCAGCAGCGGCTGCTCCACCGCGACCCCGGCCGCATCGCCCGCCGGCTGCAAGGCGTCCGCCAGCCGCCTGCCGCCGCCGAGCTCGACCTGGCCGACCAGCGGATATGTCTCGCTGACGCCGCGCAGCTCCACAAGCCGCCGCGTCCCGCTCGGCGCCTCGGCCATCGCCCGGCTGGCGACCGCGTAGGACACCGCGCCCAGCCGCTCCAGCGCCGCGCGCTCCTTCGGCGAGAACTCGCGCTGCTCGACACCGACCGCGAGATCGCCGCCCAGGATCTGGGCCGCCTGCGAGGCCAGCCCCTGCCGGAACGCCTCCGCCGTCGACCCCGCCGCCGCGATCGCCGCGACGCCCAGCGCCAGGCACGCCAGGAAGATGCGAAAGCCGCGCACGCCGGAGCGCAGCTCCCGCGCGGCGAAGCGGAACGAGAGCGGGATCACGCCTCGATCTTCCCCGCCGCCATCCGGGTGATGCGGTCGGCGCGGGCGGCGAGGGCTTCGTCGTGGGTGACCAGCACCAGGGCCGCGCCGGTCTCCACCGCCAGTTCGAAGATCAGGTCGGCGACATGGCGGGCGTTGGCATGGTCGAGGTTGCCGGTCGGCTCGTCGGCGAAGAGCAGGCTGGGGCGGGTGGCCAGCGCCCGGGCCAGCGCCACGCGCTGCTGCTCGCCACCGGAGAGCTGGTGCGGATAGTGGGTGCGCCGGCTGGCCAGGCCGACGCGGTCGAGCCACGCGCGGGCGGTCTTGGACGCGCCCTTGGCGCCGGCGATCTCCAGCGGCGCGGCGACGTTCTCCTCGGCGGTCATGTTGGGCAGCAGGTGGAAGGCCTGGAACACCAGCGAGACGCGGCCGCGCCTGAGGCGAGCCCGACCGTCCTCGTCCAGCCGCGACAGCTCCTGGCCCAGCAGCCGCACCTTGCCCTTGCTCGGCCGCTCCAGGCCGGCGGCGATGGCGATCAGGGTCGACTTGCCGGAGCCCGACGGCCCGACCACCGCCACCCGCTCGCCGGCCTCGACGCTGAAGTCGAGCCCGCGCAGGATTTCCACCGGTCCCGCCGCCGAGGGCAGGGTCAGCCAGACGCCGTCGAGGGCGAGCGGTGCGCCTGGCTGGATGGCGTCGAACATGAGGTCTCGTTGCAAGCGGCGGGAAGACCCTACATAGGGCCTGTCGATGACCCGAACACCTGACCGTTTCTTCATCCGCCGGGCGCTGGTGCTGGGGATCGCCGCCAGCGCCGCTTCACCCGTGTTCGCCGCCCGCAAGCGGGTCGTCACCATCCTCGGCGACTCGATCACCGCCGGGCTCGGCCTGCCGGCCGCCGAGGCGCTGCCGGCGCAACTCGGACTGGCGCTGGCGCGGATCGGCGCGCCAGTCGTGGTCCGCGGCGCCGGCGTCAGCGGCGACACCACCGGCGATGGACTTGGCCGGCTGGGGTTCTCGGTGCAGGCCGACACCGACGTCTGCCTGGTGGCGCTGGGCGGCAACGACCTGTTGCAGGGGCTGGATCCGAAGACGACCAAGACCAACCTGACGGCGATCGTGCAGCGGCTGAAGGCGCGGCGGATGGCGGTGGTGCTGGCCGGCATGACCGCGCCCCGCGCCGTCGGCGCCGGCTACGCCCGCGACTTCGGCGCGGTGTTCCCCGCCGTCGCCAAGGCCGAGCGCGTGCCGCTCTATCCGGACCTGCTGGCCGGCGTCGGGCCGGGCCTGCGCCAGGGCGACGGCATCCATCCCAACGCGACCGGGGTGAAGATCATCGCCAAGGGCCTCGCGCCGGTCGTCGCCAGGGCGCTCAAGATTCGGCGATGACTGGGGTTGGGCGATGATCCGGCTGTTCGCGGCGATCGCGATCCCGCCGGAGATCGGCGAAGGACTGGTGCGCCGCCAGCAAGGCCTGCCGGGCGCGAGGTGGCGGCCGACCGACGCCTTCCACATCACCCTGCGCTTCGCCGGCGAGATCAGCGAGGCGGTCGCCGACGACCTCGACGCCGAGCTGAACGTCGTCTCAGGAGAGGCGCTGACCCTGTCGCTGCAGGGGGTCGGCTCGTTCCAGGACGGCGACGACATCCACGCGGTCTGGGCCGGGGTCGCCGACAATCCCGCGCTGCACCAGCTGGCCAAGCGCTGCGAGACCGCCGCCCGCAAGGCCGGGCTGTCGCCCGACCGCCGGGTCTGGCGGCCGCACGTCACCCTCGCCTACCTGCGCCGCGCCGAGCCCGCCCGCGTCGCCGCCTGGGTCCAGGGCCACAACCTGCTGAAATCGCCGCCGTTCCGCGTCACCAGCTTCGGCCTGTATTCGAGCCGCCTCGGCCACGAAGGCGCGACCTACCGGCTGGAGCGGGAGCTACCCGCTGGGACTAGGCCTCCGCCGCGTAGTCCTTCAGCACCCCCAGCGTCGTGATCGCCAGGGTCTCCTCGTGGGTCGCTTCCAGCACCACCTGCGGGGCGGCGCCGGCGTCGAGGGCTTCCTTCCAGCGCGGCGCGCAGAGGCACCAGCGGTCGCCCGGCTTCAGGCCGGGGAAGCCGTACTCGGGGATCGGCGTCGACAGGTCGTTGCCGACGGCCTTGGAGAACGCGAGGAACTCCGCGGTCATCACCGCGCAGACCGTGTGGAGGCCGACGTCCTCCGGTCCGGTCTCGCAGCAACCGTTGCGGAAGAAACCCGTGCGCGGCGCGTTGGAACAAGGGAGCAGCTCGCCGCCAAGGACGTTACGGGCTTCGGGGTCATAGCGGTCGGTCATGCCGTCATTTTAGGGCTTGTCGAACCCGGTTCGCCAGAGGAAGCGTCGCATTGTCATGGAACCGACCATCCGCCCCCGCCGCAGCGCTCTCTACATGCCCGCCTCCAACGCCCGGGCGATCGAGAAGGCGCGCTCGCTGCCCTGCGACGTGGTGATCCTCGACCTCGAGGACGCGGTGGCGCCGGAAGCCAAGCCCGACGCCCGCGCCGCGGCGGTGGCGGCGGTGAAGGCCGGCGGCTTCGGCCGGCGCGAGGTGGTGATCCGGGTCAATGGGCTGTCGACGCCGTGGGGCGCCGAGGATCTGGCTGCGGCGGCCGAGGCCGGCCCGGACGCGGTGCTGGTCCCGAAGGTGAACTCGCCGGCCGACGTCGAGGCCTACGACCGCGGCCCTGGCTCGCGCGCCGCCCGCGACCCGGCTGTGGGCGATGATCGAGACCTGTCCGGCGATGTTCGACCTGCTCGGCATCGCCGCCGCCTCGGCCCGGACCCGGCTGGCGGCCTTCACCATGGGCATCAACGACCTGGCCAAGGAGATGAAGGCGCGCCAGACGCCGGGCCGCGAGGCGTTCGTCCCGTTCCTGTCGATGGCGGTGGCGGCCGCGCGGGCCTACGGCCTCGTCGCGCTCGACGGCGTGCACAACGAGATCGACGACCTGGCGCTGCTGGAGGCCACCTGCCGGCAGGGCGCCGACTTCGGCTTCGACGGCCGCAGCGTGATCCACCCGACCCACCTGGCGACCTGCAACCGCGTGTTCGCGCCCCCCGCCGACGAGGTGACCTGGGCCGCGGCGGTGGTGGCGGCGTTCGCCGACCCGCAGAACGAGCGGCCGCGGCGCGCTGCGGGTCGAGGGCCGGCTGGCCGAGCGGCTGCACCTCTCGGAGGCGCGCCGGCTGCTGGACCTGGCCGCGGCGATCGAGACGGCGGACGCGGGGTGAGCGCCGTGCGGCGCGCGCTGCTGGCCGGCCTGCTGGCGCCGACGCTGGTGTTCGCCTCCGAGAGCTGGGCGCAGGAGAGCGGCAACCCGATCGACTCCCGCGTCGGTGGTTCGTTCAACGCCGCCGAGAGCTACCAGGGGCCGCTCGACGGCAGCTGGACCCTGGTGTCGGCCTCGGGCCAGGCGCTGCTGGCCTTCCAGCTGGTCGACCGGCCCGGCGGCGAGTCTCCGTTGGAAGGCGTCTGGCGCGACCTGCGCCACCCCATCGTCCCCGGCGACATCGGCTTCATCGACAACCTGGAGCGAGGACCGGGATCGTTGACGATCACGCTGCGCCCCACGCCGGGCGCGCCGGCCGTGACCGTCAGCCTGCACACCGACCCAAGCGGCGCCTGGGCCGGCACGCTGCACGAGAACGGCGCCGACGCGCCGGTCAAGCTGCGGCGGAGCTAGCGCGCGCGACGCACCCCCTCCACCGCTTCGCGGTCCCCCTCCCCCGACGGGTGAGGAGAAGAAAGCGCCGGCCCGATCTCCTCCCCCATCGGGGGAGGGGGACCCCGAAGGGGTGGAGGGGGCGGCGCCGGCGGATCAGAGCGAGCTCAGCTCTCCAGGGCGGCGGCCGCCGCCGCCAACGCCATCTCGAGCATCTCGGACGCGTACGCTTCCGCTGTTCCCTGGCCCCAGACTGGCCCCGGCCAGCAGGGGTCGTCCTGGCGTCGGCCGACGATGTGGACGTGCAGCTGGCGGGTGATGTTGCCGAGCTGGCCGACGTTGAGCTTCTCGACCGGCCGGCCCAGCGCCGCGCCCACCGCCCGCGCCGCCTCGCCGGCCACGACGATCTCGGCCATCAGCATCGCCCGCTCCTCCACCGAGAGGTCCTCGATCTCAAAGGCGCGGCCGATGCGGGGGATCAGCACGATCCAGGGAAAGCGCGCGTCGAGCTGCAGCCGCGCCTCGCACAGCGCCAGTCCCGGCAGCGCTTCCGAGGTCGCCAGGAAGGCGGGATCGAGCTCGAACATGCCGCAGCCTTGCAGGTGCGCAGCCGCCGGTCTAGACCGCGCCGGCTTCCAGACCCCTACCCTTAAGCAGACGGAGAAAGCGGATGGCGCGCGCGAAGATCGCCCTCATCGGATCGGGCATGATCGGGGGCACGCTGGCCCATATCTGCGCCCGGGAGGAACTGGGCGACGTGGTGCTGTTCGACATCGTCGAGGGCCTGCCGCAGGGCAAGAGCCTGGACATCGCCGAGGCCACCGCCGTGTTCGGCAAGGACGTGGCGCTGAAGGGCGCGAATTCCTACGCCGATATCAGCAACGCCGACGTCTGCATCGTCACCTCCGGGGTGCCGCGCAAAGCCGGCATGAGCCGCGACGACCTGCTGGGCATCAATCTGAAGGTGATGAAGGCGGTCGGCGACGGCATCAAGGCGCATGCGCCGCACGCCTTCGTGATCTGCATCACCAACCCGCTCGACGCGATGGTCTGGGCGCTGCGCGAGTTCTCCGGCCTGCCGGCGAACAAGGTGGTCGGCATGGCCGGCGTGCTGGATAGCGCCCGCTTCGGCTACTTCCTGGCCGAGAAGCTTGGCGTGTCGGTCGAGGATATCCGCGCCTGGACCCTCGGCGGCCACGGCGACGACATGGTGCCGATGACCCGCTACTCCACCGTCGGCGGCCTGCCGCTGCCGCTGCTGGTCGAGCAGGGCATGCTTTCGCAGGACGATCTCGACGGCATCGTCCAACGCACCCGCGGCGGCGGCGGCGAGATCGTCGCGCTGCTGAAGACCGGCTCGGCCTTCTACGCCCCGGCCGAGAGCGCCATCGCCATGGCCAAGTCGTTCCTGAAGGACAAGAAGCGCGTACTGCCCTGCGCGGCGCACCTGACCGGCCAGTACGGCCTGAAGGACATGTACGTCGGCGTGCCGGCGGTGATCGGCGCGGGCGGGGTCGAGAAGGTGATCGAGTTCCCGATGGACGACGCCGAGAAGGCGATGTTCGCCAAGTCGGTCGCCTCGGTGCAGGGCCTGATCGCCGCCTGCAAGGAGATCGAGCCGGCGCTGGTTTAGGGGCTTGGTCGGCTGGCGCCTGCCGCGGGGCGCGCCGGGGGCCTGAACCCAAAAGCGGCCAGTACATCAAGCTGGCTTGATGCATCAATTCAGATTGATGTATAATGGCGGGCATGAACCCGAGCCCCGACGTCGACCCGCCCGAATTCCTGCAGCTGGCGGGGCATCCTCTGCGCTGGCGCCTGCTGGGTGAGCTGGCTCGCAGCGACCGCGTCGTGCACGAGCTGACCCAGCTGGTCGGCGAACCTCAGAACCTGGTCTCCTACCACCTGGGCAAGCTTCGCGATGGCCGCCTGGTGACCGCGCGACGCAGCTCAGCCGATCGCCGGGACACGTACTACGGGTTGGACCTGACGCGTATCGGCGGCCTGTTGTCGGCGAGCGGCGGGGCGCTGCACCCCGGACTTCGCCTCGTCCCGCCCCCGCGTGACGGCGCCCTGACCGGTCCGGTGCGGGTGCTGTTCCTGTGCACCGGCAACAGCGCGCGCTCGCAGATGGCAGAAGCGCTGGCGCGGGCTCGGTCCGGCGGCGCCATAGAGGCGCACAGCGCCGGCAGCCATCCCCGTCCGTTACATCCCAACGCGGTGCGGGTGATGCGCGAGGCGCACGGCCTCGACCTGACCGGATACGCGTCCAAACACCTGAACCTGTTCGCCGACCAGCGTTTCGACTGGGTGATCAGCCTGTGCGACCGCGTCCGCGAAGTGTGCCCGGAGTTCTCCGGCCTTCCGGAGACGACCCACTGGAGCATCCCCAACCCCGCCACCGGCGAGCCCGATGACGTCACCTATCCGCTGTTTCAGCAAACCGCGGCCGAGCTGGCGACCCGCATCGAGTTCCTGCTCGCCGCCCTCGAAGATCGAACAACCGCCCACTGAGAGCCGAGGAGAAAGCCATGACCGACCCGCGCGAGATGGTGAACGTCCGCTACATGGTCGACGACGTAGCGGCGGCGACCGAATTCTACACAAAGTTCCTCGGCTTCGAGGTTCTGAACAGCTTCCCGCCGTTCGCGGACGTCGTGCGCGGCAATCTCAGGCTGCTGATCAGCGGGCCGGCCAGTTCCGCCGGACGTCCAATGGCCGATGGCGCCAAGCCCGGCCCCGGCGGCTGGAACCGGATCCACCTCATCGTCGACGACATCGACGCCGAGGTCGCCCGCCTGAAAGCCGCGGGCGCGCCGTTTCGCAACGATGTCATCGAAGGCCCGGGCGGCAAGCAGGCCCTGCTCCAGGATCCTTCCGGCAACCTGATCGAGCTGTTCCAGATGGCCGCCTGGAGCCAGCCTCGCTGACCCGAGGATCCGTGCGGCGAGCGGCGCGCTTTGGCGCTGAAGGCCTCGGCTGGAGCCTGGGCGAAGCGGCGCCGTGGGGCTAGGGTCGCGCGACCGAGCTTGCTGGGTGCGCGATGAAACTGAGCAGCGTGTGGCTATGGAGCGCGACGGTGTTGGCGGCGGCGATCGCGCTGAGCTCCTACCGCTACCTGCTGCCCGGCATGCCCGGCGGGGCCCCGAGCATCGTCGCCAACCAGTACACCCGCACCGGCGCGCTGGTGCTGCACGCCGGCGTCAGCGCGACGGCGCTGTTGCTGGGCGCGCTGCAGTTCTTCCCCCGGCTGCGGGCGCGCTGGCCGGCATGGCACCGCCGCGCCGGCACGGTCTATGTGGCGTGCTGCCTGATCGGCGGCTGCGCGGCGCTGTTGCTGGCGCTGGGCACGACCGCCGGGCCGATCGGGACCGCCGGGTTCGGCCTGCTCGCGGTCTGTTGGCTGGGCGCCACCGCGCAGGCCTGGCGCTACGCCAGGGCGCGCGATTTCGTCCGTCACCGCCGCTGGATGACCCGCAGCTACGCCCTCACCTTCGCCGCGGTGACGCTGCGCCTTTACCTGCCGGTGCTGTTCATCGCGCATCTCGACTTCAACGTCGGCTACCGGGCGATCTCGTTCCTGTGCTGGGTCCCTAACCTGATCGTCGCCGAGCTGTGGCTGCGCGCCAGCGGGCCGTTCAGAACCAGCCAGCCGATCGCAGCTGCTTCGCAAAGCCCCGGCTGACCGGGACCTCGGCGCCGTCCTTCAGTGTCAGCGTTGCACGCCCGTCGCCGCGTTCGACCGAAGCCACCGCCGCCTTCGCCACCCACCACGAACGATGGGTCTGCGCGCCCTCGAGGCCTTCGAGCTCGGCGATGGCGTCGGCCAGCCGCAGCAGGATCAGGTCCTGGCCCAGGCTGGTGTGCAGGCGCAGGTAGTGGTCCTCGGCCTCGACGGCATAGATCTCGGCGCCCTGCAGTTTCGCCGGCAGCCTGGCCAAGAACTTCGGCGGCGGGGCGCTGGGCGCGGCGGCGTGGGTCCGGGTCGCCGGGCGGCGGACCAGGAAAGCCAGGGCTGTCATCACCAGCGAGCTGCCGAAAGCCGACGGCAGCACGCTTGCCGCCAGCGCCCAGGACGCGGGTACGTGATGCGCGAACACGATCCAGCCCAGGATCACCAACGTCAGCGGCGCAGCGACCGAGATCGCGATCATCAGCGCGGCCGCCCACAGTTTCTCGTGGAACCAGGCCTGCGGGACCCACCACCGTGCGACCGCCAGGCCCAGCGCCGCGCCGATCGCGGAATCGACGCACCACTGCACCGCGTCCATCAGGTTGTGCGCCGCGCCGGAGATGCCGATCACCAGGGCGACGGCCACGCAGGCGGCCACCACCCGAACCGCGGTGACGCGAAAGGCGCGCCGTCCCTCCTCGTCGAACACTTCGCTGGTCGGAGCCAAATGGGCGCTCTTGGTCGCTTGGGCGGGCGCAAAAAGAGAGGCGCTGCGCGGACGGTGTCAATCCGCCTCGGTCGCGCAGAGCTCGATGTCGCGGCCGATCCGCCATCCCTCTTGCATCGCGACGTCCTTCAGCCATCTTCCGCGGCGATCAAGCCGCGTCGAAATCTGTGAGAGCGCCGGGCCTCGATGGCCGATTACATCTTCCATGATCCAACGGGGCGCAGGGATCGGCGCGCACGGCTGGGCGTCGGCCTGCTGGTTTCGCTCGCGGCCCTGATCGTCGCCGGCTTCTTCGCCACCCTGGCCTTCGCGCCGCTGCTGCCGCAGCTGTCGCTGAAGGACCCGCGGGTGCTGCAGGCGCTGCACGTCGAGACGGCGCACCGGCTGCGCGGCCGCCCGGCCTGGACCCACGTGCCCCGCCGCCCCAACGCCGGCGCTCCCGGCGGGGCGACGCGGCCGCTGTCGGTGGGCTTCTACGTGTCATGGGACGAGAGCTCGCGCCCCTCGCTGGCGCAGCACATCGACCAGCTCGACGTCGTCTCGCCGCAGTGGATCTTCCTGAACGGCTCGCTGGGCCCGGTCACGGTGACGTCCGACCCGCAGGCCGAGGCGATCATCGCCAGCGCCAAGAACGCGCCCTCGGTGCTGCCGTCGATCACCAACGCCCACGACGGCCTGTTCGACGGTCCGCTGGCCAACAACCTGCTGACCAATCCGGCGGCCCGCACCGCGCTGGTGACCAATCTGGTCAACGTCGCCAAGAACCGCGGCTACGGCGGCTACATCTTCGACCTGGAGAACCTCTCGCCGCAGGCGCTGGCGCAGTACCCGGGGCTGGTCGCCCAGGCCCGGGCGGCGCTGAAGCCGCTCGGCCGCGAAGTCTGGGTGACCGCGCCGTTCGCCAATCCCGACTGGAACCTGAAAACGTTCCAGTCGGTGTCCGACACCATCGTGCTGATGGCCTACGACGAGCACTGGGGCGGCGACGCGGGCCAGGGCGGCGGCCAGCCCGGGCCCCCTGCCAGCCAGGACTGGTACGAGAACAATCTCGAGAAGGACGCCGCCCAGCTCGACCCGGCGCGAATGGTCGTCGCGCTCGGCGACTACGGCTACGACTGGACGCTGGACAAGAGCGGCAAGGCCCTCAAGGGCGAGACCGAGGTGTTCTACGACGCGACCCAGGACGCGAAGGACTCCGAAGCCTCCGTCAGCTTCGACGACGACGCCCTGAACCCCACCTACGGCTACATCGACGACGATGGCTCCAAGCACATCGTCTGGTTCCTCGACGCCGCGACGGTGTTCAACGAGATCAAGGTCGGCGACGACTACCGGCCGCGCGGTTATGCGCTGTGGCGGATGGGCGCCGAGGATCCGGCGGTGTGGAACTTCTTCCGCCAGCCGTACGGCTCGGTGAAGCCCGCGGGACTGGAGACCGTCGCGCCCGGCACCGACGTCAAGTTCGACGGCCAGGGCGAGGTGCTGCACGTCAGCGCGACGCCCGCGCCCGGCTCGCGCCACATCGAGATCGACCCCGACAACAGCCTGATCTCGACCGAAGACTACAAGGTGATGCCGACCTCCTACGTGATCCAGCGCTACGGCTGGCACCCGGGCTGGGTGGCGCTGACCTTCGACGACGGCCCGGACGGGCGCTGGACCCCGAAGATCCTCGACACCCTGCGGGCCAAGCACGCCAACGCGACCTTCTTCTCCATCGGCGAGAACATGCAGGATCGGCCCGACCTGGTGCAGCGCGAGGTGCGCGAGGGCAACATCGTCGGCGGCCACACCTGGACCCATCCCAACATCGGCGACATCCCCGTGGCGCAGACCGACCTGGAGCTGAACACCACCCAGCGTCTGTTCGAGGTGCTGACCGGCCGCTCGATGCGCCTGTTCCGCCCGCCCTACTTCGGCGACGCCGAGCCGTCGACGCCGAACGAGGTCGAGCCGCTGCTGATCGCCCAGAAGCTCGGCTACTACATCGTCGGGCTGCGGATCGACCCGGATGACTGGCAGCGCGAGCCGAACGGACGGATGCCCGCGCCGGACACGATCGTGCAGCGGGTGATGGACCGCCTCGACGACACCGGACCGCACCAGGGCCAGGTGATCCTGCTGCACGACGCCGGCGGCGATCGCAGCCAGACCGTCGCCGCCCTGCCGGCGCTGATCGACGCGATCCGGGCCAGGGGCCTGAAGCTGGTCACGGTGGACCAGCTGGCCGGCATGACCCCGGCGCAGGCGATGCCGCCGACATCGCGCAGCTCGGTGGAGTTGTGGATCGACCGACTGGGCTTCGGCTTCTTCCGCTACGTGGACGTCCTGCTGCGCACGCTGTTCATCACCGCGATCATCCTCGGCGTCGCGCGGCTGTTCTTCCTGGCGACGCTGGCGCTGCGCCACCGCTTGACCGCGCCCGGGCGCGCCCCGCCGATGCTCGACCCGGCGACCGGGCCGATGGTCTCGGTGCTGATCCCCTGCTTCAACGAGGAGAAGGTGATCGTCGCCTCGGTGGCGCGCATCCTCCACTCCAACTGGACCCGGCTGGAGGTGCTGGTGCTGGATGACGGCTCCAGCGACGCCACCGCCGCCAAGGTGCGCGAGGCGTTCGAGGGCGAGCCGCGTGTCACGCTGATGACGTTCGAGAACGGCGGCAAGGCGCGGGCGCTGAACCGCGGCCTGGCGGTGGCCCAGGGCGAGATCATCGTCGCGCTCGACGCCGACACCCTGTTCCCGCCCGACACCGTCGCTCAGCTGGCGCGGTGGTTCGCCAACCCCAAGGTGGGCGCGGTGGCCGGCAACGCCGTGGTCGGCAACCGGATGAACCTGGTCACCCGCTGGCAGGCGCTGGAGTACGTCACCGCGCAGAACCTGGAGCGTCGCGCGCTGGCGGCGCTGGGCGCGGTGACCGTGGTGCCGGGCGCCGTCGGCGCCTGGCGCAAGTCGGCGCTGGCGGCGCTCGGCGGCTATCCGCACGACACCCTGGCCGAGGACCAGGATCTGACCATCGCCTGCCAGCGCGCCGGCTGGCGGGTCGAGTTCGACTCCGACGCCCGCGCCTACACCGAGGCCCCCGACAGCGTGGCCGGGCTGCTGAAGCAGCGCTTCCGCTGGTGCTTCGGCACCTTGCAGTGCCTGTGGAAGCACCGCGCGGCGCTGTTCGACCGCAAGCGCCCGGTGCTCGGCTTCGTCGCGCTGCCGCAGATCTGGCTGTTCCAGATCTTCCTCACCGCGGTCTCGCCGCTGGTCGACCTGGCGATCATCTGGAGTCTGGTCTGGGCGCTCTACGCGCAAGCCAACCACCCGGTGGAGTGGTCGCCGGACGACTTCATGCGCTCGGTGTTCTACTGGGCGGCGTTCATCTTCCTCGACCTGTCGGCCGGCGCGCTGGGCATGGCGCTGGAGCGGCGCGCGCCCTGGAAGGACCTGGTCTGGCTGCCGGTGCAGCGCTTCGGCTACCGCCAGCTGATGTACTACGTGGTGGTCAAGTCGATCAGCACCGCGATCCGCGGCGGCCAGGTCAGCTGGGGCAAGCTCGAGCGGCGGGGTTCGGCGGCGATGGACGCCGAGCGGCGGCCGCGCCGGCCCGTCCTGGTGGGGCTGCGCCGCATGCTGCCCTGGCGCTGGGGCAAGAGCCACGTGGGGTAGCTCGCTTTCTCGCGAAGCCGTCCCCGGCGCACAGCCAATCGAGACCGTCGACCTGGCGACGCCGATGACTTCGCCGCATGACAACGTTATTCAGACGCTGCGGCATTGCCCGTCCGCAGGGAGTTGATCATGGCGTTCGTGCGCAACATGCCCGAAGGCGTCGGCATCCGATGGATCTACGACATCTCGTTCGCGGTCGGACCGGGCTGCCGCAACCACCGAGCCGACGTGCAGCTGATCCAGCACGGCATCAACACGTTGCTGGCGCCGCTGAAGATCACCAAGGACGACGGCTCGCAGATCATGGACTACTTGAAGCGTGACGGCCTCTACGGCCCGCGCACCGCCGAGGCGATCCGCGGCTTCCAGCGGGCGATGCAGCGGGACAATCGTTTGATCAAGGCGGACGGACGGGTCGATCCATCGAGCCCGAGCGGGTGGACCACCGATGGGTCGGCCCAGTACACGATCGTCTATCTCAATCGGGGTCAGGTCGACGCGTACGGCAAGATGATGGACGAGGCGGACTTTCCCGAGCCGCTCAAGAGCGACGTGAAGAACAACCGGATGGTGGGCTGAGCGTTAGCCTCCGCGCGGCCAGCGCGCTCGATTGCTAAGCCCAGACGCGCTTCCTATAAGGCCCGCGTCCCCCGCGAGCTGAGGCGTCCATGAACATCCACGAGCATCAGGCCAAGACCCTTCTCGCCGAGTTCGGCGTGCCTGTGCCGCGCGGATTTCCCGCCTTCAGCGTCGACGAGGCGGTGGCGGCGGCCGAGAAGCTGGGCGGCCCGGTCTGGGTGGTGAAGGCGCAGATCCACGCCGGCGGCCGCGGCAAGGGCGGCGGGGTCAAGCTGGCCCGCTCGATCGACGAGGTTCGCGCCGAAGCGACCAAGATGCTGGGGATGACGCTGGTCACCCACCAGACCGGCCCGAAGGGGAAGGTGGTCAGCCGGCTCTACATCGAGGAAGGCGCGGCCATCGCCAAGGAATATTACCTCTCGCTGCTGGTCGACCGCGACACCAGCCGGGTGGCCGTCGTGGCCTCCACAGAGGGCGGGATGGACATCGAGGAGGTGGCCCATTCGACGCCGGAGCGGATCACCACCTTCACGGTCGATCCGGCGACCGGCGTGTGGCCGCACCACGGCCTGCAGCTGGTCGAGGCGCTGGGCCTGAAGGGCGAGACGGCCAAGCAGGCCCGCGCCCTCCTGCCTCAGCTCTACAAAGCCTTCGTCGAGAAGGACATGAGCCTCTTGGAGATCAACCCGCTGATCGCCACCACGGACGGCTCCATCAAGGTGCTCGACGCCAAGGTCGGCTTCGACGACAACGCCCTCTTCCGCCACCCGGAAGTGGTCGCCCTGCGCGACGAGAGCGAAGAAGACCCGAAGGAGATCGAGGCCTCGAAGTACGAGCTCTCCTACATCGCCCTCGACGGCGACATCGGCTGCATGGTCAACGGCGCGGGCCTGGCCATGGCGACGATGGACATCATCAAGCTCTATGGCGCCGAGCCGGCGAACTTCCTCGACGTCGGCGGCGGGGCCACGCGCGAGAAGGTGACGGCGGCGTTCAAGATCATCCTGGCCGATCCCAACGTGAAGGGCATCCTGGTCAACATCTTCGGCGGCATCGCCCGCTGCGACGTGCTGGCGGAAGGCGTGGTCGCCGCGGTGAAGGACGTGGGCCTGACCATGCCGCTGGTGGTGCGGCTCGAAGGCACCAACGCCGAGCTCGGCAAGCAGATCCTGCGCGATTCCGGCCTCAACGTAATCCCCGCCAACGACCTTGCCGACGGCGCCCAGAAGATCGTCGCCGCGGTGAAGGCCGCCGCCTGAAACCGCGCTGCAGCGAGGTTCGCCTTGCCACGGCCACGGGAGGTCGCGATGGTAAGGTTCACAAACATCCTACTCAGAAGACATTAGGGCCATCATGATCCGATCCTTTGCCATCGCCGCCGCCGCTTGTGCGCTCGTCATCCCGATGTCGGCCGCGGCCGCCACCGGCGACCCGGCGCTCGACGCGTTCCAGTCGGTATGTTGGGACACCGGCGGCGACTATCTCGCCGCGGTCAAGGCGGCCGACGCCGGCGGTTGGAAGGACACCAACGTCGTGGCCGAGACCGAGCAGGGTCTGTCGGTCACCGACAAGGCCGCCCGCGAGAAGCAGGTGGGCAACATGAACTACACCGTGTTCATCAGCCGCGGCCTGCGCCACATCTCGACCGGCGACGTGAAGGAACAGACCTGCAAGCTGGTGGTCGACAAGCCCGACAACGCGCTGGTCGGCGAAGGCCAGGCCTGGGTCGGCGTCGCGCCTGACGGCGGCGATCCGACGCTGGCGGTCTATTACGTCAAGCTCGCGCCGGGCAAACCCGACCACGTCGGCAAGGACGGGATCAACGCGGCGATGGCCGCCGGCGGCTTCGGCATCCTGAAATTCCAGCAGGATTCCGACTTCGGGATCATGGTCTACCAAGGCTATTCCAAGTAGCGCCTGATCGCGTTCTCCCCGGGGGCTCCGGAGGTCGACCTGCCGCGCCGCTCGCTCTTCTTCCCCGTCCTGATCGCCGCCCTGGCGCTCGCCACCGCGTCTCAGGCCGACGAGGATCCGCTGCTCGCCTGGAGCAAGACGGCGGCGCGCGGGCTGTTCGACCTTTGCCGCCAGGACGCCCCGGACGCCGCGGTGGTCGCCGAGCACGGCGAGGTCTGGGGCTGGCCGCGCTTCATGGGCTACCTCGAGCACCCTGAAGGCTATCGGCGCGAGGCCGGCGGCGAGAGCCGCCGCACGTTCGAGTACGGCGGCAAGGACACCTACGTCGAGGCCACCATCCAGAGCGGCGTGGTGACCTCGGCCGCGCCGGCCGAGGTCCGCTACTTTCGCTGCAACGCCGCCTCGGACCAGCCGGTCGACGCCGACCTCGAGGCCTACTTCACCGAACTCTATGGACCGCCGGCGGCCAAGAGCGACCAGGCGACGATCTGGCTGGCGGGCGCGGCCAAGGGCGGCGACGCCGGCGATGCGGATGCGGCGTTGAAGGCAGCGGCGGCTGGCGGCGCGGGCGCCGAGGCGACCCGCGTCGAGCTGACGCGGGAGCACGGCCTCGACCGGGCCAAGCTCACCCTGTTCCGCAACGTACCCGCGAGCTGAGCGCCGCTAAGCCGGTTGGCCGATATGGAAAAGCCCGGCGAGAACCCTCGCCGGGCTTGGGCCGCCCGCCGGTTCCTTGGGGAGGTTAACGGCGGGCGATAGGCGACTGCACCTGAACCCGAGACCGACCTTTGAGCGCAGCCGGCGCATAGGCAACGGGGAATTGTGTCGCAGGTTCCCACCCGGTGAGGCTTGGATGCCGCAGCCGCACGGCCGGTTTCGCCGTCTGGCAGGCCGCCAGGGGCGAAAGCTGCACGGCGACGTCGGGTCGGGCTTTGCTTGGGCCGGCGCATCGCCTATGGGATGGCCGCCGCCAGCGCCTCCTCGGATGGCGCGGCGCTCACGCAACAGCAGCGAGCCGCCCAGAGCCTCATGTCCATTCTCGTCGGCACGCAGACGCGCGTGATCTGCCAGGGGATCACCGGCGCGCAAGGCACCTTCCACTCCGAGCAGGCGATCGCCTACGGCACCAAGATGGTCGGCGGCACCTCGCCCGGGAAAGGCGGCTCGACGCATCTGAACCTGCCCGTGTTCGACACCGTGGCCGAGGCTGTGGCGAAGACCGGCGCCACGGCCAGCGCGATCTACGTGCCGCCGGCCTTCGCCGCCGACGCGATCCTGGAAGCGATCGACGCCGAGCGTGGAACTGATCGTCTGCATCACCGAGGGCATCCCGGTGGAGGACATGATCAAGGTCAAGCGCTCGCTCTCGGGCTCGAAGTCGCGCCTGATCGGCCCCAACTGCCCGGGCGTGCTGACCCCGAACCAGTGCAAGATCGGCATCATGCCCGGCAACATCTTCAGGCAGGGCTCGGTGGGCGTTGTCTCGCGCTCCGGAACGCTGACCTATGAGGCGGTGTTCCAGACCACCCAGGTGGGCCTTGGACAGACAACCGCGGTCGGCATTGGCGGCGATCCGGTCAAGGGCACCGAATTCATCGACATCCTGGAGATGTTCCTTGCCGACCCGGCCACCGAGTCGATCATCATGATCGGCGAGATCGGCGGTTCGGGCGAAGAGGACGCGGCCGAGTTCATTAGATCTTCAAAGACCAAGAAGCCTATGGTGGGGTTCATCGCCGGAGGCACCGCGCCGCCCGGACGGCGGATGGGCCACGCCGGCGCGATCATCTCCGGCGGCAAGGGGGGCGCCGAGGACAAGATCGCCGCGATGGAAGCCGCGGGCATCCGCGTTTCCCCTTCCCCGGCGGCGCTTGGCGAAACCCTGGTCGAGGTCCTGAAAGGGGCCTGAACGATAACTATATGCGGGCCCCGCCCGGACCTCCGACACAGGCCCAGGCGGGTTTCGAGGTTGAGAGGCAAATGGCGGACGACGCTGGACGGCTGAACGAGGTTCTGGCCGAGACCTCATTCCTCTACGGCGGCAACGCCGGCTTCGTGGAGGACCTCCACGCCCGCTGGGCGGAGGACCCCAACTCGGTCGAGCCTTCCTGGCGCGCCTTCTTCGACGTCGCTCCGCGACAAGGCGAGCGAGGTGGTCGAAGCCGCCGCCCAGCCGTCGTGGACCCCCGAACCGATCGCCGAGCCACGGCCCGACTGGCTGTCGGCGATCGACGGCCTGTGGCCGGCGGTGGACGCCAAGCTGGAAGCCCGGATCAGCGCGGCGGCGCCTGCCGCCACCGCCGACGAGGTCCGCGCCCGCACGCTGGATTCGCTGCGCGCGATCATGATGATCCGCGCCTACCGCATGCGCGGCCACCTGGCGGCCAACCTCGACCCGCTGGGCCTGGCGGTGACGCAGGGCGACGCCACCGAGCTCGACCCGGCCCGCTACGGCTTCGCCGAGAGCGACTACGACCGGCCGATCTTCCTCGACTATCGTGCTGGGCCTGGAGACCGCGACCCTGCGCGAGATCCTGGAGATCCTGCGGCGCACCTACTGCGGCAACGTCGGCGTGCAGTACATGCACATCTCCGACCCGGCCGAGAAGGCCTGGCTGCAGCAGCGCATCGAGGGCCGCGACAAGGAGATCGCCTTCACCCGCCGAGGGCAAGATCGCCATCCTGAAGAAGCTGATCGAGACCGAGGGCTTCGAGCGCTTCCTGCACAAGCGCTTCCCCGGCACCAAGCGGTTCGGCCTGGACGGCGGCGAGTCCATGGTCCCGGCGCTGGAGCAGATCATCAAGCGCGGCGGCGCGCTGGGCGTGCAGCGACATCGTCATCGGCATGCCCCACCGCGGCCGCCTGAACGTGCTGGCGGCGGTGATGGGCAAGCCCTACCAGGTGATCTTCCACGAGTTCCAGGGCGGCTCGTCGCTGCCCTCGGACGTCGAGGGCTCCGGCGACGTGAAGTACCACCTGGGCGCCTCGTCGGACCGCACCTTCGACGACAACAGCGTCCACCTGTCGCTGACCGCCAACCCCAGCCACCTGGAGATCGTCAACCCGGTGGTGCTCGGCAAGGCGCGCGCCAAGCAGGCCTTCCTCGTTGCGCGAGAACCCCACCGCCGGCCGCGGCCACGTGCTGCCGCTGCTGATGCACGGCGACGCCGCCTTCGCCGGCCAGGGCGTGATCGCCGAGTGCTTCAACCTGATGGGCGTGAAGGGCTACCGCACCGGCGGCGCCGTCCACTTCATCGTCAACAACCAGATCGGCTTCACCACCAGCCCGCGCTACTCGCGCACCAGCCCCTATCCGTCCGACACCGCGCTGATGGTCGAGGCGCCGATCTTCCACGCCAACGGCGACGACCCGGAGGCGGTGGTCTACGCCGCCAAGGTCGCCACCGAGTACCGCCAGCAGTTCGGCAAGGACGTGGTCATCGACATGTTCTGCTACCGCCGGTTCGGCCACAACGAGGGCGACGATCCGACGATGACGCAGCCCTTGATGTACCTGGCCATCAAGGACCACCCGACGACGCGCGAGCTCTACGGCCAGCGGCTGATCGACGAGGGGGTGATCACCACGCCAGGAGCTCGACGGCTTCATCGCCGAGTTCGACGCCTTCCTCGACAAGGAGTTCGAGGCCGGCAAGACCTATCACGCCGACAAGGCCGACTGGCTGGACGGCAAGTGGGCGCGCATGCGCGCCGGAGCACGAGGAGCGCCGCGGCGACACCGCCGTGCCGCTGCAGAAGCTGCGCGACCTCGGCCTGAAGTTCACCACCCTCCCCGAGCGGCTCGACGTCCACAAGACCGTGCGCCGGGTGATCGAGAACCGCCGCGCGGCGATCGAGGCCGGCGAGAACATCGACTGGGCCACCGGCGAGCACCTGGCCTTCGCGACGCCTGCTCGACCAGGGCTATCCGGTGCGCCTTTCCGGCCAGGACAGCGTGCGCGGCACCTTCGTCCAGCGCCACTGCGACATCATCGACCAGACCACCGAGGAGCACTACACGCCGCTCTCGAACCTGCGCCCGGGCCAGGCCCACTTCGAGGTGCTGGACTCGGCGCTGTCGGAAGAGGCGGTGCTGGGCTTCGAGTACGGCTTCTCGCTGGCCGACCCGAACACGCTGACGCTCTGGGAAGCCCAGTTCGGCGACTTCGCCAACGGCGCCCAGGTGGTGATCGACCAGTTCATCTCGTCGGGCGAGCGCAAGTGGCTGCGGATGAGCGGCCTGGTCATGCTGCTGCCGCACGGCTACGAGGGCCAGGGACCGGAACACTCCTCCGCCCGGCTGGAGCGCTATCTGCAGCTCTGCGCCGAGGACAATCTGCAGGTCGCCAACTGCTCGACCCCGGCCAACTACTTCCACATCCTGCGCCGCCAGCTGCTGCGCGACTACCGCAAGCCGCTGATCCTGATGACGCCGAAGTCGCTGCTGCGGCACAAGAAGGCGGTCTCCGACCTGGCCGACTTCGCCGAGGGCTCGGCCTTCCACCGCGTGCTGCACGACGACGCCGAGCACGACACGTCACACCACGATCAAGCTGGCGCCCGACGCCGAGATCCGCCGCGTCGTCCTCTGCTCGGGCAAGGTCTACTACGACCTGCTGGACGAGCGGGAGAAGCGCGGCATCGACGACGTCTACCTGATGCGGCTCGAGCAGTTCTATCCCTGGCCGGTGAAGTCGCTGACCACCGAGCTGCTCGCGGTTCGCGAACGCCGAGCTGGTCTGGTGCCAGGAAGAGCCGAAGAACATGGGCGGCTGGACCTTCGTCGACCCGTGGCTGGAGCTGACCCTGGCCAAGATGAAGATCAGCGCCAAGCGCGCCCGCTACGTCGGCCGCCCGGCCTCGGCCTCGACCGCCGCGGGCCTGATGAGCCGGCACATGAAGGAACTGCAGACCTTCCTTGGCCGAGGCGTTCGCCTGACACGCGAAATGGGTCTAGAAGCCCGGCGGATAAGGAGCCGCTGCCGATGACCGACATCATGACCCCGGCGCTTGGGGAATCCGTCACCGAAGCCACCGTGGCGCGCTGGGCCAAGAAGCCGGGCGACGCGGTGACGCAAGGACGAGGTGCTGGTCGAGCTGGAGACCGACAAGGTCAACCTCGAGGTCGGCGCGCCGGAAGACGGCGTGCTGGCCGACATCGCCGCCGAGGAAGGCGCGACGGTCGGGCCTGGAGCCGTGCTCGGCCACATCAGCGCCGCCGGCGCCGCGCCGGCCGCCGCGCCCGCCAAGGCGAAGCAGGTCGAAGTCGCCGCCGCGCCCCCGGTGCTCGCGCCCGCTGGCGACGTCGAGCCGCCGCGATCCGCGCCGCCGCCCGAGCCGGCCCCGAGCCCGACCGGCGCGGCCGCTGGCCCCCTCGGTGCAGCGCATCGTCGCCGAGAACAGCCTGGATGCCGCCGCGATCGCCGGCACCGGCAAGGACGGCCGGATCACCAAGGGCGACGCGCTGGCCGCGCTCGAAGCGCGCGCCACGACGCCCCCGCCCGCCGCGGCTCAGGCGCCAGCCGCCGTCCAGGCGCCCGCCCCGCCGCGTCCGCCGCAGGAGCGCGAAGAGCGGGTGCGGATGACGCGCCTGCGCCAGACCATCGCCCGGCGCCTGAAGGAGGCGCAGGACACCGCCGCCATGCTGACCACCTTCAACGAGGTCGACATGAGCGCGGTGATGGCGCTGCGCGACCCACTACAAGGACGTCTTCGAGAAGCGCCACGGCGTGCGGCTCGGCTTCATGAGCTTCTTCGTCAAGGCCTGCGTCGCCGCCCTGAAGGAGGTGCCGGACGTCAACGCCGAGATCGACGGCGACCGACCTGATCTACAAGAACCACTACGACATCGGCGTCGCCGTCGGCACCGAGCGGGGCCTGGTGGTGCCGGTGGTGCGCGACGCCGACGCGCTGAGCCTCGCCGGGATCGAGAAGGCCATCGCCGCGCTGGGCGACCAAGGCCCGCGACGGCACGCTGGCGCTGGAAGACCTGCAGGGCGGCACCTTCACCATCTCCAACGGCGGGGTCTACGGCTCGCTGATGTCGACGCCGATCCTGAACCCGCCGCAGTCCGGCATCCTCGGCATGCACAAGATCCAGGACCGGCCGATGGCCGTGAACGGCCAGGTGGTGATCCGGCCGATGATGTACCTGGCGCTCTCCTACGACCACCGCGTGGTCGACGGCCAAGGCGCGGTGACCTTCCTGGTCAAGGTCAAGGAACACATCGAGGACCCGCAGCGGCTGCTGCTGGAGGTCTAGGCCAAGGACGTGGGTCTCGCCCTCGTCACCCGCATTCCGAACCTGATGGAGGCGCACATCGCCGCCGGCGCGTTGCGCTCGGCCGGCATCGCCGCGGAGGTGTTCGACGGCGCATTCGGGGCGATGGAGGCGCCGGTGATCGAGAGCCTCGGCGGCTACCGGCTGATGGCCCCGCAAGAGCAGGTCGCCGAGGCGCGCGCGACCTTGAAGGCGCTCAGGGCGACGCCGGGCCTGTCGACCGGCGAGGAAGAGTCGCCGTGGGGCGCGCCGCCGGCCACGTCGTCGGCGGCCCGCTCGAAAGGCATGCGGGTCGTCGCCGCGCTGTTTCTCGGCGCGCCATTCCTGATCTGGCTGATCTTCAACCTGCTGCGCTGACGGCGCGTCGCAAACCACCTATATCCACCCCTCACCCAAGACGGAGACTGAAGGCGGATGGCCGAATACGACGTCGTCATCATCGGCGGCGGGCCGGGCGGCTACAATGCGGCGATCCGCGCCGGCCAGCTGGGCCTGAAGGTCGCCTGCGTCGAGATGCGCGCGACGCTGGGCGGCACCTGCCTCAACGTCGGCTGCATCCCCTCCAAGGCGCTGCTGCACGCCTCCGAGCTGTTCGAGATGGCGGGCAAGGACTTCGCCGGGCTCGGCATCGAGGTCACCCCGAAGCTGAACCTGCCGGCGATGATGGCGCAGAAGGACGTCTCGGTCGGCCAGCTGACCAAGGGCATCGAGTTCCTGTTCAAGAAGAACAAGGTCGACTGGATCAAGGGCGCCGGGAAGATCGCCGGGCCCGGCAAGGTCGAGGTCACCGCCGCGGACGGCGCCGTGACCACGCTGGACGCCAAGAACATCGTCATCGCCACCGGCTCAGAGCCGGCGCCGCTGCCGGGCGTCGCGGTCGACCAGAAGCGGATCGTCGATTCCACCGGCGCGCTGGCCCTGCCGGAGGTGCCCAAGACCCTGATCGTCATCGGCGCCGGCGTGATCGGGCTGGAGCTGGGCTCGGTCTGGCGCCGGCTGGGCGCGAAGGTGACGGTGGTCGAGTTCCTCGACCGCATCGTCCCCGGCGTCGACGAAGAGACCGCCAAGACCTTCCAGCGTTCCCTGACCAAGCAGGGGATCGCCTTCAAGCTCGGCTCGAAGGTCACCGGCGCCAAGGCGAGCGCGAAGTCGGTCGAGCTCACCGTCGAGCCGGTCGCCGGCGGCGCGGCCGAGACGCTCAGCGCCGACTATGTCCTGCTGTGCATCGGCCGCCGTCCCTACACCGAGGGTCTCGGCCTGGAGAGCGTCGGCGTGACGCCCGACAAGCGCGGCTTCATCGACACCGACCATTTCCGCACCAGCGCGCCCGGCGTCTGGGCGGTCGGCGACGTCACCCACGGCCCGATGCTGGCCCACAAGGCCGAGGACGAGGGGGTGGCCTGCATCGAGATCATCGCCGGCAAGGCCGGGCACGTGAACTACGACGTGATCCCCAGCGTCATCTACACCTTCCCGGAGGTGGCCACGGTCGGCAAGACCGAGGAGGAGCTGAAGGCCGCCGGCGTCGCCTACAAGGTCGGCAAGTTCCCGTTCACCGCCAACGCCCGCGCCAAGGTCAACCACGAGGCCGAGGGCTTCGTGAAGGTGCTGGCCGACGCCAAGACCGACCGGGTGCTGGGCGTGCACATGGTCGGCCCCGACGTCGGCGAGCTGATCGCCGAATACTGCGTCGCCATGGAGTTCGCCGCCGCTTCGGAAGACGTCGCCCGCACCTGCCACCCGCACCCCACCCGCTCCGAGGCCTCGCGCCAGGCGGCCATGGGCGTCGAGGGCTGGACCATGCAGGCTTGACCCCAAGGACTTGACCGACGCTGCGTGATCGCGTTCGAGGTTTTGCGAGCGTTGAAGTCACTCGTATTCCCAATCACGTCATTGCCGGCTGGAGCGCGAAGCGCGGAATGCCGGCAACCCAAGGACGCCATCGTACGCGGTGTTCATGGGTGGCCGGGACAAGCCCGGCCATGACGTTCGCGGGCCGCGCCAGCTGACCTCAACTTGAGAGAAACGCCTGGAGGAACGCTGATGCCCACCTGGAGAGACCCCGAGGTCGCCGCCTTGCAAGCCGCGATGGCGGCCGTTCGCCACGCCGCCCGACGCGCCGCAGGCCGCCCTGGCCCGAACGGCGCGCCGGCATCGACGCCATGGGCGCCGGCGTCCCGCCGCCAGAGTCCGTCCTGGTCGAGGCGATGAGCCTCGGCGGCGTGCCGGCCGAGAAGATCGCGCCCGAGCAACGCCGTCGCCGACCGGACCATCTTCTACCTGCACGGCGGCGGCTACTGCGTCGGCGGCTGCGGCCAGCCACCGCACCCTGGCGGCCAGGATGGCCGAGCAGGCGCCAGGCGACGGCGTTCGTGGTCGACTATCGCCTGGCGCCCGAGCACCCGTTCCCCGCCGCCCACGACGACGCCCTGGCCGCCTGGCGCGCGGTGCTCGCCCTCGGCCGCGACCCGGCCCACACCGTGATCGCCGGTGACAGCGCCGGCGGCGGCCTCAGCGTCGCCTGCGCCGTCGCCGCCCGCGACGCCGGGCTGCCGCTGCCGGCCGGCCTGCACCTGATCAGCCCCTGGGTGAACCTGACCAACGCCAGCCCCGCCTATGCGGCCAAGGCCGAGACCGATTTCATCATCACCCAGCAGGGCATCGACGAGTTCGCCGAGGGCTACATGGGCGCCGGCGACCGGCGCGACCCGAGGGCCTCGTCGCTGTTCGCCGACCTGGCGGGCCTGCCGCCGATGCTGATCCAGGTCGGCTCGGAAGAGGTGCTGCTGTCGGACTCGACCCAGCTCGCCGAGGCGGCCGGCCTGGCGCAGGTGGACGTCACCCTGCGGATCTGGCCCGACATGATCCACATCTGGCCGTTCTTCGCCATGCTCGGCGCCAGCGGCCGCGCGATCGCGGAGTCGAGCGCGTGGATCAGGGCGCTGGTGGGGTAACTCGCAAGACGCCCAGCTACCCCTTCGGGTGCGCCTTGGCGTAGGCGTTCAGCAGGCCGGCGGCATCCACCGCGGTGTAGCGCTGGGTGGTCGAGAGCGAGGCGTGGCCGAGCAGTTCCTGGATCGAGCGCAGGTCGGCGCCTGCGCCCAGCAGGTGGGTGGCGAACGAGTGGCGCAGCGCATGCGGCGTCGCCCGCTCGGATAGGCCGAGCCGCGCGCGCAGCAGCGCCATCAGCTCCTGCACCCGCCGCGCCGGCAGCGGCGCGCCGCGCTTGGCGCGAAACAGCGGCGCGTCGGGGTCGAGCTGGAACGGCATCGCCGCCACGTAGGCGTCGACGGCCCGGCGCACCTCAGGCAACACCGGCACGATGCGGGTCTTCGAGCCCTTGCCGAGAATGCGCGCCGAGACCCCCAGCGGCGCGTCGGCGCGCTTCAGCGACAGCGCCTCGGAGATGCGCAGGCCGCAGCCGTACAGCAGCGCCAGCACCGCCTCGTCGCGCAGGTTCTCCCAGTCTTCGCGGTCGGGATCGCAGCCGGCTTCGGTGAGCAGGCCCATGGCCTGGTCCTCGGTCACCGGCCGCGGCGGCGGCGGGACCACCTTCGGCCCGCGCACCAGCGCCAGCGCCGGGCAGGCGATCCCCAGGCGACGATCCATGAACCGGTGGAAGCTGCGCACGGCCGACAGGCACTGCGACAGCGAGCGCGCCGACAGCGGATGCTCGCCGCTGCGGCGGTGGGCGAGGAAGGCGCGGATATCGCCGGCGCTCAGGGCTCCAAGGTCCGTCAGCGCCAGCTGGCCGCCGAGATGCCGTTCCAGGAAGGCGATGTAGTTGAGTCCGGCCGCGCGATAGGCCTCGATCGTGCGGGGGCTGGCGCGGCGCTCGTTGGCGAGGTGCTCGAGAAAGGCGATGAGCGCCTCGCGCGGGCTCACGTCAAAGGCCAGCGCTCGGCCGTGCGCTCGACGACGCGGGCCAGGAAGTCGATCAGCTCGTGGCCCATGTCGGGCGAGAAGGCGTCTTCATCCTCGGCCCCGAAGGCCAGGATGCCCGCGCGCGCCGGATGCCAGATCGTAAGCCGGATCAGCGCCACGCTGCCCACCTTGTCGCCAGCGGCGAAGAGGCCCTGCGAGGTCGGCACGACGCCGAGCCGCGCCGGCTTGCCGCGCCCGATCGTCAGGTCGCACTGCCCTTCGGCCAGCGCCCGCCAGCCGGCCGGCGTGCGCTCGGGGCCTTCGACTGCGATCACCGCGGCGGCGAGACCGAAGTGCGCCTTGGCCAGCGCGTCGAGCCGGGCCGCGAGGTCGGAGTGGTTGCGTGCGCCCAGGAGTTCGATCACCGCCTCGTGGGTGCGAGACTGGGCGTCGAAGTTGGCCTGCGCCACCGCTTCCAGCCGCCGGCGCACGCTGGTTTCCTTGCGGTGGGCGCTGGCGGCGCGCGAAAGCGCGGCCGGGCCGAAGTCGATCACGTTGGCCGCGTCGGGCCGCACGCCGAGCGCCTGCATCAGCTCCGGATCGTCACGGACGAATTCCGGACGGCTCTTCAGGAACACCCGGATGGCTTCGTCCCTGGCCCATTCGTGCGCATTCGCGCGCAGCACATCGGTCAATGTCCCATCCCTTCGTCGCTCCAGAACAGATCAAGACCCTTCTCGGTTAACGGGGGCTTGCGGGCGGGCATGAAATCCGGGCCGGCGGCCCTCGACGGCGCGGCAAATCTCGGCGATGACCGCCGCATGACGGGCGCGGCGACAAAAGACCATCTGCCGTGAGGATCGCCTCCGTCCTCATCCCACTGCCGTTGCCGGAAGCGTTCGACTACGCCGAGCCCGAAGGCATGGAGCTGGCGCTGGGCGACGTGGTCGCCGTGCCGTTGGGACCTCGGCTGGTGCGCGGCGCGGTGACCGCACTGCGCGACGGCGCCGGCGGCAATCGGGCGCTGAAGCCGGTGGCCGGGCTGATGGACGCGCCGCCGCTGCCGGCGCAGAGCCTTGCCTTCATCGACTGGGCGGCCCGTTACGCCGTCGACCAGCCGGGCCAGCCGCTGGCGATCGCGCTGCGCGGCTCCGGCGCGCCGAAGGCGAAGGCGCAGCGGGTGACCGTCGCGACCGGCAAGCCACCGACGCGGATCACGCCGGCCAGGACCAGGGTCCTGGAAGCGGTCAAGGCGCACGCTCTGCCCCCGGCCCCGCTGGCGCGGGCGGCGGGGGTCAGCGCCGGCGTGGTCCACGCCCTGATCGCCGACGGCGTGCTGGTCGAAGAGCTGCGCGAACAGCCGGTCGCCTTTGCGGAGCCCGATCCCGACCAGGCCGCGCCGAAGCTGAATCCCAGCCAGGCCGCGGCGTTGGCCGAGCTCGAGGCGATGCTGGCGCAGCGGACGTTCGCCGTCGCCCTGCTCGACGGCGTCACCGGCTCGGGCAAGACCGAAATCTATCTGGAGGCCGCCGCCGCCGCCCTGCGCCGCGATCCGCTGGGCCAGATCCTGATCCTGCTGCCGGAGATCGCGCTGACCCAGGCGGTGATCGCCCGGATCGCCGAGCGCTTCGGCGCCGAGCCGGCCGCCTGGCACTCCGGCCTGCCGCCCACCTACCGGCGCCGGGTGTGGGAGGCGGTGGCGCTGGGTCAGGCCCGCATCGTCGTCGGCGCGCGCTCGGCGCTGTTCCTGCCGTTCCAGCAGCTGGGCCTGATCGTCGTCGATGAAGAGCACGACGCCTCCTACAAGCAGGAGGACGGCTTCATCTACCAGGCGCGCGACCTCGCCGTGGCCCGCGGGAAGATCGGCGAGGCGCCGGTGATCCTGGCCTCGGCGACGCCCTCGCTGGAGACGCTGTGGAACGCCGAGACCGGCCGCTATCGCTGGCTGAAGCTGGCCGCGCGCCACGGCGGGGCGGTGCTGCCGGACGTCACCCTGATCGACCTGCGCGAGACGCCGCCGGACCCGGGGCGCTGGCTCTCGCCGCCGCTGATCGCGGCGATGAAGGAGACCCTGACCCGCGGCGAGCAGGTGCTGCTGTTCCTCAATCGCCGCGGCTACGCCCCGCTGGTGCTGTGCCGCGCCTGCGGCGAGCGGCTCCGCGCGCCCGACACCGAGTCCTGGCTGGTCGAGCACCGCTACAGCGGCCGGCTGGTCTGCCACCTGACCGGCTTCTCGATGCCGAAGCCGGAGCGTTGCCCCTACTGCACCGCCAAGGACAGCCTGGTCTCGGTCGGGCCTGGCGTGGAGCGAGTGGAGGAAGAAGCGCGCGAGCGGTTCCCCGACGCCCGCATCGCGGTCTTCTCCTCCGACACCATCACCAGCGCGGAGGCTGCGCGGGAGATGATCCGGGCGATGACCGAGGGCGAGATCGACATCCTGATCGCCACCCAGAGCGCCGCGAAGGGGCACAACTTCCCCAACCTCACCCTGGTCGGCGTGGTCGACGCCGATCTCGGCCTGCGCGGGGGCGACCTGCGGGCGGCGGAGCGCACGTTCCAGCTGCTGGCGCAGGTCGCCGGCCGCGCCGGACGCAAGGCCAAGCGCGGCCGCGCCCTGCTGCAGACCTATGCGCCGGAACACGCGGTGATGCAGACACTGAAGCGCCAGGACCGCGACGCCTTCGTCGCCACCGAGATGGCCGAGCGCGAGTTCGCGCGGCTGCCGCCTTACGGCCGCCTCGCCGCGCTGATCGTCTCCGGCGTCGATCCGGCGGTGCTGGAGCGCTTCCTGCACGACCTCGCCGCCGCCACGCCCAACGCCGAGGGCGTCGACGTGTTCGGGCCGGCCGATCCGCCGTTCGCCCTGGTGCGCGGGCGCCGCCGCAAGCGCTTCCTGATCCGCGCCGACCGCGGCGTCGACCTGCAGGCGTTCCTCGCCGCCTGGCGCGCCCGGGTGAAGGTCCCAGGCTCGGTGCGTCTGACCATCGACGTGGACCCCTACAGCTTCCTGTAAGAGTTAGGCTCTCAAACGGCGCGCAGACGCCGCGCCAGGATAACGGGACGCGACATACACGCCGAGACACGCCGAATTGAGACATGGCGTCGCGCTGGCTATGGTCGGCTTTTGGCGCGGCGCGCCCGTACGAGCTGGGATCGAGACATGGTTATCGCCGAACCTCGCCGCCTGCAGCTCGAAGCGATCCTCGAGGAGCTGCGACGCTCAAAGACACCGATCGACAATCCGCGCATAGAGCGCGCGCTGATAGCGCTGATCGAGACGTTGCTGGAACCAGGGGCGACCGCCAACAACGCGGCCCCACGGTCGGAATAGCGTCGCGCCGATCGAACCAGATGCCGCTCAATCCAGTGCGCTTTAAGGGTCTCTCGGGCTTCCGCCACGCGCTGCGGCGCTTTCTGGCGGCCAGCGAGGTGATCAGCCGTGCCGCGGGTGTCACCCAGCAGCAATATCAGGCGATGCTCGCCATTAAGGCCACCGACGGAGGCGAGACGACGATGGGGGACCTGGCGGAAGACCTATTGCTGACTCCGCAGGCCGCGGTCCAGCTGGTGGATCGCCTGAGCAAAGCAGGGCTCGCCGAACGGACCCAGTCGCTGGACGATCGGCGGGTGGTCCGGCTGTCCCTTACGCGGCAGGGCGACGCGCTGATCGACGCCCTTGCCGAGCGCCACCTGGAGGAGATGCTGCGCCAGGAACCGGCGCTCAGGCGCTCGCTGAACCAACTGAAACGCCTGGCGGAATAAACGTCGGCCCGAAGGTCACGTCGGATAGAGCGTCACACTTTGCGCAACCGAGTCGGCTACGTGTTCCTTGCTGACGATGCCCACCACATCTTCCCCATGAGGCACGCCATGGCCGCGCGTGACGACGGCCATGGTCGCGCCTTTGCGCCACATGCGGTTGATTACGTCGAAAGCGACAGCGTCCTCGCCGACGACGGTGAAGTTGCGGTTGGCGACGTCGCCAAGCGTGATGCCGGTGTGGGCGCTCGCGAGACCGCGCCTGAGGCCGGTGTTGACACGGATGACGCCGAAGATCCGGCCTTTGTCGGTGACCACGACGTGCCGCATTCGCCCTTCGGGTCCGTGCGCGCTGAGGAACTGATCGAAGCTGGCGTCGCGCGGCAGCACCAGCACGTCCGGGTCCATCACCTCTTTGGCGCGGCGGACCAGGAACATGTTGGCGTGGCGCGCCTTGGGTATGTGCTGGCCGCGCCGGACGAGCTTCAAGGTGTAGATCGTCTCGCGCGAGAACATCCGGCGCACGCCGACGCTCATGGCCACGGCGACGATCATCGGCATGATGATGTCGTAGCTTAGGGTCATTTCGAACACCATCACCACCGCGGTCATCACCGCGCCGGTGCCGCCGCCCACCATCGCGCCCATGCCGACCATCGCGAACGCCGGGACGCTCAGGGGCGGGATCAGGCCGGTATGGTTCAAGGCCGCCGCGAACGCGCCGCCAAGCGTCGCGCCCATGAACAGCGACGGCGAGAAGATGCCGCCGGACGACCCCGAACCCAGACTGAGCGACGTCGCCACCAGTTTCGAAACGAACAGCAGCGCCAGGAACCAGGCGACGCCCTGACCGCCGGTCAGGATCGACTGCACCGTCGCGTAGCCGACACCGTCCACGAAGTACTGACCGAAGCCGAGGAACAGGGCGTACATCAGCACGCCCATCAGCAGCATGCCCAGGATGTGGCGCAGGTACCGCGACGGGATCTGGTCGAAGGCGTCTTCGAACAGATGCAGGCCGCGGATGAATCCTGCCGCGGCCGCGCCAACCAGCGCGCCAAGCGCGGCATAGAGCAGCAGCACGACCGCACCGCCGGCGTTTGCGGCCATCGGGGCCAGGGCGGGCACCAGGAAAGCGGGCTGGTCGCCGATGAACCAGCGGCCGATGAAAGTCGCCGCGCCGGTCGCGATCGCCACTGGCAGGAAGGTGGAGACGCCGACCTCAGGCAGCATCAGTTCGATGGCGAACATGACGCCGCCGATCGGCGTGTTGAATGTGGCGGCGATGCCGGCGCCGGCGCCCGCCGCCACCAGCACGATCCGCTGGCTGGCGGGCATATGGATGACCTGGCCAAGCGTCGATCCAAGCGCCGAGCCGATCTGGATGATCGGCCCTTCGCGCCCCACGGACGAGCCGGTGCCGATGGCGATCGCCGAGGCCACGGACTTCACCAGCGCGACCACGGGACGAATCTTCCCGCCCTTGAAGTAGATCGCGTCCATCACCTCGGGAACGCCATGGCCTTTGGCCTCAGGCGCGAAATTGCTGACCAGGAAGGTGACCAGTATGCCGCCGACCACGGGAACCAGGATCACCAACGCCCCCCACGGAGAAGCGCCGGTGAAGACGTTGGCGTCGTAGCGGTAGGAGAGGCGGCCGGTGAAGGCGAGATTGTGCACAAAGCCTATCAGGTCGCGGAAACCGACGGCGCCGAGCCCCGTCACGATGCCCACGGCGAGGGCCAGAAGCGAAAGTTGGGTCAAGGAGAGACGTCGCGACTCCTCGAGATGGACCCCGGACGCGCCATGCTCGGGCGCCGAGGCGGACGATCGTAGCGCCGGGTTGGCGGCAAGGCTCACGAGTCGACTCCGGAAAGGCTGAGGTTCGAGCGACAAAGTAGGCGTTTTGGCCGACTCACGAAAGTTCATATGATGACATAATTCGGAACCGATCGGCGCCAGCTCAGTTCCCCCGGTCGAACACGTGCCGGCTTCGAAAGCCGGTGGATTCTGCGTTCCATTAGTTCACGATATGAATTAAATCTCGCTCGAGGGAGTTGGCATCGGGTCGGTGGAATGATCGTGACAGGGATGAGATTCAACGCGCCGGCCAAGGCGCTCATGGCCAGTCTGGCGGCGGCGGCGCTGGCGGCTTGCGCCTCGCCCCCAAAACCACCGCCTGCAAGCGAGACACCGCCGCCCAGGACGGCGCCTTCGAGCCCCGGCTATCCCGCGCCTCCGGCCGGCGCCGTGAGCAGTCAGCCCCTCCCCGGGACGGTGCAGGACTTCGTGATCAACGTCGGCGACAGGGCCTATTTCAACTTCGATCAAGCCGACATCCGATCCGACGCCCGTCCGATCCTCGAGGCCCAGGCCAGTTGGCTGGATCGCTACCCCAACGTTCGCGTGCGGATCGAGGGCAACTGCGATGAACGGGGCACGCGCGAATACAACTTCGCCCTCGGCGCCCGGCGCGCCGATGCGGTGCGGGAGTTCCTGAGCGACCACGGCGTCGCGCCAAGTCGCATCGCGACGATCTCGTACGGCAAAGAGCGGCCGATCGACGCCGGCCACGATGAGGCGGCTTGGGCGAGGGACCGCAACGCACACACGGACATCATCGAGGGGGCACACTGAGCGGCGCGAGAAGCCTGCGGATCGCCATCAGCGGCGCCGGCGTCGCAGGACCGGCGCTGGCGTACTGGCTGTTGCGCGCGGGGCATGAGCCGACCTTGATCGAGACGGCCCCGAGCCTGCGCGATGGCGGCTATATGATCGACTTCTGGGGCGTCGGCTATGACGTCGCCGAGCGGATGGGATTGCTGCCCGCGATCCGCGAGACCGGATACGACCTTCAGGACGTTCGATGGGTGAACCGCGATGGCGGTGTGGTTGGCCGCATCTCGGCCGACACCATGCGACGCGAACTGGGGGACCGTTTCACCAGCCTGCCGCGCGGAGACCTGGCGCGGCTGATCTTCCATTCGCTGGAAGGGCAGGTGGAGACTTTGTTCGGGACCAGTATTGCCGCAATCGACGACAGCCAGGGTCGGATCAGATTGGCCTTCACCGACGGGACAGGGCGCACATTCGATCTGCTGATCGGCGCCGACGGACTGCACTCCAACGTCCGCCGACTGACCTTCGGCCCGTCCCAGCGGTCCGAGCGCCACATCGGCTACTACGTCGGCGCTTTCACCGCGCGCGGCTATCGTCCCCGCGACGAACTTGCCTATGTCAGTTACGGCGCCCCCGGACGGCAGATTTCCCGCTTCGCGCTGAGAAACGATCGCACCATGTTCCTGCTCGTCTTCGCCGCGGAGCGGCTTAGAGGGTGCGAGCCGAGCACCCTGGCGCAGCGAAAGGGGACGCTCGGAGAGGTGTTCGCCGAGACTGGCTGGGAATGGCCCAAGATTCGTCTGCTGCTTGAGGCCGCGAAGGACGTCTATTTCGACCGCGTCAGCCAGGTGAGCTTGGGGCGTTGGTCCGAAGGCCGCGTGGCGCTGATTGGCGACGCGGCCGCCTGCATTTCCCTCGTCGGTGGCGAAGGCGCCGGCCTTGGCATGACCGAGGCTTACGTGTTGGCCGGGGAACTCGCCCGACATGATGGTGATCACGCGACCGCTTTCGCCGCGTATGAGAAGCGCCTGCGACCGTTCGTCGAGGGCAAGCAACGGGCGGCCCGGGCCTTCGCCAGCTCGTTCGCCCCACGCACCGCGTTGGGGGTTTGGCTGCGCAACCAGGCGACACGGCTGATGGCCCTTCCAGGCGCTCCCGACCTGCTTATACGCGCCCAGCTGCGAGACGACTTCGAACTGCCCGACTACGCCTTCTTGGGGGGCGCGCGGGATGGATGAATCTCACTCCAGCAGAAAAGCCCAGATGGCTTTGGCTGGCTGTGCATTGGCCCTGGCATGTCTCGTCGGCCCCACCCCGTGCTCGGCGACGGCGCTTTCATTCATCGGGGCTCGGCTGGGCATGAGCCTTGCCGCGTGGCGCTCGTTGGCGCCGCCCGAAGGGGCCGGGCCGGATGCACTGCCATCCTGTTCCGCCGGCGCAGGAACGGGCGCCAACGCCCACATCCCCTCGAACACGACGTTGCGCGCCGGCGGCATGGTGACGTGCGCCTACGTCGATAGAGTCGGCGACGTGGCGTTGCCGAGCTCATTCAGCCTCGACGCGGCCTACCGTGCCGACAATCTGCAATTCATGTTCGATGACGGCCGCCTCTTCGAGATCCAATTCGATGTGTCGATCGACGCCTTCAACGCGGTGATGTCGATACTGAAGCACCAGTACGGCCCGCCGACCGCCACGAATCGGGACCAGGTGCGGTCGCCCGACAGCCGCCTTGCCCGGGTTACGCAGATCTGGCGGACCGCCGGCGGCACAATCATGCTGGTCGACCCTTCGGACCGGCTCACGCAACTCGAAGTGTCGCTCACTGATATTGGCCGGGCGCCCCAGGTGCAGGCGATGTCTGCGTCTTCTCGGGCCCGACAATGACGAGAGCGCGGTATGCGGACGGTGACCGCCGCAGGAGCCCGCCGATTCGATAGCCGGGGTCGGGGTCCGACTTAACGTCTGGCTTACCCTTTGCACCGGCGGTGTCGCCCGAGCCGCCACTGGCTCGCGCGGAGACATCCGGCGAATGGAAAGCCCCTCGAACATCAAGCCGCTCACCTCGCTGCGGTTCTTCGCGGCGATCTGGGTGGTGATGTTCCACTACTGGCCGCATCTGGCCGTGACCGGCACGCCGGCGCTGGTGGCCAAGGGCTATCTGGGCGTCGAGTGCTTCTTCGTGCTCTCCGGCTTCATCCTCTGCCACGTCTACCTGCCGGCGTTCGAGGCTGGCCGGTTCAAGTTCAGCGACTTCATCTGGGCGAGGATCGCGCGGATCTATCCGCTGCATATCGCCACCCTGGTCGCCGTCGGGCTGATGGCCGGCGCGGCGCTGGCGACCGGGGCGCCGGTCGATCCCAATGTGCTGTCGCTGCCGGCGCTGCCGGCCAACCTCGCCCTGGTGCAGGCCTGGGGCCTCTCGCCGGTGGCCGGCTGGAACCATCCCTCCTGGTCGATCTCGGCCGAGTGGTTCGCCTACCTGACCTTTCCGGTGTTCGCCGTCGCGACGATCGCGCTGCGGCGCTGGCCCGGCGTCGCGGTGGCGGGCGCGCTGGCGCTGCTCGCGGTTCTCTACGTCGGTTTCGAGCGAATCACCGGTTTTCCGCTCACGCGGGCGACCATTTCCTGGGGCGCTTTGCGGATCGTGCCCTGTTTCGCGCTCGGCTGCGCACTTTTTCTGGCCTGGCGCGCCAGCGCGGCGGATCGCCGCAAAGCGCTCGCGGGCGCCGCGTTTTTCGGCTTTTCCGCCCTCGCCTGTGCCCAATTTGGGGCGCCGGACATGCTTACCGTTTCAGCATTCGGCGGACTGATTATTTCGCTGGCGCAAGTTTCCAAGGCCGGCGGGCGGCTGGGATCGCACCCGTTCTTTGTCTATCTCGGTGAGATCAGCTACGCTGTGTATATGATTTGCATCCCCTGGGAGCTGCTCTTCGTAAATCTAGCTGCGAAGAGCCTGCACCTTCAAAGCAAGCAGCTACCTTTGCCGTTGTGGTTATTCTTCATCGTTGCTTTGGTTCCGCTGGCCGCCATCGCCCACCACCTGATCGAACGACCGGCCCGAGACCGAATCAAACTTTGGCGCTCGGCGCCGCATCCTCACGAACTTGAGACCGCCCATGCGCGGTAAAAACTCTTTTCATCACGGTAAGTCAGGGTTATGCCCTGATAAGTCGGTGGCGGGAGATATCCCCAGTATGTTCGGACGAACGAGAGCTTCTCTCGGCGCCCTCCTTGTAGCCGCTGTCGTGACGCTCGCGCCGGGTGGCGCTTTCGCCGACGACTATTGGCAGTGCGTTCCCTTCGCCCGCTTGGTTTCCGGCATCCAGATCTTCGGGGACGCCTGGACCTGGTGGAGCCAGGCCGCTGGCAAGTACCAGACGGGTTTCGTGCCCAAGGCCGGGGCCGTGCTGTGCTTCCGTCCCACTGGCCGCATGCGGCTGGGCCACGTCGCGGTGGTGAGCCAGGTGCTGACCGACCGCGTGATCCAGATCAGCCACGCCAACTGGTCGCTGATCGACGGCGACCGTGGCCATGTCGAGAGCAACGTCACCGTGGTCGACGTCTCGCCGAGCGGCGACTGGAGCCAGGTGAAGGTGTGGAACGACCCGTCCCACAACCTCGGCACCACCGTCTATCCGACCTATGGCTTCATCTATCAGGACGCCGCGACCGCCGCTTCGGCGAAGATCGCCGCGGCGTCGGACGCCGCCGTCGCCATGGCCCAGTCCGCCGCCAGCCAGGTGGCCGCCGCCGTCCGACCGGGTTCCGCGCCGATGCAGATGCTGAACCAGGCCGCCGACTCGACCGACCGCATCGCCGCCCTGATCCAGGCCGCGACCGGTGGGGCGCCGGACAAAGACAAGAAGTAGGCCCCCTCAGGGCCTGAGGTCTTCCACCTCGAACCTCTCGGCCTGCGTCAGCCGACCGGCGACGATGCGCCGGTGGCAGTGCAGCGCGTCGGCCTCGTAGCAGAGCAGCGCGGCCGGGCGTTCGCGGGCGATATCCAACGCCTCGGCGAGCTGCAGCTGGGCCTGCGGCTCCTGCAGATGCGCCTCGTAGATCCGCTCCATCTCGGCGACGTGGCCGGCGCGGACCGCCTGGCGACCGGCTTTCGGCGTGCCCAGCGCGCGCAGGTGGACGTAGTCGATGCCTGCCTCGGCCAGGCTGGCGGCCAGGAGCGTCTTGGAGAAGCCCGCGCGGCGCGACGAGGCCACCGCGCGCACGTCGATCAGCACTTCGACGCCCGCGGTCTTCAGGCAATTGATGACGGCGCCCTGCGTCGCCGCCTCGTAGCCGATGGTGCGCAGTTTCATGCCGCGTCTCCTCGCCAGCGGATGGACTTACCCTAGGGGCGCACCCTAGCAGTCAGGGCATGAACGCCGGAGCCGCCGATTTGAACGCCGCCTACGAGCCCCGCGCCTGCCGCCTGCCGCTCGCTCCGCCATCGGGGCCCGGCGAGATGGCCTACCTGGACTTCGGGCCGTCCGAGCGCGCGCCGGACCTGGTGTTCCTGCACGCCAACGGCTTCAACGCCCGCGCCTACCGCACCATCCTGGCGCCGCTGGCGCAGGACCTGCGCATCCTGGCCCCCGACCAGCGCGGGCATGGCGCCACCACCCTCGCCACCGACCGCCCGCGGACCTCCTGGCTCGACTTGAAGGACGACCTGCTGGCGTTCCTGGACGCAATGCGGATCGAGCGCGTGGCGCTGGCCGGTCATTCGATGGGCGGCACGGCCTCCCTGCTCGCGGCCGCCGAGGCGCCGGCGCGGGTGCGGGCGCTGGCGCTGCTCGACCCGGTGATCCGCCCGCCCGGGGCGACCTCGTCGGTCTCGCGCGAGGCGATGGAGGCCTCGCCGATGATCGCCGGCGCGAGGAAACGGCGGCGCAACTTCCCCAGCCGTGCGGCGGCGGTGCTGGGCTATCACGGCCGCGGCGCCTTCCGCACCTGGACCGACGCTATGCTGGCCGACTATGTCGCCGCCGGATTCCACGACGCGCCGGACGGCTCGGTCGAGCTCGCCTGCACGCCGGAGTGGGAAGTCTCCAACTACCTCAACCAGGACCACGACAGCTGGGGCGCGTTCGCGCGCTCGGCCTGTCCCATCCACATCCTGCGCGCCGAACTCGACTCGCCCGGCCGGATCGACGGCCACACCGACGAGCTGACCGCGACGGGGCGCATCCGCATCGACACCATCGCCGGCACGACGCACTTCCTGCCGATGGAACGGCCCGAGCTGGTGCGTGAGGCGATCGTGGAGGCGGTTCGGGCGCCCTGAGCGCCGCGCCTACCAGCGCAGCAGGCGCGGGCCGATCACGGCGCCCAGCGCCGCACAGGCGGCCATGCCGAGCGAGTACCAGACGACCACGAACGCGGCCGCCGTCTCTTCGCAGTAGAGGCCGTACACCGTCGCCCCGACCCCGCCGGCGAACAGTCCCGCCGCCGCGCCGGCGAGCGCGAGCCGCGTCGGCGCCATCCGCCGCAGCAGCCAGAGCACGGCGACAAACACCGGGGTCGAGAGCGCCAGAATGCGCAGCGCGCAGATCTTCCAGGTCCAGCCAAGCCACAGGTGCGACATGCCCGACGGGGGCGTGCGCCGCATCTCCATCATCGCCAATATCGCCAGCCAGGCGACAGCGGCGGCGACGATCCAAGGCGCCCAGCCCATCCGCGCGCCGGGACGGGCGAGCCTGGCGGTGATCATGAAGCCGGCGATGGCGACCAGGGCCGTGTAGGCCGTCTTCATCCAGAACGGCGGGCTATGCATCGCCGCACCCATGGGCCGCAGGCCCAGCCAAACCACGAGAGCCAACCCCGAGACCAGCGCGCCGACGAGCGCGGCTGTCAGCAGCCCGGGCGCGACCGGCTTCGGCGTCGCCGGCGCGGCGTCCTTTGCGAGCAGGCCGATCAGCTCGTCGGTCTTCATGGCCGCACCTTCCCGGCCAGCTTCTGCAGGCTGCGGTGGATGGCGACCTTCGCCGCGCCGGGGGTGAAGCCCTGCCGCTGCGCCGCCTCCTCGATCGAATGGCCGGTCAGCTTGACGTCCTCGAGCAAGGCGCGCTGGCGCGGCGGCAGTTCGCCGAGCAGCCGGTCGAGATCGCGGCGCACGGCGCCCTCTTCGGGATTGTCCGAAGCCAGCAGCACGCCGGCGTCCTCCAGCGGCACGGCGCGGCGCACGCCGCGGCGGCGGTAATTGTCCAGCAGCTTGTAGCGGGCCACCGCATAGGCCCAGGGCGTGAACGGCTGGCTGACGTCGTAGGTGTCGCGCTTGAGGTGGATCGCCAGCAGAGTTCCTGCACCAGGTCCTCGGCGTCGGCCTCCGCGCCGCGCCGGGTGAAATAGGCGCGCAGATGTCGCGCCAGCGCGCCGAGCAATTCGGCGTGCGCCGCCGCGTCGCCGGCGAGCCCGCGCAGCATCAGCCCTTTCAGCACGGTCTCGGTGTCGGTCACTGCGCCTTCCGTAGTTCGCGCATCGGCGGGCATCGGTTACGGTCCGCCAAAGCGCGGTAACCGAACGCCGCTCCGTTGCGTACTAGACCATATGACGGCGCCGAGCGCCCCCGGAGGATCGCCGTGACGTCCACAGCCCAGCCGCCCAAGCCGATCAAGCTGCTGGTGCGTCGCCATAGCCTGACCGTGCGGGTCACGCACTGGATCAATGCGATCAGCCTCGCCTTCCTGCTGTTGTCGGGCCTGCAGATCTTCAACGCCCACCCGCACCTCTACTGGGGCCAGCAATCCAACTTCGGCCACGGCTGGCTCTCGATCGGCGGCTACGAGAGCGGCGGGCGTCTGTACGGCGTGACGATGCTCGGGAACACCGCCGTTCACACCACCGGTTTCCTGGGCGCCTCGGAAGTCGGCGGCGTCTGGATGGCGCGGGCATTTCCGCCCTGGCTCACCCTCCCGGCCCAGCAGTATCTGGCGCTGGGGCGGCGCTGGCACTTCTTCTTCGCCTGGGTGTTCGCGATCAACCTGACGATCTATCTCGCCAGCGCGGTCCTGCGCGGCCACCTGCGGCGCGACCTGGCCCCGACCTTCGCGCAGCTGAAGCCCAGCCACGTGCTGCACGAGATCTGGGACCACCTGCGGCTCCGGTTCCCGAAGGGCGAGGAGGCCCGGCGCTACAACGTGCTGCAGAAGGGCGCCTACCTCGGCGTGGTGCTGGTGCTGCTGCCGGTGATGATCCTGTCCGGCATGACCATGTCGCCGAGCCTCGACGCCGACTTCCCATGGCTGGTCGACCTGTTCGCCGGGCGCCAGTCGGCCCGTTCGATCCACTTCATCAGCGCCAGCCTGATCGTGCTGTTCTTCCTCGTCCACATCGTCATGGTGGTGCTGTCCGGGACCTGGAACAACGTCCGCTCGATGATCACCGGCCGCTACGCGATCGAGGTCGCGCCGCCGCCGCCCGCCTTGCCGGAAGCCGTCGGAGACGCGCCATGACCCTGCCCCGCCGCGGCTTGCTGCAAGGCGCCGGCGCCAGTCTCGCCGCGCTCTGGCTCGCCGGCTGCGACAAGGTCGCCACCAACCCCGACGTAGTGAAGGCGCTCTCCAGCGCCGAGGTGCTGAACCGCCGGGTGCAGCGCCTGCTGGGTCGCGGCGCGCTGGCCCGCGAGTTCACCGCCGCCGACATCACTCCCATTTTCAAGGCCAACGGCACGATCAACCCGCCCGACGCCGACTACCAGGCGATGGTCGCGGGCAACTTCGCCGACTGGAAGCTGGTGGTGGACGGCCTGGTCGAGCGTCCGCTGTCGCTGAACCTCGCCCAGCTCAAGGCGTTGCCCGCCCGCACCCAGATCACCCGCCACGACTGCGTCGAGGGCTGGAGCTGCATCGGCGAGTGGACCGGCGCCCGGTTCGGCGCGCTGATGGACCTGGCCGGGCTGAAGCCGCAGGCCAAGCACATCGTGCTCCACTGCGCCGACACCCTGGGCGGCGCGGAAGTACTACGAGACGCTCGACGTGGTCGACGCCCACCACCCGCAGACCATCCTCGCCTACGCGATGAACGGCGCCCCGCTCACGGTCGCCCACGGCGCGCCGCTGCGCCTGCGGGCCGAGCGCCACCTCGGCTACAAGCAGGCCAAGTACGTCATGCGCCTCGAGGCCGTCGACCGCTTCGACCACATCGGCGGCGGCCAGGGCGGCTTCTGGGAAGACCAGGGCTACGACCGGTACGGTGGGATCTGAGCGATAACTCCGCTTTTCCCCGCGAAAGCGGGGACCCAGGCGTTTTGTCGTCGGGCCAGCGCCTTGCAGAAAAAGCCTGGACCCCCGCTTTCGCGGGGGAGAGCGGCTAGGCCTCGAACAGCTTCGCCCAGCGGCGCTTCTCGCGGTTCTTCCAGGCCCCGCGGTGGTAGGCGTCCGAGGCGATCAGCGGCACGACCGTGGTCGCCTCGGCGAACACCATCTGCTCGTGCGTCGTCTGCACCTTGCCCCAGGAGGCGGCCTCCTTCAGCGTCGACGACGAGCAGGCGCCGTCGCGCACGTCGGCGACGGTGATCTGCACGGCGTATTTGTGCATCTCCGCCTCGACGCCGAGGATCTCGGCGCAGACCACGGTGTCCTGGGCGAAGTTCTTCGGCACCCCGCCGCCGACCATGAACAGGCCGGTGGTGCCGGCGGCGATCTTGATGTCGGTCAGCTCGCGGAAGTCGGCCACCGCGTCGATGGTCAGATACGGCTGCTTGGCCTTCGATCCGCTCCACCTGGTGCTTGACCAGGCCGAAGCCGGCCGAGGAGTCGGTGAAGGCCGGGCAGAAGATCGGCACGCCCTCCTCGTAGGCGGTCTGGATCAGGCTGCCGGGCTTCTTGGCGTTGCCGGCGGCCAGCCACTTGCCGATCTCGTGGATGAACTCGCGGCTGGAATAGGGCCGCGGCTCGAGCGCGTCGGCGATCTCCTTGATCGCGTGGTCGCAGGCCTGCAGCTCCTCCTCGTCGATGTAGGTGTCGTAGATGCGGTCGATGTAGAGGGCGCGCAGGTCGCGGTCGTCGACGTCGGACTGGCGGCCTGGTAGTGCTTGAAGCCGAGCGCCTCGAAGAAATCCATGTCGATGATCGAGGCGCCGGTGGCCACCACCACGTCGATCATGCCGAACTTCACCATGTCGCGATAGACGTGCATGCAGCCGCCGGCGCTGGTCGAGCCGGCCAGGGTCAGCCACGACGAGCAGGCCGGGTCCTCGATCGCCATGGACAGGATGTCGGCGGCCCGCGCGGTGTCGCGGGAGGTGAAGCTCATCTTGCGCATGGCGTCGATCACCGGCCGCGCGTCGTAGGCGGTGATGTCGACGTGCTCGACGGTCTTGGCCAGCAGCTCGGCCTTGGTGTTCGGGGCGGGAGCGTTCATCGCTTGAGGTTTCCCTTTCAGGTGAGCGCCCGTCCAACGCCTGCGCCCCCGGCCGGACGGAGCGACGGTCGGGGTTTGCGCTATCCGAGAGCCGCAAGTCTACTTGCGCCGCCGCTTCCTGCCACGGGCGCGCGACAGCTTGACGACGTCCGCGGTCTCGGTGCGCGGCGTGGCCAGGGTGCGCGGGGCGAGGCCGTACATCGAGGCCATCGGCGCGTCGTCCACCTCGCACGGTCTCGACCTCGCCGAAGCCGTTGAAGCGGGTCGCCATGGCGACGCCGTAGGCGCCCAGCATGCCGATCTCGATGTAGTCGCCCTCGGCGACGTCCTCCGGCAGCCAGAACGGGCCCGGCATGTCGTCGAGGGAGTCGCAGGTCGGCCCGAAGAAGCGGAACGGCTTCAGCTGCGCGTCGGTGTCGCTCGCCGACTCAGTTCGGCCGGTGCAGCTTCACCGGGAACGGCCACTTGGCGTGGGCGGCGTCGAACAGGCGGCCGTAGGAGCCGTCGTTGAGATAGAGCGCGTCGCCCTTGCGCAGCTCGACCCTGGCCAGCAGCGACGAGCCCTCGGCCACCAGCGCCCGGCCGGGCTCGCACCACAGCTCGGTGGTCTCGTGCACCATCATCTCGGCGAAGCCGCGGTCGATGGCGTCGACGTAGTCGCCAGGTCCGGCGGGACCATGCCCGGATAGACCGACGGGAAGCCGCCGCCGACGTCGACCACGTCGGCGAACACGCCGGCGCGCACCAGGGCGCGGGAGGCCTGGGCCATCGCCGCCTGGATAGGCCGAGGGGCGCATGCACTGGCTGCCGACGTGGAACGAGACGCCCATCAGCTCGTCGGTGGCGCGGCGGGCGGCCAGCAGCAGCGGCGGCGCCTCGCGCGCGTCGACGCCGAACTTGCCGGCCAGCGAATAGGCCGCGCCCATCGGTCTCGACGCCGAGGCGCACGATCAGGTTGAGGTCCTTGGCCCGGCCGGTGGCCTCGAGGATCTTGTCCAGCTCCTCATGGGTGTCGAACGCGAAGGTGCGCACGCCGAGGTCGAAGTAGGCCTGGGCGATCGCCGTGCGGCTCTTCACCGGATGCATGAAGGCCATGCGCGCGCCCGGCGCATGCGCCGCCACCAGCTCGATCTCGGGGATCGAGGCCACGTCGAACGCGCGCGACGCCGTTCGCGGCCAGGGTTTTGATCACCCATGGCGAGGGGTTCGCCTTGACGGCGTAGAGGACGTCGCCTTTGAAGTTGTCCTGGAACCAGCGCGCCGCTAGGGCCACGGCGTCCGGTCGCACGAGTGCGACAGGACGTTCCGGAGACCGCTCACGGACCAGGTCCAGGGGCGTATGGTACGTGTGCAATTCACGTAACCCCCTGCAGATTGTTGAACCCAGACCGGCGTTAGCAGCGCTTGTTAGGACTTCGGGTCCGCCGGAGCCGTGCGAAATAGGGAACACGGCAGGGATGTAAAGCACCATCTCTTGCTTAAGGTTTCGCGTACGGCGATCGGCCGCGGCGCCGGCCCCGTCATGAAACCTTCGCGCGCCGCGGCGAAGACGGCTAAGCCAGCGCCGTCTTGCAACCTTCGGAGTCGCCATGCCGTCCGACGCCGCCGTTCTTCGCGTGCGGGGCATCTCCAAGACCTTCGGCGCACGCCGCGCGCTGGCGGGCGTGTCGCTCAGCGTCCAGCGCGGCGAGATGGTCGCGCTGATCGGCCCCTCGGGCTCGGGCAAATCGACGCTGCTGCGGGCCATCAGCGGCCTGGTCGCCGATCGACGCCGACGAGGGCCAGGTGGAGGCGTTCGACGTGCAGGTCCAGGCGCGCGGCCGGGTCTCGGACAAGGTGCGCGAAGCGCGCGTCCGCATCGGCTTCATCTTCCAGCAGTTCAACCTGGTCGGCCGGCTCTCGCTGTTCACCAACGCCGCGCTGGGCTCGCTGGGCCGGATCGGCTTCTGGCGCGGCCTCGTCGGGCGGTGGCCGGCGGAGACCAAGGCCGCGGCCATGGCGGCGCTGGCGCGGGTGGGCGTGGCCGACTACGCCGGCCAGCGCGCCGGCACGCTCTCCGGCGGCCAGCAGCAGCGCGGCGCGATCGCCCGGGCGCTGGTGCAGCAGGCCGAGGTGATCCTCGCCGACGAGCCGGTCGCCTCGCTCGACCCGGTGGCGGCGCGCAAGGTGATGGAGCTGCTGGAAGCCCTGAACCGCGACGACGGCCTGACCGTGGTCGTCACCCTGCACCAGGTCGACTACGCCTTGCGCTACTGCCGGCGGGCGGTGGCGCTGAAGGCCGGCAAGGTCGTCTACGACGGTCCGACCGAAGGTCTGGACCGCGCCACGCTGATCGATATCTACGGTCCTGAGTTCGAAGACGCCTACTGGGAAGGAGCGACGGCATGATCACGCGCCGCCATCTGGGCCTCACCGGCGCGGCCGCGTTCGGGCTCGCCGCCTGCGGCAAGCAGGCGTCGTCCGAAGCGCCGGGCGAGCTGACCTTCTCGATCCTGCCCACCGCCCCGGCCGCGTCGCTGCTGAAGAACTGGCAGCCGGTGCTCGACGACATGGCCAAGGCCACGGGCCTGAAGATCAAGCCGTTCATCCCCTCGAACTACACCGTCCTGATCGAGGCGATGAGGTTCAAGCAGACCGACGCCGGCTGGTTCTCCAACGAATCGGGGCTGGAGGCGGTGCGGCGCGCGAACGGCGAGGTGTTCGCCCGCACGCTCGGGCCTGGCGGCGTCAACGGCTACCAGTCGCTGCTGATCGTCAACGCCAAGAGCGACATCACGCTCGACCGCATCAAGAAGTGCGACCGGACCCTCAGCTTCGGCCAGGCCGACGCGATCTCGACCTCCGGCACGTCGCCCCGCTGGCCTTCTTTTTCGGCCCCAACGACATCCAGCCGGAGAAGTGCTTCGCCACCGTGCGCACCAGCAACCACAACACCAACCTGCTGGCCGTCGCCAGCGGCACGCTCGACGTCGCCACCAACAACTCCGCCTCCCTGATGCTGAACCGCCAGTCCGGGCGAACCGAGGCCGACAAGGTGAAGGTGATCTGGACCTCGCCCACCCTGCCGGAAGACCCGATCATCTGGCGCAAGGATCTCGATCCGGCGGTGAAGGAGAAGCTGCGCCAGTTCTTCATCACCTACGCCAGAGGCGACACGCCGGACGCAGTGCGCCAGCGCGCAAATCTCAAGCCGCTGGCGATCGGCGGCTTCGAGGCGGCCGACAACAACCACCTGCTGATCGTGCGCGACGTCGAGGCGCGCAAGAACTGGGCGATGGCGCGCTGGAGCGGCGACAAGGCGAAGGCCGACGCGGCGAAGCAAGCCGTCGACGACCTCGACGCCCAGGTGCAGGCCTTCGAAGGCCGCATGGGCGCCTCCGCCGGGACGCAATGACCCTCGCCGCGCCGGGCGATGCAGCGTTGAAACCGCCGGTCCGGCCGCTCAGCGCCCGGCTGTTCGACCTGGTCGTGTGGGGCGGCGTGATCGTCCTGCTGCTGATCAGTTTCAAGCCGGCGCATCTGGATCGCGCCGGCCTGCTGTTCAGCAACAGCCAGAACATGCGCGAATTCGGGCAGGAATTCCTGCGCCCCGACTTCAGTCTCTGGCTGACCTACGTCGACCAGATGTGGCTGACGATCGAGATGGCGCTGTGGGGCACCGCCCTGGCGATGGTCGTCGCCATCCCGCTTGGTTTCCTTGCCGCCCGCAACGTGACGCCGCTGTGGCTCTGGTTCCCGGTCCGGCGGCTGCTGGACCTGCTGCGCGCGGTGCCGGACCTGGTGGTCGGGCACGGTGTTCATCGTCGCCGTCGGGCCGGGGCCGTTCACCGGCGTCCTCGCCATCGCCGTCAACACCGGCGGCGTGCTCGGCAAGCTGTTCTCCGAGGCGATCGAGCAGATCGAGCGCGGACCGGTCGAAGGCGTGCGCGCCACCGGCGCGGCGCGGGCGCACGAACTGGTCTGGGGCGTGCTGCCCCAGGTCGCGCCGCTGTGGACCTCGTTCGGGCTCTACCGCTTCGAGGCGGCGGCGCGCTCGGCGACCGTCCTTGGACTGATCGGCGCCGGCGGCATCGGCCAGACCCTGATCGATTCGATCAACGGCTTCAGCTACAGCCAGACCGGCGCGATCGTGCTGGTGGTGATCGTCGCAGTGACCTGCATCGACCTGCTGTCGCAGGTCATCCGTACACGGCTGACGTGATCAAAGAGCGGGTGAACCTAATCGGTCGCTCCAAACTCGTCACCCCGGGCGAAGCGCGCAGCGCGTAGACCCGGGGCCGGACGCGCCGCCACTAGCTGGATGTCGTCTCGGAGCCGGATGGTCCGGCCCCGGCTCGGCGCGGCAGACGCCGCTTGGCCGGGGTGACGGATGAAGGCGCACAGCAAGCTGACCCGGGCGCCCTATTCCAGCGTGGCGTAGGTCGTCGTTCGGTCCCCGGCGGCGGCTGGAAGTTCGGCGGCGCACGCGGCCAGGTCGGCCAGCCAGTCGTCCATCGCCGCGGCGTTGCTGTTGCTGACCGTCGAGTGCAGCGTGTCGGGCGGCGTCTGGCGGTCGTGCAGCCATCCGCGCGCGGCCAGCGCGTCGCCGAGGGCGAAGACATCGAGCGGCGCCGCCGACGCCGGATCGGCGGCCATCGCAACGATGTGGTAGGCGTCCTCGCCCAGGACGCGCAGACCCGGCGTGGCGACGATCCCGGCGCGCATCCGGTCGGCGGCGGTCAGCGCCGCCTCGGTGAGCCGCAGGTAACCCTCCATCCCCAATGTCTGCATGACGGCCCAGGCGGCGGCCATCGGCAGACCGGAACGCGTGCCCTGAAGGTTCGGCGAGGCGTAGAGGCCGCCCAGCCAGTCCTGGGTGACGAAGGTCTGGTAGGCCCGCAGCGTCTTGTCGCGGTGCAGGATCACGGAGACGCCCTTGGGGGCGTAGCCGAGCTTGTGGATGTCGGCGGAGATCGTGGTCACGCCTGGCACGCGAAAGTCCCACGGCGGGACTTGGCGGCCCAACCGCTCGGCGAACGGCAGCACGAAGCCGCCCATGCATGCGTCGACGTGGCAGCTCGCGCCCGCCGCCTGCGCCAGCGCGGCGATGGCCGGGATGTCGTCGACCACGCCCTGCGGGTACTGCGGCGCCGATCCGACCACCAGCACGGTGTCCGGCGTGATCGCCGCCGCCATCGCCGCGACGTCGGCCCGCCAGTCGGCGCGCACCGGCGTCTTGACCAGCCGCACCCCGAACATGTGCGCCGACTTGTGGAAGGCCGCGTGCGCGCTCTCGGCGACCACCATCTGCGGCGCCGTGATCCCGCGCTCGGCGCGGCCGCGCTCGCGGGCGGCCAGCACGGCGCACTGGATCGACTCGGTGCCGCCGCTGGTGAGGAATCCGGCGGTCTCGGGCGGCCCGTGCAGCAGGTCGGCGGTCCAGCGCACCACCTCGGACTGGATCGCGCCGAGCGAGGGGAAGGCGCGGGTGTTGAGCGCGTTTTCATGCAGATAGAGCAGCGCGGCGCGTTCGGCCGCCTCGTGCGCGGCCGGCCCGCCGGAATAGACCAGGCTGAACGCCCGCCCGTCGCGCCAGCGCACGTCACCGGCCCGCTTGGCCTCCAGCTCGGCGATCACCGCGTCCACCGGACGGCTGCGCTCAGGTATCGGCATTGGGCTCCCCCCGGCTGGGTCGTGCGGCCTGGCGATGGCGCAGGCGCTGAGAGCGGACTAGGCTGGCGGGCGGAACAAGACAACGTGCGCCACATCCTGGCGAGCGCGCGACGGGAGGACCGGCGATGGGCGAGATGGTGCTGCGGCGCGACGACGACGGGCTCTGCGTGCTGACGCTGAACCGGCCGGAAAAGCTCAACAGCCTGAACGTGGCGGTGTTCACCGATCTGCTGGCTCATGTCGAGGACCTGGAGCGCCAGACCGAGACGGTCGGCTGCGTCATCCTGCGCGGGGCTGGCCGCTGCTTCTCGGCCGGGCACGACCTGGGCGACATCGCCGCGGGCGAGCGGCTGCCGCGGCCGAACTTCCAGTCACACGTGATCGAGCGGCTGGCCAACCTGCCGCAGCCGGTGATCACTGCGGTGCACAGCCACTGCTACACCGGCGCGCTTGAGCTGGCGCTGGCCGGCGACCTGATCCTGGCCTCGGCCAACGCCAAGATCGGCGACACCCATGCCAAATGGGCGCTGACGCCGGTCTGGGGTCTCAGCCAGCGGCTGCCGCGCCGGGTCGGGCGGGCAAGGGCACAGGAGATGATGCTGACCTGCCGCACCTATTCCGGCCCCGAGTGCGAAGCGATGGGCCTGGCCAACCAGTGCCTGCCGGACGACGGCTTCCACGAGGCGGTCGAAGCGTTCGCGCGCACCATCCTGGCCAACTCCTGGTTCAGCCACCGGGCCAACAAGCGCCTGCTGATGCACACCGACGGCCTGCCGCTGGGCGCTGGCCTGTCGCACGAGATCTACAACGGCGAGGGCCGCGGCCCGGACATGGAAGAGCGCATCGCCGCCTTCACGCAGAAGCGCGCGACCTGAGACGAGACGGCCGGGCCGCCGTCGCGTCGAACGAGCTTGAGAATTGTCCAGCGTGGACTAGCCTGAGCTGAACTGGGTGGGAGCGGGCGGTTGAAACGCAATCGGAGCACACGTCCTGCCGCGGGCCGACGCCTCGGCGGGCATCTGCGGACGTGGATCGCGGCCACGCTGCTCTTGCTGCTGGCGGCGGCCCCGGCGAGCGCGCGGGATATTCCCGGCGCAGGCGTTTCGATCGACGACATCGTCGCGTGGCTGCACGGCGCCGGTTACAGCGCCGAGGTCGTGCCCGACAGCAACGGCGAGTCGCACGTGAAGACCAGCAGCGGCGGGACCGGCTTCGGGGTCTATCTGTTCGATTGCAAAGAAGGGCGCTGCGGGTCGATCCAGTTCGCCGCCGGCTTCGCGACGCACGGCCATTTCGATGTCACCCGGATGAACGAGTGGAATCACGACAACCGCTGGGCTCGCGGCTACTACAACTCGACCAACGATCCCTGGGTCGAGATGGATGTCGATCTGACACCGGGCGGCACCTACGAGCTCTTGGACGACGAGCTCTCGACCTGGAACAACAGCCTCGCGCGCTTCGTCAAGCTGTACGGACTGCAGTAGCCCGGGGACGCGGCCAGAGCGACTTCAGGCCGGCGGCGCTGTCGCGGGGGGCTGTGCGTCGGTCCTTCGCGGACCGCGCCGCAGCCGCGCCAGCCGGCGCAGCCGCCGCCAGAAGCGGCTCTTCTCCGGCTCGGGATAGGGTTGCAGGTTGCGGCGGAACTCCTCGGCGCAGGCGGGCCAGGAGAACTGTTCGGCGAAGGCGCGTACGGCCTCGCGGTCGAACCTCAGGCAGTCCAGACACGCCTCGCGCAGGCCCTCGGTATGGCCGAGCGCCAGGACGCCGGCGCCCGACCCGGGGATCAGGTCGATCGGTCCGGGCGCCGAGAACGCCGCGACCGGCGTGCCCGACGCCATCGCCTCCAGCAGCACCAGGCCGAAGGTGTCGGTGAGCGAAGGGAACACGAACACGTCCGCGGCGGCGAAATAGGCCGACAGCTCGGCGCCGAACTTGGCCCCGGCGAAGACGACGTCGGGATAGCGCTGGGACAGTTCCTCGCGCTGCGGCCCGTCGCCGACCACCACCTTGGTTCCCGGCAGGTCGAGGCAGACGAACGCCTCGATGTTCTTCTCCACCGCTACGCGCCCGACGTTGAGGAAGATCGGCCGCTTCAGGCCCTCGTAGGGGTCGGGTTCGTCCGGCCGCAACGGCCGGAAGATCTCGGTGTCGACGCCCCGGGACCACTGCGAAAGGTTGCGGAAGCCGTGCTTGGCCAGCTCGTCGCGCAGGGTGGGCGTGGCCACCATCAACCGGCCGGACGGCTTGTGGAACCACTTCATGTAGGCGTAGCCGGCCGCCAGCGGCACCGGCAGGCGCGCCGAGACGTACTCCGGAAAGCGGGTGTGGTAGCTGGTGGTGAAGGGCAGCTTCCATTCCAGGCAGATGCGCCGCGCGGCCAGCCCGATCGGCCCTTCGGTGGCGATGTGGATCGCCTCCGGCTCGAACGACTTGAACTTCTCCTGCACCTTCTCGTAGGCGCCGACGGCGAGCTTGATCTCGGGATAGGTCGGCAGCGGAAAGCTGGGAAACTGGTCGGGGCTGATCACCTCCACCTCATCGCCCAGGTCGCGCAACTCGGCGACAATACGGGTCAAGGTGCGCACGACGCCGTTCACCTGAGGCTCCCAGGCGTCGGTAGCCAGAAGGATGCGCATCAGGCGATCAGGGGCTCCGTCAGCTCGCCCTCGGGGATTTGGCGGGCGCGCCGGATCATGGACCAGGATCGCAGCTTCGCCCACTCCAGAATCTCGAGCCGCCCGTCGAAGTGCTCGACCAGCGCGGTGCAGCTTTCCACCCAGTCGCCGTCGTTGACGTAGAGGATGTCGCCGATCTGGCGCATCTCGGCCTTGTGGATGTGGCCGCAGATCACCCCGTCGACCCCGCGCCGCCGCGCCTCGTCGGCGACCGCCAGTTCGTAGTTCTCGATGAACTGCAGGGCGTTCTTCACCTTCACCTTGAGAAAGGCGGAGAAGCTCCAGTAGCCGAAGCCGAAGCGCCGGCGCACGCCGTTGAGCACGGTGTTGAGCATCAGCACGGTGCGATAGGCCCAGTCGCCCAGGATGGCGAGCCAGCGGGCGTACTGCACCACCCCGTCGAACTCATCGCCGTGCGTCACCAGGAAGCGGCGGCCATCGGCCATGACGTGGATCGCATCCTTGGCGACGACCACGCCGCCGAAGTGCACCCCGAAGAAGCCGCGCACCACCTCGTCGTGGTTGCCGGGGATGTAGGTGACGGCGACGCCTTTGCGGGCCAGGCGCAGGATCTTCTGCACCACGTCGTTGTGCGCCTGCGGCCACCACCAGCCGCCCTTCAGCTTCCAGCCGTCGAGGATGTCGCCGACCAGGTAGAGCCGGTCGCACGAAAGGCAGCGGATGAAATCCAGCAGGAGCTCGGCCTGGCAGCCGCGCGTGCCGAGGTGAACATCGGAGATGAAGACACTGCGGTAGCGGAGCTGAGGGTCGTCCTCGTCCATCGCGCTTGTCCCGGGCCGCAACGCCACAGCTGTAGGATGGTCAGGGGTTAGGCTGATTGCTTGTAGGTTTTGTGACTCCCGCACTTTGGCGAAGCGTTCCCCTTGGCGCTGCGGCGATTCGCGCTCTATGTGCGATGCCGTAAACGGCCTCCCCGCCGTCCTCTCGCTCGATCGGTCGCCTTCCTTGAGTAAGGACACGCCTAAGTCACGCCGTACGCGCGTCCGTATTCTGGAGGCGGCGATGCAGCTGTTCGCCGAGGTGGGCTACCACGCGGCGACCAACGCGATGATCGCCGACGCCGCCAACCTGACCCGCGGGGCGATGCTCTACCATTTCCCCAGCCGGGAAGACCTGGTCGCGGCCGCGATCGAGCACATCCATGCCGAGCGGCTGGCCCTGTTCGACACGGCGGCCGCCAACCCGCCGCCCGGCGTCGACGCCACCGCCCACGCCATCGCCGCCTACTGGGACCTGCTGGCGCGGCCGCCGTTCGTGGCCTTCGGCGAGCTGGAGGCGGTGGCGCGCACCGACGCGATGGTGCGCGAACGCCTGGCGCCGGCGCAGGCGGCGTTCGACCAGGCGCAGGTGGCGACCTTCTCGGCGTTGGCCCAGGCCGGACAGGGCCCGCGGTTCCAGGCCAGCCGCGACCTCGCCCGATTCCTGCTGGAGGGCCTGGCGCGCGGCAACCTCGCCTACGACCGCGAGCGGCGGGTGAAGAACCTGATGACCGTCGTCGATCGCGCGGTGCGCATGCTGAACCGCAAGGGCGACGTGCAGGAGCTGTGGCCCGAGTAACCGCCGTCGGCGCCGCCTAGAATTGAAAAAAACTTCATGGTTACCGTGTCTTAAGTATGAGCAGGCGCTGATTCTTAAGCTCACTCTGGCTTTGTTCGCCCGTTCTGGTCGCCAACTCTTCGGTGGCCACGAGGGGGCGGCGGCTGATGGAGCTTTGGCTCGATCACATGGGGCAGATCTGGTGGGCCAGTCTCAGCCGTGAGACCGCGCGCTACGTGGTGTTCGCGGTCGCGACCTGGGCCCTGCTGTGGATCGTGCTGAAGGCGCCCTTGCGCGAGCGCAAGATTCGCGAGCGCAGCCCGGCCGCCCGTCAGCTGCTGGTCGAGTTCATGATCTCGATTCGCTCGATCGCGATCTTCGCGACGGTGGCGCTGGCCCAGTCGCTGATGTCGCGCGCCGGCGCCTATCCCCTGACCCATTTCGCGCTGCAGTGGGGGACCACCTGGTTCTGGACCAGCCTTCTGCTGATGATCGTCGGCCACGACGCCTACTTCTATTGGACGCACCGGGCGATGCACGGGCGGCGGCTGTTCAGGACCTTCCACCGCCGCCACCACCGCAGCCATAATCCGTCGCCGTTCACCGCCTACAGCTTCGACCTGGGCGAAGCGGCGGTGATGGCCTCGTTCGTCATCCTGTGGCCGTTCTTCGTGCCGACGCCGTGGGCGGTGGTGTCGCTGTTCGTCGTCCACCAGATCATCCGAAACACGTTCGCACACTGCGGCTACGAGCTCATGCCCGCGACGGCGGAGGGACGGCCGCTGATCGACTGGCTGACCACGACCACCCACCACGACCTCCACCACGCCCATGCCGATTCCAACTTCGGCCTCTATTTCACCTGGTGGGACCGCTGGATGGGGACCGAGAATCCGGACTACCACGCGGCGTTTGCGCGGGCGGCGTTCCGGCGGGCGACGGCGACGCCGACGCTTGCCGAGGCGAAACCAGGCCTTTCAGGCGAGGTCTAGAGCAGCAATTCCATCATCACGTCGGCGCGTGCGTAGGGCGACGGTTCGGCGGGCTGCACTTGCTGGAAGCCGAAGCGGCGATAGAGGCCAAGCGCGGGAGCGAGGCCGCTGTTGGTCTCGAGATAGAGCCGCCCGGCCCTCCGCTGGCGAGCGCGCTCGATGCAGGCGGCCATCAGCTCGCGGCCGATCCCACGGCCCTTGTGCGCGTCGGTCACCGCCATCTTGGCCACCTCGAAGCCGCCGTCCTTCATCGCCATCAACGCGACGCAGCCGATCGCCTCGCCGCCTTCGATCGCCATCAGGATGTGGCCGCCGGGCGCGATGATCTTGCCGACCGGATCGTCCAGCACCTCGAGGTCCTTCGGCTCCAGCGCGAAGTAGCGGGTGATCCAGGCGACGTTCAGCGCCTTGAAGGCGGCGGCGAAGCCTTCATGGAAGTCGACGATCTCCACACTGGCAATGTAGAGCTTCCCCGTCATGGCCAACCCTATCTACGAAGCTTTGCCGACCACCATCTTCACGGTGATGTCGGGCCTCGCCCAGGATCTGGGCGCGATCAACCTCGGCCAGGGGTTCCCGGACGAATCCGGGCCCGAGCCGATCCGCCGCCGCGCCGCCGAGGAAACCCTCACCGGCTACAACCAGTATCCGCCGATGCCGGGGCTGCCAGCGCTGCGCGAGGCGGTCGCCGGGCACTATCGCCGCCGCCAGGGGCTCGATTTCGACTGGAAGGACGAGGTGACCGATCACCTCCGGCGCCACCGAGGCGCTGGCCGCCTGCTTCCTCTCGCTGATCTCGCCCGGCGACGAGGTGGTGCTGTTCCAGCCGCTGTACGACAGCTACCTGCCGATGGTCCGCCGCGCCGGCGGCGTCCCCAAGCTGGTGCGGCTGGCGCCGCCGGATTTCCGGCTCACGCGCGAAGCGCTGGCGGCGGTCTTCAGCGATCGGACCCGGCTGGTGGTGCTCAACAACCCGCTGAACCCGTCGGCCACCGTCGCGCCGCCCGAAGACCTGGCGCTGCTGGCGGAGTTCTGCGTGCGCCACGACGCGGTCGCGGTCTGCGACGAGGTCTGGGAGCATGTCGTCTTCGACGGCCTGGTCCACCATCCGCTGATGGCGCAGAGCGGCATGCGCGAGCGCTGCGTGAAGATCGGCTCGGCGGGAAAGATGTTCGCCCTCACCGGCTGGAAGGTCGGCTTCATCTGCGCCGCGCCGCCGCTGACCGCCGTGATCGCCAAGGCGCACCAGTTCCTCACCTTCACCACCCCGCCGAACCTTCAGGCGGCGGTCGCCTGGGGGCTGGAAAACAGCGATGCGTGGTTCGCCGCCATGCCGGGCGAGCTGCAGGCGTCACGCGACCGACTGACCGAGGCGCTGCGCCGCGAGGGCTTCGCCGTGCTGCCCAGCAAGGGGACCTACTTCCTCAACGTCGACCTCGCGGCGTCCGGCATCGCCGAGGGCGACATGGACTTCTGCCTGCGGGCGGTGAAGCAGGCCGGCGTCGCGGCGATCCCGATCTCCGCCTTCTACGAGGAGGCGCCGGTGACCCACCTGATCCGCCTCTGCTTCCCCAAGCGCGACGCGACCCTGGACGAGGGCGCGAAGCGGCTGGCGAAGGCGCGGGAGCTGTCGATCAGGGCCGAAACCGCCCGGGCGTGACGCCGAACTGGCGCTTGAAGGCGGTGATGAACGCGCTGGGGCTGTCGTAGCCGCAGTCGAGCGACGCGGCGGTGACTGGCGCGCCAGCCGAAAGCAAGGCGGCGCCGGCGATCAGGCGCGCCTTCTGCCGCCACGCCTCCAGCGTCAGGCCGGTCTCGGCCGGGAACAGCCGCTGCAGGGTGCGCAGGCTGGCGCCGGCGTGGCGGGCGAGATCGGCCAGCGAGGCAGGCTCGGCCGGCGCGGCCTGCACCCTTTCGGCCAGGGCGAGCGCGCGGCGGTCGCGCGGCAGCGGCAGCGCCAGGTCCTGGGGCCTGGCCTCGACCAGCAGATCTATCAGCAGACCGGCGAGGCGGTCGTGCTCGGGCCGGCTCGGGTCGAGCATGCGGATCCTCAGGATGTGCAGGATCAGCTCGCGCAGCAGCGGGACTACCTCCAGCACACACGGCTGGGGCGGTAGCGGCGCGGACAGCTCCGGGGCGATATAGAGGAAGCGAGACGCCACCTCGCCCCGCATGTCGATCTCGTGCGCCACCCCGGCCGGCAGCCAGATCGCCCGCGTCGGCGGCGAGAGCCACGCCGCCGCGTCGCTGACTACCCGCATCACTCCGCTGTGGCAGAACGCCAGCTGTCCCCAGGGGTGATCGTGGCGGTCGAGCCGCCAGCCGTCGGGATAGGTGGTGGCCGCGGAGCGGACGCAGAAGCCATCGCCGAGTCTCGGCGTTGATGGCGTCCGCGACGCTCAATCGAACACACCTTTGTCGTACTGCATGGCGCCCACTAGGTTGCCCTCGGTATCCTCGAAGTAGATCAGCCGGCCGACGCCCTCGATGTAGATGGCCGGCCTGAGGATCTTGCCGCCGGCGGCCTCGACCGCGGCGATGGTGGCGGCGATGTCGTCGACGGCCATGGTGGCCTCGAACCCAAGCATCGGCGCGCCCGGCTTCAGCTCGCGCCGCTCCTGCAAGGCGCCAAGGAAGCCGTCGCCGGCGTTCTTGACCTGGTAGTAGTTCAGCGGCCCCCACGGCTCGAAGGTCCAGCCGAACACGGCCTCGTAGAACCCCCTCGCGCGTTGGACGTCGTCGGCGTTGATGGCGAGGTGACGCAATCTGGCGGGCATCGGTGGAACCTCCCGTTGGCGGCGACCCAGATTGCCCGCGCCAAACCTGGCGCGCCACCGATAAAGCGCCAAGTAATCGCGCGAACTCGCCAGCTTCCGGCTTGGCGCGATGGCGCAATCATTCGACGCAATCGCGCAAGCGCGCCGCCGTCGTCGCCGACACTCTGGGCGCGGTTCAGCGGAGGCAAGGGCGTGGCGAAGGTGCTGGGTGATGCGAAACTTGAGGCCCTGCTGGCGCGGCTGCATGCGCGCAGCGAGGGCGAGACCGAGGAACGGCGGGCCTACTTCCAGCGCCGCGCCGCCGCGGGCGAGCTGAGCTGGGACGGCCTCGACGCCGACGCGCATGCCTTCTTCGCCGACAAGCTGGTAGCGCTCGATCCCGACAAGGCAGAGTTCTGCTACCTGACCTGCCGGGCGCTGGGCGCGCGCCGGGTGGTGGAGGTGGGGACCTCGTTCGGGGTCTCGACGCTCTATCTGGCCGCAGCGGTGCGCGACAACGGCGGCGGGGCGGTGATCGGCACGGAACATGAGCCGCAGAAGGCCGCGGCGGCGCGCGCCCACTTCGCCGAGGCCGAGCTCGCCGAATTCATCGACCTGCGCGAGGGCGACCTGCGCGAAACGCTGAAGCATCTGCACGGCCCGATCGACTTCGTGCTGGTCGACATCTGGACCGAGATGGCGCGCCCGGCGATCGAGCTGATCGCGCCGCACCTGCGGGTGGGCGCGGTGATCTGCGCCGACAACACCGGCGGCTTCCGCGAGCCTTATCGGCACTACTTCGAATTCATTGAGGATCCGGCGAACGGCTTTCGCACCATGACCCTGCCGTTCGAGGGCGGGTTCGAATTCACCATCAAGGTCAGCTGAGGAGGGCGACGATGTTGGCGCAGGAGACACTGGAGGCGTTTTTGGGGACCTCCGATTCCGCCGCGGCGCGGGCCTTCTACGAGGGCGTGCTCGGGCTGACGTTCGCCGGCGAGCACGAACACCTGGTGGAATTCGAGGCCGGGCCAGCCCGAGTTCGGCTGCAGAAGACCGACAAGGTGACGCCGCCGTTCGGCACGGCGCTCGGCTGGCGCGTTCGCGATCTGAAGGGGACGATCCGCGCGCTGATGGCCAAGGGCGTCACGTTCGAGCGTGGCGCCCTGCCCCACGACGAGCTCGGCATCTGGTCGCCGGTCCCGGGCCAGGGCGTCGCCTGGTTCCTCGACCCGGACGGCAACCGGCTGTCGCTGAACGGCGAGGTCTGAGCCCAGACAGAGTTCGGCCCAGCCTCAGCTGGTCGCGCCGCCGTCGACCACGATGGTCTGGCCGGTGGTCCAGGCCCCGGCGCGGCCGGCGAGGTAGATCGCGGCGCCGGCGATGTCGTCCGGTTCGCCCAGGCGGCGCAGCGGGGTGCCGCTGCTCGAGCGGCGCTCGGCTTCGGGCGTGTCCCAGAGCGCGCGGGCGAAGTCGGTCTTCACCAGCCCGGGCGCGATGCAATTGACCCGGATGTTCGAGGGCGACAGCTCCTGGGCCAGGTTGCGCGCCATCTGCATGTCCGCGGCCTTGGAGATCGCATAGGCGCCGATGACGCTGGTGCCGCGCAGGCCGCCGACCGACGAGATGATGATGATCGACCCATCCTTCCGCTCCTTCATCTCCGGAGCGACCATGTTGATCAGCCAGTTGTTGGAGACGATGTTGTTGTCGAGGATCTTGCGGAACGCGTCGTCGGGAATGCCGCTCATCGGGCCGTAGTAGGGGTTCGAGGCGGCGTTGCAGATCAGGATATCGACCTGGCCGAACGCCTTGCGGGTCTCGTCGACCAGCCGCTGCAGGTCGTCCTTGGAGGAGATGTTGCACGGCACGGCGATGGCGTGGCCGGGGTGTTTGGCGTTGATCTCCGCCGCTACCGCCTCGACGGCGTTCGGTTTGCGCGAGGAGATCGCCACCTTGGCGCCATGCTCGACGAGGCGTTCGGCGATGGCCTTGCCGATGCCCTTGGTCGAGCCGGTGACGATCGCGACCTTGCCGGTGAGGTCGAACAGCCCGGGAATGCCGGTCTTCGGACGGTCTTCGGCGGTGACGGACATCGGAAGGCGGCTCCCTTAAACGCTCGTTTGGTTGGCCGATGCTTGTAGACGGGCAAGCCCTTGCGTCAAGCGCGCCCGGGCCTTCGTCTGCGCCATTGGAGGGCGGCGGGCGGCGCGCTATAACTAGCGCATCAACCAGGGGAGACTGCCCATGAGAAGACTGCTTATCGCCACAGCGTTCGTCCTGGCCCCAGCCACGGTCTTCGCGGCCGATCTCACCGGCGCCTGCACCCTCCATGGCGACATTGGCGGCTCGATCCAGTGGACCAGCGCCTGCACCTTGACCCAGGACGCCTCGGGCAAGCTCGGCGGGACCTGCAAGGGGACCCAGAACGAGGACGCCGCGGTCACCGGCCAAGCCAGCGCCACCAGCGTCGAAATCGCCTACGACACCACCTACCAGGGCAGCCCGGTGCACCTGGACTACAAGGGCGACGTCCAGGCCGACGGCACGGCCAAGGGCACGGTCGACACCGGTGGTCCGGCTGGCACCTTCACGCTGACCAAGTAGTCTTCCCGACGCAGTCTCTCGGTCCGGCAACAAGTCTGACCGAATTTCGCCTCAGCGGCCGGGAACCTTTGCCGGGGGACCGGCCAATGAGGGGAATGTCGATTTTCCGAACCCAACGTCTCTCCGCCCTGGCCGTGGCGGTCGCCATGGTGGCCGGACCAGGACTGGCGCAGCCCGCCGGGCCGCCCGGACCGAAGCCAGCGGCGCCGCCGCGCATCTTCCTCAGCCCCTCGGGCGAGCCGTATCGCCTCAGCCCGACGACGCCCGATCCGCTGAAAGCCTGGTTCGACCACGTCGACGCCAACCGCGACGGCGTGGTCGACCGCTTCGAGTTCCGCGCCGACGCCGCGATCTTCTTCAAGACGCTGGACGAGAACGGCGATGGGGTGATCGACGGCTTCGAGGCGTCCGACTACGAGCACAAGATCGTCCCGGAGCTGGCCGAGCAGGCCGAGGGCCGCCTGCCGGGCCAGTTCGCGCCGCGCGACCGCGACGGCCAATCCGAGGATCGCTCGCCCAAGCCGGGCCAGCGGGCGACCGAGCCGCACCGCGAGTCGCACGCCGTCGGGCCGGGCGGCGTCGCCGGCCGCGGCGGGCGGGGCATCGCCCAGCTGGTCGACGAGCCCGAGCCAGTCACCGGCGCCGACTTCAACCTCGACAGTCACATCACCCTGGCGGAGTGGCTGCGGGCCACCGACCAGCGCTTCGACCTGCTCGACACCGCCCATACGGGACGGCTCACGCTGGAGGCCCTGCGCACCAAGATGGCCGAACTGCAGAAGGGCCAGGAGCAGCGCCAAAAGCAGCAACTGCGCCGCTCCGGAACGCCTTAGGGCGGGCGTGATGGCCGATGACTACGCGCACCACCTCGCCGCCTTGCACGCGCGGTTCGAAGCGCCGGCCGAGCTGATCGCCGCCGCCGCCCGTGCGGTGACCCCAAGTCCCATTCTCGCCAAGGAACGCATCGTCCATGGCGAGGCCAACGAGGTGTACGGCCTCACTTTCGAGAGCGGCCTGCAGGTCATTCTCAGGATCGCCCGCCAGTTTGCGGGCGTGTTCGAAAAGGAGGCCTGGGCGATCGGCCGCTGCCGCGTTCTGGGAATGGCGGTCCCCGAGGTCCTGTCGTTGCAGAGCTTGCAGGACGACGGCGAAGCGCTCGAACTCTGCTTTCTGGAGCGGCTCCCCGGCCAGCGCCTCTCCGACAGCCTGTCGCTGGCGCCGGATGTACTGCGCCGGGTGGCGCGTGAGCTCGGCGAGCAGATCTCGCGGATGCACAGCATCCGGCCTGCCGACCTTGGCGAAGCCCGGCGGTTCTTCGACAACGACACCGATGACTTCCTCGCCATCGAAGCGGAGTTTGTCGATCTCGGCGAAAAGGCCGGGCTTGACCGACGAGCGCTCGAGCGAGGCTTCCGCTTCGTCGAAACGGTGATGACGCGGCATGAACCGCTGCCAAAGCGCGTGACGCACAACGACCTTCGAGCGTGTCACGTGCTCGTGCATGACGGACGGCTCTCTGGCATCATCGACTTCGGTCAGGTCTCGCTGGATTCGCCGGTCAACGATTTGGCCAAGTGGGACTATTGGGAGGCGCCTGCGCTGCCCGTCGCCTGGGTGCAGGAGGGCTACGGCGACGAGAGCCTGTTCGATGAGGGCTACGCCGAGCTCCTGCAGGCCTTCCGGATCGCCAACGCGCTCTGGGCCCTGCGATGGTATTCGCTCACCGGCTACGCCGCGGGGGTGGAGCGGGCCGCGTCGCGCATCGTCGGGTACCTGGGCGATATCGGCCTGGGTGAGGCCTGATGGTCCGCATCCCGGCGCGCCGCGTCTCGGCTTGAAATACGGGCTGCGCAGCGTAGGAGAGCCGGAATGAGAGGCCACCAGCGACCTCCGCCGGTGTGCGTCGGCCGGGCGTCTTGGCGCTGCGGCCAATGGAGGCGATGATTTCCGTCCGTCTGAATGTATGCCTCGCGGCCGTCGCGGCGCTCGCCTCGTTCGCCGCATCGCCCGCGAGCGCCATCGCCGGCGACGCGCCCTTGCCGCCCGGCGGCGCCGCCATCCTGAGCTGGACGGCCGAGCAGCAGGCCGTCGGCTACCGCAACATGGAGAAGATCGATCCGTCGCGGGTGATCCGCCGCGGCCCGCAGGTGCGGACGCTGCCCGTGGCGACGACCCGGATCGACCCGACGTGGACCTGGAACGGACGCACCTACGACACGGCGTCCTACATGACCCGGATGCGCGCCTCCGGCGTCGTCGTGCTGAAGGACGGCAAGATCGTGCTGGAGCGCTACGGCCTCGGACGGCGTCCCGACGACCGCTGGACCTCGTTCTCGGTCGCCAAGTCGGTCACCTCCACCCTGATCGGCGCCGCCATCCAGGACGGCTACATCAAGAGCCTCGACGCGCCGGTGACCGACTACATCCCCGAACTGAAGGGCAGCGCCTACGACGGCGTCACCATCCGCCAGCTGCTGACCATGACCTCGGGCGTGAAGTGGAACGAGGACTACTCCGACCCGCACTCCGACGTCGCGCAGGCCGGCGGGGCCATCCTTGAGCCCGGCGTCAACCCGATCGTCAGCTACATGCGCCGGCTGCCGCGCGCCGACCTGCCGGGGGCCAAGTGGGCCTACAAGACCGGCGAGACCGACCTTGCCGGCATCCTGGTTTCCAACGCCGTGGGCAGGCCGCTCGCCGACTACCTGTCGGAGAAGATCTGGGCGCCCTTCGGGATGGAGCGGGACGCCACCTGGGTCGAGGACGTCGCCGGCCACGAGCGCGGCGGCTGCTGCATCTCGATGACACTGCGCGACTACGCCCGCTTCGGCCAGTTCATGCTCGAAGGCGGAAAGGCGGGCGGCGTCCAGGTGCTGCCGCCCGGCTGGGTCGCGGACGCCACGTCCGAGCACGCAAAGCTCCCGCCGGGCGAGGGCGACGGCGGCTACGGCTATTTCTGGTGGCTGGTCCCCGGCGGCTACGCTGCGGAGGGCATCTTCGGCCAGCAGGTGTTCGTCTACCCGCAGGACCGGGTGGTGATCGCCATCAACTCGGCCTGGCCCCAGGCCGACAACACGGAAGACTGGGTTGCCCAGGCGGCGTTCGCCGAAGCGCTGCGGTCGGCGGCCAAAGCGGCGCGCTAGCCGCCCGCGCGCCGGCTTCCAGACTAGCCGGGCCTGGTGCGTGATTTCACCGCCTTCGACCTCTGAGCGTTCTTCGCGACTTTCATCTCGACCAGCCGCCGGACCAGCGCCTCGGGGAGCGGCTTCTCCGGGGTGAAGCGAATAGCGCCCTTGCTTGTGTGGTATCCCTTCAGTTCGTCGGCGAACAGGCCGACCGCCGAGCCGTTCCACGCATAGAGCGCGCAGTGGTTCTTTGCTGCGGCGAAACCCACCAGCATCCCGTTCAATCTGAAGGCCGGCATCTGGTAGCTGATGCACTCTTCGGCGTCGGGCGCGGCGGCGCGGATGACCCGTCGCAGCGCCTCCAAGGCGGCCCGCTTGTCTTCGCTCAGCAACGCCAGGTACTCGTCGATCGTGGTCGGCGCGGGCTTATCGGTCGAGCCGGCGGCAAACTCTTGATCAATGGCGGTCATCGATTGCTCCGGATCCCCGTGTTCGGAGGACGGCCCCGAGCGGGGCGATCCGACATCGACCTCTCAACGTTCTCCCCGACCGGCGCGAAAGTCGAAGTCCGCTTCCTGGCGCGCTGGTGACCGCGAGCCGCGACCCCAACAGACCTTGCAGCGAAGGCGTTAGCAGCGCCATGATCGCCGGGCTGGGCTGGGGATTCTCGAATGAAATTCGTGCTGACGGCGATTTGCGCGGCCATGATCGGCCTAGGCGCTCCGGCCTCGGCCCTGGCCCAGGACCCGTCTGGGCTCGACGAGACCTTGGGCTTCATCCGCGACCAGTTGGCTCAGCAGGGTCAGGTCAACATTGCGGCCAACAACCGCGATCCCGCGACAGGCCAAACCTGGGTCAATCAGACCACCCAGGAAGGCAGCAATTTTTCCGTCGATGTCGGCAACTGCCAGATAAATCTACACTGGCGTACGGTGGCCAATGGCACAGTCGCCTTTGACGGCGATGGCGGGATTCCTTTCCGTCAGGTCGATCATGTCACAGTTTTAAGCCTGGACGAGTATTTCGCACACGTGAACGTGGTTAGCGGTCATTCCGACTGGAGCACACAGGCGAGCCCACCGATGACCGTGGTGACGGCCGTCCGGCCCGACGGAGTCGAAAACATCTTCTATTTTCAGGACGCCGACCTGGCCAACCGCGTCGCCGACTCCATGCGCCACGCCGCCGACCTATGCGGCGCGACCCGGCAATAGCCCGCTCCAGGATGAGGGGGTGGTTCCGCCGTTCCGTTGTCCACCTTCCCGCCTGGAAATCCGCAGAGCGGACCTTCCGGAGGACCGGATCGCGCTAAGAGCGGTTATCCGGCGTCCATCGGCCGCTGAGGCGCTTCAAGCGCGTGAAACGCCCAGTGACTCATGCTTGGGGACACGTATCGTGCCGAAGCATCCCGCAGCGGGCTGACGCCATGACACCTGTCGCTCTCGGATTCCGCGCCGGCCGCGGCGGCAGCGTGGTGGTTGGCGTCGCCGCCGAGCGGGCGCTGCCGCGGGTGGTGCTGTCGACGTTCCTGGCCACCGCGGCCGAGGGCGATCGCCTGGCGTTCGAGCCGTATCAAGTCGCCTACGAGATGCCCCGCGGCGAGGGCGGCGGACCGACGGCGGAGGCCGCGGCCGCCGTCGCCGAGGGGCGCCGGCGCCAGGCGGCGCTCGCGGCGAGCGGGCTCGCCGGCGTGTTGGACTGGCTGAAAAGCGAGGGCTTCCGACCGGCCGTCGCCGCGCTTCTCATCAACCGGGCAGGCTGGATGACCGACCTGCTCGAGCACAGCCTGTCTGCGTCGGAACACCCGCCGGTGGCCGAGGGCTTGGCCGTACGCGCGGCGCTGCGCACCGCCTTCGCCGGCCTTGGCCTGGATTTCGTTGAGATGGACGAGAAGTCACTGCGTGAGTCGGCGGCGCTGAAGCTGCCGCCGGCCTCCGGCCAGATCGACGCCCAGCTTAACGCCCTTGGCGCGACGGTTGGCCGCCCCTGGCGCAAGGAGCAGAAGGCCGCCTGTCTCGCGGCGTGGGTCGCCGCGGCGGCGTTGAGCGGGGCTCCCGATGCGGCCCGTTCATGACGCCGGCGACGCGATGCCGAAGAAGCGGGCCGCCTTCTGGGCGATGGACTCCCCCTCGGTCCTCTGCAGCGCCGCGTCGATGTCATCCAGCTTGTGATCGGCGCCGGGGACGATCTGAAGGGTGTAGGACGCGCCGGACTCCAACATTACCTGCTCCGATCGCGCCTCGGAACTGAACGGGACGCCCGACACCCCCTTCCTTCCGCGCCCGCCCTGGATCGGCACGTTCTCGTCGGCCGCCCCGTGGATGGCCAGGATGCGGGCGCCGCGGGCGTCGGGACAGGTCGAAACGTCGAGATTGAGCGGCCCGGAGATGGCCACCGCCGCCGCCAGGAGGCGGCTCTCGCAGACCAGTCGCTGGGCCATCATCGCGCCATTGGAATGGCCGATGCCGAAGACGCGACGCGGGTCGACGCCGTACTTCCGCTCCAGGTAAGCGACCGCCCCGGAGATGTAGGCGACGTCGTCGATGTTGTTCGCCGCGCTCTGGCCGCAGCAGCCGCCGCCGACGTTCCAGCCCAGCATCTGGCCTCCCATTCGGGTGACCGGCGTGCCGTTCAGATAGGCGACGACGAAGCCGTCCCAGTCGGCCTCGGCGTCGAGGTTCAGCCCGCTCTCGGCCTGGCGTCCCGCGATCCGCGCCGCGTTGCCCAGTCCGCCGTGCAACACCACGACCAGCGCCCGCGCGCCAGCCGGCGGCAGCTTCGCCGGGACATGGACGAACATGTCGCGCCCGCCCTCGCGGTCCGGAACCGCCGACCGCGCCGACAGCGCGCCCAGCAGGAGCGCGGAGAGCAAGACGGCGGCGGCCACGGCGGCCAGCGGTTGGCGGAGGATGGCGGCGGGGGGCATCGGGTTCCTCAGGGCGGCATCGCCGGGTTGCACGCCGGACGCCCGCACTTCCGTCGCAGCAGGTTCCGCGACGGGCTGGGTCCGCTTCCCGGCATGCCGTCAACGGGAGTTTCGACCCATTCCTGCCGCCCGCACGTACTGGAGCGAATGACGGCTTCTGGCCTGTAGCTGAAGTCCGTACGATCCGCTTCAGACCAAGGGCCAGGGTCCGCTCATGGCGCGAAGGCATCGAGGCGCCTGGAATCTGCCGTTCATCGTCACCAGGGCACGGTCCGACCGTTGCGGTCGAGGTAGCGCAGGCCGGCCGCGCCCAGCTGTGCGATCAGGACATCGACGATCCGCGGCATGGCTTCTTCGACGCTGAAGGGGGCGTTCGCACCGCCCATCTCAGTGCGGATCCAACCGGGCGCCATCAGGACCAGCGCGCGTCTTTCGTCGGCGTGCCGGCCGGCATAGCTGGACATGGACTGGTTCAGGGCCGCCTTGCTGGCGCGGTAAATGTCGTTCGTCCCATTGGCGTTATTGGCGATGCTGCCTTGGCCGGAAGACATCACGCCGACCACGCCACCCGGTCGGCCCAGGACGCCGAACGCTTCGACGGCGCGCATGACCCCCAGGACGTTGGTGACCATGACGTGGACGAACTCTTCCGTCGAAACCCCGGCCGTGGTGGCTTCAGGCGCCCGGTTGGCGATGCCCCCGTTGATGAAGACGATGTCAAACTGGCGACCCGAAAGGCGATCCCGCACGGCTAGGATCTGGTCGTGGTCGGTCATGTCGAGCGTCTCGGTCTCGACGATGTCGGGGCGTTTGGCGGCAAGGCTGTGCAATGGCGTTCCGGGCGCCCGAACCGTGCCGAGCACGCCCCATCCCCTTGCCGCGAATTCGGCGGCCATCGCGTAGCCCAGGCCGCGCGACGCGCCGACGATGAGGATCGAGCGGCCGGCTGGCGCCGTGATTGGGCTGCTCACGTTTGAACCTTTCGAGAAACAACGAACCCTGCGGTTAGCAGGTCGCTAGACCCACTCGCTAACCTTCGTTCGGCCGGATGACGGTGAGTTGACGTGGCCCAGCGTTGGCTGCGGCGTACGCGACGGCGGCGTTGGCGTCGTCCAGAGCGAACTCGGCCAGGTCGAACTGATGAAGGTCTATCAACCCCGCACGGACCATCTGGACCATGCGAGGCACGGCTTCCGGCGGATACATCCATACTCCTTGCACGGTAATCTCGCCGTGCATCAGCCAGTTGTAGTCGAGGCCCAGTTCGGCGCGGACGCCGCCCATCAGGACGACGCGACCGCCGTGGCGCACGGCCTTCAGGTTGGCGTGCACCTGCGACAGCGACGCCTCGCGCGGCAGGAAATCCAGCACCATGTCGATCGGACCGCCGGCGGCCTTGGCGATGGCCGCCCTGTCGGCGGCCTCGTCGCCGATCATGGCGACCGGCTTCACCCGTGATCCGAACCGCGCGGCGAGGTCGCCTAACGTCCGGGCGTTGCGCCCCGTCGCCACCACCTGCCCGGCGCCCATGGCCAGGGCCACCGCCACGCCCGCGCCGCCGAACCCGCCGGTCGCGCCGCTGACCAGCACGGTCTCGCCGGCCTTCAAGTCCCCGGCCCAAAGCCCGCCGTAGGGCACCAGCAGGCGGCTCAAGCCGCACCAGCGCCCGGCGTCTCTGGCGTCGATGTCGCCGATCCGGGTCACGTTCTCCGTCGGGACCAACATCTGCTCGGCGTAGGAGCCGTGACGGTAGAGAAGGTGCAGCGGCAGCGCCGCGTCGGTGCGATAGGTCCAGCCCTGCAGGATGGTGTCGGAAGCCTCGTCGCGCGCTCGGATCGTCGGCTCGCAGAACACCCAGTCGCCCGGCTTCAACCGCGTTGCGTCCGGCCCCACCGACCGCACGCGTCCGATCCCGCCCGGACCCGGTGCGGCGGGCAGCTCCAGCCGGTAGCCGCGCGAGCCGTCGAAGACGTTGGCGGCGTAGCCGGTCACCCCTGCCGCCGCCACGTCGATCACGACGGACCCCGCGCCAGGCGACGGGTCCGGCATGGTCTCGATCTTCAGCGCCTCGCCAAAAGCGTTCAGGACAGCAGCTTTCATAGGGACCTTTTCAGCAGCGATTGCGCCGACCCTATCGGTGATTTCCAAGCGGTGGCAGGCCTGGTATTATCCTGGGATTGTCACACCTACTCTGGAGGCCGCTTGGCCGATCCTAAACGGCGAGAACTTGGCGACTTCCTTCGCGCGCGCCGGAGCCGCCTCAGCCCCGAGTCCGTGGGCTTGCCGCGCCGCCGCCAACGGCGCACCCCGGGCCTGCGCCGCGAAGAGGTGGCCGAACTCGCCGGCATCGGAGTCGACTGGTACGTGCGCCTGGAGCAGGGCCGCCCGGTGACACCCTCGGTCACGACCGTCGACGCCCTCGCCCGGGCGCTGCGGCTCACCGAGCTGGAGCACCAGCACCTGCGGGCGCTGGCGGGCGGCGGCGGGCCGAAGCCGTTCCAGCCGGAAACAGCGCCGCCGGCCCTGCTGCAGGTACTGCACAGCCTGACGCAGCCGGCCTATGTCACCGGCCGCCGCCGCGATCTGGTGGCGTGGAACGCCGCGGCCGCCGACATCCTGGGCTTCGACGACCTGCCCGAAGACGGCCGCAACCTTCTGGTCTCCATGCTGACCAATCCCCTGAGCCGCCAGCTCTTCGGCCCCGGCTGGGCCGCGGAGGCCGAGCGCATGGTCGCCGCCTTCCGCGCCACCCACGACCTCTCTGCGGGCGATCCGGCGTTCGTCGCCCTGCTGCGGCGCCTGCGCGAAGGCTGCCCGGAATTCGACGGCTGGTGGGAACGACACGACCTCCGCCGGGGCGGCTCCGGCCGCAAGGTCGTGCACCACCCGACCAGGGGCGTCATCGCCTTCGACCACGCCAGCTTCCAGTTCAACGACGACCCCAGCCTGAAGCTAGTGATCTACACGCCGGTCCTTGACCGCCGCGGCAACAGGTAGCTGAGTCCGTTGAAGGTCTGAGCTTCAGTTTGCGGCATAAAGTTCCGCTTCTGGCGCAGAACGGTCATTCGCCGACGACTGAGCGAGCGGAGGATTTCCACTCTTCTCCGCCGCTCGGCGCGTCCGCTTGTCGGTCGCTCGCCACGCCCTGGCCCGGTGGCCATCTGCCGCCGGCGTCTCCCGCTGAATGGGCGAAAGCCCGAGGTTCGGCTTGCTTGTGAAAGCCGGCGCCGCGTGATTGTTTCGCCCCGCCGTCAAGCGGGGCGCTTTGCATGATCGATGTCGTCGTCGTGGCCGGGGTCGTCATCACGATCCTGACCGGGATTCCCGTCTTCCTGCAGCTGAGACAGCATCCGCGCGGCCTGGCCGTGCTGTTCTTCGCCGAGATGTGGGAGCGCTTCTCCTACTACGGCATGCGCGCCCTGCTGATCTTCTACCTGACCGAACACTTCCTGTTCGACGACACCTTCGCCAACGGCCAGTACGCCTCCTACACCACCCTGGTTTACCTGCTGCCTCTGGTGGGCGGCTATGTCGCCGACCGCTGGCTGGGCAGCCGCAAGGCGATCGCCTTCGGCGCGCTGCTGCTGGTCGCCGGCCATTTCACCATGGCGATCGAGGGCCCGGCGGCGAAGGAGACCCTGACCTACCAGGGCCACGTCTACAGCTACCGCCTGCAGGGCCGGATGGAGGAGCGCACGGTCTGCCTGCAGGTCGGGACCGGCTGCTACCAGGTGGGCGCCGCGCCGGTCGGCGGCCTGGCGATCAAGGGCCTGCCGGCGGCCGCGCCGCTGCCGCCGGTGCTGGCCAAGGGCAGCTACCTCGAGCGCCAGAGCCGCTCGCAGCCGTACGTCGACGTGCTCTATCTGGCGCTGGCGCTGATCATCATGGGCGTCGGCTTCCTGAAGGCCAACATCTCCTCGATCGTCGGCCAGCTCTATCCGCAGGGCGACCCGCGCCGCGATCCCGGCTTCACGCTCTACTACTACGGCATCAACCTCGGCGCGTTCTGGGCCGCGGTGGTGTGCGGCTATCTGGGTCAGACCGTGGGCTGGGCCGCCGGGTTCGGGCTCGCCGGCTTCGGCATGCTGGCCGGCCTGCTGGTGTTCGTGATCAACAAGCCGCGCCTGGAGGGCCGCGGCGAGCCGCCCGAGCCGGCGGCGCTGGCGCGGCCGGTGCTGGGACCGCTGCGACTGGAGTGGGCGATCTACCTGGCGGCGCTGGTCGGGGTCGCCGTGGTCTGGTGGCTGGTGCGCCAGTTCACGCTGATGGGCTGGATGCTGCTCGTCGGCTGGGTGGCGGCGCTGAGCTACCTCGGCTGGGAGATGATGCGCATCGGCAAGGTGGGCCGCGAGCGCCTGATGCTCGCGCTGCTGCTGGTGTTCGGCTCGGTGGTGTTCTTCGCCCTGGCCGAACAGGCCGGCTCGTCGCTCAACCAGTTCGCCGAGCGCAACACCAGCCTGCCGCACAACGGCTTTTGGAGCATCACGCCGGCGCAGACGCAGTCGTTCAACTCCGGTTACATCCTGATCTTCGCGCCGGTGCTGTCGTGGGTCTGGGCGAAGCTCGGCCAGTGGGGCCGCGACCTCAATCCGCTGGTCAAGTTCGGTCTGGCGCTGATTCAGATCGGCGCCGGGTTCTTCGTGCTGGTCTGGGGCGCCGTCTACGCCGACGCCAGCTTCCGCACCCCGCTGTTCTTCCTGGGCTTCTCCTACCTGCTGCAGACCACCGGCGAGCTGTTCCTCAGTCCGGTGGGGCTTTCGGAGATGACCAAGCTGGCGCCGGCGCGGATGATCTCGACCTTGATGGCGATCTGGTTCCTCGGCTCGTCGGGCGCCCAGTACGTCGCCGGCCTGATCGCCCGCACCACCGCCGCCGACACCATCGGGGGCCAGGTGCTCGACCCGGCGAAGGCGCTGGCCACCTACACCCACACGTTCCTGATCATCGGCGGATGGGGCGTCGCCGCCGGCGTCGCCTTCCTGGCGCTCAGCCCCTGGCTCAAGCGCTGGGCCCACGGCGTCGACGACCCCGCCAACCACCCGCAGCCGGAACCGGTCGCGCCGACGCCGGACGGCGAGCGCCAGGCGGTGAACCCGGCGGCGATCCGGGCGGATCGGGGGGCCTAAACCTGCTGGCCGCGGCCTAGAGCCTGTTGAGATCGATTGGATTCCAATCACGTCATTGCCGGCCGGAGCGCGCAGCGCGGAGTGCCGGCAACCCATGAACACCTTTGCCAGCGGTGTTCATGGGTGGCCGAGACAAGCTCGGCCATGACGTGGCGAGAGCGGTTCAATCTGGTTTAGGCGCGTCCTAACCGAACGTCTTGCGCACCCGGAAGGTCAGTTCGGGGCCGAAGCGGGGGCTGCGGTTGTCGATCGAGGTCAGCTGGCCGCCGCCGACGTCGCGGAACGGATCGTAGAACTCGCGGACGTATTCCATCCCGTGGGTGGCGATGTTGTCGGCCTCGAGCTTCAGGGCCAGGTCGTGGCGCGGCTGGTACTCGAAATAGGCGTCGACCCAAAGGCCGAGCCGCTGCACGTCGACTTCGTTGAAATAGTAGTTGGTCTGCCGCCAGGCGGAAAACGCGTCCAGGCCCCAGTGCGAGCGCCAGCGCGGCAGGCCCTGGGTGAAGTGCAGCTCGGCGTCGACCGGATGCAGGCCGGAGATCTCCCGCGGCAGATGGGTGCTGGGGTCGATCACCTGCGAGTGGCGCCAGGTCGCCCGCGCGATCAGCTGGCCGTTCTTCAGGCCGAGCTTGTCGGTCGGCAGGGTCAGCGCCGCGCTCAGCTCTTCGCGCGAGCCGGAGCCGATGTTGGCCGGGGCGTCGAACGCGTCGGCCGGATTGCACGGCGGCTGGACGATCGCGCCGGAGGCGTCGGCGCAGAATGGCGCGCGGTCGATTGCGTCGGTCAGCCAGTAGCGCCGCGCCGCCAGGCTGACATCGCCGCCGCCCCAGAAGCGCCGGTCGACCGTCGCCTCGATCACCCAGTCCTGCGGCGGCGTCAGCTGCGGATTGCCGGCGTGGACGCCGAGGCCCAGCGTGCCGGACGCGGCGAAGTCGGCGAAGTCGAGCTGGCTCACCTCGCGCTCGATGCGCAGCTGCAGCTGGTCGGCCGCGTCCGGCGACCAGGTGACCACCGCGCGCGGCTTGGGGAAGACGAACTCGAGGCTGCTGGTCACATCGCCGGTGGAACTGATCTTCGAGGCCTCCACCCGCGCGCCGAGTTCGAGGGTCAGAGTCGCGCGCGGGCGCCAGGTGGCGTCGGCGAACGCCTCGCCGCGGTCTTCGCGCACCAGCACATTGGCCGCCGGCACCGGGATCGGCGCGCCGTTGTCGGTCTCGACAGTGCGGCTGGTCTGCCAGTTGTAGTCGCCCTCCAGCCCGCTATCGATCGACAGCTTCGGGGTCGCGGCGAAGCGCCAGACGCCGCGCAGGATGCTCTCGCCGCCACTCTTGCCGAGGACGAAGGTGGAGAGGTCCGACTCTGCGTTGAGGATGTCGTCGGAGGCGTAGCGATTGAGCTGCTGCAGGGCGTAGACCTCAAGCGTCGAGCGCGACCCGAAGCTGCGGTCGTAGCGCAGGCCCGCTTCGCCGGCGTCCTGGGTCTGGTGGTACAGTTCCAGATCGCGCCCGGCCGGGGCGGTCATCGCGTCGTCGCGGAACGACACGTAAGGCTGGTGCAGGTACGAGCCTTCGACCCGCAGCTTGCCGCCGAACACCGGCGTTTCGACCGCCGCGGTGAACTTGTCGATGCCCTGCTCGCCGAAGAAGTGCTCCAGGCCGGACCGGGTCACGGCGCCAACGGCGTTGGTGATGGTGCGCGGGCCACTGCCGGTGCCGTCGTCGGCGTTGTTGCCGATCAGCATGCCGCCCTCGAACGAGGTCGCGCCCGAGCGCTTGGTTCCTTCGAGCCGCAGGTCGTAGTCGAACTTGCCGTTGTAGAGCGCGGTCTCCTGCCAGGCCGTGGTCAGCTTCAGGCCGTCGTCCGACTTGCGGATGACGTTGGCGATCACGGTCTTGCCCTGCATGTCGATGCCCGGCGCGCCGCCGCGGATCAGGTCGATCCGCGCGACCGAGCCGGCGGGGATGCGCTTGAGGATCTCATCGAGGCTGTCGTTTTTGGTCGCCGGCCGCTCGCCGTCGATCAGCACATTGCCGGCCGCGCCGGCGAAGCCGCGCCCGCCGCCGCCGATGTCCAGGCTGAAGCCCGGCAGGGCGTTGACCATGTCGAGCGCCGTGTTGGGCCGCACCGGATCGAAGAAGCTCGGCGGATAGTGGGTGACGGCGTCGCTGGCGGGCGCGGACTGGGCCGAGGGCGCCGCGACGGCGCTCGTCCCCCAGAGGGCCGCACAGGCCGCGACAATGACTAATCCCAGCCGCAACCCGCGCCCCATCGATCAACGCGCAGTTGGGGCGCGCGAACGCTGCTACGCCAGTTAAATCCAGGACATCTTGGTTAAGACGGGGGCCGGCCTAGACCTTGGTCCCGCCCACCGTCAGGCCGGTGATCTTCAGGCTCGGCTGGCCGACCCCGACCGGGACGCCCTGACCGTTCTTGCCGCAGACGCCGATGCCGGGATCGAACGAGAAGTCGTCGCCGATCATGGTGACGCGGGTCAGCGCCGAGGGGCCATCGCCGATCAGGGTCGCGCCCTTGACCGGGGTCGTCACCTTGCCGTCCTCGATCAGGTAGGCCTCGGTGCACTGGAACACGAACTTGCCGTTGGTGATGTCCACTTGGCCGCCGCCCAGCGTGGCGCAGAAGATCCCGCGCTTGGTCGAGGCGATCATGTCGTCCAGCTTGTCGGCGCCGCCGAGCATGGCGGTGTTGGTCATGCGCGGCATCGGCATGTGGGCGAACGACTGCCGGCGCGCATTGCCGGTGGGGGTGAGGCCCATCAGCCGCGCGCTCTGGCGGTCGTGCATGTAGCCGACCAGGATGCCGTCCTCGATCAGCACGGTGCGCTCGGTGGGCGTGCCTTCGTCGTCGACGGTCAGCGAGCCGCGGCGGCCGGGGAGCGTGCCGTCGTCGAACACGGTGACGCCCGGCGAGGCGACGCGGTCGCCGATGCGGCCCGAGAAGGTGCTGGTGCCCTTGCGGTTGAAGTCGCCTTCGAGGCCGTGGCCGACCGCCTCGTGCAGCAGCACGCCGTTCCAGCCGGCGCCCAGCACGACGTCCATCTCGCCCGCCGGGCAGGCGACGGCGTCGAGGTTGACCAGCGCCTGGCGCAGCGCCTCGTCGACCTGCTCCTGCCACTTCTCCGGCGTGATCCAGGCCTCGAAGCTGGCGCGGCCGCCGGCGCCGGACATGCCGTTCTCGCGCCGGCCGTCCTTTTCCACCGTGATCTGCACATTGATCCGCACCAGCGGGCGGACGTCGCGGATCAGCCGCCCGTCGGCGCGGACGATCTCGACGATGCGCCGCTCGCCGGCCAGCGAGGCCAGCACCTGGGCGACGCGCGGATCGCGCTGGCGGGCGAACGCGTCGATCTCCTGCAGCAGCGCCACCTTGTCGGAGAAGCTGGGTTGGGCCAGCGGATCGTCTTCGCCGTAGAGCTTGGCGTTGGTGGCCCTCGGCCCCTCGGCCGAAACCCCGCTGTAGCCGCGCTTGGCCAGCGCCGCCGACTTGGCCGCCCGCCCGATCGCCGCTTCGGAGATCTCGCTGGAATGGGCGTAGCCGGCGGTCTCGCCGGCCACCACGCGCAGGCCGAAGCCCTCGGCGCTGTCGTACGACGCCGACTTCAGCCGTCCGTCGTCGAACACGAACGCTTCCGACTCGGAGCGCTCGACGAACAGCTCCCCGTCGTCGGCCCCCTTCAGCGCATCGCCGAGGATATCGCCGGCCCGAGCGGGGTCGACGCCGGAGGATTGCAGCAGGGAGTGGCTCAGCACAGGGGCGTTCATGTGGGGGTGGCTCTTAATCCGGGCGCCAAAGCTCAAGAGATAGGGGCTCAGGGGCGCTGGCGAAACCACAATTCCGCCGCCCACCCCCGGCGCCCCCTAGCGCCTTGGCAAGGCGCGAGGTTCCGCGTATGGACCGCCGCAAGACCGAGGCCGGGGTGCGACAAATGGGCTCGCGAAGTGGGCGCAAACAGCGCCGTCCTTTGGTCTAAAGGGGTTGGCCGACGGGCCGGCGCGGCGCCTCTCTCGCGACTTCGAGGGGCAAAGCGTGCGGTCCCTTCGGCGGTCAAGGCCATGAGGGATATGAAGCCGAGTTCTTTCAGCATCCGCCGGCTGGCGACGACGGCCGGAGCCGCCATCACGATGGCCGCGATCTCATCACAGGCCCTCGCCGCCGAGCTGGTGGGCCAACCCACCAACGGCGCGATCAGTTTGCAGCCCGGCGTGACCGAGCTGCGTCACCGGGTGATCGGGTTCCACGACGGAATCCTGCTCCCGATGTGTATCGGCATCTCCCTGCTGGTGCTGGTGCTGCTGTTGTGGTGCATCGTCCGCTTCAACGCCAAGGCCAATCCGACCCCGGCGCGCTTCACCCACAACACGACGGTGGAGGTGCTCTGGACCGTGGGTCCGGTGCTGATCCTGCTGTTCATCGCGATCTTCTCGTTCCGGCTGCTGTTCGACTATCACGACATGCCCAAGCCCGACCTGACGGTGAAGGCGACCGGCTATCAGTGGTACTGGAGCTACGCCTACCCGGACCAGAAGGTCGACGAATACACCTCCAACATCCTGCCCGAAGACAAGGCCAAGGCGGCCGGCTCGCCCTGGATGCTGGCGACGACAGACCCGATGGTGGTCCCGGTTAACAAGACCGTCCATGTGCTGGTGGTCGGCGCCGACGTGATCCATTCCTTCTCGGTGCCGGCGTTCGGCATCAAGATCGACGCCGTGCCGGGCCGCACCAACGACACCTGGTTCAAGGCGACGCAGACCGGCACCTTCTATGGCCAGTGCTCGCAGCTGTGCGGCACCGACCACAGCTTCATGCCGATCGAGGTGAAGGTGGTGAGCCAGGCCGACTTCGACGCCTGGGTGGCCAGCAAGACGACCCCGCCCGCCAGCAACGCCGCCGCGCCTACCAATTCGACCGCTCCCGCGCCCACCGCCGCCGCGACGCCCGCGGCGCCGGTCCCGGCCAAGAGCTGATCGTTCGAGGAGAGTTTTCGAAGATTATGGCCCACGTCGCCGACGCCCACGAACGAGCCGCCCACGCCGAAGACCACCACGGTGGTTACGCCGACCATGCGCACATGCCCGGCTTCTTCACCCGCTGGTTCCTGTCGACCAACCACAAGGATATCGGCACGCTCTACATCATCTTCGCGATCATCGCGGGGCTGATCGGGATGGGGCTTTCGGGCCTGATCCGCTACGAGCTGATGCATCCTGGGATCCAGCTGTTCCGGCCCGGCAGCGCCATCGCCGGCCTGCTGCACATCACCAGCGTCTCGACCGGGCACCACGCCTACAACGTCGTCGCCACCGCGCACGGCCTGATCATGATCTTCTTCATGGTGATGCCGGCGATGATCGGCGGGTTCGGCAACTGGTTCGTACCGATCATGATCGGCGCGCCGGACATGGCCTTCCCGCGCATGAACAACATGTCGTTCTGGCTGCTGGTGGCCTCCTTCGCCCTGCTGCTGACGTCGGGCTTCCTCGACGGCGGCCCGGGCTACGGCGCCGGCACCGGCTGGACCATCTACGCGCCGCTGTCGACCACCGGCCACACCGGCCCGGCGTTCGACTTCGTGATCTTCTCGATCCACCTTGCCGGCGCCTCGTCGATCCTCGGCGCGATCAACTTCATCACCACCATCTTCAACATGCGCGCGCCGGGCATGACCCTGCACCGGATGCCGCTGTTCGTGTGGTCGATCCTGGTGACGACCTGGCTGCTGCTGCTCTCGCTGCCCGTGCTGGCCGGCGCGATCACGATGCTGCTGACCGACCGCAACTTCGGGACCCACTTCTTCGACGTCAACAATGGCGGCGACCCGATCATGTTCCAGCACCTGTTCTGGTTCTTCGGGCACCCCGAGGTCTACATCCTGATCCTGCCGGGCTTCGGCATGATCAGCCACATCGTCTCGACCTTCTCCAAGAAGCCGGTGTTCGGCTATCTGGCGATGGCCTACGCGATGGTGGCGATCGGCTTCATCGGCTTCATCGTCTGGGCCCACCACATGTTCACCGTGGGCATGCCGGTCGACCTGCAGGCCTACTTCCTGGCCGCGACGATGGTCATCGCCGTCCCGACCGGCATCAAGATCTTCTCCTGGATCGCGACGATGTGGGGCGGATCGATCGAGTTCAAAGTGCCCATGCTGTGGGCGTTGGGCTTCATCTTCCTGTTCACCGTCGGCGGCGTCACCGGCGTGGCCCTGGCCAACACCGCGTTCGACTACAATGTGCACGACACCTACTACGTGATCGCCCACTTCCACTACGTGCTGAGCCTGGGCGCCGTGTTCGCCATCTTCGCCGGCTTCTACTACTGGTTCGAGAAGATGTGGGGCGTGCGCTACAACGAGGCCCTCGGCGCGGTCCATTTCTGGATCACCTTCGTCGGCGTCAACCTGATCTTCTTCCCGCAGCACTTCCTCGGCCTGCAGGGCATGCCGCGCCGGCAGGTCGACTACCCGGCCGGGTTCGACCTGTGGAACTACGTCTCGTCGGTGGGCTACTTCATCACCCTGATCGGCACCTGCGTGTTCCTGCTGGTGCTGCTCGAAGCCGCCGTCCGTCGCCGCCCGGCCCGCGCCAATCCCTGGGGCGAAGGCGCCACCACCCTCGAGTGGACGCTCTCCTCGCCGCCGCCGTTCCACTCGTTCAACGAGTTGCCGGTGGTCCACTCGGACGGGCACTAGAAGTTCACCGCCCGCCCAGGCGGCGGGATCGGATCCGCTATGTTGAAGACGACAGCCTCTGAGTTCGATCCGGCCGCGGGCGTCGCCGCGCCCGCCCGGTGGCAGGACTACGTCCAGCTGCTGAAGCCGCGCGTGATGAGCCTGGTGATCTTCACCGCGCTGACCGGCCTGGTCTGCGCCAACGTCCCGCTGAACCCGGTGCTGGCCGGCATGTCGATCCTCTGCATCGCGGTCGGGGCCGGCGCGTCGGGCGCGCTGAACATGTGGTTCGACGCCGACATCGACGCGAAGATGCGCCGCACCCGCGATCGCCCGGTGCCGGCGGGCCGGGTGCAGGGCGCCGACGCCCTGGCGCTGGGACTCACGCTCTCGCTGTTCTCGGTCGGGCTGCTGGGCGTCGCGGTGAACGTGCTGGCGGCGAGCCTCTTGGCCTTCACCATCTTCTTCTACGCCGTCGTCTACACGATGTGGCTGAAGCGCCGGACGCCGCAGAACATCGTCATCGGCGGCCTGGCCGGCGCGCTGCCGCCGGCGGTGGGCTGGGCGGCGGCCAGCGGGACCGCGCCGCTGAACGCCTGGCTGATGGTGGCGATCATCTTCTTCTGGACCCCGTCGCACTTCTGGGCGCTGTCGCTGACCACCGGCGACGACTACGAGCGCGCCGGGGTGCCGATGCTGCCGGTGGCCAAGGGCGAGCCGGCGACGCGCCTGCAGATCCTGATCTACAGCCTGATCCTGGTTCCGTTCGCGCTGGCGCCGGCCTTCACCGGCCTCGGCGGGGTCGCTTACCTCGCCATCGCCGCGGTGGGCGGGATCGCCTTCGTCGCCCTGGCGGCCAGGCTGTTCGCGACCAAGGCCAAGGCGGACGCCAAGCGCCTGTTCGGCTTCTCGATCCTCTATCTCTTCTTGCTGTTCGCGGCCCTGCTGGTCGAACACCTCGCCGGCCTGAGGCCGCTGACGCTGCGTGATCTCTCGCCAAGGCTTCGGAGGCACCTCCACGACCGTCCCGAAGCTCCGTCAGGAGCGTGGGGATGAGCGACCCGGACGAGAGCGAGGCGTTCCGCAAGGCCCGCAACGGCCGCAACATCGCTCTGCTGATCGGGCTGCTGGCCTTCGTCGCCCTGGTCTTCGTCGTCACCATCGCGCGGCTGGGAGGCAACGTTGTCGCATCCAACGGCTTCTGATCCGCGGCTGGCGTCACGCAACGCGCGGCTGGCGCTGGCGTGCCTGGCGATCTTCGCGGCGATGGTGGGCGTCGCGTTCGCCGCCGTGCCGCTCTACCGCGTCTTCTGCAACGCGACCGGCTTCAATGGCACGGTCCGCCGCGTCACAGCGGCGCCATCGACGATCGGCGCCGGTTCTGTCGTGGTCGACTTCGACACCAACGTGCGCGGCCTCCCCTGGCGGTTCACGCCGAATGTGCCGAGCCAGCAGGTGCGGCCGGGCGCGACCAATCTGGCCTATTTCAAGGTGACCAACACGTCCGACCAGCCGCTGACCGGCCGCGCGGTCTTCAACGTGACGCCCCCAAGCGCCGGCGGCTACTTCTCCAAGCTGGAGTGCTTCTGCTTCAAGAACCAGACATCTGGCGCCACACCAGACCGCCGAGTTCCCGGTGGTCTACTACGTCGATCCCCGCTTCGGTCAGAACGACGACACCCGAGGGATCGAACAGATCACGCTTTCCTACACCTTCTACCCGGCCCAGCCCTTGGCGGCGAAGCCGGGGCAAGGCTATAGCACCCCGTAAGTCAGAGACCGGCCGCTGCGGCGGCCGCGCACGAGAAGAGGCTCCGAACCGCGAATGGCCCACGAAGGCGTCAAGCACGACTACCACCTGGTCAACCCCAGCCCCTGGCCGCTGTTCGGCTCGTTCGCCGCGTTCGTGCTGACGGCCGGCGGCGTGATGTGGATGAAGGGCCTGTTCGGCGAACCCAAGCACACCTGGTGGATGGTGGCGCTGGGCTTCCTGCTGGTGCATCTTCACCATGATCTGCTGGTGGAGCGACGTGGTGAAGGAAGCCAACGCCGGCGACCACACCCCGGTGGTCTCGATCGGCCTGCGCTACGGCATGATCCTGTTCATCGCCTCGGAGGTGATGTTCTTCGTCGCCTGGTTCTGGATCTTCTTCGAGATGGCGCTGTTCCATCACGTGCGCACGCTCTCGCCGATCGACGACGTCGCCAACGCCTGGGAGACCTGGCCGCCGAAGGGCGTCGAGACCGTGCCGGCGTTCGAGCTGCCGCTGGTCAACACGCTCACGCTGCTGCTCTCGGGCACCACCGTCACCTGGGCGCACCACGCGCTGCAGACCGGCGATCGGCCGGGGCGCAAGATCGGCCTGCTGCTGACCATCCTGCTGGGCATGCTGTTCACCTCGATCCAGGCGTTCGAGTACCACCACATCCTGACCGAGCACCTGTTCTACGGGCCGGACGCCTCGAACTCGGGCCTCTACGGTTCGGCCTTCTTCATGGCCACCGGCTTCCACGGCTTCCACGTCATCATCGGCACGATCTTCCTGACCGTCTGCCTGATCCGGCTGCTCGGCGGCGGCTTCACCCCGACCAAGCACTTCGGCTTCGAGGCGGCCGCCTGGTACTGGCACTTCGTCGACGTGGTCTGGCTGTTCCTGTTCACCTTCCTCTACTTCACCTTCGGCGCCGGCTGGGGGAAGTGAGCGCAACGTGACCCGGCCTCGACGTGACCAAGGGGGCGCCGCGCCCTTCGTCGCCGGCGTCCTGGGTCGCTGCCCCAACTGCGGCGACGGCCCGCTGTTCGCCGGCTTCCTGAAAGTCGCGCCGCGCTGCTCGAAGCCTGCGGCTTCGACCTGGCCAACGCGGACACCGGCGACGGGCCGGCGGTGTTCGTGATCTTCATCGCCGGCTTCATCGCCGCGTTCGGGCTGCTGTTCACCGAGATCGTCTTCCGCCCGCCGCTGTGGCTGGACGCGCTGATCTGGCTGCCGATCGCCGCGGCCTGTGCTTCGGGCTGCTGCGGCCGCTCAAGGGCGTGATGATCGCCGCCCAGTTCGCCAACAAGGCCTCGCAGGCTGGGCGGGATGACCTCTAGGCCCCCGTGCGAGCCCGTCCCCCAACGGACGGTCATCGCCGGGCGTAAGTCCCGGCGATCCAAGCACACAAGCCGGTGGGTGGTCGTGCCGGGCACGACCAAGGCAGGGCTTGTGTTCATGGATGGCCGGCACAAAGGCCGGCCATGACCGTGGGTGGAGAGGCCGCGGCTCGCAAGACGTCGAAGTTCCCAGTCGGCCTCACCCTCGCCGCGACCATCGTCTTCGTCGTCACCATCGGCCTCGGCGTGTGGCAGCTCAAGCGGGCGGACTGGAAGACCCACCAGCTCGCCCGCATCGAGGCGCTGAAGCACGCGCCGCCGACGCCGATCGGCCCGGTGCTGGCTCAGGCGGCCAAGGGCGCGGACGTCAGCTTCACGCGCGTCGTCGCCGACTGCGAGGCCGCCCCAGCGCAGCCCGCGACGTTCCACATGATCAGCGACAACGGCGAGTGGATCGCCCGCACGCTGGGGCCCTGCCGGCTGCCTGATGCGCCGTACGCGGGGATCGTCGTCGACCGCGGCTTTCTGCTGGCGAGCCGCGGCTCGCCGAACGCGCCGACCCTCAGCCTGCCGGCGCCGGCCCGCGTCGTCGGCCTGCTCTACGCCCGCGCCCAGCCCCCGGCCGTCGGCCTCAGCCACCCCGCGCCCTACGTCCTGGTCGCCGAGCGCGAGACCCCGCCGGCGCCGGGCGTCGCGCCGAGCCCCTACCCGGACGCCGGCGACAATCTGCAATACGTCGGCGCCTACTGGCTGACCTGGTTCGGCCTTGCCGGTGCGGTGGCATGCGTCTATGCGGCCATGCTCTGGCGCAGACACCACCCAAAGCCTCCCCAAAGGCCATGAACTACATCTCCACCCGCGGCGCCGCGCCGCCGGTCGGCTTCCTGGACGCCGTGCTGACGGGGCTCGCCCCCGACGGCGGCCTCTATGTGCCCGAGACCTGGCCGCGGTTCAGCGAAGCCGAGATCGCCGCCTTCGCCGGCCGGCCCTACGCCGAGGTCGCCGCCGAGGTGGTCGGCCGCTTCGCCGGCGACGAGATCCCTCGGGCCGACCTCGCCGAGATGTGCGCCGACGCCTACGCCAGCTTCAGCCACGCCGCCGTGGCGCCGCTGACCCAGCTGGCGCCGGGCCGCTTCCTGCTGGAGCTGTTCCACGGCCCGACCCTGGCGTTCAAGGACGTGGCCATGCAGCTGCTGGCGCGGCTCTACGACCACGCCCTGGCCCGCGTCGGCCGCAAGCTGACCATCGTCTGCGCCACCTCGGGCGACACCGGCGGGGCGGCGGTGGAGGCCTTCCGCGGCCGCGCCAACGTCCGCATCGTGGCGATGTTCCCCGAGGGGCGGATCTCCGAGGTGCAGCGCCGCTTCATGACCACCGCCGACGAGGCCAACGTCGCCTGCCTGGCCGTCGAAGGGCACCTTCGACGACTGCCAGGCGATCGCTGAAGGAGATGTTCCGCGACGCCCAGTTCGCCGCCGGCGGTCGACCTGTCGGGCGTCAACTCGATCAACTTCGCCCGCATCGTCGCGCAGGCCGTCTACTACTTCACCGCCGCCGTGGCGCTCGGCGCGCCAGGGCGCAAGGTCGCCTTCGCCGTGCCCACCGGCAATTTCGGCGACGCCTACGCCGGCTATGTCGCGACCCGCATGGGCCTGCCGATCGAGCGGATCATCGTCGGCGGTCAACTCCAACGACATCCTCGGCCGCGCGCTTGAGAGCGGCCGCTACGCCCGCGGCGAGGTGACGGCGACCGTCAGCCCGGCGATGGACATCCAGGCCGCCTCCAACTTCGAGCGGCTCTATTTCGAGGCCGCCGACCGCGATCGCGCTGGAGACCGCCCGCGCGTTCGAGGCGTTCGCGGCGCAGGGCGCGATCGACGTGCCGCCGCGCAGCCTCGCGGCCATGCGGGCGTTCTTCTTCGGCGCGGCGGTGAGCGAGGGCGAGACGGCGCGCACCATCCTTTCGACGCTCAACGAGACCGGCGAGCTGGTCGACCCGCACACGGCCGTCGGCTTGGCCGCCGCCGCGCGGATCGGGCCGGCGGCGCGCACCACGCCGCTGGTGGTGCTGGCCACCGCCCACCCGGCCAAGTTCCCCGAGACCGTGAAGGCCGCCACCGGCGTCGCGCCGGACCGCCCGCACAGCGTCGTCGGCCTCGCCAGCCGCGCGGAACGGTTCGAGACGATCGCCGCGGACGTCGGGGCGGTGAAGGCGTTCGTCAGAGAGTTCGCGGCGGCGATGAAGGTCCACACCCTCGCCAACGGCGTGCGCGTGATCGCCGATCCGGCGCCTGGCTTCGAGACGCTGGCGCTCACCGTCGTCGCCGGGCGCGGGGCGCGGACGGAGGACGAGAGCCGGTCCGGCTGGGCGCACCTGCTGGAGCACATGGTGTTCAAGGGCGCCGGCAAGCGCTCGGCGCGCGACATCGTCGAGGCGATCGAGGCCGAAGGCGGCTCGATCAACGCCGCCACCGGCTACGAGCGCACCAGCTTCCAGGTGCGCGGCCTCGCGGGCGGGCTGCGGCTGGGCCTGGAGGTGGTCGCCGACCTGATGCTGCGCCCGACCCTGGACGCCGCGGACCTGACGCAGGAAGTCGGCGTGATCGCCCAGGAGATCGCCGAGGCGGCCGACACCCCGGACGACTTCGTGTTCGAGCTGGCGCAGGCCGCCGCCTTCAACGGGCAGTCGCTTGGCCGGCCGGTGCTCGGGACCGAGACCAGCATCGCGGCGGCCGATCCGGCCGCGCTGGAAGCCTGGCGCGCCCAGCTCTACGCGCCTGACCAGCTGGTGATCAGCGCCGCCGGCGCGGTCGACGAGGACGAGCTGCTGCGGCTGGCCGAGCGGCTGTTCGGCGACGCCGGGCGCGCGCCCTCCCCGGCGCCGGCGCGCGCCTCGTTCACCGGCGGGCGGGCCGCCGAAGCCAAGCCGCTGGAGCAGGCGCACCTGGTGTTCCTGCTGCCGGGGATCGGGGCGGTCGACCCGGACTATTTCGCCGCCCGCGTGTTCGCCGAGGCGCTGGGCGGCGGCATGTCGAGCCGGCTGTTCCAGGAAGCGCGCGAGCGGCTCGGCCTGGCCTACGCCATCGACGCCTTCGCCGAGTCGTATCAGGACACCGGGATGCTCGGCGTCTACGCCGGCTGCGCGGCCAAAGACGCGACCGCGCTGGCCAAGGTGGTGGCGAGCGAGATCAGGAAGCTGGCCGACGGCGTCGGCGCCGCGGAACTGGCCCGGGCCAAGGCACAGCTCAAGGCGGCCCTGTTCATGGCCCGCGAGTCGCTCTCCGCCCGCGCCGAACAGGCCGCCGGCCAGTGGCTGGTGTTCGGGCGCCTGCTGACGACGCAGGAAATCGCCGAGGCCATCGACGCGTCGGCGCGGCGGACCTGACGCGCCTCGCCGGCCGCGTCCTGGCGCCGCAGCTGTCCGCCCCCGCCGTGCTGGGCCCGAGCCGCGCGCTGGCCGCGGCCGACGTCTTCCACGACGTCATGTTCGGCTAAGCTTGGCAAATCGGGGAGAACGGGAGCAAAAGGCGGTCAATGGCCCTGCTGGATTGGATTTCATCCGACCACGACCTGCGCCTTCCGGGCGAGGGCGTCCGGCTTCGTCCCCACCGAAGCGGCGATTTCGAGGAATGGGCGGCATTGCGGTCGCGTTCGCGCGCCTTCCTGCAGCCCTGGGAGCCGACCTGGCCGGTCGACGACCTGACCCGCGGCGCCTGGCGCCGGCGGCTCTCGGCCTACGCCCACGACATCGAGCGGGGCCTCGCCTATCCGTTCCTGGTGTTCCGCCAGAGCGACGATGCGATGGTCGGCGGCATCACCCTGTCCAACGTCCGCCGCGGCGTCGCCCAGATGGGCTCGATCGGCTACTGGGTGGGCGAGCCGTTCACCCGCAACGGCTACACGCTGGCGGCGGTCAAGGCGGTGTCGCGCTTCTCGTTCGAGCGCCTCGGCCTGCACCGGCTGGAGGCGGCCTGCATCCCGACCAACGAGCCCTCGCGCGGCGTGCTGCGCAAAGCGGGCTTCACCCAGGAAGGACTGGCGCGGGCTTATCTGAGAATTAACGGTATTTGGGAAGATCATCTCCTGTTCGGACTCGTGTCGCCAGCGCCGGCGAGCGAGCACAGGGGCGAGGACGTGCTGGTCTGATCTAGGCTCGCATCGCCCGTCCGGATCGGGGTTTCGAGGCTAATGGCGTCCGCCGACAGGCTGGTCTGGGATGCGACGACCGTGCTCGAGGCGCTCGGCGCGGCCGATGCGGCCCTCTGGGTGTGGGAACCCGAGCGCGATCGCCTGCGGCTAAGCGGCGCATCCCGCGCGCTTGGCCTCGGCCCGCTGGCCCCGGAAGCCGCCTCCGCCGCCGTCCGCGCGCTGGTGCTGCCGCAGGACCGCGCCGCCGTCGAAGACATGCTGCAGGTGCGCGAGCCGGGCACGGAGATCTCGGCGCGCCTGAGGATGCGCGGCGGCGAGCCGTGCCTCTGGCGCGGCGTCTGGCTGGAAGAAGGCCTGCGCGCCGCCGGCGTCGTCGCCAGGGAGATGCGCTTCACCGCCTCCGAACGCGACCCGCTCACCGGCCTGCTCGACCGCCGCAGCTTCATCCTGCGGGCCCGGGAGAAGCTGAGCCAGGCCGGCGGCTTCGAGCTGGTGGTCGCCGATCTCAATCGCCTGCGCCGGCTGAACGAGGCGCTGGGCCACGAGCGCGCCGACCTGGTGCTGGCGGCGCTGGGCTCGCGGCTGGCCGCGGCCTTCACCGAACAGGCGCTGATGGCGCGGATCGGCGAGGACGAGTTCGCCGTGCTGACCGCCGTGACCAAGACGCCCGTCGCCGAGACCCTGCGCGCGGCGCTGGAGCAGCCGCTGCGCGTCGCCGGGTTCGACATCCATCCCACCCTCTCGATCGGCGAGGTGATGATCGAGGGCGGCGACGACGCGCCGGAGGCGGCCGAGCTGCTGCGCCGCGCGGAGCTGGCGATCGAGGTCTCCAAGTCCGCCGGACGCGGCGCGCCCGCCGCCGCCTATGGCCGGGCGCTGGAGACCGACGGGCTGTCGCGCCTGGCGCTGGAGGCGGATCTGCGCGGCTCGATCGAGCGCGGCGAGATCCACGCCTTCTTCCAGCCGATCGTGCGGCTTTCCACCGGCGAGCTCAGCGGCTTCGAGGCCCTGGCGCGCTGGCGCCACCCGCGCCGCGGCTTCCTGGCGCCCGACGACTTCCTCGGCCTGATGTCCGAGATGGGCATGATGGCCGAGCTGGGCGGCTTCATGATGGCCGCCTCGGCGCAGCAGCTCGGCGCCTGGCGCCGGGCGCACCCGGCGGTCGACCACCTGACCTGCTCGGTCAACCTCTCCACCGGCGAGATCGACCGCGAAGGGCTGGTCGAGGAAGTGGCCGGCCTGGTGCGCCACAACGGCCTGCGCCGCGGTTCGCTGAAGCTGGAGATCACCGAGAGCGACATCATGCGCGACCCGGACCGCGCGGCGCAGACCCTGCGCTCGCTGCGCGACGCCGGCGCCGGCCTGGCGCTGGACGACTTCGGCACCGGCTTCTCGTCGCTCTCGTACCTCACCCGCCTGCCGTTCGACACGCTGAAGATCGACCGCTACTTCGTGCGCACCATGTCGGCCAACGAGGGCTCGGCCAAGATCGTCCGCTCGGTGATCCAGCTGGGCCAGGACCTGGCGCTGGAGGTGGTCGCCGAGGGGGTCGAGAACGGCCTGATGGCCCGGGCCCTGCTTGAGCTCGGCTGCGACTACGGCCAGGGTTACGGCTACGCCCCGGCGCTGTCGCCGCAGGAAGCCGAGGTCTACCTCAACGAATGTTACGCCGACGGCGCCGCGCCGGTGAAGGCCAAGGGCTAGGTTCAGCCGGAAGCGCGCTTCTCGCCACGCTGGCGCTGGACGATGTCGTCCGCCAGGCGGCCGTTGATCTCGCTCATGTGGTCGTAGCTGAGCTCGAACGAGCCCAGGCCCTGCGACAACGATCGCAACTCGCCGATCAGCTCGTAGCGCTCGGCCCGCGGCAGGTAGGCCTCGACCACGTCCCACCCAGGCCAGCCCTCCCGGGGGCCAAAGCCGAGCACCTGCCCGCGCCGGGCCGACAGCAGCGAGGTGACGCTCGAGGTGCAGGTGGAGGGCACGTGGAACTTCAGGCGCTCGATCGGCTCGAGCAGGGTGGAGCCGCACCGGCGCAGCCCTTCATCCATCGCCAGGCGGCCGGCCTGCCGAAACGCCATCTCCGAGCTGTCGACGCTGTGGTAGCCGCCGTCTGTCAGCGTCACCGCAACGTCGACGACGGGAAAGCCAAGCGGGCCTCTCTCCATCGCGTCGCGGACGCCCTGCTCGACCGCCGGGATCCATTGCTTGGGCACGACGCCGCCGGTGATGCGCTGGCTGAACGCGAAGCCCGAGCCGCGCGGCAGCGGCGCGATCTCGATGGTGACATCGCCGAACTGCCCGTGGCCGCCGGTCTGCTTCTTGTGCCGCGCGTGATGGCTGATCCGGCCGGTGATCGTCTCCTGGTAGGGTGTGGCCGGGGCGGCGATGGCGACCTCGACGCCGAAGCGCCGCTTCAATCGCTCCAGCGTGAGCCGCAGGTGCGCCTCGCTCTGGCCGCTCAGCAGGGTCTGATGGGTCTGCGCCTCCTGGCTGAGGCTGAGGGCCGGGTCTTCCTCGATCAGCTTCGCCAGCGCACCGGAGAGGCGCACGTCGTCGTTGCGGACCTTGGCCGAGATCGCCCAGCCATAGAGCGGCGGCCGCGCCGCCACGCCGCACGAGACGGCCCGGGCCTTGCCGTTGAACGACAGGAACTGCCCGGCCCTGGCGTGTTCGATCTTGCCGATGGCGATCACGTCGCCGGCCTGGGCCTGGTCGATCTTCTTCAGGGCCCCGCCCTGGATCGCGAACAGTCCGCCCGCCCGGCTTTTCTCGCCGTCGGGCAGGATGATCTCGGCTCCGTCGGCGAGCGGGGCGCCGAGGACCCGCGCCAGCGCCAGCTTGCCAGCCTGTCCGGCGTAGGTGGTCTTGATCACATAGGCGCCGGGCCCCTCGAGACCGAACCTGCTGGCGGTGGCCTGAGGGGAGCCGGTGTCGTGCCGGATCGCCTTCAGCAGCCGCTCGACGCCGAAGCCTTCCGCCGCTTCGCCGAACAGCACCGGCGCGATGACGCCTTCGTTCAGCTCGCGCACCAGGTCGGCGAAGATCAGGTCGGTCTCGGGCGCCTCGTCCGACACCAGTTTTTCCAGCAGCACGTCGTCGAAATCGGCCAGCTGTTCGAGCATGTGGAACCGCGCGTCCTGCTCCTCGACCAGAAGCTCGTCCGCCGGTGCGAACGTCTCGGCGCGACCGCCCTCGCGATAGACGTAGCCGCGCTCCAGCGGCAGATCGATGACGCCGCTGACGTGATCGCCGGACCAGGTCGGAAGCTGCTGGGCGACGACCGGGACCGCGCTTACCGCCCCAAGCGCGGCCAGCAGCTCGGCCGACGGCGTGCGGGCCTGGTCCATCTTGTTGATGAACAGCAGCCGCGGCACGCCGAGCCGCTCCAGCTCCCTCAGCAGCGGCTGCAGCAGGATCGCCTTGGCCGGGTCCGGCTCGGCCACCACGATCACCAGATCGGCCGCCGGCAGGGCGAGATCGCCCTCGGCGGCGAAATCCACCGCCCCGGGGCAGTCGATCAGCACATAGCGGTCGTCCATGTGGTCGAAGCCGGCCACGTTGAGCTCGACCGAGTGGCCCCTGGCGCGCGCCTCGGGGGTGTTGTCGCCAACCGTCCCGCCGCCGCCGGTTCGTTGCGCTCGGGCGCCGGCGGCGGCCAGCATGGCCTCCATCAGGGTGGTCTTCCCGGCGCCGGTCGGACCGGCCAGGGCTACCGCGCGTACCAGGCTGGGGGCATGGGCGCCCATGGGCAAGCTCCATCGCTTCGCCGCCGGGCCGCCCCTCGCTGGGCTAACCCAAGCGCGCGTCCAATCATGCTTTACCCGTCAAACGCCTTAGGCAAGAGGCGGATGCAGTGCTGTGACCGTGGATGCGCCCCGCCGGCGGGGTCTAGCCGCCGCGGACAGTGACCCCGGCGGGGCCCGAGAGCACGCGGCCGACGACGCGGCTGGCGGCGAAGCCACGTCGGTGCGCAAGCTCGAGCACCGTCGGCGCCTGCGCCTCGGCGACGGCGATCAGCAGCCCGCCGCTGGTCTGTGGATCGGTCAGCAGGTCGCGGCGCCACTCGGCCAGAGCCGGGTCCAGCCGCACCTGATCGCCGTAGCTCGCCCAGTTGCGGGTCGAGGCGCCGGTGCGCACGCCCTCCTGGAGCAGCGCCTCGACGCCCGGCAGCAGCGCCGGCGCGGCCGCGTCGATCTCGACGCCAAGCCCGGCGCCCCGGCTCATTTCCAGTGCGTGCCCGAGCAGACCGAACCCGGTCACGTCGGTCACCGCGCTGACGCCCGCCATGCCGGCCAGCTCGGTCCCCAGCCTGTTGAGCTGGGTCGTCGAGGCGATCAGCGCCGCGTAACCCTCCGGCGCCAGGCGCGCCTGCTTGAACGCGGCGCTGAGGACGCCGACGCCGAGCGCCTTGGTGAGGATCAGCACGTCGCCGACGCGTGCGCCGCGGTTGGTCATCACCCGGTCCGGGTGCGCCAGGCCCAGCGCGACGAGGCCGTAGATCGGCTCGACGCTGTCGATCGAGTGACCGCCCGCCACCGGGATCCCCGCTTCGGCGCAGACCGCGGCGCCGCCGGCGAGTATGCCGCGGATGGTCTCGGCCGGCAGGCGATCGACCGGCATGCCGACGATCGCCAGCGCGAAGATCGGCGAGGCGCCCATCGCATAGACGTCCGAGAGGGCGTTGGCCGCGGCGATGCGTCCGAAGTCGAACGGGTCGTCGACCACCGGCATGAAGAAGTCGGTGGTCGCCACCAGGGCCTGCTGGTCGTTCAGTCGCCAGACCGCCGCGTCGTCGCTGGTCTCGGTCCCGACGAGGAGGTCGGCGAACGCGGCGGTCGGCGGCATCTTGGCGAGGATCTCGGCGAGGACCCCGGGCGCGAGCTTGCAGCCACAGCCGCCGCCGTGCGCCAGCGAGGTCAGGCGGGGCGCCTCCTTCGCGGGGGCGTCTTGTCGAGGCGCGTCTTGCATGGCGGGGGCTCCTGGGGCTTAGGCTCGCCGGACCTATAGCAGAGGCGGCGCGCCCTCGATCATGTCGGACATCCAGGTCATCGCCGCCGTCGACCCCGCGACGCTCGGCGTGTTCGACGCGATTATCGACGTGCGCAGCCCCTCCGAGTTCGCCGAAGACCATGTGCCCGGCGCGATCAGCCTCCCCGTCCTCGACGACGCGGAGCGCGCCCAGGTCGGGACCATCTACGTCCAGGATTCGCGGTTCCGCGCCCGCCGCGTCGGCGCCGCCCTGGTCGCCCGCAACGTCGCCCGCCACCTGGAGACCGCGCTGGCCGACAAGCCGGGCGACTTTCGGCCGCTGGTCTACTGCTGGCGCGGCGGCCAGCGCTCCGGCGCCATGGCCACCATCCTGTCCCAGGTCGGGTGGCGCACGGCGGTGCTCGCGGGCGGCTACAAAACCTACCGCCGTCACGTGAAGGCCCGCCTCTACGACGAAGAGCCGGCGCTGAAGCTGGTGCTGCTCGACGGGCGCACCGGGTCGGGCAAGACTGAGATGCTGCAACGCCTCGCCAGCCGCGGGGTCCAGGTGCTCGACCTGGAGGGTCTGGCCGAGCATCGCGGCTCGGTGTTCGGCGGCCATGCCGGGCGCCCCCAGCCCAGCCAGAAGATGTTCGAGTCGCGGCTGCTGGCGGCGATGGACGCGCTCGACCCTGCCCGGCCGATCGTCGCCGAGGCCGAGGCGAGCAAGGTGGGCGACCGGATGGTGCCTCCGGCGCTGTGGAAGGCGATGGCCGCGGCTCCGTGCATCCGGCTATCCGCCCCGCTGGAGGCGCGCGCCAGCTACCTGGCCGGCCACTACGCCGACGTGGTCGCCGACCGCGCGGCGTTCGAGGCGGCGCTGGCGCGCCTGCCGATCTACCCGGGCCGCAAGGCGCTGGCGGCGTGGCGGGCGCTGGCCGACGCGGGCGACCTCGAGACGCTGGCCGCCGACCTCATCGCCAATCACTATGACCCTGCCTACGACCGCTCGATGCGCAAGGAGCCCAGGCCGCGGCTGGGGAGCGTCGCGCTCTCCGGCCTCGACGACCTCTCGCAGGAAGTCGCGGCGGACGAGATCGCGGCGATGGTGGGCGTGCTGGGCGTGCCCAGCTAGGCCTGACCCGTCAGGCTCGACAGCCGCTCCGGCGAAACGCCGATCTTGGCCAGCGCGCGGAGCCACTTGCCGGCGTGGTCGTCGCCGAAGATCAGGCTCTCGTCGGCGTCGCAGGTCAGCCAGGTGTCGCCCATGATCTCCTGCTCCAGCTGGCCTGGGCCCCAGCCGGCGTAGCCCAGCGCCAGCAGCGAGCGGCGCGGGCGGCTGTTGTGCCCGGCGATCGCCTCCAGCACCTCCGGCGTCGCGGTCAGGCTCACTCCGGGGATCACCGGCATGCTCGAGGTCGGCGAGCAGTAGTCGTCGGTGTGCAGTACGAAGCCGCGGTCACGCTCGACCGGGCCGCCCATCAGCACCAGGTCGTCCGGCAGGGTGATCGACGAGCTGGCGTCGCCGATTTTGAGCCGTTTCAGCACGCTGCCGATGCTGAGGCCCTCGACCGGCCGGTTCACGGTCAGGCCCATCGCATGCTCGGCGTTGTGGGCGCACAGGAAGATGACGGCGCGCTCGAAGCGCGGATCGCCGATGCCGGGCATCGCCACCAGCATCCGTCCGGTGAGGAATGGCTCTTCCGAGTCGGACATCAAGCATATGATCGGGCCCGACCGCGGCGCTTTCAAGCCACAAGTGCGTCGCGCTGGCTTGGCTTGCAGGTCTGCTCGTCCTATGTGCGGCGAAAGCCCGCAGGAGAGAGACCTCATGACGATCAAAGTCGGCGACAAAGTCCCCGCAGCCACTTTCACCGTGTTCGGCGCCGAGGGCCCTGGCCCGCTGAGCACCGATCACCTCTTCAGCGGCAAGAAGGTCGCCCTGTTCGCGGTCCCCGGCGCCTTCACGCCGACCTGCTCGGCCAAGCACCTGCCCAGCTTCAAGCAGCACGTGGCCGACTTCAGAGCCAAGGGCGTCGACACCATCGCCTGCGTCTCGGTCAACGACGTGTTCGTGATGAAGGCCTGGGGCGAGAACCAGGGCGTCGGCGCCGACATCCTGATGCTGGCCGACGGCAACGGCGACTTCACCAAGGCGATCGGCCTCGAACTCGACGGCTCGCGCTTCGGCATGGGTCCGCGTTCGCAGCGCTACTCGATGGTCGTCGACAATGGCGTGGTGAAGGAGCTCAACGTCGAAAGCGGCGGCGAGTACCGGGTGTCGTCCGCCGAGTACATGCTGGAGCAGCTGTAGCGTCATTTTCTGGGCGGGTGGCCGGCGCGCGGATCGATCCGGCCGGCGCCTGCCGCTGGCATGCCGTTTAACGCGGCCTGAAGGCCACCTGGAGCCCCGCGGCGGGGGCGCCCGCTAGGGCACTATAGGTAACGTCACTAGGGCCGCGTAGCGGTCTCTGGGCGGCCCTGCCGTTGATTTCGCCTTTGGGCCCCGTTGGCGCCTGGAACTCTCATGAGCGCCGGGTCCGCGGCCGCGCGACCTTCTGAGTACGGGATTGCCTTGACGCGCATTGAACGTCATGCGCGAATGGCGGCGTAGTTCAACCTTGGCTAGGATGATACGGCTGGGGTGTCCATGTCGGTCAGACAGGGAGGGCTGTATGACGATCAAACCCCGAAACGTGAGCAAGGGTGCGCTGTCAGATCTCCAGGCGGAGCTGTCGACTCACCAGGTGCAGGTGAACCTGCCGCCGCCTTCCCGGTTCGCCACCTTCACGATGGACAGTTTCGGAATTTCGAACACGCGATCGCTGCATAATGACACCGATTTCGTCACCCTCAGCGTCACCGTCGGCGGCAATCCCCCCGTGTTCGCCACAAAATCGATGGGGGATGTGAACAACGGGACCCATTCCGTCGGACTGAGCATCGAAGTCGACATTCCAGACGACGATACGATCGTGGTGTTCAACTACCTGATCATGAACAGCGGCCACGGCGGCAGCAGCGACACGCAGAGAATCGCTCAGTCGGCGCTTTCCACCGTCGCCGAAGAGATCATCCATCATAAGGCCGTCACGGCAGGCGCCATCGCCGTCGGATCCATCCTGGTGCCGTTTTTCGTCTCCGCTCTTGCGGCGATCGCCGGCGTCCTGACGGTGGTCGAAGCCGGCCTCCTGTTGTTTGCGAATTGTGATGGGCTGGTCGCCGCTGGCGCTATTCCGTTCACGTGCAGCGACCTCATCAAGAGGACGAACTCGGGTCAGACGATCCCCCAAAACACGGACCATCCTGGCCTCGATTCACCAGACGGCTGCGGCTCCAACTCGCACTACACCACGGCCTGCACGATCACGACGGCGCCGTCGATCCCGACCGTCCTGGATCTGCGCGGCGCCTGGGCCAGCGGCGGTGTTGCTGGGCCGTTTGTTTCCGTCACCGGCAATTCGATCTCGATCGACATGTCCGCGTCGCATCGCCCCACGGCCACCGGTTCGGTTCTCAGCAGCTCGGAGATCTCGGTCCACTTCCCCGACGACAAGACCTACACGGGCGTGCTCCACGCGCCCAATGTCATCACATGGTCAAACAACTCGAGCTGGACGAAAGTCCCGGCGATCGAGACCGTGATCGACTTGAATGGTCAGTGGATGGCCGGCGGCGTCCTCGGTCCTAAGATTACGGTGCACGGCAATTCAATCGCTGTCGATATGACGGCGTTACAGCGTTCATCGGCGGTTGGGACTGTCATCAACAGCTCGACTATTTCCGTGAACTTTCCCGATGACAAGGCCTATACCGCCACACTGCAGCAACCAGGTACGATCCGCTGGTCGAACAACTCGACCTGGACCAAGTTCGAGACGTCGGTCATCAAACATCTCTTCGTGCTGATGATGGAGAACCGATCCTTCGATCACCTTCTGGGATTCCAGGGCATCAAGGGAAAAGACGCGCAGACGGGGGCGGCGACAAAGGCGGAAGATATCAGTCGGCCCATCGTCGCGACGATCGGGCAGCCATCGAACGACTTCGGCGATCAAAAATACACGGTCTCGCCGACCGCTGGCGACAGGACCTTCAACACAAAGGATGTGAAGCACCAATTTCCCGACGTCCTGATGCAACTTTGCGGTCAGGCGGCAGGGCAGGCTGTCATCGCGAGCAACGGCCTGAACGGCGGCGCCTATCCGGCCGTGACGCAGAGCGGTTTTGCCGCTGACTACGCGCTGAATTCTGACAAGACAAACCCAGGGGAGCCGATGAGGTGCTTTGCGTCGGGCGCTCTTCCGGTCCTGACGGCGCTGGCGAACGAGTTCGTGCTTTGCGATCACTGGTTCAGTTCGATGGCCGGGCCCACCGAGCCGAACCGGATGTTCGTCCACGCCGCGACGTCGGGCGGATGGGACGATTCGCCTACGCCTGGCCAATATGAGGAGATATTCGCCGGCAAATCCGCCGGCGACGCCGATGACGGTATCGCTTTCGAGAACGGTACGATCTTCGATTCGCTGCGCCGGGCGAAAGTCCCGTTCCGGATCTACACGGGGGACGGCTTCCCGCAGGTCGGCCTGCTTTCCGGGATCAGCATCTATTCGGACATCGATGACTTCGCGGACTTCGCCGGAGACGTCAACGACCCCACCTACGACGCCGCCTATACATTCATAGAGCCCCGATACGACACGATCTCCCAGAACCTGGGACTTCCGTTCGTGAACAACTCACAGCATCCCGCCAACGGCGTGGCGATCGGCGAAGCCCTGATCAAGAACATCTACGAAACGATCCGGAATTCGCCGCACTGGAACCAGAGCATGCTGATCGTCACCTGGGATGAGCATGGCGGCTTCTTCGACCATGTGAAACCGCCGCCGGCCGCGCGCATTCCCACAGGCTCGCCGCCAACAGATATCAAGGGCAAGAGTTACGGCTTTATGTTCGATCAATACGGGCCGCGAGTTCCAGCCGTTGTGATCTCGCCCTTGTGCCCTCAGAACTTGATCGACCATCGGCAGTTCGAGCACTCGTCTATCCCGGCCACCATAGAGCAGCTGTTCGGCCTCAGGCCGCTCACTATACGGGACTCCCAAGCTGCCAGCCTGCAATCGCTCGCATCGCTCAGTACGCCGCGCAACGTAACTGCGTTGATACCGGACGCCGTCGCGGCCGAAGAGCCGGGCGGGCCGCTAGCGGGAACGTCGGCTGGGTCCACTAGCACGACAGTCGTTTCGTCGGTGGGATCGATCTCCAGCAAGGTGTCGCCAGCGACTTCGGTGGGACCGGTATCTGTGGCCTCGCCGCCGGCGGCGCAGGGGGGAGCGGCATCGGCTTTGGATCTCAATGACCCGTGGCTGGCGTCGGCGCTGGCAGTCGCGATCAAGGCGCACATCGAGGCGGCGCCGGCGGACGCCGCTAACATCAGGGCGCGCGGTTTCGGACTGAAGACCGCCGAGGATCTCGCGCAGTACTGGAAAGACATCACGCCGATCATCCAGAACGCCCGCGTGGCGGCGCGCCAGCAGAAGGTCGCCGCACGAAAGCACTCTGTGTTGCAGGTCGGCGCGGTCGAGGCGGCGCAACACGGGGTCACAGCCCAGGTGCTCGGAAAGCTGTCGTAGGCCTGGCGTCTGGCAATAGAACCCGGTCAACGGCTTCCGAAAGGCGGAGCCGCAGTCCGGCTTACGAGGATCGGCCTAAGCCCCCAGCGACTCCGGCGTCGCCCTGAACAGGTCGACCGAGCCCTGGGTCACCGCCTGGGTGAGCCCTGGGGCCTGGGCCAGCACCTGCTCCGAGAACACGCGCGCCAGGCCGATCTTGGTGCGGCAGTAGTCGGGGTTCGGGTCGCCGGCGGCGATCCGGCGCGACGCGGCCAGCGCCTGCTTGCCGAGCATCCAGCCGCCGACCACGTCGCCCAGCAGCTTCAGGTAGGGGGTGGCCCCGGCCAGGGCGTCCGGCTGGGCGTGGCCGCGGCGCTCGATCAGCCAGCCGGTGGCGGACTGCACCGCCGCCAGGCCGGCTTCCAGCCGCGCGCCGACCGTGTGCAGCCAGGCGTCGTCGGCGCTCTTCAGCTCGGCGGCGGTGGGGAAGATCTCGTCGACCAGCTCGCGCACCGCCTGGCCTTTGCCCAGCGCCAGCTTGCGGCCCATCAGGTCGATGGCGTGGATGCCGTTGGTCCCCTCGTAGATCGGCAGGATGCGGGCGTCGCGGTAGTATTGCGCCGCGCCGGTTTCCTCAACGAAGCCCATGCCGCCCTGCACCTGCAGCGCCGCCGAGGCCGCTTCGACGCCCATGTCGGTCGACCAGGCCTTGGCGATCGGGGTCAGCAGCTCCTGGCGCAGGTTGGCCGAGTCGCGGTCGACCGGATTGCCGGCGGTGCGGGCGAGGTCGGCGGCGACCGCAGTGTGCAGGCAGATCGCCCGCGCCGCCTCGATCTTGGCCTTCATCAGCATCAGCGTGCGCCGCACGTCCGGATGGTCGAACAGGCGCGAGGGATAGGTCCCAGTCCAGGCCGAACGGCCCTGCTTGCGCTCCAGCGCGTAGGCCAGCGCCTGCTGGTAGGCCCGCTCGGCGATGGCCACGCCCTGCACCCCGACCTGCAGCCGCGCGGCGTTCATCATCACGAACATGGCCGCCAGCCCGGCGTTCGGCGCGCCGACCAGCTCGGCCCCCGCGCCCTCGTAGAGCATGACGCAGGTCGGCGAGCCGTGGATGCCGAGCTTGTGCTCGATCGAGCCGCAGGTGACGCCGTTCGGGCCGCCGAGCGAGCCGTCCGCGTTCACCTGCCGCTTGGGCGCGAGGAACAGCGAGTTGCCGCGCGATCCGGGCGGCGCGTTCGGCAGGCGGGCGAGCACGAGATGGACGATGTTGTCCGTCATGTCGTGGTCGCCCCAGGTGATGAAGATCTTCTGGCCGGTGAGCCGCCAGCCGCCGTTCCCGTCCGGCTCGGCGCGGGTGGTGAGCGCGCCGAGGTCCGAGCCGGCCTGCGGCTCGGTCAGGTTCATCGTGCCGGTCCACTCGCCGGAGACCAGCTTCGGCAGGTAGAGCGCCTTCTGGCGCGCGTCGCCGTTCTTCTCGATCGCCTCGATCGCGCCGAGGGTCAGCATCGGGCAAAGTCCGAAGCTCAGATTGGCGGCCTGAAGGATCTCGAACACGGCGGCTTCCAGCGCCCTGGGCATGCCCTGGCCGCCGAATTCGTCGTCGGCCCCCAGGCTGTTCCAGCCGCCGCCGGCGAACTGGCGGTAGGCGTCCCCGAAACCCGGCGGCGCGGTCACCCGACCGTTCTCGTAGCGCGCGCCGACCACATCGCCGGCGCGGTTGAGCGGCGCCAGGACGTCGGACGCCAGCGCCCCGGCGCCTTCCAGCACCGCGGCCACCGTCTCGGCGTCGGCGCCGGGGAAGGCGGCGCCGAGGCGGCCGAAATCCGCGGCTTCCTCGAGGGCGAACGTCAGATCGCGAACGGGGGCTTTGTAGGTCATGGCCATCCCTTGCAGCTTGGCGGGATGCCGTTCTAGCGCGCGGCCAGCGCAAGGCCAGCCGTTACAGCGAGGCGGTATCGGATCACCGCTTCGTGATACACGGGAACGACAGCCGCTGGAAAACCGTCACTATTTGCGGATCGCCTTGCCACGCGAGGGATCACCCGTTGAAAGGTCCTGCATGAACGGACTCCGATTGAGCGCACTCGCCGCGCTCGCCCTCGCCATTCCCCTGGCCGCGGCGGCGGCCCCGACGGGAACGCCTGACTTTCCCGGCGGCCACTATGTGCTTGACCCGAAGCACGCCAGCCTGATCGCGCGCGTCAAGCACATGGGCGTCTCACTCTATACGCTGCGGTTCGACACGCTCGACGCCAACTTCGACTACGATCCATCCCGGCCGGAGTCGACGCGACTGACGGCCAGTGTCGATCCGACCTCGCTCGATGTGAACGCCGACTACGGCAAGCAGTTCGCCGAGGAGTTCCTCGCGGTCAGCAAGTTCCCCAAGGCCAGCTTCGTCGCCACGTCGATGCAGAAGACCGGCGATGGCCAGGGGACGATGACCGGCGACCTGACGCTGATGGGCGTGACCAAGCCGGTGACGTTCAACGTCACGCTGGTCGGCGCCGGCCACGAGGTGTTGCCGATTCCGTTCGGCCGGCACGCCGCCGGCTTCGAGGCCACCGCCACGATCAAGCGGTCCGACTTCGGCTCGACCTATCTGAACAATCTGGTCGGCGACGAAGTGACCCTGCAGATAGAGGCGGAGTTCGAGAAGAAGTGACCGCCACGGCCCACCCGTTCACACCGGCGCGCACGCCGCGCTCGACCTATTCCGTCGTGGCGATCACCCTGCACTGGCTGATCGCGCTCGGCATCCTCACCAACATCGGCCTGGCCTGGTACTTCGGCACGCTGAAGGGCGCCGAGGCGATCCCGCCGATCCAGTTGCACAAGTCGATCGGCATCACCGTGCTGCTGCTGACGCTGATCCGTATCGGCTGGCGACTGATTCACCCCGCGCCGACGTTGCCGGCGCACATGCCTGCCTGGGAGAAATGGGCCGCCAACGCGACGCACTTGATCTTCTACCTGCTGATGCTGGCCCTGCCGCTCTCCGGCTGGGCGATGGTTTCCGCCAGCCCGCTGATCAAGGTGCATCCGACGGTGCTGTACGGGGTGGTCCCCTGGCCGACCTTCCCGGCTTTGCCGACGGACCCGGACCAGCTGCACGCGGCGCGCAAGCTCTTCACCAGAACCCACGAATGGCTCGGCTGGATCGCCTACGCCACCATCGCGCTGCACGTCGCCGCCGCGCTGAAACACCAGCTCATCGACCGCGACGACGTGCTGGCGCGGATGATCCCATTCCTGAACCGCAAGACGGGAGCCGCCGGATGAGCCCGCGCCACGCCCTTCTGCTCGCCGCCGCGCTGGTCTCGGTCCCGGCCCTTGCGATGGCCGCGCCGGCGACCTGGGCGGTGGACAAGGCCGCCTCCCGGCTGACCTTCTCGTCGTCCGTCAGCGGCGCGGCCTTCACCGGCCGTTTCGCGCGCTGGGACGCGGCGATCCACTTCGACCCGAAGGACCTGGCGCACTCCGACGTCGCGGCGACGATCGACATCGCCTCGGCCGCCACCGGCAACGGCGACCGCGACGCCGAGATCCCCGACCAGGACTGGTTCTGGACCAGCCACTTCCCGCGGGCGACGTTCGTGGCGCACGGCTTCCAGGCGGCCGGCCCCGGCCGCTACGTCGCGGCGGGCGTGCTGACGATCCGCGGCGTCGCCAAGCCGCTCAGCCTGCCGTTCAACCTCACCCTCAACGGCGCGGCGGCGCACATGACCGCGGCGGTGGGGCTGAACCGGCTCGCCTTCGGCGTCGGCCAGGGCGAGTGGGCGGCGACCGACACGGTGCCGGCGAGCGTGGCCGTGAATATCGACCTGACCGCGCACCGGGCGCCTTGATCGCCGCCGAGGCCCGCATCGCCGCCGAGGCCTTGGCGGCGGGCGAGCTCGTCATCCTGCCCACCGAGACCGTCTACGGCCTGGCCGCCGACGCGGCGAACCCAACGGCGGTGGCGCGGCTTTACGAAGCCAAGGGCCGGCCGCGGTTCAACCCGCTGATCGCGCATGTGACCGACTGGGCGATGGCCGCCCAGGTGGCCCGGCTCGACGACCGCGCCCGGCGCCTAGCCGACGCGTTCTGGCGGGGCCCGATCACCTTCGTGGCCCCGGTCGCGGACGCCGAGCTGGTCTGCGACCTGGCGCGCGCCGGGTTGGACACCGTCGCAGTGCGGGCGCCGTCGCACGCTCTGGCGCAGGCGGTGATCGGGTCGTTCGGCCGGCCGATCGTCGCCCCCTCGGCCAACCGCTCCGGCCGCCCCAGCCCCACCACCTTCGCGGACGCCGTGGCCGAGACGGGCGCCGCCGCCGCGGTCAGCCTGGATGGCGGCGACTGCGAGGTCGGGCTGGAGTCGACCGTCGTCGCCCTGCTGGACGGGCCGCCGCGGCTGCTGCGCCCTGGCGCGGTGACGCGGGCCCAGATCGAGGCGCTGATCGGCCCGCTGGCCGAGGCGGAGGCCGACGCCGCCCGCTCGCCCGGCCGCCTCGCCCGTCACTACGCCCCTAATGCGCCGCTGCGGCTGAACGCCGAGGCGTCGTGGCCAGGGGAGGCCTACCTGGCGTTCGGCCCCTCGCCGCCTGGCGCCGGGGTCTTCAACCTCAGCCCGACGGGCGATCTGCGCGAGGCCGCTGCGCGCCTGTTCTCCGCCCTGCGCGCCGCCGACGCCCTGCGTCCCGCCGCGATCGCCGTCGCCCCGATCCCCGACGAGGGCCTCGGCGAAGCGGTCAACGACCGTCTGCGCCGCGCGGCCGGCTACGTCGGCTGAAGCGCTGGCCGGATGTCGGTTACGGCAAAATCGTCGCCCTTGAACAGCAGCGGCGCGTCTAGCTGCTTTGCCAGCGCGTAGGCGAAACAGTCGCCAAGATTTAAGCCGGCGCGATGAACGCCCTTGCCGTACTTCAAGTAGGTTTCGAGGACGGCATCCCCCGACACGGGCTGTTCGGCCAGGCCTAACTGCTCCAACCACCGACCATAGTCATCGAGCGCCATCAGCCTTTGGCGCAGCACGATGACGAGGCCGGCTTCAACAATGTTGATGGGCGCGACGAAGGAGCGTTCGACCCCCTCCAGCACCTTCAGGAAATCGGATCGTTCCGGCTCGTCCAGGCCGATCGCCACGATCGCGGAGGCGTCGACGGCGATGATCACGCGTTGTCGATCTCAGGAATGCCCGTCGGCCAGAGATCGTCCCAGTCCTGCTTCGTCATCGGCTCGATCTTGATCTTATCGAGACCGATCTTCCGACGGAATTCATCGGTTGCGGCCTGCATCTCGGCGTACGTCGGTCGGGCGTCTGGCTTTGAACAGCGGGCCAGTTGTTGATCGAGAGCCTCTTCGATCACCGCCGTTAGAGTTTTGCCTTCTAGGGCGGCCAGCTCTCGCGCCTTCCGCTCCACGTTTGGGTTCTTGATAAAGATGCCCATTGCGGACCTCCGTATATCCCAGAGTATATACTGGCGACGGTCGCTGGGGGAAGCTATCTTCTCGCCATGACCCTCGCCGTCCCCGCCGATGTGATCTCGCGCCTGAAGGCGGTGCTGGGCGAGGGCGGCTGGAGCCAGGACCCCGATCGGCTGGCGCCCAAGCTGGTGGAGTGGCGCGACCGCTGGAGCGGGACCACGCCGCTGCTGGCGCTGCCGCGCAGCACGGCCGAGGTGGCGGCGATCGTCGGCGTCTGCGCCGAATCCGGGACCGCGATCACCCCCCAGGGCGGCAACACCGGCCTGGTCGGCGGCCAGATCCCGGATGGCGAGATCCTGCTGTCGCTGGAGCGGATGCGGGCGGTGCGCGAGGCCAATGTCGACGACGACGTGCTGATCGTCGAAGCCGGCCTCACCCTGGCCGAGGCGCACGAGGCGGCGGCGAAGGTCGGCCGGCGCTTCCCGCTCAGCCTCGCCTCGGAAGGCTCGTGCACGATCGGCGGCCTGATCTCCACCAACGCCGGTGGCGTCGCGGTGCTGCGCTATGGGACCATGCGCCAGCTGGTGCTGGGCCTGGAGGCGGTGCTGCCCAACGGCGAGGTCTGGAACGGCCTCAAGCGCCTGCGCAAGGACAACACCGGCTATGATCTCAAGCAGCTGCTGATCGGCGCCGAGGGCACGCTGGGCGTCGTCACAGCTGCGGCGCTGAAGCTGTTCCCGGTGCTGGCGTCGCGTGCGGTGGCGATCGCCGGCGTCGACAGTCCCGGCGATGCGGTCGCGCTGCTGGCGCGGGCCAAGGAGGTCTCCGGCGGCGCGGTGGAGAGCTTCGAGCTGATCGGCGCGCTCGGCATGGAGCTGGCCATCCGCCACATCCCCAGCGCCCGCGCCCCGCTGCAGAGCCGGCCGCCCTGGTACGCGCTGATCGAGATCGCCAGCGGCGAGCCCGGCGCGGCCGAAGGCGCGATGGAGCGGCTGCTGGAAGCGGCGATGGAAGGCGGCCTGGTCCAGGACGCCGCCATCGCCCAGACCGAAACCCAGGCGAAGGCGTTCTGGGCCCTGCGCGAGAACCAGTCGGCGGCGCAGAAGAGCGAGGGCGCGGCCTGGAAGCACGACGTCGCGGTGCCGGTCTCGCGCATCGCCGAGTTCCTCGAGCTGGCCGGAACCGCGCTCGAGGCGCGCTGGCCGGGCGTGCGGATCGACGCGTTCGGCCACGTCGGCGACGGCAACATCCACTACGACGTACTTTCCGCCCCGGGCGGCGATCCGGCGATCCACAACGCGCGCCGCGACGAGGCCTCGCACCTGGTGCACGACATCGTCATGTCGCTGGAGGGCTCGATCTCGGCCGAGCACGGGCTGGGGACCATGAAGACGGCCGAGGCGCTGGCCTACAAGAGCCCGGTCGAAGTGGCGGCGCAGCGGGCGATCCGCGCCGCGCTCGACCCGAAGCGGATCATGAACCCGCGGGTGCTGTTCTGACTCGGCCTAGCTGGCCACCGGCCTGGTGGTGATCTGGAAGCCGACGATCACCGGGTCCGCGCCGCTGGGCGACTTGAACAGCGCCGTCTGAGCCACGAGGGTGCGGTCGCTGTAGCCGTAGTTGATGGTCAGCCGGGTGGTCGTGCCGGTGGCGTCGGTCTTGGCGTCCCAGGACTCCAGATCGATCGAGCGCGCCGGCTCGTCCGGGATCATCGAGCGGAACAGGGCCAGCTGTTCCTCCGAGGTCGGGTTTTTCAGCTCGCGGGCCATGTGGACGTCGGCGTTCAGGTCGGTTCCGCTCTTGACCTCTTCGAAGAACTGCCGGGCGATGACCTCGGCGTCCGGGTCGAGCTGCGGCGCCGCCGCCGGCTTGCAGGCCGCCAACGCCAGGACGATCAGCAGCGCCGCAAATCGCGCTTTGCCGAACCGCGCTTCCCCGAATCGCGCCATGGCGATGCTCCGGTTTTGACGGTGAAGCTGGCGCAGAAGGCGCGGACTGTCCATCACCGCGCCTCTAGCCGCTTGACCCGCTGCCCCCGGCCGCGCGATGCGGGGCGCGGATTTCGCGAAGGAGGACGACGATGGCCGCGGCGCGGTTCAGCCAGATCAATCTCGTCGTCCACGACATGACCGCGAGCCTCGGCTTCTATCGCCGGCTCGGGCTCGACATCCCGGCCGGCGCCGTCTGGGAAGTCAGCGGCCACGCTCACCACGCCAAGGCCGCGACCGAGGGCCCGGTCGAGCTCGAGTTCGACAGCCGGCGCCTCGCTCACGCCTACAACCAGGGCTTCGCGGCCGAGCGGGGCCGGGTGGTGATCGGCGTCGAGCTGGAGAGCCGGGAGGCCGTCGACACGCTCTGGACCAGCCTGCTGGAAGAGAGCGTCCAGGGCCTGCAGCCGCCCTACGACGCCTTCTGGGGGGCCAGGTACGCCATCGTCGAGGACCCGGACGGCAATCCGGTCGGGCTGATGAGCCCGGTCGACCCGGCCCGCCGCAGCGCGCCACCGGAGCTCTAGTGTGCTGGATCTGAGGTTCGCAAGTTCATGGATCGGGCGCTGCGCGAACCTCAAATCCAAGAAAGCACACTAGAGACAATAACTTGCTAGTGTCCTTATCGATTCCGAAGTTCAACGGAGCCTGCCATATGCACTTAGGAACTTCGGAATCGGGACACTAGAGGTGGCGGTCTACACCGACATCAGCGACGCCGAGCTGGAGGCGTTCCTCGCCCGCTACGACCTGGGAACGCCGATCTCGTTCAAGGGCATCGCCGAAGGGGTGGAGAACTCCAACTTCCTGCTCGAGACCGACCGTGGCCGGTACTTCCTGACCATCTACGAGCGCCGCGTGCGCGCCGAAGACCTGCCGTTCTTCCTTGGCTTCATGCTGCACCTGGCGCAGCACGGCTTTCCGAGCGCGACGCCGATCGCCGATCGGGGCGGCCGCCTGCTGGGCGACCTGCGCGGCAAGCCGGCGGCGATCGTCTCGTTCCTGACCGGCATCTCGGTGCGCCGCCCGAGCCCCGACCACTGCCGCGAGGCCGGCCGGGGCCTGGCCTGGCTGCACCAGGCCGGCGCGGACTTCGCCGGCCGGCGCGCCAACGACCTCGGCCAGGCGGCCTGGGCGCCGTTGTTCGCGCCGCTGCGGGCCGAGGCGGAGGCGATGAAGCCGGGCCTGGCCGCGGTGATCGAGGGCGACCTGGCCCACCTCGCCGCCGCCTGGCCGCACGGCCTGCCCGAGGGCGTGATCCACGCCGACTATTTCCCGGACAACGTCTTCTTCCGCGAAGGCCGCTTCTCGGCGGCGTTCGACTTCTACTTCGCCGCTTTCGACGCGCTGGCCTACGACATCGGCGTGGCCCTCAACGCCTGGTGCTTCGAGCCGGACGGCAGTTTCAACGTCACCGCCGCCCGCGCCTTCCTCGCCGGCTACGAGAGCCGCCGGCCGCTGTCGCCGGAGGAACGGGCGGCGCTGCCGATCCTGGCCCACGGCGCGGCGCTGCGCTTCTTCCTGACCCGGCTGGCCGACTGGCGCGCCACCCCGCCCGGGGCGCTGGTCAAGCCGAAGGACCCGATGGAGTACGAGCGCAAGCTGGCGGTGCACCGCGCGGGCGTCACCCTGTTCGAAGCCGCGCCGTGACGACGGTCGGCCTGCCGAAAGTGCTGATCTACACCGACGGCGCCTGCCGCGGGAATCCCGGTCCCGGCGGCTGGGGCGCTGTGCTGATGTTCGGCGAGCGCGAGCGGGAGATCTGGGGCGGCGAAGCGGCCACCACCAACAACCGGATGGAGTTGACCGCCGCGATCGAGGCGCTCGACGCCCTGACTCGGCCCTGCCAGGTCGAGCTGCACACCGACAGCAAGTACGTGCAGAGCGGCATCACCCAGTGGCTGTCGCTGTGGAAGGCGCGCGGCTGGCGCACCATGAGCAAGGGCGCGGTGAAGAACGAGGATCTCTGGCGGCGGCTGGACGAGGCGCGGCTGCGCCACCAGGTCGACTGGCGCTGGGTCAAGGGCCACGCCGGCCACGAGTTCAACGAGCGCGCCGACAGCCTGGCCACTCGCGGCCTGGAGGAGATCGAAGGCAAGCGCTAAACCTGTGGACGTGCGGCGCGCTTCTTGCTCTGATCGCGTCCATGACGGGAGCGATTGCACCGATCCGATCCATCCGGCCGATCCGCCGCGAATCTTCGCGCATGTCCGTCGGTCGCGGCGAGGATGCGACGCCGGCGTTCAACGTCTCGATCACCGTCGGCCCGGCCGACCCGCCCGCCGCGCCGACCCAGCCGCCGACCAACCTCGCCGCCCACATCGCGGCCCAGGAAGCGCGCGTCCGCGGCCTGCGCGGCGGCCAGAACGTGCTGGACACCGCCCGCAATACCTACCTCCAGACCGAGTTCTCCGGCCGCGACGACCGCCGCCTGCAGGTGGGCAAAATCACCAAGACCGACGTCTAGCGGGCCCCGGCAGCAGCTTTTCTGCTGGACCCGGCTGTTTCAGGCGCGTCGCAACACCGATAATCGCCGATAATAACGGCGCCTGAATTGTGGCGGCGGGCTAAGGCGCGCGGGCGGTCGCCAGCTTTCTAACGATCAACGGTGTCAAAGACCCGGCGTCCATAGAGGCCGCCGGTCGAAGCAGCCCACGCGATTGAATCGCGGTCAAGGCGGGCACGGCGGGCCGAACTCGACATAGGATAGGCGCCTATCCTATATGAGCGCATGCACACGATCCGAGAGAAGCAGCGACTGCTAGCCCGCGTCAGGCGCATCCGCGGTCAGGTCGAGGCGATCGAGCGGGCGTTGGAGACTGAAGCGGGCTGCGAGACGGTGATGCATCAGATCGCCGGCGTCCGCGGCGCGATGGCCGGCCTGATGGCCGAAGTGGTCGAGGAACACATCCTCACCCACCTCGTCGATCTGGAGAAACATCCAGACGCGCTGAACACCGCCTCGGCGGAAGAGCTCATGGCGGTCATCCGCACTTACCTGAAGTGAAAGCCAGCCACATGTCGCAGGCGTCGGACGAGCGAGGACACACCCACGTCTTCCTGGGCGCGGCTCACGAGGCGAGCGAGCGGCGGACCTGGGCGGTGATCTGGCTGTGCAGCGCGATGATGGTCGCCGAGATCGTCGGTGGCCTGATCTTTGGGTCCATCGCCCTGGTCGCCGACGGGCTTCACATGTCCACCCACGCGGGTGCGCTGCTGCTGGCCGCGCTCGCCTACACCTATTCGCGCAAACACGCCGAGGACCGGCGCTTCACCTTCGGGACCGGCAAGTTCGGCGATCTCGCCGGGTTCACCAGTGCGATCGTCCTCGCGATGATCTCGCTGCTGATCGCCTACGAGGCGGTCATCCGCTTCGCCCACCCGGTCGCGATCCATTTCGGCCAGGCGATCCCCATTGCGGTCGTCGGGCTCTGCGTGAACCTCGCCAGCGCCTGGCTGCTCAGCAGCGGCGGGCATCACCACCACGGCCACGGCCACGGCGAGCACGCTCATGACCACGACGAGAACTCTCGCGGTCGCCACGGGCGCCGGGCCCGCCGTCCTGAGCATCTTCGAGGCAGGCGCGCCGCCGCGCTTTCGGCTCGAGTGGGAGGACGAACGCCCACAGCCTGCGGCCCTCGTGACGCTGGAGACGGAACGCCCTGACGGCATGCGACAGACGTTCCAGTTCGCGGATCGCGGCGCGTACATCGAGTCGCTCGATGACATCCCCGAGCCCCACGCGTTCACGGCCCGCCTGCGCGTCGGCGACGAGGCGGAGCAGGTGCTGCATTTCGAGGAACATGGTCACGTCCACGCCGCGCACGGCCGCGACAACAACATGCGCGCCGCGATCATCCACGTGGCGGCGGATGCCGCCGTCTCGGTGCTGGTCATTGCCGGGCTGCTGCTCGCCCGCCTTTTCGGATGGCTGTGGATGGATCCGTTGGCCGGGCTCATTGGGGCGGTGGTCATCGCCAGCTGGTCCTACGGACTGGTCAAGGACACCGCGGCCATCCTGCTCGACATGAATCCGGACGAACGTCTGGCCGCCCGGATATGTCAGACGATAGAGGCGTGCGGCGACGTCGTGGCGGACCTTCACCTCTGGCGGCTGGGACCGGGCCATCTGGGGGCCATCGTCTGCGTGGCGACCGTGTCCTCGCGCGAGCCCGACTTCTATCGCCAGCGGCTGGAACGATTTCCGTCGCTGTCGCACCTGACGATCGAGACGGTGAGGCGCTAGAGGCCACCCCTGGAGCGCGCCAGCCGCCGCCGGGCATTTACGTCAGACCCGTAGCCGCGTCGCGGCGATCGCCACGACCGCCAGCAACGCCGCGACCACCAGCAGCGCCGCCGTCAGGCTGGTCACGCTGGCGACCAGGCCGATCGCCGCGGGGCCGGCCAGGATGCCGGCGTAGCCCATGACCGACACGGCCGGCACCGCCTGGCTCTCCGGCATCACGGTCTGGCGGCCGATCGCGGTGAACAGCGCCGGCACGATGTTGGCGCAGCCGGCGCCGACCAGGGCATAGCCGATCACGGTCGAGGGCCAGCCTGGCGCCAGCGTCGCGAAGGCGAGGCCGGCCGCGGCGACGCCGGCGCCGACGATCACCGCGCGGCGCAGCCCGAGCCGGGTCACCCAGCGGTCGCCGGCCAGCCGCCCACCGGTCATCGTGACGGCGAACGCGACATAGCCCAGGCCGGCCTCGGCCGGCGCGACGTGGCGGGCGGCGCGCAGGAACACCGCGCTCCAGTCCAGCGCCGAGCCTTCGGCGAGGAACACGACGAAGCAGAACGCGCCGATCAGCAACACGACGCCGCGCGGCGCGATGAACGGGGCGGCGTGGTCCTCGGCCCGGTTCGACAGCAGGCCCGGCGTCGAAACCGCCGTCGCCAGCGCCATCAGGGCCGCGACCGCGAGGCCGACGCCAAGCAGCGTGACGTTCATGCCGATCAGGACGCTCACCGCGCCCGCGCCGGCGAACCCGCCCAGGCTGAACAGCGCGTGGAAGCCCGACATCATCGCCTTGCCGCTGCTGCGCTCGACGACGATCGCCTGGACGTTGATGACGCAGTCGAGCGAGCCGATGCCGACCCCGAACAGCAGCAGCGCGGCGGCGAACAGCGGAACCGAGCTGGTCGTCGCCAGCAGCGGAAACACCAGGCAGGCCAGCGCCGCGGTCGCGATCAGCACGCGCCGGCAGCCGATCCGGGCGGCGAGCGCCCCAGCCAGGGGCATGGCGACGATCGAGCCGAGGCCGAGGCACACGAGCAGCAGGCCGAGCCCGCCGTCATCGAGCGCCAGCCGCTGCTTGGCGAACGGCACCAGCGGCGCCCACGCCCCGGCCGCGAAGCCGATGACGAAGAACATGATCCGGGTGGCGAGCTGCTCGCGTCGTCCGGCGAGCAGGGGCGATGCGGTCAGCGGCGGTGCGGCCTGAGAAACCTCGGCCTACTCCGCCGCCGGCCGGTGCGACGCCGCGCCGGCGATCGCGGGCTCGGGCGGCAGCTCCTTCGGCGTGATGAACGGGCGGAAGATCGGCGTCAGCCAGGCCTCGAAGTCGTCGACGAACTCGTAGACCACCGGCACCAGGATCAGCGAGAGCAGGGTCGACGTGATCAGGCCGCCGATCACCGCGACCGCCATCGGCTGGCGGAACTCGGAACCCTGGCCAAAGCCCATCGCCGTCGGGAACATCCCGGCCATCATCGCCAGGGTGGTCATCACGATCGGCCGCGCCCGCTCGCGGCAGGCCTCCATCAGCGCCTCGCGCTGGGAGGCGCCTTCGCGTTCGCGCTCGATCGCGTACTCGACCAGCAGGATCGAGTTCTTGGCGGAGATGCCCATCAGCATGAACAGGCCGATCATCGACGGGATCGACAGCTCGGAATGCCACAGCAGCAGGGCGACCATCGCGCCCGCGATGCTGAGCGGCAGCGCCAGGAGGATGGTGATCGGTTTGAAGAAGCTGCCGAACAGCAGCACCATGACGCCGTAGACGAGGCCGATCCCGGCCAGGATGGCGACGACGAAGCCCCCGAACAGCTGGTTCTGCGCCTGCTGGTTGGAAAAGTTCGTCTCGTAGATCACCCCGGGATATTTGGTGGCCAGGTCGCGCATGATCGGCAGGTTCTTGATCTCGGCGTAGGCGTCACTGAGCTTGGCGCCGTTGGCCAGGTCGGCCAGGACGATGATGTCGTCGCGGCGGTTGTAGCGGGTGATCTGGGCCGGACCGGCCTGAAAGTAGACGTCGGCGACGCTGCCGAGCGTCGTCAGCCCGCCGCTGGCCGTCGGCACGCGCAGGTTCTCAAGCGTCGGCAGATCGCTGCGCGCCGAGTCAGGCAGGCGTACGCGGATCGGGATGCGGCGATCGCCGATGTCGAGCTTGGCGACATTGGCGTCGATGTCGCCGACCGTGGCGATGCGGGCGACCTGGGCGATGGTGTCGGAGGCGACGCCCAGCCGCGCCGCGTCGTCGGCCCGCGGCCGAATGATGATCTCCGGCGCCGGCGGCGACGTGGCGGGCCGGGGGTCGGCCAGGGTGTGCAGGCCGGTGATCTCGCGCTGCAGTTCCAGCGCCGCGGCCTCCAGGCCCTCGCCGCTGTCGCTCGAGAGCGGGATCTGCACCGTCGAGCCGCCGAAGCCCTCGTTGGCGAAGGTCACGCGGGCGTCGGGGATCGCGTGCAGATCGCTGCGCATGCGATCGCGGATCTGCGGCACCTTGGCCGTGCGATCGGGCTTGAGCACCGCGACGGCCACGCCGCTGGTCACGCCGGAGGCGAACACCGCGCCCGGCCCGCCGCCGCCGCCGCCGCCGGAGCCGACGGCGGTGAAGACGTGCGCGGTCTCGGGCTGACGCGCGAGCAGGTTGGCGAGCCCGGTCACCGCCTGGCGCGTATCGTCGATGGTGGAGCCCGACGGCGTGTCGGCGTCGACCTGGTAGTAGTCCGGATTGCCTTCCGGCTGGAGCCCCTTGGGCACCACAGCGATGGCCAGGAACATCGAGAGGAAGAAGATGAGTCCGCCGGCGATCACCGAGAGAATGCGGTGGTCCAGCGCCCACTCCAGCGACTTGACGTAGACCTTCGGCAGCGGCCCGCGCGGCTTCGGCGACTTCGGCTTGAGGAAGTAGGCGGCGAGCAGCGGCGTCAGCAGGCGGGCGACCACCAGCGAGAACAGCACCGCCACCGAGACGGTGAGGCCGAACTCCTTGAAGAACTGGCCCGGAATACCCGGCATGAACGACACCGGCAGGAACACCACCACGATCGCCGACGTCGTCGCCACCACGGCCAGGCCGATCTGGTCGGCGCCCTCCATCGCCGCCGCGTAGGGGCGCATGCCGGCGTAGACCCGTTTCTCGATGTTCTCGATCTCGACGATCGCGTCGTCGACGAGGATGCCGATCACCAGGGTCAGCGCGAGCAGAGAGACGAGGTCGAGGCTGAACCCGACCAGGGCCATGAAGCCGAACACCGGGATCAGCGAAACCGGCATCGCCACCGCGGTCACCGCCGTCGCCCGCCAGTCGCGCAGGAACAGCCAGACCACCAGGGCCGCCAGCGCCATGCCCTCGAGCATCGTCTCGCGGGTGGCGTTGAAGCTGCCGCGGGTGGCGTCGACCTGGGAGACGATCTTGCGCACGCAGACGTCGCCCTTGTTGGCTGGCACGCCCTGCGCGTCGCAGATCATGCCGCGCAGCGCCGCGTCGACACCGTCTTCGGTGCGGACGTCGCTGGCTTCCTTGTTCTTGGTCACCTGGAAGGCGACCACAGGGCGGCCGTCGAACTTCGCCTCGCTGCGCACCTCCGCGGTGCCGTCGCCGACGTCGGCCACGTCCGACAGCTTGATGTAGCGCCCGCCGGTTCCTGGAAGCGCGAGGTTGCGGATCTGGTCGACGCTGATCGCGGCGCCCAGCACCCGCAGCGTCTGCTCGCGGCCGCCGACCTGGACCCGTCCGCCGGCCGCATCCTGGCTGACGGAACTGAGCGCCTGGTTGATCTGCGGCGCGGTCACCCCCTGCGCCGCCATGCGCACGGGATCGATCGTGACGTTGATCTCTCGGTCGACCCCGCCCGTGCGGGAGACCTGTCCGACGCCTTCAACCCCCTGCAGCAGGCGCGAGATGTCGTTGTCGACGACCCAGGACAGCTCGGCGTCCGACATGCTTTTGCCGCGCGCGGTCGAAACCGCGTAGGTGATGATCGGCTGATCGTCGAAATCGAACCGCGAGACCGTCGGCGGATCGATCTCGCGCGGCAGCTGATTGCGCACCGCGTCGACCTTGGCGCGGACGTCGTCCGTCGCCTTGATCATGTTGGTGCCGAGGTTGAACTGGAGGCGGGTCGACGACTCGCCCTGGCTCACGGTGGAGGCGACGTCCTGGACGTCGGCGATGCCGGCGAGCGCATCCTCGACCGGCCGCGTCACCTGGGTCTTCAGCTGCGATGGCGCGGCGCCGGACTGGGTGACGTCGACGATCACCACCGGGAATTCGACGTTCGGGTAATTCTTGATCGGCAGGCTGCCGTAGGAGAACAGGCCGACGATCACCAGCGCGATGAACAGCACCGCGACGGGCGTCGGGTTGCGGATCGCCCATGCCGAGATGCGCAGCTGCTTACTGGTGATCATGGACCAGCGGCCTTCGTCGACGACTCCACCTTCACATAGTCGCCGTCGAGAATCTGGGAAGCCGCCTTCTCCACGACCACCGAGCCCGCCGGCGGCCCGCTGAGCAACTCGACATAGCCGCCGCCCCGGTCGCCGGTGCGGACCGGCACCTGCTTGACCCTGTCGTCCGCGCCGACGACCATCACCGAGGCGCCGTTGGCGTCATAGCGGATCGCCGTCTCAGGCAGCGCCGGCACGGCGCGCGACAGGTCGGTGAAGGTGGCGCGGGCGTAGCCGCCGGCGCGGATATCGGCGCGGACCGGCAGGCTGATCCGCACCTTGCCCAGCCGGGTGTTGGCGTCGATGCGGGGGCTGACCAGGCGCACCACCCCTTCGGCCGTGCTCGAATCGGCGAGGGTGACGGTGGCCTTGAGGCCCGGCCGCATCTTGTCGAAATCGCCCTCGGCGACATCGGCGAACAGCTCGATCTCGCCGGCGTCGGCCATCACAAACCACGGGTTGGCGCCGCCGCCGGAAATGTCGCCGAGATTGACGTTGCGCTGCAGGATCAGTCCGGAGACCGGCGCGCGCAGCACCATGTGATCGAGCCGCGTCTGCATCTCGTGCACCGCGGCGGCCTGGGCCGCGGCGCCGGCCTTGGCCCCGGTGGCGGCGAAGCGGCGCTGCTGCACCGCCTCCTCGGCCATGACGCCCTGGTTGTCGAGGTCGGCGACGCGGGCGGCTTCCCGCGCCCGCTGGTCGGCGTTGGCCTTCTGCTGCGCGAGCGCGGCGCTCTGCTGGTCGAACTGGGCCTTGAGGATCGAGCCGTCCATCTCGGCCAGCGGCTGGCCCGCCTGCACCCAGGCGCCCTCGTCGACATACAGCTTGGACACCCGATAGCCGGTCAGGTCCGGGTTCACCGCCACCTGGTTGCGCGGCGTGAGCAGCCCGGAAGTGACGATGCCGCCGGCGATCGGGCGCATCTCGATGCGCACGACGCTGACAGTTCTGGCCGCCTGCTGAGCCGGCGGCGTCGCGTTGCGAGCCGGCGGCTTGCAGGCCGCAAGGCCCAGCGTCAGCGCAAGCGCCAAGACACCGGCGAATCCCCATTTCGTCGTCGTCATCACGCCCGTCTCATGGCGACCTGGCGGCCGTTTTTGTTGTTGCGTAGTCCCATCCGCCGCCCAGCGCCTTGTAGGTCTGCACGGCGCGCCGCAACGCCTGCACCCGCTCTGCGGTGAGCTCGGTGCGGTCGGTGCGCCAGGTCTGCTCGGCGGAGAGCACGGCGGTGATGTCGTCGATGCCGAGCGCGAAGCGGGTGCGGCCGGCGTCATAGGCGCGCCTGGCCCTGGCCTCGCCGTCCTCGAGCACCTTGATGCGGATTTCGTCGGAGGCGAGCGCCACCAGTGCGTTCTCGGCGTCGCCATAGGCGTCCTGCACCGCCTTCTCGTAGGCGACCACGGCCTGCTCGGTGCGGAAGCCCTGGGCCTTGGCGTCCTGCAGCAGGCGCGGGATGTCGAGGATCGGCTGGTCCATGTTGACGCCGATCGACCAGTAGTCGGTCTTGCTGGTGGTCTGCTGCGGGAAGAAGAGCAGGCCGGCGATCGTCTGGGCGACGCCGACGCCCGGCGCGACCTGGCGCGCGAGCCCCAGCGCCGGCTGAAGGGTGAGGTTGGGGAAGAGTTCCTCCTTCGCCAGCTTGGTGCGGAGCGCCGCCGAACGCATCTTCTCGTCGGCCTCGCGCACGTCGGGCCGTCGCGCCAGCAGCTCGCCCGGCACCGCCTGCGGCAGCGGCGGCGGATCGGGCACGTCGGCGGCCAGCGGCAGGTTCTCCACCGGCTCGGTCCCGCGGCCGACGAGGATCAGCAGCAGGCGCACGGCGGCGTGCTGCTGGGCCTTCAGGTTCTCCACCTGCGACTTGGCCGTGGCTTCGTCTCCGGCGATACGGTCCGCGTCGGACTGCGGCCCAAGGCCGCGCTCGGCCTTGATCGTGGTCGAGCGCAGCAGCTGGTCCTCGATGCGCAGCGTCTCGTTGGCGTCGTCGAGCTGGATCGCCAGGCCGCGGGCCTGGAAGTAGCTGTCGGCGACGTTGGCGACCAAGCTGGCGCGGGCGCTTTCGATATTGAACCGAGTGGCGGCATAGTCGGCCTTGGCCGCCCGGCGGGCGTCGGCCAGGGCGCCGAAGAAATCCAGTTCCCAGCTGACCTTGAAATCAAGGTGTTCGTTCACGCTCACGCCGCCCACCGGAAACAGCGACGAGGAGGACGAACCAAGATTGCCCTGCGTCTCGCGACTGGCGCCGCCGGTAAGGTCGCCGGTGGGGAAGGTCTGCAGAATGTTGCTGTTGCGGGTGGCGGCCGCCTCCTCGAGGCGGGCGATCTGGGACTTCACGTCCGGGCTGGCGCGCAGCGCCTGATCCTCGAGGCCGTTCAGTTCCTCGTCGCCAAAGATCAGCCACCATCTGTCGAGAGTCTGTCCCGACACGTCGGCGGTCCCGGCTGGAGCTTCATAGGCGGCGGGCACGGTGAGGTCGGGTTTGCGGGCGCCGGACGCGCACGCCTGCAGCGCCAGCGCCGCGGCGCCAGCAAGCAGCGTCACTGCCGCGCGGCCATTTCTCACCGATGGCCCCCACGAGAACGGTGGTCTTCGAATCATTGGAGAATAAAGCAAACCTCGCGCGCAATCCCCCGAGCGCGGGCATGACATAGGCCCGCGCACGTGCGAATTCACGCACTTTGAGTAGTTAAGCTCACGCCTGCGGCGAGATGGCAACATACCCCGCGTGGTGCGGCACTTTGGTTAATATTTCTTAGGGAGCGGGTGATGGCGGGTGACATCCGGGTCGGAATCGGCGGCTGGACCTTCGAACCCTGGCGCGGCGTCTTCTATCCAAAGACTGTCAAGCAGAAGGACGAACTGGCCTACGCCAGCCGCCACCTGACCGCGATCGAGATCAACGGCACGTACTATTCCACCTTCAAGCCCGACAGCTGGAAGAAGTGGCGCGACGAGACGCCGGACGGCTTCATGTTCACCGTCAAGGGCTCGCGCTTCACCACCAACCGCCGCGAACTGGCGGGCGCCGGCGAGTCGCTGGAGCGGTTCTTCGCCCAGGGCATGTCGGAGCTGGGCGACCGGCTCGGCCCGATCTTCTGGCAGTTGCCGCACACCAAGAAGTTCGATCCGGAAGACCTGGCCGGGTTCTTCCGGCTGCTGCCGAAGGAGCTGAACGGCCGGCCGCTGCGCCACGCGCTGGAGCCCCGGCACGACAGCTTCTGCACGCCGGAGTACCCGGCGCTGCTGCGCGAGCACGGCGATCGCCAACGTCTACGCCAAGCACGCCCGCTATCCGGAGATCGCCGACCTGGCGACCGACTTCGTCTACGCCCGGCTGCAGACCGGCGACGACGCCTGCGAGACCGCTTATCAGCCGGCCGAGCTCGATGCCTGGGCGGCTCGCCTGAAGACCTGGGCCGCCGGCGGCGCGCCGGAGGGCCTGCCGATCATGGACAAGGCCCATGCCGCGCCGAAGACGCCGCGCGACGTGTTCGCCTTCATCATCCACGAAGGCAAGGTCCGTGCCCCGGCCGGCGCCATGGCGCTGATCGAGCGGGTAAAGTGATCCTTCTCCCCTTGCGGGAGAAGGATCGGATCTCGTTCGGGACGAAGCCCGGCGATGACCGGTTCTTCGGCAATGCGCGATGCGTCACCTCGCCGAACGGCGGTTGCCATCCGCCCCTTCGCATGCATTATGCGTAGCGACACTCCGCATTTCAGACGGAGCGCGCCGGGAGACTTCAGGAACATGCCCAAGCTCGCAGACCGCTATCCCTTCCCCGCCGCCGAGGGCTCGCTCTGGAAGGTGCCGCAGGACTTCGACGTCACCTTCAACTGGGACTACGACGAAGGCCGGCAGACCATGATGGGGCTGTACCGCAAGGGCATCGAGATGCAGTGGAACGCGGAAACGCGGATCGACTGGACCCAGGAGCTCGACGAGGAGAACCCCGAGCAGCTGCCCGAGGAAATGCTGCCGATCAGCGGCATGCCCGAATACGAGGCGATGAGCGCCAAGGAGAAGGCCAAGGTCCGCCGCCACTTCCAGGGCTGGCAGATCAGCCAGTTCATGCAGGGCGAACAGGGCGCGCTGATCTGCGCGGCCAAGATCGTCACCCAGGTGCCGGACATCGACTCCAAGTTCTACGCCTCGACCCAGGTGATCGACGAGGCGCGCCACGTCGAGAGCTACCGCCGCCTGCTGGAGAAGTTCGGCGTCGCCTATCCGATGACGCCGCCGCTGCAGGAGCTGATCGACCAGGTGCTGCGCGACAGCCGCTGGGACATGACCTACCTCGGCATGCAGGTGGTGATCGAGGGCCTGGCGCTGGCCGCGTTCCAGCAGATCCGCGACCACGCCCAGAACCCGCTCGCCGCCGCCGTCAATGCCTACGTCATGCAGGACGAGAGCCGGCACGTCGCCTTCGGGCGCCTCGCCTTGCGCGACTACTATCCGCAGCTGACCCAGAAGGAGCGCGACGAGCGCGAGGAGTTCCTGCTGGAGGCCTGCTACCTGATGCGCGACCGCTTCGACGCCGTCGAGGTGTGGAAGACGCTGGGCCTCGATCCGGCCCGCTGCGCCGAGCACATGTACGACAGCGGCTTCATGGAGCTGTTCCGCTCCTCGCTGTTCACCCGCATCGTGCCGATCGTGAAGGATATCGGCCTGTGGGGCGACACCATCCGCAACGGCTATGAGACCATGGGCATCATCGGCTATGCGCAGACCGATGTTCAGGCGCTGCAGGATGCCGACGACACCATCGCCAAGGACTTCGACGCCCGCCGCGACTACGTGCAGAGCGTCGTCGCCCGCGCCTCGGCGCTGGAACCGGCGGAGTAATCTGGTCCTTCTCCCCTTGCGGGAGAAGGTGTCAGCGAAGCTGACGGATGAGGGGTCTCGCGGTCGTGCCCAAGCGACCTCGATGAGGCGTGTGCACGGTCGGCGCGACCCCTCATCCGTCGCCTACGGCGCCACTTTCTCCCGCAAGGTGAGAAGGTCAGGATCGCGCCCATGAAGATGCGCGAGCTGGAGCAGCGCAGCGGGGTCGGGCGGGAGACCATTCGCTACTACATCCGCATGGGCCTGTTGCCGGAGCCGGCCAGGTCCAAGCCCAATGTCGCCGACTATTCCGACGAGCACGTCCGTCGCCTGGGCGTGATCCGGCGGCTGCAGGCCGAGCGCCATCTGCCGCTCGGTTTCATCAAGCAGGTGCTCGACCGGCCGACGTCGGGCGAGATCGCCGCCCTGCCCGGCCTGGAGGGGATGCTGGCGGCGAGCCTCGGCGTCGCGCCTGTGAATGGCGGGACGTCGCTGTCCAACGCCGCGGCTCAGGCCGGGTTGACGCCGGCCGAACTCGACGTCCTGGTGCGTGACCGGGTGGTCGAGACGAAGGGCGGCGCCCTTGGTCCGCTCGACCTGGCCATCGCCGTCGCCTGGGGACGGGTCCGAGCGGCCGGATACTCGCCGGAGGCCGGCTTCTTCGCGGACGACGCGCGGCTCTATGTGGAGGCGCTGGAACCGCTGACCCGCCGCGAGATCGAGCGCTTCTACGGCCGCCTGACCGGATCGGGCACCGTCGAGGACGCCGCGCGGCTGGGCCAGGCCGGCATCGAGCTGATCAACGACCTGATCGCGCTGCTGCGGACCCGGATGCTGCTGGGCCTGGTGGCCGAGATGAACGCCAACGCCGCCGTTCAACTCACGCCTTAGGCCGGCTCTTGACCGCCCCGGCGTAAGCGTCGCCTGCTGTGCGAAAACACCAGGGAGACGCGCCATGACCCCCGACGACATGATGTTCAAGCCTGACCTGATGAAGGGTCAGCGGATCCTGATCACCGGCGGCGGCACCGGCCTCGGCAAGGAGATGGCCGAGGGGTGCCTGATGCTGGGCGCCGAGGTCTACATCTGCGGACGCCGCGGCGGCGTGCTGGAAGAGGCCGCCAAGGAGCTGATGGACCGCCACGGCGGCAAGGTGGTTCCGATCGCCTGCGACATCCGCGTGCCAGAGGCGATCCACGACATGATGGACGAGGTCTGGTCGGGCGGCGCGCTCACCGGCCTGGTCAACAACGCCGCCGGCAACTTCATCAGCCGCACCGAAGATCTCTCGACCCGCGGTTTCGACGCCATCTCCAACATCGTCTTCCGCGGCTCGTTCTTCGTGACGCTGGAAGCCGGCAAGCGCTGGCTGGCCGAAAAGAAGAAGGCGTCGGTGGTCTCCATCCTGACCACCTGGGTCTGGTCGGGCGGGCCGTTCACCGTGCCTTCGGCGATGTCCAAGGCCGGGCTGAACGTGATGACCCAGTCGCTGGCGGCGGAGTGGGGCAATCGCGGGGTGCGCTTCAACGCCATCGCGCCGGGCCCCTTCCCCACCGAGGGCGCCTGGGCGCGGCTGAATCCGGGAACCACCGCCGAGGGCGACGGCGGCCGTCAGCAGACCGGAAGTCCGCTGGGCCGGGTCGGCGAGATGCGCGAGCTGGCCAATCTCGCGGTCTACCTGCTGCATCCGCTGTCGGAATATGTGAACGGCCAGACCATCGCCATCGACGGCGGCGGCTGGAACGCCGGCGGCGGCGGATTTCAGTCGCTACGCAACTGGACCGACGAGCAGTGGGAGGCGGCGCGCAACTCGATCCGCGGCGCCAACGAAAAAGACCGCGCCCAAAGAACCGTCTGATCGCACGGTCTGAACAACGTCCTTAATCGGCTCTTAATTGGACCGCGAGAGGGTCCGGCTCATGCTCGCGCGCCTCACCCTGCTGCTGATCGCCCTGCCCGCCCTGGCGCTGGCGGCGGACGCCGGCGGCGACCACGGCCGCGCCGCGCCGCAGCCGACGATGCAGCACGCCGCCACCCCGCCGACGATCACGCCGCCGCCGCCGTCGGCCGCCCCGAGCGATCCCTCGCAATGCCGGATGGGCTGCGCCCAGACCTACTACTTCTGCCGCGCCGGCGATCACCCGGACAGCTGTTCGGAGAGCTGGGGCCAGTGCGTGGCGACCTGCGCCTCGCCAGACCTGGCGCCGGCCTACTCGACCGCGCCGTAGCAGGCCTGGCCATAGCGCCCGTCTACGATTCAAGAGGCTTAACCGCGGAGATCGCGGAGATACGCGGAGCGGCCAGTGGCTTCGACGCTCTTCCCGCGGCAGCGGAGGCCAAGCCTGTGATTCCACGCTTTCGCGGAAGAGCGCGCGTTTGACGCCGCCTGCTCCGCGTATCTCCGCGATCTCTGCGGTTAAAGTTCCTTTGGCTGGTCGCTCGCGACCGATGCAATTGCAAGCTCCGCTTACAGCGCACACTGCTCGCGGTGGACTTCGCGGCGTCCGGCGCCCGATCCTAAGATCATGTCCGAAGTCGCCTATCTGAGCCCCGGCAAGCGCGAGCAGACCAAGCTCGCCAACCGCCAAGCCATCCTCGACGCCGCCCGCGCCGTGTTCCGCGAGCTCGGCTACGAGGTCGCCACGGTGCGCGACATCATCCGCCGCACCGGGCTGTCGGTCGGGGCGTTCTACAACTACTACCGCTCCAAGGAGGAGGTGATCGCCGCGCTGGCCGACGACGGCGCGCGGCGCTTCCGGCCGATCCTGCACGCCGAATACCTGAAGGCGAAGGACTTCGAGATCCTACCTGCGCGGCGCGACGCGCGCCTACTTCGAGTTCATCGCCGCCGAGGCCGCCGACCTGGGGCAAGGAGCCGACCGCGCAGGCGTCCGAGCCCTACACCCGCAACACGCCCGAGATCCTGGCCGTGCACGAGGAGGTGCGCGCCGCCCTCGCCGACGTGATGGAGCGCGGCCTCGCCCCCCGGGTCGACCTCGACTATCTCGCCACCGCCTGCATCGCCATCGTGCGCGAGGTCGGCGAGCGGATGATCGAGCGGCGGCCGCCGGACGTCGGCGCGGCCACCGAGTTCTGCGTCACCCTGATCCTGGGCGGGCTGGCGGCGGCGCCGCGGGTCGAGACCTAGGCGACGGCCGGATGGCCGACCCGGTAGTCCAGAATATCGCGCTGAAGGCGGCGCTCTCCCTGCCGCGCCCGGTGCTGCGCCTGCTGTCCGGCGGCGGCGTGGTCTATCGCGGCGGCCGCACGCTCGATCCGCGCCTGCAGTTCCTCGCCAGCCAGGCCCGCGCCCTGCCGGCGCTGGAAAGCGTGACGCCGCAGGAGGCGCGGCTGATCAGCATCCAGATGATCAAGATGCTGGACGGCCGCCTCGAGGGCGGCGTCGCGATCGAGAACCTGACCCTCGAGACCGAGGCCGGGCCGCTGCGCGCCAGGGCCTATCGGCCCGCCGAGCAGGACGCCGCCGCGCCGGTGATGACCTACGCCCATATGGGCGGCGGCGTGATCGGCAACCTCGAACTCCAGCCACCTGTTCTGCGGCATCCTGGCCGCGGTCGCGCGCTGTCCGGTGCTGTCGGTCGACTACCGCCTGGCGCCGGAGGAGCGTTTCCCCGCCGGGCTCGACGACATGCTGGCCGCCTACCGCTGGGCCAAGGCCAACGCCGGCCGCTTCGGCGCGCCGATCGGCGTGGCGGCGATCGGCGGCGACGCGATGGGGGCCAACTTCGCCGCGGTGATCTGCCAGGAGCTGCGCCGCCACGGCGAGCCGCAGCCGGCGCTGCAGCTGCTGCTCTATCCGGTGGTCGACGTCGCCAGCGAGACCGCGTCGATGGCCACCTACGCCGACGCCTATCCGATGTCGCGCGACCTGCTGACCTGGTTCATGGGCAACTACCTCGGCCCTGGCGACGACCCGGCCGACCCGCGCCTGTCGCCGATCAAGGCGAAGGACCTGTCGGGCCTGGCGCCGGCGGTGATCGCCACCGCCGGGTTCGATCCGCTGGTGGACCAGGGCGAGGCCTACGCAAGGGCCTTGAATGCCGCCGGGACACCGGTCGCCTACCGCTGCTACGACGCCCTGGCGCACGGCTTCTGCGCCTTCACCAGCATGGTCCCGGCGGCCGACGCGGCCTGCCGCGAGATCGCCGCCCTGGTGCGCGAGGCGCTGCAGGGGAGAACGCGCTGATGCGGGCGTTGATGGTGGAAGAGCTGGCGCCCGACTACGCCGGCTGCGTGCTGCGCGAGTTCCCGACGCCGGATCCGAAAGCGGGCGAGGTGCTGGTCGAGGTGCGCGCCGCCGCGGTCAACTTCCCCGATCTGCTGCAGACCCGCGGCGAATACCAGCACAAGCCGCCGCTGCCGTTCATTCCCGGGCTGGAGCTCGCTGGCGTGGTGGCCAAGGTGGGCCAGGGCGAGAGCCGCTGGAAGGTTGGCGACGAGGTGGCGGGCGGCGCCAAGCTCGGCGGCTTCTCCGACATGGCGATCTGCTACGCCCAGGGCCTGCGGCCCAAGCCGCCCGCGTTCAGTTTCGGCCAGGCGGCGGGGTTCGGCGCGGCCTATCTGACCGCCTACGTCGCGCTGGTGCGCCGCGCGGAGGTCGAGCCGGGCGAGTGGGTGCTGGTCCAGGGCGCGGCCGGCGGCGTCGGGCTCGCCTGCGTCGACCTGGCCAAGGTGCTGGGCTGCCGGGTGATCGCCGCCTCGGCCTCGGACGCCAAGCTGCAGGTGATCGCCGACGAATACGCGCCGGACGCCACGGTCAACGTCACCGGCGGCTTTCGCGAGCGGGTCAAGGAGATCACCGGCGGGCGCGGCGCCGACGTGATCTACGACCCGGTCGGCGGCGATGTGTTCGACGAGAGCGTGCGCTGCATCGCCTTCAACGGCCGCCTGCTGGTGGTCGGCTTCACCTCCGGCCGCATCCCGACCATCTCGGTCAACATGCCGCTGATCAAGGGCTTCTCGGTGATGGGCGTGCGCGCCGGCGAATACGGCCGCCAGTTCCCCGAACGCGGCCGCGAGAACGCCGCGGCGATCTGGGGCATGGCCGCCGAGGGCAAGCTGAAGCCGCGGGTCCACCGGGAATATGCGCTGGACGACTGGCGCTCCGCGTTCGACTCGCTGGCCGACCGCCAGGTGATCGGCAAGTCGGTGATCACGCCCTGACGGACCAGGCCCGCCCGCCGACGCTGCTCTGGCTGCAGGCGCTGCGCGGTCTGGCCGCGCTCTCGGTGGTGACCTACCACGCGTTCCAGTGGATCGACGACCGGCTCTGGGTCGGGGCCGCCGGCGTCGACGTGTTCTTCGTCATCAGCGGCTTCATCATGTGGACGGTCGGCTCGGGCGCGGAGGCCAGCCCTGGCGTCTTCGTCTGGCGCCGGCTGACGCGGGTGGCGCCGCTCTACTGGCTGGCGACCGGCGCCGTGATCGTCATCGCGAGCCTCTGGCCGACGCTGATGCGGCAGGTGTCGCTGTCGCCGGCGCACATCGCCCTCTCGCTCGCCTTCGTCCAGCACATCGACCCGCGCGGCCTGCCGTTTCCGGTGCTGCCGCCGGGCTGGAGCCTGAACTACGAGGCCGTGTTTTACCTCCTGTTCGCCCTGGTGCTGTTCGCGCCGCGGGCGGCCAGGTTCCGCCTGCTGCTGGCGGCGCTGGGCGGCGTGATCGTGTTCGGCGTGCTCGATCCGCCGGCCTACTACCTCGGCGCCAACATGATGCTGCTGCAGTTCGGCGCCGGCGCCTGGCTGGCGCGGCGCCGTCAGCTCGGCCGCCCGATCCTGCCGGAGATCGGGGCGGCGCTGGCCGCGATCGGCGCCCTGCTGCTGGCGGCGCAGGGCCTGACAGGACTGCGCAGCGATCTGTGGCGGCCGCTGCTGTGGGGCGTCCCGGCGGCGATGATCGTCGCCGGCGCGGTGGCGCTCGAGCCAGTCGAGGCGCTGAGGCCGCCACGCGTTCTGCTTCAGCTCGGCGACGCCTCCTACGCCATCTACCTGTGTCACTTCATTGCCGTGGCGACGATGGCGCGCCTGATCGGGGTCGCGCCGGCGTGGCGGTTCGTGCCGGCGGCGGTGTTGCTGTCGCTGGCGGCGGGGCTGGTCTGCCATCGCTGGATCGAGACGCCGCTGATCGCGGCCTGCCGCGCTATCCCGGGCCTGCTGACCCCGAAGCCGCTCAGGGACGCCGCCGCCAAGAGCTGAGCCGGTGCGACGTCCCGCGCCTGCCCAGGTGCAGGGATTATTCATAAACGCAGCCGCAGACTCGCACCCGTTACGGGTTGCGGGAGGCTTCGCATTTGTCGTCATCGGCGCTTCGCCGCGAGAACAGCGCGCCCGTGAGCGACCCGCCAGCGACCGCCGGCCTCGCCGCCTTCGCCCGCCTGGTGTTCACCGGCGGCGAGCTGCAGCCGACGTGGGATGCGCTGATGGCCCGCGCCTCCGCCGCCCCGCCCGACGCCGGCGCCATGCTCGACCTGTCGACCATCCTGCAGCTGGTCGGCCAGCGCGAGCAGGGCCTCGCCCTGCAGGCCGACGCCCTGGCGCGCGAGCGCCGCTATCGCCGCGTCGTCGGCACCGGCCACGGCCCGCACGTGCTGGCCCTGGTCGCCGCCGGCGACTTGATGGCCTCGACGCCGATCGATTTCCTGCTGTCAGGCTGGAACGGCGTGCTGGACCTGATGTTCGTCGCCGCCGGCGAGCGGGCGACCATCGCCGTTCCCGAACACGACGTCGCCATCCTCGCGGTGGGCGAATCGGACGCCAACGCCTCGCTGATCGACGCCCTGACCGACGCGGCGGCGCGCTGGCCGAAGCCGATCCTGAACGCGGCGCCTACCGCGATCCGGAGCCTGGGCCGCGATCGCGCGCCGGCCAGGCTCGAAACCTGCCCCGGCCTCGTCATGCCGCCGACCCTGCGCGTCAGCCGCAGCCAGCTCACGGCCCTGGCGTCCAGCGGCGCCGCGGCGCTGAGCAGCGTCCTCCCCGGACACGACTTCCCGATCATCCTGCGCCCGGTCGATTCCCACGCCGGCGCCGGGCTGGAGAAGCTGGACGACCCGGCGCAGATCGCCGGCTACCTGGAACGCCACCCCGACGAGGTGCTCTACCTCTCGCCCTTCATCGACTACAGCGGCCCGGACGGGCGCTTCCGCAAGCTGCGCGTGGCGCTGGTGGATGGCCGTCCGTTCGTCGCCCACATGGCCATCTCCGAGCACTGGATGGTGCACTACCTCAACGCCGGTATGGCCGAGGACGTCGCCAAGCGCGCCGAGGAAGCGCAGATGATGGCGACGTTCGACCAGGGCTTCGCCGCGCGGCACGCGGACGCCTTCCGGGCCCTCCACGCCGCCTTCGGCCTCGACTATTTCGCCGTCGACTGCGCCGAGGACCGCCAGGGCCGGCTGCTGATTTTCGAGGCCGACACCGCCATGATCGTCCACGACATGGATCCGCCTGAGCTCTATCCCTACAAGGCCCCAGGCGATGAAGAAGCTGTTCGCCGCCTTCCAGGCGTTGATCGCGGCGCGGGCGGCGGCCTAGCGCTTCCCTAGCCTCGTCACCCCGGCCGCAGCGAAGCGGAGAGCCGGGGCCGGACGGCCCGGTTCCGAGACGATATTCAGCTGGGTAGCGGCGCGTCTGGCCCCGGGTCTTCGCGCTGCGCGCTCCGCCCGGGGTGACGAGCTTGGATATCGAACCACTCTATCCCCCGCATGAGATCAATCGATTGGACCCTCCCTCTCTCGGGGCTTAAGGACGAGGCGCGATCGGGCCGGCGCGCCCGCCAACCCTTGAGAGGACGAGACCCATGGCCCTAGCCGACAGCAAAACCGTGCAGAACCTGCAGGACGCCTTCGCCGGCGAGAGCCAGGCCAATCGGCGCTACCTCTATTTCGCGCAGAAGGCCGACGTCGAAGGCTACAACGACGTCGCCGCCGTGTTCCGCTCCACCGCCGAGGGCGAGACCGGTCACGCCCACGGCCACCTGGAATTCCTGGAAGAAGTCGGCGACCCGGCCACCGGCCTGCCGATCGGCCCCACCGGCGAGAACCTCAAGGCCGCCATCGCCGGCGAAACCCATGAGTACACCGACATGTACCCCGGCATGGCCCGCACCGCCCGCGACGAGGGCTTCGAGGAAATCGCCGACTGGTTCGAGACCCTGGCGAAGGCCGAAAAATCCCACGCCGGCCGCTTCCAGCGCGCCCTGGACACGATGGAGTAGAAGCCCTCTCCCCCGCGAGGGGAGAGGGTTTGGGAGTGGGGGGTTCGTTGAGCTTGCGCAATGCAGCCAGCCAAGCCCCTGTCATCCTGCTCGTAATCGAGAGACCCCCACCCCCGGCCCCTCCCCTCAAGGGGGAGGGGAGTGAGGCTGTATGACCGACACCCCCACCACCACTCCGCCGCGCGAGGGCTCGCTCGAAGCGCCCTTCCGCCATCCGATCGCCTGGCGCGATCCGGATTTCTACGACCTGGAGAAGGTCGAGACGGAAATGGAGCGGGTGTTCGAGATCTGCCACGGCTGCCGCCGCTGCTTCAACCTGTGCGACTCGTTCCCGCGCCTGTTCGACCTGATCGACGAGGGCAAGACCGGCGAGGTCGATGGCGTCCCGAAGTCGCGCTACGGCGAGGTCACCGAGGCCTGCACCCTGTGCGACATGTGCTTCATGACCAAGTGCCCGTACGTGCCGCCGCACGAGTGGGCGGTCGACTTCCCGCACCTGCTGCTGCGCCACCGGGCGGCCAAGCGCAAGGCGGAAGGCGGCGAAGTCGTCCGCGAACAGCTGGGCGAGACCGACCGCAACGGCAAGCTCGCCGCCCCGGTCGCCGGCCTCGCCAACTGGGCCAGCGCCAAGGGCAACGGCCTGACCCGGCCGGTGATGGAGTTCGCGCTCGGCATCGACAAGGACGCGGTGCTGCCGAAGTACCACTCGAAGAAGGCGACCGACCTGGCCCGGACCGCGCCGGCGCCGGACCCGGCCGGCCCCGCGTTCGGCAAGAAGAAGGCGGTGATCTACGCCACCTGCTTCGCCGAATATAACCAGCCGTCGACCGCCACCGCCGCGCTGGCGGTGCTGGCCCGGCAGGGCGTCGACGCCAAACTGGTCTATCCGAAATGCTGCGGCATGCCCCAGCTGGAAGCCGGCGACCTGGCGGCGGTGGCGAAGGACGCCGAGACGATCGCCGCCGAGTTCGCCGGCTGGATCGCCGACGGCTACGACGTCGTCACCCTCACCGCCAGCTGCGGCCTGATGATGAAATTCGAGTGGCCGCTGATCCTGCCGGAGAACGACCAGGTGCGGGCGCTCTCCAGCGCCACCCAGGACATCTGCGAATATGTCGTGGGCCTCTCCAAGGCGCACGGCCTGGCCGAGGGCCTCTCGCCGATCCCGGGCGATGTCACCCTGCACCACGCCTGCCACGCCCGGGCGCAGAACATGGGCGCCAAGTCGGCCGAGATGCTGCGGCTGATCCCCGGGACCAAGGTCGACCTGGTCGAGCGCTGCTCCGGCCACGGCGGCACGTTCGGGGTGATGAAGGAGACCTATGGCGTCGCCGTGAAGGTCGGCAAGCCGGCCGCCCGGCAGGTCGCGCAGAAGGGCAACGACACGCTCTGCTCCGACTGCCCGCTCGCCTGCAAACACCTGGGCCAGCTGGTCAGCGCCGACCTGAAGGAAGGCGCAAAGCCGCCCGCCCAGGCCCATCCGATCGAGATCCTCGCCCGCGCCTACGGCCTCGCCTGATGGAGTCCGCCATGCCCGCCGCCGACCGCAAGATCACCGCCGCCGACATCATCCCCGCCGCCGAGTTCGGCGCCCAGCGCAAGGCGCGCCGCGCCGCGCTGCTGCCGGCCAAGCGCCTGCGCCGCATCTCGCTTGGGCCGTGGTGCACGGTCTATTTCGAGAGCTTCGAGACTATGCTGTTCCAGATCCAGGAGATGCTGCTGATCGAGAAGGGCGGCGACGAGCAGCTGGCCGACGAGCTGGCCGCCTACAACCCGATGATCCCGCAGGGCGCGGAGCTGACCTGCACCCTGATGTTCGAGATCGACGACCCGGTCCGCCGCGCCCGCGTGCTGGCCGAGTTGGGCGGGGTCGAGGACCACTTCTTCCTCGAGATCGACGGCCAGCGCGCCGAGGCGGCCCCCGAAGGCGACACCGAGCGCACCCGCGAGGACGGCAAGACCTCGTCGGTCCACTTCCTCCACTTCCCGCTGAGCCCGGCGCAGGTGGCGGCGTTCAAGGCCCCGCAGGCCCGCGTCCTGATCGGCTGCGACCACCCGAAATACGCCCACATGGCGGTGATCGGCGACGACAGCCGCGCCGAGCTGGCGAAGGATCTGGCCTAGCCGCGCCGCCCGTGAGAGCGGGCCAGGAAAGATCAGCCACGGAAAACACCGAAAACACGGACCTAGCGGCGTAGGCCGGCGGCCTTTCCGTGATTTCCGTGTTTTCCGTGGCCAAATTCCTTTCTTGCGGAAGCGCGGTCCTTGTCAGCGCTTCTGACTCCACGCCCTCCCGCCGCCGGCTTATCCTCGCGGCATTGTCCAATCAGCACTTTCGGAGGCGCGCGCGATGATCGACGTCTATTTCTGGCCCACCGGCAACGGCAAGAAGGTGATCATCCTGCTCGAGGAGGCTGGGATCCCCTACCGGATCAAGCCGGTGAACATCGGCAAGGGCGATCAGTTCGAGCCCGATTTCCTGAAGATCGCGCCCAACAACCGCATGCCGGCGATCGTCGACGACGAGCCGATCGGCGGCGGCGCGCCGCTATCGATCTTCGAGTCCGGCGCGATCATGATGTACCTGGCGGAAAAGGCCGGGAAATTCTGGCCGCAGGCGCCGCACAAGAAGTACGAGGTCGCCCAGTGGTGCTTCTGGCAGACCGGCAACCAGGGCCCGAAGATGGGCGAGCAGGGCAACTTCACCCGCGCCGCCCAGGACCCCAAGAACGGCGACCTCACCTACGCGCTCAACCGCTTCAACAACGAGGTCCACCGCCTCTACGGCGTGATGAACCTCGGCCTCTTCAACAAGCGCTACCTGGCCGCCGGCGAGTACACGATCGCCGACATGATCTGCTACCCGTGGTCGGTGAACTGGAAGATGCGCGGCATCGACCTGGAAGAGTTCCCGAACGTGAAGCGCTGGCTGGACGAGATGGACGCGCGGCCGGCGGTGCAGAAGGCGATGGCGCTGGGGCCGGAGTTCCGCGAGGACCCGGCAACGATCAGCGAGGACGAACGCACACGCCGCGCCGGCATCCTGGCCAACCAGCGCGCCTGGCCGGTGCCGAAGGAATGGATGGCCGCCGCCGAGTAAGCTCTAGCTAGCGGCAGGCGGAGGGCAGCGCGCCGCGCGGAACGGCGCGCCAGCCGCCGGGCGTGCGCCCTGCGCCGACCCGCGCCCCGGTCGCGCCGCGGCCCGAATACAGCACATAGCCGACCCGCCGCCGCTCGCGCGCCGCGCAGTTGAACTCGATCGCGTAGCGCACGGAGCGATAGGCGCGGCCGCCGCTGTAGTGCGCCGAGCCGAGGTCGCGGACCACGTGCACGGTGATGAAGGCGCCGCCGCGCGGGGCGACCGGGTAACCCTCTCTCAGGCGACGACAGGCCTCGATCGTGGCCGGATCGTTCGGGGCGCCGTGGCTGCAATTGTAGTCGTCGGAGTTGCGCGCATGGCCCTCGTCGCGCCCAACGCCGGCGGTGGTCCCGCGCAGGCGCTGGCAGGCCGCCAGCGTCCCGGGATCGTTCGGATCGCCCTGGTTACAGTTGTAGTCGTCCGAATTGTACTGATGGCCGACATCGGCGCCGGCGCCCCGGGTGGTCCCGCGCAGCCGGCTGCAGGCCTCGATCGTCGTCGGATCGTCCGGCGCGCCGTGATTGCAGTTGTAGTCGTCGGAGTCGGCCTGCCGACTCTGGGCGTGGGCCGCCGGCGCGCTGAGCAGGTAGAACGCGGCCGCCGCCAGCGTCAGGAAGGTCCAGATCCGCGCCCCGGACATCGCCGGACCTCGGTGGACTGCGTCGGTCGTTCTCATACAACAGCACCCCTGAAGGCCCCTCGCTTGCCGGGCGAGTTTGGCCCGGTTCGGCGCCGCTTGCATCTACCTTTGCAGCGAGGACGCCCATTGCATCGCCGCCAAAGCGCGCAAGTCGGCCGATTTCGCGCCGCCCGACCGCCGTTCGATTGACCGGACGAGGGCCGCCGCCCGACCCTGTGGGCGTGGAAGCCGCCGCCGGCCCGATCACCCGTCGACCGACTCCCGCCGCTCAATCGATCCAAGCGAGCGCCGCCGGCGCCCTGGGCTTCCAAACCCCAGGGCGTCCGGGAGCGGGCGCCCAGGTTGGCATGCACATCCCTGCAACTTCGTGTGCGCCGCTGCATCTTCCTGCGGCGGGTTGTCGCGGCTAGGTTTCACTGGAGCGCGATGGGGTCGGCGGTCGTCGCCAGGCCTCTGAATTGTGCTCTTAAATCAACAAGTAGAGCCCTAGGGTTCAGATCTCCCCGATCTGAACCCGATGGCTTTTCTCTGCGGGACGTCGCCGCGCGGGCCTCCGTTCCTAGGGTGCGCCGCCAATCTCCGCCAAATCGGGCGGACTTCCAGCGGAAGCCGGGCGCGGCGATCGGATCGATCAGCGCATCCACCAGGCTTGCACCCGTTCGCGCCGCAGGAACTTCTCGGCGCCGCGGCCCTGCAGCATGGCGAGCGTCGACGTCAGGCCGGCCTCCATGCAGGTGTCGGCCGCGACGGTCACCGAACGCGGCGGGTCCTTCACGGGGTAGCCGGTGCGGGGGTTCAGGATGTGGCTGTAGCGCACGCCGTCCTTCAGCAGGAAGCGGCGCGCATCGCCGCTGGTGGTCAGCGCGCCGTGCGATATCTGCAGCATCCCTTCCGGGACGCCTTCTCGGTCGACCGATTCGATCGCCACCCGCCAACGCCCGAAGCCCGCGCGGGGACCGGACACCCTGAGGTCGCCGCCGAAGTTGACCAGCACCGGCGCCTTGGTGCGCGCGGTGAGCTTCAGCAGCGTGACGTCGACGGCGTATTCCTTGCCGATTCCGCCGAGGTCGATCTCCATGCCGGGCTGCAGCGTGATGAAGGGCCTTCGCCAGATCACCTTGTTCCAGCCGACCAGCGGCATGATCTCGCGCACCTGGGTCCGGGTCGGCACCCGGTCGGACCCGTCGAACTTCCAGATCCGGCGCAGCACGCCCGAGGTGACGTCGAACAGGCCGCGACTGACCCGGTAGAAGATGTCGGCGTAGTCGATCAGCATCGCCGTTTCCGGGTCGACCTCGACCGGCGCGCCGTCGGCGTTGTTGATCTGCGCGATCAGGTTGTCCGGACGGTAGCGGCTGAACTTCTGCTCGATCCGCAGCGCCTCCGCTTCGGCCACCTCGCCCAGGCGGGCGACCATTCCCGCATCGAAGCTGTCGACCCGCACCTCGCAGGGCGAGGCCATCGCGCGGAAGCTGTAGATCAGCCCCTCCGGAACGGCGCTCAGGCTGGGGTGGGGCGGCGTGGCAAGGTGTATCGACATGATTCCGCTCAGTAGAAGGCGAAGCTGAAGCCCAGCACGACGCTGGTGGCCGAGGCGCCGCTGAACAGGTTCTGGGTCGCGAGGTCGCCGATCGCGCCGGGCGGATGCGTCGCGCCGGTCTGTTTGTAGCTCTCCCCCTGCAGATAGAGCTCGGCGTGCGGGGTGATGTCGTAGCCGGCCCTCAGCCCCCAGGTCACGGCGCTGAATGCGCCGAGGCGGCTGTCGGAGCTGGCGTATTTCGGCAGCGGCTGGCCCGCGACCAGGTAGTTCCGGAAGAACGAGGCCGCCGTCTGTGTGTAGTAGCGGCCCTCCGGCTCGACGAAGAAGTGAGACGTCAGCGGTATCCGGTCGGACACCTCGGCCGTGACCGACTTGATCCCCCAGCTGTCGATGTAGGCGCGGGCCGAGATGTCCGCGAACGTAGGGCCTATGGCGAGCTTGTTGGCGAAGTAGAGGCTCTGTCGGATGCGCGAGCCCGGCCGACCCTCGTACAGGTACTGCAGCGGCGCGCCTGAAGTCGGATCCACCAGCGAGAGGATGCGATAGGGATCGGTCTGATAACCGTTGGTGGTCCCGACGCTGTAGTTCAGCTGCGCCAGCCAGTAGCGGTTCATCACCTGGGTGACCCCGACCACAAGACTGGCGACGGTCTTCGAAGCCACAGGCCCTTTCTGGTCGGCGCTCATGACCGCGAACGGCGTCGGCGTGCCGAAGAACGGACGCGACAGGTCGTATTCGAAATCGATCGAAGCGGCCGCGGTCGTCATGTTCTGGTTGAAGCTCTCGGCCACGCCGGCCGTGAGCGAGGCCGAGGTGTAGTCCCGCTCGTTGGACGCGCTGCCGCCGACTGAGAGGCGGGTGCTCGCGTTCCAGAGCGTCGAGTAGCCGAGGTTCAAGCCCCAGCGCTGGTCCCTGAAGCCGGTGTCGACCGGCAGGGTGTTCGGCGCGACCACATACTGCCGTGAGACGATCCCCGTCCCGGGAATTGTCACCAGGGTGCTGCCGCCGGACGCGGTGGTGACCGTCGCCGTCGTGCTCGGTGGGTGCGCGGGCGTGACGAAGGTCTGGCTCTGCTTCCACGGCGCCGCGCCGTTAGGTGTCGCGCCAGTCAGCGTGTCGGCGACGACCCCCACGGACAGCACGTCGCCGCTGTCGCTGTTGAGCGTGGCGGTCAGCGTCGGCTCGATCGCCCGCACGCGGCCGCCGGCTTCCTGGTAGAACAGCACCGCGGAGTTGATCCGGGTGTAGCCGAGGTCCGTCTCGGTATCGCTGGTGACGCTGGCGGCCTGGGCGGCGTCCATCGGACCGGCCGAGGCGTCCTGGGCGTGGGCGCCGACGGCGGCCAACAGGTTCGCGGTCATCAGCGCGAGCGCCTGGCTGACCCGGCCGCGGCGCGGCTTCCTCAGTTGCATCCGCAACCGCCGCCGTCGAACGTGCGGCCGCCGCTCGAGCCTTCCTTGCTGAAGTAGATGTGCTCCTGGGCCGCGGTGATCGCCGGATGGGTGTTCAGCTGCATCGCCCGCTTGGCGATCAGATCGCGGTCCCAGGGGTGGGCGCAGCCGCCGAGCGCAGCCGCAAGCGAACAGATCACCAGAACGGTTCGACCCGGTCTGATGACTGTTGAAATTCCATTGCAATCAGTATTCATTAAGTAGCCTAATGATGTGATCTTCGTAGACAGCTTCCTGCGCTTCGTAGAAACCGTCGTGGGTGAAGCGAACGCGGCCAGTCTTGTCGATCACGACCGACGTCGGCATCTCGCGAACGCCGTATTTCACGGCCAGATGGCCGTCCGGGTCGTAGACCACGTGAATATTCGGGCCGAACTGAGCGAGGAACGCATCAGCGCGCTCCCGCGAATGGTCCACGTTCACCGCCATCAGCGCGAACGGCTTGGCCGCATAGACGGCCGCGAGCCGCTGCATGTAGGGGAAGGACAGGCGGCACGGCCCGCACCACGACGCCCAGAAGTCCAGATAGACCACCTTGCCCCGGTACGGGGCCAGGTCGAGCGCGCCGGAGGAACCGGCGGCGGCCGCCACGGGCAGGGCGAACGCGGCGCCGAGGGCGGCCGACGCCGCCACCAGGCCGCGCCGCGTCAGGGCAAGCGACGTCTTCGACATTGAAGCTCCGATTGCGGGGATGGGCGAAATACGGGGCGGCGCGCCCCGGGGCGTCAGGCGGCGCGGGGACCCTTCCTGCGCCACGGTCCAGGGGGCGATGGGGGAGCGCGCGGGGCGAGGGGCATCGGTTCACCTTCAAGCGAAGCCGTCGAAGCGGCTTCACCCAGGAGACGACGCCGCGCGAGGGTCACCTCACCCGGCGACCGCAGATTCAGGGCAGGCGGCGGGCGATCCTGAACGTCACCGTCGCCGGCCGCTGCGGGGTCGTCTGCGGGAAGTCCCGGAACGTGAAGGGATTTCCGTAGGCGAAGGTGTCGCCAAGGCCGGTCAACGGGGCGCGCAGATCCACGCCGAAGGTCCAGCGCCTCGCTTCCAGTTCGGCCGACAAGCGGCCGAAGCCGTAGTTGCCCATCGCCGCCGATGTGGTGGCGTCCAGCGTCAGTCGGGACGCGCCGACGTAGGCGTAAGACCCCTGAAGCCGCAGCGAGAGCCCCTCGCCCAGCGGGCGTTCGTACGAAGCCGAAGCGCCGCCCGAGAATGTCGGCACGCCCGGCAGGCCGTTGTCCGGCGCCGCGGCGAAAGCCGGATTGGGGTGGGTGAGGTCCGGCTCGTTAAGCGTCGCGTTCGCCTGCAGGCGCCAGTGCGCGCCCGGCCGGATGTCCGCCTCCACCTCGCCGCCGAAGTCGCGGCCATCGCCGAGGTTGGCGGTGTAGGGCAGACCGTCGGGGAGCAGCTGGTCGCTCTGGACCCGGTACCAGACCATGTAGAACCCGGCCGCGCGAACTCGCGCCGCGCCACCGAAGAGGCTGAGCTTCGCGCCGGCTTCGTAGTTCCACAGCTCATCGCCGCTGAAGCGACGCTCAGGCTCCGGCCCCGCCGTCGATGCGGCGAACGCCTGTCCGACCAGACCCGCGGTGTTGAAACCGCCGGCGCGATAGCCCTCGGAGACCTGGCCGTAGAGGGTGACATCGTCGCTGGCGAGGAAACGCAGCGTCGCCTGCGGGGCGAACCCGCTGTTGGACGTCTTGCCGGAGAAGGCGCTGGCCGCGCCGCTGGGCGCCTGGGTGGTCGTGGCCTGGGTCGAGACCTGCGAGCCGAACCAGCGCCCGCCCACGGAGAGCGCCAGCCGCGGGTCGATCTGGTAGGTCAGCTGCCCGTAGACGGCCAGTTCGCCGATCGTATCGCTGCGGCTCTGGCGATAGGCCGTGACCGGCGCCCCGCCCACACCGATCGGCGCGGTGAGCGTCGAACTGAGGTCGTCGTCGCTGGCGCTGACGAAGACGCCCGCCAGCCAGCGCAGTCGGCCGGTGTCGCGCGAAGCGGCCGTCAGCTCGTTGACCACGCTCTGGGTCGCGTTCGCCTCGTCGAAGGGACTGGGGACCACAGCGGCGCCCGGGACAAACTGCGGCAGCGCCAGCGACGCGTCGTAGCGGCTGTCGAACTGATGGCTGACCACCGAGCTGGTGAAGCTGAGCTGGCCCCACGGCTCGCGCCCCTCGACGCTGAGGGCGACGGCGAGCAGGTCGTTGTCATGGGGCTCCTGCAGCAGCACATCGCGCGCGAGCGGGCCGACACTGGGCTGGGCGTAGTGAGTGTCCGCTGAGTTCAGCGACTGCCAGGCGACGCTGAGGGTCGCGCTCCAGTCGGACGAGATGTCCCAGAGCGCCGCGGCCCGCACGCCTTTTCGCGCGACGCTGTTGGCGTTGCGCAGGCCGAGGCGGACGTCGTCGATGTAACCGCCGTCACGCTCGTCGTAGCTGGCGATGCGCAGCCCCAGTTTGTCGCGGACGATCGGCAGGTTCAGCACGCCGTCGGCCGACCAGCCCGGCGCACCGCCCTGCGTGGCGGAGGCGTTGGCGTCGACGGCCGCGGACCAGGCCTGCAGGTCCGGCTTGCGGGTCTCGATCTGTACGAGACCGCCGATCGAGCCGGCGCCATAGAGCGCGCCTTGCGGGCCGCGCAGGATCTCGACGCGCGCCACGTCGACCAGCCTGAGGTCGGGATCCGGCGCGTTGTAGGTCAGCCGCGCGCCATCGAGGTAGACACCCACCGTCGATTGGGTCTCGCCGGTGAGCGGGCCGTCGGACAGCCCGCGCAGGAACAGCTTGTCCCGGCCGGGCCCCAGGTCGGTCATCGAAAGGCCGGCCACCAGCGGGGCGACATCGCCGATGTCGGACGCCCCGGCGGCGTCGAGGTCCGCGCCGGTGACAACGCTGGCCGAATAGGGCGCGCGGTCGAGCAGTACGGTTCGGCGCCCCGCGGTGACGAGCAGCGGCTCCAGGGTCGCCGCGGGCGGCGCCTCGATCGGCTCGCTGGCGCGCCGGACCGGCGGCGGCGGGCGCGGCCGCGCCTTGAACACGATGACCGTGCGCGGATCGATCAGCTGGAAACTGCAGCCGGTGCCGGCGAGCAGTCGCTCAAGCGCCTCGGCCGGGCGGACGCGGCCGTCCAGGGGCGCGGATGGCGCGCATTGCGAGACGGTGTCGGTCGAGACCGAGATTCTCGCCTGGACGGCGAAGTCGACCAGCGCCGCGGCGAGCGGCTTGGAGGGTATGTGGAATACGGGCGCCGCATCCTGGGCGCGCGCCTCGGACGCCAGCGCTGTCAGCGCCACGCAGGCGGCGACCAGGGCTAGGCTGAGCGGCAATCGAACGCGAGGCGGCGCCGTCAAACCTGGCTCTCATCAAGGGCGATCAGCGAGGCTGTAGCACGACCGCGTTCGGGGCGTGAACGACCGTGACCGGCAGGAAGCGCCGCAGCCGATCGACCACCGCGTCCTCGCGGTCGAGCATCAGGACACCGGAGAACCGAAGCCGCCTGGCCGAACCTTCGACGCGGATCGGGACCGGGAACTGGCGGTTCAGATCCTCGGCCACGGCGCTGAGCGCCTCGTCCCGGAAAACCAGGTACCCCTTGGTCCAGGCGAACACGTCGTCGACGGCGACGCGGCTCACCACCGAGTTCGGCGCGCCCTCCACATGAGACAGCTGATCCCCGGGGGTCAGCCGGAACGCCGCCGCGCTGGCCGAGGGCGCGACGCCCCGCACCTCGACGACGCCGCCAGCGACGGTGACCGTGACGCGTCCCTGGTCGCGCAGGATATCGAAATGCGTCCCGACCACGGTCACCTGCTGGTCGCCGACGCTGATCACGAACGGATGGGCGTGATCCTTCGCAACCTCGAACTCCGCCTCGCCGCCCTCGAGGGCGACTCGGCGCAGCCCGCCACCGATCGAGGCCGTCAGCCGCGTGTTGCTGCCGAGACGGATGTCGCTGCCGTCGGCGAGCCGGACCAGGCGCGTCTCGCCGGCGCCTGTGGCGATGAGCTGGGCGGGGCTCGGCGCGGGGCGCAGCAAAAGCGCGCCGGCGACCACCACCGCGGCGACGATACCGGCGGCGATCGCGCCGATCGGCGCCCACGTCCGGGCAGGCCTGGCCCGGCGGCGCCTGGCGAGATCGACCACCACCGGGTCCCGGTCCCACCGGTCAGCCGCCGCGCCGGCAAGGCCGGGCTCGTCGAACGCCGCCCACACCTGCTCGGCGTGATCGAACGCCGACTGGCGCTCCGGCGATTCAGCCAGCCAGGATTCCAGGGCCAGCCAGTCGTCCTCGCCGGCGTCGTCGGCGTGCAGCCGCACGACCCAGGCGGCGGCCTCGGCGCGGAGCGTCTCCATGTCTTTGCCGCTGTCGGTCTGGTTCATGGCCGTTCGCACGCCCTGCATGGCGCGCCTCTCACCACAATGACGCCGCAAACACCCATCGCCCTCATCCGAGCGCCTCCGGGCCGAGCAGGGACATCAGTTGCTGCATCGCCGCGATGATGTGTTTTTCCACCGCGCTGCGCGAGACGCCCATGGCGGCCGCGGTTTCGGCGTGGCTGCGGCCCTCCAGCTTGTGCAGCACGAACGCGCGACGCCGCTGTGGCGGCAACTGGTCCAGCGCCGCCAGCAGCTGCCGCAGACGCTGACGGGAAGCAGCCACATCGTCGGCGGCCGGTTCGTCGGACGCCGGCGTTTCGCCGACCCGGACGAACGCGCTCTCATGCCAGGCCTCGTCGCGGGCCTCGGCCCGGCGTCGCTGCTTGAGCCGGTCCAGCATCAGGTTCGTGCCCAGCCGGTAGAGATACGCCGCCGGATTCTCCACCGCGTCGACCTCGGCCGTCGCAAGGCGGACGTAGATGTCCTGCACGACGTCCTCCGCCAGGGCGTGCGACTTCAGCCGCAGCGTGAAATAGCGCAGCAGATCCTGACGCTTCTGCAGGTAAGCCGCCATCAGCGGCGTGCGGCCCTCGTCAGCCAAGCTGCATGTTCCGGTCGGGCGAACGGCGTCCGGGCGGCGCCGCATCAGCGATTGGCGGGCTCGACGTCCGCCCTGCCGCGCATTGTACGGCGCCCCCTTCGAGTCAAGGCCAAGTTCGCGCCGATCGCCTACGCCGCAGCTTCGGCCAAGCTGGCGCAAAGGTGAATCTCGGCGCCAGGCGACGTTTCGCCAGACCCTGATCAGAAAGTTTGGACCGGGGGTGAGGGAGGCCGCCGCCCGCGTCGTCTTGCGAGCGAGGGGCATCGCGGAATCCTGAAGTGGTCGAGCCAGCACCAGCAATCCATCCCTCGATTGACCGGCCGGCGCGACCGTTCCCCGTGACGCAGGGCGGCGCGCCCCTGACCCAGTCCCAGCGCCGCCCTGCAACTTCGCCGACCGATCAGGCCGACGTGTCGAGCAGGCCGCCCGTGCCGGTCGGCTTTGCCGCCGGCGAGCTGCCGTCGTGGTCGCCATCTCCGTCCGCGGGCGGGGCCGGCGGGGTCTGGTTGGCGACGATCGGCGTCGTGAGCGCAGGATTTGCGCCAGTATTGCCAAGAGAGTTCACGTGCATTTCCATCTCCTTTTTGGACGTTGCAGCGTGACTTAGGAGGCAAAATCGACAACAAATCGTTACCTGTGCGCAGCGATATACAATATGACTGCAGTATTACGGAAATAGATTCGCCGACCGCCTGGCGATACACCGATATCGTGCGGCGATTATACTGGTGTCCTGGACATCGTAGTCGCCGACTAAACTTCGTGGTCGTTCTGCTGCTGATCTCCGCGGTGCGCTTGGCGGCGGGCGCGCTCGCGCCGCTCACCGAGGACGAGGCCTACTATCGCCTCTGGTCGCTGCGGCCGGCGTTCGGCTACTTCGACCACCCGCCGATGATCGCCTGGTGGATCTGGCTGGGGCGCCGCATCGCCGGCGAGGGCGCCATCGGCGTGCGCCTGCTGCCGATCCTCGGGTGCGCGCTGACCAGCATCGTCACCGTCGACTTGGCGCGGCTCGCCGGTGTCGGCGAACGGGCGGCCTATCGCAGCGGCCTCTGGCTCAACGCGACGCTGCTGATCGGGCTCGGCGGGCTGCTGGCCGTGCCCGACGCCCCGAACACCCTGTTCTGGGTGCTGGCCGTGTGGTGCGCGTTCCGGGCCCGCTCGGGGCCGCCGGCCTGGTGGCTGGCCTGTGGCGTGGCGGCCGGCCTGGCGTGCCTGTCGAAGTACTCCGCCCTGTTCCTCGCGCCCGGCCTGCTGCTGTGGCTGGCCACGTCCGCCGAGGGACGGCGCCAGCTGCGGACGCCGTGGCCGTGGGTGGCGGCGGGCGTCGCCGCAGCCGTGTTCCTGCCGAACGTGCTGTGGAACGCCACCCACCAGTGGGCGACGTTCGCCAAGCAGTTCGGCCGCGTCCAAGGCGCCGGATTCGCACCCCTGCGGCTGCCGGAATTCCTGGTCGACCAGTTCCTGCTGCTGAACCCGGCCATCGCCATCTTCCTCGGCCTGGCGATCCGGCGCCGGACGATCTGGCCGTTATTGGCGATCGCCGCGCCCTTCGCGCTCTATCTGCTGGTCCACAGCCTGCACGATCAGGTTCAGGGCCAATGGCCCGCACCGCTCTATCCGCTGCTGGTGATCTGCGCGGCGCAGGCGGCCGAGACCGCCGACCGCCGCGGCCGGCTCGCCGGTCTCCGACGCTTCGCGACACCGTTCGGGTTGACCGCCAGCGCCTTGGCGCTGGCCTTCATCTGCGCGCCGCTCGGCGCGCGCCTGCCGTTCCACGACCCGTCGGCGCCGCTGCGAGGATGGCCTGGCTTCGCCGCGACCGTCGATCACACGCGCCGCCGGGTCGGTGCATCGTGGGTGGGCACCGCGAGCTATGGCCTCGCCGCGCAGCTCGCGGCTCAGCCTCGCGCCGACGCCCCCGTCGCGGAGATCCGCGAGCGCCAGCGCTACACCTTCGAGGTCGCCGCGGAGCACGCGGACTTCCGCAGGCCGGGGCTCATCATCGATCGGCCAGGCCGGCTCAGCGCCGACGTCCTGCGCACCTGCTTCAACTCGGTCGCGGCGGTTCCGGCGATGGACCGCGGCGACGGGGCCGCCGCCACCGCCTACGTCGCCTTCCGCGTCAGCGGACCCCGGCGGGACGTCGATCTGCTAGGCTGCTGACGAAGGGCTAGTTCGAGTCCCGGGCCGCGTCCTTTTCGCCAACCGCCTTGACCGCCGCCTGGCAAGACGGGCTGGCCTTCTGCAGGTTCCTGAGCAGGCAGCGCTTGGCCCCCTCGCGGTTGCCGGTGAGGGCGGCGTCGGGGCACAGGCGCAGGACCGAGGGGGTGCAGGCGGCGCGAGCGGCGGCGGTGGGCTCCGACGCGGGCGCGAAGGCCTGAAACCCGATCAGGCTCAGTAGAACCAGGGCCGGTCGGGTCAGCTCGCGCCAGCTGGGGTCGATTCTGACGGGTATGCGCATGACAAGTCCAAGGTTGCCCAGCCCGCTCTCGCTTCAGGCTTCACCGATTTGACGACGCGAGGGCGCTTCGCCCTCACCCGCGAGTTCACGGCGCCTCGTTCCATTCGGGCTGACGGCGCTCCGCCCCGACCGGACCCCAGGCGGCTTGCAGCGGACGCCGTCAGCGTCTTTTCGGCTGGAAAGGGGGCGCGCGGCTACTTTGACAACCCGCGCCGCGGGTCAGCCAGGCGGATGGTCGCGCTTAGCCTAGAAGAGCTTGGCGTGTTGCGCCGCGCGACGACGTACGACCAAGCGCGCGATGGCGTATGCGCCGATTACCGCCAGCGCCGCCGGTCCGCCGATGGCCAGGTCGGGCACGGGCGCGGGGCGGGGAACCGCAGTCGTTGGCACGGCGAACGCTGGGATGGCGCCCGCGACGGCGACGAAGAAGCCCACAAGAAATCGCATCGGATTCCCCCAAGCAGCAGCAAGCCGTGTGGCTCGCAACAGCTAAGGTTAATGCAGACGGCTGCTTGTGTCCACCGGCCAACAGCGACTTGGGCTCTCGGAGGCACTTCGCGAGGCCGCGGTATCTACGTGGCGCCGGGTCGATACGGCAGTGCTCGGGGCCGACCCTGACCCAGAATAACCACCTATTTTCATTGGGAAAACTGGTGGAGCCGTGGGGAATCGAACCCCAGACCTCCTCATTGCGAACGAGGCGCTCTACCAACTGAGCTACGGCCCCACTTCGCCTTGGGCGAAGGGCGCGGCACATAAGGGCGAGGCGCCTGTGGCTGTCAAGGATGGCCGCCGGCGCCGGTTCGCCTTGCCGCGGGGCGCGAACCCGCCATATCTAGCGCCACTCTTGAACGGACCACCATGGCTGCGCTGATCGAATTCCTCTTCGTCATTCTGCACTTTTTCATCCAGGCGGTGATCTGGGTGATCATCGCCAATGCGATCATCAGCTGGCTGATCGCCTTCGACGTCGTGAACATGCGCAATCACATCGTGCGCAGCATCGTCACCTTCCTCGATGCGGTGACCCGGCCGATCCTGCGGCCGCTGCGCCGGATCATTCCGCCGCTGGGCGGCATCGACATCAGCCCGTTGATCCTGATCGTGGTGCTCAGCGCGGCCGATCAGATACTGCTGCCGGCGCTCTTCAACTGGCTGATCACGCTGGTGAGCTGAGGCATGCGGCCACGCCGATGAGGCCTTAGCGGGCTCTCGCGCGTTCAAGGCGGATGGCCGAGCCCAATTCACGATCCGCGCCCGCCGGGCCGCGCGCGCGCGCCACGCCGCCGGGGCGTCGTCTCTCGGGCCGCGGGGTGCGTCCCGAAGCGCGCGGTCCGGCCGCGCCAGCGAGTGCGGCTCCGTCGGACTCGGCCACACGCCGCAGCTGGCGCGACATACCCGCGCCGCTGCGCTGGACCGGCGCCGTCGTCGTGCTGCTGCTGGTCGCGGCGGCCATCTTCGTCTCGGTGTTCCAGTGGAACTGGCTGCGCGGGCCGATCGACGGCTACGCCTCGGCCCGGCTGCAACGGCAGGTGGTGATCCACGGGAATCTGTCCGGCCATGTCTGGAGCTGGACGCCGAGCGTGACCGCCCGCGACGTAACGGTGGCGCAGCCGCCCTGGGCCGGCAAAGGCCAGATGGCGACGCTGCCAAGCCTGACGCTGGCGCTCGATCTGAAGGCTTTGCTGGGCGGCAAGCTCGTGCTGACCACGGTCGACGCCGAGCGTCCCAGTTTCAGCCTGCTGCGCGACGGCGCCGGGCGGCAGAACTGGACCTTCGGCGCGCCTGGTTCGCAGCCCACGGCGCTGCGCCTGCCGCCGATCCGCAACTTCACCATCGCCAGCGGCCAAATGACGCTGAACGACTCCCTGCGCCGGCTCCGTTTCGCCGGCGAGGTTTCGTCCAACGAGCAGGTGGCCGGTTTCGGGCGCGGCCATTTCACCCTGGTCGGCCGGGGGACCCTGAACGGCGCGCCATTTTCCGCCGACATCCTCGGCGGGCCGCTGATCAACGTCGATCCGGACAAGCCCTATCCGTTCCAGAGCGATATCCGCGCCGGGGCGACGCACATCGTCGCGCAAGGGATCCTTCCGCGGCCGTTCGATCTTGCCTCGTTCCAGGCCACCGGGCGCGTCACCGGCGACGACCTGGCCGACCTCTACGACCTGACCGGGGTCGCGATGCCCAACTCGCCTCCTTACGACGTGACCGCGCGCCTGGATCGCCACGGCGACACCGCCGACCTGACCGGCATCCACGGCCGGTTCGGCTCGACCGACATCGCCGGGCGCCTGCGCCTGGTGGAGACGGCCGGCCGGCCGAAGCTGACTGGCGCGCTTTCCTCGCGCCGGCTGAAGCTCGCCGACCTGACGCCGGTGATCGGCGGCGCGCCGCGCGGGGCGATCAAGGGCGCGATCGTCTCGCCCAAGCAGCAGGCGGTGGCGGCCAAGCTTACCGCCGAACACCGGGTGCTGCCCGACTCGCACCTCGACGTGATCCGCGTGCGCATGACCGACGCGGACGTGACCTACCGCGCCGAGAGCGTCGACGCCGGCCCGCTGCCGATCCGCCAGCTGTCGCTGCACGCCACGCTGGATCACGGCCTGCTGGTGGTCGACCCGCTGTCGCTGTCGCTGCCGCAGGGGGCGATCTCCGGCAAGGTGCGGCTGGATGCGCGGGGCGCCACCCCGGTCACGGCGATCGATCTGGCGCTCGCCCGCGCCCAGGTGCAGGAGCTGCTGCCGGCCTCGAGCGGCCCGGCGCCGTTCGCCGGAACGCTGGAGGCGCGGGCGCGGCTGACCGGGACCGGCAACTCGGTGCGCTCGGCCGCGGCCAACGCCAGCGGCGTCGTCGCGGTGGCGGTCCCGCAGGGCCAGATGCGCCGGCTGTTCGCCGAGCTGCTCGGCCTCGATGTCGGCAAGAGCCTGTTCTTCTACCTTTCCAAGGACCAGACGCCGACGCCCGTGCGCTGCGCCGTAGCCGAGTTCCGGGCCCAAGGCGGGATGCTGACCGCGACCCGCCTACTGGTCGACACCGACGTCGTGCGCGCCGAAGGCGGCGGGACGATCGACCTGCGCGACGAGACCCTGAACCTGGCGCTCAGCGGCAAGCCGAAGCATTTCCGGCTGATCCGCGTCTCCGCGCCGATCACGCTGAAGGGCCGGTTCGACGCGCCGAAGCTCGGAATCGACCTCAGCAAGCTGGGGCCGCAGCTGGGCGCCGCGGCGCTGCTGGGCGTGGTGGCCTCGCCGTTCGCGGCCATCCTGCCCTTCATCGCCACCGGCGGGGCCAAGAACGCCGACTGCGGCGCCCTGATGGACGAGGCGCAGACGCACGGCGCGCCGGTCGGCGCTTCCTCCAGGCCCCGCATTGCGGCCAAGCCTATGGCCAAGCATTGAACCGCCGCATTCGCGCGCGCTTTATCAGTTTCTAAGTTCTGCCCGTTCACCCTCCGGTTCGCGTGACCTCGACGCCCGACCCAGCTTCGTTCGCCCAGCCGCCCGCGCGCCGCAAGCGTCGCGGGCTGCGCATCGCGTTGATCGCGTTCGGCGTCGTGGTTGCGGTGGTCGGCGCGGCCGCGGCGACGACGGCGGTGATCGTCAGCGGCTACATCGCCGACGCCCCGCCGATGCCCCCGCGCGAGGCGCTGTGGACGGTCCGGCGCTCGCCCGGAATGAAGTTCCTCGACCGCAACGGCAATCTGATCGCCACCCGCGGTCCGAAGTACGGCGGGGCGGTGAAGCTGGCGCAGCTGCCGGCCTATGTGCCCAAGGCGTTCCTGGCGGCCGAGGACCGGCGCTTCTACCAGCACGGGCCGGTGGACCTGGCGGCGATCGGCCGCGCGATCGCGACCGACTTGCGCAAGCAGCGCTCGGCCGAGGGCGCCTCGACCCTGACCCAGCAGCTGGCGCGCACCCTGTTCCTCAAGCGCGAGCAATCGCTGAAGCGCAAGGTGCAGGAGGCCTATCTCGCCTGGGAGCTCGAACAGAGCATGTCCAAGGACGAGATCCTCGAACTCTATATGAACCGGACCTACTTCGGCGACGGCGCCTATGGCCTCGATGCCGCCTCGCAGACCTATTTCGGCAAGCCGGCCAGCCAGCTCAACCTGATCGAAGCCGCGACCCTGGCCGGGCTGCCCAATGCCCCCAGCCGCCTGGCGCTGACCAACGACATGGCCGGCGCGGTCGCCCGCGGCCATCGCATCCTGGCCACCATGCGCGCCGAAGGCTGGATCAGCGACGCAGACCTGACCACGGCACTCGCCACCAACCCGACACTGGTCACCGCCACCCATGCCGGCGAGGGCGACGAGGGCTATGTGCTGGACCAGGCCGCGGCCGAAGCCGCCCAGCTCGCCGCTGGCGCGGCGCCCGACCTGGTGGTCAAGACGACCATCGATCCCGCGTTGCAGACCCTGGGCACGGCGACGCTGCGCGATGTGATCGCCAAGCAAGGGGCGCACCGCAACGTGAGCCAGGGGGCGCTGGTGACGCTCGCGCCCGACGGCGCGATCCTGGCGATGGTCGGCGGGCTGGACCACGACCAGAGCCCGTTCAACCGCGTGGTCCAGGCGCATCGCCAGCCCGGCTCGTCGTTCAAGGCTTTCGTCTACGGCGCGGCGGTGGAGCATGGCGTCAAGCCCACCGACATCCGCCAGGACGCGCCGATCAGCTACGCCGGCTGGAACCCGGAGAACTACGGCCACGGCTACGCCGGCGCGGTGACGCTGGCCTCGGCCCTGGCCCGCTCACTCAACACCGTCTCGGTGCGGCTGACGCTGGAGGTGGGGCCAGATACGGTCGCCGACTTTGCGCGACGGCTGGGCGTAACCGACATCCCGGCCCACCCTGGCCCCTCGATCGCGCTGGGCGCCTACGAGGTGACGCCGCTGGAGATGGCGACCGGCTACCAGGTGTTCCAGAATGGCGGCGGGCGCACCGAGCCCTACCTGATCAGCGAGATCCGCTCGACCCGCGGCGACCCGATCTACGCCCATGCGACCTCTGCGCCGACGCCGGTGCTGGATCCGCTCTATGCGACGCGCATGGTCGGAATGTTGAAGGGCGTGATCACCGCCGGCACCGGGACCGGCGCCAACATCGGCCGCCCCGCCGCCGGCAAGACCGGCACCAGCCAGGACTGGCGCGACGCCTGGTTCGTCGGCTTCACGCCCGACCTGCTGACCGCGGTGTGGGTCGGCAACGACAACGGCGCGCCGATGGCCAAGGTGACCGGCGGCGAGTTGCCGGCGACGATCTGGAACCGCTTCATGACCGTGGCGGAGAAGAACCTGCCGTCCCGCGACTTCCCCTGGCTGGTGGCCGAGCCGCCCGCCTCGCCGCTGCAGACGGTCTCCGAGGAGACCCCCACCTATGAGGACGAACCGCCCATCAGCAGCGGACCGCCTGGCGATGGCGTGGATCGCGGCGACGCCGCCGTCGACCAACCGCCCGACGAGGACGACCGCGCGGTGATCGACAACGGCGATGGCCGCGGGCCGGTGATCATCCACGGCGGCCGCTACTCGGACGGGCGCCAGCTTCCGCGGGGTTACTACGACGGCGACGCCGACGCGCCGCCGCCGCCGCGCGGCGCCGAGAAGGACGAGGAGGCGCCGCCGCCTCGCCGGGCCGCGCCGCCGGAATCAGCGGCTGACGACGACCCGCGCTACCGCTATTAAGGGGCGGCAGTTGCACGCCTGAGAGTACCGCCATGGCCTGGACCGAAAACGGCCCGGTTTCCGTTCCGTCGCCCACCGTCGTCGGCGTGGTCGCGTTCCTGATCGGCGTCGCCGCGCTCGGCGGCGTCGGCCTTGGCTTCAGGGCCAGTTCGCGCGACGCCACGCGCCCGACCCAAGGCCTGGTCGACACCCAGGCGTCCGGCCAGGCCATCCTCGCCCAACCGATCGTCGATCTGCCCCAGCCGCAGGCCGCGCCTAAGGCGACCAACGCCGCAGTCGCCGCCAATGCGACCGACAATGGCGACGATTCGGCCGCTATCGCCCAGAAGACCGCCGCTGTGCAGGCGGCGCAGTCGAAGCCGGCCCAGGCCCCTGACAATCCGGACGACATCCTCGCCTCGCCCAGCGAGAAACCCCAGGCCCCGGCCAAACCCTCGACCGACGAGGCCCCGCCCAGCGGCCCGAAGAGCGACGTGCCGTTCTAGACTGGGGGTTCACCCCCCGAACCGGTCGTGACCGGCTAGGGAAACACGCAGCGGATCGTGGCGATCAGGTCTTCATGTCCAGCAGCGTCTTCTCGTCGCTGGTTGGCGGCCTTGAGCACCTTCACCGAGAAGGCGAAAGCGGCGCCGGCGGCGAGCATGTTGCTGGTCTCCGAGATCGGGTCGATCTCAGGCGCCTGGACGTAGCCGCGAGCGTTGGCCGCGGCCGAAGTCGGATCGTAGATGATCGTGGACCCGGGCTTCAGCGTCACCGCCTGGGCGACCACGCCGCCGCTCGGCAGCGCGCTGTTGTCGACCTTGATCGGCAGGTAGCCTTTGGCGCCCAGCGCCGAGGTGTCGTTGGCGTTGGCGAGGTTCGAGGCCGAGGCGTTCAGCTTCAGCGTCGCGGCGGCGATGCCGCTCAGGGCGATGGCGTCGACCGTGCTCACGCCCGCCCCATACGCCCGCCAGGCTTAAGGCCTTGAAAAGAGGCGTGGTTTCCCCGCCATTAAGCCTGCCGCGGTCAGGCTTCGGTGGCGACGATGCTGAGCGTGGTCACCCGGCCCCCCCGCGGCGCGATCGCCCGCGGCAGCTTGAAGGTCACCGTTTCCTGGCGGGTGGCGATTTCCTCGATCTCGATGTCGTAGCGCGCGTTCAGCGCCGCCAGCACGCCCTGCACCAGCAGTTCGGGCGCGGAGGCGCCGGCGGTGAGGCCGAGCGTCTCGACGCCCTCGAACCAGGTCCAGTCGATGTGCGCGGCCTCGTCGATCAGCTTGGCGTCGCGCGCCCCGGCCTTCAGTCCCACCTCGACCAGCCGCACCGAGTTGGAGGAGTTGCGCGCGCCGACCACCAGCAGCAGGTCGCAGCGCGCCGCCAACACCTTGACCGCGTCCTGGCGGTTGGTGGTCGCGTAGCAGATGTCTTCCTTGTGCGGCGCGGCGATCTCCGGGAAGCGCCGGCGCAGGGCCTCGACCATCTCGGCCGTGTCGTCGAGCGAGAGCGTGGTCTGGGTGACGAACGCGAGGTTGCCGGCGTCGCGGGGCACGAACGCCTCGGCTTCCTCGACGGTCTGGATCAGGGTGACCGCGCCGGGCGGCAGCTGGCCGAGCGTCCCGACCACCTCCGGGTGGCCGCTGTGACCGATCAGCACGATCTCACGGCCGGCGGCAAAATGCCGCTCGGCCTCGACGTGCACCTTCGAGACCAGCGGGCAGGTGGCGTCGAGATAGATCATCTGGCGCTGCACCGCCTCGGCCGGCACCGACTTCGGCACGCCGTGGGCGGAGAACACCACCGGCCGGTCGTCGGGGCACTCTTCCAGTTCCTCGACGAACACCGCCCCGACCGCCCGCAGGCGGTCGACCACATGACGGTTGTGCACGATCTCGTGGCGCACATAGACCGGCGCGCCGTACTTCTCGATCGCTCGTTCGACGATCTGGATCGCGCGGTCGACCCCGGCGCAGAAACCGCGGGGACTGGCGAGCAGGACTTTTATGGTGCGGCGCATGATTTGCGGAACGTAGGCGTTTCCGCCGCCATCCGCCAGCCGCGCCCGCGTTGCGGCGCCGACCATATGGCTCTATCACACGCCGATCTGGCTCGCCGCCTGCAGTAGAGCTTCCGGGACCGCCTCCCATGCGCCGCTTCATCCACCTCGCCTTCGTCGTCTGCGCCGGCCTGACCTGGCTCGCGGCTTCGCCCAGCCACGCCCAAGGCGGTCGTGGCGGCCCCGGCGGCCCCGGCGGCGGCGGCGGCCAACAGCAGGACGACGACGCCAAGGCCAAGAAGCGCAGCGAGGAGTGGGGCACGGGCGACAAGAACCTGTCCCTGCCGCAACTGCGCAACGCCGGTCCCTGCCCGTACGTGAAGGTGCTCTACGACGCCGCCCGCTATGTCGAGATGGCAGATGGCACGCCCGCCGCCTCGGCGGTCGGCTTCACCGGCGAGATCGAGAACCTCAGCTCCGCCTGCGAATACAAGTCCGACCAGCCGATCAAGGTGCAGACCCGCATGCTGATCGCCTTCGGCCGCGGCCCGAAGGCCGAGGGCTCGCGCAAGGTCTACCGCTACTGGGTCGCCGTCACCGATCGCGACCGCGGCGTGCTGGACAAGCAGTATTTCGATCTGCCGGTCGACTTTCCCGCCGGCGCCGACCGGGTGGAGAAGACCGAAGAGCTCGACGGCATCACCATCCCGCGCGCCGACATCAAGGTCAGCGGCGCCAATTTCGAAGTGCTGATCGGGTTCGACGTGACGCCGCAGATGGCCGAATTCAACCGCAACGGCGAGCGCTTCCGCGTCAACGCCGGCGAGACCACGGCTCAGGCGAGTGGCCCCGGGGTGAAATGACCGATCTGAGGACCGACCTTGGCGTGGCGGTCGGGGCCGCCTTCGCCGAGGCGGGCCTCACGGCGCAGTTCGGGCGGGTTACGCCCTCGGACCGGCCAGACCTGGCCGATTTCCAGTGCAACGGCGCCCTCGCCGCGGCCAAGTCCGCCGGCCGCAAGCCGCGCGACATCGCCGAGGTAGTCGCCGCGCGGCTGGAGGGCGACCCGCGGCTGGCGGCCGTGAGCCTGGCCGGGCCGGGCTTCATCAATCTGACGGTCAGCACTGCGGCGCTGTCGGCGAGGGCCAACGCCATCGCCGCCGACCCCCGGCTGGGCGCCGGCGAGGTGGCGACGAAGCGGCGCGTGCTGGTCGACTACGGCGGCCCCAACGTCGCCAAGGAGATGCACGTCGGCCACCTGCGCGCCTCGATCATCGGCGAGGCGGTCAAGCGGCTCTATCGCTTCCGCGGCGACGAGGTGCTGGGCGACGCCCACTTCGGCGACTGGGGCTTCCAGATGGGCCTCCTGATCAGCGCCGTGCTCGACGCCGATCCCGTGCTGGCCGACCTGGTCGCCGCCTACGAGGCGGCGCCCGGCGAGGCGACCAAGGCGCCGCTGCTGGCGCGGGTCTCGCAGACCGTGTCGCTGGAAGACCTCGACCGCATCTATCCGGCCGCCTCGGCGCTGTCGAAGAGCGACGACGCCTACCGCGACCGGGCGCGGCGGGCGACGGCCGAGCTGCAGGCCGGCCGCCCCGGCTACCGGCTGCTGTGGGAGCATTTCGCCAGCATCACGCGCACCGCCCTGGAGCGCGACTTCCACGCGCTGGGCGTCGATTTCGACGTCTGGAAAGGCGAGAGCGACGTCAACGACCTGATCGAGCCGATGGTGGCGGAGCTGCGCGCCAAGGGTCTGATGTTCCCCGACCAGGGCGCCGAGATCATTCGTGTCGCCCGCAACGACGACAAGCGCGAGCTGCCGCCGCTGCTGGTGGTCTCGTCCGAAGGCTCGGCGATGTATGGAACGACCGACCTGGCCACCATCCTCGATCGCAAGCGCTACTTCGATCCCGAGGCGGTGCTTTACGTGGTCGACCAGCGCCAGGCGGACCACTTCGAGGTGGTGTTCCGCGCCGCCTACCTGGCCGGCTACGCCGCCGAGGGCGCGCTGGAGCACATCGGCTTCGGCACGATGAACGGGCCCGACGGCAAGCCGTTCAAGACCCGCGCCGGCGGCGTGCTGAAGCTGCGCGACCTGATCGAGATGACCAGCGCCAAGGCCCGCGAGCGGTTGCACGAGGCGAACCTGGGGGCCGAGCTGGCGCCCGAGGCGTTCGAGGACACGGCGCTGAAGGTGGCGGTCGCCGCTTTGAAGTTCGCCGACCTCGCCAACTTCCGCGGCACCTCCTACGTATTCGACCTCGACCGCTTCTCCAGCTTCGAGGGCAGGACCGGACCCTATCTGCTCTATCAGGCGGTGCGGGTGAAATCGCTGCTGCGCCGGGCGGCGGAGGATGGCGCCGAGCCCGGCCCAGTCGAGGTGGCCGAGCCCGCGGAGCGCGAACTGGTGCTGGCGTTCGACGCGTTCGACCACGCGCTGGCCGAGGCCTACGACAAGAAGGCGCCGCACTTCATCGCCGAGCACGCTTACCGGCTCGCCGTCGCCTTCTCGAAATTCTACGCCGCCTGTCCGATCCTGACGGCGGCCCCGCCGGTGCGCGCCTCGCGCCTGACGCTGGCCGGGACCACCCTCGCCCAGCTGGAGCTGGCGCTGAACCTGCTTGGCATCGCCACGCCCGAGCGAATGTGATCGGGCGCCGCCGGAGCGCGTGCTAGCTTGCCCCTGGGCGACGTCTTCGAACGACGGCGGTCAGAGGGACTCCTGTTGGATCGAAGCCGCTTCGCATGACCATGGCGAAGTACTGGTCGCCGTTTGGCTTCCTGGCGCTCATTCCGCTCGGCTACTGGCTGGGCGGGCCCTGGACCTTGCTGTTGCTGGGCGCACTTCCCCTGGCCCTGGCCGGCGGCGACTGGCTGCTGGGCGCGGAACCTCCGCAGGCGAGCGACACCGCCCCACTCGGCCATCGCCTGCTGCCCTGGATCTACATCCCGCTGCAGCTGATCGAGCTCGTCTGGGCCGGCTGGATCGTCGCCCGGCCTTCGACCGACCTCCTCACCGCGATCGGGCTGACCCTCTCCACCGGTCTCGCCACCGGCGTGTTCGGCTTCCTCGCCGCCCACGAGATGGTCCACAGCCGCCACACCGCCGAGCGCCTCTGGGGGCTGGTCATGCTGGCCGGCGTGCTCGACATGCAATTCGCCATATCGCACGTCTCCGGCCACCACCGCCGCCCCGCCACGTTCGAGGATCCGGCCACCGCCCGGCGCGGCGAGAGCCTCTACGCCTTCTGGATCCGCTCCGTCGCCGGCCAGGCGGCGGAAGCCTGGGCGTTCGAGACCCAGCGCCTCGCCCGCGGCGGCCGCGCATCGTTCGGACCGGGCAACCGGCTGCTGGCGTTCGCGGCGATCGAGCTCGCCCTGGTGGCCGCCGTGGGCTTCGCCGGCTGGCGGGCGCTCGGCTTCTTCGTCGCGCAGGCGGTGCTGGCGATCGTGCTGCTGGAGTGCTTCAACTACGTCGCCCACTACGGCCTCGTCCGCCGCCGGCGTCCGGACGGGCGGCTCGAGCCGCTGCGGCCGAAACACTCGTGGAACTCGGTGCGGCGCGTGAACAACGCCTCGCTGTTCAACATGGGGCGGCACGCTGATCACCACCGCTTCTCGACGCGGCCGTACAATGAGCTGGAAGTGCTCGGTGGCGGGGCCCAGTTGCCCTGCGGCTACGCCGGCGTGATCCTGATGGCGTTGATCCCGCCGCTGTGGCGGCGCGTGATGGACCCCAGAGTCGACGCCGTGATGGCGGACGTCGCTATGGCCGACGCCGCAGTGGACGATCCCCAGGCAATCGCCCGCCGCGACGCCGCCGCGGCTTGAACTCGGTTGGCGGCGTTCCCCAGTTTCCGGCCAACTCTCGCGGGAGAGGCCGGGTGCGGACGTGAGTCGACCCGGCGCCGAAGGCGCAACCGCCCCGGAAACGCTCAGGCAAAAGGACCGCGCGAGCTGATGAACGCTGGAAAGCGCCGCCAGGCCCCAGAGCAAGACTAGGTCTTGCTCTGAACTAGGAGGCTAGGAGCCAGCTTCACGCTTTCGCGTGAAGCGATCAGGCTCCGGGCCTGGGCGGTTCGCCGAAGGAGCAAGGGCCGCCCCGCCACGTGGGATCGCCCGGAATCTCTCAGGCACAGGGACAGCGGGGGCGATCGAACGGCGGGCCTGACTGCGGGACCGTCTTCATCGTCAGCCGGAGTCCCGTTTGTCCGACCTTCCCCTCAAGACCACGCCGCTCAAGACGACGCCGCTGACTGGCGCCCACCGCGCCGCCGGCGCTCGCATGGTCGAGTTCGGCGGCTACGACATGCCGGTGCAGTACGCCGAAGGGGTGCTGAAGGAGCACCTGTGGACGCGCGCTCACTGCGGCCTGTTCGACGTCTCGCACATGGGCCCCTCGTTCCTGCGGCTGAAGTCGCCCAGCGGCGATCCCAAGGCCGACCATGCCGCCGTCTGCGCCCTGCTCGAGCCGCTGGTCTGCGGCGACCTGCGCGGGCTGAAGCGCGGCCAGCTGCGCTACACCCTGCTGCTCAACGCGCACGGCGGCATCGTCGACGACCTGATGGTCGGCCGGCCGGTCACCGACGACGAGCAGGGAACGCTGCAGATCGTCGTCAACGCCGGGACCAAGGAGGGCGACTTCGCCCGCATCGCCGCCGCGGCCGGCGACGCCGCGGAGCTGATCCGCGCCGACGACCACGGCCTGATCGCCGTACAGGGCCCGGAGGCCGCCGCCGTCACCGCCGCGATCATCCCGGAGGCGGCCGATCTCAGCTTCATGACCCTGACCCGCGCCGCCTTCGCCGGGAGCGAGGTCATCATCTCGCGCTCCGGCTACACCGGCGAGGATGGCTACGAAATCCTGGTGTACGCCGACCGCGCCCGCCAGCTCTGGGACCGGTTGCTGCAGGACGAGCGCGCCCGCCCGATCGGCCTAGGCGCTCGCGATTCGCTGCGGCTGGAAGCCGGCCTGCCGCTCTACGGCCACGACCTCGACGAGACCATCTCGCCGGTGGAAGCCAGCCTCGAGTTCGCGCTCTCGAAGCGCCGACGCGAGGCGGAGGACTTCCCAGGCGCGGCCCGTGCGCTGGGCGAGCTGGCCGGCCGGTTGGATCGCCGCCGCGTCGGCCTGCGGGTGCTGGAAGGCGCGCCGGCCCGCGAGGGCGCCGAGATCGTCGGGCCAGACGGCGCGGTCGTCGGCCGCGTCACCAGCGGCGGCTTCTCGCCCAGCCTCGGCGCGCCGATCGCCATGGGCTACGTCCCGCCGGCGCTGGCCGAGCCTGGCGCGGAGCTGGGCGTCATCGTGCGCGGCAAGCGCCAGGCCGCCGTCGTCTGCGCCATGCCGTTCGTCCCCCATCGCTATCATCGCAAACCCGGAGCCTGACCGAATGCGCTTCACCAAGGATCATGAGTGGGTCGAGACCGTCGGCGACGTCGCCACGCTCGGCATCACCGCCTACGCCGCCGGGCAGCTGGGGGACGTGGTGTTCATCGAACTGCCCGCCGTGGGCAAGGCGCTGAAAGCCGGCGACGCGTTCGCGGTGGTCGAGAGCGTGAAGGCCGCGTCCGACGTCTACGCCCCGGTCTCCGGCGAGGTGGTCGAGGTCAACTCCGAGCTGCCCGACGTCCCCGAGACGGTCAACGCCCAGCCGGAGAAGGACGGCTGGTTCGCCAAGATCAAACTCTCCAACCCCGCCGAACTCGACGCCCTGATGGACCGCGCCGCGTACGAGCAGTTCCTGAGCACGCTGTGATGAACACACACCAGTTCCCCTCCCCCTTGCGGGGAGGGGTCAGGGGTGGGGGTGCGAACTGGGTCTTCGCCGCGGAGTCCCTTCGCCAGTCACCCCACACCAAACCGACACCCCCATCCCCGGCCCTTCCCCGCAAGGGGGAAGGGAGATTTGGCTGAACCCGCATGCGCTATCTCCCCCTCACTGACGCCGACCGGTCCGAGATGCTGGCCGTCGTCGGCGCGCCGTCGATCGACGCCCTGTTCGCCGACGTGCCGGCCACCGCGCGGCTATCCGGCCCGGTCGACCTGCCGCCGCACCAGGGTGAGCTCGAAGTGGAGCGGGCGATGGGCCGGTTGGCGGCGCGCAATCGGCCGGCGGGCGCGGGGCCGTTCTTCTGCGGCGCGGGCGCCTACCGACACCACGTGCCGGCCAGCGTCGACCACCTGATCCAGCGCTCGGAGTTCCTCACCAGCTACACGCCCTACCAGCCCGAGATCGCTCAGGGCACGCTGCAGGTGCTGTTCGAGTTCCAGACTCAGGTCGCGGCGCTGACCGGCCTGCCGGTGGCCAACGCCTCGCTCTACGACGGTTCGACCGGCTGCGCCGAGGCGGTCTTGATGGCCGCGCGGGTGACCAAACGCTCGAAAGCGGTGCTCTCCGGCGGCCTGCATCCACACTACGCCGAGGCGTGCTGGACCCTGGCCCACACCGCCGGCGTCGCCACCCAGCGCCTCGCCGCCGCCGTGGACGCCGAAGCCGCGGTGATCGACGCGATCGACGCCGACACCGCCTGCGTCGTTGTGCAGACCCCGAACGTGTTCGGCACGGTGACCGACGTCACGGCCATCGCCGAGGCTGCGCACGCCGCCGGCGCCTTGTTGGTGGTGGTGACGACGGAAGCCGTCTCTTTCGGCCTGCTGAAGTCGCCCGGCGAAATGGGGGCGGACATCGCCGTCGCCGAGGGCCAGTCGATCGGCAATCCGCTGACCTTCGGCGGGCCCTACGTCGGCCTGTTCGCCTGCCGCGAGGCGCTGACGCGGCAGATGCCGGGGCGGCTGTGTGGCGAGACGGTGGACGCGGAAGGCAAGCGCGGCTTCGTGCTGACGCTCTCGACGCGCGAGCAGCATATCCGCCGCGAGAAGGCGACCTCGAACATCTGCACCAACTCGGGGCTCTGCGCGCTGGCGTTCACGATCCACATGACGCTGCTGGGCGAGACCGGCCTGCGCCAGCTGGCCAAGATCAACCACGCTCAGGCGCGGCTGCTGCGCGATGCGCTGGCGGCAATCCCCGGGGTCGAGGTGCTGACGCCGAGGTTCTTCAACGAGTTCGCCGTGCGGCTGCCGAAGTCGGCCACCGCGGTCGTCAACGCCCTGGCGGCGGACGGAATCATCGCCGGCGTGCCGGTCGCACGGCTCGATCCACACGCCGGCATGGACGACGTCCTGCTGGTCTGCGCCACCGAGACCACCGCCCACGTCGACATCACCGACTTCGCCGAAGCCCTGACCCAGGAGCTCGCCCAATGACCATGCTCGCTGTTGGACGGCCCACGCGATCCGAACTGGAAGCCGCCAACGAAGGCGTGCTCGATAGCGAAGGCCACGGCCTGGCGCAGGACGAGCCGCTGATCTTCGAACTGGGCGGCTGGGACAAGACCGGCGTCGACCTGCCCGAGGCCGAACTCGATGCGTCGGACCTCGGCGATCTGGTCCGCACCGCGCCGATCGGCCTGCCCGGCCTCTCCGAGCCGGAGACGCTGCGCCACTACGTGCGGCTCAGCCAGAAGAACCACGCCATCGACCTGGCGATCTATCCGCTCGGCTCTTGCACGATGAAGCACAACCCGCGCCTCAACGAGAAGATGGCGCGCCTGCCGGGCTTCGCCGACATCCATCCGCTACAGCCGCAGTCGACCGTGCAGGGCGCGCTGGCGCTGATGGACGAGCTGGCGCACTGGCTGAAGACCCTGACCGGCATGCCGGCGGTGGCGCTTTCGCCGAAGGCCGGCGCCCACGGCGAACTCTGCGGCCTCTTGACCATCCGCGCGGCGCTGGAGGCCCGCGGCGACGCGCGGCGCACGGTGCTGGCCCCCGTCTCGGCCCACGGCACCAACCCCGCGACGGCGGCGATGGCCGGCTACCAGGTGGTGGAGATCGCCCAGACCGACGACGGGCGCGTCGATATCGCCGACCTCGCCGCCAAGCTCGGCCCCGACGTCGCCGCGGTGATGGTGACCAACCCCAACACCTGCGGCCTGTTCGAGCGCGACGTACTGGAAATCTCGCGGCTGACCCATGCGGCCGGCGCGTTCTTCTACTGCGACGGGGCCAACTTCAACGCCATCGTCGGGCGCGTTCGCCCCGGCGACCTCGGCGTCGACGCCATGCACATCAACCTGCACAAGACCTTCTCCACCCCGCACGGCGGCGGCGGGCCGGGCGCGGGTCCGGTGGTGCTGAGCGCTGCGCTGGCGCCGTTCGCGCCGGCGCCCTGGGTCGTCAGCGGCGAGGACGGGCTGCACCTGATCGAGCGCAACGAGGGCGACGCGGCCCAGGCGTTCGGCCGCCTCTGCGCCTTCCACGGCCAGATGGGCATGTATGTCCGCGCCCTGACCTACATGATGAGCCACGGCTCCGACGGCCTGCGCCAGGTTGCCGAGGACGCGGTGCTGAACGCCAACTACGTCAAGGCGCGGCTCTCGGGCGAGCTGACGGCGGCGTTCCCGGATGGCCCCTGCATGCACGAGGCGCTGTTCGACGACGCCTGGCTGGAAGGCACGGGCGTCTCCACCCTCGACGTCGCCAAGGCGCTGATCGACGAGGGCTTCCACCCGATGACGATGTATTTCCCGCTGGTCGTGCACGGGGCGATGCTGATCGAGCCGACCGAGACCGAGCCCAAGCGCGAGATCGACCGCTTCTGCGACAGCGTGCTGCGCCTCGCCGCGGCGGCCAAGGCTGGCGACGTCGCCCGCTTCAAGGGCGCCCCGTTCAAGGCCCCGCTGCGCCGGCTCGACGAGACGGCGGCGGCGCGCAAACCGCGGCTGAGGTGGACGGCTTAGCGGCCCTCTTCGCGGCCGCTCAAAGGTCCGCGGGCGGCCCTTCGTCCAGGTGGTCGTAGAGGATCCGCTCGGCGTCGCCCTTCGGGTCGTCGTACTGGCCGGAGCGGAACGTCCACAGGAAGGCGCCGAGACCGACGAGCGCCAGCGCCAGCGAGATCGGGATCAGCAGCACCATCCCGGTCATTTGCGCTTCCACCTTCCGGCGATCCTGAGCGCATTGAGCGTCACCACCAGCGAGGAGCTCGACATCGCCAGCGCCGCGATCAGCGGCGTGACCAGGCCGAGCACCGCCGCCGGCGCGGCGACCAGATTGTAGACCGCGGCAAGGGTGAAGTTCTCCAGCACCCTCGCGCGGGCCGCACGGGCGACATCGATCGCCTCGACCACGACGCCCAGGTCCTGGCCCTGGAAGACCAGATCGGCCGCGGTCTGGCTGGCCTCGGCCGCCGCGCCGGGCGCCATCGAGGCGTGCGCCTTGGCGAGCGCCGCGGCGTCGTTGAGGCCATCGCCGACCATCAGCGGCCGGCGTCCCGCCGCCACCAGTGCGTCGATCGCCGCGGCCTTCTCCTGCGGCGACAGGCCGCCGGCGTACTGCGCGATCCCCGCCTGTTCGCAGGCCAGTCGTACCGCGACGGGCGTATCGCCGGAGAGCACCTGCACCGCCAGACCGCGGGCCTTGAGCGCCTTGACCGTCGCCGCCGCGTCGTCGCGCAGATCGTCGCTGAAGCAGAGCCGGCGCGGCGCTTCGCCGTCCCGCGCGAACCAGAGCACCGTCTCGGCGTCGGCCGCCTGCTCGGCGCCGACGAAGCTGGCGCGGCCGAGCCGGGCCATCCGGCCGTCGATCAGCCCCTCGACGCCCATGCCGGCGACTTCTCGGGCCTGGGCGGCGACGAGGCCGGGGCCGGCCTGAAGCGCCAGCGCCCGGGCGAGCGGGTGGCGCGAGGCGCGCGCCAGCTGGGCGGCGTCGCGAACCAGCGCGGGATCGCCGTGCACCAAGGCTGGGCGGCCGTAGGTCAGGACGCCGGTCTTGTCGAACACCACGCAGTCGATCTCGGCCAGCCGCTCCAGCGCCGCCCCCGACTTGACCAGGACGTTGCGGCGGAAGAGCCGGCCTGAGGCGACGATCTGCACCGCCGGCGCGGCCAGGCCCAGGGCGCAGGGACAGGTTATGATCAGCACCGCGGCGGCGCGCATCAGCGCGTCCGGGAAGGCGACGCCGGCGATCAGCCAGCCGACGAACGTCAGCGCGCGCCACGCTGTGGACGGCGGGCACATAGATCGCCGCCGCGCGGTCGGCCAGGCGGACGTAGTGGGACTTGCTCTGGGCCCCCGCCTCCATCAGCCGCGCGATCGCCGCGACGGCCGAGTCCTCCGAGCGGGCTGTGGCGCGGACGATCAGCCGGCCGCTCAGGTTGATCGCCCCGGCATGAACCGCGGACCCCGGGCCGGCGCGGAGCGGCGCCGTCTCCCCGGTCAACAGGCTGACGTCGAGCTGGGTCTCGCCGTCCTCGACCTCGGCGTCGACCGGCATGCGGTCGCCGGGCAGGACGATGAGGCGGTCGCCGACGGCCACGTCGCGCAACGCCACCGACACGCCGCCGCCGGGCCCGAGCCGCGTGGCGGTCGTCGCCTGCATGGCCAGAAGATCGCGGGCGGCGCTGCGGGCCTGGGCGCGCAGCTTGTGGTCCAGGTAGCGGCCGATCAGCAGCAGGAACAGCAGCGAGACCGCCGCGTCGAAATAGGCATGCCGCCCGTGGATCGCGGTCTCGTAGAGGCTGACGCCGATCGCCAGCAGCACGCCGATCGAGATCGGCACGTCCATGTTGGCGCGGCCCTTGCGCAGCGAGGCCCAGGCGCTCCTGAAGAAGGTCATGCCGGCGAAGAGGGCGCAGGGCGCGGCGATCAGGGCGGTCAGCCAGTAGAACAGGGTGCGGACGCCCTCGCCCATCTCCTGGTGCAGCAGCCCGGCCCAGACCGGCACCGAGAACATCATCGCGTTGGCGGCGCCGAACCCGGCGACGCCGAGTGCGATGGCCAGGCGCCGGCCCTCGACGTCCTCGCGGTTGAGCGCGTCGGCCGGATCGAACGGGACCGCGGGATAGCCAAGCTGCTCCAGCGTCTCGACGATCCGCGCCGGTGCGAAAGCCCGGTCGCGCCAGACCACCGTGAGCTTCCCGGTGGTGAGGTTCATCCGCGCCTGCCGCACCCCCGGGAGCGCGCCGACGCCCTTCTCGATCTTCGCCAGGCACCCGGCGCAGCGCGCGCCCTGGACCAGCAGGTCGAGCTGGCGATCCTCGCCCGCGGCTCGCACGAAGACGACCGGGTCGGCCGCGCCGCTAGGGCGCCCGGCGATGTCGGCGGTCAGCGCCATAACAATCGGCGCTCGGCGGTGCGCTGGTCTCCGCGCTGGTTGGCGGCCGTCACCTCCACGTCCCAGGCGCCTCGCGGCACCTCGGCGACCGCGCGGTAGTCGCCGGGCGAGACTTCCTTGAGGCGCAGGGTGGTGTTCTCGGCCTCGGTCGCCGGGCGACGCAGGACGGCGGTCACCGTAAGCCCGGCGAGCGGCCGGCCGGCCTTGTCGGTCCAGCGCGCGTCGATCGCCTCGCCCTTGCCGCCAGTGGAGGCGCTGTCGACGGAAGCGAGCCAGCCGAGCTTCTGCTCGACCGCTTCGCGGGCCAGGGTGTGGTCGTAGGTGATGCCGGCCTCGTAGGGATCGTCGGCCACCTCGCCAGGGAAGGTCCTGATCGACTGGACGATGAAGCCCACGTTGACGGCGATATCGATGCCGAAGAACACCAGCATGCAGGCCAGGAAATGCCAGCCGGTGAATCGAAACGGCTTGGTCGGATTCATTGTCCCTGGTCCCCGGACAGGAACACGGTCTTGGTCTCGACGCCGCCCGACGGCGCGGTGACCTTGAACGATGAGGGCACGGAGAGCGGCCGGTTTGGATCGTCGGGCGCGGTGACGAACACCTGCATTTCCGCCTGGCCGTCCGGATCGAGCGTCGTCCGCAGCTCGTCGCCGACGTGGGCCGCGCCGACGCCCCTGAGCTGCGCGCCGGCCGGACCGGTGAAGTCGATGCGATAGGTCGCCGGCGCGTTCGACCGGTTCATGATCTTGAGCGTGTAGCCGTTGCGGATCTCGCCATTCGAGAGGCGCACGAAAGTCGGGCTGCGGTCGCGGATCACATCCAGCGCGCTATGCGGGCGGGTCAGCAGCCCCGCCAGCATCACCCCGCCCACAACCACCAGCGCGGCCGCGTAGTAGACCGTGCGGGTGCGCAGCAGCCTGTACTTCGGCTTCTCACCGCGCGTCCGCGCCACCACCGCCGCGTCGGTGTCGTAGGCGATCAGCCCGCGCGGGCGGCCGACCTTGTCCATCACCTCGTTGCAGGCGTCGATGCACAGGCCGCAGTTGATGCATTCCAGCTGCGCACCGTTGCGGATGTCGATGCCGGTTGGGCAGACCACGACGCACTGGTTGCAGTCGATGCAGTCGCCGCGGCCTTCCCAGGTCGCGCCCTTCTTGTGCGGAGACCGCGGCTCGCCGCGGTCGGCGCGGTAGGTCACCTGCAGCGACTGGTTGTCGATCATCGCGCCCTGGATCCGTGGCCAGGGGCACATGAAGGTGCAGACCTGCTCGCGCATGCCGCCGGCCAGCGCGTAGGTGGTGAAGGTCAGGATGCCGATCCACAGGTAGACGCCCCACGGCGCCTGGCCGACGAACAGCTGGCGCATCAGCGTCGGCGCGTCGTGGAAGTAGAACACCCAGGCGCCGCCGGTCAGCACCGCGATCAGCAGCCAGGACGCGTGCTTGCCGCCCTTGCGCCAGAGCTTGTTGAACGACCACGCCGCGCCGTCGAGCCGCATGCGGGCGTTGCGGTCGCCCTCGAACAGCCGCTCGGTGACGATGTAGAGGTCGGTCCAGACCGTCTGCGGGCAGGCGTAGCCGCACCAGAGCCGGCCGAACAGCGCCGAGACCAGAAACAGCGCCAGGGCGGCCACCACCAGCAGGCCGGTGAAGAAGTAGACCTCCTGCGGCCACAGCTCGATGAAGAAGAAGTAGAACCGGCCGTGGTCGAGATCGACCAGCACCGCCTGGTTCGGCGCGATCGGCCCGCGATCCCAGCGGACCCACGGCAGCAGGTAGTAGACGCCCAGGGTGGCGACCAGCACCGCCCATTTGATGTTGCGCCAGCGCCCGTGGACCAGCTTCGGATAGATCGGGACGCGCTTCTTGTAGAGCGGCGCGGGGGCGCTTGGCGGCGGCGGCGCGTCGCCCGAAGTTCTGGTCCGGGGATCCGCCTTCAGGGTGTCGATGACGGTGGTCACGGCTCGCCCCTACTGGCCCCCGCCGGACTTGACGTGGATGTAGACCGCCAGCGCCTTGATGGTCGCATCGTCGAAGCGGTGGCCCCAGGCCGGCATGACCCCGCCATGACCGTTCCAGATCTGGTCGTGGATCGACGCGCGGTCGCCGCCGTAGAGCCAGTCGGCGTCGGTCAGGTTGGGCGCGCCGAACGCCTGGTTGCCCTTTCCCTCGGGTCCGTGACACACGCCGCAGTTGGCCTGGAACACCGGGGCGGCGCGGGCGATCGCGGCGGCGTCGGCCTTGCGATGCGAGAGCGCCACGACGTACTCGGTGAGGTCATCCACCTGCTCAGGTTTCAGGATGGCGTCGCGGCCAAAGGCGGGCATGATCGAATTGCGGGCGTCGGGATCGCCGGAGCGCACCCCGACGCGGATGGTGTGCTGGATGTCCTCGAGCGCGCCGCCCCACAGCCAGACATCGTCGCGCAGGTTGGGATAGCCCTTGCCGCCAGTGCCGCTCTGGCCATGGCAGGTGGCGCAGTTGTCGCCGAAGATCGACTGGCCCTCTTCCAGCGCATAGGCCTGTAGCTTCGGATTGGCTTCGATCTGCTCGACCGTCGCGGTCCGCAGCTGGGCGCCGGCGGCGCCGCGTTTGGCGGCCAGGTCTTTCAGATCCTGGGCCACCTGGGCGCGCGCCGAGTTGTGCAGCAGGCCGTGGGTGTAGCCATGCAGACCCGGCCAGGCCGGCATCAGCACCCAGTAGACCACCGACCAGGCGATGGTCGCGTAGAAGATCCACAGCCACCAGCGTGGCAGGGGGTTGTCGAGCTCCTTGATGCCGTCCCACTCGTGCCCGGTGGTCTCGACGCCGGAGTGTTCGTCCTTTTCGCGGGGCTCGCTCACGACGGGTCCTCTTCATCCAGAGGCGCGCGGGCGGCCTTGTCGAACTCGGCCTTGTTGCGTGGCCAGAAGGCGTAGGCGCAGGCGCCGAGGAACACGAGCAGGAAGTAGAGGCTGCCCCCTTGCTGAGCGAGCTGCGAGACGGCGGCGTAGCTCATCGGTTGTTGTCTCCGCTGGCGTGGTAGGTCGAGAAGTCCACCTCGGTTCCGAGCATCTGCAGGTAGGCGATCAGAGCATCCATCCGGCTGACGCGGTCGGGGTTGCCGTCGAAGTCGCGCTGATTGATTTTCGGACCGTAGCGGTGCTTCAGCCCGGTTCCGTCGGCGTCGCCGCTGGCCTGGGCGACCAGGTCGGCGGACGCGTTGTCGACCATGTCCTGGGTGTAGGGCACGCCCAAGGCCCGCATGGCCTTCAGCTTCGCCGTCACGTCGTGATAGTCGAGTTCCTGATCCGCCAGGAAGGCGTAGGGCGGCATCACTGATTCCGGCACGACCGCGCGCGGGTTTGTCAGGTGGTCGCGCTGCCAGCCGTCGGAGTACTTGCCGCCGACGCGGGCCAGGTCCGGCCCGGTGCGCTTGGAGCCCCACAGGAACGGGTGGTCGTACATACTCTCGGCGGCGAGGCTGTAGTGGCCGTAGCGTTCGACCTCGTCGCGCAGGGGACGGATCATCTGCGAGTGACAGCCGACGCAGCCCTCCGACGCGTAGACGTCGCGCCCCTCCAGCTCGAGCGGGGTGTAGGGACGCACGCCCTGCACCTTCTCGATCGTGCTCTCGAGGTAGAACAGCGGGACGATCTCGATGATGCCGCCGACCGAGATGGCGATGACGATGCCGATGATCAGGATGAGCGAGTTGCGCTCGAACCAGCGGTGAAATTTCCACATGGCGCGCCCCTATTCCGCAGCCGCGAGGACGGGCGCGCCTGGCCCCGTCGGAACGGGCTTGACGACGAGGGCGCTGGTCTCGGACTGGCGAACGTCGCCGCGGATGGTGCGCCAGAGGTTGTAGGCCATGATGACCGTGCCGGTGAGGTACATCAGGCCGCCGAGCGCCCTGACCACGAACTCGACGTGCTTGGCCTCAACCGTCTGGACGAAGGAGTAGGCCAGGAAGCCATCGGGCGTGTAGGCGCGCCACATCAGGCCCTCCATGATCCCGGAGACCCACATCGAGGTGATGTAGAGCAGCACGCCCAGCGTCGAGATCCAGAAGTGCCACTCGACCAGGCGATCGGAGTAGAGCCGCTCGCGCCGCCACAGCCACGGCACCATGCAGTAGAGCGCGCCGAACGAGATGAAGCCGACCCAGCCCAACGCGCCGGAGTGCACGTGGCCGATGCCCCAGTCGGTGTAGTGCGACAGCGCGTTGACCGTGCGCACCGACATCACCGGGCCCTCGAAGGTGGCCATGCCGTAGAAGGCCAGCGCGACGACCAGCATCCGCACGACCGGGTCCGTCCGCAGCTTGTCCCAGGCCCCCGAGAGGGTCATCAGGCCGTTGATCATCCCGCCCCAGGACGGCATCCACAGCATGATCGAGAAGGTCATGCCGAGCGTCTGGGTCCACTGCGGCAGCGCCGTGTAGTGGAGGTGGTGCGGGCCGGCCCAGATGTAGATGAAGATCAGCGCCCAGAAGTGGACGATCGACAGCCGGTAGGAATAGATCGGCCGCTCCACCCGCTTGGGGATGAAGTAGTACATGATGGCGAGGAACGGCACCGTGAGCAGGAAGCCGACCGCGTTGTGGCCGTACCACCACTGGATCAGCGCATCCTGCACGCCGGCGTAGGCGGAGTAGCTCTTCGACGACAGCAGCGAGATCGGCAGCGAGGCGTTGTTGACCAGGTGCAGGACGGCGATGGTGACGATGAACGCGAGGTAGAACCAGTTGGCCACGTAGATGTGGCGTTCCTTGCGCTTCCAGATCACGCCCAGGAACACGAACAGGTAGACGACCCAGACGATGGTCAGCCAGATGTCGGCGTACCATTCGGGCTCGGCATATTCCTTGGTCTGGGTGACGCCCATCAGATAGCCGACCGCGGCCAGCACGATGAACAGCTGGTAGCCCCAGAAGACGAACCACGGCGCGATGAAGCCCGGCAGCCGCGCCTTGCAGGTGCGCTGGACGACGTAGAACGACGTCGCGATCAGCACGTTGCCGCCGAAGGCGAAGATCACCGCCGAGGTGTGCAGCGGCCGGATGCGGCCGAAGTTCAGGAAGCCGAAGTCAGGGAAGTAGAAGATGTTGGGCCAAGCCAGCTGGCTGGCCAGCACCAGGCCGACCAGCATGCCGACGATCCCCCAGAACACCGAGGCGATGACGCCGGCCTTGATCACGCCGTCCATGTACTTGGACGGCTGCGGCTTGAAGCTCCCGCTGGCTAGGCCCCCGGTCAGGACGATCGCGGCCAAGGTGAAGGCGCCGGAGAAGATCGTCATCGCGACCTGGAAGCCGTGATCCTCGGCCCGCACGGTCGCGCAGAATGCGACCAGTGCGCCGATCATGGTCAGGCCCAACGCCAATACGGCCCCAGACGGGGGCCTTTCAGCTTCAGCAGACGCCACGCTCATGCAACCAAGTCCCCGCTGTTGAGGGAAACTGTGGGCCGTGAGGGCGCCCGCGCGCTTTGACTCAGATCAATTCCGATGCACGCCGCCGCCCGTCACAGTGCGGAGCGGCCGACACAGGTTGAATGTAGCACGCGGTTCGCGTGGGCGGCTCGCCTCCCGCAGGCTCTCCTGTGGACCGCTGGCAACACCTGCGACCTGGGCGCCACAGCGAGCCTGATTTAGTCGGCTGCTGACCGATTCCGGCCCGAGACGCTCTACTTCGGAAACCAATCTCAGCCATATGCTGATCTCGGGCGTCGCACCTCCCCGCGCCGCCTATCCATCGCTGGTAGCCATGTCCGTCGCGAGTCTGCTCTCGTCCAATTCCGTGCGCGCTGTCGCCGAGCTGACGCTGTGGCGCCGCCTCGGCCGCTGGATGGCGATCGGGATCGGCTATGGGCTGATGGCCGTGGGCGCGATCGGCGCGGTGCTGCCCGGGCACCTGGGCGCGCCGATCCTGGCGGTCGGGTTGGTGATCTCGCTGCGCGCCTCCTACCGCGCGCGGCGACAGTTCATCGGCCTGCAGCGACAGCACCCGAAGATCCTGTTCCCGATCCGCCGGCTGCTACGGCGAGAGCCGGAGGTGGCGCCGGTGGCCTGGCAGGCGGTGTTGCGCTTCGAGCGGATGATGCTGCCCCGCCGCGCCCGCTTCGCGGGGCGAGTGCGTCGAAGCTGGCGGCGCTGACCTCCGCTTTCTTCCCGCGAGAGCGGGAAGCAAGATTGTCCACGAACGACACGAACACACACGAACCAGGTGGCGCTTAGTCCGCATCACGTTCGTGTTTTTCGTGTCGTTCGTGGACCAAACCTTGCGGACTCTCGACCGCCACAGCGCCTCAGAAGAAGCTTGGGTCCCCGCTTTCGTGGGAAAAGCGGAATAAGGTCAGTCCAGCGGCTCCAGCGTCACCGCCTCGGCGACGTAGGGCGCGTGGCGGTAGTCGCGGATGACGGCGATCTCGCCGGCCCGCCATTCGAGCAGCACCACATAGTCGCCGGCCAGCTTCGGGTCGGAGATCGCCAGCGCCGGGCGGCCCTCGGCGAGGCAGAGGCGAACGTGGAACTGCGGGTTCTCGCTGTAGCGGGTGAAGTAGACCCCGACGTCCGGCCCGACCAGACGAGCCCGGTTGGCCAGATCGAGCCGCACGTCCTCGGCCAGCAGCGCACGCAGGGCGTCGAAATCGCGGGCGTTGAAACGGTCGGCGTAGTCGCGCAGCCGCGCCCGCTCCGCCGCTGAGAACGAGACCCGCGGCGCGACGTCGCCCGCGTGGCGTTTCAGCGCTGCCCGGCCGCGGTGCAAGGCCGCCTTGGCCGAGGCGTCCGTGACGGCGAGGATCTCGGTCATCTCGACCAGCGGATGGCCGAGCACGTCGCCCAGGATCACCGCCCCGCGCTGCAGCGGCGGCAGCGCCAGGAACGCGGCGAGACTGGCCTCGGCGGCTACCCGAGCGTCGGCGGCGGCCGCAGGGTCGGCGATCGTCTCCATCTCAGCCTCCGCGTGGCGCAGCGCCGCCCGGCGCTTGCGGCGCAGTGCGTCGAGCGCGGCGTTGTGGGCGATCCGCAGCAGCCAGCGCTCGGGATGCTCGACGCCCTCGTCGTAGGCCACGGCGGCGCGGGCGAGGGCGTCCTGCACCACGTCCTCGCCGTCGAACGCCGAGCCGACCATGCGCGCGCAATAGCGGTGCAGCCGGGGGCGCATCGTCGCCATCAGCTCCGTCAGGTCGCGCTGGCGCTCAGTCACGAGGGTTCTCCACGAACTCATGGAAGTCATGACGTCAGCTTCGGGCCAAAAGAGTCGCCGGCCTCAAAACAAAATACCCCGGCCGCGCCGAATCCTTTCGCGTCGCGCGCTCGTCGTTGGGGTCAGCGGCGCAAATCCAGGGCCGTCAAATGGAGAAGCTGAAATGCAACGAGTGACCTTTGTCCGCTACGCCGCCAAGGCCGACCGCGCGGACGAGAACGAGGCGCTGTCGCGCGCCGTGTTCGCCGAGCTGCGCGAACGTCGCCCGGCCGGCGTCGCCTACGCCGTGTGCCGCACCGGCGACGAGTTCGTGCACCTGTTCATCAACTTCAACGCCGACGAGTCCGGCTCGGTGACCGATCTGGCGAGCTTCAAGGCTTTCAGCGCCGAGGGACCTGACCGCCACGTCGCCCCGCCGGAAATCGTACGCCTGGGCGTCAATATCATCGAAGCCTACGGCTTCGAGCGGTCGCTCGCGCCAGCCTGAGCGGCTGGAGTTCCGTGCGGCTGGAGTTTCTCGCTACTGGAACTTGGTCGCCACGGCCGCGACGGCCGGGTCGATCATCGGGTCGGTCGTCGCGGCGGCGAGGCGTGCGGCCAGCACTGCCTCTGCCGCCTGGGCGGCGAGATCGGCGGCGGCGGCCTTCACTTCGGCGGCGGCCTGAGTCTCGGCCAGGGCGATGCGTCGCTCGGCCATCTGGCCGCGGCGCTTGATCTGCTCCTCGAGCTTGACTTTGGCCTCTTCGCCCAGCCGCACCGCTTCTTCCTGCGCCATGGCGACGATCGACGCGGCCTGATGCTCGGAAGCTTCCCGCTGGGTCTTGATCTCGGCCAGCAGGCGCTCGGCCTCCTCGCGCAGCTTGGTGGCTTCGTCGAGCTGGGCCTGGATCTTGGTCCCGCGCGAGTCGAGCGCGGCCAGGGCCATGCCCGGCACCTTCAGATAGACCAGCAGGGCGAGGAAGATGACGAGGCCGATCGCCTCCCAGACGTGTGCGTCCTGCAGGAATTCCATCGAAACTTCCCCGTCAGCTCACGCTGGCCAGCGCGCGCTCGACTTCGCCGGCGCCGGCCGCCTGGCCGGTGAGGCGCGTGACGATGGCGTCGGCGGCGTCGGCGGCGATGCCGCGCACCTGGCCCATGGCCTCGGCGCGGGCGGCGTTGATGCGGCCCTCCGCCTCTTCCAGCACCGTGGCGAGGCGAGCCTCTTCCTCGGCCGCGCGCTTCTCGGCTTCGGCCGTGGCCGCCGCCTTGGCGTCCGCGCCCAGGCGTTGAGCCCGCGCCCTGGCCTGCGCCAGCTCGTCCGCGGCGGCCTTCGCCTGCGCCTCGGCTTCGTCGCGCAGACGGCGCGCCTGGCCGATGTCGCCGCCGATCTTGTCTTCCCGCTCGGCGATGGTGCCGCCGATCTTGGGCACGAACACCTTGGCGAACAGGAAGATCAGCACGGCGAAGATCACCAGCATCCAGACCATCTGGCCTGGCCACTGGGCTAGGTCGAACTGCGGCAGCCCGCCTGAGGCGTGCTCGCCCGCGCTGGAAGGATCGGCCATCGGCCTGACGTCCCCGGTCTTAAGCGGCGTAGAGGATGATGAAGGCCATCACGAGGGCGAAGATGCCCATGGCCTCGGTCACCGCGAAGCCCAGGAACAGCATCCCGCGCTCGCTGGCGGCGGCGGAGGGGTTGCGCATCGCGGCTTGCAGATAGTTGCCGAACAGAATGCCGAGGCCGGCGCCGGCCCCGATCAGGCCGGTCATGGCAAGGCCGGCGCCGATGAGCTTGGCGGCGTGAACAGTTGCTGTTGCTGCGTCCATTGGGTCGAAGTCCCTAGTTTTCGATTAGGTCAGTGGCCGTGATCGAGATTCACGACATCGGAAAGGTAAGTGCAGGTCAGCGCCGCGAAGACGAAGGCCTGCAGGAAGGCGACGATCAGCTCCAGCGCACAGAGCGCGATCACCATGAACAGCGAGAGCGCCGAGCCGACATAGCCCAGCGTGGCGATGCCACCCTGGCTGGCGAACACCGCCATCGCCACGACGAAGCTGGCGAACATGTACATCACCACGTGGCCGCCGATCATGTTGCCGAACAATCGCATCGACAGCGTCACCGGCCGCACCATGAAGGAGATGAACTCGATCGGCACCAGGATGAACAGCATCGCCCAGTGCACGCCGCCGGGCACGAACAGCTTGAAGAAGCCGAGGCCGTTGCGGGCGAAGCCGACGACGATGACGATCAGGAAGGTCAGGATCGCCAGGCTGATGGTCACCGCCAGCTGCGAGGTGACGGTGAACTGGCCGGGCACCAGGCCCCAGATGTCCAGCACCGCGATGATCGAGAACAGGGCGAAGACATAGGGCAGGAACGGGCGACCGCGGTCGCCGATCATCGGCCCGGTCAGGCCCTTGTCGGCCAGGTCGTAGAGGATCTCGCCGAACGCCTGCAGGCGTCCCGGCACCACCTTGCCGCGGCCGGCGGCGAGGAAGAACAGCGCAGATCAGCGCCGCCGCGAACATCATCGTGGCGACGGAGTTGGTGATGGAGAGGTCGACGTAACCCAGGCCCGGCACCGTCACGCCAAAGGACGGCAGCCACGCGACCTTCTGGATCAGAAACTGCTCCATGGGCTGAATGTCAGCCATCAACACCTCAGTCCCCTTTCTCTCGTCCGCGTCGCGGCTCATCCGCTCGGCCGGTCTTCATCGCCGCGTAGGCCGACGCCGCCGTGCCCAGCAGCAGACCGATCACCATGCCGAACGGCGTGGTGTGCGCGAAGTAGTCCACCATCCACCCGAGCCCAAGCCCCCCGAGAACGCCCGCCGATGACCTCGCCCAGCAGGCGATAGCCCTCGCCCATCGAGCTTTCGGCCGTCTCGCCCGAGTGGGACTTCGGCGCGCGCTGACCGTCGAACGTGTTGAGCCGGTCTTGGAGGCGCTTGAGCGCCTCCTGGCTCTCGTCGTCCGGCTGCGACATGAACGATTAAGGCCTTCGCCCTTTACGGCGAGCCCTCGGCGTCCCTGCCAGCGGCCCGGCCAAGTCGGCGCGGAACCTATAGACGCCCGCCCAGGGCGTCAAGACCGTGCAATGTTGGGTTATTATGCTGTTTTATATAAGGAAATTGGTCTCGGCGCGCAAACTTGACATTGCGCCGCAGCAACGCGTCACTGCCCAGCGCCGCCAACGCAACGGGAACCGCGCGACATGGCCACCGGCCGCATCACGGCGATCGTCCTGGAAGTCGCCGACCTGGAGGCTTCGACCCGGTTCTATCGCGACCTGATCGGCCTCGCGTTGCATGCCGGCGCCGACAACGATGCGCCCGGCGACCGCTGGATATCGGGCGAACACGCGGCGATGAGCTGGAGCGACGGCGCCTTCCTGCATTTCGCGCTCTACCAGTCGAAGGGCGATGTCACGCGCGGCGCCCAGGTCGGCTTCGGCTGCGACGACATGGCGGCCGCCCACGCCCGGCTCGTCGCCGGCGGGGCGTCGGTGATCCACCCGCCGCGCCCCGAGCCCTGGGGCGAGACCTCGCGCTATGAAGACCCCGACGGCAACGTGGTCTCGCTGACGCAGAGCCGACGCGCCCCGTCCTAGTCCCGCTTGATAAGGCTGGCCCACTCCTTTTACGTCATAGCCGGGCTTGTCCCGGCTACCCATGAACACCACTGCCGGCGCCGTGTTCATGGGTTGCCGGCATTCCGCGCTTCGCGCTCCAGCCGGCAATGACGTGAGAAGCGTCCTAGTGCGCCTCGTCCCAGTTGGCCGCCGCCCGGGCGTCGACCACCAGCGGCACTGAAAGCTGCACGGCCGGGTCGGTGGCGCGCTCCATCACCTGCTTGGCGAGGGCGCAGGTGGCCTCGGCCTCCTCGGCCGGCGCCTCGAACACCAGTTCGTCGTGCACCTGCAGCAGCATCCGCGCCTTCAGGCCCGCCGCCTCCAGCGCCGCCGGCATGCGGATCATGGCGCGGCGGATCACGTCGGCGGCGGCGCCCTGGATCGGCGCGTTGATCGCCGCGCGCTCGGCGAACTGGCGGTCGTGCACCGACTTCGAGGTAGCCGCCGGGATGTGGATCTTGCGGCCGAACAGGTTGGTCACATAGCCCTGGGTCGCGCACGGTGTGGCGCATCCGGTCCATGTAGGCGCGGATGCCGGGGAAGCGCTCGAAGTAGGTCTTGATGTAGGCCCCGGCCTCGTCCTGCGGGATCGAGAGCTGGTTGGCCAGGCCGAACGCCGAGATGCCGTAGATGATGCCGAAGTTGATCGCCTTGGCGCGGCGGCGGGTCTCCGCCGGCATGCCCTCGACCGGCACCCCGAACATCTCCGAGGCGGTGGAGGCGTGGATGTCGAGGCCGTCCAGGAAGGCGCGCTTCAGCTGCGGGATGTCGCCGATGTGGGCGACCAGCCGCAGCTCGATCTGGCTGTAGTCGGCGCTGATCAGCACATTGCCCGGCTCGGCGATGAAGGCCTTGCGGATCTTGCGGCCTTCCTCGGTGCGCACCGGGATGTTCTGCAGGTTGGGGTCGTTCGACGAGAGCCGCCCGGTGGTGGTCGAGGCGAGCGCGAAGGAGGTGTGGATGCGGCCGGTGCTTCGGCGAGGCCGCCTGGGCCAGGGCGTCGGTGTAGGTGCCCTTCAGCTTGGAGAGCTGGCGCCAGTCGAGCAGCAGCCGCGGCAGGGCTGGCCCTCCGCCGCCAGCTCCTCCAGCACCGAGGCGTCGGTGGACCAGACGCCGGTGGCGGTCTTCTTGCCGCCGGGCAGGCCCATCTCGCCGAACAGCACGTCGCCGATCTGCTTGGGGCTGCCGAGGTTGAACGGCCGGCCGACCAGCCGCGTCGCCTCCGCCTCGAAGTCGGCCATGCGCATGCGAGAAGTCGTTGGAGAGCCGGCGCAGCTGGTCCGGATCGATCCTGATCCCGGCCAGCTCCATCTGCGCCAGCACCGCCGGCATCGGCCGCTCCAGCGTCTCGTAGACGGTGAGCAGGCCCTCGCGGGCCAGCCGCGGGCGCAGCAGCCGGTAGAGGCGCAGGGTGATGTCGGCGTCCTCGGCGGCGTAGCTGGTGGCCTCCGGCAGCGCGACGTGGCGGAAGCTCTTCTGCGCCTTGCCGGTCCCGGCCACCGCCTTGAGGCTGATCGGCTGGTGGCCCAGCCACAGCTGCGCCAGCTCGTCCATGCCGTGGTTGTGCAGCGCCGCCCTCCAGCACGTAGGAGATCAGCATGGTGTCCTCGATCGGCGCGACGTCGACGCCGAGCCGGGAAAACACCGCCATGTCGTACTTGGCGTTGTGGCCGACCTTGAGGACGCCCGGGTCCTCGAGCAGCGGCTTCAGCGCGCGCGAGCGCCGCGGCCAGCGGGATCTGGTCGAGATCGGCCAGCGTCTCCAGCGCCAGCCCCTCCGCGGCGCTGTGGCCGAGCGGGATGTAGCAGGCCTCGCCCGGCGCGACCGCCAGCGACACGCCGCAGAGGTCGGACGTCGCCGACGACGGGCCGTCGGTCTCGGTGTCGAAGGCGACGACGCCGGCCTCGCGCGCCCTGGCGATCCAGGCGTCGAGCGTCGCCAGGTCGCGGACGCAGGCGTAGAGCGAGGTGTCGATCGGCTTCGGCGCCTCGGCCTCGGGGCGTTTCGGCGCGGGCGCCGGCGCGCCGCCGTTCCTGGCCTCGGTGACGCGGCGGGCCAGGGTGCGGAACTCCATCCGCTCCAGGAAGTCGCCCAGCACCTCGGCGTCCGGCTCGGCGACCGCCAGCTCGTCGATCGGCTGCGGCAGCGGCGTGTCGCAGTCGAGCTGCACCAGCTCGCGCGAGAGGCGGATCTGGTCGGCGAAGTCGATCAGGGTCTGGCGGCGCTTGTCCTGCTTGATCTCGCAGGCGCGGGCCAGCAGCGTGTCGAGATCGCCGTATTCGTTGATCAGCGCCGAGGCGGTCTTGATGCCGATGCCGGGCGCGCCGGGCACATTGTCGACGCTGTCGCCGCACAGCGCCTGCACGTCGACCACCTTGTCCGGCGTGACGCCGAACTTCTCGAACACCTCGGGCAGGCCGATGCGCACGTTCTTCATCGTGTCCAGCATCGACACCCGGTCGCCGACCAGCTGCATCAGGTCCTTGTCGGAGGAGACGATCACCACCTCGCCGCCGACGTCGCGCACCTTGCAGGCGTAGGCGGCGATGATGTCGTCGGCCTCGTAGCCGCCGCAGCTCCAGGCAGGGCACGCCGAACGCCCGGGTCGCCTCGCGCACCAGCGGGAACTGCGGGACCAGGTCCTCCGGCGGCGGCGGGCGGTGGGCCTTGTAGTCGGCGTAGAGCTGGTTGCGGAACGTGACCTCGGACTTGTCGAACACCACCGCCAGGTGGGTCGGCGCGTCGGGCGCGGCCTTCATGTCGACCAGCAGCTTCCACAGCATGTTGCAGAAGCCGGCGACCGCGCCGACCGGCAGGCCGTCGGACTTGCGGGTCAGCGGCGGCAGGGCGTGGAAGGCGCGGAAGATGAAGCCCGAGCCGTCGACGATATAGAGCCGCATCGGCGGCCCGTCCTGGGTCGGTTCGCGCGGGATCTGGTCCAATGTGGCGGGCGCGGCGTCGAGCGTCTCGGTCATGGCCGGAAGATAGGCGCACCGGGGCGCCACGTCACGTCAGTGCCCGTGCGAACCCTCGTAGACGCCGGGCGCCAGCAGCTCGCCTTCGAGGCCTTCCTGGCCGGCTTCCAGCACGAAGCGGCGGTCGCAGTAGGAGCACTCGACGAAGTTCGCCTCGCCCATCTCCAGCCAGACCCGCGGATGGCCGAGCGCCCCGCCGACGCCGTCGCAGGCGACGCGCCTGGTGCGGACCACGATCACTTCCGGCGGCGGCGTTTCCACGGTCAGGCTGGCTGGAGCCGGCGCCGGCTCGGCCTTCGCCTTGGGTTTGCGCGCCATCGAGGTAACTCCCAGCGCCGCCTTGGCGCGGCGCGTCTGCGGCGCCTAGGTATGCGGCGAGCCGCCGGCCCGTCAATCGAGGGCGCGCGCCGGCGCAGCTTCCGGAGCGAGATGGACCTTCCCGAGTACGCCATCGAGGCCAAGGGCCTGGTCAAGACCTATCCGGGCTAGCGCGGCGCGCCGGAGATGCAGGCGCTGAAGGGCGATCGACCTGATGATCCCGCGCGGCTCGATCTTCGGCCTGCTGGGCCCCAACGGCGCCGGCAAGTCGACCTTCATCAACATCCTGGCCGGGCTCTGCAAGAAGACCTCGGGCCAGGTGACGATCTGGGGCCGCGACATCGACTACCGGCCCCGCGACGCCCGCGCCGCCATCGGCGTGGTGCCGCAGGAGATCGCCGCCGACGTCTTCTTCACGCCGCGCGAGTCGCTGGACGTGCAGGCCGGCATGTACGGCGTGCCGAAGAAGGACCGCATCACCGACGAGCTGCTGGCGGCGCTGGGCCTCGCCGACAAGGCGAGCGCCTATGTGCGCCAGCTGTCCGGCGGCATGAAGCGGCGGCTGATGGTGGCCAAGGCGATGGTGCACAATCCGCCGGTGCTGATCCTCGACGAGCCCACCGCCGGCGTCGACGTCGAGCTGCGCCGCCAGCTCTGGGACTATGTGGTCGGGCTGAACCGCCAGGGCGTCACCATCCTGCTGACCACCCACTACCTCGAGGAGGCCGAGGAGCTCTGCGACATCATCGCCATCGTCAACCACGGCGAGGTGGTGGCCTGCGAGCCGACGTCGCAGCTGCTCAAGCGGCTCGACACCCGCGCGGTGGTGATCACACCCGGCGAGCCGCTCGCCGCGGCGCCGTCGCTGCCGCCGTTCGAGACCCGGCTGCGTCCCGACGGCGACCTGGCGATCAGCTTCAAGACCCACGAGGCCAGCGTCGAGCAGGTGCTGGCGGCGGCCCGCGACGCCGGCGTCCACATCAGCGACCTGCGCACCGAGGAGCCCGGACCTGGAGGACGTGTTCCTGGCCCTGACCTACGGGGCCGACGCGGCGCGGGTGGGCGTTCCTTAGCGGGATGTAACTTGAGCGGCGCTCGGGAACCGCAATGATCCCGGCGCGCTCATCAGGGCCGGGCCGGAAGGCCGCGCTCGACAAGGAACCACCATGAACCCGAAAGCGATCGTCCTCGCGCTGTCCATCGCCCTCGCCGCCGCTGGCGCCGCCGAAGCGCGCGGCTGCCTCAAAGGCGCGGTCGTCGGCGGCGTCGCCGGCCACTTCGCCCACCATCACGCGCTGGCCGGCGCGGCGATCGGCTGCGTCGTCGGTCACCACATGGCGCACGAACACGACCGCCGGCTGGCGCAACAGAACCAGCACCGGCGCTAGCGGCGTCTAGGCCTTGACGAACTTCAGCGTCATCCGGTCGCTCTCGCCGATCGCGTCGTACTTGGCGTGGTCGAAGGCGGGATTGGGCGGCTGACCGGACGGCGCGCTGCGGCGGGTGGGCGGCAGGGTCCAGACGCCAAACGGATGGTCCTTGGTGTCCTTGGGGTTGGCGTTGATCTCGGAGCGCGCCGCCAGCACGAAGCCGGCCTTCTTCGCCTCGGCGATCACATAGGCTTCCGAGATGTAGCCGTCGCCCTTCTTCGGGTCGGCGCCGTCGGCCGCGCGGTGGTCCTCGACCGCCAGCACGCCGCCGCTCTTCAGCGCCGCGCGGAAGTCGCCGAACGCCTTCTGCACGAAGCCGTCGACCATCGCCCAGTCATGAATCTCGCGTGAGACCAGCACCAGGTCCACGGTCCCGGGCGGCGCCAGCGGCCCCGATACCTTGCCGAAGCCGACCGCGCTGACCTTGCCGTAAAGCTTGGGATCGGCCTCGTACTTGCCCTCGAACGCGGCGCGACCCTTGCGGGCGCCGTCGCTCAGCTTCGGATCGTTGAGGTCGGCGGTCGCGGCGATATAGCGACCGCCGGTGCGGGCAAGGTACGGCGCCAGGATGTCGGTCCACCACCCGGCGCCGGGGTCGACGTCGATCACCGTGTCACCCGGCTTCAGGCCCCAGAACAGCAGCGAGGCCTCGGGGTGGCGCGCAGCGTCGCGGGCCTTCTCCTCGGGCGAGCGCGGACCGTTGCGGATCACGTCGGCCAGGACCGCGTCGGCCGCGGCGAACGCGGGCGCGGCGGCCAGGGCCGGCAGCGCCGCGCCAAGGCCGATCAAGACGCCGCGCCGATCGATCGAATTCATCGCAAAGTTCCTCCCGCCGTTTGGCGGCATCTTAGACCGCGCGCGCCGCCGCCGCCACCCGCGCCACGCGGTTTGCGCAGCCGCCCCCTTTCAGCTAGACATCGCGCCCTTCCGCGCACCTCGCACCCGTAGCTCAGCTGGATAGAGCGCTGCCCTCCGAAGGCAGAGGTCACAGGTTCGAATCCTGTCGGGTGCGCCAGTGCGGAGATGACGGCCGGAGACTGCCATGTCGAATGCCAACGCCGCGGGCGGCGCCGATCTCACCCAGGGGCTGGAGCTTAGCGAAATTCCCGACGACGGCGTCGTCGGCGGCCACGTCGGCGACGAGCCGGTGGTGCTGGCCCGGGTTGATGGCGAGCTGGTCGCGATCGGCGGCGCCTGCAGCCACTACGGCGGCCCGCTGAAGGACGGCCTGAAGGTCGGGGCGACGCTGCGATGCCCCTGGCACCACGCCTGCTTCGACCTGCGCACCGGCGCGGCGCTCGAGGCGCCGGCCCTGGCGCCGGTCGATCGCTGGAAAGTCGAGGTGACGGACGGCAAGGCGTTCGTGCGCGAGAAGCTGGCGGCGGCGGACGCGCCCAAGCGATCGACGGCGGGCGACCCGAAGGCGATCGTCATCGTCGGCGGCGGGGCGGCGGGGTTCGCGGCGGCCCAGCGGCTGCGCGATCTCGGCTATGCGGGCAAGCTGACGCTGCTGAGCGCCGATGCGCTGGCGCCCTACGACCGGCCGAACCTTTCCAAGGACTATCTCGCCGGCGAGGCGGACCCGGCCTGGATGCCGCTGAAGGACGACGCCTTCTATCGCCGAACACCGGATCGATCTCCGGCTTTCGACCAACGGTCGAGCAGATCGACCTCGCCGCGCAAACGGCTCACGCTGGGCGATGGCGCGACGCTGGACTACGACGCCCTGCTGCTGGCCACCGGCGCCGAGCCCAACCGGCCGAACACGCCGGGGTTCGAGCGCGACAACGTGTTCGTGCTGCGCAGCCAGGCCGACAGCGACGCGGTGATCGCCGCCGCGGCGGGCGCACGTACCGCCGCCGTGATCGGCGCGAGCTTCATCGGCCTTGAGGCCGCGGCCGCGCTGCGGACCCGGGGCCTGGAGGTCCACGTCGTCGCGCCGGAGACCCTGCCGCTGGAGAACAAGCTGGGACCGGAGCTCGGCCGCTTCCTGCTGGGCCTGCACGAAGGCCACGGCGTCCGCTTCCACCTCGGGCGAACCGCCCAGCGGTTTCGACGGCAAGACGCTGACCCTGGACGACGGCGCGACGCTGGCGGCCGACCTCGTCGTGCTGGGCGTCGGGGTGAGGCCGCGCGTGGCGCTGGCCGAGGCCGCGGGCCTCGCGACCGACAAGGGCGTCATGGTCGACGCCCGCTTCCGCACCAGCGCGCCGGGCGTGTTCGCCGCCGGCGACATCGCCCGCTTCACCGACCCCGCCAGCGGCGCGCCGATCCGGGTGGAGCACTGGGTGGCGGCCGAACGCCAGGGCCAGATCGCCGCCGCCAACATGCTGGGCGTCGATACGCCGATCGACGAGCCGCCGTTCTTCTGGAGCGCCCACTACGACGTCAGCATCCGCTACGTCGGCCACGCCGAGCGCTGGGATCGCACCGAAGTCGACGGCGACATCGCCGCCCACGACGCGACGGTGCGCTACTTCAGCGGCGGGGCGCTGCTGGCCGCGGCCACGGTGGGACGCGACATGGAAGCGCTGCGCATCGGCCAGGCGCTGCGCGACGCGAACCGTCGCCGCATAGCGGGCGCCGGGTAACGGGTCATCGGCATAGACGGGGGCGAAGCGATTGCCGCGGTGCAACCGGACATCGGCGGCAGTCGGTGTTTGCCGCTGGGCCTCGACGATCTGTCCTAGGTCAGCGCCCGCAGCGCGGCGTTGGCGATGGTGAGCTTGGCGAAGCTCCAGCCGCCGCCCTCGCGTTCGATGTCGGCGATGGTCGACTTGGCGGCGCGGACCGCATCGCCGTGCAGGCTGCTCCAGGCGCTGACGGTGGAGCGGGCGGCGGCCGCATCCTCGCCCGCCTCCGGACGGCCCGCATAGGCCATCACCGCGCGGGTCAGCGAGGCCTGCTCGTCGAGCAGGTCCTCGATCAGCCGGCGCACGGCCAGGCGCTCGTAGGCGTCGCCGGCGGTGCGCGCGCCGGCCGCCGCGCGCAGCCGGTCGAAGCGAGAAGACGCCGCCGATGTGGTGGTAGAGCCGCGCCGCGGCGGCGACCGGCCAGTTGCGTTCGCGGGCAAGGTCGGCCAGCACCGCGGCGATCGAGAGCGGGCGATAGAGCGCCACCTGGTGGGCGATGTCCGGGGGCGCGCCGGCCTTGATCCAGCCGGCCGCGCGCCGCACCGCCGCCTTCTGCTCGAACGGCGAGAGCACCTGCGGGAACAGCGGCTTCAGCGCATCGGCCGGGCGGCGGTAGGCGTCGATCAGAGCGTCGACGCCCTGGCCGTCCTTGCCGGCGCGGCGGGCGAGCCAATAGGTCTGGCCGCGCAGCACGTAGGCCAGCTCGCGGAACAGCGCGGTCTGGCCGGCGGCCGGCGCCTTGCCGTCGAGCGCGGTGACCCTTGACCAGACTTCGCCGAAATCCAGCACCTCGCGCGCCGCCTCGAAGCTGACCACCAGCTCGCGCACGCCGCAGCCGGCGGCCGCCATCAGCCGGCCGGGGAAGGTCGGGCCGCAGAGGTTGATCAGCTCGTTGCCGATCACCGTGGCGATGATCTCGCGCCGCAGGCGGTGGCGGCGCATCTGATCCTCGAACGGGGCCAGCGCCTCTGGGGAAATAGCCTCCGGAGCGTCTTCAGGAAGTGCGGATCGTCGGGCGCCTGCGAGGCGATCACCGTCTCGGACAGGTCGAGCTTGCCGTAGGCCAGCAGCACCGCCAGCTCCGGCCGCGTGAGGCCTCTGCCCGCCCGGCCGCGCTCGGCGACCTCGGCGGCATGCGGCAGGCCCTCGAGCGCGCGGTCGAGCTTCCCGCGCTTCTCCAGGTCGGTCATGAAGCGGCGTGGGCGGGAAGGTCCTCGACCGCCTCGGCCTGCATCAGCGAAAGCGCCAGGGTCTGGTCGTAGTTGTGCGACAGCACGTGGGCGGCGATCTCGTCGGTCATCGACGCCAGCAGGGCGTCGCGATCCGCGGGCTTGAGCTCGCCCGCCCGCTCGGCCATGCCGGTCAGGATCTTGATGTTGACCTCGTGGTCGGAGGTGTCGACGCCGGCGGAGTTGTCGATCGCGTCGGTGTCGATCCGCCCGCCGCCCAGCGCGTATTCGATGCGGCCGGCCTGGGTGAAGCCGAGGTTGGCGCCCTCGCCGACCACCTTGCAGCGCAGGTCGCGGCCGTCGACGCGGACCAGATCGTTGGCCTTGTCGCCGACGTCGAGGTGGCTCTCGCCGGCGGCCTTCACATAGGTGCCGATGCCGCCGAGATAGAGCAGCTCGACCCGCGCCTTGAGGATCGCGATGATCAGCTCCGCCGGCGTCAGCACGTCGACCTTCAGGTCGAGCAGCGCCTTCACCTCGGCGCTGAGCGGGATCGACTTGAGGGTGCGCGGGAAGACGCCGCCGCCGGCCGAGATCAGCGCGCGGTCGTAGTCGTCCCACGACGAGCGCGGGCAGCTCGAACAGGCGCTTGCGCTCGGCCCAGCTTGTCTCGGCGTTCGGGTCGGGATCGAGGAAGACGTGGCGGTGGTCGAAGGCGGCGACCAGCCGGGTCTGCTTCGACAGCAGCATGCCGTTGCCGAACACGTCGCCCGACATGTCGCCGACGCCGACGCAGCTGAACGGCTCGCTCTGGATGTCCTTGCCGAGCTCGCGGAAGTGGCGCTTGACGCCCTCCCAGGCGCCGCGGGCGGTGATGCCCATGGCCTTGTGGTCGTAGCCGGCCGAGCCGCCGGAGGCGAACGCGTCGCCCAGCCAGAAGCCGTAGGATTCGGCGACGCCGTTGGCGATGTCGGAGAAGGTCGCCGTGCCCTTGTCGGCCGCCACGACCAGGTAGGGGTCCTCGCCGTCGAGCACCACGACGCCCGCCGGGTGTATCGACCTTGCCCTCGGCGTCGATGTTGTCGGTCAGGTCGAGCAGGCCGTCGAGGAAGGTCCTGTAGGCGGCGATCGCCTCGGCGCGGACATCCGCCGCCGCGCCGCCTTTGGGCAGGCGCTTGGGAAAGAAGCCGCCCTTGGAGCCGACCGGCACGATCACCGCGTTCTTCACCTGCTGCGCCTTCACCAGGCCCAGCACCTCGGTGCGGAAGTCGTCGCGCCGGTCCGACCAGCGCAGGCCGCCGCGGGCGATCGGGCCGAGGCGCAGGTGCACCCCCTCGACCGCTGGCGAGGCGACGAAGATCTCGCGGTAGGGCTTGGGCTCGGGCAGGTCGGCCAGCTCGCGGCTGGCGACCTTGAAGCTGATGTAGGGCTTCGGCGACCCGTCCGGGCCGGGCTGGTAGTAGTTGGTGCGCTGGATCGCGGCGGTCAGCGCCGCCAGGCGGCGCAGCGCACGGTCGGCGTCGAGGCTGTCGACCGCCTGCAGCGCTTCCTCGATCCTGGCCGAGGGTCTCCGCGACCGCGGCATCGCGCTCCGTCGGCGCTGGCCGCCAGTTGCGGATCGAGCCGCAGCCGAAACAGCTCGAGGATCAGGCCGGCCACCTCGGGATGGTCGCTCAGCGCCTGCTGCTGCACCGCCGGGCTGGGATCGAGCCCGGACTGCTGGCGATAGCGCGCCAGGGCCCGGATCAGGGCCGCGTCGCGCCACGGCAGCGAGCGCTCCAGCACCAGCCGGTTGAAGCCGTCGTTCTCGGCCTGGCCCGACCAGATGGCGAGGAAGGCGTCCTCGAACACCTGCTCGCACCGCCTCGAAGCTGAGCTTCTCGCCGCGCGGGTCGTCGAGCGCGAACTCGTGCACCCAGACCCGGCGGCGTTCGCCGCTGGCAGTGGCGGGACTGAGCACGAAGCCTTCCTCGGACAGGGCCTTCAGGCCCATGTTGTCCAGGATCGGCAGCACGTCGGCCAGCGCCAGCGCCTCGCCCTCGTTGTAGAGCTTGAAGCGGAAGCTGCGCGGCGAGTCGCTGGCGTGGCGGAACGCGCGCACGGCGATCGCGGTGTCGGACTCGAGCCGGCTGGCGGCGGCCAGGTCGGCCAGGCCCTCGGCCGCGCCATAGCGGTCGCGGTACCCCGGCGGGAACGCTTCGGCCCAGACCGCGAGGATCGCCGCCGCCTGATCGGCCGGCGCGCGCCGGCGGACGACGGTCTCGAAATCGTCGCTCCAGGTGCGCGCCAGCAGCGCGATGGCGCGCTCGAGCGAGGCGATATCCGGATCGCGATGATGCAGCGGCGTGACGCCGACGATGTAGTGCACCCGGGCGAGCGGGGCGTCGGAGTAGTTGGGATAGTAGGCCGACACATGGCCGCCGAAGGCCTCGGCGAGCAGCTGGCCGACCTCCTCGCGCAGCCGGGCGTCGTAGCGTTCGCGCGGGGCATAGAACAGGATCGAGATGAAGCGGTCGAACGGGTCGGCGCGCACGAACAGCTTCACCCGCGGCCGATCCGACAGGTGCAGCACGCCGAGCGCGATCTCCAGCAGCTCGTCTTCCGAGGCCTGGAACAGCTCGTCGCGGGGATAGGTCTCCAGGATGTTGGCCAGACGCATGGCGTTGTGGCTGCCCACCGCCTGGCCGGCCCTGGCCATCACCCGGTCGATCTTGCGCCGGACCAGCGGCACGTTGCGCACCGGCTCGTCGTAGGCCTGCGCGGTGAACAGGCCGACGAAGCGCACCTCGCCGCTCGGCTTGCCGTCCGGCCCGTAGCGGCGGACGCCGACGTAATCCATGTAGACCCGCCGGTGCACCACCGACTTCAGGTTCGACTTGGCGACGATCAGCGGGGCCGCCTTCGCCAGCTCGCGGCGCATCTGCGGCGACAGCACCGCCGGCTCGCTGGCGCGTCGCAGGACGAACCGGGTCGGATCGCGCAGCAGGCCGAGGCCAGAGCCGGCGATCGCCACCGGCTCTTCGGCCGCGTAGTCGCCGTTCGCATCCCACGGGTAGTCGTACGACCGCGCGCCCGAGGAACACGAAGTGACCGGCGTCGAGCCAGGCCAGGAAGGCGAGGTCCTCCTCGAGGCTGGCGGGGTCGCCGGCCGGCGCGGTGGCCTTCAGCTCGTCGATCGAGCGCTCCATCAGCGCGGTCATGGCGTCGAAATCGGCCACCGCCAGGCGAACGTCCGCCAGCGTGGCGCGCAGGCCGTCGGCCAGGAGCGGCGCCTCGTCATCTCCCGCCGGCTCGATCCACACCTGGATGGTCGAGCGTCGCCCCGCCGCGGTTTCGAGCACGGGGTGGAACATCGCCAGGATGCTGGCCCCGCCGGCGATCAGCTCGCCCATCACGCTGTCGACCAGGAAAGGCGCGTCCGGCTGCACGATCTCGACCAGGTCCGCGCCCAGCGGCCGGCCGTCGGCCCCGAGCGCCGGGTCCGATGCGGATGGCGGGTTCATCGCCGGACGCGGCGTGGGCGAAGGTCCAGAGCCCGGCGGCCCGGCTGGCGATGTCCGCCACGCCGACGCCCGGCAGCTCCTCCGGCCGATAGTCGGCGGCGATCGCCTTCAGGAACGCATCGACGCCGGCGGGGGGCTGGCCCGGCAGAGCGGCGAGAAAAGCCGCCCGCAGCGGGGCGACGTCAGGGGCGGCGTCGGTTTTGATGATCATGCGCCGCGGAATTTACGCCGGTTTGATGCAATTCGCATGTCAGCAAAGCGCCGCCGGCTGGGGGGCATCCGGCGGCGCGAGGCTGGCTCCCTCGCGCATGGCGAGGACCGCGCTCTAGTACCGACCCGTTTTGCTGGTCAGAGACGGCGGGCCGGCGTCCGGGCTTGGGGAAGTCGTCCGAACCCTGCATAGATGTGAGCGAACGGTTCAACCTTAAAGAGCAGAGACTTCACTCTTCTGTGACCGCACCAGGCTGAGCGCCTTCGGCGGCGCTCCCAGGCTGTGCGGGTCGCCGTCGGCGGAAAGCAGCACCGCGATCCAGCGCGAGCCGTCGAACTGCGCCAGCACAACCATCACCAGGATGGTCAGCGGCGTCGAAAGGAACATGCCGGTTACGCCCCAGACCGCGCCCCAGAACGCCAGGGACAGCAGCACCATCACCGGATCGACGTTCAGATTGCGGCCCTGCATGCGCGGCATGAAGATGTTGCCGACCACGAACGACAGCGCCAGCAGGCTCATCGCCAGCACCACGCCCTGCCAGTAGGTCGGGAACTGCAACAGGGCGAACAGCGACGGCGCCAGGATCCCGATCGCCGCGCCGACGATCGGGATGTAGCCGATCACGAAGATCAGGAAGGCCCAGAAGAAGGCGTTCTCCAGCCCGATCACCATCATCAGGCACCAGGCGCCGATGGCGATGGCCCCGCCGCAGACGGTCTGGATGTAGAGATAGCGCTCCAGCGCATCGCGGACCCGCAGGAAGACCTGCAGCGCCTCGTGCCGGCCCTCCCGGCCCTGGAACAGCCGCACCGCCTTGCGCTCGAACCCGCGCCGCGAGGCCAGCAGGAAGCCGAGATAGATCAGGACGAACAGGCCCTTCTGCACCAGGGTCTGCACCCCGGTCGCCACCACCGGCAGGAACTTGCCGAGGTCGATCCCGCCGATCAGCTGCGCCACGGTGCGTGGCATGCGGACGTGCAGATTGTGCGAGATGGTCGTCAGCAGGATGTTCAGGCGTCGGCTGATAGACCACCAGCTTGCCCACGAATCCCGCGGCGTGGCCCGCGATGAAGTAGACGATCACCGCGAACACCAGGATGCAGACGGCGATCGCGGCGGCCAGCGAGGCGTCGGCGCCCAGCGCCGGCAGGCGGCCGTGCAGGTCGCGCGCCATGGCGTCGATCATCAGCATCAGGAACACGGCCAGCGCCAGCGGCGTCAGGATCGGCGCCAGCCACACCAGCGCCGCCCCGCCCAGGATCACCGCCATCAGAACCTGCGCGTTGCGCGCGGTGTTGGAAGGGCGAAGTCTGGGAGCGCCGGCCATGCACGTTTGTCCCCGCCGCGAGCGACAAGGTCAATGCGCGCGGTGTCCGATCGGCCGCGCCCGACCTAGGTCGCCCTTCTCAGCGCAGCGACCTTGCGCGCGGCGCCCTCCACCTCGCCGATCAGCCGCATGAGGGTGAGCAGGCTGGCGGGATTGACGCTGATCGAGTTCGATCCCCTGTTCCACCAGGAACCTGGCGACCTCCGGGTAGGTCGCGGGCGCCTCGCCGCAGATGCCAACGTGCCGCCGATGGCGCTTGGCCCCGGCGATCGCCTGGCGCAGCATTTCGGTGACCCCCGGGTCGCGCTCGTCGAAGTCCGAGGCGACGATCTCGGAGTCGCGATCGACGCCCAGCACCAGCTGGGTGAGATCGTTGGAGCCGATCGAGACGCCGTCGAAGATCTCGCAGAAGGCGTCGATCTGGATGACGTTGTTGGGGATCTCGCACATGACGAAGACCTCCAGGCCGTCCTTGCCCTGCGCCAAGCCGTGCCCGGCCATCGCCGCCAGCACCTGCCGCCCCTCTTCCAGCCGACGGCAGAACGGCACCATGACCTTCAGGTTCTTCAGGCCCATGTCCTGGCGCACGCGCAGCAGCGCCTTGCACTCCAGGGCGAAGCCGTCGGCGTAGGCCGGATGGACGTAGCGCGAGGCGCCGCGAAAGCCGAGCATCGGATTTTCCTCACGCGGCTCGAACGCCTTGCCGCCGACCAGACCGGCGTATTCGTTGGTCTTGAAGTCGGACAGCCGCACGATCACCGGCCGCGGGTAGAAGGCGGCCGCGATCGTCCCGACGCCCTCGGCGACGCGCTGCACGAAATACTCGGCCGGCGATGAGAAGCCGACGGTCAGACGCCCGATCGCCGCGCGCACGCGGGCGCTGGCCACGCGTTCCGGGTGCGCCAGCGCCATCGGATGGGCGCCGACGTGCTGGTTGATGATGAACTCCATCCTGGCGAGGCCGACCCCGGCCGCGGGCAGCATGGCGGTGCGAAACGCAAGGTCCGGGTTGGCGAGGTTGACCATCGCTTCGGTGCGGGTCGCCGGAAATTCGCCGGGCGCGGCCCGCTCGATGACGAAGGACGCCGCCCCGGCCAGCACCCGGCCCGAAGTCGCCCTCGGCGCAGCAGACCGTGACCATCTGGCCGTTGCGGAGCCGGGTCGTGGCGTCGCCGGTCCCCACGATGGCCGGCACGCCGAGTTCTCTCGCCAGGATCGCGGCGTGGCAGGTTCGCCCGCCGCGCTCGGTGACGACCGCCGCGGCCCGCTTCATCACCGATTCCCAGTCGGGGCTGGTCATCTGCGCGACGAGCACCTCGCCGGGCTGGAACGCGGCCAGATCCTGCGCGGTGCGGACCACGCGCACGACCCCCTGGGCGATCTGCTCGCCGACCGCCTTGCCGGCGACCAGAGTCTCGCCGTTGCCGGTCAGGCGGTAGGACACGATGGCGCCGACGGCCTTGCGCGACGCGACCGTCTCCGGCCGCGCCTGGACGATGTAGATCTTGCCGTCGACGCCATCCTTGGCCCACTCGATGTCCATCGGCGTTGGCGCGCCGGCCCGGGCGGAGAAGTGGTCCTCGATCTTCAGCGCAATCTCGGCCAGCTGCAGCACTTCGGCGTCGTTGAGGCAGTAGCGCCGACGCTGGCCTCGGCTGACCTCGCGTTCGACCGGCGTCCCGGCCCGGTCCAGCACCAGCTTGGTCTGCTTCTCGCCTCGCGAGTGGCGAAGCACGGCGCGATAGCCGGCGCGGAAGGTCGGCTTGTGGACGTGGAACTCGTCGGGATCGATGCGGCCCTGGACCACCATCTCGCCCAGCCCATAGCCACCGGTGATGAAGACCACGTCGCGGAAGCCGGACTCGGTGTCGAGCGTGAACACGACGCCGCTGGCGCCGAGGTCGGAGCGGACCATCTGCATCACGCCGACCGAAAGAGCGACGTGGAAATGGTCGAAGCCGTTGGTGACGCGGTAGACGATGCCCCGATCGGTGAACAGCGAGGCGAAACAGCGGCGGCAGGCTTCGATCAACCCGGCCTCGCCCCGCACGTCGAGGAAGCTTTCGTGCTGGCCGGCGAAACTGGCGGTGGGCAGATCCTCGGCGGTCGCCGAGCTCCGGACGGCCAGCCGCACGCCGTCGCCGCAGCTGCGCCTGAGGTCCGCGTAGGCGGCGAGGATCTCGTTCCGAAGCGCTTCGCCGTTGGTGGCCGCATAGACGATCTGACGCGCCTCGGCGGCGCGCCGGCCGAGCTCGGCGACGTCGGTCACGTCGAGGTCGTCAAGCAAGGCGTGCAGCCGAGGCCAGGCGCCGGCGGCCGTCAGGGCGTCGCGGTAGGCGTCGGCCGTGATCGCAAAACCTACCGGCGTCGCCACGCCGGCCTGGCGCAGCGCGCCCTGCATCTCGCCGAGCGCGGCGTTCTTGCCCCCGACCAGGGCGATGTCGCCGATGCCGACGCTGGCGAGCGTACGGATGTGAGGATTGCGCGTCATGCTCGCAACGTGTGCCCGCGCACCGCGGACCGCCTTGCGGCAGATCAAGGCCGACCATCGCCGGCGGTGGCTTCCTTTGCGGCATGGACCAAGCGGTCAAACCTCCCGCGGCCCCCGCGCCGCAGCGAGCCGGCGCGCCGGCCCCGAAGCGCTCGGGGCGCCGCGGCCTCTGGATCGCGGCCGCCGTGCTCGGCGCGCTCGCCGTGGGCGGCGGCCTCTGGTGGACGCTCGGGCGCGCGCCGCCGGAGCGCTATACGACTGCGCCGGTGACGCGCGGCGACGTGGAAACGACCATCACCGCCAGCGGGTCGGTCAATCCCGTGGTCACGGTGCAGGTGGGCACCTACGTGTCCGGCACGATCGTCTCGCTGGCCTGCGACTTCAACACGCGCGTCCACAAGGGCCAGCTCTGCGCCAAGATCGATCCCGCGCCGTACCAGATCATCGTCGACGAGGATCAGGCGAATCTGGCCATGACCAAGGCGCAGCTCGTCAAGGACCAGGCGAACGTCGTCTACACCAAGCTGGCCAGCGACCGCGCGGCGCTGCTGTTCAGCGAGAACTCCGGCTCACGCGACGCCGCCGACATCGCATTGGACGCCTACCACCAGGCGCTCGCGCTCGTTGGGGTCGACACAGCGTCGATCCAGCAGAAGGCCGCGGCCCTCAAGGCCGCCCAGATCAACCTGAACTACACCAATATCGTCTCGCCGGTAGATGGCACGGTGGTGACGCGCAACGTCAACGCCGGCCAGACCGTGGCCGCGAGCCTGCAGACCCCGACTCTGTTCCTGATCGCCAACGACCTGACCAAGATGCAGGTCGACACCAACGTCAGCGAGTCCGATATCGCCGGCGCCGTCGAGGGCGTCAGCGCGAGCTTCACCGTGGACGCTTTCCCCAACCGCATCTTCCAGGGCGCCGTGGCGCAGGTCAGACAGTCGCCCATCAGCGTGCAGAACGTGATCACCTACGACGTGGTGGTGGCGGTCGCCAACCCGAACCTGCTGCTTAAGCCGGGCATGACGGCGACGGCCAAGATCGTCAAATCCCAATCGCGCAACGTGCTTCGCGTACCGTCACAGGCGCTGCGGTTCACGCCGGCGGGCGCGGCCCCGCCAGCGGACGGTCAAAGCCGCGGCGCGAGGCGCCGAGCGGTGTGGGTGCAGCGGGACGGCAAGCCGGTCCAGGTCCCGGTCACCGTGGGGCTCGACGATGGCGCCTATGCAGAGATCAAGGCTGGCGACCTGACGGTCGGCGACCAGGTGCTGATCTCCCAGGCCGCGGCCGACAAGTCGGCCAAGCCGCGGAAGGCGACCACCCCGTCGTTGCGAGTCTAGGCGGCGCGCGACATGGCCGAAGCTGTCGTCAGCCTCATCGACATCACCCGCACCTTCCAGCTCGGCGACACCGAGGTTCGCGCCCTACAGGGGGTGAGCCTCTCGATCCAGCGCGGCGAGTTCGTGGCCATCATGGGTTCCTCCGGCTCGGGCAAGTCGACGCTGATGAACATCATCGGCTGCCTCGACCGGCCGAGCGGCGGCCAATATGTCTTCGAGGGCCGCGATGTCGCGCGACTGCCGGAGACCGCGCTGGCCGACATCCGCGGCCGCCGCATCGGCTTCGTATTCCAGAGCTTCAATCTGTTGGCTCGCACTAGCGCGCTTGAGAATGTTGTGCTGCCGCTGCTCTACGGCGCGGCCGCGGCGCTGAGCTCGAAGGAGCGCAGCGAGCGGGGCCTCGACATGCTGGCGAGCGTCGGGCTGGCGGAGCGGGCGCGCAACACGCCTAGCCAGCTTTCCGGCGGCCAGCAGCAACGCGTCGCGCTCGCCCGGGCGCTGATCAACCACCCGGCGGTGCTGCTGGCGGACGAGCCGACCGGCAACCTCGACACGCGCACCTCGCACGAGATCCTGGAAATCATCCGCAAGCTCAATCGCGAGCAGGGTGTGACGGTGATTGTGGTCACCCACGAGCAGGACATCGCCGCCTACGCTGATCGGGTGATCGTGATGCGGGACGGAAAGGTCGCCTCTGACGCGCGGCAGGTCGCCGTCGCGGCGCCGCAGGAGGCTGCCGCGGCCGCAAAGATCGCGGCCCCGACGGGCGCGGCCAGCGCCGCCCTGCCGGAGGGCGACGGCGGCATCGGCATGGCGTTCCTGTCGATGGTGGTTTCGGCGTCGCTGCAGGCGCTGGCGCGCAACAAGATGCGCTCCGCCCTGACCATGCTGGGCGTCTTCATCGGCGTGGCCGCGCTGATCGCCATGGTGGCGGTCGGCGACGGCGCGAGCTCGGCAGTGAAGAAACAACTGGAGAGCCTGGGCACCAACATGGTGGTCGTCCAGCCGGGCGCCACCACCGCGGGTGGGGTCCGCGCCGGGGCGGGCAGCGCCTCGTCCCTGACGGTGGCCGACGCCCAGACCATCCAGCGCAACGACCCGGCGGTCGCCCAGGTGAGTTATCTGACCCGCCAGAGCGGCCAGGTCGAGTACGGAAACCAGAACTGGACCACCGCCATCCAAGGGGTGACGCCAAGCTATCTCGATATCGTGAGCTGGCGCATCGCCGAGGGCGAGCTGATGACCGACCAGCAGAACGACTCCGCCGACACGGTCAGCCTGCTCGGCCAGACCGTCTATCAGAACCTGTTCGCTCCCGGCGAAAGCCCCATCGGCGCGACCGTGCTCATCAAGGGCGTGCCTACGCGGGTGATCGGCCTGCTGGCCGCCAAGGGGCAGACGGGCTTCGGCCAGGATCAGGACGACGTGGTGATGATCCCGTTCAACACCGCCGAGCGGAAGATCCTCGGCGTCGCGTCTCCCCAGGCGAGCCAGAACCAGGTCAGCATCAACTATCCCCCGGCGCCGAATCCCTTCGGGCTCAGTCCCAAGATGACCGGCCGCGTCAACAGCATCTATGTCCAGGCGAGCGGACCGGACCTGGTGACCACAGCGATCGATCAGGTGACGCGATCGCTGGCGCGCACCCACCATATACAGGCCGGTTCGCTCAACGACTTCAGCGTCCGTAACCTCAGCCAGATCGCCCAGGCGCAGGAGGGCTCGAGCCAGGTGATGTCGGCGCTGCTGGCCACCGTGGCCTCGATCTCGCTGCTGGTGGGCGGCATCGGGATCATGAACATCCTGCTGGTCTCGGTCACCGAGCGCACCCGCGAAATCGGCATCCGCATGGCCATCGGCGCGCGACGTCTGCAGGTGCTGCTGCAGTTCCTGGTGGAATCGGTGCTGCTCAGCGTCACCGGCGGCGCGGCCGGGATCGTGGTCGGCGTGGTGGTGTCGTTCGTCATCTCGGCGGTCGCCCACTGGCCGACCCAGGTTTCGCTGCCGGCGATCCTCGGCGGCTTCCTGTTCTCCGCCGCGGTGGGAATCTTCTTCGGCTACTATCCCGCCCGCAAGGCCGCCAACCTCAACCCGATCGACGCCCTTCACTACGAGTAGGGGGCGTTCGCCGGAACGTTCGTCGATCCGGGGCGATTGATCTCCATCAAGGCCCATCGTCGGGCGGCGCAATACCCCGATAGAGCGCCAGTGGAGCTGCTCAAATGTCGAACGCGATCGTCGCCTTTGTTCTGACGTCCGTTCTCGCGTCGCCGGCTGCCGAAGCGCCGCAGATCTGCCCGATCCGCCCCCTGATCGCCCAGTGCAGCGCGGCCGCGCCAGCGGCCGGGGCGACTGTCTCCGGGACGGTGCTGCAGGTCATTGATGCGCACACGGTCTGCGTCGCGCTCGGCCCCTTGCCCAGCCAATGGGTGCGGCTGGAAATCTCCGACGCGCCCGAGCGAGGATCGCGCGGGGCGCTGATGGCGTCGGCCTTCGGCCGCGACGTTGACTGCGTGATCGTGAACCGGTCAGAGTCGTCGGCTCAGGCGCTTTGCAGCGAGGACGGCGTCTCGGTGGGCCAAAGGGCCGCTTCGCCCGATCTGCAGGCCGAGGCGCGCCTCTGGCGGTGAGGCTGGAGGCTAGAGGACCGCGCCTTCACCCAGTCGCTGCAGCGCTTGCCGGATGAATCCCTGCTGGCCCGGCACGATCTTGGCGAGCGCGGTGTCCGCGCCGAAGTACTCGGTGCGGTCGCACTCGGGAACGACTAGCGTTCGGCCCGACCGCGGCGGCCACTCCATTTCGAACGTGTTGCTGCGGAAGCCGCTCAGGTCCAGGTCGGCCTCAACCAGCCAGCACAGCACGGTCTTGCCGCTGCGCTGGCGCAGCGGCGCCAGCCGGACGAAATCTCCGTCCACGGCGAGGCCGACCTCCTCGGCGAATTCCCGCACCGCGCCCTGAAGTTCGTCCTCGCCTTCGTCCAGCAGCCCCTTGGGGATCGACCATGCGCTCGCGTCGCGCCGGCGCCAGAACGGTCCGCCAGGATGGACCAGGAGGAATTGCGGCCCCCCGGGACGCCGTCGGAAAGCCAGGACGCCGGCGCTGGTCGCGCGCCTCAGTGGCTGTGGCCCAGCGGCGCGAGGCTCAGCGGCTGCAACCATTGCCCGAGCTCATGGTCTGGCGTCTTGGTCAGGTCCTTGCCGAGCTCCGCCACGATCGGCGCGGCGGAGCCTATGCCGTCGCGCAGCACCCGCAACAGCCGCGGCGGCGCGACCAGCACGACGCCCTGCGGTGACGTACGACCAGACAGCGCGCGCAAGGTTTTGGCGACGTCGGCGGCGAACGCCTCCTTGGCGCGGCGATAGGCGTCATCGCGTCCCACGCCATGCCGGGCGGCCGAGCCGCTTTCGAAGCTGCGGCCCACTTGCTCGTCGCGTTGTTCGGTGCGCACGGTTTCCAGGCGCTGGCTCCCGTCCATGCGGCCGACCGTCACGAACGCGTCCGTTTCCGCGGACTGCTCGACGAACCGCGCATGCGCACCGTCCGCCAGGACGTAGAGCAGCTTCGGCGTTCTGGCCATCGGACGTCCTCCTTGCGAGTGCGAGACGGCGGCTCCCGTCGTCCAGGCCGGCCCCTTTCGTCGGCGCCAGCCCTGCGGAAGTTATTCCATGGCTAGGGCCAAGGCGACTTGACCTCGATCAAGCCGCGCCAGGGCGACGGCCATCGAACGCAGCCAAGCTAAGGAGCATCCCTTAGGGAGATCATCCGAATGGAGGCCCCGATCCGGTGAGGCTACCCCTTCCTCCGCCATCACCGGAGAACGTCCATGACCACCCTGCAATCCACCAGCTCGCGGCCCGCTCTCGTTTCGCGTCCGCACGAACGGGCGGCTGATCCGGACCAGTATCTCATGCTCACCGCGCAAGGCGACGTTCGCTGGACCAACGATCCGATGGCCGCGACGCCGTTCCCCTCCATGCGCGAGGCGATGCGCGCGGCGGTCCGCCTGCCCGGCGCGTTGCGGGCGTTTGGCCTGCCGTTGGCGACCGAGCTAAAGGCGGCGACGCTGCACTAAGGCGGGCCGGGCGACCGAGGTGTGCTTCTCGCCGACCGCCAGCTTCGCCGCTGCGGCGCTGACGGGAACGATCGGGATCGCGTGCCTGAACCGCGCCACGCGGCCGCGGAATGGCTGCTGGCGGCGATGCCCGGTCATCTTCGCGCGCCAACAGGCGGCTGATCCCGCCGCACCGCAAACACCGCCCGCGACCTTCTTGAGAGCAACCCCGCCGATCAAAGCCCGAACGGATAGGTCTCGTCTTCAGCACCGACCACTTGGGCCGGCAGGGGCCTGACAGCGGAGGTCTCATCCATCCAGACGAAGCCGTCGAACTGATCGGGGAGGGACGAGCGCGCGTAGTGGCTCTGCAGCTCGGTCTGCGGCCGATAGACCACGCCGATGTAGCGCTCGAGCCGCGGCTCGCGCAGATCTCGCCTGACCGGCTCGTTCTGGCCGGGCCGCAGGTCGAGCAGGAACCGGGCGACGCCGGCCTGGTGGCAGAGCGCCTCATAGCTGTCGGGTCGCGAGGGCTTGATCCGCATCGCCTGTCCCGGCCCGTCCCAATCGTCGGCCGCCATGACGGTTCCGGTATGCGTGCCGAAGCCGATCAGCGCGGCGTCGCGGCCGAAGCGCTCGCGGCACAGCTGACCGATGTTCAGCTCGCCGCGCTCGGCGCCCATGTCGGTGAAACGGGCGTCGCCGATGTGGGAATTGTGCGCCCACACCACGGCCTTCGACTTCGGGCCCCTCGCCGCCAGCACGTGTTCGAGCGTCTCGAACATGTGCCGATCGCGCAGGTTCCACGATTCGTGCGAGCCAAAGTACATCGCCCGATAGTAGCGTTCCGCATCGGCCACCAGCCGTGCGTTCTGCGCGGCGTCGAAGAAGATCTCGCCGTCGTGGGCCGCATAGTCGAGCCGCTTGCCCACCATGTCGCGCAGCGTGCTGAGGACCGCGCCTTCGCAGGGCGCATAGCCGCGGCGCAGGGCCGTCATGCCATAGGCGGAGGGCTCGGCGACCCATGGCGCAAGGCAGGCGTAGCGCTCGCGCGCCTCTGAGGCGGCCTCCGGGTCGACGCCGTCGAGGTACTCGAGCACTGCCGCCATCGAGGCGCGCATGTTGTAGAGGTCGAGGCCATAAAAGGCCGCCCGCCGGTCCGCGGGCAGCGAGCCGTTGTGGCCGCGCAGCCAACGCACGAAGGCCTCGAACTCGTGGTTGCGCCACATCCAGGTTGGAAACCGGCTGAACGGCGGCGGGGTCATCGTCTGGTGGGGCTTGAGCCGGACGTGCCTGTCGATGGCGGCGGCGTCCGGCCAGTCGGCCTCGACCGCGACGATGTCGAAGCCGTGCTGTTCGATAAGTCGGCGCGTGATCGCCGCGCGGGCCCGGTAGAACTCGCTCGTGCCGTGGCTGGCCTCTCCCAGCAGCACGACGCGGGCCTCGGCGAAGCGGTCGAAGGCGGCGGCGAAGCCGGGTTCGTCGATCGGCGGCAGCGGCTCGAGCGCCACTTGCAGGCGGCCAGCCGGCGTGGCCGCCTGCGGCCGCGCGATCGGCTCGGCCTTCGCAGTAGTCGGCGAGCGCACGACCAGATGTTTGTCGAACCAGTCTCCGGCGAGCCGCATCACTTCCTCGAGGGTTCCCGGCTCTTCGAACAGGTGGCTCGCTCGCGGGACCAGCGCCATCATCTTGAGGCAACGGAGTCTGTCGAGCGCCTCGCGGTTGAGGTCGATCACGCCGTCATCCTGCGCGCCGACGACGAGGAGTGTCGGGGCCGAGACCTTGGTCAGCGCAGCGTCGCCAGCCAGATCGGGCCGACCGCCGCGAGACACGACGGCCGCCGCGCGTTCGCCCAGAACGGCGGCCGCCTGCAACGCCGCCGCTGCGCCGGTGCTGGCCCCGAACAGACCGAACGGCAGCCGGCCCAGCGCCGGGTGCAGGTCGATCCACGCGGCCGCCTGCTCGAGCCGATCGGCCAGGAGCGGGATATCGAAGACGTTGCGCCGGTCGGCCGCCTCCGCGTCGGTCAGCAGGTCCAGCAACAGCGTCGCGAAGCCGCGGCGGTTGAGGTCGTCCGCCACCGCGCGGTTGCGGGGACTGAGCCGGCTTGAACCGCTGCCGTGGGCGAAGAGCACGATGCCGCGCGCGTCGGCCGGGATCTGCAGATCGCCCGCCAGTCCGAGCGGCGGGATATGCACGGTCTCCCTGCCGGTCTGCTGGGCCGCGCCGCCGCCTTCCTGGCGTTCCCACGCCGAACGCAGCAGCTGCACAGTCTCCGCGTCGCTCAGCTGATGGAAGTCGCCGTAAAAGGCGCCGACGCCCGTGAAGCGTTCCGCGGCCTCGAGACAGATCACTTCGTCAGCCTCCGCGCGCATCTCGGCCAGGGTCTCGACTGGCGCCACCGGAATGGCGAGAACGATCTTGGACGCGCCTTGCCGCCGCAGCGCGCGAAGGGCCACCTTCGCCGTAGCCCCGGTGGCCAGGCCATCGTCCACCACGATCGCCGTGCGCCCCACGGGGCTTACGCGGGGCCGCCCGCCAAGATAGGCGGACCTGCGGCGCTCGATCTCTTCCAGCTCGCGGCGTCTCGATCGTTCCAGATAATCCGCGTCCGCCCCGGTCAGGCGCGCCACGTCCTGGTTGACAACGGTCTGGGCCTCCTCGCCGTCCACCACGGCCGCCAGCGCCAGTTCAGGCGCCCGCGGCGCGCCGATCTTGCGGACAAGCAGGAGATCGATCGGCGCGTTCAGCGCCTTGGCGATCTCCACCGCGACCGGAACGCCGCCCCGCGGCAATGCGTAGACCACCGGGTCGCGGAAGTTTCTGGCCTTCAGGCTCGCGGAGAGGCGGCGCCCGGCATCGGCTCGATCGGCGAAAAGGGGGGGATAGCTGGGCATGTGCGCATCTAGTGCGACCAGCGCTCGCTGCGCCTTGATCTGGCTCAAGCATCGCCCTCGGATCGCCCCGGCCGCGGTGCGCGTCCGGACGGTGTCGAGCACGATCCGGTTCCCGACCCATCTGGTAAGCGACGCGCCAAGCGGCTCGGTTCAGCCGCCGAGCCGCCATGAAATCAGCGCGTCGATGTAACACGACGTCCAACCCGCCTGCCCTGGCGGTGAGTCTGGCGCGCCCGTGTTGAGCCGATCAGGCCGGCGGCGTGGAGGAGTCGGAGGAGAAGCCGCGCGCGACTTGCGCGAACGCCTGCGCGAACCGGAGTCCGGAGTCGAGATAGGCCTTCGAGCGCGCCGCCAGCCAAGCCTGCTCGACATTCAGCACTTCCAGTGGCGACTTGCAGGCTTGCAGCTGGGCCAAGGCGGCCGAGCCCTGCGACGCCATCTGCCCGTAGAAGGTCTCGGCCTCCTGGCTCCAGGTGTTCAGGGCGGCCTGCAAAGCGGCCTGGCCCCGCTCGGCGGCTTCGCTCATCGCGGTCCCGGCGATATCGACGACGTTGGCGGCGGTTTCGGTGACGGTCTCGGCCGGAGCGCTTTTTGTTTTGGCGTTCATCTTAGTTCTCCTGGTCCGCATTCTCCGGACCGGACGAACACTACGAGCGCCGGGAAGTCGTTCCTTGATCCCGATCAAGCGCGATCATGACGCGCGCCTCTCGCAGGGCTCGGCAAGGCCTGACCCGCTGAGCCGCTGCGGCTCACCGCGACAACAGGACGGGCAGTGACGCGTCGGACAGCACCGTCCGCGTGGCGCCGCCCAGAATGGTCTCGGCGGCGCGGGAGTGGCCGAACGCGCCCATTACCAGCAGATCGGCGCCTATGGCCACAGCCTCTTTCAGCAGGGCCTGGCCGACGCGGCGGCCTTCACATGCGACCTGATGCAGCCGGGCGTTGGCGCCGTGCCGCAGCAGCAGGCGCACCAGCGCCTCTGCGCTCGGGCCCTCCTCCGGCTCGTCGCCGACGACCATGACGGCGACGTCCTTTGCGCCCCGCAGCAGCGTCATCGCGTCGTTGATCGCGCGCCTGGCCTCTCGTGAGCCGTCCCAGCCCAACGCGACGTGATGGAAGCTCGGATCTGGAGCAGTCTTGGCCGGGACCACGAGACATGGCGCGCCGCCCTCGATCAGCACCCGTTCCAAATCCGCGCGCAGCACGCCGTCCCTGCCAGGCCCTTCGATGACCACCATGTCCGCGAGCCGCGCGCGCATCACCAGGGCCTGGCACCACTCGGTGGCCTCCTGTGCCTCCCAGCCCGCCGACAGACCCTGTGCCGAGATCATGGCCTCGAACGTCGCCTCGGCCGGAGCCGTCAGCTCGCGAACCTTGGCGTCGCGGTGCTCCAGGACCGCTTCGATGCCAAGACGGCCGACCGCGAAGCTGTCGACGACCGTCGCAGCCGGTTCGTTGAACAGGCAAACGCCCTGCACCACTGCGCTCCATCGCCGGGCCAGCGCGGCGGCGACCGACATCGCGCCCTCGTAGGCAGAACCAGCGCCGACGATCAGAAGAATTCTGCTTGATGTCCATTTCCGTCTCCTGGCGACGCGAGCGTGAACCTCCTCCGCCGCCGGGTCGGCCGCCTTGAGCTACGTCAAGTGCAGGGTGAGGATCTGCGCCGCCGCTCCCCCGAGACCCTGTGGCGGTTGACCTGGGTCAAGGCTGCTGGGCTGGCCCCGAGCTAGTGAACGAACCTGTAGCGCGGGTCCGCCGCGCCAAACGGATGATTTCGCGATGCGCCACGCCGTGATCCTCTCTCACCCCGATCCCACCAGCTTCAACGCGTCCGTCGCCAAGGCTTACGTCGCCTCGGTCGAAGCCCTGGGGCAGTCGGCCATCGTCCGAGACCTCTACGCCGAGGCGTTCGACCCCCGCCTGCCGGCAAGCGAGCTGCCATGGAGCCCGCACTATGCGCTGGCGCCGGTCATCGCCGCCGAGCGCGCGCACCTGGACTCCGCCGACGTCATCGCCTTCGTCTACCCACTCTGGTTCAACGCGCCGCCGGCGATGCTGAAGGGCTACGCGGAGCGCGTATTCGGCATGGGGTTCGGCTACGGTCCCACCGATCTCGGCACCCGGCCCTTGCTGGTGGGCAAGAGCCTGATCTCGGTTTCGACGTCGGGGGCGCCGAACGCCTGGGTCGGTCAGACCGGCGCCATGCAGCGCCTGCGCGAGGGGTTCGACGATCACCTGGCCGCGGTCTGCGGCCTCTCCGTCCTGGATCACCTGCACCTTGGCGGGATCACGCCCGGGATCCGGGAGGACGCCGCGCAGGCCATGTTCGACAAGGTGTCCCAGCTGGTCCGCCGCCACTTCGCCCCGGCCAGCCAGTCCGGCGCGACCGACGACTAGCGCCGGCCGCCAGCCACGATCCGAGGAATACTCCCATGTCCTATGCCGCCATCATCACCCACGTTCAGCCCGAGGCCGAGGCGACGCCGCGACTCACCCGCGCCATCGACATCGCCAGGCGCTTCGACGCCGCGATCATCGGCGTCGCCGCCGAAATGATCCCACCGCTGGCGTTCGACAGCGGCTACTACAGCGTCGAGGCCGACTGGGTGACGGCGATGCGCGAGACAATCGACTCGCGCCTCAAGCTCGCCGCGGGTGCGTTCGTCGCCGCCACCAAGGATTTCGGCGACAAGGCCGTGTTCCTGTCGGGCCTGCAGCTGCCCACGCCGGCGATCGCCGCCGCCTCGCGCGCGGCGGACCTGATTGTGGCCGGCGGCGCGCCGCGGAAGATGGATGACTCCTACACCTGCTGCGACGCCGCCGAGCTCGCGATCACCTCCGGGCGTCCGGTCCTGGTCGCGCCCCCGAGCGCGCCGCCGCTGCAGGCCAAGCAGATCCTGTTGGCCTGGAAGGACACCCGCGAGGCCCGCCGCGCACTGTCCGACGCCATGCCGTTCCTCGAGAAGGCCGACCGCGTCGTCGTAACCGCGATCTGCGCTGAGCGCGACGCCGCGCAGGCCCAGGTCGAGGTGGACGACGTCGCCAGCGCCCTGCGCCGGCGCGGGATCACCGCGGCGAGCACGGTCGTGCAACACGCGCATCCCGACGGCTTCCAAATCCTGCGACAGGCCAGTCTCGTGGGCGCCGACCTCATCGTCTGCGGCGCCTACGGCCATAGCCGCCTGGGCGAGTGGGTGTTCGGCGGCGTCACCGCCGATCTGTTGTCACAGGACCAAGTCTATCTGCTGCTAAGCCACTAGAGCGGGTTCAATTCAGCTTGAACACCCCTTCGACGTCATGGCCGGGCATGTCCCGGCCATCCATGGACACAGCTGTTGAGCCGCGTGCATGGGTTGCCGGCATTCCGCGCTTCGCGCTCCAGCCGGCAATGACGTGACTTGGATTCCAGCTGATCTCAACACGTCTAGGGACGCAGCTAGCGCGCGCGTTCTCGGCGCGGTCTCGCGTTCGTCAGCTTCTGAGGTTTGGCGCGCTTAGCTGTCCGCGCGGCGGGCGGGGATCACCGTCCGCTGGACGGGGCCGTGCGGCGCCGGCCTAACCCGCAGCGACACCGTCAGCAGTGAAACGCCGAACACGACGAGTCCGCAAAGCGTCACCGCCGCCAGCACTACCAGTTGCAAGAGGGATAAATGGGCCATGACGCGCCCCATTGCCTATTCGCAGAGTTCGGCCAGGGCGGCTCGACGGATCAACCGCACCCGGCGGCATCCGCTCACTTCGATCAGCCCGTCGGCCTGCATCTGGGTCAGCGTCCGTGAAACGGTCTCGATGGTCAGGCCAAGGAAGTCGGCGATGTCCTGCCGCGACATCGGAAGCTCAACATCGGCGCGAACGCCCAGGCGCTCGGCCAGATCGAGCAGGAAGCATGTGACGCGCTCGCTCGCCGAGCGCCGCCCGACCGTCAGCACGTGATCCTGGGTGCGCTGCAGCTGCTGCAACGCATGGCGCCATAGGCGGTCGGCATTGTCGGGATCGGCGGTGAGCGTTGCGCGGCGCGCGACGATCACCACAGCTTCTCCGACGGCCTCGACGGTCGACCGGCGCTGTTGCCCGAGCTCAACGCCGAAGACATCGCCGGGCAGGTAGAAATCGGCGATCTGGCGTCGCCCGTCGGCCAGGATCCGGAACGAGCGGACCGCGCCGGCGGCGACCTTGTAGACAAGATCCGTCGGCTCGCCCTCGCCAAAAATCTCCCGATCCTTCGAGAAGGTCTTGGCGATGCCAATCAGCTTGATTTCTTCCTGGACGCCCTCGGAAGGAAGGCCCGGGATGGCGATTTCGTAGTTGCGGACGCTCGCTGCGGACTGGGTTTGCATGGTCGTTTCCACCGAAGATCGATGGCGAATGGGTATGCCCGCGACGCGCCGCGCGAAATTCGTGTCTTGTCCCTAAGGGCTACACCGTACCCGGCGTCGCCATGGCGCGATCGGTTTGAGGCGGATCAATGCGGGGCGCTCAGACCATGTGGGATGCTGGGATATGGTCAGCCCCGCCCCAACTCCGCCCCATATCACCATTGTCGAGGACGATCGGTCCCTGCTCGGCGCCTTGAAGTTCGCACTCGAGGCCGACGGATACCGGGTGTCGGCCTACAACGAGGCGCGGCGCCTGCTGGACGCGCCGCCTCCGGCCGACTGCCTAGTGGTGGACCTGAAACTGCCCGACCTCGACGGGCTGGCGCTGATCGCCAGGCTGCGTGACGTCGGGGTCACCTCCCCCGCTATCCTGATCACCACCAGGCCAGACGAGCGCTGCCGCAAGACCGCGGCGGCGGCTGGCGTGGCGATCGTCGAGAAGCCCCTGCTCGACGGCACGTTGCGCCAGGCCATCGAGGCTGCCGTCCTGCGCTCGCGCAGCTAGGGGTCTCGCGAATGCTTCTTGGATTTAAGGTTCGCGCTGCGGCCGGCCCTTTGAACGGGCGAACTTCAACTCCAGCCCGCTAGGCCAATCCCGCCACGAGCGCCGCCCGGATCAGGTCGGACAGGCTGCGCGCCTGCATCTTGGTCATGACGTGGGCGCGGTAGATCTCAACAGTGCGTGGGCTGATATCCAGGTCGTAGGCGATCACCTTGTTGGCCTTGCCGGCGACCAGGCCCTCCATCACCTGCCGTTCGCGCATCGAGAGGCTTTCGATCCGGCGCATGAACTCGGCCCGTTCGCCCTGCCGCGGGTCGCTCTCGCCCCCGCGCTGCAGGGCCGCGCGGATCGCCGACAGCATGGTTTCGCCGTCGTAGGGCTTCTCGATGAAATCGACCACGCCGGCCTTCATCGCCTCGACCGCGAGCGGCACGTCGCCGTGCCCGGTCATGACGATCACGGGCAACGCCACGCCCGCCGCCGCCAGCCTGCGAACGAGCTCGATCCCGTCCATCTGCGGCATGCGCACGTCGGTGACCACGACGCCGCTCACGTTGTGGGCGATCGCCAGGAACTCCAGCGCGCCGGCATAGGTCTCGAACGGAACGTCGGCGGTGGACAGCAGGAACGAGAGCGACTCGCGCGCGTCGTCGTCATCGTCGATGACGTGGGCCTTCGGTTCAGACATGCGCCGAGGCCTCCGCCGTCGGCAAGGTGAAGGCGAAGGTGGCGCCGCCGCCCTCGTTGTTTTCGGCCCAGATCGAGCCGCCGTGGGCTTCGACAATGGTTCGACAGATCGACAGGCCGACGCCCATGCCTTCCTTCTTCGTGGTCATGAACGGCTGGAACAGGTGCTCGCGCACCTCCTCGCTGAGACCGGAGCCGGTATCTGAAACCGACACAAGGGTAAATCCGTCTTCGCCCGCCGTCACCGCGACATTCAGCTCCGTCCTCGCGGCCCCGCGCATGGCGTCGATCGCATTGCGCAGCAGGTTGATCACCACCTGTTGTATCTGCACCCGATCGGCCAGCACCAGATCGGCCTTGGGGTCGAACTGCATTCTGGTCCGGATGCTCAGCTCCTTGGCGCCGACGAGCGCGAGCGCGCTGGCCTCTTCGATCACCTTGGAGATGCTTTCGATGCGACGCTCGGTCTCGCCGCGGCCGATGAAGTCCCGCAGCCGGTGGATCACATCGCCGGCCCGCAGCGCCTGGTCGCCAGCCTTGTCGAGCGCATCGCGTAGGCGAGGCTCATCGTTGGGATCGCCCTTGTCGAGCAGCCGCCTCGCGCCGCGCACATAGTTGGCGATGGCGGAGAGCGGTTGATTCAGCTCGTGCGCCAGCGCGGACGCCATCTCGCCCATGGCCGTGAGCCGCGAGACATGCACCAGCTCGCTCTGCAGCTCCTGCAGCCGCGCCTCAGTCTGCTGCCGGTCAGTCAGGTCACGCACGAAGCCGGTGAAGAACCGGCGGTCCGCCACCTTCATTTCACCGACCGCCAGCTCCATCGGGAAGGTCGACCCGTCACGCCGCTGGCCGACCACGACGCGGCCGATGCCGATGATCCGCCGCTCGCCGGTGGCGAAGTAGCGCGCCAGGTAGCCATCGTGCGCCTCGCGGTACGGCGAGGGCATCAGCGTGGAGACGTTCTGGCCTATCATCTCCGCGCCGACACAACCGAACAGCCGCTCGGCGGCGGCGCTGAACGACTGCATCAAGCCTCTTTCGTCGATGACGATCATCGCGTCCGGGATGGTGTCCAGGATCGACTGCAGGTGCGCCTCGCGCTCGAGCAGCTGCCCCGCGCGGGCCGACGACCGTCGCCGGTCCGCCGCGAGGGCGCCGCCGGCCAGGGTCAGCCCGGTGCTAATGACCAGAAACAGCGCCAAGCCCGGGACGTCGAGCGCGACGCCGCGGACCCGCTCCACCAAGGTGGCCGCTGCAACCGAGATCAGGGTCGCGAACAGCCCGGGCGCCGCGCCGCCGAAGATGGCGGCCCCGAGCACGGGCGGGATGAAGAGCAGGTAGAGGGAGCGGTCGCCCAGCCACGGCTGCAGCACGCTGCGCGCCGCGAACGCGACCGCAACGCCGCCGACCGCGACGGCGTAGGCCCAGAAATTGGCAGGAAGTCGCCCCACTGGACCCCTCTATTTCACGCCCTTGAGGTAGTCGATGATCGCGCGCCGCGTTGGCGCGTCGTCGATATCCCAGAACATATCCGTTCCGGGGGCGACAGCCTGCGTATTGTGAAGGAAGGCGTCGAGGCGGGCCGGCGACCAGGTGCCGACCATCGATCGCAGGGCCGGGGTATAGGCAAAGCCGCGCAGCACCGCGATCTTGCGCCAGACCACGCCCTTCAGCGAGGGCCCGCTCCTGGTGCTGACGCCGTTGAGCGTATGGCACGCGGCGCAATTGGCGTTGAACGCGTCCTCTCCAGCGCCCGCCAAGGCCGGCGTTGCGACGGCTAGCAGGAACAGAGCGGTGACCAGAAGCTGAAGCGGGGCGTGTCTCATGTCATGCGCCTACCTTGGTGGCGGCCTCGGCGGCCCGCCTTGGGCCCGGCGCCGGCGCTTGCTCGAGCAAGCGCCGGATCGCCTCGAGGAGCTGCGACCTCGAGGCATCGTCCGGTGCGGCCTCCAGATCGGCGTCGAGCTCGCCGAGCAGCGCGGCGCGGGCGTTGTGCCAGTCGAGCGATGTCGGGACCGCCGGCGCGCCGCGGGTCGCGGCCGTCGCGATCGCCTCGGCGCCGGTGGGCCGGAGCCGGAAGGATTGGTCGATCGACGGCCGGATCAGGCTCGCCGTCGGTAGCCCAGCCGCAGCCAAGCGATCCGCAAGCCCTGCGGCCGAGGCCGGTTCGCCGTGGCAGATGAAAAGCTGGCCGCCGATCGGGCGACGCGCCAGGGCCCAGCGGGTGAGGCCTGGGGCGTCGGCGTGGCCGGAGTAGATGTCGAGCGAGCGAATCCGCGCCTGGACGCGGATGTCGTCGCCCTGGATGCGGACCCGCTTGGCCCCGTCCGCCAGCAACCGGCCAAGCGTTCCCTGGACCTGGAAGCCCGACAGCAGCACCGTCGCTTCGGAGCGCCAGAGCAGCCGCTTCAGGTGTTTGCGGATCCGGCCTGCGTCGCACATGCCGCTAGCGGCCATGATCACGTGCCAGCCGCTCAGGCGGTCGAGACCGTCGCTCTCCCGCGGCGTGCGAAGGAAGCGCAGCCGCTCGCCAGCGTGCAAGGCCTCAAACGGATTGCGGCCAGCCCCGGGGCTGTAGCCGCGCTTGAGGAAGACTTCGGTGGCCTCGATGGCGAGCGGCGAATCGAGGAACACATCAGCGGGCGGAGCGGCGCCCTCGGCCATCACCTGCAGCAGGTCCGCCAACAGTTCTTGGGTGCGTTCGACGGCGAACGCCGGAACTAGCAGCGGACCGCCCGCGGCGTGGGCGGCGCGGACTTCTTCGGCCAGCAGAGCTCGGCGCTGGTCCGGCGTCAGCGCCGGGCGCTCGCGATCGCCGTAGGTGGACTCCATGATCAGGTGGTCGATGCCCGTCGGTCCTTGGGGGTCGGCCAGGAAGTCCCGGCCGCCCGGGCCGATGTCCCCCGAGAAGAACAGCCGCAGGGGCGGTTCGTCCTCGATCGTCACTTCGATGGAGGCGGAGCCCAGGATGTGGCCCGCGTTCCACCAGCGCGCCTTCACCCCCGGCGCGATGTCGATCGTCTCATCCAGTTTCGCCGGGCGAAACAGCTCCATAGTGCGGGCCGCGTCTCGCCTGACGTAGATCGGCTCGACGAGCGCGCGACCGCGCCGCTGGTTGCGGCGGTTGAGCTGATCGACCTCGCTTTCCTGGATGTGGGCCGAGTCGGCGAGCATGACCTCGCACAGATCGCGTGTGCCGGGCGTCGCCCAGATTGGCCCGCGATAGCCGGCTCGAGTCAGCTTCGGCAATAGGCCGGAATGGTCGATGTGGGCGTGGGTCAGAAGGACCGCGTCGATCCCTTTGACGTCGAACGGGAATGGCTCGTAGTTCAGCGCCTTGAGGCTCTTGGAGCCCTGGAACATGCCGCAGTCGATCAGGATCGTCGCGCCCGGCGTATGCAGCCGATAGCACGAGCCGGTGACACAGCCCGCTGCGCCATGGACGGTCAGGGTGGTGCTCATGGGCCCTCGATCATCTGGCGCACCGCGTCGGCGAGGATGGGCGCGAGCACGGCGGCGTTGGTGGAGTGGCGGACTGAGTCGGTGGAAATGATCCGCCGCACGCCGTCGCGTTCGAGGCGATCGGTGGCGGTTTCGCTCATCAGCGCGTGGACCACCGCGATATCGATCGACGCCGCGCCGCCGCGGCGGGCGAGCTCGGACACCTGCCCAAGCGTTTCGCCGCTGGCGGCGATGTCGTCGATGATCACGACCGGCCGCCCTTTGCAGCGAAGGTTGGGGGCGTCGATCGTCACCTTGCGGTCGCCTTCGCGGACCTTGGTCAGACTGACCGCCTCGCCCTTGAGCCGCTTGGCCCAGGCGGCCGCCCACGGCGTTGACTCGGCGTCCGGCCCCACGATCAACGGCGTCTGGTCGTAGGCCGGCAACGCGGCCGCCAGAGCGTCGACCGCCCAAAGGTTGCAGGCTGCCGTGCCCAGCGTGCGCGCCAGATCGGTCGTGCGATGCAGATGCGCCTGCACCGTGATCACGCCATCGAACCGGGCGCCGATCATCGGCGCAATCACATCGCGGCTCAGCGGCTGGCCTGGCGCGAACACGGCGTCCTGCCGCAGGTAGCAGAAGTACGGCGCGACCAGGAACAGACGCCTCGCGCCGGCGCGCCGCGCCGCGTCGGCCGCCAGCAGGAGATCGACAAGCTTTTCGTTCGGGTGGTCGAGCGATCGGTAGATCACGGTCGCCTCGCCCGCCGGCGGGTCGATCCGTGGCATCGTCTCGCCGTCGGGGAACCGGTGCACGGTCAGCGGTCTCGACGTCGCGCCGAGCGCCCGCGCGAGCCGCTCGGCCGGCGCAGCCTCGTCGGGAAAGTAGGCGACGGCGAGGCTCATCGGTCGTGCTCCAGCCTGAAGCCGCTGTCCTCTTGCGCCGCCTCGACGGCGAAGGCGAACTCCGAGGGCTCCTCGCCATGGATGCGGTAGAGCGGGTCGCCGGCGCGCACAACGTCGCCGACGCCCCCGAGCAGGCGAAGTCCCGCGCCGGCGTCGGTCGGGGCGCCGGCCAGACGCGCGACCGCCGAGATTCGCAGGCAATCGATCGCGCCGATGCGGCCGGCGCGCGGCGCCGTCACCTCATGCGTCAGCGCGCCGACCTTCGCGTCGATCGGACTGGGCCCCTGCGCCTCGATAATCTGGTCCAGCTTGCGCCGCGCGGCGCCGGAACCGATCAGCTCGCGCGCCCGGTCCTCGCCCTGCCCGCCGCGGACTTCGGGATCGATCTCCAGCAGGCGGCCCGCCAGCATCACCGCCTTGGCCTCGAGGTCGCGCGGCGCGTCAGCCCGCCGCTCGAGCACGGCCAGCACGTCCTCGGTCTCCAGCAACGGGCCGACGCCGCGGCCGATCGGGCGCGAGCCGTCGGTGGTGACGACCTCGACGCCGATGCCCATCCGCGCGCCGACGAACTCGAACAGCTTGCGCAGCCGCAGCGCCGCGGCCGGGTCGCGGACCTTCGCCGACGGGCCGACGGGCAGGTCCACCACCAGGTGGCTCGATCCGGCCGAGACCTTCTTCGACATGATCGAGGCGACCATCTGCTCGGGCGTGTCGACGCCGAGCGGGCGTTCGACCGAGATCAGCACGTCGTCGGCCGGGGCGAGATTCACCCGGCCGCCCCAGACGATGCAGCCGCCGCAGCGCTCGACCACCACGCGCATCTCGTCCTCGTCCAGATCGACGCGCGCCAGCACCTCCATGGTGTCCGCCGTCCCGGCCGGCGAGGTGATGGCGCGCGACGAGGTCTTGGGGATCGTCAGGCCGTGCGCGGCCACGATCGGCGCCACGATCAGGCTGGTGCGGTTGCCCGGGATGCCGCCGATGCAGTGCTTGTCGACCACCGCACGGTCGCCCCAGCTGAGGCGGGCGCCCGCCGCCACCATCGCCTGGGTGAGAGCCAGGGTCTCGTCGGCGGTCATGAAGCTGGCGCAGGCGATCAGGAACGCGGCGACCTCCATGTCCGAGCAGCGGTGGCCGACGAGATCGGCGACGACCTGCGCCATCCGCTCCACGCTCAGAAGTCTCGCCGCGGATCTTGGCGCGCACGGCGTCCAGGCTCTGCGGCGCACGGGCCGGCGCAATCTGAACCAGATCGCCGGCGGCGACGCACAGGCGCCGCAGGGCGGGCTGCGGCAGTCCGATCTCGTCGGCCGCGAGGTTCGCGCCGGCCTCCGCGATCATCGGCGACGCTAGAATGCTGACGCCCCGCGCCATCACCTCGACCCGACGCACGCCGGCCAGCCGCTCGGGCCGCAGCACCGCGTTGTCGCGCGCCAACACCACGACGTTCTCGCGGAAGGTGTCGAACGGCAGCGGCCGCGCCTTTAGCCCGGCCGCCTGACGCCTGGCCTCGATCACGAGCGGGCGCTGGGTCGGCTGGCTGGGCTGATGAGGATCATGATCGCCGACGTCAGCATGATCGATGCAAGGGCGATCGTGACGACCGCCAAGCCGCCGCCGAGCAGCGTTGCGAGTTGCACGGCGCGTCCGCGCAGCTCTTCCCAGGCGGCGCTCAGCAGGGCGGACCCTGCGAACACCAGCAGCGCGGCGATGATGCGATAAATCCAGACCCACATGATGGCGTCTCCGGTTTGCGACCAGATTGTCGCAGCCCTGGTCTACGCCGCCTTGATCCAGATCAGACGTCAGCGACCCGCCAGCGCCGCCGCGATCTTGGCGTCCCAGCCGTAGACGTCCGGCCGGAACGCCAGATGGCCGTCCTGCTCCGCAATGACCGTTCGATAGATGACGAAGACGGGCACTTGGCGCTTCACCGGGACCGAGTTGGTCGCCGCCGTCGCGATCGCGGCATCGACCGCGGCGCGGTCCCATCCCTGCGCCGCGAGCAGCGCCGTGGCCAGCTCCCTCGGCTTTTCCAGCCGCATGCAGCCATGGCTGAGCCAGCGCTTGTCGTGGGCGAACAGAGTGCGCGAGGGCGTGTCGTGCAGATAGACGCCGAACGGATCGGGCATCTCGAACTTGACGTAGCCCAGCGCCGCCTTGGGTCCCGGCCGCTGAATCACCTGGCCGCCGCTGAGGTAGTAGTCGTTGCGCGCGAGGTAGCCTGGCGATCTGCGCGCCTTGGGCAGAATCTCCCGCGCCGCGATATCGGCCGGCACGATCCAGGGCGGGTTGAACTTCACCGCCGTCACCTTGGAAACGAACGTCGGGGTCTTGCGGTCGGGACGCCCGACGATCGCGCGCATCGCCAGCACCGGCGCGTCGGCTTCGAATAGCGTGGCGTCGGGGGCGCCCAGGTCCACCTCGATACGATTCGCCGGCATCTGGCTGGGCAGCCAGCGCGCACGCTCCAGGTTGGCGTCGATCGCGGCGAGGCGCGCCTCGGCCGGGACATTGAGCGCCGCCACGGTCGCCGCGGTCAGCACGCCGTCCGCCTTCAGGCCGTGGTGCTCCTGGAACGATGCGAGCGCCGCGGCCAGCGATGCGTCGAAGAGTGTTTCGGGCGCGGGCTCTGGCGGCGCCGGAGCGACGGGCGGGCCATTGGCGTCCTGCGCGGCGCGCAGCAGCGGGGCCAGAAGCGGCGTCGGCGCAGGGGAGGCGCCGAGGAAGCCTTCCACCACGAGCCGATCCCGCAGCAGCGGGACCCGCGGGTCGCTCGCGCCAAGCTTTGGCGCCTTGCCGTCAGGGATGGGGCGCCAGCCGCCGGCTTTCAGGATCGCCGCGTAGCCATCGCGCGCCTTCACCAGGGCCAGGTAGGCTGGATCGGCGCGGGGCGCCCCGGCGATCCATGCCGCGACTCGCCCCTCATCGCGCGCCGCGCCGAACTGCTTGGCCACGTCGTCGGCCGGCTTCAACGCGAAGTTCCGATCGAGCGCGGCGGGATTGGCGATCAGACCGTTTTCGGCGATGGCGAAGGCGATCGCCGCATCGGCCAGGGTCCGATCGGGAGCGTCCGCCGGGAGGGCCGCGGCGCCGGGCAGGCCCTGGCTCGGGGCCGTTGACAGCGCCACGGTGATGGCGACCCTATCCGCCGCAGTCAGCGGCGACGGCTGCGGCGCGGGTTGCAGCGCCGCCGCTGGCGTCGCCGGCGCGGCGGCCCAGCAGAGTCCCGACGCCATGGCTGCCGCGAGAGCGATCGGCGCGAGAAAAGCGGCGCGTTGCATCAAAAGACCCGGCCCAAACAGGACCGGGTGACGCCGATCCAGACGCCTCACCATGGGGGCGCCGGCCGGGCTTGTCCTTGAGGCGCATCAAGTCGCGGATTTGACTCCGCTCAAAGCGCGCCGCCCGCGGATGGCGCATCCGATCGGGTGCATCCTCCGGAGCCAAGGCCAATGGATCGATTGAAGGACAAGATCGCCATCGTCACCGGCGCAGCGCTCGGTCTTGGCCGGGCGATCGCGACGCGGATGGCGCAGGAAGGCGCGGCCGTGGCGCTGCTGGACCTGCATGACGATGTCGGGCGCGATCTCGCTGGCGACCTGTCGGCGCGCGGCGGCAAGGCGCGATACTGGCGCTGCGACGTCACCCGGGAAGCCGAGATCGCCCGCGTGTTCGGCGAGGCCGTCGCCGAGTTCGGCGGCCTCGACGTCCTGGTCAACAACGCCGGCGTCGCCGGAGCGGACAAGCCGACCCACGAGCTGACCGAGGCGGAATGGGACTTCGTGCAGTCGGTCAACGTGAAAGGCGTCTTCTTCGGCGTGAAGCACGCCATCGCCCATCTGCGGCGGCGCGGCGGCGGCAGCATCATCAACCTGTCGTCGATCTACGGCCTGGTCGGGGCCGGCGATGTGCCGCCCTACCACGCCTCCAAAGGCGCAGTGCGCTTGATGAGTAAGAACGACGCCCTGATCTATGCGCCTGACAAGATCCGGGTGAACTCGATCCATCCAGGCTTCATCTGGACCCCGATGGTCGAGGGGTTCCTCGGCCAGGAGAACCTGGGCGAGGGCCGCCGCGAGCTCGACGCCCTGCACCCGCTCGGCCATGTGGGGGAGCCGGACGACATCGCCTGGGGTGCGGTCTATCTCGCTTCCGACGAAGCCAAGTTCGTCACCGGCTCCGAGCTGGTCATCGACGGCGGCTACACAGCGCGCTGATCGCGCCTTTGTGACCCAGGTAGCGGACGCTCGCGTGCATAGGCCGCATTTGGCTGCGCGCCGCGGGTGCGATAGATTGGTAATCTGCGCCGTTGTAGGGTTCTTGGATGATCGCACGCCGCAAGCTGATCGCCGCTGGTCTGGGACTCGTGGGCGGTCTCGCCGCCGCCCCGGCGGCCCTGGCGGCGCTGACCGCGCCAACGCGGCGGCTCGCGTTCGACAATCTGCACACGGGCGAGAGGCTCGACGTCGCCTACTATGAGAACGGCTGCTACGTCGGCGACGCGCTCGCCGAGGTGAACCACGTGCTGCGCGACTACCGCACCGGCGACGTGCACGTGATCGAGCCACGGCTGCTCGACCTGCTGACCGTACTGTCGGCCTCGTTGGAAACGAAGACCGCGTTCGGGGTCATCTCAGGCTATCGCTCGCCGCAGACCAACGCGATGCTGCACGAGAAGAGCGGCCAGGTCGCCAGCGGCAGCCTGCACATGCAAGGCCAGGCGATCGACATCCGTCTCCCGGGCGTCGACAGCGCCACGGTCCGCGACGCCGCGCAGAGGCTGGCCATCGGCGGTGTCGGCTACTATCCGACCTCCGATTTCGTCCACGTCGATGTCGGCCGCGTGCGCCGCTGGCAGGGCGCCTAGACACGGCCTTGCCTGGTCCCTCGTGGAAGGGGCCAGGTTGCCGGCTAAGTCTTTGAAAAATAATGGAGCGGGCGAGGCGATTCGAACGCCCGACCCCAACCTTGGCAAGGTTGTGCTCTACCCCTGAGCTACGCCCGCGCTCCGGAGCGGCAGGGCCGCTCCTTTTTCGAAGGAGGGGCTTATTGCAGAGGGGCGGGGCGTTGGCAAGGCGGCGCGGGCCGCGTGCGGCGTCAGAACCGCAGCTTCACCGGCTTCATGCGGCGGCGGTTGGCGTGGGCCTTGGGCGCGGGGCCGCTGTCGTCCGGCAGCTCGCCGCGGAAGTAGTAGCGCTGCCAGGCCGCCTTCACCGCCTCGGGCTCGCGGCGGTACAGCGCCTTGTTGAAGTCGTCGCGCTGCTTGCGCCAGGCCTCGTACTGGCCGAACAGCGCCTCGTCGGCCTCCAGGCGTTTCTGCACCAGCTCGAAGGTCTCCAGCTGGCGGTCCTGCGCCAGGGTGATGAAGCAGAACGGCTCGCCCTTGGCGAAGCGCACCTTCCCGGGCCGGGTGAAGTGCCAGTTCATCGTGAAGGGGAACGGCAGCCAGTCGGTCTCGACCAGGCCGACCAGCGGCTGGATGCCGTCCTTGATGTGGTTGGGCGGCCCCATCACCCACATCGACCAGTTCTCCGGCGTGCGGAACAGATAGCCGGCGTGGAAGGTGAGGATGCCGTGGGCGAAGTGGCTGCGCGCGAAGTCGTGGAAGTCGGGATAGGGATGATCCGGCGTGACCACGAGGTCGGCCGCGGCCGCGCCGCCGTTCCATTCGGCGGTCAGCCCGACCGGGCAGAGCAGCTCCCAGCCGGTGGTGTTGGCCATCGACATCGGCAGGCAGCGGTAGGCGTGGCGCTCGGTGATCTGGTCCATCCAGCCCCGCTGGGGCCGGCCGGGCACGATCTCCGGCGGCCGCGACGACATCGGAAAGCATTCGAGCAGCGGCATGGCGCTTGGATCCGGATGGGCAGGCTGGCTGACGTGTCTAATGGCCCAGCCTCGCGCCCGTCCAGTTTATCAAGCGGGGCCCCGCCGGCTATGAGGTCGGCATGAAGACGCGCGACGACCTTTTCGCCCTGTTCGACGATCTGGGGATCGCCCACCACACGCTGGAGCATCCGGCCGTGTTCCGGGTCGGCGAGGGCGAGGCGATCAAGGCGGCGCTGCCCGGCGGCCACACCAAGAACCTGTTCCTGAAGGACGCCAAGGACCAGCTCTGGCTGGTCTCGGCGCTGCAGGATGCGCGGATCGACCTGAAGGCGCTGCCGCGGGCGATCGGCTCGGCGCGGCTGTCGTTCGGCGCCGCCGAACTGATGCAGGCGGCGCTGGGCGTGACGCCCGGCTCGGTCACCGCTTTCGGACTTATCAACGACGCGGACCACCGTGTCCGCTTCGTGCTCGACGCGGGACTCGCCGCCAGCGACCCGGTGAACTTCCATCCGCTGACCAACACCGCCACCACCGCCATATCGCAGGCGGATTTCCGGCGTTTCCTGGCGGCGGTCGGCGCGGCGCCGTTGATCGTCGATTTCGAGGCCCCGGCCGAGGCTTGAGCGGCGCCGTTGCGGCGGGCGCCTTCTGGTCCCATCTTGGGGGCCAAGAAGTGCAGGAGGAGGACCGATGTCCCTGATCGGCGAGACGACGCCAGGCGGTCTGACGAAGGACGATCTGATCAAGGAAGGCACGGACGCCGGCTTCGCCAAGGACGTCATCGACGCCTCCCGCGAACAGCCGGTGATCGTCGACTTCTGGGCCACCTGGTGCGGGCCGTGCAAGACGCTGGGACCGGCGCTGGAACGCGCGGTGCTGGCGGCCAAAGGCAAGGTCAAGTTGGTCAAGATCGACATCGACAAGAACCCGGTGTTCGCCGGCCAGCTGCGCGTGCAGTCGATCCCCACCGTCTACGCCTTCGTCGATGGGCGTCCGGCCGACGGCTTCATGGGCGCGGTGCCGGAGAGCCAGATCAAGGCCTTCATCGACCGCCTGGTCCAGGCCGGCGGGGGCGCTGGCTCGGAGATCGACGACCTGCTGGCGATGGCCAAGGAGTCGCTCGAGCTGGGCGACACCGGCGGCGCGGCCCAGGCCTACGCCCAGGTGCTGCAGGCCGAACCCGAGAATCTGACGGCGATCGGCGGACTGGCGCGTTGCTATCTGACCGGCGGCGATTCCGAGCGCGCCGCCGAAGTGGCGGCGATGGCCCCGGCCGACGCCAAGAACGCCGATCTGGAGAGCGTCCGCGCCGCCCTGGCGTTGGCCGAGAGCGCGCCGACCGAGACCGGCGAGTTCGAGCAGCGCATCGCCAGGAACCCGGACGACCACGAAGCGCGGATCGAGCTGGCCAAGGCGCTGGCGGGGCGCGGCCACTTCAAGGAAGCCGCCGACCAGCTGCTCGACAGCATCGAGCGCGACCGCGAATGGGGCGAGCAAGCCGCGCGCAAGCAGCTGCTGACGGTGTTCGAGGCGGCGGGTCAGGGTTCCGACGTGGCGCGGCTCGGCCGGCGGCGGCTCTCTTCCATCCTGTTCTCCTAGGGGCGCGGGCGTGGCGGCCGGCTACCACAAGGTTTCCGACCTGCCGGCGCTGATCCCGGTCTTTCCCCTCGACGGCGCCGTGCTGCTGCCCGGCTGCCAGCTGCCGCTGCAGATCTTCGAGCCGCGCTATCTCAACATGGTCGACGATGCGATGAGCGGCTCGCGCCTGATCGGCATGATCCAGACCCGGGCAGGCGGCGGACGGATCAAGCCGAACCTGGCGGACGTCGGCTGCGCCGGGCGCATCACCGCCTACGCGGAGACCGGCGATGGCCGCTACATGATCACCCTGACCGGCATCTGCCGCTTCGGCGCCGGCGAAGAGCTCTCGACCAACACCCCCTATCGCCAGATGCGGCCCAACTTCGAGCGCTTCATGCGCGACCTGGAGGACGACGAGAGCGAGGTCGTGCTCGACCGGCTCAGGTTCCTCGCGGTGCTGCGCCGCTACCTCGACCACAAGGGGCTGGAGGTGGAGTGGGACGCCGCCCGCCAGGCCCCGGCCGGCGCCCTGGTCAACAGTCTCGCCATGGGCCTGCCGCTGGATCCGCCGGAAAAGCAGGCGCTGCTGGAGGCCCCGACGCTGGCCGACCGCGGCCGGGTGCTGGCGGCGCTGCTGGAGATCGACGCCGCCGCCGACGATGACGAACCGCCGCCGCTGCAGTAGAAGCGCTAGCGTGCTGGATTTGAAGTTCGCCCGCGCATGGGTCGGACATGAGCGAACTTCAAATCCAATAAGCACGCTAGAAACGAGGTTTTGCTAGTGTCCTTATCGATCCCGAAGTTCAACCGAACCCGCCAGTTGCACCTGCGAACTTCGGGATCGGGACACTAGCCATGAGCGACGCCGCCGACATCGATTCCCGCCTGCTCGAGATCCTGGTCTGTCCGGTGACGCGCGGCCCGCTGACCTACGACCGCGAACGCGCCGAGCTCGTCAGCGCCGGCGCGCGCCTGGCCTACCCGATCCGCGACGGCGTGCCGATCATGCTGCCGGAAGAGGCGCGATCGCTCGACTAGGCGCTAGAGCGCCTCGCCCCGCAGCAGCCTGGGCAGATCCCCCAGCGCGCCGCCGGCCTCCTGCATGAAGAAGCGGCGAGCGGGTCCCAGGCGGTTGACCAGCGCGATGCCGGCCCCGCGCCCGGCGCGCAGGATGGGATTATCGTTGGAGAACAGCCGGTTGAAGCCGTCGCAGGCGAGCGAGACGGCGACGTTGTCGAGACGGCGCCAACGGGCGTAGCGCTCCAGCACCTGCAGCGAGCCGATGTCTTCGCCCAGCCGGATGGCCTCGGCCAGCACCTCGGCCAGCGCGGCGGCGTCCTTCAGTCCGAGGTTCAGGCCCTGGCCGGCGAGCGGATGGATCGCGTGGGCGGCGTCGCCCAGCAGGGCCAGCCGCGGCGCGACCAGCTGAGCCGCCAGCTGGATCGACAGCGGATAGACGAAGCGCGGGCCCTTCGCCTCGACGTGGCCGAGGAAGTCGCCGAAGCGCCGCCGCAGATGGGCGTGGAACACCTCGTCGCGGGCGCCGCGCAGGGCTTCGCCGCGCCGCGTCGGCTCGGTCCAGACCAGGCTGGCGCGTTGCTCGGTCAGCGGCAGAATGGCGAACGGGCCGCTGGGCAGGAAATACTCGTGCGCCACGCCCTGATGGTCGTGTTCGAGATGGACCGTGGCGACGACGCCGCTCTGGCCATAGCTCCAGCCCTGCACCTCGATGCCGGCGGCGTCCCGCGCGACCGAGCCGCGCCCCTCCGCCCCGACCACCAGCGGCGCGCGCAACATCCGGCCGTCCGCCAGCGTCACCTCCGCCCGCGCGAGCCCGAATTCCACCTTGGCGACGCTGGCCGGGGCCAGCACCGTGAGGCCGGCGCGCGTCACCGCCTCGGCGAGGGCGGCGCGGCTGCGGCGGTTCTCGATCATGTACCCCAGCGGCTCGCCGCCCTCTGGTTCATTCGGCGTGCGGCCGGCGATCTCAGCGGCATCGAAGCGCAGGAAGGCGCCGCCCGGACCCCGCGCGGCCGCGCCGGCGCCGCGCCCGTCGGTGACCAGGATCTGCTCGATCCGCTGCGTGTGCGGCGCCAGCGAGTCGCCCAGCCCCAGCGCGCGCCATTGCCGGAAGCTGGAGAAGGCGATCGCCGAGGCGCGGCCGTCGAAGGTGGGGGCGACCTGGGCGTCGAACGGCTGCGGATCGACCAGGATCGGCTTCAGCCCCGCGCTCGCCACGGCGAGACCCAGGGTGGCGCCGGTCAATCCGGCGCCGGCGATGATTACGTCGGCATCGAGCGCGTCGCCCATGGCGGCTTTGCTATGCGAGTCGGCGTGCTCTTGTGCAAGCGCGCGCATCGCCCTAGTGCGAGCTTGGCTGGCTCCTCCCCCCAGGTCAGCGTATTTTCGAAACGACATGGCGTATTGCACGACCCCTAGGATCGGCGAGGCGGCGTCTCCGCGTCGGGCGGCCTGATGCCCGCGCGCCGTCCGACGCCCGGGGCCGCTTGATGCCCAGAGCCGCCGGTCAGATCGACCGGGCCAAGAACGAAGCGATCCTCGACGCCGCCTCCGACGTGATCTTCGAGCGGGGGCTTGGCGCGCCGCTGGACGAGGTCGCCCGGCGGGCCGGCGTCTCCAAGCAGACCATCTACAATCACTACGGCTCGAAGGGCGACCTGGTGCGGGCGCTGATCGAGCGGCGATCGAAGAGCATCTCCGCGCCGCTCGAGCTGCCAGGCGCCGAGGCGACTCCGGTCGAGACCCTGGCCGCCTACGCCGAGGTGCTCCTGCGGACCGTGATGATCGATCGCGGCGTCGCCCTCTTCCGCCTGCTGATCGCCAACGCCGGGCAGGACGCGGAGCTGGCGCGGGCCATACTGCCGGGCGGGTTCCGCGGCGCGCGCAGCCGGCTCACCGACTTCCTGCGCCGCGAAGACCAGGTCGGGCGACTGGCGATCGACGACCCCGGCCAGGCGGCCGATTTCTTCGTCGGCATGGTGATCGGCAACTACCAGCTGGAGTTGCTGCTCGGCCTGCCGCAGCAGCTGACCGGCGAGAACGTCCCTCGCCTCGCCCGCGAAGCCGCCCAGCGCTTCGTGCGGGCCTACACGCCCGTGACCGCGACTTAACCCGCGCTGGCTGGCGCGGCTTCTTCCTCGGTCGGCAGGCCCATCATGTGGAAGCCGCCATCGACGTGGACGACCTCGCCTGTAGTCGAGCGGCCGAGGTCGGACAGCAGCCACAGCGCGCAGCCGGCGACGCCTTCCATCGCGGTGTCTTCCCCCAGCGCGCTGAACTGGCGGCCCTTGGAGAACAGCCCCCGTCCCCCCTGGATCCCCGCCAGCGACAGCGTGCGCATCACCCCGGGCGAGACCGCGTTCACCCGGATGCCGCGTTGGCCCAAGTCGCGGGCGGCGTAGCGGACGCTCGCCTCCAGCGCCGCCTTGGCCACCCCCATGGTGTTGTAGTTGGGGATCGCCCGCTCCGAGCCGAGGTAGGTCAGGGTGATGATCGACCCGCCGGGGCCCATCATCTTCGCGGCGAGCTGGGCGGACTCAATGAAGCTGAACACCGAGATGTCCATCGCCTGCAGGAACGCGGCGCGGTCCGCGTTGTCGATGAACGAGCCGCCGATCTGGCTGCGTTGCGCAAAGCCGATGGCGTGCACGAGGAAATCGATCTTTGGGAAGGTCTTGGCGACGGTGTCGAACACCGATTGGATGGAGCCGGGCTGGGAGGCTTCGAACGTGGCGTAGGTCTTGACGCCGATGCTCTCGCCCAGCGGCTTCACCCGCTTCTCGTTCATCTCCATGTAGCCGAACGCCAGCTCGGCGCCCTGCGCGGCGAGTTGGGCGGAGATGCCCCAGGCGATCGACTGGTGGTTGGCGACGCCCAGCACCAGGCCGCGCTTGCCGCGCATGAGTTCGCCCTTGGGCAGATCGAACGCTTCGGCCATCGCTGGATATTTCCTCGTTGCTGAGAGCGCCGCTTTGTGGACGGGCCAGCTCTTCGGGGCAAGACGCACGACGTCAGCTGCCCGCTGGCCCCCGGGGGCGGTTGATGCAGCGCAATGAACCCCGCGAGCATAGGCGGCAGTGTCGGACAGAAGGAGAGTTCGTGCCAGCCACCCCTCATATCGAACGCCACTTCACTGGCTCGCAGACCATGCGTGACGTCGTGATCGGCATGGCCGACGGGCTGACGGTGCCGTTCGCGCTTGCTGCGGGCCTGTCGGCCGCCGTCAGTTCGACCAAGCTGATCGTGACTGCCGGACTCGCCGAGATCGCCGCCGGCGCCATCGCCATGGGCCTGGGCGGCTATCTCGCCGCGCGCAGCGACCAGGAGCACTACCAGAGCGAGGTTCGCCGCGAGCAGCGCGAGATTCGCGAGCTGCCGGATCGGGAACTCGAGGAGGTCCGCCAGGTTCTCGGCGGGCTCGGCCTCGCCGGGGAAGCGCTGGAAAGCGTCACCGCCGCCATCTCGGCCGAGCCGCAGCGCTGGACCGATTTCATGATGCGGTTCGAGCTGGGGTTGGAGCGACCCGACCCGAAGCGTGCGCCGATCAGCGCCGTCACCATCGGGGGCTCATACCTGGTGGGGGGCATGATTCCGCTTTTCGCCTACATCTTGCTGCCAAGCGTGCGCGCGGCCATGCCGGTCTCCGTCGGCGCGACGGCCATCGCCTTGCTGCTGTTCGGGGCGGTCAAAGGGCGGTTGACCGGCGTTGGCGCGGTCCGGTCCGCGGTACAAACGCTGATCGTCGGGGCCCTGGCCGCAGCTGTCGCGTTCGGGCTAGCGCGGCTGATCGCCTGACGCGCCGTCTCCCCGCAACAGCATCGCTTGGCGGTTGGACCGCGCGCTCGAAGAGCTAGGCCCGCGCCAGCACCAGGCAGCCGTTGGTGCCGCCAAAACCGAAGCTGTTGGACATCACCGTCTCCAGCGGCCGGTCCAGCCGCTCGCGGACGATCGGCAGATCGGCGAAGGCCGGGTCCAGGGTCTCGATATTGGCGCTCTCGGCGACGAAGTCGCCGCCCATCATCAGCAGGCAGTAGATCGCCTCCTGCGCCCCGGCCGCGCCGAGGCTGTGGCCGGTCAGGGATTTGGTGGACGAGATCAGCGGCGGCGCGGCGCCGAACACCGTGCGCACCGCCTCCATCTCCTTGAGATCGCCGACCGGCGTGCCCGTGCCGTGCGGGTTGAGATAGTCGATCTTGCGATCGCCGGCGTCCGCCAGGGCGAGACGCATGCAGCGCGCGGCGCCCTCGCCGGACGGCGCGACCATGTCGTAACCGTCCGAATTGGCCGCGTAGCCGACGATCTCGCCGTAGATCTTGGCGCCCCGCGCCTTGGCGCGGTCCAGCGCCTCCAGCACCAGGATGCCCGCGCCGCCGGCGATGACGAAGCCGTCGCGGTCGACGTCGTAGGCGCGGCTGGCTTTGGCCGGCGTGGCGTTGAACTTGGCCGACATCGCCCCCATCGCGTCGAACAGGCTGGACAGCGTCCAGTCGACCTCCTCGCAGCCGCCGGCGAAGACGATGTCCTGCCGTCCGCAGGCGATCTCGCCCGCGCCGACGCCGATGCAATGGGTGGAGGTGGCGCAGGCCGAGGTGATCGAGAAGTTGAGGCCCTTGATCTTGAACCAGGTCGACAGCGTCGCCGACGGGCCGGAGCTCATCGCCTTGGGCACCGCGAACGGGCCGATCCGCTTGACGCCCTTGGCGCGGGCGATGTCGGCCGCCTCGACGATGGCGTGGGTCGAGGGCCCGCCCGAGCCGACCACCAAGCCGGTCTTCTCGTTGGAGACCTCCGCCTCGGTCAGGCCGGCGTCGGCGATCGCCTGCTCCATGGCGATGTGGGCGTAGCCGGTGCCGTCGGCGAGAAACCGCGCCGCGCGGCGGTCGACCATGCTCTCCCAGTCGATCTGCGGCTTGCCGTGCACCTGGCAGCGGAAGCCCAGCTCGGCGTACTCGGGCGCGGCGATGATCCCCGACCTGGCTTCGCGCAGCGAGGCGACGACCTCATTGGCCCCCAGGCCGATGGACGAGACGATGCCGAAGCCGGTAACGACGACGCGGCGCATGCTGGTGTCCCTTCGCCCTTACGGCCGCTGGTAGAGTCCCACACGCAGGTCTTCGGCCTCATAGATGGGCGCGCCGTCGACTTCCAGCACCCCATCGCCGATGCCCATGACCAGGCGGCGGTTGATCACCCGCTTCATGTCGATCTTATAGGTGACGAGCTTGGCCGTCGGCTTGACCTCGCCGCCGAAACGCACCGAGCCGCAGCCGACCGCCCGGCCGCGGCCCTTGCCGCCGATCCAGCCGAGGTAGAAGCCGACCAGCTGCCACAGCGCGTCGAGGCCGAGGCTGCCAGGCATCACCGGGTCGCCCAGGAAGTGGCAGTCGAAGAACCAGAGGCTGGGGTCGATGTCGAATTCGGCCTCGATGTAGCCCAGCCCGTGCTTGCCGCCGTCGCTGTTGATCTGGGTGATGCGATCGAACAGCAGCATCGGCGGCGCCGGCAGCTGGGCGTTGCCCGGCCCAAACATCTCGCCACGCGCACAGGCCATCAGCTCGTCGTAGGCGTAGCTCTGCTTTTGGACAGTCATCCGCCCGCCGTAGCAGGCGTCGCGCTTCGCCTCAACGACATTGGGCCTGCGACCCAAGACCCCAGACCTCGGACGATTTCACCCAGCCACGCACCCCGTCGGCGGTGATCTCGCACCAATCCGCCTTGCATCGCCCGAGATCGGCGATCGCGCGGGGCCTCAGAAAGGCCGCGGCGTTGGCGGTGTCGGCCGGTCCGCTGCGCAGCGCGACGGCGGACTTGCCGGTCGCCATCACCGTGCGCCGGCCGTCGACCATCGCGCTGGCCACCCAGACCGCGCCGCCGTCCGGATCGCAAATCCGTCGCCAGTCGGCGGTCTCGTCCACCACCTGCACCGGCAGGCCCTTGGCGTGGTAGACGTAGAGGGTCGCGTAGTCCTTGCCGGGTCCCTTGCGGCCGAACACTTCGCCGCGCTTCAGGCTGAGGTAGCGAGGCACGCAATAGCCGGACGGTGTCCGCTGTTTCACCCCCGCCGGACAATCGGCGCCTTCGCCGCCGTGATCGCCGCACGCGCCCAGCAGCGCCATGGGCGCCAGCAGAGTGGCGAAGCTTGTCGCAATCGCTCGCTTGGACTTGCGCCCCATGCCACCCTTGCTTGGCCCTGGTCCTGGCCTTTGCTAGAGGTCGCCGATGGCCGTCCGCAAGCCGAAAGTCGTTGTCACCCGCAAGCTCCCCGATCCGGTGGAGACGCGCATGCGTGAGCTGTTCGATACCGAGCTCAACGTCGAGGACGCGCCGATGAGTGCGGCGGCCCTGGCGTCGGCGCTGCAGCGGGCCGAAGTGCTGGTGCCGACCATCACCGACCGGATCGACGCCCAGGTGATCGCCGCGGCTGGCGAGAAGCTGAAGCTGATCGCCAACTTCGGCGCCGGGATCGATCACATCGACGTCACGGCCGCGACCGACAAGGGGATCACGGTCACCAACACGCCGGGCGTGCTGACCGAAGACACCGCCGACATGACCATGGGCCTGATCATGGCCGTCTCCCGCCGGGTGGTGGAAGGCGCGGAGGTGATCCACAACGGCGGTTTCCACGGCTGGTCGCCGACCTGGATGATGGGCCGGCGGATCGGCGGCAAGCGGCTTGGCATCATCGGCATGGGCCGGATCGGGCAGGCGCTGGCCCGGCGCGCCCGCGCGTTCGGCCTGTCGATCCATTACCACAACCGCAAGCCCATCCCGCCGCGCATCGCCGAGGAGCTGGAGGCGACTTACTGGGAGAGCCTCGACCAGATGCTGGCCCGGATGGACTTCATCTCGGTCAACTGCCCGCACACGCCGGCGACCTACCACCTGCTCTCGGCCCGCCGGCTGAAGCTGATCCGGCCGCACGCGATCCTGATCAACACCGCCCGCGGCGAGATCATCGACGAGGGCTCGCTGGCCAATATGCTGGAAGCCGGCGAGATCGCCGGCGCCGGGCTCGACGTGTTCGAGCACGAGCCGGCCGTGAATCCCAAGCTGCTGAAGCTGCCCAACGTCGTGCTGCTGCCGCACATGGGCTCGGCCACCATCGAGGGCCGGGTCGACATGGGCGAGAAGGTGATCGTCAACATCCGCACCTGGATGGACGGCCACAAGCCGCCGGACCGCGTGATCCCGTCGATGCTGTGAGGTCCGCGGCGTGCGTCGCCGCTGCAACATCACCCTAAACCACCGATAATTACGGCGCCGAGATTGTGGCGGGGCCCGCGCCGCTGCAGTCCTTCGACTATTTCACGATGTCAAAGATCGGCCAGGATGCGAGCAAGGTGGCGATCTGAGTCGTCGTCAAGCCGCTGCGGCGGCGCATCGACCGGCGCAAGTCGATTGGCGGCGCGCCCTTGGCCGGAAAGCGCTACAGCTCGGACATGCGGCGTCCCAATTCGAACAACCGGCCGGCCCAGGTTCGCGGCGAGACTTCAAGCGAAGGACCAGCCATGCGCCCCATCGTCGCCGCGCTGCTGCTGTTTGCCTTCGCGCCCGGCCTGGCCTTCGCCGACGAGGCGATCTCCACCGCGCCCGCGAACCAGTCGCCGCCCCCGGCCGCCGCCGTGTCGCCGCTGCAGGAGGTTGAAGCCGGCTCGGTCGACGGCCGCCCCGGCGTTCGCCTGGGGCCCTGCGGGCCAGAGGCCGTGACCGTGGACGGCAAGACCGTGACGAAGCCGCACGGCTATGTGGAAGGCGGGATCGGCACCAACGGCTACCGCCACATCGGCGCGGGCGTCTGCAAGCCGCTCGCGAACGGCGGCGCGATCGCGGTGAGCGTCAGCCAGAGCCAGATGCAGGATCGTCGGTAAAGGCCCCGCGAGTCAGGGCAGCACGAGCGGCCGCACCGCGCCCGGCGGCGGCGTGGCGGGAACCGGCGTCAGCTCCGTTATCCGCTGGCTGTCGAGCTTGAAGCGGACGCGCTCGCCCACCGTCACCGTCTTGAGCAGCTCGGGCTTATAGACGGCGAACGGCATGGTTCCGTGTGGCCAATTCAGCGCGTCCACCGCGTCGTAGGCGATGGTGACCCGCTGGGCGTCCAGGTCGATCCCCGTGACCACGCCGACGATTTCTACCTCGTCCACGGGCTTTGGCGGTTTCGGCGCCGGCGCGGACGACCGGCTGCCTGAACCGCCCGGCGCCCGCCCTCCGTGTCCGCGGCCCTGACCGGATTGCGCGTAGGCCGACGTCCCCGCGACCAGGAACATCGCCAGCAGCGGAACGGCGCGTCTCAACATCATCTCGGCCAAACTACACGGAATATGGTCGCCTAGTTCGGCATTAAGGCCGGGCGAAGACAGGCTGATCTCCGCGGCGACACCTGGCGGCAATCATCGCGGGGAGCGTGCTAGCCGCCGCACACCGGGCAGTGCGGATCGGCGCCGATCCGCACGGTGCGCGCTTCCGCCGCCAGCGCGTCGTAGATCAGCAGGCGGCCCGTCAGCGGCTGGCCGGCGCCGGCGATCAGCTTCACCGCCTCCAGCGCCATCATCGAACCGATCACCCCGGCCAGCGCCCCGACCACGCCGACCGCGGCGCAGGTCTCGGCGTCGGGCGGGATCTCGGGGACCAGGCAACGGTAGCAGGGCCGGCCGGCGAACACCCCGACCTGGCCGGTCCAGCGGCCGATCGCGCCGGAGACCAGCGTCACGCCCTCGGCGACGCAGGCGGCGTTCACCGCGAAGCGGGTGGCGAAGTCGTCCGTGCCGTCGAGCACGAGGTTGTGGCCGCGGATCAGCGCGCGGGCGTTGGCCTCGGTCAGCCGCTCGGCGATCGGCGTGACACGGACGTTCGGATTAAGCGAAGCGAGGCGCTCGGCCGCCGCCTCGACCTTCACGCGGCCATCGTCGCCGGTGGCGTAGAGCACCTGCCGCTGCAGGTTCGAGAGCGACACCGTGTCCGGATCGACCAGCGCCAGCTCGCCCACCCCCGCCGCCGCCAGGTAGAGCGCGGCCGGCGCGCCGAGGCCGCCCGCGCCGACGATCAGCACCCTGGCCGCCTTCAGCCGCTGCTGCCCCGGCCCGCCGATCTCGCGCAGCACCAGGTGGCGGGCGTAGCGTTCGACCTCTTCGTCGGAAAAACTCATTTGCTCCCTTGGCTTGACCCTGGCCCGCCGCGCGGCCACATCGCGGGCCATGCCCAACTATCCCGACTGGCATGGGACCACCATTCTGGCTGTGCGCAAAGGCGGATCGACCGTCGTCGCCGGCGATGGCCAGGTGTCCATGGGCCAGACCATCGTCAAGAGCGCCGCCAAGAAGGTGCGCCGGCTGGCCGACGGCCGCGTGCTGGCCGGCTTCGCCGGCGCCACCGCCGACGCCTTCACCCTGATCGAGCGGCTCGAGGCCAAGCTGGAGCAGTATCCGGAACAGCTGGCCCGCGCCTGCGTCGACCTGGCCAAGGACTGGCGCACCGACCGCTACCTGCGCCGGCTGGAAGCCATGCTGCTGGTGGCCGACAAGAGCGCGATCTTCACCGTCACCGGCGTCGGCGACGTGCTGGAACCGGACAAGGGCGTCGCGGCGATCGGCTCCGGCGGCAACTACGCCCTGGCCGCCGCCACCGCGTTGCTGGACACCGACTACGCCGCCGAGGACATCGCCCGCCGCGCGATGGGCATCGCCGCCGACATCTGCGTCTACACCAACCGCGAACTCGTGGTGGAAACGCTGTGAGGGGATTGACCACAATCGCGCCCTCCCCCTTGAGGGGAGGGTGGCCGCGAAGCGGTCGGGTGGGGGCCTCTCTCCGCCACCCTGGTGTAGCAAGCAGCCCCCCACCCCCCGACCCCCTCCCCTCGAGGGGGAGGGGGAGCACGCCATGAGTGAGTTTTCCCCCCGCGAGATCGTGTCCGAGCTCGACCGGTTCGTGGTCGGCCACGCCGAGGCCAAGCGCGCCGTCGCCGTGGCCCTGCGCAACCGCTGGCGCCGCCGGCGCGTGCCGGAAGCGCTGCGCGACGAGATCACCCCGAAGAACATCCTGATGATCGGGCCCACCGGCGTCGGCAAGACCGAGATCGCCCGCCGGCTCGCGCGCCTTGCCCAGGCCCCGTTCCTGAAGGTGGAGGCGACCAAGTTCACCGAGGTCGGCTACGTCGGCCGCGACGTCGACCAGATCGTCCGCGACCTGGTCGAGATCGCCATCGGCATGATCCGCGACCGCCGCCGCGCCGGGGTCAAGGCCAAGGCCGAGGCGGCCGCCGAAGAGCGGATCCTGGACACGCTGGTCGGGCCGGGCTCGGGCCCGACCACCCGCGACGCCTTCCGCAAGAAGCTGCGCGCCGGCGAGCTGGACGACAAGGAGGTCGAGCTGACGCTGGCCGACGCGGCCTCGCCGTTCCAGGGCTTCGACATCCCCGGCCAGCCGGGCGCCTCGATGGGCGTGCTCAATCTGTCCGAGATGATGGGCAAGGCGTTCGGTCAGCGCACCAAGGCCCACCGCACCACCGTCGCCGCCGCCTGGGCGCCGCTGATCGCCGAGGAGAGCGACAAGCTGGTCGACCAGGAGGCCGCCACCCTGGAGGCCGTGTCGCTGGCCGAGAACGCCGGCATCGTCTTCATCGACGAGATCGACAAGGTCGCCTCGCGCCAGGACCGCGCCGGCGCCGACGTCTCCCGCGAGGGGGTGCAGCGCGACCTGCTGCCGCTGATCGAGGGCACCACGGTCTCGACCAAGCATGGGCCGGTGAAGACCGATCACATCCTGTTCATCGCCTCGGGCGCGTTCCACATCGCCAAGCCGTCCGACCTGCTGCCTGAGCTGCAGGGCCGGCTGCCGATCCGGGTGGAGCTGAAGGCGCTCAGCCGCGACGACATGCGCCGCATTCTCACCGAGCCGGAGGCCAACCTGATCCGCCAGCAGCAGGCGCTGCTCGCCACCGAGAACATCACCCTCACCTTCACCGACGACGCCATCGACGCCCTGGCCGACGCGGCGGTGGCGGTGAACGGCGCGGTGGAGAACATCGGCGCGCGCCGGCTGCAGACGGTGCTGGAAAAGGTGGTCGAGGAGATCAGCTTCACCGCCTCCGACCGCGGCGGCGAGACCCTGGTCATCGACGGCGACTACGTCCGCAGCCGGGTGGGCGAGCTGGCCAAGAACGCCGATCTGAGCCGGTATATCCTGTAACCCTTCCCCCTTGAGGGGAGGGTGGTCGCGCAGCGACCGGGTGGGGGTCTCTCTCCGCCACCCAGCACTCGCCGGCAAACCCCGCCCCTGCCCCTCCCCTCAAGGGGGAGGGGTGTTTCTCGGCGCGTTTTGCGCCACAGTCCCCGCATGGATGTCGCGATCGCCGAGGAGCGGATTCTGGTTTTCGCCGACCGGGTCGGGGCCGAGGTGGCCGAGGCCAAGGCGTGGGGCAAGCGCGTGGAGGCGTTCGGCACGCTGGCGCGGATGAGCGGCCTGCTGGCCCGGCCCAAGGACGAGGAATTCGAGGTCATCTACCGCGAGAAACGGCTGCAGCCGTTCTGGCGCATCGCCTCGCGCGCGGTCTCCAAGTACGAGCGCGACCGCGCCTACTCGATCAATCTGGCGCCGGAGGTGAAGCGCGTCGTGATCGACGGCCAGGAGCGCCCGATCGATGGCCACAAGACCACCGTCGCCGGCCGCGAGTCCTGCGAGGAGGAGAGCCATCGCCAGGTGCTGGTCGACGGGCTGAGCGGCGCCGAGGTCCTCGGCCTGGCGGTCTATCTCGACTTCGCCGCCGACGAGGCCGACGCGGCGCAGCTGGCGAGGCTGGCCGAGCAGAACACTGTCGTGGTGCCGCCGCAGGTGAAGGCGTCCGGGCTGGTGCGCGACGCCGTCGCCAAGGCGATCGGCAAGATCGACGCCGACCAGATCCTGGAGGAGACGGTCGAGCTGCAGGCGGTCGATCTCTACTATCGCCCGGTCTACGCCTTCCGTTATCGCCGCGCCGGCAAGGAAGCGGTGGTCGAGGTGGACGCCCTGACCGGCGAGGCGTCCATCGCCGGCACGACGTTCGAGCAGCACCTGGGCAAGATCATGGAGCCGAAGTTCCTGCTCGATATCGGCGCCGAGGCGGCCAACCTGTTCATTCCCGGCGCCACGGTCGCCAAGCTCGCCATCGTCAAGGGGCTGGAACTGCACGGCAAGCGCAAGGCGGCCAAGCTCACGTGAAGAAGCCGGCTAGAACTCGCAAGCGGCGGCTCTCGCCGGTCGAGGCGGCGCGCATCGCTGAAATCTTCCGCCGGTTCGAGGCCGCCAGCCCCAACCCGCACACCGAACTGGAATACAAGACGCCGTTCACCCTGCTGGTGTCGGTGGTGCTGTCGGCCCAGGCGACCGACAAGTCGGTGAACAAGGCCACCGAGAAGCTGTTCGCGGTCGCCGACACGCCGCAGCAGCTGCTGGCGCTCGGTGAAGCGGGGCTGACCCCCTACATCGCCTCGATCGGCCTCTTCCGGATGAAGGCCAAGAACGTGGTCGCCCTCTCGCGCATCCTGGTCGAACAGTACGGCGGCGAGGTTCCGCTGAACCGCGACGCGTTGCAGGCCCTGCCCGGCGTCGGCCGCAAGACCGCCAGCGTTGTGCTGAACGAGCTGGGCGTCGAGCCGGCCATCGCCGTCGACACCCACGTCTTCCGCGTCGCCCACCGGCTCGGGCTGTCGAAGGGCAAGACGCCGGATCAGGTCGAGCGCGACCTGATGGCGATCGTCCCCGAGGCAGGCAAGACCCGCGCCCACCACTGGCTGATCCTGCACGGCCGCTACACCTGCCTGGCGCGAAAGCCGAAGTGCCGCGAGTGCCTGGTCGCCGACCTGTGCCCCTCGCGGGAGCTGTTCTTGGGGCCTAGCGGCGCGTAAGGTTTGACACCGCCGCCGACCGGACCCATACGCCGCCGCATGAACCGGACCGCGGAACTCGCCCGCAACACCAAGGAGACGCAGGTGCGCGTCGTCGTCGATCTCGACGGCACGGGGGAGGCGCATGTCTCAACCGGCATCGGCTTCTACGACCACATGCTGGAGAGCTTCGCCCGCCACGGCGGCTTCGACCTGACGATCGAGACCAAGGGCGACCTGCACATCGACATGCACCACACGGTGGAGGACACCGGCATCGTGCTCGGCCAGGCGTTCCGCGAGGCGCTGGCGGGCTACGCCGGGCGTGCGCCGCTTCGGCCACGCCTACATCCCGATGGACGAGACGCTGACGCGCTGCGCGGTCGACCTCTCCAACCGGCCCTATCTGATCTGGCGGGTGAAGTTCGCCCGGCCGAAGGTGGGCGAGATGGACACCGAGCTGTTCAAGGAATTCCACCACGCCTTCGCCATGAACGCCGGCGCCTGCGTGCACCTCGAGACCCTCTACGGCGAGAACTCGCACCACATCGCCGAGAGCGGCTTCAAGGCCCTGGCCCGCGCCCTGCGCATGGCCGTCGAGCCCGACCCGAAGACGCACGGACACGCCCCCTCCACCAAGGGCGTGCTCTAGGAAGGATCCCTCCATGCAGAGCGTCGCCCTGATCGATTACGGGTCGGGCAACCTGCGCTCGGCCGAGAAAGCGCTGCAGAAGGCCGCCGCCGGCCTGGCGCGCCCGGCGCAGGTGGTCACGACCGACGATCCGGACCGGATCGCCAAGGCCGACCTGGTCGTGCTGCCCGGCGTCGGCGCCTTCGCCGCCTGCATGGCCGCACTTTCGGCCCGCGATGGCGTGATCGAGGCGATGACCGAGGCGGTGCAGGGCCGCGGGCGCGCCGTTCCTCGGCATCTGCGTCGGCATGCAGCTCTTGGCCGAGCGCGGCCTGGAGTTCGGCGAGACGCCAGGCCTCGGCTGGATCGAGGGCGACGTGCGCCGCATCGAGCCCGAGCGATCCCCACTTCAAGGTGCCGCACATGGGCTGGAATTCGCTGGAAGGCGCGCTGCCGGCGGCGATGTTCGGCGGCCTGGGCCCGGCGCCGCACATGTACTTCACCCACTCCTTCGCCTTCTACCCGGCCTGGGCCGACGACGTCGCGGCCTCCACCGACCACGGCGGGCGCTTTGCCGGCGGCGGTGATGCGGGGCAATGTGGCCGGCGTGCAGTTCCACCCGGAAAAGTCGCAAGGCGCTGGCGCTGCGCCTGCTCGCCAACTTCTCTGGAGTGGCGGCCGTGATCCTCTACCCCGCCATCGACCTGAAGGACGGCCAGTGCGTGCGGGTGCTGCACGGCGACTTCGCCACCGCCACGGTGTTCAACGAACACCCCGCCGACCAGGCCCGCACCTGGGTCGCCGCCGGGTTCGAGTGGCTGCACGTGGTCGACCTGAACGGCTCGGCCGAGGGCCGCGCGGTGAACGGCGCGGCGGTCGAGGCGATCCTCAACGCGGTCTCGATCCCGGTGCAGCTGGGCGGCGGCGTGCGCTCGCTGGCGAACATCGAGACCTGGATCGAGGCCGGCGTCAGCCGGGTGATCCTGGGCACCGCCGCGGTGCGCGACCCCGAGCTGGTGAAGACCGCCGCCAGGCGATGGCCCGAGCAGATCGCGGTCAGCGTCGACGTGCGCAAGGGCCAGGTCGCCGTGCAGGGCTGGCTGGAGGATTCCGGCCTCGACGCGCTGACGGTGGCCAGGCGGTTCGAGGACGCCGGCGTCTCGGCGCTGATCGTCACCGACATCGACCGCGACGGCGCCCTGGCCGGGCTTCAACGTCGAGGTGTTCGGAACCATCGCCGACGCGGTGCACATCCCGGTGATCGCCGCCGGCGGCCTCGCCAACGTCGCCGACATCGAGCGGCTGCGCGATCGGCCGGGCACGCCGATCGCCGGCGCGGTGCTGGGCCGCGCCCTCTATGTCGGCGCGATCTCGCCGGCCGAAGCCTTGGCGGCGGCGGCATAATGCTTAAGGTCCGGGTCATCCCCTGCCTCGACGTGAAGGACGGGCGCGTGGTCAAGGGCGTGCAGTTTCTCGAGCTGCGCGACGCCGGCGATCCGGTGGAGCAGGCCAGGGCCTACGACGCCGCCGGCGCGGACGAGCTGATGTTCCTCGACATCACCGCCAGCCACGAGGGCCGCGACGCCATCTTCGACGTGATCGCCCGCACCGCCGACGTCTGCTTCATGCCGGTGTCGGTCGGCGGCGGCATCCGCTCGGTGGAGGACCGCGCGGGCGCTGCTGCGGGCCGGGGCCGACAAGATCTCGATCAACACCTCGGCGGTGGAGGACCGCGGCCTGATCAGCCGCTGCGCCGACGCCTTCGGCTCGCAGGCCGTGGTGGTGGCGATCGACGCCAAGCAGTCGGGCGAGCGCTGGGAGGTGTTCACCTACGGCGGCCGCAAGGCGACCGGGCTCGACGCGGTCGACTACGCCCGCGAAGCGACCCAGCGCGGCGCCGGCGAGATCCTGCTCACCTCGATGGACCGCGACGGGGCCAAGACCGGCTACGACGTCGCCCTGCTGAAGGCCGTCTCGTCAGCGGTCGGCGTGCCGGTGATCGCCAGCGGCGGGGCCGGCAGCGCCCAGCACATGATCGACGCGGTCAAAGTCGGCGGCGCCGACGCGGTGCTGGCCGCCTCGATCTTCCATTTCGGCGAGCTGTCGATCGGCGAGGTGAAGGCCGCCATGGCCGCCGCCGGCGTGCCGGTGCGGCCGATCGAGCTGGTGGGCGCATGAGCCGGTTCGCCGAGGTCCTCGAGCGCCTGGCCGCGATGATCGAGGCGCGGCGCCGACGCCGATCCCTCCGTCAGCTGGTCCGCCAGGCTCCTCGCCGATCCGCCGCTGGCCGCCAAGAAGCTCGGCGAAGAGGCGATCGAGACGGTGCTCGCGGCCGTGATCGGCGAGAAGGACGGGCTGGCCGCCGAGAGCGCCGACCTGATCTACCACTGGCTGGTGGTGCTGGCCGCGGGCGGCGTCAGCCTGGACGACGTCGCCGCCAAGCTCGAAGCGCGCGAGGGGACTTCCGGGGTCGAGGAAAAGGCCAGCCGTTAGCGCTTGCGCTTGAGCGCCACGTAGAGCGCGCCCTCGCCGCCGTGGTGGCGGTGCGCCTCGGAGACGCCGGCGACGTGTTCGCGGAGCGGCGGCTCGGCCAGCCAGTCGGGGACCCGGCGGCGCAGCACGCCGTCGCCGCTGACGCCCTTGCCGGTGATCACCAACACCGCACGCCAGCCATCTTCGACCGAGCGGCGGATGAAGCCCGTCAACGCGGCGCGGGCGGCGTCCTGGGTCATGCCGTGCAGATCGATCCGCGCCGCCAGGTGCTCGCGGCCCCGGGCGAGACGGCGGTGCAGGTTGGGATCGACAACGGCGGGCGGCCCCTCCCTTCCCTTCATGGGGAGGGCAGGCCGTGCGGCGGCCGGGTGGGGGTGTTTGGCAGTGGGTTTGGTCTTCGCCGGCCTCGAATCCGTTGGTGCGGCTGACTCCCCCACCCTCGGCGCTTCGCGCCCTTCCCTCCCCACGAGGGGGAGGGAGGCCGGCTTCAGCGGCCGCACGGTAGAGCTGACCACCGCCCACAGCCGCAGATCCTCGACATCCGGGTCGCGCTTCATGGTTCGGCCGGCGTGATGCGGTAGAGGCGCAGCGCGTGGCGGACGCGCGCCGCCTCCTCGCCCGCAGCCGGTCCGTCGCCGAGGAAGAGATCGGCGCGCACCGGCCCTTGATCGCGCCGCCGCGGTCCATCGCCACGACCAGGCGCTGGTAGGCGGGACGCGCGCCGCTGAGCGCGCCGCCGTGGGCGTCGATCCACAGCAGCTCGAAGTAGGGATGATAGGCCGGGTCGACCGCGACGCTGCGGCCGGAGATCAGCCGGGCGCCGGAAGCGCCCTGCGGCTGACCGCCGTCGTCCGGCGCGAGGCGGAAGAAGATGTAGCGCGGGTCCTGGTCCATCACCGCCTCTGCCTCCGGCCCACGATGGGCGGCGAGCCAGTCGTGAACATGCCCGGCGGAGGCCTCGGCCGGGGCGATCAGGCCTTGGGCGACCATCTCCCGGGCGATCGCGACGAAGGGCCGGCCGTTGGAGCCGGCGAACGAGGCGCGCCGGCTGGCCCCGTCGGCGAAGGTGAGCACGCCGCTGCCCTGGACCTGCAGGAAGAACAGGTCCTCCGGCCGCATCCAGGCCAGCGCGTCGGGGGCCGGACTCCGTCGATCGCCGCCCGGTCCGGCGCCGAGCCCGGATCGGCCGGCAGCGGCCGCAGGGGCGCGGTGAACTCGCCCTCACGCGACGCCCGCGCCTCGTACCTGGGCGAATAATAGGCGGTGAGCAGGCCCTCGCCGTCGATCGGCTCGGCGCGGAAGTGGGTCTCGAGGAAGGTTCGAGCGGCAGCCTCGCCGAGCGAGCCGCGGCCCAGGACGTCGAGGCAGAAGCGGGCGCGCTGCGATCGCGGCTTGGCGGCGCAGTCCTGGCGAACCGCGTCGAACGCCGCGGCATGGTCTTCGCCATCCCAGCCCGGCAGACGAGCCATCGATGAGGCGGGGCGTTGCAGCGGCGTTGTGGCGCAGGCGGCCAGCATCAGCGCCAAGGCCCGCCAGCCAGGCCGCGGACGCGTCGGATCACGCCTCGGCGGGATCGACGTGGATCAGGGTCCAGTTAGGATCGCGGCTGGTGAGGTTGCGCTGGAAGGTCCAGACCTCGGCCGTGCGCCGGTCGTCCACCGCCTCGCCCTCGGGGCCCTTGGAGCGGCTGCGGAACTCGGCGAGGAAGCGCACCGACGCCTTGGCCAGGTCGCCGATCACGCCCAGGCTCTCCAGGTCGGCGCGGGGCTCCTGCAGGAACTCCACCTGCTCGCTGCGGCCCTCGGACTCGCGCTCGGCCATCGCGCTCTCGAAAGTGCTCATCACCTCCGGCGCCAGCAGCGGCTTCAGCGTGTTGCGGTCGCCGGCGGCGAAGGCCTTGATCACCATGGTGAAAGCCTGGCGGGCGCCCTGCATGAAGCGGGCGACGTCGAAGCTGGGATCGCGGGCCCGCAGCGCGGCCAAGCCGGTCAGGGCGGCCGGCTCGGTGACCCCTGGCGTCGCCGGCGGAACGGGATCGCGCGGCGCCGATCCGGCCTGCGCCTGGGCCAGGTCTTCCGCCTGGCGGCCGACGCGGCGGCCCAGCACCGCGTAGAGCTGGAACAGCACCACTGCGGCGACCGCGGCCAAGATGATGAGTTCGACGACCTGCACGGATGAGCTTTCGCGACGTTCTTGCTTCGAAGTCAATATAGGCGTGTCCGGTTCCCGCCGTCAGGCCCCCCGTCTCCCGTGCGCTTCCGGCGCGACGTTGCGCCGCCGAAAGACGCATGTTAGCGAGCCGGCCCCGCACCCATGGCGACGGAACCGCAGCCGCAATGACCGACCTTCCGCCTCCCAGCGGCCCCAACGGCGGCCCCGATCCTGCCGCCGGCCCCCCAGGGGTTCGAATCCTCGCCCAGTACATCCACGACCTGTCGTTCGAGAATCCGCTCGCGCCGGACTCGCTGCGCGCGGGACCGACGCAGCCGCAGATCGACCTCGGCGTCGAGCTCAACGCCAAGGGCCGTCCGGACGGCTTCTTCGATATCGAGCTCAAGCTGACCGCCCGGGCGGTGCGCGACAACGAGGCGGTGTTCCACATCGAGCTGGTCTATGGCGGGCTGTTCCAGATCGTCGGCGTCAGCGAGCAGGACCTGGAGCCGGTGCTGATGATCGAGTGCCCGCGCTACCTGTTCCCGTTCGCGCGCCGGATCATCGCCGACCTGACCGGCGAGGGCGGCTTCCCGCCGTTCATGCTGGAGCCGCTCGATTTCGCCGGCATCTACGCCAGCCGCCGCGCCGCCCAGGGCCAGCCGATCGGCCTGGCCTAACAACACACCGTCACCCCGGGCGGAGCGCGAAGCGCGAAGACCCGGGGACGGAGGGGCCCCTGCCGAGCTGGAAATCGTCTATGAGGCGGACTGTCCGGCCCCGGCTCGGCGCGGCTATCGCCGCTTGGCCGGGGTGACGAGTGCGCGATGGCCCCGAGGGCCCTAGGCGAAGCCCAGTTCCTCGAACTGCAGCCAAACCGCGGCGTCCTTCAGCGCGTCGCGGATGAACGCGGCGTGCAGCAGGCGTTCGGCCTCGGTGACGCGTGACGCCAGCGGCCGCGGCCGCGGGCCGTAGTCGCGGGCGGCGGCCAGGCCGGCCTGGTTGGACGAGCGCGCACCGTTGACCGACAGGTCGAGCCCGCGCTCGCGGCCGCCCTGCAGCTCGAGATAGACGCTGGCCAGCAGCTTGGCGTCGACCAGCGCGCCGTGCTTCTCGCGCTCGCCCAGCGAGATCTTGAAGCGCTTACAGAGCGCGTCGAGCGAATTGTACATGCCCGGGATAGCGCTTCTGGGCCAGGCCCAGCGTGTCGACCCAGCGGCGCTCGTGCAGCGCCGCCCGCCCGAGTCGCTCCAGCTCGGCGTTGATGAAGTCGCGGTCGAAGGCGGCGTTGTGCGCCACCAGCGTGGCCTCGCCGATGAACTCGAGGAAGGCGTCGACCACGTCGACATCGCCGAACCTCGGCTTGTCGGCCAGGAACGTCAGCGAGATGCCGTGCACCCGCTGGGCCTCGAAATCGATCTCGCGCTCGGGGTGGATGTAGCGGTGGAACGTCCGGCCGGTCGGGATGAGGTCGTCCAGCTCGACGCAGGCGATTTCGATCAGCCGGTGGCCGCTGCGGGGGTCGAGGCCGGTGGTCTCGGTGTCGAGGACGATCTCGCGCGCCATGCCCTTCAGTGTGACTGTTCGCGGCTCGCTTCAAGGCGCGAAGAGCGCCAATCGGGGTGTTTCAGCGCGGCGATGATGTCGCGGACCTGGGCGCGGGCGGCGTCGAAGCCGCGGCTGGTGTCGACCACGAAATGGGCGCGGGCGCGCTTCTCCGCGTCGGCCATCTGACGGGCGAGGATGGCGTCGAGCTTGGCCTCGCTCATGTCCTCGCGGGCCAGCACGCGCTGGCGCTGCACGTCGGCCGGGGCGGAGACCACCACCACCGCGTCCATGTTGCGCTCGCCGCCGGTCTCGAACAGCAGCGGGATGTCGAGCACCACGATCGCCACGCCGTCTTCCTCGGCCTTGCGGAAGAAGTCCCGCCGGGCCGCGCCCAGCAGCGGCCAGACGATGCCGTTGAGCCGCTGGAGCGCCTCGTTGTCGCCCACCACCCGCGCCGAGAGCTTGGCGCGGTCGATCGCGCCGTCTTCCTCGACGCCGGGGAACGCCGCCTCGACCGGGGCCACCGCCGCGCCGCCCTTGGCGTACAGCCGGTGCACCTCGGCGTCGGCGTCGTAGACCGGGCAGCCTTCCTCGGCGAACATCGCCGCGGTGGCCGACTTGCCCATGCCGATCGAGCCGGTGAGGCCGAGCGTGATCATCGGCTTTCTCCCAGCGCGGCCAGGCACAGGGCGCGGACGTCGATCGCGGGCGGCGCGGCGCCGAAGAAGGCCTCGAACGACGGCGCCGCCTGGCCGATCAGCATCGCCAGGCCGTCGACCGTCGCAAGCCCCGCGCGAGCCGCCCGCTCGAGGAACTCGGTGTGCAGCGGCCGATAGACCATGTCCATCACCACCGCGCCGCGTCGAGCCGGACCGAACGCCGCCGCCGGGCCGTGGCCGCCGCCGAGGCCGAGCGTGGTGGCGTTGATGATCAGGGTGGCGTCGTCGAACGCTTCGGGCTCGAGCGCCATCGCGCGGCCTGCCGGGCCGACGGCGCTCGCCAGAGCTTCCGCGCGGCCATGGGTGCGGTTGACGATCCGGATCTCCGGCGCGCCGGCCTCGCCAGCGCTGCGGCCGCGCCTCGCGCGCGCCGCCGGCGCCCAGGATCACCACCGGGCCGGCGGCGGCGTCAAAGCCCGGCGGCGCTTGCTCGGCCAGCGCGGCCAGCAGGCCCGCGCCGTCGGTGTTGTCGGCGACGATCTCGCCGCCGGGCGTGAAGATCAGCAGGTTCGCCGCGCCGGCGGCCCGGGCCCGGTCGCTGGCGCTGTCGGCGAGCGCGAGCGCCGCCTCCTTGAACGGCACGGTGACGTTGAGTCCCGCGCACCGCGCCGCCGCGCAGGCCCTCGGGCGAAGGCCTCGAACGCCTTCGGTCGGCGGCGTGAAGGCGACATAGACCGCGTCGAGGCCCGCCGCCTCGAGCCAGGCGTTGTGGATCAGCGGGCTCAGCGAGTGGGCCACCGGCGCGCCGGCGACGCCGGCCACCATGGTCGAGCCGCGTGATCGCTCATGCCGCGAGCAGCGCCCTTCGCGCGCAGCAAGGCCAGCAGCGGCAGCAGCGGCAGGCCGAGGATGGCGAAATAGTCGCCCTCGATCGCGTCGAACAGCTGCGCGCCCTCGCCCTCCAGCTGGTAGCAGCCGACCGAGCCCAGCAACGCCTCGCCGTCGCCGCGTCAGATAGGCGTCCAGGAAGGCGTCGGAGAAGGCGCGCATGGCCAGGCGCGGGCTCTCGACGATCGCGCCAGATCGGCGTCGCCGTGCTGGGCGACGACCACCGCCGAGTGCAGCAGGTGGCTGCGGCCGCGCAGCTCGCCGCAGCCGCGCGCGCGCCTCGCTCAGCGTCTCGGCCTTGTCGAACAGCTCGCCGTCGAGCTCCAGCGTCTGGTCGGCGCCGATGACCAGCGCGCCCGGCAGCCGACTTGGAAACCGCGACGGCCTTGGCCTCGGCCAGAGCGTCGGCGATCTCGCGCGGGCCCTGCGCCGGCGTCCAGCAGGCGCGGCCTTCGCGGCTTCCTCGTCGACGCCGGAGGCCGCGGCCTCGAACGGCACGCCGGCGGCCCGTAGGATCGCCGCGCGTGACGGCGCTGCTCGACGCCAGCACCACCGGCGTCACCCCAGCACCTCGACCTGGCCGCGCCCGCCGGAGAGGATGTTGATCACCGCCGCCGCCGTCTCCTCGACCGAGCGGCGGGTGACGTCGATCACCGGCCAGCCTTCGCGTTCGAACAGCCGGCGCGCCTCGATCACCTCCTGACGCACCGCGTCGCTGTCGACGTAGGCTGCTCTCGCGCTGCTCGTTGAGGCTTTTCAGGCGGTTGCGGCGGATCTCCAGCAGCCGGTCGGGCGAGACGTGTCAGCGCCACGATCGGCACGCCTTTCAGCCGCCCGCAATCGCGGCGGCACGCCGCGCGGCCACCAGCGGCACATTGGCGGCGCGCACGCCGCGGTGGGCCAGGTAGATGCAGGTCGGGGTCTTCGAGGTGCGCGAGACGCCCACCAGGACCACGTCGGCCCGCTCCAGGTCCTGGCCGCCCTGGCCGTCGTCGTGGCCGATGGCGTAGTTCAGCGCGTCCATCCGGTTGAAATAGTCGGCGTCCAGCGCGTACTGCGCGCCCGACCCGGGTCGAGAGCGGCGCGCCGAGATAGCGCGACAGCGCCGAGACCAGCGGGTCGAGCGCCGGCGATGCAGGGCATGTCCATCGCCTGGCAGCCGTCCTCCAGCGCGCCGCGCAGGGCCGGGTCGATGATGGTGTGCAGCACCACGCCCGGCGCGTTGGCGATCTCCTCCAGCGCCCGCTCCAGCTGGGGCGGCGAGCGGACCAGGGCGTAGATGTGCTCGATCGGCAGCACGTTGGTGAACCGGGCGCAGACCGCGCGCGCCAGGGCGTTCAGCGTCTCGCCGGTGGAGTCGGAAACCAGGTGGACGTGGAAGTAGGTGGCGAGGCGCGTGCGGCTGGTCATAGCGCCGCCGCCAGCGAATATTTCTGCGAAAAGCTGTGCACGGAGCGTTAACCGATCGTTAACCAAGGCGGCATTGTGGCCCCCTCGAAGTGGACGGTTCCGCGCGTCCTGCGACTGGCTGCCGCGCCTGGGGATGAGCGGGGCGCCGTCGGGGCGTGTCCTCCCCAGGCCGCCGGCCTGGTGGATGCCGGGTTCCATCGTCCCTCTCGCCGGTGTGGACAATCGCGTTCCTTCAACGATCCTGCCCGTTCGCCGCGGCAGGATAAGCGGCTGGAACAATAGCTTGCCCGGTTCTCACCGCAATTCACAGGGCGGCTGAGGCCGCAGCCGTCATCTGTGGAATGGGCGCGAACGGGCGGGGCGCCAAGGGCGTGAGCTCCAATCGTTCCCCACTCCTCCCCTGCCCACTTCCTCCTAATACCTAGGTTAACCTTTTATTAAGGAGATGAAGTAGGAAGGCCTTTGGCGCCCCAGCCCTTGAGCCTTGCCCTTCAGGGCGGTTTAAGGGGCGCAATGAACCCGGTCAGACCCCTCCTCCTGCGCGCCATCGATCGTGAACCTGTCGAGCGGCCACCGGTCTGGTTCATGCGCCAGGCCGGACGCTGCCTGCCGGAATACCGCGAGCTGAGGGCCAAGGCCGGTGGTTTCCTCAACCTCTGCATGAATCCCGAGACCGCCGCCGAGGTGACGCTGCAGCCGATGCGGCGTTTCGCCTACGACGCCGCCATCGTGTTCGCCGACATCCTGACGCTGCCGATGGCGCTGGGTCAGGAGCTCTGGTTCGAGGCGGGCGAAGGACCGCGGCTCGGGCCGTTGCCGTCGCTGAGGAGCCTCGAAGCGAAGATCGAGAGCGCCGCCGGCGAGCTGGCCTGCGGTCGGCGAGACGGTGCGGCGGGTGCGGGCCGAGCTGGAGCCGAGCCGCGCGCTGATCGGCTTTGCCGGCGCGCCCGTGGACGGTGGCGACCTACATGCTGCGTGGCCGCGGCGGCGAAGCGGCGCGGGCCGAGGCGCGCGCCATGGCGCTGGCCGACCTGGGCCGGGTCGGGCCGCTGGTCGACATCGTCGCCGAGGCCACCATCCCGCTACCTCGCCATGCAGGCCGAGGCGGGCGCGCAGGCGCTGCAGATGTTCGAATCCTGGGCCGAACTGCTGCCGGAACCGGAATTGTTCGAACGGCTGGTGATCCGCCCGCACCGGCGCATCGTCGAGGGGCTGCGGGCGCGCGGCGTCACCGTCCCGATCATCGGCTTTCCACGCGGCGCCTCGCCAGCGCTGGTGGAGCGCTACGCCGCAGCGACCGGCGTGCAGGTCGTCGGCCTGGGCACGGACGCGCCGGCGGAGCTGGGGCTGCAGCTGCAGGAGCGCGTGGCGATCCAGGGCGCGCTCGATCCGGCTGCTGCTGCGCGCCGGCGGCCCGGCGCTCGACGGCGCGGATCGACGAGATGCTGCGACAGTGGTCGAGCGGCCCCTATGTGTTCAATCTCGGCCACGGGGTCCTGCCCGACACGCCGCTCGAGCACTTGGCGCAGGCCATCGAGCAGGTGACCAGCTGGCGCAACGCCGGCGTGGACGGCGGATGAGCCGGATCGCGGTGGTGCTGTTCAACCTCGGCGGCCCCGATGGTCCCGAGGCGGTGCGGCCGTTCCTGAAGCAACCTGTTCTCCGACCCGGCGATCATCGGCGCGCCGGCGCCGGTGCGGATGGCGCTGGCGGAGCTGATCTCGCGGATCCGGGCAGAAATCGGCGATCGCCAACTACGCGGTGATGGGCGGCGCCTCGCCGCTGCAACGCGGAAACGGCGGCGCAGGCCGGGGCGCTGGCGACGAGGCTGGCGGCAGCTGCGGCCGGACGACGAGATCAAGCTGTTCGTCGCCATGCGCTACTGGAACCCGCTCACCGACGCAGACCGCCGCCGAGGTGGCCAGGTTCGCGCCCGACGAGGTGGTGCTGCTGCCGCTCTATCCGCAGTTCTCCACCACCACGACCGCCTCGTCGCTGCGGGCCTGGCAGGCGCTCTACGCCGGCCCGGGCCGCCAGCACGCCATCTGCTGCTACTCCGACCTGGACGCGTTCGCCGAAGCCCACGCGGAGCTGATCCGCGAGGCTTGGGAAGCCGGCGGGTCGCCGGAGCGGGTGCGTCTGCTGTTCTCCGCGCACGGGCTCCCGCAATCGCATCTCCGACTCGGGCGATCCCTACCGCTGGCAGGTGGAGCGCACCTGCGCGGCGGTCGCGGCGCAGCTGGACCGGCGCTGGGACTGGCGCATCTGCTACCAGAGCCGGGTCGGGCCGATGAAGTGGCTCGGGCCCTCGACCATCGAGGAGATCGAGCGGGCCGCCGCGGACGGCGTCGGGGTGGTGATCGATCCGATCGCCTTCGTCTCCGAGCATGTCGAGACCCTGGTCGAGCTCGACCGCGACTACGCCGAGCTGGCCCGGAAGGCCGGCGTCTCGCCCTACATCCGGGTCCCCGCGCTGGGCGTGCGAGCCGCGCTTCATCGAGGGACTGGCGGCGCTGGTCGAACGGGCGCTGGACGGGCCGGCGCTCGCCGCCGGCGCGACCCCTTGCGAGGCGGGCCTCAGCCGCTGCGCCCTCAGGACCCTGGCCGCATGAAACACCTCGAATTCTGGCACAACCTGCTGATCGGCCTGCACATCATCGCCGTGATCGCCTGGATGGCCGGGCTGCTCTACCTGCCGCGGCTGTTCGCCTACCACCACCGCGCGACGCCAGGCGGCGAGATGGACGAGACCTTCAGGGTCATGGAAGCCAAGGTGATGAAGATCATCCTGAACCCGGCGATGATCGTGGTCTGGATCCTGGGCCTGACCCTGATCTGGTTCGACGCGACCGAGCAGCGCTGGGGCTGGGCCTTCCTGCTGACCCCCTGGATGCTGACCAAGCTCGCCGGGGTCGTTTTCCTCACCTGGTGGCATCACTATCTGATGGTGGCGCAGAAGCGGTTCGCCGCCGGCGTGATGCTCCGCAGCGAGCGGTTCTGGCGGATGACCAACGAGCTGCCGTTCCTGGCGGCGATCGTCATGGTGCTGGCCATCACCACCAAGTTCGCCTTCTGAGCCGCCGGCATGGCGCCTTGACCGCCTGGCCTGCATGTGGTTTCGCTGGTAGCTGAAGCCGAGTCGCCCGATGGCGCATCGGCCTCCCCCGCCTCTTACCTGACCGCCGCCTCATCTTGGCGCAGACGGTCCGGCCCCCTGAACGATACCCGCGCAATAGACATTTCTCGCCAGGCGCGCGGCGCGAACGACAACCCTTCCACGCCCGGGCCGCCCTGCGCCCGGACGCCCAACCGTAAAGTCACCCACCCGAATGTCCGACATCACCGAACTTGAATCCGCCGGGACCGAAGCCGAGGCAGAAGGCGCCCTCGAAGCCGAAGCCGGCGCTGAATCGTCAGAGCCCGGCGCAGCCGCCACGGCCATCGCCGAGCTTGGACTCACCTCCATGTCGCTGGCAGGAGCTGAAGAAGAACTCGCCAGCCGACCTCCTCGCCTTCGGCGAGAAGCTGGAGATCGAAAACGCGAACACCATGCGCAAGCAGGACATGATGTTCGCGATCCTGAAGACCCTCGCCGAGGAAGGCGTGGAGATCTCGGGCTCCGGCACGCTGGAAGTCGTCCAGGACGGCTTCGGCTTCCTGCGCAGCCCGGAGGCCAACTATCTGCCAGGTCCCGACGACATCTATGTGAGCCCCTCGCAGATCCGGAAGTTCGGCCTGCGCACCGGCGACACCGTCGACGGCGGCATTCGCGCGCCCCGCGAAGGCGAGCGCTATTTCGCCCTCACCAATGTGTCGCTGATCAACTTCGAGAACCCGGACAACGTCCGCCACAAGGTGCTGTTCGACAACCTGACGCCGCTCTACCCGGACGAGCGGCTGACGATGGAGCTCGACGGATCCGACCGTGAAGGACCGCACCGGCCGGGTGATCGACATCGTCGCGCCGCTCGGCAAGGGCCAGCGCTGCCTGATCACCTCGCCGCCGCGCGTCGGCAAGACGGTGATGCTGCAGAACATCGCCAAGTCGATCGCCGCCAACCACCCCGAGTGCTACCTGATCGTGCTGCTGGTCGACGAGCGGCCGGAAGAAGTGACCGACATGCAGCGCACCGTGAAGGGCGAGGTGGTCTCCTCGACCTTCGACGAGCCGGCCACCCGCCACGTCGCAGTCGCCGAGATGGTGATCGAGAAGGCCAAGCGGCTGGTCGAGCACAAGCGCGACGTCGTCATCCTGCTCGACAGCGTCACCCGCCTCGGCCGCGCCTACAACACCGTCGTCCCGTCGTCGGGCAAGGTGCTGACCGGCGGCGTCGACGCCAACGCGCTGCAGCGGCCGAAGCGCTTCTTCGGCGCGGCGCGGAACATCGAGGAAGGCGGCTCGCTGACCATCATCGCCACCGCCCTGATCGACACCGGCAGCCGGATGGACGAGGTGATCTTCGAAGAGTTCAAGGGCACCGGCAACTCGGAAATCATCCTTGACCGGAAGGTCGCCGACAAGCGGATCTACCCGGCCATCGACATCATCAAGTCGGGCACCCGCAAGGAAGAGCTGATCACGCCGAAGGAATGGCTGCAGAAGACCTACATCCTGCACCGCATCGTCAACCCGATGGGCGCGCAGGACGCGATCGAGTTCCTGCTCGACAAGCTGCGCCAGACCAAGAACAACGAAGAGTTCTTCCAGTCGATGAACACCTAGGGCTCGCGTGGCGCTCCCGTCCCCGGGGCGCTAAACGCGCTTCGCCGTCAGTCCCGCCCGGCGCAGTTGGGCGAGGACGCCGTCCGGGCCGACGAGGTGGTAGTTGCCGACCACGATCAGGCTGGGCTTGCTCTGCCCGAGCATCTGCTTGATCCGCGGCGTCCACCGCCCGTTCCGCTCGATGAAGAAGGCGCGATAGAGGTCCGGGTATCGCCGCCTGGCCACATCTACTGTGGTCGTCGCCGCGCCGAGATCGCCGCGCGCCCAGTCGGCGTTTTCGCGGTCGGCCTCGCCCGGGGCGGCCAGCATTTCGTCGAGCGTGAAGCGCAGGAACTGAAGGTCGGCGTCCGCCGAAAGCGCGCCGTAGGCGGCGACGGTGTCGTCCTGCGCCGGGAATTCGCTCTGGATCGCAACGCCGGCCTTCTTGGCGTCGGCGGCCAGGACCTGGTTGGCGCTCAGGCCAGTGCGCCCCATTACGCGATCGTAGGCGTGTTCCAGTTCATAGGCGGCAAGCCAGGGACGCACCGATCCCAGCTGCGCGACCGGGATTTGCGCCAGCGCCGCCGCCTTCGCGAGCCGCGCCTTGTCGTCTTCGCTGAGCTTGGCCATCAGCGGCGTCTTGGCGTCGTAGCCATAGCGAACGATCTGCGGTCCGATCGGCGCCCGCGACCCAGTGCCCGCCTCGGTCCAGAGCGCGTCGCAGGCAGACACGATCGCCTCGATCCGCGCGTCGCTCCAGTCGGCGTGGCCGCTGGGTGTCTCGCCGGTCAGATAGACCTCGCCGACGCCCGACCTGATCACCCACAGCGGCCAGCCGGCGGCGGCCGTGGCCGTACCCTTCGCGGCCAAGCCGGTTGCGGCGGCCGTCAGGCCGAGCAGGGTCCGTCGCCGGGTCGTTGTCGACCGATGCACGCGCAAGCCCCCCCGCCGCAGCTTGCGTCACTCTACAGTTGTCGGCGCCGAGATGAAATCGTCCGGCCAGGCTCGGACGCAAGCGTGCTAGGCCTCGTCGGCGAACGTCAGTCCACGGACGGATAGCTTGCGCCGCAGTATGTCCAGGCCCTTGGCGCCCATCCCATGCAGCTGGGCGAGATCGGCGGCCTTGGCGCGCGCCAGGTCCTCGAGACTGGCGATGCCGGCTGCGGCGAGCGCCCGCCGGGCGGGGGCGGCGACGTCGGCGAAGTCTCCCGGCGGCTTGGGCCTCGGCATCGCGGACCTAGGGCGTCAGCACCGTCGCGCCGATGGTGGCGCGGCCTTCCAGCGCCTCGTGCGCCTTGCGGGCGTCGGCCAGCTTGAAGCGCTGGCCGATCTCGATCTTCAGCTTGCCCGAGGCGATCATGGCGAACAGCGCGCCGGCGCTTTCCTCCAGTTCGGCGCGGGTGGCCGTGTAGTCGCCCATGGTCGGGCGGGTGAAGAAGAGCGAGCCGGCCCGCGACAGCCGCAGCGGCTCGAACGCCGGAACCGCGCCGGACGCATTGCCGAAGCTGACGAACAGGCCGCGCCGCGCAAGGCTGCCCATCGTCATCTCGAAGGTGTCCTTGCCGACCGAGTCGTAGGCGACCGGCACGCCGAGGCCGCCGGTGATCTCCTTCACCCGGGCCGGCACGTCCTCCTCGCGATAGAGGATCACGTGATCGCAGCCGAGCCGCCTGGCCAGATCCGCCTTCTCGGCCGAACCGACCGTGCCGATCACCGTCGCCCCGATCGCCTTGGCCCACTGCGTCAGCAGGGTGCCGACGCCGCCGGCCGCCGCATGCAGCAGAATGGTCTCGCCGGCCTTCAGCGGATGGCAGCGGCGCACCAGGAACTCGGTGGTCATGCCCTTGAGCATCGACGCCGCGGCGACCTCGAAGCTGACGCCGTCCGGCAGGTGCAGCAGCCGCGCCGCCGGCACGACCTGGAACTCGGCGTAGGCCCCGCCCTGGCCGCTGTAGGCGACGCGGTCGCCCACCTTGAACCCGGCGACGCCGTCGCCGAGCGCCTCGACCACGCCGGCCGCCTCCTGGCCCAGCACCGCCGGGTAGCGCATCGGATAGAGACCGCTGCGCTGATAGGTGTCGATGAAGTTCAGTCCGATCGCCTCGTGCCGGACCAGCACCTGGCCAGGCGCCGGCGCGGGGCGTGGAAGGTCGACCGCCTCCAGCACATCGGGTCCGCCGGCGCGGACGGCCTGGATCGCCAGCATCAGCCCGGAACCTTGTCGAAGAGGGCCTTTTTGAACAGCGCCAGCGTGCGCGACTTGGCCAGCGCCGCGTCGGCGGCGTCATAGTGCTCGCCGCCCATGCGGGCGAAGGCGTGGTCGCGGCCGGGGTAGGTGAACAGTTCCACCTGCGGATGGTTCTTCAGCGAGGCGACGATCAGCGCCTGCGCCTCCTTCGGCACGAACTGGTCTTCCTCGGCGATGTGCAGCAGCAGCGGGTCGTTCAGCATGTCGGCCTCGGCGAGGTGCTTTTCGATGCCGACGCCGTAGTAGCCGACCGCCGCGTCGACGTCGGTGCGGGTCGCGCTCAGGAACGCCAGCAGGCCGCCGAGGCAGAAGCCGACCGAGCCGACCTTGCCGCTGCAGACCGGATCCTGCCGGGCGTGGGCGATCGCCGCGGCGATGTCCTTCACCCCCAGGTCGACGTCGAACGCGTTGTAGAGCTCGAACGCCTTCTTCCACTCCGCCTCGGAGTGGTCGGTGATGTCGATCCCAGGCTCGATGCGCCAGAACAGGTCGGGACAGACCGCCAGATAGCCCTCGGCGGCGAAGTCGTCGGCGATCGCGCGCATCACCGCGTTCACGCCGAAGATTTCCTGGATCACGACGATGGCGGGGGCTTTCGCGGCGCCCGGGCGGGCGACGTAGGCGCCGAACTCGCCGTCGGGCGTACGGATCGTCTGCATTTCGCCCATTGGCGTCTCCCAAACATGACTGTCTTGTGCGGGTCCGCGTAGCCGGCCAGACTGGGCCCGCTGTTGGCCCGCGCGGCGGCCAGCCGGTCGCACGGCATCGAGGCCACGGTCAAGGAGCGGTCGCATGAAGTTGAACGTCGAGATCGACTGCACCCCCGCCGAGGCGCGCGCCTTTCTCGGACTGCCGGACGTCACCGCCCTCAACAGCCACCTGGTCGAAGAGATGAAGAAGCGGGTGGACGCCAACATCGCCATGGCCGCGCCCGAGGAGCTGATGAAGAGCTGGATCGCCTTTGGCGGCCAGGCCACCGACCAGTTCATGAAGCTGATGACCGCGGCGTCCGGCGGAATGGGCGGCGCCAAGCCCCGATGAGGGACACGATCTTCGCCCTGGCCACCGCGCCGGGGCGGGCGGCGGTCGCGGTGATCCGGATTTCCGGGCCGCAGGCCGGCGCGGCGCTGCAGGCCTTGGCGGGGCGGGCGCCGAGGCCGCGGCGGGCGGCGATGCGCCGGCTGCGCGCGGCCGATGGCGAGACCCTGGATGAAGCCCTGGTGCTCTGGTTGCCCGGGCCGGCCAGCTATACCGGCGAGGACGTGGTCGAGCTTCAGGTTCACGGCGGATTCGCCGTGGTGGCGAGGCTCACCGCCGCCCTCGTGGCGCGGGGCCTGCGCCTGGCCGAGCCGGGCGAGTTCACCCGCCGCGCGTTCGAGGCGGGCCGGCTCGATCTCGACCAGGCCGAGGGCGTCGCCGACCTGATCGACGCCGAGACCGACGCCCAGGCGCGGCAGGCGCTGGCGCAGCTCGGCGGCGCGCTCGGCCGTCGCTACGAGGGCTGGCGCGCGACTTTGACCCACGCCCTGGCCTACGTCGAGGCGGCGGTGGATTTCCCCGACGAGGAGGTGCCGGCCGACGTGGCCGGCCGGGCGCTGCCGCTGGTGGCCTCGCTGACGGCCGACCTGGAGGCGGCGCTGGCCGATGCGGGGCGCGGCGAGCGGGTGCGCGAGGGCTATCGCGTCGCCCTGATCGGCGCGCCCGAACGCCGGCAAGAGCGCCCTCTTCAACGCCCTGCTCGGCCGGGACGCCGCCATCGTCACCCCGACCGCCGGGACCACGCGCGACGTGATCGAGGCGCCGATGGTGCTGGACGGCTACAGGGTGATCCTTGCCGACATGGCCGGTCTGCGCGCGTCCGACGACGCGATCGAGACCGAGGGCGTGCGCCGCGCCAGGGCCTGGGCCGAGGGCGCCGCGCTGCGGATCTGGGTCGTCGACGGCGCGGCTTCGAATGGGGCGTGGCGCGAGGCGGCTGATCTGGTCCGGCCGGGTGACCTGCTGGCGCTGAACAAGGCCGACCTGCCGGCGGGCGGTGATCGCGCGGCCGTCGCGGCGGCCCATCCGGGGATGGATCGGATCGAGGTGGTGGCGGCGGGCGGCGAGGTGGCGGAGCTGAAGGCGGCGCTCTCGGCGCAGGTGATCGCCGACCTCAGCGGCGCCGACTTCCCGGCGGTGACGCGGGCGCGGCACCAGCAACTGCTCGCCGACGCCCTGGCGCGGCTGCGGCAGGTCGACGCCGCCGCGCTGGAGACGCCCGAGCTGGCGGCCGAGGACCTGCGCCTCGCGGCGCGGGCGATGGAGCGCATTACCGGCCGCATCGGGGCCGAGGACGTGCTCGACGTGGTGTTCGGGTCATTCTGCATCGGCAAGTGAGGTCTAGGGTCCGAGCCGCTTTTGGACGCGGGCGCCAGAATGTTTCACGTGAAACATTCCGCGGCGTAAACCTGCGGCTTGTGCGCCGGCCGCCTCGCTTTCGCGGTCCAAGTTCGCTATCTGCGCAGCATGACCCAGCGGTGGGATGTGATCGTGATCGGCGGCGGACACGCCGGCTGTGAAGCCGCGGCGGCGTCGGCGCGCGTCGGCGCGGCCACCCTGCTGCTCACCCACAGGATCGAGACCATCGGCGAGATGTCGTGCAATCCGGCGATCGGCGGGCTCGGCAAGGGCCACCTGGTGCGGGAGATCGACGCCCTCGACGGCCTGATGGGCCGCCTCGCCGATGTCGCCGGCATCCAGTTCCGCCTGCTGAACCGGTCCAAGGGCCCGGCGGTCCGAGGGCCTCGCGCCCAGATCGACCGCGCCCGCTATCGCACCGCGATGCAGGCCGAACTGCTGAACTATCCGAACCTCGAGATCCGCGCCGACGCGGTCGAGGATCTGGTGATCGAGGACGGCCGCGTCGCCGGCGTGATCGGCGCGAGCGGAACCGAATACGCGGCGAGCCGGGTCGTGCTGACCACCGGCACCTTCCTGAAAGGCGTGATCTGCCGCGGCGACGAGCGCATTCCCGCCGGCCGCATCGGCGAGGCGCCGGCGATCGGGCTGGCGGACCGGCTCTACGGCCTTGGCCTGCGCATGGGCCGGCTGAAGACCGGCACGCCGGCCAGGCTGGACGGCCGCACCATCGACTGGGCCGGGCTGGAGATGCAGGCCGGCGACGAGAATCCGACGCCGTTCTCCTTCCTCACCGCGTCCATCGCGACGCCGCAGATCGAGTGCGGCGTCACGGAGACGACCGCCGAGACCCACCGCATCATCGCCGACCGGCTGTCGGAGTCGGCGGTCTATGGCGGGCGGCTCGGCGGGCGGGGCCCGCGCTACTGCCCGTCGATCGAGGACAAGGTGGTCCGCTTCCCCGACCGGACCAGCCACCAGATCTTCCTGGAGCCGGAGGGGATCGACGACGACACCGTCTACCCGAACGGCATCTCGACCTCGGTCGCGGACGCGACCCAGGATCTGTTCCTGCGCACCATCCCCGGCCTCGAGCGGGTGGCGGTGAAGCGCTACGGCTACGCGATCGAATACGACTACGTGGATCCGCGCGAGCTGACCGCCGCCCTGGAGACCAGCCGCCTGCCCGGTCTCTACCTCGCCGGCCAGATCAACGGCACCACCGGCTACGAGGAGGCCGGCGCCCAGGGCCTGGTCGCCGGGCTCAACGCCGCCCGCGCCGCCGGCGGGTCCGAGCCCGCCAGCTTCGGCCGCGACGAGGCCTACATCGGGGTGATGATCGACGACCTGGTCACCCGCGGCGTCACCGAGCCCTATCGCATGTTCACCAGCCGGGCCGAGTTCCGCCTGCGGCTGCGCGCCGACAACGCCGACCAGCGCCTGACCGCCAAGGGCGTCGCCCTCGGCTGTGTCGGCTCGGCGCGCGCCGGCCGCTTCGAAGCGCAAGGCGCTGGCGCTGGACGCCGCGCGCCGGACCGCGCACGGGCCTTAGCCTGACGCCCGCCGAGGCGGTGCGCGCCGGCTTCAAGGTCAACCCCGACGGCCAGCGGCGCACGCTGATGCAGCTGCTGGCCTATCGCGAGATCGGCTTCGAGGATCTGGCGCGCATCTGGCCGCAGATCGGCGACTGGGCGCCGGAGGTGCGCGAGCAGGTCGAGATCGACGCCGCCTACGCCGGCTACCTGGACCGGCAGGACGCCGACGTCGAAGCGTTCCGGCGCGACGAAGCCCTCGCCCTCCCCGCCGAGCTCGACTACGCGGCGGTCGGCGGGCTTTCCAACGAGGTGCGCGAGAAGCTCACCGACGTGCGCCCGGCCACGCTCGGCCAGGCCGCCCGCATCGAAGGCGTCACCCCCGGCGCGCTCACCGCCCTGCTGGCCCATGTCCGCCGCCCCCGCGCTGCTTGACCCCACCGAGGTCGTGGATGCGGCCAGCTTCGCGGCGCGGATCGGCGCGACGCCCGCGCAGATGGCCGACCTCGAGCAACTGCGCGCGATGCTGGCCGACTGGAACGAGCGGATGAACCTCGTCAGCGCCGGCAGCCTCGCCGAGTTCTGGCCGCGCCACGCCTTCGACAGCGCCCAGTTGCTGCGCATCGCACCGGCCGCCCGCGTCTGGGCCGACATCGGCGCCGGCGCCGGCTTCCCGGGCCTGGTCCTGGCGATCCTGCTGAAGGGCGAAGCCGGGGCGCAGGTCCATCTGGTCGAGAGCGTCGCCAAGAAGTGCCGCTTCCTGGAAACGGTCGTCGACGCGCTCGTCCTGCCCGCCCAGGTCCATAACGACCGCGCCGAGAATCTCTCGCTCAAGGCCGACGTCGTCACCGCCCGCGCCGTCGCCCCGCTCGGCCGACTGCTCGCCTTCGCCAAGCCCTATCTGGCCAAGGGCGCGATCGGCCTGTTCCAGAAAGGCCGCGGCGCCGAGGCCGAGATCGCCGAGGCGCGCGCGGCCTGGCGTTTCACGTGCAACGTCATTCCCAGTCTCAGCGACCCCGAGGGCCGCATCCTGAAAGTGGAAGGCCTGAGCCGTGCCCGCTAAGGCCACCCGCGTCCTCGCCATCGCCAACCAGAAGGGCGGGGTCGGCAAGACCACCACCGCGATCAACCTCAGCACCGCGCTGGCGGCCGTCGGCGAGCGGGTGCTGCTGCTCGATTCCGACCCGCAGGGCAACGCCTCCACCGGCCTCGGCATCGCCCGCGCCATGCGCCGCAAGACGCTCTACGACGTTCTGATGGACGGCCTGCCGATCCTCGAGGCGACGGTGCGGACCGCCCTCCCCGGCCTCGACCTGCTGCCGGCCGATCCGGACCTCTCCGGCATCGAGGTGGAGCTCGGCCAGACGCCGCGCCGCTCCTACCGCCTGCGCGACGCCCTCGCCCCGATCCGCGCCACGAAGGCGCTACGACTATGTGCTGATCGACTGCCCGCCGGCGCTGCTCGCTGCTGACGGTCAACGCCATGACCGCCGCCGACGCGGTGCTGGTGCCGCTGCAGTGCGAGTTCTTCGCGCTGGAGGGCCTGACCCAGCTGATGCGCACGATCGAACTGGTGCGGGGCAGCCTGAACCCGGCGCTGGAGATCCAGGGCGTCGTGCTGACCATGTACGACCGCCGCAACAGCCTCTCCGGCCAGGTCGCCAGCGACGTGCGCGAGCACTTCGGCGCCAAGGTCTACGAGACGGTGATCCCGCGCAACGTGCGGGTCTCGGAGGCGCCGTCGTTCGGCAAGCCGGCGCTGATCTACGACCTGAAGTGCGCCGGCTCCCAGGCCTACATCAAGCTCGCCCGCGAACTGGTCGGCCGCGAACGCGAGCGACTGAAGGCGGGGTAGGTTTCCTTCTCCCCTTGCGGGAGAAGGTGTCGCCATAGGCGACGGATGAGGGGTTGCCTCGGCCATCCCGTCTCGATCCACATCCACTCTCGGACAGCCCGTCGACCCCTCATCCGTCAGCTCCGCTGACACCTTCTCCCGCAAGGGGAGAAGGGATCACAGCCCGTGGCCTCTCTCTCCAACTCGCGCTAGACCTTCCACACTCATTTTCGGAGTTCGTGACGCATGGCCGAGGGCCGACGGGGTTTGGGGCGGGGGCTTTCGGCCCTGCTGGATGAGGTGGAGGCGCCAGCGGAGGGCGGCCACCGCGCGGTGGGCGTCACCGAGATTCCGGTCGAGGTGATCAAGGCCAACCCCGACCAGCCGCGCCGGCTGTTCGACGAGGCCGAGTTGGAAGAGCTGGCGCAGTCGATCCGCGAGAAGGGCGTGCTGCAGCCGATCCTGGTGCGGCCCGCCGTGTTCGCCGGCGAGTACCAGATCGTCGCCGGCGAGCGTCGCTGGCGAGCCGCTCAACGTGCCGGCATCCGCACCATCCCCGCCCTGGTCCGCAGCCTCTCCGACGAGGAGGTGCTGGAGATCGCCATCGTCGAGAACGTCCAGCGCGCGGACCTCTCGCCGATGGAGGAGGCGGACGGCTATCGGACCCTGATCGACAAGTTCGGCCGCACCCAGGCCCAGGTCGCCGACACCGTCGGCAAGAGCCGCGTGCACGTCGCCAACGCCCTGCGGCTGCTGCAGCTGCCGGCGTCGGTGCAGGCGATGGTGCGTGACGGCCAGCTGACCCCAGGCCATGTGCGCCCGCTGATCGGCATCGCCGACGCCGAGCGCCTGGCCGAGGAGATCGTCGGCCGCGGTCTTTCCGTGCGCCAGACCGAGACCCTGGCGCGGGGCGGCGCCGCGAACCCGGCCACCCCACCCCGGCGCGGGGGCAAGGACGCCGACACCCTGGCGCTGGAGAGCGACCTGGCCGAGGTGCTGGGGTTGCCGGTCGAGATCCGCGACGCCGGCGGCGCGGGCGAGATCCGCATCCGCTATGCCAGCCTGGAACAGCTCGACGACGTCTGCCGCCGCCTCTCGCGCGCCTGAGCCGGTTGACGGTGCGGAATGTTTCACGTGAAACATTCTGACGGCGGCGCACAAAATCGCCGCCAGCCCACCGCTAACGCCCGATAATAACGGTCCCTCACTCAAGCGCCGGCCATGCGGCCGGGCCGGCAAGTCTACGTTCGATGGACGATGTCAAGGAGCGACACCACGGAACTCGCGGTAATGTTCACCGTCAAGGCCTCTGCGGCGGGGAGCCCCCTCCACCGCTGCGCGGTCCCCCTCCCCCTACGGGTGAGGAGAGGAATAGCGCTGACCTATTCTCCTCCCCCAGAGGGGGAGGGGGACCGCGCAGCGGTGGAGGGGGAGGCCCCGGCTTAGACGGTTTCCGTCACCGGCTGCTCGTAGGCGGCCATCATCGCCATGTTGAAGATCTTCGAGACCGAGGCCGACAGCGGGGCGATCTGCACCGACTTCGAGAGGCCGAGCAGGATCGGGCCGATCACCGTCGCCTCGCCCAGCGCCTGCACCAGCTTGGTCGAGATCGAAGCGGAGTGGATCGCCGGCATCACCAGCACGTTGGCCGGCCCGGTCAGGCGCATGAACGGATAGTCGGCGCGCCGCTCGGGATCGAGCGCCAGCTCCGGCGGCATCTCGCCTTCGTATTCGAAGCCGACGTCGCCGCGGGCGTCGAGCATGGCCACGGCGTCGCGCACCTTCTCCGAGCGCTCGCCCATCGGATTGCCGAACGCCGAGTACGACATGAAGGCGACGCGTGGGGTGAAGCCCAGCCGGCGCACCGCCGTCGCCGCCTCCACCGCGATCTCCACCAGCTCGTCAGCCTCTGGCATCTCGGTGACGTTGGTGTCGGCGATGAACAGGGTGCGGCCCTTGGACAGCACGATCGACATGCCGATCAGTCGGCCGTCCGGCGCCGGGTCGATTACCCGCAGTATCTCCTCCAGCGCCTGGTCGTAGGCGCGGGTGACGCCCGTCACCATGCCGTCGGCATAGCCGCAGGCGACGTAGCAGGCGGCGAACGAGTTGCGGTCCTGGTTGATCAGCCGCAGCACGTCGCGGCGCAGATAGCCGGAGCGCTGCAGGCGGGCGTAGAGAAAGTCGACGAACTCGGGATTGTGCCGCGAGAGGCGCGCGTTCAGCACCTCGAGCTTGGCCTCTTTGGGATCGAGCCCCGCGGCGCGCATGTTCTCGGCCACCAGCTCCTCGCGGCCAATCAGCACCGCTTCGCCAAGCCCCTGGCTCTGGAAGGCGTAGGCCGCGCGGATCACCTGCGGCTCCTCGCCCTCGGCGAACACGATCTTCTTCTTGCGGCCCGACTGCACCGCGCCGCTGATCTTCTGCAGGAAGCCGGCGGTGGGGTCGAGCCGGCGCGCCAGCGCCTCGCGGTAGGCGTCCATGTCGGGGATCGGCCGGCGGGCGACGCCGCTGTCCATCGCCGCCTGGGCGACGAACGGCGGGATGTACCAGATCAGCCGCGGGTCGAACGGCGATGGGATGATGTAGTCGGGCCCGAACCGCAGCTGTCCGCCGTGATAGGCGGCCGCCACCTCGTCCGGCACATCCTCGCGCGCCAGCCGCGCCAGGGCGTTGGCGCAGGCGATCTTCATTTCCATGTTCACCCGGCGGGCGCGCACGTCCAGCGCGCCGCGGAAGATGTAGGGGAAACCCAGTACGTTGTTGACTTGATTGGGATAATCCGAGCGGCCGGTGGCGACGATGGCGTCGGGGCGGACCTTGTGGGCCTCCTCCGGCGTGATCTCGGGATCCGGATTGGCCATGGCGAAGATGATTGGCCGCGGGGCCATCAGGTCGACCAGATCGGCGCTGAGCGCGCCTTTCACCGACAGGCCGAAGAAGGCGTCGGCGCCCTTCAACGCGTCGGCCAGGGTTCGCGCGTCGGTCTCCACTGCGTGGGCCGACTTCCACTGGTTCATCGATCTCGGTGCGGCCGCGGTAAATCACCCCCTTGGTGTCGACCGCGATGCAGTTCTCCGGCTTCACCCCCATCGCCTTGATCAGGTCGAGGGTGGCGATGCCGGCCGCGCCGGCGCCGTTCAGCACCAGCTTGATCTCCGACAGCTTGCGCCCGGTGACCTCGCACGCGTTGATCAGCCCGGCCGCCGAGATGATCGCGGTGCCGTGCTGGTCGTCGTGGAACACCGGGATGTTGAGCAGCTCCTGCAGCTCGGTCTCGATGCGGAAGCACTCGGGGCTCTTGATGTCCTCCAGATTGATGCCGCCGTAGGTATCGCCGATGTTCTTGACCACGGTGATGATCTCGTCGGGATCGCGCGAGACGATCTCCACGTCGACCGAGTCGACGTCGGCGAAGCGCTTGAAGAGGACGCTCTTGCCTTCCATCACCGGCTTGGACGCCAGCGAACCCAGGTCGCCCAGGCCCAGGATGGCGGTGCCATTGGTGATCACCGCCACCAGGTTGCCCTTGGAGGTGTAGTCGTAGGCGAGGTCCGGGTCCTTGGCGATCGCCAGCACCGGCACGGCCACGCCGGGCGAATAGGCCAGCGACAGATCGCGCTGCGTCGCCATCGGCTTGGTGGCGACCACGGCGATCTTGCCGGGCGTGGGTTCCTTGTGGAACGCCAGCGCTTCGTCGTCGGTGAAGGTGCGTTTCTCGGCGTCGCTCATGCGGCGGCTCTTGGCTCGTTTCGGCGAGGGATGAAACCGGAAAAGGCGCTTTCGCCCCCGCCGGTTCGGGCCGGCAACCTACTGCGACGTTTGCGAAAGGGGAAGCGCGGCTAGGGACCCCTCTGCTAGGCTGGCGCAGCGTCGGCAATCGGCGCTTGCGGAGACGAGGCAATGACGCAGCCGCTGCGGATCGGCATCGCCGGGGCGCTGGGCCGGATGGGGCGGGCGATCGCCGCCGGGCTGGACGGGCGGGCGGACGCGGCCATCAGCGTCGCCTTCGACCGGCCCGGGACCGAGGGCCAGCCCTGGGGCGCATCGGCGCTCGGCGGCCCGCAGGACTCGGCGAACTGCGACGTGCTGATCGACTTCACCACGCCGCGCGGCTTCGGTGGCGCTGGCCAAGGCGGCCGCGGCGCGTGGGGCGCCGGCGCTGGTGATCGGCTCGACCGGCTGGGGCGAGACCGAGGACATCCAGATCTGGAACGCCGCCAAGAGCATCCCGATCGTCAAATCCGGCAATTACTCGTTGGGCGTCAATGTGTTGGCCGGCCTGGTGCAGCAGGCGGCGCGCAAGCTGGCGGCTCAGGACTGGGACGTCGAGGTGTTCGAGGCGCATCACCGGCGCAAGGTCGACGCGCCGTCCGGCACCGCGCTGATGCTGGGCGAGGCGGTGGCGCGCGGCCGCCAGAGCGAGCTGGCGGCGCTGCAGGTGCGGGCCCGGGACGGGATCACCGGCCCGAGGCCGGAGGGCGCGATCGGTTTTTCGGTCATGCGCGGCGGCGGCATCGTCGGCGAGCATTCGGTGGTGTTCGCCGCCGAGGAGGAGGTGCTGACCTTCAGCCACTCGGCCCGTGATCGCAGCCTGTTCGCCAGGGGCGCGCTCGCCGCGGCGCTGTGGGTCGCCGGCAAGCCGCCCGGCCTCTACGACATGATGGACGTGCTGGGCTTTCGGGACTGACCGACGATGGACGCGATGCTCTCCCTGGACGCCACCGGGCAGCTGGCGGCGCTGAACTCCGGCAGGATCAGCGCCCTCGAGCTGCTCGAGCTGACGCTGCGGCGCTACGAGGCGGTCAACCCGCCGGTCAACGCCGTGGTCACGGTCGACCTCGAGCGGGCCAGGGAGCGGGCGCGGGCGATCGACGACCACCGCGCCAAGGGCGATCCGGTGGGCGCCGCTGGCCGGCCTGCCGATGACGATCAAGGACACCTTCGACGTCGAGGGCATGCCCGCCTCGTCCGGCCTCGAGGCGTTCCGCCGGGGGCGGCGCCCCAACGCCGTGGTGGTCGACCACGTCCGTCACGCCGGCGCGGTGATCTGGGGCAAGACCAATACCCCGGTGCTGGCCGGCGACTTCCAGACCTACAACCGCCTCTACGGGACCACCAACAACCCCTGGGACCTGACGCGCACCTGCGGCGGCTCGTCGGGCGGCGCGGCGGTGGCGCTGGCGACGCGGATGACCGCCCTGGAGATCGGATCGGACATCGGCGGGTCGCTGCGCACGCCGGCGTCGTTCTGCGGGGTCTATTCGCACAAGCCGACCTGGGGCGTGGTCTCGCAGGTCGGTCATGTGCCGCCGACGCCCGGCGCGCTGTCCGAGCGCGACCTCAACGTGGTCGGCCCGATGGCGCGCTCGGCGCGGGACCTGCGCCTGCTGCTCTCGGTGCTGGAAGCCGGCACGATCGCCCGCACCCACCCGCCGCCGGACGTGGCCTCGCTGCGCATCGGGCTGTGGCTCAACCAGCCGGAGTTCGCGCTGGACCCGGAGGTGAAGGCGGTGCTGGAGGGCTTCGGGGATGAGCTCCGCGCCCTGGGCGCCGAGGTGACGTCGATCACCAGCCCGGTGGTGGTCGAGACGCTGATGACCTCCTACCGCGCCCTGCTGGCCGCCGTGCTGGCGCAGGACCTGCCGAGCGCGCAGCTGAGCGCCATGCGGCGCATGCGCCCCGCGGCCAAGCTGGCGCTGAAGCTGGGCGCCGGGCCGGACTCCTGGGCGGCGCTGGCGCTCGACTACACCGCCAGCCATCTCGACTGGCTGGCCGCCGACGAGGCGCGGGCGCGGATCGCCGCCCAGCTGCGCGGCGTCTTCAACCGCTTCGACGTGATCCTGGCGCCGATCAACCCGGTCGCGGCGTTTCCGCACGACCACCGCCCGTTCCAGCGCCGCACCCTGACGCTGTCCGACGGGAGCAAGATCCCCTACCTGGCGATGCTGCGCTGGATCGCGCTGGCCACCGCCTGCGGCCTGCCCGCCACCGCCATTCCGGCCGGCCAGACCGCCTCTGGCCTGCCGGTCGGCGCGCAGCTGATCGGCCCGCGCGGCGCCGATTCGCGCACCATCGCCATCGCCGAGGCGCTGGAGGAACGGCTGGGCGGCTTTGTCGCCCCGCCGCCGCTCGTAGCCTCGCCCGCAAGCTGACCCCTCTTGAACTGAGCTGGGCCGGCGCCTTAGTTCCAGGACCATGAGCGACGAAGAGGTCTTCATCGGCGGGGTCACCCGCTCATGGCTGAGAGCGCGCAGCCAGAACGAGCGCTACGCCGTCTGGAAGCGCGCGAAATCGCTGCACTCGGCCGAGGGCAACCACCTGGCGCGGGCGATCGAGCTGCTGGGTCTGCCCTACGCCGAGCCGGAGCCGCTGGACGACGACGATCCGCTGCTGGGCCGCATGCGCGAGCTGATGGCCGAGCCCCGCGCCCGCGCCGCGGCGGTCGAAGCCACACTCGACGGTCTGCCGGCGATCGCCGGGGTCGATGTGCTGCTGCACGAGGAGTTGGGCGAGGCCTATCGCCGCAACGAAGCGGCCGTTCCCACCGCCCAGCGCCTCACCGACGAGCTGATGCGCGGCCTGGGCTACGTCGAAGCCGGCGCGAAGGACCTGCCCGCCCGCTGCGTCGCCCGCACCGGGACGTTCTGGAAGCGGGGCTAACGGCAGGCTGACGACAGCCGCGCCAGCTCACCGCGACAGCGTCACCTTGCCGCTGTGGTAGTTGTCGCCCGCGCCGGCGGGGACCGGGACGTTGGAGTTGGCGTAGTTGGCGTTGATCACCAGGTTCGGGCTGCCCTGCAGCTGCAGCGACTTGGCCACCACCACGGTCCAGGCCGACTGGTCGGCGACGTTGTTGGACGCGCCCGTCACCCGCAGCGTCGCGCTGGGCACATAGACCGCCCCTTCCAGCCGCCGCGCGTTGTCGGAGGAGATGCTGAAGGCGTTGGTGTTGTCGCGCGTCGTCAGGATGACGAAGCCGGCGTAGGTCCCGCTCTGGGCCCCGGTCAGGTCGATCGACGACGTGTCGGTGAAGTTGAACGAAGCATCCTTGTCGAAGATCAAGGTGACGTTCGAGCCCTTCAGCACCGCGTTGTCCTTGATCGTCAGCGTCCCGCCTTTGAAATAGTGGGTCCCCGGCAGCAGCTCCATCGTCTGACCCTGGCCGATGGTGATGGTCCCGCAGTGAACGCCGGGGAGGACGATGAGCAGGACCTGGGTCAGGTCCAGCACGCTGGTGAGGCACCCCAGCGGCGACGGCGGCGGGATGTTCAGCGAAGCGAACGGGTCGGGGATGGCCGGAGCGCCCGCCTGCGGCGACGGCGTGATCGGACCGCTCGCCGTCCCGGCGGCCTGAGCCAGGCCGGCGGTCAGCTTCGCGCCGCCGTCGGCCGCGATGTTCTGGTCGGACTGCACTAGGCAGTTGGCGGCCGTCAGCAGCGAGGAGTTCTGGACCAGCAGGTTGTCCGCGCCGCCGGTCCCCGAGCTCAGCACGCAGAGCGGCAGCTCGCCCAGGGTCGAGGCGGTCGCCTGTGCGTGCATCTTCCAGCCGCCGGGCGGCAGCAGGTTGCCGAAGAACGACGGCCGCGCGCCGTCGAGGCTGACGGTGACGCTGGAATTGTCGGCGGCGATCGAAGTGGTGACGGCGACCCCGTCGCGGGCCGCGATCTGGGTCAGCTGGTTCAGGGCATAGGCCTGGGAGCGGGCGGTGATGCCGGTGGCGGTGGCGATGCCGAGCTGCTTGGCCATCGCCAGGGCGGTCGCGTCGGCGGCGTCCTGCATGGCGGTTCGGTCGCTGTTGACGCCGGCCAGATCGATCGCGCCGCACGCCAGCAAGGCGAGCGCGGGGGCGCCGAGCGCGAAGATCACCGCCGTGCCGCCGCGCGCTTCCCGCAGGAAGGTGCGCAGGATCTCACGCGGCGCGATCGGTCTCATCTACGTCTGCGCCGAACGAATCGGGGACGTGGTCGCCTGTGGACCAGGCCTCGCCGCCCGCGGCGGGGGCGGTCTCGGCCGGGACCCCCTCGCCCTGGAGGTCAGGGGCGTCGCTGCGCTTGAGCGCCGCGTCGGCGGCCTGGGCGAAGCGCACGGCCTGGGGCCGCAGAGACGCGTCCCGGGCCAGCGCCTGGGCGATGAAGTGGGCGCCGTGGGAAGCCAGCCGCATCAGCTGCGTCGCCATCGCCTCGCGGCTCTCGGACAGCAGGCGCTCGTTGGTCGCCATGCGGTGCACGTAGCGCAGCTGGTGGCTGAGCAGGCGCCAGTTCAGCGGCTTGACCACGAACGAGGTGGCGCCGGCGCCGAACGCGCGGTCGACCGCATCGACGTCCTCGCGGCCGGTCACCACGATCACCGGCAGGTCGCGCCAGCGCGCATCGGCCCTGAGCGCCTTCAGCACGCCGAAGCCGTCGAGCGTCGGCATTTCCAGGTCCAGCAGCACGATATCGGGGGTGTTGGCTTCGATCGCCGCCAGCGCCGCGACGCCATCCTTGGCTGTATCGACGACAGCATGTTCGCTGGCCAGATTCACCACGGCGAACTCGCGCAGGATCGGATCGTCGTCGACGAACAGAATCCGCACAGCCTCGCGAAGGACGTAGAAGAACGGGCCGGCGTTATCCGGATGTACCGCCATGGAGAGGGACGCTTTACGCTGTGGTGAACCCCGTCATTAAGCCAGGAGTCATTAATCCCGCGTAACCCCCTAAGGGTAGCGTCGGTGGGGTTCGGCTGGTCTTGCAGGCAGTATCGAAAACAAGCGGTTCCGAGGCCAGCAGCGGGCGGACGGGGGGCGTGCGGCGGCGATCGATCAGGGGCAAGCTGACGCTGCTGGTGCTCGCCTCGGTTGGCATCGCCGTGACGCTCGTCACCAGCGTGCTGGCGTGGCGCGACGGCGATCGCGAGACCCATGCCGCGCTCGACCGATTCACCTCGATCGCCAAGGTCACCGCCGCGATGAGCGAGGAGGCCGCGGCCGCGGGCGACCGCCAGCGCGCTTTCGCCGCACTGCGCGCCATCCGCGACATCCCGGAGATCACCTACGCCCGGGTCGAGCGGCCCGACGGGACGCTGATCGCCGAAACCGGCGCCGGCGTGCGCCTGACCCGCGACCTCGCCGCCGACGCGAATTCGAAGACCTCGATCGCCACCGTGATCGGCTCCCACACCGCCGAGGTGCGCGCGCCGATCGTATACGCCGGCCACACGGTCGGACGGGTGGTGATGCTGGGGCGGCTGGACGACGGCCTGGCCCGGCTGATCTCGAGCCTGCTGCTCAGCCTCGGCGCCGGCCTCGCCGCCGCGCTGGCCGGTCTCGCCGTCGCCGCGCGGATGCAGCGCCGGATCGCCGGCCCGGTCGTCGCCCTGACCGAGGCGATGCAGGGGGTGCGCGACAGTCACGACTATGACCGGCGGGCCCAGGTCGAGGCCGACGACGAGGTCGGCGACCTGGTGGCCGGCTTCAACGACATGCTGGCCGAGATCCGCAGCCGCGACGAGGCGCTGGCCACGCACATGGCCGGGCTGGAGCGCACCGTCACCGAGCGCACCGCCGACCTGAAGGTCGCCAAGGACCTCGCCGAGGCCGCCAGCGGGGCCAAGAGCGACTTCCTGGCCACCATGAGCCACGAAATCCGCACGCCGATGAACGGCGTGATGGTGATGGCCGAGATGCTGGCCGCCGGCGAACTGCCGCCCAAGCAGCGCCGCTTCGCCGAGGTGATCGCCAAGTCCGGCGCTTCCCTGCTCGCGATCATCAACGACATCCTCGACTTCTCGAAGATCGAGGCCGGCAAGCTGGAGCTGGAGGCCGTCCCGGCCGACGCCGCAGAGCTGATCGAGGACTGCCTGGCGCTGTTCTGGGAGCGCGCCAGGGCCAAGGGGCTCGACCTGTCGGCCCACATCGACCCGGCCCTGCCGGCGCTGATCGAGGCCGACCCGACGCGGCTGCGCCAGGTGATCGGCAACCTGGTCAACAACGCGATCAAGTTCACCGAGACCGGCGCGGTGATGGTGCAGGCCCAGGTGCGCGGCGAGATGCTGCGCATCGCGGTGCGCGACACCGGCATCGGCATCGCCCGCGACAAGATCCCCGGCCTGTTCGACGCCTTCACCCAGGCCGACCAGTCCACCACCCGCCGCTTCGGCGGCACCGGTCTTGGCCTCGCCATCAGCCGGCGTCTGGCCGAGGCGATGGGCGGCAAGCTGACCGCCAGCAGCGAGCCTGGCCGCGGCTCGGTGTTCGCGCTCGATCTGCCGATGAAGGTCGTCGCGCCGTCGCCGGACTGGCCCTACCTCGAAGGCGAGACGGCGATCCTCGGCGTCACCGCGCCGGCGACCAAGGCCGCGCTGCATCGCTACCTGCGCTCCGCCGGCCTGACGGTGGTCGCCCCGGGCGAAGCGATCACGCCCGGCCTGGTGATCGCCGACGCCGCCGCCCTGCGCGGCGCGCCCCGCAGCCCGGCGCCGGTGGTCTGCATCGCCGAATACGGCGAGAGCGCGCCGCAGGCGCTGCTGGACGCGGGCATGGTCGACCTGGTGCTGGTGCAGCCCCTGCGCCGGCGCGAGCTGTTCGCGGCGCTGGCCCAGGTGGCGTCCGGCGCCCCGATCAGCGAGGCGCTCGCCGAATCGTCCCGCCCCGAAAGCGAGGCGCTGCCAAGCTTCGCCGGCCGCCGCCTGCTGGTCGCCGACGATAGCGCGGTCAACCGCGAGGTGGCGCTCGAGGCCCTCTCCCGGCTCGGCTGCCACGTCACCCTGGTCAACGACGGCGTCCAGGCGGTCGAAGCGGTCGCCACCGAGAGCTTCGACCTGGTGCTGATGGACGCCAGCATGCCGCAGATGGACGGCTACGAGGCGACCATCGACATCCGCAAGGCCGAGAAGAACGCCGACGCCGCGCGCTTGCCGATCGTCGCGCTCACCGCCCACGTGGTCGGCTCGGCCGCCGACCGTTGGCGCGAAGCCGGCATGGACGGCATGCTGTCCAAGCCGTTCACCCTCGCCGCGCTGGCCGCCAAGCTGGCCGAGTTCCTGCCGCCGTCGGTCGAGGTCGCGCCCGAAGCGACCCCTGCGCCGGCCGCCGAGCCGCGCCAGCCGGCTGCGGCCATGCCCGCGCAATCGGCCGCCGAACTGCTCGATCCGCAGGTGACCGGCGAGCTCGCCCGCCTGGCCGCGTCAGGCAAGAGCGACTTCGTCGCCCGCGTGCGCCGGCTCTACCGCGAGAACGCCCCCGAGGCGGTCAAGCAGCTGATCTCGGCCTGCGTCGCCGGCGACGTCGACGGCGCGGCCCGGGCGGCGCACGCGCTGAAGTCGATGAGCCTCAACATGGGCGCCCGTGTCGTGGCCGAGACCGCCGCGCGGCTCGAAGCCCAGGCCCGCGACCTGCAGGTGGTCAACGTCGACCAGGCCCAGGTGCTGCATCGCCAGCTGCTGGCCACGCTCGACGTGCTGGAAGGCTATCCGCCCGATCTGCGCCCGACCGCCACCTCCGGCGCGCCGCCCGAAGAGGAGGCCCTGCTGGCCGACCTCGCCGAGGCGATCGACAACGACCAGCTCACCCTGGTCTATCAGCCGCAGTACGACCGCGAGGGCGAGACCATCACCGGGATCGAGACCCTGGTGCGCTGGACCCACCCGGTCCGCGGCTTCGTCAGCCCGGCCTTCTTCATCCCGATCGCCGAGCGCTACGGCATGATCGGCCGCGTCACGCACTGGGTGCTGAACCGGGCGATGACCGAGACCCGCGACCTCGGCGACTTCACCATCAGCTTCAACGCCTCGGCGGTGGAGTTCGCCGACCCGTCGTTCGTCGACGAGCTGTCGGTGCTGATCGCCCGCTGCGGCTTCTCTCCGCACCGGCTGGAGATCGAGGTCACCGAGACCGCGGTGCTGGCCGAGGAGGACGAGGTGCGCCGCAACATGGCCCGCCTGCACGAGATCGGCCTGAAGATCGCCCTCGACGACTTCGGCGTCGGCTATTCTTCGCTCAGCCACCTGCGGCTGTTCCCGTTCGACAAGCTGAAGATCGACCGCGCGTTCGTCACCGGCTGCGCCGAGAACGTGCAGTCGGCCACCCTGGTCCACGCCGTGGTCTCGATCGGCCGCGCGCTCGGCATGAAGGTGGTGGCCGAGGGCGTGGAAACCGAGGCCCAGCGCAAGTTCCTCAAGGTCGCCGGCGTCCACGCCATGCAGGGCTACCTGTTCGCCAAGCCCGAGCCGGTCGCCGCGCTGAAGGAACGCCTGGCCGCGATGAACCAGCTCGAAGCCACTCCCGACACGCTCCCGCGAGTGGCGACGGCTTAAGGAACCTAGCCGCACTGAGCTTGCGGCGAGCCCCCTCCCACCGCTACGCGGTCCCCCTCCCTCTACGGGTGAGGAGAAGGAAGTCGCTGACCCAATCTCCTCCCCCATCGGGGAGGGGGACCCCGATGGGGTGGAGGGGGCCCGCGGCTTGAACGCCAGCCTCTGGTATGCGTTCTCGAGTCTCCGGATGGAGACACCAGCATGCGCGGACGACCGACCTGGCAGGGGCATCTGAAGCTGTCGCTGGTCACCTGCCCGGTGGCGCTCTACACGGCCACCGCGCGCGGCGGCGAGGTGCACTTCAACATGCTCTCGGCCAAGACCCACAACCGCATCCGCATGATCCCGACCGACCCCGAGACCGGGCCGATCGACCGCGACGACATCGTCAAGGGCTACGAAGTCGACAAGGACCGCTACGTGATCGTCACCGACGAGGAGATCGCCGCCGTGCGGCTGGAAAGCACCCGCACGATCGACATTGACCGTTTCGTCGACGCCGCCGACATCGACTGGCTGTACTGGGACGAACCCTATTTCCTGGTCCCGGACGGCAAGCTGGCGCTCGAGGCCTACGCGGTGATCCGCGAGGCGATGAAGCACACCGACAAGATCGCGCTGGGCCGGGTGGTGATGCACACCCGCGAGCGCCTGCTCGCAATCGAGCCGCGCGACGACGGCATGCTGGCCTACACGTTGCGCGCCCACGACGAGGTGCGCGATCCAGCCGAGGCGTTCGACGACATCCCCAACACCAAGGCCGACCGCGCCATGGTCGAGATCGCCGAGAAGATCATCGACCAGCAATCCGGCGCGTTCGATCCCTCGAAGTTCACCGACCGCTACGAAGACGCGCTGAAGGAGCTGATCGCCCGCAAGGAGAAGGGCCAGGGCGGCGGCGTCGAGGTGGAGGCGCCCGAGGACACGAACGTCGTCGACCTGCTGGCCGCCCTGCGCAAGAGCCTGGGCCAGAGCGCCGGCGGGCGGCGGGCGCCCGCGAAGAAGGCGGCCGCGGCTCACCCCCGGCGTAAGGCCGCGACCCGCAAGCGAGCTTCCTGACCACCGCAGCGATTGCGGCGCGAACGATCGTTCGTTAAGAAGCGGTTATGCCGGCCGCCGCCCGTCCCTCGGAAGACACCTCCACGCGCCAGCGCATCCTCGACGCGGCGCTGGAGCTGTTCGCCCGGCAAGGGTTCGCCGCGACCTCGGTGCGCGAGCTGGCCCGCGCCGTGGGGCTGCGCGAGAGCAGCCTCTACAACCACTTCGCCGGCAAGGCGGCGATTTTCCGCGCCCTGGTCGACGCCTGGGGGCCGGCGAACTCGGCCGAACGACTGCGCGGGAGCCGATACGCAGCGCTCAAGGACGATCCGGCGGGATTCTGCGCCACCTACGCCGCCGACCAGCTGGAGCTGTGGTCGGATCCGCGGGAGCAGAAGCTCCAGGAAATGCTGATGGCCGAGCGCAACCTGCTGCCGGCCGAGCGCGCGCATTACCTCGATGCGCTGTTCGCCGAGGAGGCGCGCCTGGTCGGGGACCGCTTCCGCGAGTTCCAGCTCGCCGGCCGCATCGCCACGCCGAACCCGCACGAGACCGCCCGGCTGTTCATGGCCGGGCTGACGTTCATCCGGCTCGAGCACTTCATCCTGCCGGCGACCCCATCGCCGCGGCCGCAGGTGAGAGAGGCGCTGGTGCGCTTCCTGGGCAACTTCTTGGCGCTGGTCTCGGCCCCCGGCCGGCCAGCTGCTTCGATCCCCTAGAAACGGACGGCGAGCGCGGGCTGTGGCGGCGGCTCGTACGCCGGCGTGTCCGGCGCGTCCGGGAGATACTTCACCACCAGATAGTTCGCGGCGCGGGCGTCGGTGAGGATCACCGCATCGCCGCCGGCCGTCATCGTCTGTTTGGCGACGGCGTCTTCCGGGCTGGAGAAGCTGACCATGCCGACCAGGCCGCCCTTGCGGCGCGCGCCGTCGATCGTGCCGAGGATCTTGAACCGGCGCGGCGGCGAGCCGGCCATCCAGAAGTCGACGCCGTCGACCACCTTCTTCTCGCCGCCCCGGCCCTGCTGCACCGAGTCCCAGCCGTCGTAGGTGAGGAACCCGGTCCCCGCCCGCGCCGCCGGCCCGGCCAGCAACGCCGCGGCGACCATCGCACCAGCGACCAGGCGCACTCTGTGCGAAAGCTGCATCTCACGGCCTCCTGCTCGGGAACGACGATACCGACCGTGCGGTTAAGGCCCGGTTCGCGAGACCAACCGGTCGAGGCGGAGGCGCTGGCGCGGGTCGGTCAGGCGCCAGGCGGCGAGGTAGGCCGCGCCGGCCGCGGCCAGCCCGCTGCCACCCGCAAGTAAGAACATCAGCAATATCTGATACTTGACCGCTTCGATCGGATCGAGACCGGCGAGGATCTGTCCGGTCATGATGCCCGGCAGGGTGACGACGCCGGCGGCGGACATCTGGTTGATGATCGGCACCAGCCCGCGCCGGATCGCGTCGCGCACATAGGGCGTCGCAGTCTCCCAGTAGGTGGCGCCGAGCGTCAGCCGGGCTTCCACCGCCGGTTTCTGCACCGCCATGCCGCCAAGCAGGCTGTCGAGCGACAGGCTGGTGGCGTTGAGCACATTGCCGAGCAGGATGCCGGCCAGCGGGACGGCGTAGCGCGGGTCATACCAGGGGTGCGGCCTGAGCGCGGTGGTCAGGGCGAACAACGCGGTGATCAGCGTGGCGGAGGCCACGCTGGCCGCGCCGATCGCCAGCCCGGTCTGGCCCACGAACCGCCGCTCGGACCTGGCCGCCGTCTCGCGCGCCGCGATCAGCACCATGACCACGATCAGCAGCAGCGTCACGGCCGGGTTGTTGAGGGCGAAGATGAACTTCAGCACGTAGCCGATCGCCACCAGCTGCACGACCAGCCGCACGCTGGCGATCAGGATCTTCCAGTGCAGGTTCAGCTGGAACACCAGCGACATCAGCGCGTCGAACACGATCAGGCTGGCGGCGATCGCCAGGTCGCCTGGCGTCAGTGAGATCGCCGCGTTCATGGCGCGGCCGCCAGGTGGCGATCGGCCATGACGAAGCGCCGATCGGCCAGGCGCACGGCCTGGCCTGGATCGTGGGTGACCAGCACCAGCGCCATCCCCGCCGCCGTCCGCTCCATCAGGATCTCCTCCACCCTTGCCTGCCCGCCGCCGTCGAGGGCGCTGGTCGGCTCATCCAGCAGCAGCACCGGCGAGGCCATCAGCAGCGCCCGCGTCAACGACAGGCGTTGCCGCTCGCCGGTCGAAAGCCGCGAGACCGACCCGTCCAGGATGCCGGGCGGCAGCCCCAGCCGCCCGACCAGCTCGCCGGCCGCCTGGCGCTTGTCCTTGGCGAAGTGGGCGGCGATCCGCTCGTCCCACCAGCCCGACTCGGCCGGCACATACAGCACCTGCCGCCGCCAGGCAGGCGCCGGCATGCCGCTGCGCGCCGCGCCGTCCAACCACGCCTCGCCCTCGTTGGGGTCCAGGTCGCAGATCATCCGCAGCAACAGGCTCTTGCCGGCGCCGGACGCGCCGGTGATGCCGATGCATTCGCCAGGCGAGATCGCCAGGTCGAACGGCCCGGCGAGCGCGCTCTTCAGGCCCGCGATGCGCAGGCGCGGCGTGGCGGCGGTCGTCTCCATCGACCCCGGATAATCCGCCCGGCTTGACCGCGCCAGAGCGGCGGCGCGGCAATTTCAATGAACGACGTCATGGCCGGGCTCGTCCCGGCCACCCATCATGCGGCGGCCCAATGGGTTGCCGGCATTCCGCGCTTCGCGCTCCAGCCGGCAATGACGTGGGTGGGGCAGGGGGCCCTTCTGCCCTACCCCTTCGCCAGCTTCTTGATCGCGTCCCTCAGCGGCCGCGCCGCCTCGTCGTAGCCCTCCCACGCCGTCGACTTCGCGAGCAGCGCCGGGGCCGTGCGCAGGGTGTATTTCTTGGGATCCAGCCCCCGTTTCACCTGCGTCCAGGTCAGCGGCATCGAGACCGGGGCGCCGGGGCGGCCGCGCGGCGAGAGCGGCGCGACGGCGGTCGACATGCGGTCGTTGCGCAGGTAGTCGAGGAAGATCTTCCCGGCGCGCTTGGCCTTGGCCATGTTGACCAGGTAGCGGTCCGGCTGGTCGGCGGCGAGGCGGGCGCAGACCTCGCGGGCGAAGGCCTTGGCGGTGGGCCAGTCCAGCTTCGCGTCGCGGGTCAGCGGCGTCACCACGTGCAGGCCCTTGCCGCCGGTGGTCTTGCAGAAGCGTGTCGAGCCCCAGCGCCTCCAGCCGCTGCTTGATCGCCTTCGCCGCCTCGATCACCGCGTCGAAGCCGAGCCCCTCCGACGGATCGAGGTCGAACACCAGGCGGCCGGGCAGGTCCGGCTCGCCCGGCCAGTTGTTCCATGGATGCAGCTCGACCCCGGCCTGCTGCGCGACGGCGGCGAGGCCCTCCTTGCGGTCGATCTGCAGGTAGGGCTGGCGATCGCCGGAGACGGTGACGATCTCGAGCAGGCTCGAGGTCCCCTTGCCGGCGTGGCGCTGGAAGAACCGCTCGCCGTCGATGCCGTCCGGCGCGCGGATGATCGAGCAGGGCCGGCCCTTGATGTGCGGCATCATCCAGTCGGCCGACCGCCTCGTAGTAGCGCGCCAGGTCGAGCTTGGTGACCGGCGCGCCTTCGCCGTCGTCGGGCCAGAGCGCCTTGTCCGGGTGCGAGATGGTGACGCCCATGACGACATTGGATTTCGCCGCGCTCTTCGCCGCAACCGGTTTTGTCGCGGCCAGCGGCTCGCCCGGCGGCGCGGGCTGCTCCGGCGTCACCTCGCCGGCCGGCTTGTCCTCGCGCAGGCCCTTGAAACTGGCCTGCCGCACCAGGCCGTCGCCGGTGAAGCCGGCGTACTCGACCTCGGCCACCAGGGTCGGCTTCACCCAATGCACGCCCGCCGCCTTCTTCGGCGCGCCCGGTCCCACAAACGGCGAAGCGTCGGTCTCCAGCGCCTTCAGCGCCGGCAGCAGCCGTTCGAGCTTGTCCTTGCCGAAGCCCGTCCCCACCCGGCCGAGGTGGATCAGCTTGCCGTCCCGATAGGCGCCGACGATCAGCGAGCGGAACGCATTGCCGGTGGTGGTCCAGCCGCCGATCACCACCTCCTGGCCGGCGCGGCACTTGGACTTGGTCCAGGCGTCGCCGCGCCCGGAGCGATAGGGCGCATCCAGCCGCTTGGAGACGATCCCCTCCAGCGACATGCGGCAGGCCGAGCGCAGCACCGCATCGCCCCCGGTCGCGAAGTGCTCGACGAAACGGATCCGTTGCGCCGCCGGGCCTTTCAGTGCGCCCAACAGCTTGTCCAGCCGCGCCTTGCGCTCGCTCAGCGGCAGGGCGCGCAGATCCTGGCCTTCGGCGAACAGGGCGTCGAAGACGAAGTAGACCAGCCGCCCCGTGTCCTTGGCCGACAACGCGGCCTGCAGCGCCGCGAAGTCTGGCGCGCCGTTGTCGTCGAGGGCGACGATCTCGCCGTCGAGCATGCAGTCGGGCAGTCCCTCGCCGGCCTTGGCGATCTCGGGGAACCGCTCGGTCCAATCGAGGCCCTTGCGGGTGCGCAGCCGCGCCTCGCCGGCCTCGACGCGCAGCTGCATGCGATAGCCGTCGAACTTCACCTCGTGCGCCCAGCCCGCGCCGCTGGGCGGCCGCTCGAGCAGGCGGGTGAGCTCCGGCTCGACGAACCTGGGCATGTCCGCGCCCGACCGGTCCGATTTCCACACCGCGTCCGCCTTCGCCATCGCCGCCTTCGCGACCCCCTTCGTGTTGGCGCGGATGAAGGGCTTCGGCGCCTTGCCCGTGCCGGCGGCGATCTCGTCCATGCTGCGACCCGACGCCACCGAACGGTCCTCGTCCAGCACGTCCGCCTGGCCGTGCGAACGGGCGGCCTGGTCGCGGTGCTTGATCAGCAGCCAGTTGTGGCGCTTGTCGCGCTCGCGGTCCTTCAGGCGCACCAGCACCCAGCTCCCATGCAGCTTCTCGCCCTCGAGCACGAACTTCAGCTCGCCTTTCTTGAGCGATTTCAGCGGATCGGCGCCGTCCTCCGGCGCCCAGTAGCCGCGGTCCCACAGCTCGACCACGCCGCCGCCGTACTCGCCCTTGGGGATGGTCCCCTCGAAGTCGCCGTAGTCCAGCGGATGGTCCTCGACCTCGACCGCCAGGCGCTTGTCGGCCGGATCGAGTGACGGGCCGCGCGTCACCGCCCAGGACTTGAACACCCCGTCCGCTTCCAGGCGCAGGTCGTAGTGCAGCCGGCTGGCGGCGTGCTTCTGGATCACGTAGCGCAGGCGGTGCGAAGCGGGGGCGGCTTCGTCGCCGCTTGGCTCGGCGGTGCGGGTAAAGTCCCGCTTGGCGCGGTATTTGGCCAGTTTCGGGGACGCCATGGCCGTCCTATTCCTTGCTGCGGCGGATGCGTTGCTAACGCTCCGCCGCCGCGCCGGTTCTAATCCTTCGGAGACGCCCGTGACGATCGACGAAATCCTGCGGGCGGGCCCGGTGATGCCGGTGGTGGTGATCGACGACGCGGCCCACGCCGTCCCGCTGGCAAAGGCGCTGGTCGCCGGCGGCATCCGGGCGATCGAGATCACGCTGCGCACCGGGGCGGCGCTGGACGCGATCCAGGCGATCGCGCGGGACGTCCCGGACGCCATCCCCGGCGTCGGCACCGCCCTGACCTCCGCCGACGTGCTGGCGGCGCTGGACGCAGGCGCGAGGTTCATCGTCTCACCGGGCATGACGCCGGCGCTGCGGGACGCGGCGATCGGCTCGGGCCTGCCGTTCCTCCCGGGCATCGCCACCGCCAGCGAGCTGATGGAAGGGATGGCCGCCGGGCCTCTCGGCGTTCAAGTTCTTCCCGGCGGCGCAGGTCGGCGGCGTCGAGGGGCTGAAGGCGCTGGGCGGTCCGTTCCCGACGGCGCGCTTCTGCCCCACCGGCGGGGTCAACGCCGGCAACGCCGCCGCCTACCTGGCGCTGCCCAACGTCGCCTGCGTCGGCGGCTCCTGGATTGCCCCGCGCGAGACGATCGCGGCAGGGGAGTTCGCGAAGATCGAGCAGCTGGCGAAGGAAGCGGCGGCGTTACGGCCGCGCTGACGGATGTGACCGCGCCCGCGCTGGCGGCTTCGAATCCGCCACGTCATGGCCGGGCTTGTCCCGGCCACCCATTGCTCAGCGGCACGGTGGGTCGCCGGCATTCCGCGCTGCGCGCTACAGCCGGCGATGACGTGCGGTATGTACCAGTGTACCGGGCGGGCGCCTGAGCGGTCTCAAGCCGCCCTAGTACGGAAACCGCGGCTCCTTCAGGTCGCTGGGGGTGACTGGGGGCGTGCCGGTCGGGAGCTTCCACTCGCCGCGGTAGTTGAAATCCAGCGTGTGGCACAGCTTCGCGGCGCCGCCGGGCGCATCGCCGATCACCTGGACGCGCAGCGGCTTGGCCTCCACCAGGCGGCCGAACGCCAGCCAGGCGCGGGTCGAGCCGGGGCAGAAGGCGTGGATCAGCTCGGCGCCTTCCCCGTCGGACCTGACCTCGTAGAGGTCGCGCTCCTGCGCCCCGGGGCCGATCAGGCGGTTCAGGCCGCCGCCGCCGAGCGCATGCTCGTCGGCCGGCCTGAGGTCGGCGCTGGCGCGGCCCTCGGTCGAGCGGATGTTGAGCACGGTGGTGAAGACCAGGCGCTGCTTGAACTGGAAGGTCAGGTTGCCGGCGATGCGCCGCGTGACGTCGTTGGCGGAGTCGTAGGAGAAGATGCGGACGGCCGCGGTGGCGGGTCCGGCGGCGGCCGTCACGGCGACCAAGAGGGCGGCGAGGGCCAGGCAAGAGCGGGCGATACGCGACATGTCCGGGCTCTTAAGGCGCCAAGCGTAGCAGGCTGATGTCACCGTCGAAACTCACCAGTCGCCAGGTCCCGCCCTCGTTGGCGAAGGTGATCAGGCATGGCCCCTTGTGGGTCTTGGCGGCGCAGACGCGGCCGTCGGGCAGCGCCCTCAGCGCCCCGGCGATCTCGAACTGGTTCGGGATCGGCGTCTGCGGCCGATAGCCGAAGTACTCGGCGACCGCGCGGAACACCTTCGGCCGGATCAGCGCGTCGCCGGCCAGCTGCGCCAGCGGCCGGGCCAACAGCGCGCCCAGGGCCTTCACCGTATCGTCGGTGTTTGGCTGCTGGGTGCGATCGAGCAGCCGCGCCTCCAGCTCGTGTTCCAGCGCGACCCGGTCCACATGGGCGTCGAAGGCGGCATGGTCGTCGTCGCGGATGGCGATCAGCAGGGCGTGGACATCGTTGGCCGCCCCGATGCGCTGGGTGGTGGCGCAGGCGCAGAGGAGCAGCGCCAGGCCCGCGAAGATCGGCTTCCACCTTGTCATCGCCGGCCTTCTGCCCCGCCCGCGTGGCCGGCTCAAGGCGCCGGCGCCGCCGTGCGCGCCTTGAAGAACGCGATCACCCGCTGCTCGACCTGTTTGGTCGGCCCGTCCGGGTCGTCGTCCTTGAGGTGGATGGTCAGCACCGAGTGGGGCATGGCCATCATCTGGTTCGGCGCGGCGTCCTTCGGGTCCAGCACGACCGGCTCGAACCGCGGCCCCAGCGCCGCGCTCATGGCCGCGAAGCGCTCCGGCGGCACATAGCTGTCGCCCTCGAAGCGCAGGCCGAGCATGGTCAGGTCCTCGTCCTCCATCCGCTGGCGGGCGCATTTGATCTCCGCCGGCGAGACCCCGATCGCCGCGCCGCGCTTCGCCTTGCCGGGCCCCATCGGCAACGGCAGCGACGGCTGCGAAAGCACCGGCGCCACCACCGCCGGCTCGGTCATCATCGCCAGGGCGAAATTGCCGGTGAAGCACATGCCGACCGCGCCGACGCCGCGCCCGCCGCACTCGGCATGCGCCTGCTTCGCCAGCGCCCGCAGCCAGTCGACGATCGGGCTGGAGCGGTCGGTCGACCAGACGTCGAACTCGCGGCGGATGCAGATGCCCTTGACCATGGTTCCCAGCGCATTGAGCGGCCGGATCTGCTTGCCGGCCTCGCCGAACAGGTGCGGGCAGTAGACGGTCATGCCGGCGGCGGCGACGCGGGAGGCGAAGCGCAGCACCAGCGGGTGCAGGCCAGGCATCTCGTGGATGACGATCACCGCCGGGCCGGTTCCGCGGCGATAGACCGGCCGCGTCCATCGCCCGGCCGGATCGGTGAACTCGAACCGCTCGAAGGCGTCCAGGCTGTCGTCGGCGGCCATGCGGGGCGTCCCTGCGTGATCTTCAACCAGCTTGGCCGCTAGCACATTCGCGTGAGAGCGCGAACAAGCCTCGCGGGCGGGCCACCTGATTACAGAGCGGCAACCGCGCGGAGAGCTTGGCGGTCTACCCAAGATCAAGCCCTGCAGGCAGGAAGGGACCCGCCGCATGTCCGACCGCAACGGCCAACACGCCGATCTGCGCGCCGCCGTCGCTCGCGCCCGGATGCTCGACCGCCTGTTCCTTGGCGGCTGCATCGCCACCTACGTCGTGCTGATGGTCGCGGTCGTCGCGGCGCTCAAGGCCTACGGGATCTAGAGGCTAGTCACTGGAACATCCCTCCCATGCACGTCATCGCGGCTGGAGCGCGAAGCGCGGAATGCCGGCGATCCATGGTCGCCACTAGGACGCCGCGAGCATGGATGGCCGGGACAAGCCCGGCCATGACGTCTTGGGGTAGTCCTCCGAGGAGGTGATTGGTGGCTCGCCCGCTCCCCTAGCGCGAAGCCACCGTCAGCACCGGCGCGGAGACGTAGCTGAGCGGGAAGACCCGCTTCAGCGCCGCCACCTTCGGCAGGTCGTAGGTGGCGATGTAGGGGCTGTCGGGGTGATGCACGAGGTAGTCCTGGTGATAGCCCTCGGCCAGATAGAAGCCGGAGAGTGGGTCGACCCGCGTCGCGATCGGCTGCCTGAAGGCGTGCTCGGCGTTCAGCTGGGCGATGTAGCGCTGGGCGACGGTCTTCTGCGCCTCGCTGGTGAACCAGATCTCCGAGCGATACTGCGAGCCCTGATCGGGATACTGCCCGCCGACCTGGGTCGGGTCGGTGGCCACCGAGAAGAAGATGCGCAGGATCTGGCCATAGGAGACCTGAGCCGGATCGAACACCACCTTGATCGATTCCGCGTGACCGGTCGTGCCGGTCGAGACCAGCTCGTACTGGGCCGTCGCCGCCATGCCGCCGGCATAGCCGGCCAGCACCTGCTTGACCCCCTTCACGTGCTCGAACACGCCCTGCATGCCCCAGAAGCAGCCGCCGGACAGCACCGCGGTCTCCGTCGTCGCGCCCGCCGCCGGCGTGTCATAGGCCGCCACGGGCACGGCGAGCGGCGCCGCTTCCGCTGCGGACGGTCCGACAGCGCCGCGGACGAAGACGAATCCCGCCAGCGCCGCGGCCGCCACGCCCGCCATCAGCGTCAGCCGGATCGCCCCGCCAATGGGGGAAAGTTTCGGGCGGGAAAGCTGGGGAAGACGGGCCATCGAAAGCTCCAGGATCGTATCTGCCACCAAGTACGCGGCTGGCGGGCGCGAGGTTACACCGCTTGTACGCCGCTCGAGCCCCCGGGGCGGCGGACGGCGTCTTGATCTGCCTCAAGGCGAGCCGGGGAGGTCCCGACTAGGAACTCAGCGGCCGGGAGTCCGCTCCAGATCGAGAACTTTTGCGATGACCTACGCCGCCGTGCTGACCCACGTCCAACCCGATCCCGAAGCTGCGCCGCGGCTGGACTGCGCCGTCGCGATCGCCCAGCGGTTCAACGCCGCCCTGATCGGCGTCGCCGCCGAGATGATCCCGCCGCTGGCGCTCGATAGCGGCTACTACAGCGCCGGGGCCGACTGGATGGGCGCTATGCGCGAGATCATCGAAGGCCGGCTCAAGAGCGCGCGCGGCATGTTCAAGGCGGCGACCGCCGCGTTCGGCGAAAACCGCGGCTTCGCCTGCGGCGTGCAGCTGCCCGCGCCGGCCGTGGCCGCCGCCTCGCGCGCCGCCGACCTGATCGTGGCGGGCGGCGCGCCGCGCAAGATGCACGACCCCTACATACATTGCTCGGCCGCGGAACTCGCCATCACCTCGGGCCGCCCGGTGCTGGTCGCGCCGCCGAGCGCGCCGCCGCTCTCAGCCAAACAGGTGCTGCTGGCCTGGAAGGACACCCGCGAGGCGCGCCGGGCCCTGTCGGACGCGCTGCCGTTCTTCGAGCAGGCCGACCGCGTGGTGGTGCTGGCGGTCTGCCCCGACGCCGACCTTGAGCCGGCGCTGCACGAGGTCGACGATGTGGTGCGCGCCCTGCGCCGGCGCGGGATCACCGCCGAGGCGAAAGTCGCGCAGGAAAAGCATCCGCAGGGCTACCATATCCTGCGCCAGGCCAGCCTCGAGGGCGCCGACCTGATCGTCTGCGGCGCCTATGGCCATTCGCGCCTGGGCGAGTGGGTGTTCGGTGGCGTCACCGCCGATCTGCTGGCGCAGGATCAAGCCTACCTGCTGCTGAGCCACTAGCGGGCCTATCTAGTCATCGTCGGCCCAGCCCCGGCGGCCGGCATGGAGCTGGTTCGATGTTCGCGATGGCGCTCAGGCAGCCGAAGACGCCGCTCGTCGCCGAGAGCCGGCCGCTGCCCGAACCAGGGCTTGGCCAATTGCGCCTGAGAGTCCAGGCGTGCGGCGTCTGCCGCACCGACCTGCACGTGGTCGACGGCGAGCTGGAGATGCTGCGGCCGTCCATCGTCCCCGGGCACGAGATCGTCGGTACGGTCGAGGCGGTCGGCGCGGGGGTCTCGGAGAGCCTGATCGGCCAGCGCCTCGGCGCGGGTTGGCTCGGCCAGACCTGCGGCCACTGCCGCTACTGCCTCTCCGGCGAGGAAAACCTCTGCGACACTCCCGGCTTCAACGGCTGGACCCTCGACGGCGGCTACGCCGATGCGGTGATCGTGCGCGCCGACTTCTGTTTCCCGATCCCGGACGCCTACTCGGCCGCCGAGGCCGCGCCGCTGATGTGCGCCGGCCTGATCGGCTACCGCTCATGGGTCAAGGCGTGCGAGGGCCGCCCGGTCAGCCGGCTCGGCCTGTATGGCTTCGGCGCCGCCGCCCACCTGCTGGCGCAGCTCGCGACCTGGAAGGGCCAGCAGGTCTACGCCTTCACGCGCGACGGCGACGCCGCGGCGCAGGGCCTGGCCAGGGAGGTCGGCTGCGTCTGGGCCGGCGGCTCGGACGAAACCCCGCCCGACGAGCTGGACGCGGCGATCATCTTCGCCCCGGCCGGGGAGCTGGTGCCGGCCGCGCTGCGGGCGGTGCGCAAGGGCGGCGTCGTGGTCTGCGGCGGCATCCACATGAGCGACATCCCCGCGTTTCCCTATTCCATCCTGTGGGAGGAGCGGCGCCTGGTGTCGGTGGCCAATCTGACCCGGGAGGACGGCCGCCACTACCTGCCCTTGGCCGCCGAAGCCGGCGTTCGGGCGCAGATCACCACCTACCCGCTCGCCGAAGCGAACCGCGCGCTGGCCGACCTCAGGGCGGGCGCTTTCACCGGCGCGGCCGTGCTGATCCCCTGACGGCGGGTAGGGCCGCACGCGACGGCAGCGTTGACCTCGATCAAGGCGGCTGGACCGGCGCGCGGCCATGTACCGGCGCGCAGTCAGCAAAGGGCGCGGCCATGGACAGACTGAAGAACAAGGCGGCGATCGTCACCGGGGCCGCGGTCGCCATCCTCGGCGCTGTCTACCTGGCTTCCGACGAGGCCAAGTTCGTCACCGGCTCGGAGCGGGTCGTCGACGGCGGCCATACGGCGCGCTGAGGCGCCGGCCGTCACAGTCGCCGCCTAGGCTGGGGCCGCGCGCCGGATGGCCGGCGTCGCAGGAGAGATCGAAATGCCGGAAGTCGACGCAGAGCTCGTCAGTGACGACATCATCCACGCGCTGGGGCATTCGTGGTTCTTCGACCCGCAGACCATCACCGTGCGAATCTACGGCGGCGGCGCCGTGACGCTGCTGGGCACGGTCCGCTCAGAGCGCGAGCGCAAGATGGCGGCCGCGGCGGCGTGGGCCGAGCCGGGCGTCACCGATGTGACCAACGAACTCGTCGTGGCCTGATAAACTCATGGCCGTGAGCGCTGGAGCCCGGCCGTGACCACACGCAACCTCGACGCCCTTTTCACCCCGCGCGCGATCGCCCTGATCGGCGCCAGCAATGCGCCACGCTCGATCGGCGCGGTGCTGGCGCGCAACCTGATGGAGAGCGGGTTCGCCGGTCCGGTGATGGCGGTCAATCCGCACGAGTGCGCGATCCGCTCGGCGCTCAGCTATCAAAGCCTGGCCGACCTGCCAGCCGCGCCGGAACTGGCGGTGATCGCCACCCCGCCGCCGAGCGTGCCGGGGCTGATCGCCGAACTCGCGACAAGGGGCTGCCGCGCCGCGGTGGTGATCACGGCGGGCTTCGGCGAAGCCGGCGGCGCCGGCGCCGACCTGCGCCAGCAGATGCTGGACGCCGCCCGGCCCAGCCTGATGCGGATCGTCGGACCCAACTGCCTCGGCGTGATCTCGCCTGCGGCCGGGCTCAACGCCAGCTTCGCCCAACTGACGCCGAAGGCCGGATCCCTGGCGCTGGTCGCCCAGTCCGGCGCGGTCACCACCGCCGCGCTCGATTGGGCCGACGCGCGCGGCTACGGCTTCTCGCGCATCGTCACCCTCGGCGACATGGCCGACGTCGACTTCGGCGACATGCTGGATTTCCTCGCCCTCGACGAGGCGACGGCGGCGATCGTGCTCTACGTCGAGAGCGTCACCGCCGCGCGCAAGTTCATGTCCGCCGCCAGGTCGGCCGGCCGCGCCAAGCCGGTGGTGGTGATCAAGGCCGGCCGCAGCGCCGCCGGGGCCAAGGCGGCGCTGTCGCACACCGGGGCCTTGGCCGGGGCCGACGCGGTCTACGACGCCGCCTTCCGCCGCGCCGGCCTGCTGCGGGTGACCGAGTTGCGCGAGCTGTTCGACGCGGTGACGACGTTGTCGGCCGGGATCTCGGTGCGGGGCGACCGGCTGGCCATCGTCAGCAACGGCGGCGGCGCCGGCGTGCTGGCGGTCGACGCGCTCGACGCCCGCGGCGGGCATATCGCCGAGCTCACGCCCGAGACGCTGGCCCGGCTGAACGCGGCGCTGCCGGCGGCCTGGTCGAAGGGCGATCCGGTCGACATCATCGGCGACGCGGGTCCCGAACGCTACGAGGCTGCGCTGGAGGCGGTGCTGGCCGATCCCGGCGTCGACGCGGTGCTGGCGATCAACTGCCCGACCGCGGTCACCGACTCCACCGAGGCGGCCCAGGCGGTGCTGAAAGTGGTGCGCGCCCACCGTCCGCGGCCGGCGATCCTCACCGCCTGGCTGGGCGAGACCGCGCCGGCGAAGGCGCGCGCCCTCTTCGCCGCCGAGCGCGTGCCGACCCACGAGACCCCGGACGAGGCCGTGCGCGCCTTCATGCAGCTGGCCGACCATGCCCGCAACCGGCAGCTGCTGCTGCAGGCTCCCGGCCCGGTCAGTCGCTCGCCCCCCGACCGCGCCGCCGCCGAGGCGATCGTCGCGAAGGCCCTCGGCGAACGCCTGACCCTGTTGTCGGACGCCGACGCCAAGGCCGTGCTCGCCGCCTATGGCGTGCCGGTCCTCGCGACCGAGACCGCGAAGACGCCGGCGGCGGCCGCGGACGTCGCGCGCCGGCTGGGCGGCGCGGTGGCGCTGAAGATCCTGTCGCCCGACATCACCCACAAATCCGACGTCGGCGGCGTGGCGCTAGGTCTGGCGCCCGACGCGGTCGAAGTCGCCGCCGAGGCGATGCTGGCGCGCGTCGCCAAGGCCGCGCCGGGCGCAAGACTCGACGGCTTCATGGTGCAGGCGATGGCGGGCAAGCCGGGCGCCCACGAACTGATCGCCGGCATCGCCAGCGACGCGACCTTCGGCCCGGTGGTGCTGTTCGGCGCCGGCGGCGTCGCGGTGGAGGTGCTGGCCGACCGCGCCGTCGGCCTGCCGCCGCTGAACGAGCACCTGGCGCGCGACATGATCGGCCGCACCCGCATCGCCAAGCTGCTCGCTGGCTACCGCGACCGGCCGGCCGCCAACGAGGCGGCGATTGTCGATGTGCTGATCCGCCTGGCCGACCTCGCCGCCGACCTGCCGGCCATCGCCGAACTGGACATCAATCCGCTGCTCGCCGACGAGGCCGGCGTCATCGCGCTCGACGCCCGCATCCGCATCGCCGCCGGCCCGCGCCCTCCCACCGCGATCCGCGCGTACCCGGCCGAGCTGGCGCACACGCTGGAACTGGGCGGCGAGACGCTGGAGCTGCGGCCGGTGCGGCCGGACGACGCCGTACGGCTGCAGGACCTGGTCGCCCGCACCGACGCCGAAGACGTGCGCCTGCGCTTCCGCAGCGGCCTCACCCGCCTGCCCGACGTGTGGGCGGCGCGGCTGTCGCAGATCGACTACGACCGCGAGATGGCGCTGGCGGCGATCGACCCCGGCGGCGACATCCTCGGCGTCGCGCGCCTGGCTGGCGATCCGGAGGGCGAGACCGCCGAGTTCGCCCTGCTGGTGCGCTCCGATCATCAGCGGCGCGGGCTGGGGCGCGCGTTGATGCAGATGCTGATCGACTACGCCAGAGCGCGCCGCTACCGTGAGCTCTGGGGCTCCATCGCCTGCGACAACGGCCGCATGATCGATCTGGCGCGCGATCTCGGCTTCGTCCGCACCGCCGATCCGTCGGATCCTTCCCTGGTGCGCGCCGTCCTCGCGATGAGTTGAGCCGCGCGCGGCTTGACCGCCGCCCGGCGAGGGTTTGCGGTGCGCCGATGACCATCCAGACGACGAGCGGTTGGCCAGAGCTGGATTTCGCGGCCCTGCAGCCCACGGCGGAGACGCTGCAGCTGTTCACGCAGGTGGTCGGCAAGGTGCGGCTCGCCCGCACGCCGTGGGTCAACCATTCCTGGCACGTGCCACTCTACGTCTCGGCCCGCGGCCTCACCACTTCGCTGATACCCAACGGCGCGACCGGCCTCGAGCTGGAATTCGATTTCATCACCGGCGCGCTGGCCGTGCGCACCACGAGCGGCGACGTGCGCCGCGTCCCGCTGGCGGCAGGCAGCGTCGCCGGCTTCTACGCGGAGGTGATGGACGCCCTGGCCGCAGTCGGCGCGCCGACGACGATCGACGAAACGCCGAACGAGCTGCCGCAGGTGGTTCCATTCTCGAAGGATGTCGCGCCGCGCCCCTACAACTCGGCGGTCGCCCTCGGCTTCTGGCGCGCGCTGGTGCAGATCGACCGGGTGTTCCTGCGTTTCCGCTCGCGCTTCCTCGGCAAGGTCAGCCCGATCCATTTCTTCTGGGGCAGCTTCGACCTGGCGGTGACCCGCTTTTCCGGCCGCCGCGCGCCGCTGCACCCCGGCGGCGTCCCGCATCTGCCGGACGCGGTGGCGCGCGAGGCCTATTCGCACGAGGTCTCCAGCGCCGGATTCTGGCCGGGCGGCGGCGGCGTCGGCGAGCCCTCGTTCTACGCCTACGCCTATCCCGCCCCGGACGGCTTCGCCGACGCGAAGGTTTCACCGGACGCCGCCCGCTTCGATCCCGCGCTCGGCGAATTCCTGCTGCCCTACCGGGCGGTCCGCGCCGCGCCCGACCCGGACGCGATGCTGCTAGCCTTTCTGCAATCCACCTACGAGGCCGCCGCCGACCGCGCCGGCTGGGACCGCGCGGGGTTGGAATGCGGCGAAGGCCGGATCGGCGTCCCGCGCCAGGTGAGCTGAGCCCGATCGGGCGCCCGTTGCCCGCAGAGCGTTGCTTTTGCGCATCGGTTGCCACGAAACCGGCGCCGACGGCCATTTACGACCGATCCTGCCCCGCCCTGCGGAATCCTTGATCATCCGCGGCCTGACGGGATCGGCGCGCGCTACAGCCGCGTCGTCGGGGCTGGCGCATTGCCAGAACGACGTTAGGCTCCGCAACAGTCACGTTAGACGCCAACCGGTCTTGAGGGGGACGAGTATGGTCGCGCGAGGAACGTTAAGGTCGGCGCGGTGGCGCTATGCATTCGTCACTGGGCTGCTGGCCTCGGTCAGCGCTCTGCCCGTGCGGGCGGCGACCGACACGGCGGCGGCCGACGCGTCCGCCTCCAACCCCGGCACGGCGGTGCAGGAGGTGATCGTCACCGCCACCAAGCGCGAAGAGAACCTGCAAAGCGTGCCGATCAGTGTGCAGGCGCTGACGCCGACCATCCTCAGCCAGCATCAGGTCGTGTCGTCGGACGACTACATCAAGCTGCTGCCCAGCGTCAGCTTCCAGTCGTTCGGACCCGGCCAGTCGCAGATCTACTTCCGCGGCATCACCAGCGGCGGCGACGGCCTGCACATCGGCTCCGAGCCGGCGACCGGCGTCTATGTCGACGAAGTGCCGCTGACCACGATCGCCAACGGCGTCGATCTGCACGTCTACGACATGGCCCGGGTGGAGGCGCTCTCCGGCCCGCAAGGCACCCTGTTCGGGGCCAGCTCGCTCTCCGGCACGCTGCGGCTGATCACCAACCAGCCGGACCCGCACCATTTCTCCGCAGGCGTCGACGCCCAGGTCGACGGGTTCACCGACGGCGCGCCGGGCGGGCTCGTCCAGGGCTATCGTCAACACTCCCGATCAACGAGAAGGTCGCGATCCGCCTGGTCGCCTTCGACGAGAAGGATGGCGGCTATATCGACAACGTGCCGAAGACGCGTGTCTTCACCCTCGACGCCCGGCCCGCGACCCGCGCTACCGGCGACACCCTGACCGAGAACAACAGCCGGTTCGTGAAGAACGACTTCAACGACGTCGAGACCTACGGCGGCCGCGCGGCGCTGAGGGTCGACCTCGACGACAACTGGAGCATCACGCCCGACGTCATCTACCAGCACCAGAGGGCCAACGGGAATTTCCTGGTCAACCCGAAGCTCGGCGATCTCAAGGTCGCCGACTTCTCGCCCGACCTGAACGTCGACGAGTGGTACCTCGCCTCGGCGACGATCAAGGGCAAGATCGCCAACTGGGACGTGCTCTACGCCGGCGGCTGGTTCGGCCGCTCCGTGCTCAACCGCGCCGACTACTCCTACTACGCCGTCGCCTACGACGCTGCGGGCTACACCTCCTACGTCGACCTTCCCGGATGGCCATGGCGGCTTCCTCGACCCCGACCAGCAGTTCAACAGCTTCGACGCCTACACCAAGCAGAGCCACGAGTTCCGCGTGTCGTCGCCGGGCGACCAGCCGATGCGGTTCCTGGGCGGCGTGTTCTACGAACGCCAGACCGACCTCAGCACGTCGAACTACGTGATCCCCGGCCTGACGGCGTCGGGCGACCCCCGCGCCGTGCCGGGCGCGACGCGACGACATCTTCTACAAGCACCTCAACCGGATCGACCGCGACTTCGCGCTGTTCGGCGAGCTGGCCTGGGACATCCGTCCGGACCTGACGCTGACGCTGGGCGGCCGCTACTTCACCGCCAACAACAGCCTGCTCGGCTTCTCGGGCTTCTCGGGCAACGCGCTGGATCCAACCACCTGCTTCGCTTCGACCGCCATCACCCAGGTGCCGTGCGTCAACGTCAACGCCGACGTCAAGGAGTCCGGCGAGACTCACAAGGTCAACCTGAGCTGGAAGATCCAGCCGCAGGTGATGGTCTACGCCACCTACTCCACCGGTTTCAGGCCGGGCGGGATCAACCGTCCCGTGCGCGGAATCACCGAGCCGCCTTACAACCCCGACACGGTCGACAACTACGAGCTTGGCTGGAAGACCACGTGGCTGGACGGGTCGCTGCGGTTCAACGGCGCGATCTTCGACGAGGAGTGGCACGGGGTGCAGTACGCTCTCTCGCCGCCCGGGGCCGCGGGCGTGACGATCATCGACAACGCCGGCGACGCCCGTTCCTACGGCCTCGAGGGCGACGTGGCCTGGCGGCCAATGCAGGGATTCACGCTCACCGCATCGGGCACCTGGCTGCATGCTGCGCTGACGCAGACGTTCTGTAATTTCGCGGCCAACCCCGCGCCGCCGCCGGCATTCATCCCGACCGGCTGCGCGCCCAAGGGCACCCGGCTGCCGGTGCAGCCGGACTACAAGGTCAACGTCAGCGCCCGCTACGAATTCGAGGTCCATGACTTCAAGAGCTTCGTCGAAGGCGACCTACAGGCCCAGGGCCAGTCCACCTCGGCGCTGTTCACCGCCGACGAGGCGGCGCTTGGCCCGACCAATCCGTTCGCGACTTTCGACCTGTCGGCCGGGTTCGGTAAAGACAACTGGATGTTCTCGGTGTTCGCGCAGAACCTGTTCAACGACCGGGGTGTGCTCAGCAAGAACACCGACTGCGTCGTCGGCATCTGCGGCCCCTTTCCGCTCGACTACCTGACCAAGCCCAGGTTCGTCGGCGCGAAGATCAGCGCCAAGTTCGACTAGGCGCGTCACGCGTCACCCCGGCCAAGCGGCGCCAGCCGCGCTGAGCCGGGGCCGGACGGGCCGGTTCCGAGACGACTTCCAGCTGGGCCGCGCTGAGTTCGGCCCCGGGTCTGCGCGCTTCGCGCTCCGCCCGGGGTGACGGCGTCAAACGCCCGGCCCGCTTCAGCCGAGCCCCGCCGGCGCATCCGGATAGGCGTCCAGCACCGGGCCGAGCGCCTCCTTCAACGGATCCAGCCAGGGCTCGAAGTTGCGCCAGTGGTCGACGCCCTCGTCGAAGATAGGCTGGCGCACCTGCTCCGAGCTGGCGGTGCGTACGGCCCGCTCGTTGGTCCAGAACTTGAGGCAGGCGTCCTCGAACGGCACGCCGACGTGGGCCAGCAGCGCGCGCACCTGCCCCTCGGTGTCGGCCACCATCCGCTCATAGATCACCCGGTGGACCTTGCCGGGCGAAACGGCGTCGAAGTGCGCCATCAGGGCGACGTAGTCGCGATAGTAGCGGCCGATATCGCCGAGGTCGTAGCTGAACGCCTGGCCACGGGCGAAGTGCTGCTTGTAGCCCGAGAGGCAGCAACCGAGCGGATGCCGACGCGCGTCGATGATGGTCGCGTTCGGCAGGATCAGCTGGATCAGGCCGACGTGCAGCCAGTTGTTCGGCAGCTTGTCGATGAACAGCGGCCGCTGGCTGCGCCGATGCACCCGCGTCCGCGCCAGGTATTCTTCGCCCAGCCGGGCCAGATCGTCCCTCGGCAGGGCCGCGAGCGCGTCCGGATAAGCCCGGCGCTCGCGCGACCCGGCCCGCCCTTCGATCTGCTGCACGATCGCCAGCATGTCGGGCAGCTCCATCGTGCCCTCGATCTGCGAGTGGCTGGCCAGGATCTGCTCGACCAGCGTCGAGCCAGATCGCGGCAGGCCGACGATGAAGATCGGATCGCGCGCCGCGCAGCCCGCTCCGCGCCGGCTGGCGAGGAACTCGGGCGTGAACAGGCGCCGGGTCCGTTCGACCTGCGCGCTGATATCGGCCGCGGCATGGCGCAGCTGCGCGTGGCGGATCGCGTTGCCCTTGGCGTATTCGGCGAAGGCGCCGGCGAAGTCGCCCGCGTCCTCCAGCGCCTTGGCCAGGGCGAAGTCGAGGTGCAGGCGGTCCTCTTCGCTTAGGTCGTCCCGCGCAAGCTGGGCCTGCATCGCCGCGATGTCGGGCGGCGCGAAGCGATGGGTCTTCAGGTTGGCGAGGCTCCACCACACCTCGCCCAGCTGCGGCGCCTGGTCCAGCGCCTGCTGGTAGGCCGCGACCGCATCGGCGCGGCGGCCGATCGTCTTCAGCGCGTGGCCGTAGCTCATCCAGGCCTTGGGCTGGCGCGGATAACGCTGCAGCAGGTCTTCGTAGAGCGCGATCGCCCCCTCATGGTCGCCCAGCCGCGCCAGCACCGAGGCCTGCAACATGCCGTGGTTGGGGTTCTTGGCGTCGATCGCCATCAGCCGCTCGGCTTCGGCGAGCGCCTCGAGCGGCCGCTCCTGCCGCTGCAGCACCTGGGCGTAGGCGCGGCGCGCCTCGTGGAAGCTCGGGCTGAGCTCCAGGCACCGCTCAAGCAGCAGGCTGGCCTCCTCGTAACGGCCCAGCCGCGCGCCGACCTCGGCCAGCATGCGGATCGCCGCGACGTCGGTCGGCTCGGCCTTCAGGCGCTGGCGCAGCGCCGCTTCGGCGGGAGCCAGACGCTCCGCCCGCAGCGCCAGCGCCGCCTGGGCCAGCAGCGGATCGTTGACTCCCGCCTCGACCGCGCTGAGGTGCGCGCTGTCGGCGCCGGCCGCGTCGCCCAGCGCCTGCAGCAGGTCGGCCAGCAACCGCCAGGCCGCCGCGTCGCGCGGATCGGCCCCGGTGCGCCGGCGCAAGGTCGCGGCCGCGCCGTCCGCATCGCCGGCCGCCCACTGCGCCCGCGCCATCAGCCGCATCGCGTCCGGCTGACCCGGGATCGCGGCCAGAATCTCCTCGGCCTGCCGCACCGCCAGCGCCGGCCGCGCGTCGAGCAGCCGCGCGGCATGCGCCAGCGCCACCGCCAGGTCGCCTACGGGTTCTGACGTCTCGACGCTCACTCAAGGGTCGCCGGCAAATGCCCCTTGCCAAACCTTGCGGCAGGCGGCGCTGCTTTGAAACCCCCGGTCCTGCAGGTTTCCGATCGTGTCGCTCGATCTCGCCGCCGCCCGTGAGACCTACGCCCGCGACGGCGTGGTGATGTTGCCCGGCGCCCTGGACGCGAAGGCGATGGCCGAGGCGCTCGCCGCCTACGAGTGGAGCCTGGCCAACCCTGGCCCCGGCGCCACGCGCTTCGCCCAGGCCACCGACTCCACCTTCCTCAACGACCTCTACAATCCGCGCTGCCTCGAGGGTTATCGGCCGATGCTGGAGGCCTCGCCCATCCCGGCCATCGTCGCCGCGCTTTGGGACGCGCCGGACGTCTGGTTCATGTACGAGCAGGTGTTCCTGAAGGAGGGCGGCGAGACGCGGCGCACGCCCTGGCACCAGGACAGCTCCTACCTCGCCATCGCCGGCGAGCACCTGGCGGTGGCCTGGATCTGTTTCGACGCCCAGGACGCCGCAGGCTCGCTGGAGTTCGTGCGCGGCTCGCACAAGGGCGTGCTCTACAACGGCTCGCGCTTCGAGCTCGGCGACGACACCGCGCCGATCAATCCCACCTCGCCGCTGCCCCGCTTGCCCGACATCGAAGGCACGCGCGCTGCCGGGGACGCTTCATGGGACATCGTCTCCTGGCCGGTCGAGCCGGGCGACCTGATCGTCTTCCACCCCGCCACCCTGCACGGCGGCGCGCCGACCCATCCCGGCGGACGGCGGCGCACGCTGACCCTGCGCTTCTTCGGAACCGACGCGATCTACGACGAACGCCCCGGCCGCGCCGGACCCGTCGTCAGCGGCTTCCACCAGCGCCTGCGCCAGGGCGATCCGTTCCGCGACCCCTCGTTCCTGCGGTTGGCGCCATGAACGAACGACCGTTCGCCGTTATTGACCGCCGCGATCTGATGGTCGCGATGCGCGACGGCGTGCGGCTGGCGACCAACGTCTTTCTGCCCGGCCGACGGCGGGGGCGTGGCGCCGGGCCGGTTCCCGACGGTCGTGGCGCGAACGCCGTACGGCAAGGATTTCGGCACGGCCGCCGCCCTGCATACCCACTTCGTCCCATACGGCTACGCCGTCGTGATCCAGGACGTTCGCGGACGTTACGGCTCGGAGGGGCGCTGGCGGCCGCTGAGCGACGACGGCGCGGACGGCGCCGATCTCCTGGCCTGGATCGCCGCGCAGCCCTGGTCGGACGGCAAGGCGGGCATGGTCGGCACCTCGTATGTCGGCGGCACGCAGCATGCCCTGGCCATCGCCGGCTCGCCCCACCTGGCGGCGCTGGTCCCGGTCGACGCGATGAGCAATCCGGGCCGGTTCGGCATTCGCCACGCCGGCGCCTTCGAGCTGCGCTGGCTCAACTGGGTGCTCACGCTAGGCAATCCCAACCTGCACGGGCTCACCGCCGACGGCCGCCGGACCGACGAGATACTCTCCGACACCGGCGAGCCGACCGGGCGCTGGCTGCTTCCCACCGGCGCCGTCGGGACCGCTGCGGACAACGCCGAGCTGCGCGATCGCCTGGCCGCTCGCGCGGCGGCGGTCGCCCAGGTCGGCGGCGACGCCGCGGCGCGTACGGCGCTGATGCGGATGGGCGACGACTCCCGCGATCACGCCCGCGCTTTGCCGCTTGCGGCCGGCGCGACGCCGCTGAAGTTCGCGCCGGACTACGAAACCTGGCTGGTCGAGGCCATGGCGCACGGCGATGACGATGCGTTCTGGGCCGGTATGGGAATCAACGTCGTCGGCGAGGTGGACCGCTACCAGGACCTGCCCGTGCTGCACGTGACCGGCGCTTACGATTCCTGGGGCGGGCCGGTGGCCAATCTCAACTACCCCGGCCTGACCGCCGCCAAGACCAGCCCCCAGCGGCTGCTGTTCGGCCCCTGGACCCACGGCCAGCAGGCGATGAGCTTCGCCGGCATGGCCGAATTCGGCCCCGATGCGGCGATCGACCTGCGCCAGATCGAGCGCCGCTGGTTCGACCGCTGGCTCAAGGGCGAGGCCAACGGCGCCGAGCATGACCCGCCGGTGCGCGTCTTCGTCATGGGCGGCGGCGATGCGCACCGGACGCCCGAGGGCCGCGTGTTCGTCGGCGGCCGTTGGCGCGACGAGCACGAATGGCCGCTCGCCCGGGCCGTGGCGACCGATTTTCATCTGCACGCCGGCGGCGAGCTCTCCACCGCGCCGCCCGCGTCGGCGCCGCCGAGCACCTACCGCTTCGATCCGCGCGATCCGGTCCCGTCGATCGGCGGCCCCGTCTCGTCCCAGGGCGATCTGATGCAAGCCGGCGCCCAGGACCAGCGCTGCCGCCCGGACCTCTGGCCCTGCGCCGGCGATCGCCCGCTGGCCGAGCGGGCGGACGTGCTGATGTTCCAGACCCCGCCGCTCGCGGCGCCGATCGAGGTGACCGGGCCGCTGGTGGTCAAGCTGTGGGCCAGCTCGGACGGGCCGGACACCGACTTCACCGCCAAGCTGGTCGATGTCTATCCGCCCAGCCCCGACTTTCCGGACGGCCTGGCGCTCAACATCGCCGACGGCATCGTCCGCGCCCGCTATCGCGACTCCCGAACCCAGGCTGCGATGCTCGAGCCCGGCCGGCCCTACGAGCTGACGATCGAGCTCTATCCGACCTCGCTGGTGTTCATGCCGGGCCACCGCATCCGGCTCGACATCTCCAGCAGCAACTTTCCCCGCTTCGACGTCAATCCCAACACCGGCGAGCCCCTGAACGCCCAGACCCGCTGGCGCGTGGCGACCAACACCGTTTTCCACGATCCCGCGCACCCGTCGCGCATCGTCCTGCCCGTCATCCCGGCGTCCTGAGACCGCGGGTCTCTCGTGCGCGAAGCCGCCCGCGTCCTAGTTCCGTGCGCGTGACGAGGCCGCCAGCGGCGGCGGCGCAGGCGCCCACTTGGCGCCGCCGCTCTCCTGGCTGACCGCGGCTTCCGCCGCTCGCCTCGGCGATGGCGACTCGTAGTACAGTCGGCCAGGTTTCGATTGGGCGGAAACGACCCAGACGACGAACGCCACCGTGACGAGGCTCGCGCCGAGCACGAGCAGCGGGTCCATCCGATCGCCCTGATCCTGCGGGTCGTGGCTCATGCCGGCGCGTCGCAATCAGGTCCGCAAGTCCTGGGAGAGGTGTTCAGCCAACACGACGGCTTCGTTGTGAGCTGTATCCCTGGCCGCGTAGAGCAAGGTCACGGGCCCGGCCGACGCCATTTCACGCAGCGTATCGATCCCTGGGTTCGACTTGAGTTCGTCGATGTAGCGCCGGCGGAACTCCGGCCAGCGCTCGGGCCGGTGGTCGAACCAACGCCGCAGCTCAGGGCTCGGCGCCCACCTCTTTCATCCAGGCGTCGAGGCTCGCCTTCGCCTTGCTGACGCCCCGGGGCCAGAGCCGATCGACCAGCACCCGGCGACCGTCTGCCGGCGAAGGCGGCTCGTAGATGCGCTTTATGGCTATCCGGGGCATGGTCTTCGCCGAAGCTGGCTCGCGCCGCGGTCAGCTGCGACCGCGGCGCGAGCAACCGCTCACGCGCTCCGGAATTGCCGGAACGACTTGCGCATCTCGCTGGTGAACAGGGCCGGCTGTTCCCAGGCCGCGAAGTGGCCGCCCTTCGGCAGCCGGTTGTAGTGGACGAGTTCGGGGTAGGCCCGCTCGGTCCAGCTGCGCGGCGCTTGATAGATCTCATCCGGGAAGGCGCTGACGGCGACCGGGAGCCTGACGCCCCTGACGTCGAAGAAGCCGCCGCCGGTCGAGATCTGCGCGGTGTCCCAGTAGAGCTGCGCCGAAGAGATCGCGGTGTTCGTCAGCCAGTAGAGCGTGATGTTGTCGAGCACGTCGTCCCGCGTCAGCCCCTCCGCGCCGCCGGCGAAGACCCGGGCGATCATCTTCTGGCTGGCGTCGTCGTGGTCGAGCATCCAGCCCGCAAGGCCGACCGGCGAGTCGACGATGCCGTAGAGCGTCTGCGGCCGGCAGTTCATCTCGATGGCGTAGCCCAGGCCCTTCTGCTGGAAGAAGACCAGCTGGTCCCACGCGTGGCGCTCGTCCGGCGCGAGCCCGGCGGGCGGAGGCTGGTTGAACGCAACGGCCTTCGAGATGTCGGGCGGCACCGTCGCCGGCATGTTGGTGTGGATGGCGAGCAGGCCCGGCGGCTGCTGCAGGGCCATCACCTCGGAAACGGCGTTGCCCCAATCGCCGCCCTGGGCGACGTATTTCGAATAGCCGAGACGCTGCATCAGCGTCGCCCAGGCCTTCGCGATGCTGACCGGGTTCCATCCGGGCTTGGTCGGCTTGCCGGAAAAGCCGTAGCCGGGCAGCGATGGGATCACGAGGTGGAAGGCGTCCGCCGCGGTCCCGCCGTGGGCGGTAGGGTCGGTCAGCGGCTCGATGATCTTCATCTGCTCGATGATGGAGCCAGGCCAGCCATGGGTCACAATCATCGGCAACGCATTCTCATGCCGCGAGCGGACATGGATGAAATGGATGTCGAGTCCATCGATCTCGGTGACGAAGTTCGGCACGGCGTTCAGCCTCGCCTCGCACCTGCGCCAGTCGTAGTCGCTCGCCCAATAGCGCGCGAGCGCCTGAACCGTCGCCAGCTGCACGCCCTGGGTGGCGTCGGCGACCGTCTCCCGTTCCGGCCAGCGCGTCGCAGCAACCCGCCGGCGCAGGTCCGCCAGCGACTCATCGGGGAAGTGCACGCTGAAGGGACGAATTTGGCCGGCGCCGGCGCCAACCGCGGAGTCCGCGAACGCGGGCGAGGCGAACAGACCCGCGCCGACGGCGCTTCCGAAAGCGGAGGCGCCAAGCAAGCTGCGCCGTGTCGGCGCCGACCAGACTGAGGACATCACAGCTCTCCCATTAACCCCACGTGGTCGCGATACGCGAAGCACGAACACGACCAGAGCAGGCGCGGAGAGGGCGATCCATTGGACGATGGTATCGCCGATACCTTAGTGTCGGAGCCGGATACACGCCGCCTGAACAAAGGCGGGGCGTCCGCGAACACAGCCGACCGCGAGAGCTCGGCGCGCCGACCGATACCTAGGTATCGGCGATACCATCGTCCAATGGATCGATCCTCGCCTTTCCGCTGTCATCCGAGCGACAGGAACTCACGGAGAAGGCTGGATGGTCCGCAGCGACCTCGACTCGTCCGCCGCGACGACCAGCTCGACCGGCGTCGTTCAGACCTCGATCCTGCCCTCGACCTCGTCGAGCCTGACCTACCGGACGGTGTCGATCGACGGGCTGAAGATATTCTACCGCCAGGCCGGCCCCGACGGCGCGCCAACGCTGCTGCTCCTGCACGGCTACCCCTCTTCGTCGCGGATGTTCGACACGCTGATGCCGCTGCTCGCGGACCGCTACCGCCTGATCGCGCCCGACTATCCCGGGTTCGGCCAGAGCGACGCCCCGCCGGCCGACCAGTTCGCCTACACCTTCGATCATCTGGGCGAAGTCATCGGCCGGTTCACCGACGCGCTCGGGCTCGAGAGCTACATCCTCGTCATGCAGGACTATGGCGGCCCGATCGGCTTTCGGCTTGCGCTCGCTCATCCGGAGCGCGTCAGGGGCCTCATCGTGCAGAACGCCGTGGCCTCGCTGGACGGCCTGGGCCCGGCGTGGGAGATCCGCAAGGCGTTCTGGCGCGACCGCGCCGCCTATGAAGACCGGGTCATCCCGGGCTTCACTTCGCTGGGGGGCTTCAAAGCGCGCCACCTCGGCTCGAGCCCGCATCCGGAGCGCTACAACCCGGACGCCTGGCTGGATGAGTTCGCGGCGGTGTCGCGCCCCGGGCAAACGCAGATGCAGGCTGACCTGTTCTGGAGCTACCAGACCAATGTCGCGGCCTATCCGACCTGGCAGGTCTGGCTGCGCGAGCACAGGCCGCCGACATTGGTGGTGTGGGGCAGGTACGACCAGTCTTTCACCGTGGCTGGCGCGGCCGCCTACAAGGACAATGTGCCGGACGCCGAGGTGCACATCCTGGATGCGGGCCACTTCGCCCTCGACGAAAAGCTCGACGAGACCGCCGGCCTGATCCGCGACTTCCTGGCCCGCCAGCCGGCGCCGTTCGGGGATGGCCGCAGCGCCGGCGTCGATCGGGAGGGACCTGAATGATCAACCTTGTCGTCAACGGTCAGACCCATACGGTCGACGTCCCGCCGGACATGCCGCTGCTGTGGGTGCTGCGCGACGTGATCGGCCTGACCGGCACCAAGTTCGGCTGCGGCATCGCCCAGTGCGGCGCCTGCACCGTTCACATCGACGGCAAGCCGGTCCGCTCCTGCCTGCTGGCGGTTGGCGCGATCGGTTCGAGGGCGATCACCACCGTCGAGGCCGTCGGCGCCACGCCCAACGGCGCGAGGGTGCAGAAGGCTTGGCTGGACCTGGAAGTGATCCAGTGCGGCTACTGCCAGTCGGGCCAGATCATGTCGGCGACGGCGCTGCTCGATGCGATCCCCCATCCCGACGACGCCGATATCGACGCGGCCATGGCGGGCAACATCTGCCGCTGCGGGACCTATGTGCGCATCCGGCAGGCCATCAAGCACGCGGCGGGGGTCTGACCGTCATGCTGGAACTCCTCTGCGCCCCCCGAGAACCGCCCTGGCGTTTCGCGCCGGGGACTCGTTGGCATGGCGGCGGCCACCGCCTTCGTGCTCGGCTTCTACGTCCCGCTGCGGCAGGCGGGCGAGGCCGCGGAGGCCGGCCGCGTTCGCGCCGAACGCCTTCATCCGCATCGACGGCCAGGGCGATACCACGCTGGTCATGCCGCAGGTCGAGATGGGGCAGGGGACCTACACCTCGATCTCGATGATCCTGGCCGAGGAGCTGGACGCGGACTGGAGCCGGGTGAGGGTCGAGCACGCGCCGCCCGACGAGAAACTCTACGCCAACCCGATGCTGGGCATGCAGGCGACCGGGAACTCCAACTCGATCCGCGCCTTCTGGACGCCGCTGCGCAAGGCGGGAGCCGGCGCCCGCGCCTGCCTGGTCGAAGCCGCCGCCGGCAGCTGGGCCGTACCTGTGACGGAATGCCGGACCGAGAACGGCGAGGTCATCCATGACCGCACCGCCCGCAAGCTCGCCTACGGCGCCCTGGTCGGCCGCGCCGCCGCGATCAAGCCGCCGCCGGATCCGCCGCTCAAGGACCCGGCCGCTTTCCGCCTGATCGGCCGGCCGCTGAAGCGGCTGGACACGCCGGACAAGACCAACGGCGCGGCCAAGTACGGCATCGACGCCATGCCGCCGGGGCGTGAAGTTCGCCACCCTGGCGGCCAGCCCGGTGCTCGGCGGGACCGTGGCGCACGTCGACGACAGCGCCGCCAAGGCCGTGCCGGGCGTTCGGCAGATCGTCGTGCTCGACGATCTGGTGGCCGTGGTCGGCGACCATATGTGGGCCGCCAAGTGCGGGCTCGACGCCCTCGCCATCAGCTGGAACGACGGGGCCAATGGCGCGGTGTCGTCCGCCCAGATCTGGTCGCAACTGCGCCAGGCCAGCGCGCGGGACGGCGCGGTCGCCAAGCAGGTCGGCGACGTCGCCAAGGCGCTCGAGCCGTCGGGCGATCGTGTACACCCAGGCTTACGAGATGCCGCTGCTGGCCCACGCCTGCATGGAACCGATGAACTGCACCGTCCACGTCACGCCGACGTCGGCCGAGGTGTGGATCGGCACCCAGGTGATCGAGCGGGTGCACGCCGCGGTGGCGAAGGCCGCGGGTCTGCCGGAAGCGCAGGTGACGGTGCACAACCATCTGATCGGCGGCGGTTTCGGCCGACGGCTCGAGCCCGACATGGCCTACAGCGCGGCGCGGATCGCCAAGCAGGTCGACGGTCCGGTCAAGGTGGTGTGGACCCGCGAGGAGGACGTCCGCCACGACATCTACCGGCCGGCCTATCACGACATCCTGTCGGCCAGGCTCGACGGCGGCCGCATCGTCGGCTGGAAACACAAGGTGACCGGCTCGGCGGTGATGGCCCGCTTCGCGCCGCCGTTCTTCCAGAAGGGCGTCGACCCCGACGGCGTCGACAGCGCCCAGGACGTCCCCTACGACATCGAGAACTTCCGCGTGGAGTTCAATCGCGAAGAGCCGCCGGGCATCGTCACCGGCTTCTGGCGCGGCGTCGGTCCGAACAACAACGTGTTCGCGATCGAGAGCTTCATCGAGGAGCTGGCGCGCAAGGCGGGCCAGGACCCGATCGACTTCCGCCGCGCCCACCTGAAGAAGACGCCGCGCTTGCAGGCGGCGCTGGATCTGGTGCGCGACAAATCCGGCTGGGGCCAGCCGCTGCCGCCGCGCTGCGGCCGCGGCGTCGCCGTGCAGCCCTCGTTCGCCAGCTTCATCGCCACCGTCGTCGAGTGCGAGGTGGACGAGGCCGGGCGAGGTGAGCCTGCGCCGCGCCACCAGCGCCGTCGATACCGGCATGGCGGTCAATCCCGACACCGTGATGGCCCAGCTGCAGGGCGGCATCATCTTCGGTCTGACCGCGGCGCTCTACGGCGAGATCACCCTGGAGCGGGGCCGGGTGCAGCAGTCCAACTTCCACGACTACCGCATGCTGCGGATCGACCAGGCGCCGCTGGTCGAGGTGCATGTGATCAAGAGCGGCGAGGCGCCCGGCGGCATCGGCGAGACCGGCACCACCGCCTCGATCCCGGCGCTGCGGAACGCGATCTACGCCGCCACCGGCGTGGCGCTGCGGCGCATGCCGATCGACCGAACCCTGCTGGCGAAGGGAGCGCGGACATGAAGCCGATGTCGCTCCGCCGCAAGATCGCGCTTGGGGTCCTGGCGGCCGTCGTCGTGATCGGCGCGGGCGTGGCGTGGATGATGCTGCCGCCGCGCGCGCTCGGCTTCGCCGGTGGCCCGTCCGTCCAGCTGGCCGACTACAAGGGGCCGTCCCCCATCGGCGTCCCGCCCGAACTGGCCGGCGCCGACCTGGTCCAGCGTGGCGCTTACCTGACCAAGGCGGCCGACTGCGAGGTCTGCCACACCGCCGAGGGCGGCCAGCCGTTCGCCGGCGGACGGGCGATCCCGACGCCGTTCGGCGTGCTCTACACCCCCAACATCACCGCCGACCCCGCGACCGGCATCGGCGCCTGGTCCGACGCCGACTTCATCCGCGCCGTGCACAAGGGTGTCGGCAAGGGGGGCGAGCCGCTCTACCCGGCGTTCCCCTACGAGTCCTACACGCTGCTGGCCGACGACGACGTGCGCGCGATCAAGGCCTACCTGTTCAGCCTGCCGACCGCGCATGCGGTCGCGCCGCCGGACACGCTGGCGTTTCCGTTCAACCAGCGCTGGCTGATGTGGATGTGGGCGGCGTTCTACAACCCGGACCAGCGCTTCCAGCCGCATCCGGACCGCAGCCCGCAGTGGAACCGCGGCGCCTACCTGGCCGAGGGCTTGGCCCACTGCGGCGACTGCCACACCCCGCGCAACCTCGCCCAGGCGCTCGACAACCGACGCAAGTTCGGCGGCGCCCTCACCGAGGGCTGGCGCGCCTACAACATCACCACCGATGCAACCTCGGGCGTCGGCGGATGGAGCGACGCCGAACTCGCGGACTACCTGCGCACCGGCCATGCGGTCGGCCATGGGTCGGCCGGCGGGCCGATGGCGGAGGAAGTCGACGTGTCGTTGAGCACGCTGACGCCCTCGGACCTCGGCGCCGTGGTCGCCTACCTGCGCTCCGTGCCGGCGATCCGCACCCCGGACCTGCCCGCGCCCAAGGCCGAGCCGGCCTCGGATGCGCCGAAGCTGATGCAGGCGAGTTTCGATCCGCGCGGGAAGCAGATCTTCGAAGGCGCCTGCGCCAGCTGCCACGGCTGGAGCGGCGTCAGCCTGCTGACCAGCTACGCCACCCTGACCGGCGACCGGGCGGTCAACGACCCCAGCGCCGTGAACGTCGCCCAGGTCGTCATTTCCGGCGAGCGGCGGCGGACGGCCGACGGCGTGGTGATGATGCCGGCGTTCGGCGCCGCCTATTCCGACACCGAGATCGCCGCGGTGGCCAACTACGTCACCGCCCGCCTGGGCGCCGCGCCCTCGCACCTCAGCGCGGCGGACGTCGGGCGGTTGCGGCGCTCGTCCTCGAAGTAGTTGGCCCCGATCTGCAAGGAGATTTCGCCATGATGCAGAAGCCAGAAACCGCCGAAGCCGGCGCCGCACCGCGCAGCCACCAGCCCGACGAGGCGCGCTTCCACGCCGTCCGCCCGGACGAGATCACCTGGCAGTCGTTCGCGGCCTATCCGCCGGAGGTGCGTCTGGGGGTCCTGGTCGGTGATCCAAGCAAGCCAGGGCCCTACGTGATCCGGGTCAGGTTGCCGGCCGGGACCAGGATGATGCCGCACAAGCATCCGGAAGACCGCGTCTACACCGTGATCTCGGGAATCTTCTACATCGGGCTGGGCGAGACCTTCGACGAGAGCAAGCTCACCGCCTATGCCCCGGGCAGCGTCGTGGTGCTGCCGGGCGATCAGCCCCATTTTCATTGGGCGAAGTCCGGCGAATACATCACCCAGGTCACGGCCCTGGGCCCTCTCGGTCTGTTCTACATCGACCGGGTCGACGACCCCCGCAACCGCGCCTGACCCCCACCGGGAGCGAGCGGCATGGCGGCCTTGTTGGAGCGGCTGGGGCTCGATTTGCCGATCGTGCAGGCGCCGATGGCGGGCACGTCGACGCCCGCGCTGGCCGCGGCCGTCTCCAACGCCGGCGGCCTGGGCTCGATCGGCGTGGGCGCCGTGAACGCCGCCGGCGCGCGCTCGATGATCGGCGCCCTCAAGGGCCTCACGGCGGGGCCGTTCAACGTCAACGTCTTCACCCACCGGCCGGCAGGGCCCGATCCGGACCGCGAGCGCGCCTGGCTCGAGGCGCTGGCGCCAGCTTTCCGCCGGTTCGGGGCCGAGCCGCCAACCCGTATCGCAGAGATCTACACCAGCTTCGTCGCCGACGCGGCGATGCAGCAGACGCTGGTGGAGACCCGCCCGGCGGTGGTCAGCTTCCACTTTGGCCTGCCGCCGGCGCCGGTGATCGCCCGGCTGAAGGCGGCCGGCATCGTGCTGTTCTCGACCGCGACCAACCTGGACGAGGCCGAGCGCGCGGTCGCCGCCGGCGCCGACGCCGTCGTGGCCCAGGGCTACGAAGCCGGCGGCCATCGCGGCGTGTTCGATCCGGCGGCGCCGGACAGCCAGCTCGGCGTCGCCGCGCTGACGCGGCTGCTGGCGTGCCGGCTGCCGGTCCCCGTCATCGCCGCCGGCGGGATCATGGACGGAGCCGGCGTCGCCGCGATGCTCGAGCTGGGCGCCGAAGCGGCGCAGCTCGGCACGGCCTTCATCGCCTGCCCAGAATCCAGCGCCGACGAAGCCTACCGCAACGCGCTGTTCGGGCCCGGCGCGTCGGCCACCGAGATGACGTCGCTGATCTCAGGCCGTCCGGCGCGCTGCCTGCCGAACGCCTTCACCGCGCTGAAGGACGGGGCGCTGAAGGGCGTCAGCCCGCCGGACTATCCGATCGCCTACGACGCCGGCAAAGCCCTGGCCGCGGCCGCCAGGGCCAAAGGCGAGGGCGGATTCGCCGCCCAGTGGGCGGGGCAGGGCGCGCCGCTCGCGAGGGCCATGCCCGCCGGGGAGCTGGTCAGGACTTTGGCGGAGGAGCTGCAGCGGGCGGGCCGGCAACAACCGACACCATAGTCCAATGGACGCCTATCCCGACGGGGCGCAATGCTCCGGGGCGATTCTGGTCGCGAAGGAACCGGAATGGAGAGCAATTTCAGTCGCGTCATCGATCTGCTTCCCGGTTTGGTGTGGACGGCGCTTCCTGACGGTCGGGCCAATTTCGTCAATCAGCGTTGGTGTGAGTACACCGGCCTCAGCTTCGAGGAAGCTTGCGGCCCGGGCTGGCAATCCGCCGTGCATCCTGAGGACCGGCCGGCTCTGCTCGCGGGCTGGCAGTCCTTCATAGCTTCCGGCGAGCCCGGCGAACTGGAAGCCCGGCTGCGCCGTTTCGATGGCGAGTACCGCTGGTTTCTGTTCCGCACCAGCCCGATCCCGGACGCCTCCGGCGAGGTGGTCGGATGGTGCGGCGTCAACACCGAAATCGAAGACCGCAGGCGCGCTCAGGAGGCCGCGCTGGCGCAGGAGCGACGGTCCAAGCTGATCGTCGACGGGCTGCCGGCGATGGTCACCATGATGACCCCCGATGGCGAGCTCGAGGACGGCAACCGGCACATGCTCGACTATTTCGGTCAGACGCTCGAGGTGCTGAAAAGCCGTCCCGTAGGCTACAGCTTTCATCCTGAAGACCGCCCGGAAGTCCTGGCGCGGTGGAGACACTCGGTCGAGACCGGGGCGCCCTACGACCACGAGGCGCGCCTGCGCCGCGCGGACGGCGTCTACCGCTGGTTCCACACGCTCGGGTTCCCCCTGCGCGACGCCGACGGCGCGGTTGTCGTCTGGTACCTGCTGCAGACCGACATCGACGAGCGCAAATGGGCCGAGACCCTGCTGGCGGGCGAGAAGCAGCTGCTCTCGATGGTCGCCCAGGGCGTTCCTCTCGCCGATGTGCTCGAGACACTTTGCCGGGTCGTCGAGGACGCGGCGCCCGGCCGCCTGTGCAGCGTGCTTTCGATCGATCCCGATCGCGTCCGCTTCCGCCACGGCGCCGGCCCCAGCCTTCCGGCCGCCTACAACGAGGTCCTCGACGGCCTGATCATGGACCGCAACTACGGTCCATGCGGGATGGCGGCGGACCTGAAGACGCAGGTGATCGCCGAAGACGTCGCGTCCGATCCGCGCTGGGCGTCCTCGCCCTGGCCGGGCGTCGTACTCGGCCACGGCCTGCGGTCGTGCTGGTCGACGCCGATTCTGTCGCGCGACGACAAGGTGATCGGCGTCTTCGCCCTCTATCAGACCGAGCCCGCCTGCCCGAGCCAGCGCGAGCACGAGCTGATCCGACAGTTCACCCAGATCGCCGGCGTCGCCATCGAGCGGGCGCAGAGCGACGCGTCGTTGCAGCAGAGCGAGGCCCGCAAGGCGGCGATGCTGGACTCGGCGCTCGACTGCATCGTCACGATCGACCACGAGGGTCGCATCACCGAGTTCAATTCCGCCGCCGAGCGCACGTTCGGGTACCGGGAGGACGAGTTGCTGGGCCGGCCGATGGCCGAAGCGATCGTTCCCCCGGCGCGGCGCGAGCAGCACCGGCAGGGCCTGGCCCGCTATCTCGCCACCAGCGAGGCGCGGGTGCTGGGCAAGCGCATCGAGATGACGGCGATGCGCGCAGACGGAAGCGAGTTCCCCGTCGAGCTCACGATCACCCGCATCCCCCTGGCGGGGCCCCCGTCTTTCACCGGCTACCTGCGAGACGTCACCGACCGCAAGCGCGCCGAGGAGGAGCTGCGGCGCAGCAACGCCTACCTGGCCGAGGCCCAGAGGCTAAGTCTCACCGGCAGTTTCACGTGGAAGGTTACGACGGACGAGCATTTCTGGTCGGAACAGGTCTATCGGATCTTCGAGTACGATACGTCCGCGGAAGTTTCACTTGGACTTATACTGAAGAGTATCCACCCCGAGGATATTCAGCTCGTCGACGAGGTGATTGCGCGGGCGAACGCCGGACTTGATTTCGAGATCGACTTCCGGGCCGTGATGGCCAGCGGCGCCGTGAAGTATATCCATGTCGTCGCCCATAAGATCCGGGATCAGGAAGGTCGCCCGGAATACCTCGGCGCGCTTCAGGACGTCACCGAACGCAGGCTGTCCGAGGAAGCCCTCGGCAGGGTCCGCTCAGAGCTCACCCACATGTCCCGCGTCAACAGCCTCGGCGCCCTGACGGCGTCGATCGCGCACGAGGTCAACCAGCCGCTGTCGGGCATCATCACCAACGCCAGCACCTGCCTGAGGATGCTCGCGGCCGATCCGCCCAACGTCGCTGGCGCGCAGGAGACCGCGCGGCGCACGGTTCGCGACGGCAATCGCGCGGCCGACATCATCAAGCGGCTGCGGACGCTGTTCGCCAAACGCGACGCGCCGAGCGAACCGGTGGACCTCAGCGAAGCTGCGCGCGAGGTGATCGCCCTGTCGGCGGGCGACCTGCAGCGAAGCCGTATCATCGTGCGCGCGGAGCTCGCCGAGGGGCTGCCGCCGGTGACGGGCGATCGCGTGCAGCTGCAGCAGGTGATCCTCAACCTGCTGCTCAACGCGGCCGACGCGATGAAGGACGTCGAGGATCGTCCCAGGCTGCTGACGATCGGCGCCGAGCTCGAGGAGAGCGACTACGTCCGGCTCACGGTGCGGGACGCCGGCGTCGGGCTCGATCCCGAGGCGGCGGCGAGGCTGTTCGACGCCTTCTACACGACCAAGAGCGAGGGAATGGGGATCGGCCTGTCGGTCAGCCGCACGATCGTCGAAAACCACGGTGGCCGACTGTGGGCCGAAGCCAACGCCGGGCCGGGCGCGACCTTCGCCTTCTCGGTTCCCTGTTCTTCCGACGACCTCGCGGCCACTCCAGTTTCTCGGCCTTTTGTTCAGTCAGCTGCGGTCGATCCGCAGTCAGTCATGGTGAAGCGTTGATGCCCAAGCGCCCGCTCATTTGTGTGGTGGACGACGATGAATCGGTCCGCGAGTTGCTGCCGGACCTGCTGCGGGAGTTCGGCTTCGCCGTCGAAGCGTTCTCGTCGGCGAAAGAGTTCCTGGCGTCCGCCGTCCTGACCGGGGCCGACTGCCTCGTCCTCGACATCGCCATGCCTGAGATGACCGGACCCGAGCTCCAGCAAGAGCTAAGGCGGCGTGGGCTGGGCGTGCCCATCGTATTCATCACCGCCCATTCCGAGGGAAGCGGCAGACCGCGGTTGCTGGAACGGGGCGCCGTGGCCTGCTTGCTCAAGCCCTTCAGCCAGGCCGCGTTGTTCGACGCGCTCAGCGTTGCGCTGCAGACGTCTTAGAAAAACTGCAATGACCTTGCAAAGCTGTGGATGCACAAGCGCATCGAACCCCTGTGTAAGGTCGCCGACCTTGTCGCACCAAACGCCGATCGTGTTCGTCGTCGACGATGACGTCTCCGTGCGCGAGTCGCTCGAAGCGCTGATCAGCTTGGAAGGTTGGCGGCCCGAGTCCTTTCCCTCGGCGCGCGATTTCCTCGCGCACCCGAGGGTGCGGACGCCGAGCTGCCTGATCCTCGACATCAGCCTGCCGGACCTCAACGGCCTCGATCTGCAAAGCCAGATCGCCGGCGAGCGGGTCGACATGCCGATCATCTTCATCACCGGCTACGGCGATATCCCGATGACCGTCAAAGCGATGAAGGCCGGCGCCGTCGAGTTCCTGACCAAGCCGTTCGAAGAGGAAGCGCTGCTCGGCGCCATCCGCAGCGCGATCGATCGCAGCGAGGCGGCGCTGCGCGGCGAGGCCGAGCTCCAGGCGCTGCGCGACCGCTACCTCGCCCTCAGCCGCCGCGAACGCGAGGTGATGGCGCGGGTGGTCACTGGCCTGCTGAACAAGCAGGTCGGCGGCGAGCTCGGCATCAGCGAAATCACCGTCAAGGCGCACCGCGGCCGGGTGATGGAGAAGATGCACGCGCGCTCGCTTGCCGAACTGGTGAACATGAACGCAAGGCTGCAACCCACCGAGGCCGGAATCCGACAGCCCGCCTCGGGCGACACCGACACTTAGGTATCGGCAGGTCCACACCGACACTTAGGTATCGTCGATACCAACGTTCAATAGATCGGCCGGCTCGCGCCTGATGTGATCGTGTTGCGCCGTTCGCCGAACACCGGGCGGCGCGCCGCCGACGTCCATCTTGATCTCGCTCAGCGTCGTATCCTTGGGAGGCAGAGCCGTGAGCTTTGAATACTCAGCGTTCTCGCAAGCCATGCCCCCGATGCAGGCCTTGCACCTGATCGACGAGATCAGCCACCGGGTGGTCAACGAATACACCGAGGCCATCTGCGCGCTCGGCCTGGCGGCGACCGCATCGCGGGACATCCGGGTTCAGCTGGCGCTGACCTCCGCGGCGAGCCGGCTGCGCGCGCAGGTCGAAGCCCACCGCGCGCTGCAGGCGCCGATGATCGATGGTCCGATGGATCTCGCCGACTATGTCGCTCAGCTCTGCGCCTGCCTGGCCAAAGCGCCGCTGGCCGAGAATGGTCTGCGGCTGACGGTCGACGCCGACGAGATCTGGCTCGACGCCGGCCGCTGTTGGCGCGTCGGCCTGATCATCGCCGAACTGGTCCGCAACGCCGCGCGCCACGGGCTGTCCGGCGCCGCCGGCGCTATCTGGGTCCTGGTCGAGGACGCCGCCGACCGTGTCTGCTGCTCGGTCTGCGACGACGGCGGCGGCGCGCCGGGCGTGCGGGCCGGTCGCGGTCGGCGGCTGGTGGAGGCGCTGGCCGTGGAGCTGGGCGGATCGGTCGAGTGGACGTTCGCGCCGACCGGCTGCTGCGTGCGGCTCGAATTCCCTAGCGCGGACGCCGGTCTGCTCGATCCACGGCCCAGGCCGTCGGAACGCGTCTCGCATTTTTCGCGGCCGGCATCCGCCCGCCGTTGCGGCTAGCGCCAAACCCAGGAGCGTTCGCAGTGACACCGCCTGAAGCGCCTGAAGCCATCAACTTCCCGCGGCGTCGCCTGTTCGGCGCGGCCGCCGTCACGGTCGCCGCCGCCCAGCTGGGGGTCATCACCGCCGCAAAAGCGGAATTGAGCGATGCGCAGCCGACGCCACATGCCGGAATGAACACCTCGTTCGCCCCGCTGAAGCAGATCGACGCCGGCCTGCTGAGCGTCACCTACGCCGAGGCGGGTCCCGCCGACGGGCCGCCGGTGATCCTGCTGCACGGCTGGCCCTACGACATCTACAGCTTCGTCGATGTGACGCCGCTGCTGGCGGCGAAGGGCCACCGCGTGATCGTCCCCTACCTGCGCGGCTATGGCCCGACGCGGTTCCTGGCGGCCGACACCTTCCGCAATGGCCAGCCGTCGGTGGTCGCGCTCGACATCGTCGCGCTGATGGACGCGCTCAAGATCCAGCAGGCGGTGCTGGCCGGGTTCGACTGGGGCGCGCGCACCGCCGACATCATCGCCGCGCTGTGGCCGGAGCGGTGCAGGGCGCTGGTCTCGGTCAGCGGCTACCTGATCGGCAGCCAGGCCTCCGGCGAGCTGCCGCTGCCGCCGCCGGCGGAGTTCCAGTGGTGGTACCAGTTCTACTTCGCCACCGACCGCGGCAAGGCCGGCTACGCCAAGTACCGGCACGATTTCTCGAAGCTCATCTGGCAGCTGGCCTCGCCGAAGTGGAACTTCGACGACGCCACCTTCGACCGCTCGGCGGCGGCGTTCGACAATCCCGACCACGTCGATATCGTTGTCCACAATTACCGCTGGCGGCAGGGTCTGGCCCAGGGCGAGGCCAAGTACGACGCGCTGGAACAGCGCCTGGCGCCCGGCCCGGTGATCACCGTGCCGACCATCACCATGGAAGGCGACGCCAACGGCGCCCCGCATCCCCCGCCCAGCGCTTACGCCGCCAAGTTCTCCGGCAAGTATTCGCACCGGACCATCGGCGGCGGCGTCGGCCACAACCTCCCGCAGGAGGCCCCGCAGGCCTTCGCCCAGGCGGTGATCGACGTCAGCAAGGCCTGAGAAGGCGGCGGAACCCGAGGCCGTCCGCCCGCCGTCGGCATCAGGGCTAGCCCGTACGCAGATGTCCCGAATTTCGCGTTCGAGAGGATGGGAATACGGCTTGCCGGCGAAACGATAGGGATGACCACCATGAAACACCTTCACTATGCACTCGCTGCTGGCGTCGCGGCCTGTCTCTTCGGTGGCGTCGCCGCCGCGCAGGACGCGCCGCCCACGCCGCCGGCCGCCAGCGCCGCCCCGACCACCCCGCAGAGCCAGCCCGTCGCCGCCGCGCCCGCGCCAGTCGCCCCCTCGGCGACCGACAGTGCGACGCAGGCTAGCGCGCGTACGACGGAGCCGCCGAACGCGCTCGTCACGGTCACGATCGACGCCGATGGCGTTCGCCATATGCTCATCGCCAGCCCGACCGTGCCCGACACGCCGGAGAACCGGGCCAGATACGGCCGCCCGCTCTCGAACGCCGGGGAGCGAACCCAAGCCGCTGGCAATTGAGCGGGCGACGGCGCTTGTTTGTGTCGTTGGCGATCGGCCCCGGCCCGTCGCCCGTGATGCAGAAAGGCGCCGGTTCAGGATGCGACTTGCGATGACCCGGTCGTGTCCACGGTCGGCGCTGCTGGCCGCGGTCCTCATGGCGAGCGCGCTCGCGGGCTGCGTGACGGCGCCGCGCACCGCCTTCACCGTAGACGAGCAGGCTGCCGCCTCGCCGGTGGGCTTCAGTCACGTCCGCTACAAGGAAGATGATCCGGCCCTGGCCGACATGCTCAAGACGACGCTGAAGCCCGACGATCGAGGCGACGTCTATACGCTCGCCATCTCCGGCGGCGGGGCCAACGGCGCCTATGGCGCGGGGTTGATCTATGGCTGGGGGAAGACCGGTGAGCGGCCCCCGTTTCAGCTCGTCACCGGCGTCAGCTCCGGCGCGCTGGCCGCCCCCTTCGCCTTCGTCGGCCCCGGATGGGACGAGCGGCTGCGTCAGACCTATTTCAGCGGCCACCTCCACAACCTGCTTCAGAGCCGGTTCCTGCTGGGCCTGTTCACGCCGGGTCTCTACCGCAAGGCCCCGCTCGAGAACCTGATCCGCGGTTGGGTGACGGACGACCTGCTGCGAGCCGTCGCCGCCGAGCACGCCAAGGGGAGACGCCTGCTCGTCGCCACCACCGATCTCGACACCGGGCAGCTGGTGGTCTGGGACATGGGCGCGATCGCCGCGCAACAGGGGCCAGAGGCGCGCAACCTGTTCGCCGAAGTCCTGGTCGCCTCGGCCAGCGTGCCGGGCATGTTCTCGCCGACGATGATCAAGGTGCGCGCGGGCCAGCGCAGCTTCGCCGAAATGCACGTCGACGGTCAGGCCGACGTCGCCTTCTTCGCCATCCCACAGGCGGTCCTGCTGGCGAGGCGACCCAGCGACGACGCGCACCACCACCGCCTGTTCATCATCGTCAACGGCCAGCTCAACACGCCGTTCGCGGTAACGCCCATGGCGACGATCCCGATCCTGAGCCGGACGGTCGACGCGGCCGCGAAAGCGTCGATCCGCTCGGCCCTGACCACCACCCTGGAATTCTGTCGGCGCAACGGCTGCGACCTGGCCGTCTCAGCCGTGCCGCCGGATCTCAAGGACGATGCGCTCGACTTCGGCGACGCTCACATCCAAAGCCTGTTCTCCGCCGGCGACACCGCCGCCGAGAGCGGGCAGGCTTGGACGACCGCAGCGCCGGCGATGTCGGTCAAACCCGAGCCCGTCGCGGCGGGCGCAAAATAGGCGCCGCACGCTGGCGGTCGGCCGCGCCCGACGAGACGGGATCAATTCCGGGGCTGCGTGGCGGAGAGGGGGGGATTCGAACCCCCGATACCCTTGCGAGTATGCCGCATTTCGAGTGCGGTGCTTTCAACCGCTCAGCCACCTCTCCAGGCGCCCGTCGAGCGAGGGCGCGATAACTAGCGATGGCGGGCCAGAGCCGCAAGTCGGCGCCGCAGGTCGGGGGCGCAATTGACCTTGCCACGCGCCCGAGGCGGCCCTTATGTCTGCGGGCCCTGCGGCGCGCGCCGATAAAGTCGGGAATCGGGCAAGTCGGGATTCGGAATGAGCGCGAGCATATTCATCAGCTTCGCCAGCCAGGACCAGAAGGTGGCCAACACCCTCTGCAAGGCGCTGGAAGGCCGCGGCTTCAAGTGCTGGATCGCCACCCGCGACATCGCGCCGGGCGAGAACTTCCAGATCGCCATCGTGCGGGCGATCCGCGCCGCCAAGATCATGCTGCTGGTGTTCACCGGCAACTCCAACAACTCGGACGAGATGGCCAAGGAGCTGGCGCTGGCCAGCCAGAGCAAGCTGATCGTGGTGCCGCTGCTGATCGACGACGTGCGCCCCAACGACGCCTTCTCCTACGAGTTCGCCACGCGGCAGTGGATCGACTTCTTCTCCGACTGGGAGACCGCGATCGAGCAGCTGGCGCAGCGCATCGCCGTGGCGCTTGGTCCCGAGAGCGTAGCCGCGCCTGCGCCTTCGCCCGCCCCGCCGCCGCAGGCCCCGTCGCAGCCGGCGCCGACGCCGGACGTGATCATGCAGGCGCTGGCCGCACAGCCGGCGGAAGTCGCCGCCGCACCGGCCGCGCAGACGCTGGTGGACCCGGCCGGCCAGACCGCGGTGATGTCGCCGACCTACGCTGCCGCCGCCGCGCCCATGGCCGCGTCGGCGGATGTCGCGGGGCCGTCGTCTTTCCAGGATCCGCCGGTGAAGCGCGGCGCGCCGATCGGCCTGATCGTGGCGGTGGGCCTGCTGGTGGTGGTGGTGATCGCCGCCGCCGCGGTGGTGCTGCCGTCGTTCCTGGCCAACAAGCCGACTCCGCCGGTCGCCACCGCCGCGCCGCCGCCTGGCCCGGTCGTGGCCCCCGCCAACACCGCAACCGCGCTGACCACCACCCAGACACCCGCGCCGATGACGCCGCCGCCGCCGCTGGTGACGCAGCCGACCGCGACGACGCCCGGGCCGGCGCCGCTGGCCAGCGACGTCCCTCCGGCCGTGCCCGCCGCCACGCCGCGTCTGCGTCACCTGGCGCCAGCGGCCGACGCGCCGGAGGATCCGGACCTCGATCCCGAGACCCACCCCGCCCGTGGCCGTCACCGCAGCGGCGAGTCGGCCGACGTCCCCTACTAGCCGGGCCCGGCTAGCTCGCCCTGGCTAGTCGGCGTCGTCCAGGTCGGGGTCCCCCCTGACCGCTCGCTGAGTCTGGCGGACCATGACGCGATCGTATTCCTTCACCTGCTCGGTCAGCGCGTCATAGCCCTGCAGCGAGGGGTGCAGGCGTCGCCGCTGGTCCTTGGCCGGCGCGGTCGTATTGCGCCAGCCCTCCATCCGGCGCTGCGCCATCCATCGCTCGTGCTCCAGACGCGCCAGCAGCTCCAGGTCGCTGTGGCCGTGGAACAGCCGTTCCGCCTCCTGCAGCTGCGGCATGCCGGCGACGCCCCGCCAGCGTTCCGGCGGAATGTCGACGCTGGCCAGCTTGGCGGCGACATGGGCGACGGCGTCGCGGTTGGCCTGGCGCCAGGTCTCGTCCAGGCGATCCCACGGGAAGGCCGAGCGGTTCGCTGGATCGTCGCGCTCCTCCGGCGGCAGGCTGGCGCGGTAGGCCTCGCAGAAGGCGCGGGCGGCGATGTCGGGCGCGCTGGACAGGAACTCGCTGGCCTCCAGCACCGAGTCCAGCTCGCCGAAGGCGGTGAGGGCGTCGAGCCCGGGGCCGCCGCCGTCGCCCAGCACCTGCGCCTTGCGCAGCTGCACGAAGATCGGCGGCTGGTCGATGTCCATCGCCCGCAGCAGCGACTGCAGCGTCGCGGCGGCCGACAGCGCGCTGTTGTCCTCGGTGAGGCAGACGTAGGCCACCGTCAGCGGGCCGCCGGCGGCCAGATCGCGGGCGATCACCGCGGGGTTCGGGCGCACCGCGCGCCCGCCGACTTCGCCGTCGATGAACAGGGTGTCGGCGCACTGGTCCAGTTCGGGCGCGCGGACCCGCAGCACCCCCTCCAGCGCCTTGGCCTGCGGGTCGATCACGGTGATCCGCGGCAGATCCAGGTAGGTGGTGCGGCAGTTGACGATCAGGTCGCGCGCGATCGCCTGTCCGGTCTGGCCGAAGCCGACCATCAGCGCGTGGATGCGCGGATGCCCCAGCTGCCGGGCGATCAGGAACGGCGGATGCGCCGCGACCAGCGAGCGGGCCGCCACCGCGGCGGTCGACAGCACCCGGGTGCGGGGCTCGTTGATGGTCGCGGCGGCGTCCTCGGCCAGGCGCATGTCGCGCATCAGCACGGTGATCTGGGCGTTCGGCGCCGCTTCCCGCGCGGCCCGGGCCAGGGATAGCGCCTCGGCGTCGTCGGCGTCGGCCACCAGCACGTGATCGGCGTCGCGGGCGTGCTCGCGCACCGCCCTGGCCCGCTCCCGCTGTGGCCACGCCAGCGCGATGTCGTGGAAGCTGGCCGAGCCGAACGCGGCGGCGCCGAGCCAAAGCGTGCTGCGGCCGGTGCGGCGCGCGGCCTCGAAGGCGGCCAGCGCCAGGGAATCGCTGCCGATCACCACCACCGCCTGCTTGGTCCAGCGGGCCAGGCCGGTGGTGATGTGTTCGTGCAGCAGGGCGGCCAGCGCCAGCAGGCTGGAGAGCACCACCCCAGCGCCGGTCCAGCGGCCGACTCGGAAGCGCCAGTCCTCCATCGCCTCGCCGTGCGAGTAGGAATTGCCGTCGATGTCGAACAGCGCCACCGCGCGATAGAGCGCCTCGTCGAGCTGAACGTGCCGGTCCGACCACGCCCAGAGGCCAAGGCCGAGCGTGAGCACGGCGGCCACCGGGATGATCCAGGCCAGCCGAAACGGAAACAGTCCGCCGGTCTCCTTCATCGCCCCCCGCTTCTGTTCATTGTCCGGCGCGTCTCGCCATCGTCACGCGGCCCCGGCGTCGAGGGCGGGGCTCAGCGGAAAGCCGCCGGCGCGGCTGAGCGCCGAGATTGGCGGCTTGCCGATCTTCTCGCCGATCCAGCGCCCGGTCTCGATCAGCGCCCCAATGTCGTAGCCGGTGTCGAAGCCGCCGCGCTCCAGCATGTAGACCAGGTCCTCGGTGGCGATGTTGCCGGTGGCGTTCGGCGCGAACGGGCAGCCGCCGAGGCCGCCGCAGCTGGCGTCGAGCACCGAGACCCCCGCCTCCACAGAGGCGTAGGCGTTGGCGAGGCCGGTGTTGCGGGTGTCGTGGAAGTGCATCCGCAGCCGAGCGACGGGCGCGGCCTTGCGCACCGCCTCTATCCGCCGGCGCACGGTCCAGGGATCGGCGACGCCGATAGTGTCCGCCAGCGCGATCTCCGGCACGCCCAGCGCGCCGGCCTCGCGGGCCAGGGCGACGATCTGGTCCTCGCTCACCTCGCCGTCGAACGGGCAGCCGAACGCGACCGAGAAGGTGACGCTGATCGGCGGCCCGCCCTCGACCTTCTGGCGCGCGACAATGGTCGCCAGCGCCGCCATCTGCGCCCTCACCGGCGCGCCCTGGTTGCGAATGCCGAAGCCGTCGGTGACGCAGACCACCACATTGGCCTCGTCGACCTTGGCCGCCAGCGCGCGGTCCCAGCCGCGTTCGTTGAGCACCAGGCCGATCCGCGAGCGGCCCTCGGTGTGGGGGAGGGCGGCCATGATCGCCTCGGCCCCCGCCATCTGCGGCACCCGCCGCTCGTTGACGAACGAGACCGCCTCGATCCGCCGCGCGCCGCAGCTCTCCAGCCGGCGGATGAAGTCGATCTTGTCGGCCGCCTCGAGTGCGGCCTTCTCGTTCTGCAGCCCGTCCCGGGCGCCGACCTCGACGATCTCGATGAAGCGGCTCATGACGCCTCTCCGCTTAGCTGGCCGGGCCAGCATGGTCCGGAACCGGTTGATATAGTCTCAGAACCTGTGTGTGGCCCGAGGAGTAGTTGAGCCCGCTCACCGTGCCGGCCAGCAATGCGCCGACGCCGTCCGCCGCCAGCGCCCGCCGGAACGCCGCCTCCTGGCGCTGCTCCACCACCGCCGGGCGGCCTTCGTCGATGGCGTCGGCGGCGTTCTGCGGCGTGCCGAGTTCGGTCGCCGCGCCGAGCGCGAACACCAGGCTGGGCTCGGCGTAGCCGGCCACCGCGACCGGTCCGTTGGCGAGCCCCTGCCGGGGGCTGATGCTGGCGCGGGCCAGGCCGTCGGCGACCCGCTCGGACAGCCACAGGCCGTTGAGGCTGGGCGCCAGCGCGCCGACGATCAGGGCGTGGCCGACGATCCCCAGCCCGCAGGCCAGGCCCGCCGCCAGTCCGGCCCGTCCGCGCAGGATCCACGAGGCCCCGGCCACGGCGGCGGCGGCCACAGCGATGGCGGCGATCGTCGCCCAGACCCAGCTCCAGCCGTCGCCGAACATCGCCGCGGCGACGCAGCCGGCGGCGACCAGGCCCGCGGCCACCGCCAGCGTCAATCCAGCGCCCAGCCACCGCTCAAGCTTGTCCAGCGGTCGCCGCAGCGCCGCCGCCATCAGCCACGCCAAGGCCGCGAACGTCGGCAGCACGTAGTGCGGCAGCTTGGTCGGCACGAGCTCGAACACGATCCAGCTGGGGACCAGCCAGCAGAGCGCGAAGCGGACGCCCGGCTCGGCGCGCCTGCGCCAGCCCTCGATCAGTCCGGCCGGGGCCAGCAGCACGGCGGGGAACAGCAGCACCGGGCTCAGCAGCAGGAAATAGCCTGGCGGCGCGCCGTGTCCTTCCTGGCCGCCGAACAGCTTCGGCGCCAGGTCGCCGCCGACCGCGATGCCCCAGAAGGCGCCGTCGGTGGCCACCGTGATCGCCAGCGCCCACGGCAGCACCATGCCGGCGAGGATGATCGCGCCCCAATCCCAGCCGATGTGCAGCAGCCAGCGGCCGTTGCGGTCCCACGCCGCCAGCGCCAGCGCGGTCAGCGCCACCACCATCGGCCCGATCGGACCCTTCAGCAGCAGCGACGCGGCCAGGCCTACCCAGAACAGGATGCGCACCCATGGTCCCGCCGGCGGTCCGTCGCGGGCGGCGACGTAGAGCTTGCCGAGCGCGGCCATGGCCAGAGTGATGGCGCCGCACAGCGCCGCGTCGGTGGTGGCGAGGTTGGACTCGGTGGACAGCACCATGGTCGAGGCCATCAGCACGCCGGCCATGGTCGCCTCGCGCGGCTCCAGGAACGCCAGCGCGCCCCAGGCGCAGGCCCAGGCCGCGAGCATGGCGCCGAGCACGGACGGCAGCCGGTAAGCCCAGATGTCCCGCCGCTCGACGCCGGACAGCGCCTCCACGCTGGCCGCCTGCAGCCAGTAGATGCCGACCGGCTTTTTGTAGCGCGGCTCGTCCTGGAACATGATGTTGGTGAAGTCGCCGCTCTCCAGCATCTGAGCGCTGGCTTCGGCGAAGCGTGATTCGTCGCGATCGGTCGGCGGCAGGGTGAAGATGCCCGGCAGGCTGGCCAGCAGGGCGACCAGCGCGGCCACGAGGGGCGCGCGGCGGCGGCTGGTCAGCTGGCCCACAAGGTCCTTCAAGGTCATCACGCGGTTGATAGCACGAACCTTTCAGAGCGCTGCTTTTCCGCTAAAGACCCGCGGATGGAACCCGATGTCTCAGTTGTCGTGCCGGTGTTTGACGAGGAAGGCGCCGCCCCGGCGCTGGCGCGGGAGATCGCCGCCGCCTTCGCCGGACGCGCGTTCGAGCTGATCTTCGTCGACGACGCCAGCCGCGACGGCACCGCCGCGGCGCTGGCCGCGCTGCAGGGCGAGATCCCGCAACTGCGGCTGCTGGCGCACGCGAAGAACGCCGGCCAGAGCCGCGCGGTGCGCAGCGGCATGATGGCCGCCCGCGCGCCGATCGTGGTGACGCTCGACGGCGACGGCCAGAACGATCCGGCCGACGCGCCGCGCCTGGTCGACCGGCTGGCGGCCGGCCCGGCGCAGCTGGCGCTGGTCGGCGGGGTGCGGGTCAAGCGGCAGGATTCCATGGCCAAGAAGCTGGCCTCGCGCTTCGCCAACGGCGTGCGCCAGCGGCTGCTGAACGATTCGGCGGCCGACACTGGCTGCGGGCTGAAGGCGATGCGGCGCGATGCCTACCTGCGGCTGCCGTACTTCGACCACCAGCACCGCTTCCTGCCCGCGCTGATGATCCGCGAGGGCTACGAGCTCGCGTTCGAACCGGTCGGTCACCGGCAGCGCCAGACCGGGCGGTCGAAATACACCAACCTCGGCCGGCTATGGGCCTCGTTCTCCGACCTGTCCGGGGTGATGTGGCTCAATTCGCGGGCCCGAAACCCGGGCGAGGTCAGCGAGGCGGCGCCCTCAAGTGAGCGCGGAGAACATCACCGCGACGATGATCAGGTCGAGGGCGCGGGCGAACAGGGCCATGCAAACTCCGGCGGAACAAGGTTAGCCCGCCGTTAAGCAAGTTTCGGGCCAGGCTGTGGGTTCTTGCCCACCCCTCCACGGTCATAGCCGGGCGTAAGTCCCGGCTATCCATGAACGCAGACCTGTGGGTGGCCGCGCGAGGCGCGGCCATAGCTTCGTTCGCGTGCATGGATGGCCGGCACGAAGGCCGGCCATGACCGAACCGAGGGGAGTTGCTCGCTACTTCGCCGCGTTGGTCGCTGGCGCCGCCGCATTCGTCGCCGGGGCGGCCGAATTGCTCGCCGGCGCGGTCGAATTGGTCGCGGCGCCCGCTGCAGGCGCCGCCGCCTTAGCCGGCGCGGGGGCCGGAATCGGGAAGTTCGGCGAGCCGTTGGAGCGCAGGTAGGCGATCACGTCGACGCGGTCCTTTGGGTCCTTCAGGCCGACGAAGGTCATCTTGGTGCCCGGCATGAAGCCCTGCGGGTTCTTCAGGAACTGGTAGAGCAGGTCGTAGGTCCAGGCGGTGTGGGTCTTGGCGAAGTCCTGCATCGCCGAGTCGTACGAGGTGTACTTGGCCTGCGACCCAGGCGGGCGGCCAACGACACCGAAGAGGCCCGGGCCGATGTTTGGCGTGTCGGCCGGGTCGAACTGGTGGCACGAGGCGCACTTGGAGGTGACGGTCTGGCCGTGCGCGATGTCGGCCTTCGGCAGCACCGTACCCCAGTCGGGGATCACGTCGGCCGCCTCGCCGCCGCCGCCGGCTTCCGCCGCCACCGCGATGGCGTAGCCGGGCTTCGCAAGCGGCGGCTCTTCGAACAGGATGCGGGTGAGCTGTTGCAGGCCGAAAATTAAAAGCCCCGTCGCAAGCGTGGCGCCGGCGATCTTGTTGAACGTCAAATCGGCCATGGAGAAGTCTGCGGTCCCGCCCCGTGTTGCGTGGGCGTCTCTTGCACGCTACCGCCGCCCTGGCAACCGGCCAATCGACCGCGCCGGGCCCGCTGGAACAGGGACGCCGGATCGCCGCCAGGATGGTCTCCACATGACCCCCATCGTAATCATTCCGGCCCGCATGGCCGCCACCCGTCTGCCGGGTAAGCCGCTGGCCGACATCGGCGGCACGCCGATGATTCTGCGCGTCCTTGCCCAGGCAAGACTTGCCGCGGTGGGCGATGTGGCCGTGGCCGCGGCCGATGCCGAGATCGTCGACCTGGTGCGCGGCGCGGGCGGCATGGCCGTGCTGACCGACCCGGCGCTGCCCTCCGGCTCGGACCGCGTGCTGGCGGCGCTGGGCGAACTGGATCCCGACGGCAAATGCGACGTCGTCGTCAACCTGCAGGGCGACATGCCGTTCGTCTCGCCGGCGGTGATCACGGCCTGCCTGGGCGTGCTGGCGGCGGAGGCCGGGTGCGACATAGCGACCGCCATCGCTCCGGAAGCCTCGCCGGCCGACCGCGCCGATCCGGCGGTGGTCAAGGCCGTGGTCTCCCTGCGCCCCGGCGAGCCGCGTGGGCGGGCGCTCTACTTCACCCGCTCGACGCTCTACGGCGACGCCCCGGTGTGGAAGCACGTCGGCATCTACGCCTACCGCCGCGAAGCGCTGGAGCGGTTCTGCACCGCCCCGCCGTCGCCGCTGGAGCAGCGCGAGAAGCTGGAGCAGTTGCGCGCGCTGGAGCTTGGCCTGTCGATCTGGGCCGCCGTGGTGGACGAGACCCCGATTTCCGTCGATACCCCCGCCGACCTGGAGGCCGCCCGCGCCTTCGCGAGGCAGCAGACGCCATGACGTCCCGGCCCAAGATCGCCTTCCAGGGCGAGCCCGGCGCCAACAGCGACGAGGCTTGCCGCACGCATTTCCCCGACTACGAGCCCGTGCCCTATGCGGTGTTCGAGGATGCGTTCGAGGCGGTGAAATCGGGCGCCTGCGAGCTGGGCATGATCCCGGTCGAGAACTCGATCATCGGCCGGCAGGGCGACGTGCACCACCTGCTGCCGCACTCGGGCCTGAGGATCATCGGCGAGCGGTTCAAGCCGATCCACTTCCAGCTGATGGCCAACCCGGGCGTGAAGCTCGAGGACGTGCGCACGGTGATCAGTATGCCGTTCGCCGCGGCGCAATGCCGCAAGCTGCTGCGCAAGCTGGGCGTCCGGATCGAACCGGCCGCCGACACCGCCGGCTCGGCCAAGCTGCTGTCCGAACACCCCGATCCGCACGCCGCCGCGATCGCCCCGGCGCTGGCCGCCGAGCTCTACGGCCTGGAGATCCTCGCCCGCGACATCGAGGACGAGGCGCACAACACCACCCGCTTCCTCGTCATGACCGCCGAGGCCAACCCGCACGCGCCGCCGCCCGGCATTCCGTGCGTGACCAGCTTCATCTTCCGCGTCCGCAACCTGCCGGCGGCGCTCTACAAGGCGCTCGGCGGCTTCGCCACCAACGGCGTCAACATGACCAAGCTCGAGAGCTACATGGAGAACGGCGCCTTCACCGCGACCTTCTTCTACGCCGAGGTCGACGGCCGGCCGGAGGACCTGGACCTGTCGCGGGCGCTCGAGGAGCTGCAGTTCTTCTGCGACCACTTCGAGGTGCTGGGCGTCTATCCGGCCGATCCGTTCCGCTGGCGCGCCTGATGGACCAGCCCTCGCCGCTCACCCAGTCGCTGCTGACGCCGATGCTGGCGCTGGTGGTCTGGACGCTGGTGATGACGGTCTGGATGTTCGCTCTGCGCATCCCGGCGATCCAGAAGGCGAAGATCAGTCCGGCCGCGGCGCGCGAGCCGACGTCGCTCGACGCCCTGCCGCTGAAGGTCCGCCAGGTCGGCTACAACCTCAACAACCTGATGGAGCAGCCCACCGTCTTCTACGCCCTGGTCGCCTACAGCTACCTGGCCGGCCAGCAGAACGCGGTGAACCTGGCGCTCGCCTGGGCCTACGTCGCCCTGCGGGTGGTCCACAGCCTGCTGCAGGCGACCGTGAATCCAGTGCTGGTGCGGTTCGGGGTGTTCGCGCTTGGCACGGTGGTGCTGGCGGTGCTGGCCGGACGCGATGTGCTGGCGTTGATCTAAAACGCGTCGAGATCACGCGCCATCGCCCCACGTCTCGTCACCCCGGCCGAAGCGTAGCGGAGAGCCGAGGCCGGACGGGCCGCCGCCAAGCTGGAATTCGTGTAGACGCCGGAGGGTCCGGCCCCGGATCGGCCTTGCGGCCGTCCGGGGTGACGAACCCACCGATCTGAAACCGACGCGCCGCAGTCTAGAACATCGAGAAAAGCGCCGATCGACGCCAGGGCCGGCAAGACGGCCGTATGCAGGATTCGGAACGTTACCAGTAGTACCCTAGCCGGGCCCCTCGCCGAGGGGCTCCACGGGCCTTCCAGCGGCCCTGGCGGGCCCTTCGCCGAGCGGCGCCTACCCCTCCTCAGACCAGGCCTTGATCAGCTGGTGGGCGATGGCCAGCGATCCCGGCGCCCGCGCGTCCGTCAGGGCGCCCTCATCAGCTCGCGGGTCTCCTCGCGGGTGAACCAGCGCACCTCTTCGAGCTCGGTCTGGTCCGGCGTCGCCTCGCCGTCCTCGACCTCGGCGATCAGGCCGATCATCAGCGACGACGGATAGGGCCAGGGCTGGGTGGAGTGGTAGCGGACGCTGGCGGTGCGCAGGCCGGCCTCCTCGATCAGCTCCCGCGCGCAGGCCTCCTCGATGCTCTCGCCCGGCTCCAGGAAGCCGGCCAGCGCCGAGTACATCCCCTTCGGCCAGGCCGCCTGGCGGCCGAGCAGGCAGCGCTCGCCGCGGACCGGCAGCATGATCACCACCGGGTCGGTGCGCGGGAAGTGCTCGACCTTGCAGGAGCGGGCAGAACCGCTTCCAGCCGCCATCCATCGGCTGGCTCGGCTGGCCGCAGTTGGCGCAGTGGCGGTGGCGGCGGCGCCACTCGAACATCGCCTTGGCGGTGGCGCAGCATGGCCGCGTCGGCCGGCGGCAGGTCGAGCGCGATCACGCGCAGGTCCTCGAACCGGCCAAGCCCCTCCAGCGGCCCGTCGGCGGGGTCGGCCGGCCCCTCCATGTCGAGGGCGAACACCGCGGTCTCCTTCCACAGGCCCATGAACAGCAGCCGCTCGCCGTCGTCGGCCAGCTCGCGCGGCCAGGTCGGCGCGCACATAGGCGATCTGCGCAGGCCTTGGGCGCGTCCTTGCGGCGTCCTCGACCATCGGCTTGCCGTTCCACAGCACCATCGCGAGGCTGCCGGGATCGGCCAGCTTCTCGGCGATCCAGTCGGGGTCGGAGCGCTGATAGCTGGCCCGGTCGAGCGGGTTGCCGGCGAAGATGTTCTGGAAGGCTGTCGAGAGGCATGGCTCGCTCCTAGCAGAGCTCCTGCCGCGCCCGTCATGCCCCTCGCGCCGCTTGCGCCCACCTCGCCGCCACGCGATATAGGAGGCGGAGATCGGCGATGGGCGGAGTCCTCGCCAACCCGGTCAGGTCCGGAAGGAAGCAGCCGTAACGAGTTTCACTCCGGGTCGTCTGCCGGTCTCCACCGCCGCCCCCCAGCACCCGCGAGTGAATGGCCGACACCGACTTCACGCTTGATCCCGAAGCGGACGCCCCGCCGGCGAGCGCGATGACGGCGACCGCGGACATGTTCGGCGGCGCGCCCGCTGGCCGCGCCGCCGAGCGCCGCCTACACCGTCATCGCCCGCAAGTACCGGCCGCAGCACCTTCGACGACCTGATCGGCCAGGAGGCCATGGTCCGGACGCTGAAGAACGCCTTCGCCACCGGCCGCATCGCCCACGCCTTCATGCTCACCGGCGTGCGCGGCGTCGGCAAGACCACCACCGCCCGCCTGCTGGCCCGCGCGCTCAACTACGAGCAGCGACACCATCCACGAGCCCAGCGTCGACCGCGCTGGCCGAGGAGGGCCGCCACTGCCGCGCCATCATCGAGGGCCGGCACATCGACGTGCTGGAGCTGGACGCCGCCAGCCGCTCCAAGGTCGACGAGATGCGCGAGCTGCTGGACGGCGTGCGCTACGCGCCGGTGGAGGCCCGCTACAAGGTCTACATCATCGACGAAGTGCACATGCTCTCGACGGCGGCGTTCAACGCGCTGCTGAAGACGCTGGAAGAGCCGCCGCCGCACGCCAAGTTCATCTTCGCCACCACCGAGATCCGCAAGGTGCCGGTGACCATCCTCTCGCGCTGCCAGCGCTTCGACCTGCGCCGGGTCGAGCCGGACGTGATCGCCGCCAACCTGGCGGAGATCGCCGAGGCCGAGGGCGCCCGGATCGAGGCCGAGGGCGCTGGCGCTGATCGCCCGCGCCGCCGAGGGCTCGGTGCGCGACGCCCAGTCGCTGCTCGACCAGGCGATCGTGCAGGCCGACGCCGGCGGCCACGGTCACCGCGACGCTGGTGCGCGACATGCTGGGCCTGGCCGACCGGGCCCAGACCATCGAGCTGTTCGAGACATGCCGTGCGCGGCGAGGCCGGCCGAGGCGATCGAGGCCTTCCGCACCCTCTACGGCTTCGGCGCCGACCCGGCGACGGTGGTGGCCGACCTGCTGGAGCACTGCCACGGCGCCAGCCTCGCCAAGGCGCTCGGGCCCGACGCGCTGGTGCTGCCGAAGGACCAGGCCGCCGAGCTGGCCGCGATCGGCGCGGCCGTCTCGGCCGCCAGCCTCTCGCGGCTGTGGCAGATGCTGCTCAAGGCCTACGACGAGGTCCGCCGCGCGCCCGATCCGACGGCGGCGGTGGAGATGGCGCTGATCCGCCTCTGCTACGCCGCCGACCTGCCGGGTCCCGAGGAGGCGCTGAAGGCGCTGCGCGAGGGCGGCGATCTCGGCGGTGGTGGTTCGCCCGCACCGTCGCCGTCCGGCGGAGGCGGCGGATCGGCCAGCGCCGGCGCGCGCGGCGGCGCTTCGCCGCGGATGGCGATGCAGCCCGCGCCGGCGATCTCGCAGGACGCCGTGCTGCAGAGTTTCGAGGACGTCGTCGCGCTGATCGACGAGCGCCGCGACATCGCCCTGAAGCTCGACGTGGAGAAGTACGTGCGCCTGATCAGCTTCCGCCCCGGCGCCATCTCCTTCGAGCCGGCGCCCGGCGCGCCGAACAACCTCGCGCAGCGGCTCTCGGCGCGGCTGAAGGAATGGACCGGCCAGCCCTGGCTGGTGGCGGCCGAGGGCGGCGGCGGGGCCGAGACGCCTGGCCGAGCGCCAGGCCAAGGCGGACGCGGCGATCCGCGCCGAGGCGCTGGCCGATCCGTTCGTGCGCTCGGTGATGGAGGTCTTCCCGGGCGCCGAGCTGACCGAGATCCGCCAGCTCGCCCCGCCGAGCCGGCGCCGGCCCCGGCCGAGGACGAAGTTGTGAACGAGAACGACGAATGAAGAATATTGGGCGACCTGATGAAGCAGGCCCAGGCCATGCAGGAGAAGCTGCAGGAGGCCCAGGCCAAGCTGGCCGAGACGCAGGTGCAGGGCACCGTCCGGCGGCGGCATGGTCACGGTGACGCTGAAGGGCGCCGGCGAGCTGACCCGGCTCGACATCGACCCCAGCCTGATGACGCCCGGCGAAGGCGAGATCCTCGCCGACCTGATCGTCGCCGCCCACGCCGACGCCCACCGCAAGCTCGACATCAAGCAGGCCGAGCTGATGCAGGACGTCGCCGGCCCGTTCGCCGGCCTGCCTGGCATGCCGAAGTTCTGACTTGGCCGCCGCCGCCGGACCCGAGATCGAGCGGCTGATCGCGCTGCTCGCCAAGCTGCCGGGGCTGGGCCCGCGCTCGGCCCGGCGCGCGGCGCTGGCCTGCTCAAGCGGCGCGACCAGTTGCTGACGCCGCTGGCCGAGGCGATGGCCGAGGCGGCCGAGCGGGTGAAGACCTGCTCGGTCTGCGGCTCGCTCGACACCCGCGATCCCTGCGCCGATCTGCGCCGACCAGACCCGCGACGGGACGCTGATCTGCGTGGTCGAGGAGGTCGGCGCGCTCTGGGCGATGGAGCGCGCCGGCGCCTACCGCGGCCGCTACCACGTGCTGGGCGGGCTGCTCTCGGCGCTGGACGGCGTCGGCCCCGAGGCGCTGCGGGTCGGCGGCCTCGTCAGCCGCGCCCGCGACGGGGCGGTGAAGGAGGTGATCCTGGCCCTGCCGGCCACCGTCGACGGCCAGACCACCGCCCACTACCTCGCCGACCGCCTGGCCGGCTGCGAAGTCTCCGTCACCATGCTGGCCCGCGGCGTGCCGGTCGGCGGCGACCTCGACTGGCTCGACGACGGCACCATCGCCCAGGCGCTGCGGGCCCGGCGGCCGGCCGGCATGAGCCCGCTCATCCCGACGAAAGTCGGGACCCAGGCAGGACTTCGGGCGACCCAGAGGTCGCAAGGTTGAGCCACGGAAACACGGCACGGCGTGGTCTCGTCAGCCGGACGCCCGACCTATCGCGATGCGTCCGCTGGCCCCGGCTTGCGCCGGGACGAGCGGTTTTGAGGTTCGCGCGACTCTGCTACGAACGGACCATGAACATCGTTCTGCTCATCGTCCTCGCCCTCAGCACCCTCGCGGCCGCCGCCTGGGCGGTGATGGAGCGCGGCAAGGCGGTCCGCGCCGAGGAGCGCGTGCGGCTGCTGGAGGCCAACGGCGAGACGCTGAAGGCGCAGGCGGCGCAGTCGGCGCAGGCGGTGGCCGACGCCCTGGTCCAGCGCGCCGCCGAGACCTTCGAGGCGCAGGAGCGGCTGGCCCAGGCCAAGCTGGAGGCGCAGCTGAAGCCGGTCGCCGAGACCCTGGCCAAGTTCCAGGAGCAGGTCGCCGCCGCCGAGAAGGCGCGGGCCGAGGAGACCGGCAGCCTGAAGGCGCAGATCGCCCAGATGCTCACCGCCTCGACCGCGACCCAGGACGAGGCGCGCAAGCTGTCGGCGGCGCTGCGGCGCGGGGCCGGCGTGCAGGGCCGCTGGGGCGAGCAGACGCTGCGCAACGTGCTGGAGGCCGCCGGCCTCGCCCACCGGTTCGACTTCGAGGAGCAGTTCAGCGTCGACAGCGAGGAGGGCCGCCGCCGGCCCGACGTGAAGGTGCGCCTGCCGGGCGGGGCGGTGTTCGTGATCGACGCCAAGTGCTCGCTGAACGCCTTCCTCGAGGCCCAGGACGCCGTCGACGACGCCGGCGCGCGAGGCGGCGATGGCGCGCCACGCCCAGAGCGTCCGCACCCACATCGCCGGCCTCTCGGCCAAGGCCTACTGGGACCAGTTCCAGGCGGAGGGTTCGCCCGACTTCGTCGCCATGTTCGTGCCCGGCGACAGCTTCCTCGCCGCCGCGCTCGACCGCGCTCCCCGACCTGATGACCGAGGCGATGGACCGGCGGGTGCTGCTGGTCACGCCGACCACCCTGTTCGCCCTCTGCAAGGCGGTGGCCTACGGCTGGCGGGTGGAGGAGCAGGCCAAGGGCGCGCAGCAGATCGCCGCCCTCGGCCGCGAGCTCTACAAGCGCCTCGCGGTGATGGGCGAGCACGCCGCCGGCTCGGCAAGGCGCTGGACGACGCGGTCAAGCGCTACAACCAGTTCGTCGGCTCGCTGGAGAGCCAGGTGCTGACCCAGGCGCGCCGGTTCGAGGAGCTGTCGGTCGACCACGAGGGCCGCAGCGTGCCCGAGCTGGCCCCGATCGAGACCGGCGTGCGCGCCTGACCAAGCTGGCCAGCGAGATGCGCGGGCCGGAACGCCGGCGGAGCGCGGCGAAGCGCCCATCTTGACGCTCAAGTCTGGCGGCTCCTACCTCGGCTGCATGGCCTGCGGCGCATCCTCACCGTCGACGCCGACCTGGCGGCCCTGAAGCAGAAGTCCGACCCCGTCGAGGCGGTCGACGACGACCTGCGCGCGCTGATGGACGACATGCTGGAGACCATGTACGCCGCGCCCGGCATCGGCCTGGCGGCGATCCAGGTCGGCGTGCCCAAGCGCGTCATCGTCATGGACATCTCGCGCGGCGACGAGGAGAAGGCGCCCGCGCTTCTTCGTCAATCCCGGAGATCCTCTGGGCCTCGGAGGAGACCGGCGTCTACGAGGAAGGCTGCCTCTCGGTGCCGGAGATCTACGACGAGGTCGAGCGGCCGGCGAAGGTGCGCATGCGCTACCTGGACTACGACGGCGAGCCGGTCGAGGAGGACGCCGAGGGCCTGTTCGCCGTCTGCATCCAGCACGAGATGGACCACCTCGAAGGCGTGCTCTTCATCGACCACCTCTCGCGCCTGAAGCGCGAACGCGCGGTGGCCAAGGTCCGCAAAGCCGCCCGAGACGACGAAGCGGCGGCGTAACGCCAATCGCCGCTATCTCCCGCGAAGCGGGGCGAAAGAATTGTCCACGAACGACACGAAAAACACGAACGAAGGGACGAGCGGGCGGCGCTCTACCTCGTTCGTGTTTTTCGTGTCGTTCGTGGACAAACTTTACTGACTCTCAGCCATCCCAGCCGCTTCAGAAAACGCCTGAGTCCCCGCTTTCGCGGGGAAGAGCGCGTTGGCCGAGCCTACAGCACCAGATCCGCGGTCACCGGCGCGTGGTCGCTGGGCCGGTCCCAGGCGCGGACGTCGTCGTGGATGCGGCAGGCGGCCGAGCCCAGGCGGAAGGCGGCGTCGCGCAGGCCGGGCGTGACCCAGATGTGGTCGAGCCGCAGGCCGCGGTTGGAGGCGCGGAAGTCGCGCGGCGCGGTAGCTCCACCACGACGCCAGCTTCTGCGGCTCGGGGATCATCTCGCGGGCCAGGTCGATGAAGCCGAGGCTGGCCTTCAGCGCCGCCATCGCCTCGACCTCGACCGGCGTGTGGCTGACCACCTGCGACATGAACTTGTGGTTCCAGACGTCGTTCTCGCCCGGCGCGACGTTGAGGTCGCCGAGGATCGCCAGCGGGGCGGCCGGGTCGCGGCGCGCCATCTCGGCGGTCAGCCGCTCGAAGAAGTCGAGCTTGTGGTCGAACTTCGGATTGACCGCCCGGTCCGCCTCGTCGCCGCCGGCGGGAATGTAGAAGTTGTGCACCTCGACGCCGGCGATCCTGGCCGAGACCGCGCGGGCGTGGCCCTCGCGGCAGACGTCGAGCGCCGGCGCGTCCTCGATCGGCAGGCGCGAGGCGATGGCGACGCCGTGCCAGCCCTTCTGGCCGGCGATCTTCAGGTGCGGCAGGCCGGCGTCGACGAAGGCCGCGGTCGGGAACTCGCCCTCGCGGCACTTGATCTCCTGCAGGCAGAGCACGTCCGGCGCCGGCCTCGCGGACGAACCGGGCCACCTGCTCGGCGCGCAGCCGCACCGAATTGACGTTCCAGGTGCGAGTCGAAGGCGCATGGCCAGACGGGTCTAGCGCAAAAAAATCGCCCGGACGCGGTTGGCGTCCGGGCGTTTCAGTCGTCTCTCATGCCGCCGCCGGGAGGGGATTGGTTCCGGCACGGTTGCGACGGGTCAGGTCGGATGATCCGTCACGTAGTTGCGTAAATGCAACTCGTGGCCTGAAAGTCAAGGTGTGGCGATGAGGGCGCTTGATTGTGACGAAGTTGTCACAATCGCCGGGTCGGTGCCGTGTACTGGGTCTGACTGAAAAGATCGGGATCGGCGTCGCCGATCGGCGAAAGCGGTCCCAGCGCAACCTGCGTCGCGCGGCCCTGGGCGTCGATCAACGCCCAGCCGGAGAGCCGCAGCGGCCGCTCGGCGAAGTACAGCGTGATCTGCCCCTGCGCGAGGCCGTGACCGTCGCGCGCGGTGATCGAGAAGCCGTCGGCGTTCTCCGTCGACCCGGGTCACCTTCGCGCCGCGGTCGAGGCGGATGTGGTCGGCGAGGAACAGCGCCAGCGGCGTCGAGCTCAGGGCGATAGCGCTGGAACGTCTTCAGCCGGCTGTCGGAGATGATCACGGTCTTGCCGTCGGAGGTGACCAGCAGGCCGGACGGCGGATCGTACTCGAACCGGGCCCGCCCGGGCCTGGCCAGGTAGAAGCGTGCCGGCTACGGTGACGCCGCGCGGGTCGGTCTGCACGAAGCGCCCCTTCGCCGCGGTCAGGCCGTCGAGATAGGCGACGGCGCGGGCGACGAGGGCGTCGTCCTGCGGATCGGCGCGGACGCGCCGGCGGAATGGCCAGGACGGCGGTGAGGGCGAGCAGGGTGAGACGTCGGGAAAGCGGCATCCGGGCTCCATAAGATCGCGCCCCCGGAAGCAAAGCGAGTTCGGCGCTGAACGGGTCCTGAACGCGGCCTGCCATCGCGCGTTCCGCACCGTCGGGACTAGCCCGGCGTTAGTGCGGCGGCGGGCCGGCCAGGATGTCGCGCTTGCCGGCGTGGTTGGCGGCGCCGACGACGCCCTCGCGCTCCATCCGCTCCATCAGCGAGGCGGCGCGGTTGTAGCCGATCTGCAGGCGGCGCTGGATGTAGCTGGTCGAGGCCTTGCGGTCGCGGGTGACCACGGCCACGGCCTGGTCGTAGAGCTCGTTGCCCGAGCCGCTCTCGCCGCCGCAGCGGATCGCCGCCGTCCTCGTCGTCCTCGGGCGATCGCGGTGACCTCCTCGAGGTACTGCGGCTCGCCCTGCTCGCGCAGGAAGCTTGGCCACCGCCTCGACCTCGCCGTCGGAGACGAACGGGCCGTGCAGGCGGGTGATGCGCCCGCCGCCGGCCATGTAGAGCATGTCGCCCTGGCCCAGCAGCTGCTCGGCGCCCTGCTCGCCCAGGATGGTGCGCGCGTCGATCTTGGAGGTGACCTGGAAGCTGATCCGGGTCGGGAAGTTGGCCTTGATGGTGCCGGTGATCACGTCGACCGACGGGCGCTGGGTGGCCATGATCAGGTGGATGCCGGCGGCGCGGGCCATCTGCGCCAGCCGCTGCACGGCGCCCTCGATGTCCTTGCCGGCCACCATCATCAGGTCGGCGACCTCGTCGATCACCACCACCAGATAGGGCATCGGCTCGGGGTTCAGCCGCTCTTCCTCGTAGATCGGCCGGCCCTGCTCGTCGAAGCCGGTCTGCACGGTGCGCACGAAGTGCTCGCCCTTGGCGATCGCCTCGCGGGCCCGCTCGTTGTAGCCGGCGATGTTGCGCACGCCGATCTTGGACATGCGCCGATAGCGGTCCTCCATCTCGCGCACGGTCCACTTCAGCGCCACGATCGCCTTCTTCGGGTCGGTGACCACCGGCGCCAGCAGGTGCGGGATGCCGTCGTAGGCCGACAGCTCCAGCATCTTCGGGTCGATCATGATGAAGCGGCACTGGCTCGGCGGCAGGCGGTAGAGGATCGACAGGATCATCGCGTTGACCCCCACCGACTTGCCCGAGCCGGTGGTGCCGGCGATCAGCAGGTGCGGCATGCTTGCGAGAGGTCGGCGATGTAGGGCTCGCCGCCGATGGTCTCGCCCAGCGCCAGCGGCAGGATGTGGCCGCTCTTCTCGTATTCGGCCGAGGCCAGCAGGTCGCGCAGATAGACCGTCTCGCGCTTGGCGTTGGGCAGCTCGATGCCGATGGCGTTGCGGCCCGGAGACCACGCGACGCGGCAGGCGGCGACGCTCATCGAGCGGGCGATGTCGTCGCACAGCGCCACCACCCGCGCCGACTTCACGCCGGCGGCCGGCACCAGCTCGTAGAGGGTGACGACCGGGCCGGGGCGGATCTGGTCGATCTGGCCGCGCACGCCGAACTCGGCCAGCACGCCCTCCAGCACCCGCGCGTTCTGGCGCAGCGCCGCCTTCGTCGAAGGTGGCCGCGCGGGGCTTGGACTTGGCCAGCATGGCCAGCTCCGGCAGCTTGAAGCCGGTCTCCTCGGCGGCGAACAGGGTGGGCTGGCTCTCGCGGGCCTCGCGGGCCGACGGCTTCGGCGTCGCCATCTTTGGCGCGCGGATGGCCAGCGGCGCGGCGTCGATTTCCGGCTCCGGCTCGATGAACGGCGCGGCTCCGACCGGCTGCGCCCTGGCGCGGGGCCTGGCCGGCGCGCGCACCGCGGTCTTGGGCGCGGCGGCGGGTTGGCGGAACTGGAGGAAGTTGGTCACGTGCGACCACTTCAGCCCGAGCGCCAAGGCGGTGAGCCAGACGCCGACGGCGGCGAGGATCGCTTCGGCGATGGCGTGCGGCGGCGACCGGCGCGCCGAGCGCGCTCGCCAGCCCCGCCAGTCCGTTGGACTGCAGGTCGCCGACCAGGCCGCCGAGGCCGGACGCCAGCGGCCAGACCGCCGGCGGCGCGACCGCGCTCAAACCGCCCGCGAGCAGCAGCAGGCCCGCGGCGCCGGCCAGCGCGCGCCAGCGCAGCGTCTTGCGGGTCTGGTCGGGAGTGGGATCGGCGGCGCGGGCGATGCCGACCGCCAGCAGCAGCGCGGCGACCAGCCAGGCGGCCAGGCCCAGCGACTGCATGGCGATGTCGGCGATGTCGGCCCCGGCCGCGCCGAGCAGGTTGCCGGGCGCGCCGGCGCCGGCGGCGTCGAGGCTCGGATCCGACGCGCGCCAGCTCGCCAGCGCCAGCGCCAGCGCGCCGCCCAGCGCCGCGGTCAGCCCGCCGCGGAAGCGCGCGCTCGCCGTGTGGCGCCAGGCGCTCAGCAGCGTTTCGGCAGCGATCTGGGAGGCGGTCTTGCGCGCCGCTACGGCCATGCTTCCTCCGGTGACGGAATTCGCCGCCAGTAGAGCTCGGAGAAGGTTAAAAGGCGTTTACCCTCGCGCCGATTCGGAACCGAGCAACTTCCGTCACACCGGACGGCCCGCAGGGCCGATCCGGGGCCGGACGCGCCGGTTCCGAGACGATATTCAGCTTGGCGTCCGTCGTCCGGCCCCGGCTCTCCGCTTCGCTGCGGCCGGGGTGACGAAGATAGCGTTTCGCCCCGATTGACCAGATAACAGCGTTGCGCTTCCATTGCTTCGCCCAGGGCTCTGGGCAGGGGGCGTTTCGATGAACCGCAGTTGGGCGGCCGTGATTGGCGCGGTGATCGTAGCCTTCGGCGGGGGCTTCCTGTTGGCCAAGGGCGTCGACGGGACCCTGTTCCACCATGCGCCGGGCGAAAAGGGCGCTTCGATCTGGTCGATGTTCGGCCATCCGCGCGACGCCAACGCGCCGCGCGCCGGCGAGGTGAAGCCGGACGGCTTCGCGATCTGGAAGACCCGGCTCGACACCTCCAAGCCCGACCCGCTCGCCTGCGTCCGCATGACCCGCGACCTGGACCCGAACAAATCCTACGGCGATTTCGTGCTGGTCTCGCCCGACCTCGGCCACGCGCCGGCGGTGTCGGTCGCCGGCAAGGACGAGCTGTGCATCGGCGGCGTCGGCTTCACCGACCGCCACGTCACCCTGCTGAAGGGCCTGCCGGCGAAGGACGGCGAGACGCTGGCCGCCAACGCCGACACCGACTTCACCAACGGCGACAAGCCGCCCTACGTCGGCTTCGCCGGCGACGGCGTGATCCTGCCGCGCGAGGATAGCGACGGCGTCGGCATCGAGACCGTCAGCGTCACCAAGCTGCGCATCGAGGTCTGGCGGGTGGTCGACCGCAACCTGGTGCGCAAGTCGATCAGCGCGCCCGACCCGACGCCCGAGGGCCAGTATTCCGACGACTACGGCGACGACAGCCCGGACGACGAGGGCCAGATCGTCTGGAAGGGCTTCGTCGACGTGAAAGGCGATCCCGGCCAGCACACCACGACCGTGTTCCCGCTGGGCGCGGTGCTGAAGGAGATGAAGCCGGGCGGCTATGTGATCAAGGCGCGCGACGCCTCCGGCGGCCGCGACCTCACCGACAAGTCCGACGAAGGCACGCCGCCGGCGCAGGCCCGCCGCTGGGTGATCTTCACCGACATGGCGCTGACCGCCTACACCGGCTCGGATGCGCTCGACGTCGTGGTCCGCTCGCTGAAGTCGGCCAAGACGCTCGGCGGCGCGTCGGTCAGCCTGATGGCCAAGAACGGCGAGACGCTGGCCACCGCCAAGACCGACGCGCTGGGACGCGCCACCTTCCCCCACACCCTGCTCGACGGCGACCGGCGCGATGACGCCGAAGATGGTGATGGCCTACGGCGACCAGGGCGACCTGGCGGTGCTCGACCTCGAGCGCTCGCCCACCGATCTGTCCAAGCAGGGAACCGGCAGCAGCCAGCCCGGCGCGGCGCCCAGCGATCTGCTCGAGGGCCGCTCCATCAACGGCGGCGTCGACGGCTATCTCTACGCCGACCGCGGCATCTATCGGCCCGGCGAGACCGTGCACCTGATGGCGCTGGTGCGCGATCGCGAGGCCAAGGCGGTGGCCGACCGCAAGGGCTCGATCGTGCTGAAGCGGCCCTCGGGGCTGGAGTTCAAGCGCTATCCGTTCACCACCACGCCGGGCGGAGCGATCGAGACCACGGTCGCGCTGCCCAGCACCGCGCCGCGCGGCCATTGGACCGCCGAACTTGACATCGATGGCTTCAAGGCCGCCGCCGGCAATCTCGATTTCCAGGTCGAGGACTTCGTGCCGCAGCGGCTGGCGGTCACCGCCGACGGCCAGGCGGCCGTCCCGGTCGGCGCGGCCGACACCCGCAACGTCAACGTCACCGCGCGCTTCCTCTACGGCGCGATCGGCGCAGGCCTGCAGACCCAGGGCGAGGCGCGCCTGCGGCCCGACCCGAACCCGTTCCCGGCGTTCGCCGACTACCAGTGGGGCGACGAGACCGCGGCGTTCGAGGAGAAGGAAGTCGATCTCGGCACGTCGGTCACCGACGGCGCGGGCCACGCCACGCTGGCGCTGGCCGGCAGCGCGGCGGGCGACACGGTCAACCCGGTGCTGGCCCTGGTCACCGCCTCGGTGTTCGAGCCGGGCGGGCGGCCGGTGCGCGAGAGCGTCAGCCTGAAGCTGCGGCCGAAGCCGCTCTATCTGGGGGTCAAGGTCGACCAGGGCGACGCCAGCGGCGACAACGCCCCGCCGGTCAATCTCAACATCATCGCCGTCAACGCCGCCGGGGCGCGGATCGCCGCGCCGGGCGTCAGCTACAGCCTGATCAGCGAAAACTGGAACTACGACTGGTACCAGCAGGACGGCAAATGGCAGTGGCGGCGCACCAGCCGCGACACGGTGGTGACGCAAGGCTCGCTCGATGTCGGCGCCGGCGATCCGGCCCACGTGCGGCCGCGCAAGCTGGGCTGGGGCGACTACCGGCTGGAGCTGAACGGCCCCGGCGGCGCCAAGACCATCACCCGCTTCACGGTCGGCTGGGGCGCGCCGGCCGACGCCACCGAGTCGCCGGACCTGGTCCGTGTCGCGCCGCAGAAGAAGAGCTACAGCCAGGGCGACACGGTCGAGATCGCGGTCAAGGCGCCCTATGGCGGCGAGGCACAGGTCGCGGTCGCCACCGACCGGCTGATCGACTTCAAGACCTTCACCGTTGGCAAGGACGGCGGGACCGTGCGGCTGAAGACCTCGGCGGCCTGGGGCGGCGGCGCCTATGTGCTGGTGACGGTGATCCAGCCACGCGACCCGGTAGCCTCGCCGACGCCGAAGCGGGCGCTGGGCCTCGTCTACGTCCCGCTCGATCCCAAGGATCGCAAGCTGACGGTCGATATCGCGACGCCCGACAAGATCGACTCCAAGGCCGACGTCGACGTGCCGCTGCAGGTGCATGGCCTCGGTTTCGGCCAGAGCGCCCACGTCACGGTCGCGGCGGTCGACGAGGGGATCTTGCGCCTGACCAAGTTCGCCAGTCCCGACGTGGTCGGCTGGTACTTCGGCAAGCGCGCCTTCTCGGTCGACTACCGCGACGACTACGGCCGCCTGCTGGACGCCAACCTCGGCGCGCCGGCCAGCGTCTATGGCGGCGACGAGCTCGGCGGCGAGGGGCTGACCGTCACCCCGACCAAGTCGGTGGCGCTGTGGTCCGGCGTCGTCACCACCGGCCCCGACGGCCGCACCACGGTCAAGCTGCCGGCGGCCGACTTCAACGGCCAGCTGCGCATCATGGCGGTGGCCTGGACCGACACCCAGGTCGGCTCGGGCGACAAGGAGCTGACCGTGCGCCAGCCGGTGGTCGCCGACCTCAGCCTGCCGCGCTTCCTCTCGCCCGGCGACCAGGCCGACGCGACGCTCGAGCTGCAGAACATGGAGGGCAAACCGGGGCTCTACAACGCGATCATGCGCGGCACGAACGGCATCGTCGCGGTGTTCCAGAAGGCGTTCCAGCTGATCCTCGGCCAGCGCATCGCCGAGCACATCCCGTTCATGGCCCCCAGCCACACCGGCATCGGCTCGATCGGCTTCACCGTGACCGGGCCCGGCTTCACCACCTCGAAGGACTATCCGATCCAGACGCGGCTGGGCTGGGGCGCGATCACCCGCTCGACCACCGAGCTGCAGCAGCCGGGCGAGGCCTACACGCCGCCGAACGAGCTGGTCAGCGGCCTGGCCGCCGGCGGCAGCGGCACCTTGCAGGTGCAGGTCAGCTACTCGCCGTTCAAGGGCTTCGACCCCGGTCCGATCGCGGTCTCGCTCTACGGCTACCCCTATGGCTGCACCGAGCAGCTGGTCTCGACCGCCTATCCGCTGCTCTACGCCCAGGCGGTCTCGTCCGACCCGAAGCTGCGCACGGTCCCCGCGGCGCTGAACAACGCCGTCGGCCAGCTGCTCGACCGGCAGAGCATGGACGGCGCGTTCGGGCTCTGGCGCGTCGGCGACGGCGAGGCCGACCCGTGGCTCGGCGCCTACGCCACCGACTTCCTGCTGGAGGCCAAGGCCGAAGGCGCGGCGGTGCCGCAGAGCGCGATCGACGCGGCGCTGAACGCGATGCGCCAGGTCAGCCGCCCCGACGGGACGAGTTCGGTCTCCTACCGCCTGGAGTATCCCGACTGGTGGGCCGGCAATCCCGATGCTTCCAAGGCGGCGACGGCGCGGATGCGCTCGCGCGCCTCGGCCTATGCGCTCTACGTGCTGGCCAAGGGCGGTCGTGGCGACATCGCCCGCCTGCGCTGGTGGCACGACGTGCAGATGAAGTCGGAAGGCTCGCCGCTGGCGATGGCCCAGGTTGGCGCCGGCCTGGCCATGATGGGCGACACCGCCCGGGCCAGGGACGCGCTGCAGCACGCCGCGGGCGCGGTCGGCTACAAGCGCCCGCTGCTGCAGATCGGCCCGCTGGTCTTCACCGACGACGAGGACTGGTACCAAAGTCCGCTGCGCGACCTCGCCGGCGTCATCGCCCTGGCCTACGAGGCTGGCGCGCCGGACATCGCCCACGGTCTCGAAGGCCGGCTCGACGGCGCGGTGAAGGACCCGGACGAGCTCAACACGCAGGAGAAGGCGCAGCTGCTGCGCGCGGCGCACTTCATGATCGCCGCCGCCGGGCCGATCAACATCCAGGCCAACGGCGCAACGGCGCCGATGGCGACGGCGGGCCTGACCCCGCGCTGGGCCGTCAACGGCAAACTGGCCGACGCGCGCTTCGTCAACGCCGGCGGCCGGCCGATCTGGCGCACGGTGACGGTGCGCGGAACGCCGATCACGCCGCCCGGCGAGGAGCAGCATGGCGTCTCGGTGGAGAAGACCTACTTCGCCTTCTCCGGGGGCGCGGTGAACCTGGCGTCGCTGAAACAAGGCGACCGGATCATCGTGCGCATCGCCGGCGGTTCGCAGCAGGGCCGCACCGTGGCGCTGGCGGTCAACGACGCGCTGCCGGCCGGCTTCGAGATCGAGACGGTGCTGGGGCCTGACGACGCGGACAAAGGCCCGTTCAAGTTCCTCGGCGCCCTGACCACGCCGAAGGTGCAGGAGAGCCGCGACGACCGCTATGTCGCCGCCCTCGATCTGGCCGGCAACAAGACCTTCGCCCTGGCCTATGTCGCGAGAGCCGTGACGCCCGGAAACTTCTATGCGCCCGGGGCCGAGATCCTCGACATGTACCACGCCGGTGTGAACGCCCGCTCCGCCGGCGGGCGCACCCAGATCGCGCCAGGGGGATGAGCCGATTCTGCTTCCTTCTCCCCTTGCGGGAGAAGGTGGCCCGCGGAGCGGGTCGGATGAGGGGTATCGTCTGAGCGTCGCAGATTGGTCCGTGGACGATGCCTGAAGCGCCTGCGCGCGCACCCCTCATCCGTCGGCGCCGCCGACACCTTCTCCCGCAAGGGGAGAAGGGAGGAACGTTGATACCCCGTCTAACCCTCGCCCTCATCGCCCTCCTCGCCGTTGAGGTCGCGCTAGTTGGGCTGGACGCAGCGTTCCCGCCGGATCTCTCCAAGGCCTACCGCTCCTCGCCGGTGGCGCTGGACCGGCGCGGGGCCTGGCTGCGGGCGCTGCCGGTGGAGCAGGGGCGCTGGCGCATCCGCGCCGACCTCGATCGCACCGATCCGAGCTACGTGCGGCGGGTCGTGGCGCTGGAGGATGGCCGGTTCTGGCTGCATCCCGGCGTCGATCCGCTCTCGACGCTCCGCGCCGCCGCCTCGGCCGCGCTGCACGGCCGCATCACCTCCGGCGCCTCGACGCTGACCATGCAGACGGCGCGCCTGCTGGAGCCGCGCCGACGCACGTTCGGCGCCAAGCTCTACCAGATGGTCCGGGCGCTGCAGCTGCAGGCGCGGCTCTCCAAGCGCGAGACGCTGGCGCTCTACCTCACCCTCGCCCCCTACGGCGGCAACCTGGAGGGCGTCCGCGCCGCCAGCCTGGCCTACTTCGGCCACGGCCCCGAGACCCTCACCACCAGCGAGCAGGCGCTGCTGATCGCCCTGCCGCAGTCGCCGGAAGCCCGCCGCCCGGACCGGCGGCCGGCCAAGGCGCGGGAGGCGCGCGACCGGGTGCTGCAGCGGATGGTCCGCGCCGGCATGATCCCGGAGGCGACGGCGCAGGAGGCGACGGCCGAGCCGCTGCCGGGCCGCCAGCCGTTCCCCGCGCTGGCCTGGCAGGCCGCCGGCCAGATCGCGCGGGCCGCCGCGCCGACCACCGCTTCGGTCGTCACCACCATCGACGCCGACCTGCAGCGCCGGCTCGAGCCGCTGGCCGCTGCCGTCGCCAAGGCGCAGGGGCCCGACGCCGAGGCGGCGATCCTGGTGGTGGAGGCCAAGACCCGCGCGGTGCGCGCCTCGGTCGGGTCGGCCGGGCTGACAGCCGCCGGGGGCTGGATGGACATGACCCGCGCGCTGCGCTCGCCCGGCTCGGCGCTGAAGCCGTTCATCTATGGCCTGGCGCTGGACGACGGCATCGTCGCCCCCGACACCCAGCTCGACGACGCGCCGCGCCGCTTCGCCGACTACCAGCCGGAGGACTTCGACCGCGTCTTCCACGGCCCGGTGACGATGCGCGAGGCGCTGATCCACTCGCTGAACGTGCCGGCGGTAGCGACGCTTGACCGCCTCGGCCCGCAGATCTTCGAGGCGCGGCTGACCGCCGCCGGGGCGCGTCTGGTCCGGCCCTACGCCCAGGCGCACGATCCCGGCCTGGCGCTGGCGCTGGGCGGCGAGGGCGTCTCGCTGCGTGACGTCACGATGCTCTATGCCGCGCTGGCCGACGACGGCCTGGCCAAGCCGCTGGCCTGGACCGAGGCCGACGCCAAGGCGCGGCCGGGCGAAGCCGGCCAGCGCCTGATGCGGCCCGGCTCGGCCCGCACCATCCTCGATATCCTGCGCGACGGCCCGCCGCCGAAGGGCCGCGCCCCCGACGCGCTGACCCGCACCGAGCCGATGGCGTTCAAGACCGGCACCTCCTACGGCTTTCGCGACGCGGTCGCGGTGGGCGTCGCCGGCGGCTACGTGATCGCGGTCTGGACCGGCCGCGCCGACGGCGGCGCCCGACCCCGACCTCACCGGCCGCGACGCCGCCCTGCCGCTGCTGTTCGACGTCGCCGACGTGGTGGGCGGCCCGGCCCACGCCCCGCCGGCGGTCGGCCCCAAGGCCCCGCCCTCGGCGCTGCGCACGCTGGAACACGCGGGCGCCGGCCCCCGCCTGATCTTCCCGCCCGACGGCGCGACCGTGGTCGCCGAGGGCTTCGGCCCCACCGCGCGCGGCTTCGTGCTGGCGGCTGGCGGCGCGGGGCTGACCTGGTACGTCGACGGCGCCCCGGTCGGGCTCGACCCGGTCAGCGGCAAGCCGATCTGGCGCCCGTCCGGTCCCGGTTTCTACCGGGTCAGCGTGGTGGACGGCGCCGGCAAGTCGGTGGAGTCCCACGTCAGGGTGACCGGGGGCTGATCTTCCGAAGCCGCGCCCATTTCCGCTCTCCCTCGCGAAAGCGGGGGCCTAGGTTTTTTCTGTCAGGCTCGCGCTCTACGATAAAACGCCTGGGTCCCCGCTTTCGCGGGGAAGAGCGGTTGGGGCAGGAAAATGAGCGAAGTCGAGACCCGGCCAAGAGCGCTGCAGCGCTTCGATGCCGGCGATGGGTTCGAGAACATCATGGCCGCGGTCGACGCTGACGGCTCCGCCATTGTCGAAGGGTTCGTGCCGCCGGACCTGCTGGCGCGGCTGAACGCCGGGCTGGACGGGCGCATCGCGGAGAAAGCGCCCGGATCCGACGACGTCGGCCAGATGATGGGTTGGTTCTGGGGCCAGCAGACCAAGCGCTTCACGCGGCTCGCCGCGTTCGCGCCGTCCTTCGCCGAGCTGCTGGACAACGAGTTCATGCACCGCTGGGCGCGGCGCGACCTGAAGGGGGATTACTGGCTGAACACCGGCCAGGCGATGATCGTCGGGCCGGGGCAGGGCGCGCAGTACCTGCATCGGGATATCGCCATCTGGCCGTTCATCGAGGCGTCCGGAACTCGCGGCCCCGCAGGCGATGGTCAGCGTGCTGATCGCACTCGACGACTTCACCGAGGACGTCGGCGCGACGCGCGTCATCCCTGGCAGCCACCAATGGGCGGACTTCCACCGCACGCCCGACCCGGCTGACACCGTCGCGGCGGTCATGCCGGCCGGCAGCGCGGTGCTCTATCTCGGCAAGACCGTGCACGCGGCGGGCGCCAACGTGACGGCCGATCGCTGGCGGCGCGGCCTGCACATGAGCTTCTGCCTCGGCTGGCTGACTCCGGAGGAAGCCAGTCCGATCGGCGTGCCGTGGGAGATCGCGCGCACCTATTCGCCCCGCGTGCAGCGCCTGCTCGGCTACGCCTCGCCGGCCCGCGCTCCAGGCGTCGCCCCCACCAACTGGCTGGTCGACTTCGAAGATGTGCGCAAATACCTCGGCGTCCCGTTCGAGCGCCCGTCGGGCGGTTGAGCGGGGACTATTTCACCGCGTCCGGCTGCCGGTCGGGATGCGCCGCGACGAAGGCAGGGTGCGCGGCGGCCCGTTCCGCCACCGCGCGGATCGCCGGATAGGGCGTGAGGTCGAACCGGTAGCGGTTGGCCGAGTAGACCTGCGGGATCAGGCAGCAGTCGGCGAGCCCGGGCGTCTCGCCGAACGCGAAGCCGGCGCCATACTGCGCGATCATTGGCTCCAGGGTGTCGAACCCGGCGGCGATCCAGCCGTGAATCCAGGCGGTCTGATCGGGGCCGCCGAACTTGAAGCCGAGCCGCTCCAGCGCCTGGCCGACCCGCAGATTGTTCAACGGGTGGATGTCGCAGGCGATGATGTCGGCCATCGCCCGCACCTTGGCGCGGTCGCGCGGCGCGGCCGGCAGCAGCGGCGGCTCGGGGTGGGTCTCTTCGAGCCATTCCAGGATGGCGAGGCTCTGGGTCAGTACGCCGTCGTCGGTCTCGAGCGTCGGCAGCAGGCCTTGGCGGTTGAGGCCGGTGTAGCTTGGCCGTCGGGCCTCGCCGGCGACGAGGTCGTAGCCCACATAGTCGTAGGCGAGTCCCTTCAGGTTCAGGCCGATCCGCACCCGGTAGGGCGCCGTCGCCCGCCACGCGCTGTGGAGGGTCAGACCCATCAGCGCTTCTCACCGTCACCCCGGCCGCAGCGGCGAAGCCGCGAAGAGCCGGGGCCGGACAGGCCGATGCAGAGACGGTGTCCGGCTAGGCCGCGGCGCGTCCGGCCCCGGGTCTTCGCTGCGCTTCGCCCGGGGTGACGCAGAGAGAAGCGCGACATCGGCGCTAGACGATTCGGAAGGAGAGCGCGCCGACGCCCTCCACGTCGCCTTCGACCAGGTCGCCCTTCACCACCGGGCCGACGCCCTCGGGGGTGCCGGTGTAGATCAGGTCGCCCGACGCGAGGCGCCACAGCTTCGAAGCCTCGGAGATGATCGCCGCGACGCCCCAGATCATGTCCGAGACCACCGCGTCCTGCTTGGTGACGCCATTGACCGAGAGCTTGATGCGGCCCTGCGGCGCGGGGCCCGACCACCGCTTGATCGCCGAGATCGGCGCGGAGAAATCGAAGGCCTTGGCGCCTTCCCAAGGCTGGCCCTTCTCGCGATAGGCGCTCTGCAGGTCGCGGCGGGTCATGTCGACGCCGGCGGCGTAGCCGAACACCAGGCCGAGCGCGTCGGCGGGCGAGACGTCGGCGCCGCCCGATCCCAGCGCCACCACCAGCTCCATCTCGTAGTGCAGGTTGCGGGTCAGCGAGGCGTAGGGGACGTCGCCGCCCGGCGGCACGATCGCGTCGGCCGGCTTGGAGAAGAAGAACGGCGGATCGGGATCGTCGTCGCCGCCGCCCATCTCGCGGCGGTGGGCGGCGTAGTTGCGTCCGACGCAGAGGATGCGGCGGACCGGATAGAGCGCCGCCTCCCCCAGGATCGGCACGGCGGGCTGCGGCGGCGGGTCGAAGGCGTAGCTGGGCATGCCTCGCCCTTACCCCAACACAACCGCAAAGTCCGCCGTCGAACGCCTTGAGAGCAGCTTTTTCACCCCCAAAACGGTCATCGCCGGGCGTAAGTCCCGGCGATCCAAGCACGCCGCCGGTGGGGTGGCCGCGCCCGGCGCGGCCATGGCGGATCAGGTGTTCTTGGATGGCCGGGACTTACGCCCGGCCATGACCGAGTGGTGGGGCCGGAAGGCCTTCAAGCATTGACAGCGACGCTCGGCGCCGGCTCCAAGACCGGGCAACAAGAGGGGACACAAACGCATGGGCCGAGGCCCGCTCGCCGATCTGGTTGTCATCGAGCTCGGCACGCTGATCGCCGCGCCGTTCTGCGGCCAGGTCCTGGCCGACTTCGGCGCCGAGGTGATCAAGCTCGAGGACCCCAAGACCGGCGATCCGATGCGCCAGTGGGGCCGCAGCCTGCCCAAGGGTCAGTCGCCGTGGTGGCCGGTGATCGGCCGCGGCAAGAAGTCGGTGACGCTCAATCTGCGCGCGCCCGAGGGCCAGCAGATCGCCCGCGACCTGATCGCCGGGGCCGACATCGTGGTGGAGAACTTCCGGCCGGGCACGCTGGAGAAGTGGGGGCTGGGCTACCCGGCGCTGTCTGCCGCCAATCCGCGCCTGATCATGGCCCGCGTCTCCGGCTTCGGGCAGACCGGGCCCTACGCCGGCCGCCCCGGCTACGGCCTGATCGGCGAGGCGATGGGCGGCCTGCGCGCCATCACCGGCGAGCCGGACCGGCCGCCGGCCCGCGCCGGGGTCTCGATCGGCGACAGCCTGGCGGCGACCCACGCGGTGATGGGGATCCTGATGGCGCTGCACGTCCGCGAACGCACCGGCCGCGGCCAGGTGGTCGATGCGGCGATCTACGAGAGCGTGCTGGCGATGATGGAGAACATGGTCACCGAGTACGATCTGACCGGCTACGTGCGCGAACGGTCCGGCTCGGTGCTGCCCGGCATCGCGCCCTCCAACGTCTACCCGACCAGCGACGGCATGGTGCTGATCGGCGGCAACGGCGACACGGTGTTCGCGCGGCTGTGCGAGGCGATGGGCGAGCCCGCGCTGAAGGACGATCCACGCTACGTCAGCCACGCCGCCCGCGGGGTGAACCAGGCCGAGTTGGACGAGCACATCGCCGCCTGGACCCGCACCCTCAGCTCCGCCGACCTGCTGGCGCGGCTCGAGGCGCACGGCGTGCCGTTCGGCAAGGTCTACACCGCGCCGGATATGCTTGAGGATCCCCAGTTCGCCGCCCGCGAGGCGATCGTCACCGTCGAGCACCCGGTGTTCGGCAAGGTGCGGATGCAGAACGTGTTCCCCAAGCTCAGCGAGACGCCGGGCGAGGTGCGCTGGCCGGGGCCGGCGCTGGGCGAGCACACCGACGCCGTGCTGGGCGAACGGCTCGGCCTGGCCGCAGACAGGCTGGCGGCGCTGAAATCAGCCGGCGTGATCTAGTGGCGAGCTCATTCCCCGACGCCTTCCCCCTCCCCCTCAAGGGGAGGGGGTCAGGGGGTGGGGGGCTGCCGGCGACAGCCGGGTGGCGGAGAGAAACCGCCACCCGACCGCTTCGCGGCCACCCTCCCCTCAAGGGGGAGGGGACGTAGTGGCGATGACATCCGCCGACATCGTCGCACGGCTCGACCGGCTGCCGCCATCGCGGCCGGTCTGGACCCTGATCGTGCTGATCTCGCTCGGGGCCTGCTTCGAGTTCTACGACCTGATGATGACCGCCTACATCTCGCCGGTGCTGGCGAAGGCGGGCATCTTCCACAAGCACGGGCTTTTCGGCCTGCCTGACCAGGCCAGCTTCGTCGCCGCCACTTTCCTCGGCCTGTTCATCGGCACCATCGCCGTCAGCCAGGTCGCCGACCGGTTCGGCCGCAAGCGCATCTTCGTCGCTTCGCTGCTCTGGTACACCGCTGCGGCCGTGGTGATGGCGCTGCAGAACACGGCGCTCGGAATTGACGTCTGGCGACTGATCGCCGGCATCGGCATCGGCGTCGAGCTGGTCACGATCGACACCTACATCGCGGAGATCGCCCCGCGCTCGGTGCGGGGTCGCGCCTTCGCCGTCAACCAGTCGATCCAGTTCCTGGCCGTGCCGATCGTCGCCCTGGCGGCCTGGCAACTGGGGCCGCTGACCCTCCTCGGCGTCGAGGGTTGGCGCTGGGTAGTGCTGCTGGGCGCGGTGGCGGCTGTCGGCGTGTGGTTCATCCAGATGCATCTGCCGGAGTCGCCGCGCTGGCTGGCCGAGCACGGCCACCTGGGCCGCGCTGACGCGGTGGTGTCCGACCTGGAGCGGCGGGTGGAGGCGTCGACCGGCAAGCCGCTACCGCCGCCGGCGCTGCACGTCGACGAAGCGGTCGACCACCACGTGCGGCTCTCGGCCATCTTCCAGCGCCCGCTGCTCGGCCGCACCGTGCTGCTGGTGGTGCTGAACGCGTTCCAGGCAGTCGGCTTCTACGGCTTCACCAACTGGGCCCCGACGTTCCTCGCCTCGCGCGGCGTCCATTTCGCCGAGAGCCTGCAGTACGGCTTCATCATCGCCATCGCCTATCCGATCGGGCCGGTGATCTGGAGCACGATCGCCGAGCGGTTCGAGCGCAAGTGGCTGGTGGTGTTCGCCGCGGCCGGCACCGGGCTGCTGGGCCTGGCGTTCTCGGCGATGAGCACGCCGCTGGCGCTGATCGCGCTCGGCGTGGCGATCAACTTCTCCAACAACCTGCTTTCGCTCTCCTACCACGCCTACCAGGCCGAGCTGTTCCCGACCCGGGTGCGGGCGACGGCGGTGGGCTTCGTCTACTCCTGGAGCCGGCTCTCGACCGTGTTCTCCAGCTATGTGATCGCCTGGCTGCTGGGCGTCGGCGGCGCGATCGGCGCCTTCGGCTTCATCGCCGCCGCGATGCTGGTGGTGGTAGTGTCGGTCTCGCTGTGGGGCCCGCCGACCCGGGGACTGGCGCTGGAGGAGATCGCGCATTGAGCACCGCCGAGCCCAGCCGCCAGATCGTCCTCGCCGCGCTGCCGGACGGCCGGCTGACGACCGATTGCTTCCGTCTTGAGGAGACGCCGCGCCCGACGCCGGCCGTGGGCGAGGTGCTGCTGAAGGCGCTCTACATCACCCTCGACGCTTCAAACCGCGCCTACATGCAGGGCGCGACCTACGCCGCCGCGCTGAAGGCGGGCGATGTGATGTACGGCCGGGCGCTGGCCGAGGTCGCAGAGAGCCGCGCCGACGGCTTCGCGCCGGGCGATCTGGTGTTCGCCGAGACGGGTTGGCGCGACTGGGCGGCGATGCCGGCCCGGCTTCTGCAGAAACGCCCGCGCGCCGAGCCGCTCAGCCACCAGCTCAGCGTCTACGGCATCTCCGGCCTCACCGCCTATTTCGGCCTGCTCGAGGTGGCGCGGCTGAGGGCCGGCGACACGGTGGTCATCTCCGCCGCCGGCGGGGCGGTCGGCACGATCGCCGGCCAGATCGCCCGCATTGGCGGGGCTCGGGTCGTCGGCATCGCCGGCGGCGCGCAGAAGTGCGAGCGGCTGGTGCGCGAACTCGACTACCACGCCTGCCTCGACCACCGCGCCGGGAGCCTGCGCGAGGCGTTGCGTGAAGCCTGCCCGGGCGGCATCGACCTCTACTTTGACAACGTCGGCGGCGAGATACTGGAGACCTGCCTGCCGCAGATGGTCGTCGGCGGCCGCATCGCCTGCTGCGGCTCGGTCTCGACCTACGACGGTCCGGCGCCGCCGGCCGGGCCGCGCGGGCTACCGGGCCTTCTGGTGACCCGCCGGCTGACCATGGCCGGCTTCCTGGTCAGCGACTTCAACGCCAAGCGGGACCGGGCGCTGGCCGACCTGCGCGGCTGGGTCGAGAGCGGCCGGATCAAGGTCCCGGAGCACATCACCGAGGGCCTCGAGACCCTGCCGGCCGCGCTGGTCGGCCTGCTGGCGGGCGAAAACTTCGGCAAGCGGATGGTCAAGGTCGCCTGATCCCTTCCCCCCTTGCGGGAGAAGGTGGCCCGCGAAGCGGGTCGGATGAGGGGTCGCCTATGACCGGCGGGCTTATGCGGCAGCTTACTCCCGCGGCCGGTGAGACCCCTCATCCGTCGGCTGCGCCGACACCTTCTCCCGCAAGGGGAGAAGGGCGTAGTGTCTGCTCCAACGAAAACGAGGGAGGCGCGCCATGGCCGTCAATCATCAGGTGATCCTGGCCGAGAAGCCGCGCGGCAAGCTGGCGCTGGATAACTTCGCCTTCGCCGAAGCGGAGATTCCCAAGCCGGCCGACGGCGAGGTGCTGGTCAAGGCGCGCTACGTCTCGCTCGACGCCGCCAACCGCGCCTGGATGCAGGGCGTCACCTACCGCGCGGCGCTCGGGACCGGCGAGGTGATGGCCGGCGGCTCGCTGGCTGAGGTGGTCGAGAGCCGTAGCCCGGGCCTGGCGCCCGGCGATCTCGTCCACGCCGAGACCGGCTGGCAGGAGTATGCCGCCGTGCCGGCCAAGCATCTGGAGAAGCTGCCGAAGGTCGAGCCGCTCACGCATCTGCTCAGCGTCTACGGCGTCACCGGCCTGACCGCCTACCTCGGCCTGCTACGGGTCGGCGATCCGAAGCCGGGCGAGACGGTGGTGGTCTCGGCCGCGGCCGGGGCCGTCGGCTCGATCGCGGCGCAGGTCGCCAAGCTGAAGGGCTGCAAGGTGATCGGCATCGCCGGCGGGGCGGAGAAGTGCGCCTGGCTGACCGACGAGCTCGGGCTCGACGGCGCGGTCGACTACAAGCTGGGCGACGTGCGCCGCGCCCTGCGCGCGGCCTGTCCGGACGGGATCGACGTCTATTTCGACAACGTTGGCGGCGACATCTTCGAGGCGGCGCTGTTCAACATGGCCAACCACGGCCGCATCGTCTGCTGCGGCGCGGTCTCGCAATACGACGACGTGCCGCCGGCGCACGGCCCGCGCGGCGTGCCCGGCCTGATCGTCACCAAGCGGCTGAAGGTCGACGGCTTCGTGGTGATGGACTTCTACGACGGCAAGGACGCCGCCCTGGCGCAGCTGCGGTCCTGGGTCGAGGCCGGCAAGCTGAAGGTGCAGGAAGACGTGATCGACGGCCTGGAAAACCTGCCCGCGGCGTTGATCGGCCTGCTGGCCGGCGAGAACCGCGGCAAGCGGATGGTGCGCGTGGCGTGAGCGGCGCCGGTTGCAAGCCGCCAGCCTCGCCCCCATAACCCCGGCATGTCGACCCCAGCGCCCGCAAAGCGCCTCTACATCAAGACCTACGGCTGTCAGATGAACGTCTACGACAGCGAGCGCATGGCCGATGTCCTGCGTCCGCTGGGCTATGGGCTGACGGACCAGGCGGAAGGCGCCGACCTGGTGGTGCTCAACACCTGCCACATCCGCGAGAAGGCGACCGAGAAGGTCTATTCCGAGCTTGGCAAGATCAAGCGGATGAAGGCGGCCAAGGCGGAGGACGGCGGCGCGATGCTGGTGGCCGTGGCCGGCTGCGTCGCCCAGGCCGAGGGCGCCGAGATCATGCGCCGCCAGCCGGCGGTGGACCTGGTGGTCGGGCCGCAGTCCTACCATCGCCTGCCGGAGCTGATCGCCCGCGCCCACCGCGCCGCTGGCGAGGCGCTGGCGGCCGACTTCGCGCCGGAAGAGAAGTTCGACGCGCTGACCGCCGATCGCACGCCCACCGGCGTCACCGCCTTCCTCACCGTGCAGGAGGGCTGCGACAAGTTCTGCACCTTCTGCGTGGTGCCCTACACGCGGGGCGCCGAGTATTCGCGGCCGGCGGCGGCGATCGAGGCCGAGGCGCGGGCGCTGGCCGACAAGGGCGTGCGCGAGGTCACCCTGCTGGGCCAGAACGTCAACGCCTATGCCGGCCCCGGGACGGAAGGGGGCGGGCTGGCGGCGCTGATCCGGCGGCTGGCCAAGATCCCCGGGCTCGACCGCATCCGCTACACCACCAGCCACCCGCGCGACATGGACGAGGCCCTGATCGCCGCCCACGCCGAGGTCGAGGCGCTGACGCCCTATCTGCACCTGCCGGTGCAGGCCGGCTCGGACCGGGTGCTGAAGGCGATGAACCGCGGCCACACCGCCGAACACTACCTGCGCCTGGTCGAACGCATCCGCGCCGCGCGGCCCGACATCGCCCTGTCCGGCGACTTCATCGTCGGCTTTCCGGGCGAGCGCGACGCCGACTTCGAGGCGACGCTGCAGCTGGTGCGCGAGGTCGGCTACGCCAGCGCCTTCTCGTTCAAGTATTCGCGCCGCCCCGGCACGCCGGCGGCCGCCATGCCCGGCCAGGTGGCCGACGAGGTGAAAGCCGAACGCCTGGCGCGGCTGCAGGCGCTGCTGGACGCGCAACAGCAAGCGTTCAACGCCGCCCAGGTCGGCCGACCTTGCCGGTGCTGTTCGAGAAGGCCGGCCGCAACGCCGGCCAGATCGCCGGCCGCAGCCCCTACCTGCAGGCGGTGCACTGCGATGCGCCGGCAAGCCTGATCGGCCAGATCGTTCCGGCCCGGATCGTCGCGGCGTCCCGCAGCAGCCTGGCCGGCGAGCTGCGAATTGGAGACCGCTTGAGCCGCGGTCCCTCCGAGTTCCTGCCGCTGTCCGAAGCCGCCGTCCGCGCGGCCTGGGGACCGAACGGGCGCCATGCGGCGCTGTTCGAGGACGCCTTCGACGTGCTGCTGGAGACGCCCGGCGGCGGCGTCGCGCTGAACGGCAAGGCCAAGTCCCGTCGTCGCGCCAAGCAGGCGCTGGAGCTGCTCGCTACGCGCGCCGACCAATCGCTCGACATCTCCCAGGCCGACGTCCGCGTGGCGATCGACCAGGCCCGGCGAGGGACTGGCCGGCGGGGGGCCGGTCGGCCGGCGCGGCGCGGTCGCCGCCAAGACCGCCGCCCAGGCGCGCTATCTGGAGCTGCTGACCCAGCACGAGCTGGTGTTCGCGCTGGGTCCGGCCGGCACTGGCAAGACCTTCCTCGCGGTCGCCCACGGCGCCGGCCTGCTGCTGTCGGGCGAGGTCGACCGGCTGGTGATCACCCGCCCGGCGGTGGAGGCCGGCGAGCGGCTCGGCTTCCTGCCCGGCGACCTGCTCGAGAAGGTCGATCCCTACATGGCCCCGATCTTCGAGGCGCTGACCGAGATCCTGGGCGCCGAGCAGCTGCGCCGCCGCCGCGACCGCGGCGAGATCGAGGTGGCGCCGATCGCCTTCATGCGCGGCCGCACCCTGGCCCACGCCTTCGTCATCGTCGACGAGGCGCAGAACGCCTCGCGGCTGCAGATGAAGATGGTGCTGACCCGGATGGGCGAAGGCGCGCGCATGGCGGTGACCGGCGATCCCAGCCAGGTCGACCTGCTCAACGCCGACGACTCCGGCCTGGTCCACGCCGCCTCGATCCTGGACGGCGTCAAGGGCGTCGCGATCATGCGCTTCGCCGCCGACGACGTGGTGCGCCATCCGCTGGTGGAGCGGATCGTCAAGGCCTACGACGCCGACGCTGCGCGCCTTTGAGCCTGCCGGCATGATCGAGATCGTCATCGAGGAGAAGGCCTGGCGCGCCGCCGAGCCGCGGGTGCGGCGGCTGGTCAGGTCGGCCGCCGCTGCGACGCTGAAGGCCGAACACCGGGCCGACGCCAACGTCGCGATCCTGCTGGCGGCCGATGCGCGGCTGCAGGCGCTGAACGTCGCCTTCCGCGGCAAGCCGGGGCCGACCAACGTGCTGTCGTTTCCGGGATCTGCGGGCCGGCGATCACCTCGGCGACATCGCCCTGGCGCTCGGCGTCTGCGCGCGGGAAGCCGCCGAACAGGGCAAGACCCTCGCCGCGCACCTGCAGCACCTCACCGCCCATGGCGTCCTGCACCTTTTAGGCTACGATCACGAGACCGACGCAGAGGCCGAGGCGATGGAGGCCCAGGAGCGCCTGGTGCTGGCTGGTCTCGGCGTCGCCGACCCCTATGCGGCTTGAAGGAGAGCATGGCCGTCACCACCCCCGAGGGCCCCGACGAGGAACCGGACAGGGCGGGCCCCATCGAGCAGATGCTCAGCGCGCTCGGCCTCGGCCGCAAGCCGAAACCCGAAGTCGAGACGCCTGAGGATCGCGCCGGCCAGGACCTGGTCGACCAGGCCGAGGCGTTCCAGACCGTGACCGTGGCCGACGTGATGATCCCACGCGCCGATATCGTGGCGCTGGAGCTCTCGACCCCACTCGCGGCGGTCGCCGCCGAGTTCATCGAGAGCGAGCACTCGCGCCTGCCGATCTATCGCGAGACGCTCGATGACCCGGTCGGCTTCGTGCACATCAAGGACGTGTTCAAGCTGATCGCCGGCAAGATGCCGCCGCCGGCGCCGGACGAGCCGGTGCTGGGACGCCTGCGCCGCGAGACGCTCTACGTGCCGGCCTCGATGCGGGCCGCCGACCTGCTGGTGCGCATGCAGGCGAGCCACATCCACCTGGCGATGGTGATCGACGAGTTCGGCGGGGTCGACGGCCTGGTCAGCATGGAGGACGTGATCGAGGCGGTGGTCGGCGAGATCGACGACGAGCACGACGACGCCGCCGCGGCGCAGATCGTCGCCAGGCCGGACGGCGCCTACGAGGTCGACGGGCGCACCGAGCTGGAGGACCTCGAGGCGGCGATCGGACGCCAGCTGCCGATGCCCGATCCCGAAGACGAGATCGACACCATCGCCGGCCTGGTCGCCGCCGTCGCCGGGCGCGTGCCCCAGCGCGGCGAGATCATCTCGCTCAGCCCCGACCTCGACGCCGAGATCACCGACGCCGATCCGCGCCGGATCAAGCGGCTGCGGCTGCGGCCGGTCGCGCCGCCCGCCTCGCCGCCGCCGTCGGAGCCCTGACCCAGCAAATGGGTCCCAGGGCAAGAGCCTGGGCGCTGCGCTGCGCGGCGCTCGCCGCCGGCCTCGCCGCCGCGTTCGCCCATCCGCCGTTCGGCTTCCTGCCCGGGCCTGCTGGGCTATGCGGTGATGCTCTGGCTCTGCGACCAGGCCGGCCCGGAGCGGCCGCGGCGCTCGGCCTTCTTGCGCGGCTGGCTGGCGGGCGTCGCCTATTTCTCGGTCTCGACCTGGTGGATCGGCGAAGCCTTCTTCGTCGACGCCGCGAACCAGGGCTGGATGGCGCCGTTCGCGGTGGCCGGCATGGCGGGCGGGCTGGGCCTGTTCTGGGGCGCCGCCGCCGCGCTCTACCGGACGCTGGCGCCGGCGGGGCCGCTGCGCCTGCTGGTGTTCGCTGGCGCGCTGGCCGGCTGCGAATGGCTGCGCGGGCACGTGCTCACCGGCTTTCCCTGGGACCTGCCGGGCGAGACCTGGCGCGCGGGCTCGGCGCCGTCGCAGTTCGCCTCGGTCGTCGGGGCCTACGGCCTGACCTGGATCACCCTGGCGATCGCCGCCGCGCCGGGCCTGGGCGTACGCTCGCGCGGCGCGCAGGTCGCGCTCGGGCTCGCCGTTCTCGCGCTTGCCGGACTCTATGGCTTCGGCGCCTGGCGGCTGGCCGGCGCCCAGGCCGCGCCAGCGCCGAACGCGCCGATCGTCCGCGTCGTTCAGCCCGACACGCCCGAACTGGCACAGTACGACGCCGCCGCCTTCGCCAATGTGCTGAAACGCAACCTCGATCTCACCCGCCAGCCGGCCGTGCAGCCGCCGCGGGTGATCATCTGGTCCGAGGCCGGGCTGCCGGCGGCGCTGCAGGACTACCTGGCCCCCGGGACCTGGACCCTGGCGCAGATCGAAGCGGCGTTGCAGCCGGGTCAGACCCTGATCACCGGCGGCTATCGCGACGAGCCGGCGGGGCCGGGCGTCTATGCGCCGGACGGCATGGTCTACCACAACAGCCTGGTCGCACTGACGCGCACCGCGACCGGCGCCGCCATCACCGGGCTCTACGACAAGCACCGCCTGGTGCCGTTCGGCGAATACCTGCCGTTCGACCGCGAACTGGCGCCCCTGGGGGTCAAGCAGCTGGTCCACCTCGGCGAGGGCTTCACGCCCGGGCCGCCGCCCCGCCCGATCGCCCCGCCGGGCGTGCCGCCGGTGCAGCCGCTGATCTGCTACGAGAGCCTGTTCCCAGGCTTCACCCACGAGGCCGCCGTTCGCGCCGGCGTCCGACCCGGTTGGATCGTCAATGTCTCGGACGACGCCTGGTTCGGGGTCACCAGCGGGCCCTGGCAGCATCTCAACCTCGCCAGCTACCGGGCGATCGAGGAGGGGTTGCCGATGGTGCGCGCGACGCCGACCGGCGTTTCGGCGGTGATCGACGCCTACGGTCGCACGCTACCCGGGAAGCGGCTCGGCCAGGGCGACTACGGCGTGATCGACGCTACGTTGCCGCAGGCGTTGCCGAAGACCGTCTTTGAGGTATGTGGTGGCACGCTGTTTGCAGCTATGGTCCTGTTATCGCTCGCATCAACCGTTCCATTTTGGCTCCAACTTGGGCCGCGAGGGCAACGCTGAGTAGTGCGGTTTCATTTGCGAAATAACGTTGGTACAAACAACGTTAACCGTAAGCACATGGGGGCCCATGAACGAGCTGCTTGAATCCCGCCTGCCCAATCCGGTCGATCTCCACGTGGGGGCGAGGATTCGGTTGCGCCGGCGTATGCAGGGCGTCAGCCAGGAAAAGCTGGCCGACGCGCTCGGTCTCACCTTCCAGCAAGTCCAGAAGTATGAGCGCGGCGCCAACCGCGTCAGTGCTTCCAAGCTGTACGAGATCGCCACCGCGCTACACGCGCCGGTCTCCTATTTCTTCGACGGCCTGGCCGATCCCTCAGAGGAGAGCGTCACCGGCCGGCCTTCCGACGAAGAGACCGTGCACGCCTTCCTGATGACCGCCGAAGGGCTGGAGCTGGCCAAGCTGTTCCCAGGCCTGCCGCGCGGTCGGATTCGCCGTCGCTTCCTCGACCTGATGCGGGCCCTGGCCGGCGTCGACGGGCTCGAGGACGAAGAAGGCGAGGGCTGACGCGGCTTTCCGAGCTGGCCCGGCCCCGCTAGAGCCGGGCCGATGGTCCACGCCCTCCGCACCTTCGGCCGCCTGAAGTCGCGCTCGCTGAAACCGCGCCAGTCGCGGCTGATGGACGAGTTGCTGCCGAAGATCGCCGCGCCGGTCACGCCGTTCGATCCGCGTGAGCTCGCCCCCGCGGCGCGGGAGGTCTGGCTCGAAGCCGGCTTCGGCGCCGGCGAGCATCTGGCCGGCCAGGCGTCGGCCCATCCCGACGTGCTGTTCCTGGGCGCCGAGCCCTTCGTCAACGGTCTTGGCGCGTGCCTGGCGCATGTCGACGATGCAAAGCTAACGAACGTTCGCTTGCACGCGGGCGACGTGCGCGAGCTGATGAAGCGGCTCCCGGACGCCTCGATCGACCGTCTCTACATCCTGTTCCCCGACCCCTGGCCGAAGACCCGCCACAAGAAGCGCCGCCTGATCCAGCCGGATTTCATCGCCGAGGCCGCGCGCCTGCTGAAGCCCGGCGCTCCGCTGCGCTTCGCGACCGACTGGGCCGACTATGCCGACTGGACGCTGGAGCGGTTCCTGGCCTCGCCCGATTTCCGCTGGACCGCCGCGCGCGCCGACGACTGGCGCCGACCCTGGGCGGATCACATCGCGACGCGCTACGAGGCCAAGCGGCTGGGCGACTGCGCCCCGGTGTGGCTGGAGTTCGAGCGGGCCTGAGCCCGAGAGCGCCGCCCGGCGTGAAGCTGCGGTTCAACTGAGCGTCGGGTCCGCGCTGACCTGCACCAGCATCTTGCCGAAGTTGTCGCCGCGCAGCATCTCGGCGAAGCAGGTGGGGATGGCCTCGAGGCCCTGGCGGATGTCTTCGCGGTATTTAACCGCGCCGCTGGCCACGCTGGGCGCCACCTCGCGCAGGAACGCGTCGTGGTGTTTCTCGACGAAATCGCCGACGAAGAGGTCGCGGACGGTGACGCCGCGCGCATCGAAGATCGGCTTGCCGCGGGCCATCAGGGCGGCGCGGGCGTCGGTGCCGGCCGCATCGCCATAGTGGGCGATCAGGCCGCAGATCGTCATCCGGGCGCCGGGGTTGAACAGCGGCAGCACCGCGTCGAACACCGCGCCGCCGACATTCTCGAAGTAGACGTCGACCCCGTTCGGACAGGCCGCGCGCAGGTCGTCGGCGAATGTGGGGCTCAGGTGCGAGACGCACGCGTCGAAGCGCAGCTCATCAGTCACGAAGCGGCATTTCTCTTCGCGCCCGGCGATTCCCACCACGCGGGCGCCGCGCAGCCGCGCCAACTGCCCGGCGATCTGCCCGACCCCGCCCGACGCGGCCGACACCACGGCGGTCTCGCCTGGCTTGGGATCGCCCATCAGCACCATGCCGGCATAGGCGGTCAGGCCCAGCATGCCGAGCACGCCGACGGCCTGGGATATGCGCCCCTGCGCCGGATCCAGCTTGCGCGGGACCATGTACGAGGGCCGCTGCACGCCCTCGCCCATCAGGCCGTACTCGGTCCAGCCGTTGGTGTTGAACACCAGGTCGCCCGCCGCGAAGCCGTCCATCCGGCTCTCGATCACCTGTGCGACGGTGCGGGCATGGCAGGGCGCGCCCGGCGGCTCGACGCCGCGCTTCTTGTAGCCCCACTGATAGGGGTCCAGCGAAACGTAGATCGTCCGGGTCAGCGCCTGGCCGGGTCCGGGCGAGGGGATCGGCGCCTCGCGCAGCTCGAAGGTGTCCTGGTCGGGCCAGGCGCCCAAAGGCTTGTCCGACAAGGTCCAGTATCGGTTCATCGGTAACTCCCGCGGTGAGCGCGTCAGGCGTCGGACGAGGGTCCGTGCTGTCGAACGATCATCGACTGGCTGGCGCTCGCCATCAACTGGCCGTCCTCGGCGAAGAGGCGCATGGCGCCGTGGCCGAAGCCGGCGTGCACGGCGTGGATTGAGATATCGCACAGCACCCATTCGGTCGGGACCAGACGGACGATACGCAGGGTGTTGTCGAGGCTGCTGCCGCCGCCGTTGACCCCGAGCGCGTTGCCGACGCCGGAGGGCACGTGGTCGGCGAAGATCGCCAGCATCGCCGCGTCGATCGCCTGACCCAGCTTGGGCCGCATCCACATGATCAGCCGCCCGTCCGGGCTCGGGGCGGCGCCCCTCAGGTCGAAGCCGTTGGCGCCTCTGGCCAGCCGCATCTCGATCTGGCCGTGCAGCCCGCCGTGGTCGCCGCGCCAATGTTCCGCCGGCGCGCAGTCCTGCGGCGGCGGCACGTCGGGCCGTTCGACCCAGCTGCGGGAGAGCGGGCTTTCCCGCGCGCCCAGAGCGGCGTTGACGGTGAAGATCTCCTTGTCGCCGACGTGGCCGATCACCCGCGCCTGGGTGGTGTTGCGGCCCGCCGCCGGGACCCAGACGTCGAGGTCCACCACCGAGGGCGGCCGCGCATAGGACAGATACTGCGCCGTCGCCCACACCACCGGGCGCTCGCAGGTGCGCTGCATCGCATCGATCGCCGCCGCGAGCCCTACGCCGCCGAACATGAAGGTCCCGCCGGCAGGCCCGACGCACAGGCCCTCGTGCAGCGGCAGGTACCAGCGGTGCGGATTGTGGGTGGCGGTCAGGGTGATGAAGGGCGTCGGCATACGCGGGGGCATATCAGCTTGAGCTGGCGGCGCCAGGGTCGCACCCCGCCAAAACCGCGGGGCGCGGCGTCGCGGCTACCGGCCCGTCAGCCAGTATTTACGCCAGCTCACGGTCTCGGCGACACGGCAGTCCGAACTCTCGATGATGTACAGCATGACCCTCGGCGAGCTGTATCCGTCGACGTGAAGCATTTCCTGTCCGCGCTGCCAGATCCGCCGCTTGAGCAACAGCCACCGATCGGGCTGGCTCGAGATCCAGTCCAGGTAGGCGAAGTAGTGGCGGTCTCCGGGCTTCTCGAACGACGCCAGGGCGGCCGCGGAATCGAAACTGGGCGGGATGACCGTCACGATCGTCAGCGGTTCGCGGCAGCCCGACACCGGCGCGGTGACGATCCAGCTGGGGTTTTGCGCGCTGCCCCAGCCCTTGTGTGACATCGGGCCCGAGAGACGGCCGCCGAGCACCGCGGTCAGCCCCGAGATGGGCTCGACGTCCTGGCTCGCCCGATACGGGGCGGCGAACTTCAAGCCCAACGACAGGATGACGAGGGCTGCAAGGACCGCCCGGAGGCCCCACTTCACCGCGTTCGGCCGGCCCAATTCGTCCCCACGACACTGATGAACACCGCCGCGGCCGAGGCCGCGGCGACGTAGAGCTGCTTCCCGCCGTCGTCGTGCCAGTACAGATAGTTCTGGGGGGATTGCGCCATCAAATACATCCGCGTGACGTTCAAGGCGATCTGCGAGACGACCACGACTGCGCCGACGACTAGGTCTCGCGGCAGCCACTTCACGCGCTCGAGCCGGCCGAAGGCCACCCAGGCGAGCAAAGCGGTCGAAACGTTGGCGAAGCTCGAGCAACCTTCAAGCACGACGATCGAATAGCCGCTCGGCGCGGTGATGATGTTGTCGTGCCAGGACGAGCCCCTGACCGTCTGGACCATGGCCTCTCCGACCATTGCGGCGTCGAGTCGCACCAGCTCCGGCGCGAGCGCGCCGAGGATGAGGTGGCCCCAGAATTGCTGCGAAGCGATCGCGAGCAACACCGCGCCGGCGGCGCGGATCTCGTCGTCCTTCTTCAGGAACAGCCAAAGGCCAAGGCCCGTGACCGCAATGGGAAGCGCTTCGGGCTGGGCGAGGGCGCCGATGACGCACAGGCCGAGTGTCGCGAGCACGTCCGGAAGCGACGCGGCCTTCGCCGGCGCCCGCAGCAGAAGCCAGATGGCCGCGCCCCACGCGACCATCAGGAACCCGCCCCCGAAGATGAAGTCCAGGATTCCGTCTGGGCCGAAGCCGAATTGCCCGCCAACGAGCGATCCGAGCAGGCCGTTGGCCAGTAACAGCAAGCTTGACCACAGAGCCAGCTCTTTCAAGCTTAACCATACGGTGGCGGACTGTGTGTTCGTCGGCGCGGACATAGGTGTCTCAGTGGATCCGCTTGCCAGAGGTTAACGCTTCGCGTCGGAGGGGAGATGGATGGACGGCGCAGTCCGTTTGCACTATCCCCCTGTTTCATCAAGGCATGTACGGGATCGTACCGCTGGAGGGTTCGTTGAAAGTCCTAGTTGGAATACTTGTTTCGCTGGTCGGCGTTGCTCCCGCGTTCGCGCAGGGCGCATGGTGGATCAACCACCCGGCGCCGGCGCCTGCCCCCGACCTGGCGGTGGGCGTGCCCGCGGTGCTCGCCGTGATCGGCGCCTACGCCATCGCGCGTCTGGTGATCCGTCACCGCGCGGCGGCGAAGGCCATCGCTTCCTAGGTTCACCACCTAGTTCGTTGAAGACAGGCAGCTTCTCGGGCCCATGGGTCCGGGAAGCTTCTTGATTCCAAGACTGGCGAAGGCGGAGCTCCTAGGGCTCGGCGACATCTTCGTCTAAACCCCCGCCATGAAGTTTCTCGACCAGTGCAAAGTCATGATCCGGTCCGGCGACGGCGGCGCCGGCGCTGTGTCATTTCGTCGCGAGAAGTTCATCCCGCGTGGCGGACCGGATGGCGGCGATGGCGGGCGCGGCGGCGATGTCTGGATCGAGGCGGTCGAGGGTCTGAACACCCTGATCGACTTCCGCTATCAGCAGCACTTCAAGGCCGGCACCGGCGGCCACGGCATGGGGCGCGACCGCCACGGCGCCAACGGCGCGGACATCGAGCTGCGCGTGCCGGTCGGCACCCAGGTGCTCGAGGCCGACCGCGAAACCCTGATCGCCGACCTCGATCAAGCCGGCATGCGGGTGCGCCTGGCGGCCGGCGGCAACGGCGGCTTCGGCAACACCCGCTTCAAAGGCCCGGTCAATCGCGCGCCCTCCTACGCCAACCCCGGTCTGCCGGGCGAGGAGAAGGAGATCTGGCTGCGGCTGAAGCTGATCGCCGATGTCGGCCTGGTCGGGCTGCCCAACGCCGGCAAGTCGACCTTTCTCGCCGCCGTCTCGGCCGCGACGCCGAAGATCGCCGACTATCCGTTCACCACCCTGACGCCCAACCTGGGCGTGGTGGACCTGTCGCCCACCGAGCGCTTCGTGCTGGCCGACATTCCGGGTCTGATCGAGGGCGCCGCCGAAGGCGCGGGGCTGGGCGTGCGCTTCCTCGGCCACCTTGAGCGGACCGCGGTGCTGATCCATCTGATCGACGCCACCTCCGACGACGTCGCCCGGCGACTGGCGCACCGTGCGCGGCGAGCTCGCCGCCTATGGCGAGGGCCTGGCCGAGAAGCCCGAACTGGTCGCGCTGACCAAGGTCGACGCCCTGGATGCCGAGACCCGCGCCGAGAAGGCCGCGCAGCTGGCGTCGGCGATCGGCCACCCGCCCAGGCTGGTCTCGGCCGTCTCGCGCGAGGGGGTCACCGCCTTGCTGCGCGCCGCCTTCGCCGAGGTGCGCGGCGAGCGGGCGCCGGAGGCCGCGCCTGAAGCCGGGAGCAGTTGGCAGCCGTGACCACGCTCGCCTCGGCTCGCTTCGTGGTGATCAAGGTCGGCTCGGCCCTGATCGTCGACCCCGATACCGGCGCCGCCGACGCGGCGTGGCTGGAGGCGCTGGCCGCCGACCTCGGCCGGCTGCGGGCGCGGGGCCAGAAGCTGCTGATCGTCTCCTCCGGCGCCGTGGCGCTGGGCCGCCAGCGGCTGTCGCTCAAGCGCAAGTCCCTCACCCTGCCCGAGAAGCAGGCCGCCGCCGCCGCCGGCCAGTCGCGGCTGATGCGGGCCTGGGAGGAAGCGCTTGCGCCGGTCGGGATCACCGTCGCCCAGGTGCTGATGACGCCCGACGACACCGAGGTGCGCCGCCGCTACCTCAACGTCCGCGCCACGCTGGAGACGCTGCTGGAGCTGGGCGTCGTCCCCGTGGTCAACGAGAACGACACCGTGGCCACCGAGGAGCTGCGCTACGGCGACAACGACCGCCTCGCCGCCCGCGTCGCCCAGATGGTCGGCGCCGACCTGCTGGTGCTGCTCTCCGACGTCGACGGGCTCTACACCGCCGACCCGCGCCGCGATCCGGCCGCCCAACATCTGCCGCTGGTCGAGGCGCTGACGCCGCAGATCGAGGCGATGGCCGGCGGCGCCAACGTCGGCGGCTCCGGCGGCATGGCGACCAAGCTGGCCGCCGTGCGGATCGCCGCCGCCGCCGGCTGCTCGACCCTGATCACGCTGGGCCGCCGCCCCGCGCCGCTGCGCGCCGTCGAGGACGGAGCGCTGGCGACCCTGTTCCAGGCCGCCGCCACACCGGCTGCCGCCTACAAGGCCTGGATCGCCGGCTCGCTCTCGACCCAGGGCGCGCTGGTGGTCGACGACGGCGCGGCCAGGGCGCTGCGATCCGGCAAGAGCCTGCTGTCGGCCGGAGTGCGCACGGTGGAGGGCCGGTTCGAGAAGGGCGATGCGGTGATCGTGCGCGACCTCGCCGGCCGCGAGGTCGGCCGGGGGCTCTCGCGCTATGACGCGGCCGACGCGGCCCGCATCGTCGGCCTCAAGTCCGACGCGATCGAATCCACGCTGGGCTACTCCGCCGGCCCCCTGATCCACGCCGACGACCTGGCGCTGGCGGGATAGTCTTGCACCCACTCGGGCTTGGCGGTCGGAGGGTATGAACCACCAAGGCCACCAAGAACACCAAGGCGTCTCACGCCGCCAAACGGCTCGTATATCTGGAGACTATCCGGCGCGCTCTGCGCGCACTTGCTGTTCTTGGTGACCTTGGTGGTGAATCTTCTGCGGTTTGCGCCGGTGACGAATGGCGCCTAGTAAGGCTCAGTCTGAGCAAAAGGACAGGCGTTCGATGTGGTTCGCGGGGCCGGCCCGGCGCGTTCCGGCCGCGGGTCGGCCGCGGGTGTTGCGGCTGGGGTTCGACCTGAAGCGCGGCATGCGGGTGGGCCTGTTCGGCGGCTCGTTCAACCCGGCGCACGAGGGTCACGCCCATGTCGCCGAGACGGCGCTGCGCCGTCTGCGGCTGGACCGGGTGATCTGGCTGGTCTCGCCGCAGAATCCGCTGAAGCCGACCCATGAGACCGAGGCGCAGACCCGGCGGGTGTGGAATGCGCTGCGTTACGCCCAGGGGCCATCGATGATCGTGTCCGACGCCGAGACCGCGATCGGCTCGCACTACACCATCGACACGCTGCGGGTGCTGAAGGCGCGCTATCCGGGCGTCTGCTTCGTCTGGATCATGGGCGCCGACAGCCTGGCGACGTTCCACCGCTGGCGCGGCTGGACCCAGATCATGCGCGAGGCGCCGGTGGCGGTGGTCTCGCGGCCCTGGACCGCCCTGAAAGCCCGCACCTCGCCGGCCGCCCGCCGCTTCGCCTGGGCGCGGATTCCCCCGGCCGCGGCGGCGACCCTGCCCTGCCGAAAGCCGCCGGCTTGGGTCTATTTGACGGGGCCGCTGAACTTCACATCTTCGACAGCACTGAGGCGCGCGCTGCCGGGGCGGACCCCGCCGTCCCAGATTTCCCCCTGACCAGACCCGGCGCCCGTGCTATGTTGCGAAATTGCGAGAGACACCCACGGGAGCATCCCCTGAACCGCAATACCGCGCCGAGTGCGCAAGAGGTCGCTTCGGAGATATCGTCTCCGGCCAGCGCCTCGGACGACGACCAGGGCGCCGCGGCGTCCGCCAGCGTTGTGCTTGAACGGCTTTTGCTCGAACGCCTCGACGACGAGAAAGCTCAGGACATCGTCTTCATCGACCTGAAGGACAAGAGTTCGGTGGCCGACGGCATGATCGTCGCGTCTGGCCGTTCGCACCGTCACGTCGGGGCGATGGCCGACCACCTGCTGCGCGCGCTGAAGGACGCCGGCCATGGCCGCGCGCGGGTCGAAGGCCTGCCGCATTGCGACTGGGTGCTGATCGACGCCGGGGATGTGATCGTCCACCTGTTCCGTCCGGAAGTCCGGGCGTTCTACAACATCGAGAAGATCTGGTCGGTCGAGCCGCCGCGCCGCGCGGTCAACTGATCCCCCTTAAGTCGAACCCCTGCGCATCTCGCTGATCTGCGTCGGCAAGCTGGGCTCGGCGCCCGAGGCGGCGATGGCGCGCGACTACGCCGAGCGGGCGACGGCCTCGGGCCGCGCGCTGGGTCTCAGCCCCATCGACATTCTGGAAGTCGAGGCGCGCAAGCCGGGCAAGCTCGCGGAGGCCGAGGCGATCCTGGCGCGCGCCGGCGATGCGCAGCTGATCGCCTGCGACGAACGCGGGCGCGCGATGAGTTCGCGCGACTTCGCCGCCCGGCTCGCCGCCCTGCGCGATGACGGCGTGCGTCATCTGGCCTTCGCCATCGGCGGCGCGGACGGCCTCGACGCCGCAGTGGCCGGCGCGGCGCTGCAGACGCTGTCGTTCGGGCCGCAGACCTGGCCGCACGCGCTGGCCAGGACCATGTTGGCCGAGCAGGTCTACCGCGCGGTCACCATCCTCGCCGGCGCGCCCTATCACCGCGACTAGACCCCGCGCTCGCTAGGGTCCGCGGTCGCCTGTCGCCTTCTACGGGCTCAGGCCAAGAGCTTGGTCGAGTTCGGCGTCGCCTTTGTCCGTCGCCATGTCTCTCGCGCTCTCGCCCGCGTGGTTCTGCTGGTCGAGGCTGGCGCCATGGCGGCGGAGGACCGCGGCGGCGGCGGGGTGGCCGGCCTCGATGCTCTTCATCAGGGCGGTTTCCCCATCGGCGTCCGCGGAGTCGATGGGTGCGCCGTGTTTCAGCAGGGCTTCCACGTCGGCGGTGCGGCCGGCGGCGGCGGCGGACCGCAGGCGCGCGCCGGGATCGAACGCCTGTCGGATCCGACCGGTGAAGGCGGAGACGGCGGCGGGGACGGATGGCCGCCGCGACTGCCGCTTTTCGGCCGTGACGACCATCTCGGTGACGTTCGTGCGATCGTCGGCCGCGCCGTCGCGGGTTTGCGGTTGGTTCGCCGCCTGGTCCGGCGGGGCCAATTCGCGCGCGGCGTCGGCCTGAGGAGGCGGCGGGGCCGGCGCGGACTCTGCGCCGGGAAAAGCCCGAGGCGTCGGCCCGGCCGCGGAGGGGGCGGCGGGCGGCGGCGGCGGTGCGACAACGACGGGACGCTTCATCGGCTTGCGACTTCGCACCCCGCGGGGCGGCCTCGGCCGGCGGGACGGAAGCTCGCGCCGCGGCTGGCAAGGCGGGGACTGGCGCGGCAGGGGCTGGCGACGCGGGTGCTGGCGACGCGGGGGCGGCGGCGCTCGCCTTGGGCGCTGCGGCAGGAGCTGGCGGGGCCGCGGTCGGCTTGGTCGGGGGCACATAGACAGCGGGCCGGTAGAGCTGGAGGGCGGCTACGACCGTCAGCGCCGTGACGCTGGCGGCGACCAGCCAGCCGCCGCGGCGCCATGCGCTAGGTCGCGCTGTGGGCGCGGCCGCGTCCGTCGCCCTCTTGTGAGCGATGGCGGCGAGCACCCGCGCCCGCCTGGCCGCCCGCGCCGCCTCGTCGCTCAGCACGGCTTCGGCCTCCACGTAGGCCTTGTCGATCGGATCGGGCATGGCGTCGGGATCAGACACGGACCGACCTCTCGCCAGCGAACACTTGTCTGAGCTTCGCGCGGGCGTAGCGCAGACGGCTCTTGGCCGTCTCGACGGCGACGCCAGTGGCCTGGGCGATCTCTTCCAGCGAGAGCCCGGCGTGCGCGAACATGACGAGCGCGCCCCGCTGTTCCAGCGGGAGCGCCTCGACCGCGGTGATGATCCGCTGCGCCAGGTCGCGCGATTCCACCGTCTCCAGGGCGCTCGGCGCCCGGTCGGGGATCAGCATCAGCGCCGCATCGTCGCCGCTCCTGACCAGCACGGCCACTTTCACCCGGCGAAAGTGGTCGAAAACCTTGTGGCGCGCGACGGTGAAGAGCCACGCGCTGAAGCCCGCCTTGGCAGGGTCGAACGCGGCGGCGTTTCTCGAGATCGCGATCCAGGTCTCCTGGTGCAGGTCTTCCGCGGCGTCGGCGTGCGCGCTTCCCAGCAGTCTGCGAATGAATTGAAAGCATGGGCGGTCGTACCGGTCGTAAAGGCGCGCGAAGGCGTGCGCGTCTCCCGCGACGTGGGCGCTGAGCAGCTCGGCGTCGTCCGCTGGGTCCGGCTCCATCAGGCGCAGTCTAGCTGCAGCACAGCTGGTCGCGCGACGGCTCAATGATCGTCCGGCGGGTCGGGGACGAACCCCGGTCCAGGGCTGCGCGGGAACGGCCGTGGCTGGCGCTCGCCGTAGCGCCAAGTGGGGATCACGCCCATCGCGACGAGGTTGTCGTGGGTGTCGTAGGCGATCTCCTGGGTGAATTGCGGATAGGGCGTCGCCCGCTCGAACGGCTCGATGGTCATCACCGACTGCTCGCGCTCGCCGTGGCCGGTGCCCAGCTTCTCGTCCCGACGCTCGGCCTCGGCCGCGGCCGCCTCCCGGCTGCGGCTGGTCAAGGCTGAGACCGTGGCGGGGGCGGATTGCCGGCGCGACCCCCGCTTTTCCGCCGTGACCACCATCTCGCTCACCGACGTGCGATCGTCGGCGCCGGCGCTGTCGGCTGCGCCACGGTAGGAGTCGTCCGGAGGCGGCGCGGGCGCCGGCTCCGCGGCCACCGGGGCGACCTTCTCGTTGAAGACGGCGATGCCGATCACGCCGACGTTCGCCGGCCGGCCGGTGAGCGCCGCGTAGGAGTGCGGCAGTCGGGTGAAGGTGAAGTCGGCGACCTCGGAGAGGGATTTGCGCCAGCCGTTCAGGTCGTAGGACTGGTGCGGCCCGAAGATGTAGCCGCGCTGGTCGTAGCCCGCCGTCTCGCCGCTGAGGATGTTGACGCCGTCGACCGACATCACCACCAGCACCCGGCCGTCGGTGTGGTTGGTCACGCGCAGGCCGTAGCGATCGCCCGGCGCCCCGGCGACGAACAGACGCCCGTCGTGCCGCCAGACCTTGAGCGTCCGGCCGGTTTCGCGGTCGACGACCTGCAGGTCTACGGGAGCGGAATCGGCGTGGGCCTGAGCCACGCAGGCTAGCCCGAGCGCCACGCTCGCCATCGCCAAGACCGCCCGACGTCTCAAGGACGTCCGCCACTTATCCGTCGCCGTCATGTTCGCCTCCGCCAGCCCTTACACGACGAACTACGCACCCGGCTGGCGATCGGGGTTGGCGCCCGGCGATGTTTTTCCGCCCCTAGGCTTGGCGCCCGCCGCTTCGGGTCGGGAGGACCAGGTCCGCCGCGACCAAGCCGGGGATTGAGGCCTTAACCACGGCGGGGGTATCGCAAGGCGTGCGCCGCCGCCTCGCCATCGCCGTCCTCCTGTTCGCCGGCCCCCTGCTCGCCGCCGCGCCGGCGCGTGCAGAGACGCTGGACGACCGCCGCCGCGCGCTGCAGAGCCTCACCGACCAGGAAGACGCGCTCTCGGCCCGCCTGGGCGCCGACCGCAACGCATTGTCGCACCTGCTGGGCGCGCTGGCGCTGTTCAGTCGCGATCCGCCGCCGCCGCTGCTGGTCAGCCCGGCCGACGCCAAGGACGCCGTCCGCGCGATGATCCTGGCCAAGGCGATCGCGCCGCAGCTGGAGGCGCGCGCCCGCACCCTGACCGCCGAGGCCGCCGCGCTGGACCGCATCCGCCGCCAGGCCGCGCAGCAGAGCGGCGACCTGTTCGCGGCCGAGAGCGCGATCGAGGATCGCCAGGGCCGGCTCGACGCGATCGCCGCCGACGCCGCCTTGCTGGCGCCGTCACAGGTGCGCGCCGCCGCCGCCGGCCAGGACGCCCAGCCAGCCCCGACGCATCTCTTCGCGCCGACCGATGGCCAGCTCGCCGTGCGCTTCGGCGGGCGACTGCCGAACGGTCTCTCGGCCCGGGGACTTGGCTATCGAGCCAGCGCCGGCTCGATCGTCAGAAGCCCCGCCGCGGCCGTCGTCGCCTATGCCGGCCCTTTGAACGGATGGGGACAAGTGGTCATCTTGCGCGCTGGGGGCGGATGCCACATGGTATTGTCCGGACTAGGAAAGGTGACGGTGCACGTCGGTCAATCGGTCGCGGCCGCCACCCCCGTCGGCGTCATGCCGAGCGATGGACAAACGCTGTCAGAGTTGTATCTCGAAGTAAGACTGCCGGCTGGCGCTATTGATCCGGCTAAGCTGATGGGGGCGAATGTTAATCCGGCCAAGCTTAGGCTGCGCCGCGTAGGAGTAGATTGAGCCTCGATGCGCAAGTCCCTACTGATCGCCGCTTCCGCCTTCGTGCTCGGCGCCGGAACCATGGCCTATATCGGCCAGGCCGCCCGCGCCACGACATCGCCCAAGGCCGACACCTACCACATGCTCGAGCTGTTCGGCGACGTGCTGAACGAGGTCGATCGGCAGTACGTCTCCGAGGTCGATGACAAGAAGCTGATCCAGTCGGCGATGCAGGGAATGCTGACTTCGCTCGACCCGCATTCCGACTACCTGACCCCGGAAGCCTATGGCGACCTGCAGGATCAGACCCGCGGCGAATACGGCGGGCTCGGGCTCGAGATCCAGAGCGAAGACGGCGCGGTGAAGGTGATCTCGCCGATCGACGGCACGCCGGCGTCCAAGGCCGGCATCAAGCCGGGCGATTTCATCCTCGCGGTGGATGGCCAGAACATCCTCGGCATGAGCGTCTCCGACGCGGTCAAGCAGATGCGCGGCAAGCCGGGCGAGGCGGTTACGCTCACGATCGGCCGCGAGAAATCCGATCCGTTCGACGTCAAGCTGGTGCGCGAGATCATCCAGCCGAAGTCGGTGACGGCGCGGATGGAAGGTGACTTCGGCTACGTCAGGCTCGCCGGCTTCAACGAGAAGGCCACCGACGAGACCGCCGCGGCGATCAAGGACCTGCAGGCCAAGGACCCGAAGATGAAGGGCCTGATCCTCGACCTGCGCAACAATCCCGGCGGCCTGCTGGACCAGGCGGTCGGCGTCGCCGGCCTGTTCCTCAACGGCGGCGAAGTGGTGTCCCAGCGTGGACGCGACCCGCAGGATATCGAGCGCTACGACGCCAAGGGCCACGACGTGCTGAACGGCCTGCCGCTGGTGGTGCTGATCAACTCCGGCACCGCCTCGGCGTCGGAAATCGTCTCCGGCGCCCTGCAGGATCGCCACCGCGCCTCGATCATCGGCGTCACCAGCTTCGGCAAGGGTTCGGTGCAGACGGTGATTCCGCTGCGCGGGGGTCTCGACGGCGCCGTGAAGCTGACCACCGCGCGCTACTACACGCCTTCCGGCCGCTCGATCCAGAAGACCGGCATCGAGCCCGATCTGGAGGTCGCCGAGACCCGCGAAGAGGCGCAGCAGATCGCCAACGAGGCGTTCGAGTTCACCGAAGCCAGCTTCCGCAACGCGCTGAACGCCGACGAGGGCAAGGTCCGCCGCGGCGCCCACCAGCCGGCCGAAGCGCCGCCGGCCGACTTCGACGAGAAGAAGGGCGACTTCCAGCTGACCCGCGGCCTCGATGTGCTGAAGTACGGCTCGGTGGAGGCGACGCCGAAGCTCGCCAAGCCGACCGCAACCCTGGCCCAGGTCGCCGGACGCCTCGGCAACACCGCCGGCGCGGCGGTGGTCCCGGGCAAACCCTAGCCGCCAGGCAGGGCCACTTCAGCATTAATGCCATTGTGTCGCGCCTAATCGGCGCCGGCTTTTAGCTTCATTAACCAACTAAGGCGACGTTGTGGGCGTTGTGACAGCCCTCCGCGCCACCTTCGCCAAGCCTCGCCCCGCGCCCCAGCCGGCGGACCCCTCCAGTGGGCGTAAGCTGCCCCTTGGACCGTTCGCCAATCCGGTGGTCGGATCGGTGACCGCCGCCGCCTTCTTCGTCGCCTGCGCCGCGGCGCTGGTGTCGCTGACCGGCAACCCGAAGGCGGGCGCGCCGGTGGTGCGGCTGTCGCTCGCCCATATCGCCGACACCACCGCGCCGCCCGGCTGGCGCGAAGCCCTGCCCAGCGAGACGCCCGGCGAAGCCCCCTACGGCGCCGCGACGGTCCAGCTTTCTGAATCGGCGCTGGCCGAATCAGGGCCGGTCGACAACGGCGGCGCGGCGATCATCACCATCTCCGGCGACACACGGCTCAATTCGGCCCAGGCGATCAGCGGCCCCGGCCTGACGCAGGCCCCGATCGCCGGCCTGTTCGTACAAGGCCCCGGCGGCATGCTGCCGGTGATCGGCCCCGACGGCCGGATGCCGTTCCAGGCCTACGCCCGACCCTACGCCGGCAACGGCAAGCCGCGCGTGGCCCTGATCATCGGCGGCCTCGAACTCAACGCCAAGACGACGCGCGAGGCGATCTCCAGCCTGCCGCCCGAAGTCACCCTATCGTTCGTGCCGTATTCCGACGGCCTGCAAGGCTGGATCGACATGGCCAGGTCCGCCGGTCACGAGGTGCTGCTCGAAGCGCCGATGGAGCCGAAGGACTATCCGGACAACGATCCCGGCCCCTACACCCTGATGGCCGACGGTCAGCCGCAAGAGACCACCCAGCGCCTGCAATGGCTGCTGTCGCGGGCCACCGGCTACTTCGGCGTCACCAACTACCTCGGCTCCAAGTTCGTGCAATCCGCGCCGGCGATGAGCGTGTTCGAGAACGAATTGAAACAGCGCGGCCTGGCCTTCATCGACGACGGCTCGGCCTCGCACGTCGGCGGCGGCCTGCCGCGCGCCTCGGCCGACCGCATCGTCGACGACCAGCTCGACGGCAGCGCGATCGACGCCCAGCTCGGCGCGCTCGAGACCCAGGCCACTCGCAACGGCCAGGCGCTCGGCTCCGGCTTCGCCTACCCGATCACGCTGCAGGAGGCGTCGCACTGGGCCACGGGCCTCGGGGCCCACGGCGTCCAGCTGGTGCCCGCTTCCGCCCTGGCCACGCGCCGTTAAGGTCGTGGGCCATCTGGCGATCAGGGGCGGGGCGCCCCAGATGATGCCGATGGACCTTAGCCAGCTCCGTCCCAACGTCGGCATCGTCCTGATCTCATCCGCCGGCAAGGTCTGGCTCGGCCGCCGCGCCGGCGCCCGGCGCCGGCCAACTGGCAGTTTCCCCAAGGCGGCATCGACGTCGGCGAGGGCGACTTCGAGGCGGCCCTGCGCGAGCTGCACGAGGAGACCGGCGTCACCTCGGTGCGCCTGGTGGGCCGCACCCGCGACTGGATCGGCTACGAGTTTCCGCCCGAGCACCAGGGCTCGAAGATCGGCAAGGGCTGGCGCGGGCAGAAGCAGATCTGGTTCGCGCTGGCGTTCGAAGGCGACGACAGCGAGATCGACCTGCACGCCCACGGCGACGTCGAGTTCGACGCCTGGCGCTGGGCCGAGCTGGACGAGGCGCTGGACGAGGTGATCCACTTCAAGCGCGATGTGTATCGCCAGGTGATCGCGGCGTTTCGTCCGCTGGTGGATCAGGTGCGCGACGCCGCTCGTTAGGCCCTTGCCGCGCCGCGCATCGGCGGCCAAGGTCGGGCGCCCATGAGTTTACCCCCCATACTGATGATCCACGGCGGCTTTTGCGGCGGCTGGACCTTCGACGGATTCGCCGCGCCGTTCCGCGCCGCCGGCCATGCGGTCGCCGCGCCAGACCTGCCCGGCCACGCGGCGGACTCGCCGCGCGAGGCGGCGCTGGGTCTGTCGATGAACGACTACGCCGCCGCGGTGGTGGCGCAGGCCTCGGCGCTGGCCACGCCACCGATCCTGATCGGCCATTCGATGGGCGGGCTGGTCAGCCTGATGGCGGCGGCGAAGACGACGGTCGCCGGCGTGATCCTGCTGGCGCCCTCGGCCCCCTGGGGCGTCGGCGGCTCATCGATGGAGGAGGCGGTCTCCGCCGTCAGCCTCTACGCGCTAGGTCCCTACTGGGCGCAGGCGATCGAGCCGGACTATCTCAGCTTCCGCCGCTACGGCGTCGATCGGCTGGAAAAGCCCGAGCAGCGCGCGATCTTCGATCGCATGCGCCCCGAAAGCGGCCGCGCGCTGTTCGAGACGCTGAATTGGTGGCTGGATCCGTTCATGACCACCATGGTGCGGCCCGAGCTGATCGGCGCGCCGGTCCTGGCGGTCGCCGGGGGCCGCGACGTGATCCATCCGCCGCCGACGGTGAGCGAGACCGCCCGCCGTGTCGGCGCCCGCCTGCAGCTGATGCCAGACATGAGCCACTGGCTGATCGGCGAGCCGGGCTGGCGCGATGTCGCCGATCTGTGCCTGGCCTGGGCGGCCGAGGTGGAAGCCCCGCTGGCCGCCGCGCAGTAGCCGACCGTCTAGACCGATCAGCTCGGCAGCTTCGAGACGCCGTAGATCAGCTGCGAGGTGTCCTGCGTGCCCTTCGCCGGCGTGCCGTCCGGCTTGCGCATGGTGGTGAAGACCAGGCTCTGCTCCTGGCCGTTCCAGTCCAGCTGCCATGACCGGGTGGTGAATTGGATGGCGCCCTGCACGTTCTTGTCGTTGCGATAGAGGCTCCAGCCGCGTTCCACCGCCGCCCAGTCGTTCAGGGCGATGATGATCGGGCGCCCGGGCGCATCGGCGTCGGCGGGGTGCACCAGGTCGACGTGGCACTGGGTCGGGTTCGAGCCGGGGTCCTCCACGGTGAGCGTGAAGTCCTTCTGCTTCATCACCCAGTTCAGCTCGCCCTGCTTGCGCAGGCCGTAGCCCTTGGCGATCTGGGCGAAATTGCCGCCGCCGGCCGCCGGGATGCAGACCTTCTGCAGCACGTCCAGCACGGCGATCGCGGTCGGATCGGTCGGCGGCGGGGGAGGCGGCGGTGGTGGGGGCGGAGGCGGCGGAGGTGGCGGCGGCGTCTCGGCCGTCGGCGTGGTCCCGCCGGGGGGCGCGCTGACGGGCGCCTCGGACGATGTCGCGGCGGGGGCGCTCGCGGAAGACGACGCCGCCGGAGGCGTCGCAGGGGCTGCCGCCGCGGGCGGCGGCGGTGGCGGCGCGGGGGGCGCAGTCGGCGTCGCGGCTGGGGCGGCCGCGGGCGTTGATGCGGGGGTCTGGGCGAAGGCGTTGGCCGCTGTGGCCAGAGCCATCAAGCTGACGATCGCAAGGCGCATGGAGCGGCGTTTCCTCAATGAGCGGTCGGCGAACCTTCTAGCGAGGCTTTGGCGCGCCGTCCAAGCGGCTAAATAACCTCTTCGGCGTGCTCTGCCAGAATGGTGAGGCCTTCGGCAGTCACATCTGCGAAACCGCCGCGCACTTCGTAGACCCGAACGTCGCCGTCGTCGTAGGCCTTCACGCGGCCCTCCTTCAGCGTGGTCATGAACGGCGCGTGGCCGGCCAGCACGCCGAAATCGCCTTCGGAGCCCGGCGCGTCGACCTGGTCGACCGCGCCCGAGAACAGCTCGCGCTCCGGCGAGACCAGCGAGAAGTGCAGCTTGGCGGCCATGCCTAGGCTTCCGCGGCCATCTTCTCGGCCTTGGCGACAGCTTCGTCGATGCTGCCGACCAGGCGGAAGGCGGTCTCGGGCAGGTGGTCGTACTCGCCGTCGCAGATCGCCTTGAACGAACGAATGGTGTCTTCCAGCGGCACGATCACGCCCGGCATGTTGTTGAACGCCACGGCGACGTTCAGCGGCTGTGACAGGAACTGGCTGATCTTGCGGGCGCGGGCCACCACCAGTTTGTCGTCTTCCGACAGCTCGTCCATCCCCAGGATGGCGATGATGTCCTTGAGCGCCTTGTACTGCTGCAGGATCTCCTGCACCCGGCGGGCGGTGTTGTAGTGCTCCTCGCCGATCACCAGCGGGTCCATGATCCGCGAAGTAGACTCCAGCGGATCCACCGCCGGGAAGATGCCGAGCGCGGCGATGTCGCGGCTCAGCACGGTGGTGGCGTCAAGGTGGGCCATGGCGGTGGCCGGCGCCGGGTCGGTGAAGTCGTCGGCCGGCACGAAGATCGCCTGCACCGAGGTGATCGAGCCCTTGTTGGTCGAGGTGATCCGCTCCTGCAGCTGGCCCATGTCGGTGGCCAGCGTCGGCTGATAGCCCACCGCCGAAGGGATGCGGCCCAGCAGCGCCGACATCTCCGAGCCGGCCTGGGTGAAGCGGAAGATGTTGTCGATGAAGAGCAGCACGTCCTTGCCCTCATCGTCGCGGAAGTACTCGGCCTGCGCGAGGCCCGTCAGGGCGACCCGGGCGCGGGCGCCGGGCGGCTCGTTCATCTGGCCGTAGACCAGGCTGCAGCGCGAACCTTCGGTCGAGCCCCCGTGCTCCTTCGGGTCGACGTTGACCTTGCTCTCGATCATCTCGTGATAGAGGTCGTTGCCTTCGCGGGTGCGCTCGCCGACGCCGGCCAGCACCGAGTAGCCGCCGTAGACCTTGGCGATGTTGTTGATCAGCTCCTGCATCGTCACAGTCTTACCGACGCCGGCGCCGCCGAACAGACCGATCTTGCCGCCCTTCGTGTAGGGGCACAGCAGGTCAATCACCTTGATGCCGGTGACCAGGATCTCGGCCGAGGTGGTTTGCTCCTCGAACGACGGGGCCGGGCGGTGGATCGACGCCTTCTTGGTGAAGGGGATCGGGCCATTTTCGTCCACCGGTTCGCCGATCACGTTCATGATCCGCCCCAGCGTGCCGGGTCCCACCGGAACCATGATCGGGCCGCCGGTGTCGATCACTTCCTGGCCGCGGGTCAGGCCTTCGGAGGTGTCCATGGCGATCGTGCGTACGGTGTTCTCACCGAGGTGCTGGGCCACTTCCAGCACCAGGCGGAAGGGCTCGCCGGTCTTCTGGTCAGTGTTGACGGTTTCCAGCGCGGACAGGATCGCCGGCAGGTGACCGTCGAACTCGACGTCGACCACGGCGCCGATGATCTGGGTGATCCATCCCTTGGCGACGGCCTCGGAAAGGATGGCGGGGGCTTCGGCTGTGTCGGCCATGGTTCTTACTCGTCTTTCTTAGAGCGCCTCGGCCCCGGAGATGATCTCGATCAGCTCCTTGGTGACCTGGGCCTGGCGGGCTCGGTTATATTGCAGGGTGAACCTGGCGATCATGTCGCCGGCGTTGCGGGTGGCGTTGTCCATCGCGGCCATCTGGGACGCGAAGAAGCCGGCCTGGTTCTCGAGCATGGCGACGAACAGCTGGACCGTCAGATTGCGCGGCAGCAGCGTCGCGAGGATCGTCTCCTCGTCGGGCTCGTATTCGTAGCAGGCGCCCTTGAGATCGATCGTCGGCGCGCCGACCACCTGAGCCGGGATCAGCTGCTGGGCCGTCGGGACCTGGCTGACCACCGAGCGAAACTGGTTGTAGTAAAGCGTGACCACGTCGGCCTCGCCCGCTTCGAACCGCTGGGTGATCAGGTTGGCGACTTCCTGCGCCCGCTCCAGGCTCGGATTATTGCCGGCTTCCAGGCTGGCGACGAAGCGTTCGCCGTACAGTCGGCGCAGCTGGTCGCGCGACTTGCGGCCGATGGTCAGCACCGAGACCTGGCGGCCTTGGGCGATGGAATTGCCGATATGGTCGCGGGCGGCGCGGACGATCGAAGAGTTGAAGCCGCCGGCTAGGCCGCGGTCGGCGGTGGCGACGACCACCAGCTCCTTGGTGTGGGAACCGGTGCCGACCAAAAGCGGCGGCGCGCCGGGGCCGGAGACCGAGGCGGCCAGGTTGGCGATCACCGCGGCCATGCGCGAGGCGTAGGGCCGGGCGTTCTGGGCGGCGTCCTGCGCGCGGCGCAGCTTCGCGGCCGCGACCATCTGCATGGCCTTGGTGATCTTCTGCGTGGCTTTCACGCTTCCGATCCGGGTTCGCATCTCCTTGAGGGTGGCCACGGCCGGTGCGGTCCCTAGGCGAAGGAGGCGGTGAAGGCTTCGAGCGCGGCCTTGAGCTGGCCCTCGAGCTCATCGGTGAGTGACTTCTGGGTGCGGATCGCTTCCAGCAGATCGGCGTGCTGACTGTGCAGTCTGCCGAGGAATTCTGACTCGAACCGGCCGACACTGCTGACCGGTACTCCGTCGAGATAGCCGCGGGTGCCGGCGTAGATCACGCAGACCTGCTCTTCGGCCTGTAGCGGCGCGTATTGCGCCTGCTTCAAGAGTTCGGTCAGGCGCGAGCCGCGGGCCAGCAGCTTCTGGGTCGCCGCGTCGAGGTCGGAGCCGAACTTGGCGAAGGCGGCCATCTCGCGGAACTGCGCCAGGTCGCTCTTCAGCGAGCCGGTGGCCGTGCGCATGGCGCGGATCTGCGCCGACGAGCCCACCCGGCTCACCGAGATGCCGACGTTCATCGCCGGGCGGATGCCCTGGTAGAACAGGTCGGTCTCCAGGAAGATCTGGCCGTCGGTGATCGAGATCACGTTGGAGGGGATGTACGCGGCGACGTCGTTAGCCTGGGTCTCGATCACCGGCAGGGCGGTCAGCGAGCCGGCGCCGAAGTCGTCGTTCATCTTCGCGGCCCGCTCCAGCAGGCGCGAGTGCAGATAGAACACGTCGCCCGGATAGGCTTCGCGGCCCGGCGGGCGGCGCAGCAGCAGCGACATCTGGCGATAGGCGACGGCCTGCTTGGAAAGGTCGTCGTAGATGATCACGGCGTGCATGCCGTTGTCGCGGAACCACTCGCCCATGGCGCAGCCCGAGAAGGGCGCCAGGAACTGCAGCGGCGCCGGATCCGACGCGGTGGCCGAGACGATGATGGTGTAATCGAGCGCGCCGCGCTCCTCGAGCGTCTTGACCACCCGCGCCACGGTCGAGCGCTTCTGCCCGATGGCGACGTAGATGCAGTAGAGCTTGGCCTTCTCGTCGCCCGAGGCGTTGATCTGGCGCTGGTTGAGGATGGTGTCGATCGCCAACGCGGTCTTGCCGGTCTGACGGTCGCCGATGATCAGCTCGCGCTGGCCGCGTCCGATCGGCACCAGGCTGTCGACGATCTTCAGCCCGGTCTGCACCGGCTCGTGCACCGACTTGCGCGGGATGATGCCGGGCGCCTTCACGTCGACGCGGCGGCGCTCGGCGATGTCGGTCAGCGGACCCTTGCCGTCGATCGGGTTGCCGAGCGGGTCGACCACGCGGCCGAGCAGGCCCTTGCCGACCGGGGCGTCGACGATCTCGCTGAGGCGGCGCACTTCGTCGCCTTCCTTGATCGCGCTATCCTCGCCGAAGATCACGATCCCGACGTTGTCGCGCTCCAGGTTCAGGGCCATGCCCTTCACGCCGGCCTTGGGGAACTCGACCAGTTCGCCCGACTGCACCTTGTCGAGGCCGAACACGCGGGCGATGCCGTCGCCCACCGACAGCACCTGGCCGATGTCGGATACGTCGGCTTCCTCGCCAAAGTTGGCGATCTGCGATTTGAGGATGGCCGAGATCTCGGCGGCGCGGATGTCCATGGAAGTCTCTTACGCTCTCTTCAGGGCGAATTTCAGCGAATCGAGCCTCGACTTCAGCGAGGCGTCGTAAAGGCGCGAGCCCACGCGCACCTTCAGCCCGCCGAGAATGGCGGGATCGACCTTGGTTTCGATCTCGGGATCCTTGCCGAGCGCCGTGCGCAGCGAGGCGGCCAGCGCCTTGGCCTGGGCGGCGGTGAGCGGCAGGGCGGTGGTCACCTCGGCCGAGATCGCGCCGCGGTCGTCGGCGGCGAGCTTCTCGAACGAGAAAATCATGGCCGGGATGGCGCTGGCGCGACGATTGGCCGCCACCAGTCCCAGGAACTTGCGGGTGGTGGCCGCGAATTCCGCGGCCTCGGCGATCGAGGCCAGGCAGCGGCCCTTGGTCTCGGCGTCGAACACCGCCGAGCCGATCAGGGTGCGCAGGTCCGCGCTCTCGGCGCGCATGGCCTTGAGCGATTTCAGGTCTGCCTCGACGGCGCCAACATCGCCCTGGTCTTTGGCCAGTTCGAAGAGGGCCTGGGCGTATCTCGCGCCCACGTCCGTCGCCTTTGAATCGTCCGCCACTAGATTGACCGTCCGTCGCCTGACAGCGTCGGATGCAGACGCTCGCCTGAATCCGACTTAAGGGCTTGATAGCGCTTGGAAAAGCACGCGGCCGACGGGGTCGCCCAAGGACCCCCTCGCCCGAAGCCGCGCGCCTAGTAGCACGCGATTTTCAGGCTCGCAACCAAGCGGGAAGCGATGGCGAAGGCCACCGAAAACAAAGAGGGCGGCCCCCGGAGGGACCGCCCTTAGGGGGGCGAAAGTGGGCGCGCGTCCGAGAAAGCGGGGCGGTGCTCTAGATCCCGGACGCGCGCCCGCCACGCCTCGCTGGCAGGTCAGCGAGACGCGGTCGTGGTCTTGGGGGCGAGACCGGTGTTGCAGCGATCGAGCGAGGCGGGCTGCAGGGTCTTGTAGTCGTTCTTGAACTCCGCCACCGCGCCAAGTCGCTTGGCGACGTCGCGGCATTGCGAGGGGCCGAAGGTCTGGTCCGGCGTGTTGCTGGCGACGCAGGTTGAGCCTTCGCAGTCCCAGATCGCGCCGTTGGCGATGAAGGTGGTCTTGGCCGCGATCGGTTGTTGCAGCGTGGCGACGGTGCGGCCGTCCGCCAGGGCGTGAGTTGCGAGAGTGAGGCTGGTGGCAAGGCAGGCGAGCGCGATGACGAGCTTCATGGGGGAGCCCTCCGACAAGGATTGGTGATGGGTAAGCGCTTGGATCGACTGATACTTTCGGCATCAGGAGCGCACTTGGGGACATTGCCAGCGTATCCCCACGCCAGCGTAAGAGCGAACCTAACAGTGCTTACTTAGCAGTGTTCAGATTTCTGCTGCAAGCGCGAATTCGTGAATAATTCTAAATGTTCGACCAGGCTTTTTGCGGTCGTGACACTCTTGAAATGCGCCGGCCGGCCCCTAGAGCAGCGCTTGCGCCGCTCGCGGACCATCGAGCCAGGAGGGCGCATAGGGCAGATGGTCCTCGATCGCCCACAGCACCGACAGCACCCACTGGCTGAAGCACCAGCCGATCACCCGCTCGTAGGGATAGTCGAGCTGGGCGCAGATCCGCCGGGCGCGGCGCTCGATGATCGCGCTGTCGGCGCAGAGGCCGGGATCGGCGACCGGATTGCGCAGCATCGCGCCGGTCTCGTAGGCGGGCTCGCCCAGGATTCCCTTGGGGTCGATCGCCAGCCAGCCGCGCGCCGCATCTCGCACCACGTTGTAGTGCTGCAGATCGCCGTGCAGCACGATCGGCTCGGCTTGCGTCTCGCACAGCTGCTGGAACAACGCCTCGGCCTGGTCGATCAGGCCGGCGTCCATGCCGACCTTGGCGGCGGCGCCGCGGTTGCGTGCGAAGCCCCGGCCCCAGTCGGCGATGGTGCGGAAGCCGGCGCCGGACGGTGCAGGCCGGTTCAGCTGCGCCATCACCTGGCACAGGATCAGCGTCGCGGCGTCATCGCGGCCCGCAGCGACCATCGGCGACAGATCGTCGCCGGGCATGGCTCGCTCGATCAGCACCGCCCCCGGGGCCTGTTCCAGCAGGCGCACCGCGCCGCGTCCGTCCCAATGCGCCAGCACCTCGCCCGAGCGCCATTCGTCGCTGCCCTGCGGCAGCAGCTTGAGCACCAGCGAGCGCCCGCCGCGGCGCACGAACGCGACCTCGCCGGCGCCCGGGTAGGGCTCGCGGCCGCCGGGCGGCGCTGGCGCGCTCTCGAAGTCCAGCTCCCAGCGCGCCAGCCATGGGGCCAGCGCCTCGCTCATTGCGCGGCGAGGGTCTCGGCCTGGCGCAGGTCGACGCTGACCAGCTGCGAGACGCCGCGCTCGCGCATGGTCACGCCGTAGAGCCGGTCCATCCGCGACATGGTCAGCGGGTTGTGGGTGATGGCGATAAAGCGGGTCGAGGCGCGGCGGCGCATCTCGTCGAGCAGGTTGCAGAAGCGCTCGACGTTGGCGTCGTCGAGCGGCGCGTCGACCTCGTCGAGCACGCAGATCGGGGCCGGATTGGCCAGGAACACCGCGAAGATCAGCGCCGCGGCGGTCAGCGCCTGCTCGCCGCCGCTGAGCAGGCTCATCACCGCCAGCCGCTTGCCCGGCGGGCAGGCGAAGATCTCCAGTCCCGCCTCGAGCGGATCGTCCGACTCGACCAGCCGCAGCTCGGCCTGGCCGCCCTCGAACAGGGTGGTGAAGAGCGCGCGGAAGTGGCCGTCGATGATCGTGAACGCGGCGGTCAGCCGTTCGCGGCCCTCGGCGTTCAGCTCGGCGATTCCCTGGCGCAGCTTGACCAGCGCCGAGGACAGGTCGGCGCGCTCGGACTTCAGGGTCTGCAGCCGGTCGGACAGCTCGCGCGCATCCTCCTCGGCGCGCAGGTTGACCGGACCCATCAATTCGCGCTCGCGCTCCAGCGCGGCGAGCTGGGTCTCCATGCCGGCGGCGTCGGGCGGCAGGGCGTGGGCCTCTTCGGCCAGTCGCCTGCCCAGCGCCTCGGGCTCGACCTGGGTCTGTTCGCGGATTGTGTGCGCCGTCTCGGCGAAGCGGTCGCGGGCGGCGTCGAGCCGGGCGGTCAGGGTGGCGCGGCGCTCGCGGGCCTCGCCGGCGGCGGTCTCGGCCGCGCGCCAGGCGCGGTCGGCGTCGCCGCGCACGGCCTCGGCCATCGCGAGCGAGTCGGCGGACTTGGCCTTGCGCCCCTGGGCGACGCCGAGCTCGTCCAGCAGTCCCTGCCGGCGGGCCTCGAACGCGCCCGGCAGCTCCTTGGCCTTGACCATCGCGGCCTCGGCGTTCTCGCGCTCCAGGCCGAGCTGCTCTTCGCGGCGGCGGGCCACGTCGGCGCGGCGGGTCCAGCCGTCGCGGTCGGCGACCAGCGCCTCCAGCCGGCGCTGGCGGCCGTCACGCTCGCGCCGCTCGACGTCGAACGCCGCCCGCGCCGAGGCTTCGGCGGTGCGCGCCTCGGCGGCCGCGGCGCGCGCCGCCTCCAGCACCTCGCGATCGCCGGCCTCGGGCGCGACGCTTTCGAGCGCCGTCTCGGCCTCGGCCAGCTGCGCGGCCAGCTCGGCGCGTTCGGCGTCGAAGCGGGCGATGGTCTCGTCGAGCGACTGGGCGCGGGCGTCGCGGCGGGCGCCTTCGCGGGCCAGCGTCTCGAGCTGCTCGCGGGCCCGTTGGCTGGCGATCTCGGCTTCGCGGGGCCGCGGCCGGGCGATGCGAACGGCCTGCTCGGCGTCCGCGACCCGCTTGGCGGCGGCATCAGCGGCGCGCCGCGTTTCCTCGGCCGCCGGGGTCAGCGTCGCGATCTGCGCTTCGAGCGCGGCAAGCCGGGCGCGCTGCTTCAGCCGCGCCTCGGCCGCCTTCGGCGCGCCGGCGCTGGCGGTGAAGCCGTCCCAGCGCCAGAGATCACCGGCTCTGGAGACCAGACGCTGGCCGGGCTTCAGCTGGCGCATCAGCGCAGGGCCGTCGGCGGCGTCGACCAGGGCGACATGCGCCAGCCGCGCGGCGAGCTCCGGCGGCGCCTCCACCTGCGGCCCGAGCGGCGTCGCGCCGGCCGGCCAGTCGCATGCGGCGGCGTCGGCGCCCGCCCAATGGCTCGGCGCCTTCGGATCGAGCGCGGCGGCGAGATCGTCGCCGAGCGCGGCGGCCAGCGCCGCCTCGAGGCCGCTGTCGGGCGTCACGTGATCCAGCGCCGGCTTGAACGCACCCTTCTCGGCGCGGGCGGTGATGGCCGCCAGGCCCTGCGCCTCGGCCTTCAGTGCCGCCAGTTCGTCGGCCGCCTTGCGCGCCGCGCCACGGGCCTGCGATTCGGCCGTCTGCGCCGACGATCGGTCGGCTTCGGCCGCTTCCAGCGCGGCTCGGGTTTCGGCGAGCGCGGTCTCAGCGGCGGCAAGGGCCTCTTCGGCGGCGGCGAGGCGCGGATCCTGGGCGGGGCCGAGCGCGGCGCGGTCGAGCTTGGTCTGGTCGAGCGCGCGGATGGTCCGCGCCAGCCGGACCCGGGCTTCCTCCACCCGCGTCTCGGCGCCGCGGCGGTCGGCCTCGGCGGCGGCGATTTCAGTGGCCAGGCGCTCGACTTCGGCGTCGGCGGCGCGGCGCACGGCGTCGGCGGCTTCGGCCTTGGCGGCGAGTTCCGGCAGGCGCTCCGGCGCGGTCTCGATCTCGACTTCCAGCTGCCGCGCCTCGGCCTCCAGGCGGGCTAGCGCGCGGCCGGCGTCCTCGACGATCTGGCCCTCGCGGCCGGCGTCGGCGATCAGGCGGGCGATCTCGGCCTGCAGCCGCGCCACCTCGGCCGCCGCCCCCTCGAACTCGCGGTCGAGCCGGTCCTTCTCGATCTCCAGCCGGTGCAGGATTGCCGCGGCGGTAGTCTCCTCGTCGCGCAGCGGCCGGATCGCGGCCTCGGCTTCTGCGGCTGCGGCGCTGGCAGCGGCGGCGGCTCTCGTGGCGCGCTCAGCCTCGGCGCCGACGGTCATCGCCTCCGTATCGACGTTGGCCAGCGCATCGCGCGCCTCGGCCCAGCGCGCGTAGAGCACCGCGCCCTGCAGCGCGCGGATCTGGCTGGCGAGCTTCTTGTAGCGCTCGGCCTGCCGCGCCTCGCGCTTCAGCCGGCCCAGCGAGGCGTCGAGCTCCTTGGCCAGGTCGTCGAGCCGCTCGAGATTGCTCTCGGCTGCGCGGACCTTCAGCTCCGCCTCGTGGCGGCGGCTGTGCAGGCCGGAGACGCCGGCGGCCTCCTCGAGGATCAGGCGCCGGTTCTGCGGCTTGGCGGCGATCAGTTCGGAGATCTGACCCTGGCGGACCAGGGCCGGCGAATTGGCCCCGGTGGAGGCGTCGGCGAACAGCAGCTGCACGTCGCGCGCCCGCACTTCCTTGCCGTTGACGCGGTAGGTCGAGCCCGCGCCGCGATCGATCCGCCGCACCACCTCCAGCACCGGATGGCCGCCGAGCGCGACCGGCGCCGTGCCGTCCGCGTTGTCGATGGTCAGCGTCACCTCGGCGTGGTTTCGACCCGGCCGCCCGCCGGATCCGGCGAAGATCACGTCGTCCATGCCGGACCCGCGCATTGCCTTGGCCGAGTTGGCCCCCATCACCCAGCGCAGGGCCTCCAGCAGGTTCGACTTGCCGCAGCCGTTCGGGCCGACGACGCCGGTCAGCCCCGGCTCGATCCGGAAATCGGTCGGATCGACGAAGGACTTGAAGCCGGAGAGCCGAAGTCGCTGGAAATGCACCGCCCGCCCCTTCCGGTCCCTAGGACCTGTGGCCGGGATGGAGCGCGGCGGCGACCTGCGCCAGCGTGCAGCGGTTCGTCGTAGCGCTTGCCGTTGACGAAGAAGGTCGGGGTGCTGTCGACCCCATCCTTGTTGTGCTGGGCGACGCGGGCGTTCAGGGCGTCGAGGCCTTCGTCGTCGATGCAGGCCTCGTAGGCCTCCTCGGTCATGCCGGCGGCCTTGGCGATCTCGCCCAGCACCGCGCCGGTGTCGGCGGTCTTGCCGAACATCTGCGGCTGGCGGGCGTAGACCTCGTCGACCACCTGGAAGTACTTCGCCGGCCCGGCGCAGCGCGCCAGCATGAAGCCGGCGGTGGCGACGGTGGGATCGCCGGTGATCATCTCGCGCAGCACGAAACGCACGCGTCCGGTGTCGATGTACTTCGCCTTCAAGGCGGGGAAGACGTCGTGGCGCCAGTCGGCGCAGTGCGGGCAGCCGACCGAGGCATACTCGATCACCGTCACGCGGGCGCCGGCGGGGCCCAGCGCCATGTCGCCCGGCTCGGGGTCCATCACGCCGGCCACGGCGCCCGAGGCCGCGATGAGGCCGGCGGCGAAGGCGCAGGCCGCGGCGATAGCGATCCGGCGGCTGAGCATTTTCACTTCGCGGTCGCCCATCACTTCGCGGTGGCTTGGGCGTCGGCGATCGACTTATCGATCGCCGCCATGTCCTGGTAGCCGGTCGTCGACTTGCCGTTGATGATGAAGGTCGGCGTCGAGTTGATGCTGTATTGCTTTGCCGAGGCTTCGACGCGGTCGTTGAACGCCTTCAGCGCGTCGTCGTTGCTGGTGCAGGCGTCGAACTGGGTCTCGGGAATGCCGGCCGATTGGGCGATCTTGACCAGCCGGTCGCGCTTCTCGGCGTTGCGGTCGCTCTCCAGCAGTTCGGCTTCCTGGCGGAACACCGCATCGACAATCTGGAAATACTTGTCCTTGCCGGCGCAGCGGGCGAGCAGGAAGCCGGCGGCGGCCACTGGCGCGTCGCCGGTGGAGAACTCCTTCAGCACGTAGTGCACCTTGCCGGTGTCGACGTACTTGGCCTTGAAGGCGGGGAAGACCTCGTTGTTCCACTTGGCGCAGATAGGGCAGCCCAGCGAGGCGAACTCCATCACCGTCACCTTGGCGGCGGGATTGCCGAGGCTCATGTCGTCCTGGCCCGCGCCGCCGCTGGTGGTGGCCGGCTTGCAGGCCGCGAGGCCGAGGCCAAGGCAGATCAAGAGAGCGGCGACAGCACGCATGCAGAGGACTCCTGGCCGTTAAGCGATCGAGTAGAGCGCGATTCCGTGGGCGGTATGAAGGGGGCTGATGGTCGAGGGCGCCGCGTTTCACCGGTGTTTCGACCGCAGCACTTCGCGGCCGAGGCGCAGCAGGGCGTCCTTGAGCGGGCCGTCCGGCGCTTCGGCGAGGCTGACCTCGAGCTCGCGCTCGGCGGCGGCGTCGAGCGGCGGCGCGGGTCCGGCGCGTCGGACCCGATGCGGCGGCGGTCGGCGGCTTGCTGAGCGGACCCTGCACGATGCGCAGCTTCGCCACCGTGCCCGGGCCGAGGTACAGGTTCAGCCGGTCGAGGATCAGCGGCGCCTGGTGCTGGACCAGCGCGGCGACCGGTCCGGCCACCCGCAGCTCCAGCGTGGCGCCGCCGGTGCGCGACTTGACCAGCTTCACCGGCTCGGAACGGCCGGCCAGCGCCTCGCCGACGATCTCGCGCCAGCGCGCCTTCAGGTCGTCGGGGCCGCGCCCGAACTTCTCCTCCAGCTCCTTCATCGCCACGTTCAGCCCCCGCGCGGCATGGCGCGGCGGCCGGGGCGGCGGCCGTGGCCGGCGCGCGGCGAGTATGGCGAGGGCTTCCTGCGACGAGGGCAGCGAGCGGCGCATCGAGGCTCTATAAACCAGCTCATGCCGCCCGTCGCGACGCTATCTCGCCTCAGAAACGAAGTCTTCGCCTGGTACGACGCCCACGCCCGCGACCTGCCGTGGCGCGTACGTCCCGCCGACCAGGCGGCGGGCCGACGGGCCGATCCCTACCGGGTGTGGCTCTCCGAGATCATGCTGCAGCAGACCACCGTGCCGCACGCGACGCCCTACTTCCTCGCCTTCACCCGCCGCTGGCCGACCGTGGCGGCGCTGGCGGCCGCCGACGAGGGCGAGGTGATGGCCGCCTGGGCCGGGCTCGGCTACTACGCCCGCGCCCGCAACCTGATCGCCTGCGCCCGCTTCGTGGCGGAGAGGCTGGGCGGCGTGTTCCCGGACACCGAGGACGGCCTGCGCGCGCTGCCGGGCGTCGGCCCCTACACCGCCGCCGCGATCGCCGCGATCGCCTTCGACCGGCCCGCCAACGTGGTCGACGGCAATGTCGAGCGGGTGATGGCGCGCCTCTACGCGGTCGAGGCGCCGCTGCCCGGCGCCAAGCCGGAGCTGAAGCGCCTGGCCGCGGGCCTCATCGCCGACGACCGCCCCGGCGACTGGGCCCAGGCGCTGATGGACCTGGGCGCGATGATCTGCACGCCCTCATCCCCCGCCTGCCTGATCTGCCCCGCCGCCGACGACTGCCAGGCCCGCGCGACCGGCGCGCCGCAGACCTATCCGCGCCGTGACGCCAAGCCCGACCGCCCGCAGCGCTACGGCGCGGCCTACGTGCTGACCGCCGGCGACCGGGTCGCCCTGGTCCGCCGGCCGGCCAAGGGCCTGCTCGGCGGCATGCTCGGCTTGCCGACGTCGCGACTGGCGCGACGCGCCCTGGTCCGACGCCGAAGCCCTCGCCGCCGCTCCCGTCGCCGCCGCCTGGCGCCGCGCCGGCGAGATCCGCCACGTCTTCACCCACTTCGCCCTGACCTGCGCGTCTTCCGCGCCGAGGGCGACTGGAAGGCCGCGATCTGGACGCCGCGACGCGACTTGGAAGCCATGCCGAGCGTGTTCCTGAAGGCGGCGCGGGAGGCGCTCGCCTAGCCCGTCAGACCATCTCCGCCCGCATCTTCGCGCGCAGCACGTCGATCGGGGCCAGGCCCTTGTCGGTGCGGATGTGCCAGTAGGTCCAGCCGTTGCAGGCGGGCGCGGACTGGACCATCGCGCCCAGCTTGTGGATCGAGCCGGTGAGCTCGCCCATCACCAGGCTGCCGTCGGCGCGCACCTTGGCCTGCTGCTTGCCGCGCGGGCACCAGACGGTGTCGCCAGGATCGCAGCAGCCCCGCCTCGACGATCTGGCCGAACGGCACGCGCGGCTCGTCCTTCTTCGAGCCGGTCACCTCGAGGTCTGACGGCGCGGTCGGGACCACCTTGCTCGATCCGCGCTGCGGGCCAGCGAGACGTAGCCGGGGTTCTGCTCGATGCCGATGAAGCGGCGGCCGAGCCGCTTGGCCGACCGCGCCGGTGGTGCCGACGCCGAAGAACGGGTCGAGGATCACGTCGCCCGACCTTGCTGGTGGCCAGGATCACCCGGTGCAGCAGCGCCTCCGGCTTCTGGGTCGGATGGGCCTTGGCGCCGGTCTCGTCCTTGACCCGCTCCTCGCCGGTGGCCAGCGGCAGGGTCCAGTCGGAGCGCATCTGCAGCTCGTCGTTGGCCAGCTTCATGGCGTCGTAGTTGAAGGTGTAGCGCCGCGCGCCGCGCGCACTTGGCGGCCCAGATCAGGGTCTCGTGGGCGTTGGTGAAGCGCGTGCCCTTGAAGTTCGGCATCGGGTTGGACTTGCGCCAGACCACGTCGTTGAGGATCCAGAAGCCCAGGTCCTGCAGCGCCGAGCCGACGCGGAAGATGTTGTGGTAGCTGCCGATCACCCACAGCGCGCCGTCGTCCTTCAGCACGCGCCGGGCCGCCGGCCAGCCAGGCGCGGGTGAAGCGGTCGTAGGCCTCGAACGAGGCGAACTGGTCCCAGTCGTCGTCGACCGCGTCGACCTTGGAATTGTCGGGCCGCAGCAGATCGCCGCCGAGCTGCAGATTGTAGGGCGGGTCGGCGAACACCAGGTCGACCGACTTCTCGGGCAGCTTCGCCATCTCGGCGATGCAGTCGCCGAGGATGATGCGGCCGGTCTCTTCGGGTTTCCTGGAGGCCATGCCTTCACTCTCTAGCGGGAAGACCAGCCTTCGCGAATGCGGTTAAGGGGCGCTTAAGAGCGTGGCCAACCCGGTCTAGTCAGGCGCTCCCCAGTTCACGTTCGCCCCGTGCGCGTGCACTGTCGCGAGCCGGCGATCCTTGCCGCCGGGCCAGAGCGTCAGCCGCAGTTCGATCGGGAACGCCTGGCCCTCGATCGGCTCCATTCGCAGCCAGGCCAGCGGGGCGGACCGCGTCGCCTCGGCGCCGTGGGTTTCGAGCGCGGCGCGCAGGACGGTCTTGGTCTGCGCCGGCAGGTACTGCCAGAAGATCGAGTGATAGACGACGGTGGCGAGGCCCTCGCGCGGCGCGGCGCGGGCCAGCGTCCAGGCGGCGGCGTCGGCAGCCTCGACCCGGATCCCGGCCGCCAGCGCCATGCCGACGGCGGCGTCGAAACGCTCGATGCGCTCGGCCTGGTCGGGCCAGAGATAGGCCTTCAGCCGCCGGCGCTGCAGCGGATCGGTCAGGTCGATCGGTTTGCGGTCGCAGGCGGCGGTCGAAGCGACCTCGATCGGCGTCGCCCAAGGCGCCGGCGGCCCGCTCCAGGCGCTGTCGAGCGTCAGCGGCCAGCTCAGGATCGCCCCAGCGGCCGGCCTCGCCGTAGTCGTAGGCGTAGCGGTTCCAGAGCTGGTTGAGTCCGGCGCTGGCGCCGAGTTCCAGGCAGGCGAGCGGCAGGCCGGTCTCGGCGGCGATGGTCAGGAAGCCTGGCAGCAGGCAGGCCGAGCGGCGCACCTCGTTGGTCTGCGGCTCGTGGGTCATGAACGCGGCGAACCGCGCCGGGTCGCGCTCGATCGCCGACCGCGCCGTCTCCCACGCCGCGTCGGCGTCGCTGGTGGGCGGGAAGGCGGCGGACAGAGCGATGTCGTCGCCGCTGAGCGCCAGGTCGTGCAACGCGCCGAGGAAGCGCAGCGAGACCGCCGCGCCCATCAGGTCTTCGAAGCTCTGACCCGCCCACGGCGCGAACAGCGTGCGCATCTCGTCCAGATCGCCCGCCGCCCGGCCCAGTAGCGCGGCATAGAAAGGCGATCCGAACGAGGCGCAGACCTGCGCCTGGGCTCGGAACATCTGGGCGAGGGGATCGTCGGTCATGCCGCGATCCGCCTCAGGCAGGCGGCCACGGTCAATCTTGATTGATCAGGTCAATCTGGCGGCGGCTCAGCCGAGGTCCAGTTCCCCCTGCATCGCGTCGTCGAACGCCAGCATCGGATCCTTGCCCATCAGCGCCAGCTTCACCGGCCCCCAGTTCAGCCGATGCTCCGGGCAGGGGCCCAGCCGCAGCAGCGCCTCGGCGTGGATCGGCGCGCGGTAGCCCTTGTGGCCGGCAAAGCCGTAGCCGGGATAGGTCTGGTCCATCTGCGCCATCAGCCGGTCGCGGGCGGTCTTGGCCAGGATCGAGGCGGCGGCGATCGAGGCGGAGATGGCGTCGCCGCCGACCACCGTCTTCACCGGGCAGCCCAGGTCGAAGCGATAGTTGCCGTCGACCAGGGCGTAGAGCGGCGCCGTCGCCATCGCCTCCACCGCGCGGCGCATGGCGAGGCCCGTGGCGTGCAGGATGTTGAGGGCCGCGATCTCCTCCACCGAGGCGAAGCCGACGCCCCAGGCGATCGCCTTGCGCTTGATCTCGATCTCCAGGGCCTCGCGCTTGAGCGCCGAGAGCTTCTTGGAGTCGTCGACGCCCTTGGGGACGCCGCGCGGCTTCAGGATCACGGCGGCGGCGCAGACCGGCCCGGCCCAGGGCCCGCGCCCGGCTTCGTCGACGCCGCAGACCGGCGCGGGGCACGCCCTTTCCAGCAGCATGTCCGGCATCAGGCGGGCGCCTTGAGATTCTGGGCCAGCCTGGCCACCGCGGCGTGGCGCGGGCAGGTGGTGACGTGGTCGTTGACCATGCCGACCGCCTGCATGAAGGCGTAGACGATCACCGGCCCGGTGAACTTGAAGCCCTTGGCTTTCAACGCCTTGGCCATCTCGACGGCCTCGGGCGTCTGCGCGGGCACCTCGCCGACGCCGGTCCAGCGGTTCTGGATCGGCTTGCCGCCGACGAAGTCCCACAGGAACCCGGTGAAGTCCTCGCCCCGCTCGCGCATGTCGAGGTAGATTTTCGCGCCCGAAATGGCGGCGTCGATCTTGGCGTTGGAGCGGATGATGCCGGCGTCGGCCATCAGCCGCGCCCGATCCTCGGCGCCGTAACGCGCGACGATCTCCGGATCGAAATTGGCGAACGCGGTCCGAAACGCCTCGCGCTTCTTCAGGATGGTGATCCACGCTAGGCCGGCCTGAAACCCGTCCAGCACCAGCTTTTCCCAGAGTGCGCGCGGATCGTACTCCGGCACGCCCCATTCCTCGTCGTGGTAGGCGACGTAGATCGGCTCCTTGGGATTGGCCCAGGCGCAGCGTCCGTCGGTGTCGAAAGTGGCGATGCCCAAGACGCGGCTCCTCCTCGGCTGTCGTGCCGAAGAATCACCGCCGGGGCAACGGGGCGTCTCCCAAATCCGCTCTTCCCCGCGCAAGCGGGGACCCAGGCTTGTTTCTCAGGCGTCGGATCGGCGGAGGAATTCAAGAGGAGTCCACGAACCACACGAAAAACACGAACGAGGCTGCACAGGCGCTGATCCGCCCCGTTCCGTTCGTGTTTTTCGTGTCGTTCGTGGACAGATCTTTGGGCCCGCTTCGCGGGCGAGGTCGGAGTAAGCTAGAGGTTCATCCATTCGGGCCGGGCGACGACGCAAGCCCGCCCATCCACCGTCAGCGCGGCGGCTTCGATCCGGTCGAGGCGGACCAGCGCCATGGCGCGGCCGTCGACGCCGGAGCGCACCTCGCCGGCCCGCAGCGTCCCGGCCAGGATCTCGGCCCCCGCCGCCGGCGCCGTCCCGTCGAAGTCGATCGGCAGCATGCGGCTTTTGATCGCGCCGCGGCGCTTCATCCGCGATGTCGTCTCCTGGCCGACGAAGCAGCCCTTCTTGAAGTCGATCGCGTGCAGCAGGTCGAAATCAGCCTCGAGCGGGTAGGCCGAGTCCTCGCCCCAGTCGGCCGGTCCGGGCACGCCGAGGGCCAGGCGATGGCGATCGTAATCCGCCTCGGCCGCGTTCTCGGCCGCCTCGACGCCGTAGCCGCGCCAGCCCAGCGCCGGCAGCCGGGGATCGGCGATCCAGCCACCGCCACTCGGCGCTTCGCCCCAGGCGGCGAACACCGGCGTCTCGTCCGGCGCGATCGTAACCTTGGCGCGCAGGCGATAGATGGTCAGGCGCTGGATCAGCGCCGCGCGGCGCTCGGCGGCGCAGTCGAGCCAGCACCCATCTCCCTGTCCTGTATCGGGCCGGCCGACGATGAAGAGGTCGTAGAGCAGCCGGCCCTGAGGGGTCAGCAGCGCGCCGAAGCGCAGCTCGCCGGGCGCGATCGTCTCGACGTCCTGGGTCAAAAGGCCCTGCAGGAAGCCGCGCCAGTCCTCGCCGCCGACCGCGATCAGGGCGCGGCTATTCTGGCGAGTAATTCGGGTCTTTTCGGACATGCGGCCAATGTGGAGACTTGGCCGCTGGAGCGCCAGTCAAAGGGCGCCTATAGAGGAATGCAATGGCAGCCAAGTCCTTCCCCGTCCTGTTCGTCGCTCCGGAGAGCGTCAGCGAGGCGGTGCTGGCGTCTGGCTTGTTGAAGAAGCTGCACGACGAGGCGCCAAATCCGCGCTTCACCATCATCGCCAACCGCCATGTCGCGCCGCTGTACGCCGACATGCCGAAGGTCGATCGGATCATCGTCACCGACCGCAAGTCGTCCGGCCGGCGCTGGTTTGGGGTCATGGGGCCGGTGCGGGCGCAGCGATGGGCGCTGGTGGTCGACATGCCCTCGGGCGTGATCACCGGCCGGCTGCGGCCCAAGGGCAAGGCGCTGCGGCGCAGCCACGACGAGCCGGCGCACAAGCTGATCGAGGCGGCGCGGCTGATGCGGCTGGAGGAGGATCCGCCCGCGCCCTACCTGTTCGTCAGCGCCTGAGACCGAGGCCAAGGCCGCCAGGCTGACCGCCGGCGCCGCGCCGATCCTCGCCATCGCCCCGACCGCCGAATGGGTCGGCAAGGCCTGGCCGATCGAGCGCTTCGCCGAGGTGACCCGCCGGCTGCTGGCGCCGGGCGGCGCCTTCGCCGGCGGCCGGCTGATGATCCTCGGCGACACCGGCGACACGCATGAGGTGGACCCGGTCAAGTCGACCGCGCCGCGCGACCTGGTGATCGATTTCGTCGGCAAGGGCGAGCTCTTGACCGTCTACGCCGCGCTGAAGCGCGTGCGGCTGTTCATCGGCAACGACAACGGCTTCTCCCAGCTCGCCGCCGCAGCCGGCGCGCCGACCCTGGCGCTGTTCGGGCCCTCGGACGACCGCATCTGGCGGCCCTGGGGCGAGACGGTGCGGGTGGTGCGCGGCGCGCGGACGCTGGAGGAGCTGCGGCGGGTCGACTCCAGCCTCAGCGCCCAGGTCCGGCACATGATCGACCTCTCGGCTGACAGCGTGCTGTCCGCCGCCGAACACCTCTTGGAAGAAACCGCCCCCGTTGCCTGAATCGTTTGACCTGATCGTGCGGGGTGGCGAGGTGGCGAACCACGCCGGACGGGGCCTGGCCGACATCGGCGTGCGCGGTGGCCGGATCGCCGCGATCGGCGACCTGTCGCAGGCGTCGGCGGGCGACGTCTTCGATGCCGCCGGCCTCACCGTGCTGCCGGGGGTGATCGATACGCACGTGCACTTCCGCGAACCGGGTCTGGAATGGAAGGAAGATCTGGAGAGCGGATCGCGCGCCGCGGTGCTGGGCGGCGTCACCTCGGTGTTCGAAATGCCGAACACCGATCCGGCGACCACCGATGCCGAAGGGCTCGACGACAAGCTCTCCAGGGCCGGCGATCGCATGCTTTGCGACCACGCCTTCTATGTGGGCGCGACGCCTGACAACGCCCGTTTTCTGGGCGAGCTTGAGCGGCTCCCGGGGTGTTGCGGGGTCAAGGTGTTCATGGGCAGCTCTACCGGCTCGCTGCTGGTGGCCGAAGACGTGGATTTGCGCGAGGTGCTCAGGCACAGCCGCCGGCGGGTCGCCATCCACGCCGAGGACGAGGCCTGCCTGATCGAGCGCCGTCCCCTGGTGCGCTTCGGCGACTGGACCAGCCACCCGCTAGCGCGCCCCGCCTGTTGCGCCATCAAGGCCACCGAGCGATTGCTGGCGATCGCCGTCGAGCTGGGTCGGCGTGTTCACGTGCTGCACCTCACCACCGCCGAGGAGGTCGCGCTGGTGGCCGGCCACAAGGACATCGTAACCGTGGAGGTGACGCCCCAGCACCTCACCTTCGCCGCGCCACCGGCCTACGAGCGCCTGAAGGGCCTGGCGCAGATGAATCCGCCGATCCGCGACGAAGGTCATCGCGCAGGCCTTTGGCTAGGTCTGGCCCAGGGGGTCGTCGACGTCGTGGGTTCGGACCACGCGCCGCATACGCTGGAGGAGAAGGCGCGGCCCTACCCGGCCTCGCCCTCCGGGATGCCGGGGGTGCAGACGCTGGTGGCGGTGATGCTGACCCACGTCGCCGAGGGCCGGCTGACGCTGGAGCGGTTCATCGACCTCACCAGCGCCGGCGCCCAGCGCATCTTCGGCATCGCCGGCAAAGGGCGGATGGCGGTCGGCTGGGACGCGGACCTCACCATCGTCGACCTGAAAGCCCGTCGCACGATCCGCCACGCCGACATGGCCACCCGCGTCGGCTGGACCCCGTTTGACGGCATGGAAGCCAAGGGCTGGCCGATGGCGACCATCATCCGCGGCCAGGTGGTGATGCGCGACGGCGAGCTGGCGGCGCCCAGTCGGGGCCGCCCGATACGGTTCCTGGAAAACCTCGGAGGTCGGTCATGAATGGCGCGGACGCACTGATCGAGACGTTCATCGATAACGATGTCACCGCCTGTTTCGCCAATCCCGGCACCAGCGAGATGCAGTTCGTCAGCGCGCTGGACCGGCAGCCGAAGATGCGGCCGGTGCTGTGCTTGTTCGAAGGCGTCGCGACCGGGGCCGCCGACGGCTACGGCCGCATCGCCGGCAAGCCCGCCTGCACCCTGCTGCACCTGGGTCCCGGCTACGGCAACGGCCTGGCCAACCTTCACAACGCCCGCCGCGCCTTCACCCCGATCGTCAATGTGATCGGCGACCACGCCACCTATCACCGCCAGTACGACGCCCCGCTGGCGTCCGACATCGCCGCCATCGCCGGGCCGAACTCGGTCTGGCTCAAGTCGGCCGAGCGGCCGGACGAAGTCGGTGCGCTGGCGGCCGAAGCGATCGGCGCCAGCTACGGCCCGCCCGCCGGCTCGGCCAGCCTGATCCTGCCGGCTGACTGCGCCTGGTCGCCCGCCAACGCCACCGGGCCCAAGGCGGTGCGGCGCGCGAAGGCGGCCGTCTCGGGCGCGACGGTGGATGCAGCCGCGAAGAAGATCAGGGCGGCGACCAAGCCGGTCCTGTTGCTGGGCACGACCGCCTGCGGCGAAGCGGCGCTGTCCGCGGCTGGGCGGATCGCCGCCGCCGGCGTGCGGGTCCTCACCGACACCTTCATCGCCCGTCAGCCTCGCGGCGCTGGACGCTTCGCGCCGGACCGGATGATGTACTTCGGCGAGATGGCGCTGAGCGACCTCGCCGGCGTCGACCTGATGGTGAGGGTCGAGACCACCGACCCGGTCGCCTTCTTCGCCTATCCGGACCGGCCCAGCCTGCTGGTGCCGGAGGGCTGCGAGAGCTTCGGGCTGGCGAGCCGCGCAGAGGATGGCGCGGCGGCGCTGGAGGCGCTCGCCGATGCGCTCGGCGCCCCGAAGACGCCCGGCGTGCAGCCGCTGAGCCTGCCCGACGGCGCGCCGACCGGTCCGCTGACCGCCGCCGCCGCCGGCGTCTCGATCGCCCGCCATCTGCCGGAAGGCGCGATCGTCTCGGACGACTCGGTGACCTCGGGCCAGCCGATCATCAACGTCACCCGCTCAGGGCGGCCGCACGACTGGCTGGGCCTCACCGGCGGAGCGATCGGGCAGGGGATCCCGGTGTCGGTCGGCGCCGCGGTGGCCGCGCCGGGGCGCAAGGTGGTCTCGCTGAACGGCGATGGCGCGGCGATGTACACGGCGCAGGGGCTCTGGACCCTCGCGCGCGAGCAGCTCGACGTCACCGTCGTCATCTTCGCCAACCACACCTATCGCATCCTCGGCATCGAGCTCGGCCGCACCGGCGCCGGCGCGCCCGGCCCTGCCGCCGGCAGCCTGCTCAGCCTCGGCGATCCGGCGATCGACTGGGTCAGCTACGCCAGGGGCCTCGGCGTGCCGGGAATCCGCTGCGAAACGGCGGAGTCGTTCGACGTCGCCTTCGCCAATGCGATGGCCGAGCCGGGTCCGCGGCTGATCGAAGCCGTCGTGCCGTAGCCCCTCCCCGCGAGGGGAGGGAAGCCGCGGTCAGTGCTTCTCGTTCTGCGCCATCTGGCAGCCGCCCGCGATGCCCTTGGCGAACGCGCAGCCGGTGGCTTCTTTCGGGGTCAGCGGCGGGCCCGGGCTGTAGGCGATGATGAAGCCGGGGTTGCCGTCGGAGCAGGTGACCTCGAGGTAGTTGATGTTGTCGGAGGATTTGCCGACGAAGCGCGAGCCCGAGACGACGCAGGATGTCTTGCCCAGCTTATTGAGATCCGCGGTCAGCGAGGGGAAGGCGACGTCGGGCTTGGTGAAGCTGCAGCGGTAGCCGGCCATCTCGGAATGGGCGCAGTCGTAGATCTGCGCCTTTTCCGTCGTGCTGGCGGGGAAGATCGCCACGGCGCCGTCCGGCCGGTTGGAGCAGGCGAGTTCGACCACCTCGTGGCCCGGGACGTTCACGTTGAACGGGGCGTACTGCGAGACGTCGCAGGGGTAGCCGGCCGTGTGGGCGAGTCGGGTGTAGAGCCCCGCCTGGGCGGTCTGGGCCGCCCGGGCGTTGGTCAGGGTGCAGCCGCCGCCGATGTTGTCGGCCACGGCGCAGTCGATCGTCGGCTTCAGCTCGCCGTTGGGCGCCTGCTCGACCATGTAGCCCTTGCCGTCCTGGCAGGCGACTTCGAAGAAGTTGGAACCATCGTTGGTCGCACCGACGTAGCGTCGGTCCTTGAGGGTGCAGGGCTTGTCCAACTTGGCGAGCAACGTGTTGATGTAGGCGGCGGAGGTCGCGTCGTCGGTCAGCGTACATTTCAACGCGCTGGTCGCGGCGACTGCAAAGCAGGGCTGGAAGATCGCCGGCTTCGATGCGGTGACCGGGAACGAGGTCTGCACGCTGTAGCCGGGACCGCCTTGGCAGGCGATTTCGAACAAGGTGGCCGTGCGGTCGGTGGTCTGGCCGACCGCCCGCGCGTTGGTCATCTGGCAGCTGGGCTTGTACTTGGCCACCAACGGCGCGAGGCCCTGCTTCGGATCGGCGTTCTGCGGCAGGACGCACTTGGCGCCGGAGGCCGGGTTGTTCGCCGCTTCCAGGCAGGTGTAGATCTGGGCTTGGCCGCCCTTGTCCGGAGTGGCGACGATGAAGCCTTCCTGATTGGTGCAGGCCAGCTCGTAGTAGCTGCTGGAAATCTTGGTCTTGGGATCGACCGACTTGCCGAGCAGGCGCGCGTTGGCGAGGTTGCAGTCGACGCCGGCCTGGGTGATCACGCCCGGCGCGGCGGCCATGCCTTTCTTGATCGAGTCCGGATCGACCGGCGGCGTCACTGGCTTGGCCGCGGCGAACGCGGTGGCGGCCGGTAGCATCGTCGCGGCCATCAAGGCGGCGATCAGACCAAAGACGATTGGCCTCATGAGCGCTGGTCTCCCTTGGAGAAAATCTGTTTTGCCGCTGTTAAGCCCCGCGTTGCTCGACCGGTCAAGTCGGCGGTTGCGCAGGGCGGGCGCTGTGTGCGGGCTTGGCTTGGCGTCCGCGGGGGATCAAAGAAAGATGTTGGCATGGGAGGCCAGAGGCGTTGCGTGACGGGTTTGAAGATCAGACGGCGGCCGAAGCACGCCTCACCTATCCCCTCGGGGATGGGCCGAAGATCGGCGGCGGTCTGGAGATAGCGCCGGGCGTCGTCTGGATGCGGATGCCGCTGGGCGGCTCGCTGGCGTTCATCAACGTCTGGGGACTGAAGGACGAAGGCGGCTGGACGCTGGTCGACACCGGCATGCAAGGCCCGCAGACGACGGAGGCCTGGCGCAACGCCTTCGCCGGGCCGCTCAAGTGGCGAGCCGATCGTGCGGGTGGTCGTCACCCACATGCACCCGGACCACATCGGCATGGCCGGCTGGATCACCCGCAAGTTCCGCTGCAAGCTCTGGATCACCCGGCTGGAATATCTGATGTGCCGCCTGCTGGCCGCCGACACCGGCCGCGAGGCGCCGGAAGATGGCCTCGAGTTCTACCGCGCCGCCGGCTGGGACCAGGACGCGCTCGACAACTACGCCACGCGCTTCGGCGGTTTCGGCAAGGCGCTGCACGCCCTGCCGGACGCCTATCGCCGCGTGGTCGACGGCGAGGTGCTGACGATCGGCGGGCGCGAATGGCGGGTGGTGACCGGCGCCGGCCATTCGCCCGAGCACGCCTGCCTCTACTGCCCCGAGCTGAAGCTGTTCATCTCCGGCGATCAGGTGCTGCCCCGGATCACCTCTAACGTTTCGGTGTTCCCGACCGAGCCAGAGGGCGATCCGCTTGACGAGTGGCTGACCTCGCTGGCGCGGATCAAGACCCTGGTGCCGGACGACGTGCTGGTGCTGCCCGCCCACAACGACCCGTTCCACGGCCTGCACGCCCGCATCGACGAACTGATCGGCTTCCACGAACACGCCCTGAAGCGGCTCGAGCGACTGATCGACGAGAAGAAGCGCGCGGTCGACGTCTTCCACGTCCTGTTCAAGCGCCAGATCACCGAAGGCGTGCTCAGTATGGCCACCGGCGAGAGCCTGGCGCACCTCAACTGCCTGCTGCGCCGGGGCGATGCGGTGCGCGAACGCGACGCGGCCGGCGTCGACTGGTACCGCGCCGCCCCGAAGTCAGCGTCTCAGGCGCGGGCCTGACGGAGAACATCATGAGCCTTGCCGGCAAGACCCTGTTCGTCACCGGCGCCAGCCGTGGCATCGGCCTGGCCATCGCGCTCCGCGCCGCCCGCGACGGCGCCAATATCGCCATCGCCGCCAAGACCGCCGAGCCGCACAAGCATCTGCCCGGGACGATCTACACCGCCGCCAAGGAGATCGAGGACGCCGGCGGCAAGGCGCTGCCGCTGGTCGTCGACGTGCGCGACGAGGCCAACGTCTACGAGGCGGTGGAGAAGACCGTCGCCGCGTTCGGCGGGATCGACATCTGCGTCAACAACGCCTCGGCGATCCAGCTCACCGGCACCGAAGCCACCGACATGAAGCGCTACGACCTGATGCATCAGATCAATGCGCGCGGCACGTTCCTGACCTCAAAAGCCTGCATTCCGCACCTGAAGCGCGCGGCCAACCCGCACGTGCTGATGCTCTCGCCGCCGCTGGACATGAGCCCGCGCTGGTTCGGGACCCATGTGGCCTACACCATGGCCAAGTTCGGCATGTCGATGTGCGTGCTGGGCATGGCCGAGGAGTTCAAGGCCGACGGGATCGCCTTCAACGCGCTGTGGCCGCGCACCGGCATCGCCACCGCCGCGATCCGGTTCGCGCTGGCCGGCGACGAGGGCATGCGCCAGTGCCGCACGGTCGAGATCATGGCCGACGCGGCGCACGCGATCTTCGTCAAGCCGTCGCGCGAATTCACCGGCAACTTCCTGATCGACGACAGCTTTCTCTATGCCGAGGGCGTGCGGGACTTCGAGAAGTACCGTGTCGATCCGACCCGGCCGCTGATGCCGGACTTCTTTGTCCCCGCGAACGATCCGCCCCCGCCGGGGGTCAAGATCGGCGCGTGAGCGCGCCGGCCGCCGTTCTGTTCGACCTCGGCGGCGTGCTGCTGCCGTTCGACCGCGAGCGCCGGGTCGCGGCGATCGTCGCGCTGCTGGGCGTCGACGCCGGCGACGTGCGCGAGCTGTTCGACGGACCGTTGCCGCGGCGGATGGATCTCGGCGAAGCGGACGAGACTGACTTCGCCGCCGCCTTCGCGGACATGGCCGGCCGCCCGATCGCGCCGGCGACCGCGCGGGCGCTGATCCTCTCGGTGTTCGAGGCGCCGAACGCCGCGCTCTGGCGCATCGCCGCCGAGTTGCGCCGGACCATCGTCGTCGGCGGCCTCAGCGACAATCCGGCCTTCGTCGCCGAGATGTTTCCTGACGGCGCCTTGCTCGACCCGATGATCTTCTCCAGCGAGATCCGCGCGACGAAGCCGTCGGACGCCGCGTTCGCGGCGGCGGAGGCGCGGCTGGGGGTTGGAGGCGACGCAGTGCTTTTGATCGACGACGGAGCGGCGAACGTCCAGGCCGCGAGGCGGCGGGGTTGGGACGCGATCCTGTTCACCGGCAATGCGGCGCTGAGCGCCGAGCTTGCCGCCCGGGGACTGCGATGATCGAGGTGCGTGCAGCGACGCCGGCCGATACGGCGCTGATCCTCGGCTTCATCCGCGGCCTGGCGGAGTACGAGCGCCTGTTGCACGAAGTGGTGGCGAGCGAGGCCGACATCGCGGCGGCGCTGTTCTCGGCCCACCCGCGCGCGTTCTGCGACATCGCCGAGCAAGACGGCGCCCCGGTCGGCTTCGCCTTGTGGTTCTACAGCTTCTCCACCTTCGAGGGCCGCTTCGGCATCTATCTCGAGGATCTGTTCGTGGTTCCAGAGGCGCGCGGCTCGGGCGCCGGCCTGGCGCTGATGCGCCGCCTCGCCCAGCGCTGCCGCGACGAGGACCTCCGGCGGCTTGAATGGCAGGTGCTCGACTGGAACGCGCCGACCATCGCCTTCTACGACCGGCTCGGCGCCGCGGCGAAGAGCGAGTGGATCACCCGCTCCCTGTCTGGCGAGGCGTTGGCGGCGCTGGCGGAAGGATAGGGCCGCTGATGAACCGCATCGCCCTGAAGGCTTGCGGCATGGCCAGGTTGGCCCGATAACCCGCCCAGGCGGTCCGCCCTAACCGGCGGCCAAGAGGGAATGCGGTGCGGGCTCGCCCCAAATCCGCAGCTGTTCCCGCAACTGTAAGCGGCGAGGTTCTTCGTCCATTCGGCGCCTGTTCGCAGGCGTCGGCGCCACTGGGAAACCGGGAAGGCGTGGGCTTGGGACCGGTGACCCGCGAGCCAGGAGACCTGCCGCCCCCGTCGCTCGTCCGGAGGTCCGGGAACAGACCATCGGCGCGGGATTCCGTCGCAGCGACAACGGGCCGGCACGGCGCGCCGGTCGTCCTGTCGCTGAACGCCGCGGCGCCGCGCGGCTGACGGAGCCCCCATGAAATATCACCTGCCTGCCCTGGCCGTGGCCCTGGCCGCGCCCGGACTTTGCCTCGCCGACCCGCCCGCGACGACGCCGGACAACGCCAAGCCGGGGCCTGTCTCGACCGCCGCCGTGGTGGCCCCACTGGTGGTCGAAGCCACCCGGCTACCGACCTACGCCACCGATGTCCCTGATATCCAGGTGATCGACCGGGCCGAGATCGACCTGCGCCAGGCGGTCTACGCCGCCGATATCCTGGACACGGTTCCAGGCCTGGCGCTGACCCGTGACGGGGCGTTCGGCGGCGTCACCAGCATCCGCATGCGCGGCGCCAGCTCCGACAAGACCCTGGTGCTGATCGACGGCGTGCCGCAGAACGACGCCAGCGACCCCAACGGCGCCTACGACTTCGCCAACCTCGACCTGGCCAACGTCCAGCGGATCGAGATCCTGCAGGGTCCGCAGAGTGCGCTCTGGGGCTCGGATGCGATCGGCGGGGTGATCTCGCTGACCACCCGCGAGGAGAACGGCTGGCGCGCGTCGGTCGAGGGCGGATCGCTGGCCACCTTCGACGGCTCGGCCGCCGCCGGGCGCAGCACCGACGCCTGGGCCGCTGGTCTTTCGGTCTCCGGCTACCGCTCGGACGGGGTTTCCAAGGCCGACGGCTTCCCCGAGCGCGACCCTTACGCCTCGTGGAACGTCGGCGGCTACGGGCGGGCGAATGTCGGCGACCGCGTCGTGATCGACGGCCGCATCGGCTACAACGACAGCCGCGCCGCCACCGACGGCTACAACGGCGCCTTCGTGTTCGGCGACACGCCCGAACTCGCCACCTACCATCGCTGGACCGGCGATGTGCGGGCGGTGATCGACGATCCCTGGGGCTTCAAGGAGACGCTCAGCCTCGGCGGCTATTCGCTGAACCGCGCCGCGCTCGGCAACGTCGATCCGACGCAGGATTCGCGCTTCTCCGCCTCAAGCCAGGACTACCGCTGGACCGCCGAGCGCGGGGCGCCGAGCGATCCCTGGGGCATCGTGTTCGGGGCCGAGCGCATCAGCGACCGCGGCAGTCTCTCCACCGGATCGTCGCTGGACCTCGGCACGACCTCCGGGTTCGCCGTCGCTAGGTTCCGGCCGCTGGCGCCGCTCACCGTGACCGGCTCGATCCGCTACGACGCGCCGGACACGTTCCGCGGCCAGGCCACCGGCCGGGCTTCCGCGGTGTGGAAGCTGCCCGCCGGCTTCTCGCTGGAAGGCGCGTGGGGCCAGGGTTTCAAGACCCCGACGATCAGCGAGATTTTCTGCGATTTCTGCTTTCCCGCCGGGCCGTCGGTCGGCCTCAGGCCGGAGCACGCAGTGGGCTGGGACGCGGCGCTCGGCTGGACCTCGCCCGACCAGCGCTTCTCGGCCAAGGTCACCGCCTACCGCTTGGCGGTGCGCGATCAGATCGAGTTCTCGCCCAGTTTCCCGTTCCGCTATGTCAACCTCGACAGCACCCGCACGGACGGGGTGGAAGCACAGATCGAGGCGCGGCTGACGCGGGAACTGACGCTCCACGCCGAGTACGCCTACACCAACGCCACCGACCTGGACGCGAATACGCAGATGCTGCGCGTGCCGCGCAACACGGGGTCGGTCAGCCTGGACTGGACGCACCGCCGCTGGCAGGCCGACGTCACCCTCAGGTCGGAAGGCAAGGACGCGGACGAGGACCCCTCGACCTTCCTGCCGGCGACGCGCCCGGGCTTCACGCTGGTCAATGTCTCCGGCGCCTACGCCCTGTCCCCGCGCCTGCAGCTCACGGCCCGCATGGAGGACATCGCCGATACGCACTACCAGGAGGCGCTCGGCTACGGTGAGCCTAAGCGCATGATCCTGTTCGGGATTCGCGCCAAGGACTAGGCGCCCGGGAAACCGTCCGGCGCCTCGGATTTGCGCTACCGCAAAGCGGACGCGAAAACGAGGCGCTAAGCGGACTCTTCAAACAAGCGTTTGAGAAGGATCGCGGCCATGGATTTCGACTATTCGCCCCGCCAGAAGGAGCTGATGCAGCGCGTCGGCCGCTTCATGGACGAGCACATCTACCCGGCGATCCCGCTCTACGAGCAGCAGGCCGACGAGGGCGATCGCTGGAAGGTGATCCCGGTGCTCGAAGAGCTGAAGGCCAAGGCCAGGGCGGCGGGCCTGTGGAACATGTTCATGCCGCCGCATGCGGGCGTGCCGCACGTCGACGACAGCTTCCACTTCGAGGGCGTCCAGCTGACCAACCTCGAATACGCGCCGATCGCCGAGATGTTCGGCCGGGTCGGCTTCGCCAGCGAGGTGTTCAACTGCTCGGCGCCCGACACCGGCAACATGGAAATCCTCAATCGCTACGGCACGCTCGAGCAGAAGGAGCGGTGGCTGCGGCCGCTGATGAACGGCGAGATCCGCTCCGCCTTCCTGATGACCGAGCCGCAGGTCGCGTCCTCCGACGCCACCAACATCGAGACCTCGATCGTCCGCGACGGCGACAGCTACGTCATCAACGGCCGCAAGTGGTGGTCGTCCGGCGCCGGCGATCCGCGCTGCAAGGTGGCCGTGGTGATGGGCAAGACCAACCCGGAGGCCAACAGCCACCAGCAGCAGTCGCAGATCCTGGTCCCGATGGACGCCCCCGGCATGAAGATCGTGCGCATGCTGCCGGTGTTCGGCTACGACGACGCCCCGCACGGCCACGCCGAGATGCTGCTGGAGAACGTGCGCGTTCCGGTCGAGAACCTGCTGCTCGGCGAGGGCCGCGGCTTCGAGATCAGCCAGGCGCGGCTGGGTCCTGGCCGGATCCACCACTGCATGCGCACGATCGGCGCGGCCGAAGTGGCGCTGGAGAAGATGTGCCGGCGGCTGATGAGCCGCAAAGCGTTCGGCAAATACATCTCCGAGCACTCGGTCTGGGAGCAGCGGGTCGCCACGGCGCGCACCGACATCGAGATGACCCGGCTGCTGTGCCTGAAGGCCGCCGACATGATGGACAAGGCCGGCAACAAGGTCGCGCGGCTGGAGATCTCGATGATCAAGGTCGCCGCGCCGACGATGGCGCTACGGATCATCGACGACGCGATCCAGGCGCACGGCGGCGGCGGGGTCACCAGCGATTTCGGCCTCGCCCGGATGTACGCCAGCCAGCGTACGCTGAGACTGGCCGACGGCCCCGATGAGGTGCACAACCGCACCATCGCCCGGATGGAGTTCGCCAAGTACGGCGATCTGCACGCCAAGATCCGGGCCGAGAAGGACGCCGAGCGCGTGCCGGTCGGAATGAGGTGACGTCCCAATGGGCCTGGTGCTTGACGACGAACTGAAGGGCATCATCAACAACGCGCTCTCAGAGCGCACGCCGATGGTGCTGGCGAGCGTCGACGCGGAGGGCCGGCCCCGTCTGACCTTCCGCGGCTCGGTGCAGACCTTCAGCGACGATCAGGTGGGCTTCTGGGCGCGTAACCCCGGCGGCGGCACGATGGACAACATCACCGCCAATCCGCACGTGTCGATGATCATGCGCAACCCGGACACCCGCGTCGTGCTCCAGCTGATGGGTCGGGCGCGCCGGGTCGAAGGCGCCGAGCGCGAGCGGGTCTATGCGAATGCGCCGGAAATCGAGCAGCGCGGCGATCCGGAGAAGAAGGGCGCCGGCGTCATCGTCGACCTCGACCGCGTCGAGGGCTTTCTCGGCATGGACCCCGCCGGCAAGCCGCGCTTCGTCCGGCTCAGCCGGGACTAGCGCCTAGCCGATCCACGCATTCAGCGTTTCGCGCGGGTGTTTCTGCAATCTATCCAGCGTCTTGATGACCTCGACGGGCGCCGCGCGCTTCCAGCTGAGCCGATGGTCGATCGCCACCGAGAGCAGCAACGCCACGCCCGCGGCGGCCACGAACCCCGTCGCGGCGCAAACCAGCCAAAAGATCGCGAGCCGTCTCAAACGCGCCGCCGCCTGTCTCAAACATCGTGGGATCGCACGCGGCAAGCCCTGGCGCGCTGACGGTGGCCGACTAGCGCGAGTGTAATCTCCGGTCAAGAAAAAAGTGCAATAGCACATAGTGCATCTGATGTTTGTCGGTGAGTGCAGCTTGTGCGATAGCAATAAAGTCCGGATAGTGGCGTTATGCGAAGGAAGGTTTGATGGACGCCGTTCCGCAACGGCCAGTTTCGACGACGGATCCAGAGGGCGAGTTCCCGCTGGACCTGACGAGCTACATTTTCCACCTGTTCGCGGTCGTCGGCCGGCACCGCGAAGCGCGGCTGGAAGCGGAGATGAAGCGCATCGGGCTCAGCCTCTCGCGCCACCGCGCGCTCGGCGTGATCTGGGCGCTCGCGCCTTGCACCATGTCGGAGCTCGCGGAGTACAGCGCGGTCGATCGCACCACCATGACCCGGACGATCGACCATCTGGTCGACGGCGGTCTGGTCGATCGGACGACGCCGCGCGAGGATCGCCGCCAGGTGGTCCTCACGCTCACCGAAGAAGGCCGGCGCCTCTGCCAGCGCTCGCTGCGCTCCGTCTTCCGCGTCAACCGCGAACTGCTCGAGGTCCTGGCGGAGTCAAGATCAGCGGGTCGTGGCCCGGGCGTTGGAGGCGTTCCTTGACCGCCTGGTCGACGACCCGGACCTGCGCCGGCGCCTCACGCTGCGCGACGGATCGACCGCTCGGACACTCTAGCCGGGCAAATGGCAGACGGCCTCGACGTTGTGGCCGTCGGCGTCGAGCACGAAGGCGCCGTAGTAGTCGGGATGGTAGTGGGCGCGGATGCCAGGCGCGCCGTTGTCCTTCCCGCCGGCGGCCATCGCGGCGGCGTAGAAGGCGTCGACGGCCGCGCGGCTGGCGGCCGTGAACGCCACGTGCAGGCCGCTCGTCGGCTTCCCGCCGCCGCCGATCCAGAAGTACGGCTTACCGTCCGAGCCGTAGCCGACGTAGGCCTGGCCGCCCGCTTGCTCCGCCGAGACCGAGAAGACGACCGCGATCCCGAGCGGCGCCAGAGCCGCGTCGTAGAAGGCCTGGGCGGCGGCGACATTCGCGACCCTCAGGCCGATGTGGTCCAGCATGGCTTGGCGCTCCTTCGAACTTGAAGCGGCAAGCTTTTCGCCCGCAGACGCGCGGCCGCAAGCGGTCAGTTCGGATCGATCCGCAGCATCCGGCGCGAGGCTGGCGGCGCATAGGAGATCGGCGTGCGCGCCGGCCGCGGCGAGACCATCGTCACACTGGAGGCGCCGTCGCCGTGCGCGGCCTGATCGACGCATTGGCCGGTGTCGTACATGGCGTGCTGGCCGAGGCAGAAGATGTCCTCGTACTGCGGGCCGGCGACCGCCATGCACTGGTAGAGATTGAGCTTGGCCATCTTCAGGCAGAAGGCGCTTTCGCGCTCGGTCAGCAGCGGCGTCAGCCGGTCGCGGTCGGCGCCTTGGGCGTGGCCGAGCACGGACTCCGCCGCGAGCGCCAGGGCCCTGGCGTCGAGGGCGGTGAAACGCGCCGGCGCGTCGTCGTCGGCGCCGGGGTCGGCGTCGGCCAACGCCCGCATCATCGCCTCGTTCTCCGCCTCGCTCGGCGCGGCAGGGGCGGCCGAGAGGCTCTTGAGCTCCGCCAGCCGACCGGAGGCGTCGGCGACCGCCGCCTTTGACCAGCTCTGATGCTGCACGCTGTAGGCTGCGGACTTCACCTCGGCGCCGGCCGTGACCAGCGGCGCGGCCTGCGCCCCGATGGCCGCCTCGACCCGCTCAGCCGCCGCGGCCGCGCCGTCGACGCGGGTGACGGCGTAGGGGTCTTCGATCAGCTGCTCGGCGAAGGCCGTGCGCTGGTCGCCATGGCCAGCGGCCGCCTCGACGCCGTCGACGAACCGCTCGTCCTGCAGCGCCGCGATGGCGCCGTAGGCGATCATGCCCTCCTCCAGCTGGGCGGGCTGATAGGCGGCCGCCGTCTTCAGGCCGCGCGACACGCCATCGCCGTTGGAGAAACCGCCCCCGATATGCGCGGCGCCCGCCATGTATGTCTGGAACGCCGTCGCCGCCGAGACCACTTCCAGCGGCATTGCGAATGAGCCGTCGTCGAACTCGCCGGCGGCCGCGCCGCCCACGACCAGGCATGCGCCCGCCAGCGCACCGCCCATTAATCTAGCGATTTTCATCAGCCCCACCTGGACTAAGCGCGCCCCTCGCTTGAGCCAGATCAGACGGCAGGGTTCGTTGCCGACCGAATAACTTTCGCGGTGAATCCGCGGTTAAGCTTCAGGGGCCACGATCGCGCCTTGCTGATCTACATGAGACCCGGTTGCTCCTAAGCAGCGGAGCGCTGCTCCTCAGCCAGCAGCCGCTCGGCCTGCTCGATGTAGGTCCGCGTGATCGGCACGGTGTCGATCCGCTTGGCCAGCTGCAGCTGGAACACCATGTGGCCGGAGTAGCGAAAGCCGATTTCGCTGGCCGCCAGATAGAACTCCCACATCCGGCAGAAGCGCTCGCCACGGATCGCCGCGACCTCGTGCCGTTCGGCTTCGAACCGCCGCCGCCAAGCGCGCAGCGTCTCGGCGTAGTGCAGCCGCAGAATCTCGATGTCGGTGACGATCAGGCCGGACCGCTCAACCGAAGCGAGGGTTTCGGAAAGCGCCGGGATGTAGCCGCCGGGGAAGATGTGCTTGGCGATCCAGGGCTGGGTGACGTCCGGCCCGTCGGAACGGCCAATGCTGTGGATCACGGCGACGCCATCGTCCTTCAGCAGGCGCGCGACCTGGCCGAAGTAGGCGTCGAAATTGGCCCGGCCGACGTGTTCGAACATGCCGACCGAGACGATCCGATCGTACGGCCCGGCGACGTCGCGGTAGTCGGTCAGGCCGTAATTGACCTGCCCAGCCAGGCCGGACTCGGCAGCTCGCTGTCGCGCGACATCGAGCTGAGCGGTCGAGAGCGTGACGCCATCGACCCGCGCCCCGCTGTCGGTGGCCAGCCGCAGCGCCAGCCCGCCCCAGCCGCAGCCGATGTCGAGAACGCTCTGGCCTGGCCGCAACAGCAGCTTGGCCGCGATGTGGCGCTGCTTGGCGCGCTGCGCGTCCTCCAGGCTGAGGCCGGGTTCTACGAAATAGGCGCAGGAATACTGCAGGTCGGCGTCGAGGAAGCGGCGGTAGAAGGTGTTCGAGAGATCGTAGTGTCGGGCCACATTGGCGCGGGCCCGGCGGCGGGCGTTGCGCGTCGCCAAAACGTCGTGGCGCCAGCGGGTGAAGGCGCCGGGCGGGCGGGGCCGTCGTCGGGCGGGCGTATTGCGCCCGGCTAGCTCCAGCAGCTCGTAGACGTCGCCGCGCTCGAAGGTGAGCGCGCCTTCCACGTAGGCGTCGCCCACCGCGGTCTCGGGCCAGGCGGCGATCCTGGCGGCCCAGAACGGGCTCGTCACGGCCACGACGACCCTCGGCGGTGAGCCGTCGCCGGCAAGAATGCGGCGGCCGCCCGGCAACACAACTTCGATCGCTCCTTCGCGGATCGATTGTCGCAGAAACGCTTCAATTCCCATGTCTATCAAGCTCGATCAGGCGGGCCCTCTTTGGGCAAAACCGCTTTCCCCCACTGCGGTTCCAGATCGCCTAGGCCTTGACTTCAGCCGCCGCCGGACCTAATTGCCGCCCTGTGTTAGCACTCGCATCGGTAGGCTGCTAACGGCCGGCCGCGTGCAAGGCTTCACCCCGAAAACAACAAGTTCCACGGAGAAATCAAACATGGCGTTTCGTCCGCTTGGCGATCGCGTCCTCGTCCGCCGCGTCGAGGAAGAAGCAAAGACCAAGGGCGGGATCATCATTCCCGACTCCGCGAAGGAAAAGCCGCAGGAAGGCGAAGTCCTGGCCATCGGCCCCGGCGGCCGCGACGAACAGGGCAAGCTGCATCCGCTCGACGTGAAGGTCGGCGACCGCATCCTGTTCGGCAAGTGGTCCGGCACCGAGGTCAAGCTCGATGGTGAAGATCTCCTGATCATGAAGGAGAGCGACATCCTGGGCGTGCTCGAACCAGTCAAGAAGGCGAAGGCGGCCTAAGGCCCTTCGTCCCTAACCCAACACATCAACCCTTAAGACGGGAAGCAGAGCCACATGGCTGCCAAAGACGTCTATTTCGCCTCCGACGCGCGCGACCGCATGCTGCGCGGCGTCAACATCCTCGCCAACGCCGTGAAGGTGACCCTGGGCCCCAAGGGCCGCAACGTGGTCATCGAGAAGTCGTTCGGCGCCCCGCGCACCACCAAGGACGGCGTCACCGTCGCCAAGGAAATCGAACTGACCGACCGGTTCGAGAACCTCGGCGCCCAGATGGTGCGCGAAGTCGCCTCCAAGACCAATGACGCGGCCGGAGACGGCACCACCACCGCCACCGTGCTGGCCCAGGCCATCGTGGTCGAAGGTCTGAAGTACGTGGCCGCGGGCATGAACCCGATGGACCTCAAGCGCGGCGTCGACAAGGCCGTCGCCAAGGTCGTCGAGGAGATCAAGTCGGTCTCCAAGAAGGTCACCACCAACGACGAGATCGCCCAGGTCGGCACCATCTCGGCCAACGGCGACCATGACGTCGGCGCGATGATCGCCAAGGCGATGGCGCAGGTCGGCAACGAAGGCGTGATCACGGTCGAGGAAGCCAAGAGCCTCGAGACCGAACTCGAAGTCGTCGAAGGGATGCAGTTCGACCGCGGCTACCTCAGCCCCTACTTCATCACCAACGCCGACAAGATGGAGGCGGTGCTCGAAGATCCGCTGATCCTGCTGTTCGAAAAGAAGCTCTCCAGCCTGCAGCCGCTGCTGCCGCTGCTGGAAGCGGTGGTGCAGTCGGCCCGTCCGCTGCTGATCGTGGCCGAAGACGTCGAAGGCGAAGCGCTGGCGACCCTCGTGGTCAACAAGCTGCGTGGCGGCCTGCGCGTCGCGGCGGTGAAGGCCCCGGGCTTCGGCGATCGCCGCAAGGCGATGCTGGAAGACGTCGCGGTCCTCACCGGTGGCCAGCTGGTCAGCGAAGACCTCGGCATCAAGCTCGAGAACGTCGGCATCGAGATGCTTGGCAAGGCCAAGAAGGTGACCATCAACAAGGATGACACCACCATCGTCGACGGCGCCGGCGCCAAGGACGAGATCGAAGCGCGGATCGCCCAGATCAAGCGCCAGATCGAAGACACCACCTCCGATTACGACAAGGAAAAGCTGCAGGAACGCCTGGCCAAGCTGGCCGGCGGGGTTGCGGTGGTCCGCGTCGGCGGGGCGACCGAAGTCGAAGTGAAGGAAAAGAAGGACCGCGTCGACGACGCCCTCAACGCCACCCGTGCGGCGGTCGAGGAAGGCATCGTGGCCGGCGGCGGCGTCGCGCTGCTGAAGGCGTCGCTGGCGCTGGAAAGCATGAAGGGCGACAACGACGACCAGGATGCGGGCATCCACATCGTCCGCCGGGCCCTGCAAGCCCCGATCCGCCAGATCGCCGAAAACGCCGGCGTCGAAGGCTCGATCGTGGTCGGCAAGGTGCTTGAGAACAAGTCGGCGACGTTCGGCTTCAACGCCCAGACTGAAGAGTACGGCGATCTGGTCGCGGCTGGCGTCATCGACCCGGCCAAGGTGGTCCGCATCGCTCTGCAGGACGCGGCCTCGGTCGCCGGCCTGCTGATCACCACCGAAGCGGCGGTCGTCGAAGCGCCGAAGAAGAACAGCCCCGCCCCGCAAATGGGCGGCGGCGGCATGGGCGACATGGACTTCTAGTCCACGCGTCCAGCTAGGACTGACGAAGGGCGGCGCTCACAAGGCGCCGCCCTTTTTCTTTGTCTTTTCCCTCCCCCGCGTGGGGAGGGTGGACGGCGCGGAGCGCCGGACGGGTGGGGGAGGCCGACGCGGCGACGAACCTTCGACGAAGCCGGCGCACGGCCTCGGGCTCCCCCACCCTGTCGCTGCGCGACTGTCCCTCCCCACGAGGGGGAGGGAGGGCGATTGACGGGTTGGCGCTACTTCGACTTCGCCAGCTTCTCGAGCGTCTTTTCCAGCTTGGCGAAGCCGGCGGTCATGCAGGCCATGATCGCCTGGGCGTCGGCGCTGGGGCCCATGTCCGCCGCGGCGGCGTGGCCGTTGGCGCCGTTGGCCTTCTTCTTGGAGGAGGTCATGCCGGCCTTCTCGCGCACCTTGGCGTAGACCGCGTTCAGGCGCCGACCGGAGTCGTACTCCTCGTTGATGTACCACTGCAGCATGTTGCAGGTCATGTCGTCGTAGACGCCGTCGGCGATCGCCTTCTTGATGTCGGCGAAGGCGTCGCCGGTCTCGTCACGTTCGGGCCCCACCTTCTCGCAGTCGGAGATCTTCGGGTTGGCGTAGCGCGCCAGGCGGCCGGCGGACTTGGCGTCCGGCTTCTGGCGCAGGCTGTAGCCAAGTTCGTTGAGCCGGCGGCAGAACAGCTCGCCGTGACTGGTCTCCCGCGCTGCGACGAAGCGCAGGCAGGAGGCGAGTTCCTCGTCGTCGGTGGCGTTGGCCCAGGCCTCCAGATAGACGCCGGCTTCGCTCTCGGCGAGCGAGATGGCGTTGAGCAGGCCGAGGTAGGCGGGCTTGGCGGCGGATTCGGTCATGGCCATGGACTTGGTTCCTTCAGGCTTCCTCGGGCGTTCTTCGGACGCCTCGGCAGATGCTAAAGCGCCAAACGGCGACGACCGCAATCCTAGAACGCGTCATAACGATTGCGTGAGAGCTGGCTCAGCGCCGTTGCCGCTCGTCGCCGCCGATCAACATGTTGGCGGCCAGACTCACGAAGAAGATGACGATGGTGGTGAAGATCGCCGGGACCAGGCCGTCCACCTGGAAGCTGTGGTCGTGGAAGCGGTGCAGCACCCACCCGACCAGCAGGATCATCAGGCCGTTCACCACCAGCAGGAACAGTCCCAGCGTCACGATCGTCAGCGGCAAGGTGAGGAAAGTGAGGATCGGCCGGACCAGCGCGTTGGCCAGGCCCAGCAACAGCCCGGCGATGACCAGGGTCTTCCATCCTTCGATGTGCACGCCATGGACGATGTGCGACGCCACCCACAGACCGAGGGCCGCGACAAGGCCGCGCAGGAAGAATTTGACCATGATTTCGCCTCGAGCTTGACGTTGACGTAAGCGCGTCGTTGCGTAAGATTATCAGCGATAAGGCAGCGCTCAGACGCTGCACCTAGGGAGACGATCATGCCTACCGAGTTACGGCGCCCAGAGCGCACCTTCACCATTCGTCAGCTGTGTCTCGAATTCAAGTGCACCCCCCGGGCGCTGCGCTTCTACGAGGACAAGGGCCTGCTCTCCCCCGCGCGTCAGGGCCTGAACCGGGTCTATTCGTACAAGGACCGCGCCCGCCTGCAGCTGATCCTGCGCGGCAAGCGGGTGAACCTGTCGCTGGCCGAGATCCGCGAGATCCTCGACCTCTATGACAAGAACGACGGCGGGGCGACGCAGAACGCCACCGCGCTGCGCAAGTTCCGCGAGCGCATCGTCGTGCTGGAGCGCCAGCGCGAGGACCTCGACGCGGCGATCGCCGAACTGAAGAGCGCCTGCTCCAACCTCGAGGAGTCGCTGTCCAGCCGTCCGGATCTGCTCACCGAAACCGCGCCGAAAGCCGCGCCGCCCGCCCGCGTCGGCCAGCGCCAGCCGGAAGCCGTCCGCTAGGCTCCTCCCGGTCGTCCGCCCTCCCCATCAAGGGGAGGGATGGGCTATAGAGGCCGCCTCACCAGCGAGGGCGTCCTCATGAGCTACCAGCCGCCGGTCCGCGAGCATCTCTTCCTTCTGCGCGACGTGCTGCAGATCGAGAAATACGCCAACCTGCCGGGTTTCGCCGACGCGCCGCTGGACCTCGTCGAACAGATCCTGACCGAGGCGGCGAAGTTCTCCGCCGAAGTGCTCGCGCCGCTGAATTCGGTCGGCGACAAGATCGGCTGCACCTGGAACCCGGACGGCTCGGTCACCACCGCGCCGGGCTTCAAGGAGGCCTACAAGCAGTTCGTCGAGGGCGGCTGGCCGGCGCTGGGCGCTGACCCGCAGTACGGCGGCCAGGGCCTGCCGGCGGTGATCGCGATGGCTTCGAGCGAGATGAGCTCGTCGGCCAACATGTCGTTCTCGATGTACCCGGGGCTGACGCACGGCGCCTACACCGCCATCCACCACGGCGGCTCCGACGAGCAGAAGCAGCTCTACCTGCCCAAGCTGGCCAGCGGCCAGTGGGGCGGCACCATGAACCTCACCGAGCCGCAGTGCGGCACCGACCTTGGCCTGATCCGCACCAAGGCGACGCCCGCCGGCGACGGCAGCTACCGGGTCACCGGCCAGAAGATCTGGATCTCCTCCGGGGAGCACGACCTGGCCGAGAACATCATCCATCTGGTGCTGGCCCGGATCGAGGGCGCGCCGGCCGGCACGCGCGGCATCAGCCTGTTCATCGTGCCGAAGTTCCTCCCCGACGCCGAGGGCAAGCCGGGCGTGCGCAACAACGTCCACTGCCTCGGCCTCGAGGAGAAGATGGGCATCCACGGCAGCGCCACCTGCGTGATGAGCCACGAGGAGGCGACCGGCTGGCTGGTCGGCGAGGAGAACCGGGGCCTCGCCCTGATGTTCGTGATGATGAACGAAGAGCGGCTCGGCGTGGGCATGCAGGGCTTGGCGCAGGGCGAGGCCGCCTACCAGGCCGCCGCGCAGTTCGCCAAGGAGCGGCTGCAGGGCAGATCGCTGACCGGCCCCAAGAACCCCGACGGCCCGGCCGACCCGATCCTGGTCCATCCCGACGTGCGGCGCATGCTGATGGACGCCAAGGCGGTGCTGGAAGCCGGCCGCGCCTTCCTGTTCTGGACCGCGCTGCACGGCGATCTCGCCCAGAGCGACCCGGACGACGGCGTGCGCCAGAAGGGCGAGGACTACATGGCGCTGCTGACGCCGGTGCTGAAGGCCTTCTTCACCGAGCGCGGCTTCCAGATCGCCTCGGACGCGATGCAGGTGCACGGCGGCTCCGGCTTCACCGAGCACTTCCCCGCCAGCCAGTACCTGCGCGATAGCCGCATCACGATGATCTACGAGGGGACCAACGGCGTGCAGGCGCTGGACCTGGTCGGCCGCAAGCTGCCGGCCAATGGCGGGCGAGCCGTGTCGGCGTTCATGGCCGAGATCGACGCCTGGGTCGAGGCGAACGGCGGCGATGCGGTGCTCAGGCCGTTCGCCGACGGCCTGGCGTCGGTGCGGGGCCAGCTGCAGGAGGCCACGATGTGGCTGATGCAGAACGGCTTCTCGAACCCCGACAACGCGATTGCCGGCTCGACCGACTACCTGCGCCTGTTCGGCCTCACGGGCCTTGCCTACATGTGGGCGCTGATCGCCAAGGCGGCGAGCGCCAGGATCGCCGGCGGCGACGCCGACCCGTTCTACGCCAACAAGCTGGTGGTGGGCCGCTACTTCCTCGAGCGCGTGCTGCCGGACGCCGGCGCGGCGCTGGCCAAGGTCAAGGCGGGGGCCGAGACCATGATGGCGCTGCCGGCCGAGGCCTTTTGAGCACCTACGTCGCCAAGGTGGACTGGCGCTGCGACGGCGACTTCGCCTCGCGACGCTACAGCCGCGGCCACACGCTCAGCTTCGACGGCGGCCTCACCGTGCCTGGCACCGCCGGCCCGGCCAACGTCAACCCGCGCTACGCCGTCGAGGGCGCGCTGGACCCGGAGCAGGCCTTCACCGCTTCGATCGCCGCCTGCCACATGCTCTGGTTCCTCGATGTGGCGGCGAGGGCCGGCTTCGTGGTCGCCGCCTACGCCGACGAGGCCGAGGGCACGTTGGCCGCCGGTCCGTCCGGCAAGCAGGTGATGACCCGCGTGGTGCTGCGCCCGAAGATCGTCTTCACCGGCGAGCGCCAGCCGACGCCAGAAGAGCTCGCCGCCCTGCACCACACGGCGCACGAAGAGTGCTTCATCGCCAACTCGGTGAAGAGCGAGATCGTGATCGAGAGCCGCTGAGGTTGGTTCTTCCCTTCTCCAGGCACGGTCATAGCCGGGCGTAAGTCCCGGCTATCCAAGAACGCCGATTGCGCAATGGCCGTGCTTGAGCACGGCCACCCGGCGTTCCGCGTGCTTGGGTCACCGGGACTTACGCCCGGTGACGACCGACGTCGAGGAAGTGTCAGGCCTGGTTGACGCTGTTGGCCTTGATCCGGGCCGCGCCTCTCTCGTCCAGATCCTGGCGCGTGGCGCCGAGGCGGATCGGGCCGCGCAAGGTCGCGTTCACGGCGTCGAGACCGGCGCGGGCGCCCGGCCGCTTGGCGAACAGGTAGCGCAGCGACAGCCGCTCGTTGTCGGCCGCGTCGGGCTGGGTGCCGTGCAGGGTGCAGGCGTGCCACATCGCGGTGAACCCGGCGCCGCCGACCAGCATCGTCTGGCGCGTCGCCATCTCGCCGCCGATGCGGTCGCTGTACCGCCAGCCGGCGCCGCCCTTACCCGACTCGGCGCGGGCCAGATCGTGCGGGAACATCGTCGCGCCCAGCTTGTGGCTCTCTTCCAGCAGGTAGAGCGGCGCATCGTGCGGGCCGACCGGATGCAGGTAGACGTAGAGGGTGACGAAATCGGCGTCGCGGTCCTTAAAGTCGATCAGGTCCTGGTGGAAGTCGATGCCGTAGAAGTAGGTCACGTCGCGGTATTCGGGACGCACGTAGGCGCCCAGGTTGTTGACCGGATTGTCGGTGATGCGAGCTTTCAGCCAGGCCGGCACGGCGCTGGCCGGCACCCCGCAGACCACCTTGCGGTTCAGCGTCTCGTAGCCGTCGCCGAGCAGCTCGGTGAGGCCCGCGACGATGGCCGCATCGCGCTCGACGAACCCCAGCTCGGCCTCGAAGGCGTCCAGCAGGTTGCGGCCGGGCCGCGGGTTGACGCCGGTGTACTGCGGATCGGCGTCGAACGCCGCTTCGGACAGGAACAGGCGGCTGTCGAAGGGGCGGGTGGCGCGGATCTTCGCCAGCAGCCGGCCCGCGGCGGCCGGATCGACCGGCGCGTCGAACCGGTGATAGCCGCGCTCGATGAAGTCGTCAGTCGGACTGCGAGGCGAAATCAGGCGCGCGGCGGCGGGCATTGAAGCAGTCTCCAGCATCGGCGCGGCGATGAGAGCCCGGTTCGGTTAAGGACCCCTTTTCCCTCCTCCCCGCGAAAGCGGGAAGTGTCACGATTGAAGCCAGCCCAGCACGCGCGCCGCCAGCGCCGGCTTGTCCTTCAGTTCGCACTCCCAGACCGTCTCGACCCGCCAGCCCCTGGCCGCCAGCGCGGCCCTGGCGGCGATGTCGCGCTCGCGGTTGCGGCGCACCTTGCCCAGCCAGTAGTCGCGATTGGCCTTGGGGACCCGCGCGCCGCGGGCGCAGTCGTGGCCGTGCCAGAAGCAGCCGTGCACGAAGACGGCGAGCCGGCGGCCGTGCAGCACGATGTCCGGCTTGCCGGGCAGGTCCTTGCGGTGCAGCCGGTAGCGGCCGCCCAGCGACCAGATCAGCCGGCGCACCTGCAGCTCGGGCGCGGTGTCCTTGCCCTTCACCCGACGCATCACCGCCGAGCGCTTCTCCGGGCTGTAGACGTCGGTCATGAGCCCGCGGGCGTCACAGCCCCTCGAACAGCGCGGTCGACAGGTACCGCTCGGCGAAACTGGGGATGATGGTGACGATGGTCTTGCCGGCCATCTCGTCCCTGGACGCCACGTCGAACGCCGCGGTCAGCGCCGCGCCGGACGAGATGCCCACCGGCACGCCCTCGATCCGGGCGCACTTGCGGGCCATGTCGAAGGCGTCCTCGTTGGAGACCTGGATCACCTCGTCCATCACCCCGCGATCGAGGATCGCCGGCACGAAGCCGCCGCCGATGCCCTGGATCTTGTGCGGGCCCGGCGCGCCGCCGGACAGCACGGCCGAGCCGGTCGGTTCCACCGCGATCATCTTCACCGAGGGCTTCCGCGCCTTCAGCACCTGGCCGACGCCGCTGATGGTGCCGCCGGTGCCGACGCCGCTGACCACCGCGTCGACCTCGCCGTGGGTGTCGTTCCAGATCTCCTCGGCGGTGGAGACCCGGTGGATCAGCGGGTTGGCCGGGTTCTCGAACTGCTGCGGCATCACCGCGCCCTTGATCTCGGCCAGCAGCTCGCGGGCCCGGGCCACGGCGCCGGCCATGCCCCGCTCGGCCGGGGTCAGCTCCAGCTTGGCGCCCAGCAGGATCAGCATCTTGCGCCGCTCGATCGACATGCTCTCGGGCATCACCAGGATCAGCTTCAGCCCTTTGGCGGCGGCGACGAAGGCGAGCGCGATGCCGGTGTTGCCGCTGGTGGGCTCGACGATGGTGGTGTCGGGCTTGATCAGCCCCTTGGCCTCCATCGCCTCGATCATCGAGACGCCGATGCGGTCCTTCACCGAGCCGATCGGGTTGAAGAACTCCAGCTTGGCCAGCACGATCCCCTTCGGCTTCAGCTCGGCGGTGAGCCGGGGCAGGCGGATCAGCGGGGTGTCGCCGATGGTGTCGAGGATGGAGTCGTAGATCTTGCCGCGGCCCGCGCGCTTGTAGCGGGCGGCGTCGTAGTCGTGGGAAGCGGTGTCCATGGAGCGTCCTTCGGACGGGGAGGGCCCTTGTCCGCTCGACCTTAGGGCCTGGAGGCGAATTTGGAAGGGTCAGGCCGCCTTGGCTGACCGGCCGCGCAGCAGCGGCTCCAGAATCGCCTCCGCGAGGTGTCTGACGACCGGCACGACCACGCCGTCGCCGGCCAGGTGCAGGCCGGCGTTGGCGCTGGACGGCAGGCGGTAGCTGTCGGGTAGTCCCATCAGCCGCGCCGCTTCCCGCGCCGTCAGCCAGCGCGAACGAACCTCGCCGTTCTCGCACACCAGCACGAACTGGCGTGACGACCCGCCGCCGGGCGTGCGCAGGCAGCCGGCGAGACCGTCGAAGCGAACCTCCGCCCGCTGCATCCCGCCCCGCATCCGCCGGAACGCCGTGCCGACCCGCCGCTCGCCCGCGGCCGCCGCCGCCTCGAGCCGGGCGCGGTGCAGATCGTCCATCATGCCCAGCAGGGCGTGCGTCTGGTCGGGCGATCGCCACGGGACCGCATCGTCCGGCGCAAGCACGGCGGCGAGGTCCTGGTTGCGGCGCGGCGGCGAGGGCAGCCGCCAATCGATCCAGCGGGCGCGCAGGGCGTCGGGCAGGCGGTCGCGGGCGGCGGCGACCGATCGCGGCGCCGGCGCGGTCGAGGTCAGGCCGGACGGGTCGTCCAGCGTGGCGATGATCACGCAGCGCACCCGCGACTGCGGCACGTAACTGGCCGCGTCGATCTCCAGCGCCCCGAAGCGGTAGCCGGCGCCGGCCAGGGCGGCGCAGAGCGCCTCGAAGTCGAGCCCGCCGTGCGAGGTGAAGAGGCCGACCACGTTCTCGATCACGACTGTCCGTGGCGCGCGGCCCTCGGCGGCCAGCGCCTGCATCAGTCGCCAGAAGCCGAAAAACGCCGACGACTTGCCGCCGCCGAGGCCCGCCCGGCCGCCGGCGAGGCTGAAGTCCTGGCAGGGGCTCGACGCCCAGGCGAGATCGGCCTGGCCCGGCAGGTCGGACGCGCTCAACGCCCAGACGTTGCGGGCGTCGAAATGGTCGTCGCAGAAGTTCGCGCGGTAGGCGCCCGCCTTCATCCGATCGAAGTCGTTGGCGAAGACGCACTCCCAGCGCTCGCCCAGGCCCAGCCGCGCCATGCCGCCGCCGGCGAAGAATTCGTAGAAGGTGAGACGGTCGAACTCATCGGCGGCGAGACTGGCCTTGTTCGCCGTTGCTGTCGAAGGCCGGGCTCGCAGCCGCCTTCCCCTTGGGGAATGAGGCTCACGTCAGGGTTGGGCGTGTCCCGGCTCGTTGCTGGCAGCTGGGGTTGCAGACCTCATTGTCGGCATGCCAGTTCGCACCCCCACGCCCCGCCCCCTCCCCGCAAGGGGGAGGGGTTCATGGAATGGCCGTAGCCGTTGGAGAAGCTGCACAATCCTGTTTAGGCTCGCGGCCAGGAGGCTCGGCGGCGATGGCGGATGAGACACTCGAGGCGCTGGTGGCGGTCATCCCGCCGCTGATGCAGTCGCTGGAGGCGCTGGGCCAGGTCTCGCGCTATCTGGCGGCGGCGCCGTTCGACGAGATCATGCTGGCGGTCGGCGAGCCGGACGCCGCCCTGCGCGAGGCGCTGCCGCGGTTGCAGGCGTGGCCGGAACGGCTCGCCGGCCTGCGCGCGGCGCTGGAGACCGCCGCCCAGATCGCGCTGACCTCGTTCGATGGCCTGCGCGCCGTGCCGGACGCCGAGGATGGCATGCAGGCGGCGTTCCAGGCCCTGCGCGGCGGCTCGCGCGCCCAGGCGGCGCTCTATCCGCTCGCGGCCGACCTGCCGCCGATCAGCCGCTTCTTTACGTCCCCGCCCCTGCGCCAGGACGCAGGCTTGGCCGCTAGGCTCGCCGAGGCCGAACCCCGCGACGACGTCGGCGTGTTCCAGTTCGACGTCGAGGACGGCGCGCGCGGCGGTTTCTCGCTCTATGTGCCGGAGACCTACGCGGAGGACCGCGCCTGGCCGCTGGTGACCGCGCTGCACGGTGGCTCCGGCGATGGCCGCAGCTTCCTCTGGAGCTGGCTGCGCGACGCCCGCAGCCTTGACGCGATCCTGATCTCGCCCACCTCGGTCGGCCGCACCTGGGGGCTCAACAACCCGGAGGCCGACGCGGCCAACCTGGCCCGCATCGTCGCCGAGGTCGAAGCGCGCTGGAACGTCGATCCGGCGCGGCGCCTGATGACCGGCATGAGCGACGGCGGCACCTTCTGCTACGTCGCGGGCCTGGACGCCGGCTCGCCGTTCACCCACCTGGCGCCCTGTTCGGCCTCGTTCCACCCGATGATCGCCGCGATGGCCGACCGCGAGCGCGTGGCGGGCCTGCCGATCCACATCACCCACGGCGCGCTGGACTGGATGTTCGACGTCGGCATGGCGCGCGAGGCGGCCGCGTCCCTGACGGCGGCGGGGGCACAGGTGACCTACCGCGAGATCCCGGACCTCGCCCACAGCTATCCCCGCGAGATCAATCCGGGGGTGCTGGCGTGGCTGGATGGGGAAAACCCGGCTTAGCCGTCACCCCGGCCAAGCGTCCGCTAGGACGCGCCGAGCCGGGGTCAGACGGGCCGCTATCAAGCTGGAAATCGTCTCGGAACCGGCGCGTCCGGCCCCGGACAAGGCCTGCGGCCTTTCCGGGGTGACGGTGATGCTTGGCGTATTCCGCCGCGAGGATCACAATGCCAACAACCAAGACCACCCCGGGAGACGGCCATGGAACGCCCCTATGATCTCGTCGTGCGCGGCGGCCTCATCTACGACGGGCAGGGCGGCGAGGCGTTCGAGGGCGACGTCGCGGTCAAGGACGGCCTGATCGCCGCGGTCGGCAAGGTGAGCGGCGCCGGGACCGAGGAGATCGATGCCACGGGCAAGATCGTCGCCCCCGGCTTCGTCGACATCCACACTCACTACGACGGCCAGGCGACCTGGGAATCGCGCATGCAGCCGTCGTCGTGGCATGGCGTCACGACGGTGGTGATGGGCAACTGCGGCGTCGGTTTCGCGCCCTGCCGGCCGGAGGACCACGACCGGCTGGTGCGGCTGATGGAGGGGGTCGAGGACATCCCGTTCCCGGTGCTGACCGAGGGCCTGCCGTGGAACTGGGAGAGCTATCCCGACTACCTGAACCAGCTGGCCGGGCGCCGCTTCGACGTCGACATCGCCAGCCAGCTGCCGCACGCGGCGCTGCGGGTCTTCGTGATGGGCCAGCGCGGGGTCGACCGCGAACCGGCGACGCAGGCCGACATCGAGGCCATGGCCGCGCTCGCCAAGGAGGCGATGGAGGCCGGGGCGATCGGCTTTGGCACCTCGCGCACGCTGAACCACCGCTCGTCGGACGGCTCGCCGATCGCCACCCTGACCGCGGGCGAGGACGAGCTCACCGGCATCGCGCTCGGCATCGCCGCGGCGGGCAAGGGCGTCCTGCAGGTGGTGTCCGACTTCGCCGACGAGGATGCCGAGTTCGCCATGCTGCGCCGCGTCGTGGCCGCCTCGGGCCGGCCGATGTCGTTCTCGCTGCTGCAGAGCCCGGTGCGGCGCGACAACTACCTGACGCTGCTCAGCAAGGTCGAGGACGCCGTCGCCGCCGGCTTGAAGATCAAGGCCCAGACCGCCGCGCGGCCGGTGGGGGTCCTGTTCGGGCTCGAGCTGACGCTGAACCCGTTCCTGCCCTACCCGGTCTACAAGGAGATCGCCAAGCGGCCGCTGGCCGAGCGCGTGGCCCTGCTCAGCGACCCGGCGTTCCGCGAGCGCCTGCTGTCGCATCCGCCGGAGGGCCGGGTGCGCGGGCGGATGAAGGACTGGGCCAACATGCACGTCTTCTCCGGCACGCCCGATTACGAGCCGACGCCAGAGACCTCGATCGCCGCCATCGCCGAGCGCACCGGCCGGCTGCCGGAGGTGGTGGCGCTGGACCACCTGGTCTCCAACGACGGCCATGCGATGATCTATGCGCCGGTGCTCAACTACACCGACGGGAACCTCGAGCCGGCGCGGCAGATGATGAACCACAAGGACGTGGTGCCGGGCCTTTCCGATGGCGGCGCCCACGTCGGCACCATCTGCGACGGCAGCTTCCCGACCACCCTGCTCACCTACTGGACCCGCGACCGTACGCGGGGTCCGAAGCTGCCGCTGGCGCAGGTGATCCGCATGCAGGCCCGCGACACCGCCCGCGTTGTCGGCCTTTACGACCGCGGCGTGCTGGCCCCCGGCTACCGCGCCGACCTCAATGTGATCGACATGGACCGGCTGACGCTGCACCCGCCGGAGGTCGCCTACGACTTGCCGGCGGGCGGCAAGCGGCTGCTGCAGCGGGCCAGCGGCTATATCGCGACGGTGGTCGCCGGCCAGGTCACCTACCGCGACGGCGTCGCCACCGACGCCCTGCCCGGCCGCCTGTTGCGCGGCGCCCAGCCCGCGCCGATGGCGGCGGCCGCGGAGTAGGTCCGGCGCCTTGACCCGGCTCGACCACATCTCGCTGGCCGTGAAGGACTGGCGGGCGAGTCGCGACTGGTGGCGCGATCACCTCGGCTTCGAGGTCGAGTTCGAGTTGGAGGGACCCGGCGTCGCGGCGATGCGCGACGAGGCGGGCCTCACCGTCTTCCTGGGCCAGGCCGACGAGGTGGTGATCCCGCCCGGATTGGCGCTCACCGTGCAGGTCGACGACGTCGAAGCCCGCGCGGCAGCGCTGGCGGCGAACGGAATCGCCTTCCGCCATCCGCCGCAGAAGGTGTTCTGGGGCTACGGCGCGGAGCTCCTCGATCCCAACGGCTACGTGCTGCGTCTCTGGGACGAAGCGACCATGAAGGCCAAGGGCGGCGGCTGAGATCGCTCGGCGTTTGACTTTGGCGGCCCGTTCCCCTATTGCCGCCCGCTCACTTGAAGCCGTGATCCCCCGGAGCCCGACCCGTGAAGCGCACCTTTCAACCCTCCCGCCTCGTGCGCAAGCGCCGGCATGGGTTCCGCTTGCGGATGTCGACCAAGAACGGCCGCAAGATCGTCGCGCGCCGTAGAGCCCAGGGCCGCAAGCGCCTGACCGCCTAGGCGCAACACGATCGCCGTCACCCCGGCGAACGCCGGGCCAAACGTGCAGCCAGCAAGCTCGAATTCGTCTATGTACCGGCGCGTCCGGCCCCGCCCCGGATCCAGTCCGGGGCTTCGCGCTGTGCGCTTCGGCCGGCGTGACGGAGCAACATATCGCTCGATGAGCGACACCAGGCCTCAGCCCCTTGAACGCATCCGCAAGCGCGCCGATTTTCTGGCGGCGGCGAAGGGCTTTGCCTGCGCAAGAGGAGCTGTGCTGGTGCAGGCGCGCGATCGGGGAGACGGAACCGGCGCTGTCCGCGTCGGCTTCACCGCGACGCGCCGGATCGGCGGGGCGGTGGTGCGCAACCGGGCCAAGCGACGCCTGCGCGAAGCCGCCCGCGCGACGTTCCCCGGCCTGGCGCGGGCGGGGTGCGACTATGTGCTCGTCGCCCGGGGCGGTTCGACGACCCGGCCGTACCCGCGTTTGCTTGACGATGTGAAAACCGCGCTGATAAGGCTCGCCGCCGATCTCGGCGCCTCTGACAAGACCAACTGGGACGAGGCAGCCCAGCCTTCGCCGTCCCAGAACCCCGCTTAAAGCCCGCCGGAAGGCACGCCCCGCGCCCGATGCAGCCCGACAACAACCGCAACTTCATCATCTTCATCGTCGTGACCCTTGTCCTGGTCATGGCCTACGAGCAGTTCGTCATCGGGCCGATGGACAAGCGCCACCAGGCCGAGGCCGCGCGGGCTCAGGCGGTGGCCACGGCGCAGGCGCAGCAGGGCCTGGCACCGAACGGGCAGGCGGCCGCGCCGAAACTCACCCGCGTCCAGGCGCTGGCGGCCGGCCCCCGCGTCGGGGTGGACACGCCCGCGCTCTCGGGGTCGATCAGTCTCGCCGGGGCGCGGATCGACGACCTGTTCCTGAAGCAGTACCGGCAGACCACCGACACGAGCTCGCCGCCGGTGGAGCTGCTGCGCCCGCTCGGCGCCGACAACTCCTACTATGCGGTGGCCGGCTGGGTCGGCGCGCCGGGCGCGCCGGACGAGCAGACGCCGTGGACCCAGGTGTCGCAAGGCCCGCTCACCCCGGCTCATCCGCTGGAGCTGACCTACGCCTCGCCGGCGGGACTCACCTTCCACCGCGAAATCAAGGTCGACCCGCAGTATCTGTTCACCGTCACCGACACCGTCGAGAACCACGGCGCGGCGCCCGTCAACATCGCCCCCTACGGCGCCGTGCAGCGCCGCGGCCTGCCGCCGGATGTCGGCAAGGCGGCGATGGAGGGCGCCATCGGCGTGTTCGACAAGGTGCTGAAGGAGGACAAGTACCCGGCCTGGAAGAAGGACGGCGCCAAGGACTACGTCTCGACCGGCGGCTGGACCGGCATCACCGACAAGTACTGGATGGCCGTGTTCGCGCCGCCGCAGAGCGAGCCGATCAAGGCCCGCTTCGAGGTGACTCCCGTCAACGGGGTCGACGACTACCAGGCCAGCTACGTCGGTCAGCCGCGCGTGGTCCAGCCCGGCGGTTCGACCACCGAGGTCACCCACGTCTTCGCCGGCGCCAAGGTGGTCAAGACGCTGCAGGCGTACGGCAAGGCGCTGAACCTGCCCAACTTCGACAAGGCGGTCGACTGGGGCTGGTTCGAGATCGTCTCGCGGCCGCTGTTCCTGCTGCTCGACTTCTACGCCGGCTACCTGGCCAACATCGGCCTCGGCTTCGGCTGGGCGATCCTGGCGCTGACCATCACCATCCGCACCGTCATGTTCCCGGCCTTCAACGCCTCCTACGCGATGTCGACCAAGATGAAGAAGGTGCAGCCCGAGATGAAGGCGCTGCAGGAGCGCTTCAAGGGCGACCCGGCCGGGCAGCAGAAGGAGATGATGGCGCTCTATGCGCGGGAGAAGATCAACCCGGTGACCGGCTGCATCCCGATGCTGCTGCCGCTGCCGGTGTTCTATGCGCTGAGCAACGTCTTCTCCGTCACCATCGAGATGCGCCACGCCAGTTTCGGCTGGGTGAAGGACCTCTCGGCCCCCGACCCGACCACGATCTGGAACCTGTTCGGCGCGCTGCCGTGGGACCCGCTGCACAATCCCTGGATCCTGGCGATCGAGGGCGTGCCGTTCGTCGGCGGCATCTTCGCCCTGGTCTTCCACCTGGGCGCCTGGCCGATCCTCTACGCCGCCAGCATGTGGCTTTCCCTGCTCACCGGCCCGACCATGACCGGCATCGACCCGACGCAGCAGAAGCTGATGCGCTGGATGCCGTGGCTGTTCATGATCGTGCTGGCGCAGAGCGCCGTTGGCCTGGTGATCTACTGGTCGTTCTCGTCGGTGTTCACCCTGGTGCAGCAGTATGTGCTGATGCGCCGCTTCAAGGTGGACAACCCGATCGACCAGCTGTTCCACCGACTTACCTCGCCCGGGACTTGGCGGCCGGCAAGGACGTCAAGGCCGCGGAGTGAGCGAGGCCTTCCCAGAGGCTTCCCGGCGCCGAGATCGAAGCGGCGCGGGTGCTCTTCGCCCACGAGGCGGTGTTCATCATGGGCGCCGCGCAGATCGACCAGCTGCCGGCGCCCGACCTGCCCGAGATCGCCTTCGCCGGCCGCTCCAACGTCGGCAAGTCCAGCCTGATCAACGCCCTGGTCGGCCGCTCGGGCCTGGCCCGCTCGTCGTCGGAGCCGGGCCGGACGCGCGAGGTGAACTTCTTCCTGCTGGACGGCCGCATCCGCCTGGTCGACCTGCCCGGCTACGGCTTCGCCAAGGCCTCGAAGGGCGAGACCAAGCGCTTCCAGAACCTCGGCCGCGACTACCTGCGCGGCCGGCCCAACCTGCGCCGGGTGTTCCTGCTGATCGATGCGCGGCATGGGCTGAAGCCGCCGGACGCCGAGGCCATGGCCGCCCTCGACACGGCCGCGGTCTCCTACCAGGTCGTGCTGACCAAGGCCGACAAGCTGAAGCCGGCGCAGGCGGAGGCGATGCGGGCCCTCACCGAAGCCGCTATCGCCAAGCGCCCGGCCGCCTTCCCGCGCACGCTCGCCGCCTCGGCGGTCACCGGCGCGGGGCTGGACCTGCTGCGCGCCGAGGCCGTCCGCGCCGCATTGGCGTAGCGCTGCGGGGGGCCCTGCGCGCCGGCGCGGCCGCTCTTATCGCCGCCTGGAAGCCGCGATGATCTGGTCGGCGACCTGGAGCGCTGCCCGGGCGGTCGCGTCCGGACAGTTCTGGTTGGCGGAGACCGGCACGTAGATGTTTGGCGGATACTCGGCGTCGATCCGGTCGCAGGCGTCCAGCGAGGCGTACATGATGCGCTGCCTGAACTGGTCCACGCCGGCTTGCGTGGTCAGATCGAGGTCGGCGAAACTGACCGGGTGGGTGACCGAGAGGACCTCGATCGGCGAGCCGGAGAAGCGCGCGGTTCCGCCGGTCACCTCGTGTCGCACGACCCTTGGCGCGACGACCGTGAGGGACTCAGCGGTGGGCGTCGGCGGGCCAGATGCGTCGGACGCTGGCTGAGCCATGGCTGGCGCGCCCTGCGTCAGCAACGCGCCCATCAGGGCGGCGAGGCCGAAACGAAAGCGAAGGCTGTCCAATTTCATCGTGTCTCTCTCCCTGATTGTTCGGCCAGTTGTCCCTCGTGGGCGCCCGGTTGCAGAGCAGCCTAGCCCGACGGCGAGCGGCGAGCGTTGACCTGGGTCAACGGCGCGCGGCGTCGTCGCGGCCTGACTATCGCGGGGCGCTGACGCGCCGTAGAGCTGTCGGATGGCCGACGACACCGCCCATTTCTACGAACCGGCGCAGGGCCATGGCCTGCGCCACGACCCGTTCAACGCCATCGTCGGCCCGCGGCCGATCGGCTGGATCTCGACGGTGAGCGCGGAGGGCGTCGCCAACCTGGCGCCCTACAGCTTCTTCAACGGCTTCAACTACGTCCCGCCGATCATCGGCTTCTCTTCCATCGGCTGGAAGGACAGCGTCGCCAACGTGGCGGCGACCGGCGAGTTCTGCTGGAGCCTGGCCACCAAGGCGCTGGCCAAGCAGATGAACCTCACCTGCGCCCCGGCGCCGCCGGAAATCGACGAGTTCGACGTCGCCGGCCTCACCCGTGCGCCGGGCCGGCTGGTCGCCGCGCCGCGGGTGCTGGAGAGCCCGGTGAACTTCGAATGCCGGCTCACCCAGCTGATCCAGCTGCAGGGCGCAGACGGCGCCGCGGTGAACAGCTGGCTGGTGCTGGGCGAGGTCGTCGCCGTGCACATCGACAAGGCCTACCTCACCGACGGCGTCTACGAGACCGCCATGGCGCACCCCATCCTGCGCGCCGGCCGGCTGGGCGACTACGCCGAGATCACCCCCGAGGCGATGTTCGCGATGCGCCGGCCCGGCTGGCCGATCGACTGATCAACATAGGAGCCGCCGTTGTCCGACAGCCTCGCCCCCACGCTGCAAGCCACCCTAGGCCAGGTCCGCATCCTCACCTCCGACGCCGGGCGCTCGGTGATCGAGTACGAGTGCGGCCCGCAGATGTGCCACTCCGGCGGCGTGGCGCAGGGCGGATTCGTCTGCGCCTGGATCGACTCGGCCATGGCCCACGCTTCGATATCGGCCGCGCCGGAAATCACGCCGATGTCGCTGGAGCTGAAGGTCAGCTACTTCGCCCCGGTCCGACCCGGCCGCGTGATCGCCGAAGGCTGGATCGAACGCCGCGGCCGCGCCACCTGCTTCGCCGAAGGCCGCCTGCTCGACCCCGACGGTCTGGTTCTCGCCAAGGCCAGCTCCACCATCCGGCTGATCCCGCGGGAAGCCGTGGAAGCCAGCGCACGCCGCGCGATGAGCCCCAACCCGCCGGCGTGACGGCGCTAGTCGACGGCTCCGGGGTGACAGCGCGTCCCGCCTTCGCTATCGAGGCGCCCCGACGCCGTCGGCGGCGCTGATCTGTGGACCCGACCTGAATGGCTGACACCGCCGAGAGCCGCGAGGAGCAGGGCTGGGCCACGGCCAAGACGCTGGCCGAGGCGCTGCCGTTCATCCAGCTCTACGACCGCGAGATCGTGGTGATCAAATACGGCGGCCACGCCATGGGCGAGGAGGAGCTGGCCAAGCTGTTCGCCGCCGACGCGGTGCTGCTGAAGCTGCTCGGCCTGCATCCGGTGATCGTCCACGGCGGCGGGCCGCAGATCTCGCGCATGCTGGAGCGGGCCGGGGTGAAGTCGACCTTCGTCGACGGCCTGCGGGTCACCGACGCGGCGACCATGGAGGTGGCCGAGATGGTCCTCTCCGGCGCGATCAACAAGGAGATCGCCAACTGGATCACCCTGGCCGGCGCCGAGGCCGACGTGCGCGGCGTCGGGCCTGTCCGGCAAGGACGCGCGGCTGATCACCGTCGAGAAGGCCACCCGCACCCGCAAGGACCCGGCTCCAACCTCGAGCAGGTGGTCGACCTGGGCTTCGTCGGCGAGCCCAACCACGGTCGATCCGAAGCTGATCCTCGCCCTGATCAACTCCGACGACGACTACATCCCGGTGATCGCCCCGATCGGCGTCTCGGCCGACGGCGAGACCTACAACATCAACGCCGACACCGTCGCCGGCGCGCTGGCCGGCGCGCTGAAGGCCAAGCGCATGCTGCTGCTCACCGACGTGCAGGGCGTGCTCGGCGCCGACGGCGAGCTGATCCGCCAGCTGACGCGTGGCAGGAGGCCGGCAAGGCGGTCGCCGACCGGCGTCGCCACGCGGCGGCATGATCCCCAAGCTGGAGACGGCGATCGCGGCGGTGGAGGCGGGCGTGGAGTCGGCGGTCATCCTCGACGGCCGCCGGCCGCACGCCATGCTGGTGGAGCTGTTCACCGAGCACGGCGCCGGCACGCTGGTGACAGGCCTGAGCGGTGTGCCCGGCGCCGATCTGCAGCCATATCGACACCTGGCTGTTCGATCTCGACAACACCCTCTATCCGCTCGAGTCCGGCCTCATGGCTGCGACATCGAGAGCGGATCACCGACCTATGTCGAGCGCCTGACCGGCCTGCCCCGCGACGAGGCCCGGGCGCTGCAGAAGCGCTATCTGCGACGAGCACGGCCTGACGCTGGCGCGGCCTGATGGCTGCACCACGGCGTCGATCCGGACCACTTCCACGCCGATGTTCGCACGACGTGTCGCTGGAGGCCCTGGCGCCGCGACCCGGCTGATCGCCGCGGCGCTGCGCGCCTGCCCGGCCGCCGGCTGATCTTCACCAACGCCGACGCCGGCCACGCCGGCGGGTGCTGGAGCACCTCGGGCTCGCCGACCTGTTCGAGCGACGTGTTCCACATCGCCGCGCCGGCTTCATCCCCAAGCCCGCACCCGGCGTCGTTCGAGCGGCTGATCGCCGCGCCACGCCATCGACGCCGGCGACCACCGCCTTCTTCGAGGACCGCGCGCGCAACCTGGAGCCCGCCGCCGGGCTGGGCATGACCACGGTGCTGGTGGGCCCCGACGCGGCGCGGCCAACGCCGACCCCTTCGTCGACCATCGCGCGCCGAGCCTCGTCGCCTTCCTGGCGGCCGCCAGGGTCAAGGAGACCGTATGACCGACATCTCGACCGCCGATCTGCAGACCGAGATCGAGGCGGCCTGGGAGAGCCGCGACGAGCGTCGGCGCCGCCACCACCGGCCCGGTGCGCACCGCGGTGGAGGAGACGCTCGGCCTGCTCGACAGCGGCAAGCTGCGCGCCGCCGAGCGGGACGCCGACGGCCGCTGGGTGACGCGGCAATGGGTCAAGCAGGCGATCCTGCTGTCGTTCCGCCTCAACCCGAACCAGGTGATGCGCGCCGGGGCCATCGGCGGCGGCGGGCATCGGACCCTGGTGGGACAAGGTCCCCTCCAAGTTCGACGGCTGGGACGCGCCGCAGTTCGAGGCCGCCGGCTTCCGCGCCGTGCCAGGCTCGATCGTGCGCCGCGGCGCCTACATCGCGCCGGAACGTGGTGCTGATGCCGTCGTTCGTCAACATCGGCGCCTATGTCGACGAAGGGACCATGGTCGACACCTGGACCACGGTCGGCTCCTGCGCCCAGATCGGCAAGCGGGTGCACCTCTCCGGCGGCGTCGGCATCGGCGGCGTGCTGGAGCCGCTGCAGGCCAACCCGACCATCATCGAGGACGACTGCTTCATCGGCGCCCGCTCGGAGGTGGCCGAGGGGATGATCGTGCGGCGAGGGCGCGGTGATCTCGATGGGCGTCTTCCTCAACGCCTCGACCCCGATCATCGACCGCAAGACCGGCGAGGTCCTCCGCGGCGAGGTGCCGCCCTATTCGGTGGTGGTCTCCGGCTCGCGGCCCGACCCGCACGGAGCCGGGCCCTCGCCCTACTGCGCGGTGATCATGAAGACCGTCGACGCCCAGACCCGCTCGAAGACCTCGATCAACGAGCTGCTGCGGGACTGAGCGCCCTGACCCGCTCGGGCGTGTGCTCGGCGCTTTCCTGCATGCTCTCGGGGATCGGAAAGGTGAGCTTCGCGGTCATGCCGCCGGCGGGGTTGGGCTTGAACGTCGCTTCGCCGCGCAGTTGGCGGGCGAAGGCGGTCATCAAGGTGCGGCCGACGCCGGCGCCGATCTTGGCCACCTTGCCCTCGAAGCCGGTGTCGGTGATGCCCAGCTCGGCCACGCCGTCGCGGGCTCGGAAGGTGACGCTGAGCTGGCCGCCCTCGGCCATCCCGTGTTTGAGCGCATTGCTGATCGCTTCGACCGAGAAGAGGGCGATCGGCGCCAGGCGATCGGGATCGATCACCACCGAGTCGCACGACAGGTCGGTGCGCTGCGCCAGCCGCTGGCCCGCTTCGCCGGTGATCAGCTGGCCGACCAGCTCCTCCAGGAACTCGCGCAGGTCGACCCGGCGCAGGTCGGGGCTCTGGTAGAGGGCGCGGTAGATCAGGGCCAGCGCGCTGATCCGCTGGCGGGTGTCGGAGATCGCCGCCCGCGCCGCCGGGTCGGTGAGCGCGCGCTGCTGCATGTTGAGCAGCGAGGAGATGATCTGCAGGTTGTTCTTCACCCGGTGGTGGATCTCCAGCAGCATCGCGTCCTTCTGCGCCAGGTGCTCCAGCAGCGCCGCGTCGCGGGCGACGATGGTCGCGGCCATCGCGTCCAGCGTGTCGGCCAGGTCGCGGATCTCGGGCGGCGCACGCTCGGCCTGCACCGGGCGAACACTGAAGCGGCCGCGGGCGTAGATGGCGGCGATCCGCTGCAGGTAGGCGATCCAGCGCACCACGCCGCGCTCGGCCACGGTCCAGACGGCGATCAGGGCGAGGGCGAAGGCCAGCAGCGGCAGGGCGATGGCGCTGACCGGGTTGACCCAGGCCCAGGAGACCAGCCCCTCGGTGGGCGCGGAAATGACGACATAGACGTCCTGCCCCACCAGCGGCGCGGCGGCGAACAGGCGCTCGCGCCCGGCGCTGTCGGCCTGGGCCCACAGCTGCGAGCCGGCGCTGGCGAAGTTCGCCTGCGGGTGCGGCGGAAAGCGGGAAAGGTCGGTTGCCGACAGCCAGTGCCCCTGCGCGTCGGCCACCGCGATATCCGAGCCGGCCGGCAGGGACGGATCGGACGCGTCGGGGCGCAGGCTGTCCAGGCTCATGACCGCCGCCAGCGCGCCGTCGAAGTGGCCGGCAGGGTCTTCCGCGCGGACGGCGGCGACCAGCGATGGCTGCTTCGAGTAGGTCGCCCCGGGGTTGGCCGCGATCACCAACGGCGCGCCGCGCTCGAGCGCCTGGAACCAGGCCCGCGCGCCGCGCTGCGGGTCGGCCGGCACATTGCCCGCGGCGCAGGCGAAGCGGCCGGACGCGTCGAAGCGGATCAGGTTCTCGTAGCCTTTGAGCCGCGCCTCGATCTCCGAGAGCCGCTGCGCGCACTGGAACCCGACCGAGCCTGGGGCCAGCGTCTGCAGCAGCACCTGCGCCGACTCGATCCGCGCCCTGGCGATCGCGCCGCTGCGCTGGGCGGCCGCGGTCAGTTCGATCCGTTCCACCTGGCCCTGACGCTGAAATGCGAGACCGGCTTGCACGACGCCCAGGATCAGCACCGGCAACAGGGCGACCGCCAACGCCAGGCCGAGCCGCAAGCGGATCGTGGCGGGCCAGACGGGCCGCACGAGGCCGGCCGGCTTCATTTGGCTTGGCTCAGCCGCTCCGCGTGGGCGAGGATCGAGCTCATGGCCTCGCCGGCGGCCGACCCGTCACGGGTATAGGCGCCGCTCTCGAGGATGCCCTGCAGGGCTCGGCGCGCGCGGCTGACGCGGCTCTTTACCGTGCCCACCGCGCATTCGCAGATCGCCGCAGCCTCCTCATAGGCAAACCCGCCGGCGCCCACGAGGACGAGGGCTTCACGCTGCTCGATCGGCAGCATGGCCAGGCCCTGCCGCAGCTCGTCGAGCGCCACCGGCGCCTCCGGATCGTCCACCGCGACCAAGGTCCGTTCGGCGGCTTCCTGGTCGAGCTGGGTCTGGCGCCACGACCGGCGCTTCTCCGAGTAGAACTGGTTGCGCAGGATCATGAAGGTCCACGCCTTCATGTTGGTGCCCATCTCGAAGCTGGCGCGGGCGTCCCAGGCCTTCAGCATCGCGTCCTGGGCAAGGTCGTCGGCGGCGGTGGGATCGCCGCAAAGAGTCCGGGCGAAGGCGCGCAGATGCGGGATCAGACCCACCAGCTCGCGCCGAAACGCCTCGTCGCGGACGGGATCGTCCTCGAGCCGGCCCCGTGCCGATCCCATCAGTTCTCTCCCGGACGCTCGGCGTCAGCCCGTCGAAGGATCTGCAAGAACTCATCGGGCACGGGCTCGTTGACGACTTCGTCGAACATCTGGCGCAGACGCACGCCGATGGCCTGCTGCCGAAGCCGCGCTTCGTCCAGGCTGGGCGATTTTGTACGCGACCGCTTCATCGGTTGCTGTTCAATCATGCTACGGCGCAAACTCGCGCTCACGCCCCCATTGCCGATCAATTCCGACCCGAAACGCGCTGCTTTGCAAGTGGTTCCCCGCGTAAGGCGAATAACTGGCTTGAGCGTTCAGGCGGTTCTAGTTGATCGGTCATCAAAGGGCCGCCAAGCCATGCGCAGAATTCGCAACTGAACCCGGAACCCGTGCTAGGTCGATGCGTTTGCTAAGCTTGACGGGGCGCCGCTAGGCGGGACCGGCCCTGGCTGCGCGCCCACCGCGCGGCATAACTGAACGGAGGGGTTCGACTTTGAGTCTTCTAGCCCGCCTCGCGCCGCATCTGCCCTACGTCCGCCGCTACGCCCGCGCCCTCACCGGCGATCAGACCACCGGCGACAACTACGTCCGCGCCACCCTGGAAGCGCTGGCCGCCGGGGAACGGCAGCTGGAGTCCACCGCATCGCCGCGCGTCGCCCTCTATCAGGTGTTCCACGCTATCTGGTCGACCGCCGGCGCCAAGCTGGAGCCGCGTGGCGTCGAAGAAGAGACGTCGGTCCCACCGGACGCCGTGCAGCGGCTGATGCGGATCGCGCCGAAGTCGCGCCAGGCCTTCCTGCTGACCGCGCTCGAAGGGTTCACGCCGGCCGAGGCGGCGCAGATCCTCGGCGTCGGCTTCACCGACGTGGAGCGGCTGATCGCCCAGGCGCAGACCGAGATCGACGCCGAACTGGCCACCGATGTGCTGATCATCGAGGACGAGCCGGTCATCGCCGCCGACATCGAGGCCCTGGTCAAGGAGCTGGGCCACAACGTCAGCGACATCGTCGCCACGCGCTCGGAGGCGGTCGAGGCCGCCCGCCGCGCGCCCCCCGGCCTGGTCCTGGCCGACATCCAGCTCGCCGACGGGTCGTCCGGCGTCGATGCGGTGAAGGACATCCTGATGGACCACGACGCCCCGGTGATCTTCATCACCGCCTTCCCCGAGCGCCTGCTCACCGGCGAGCGGCCCGAACCGACCTTCCTGATCACCAAGCCGTTCCAACCGGAGACGGTGAAGGCGGCGATCGGCCAGGCGCTGTTCTTCCATCCGCGCCACCGGGCTGCGGCGGCGTAAGCGGATGCGTGGTCCCCGCGCCATCAGCCGCGCCGAGAGCGTCGACGATCCGATCGATGTCGCCCGCCCGTTCGTCTGGATCGCGGCGATGTCGTTCGCGACCGGCTTCTGGGGCTATCTCGCCGCCCTGCCGCTGCTCGGGCGCTAGTGTGCTGGATTTGAAGTTCGCCTGTTCGTTGGATCGGGCTCCGAGCGAACTTCAAATCTAAATAAGCACACTAGAAACATATACTTGCTAGTGTCCTGATCGATTCCGAAGTTCGTCGGAGTTTGCCACATGCGCTTGCGAACTTCGGAATCGGCACACTAGATCCGGGCGCCGGGACCGCGGGCGACGAACCAGCCGTTCTTGAAGCCTTCGCTGGCCTTGCCGTAGACGAACGGGTCGCCGTCCGGCGTCGTCACCCGGCCGCCCGCGGCGATCAGCACCGCGTGGCCGGCGGCGGTGTCCCACTCCATCGTGGTCCCGTGACGCGGATAGATGTCGGCGGCGCCCTCGGCGATGCGACAGAATTTGATCGAGGAATCCATCGGCTCGCGCCGGTGGAAGTGGTACTGCGCCGCCAGAGCATCGGCGGTCTCGACCTTCATCGTATGACTGATCAGCGCCAGCGCCTCGCCCTCCGGCCACAGCCGCGGCCGGATCGGCTCGAACGGCCCGTCGCCGTGACGCTTGACCACGCCGGACCCGGTGGTCACCCAAAGCTCGCCGCTCGCCGGCGCCGCGACCACCCCGGCCACGGGCTTGCCGTGATCGATCAGCCCGATGTTGACGGTGAAGTGCGGATCGCCGCGCACGAACGCCTTGGTGCCATCGAGCGGGTCGACCAGAAAGAAGCGCGGGCCGATCGCATCGGGGGTGCCGAACTCGCTGGCATGCTCCTCCGAGATCACCGGCACGCCGGGAAACAGCCGCTCCAGTCCGGCCAGGATCAGCGCCTCGCCGCGGCGATCGGCTTCGGTCACCGGGCTCTGGTCGGCCTTGGCGGTGACGACCAGCTCGGTCTGCCAGAGCGGCAGAATCGCCCGGCCCGCCTCGGCGGCGAGTTCGACGAGATCGGCGGAGATATCGCCTGCGATTTCCAGTCCCATCCGGCGTCTATGGCCCACGGGGCCGGTTTCCCAAAGCGGCAAATCAGGCGATCCTCCGTGGCATGAGTGAGACCGGTCCAGCCTTCACGCCCGGGCAGCCAGACAGTTGGCGCGCGGCCCCCGAGGAGCTGGCGGCGCGGCTCGCCTCCAAGCTCTGCCACGACTTCATCAGCCCGGCGGGCGCGATCGTTTCGGGCCTCGACCTGCTGGACGACCCGTCGGCCAAGGACATGCGCGACGAGGCGATGGACCTGATCGCCTCCAGCGCCCGCAAGCTGGTGGACCAGCTGTCGTTCGCCCGGGTGGCGTTCGGCGCGGCCGCCGGCGTCACGATGTTCGACTGCGCCGAGATGGAGCGCCTGACCCGCGCGGTCTACGGCCATGTGAGGGCCGAGCTCGACTGGGCGGTCGCGCCTGAATCGCTGCCGAAGGCGCCGGCCCAGGTGCTGGTCAACCTGGCCCAGCTGGCCGCCAACGCCCTGCCGCTGGGCGGCATGGCGCGGATGGAAGCGACCCAGGGGCCCGAGGGTTATGTCGTCTCCGGCGTCGCCCGGGGGCCCAAGGCGCGGCTCGCGGCCGAGGTGCAGAGCGGCCTCGCGGGCGAGCCGTTGGGCGACGGGCTCGGCGGCCGCTGGGTGCAGGCCTACTACGTCCATGTGCTGACGGCCGCGGCCGGCGGACGGATCGAGGCGACCGCAGAAGACGAGCTTGTGACGCTCCGCGTGCTGATCCCCGCCTGATATTTCGTCGCACCGTCGCCGACCAAACCGCTCCTTAACCAAGCGCCTGCGACAAGGGGCGCTTGTTAGTACCGAAGGAGCGGGTAGCGCCTCGATGAGGACCTGTCTGGTCGTCGACGATAGTCGCGTGATCCGCAAGGTGGCGCGGCGGATCCTCGAAGACATCGGCTATGAGATCGCAGAGGCTGCGGACGGCGTCGAGGCGCTGGCGTGGTGCCGCGCGGCCATGCCCGATGCGATCCTGCTCGACTGGAACATGCCGGTGATGACCGGGATCGAATTCCTGCGCCGGCTGCGCGCCGAGCCCGACGGCGAGACGCCGGTGGTGGTGTTCTGTACGGTCGAGAACGACCTCGCCCACATCCGTGAGGCGCTCGACGCCGGCGCCAACGAGTACATCATGAAGCCGTTCGACGGCGACATCATCTCCGCCAAGTTCGCGGAGGCCGGCCTGTGACCGCCGAGGAAATCGCCCAGATCGTCGCGCTGTGCCGGGTCCGCGCCGGCCTCAAGGTGGCGGCGGACAAGACCTACCTGATGGAGAGCCGCCTCGGCCCGGTGGCGCGCCGCGAAGGCTATGATTCGATCACCGATCTGGTCGCCGCGATCCGCGAGCGGCGCGAGGAGCCGCTGATCTGGGCCACGGTCGAGGCCATGGCCGGCGGCGAGACTTCGTTCTATCGCGATCGCGAGCCGTTCCGGCAGTTTCGCGACGAGATCGCGCCGCAGCTGCTGCGCGCCAGAGGCGGCGCGCCGGTCAAGGTCTGGAGCGCGGCCTGCGCCACCGGGCAGGAAGTCTATTCACTGGCGATCGCGGCCGGCGAACTGGCCGAGGCCGACCCGCAGGCGCGCATCGAGTTCGCGGCGTCCGACCTGTCGCGGATCGCGCTCGACAGGGCGCAGTCGGGCCTGTTCAACCAGTTCGAGGTGCAGCGCGGCCTGCCGATCCGCCAGCTCGCCCGCTACTTCGAGAAGGAAGGCGAGCAGTGGCGGATCGCCGATGAGGTGCGCCGGCGGGTGCGCTGGCGGCGCATCAACCTGATCGCCGGCCTGCGCCAGATCGGCCGTTTCGACGTGGTGTTCTGCCGCTATGTGCTGGGTCACATGACCGAGGCGGCGCAGCGCAAGGTGATCGAGGACCTGACCTTCATCCTGCCCGAGGACGGCGTCCTGGTGCTGGGCCTGAAGGAAGACGTCGCTGGCCTCACCGAGGCGTTCCAGCCGGTTGTCGGCCGCCCGGGCCTCTATCGCCCGAACCCGGAATTCCGCGCCGCGGCGGCGGCTTAGCCGGTCACGCGCTCCTCTCAGAGCGCCAGCGTCGCCGCGCCCTCACGCAACTGGGCGAACATCAGGCTCGCGCCCGTGATCACGACCCCGTCGAGCAGGTCGTCCGCCTCGTACCCGCGCGTTTTGGCGCACGGCGGGCAGACCCAGATCGTTCCGCCACGGTCCTGGAAGTTCTTGATCAAGGCCGCCAGCGGCTCAAGCGGCGCAACTTGCGTCAGTGCCTGCCCGCCCTTGCGCACCAGGTCGACCGCGCTGCTGGTCAAGAAGACCGAGACCTGCATGCCGGCGGTGATCGCCCCATTGGCCAAGGTGAAGCCGACGGACGATACCTCGGAGTCGATGCCCTTGGTCATGACGATAACCAGCTTGTCGGTTTCAGACGCCACGTTAGTGTTCCTTCTCATGCGCTCGTTGCCGATGCGCGAACGGTAACCAGCACCACGGACCGAGGTCTTTGGCCGGATTGCCGAATCCCTTGATCGAACGACAGCCACCGCCGGTTCGGGCGGCGGCGGACGATGTGCTTTCCGCCGTCCTGCGAGCGATCCGTTTCTCCGGTTCGCTGCAGTTCTGCTTCATGCCCACCGGCGACTGGCAGACGGACGCCACGCCATCGCTCGCCAACCTGGGCCCCCGACGCGGCGTCGCCATGCCGTTTCACATCGTTGTCCAGGGCGCCTGCTGGCTGAAGATCGAGGAGCAGACCGTCGCCCTCGCCGCCGGCGACGTCGTCGCCTTTCCGTTCGGCACCGGGCACCAGCTGGGCGTCGGAGAGGGCGGCCTGGTGGTCTCGCCGGTCAAGGACCTGCCGCCCAAGCCCTGGCGCGACATCCCGATCCTGCGCTACGGCGCGGACGACGGCCAGAGCGGCGACGGCGTGCGGCTGCTTTGCGGCTACCTCGAACTTGCCGCCGCCGGGTTCCGGCCGCTGCAGGATGCGCTGCCCAAGATGCTGCACGCCCGCACCGCCGATGCGGACGACCTGGCCTGGCTGCGCACGATCATCGCGCAGATCGTCAGCGAGGTGGATCGGCCGCATGCGGGCGGCGTCTCCATGCTGGAGCGGCTGACCGAGATCACCTTCATCGAACTGTTGCGCCGCCACGTGTCCGCCGCGCCGCCGGGGTCCGTCGGCTGGCTCGCCGCGATGACCGACCCGGTGCTTGCCCGCTGCCTGGCGGCGATCCACGGCGAACCCGGCCGCGACTGGTCGGCGGCCGCGCTTGCGGCGGCGTGCGGGCTCTCCCGGAGCACGATGACCGAGCGGTTCGAGACGGTGCTGGCGACCTCGCCGATGCGCTATCTGCGCGCCTGGCGCCTTTGCCTCGCAAGCGTGGCGCTGGGCACGACGGCCCAATCGATCTCGGAAGTGGCCTACGACGCAGGCTATGGAACCGAAGCCGCCTTCAACCGCGCGTTCTCCCGCGCTTACGGTGTCCCGCCTGCCGCCTGGCGCGCCACGTCGCGTCGCGATGGCTGACGACGCATCTCGCGTCGGTTCTTTGCGTCAGCGCATCGGCGAACTCGAACACACCGCCTTCGGCGGCAGGTTAGCGTCGGCGAACGACGCGGTGGCCGGATAGGGGCACAGAGGCTGCGCGGCGTTCGCCGGGCCGCTCGCGACAAGGCCCTCCGGCGCCTGCTTCTGCTCGACCCACGCCCGCAGCACATCCAGCCAGGCGACGTTGCCGGGTCCCGGCCCGCCGCCGCAGTGGAGCATGCCGGGGATCAGATACAGGCGGTAGAAGTCGTCTACGTTGTGCAGCTTGGTGCGCACCTGCTCGTAGTAGACGATGCTGCCGGCCGCCGGAATCGCGGGGTCGTTCCAGCCGTGGTACTGGATCAGCTTGCCGCCGTGCTTGCGAAACCGGCTCAGGTCCGGGTCGGTGGCGTTGACGATCTTGGCCACCGCCTCGGTTCCCTTCGGCGGATTGACGACGTCGAGCTTCAGGATGTCGTAGGCCGGATCGCCGGAAACGAACGGGCCCCAGAAACCGGTGGCGAACTTGAAGATCAGCGCCTGGTGCAGCTGGTCGGGCGAGGGGCCGGTGATCCAGAACGCCCATGAGCCCGGTTCGGCTTCGGCGCCGGGCGTGCTGCCGGGATAGGCCAGCTTCTTGCCGGGGAGACCGGTGTAGATCGTCGTCGCCGTGCCGATCTGGCCGGGCGTGAGGCAGTCGGCGTCGGCCTGGCCGCGCGGACAGGCCACGCGCCGCGGATCGAAGCGGCACCCCGACGGGTCGGCGATGTATTTGCCGCCGTTGGCGCAGGCGGCCAGCGCACCGGTCTCCAGCGTCTTCAACGCGTCGGCGTCGAGGAAGCCCTGCGGCTGCGTCAGCGCCTGCACGTCGTTGGCGGCCAAGGTCATCAGGCCGGAGAAGTTATAGGCCGGCGCGCCGGCGATGACGCCGTCGAAGTCCTCCGGGAAGCGCTGCGCCTCCATCAGCGCCTCGCGGCCGCCGTCGGAGCAGCCCTGGAAGTAGGCGTACTTGGCCGGCCCGCCCTGGTAGGCGGCGATCAGCGCCTTGGCCGCCGTTGTGGTCTCCTTCAGCGCCCGCCATCCGAAGTCGATCACCTTGTCGGGGTGATGGGCGGCCCAGCGCGCGTCCGTGCCCTCGGCCTCGTGGCCGTCGTCAGTCATCGCCACCGCGTAGCCCAGCGCGGCCACCGCCCCGAGCCGACTGGAGGCGATCTGGCCGGCGAAGCCGCCGTTGCCGAACTGGACGTAGCGGCCGTTCCAGGCCGCGCCGTCGGGGATCCACACCTCGATCCGGATGTCGGAGTTGGCGCTCGGCTTGGCGGTCACCTCGATCCTGCAGGCCGTGATCTGGCCGGCCGGCGTATCGGCCGCGGCGGTGACGGTCGCGTGCGGCAGGACCAGCGCGGTCAGGCCGCCACACGGCGTCGCCGCCTGCGCCGACGCCGCCAGCCCAAGCCAGGCGGCCAAGGCCGCGCCGACGCCGATCGCCCAACCCCGCATCGTTGCCTCCAGCAGTCTGCCCACATCGAGACTGGCCCGGTTCGGCAGGCTTGGCCAGCGAGCGTCGGGGGTTTGCGCGGCGCCGCCAAGCCGCCTAAACGCCCGGCATGACCGAGCTCGATCCCGTCGCCCTGACCCAGGCCCTGATCCGCCGTCCCTCCGTGACGCCCGCCGACGCCGGGGCGATGGACGTGGTGGAGCAGGCGCTGGCCGGCCTCGGCTTCGACTGCCGCCGGATGAAGTTCGGCGAGATCGAGAACCTCTACGCCCGCCACGGGCTGCAGGGGCCGAACCTCTGCTTCGCCGGCCACACCGACGTGGTGCCGGTGGGCGAGGCGGCGGCCTGGAGCGTCGATCCGTTCGAGGCGAAGATCCAGGATGGCGTCCTGATCGGCCGCGGCGCGACGGACATGAAGAGCGCGATCGCCGCCTTCATCGCCGCCGCCCAGGGCGCGCTGGCGGCCGGCGAGGTGCGCGGGTCGCTGTCGCTGCTGATCACCGGCGACGAGGAGGGCCACGCCACCCACGGCACCAAGGCGGTGGTCGCGGCGCTGCAGGCCGAGGGCGAGACCATCAGCCACTGCCTGGTCGGCGAGCCGACCTCGTCGACGCAGTTCGGCGACATGATCAAGATCGGCCGCCGCGGCAGCATGTCGGCCTACATCACGGTCGAGGGGGTGCAGGGGCACGTCGCCTATCCCCAGCGCGCCGCCAACCCGATCCCCGTGCTGATCGCTCTGCTGGCGGCGCTGCAGGCGCGGCGGCTGGACGAGGGCTATGCGGCGTTCCAGCCCTCCAACCTCGAGGTCACCACCATCGACGTCGGCAACCCGGCCACCAACGTCATTCCCAAGACCGCCAAGGCCCGGCTCAACATCCGCTACAACCCGACGCACACCGGCCAGGCGCTCGGCGCGTGGATCGAGGCGGAGGCGGCCAAGGCCGGCGAGGGCTTCGACGGCAAAGTCACGGCGCGGATCGAGATCAGCGGCGAGGCCTTCCTCACCGAGCCCGGCGACTTCGTCGCGGTGGTGGCGGAGGCGGTGCAGGCGGTGGCCGGTCGGACGCCGGAACTCTCCACCACCGGGGGCACCTCCGACGCCCGTTTCATCCGCGCGCATGTGCCCGGTCGTGGAGCTGGGTCTGGTCGGCGCGACCATGCACGCGGTCGACGAGCGCACCCCGGTCGCCGAAATCCGGCAGTTGACAGACGTCTATCGCCGGCTGATCAGGCGCTACTTCGAGACTTTCAGCTAGGCGGTTTCGGCCTGACCGAAGGTCAGGCCTCTTCGAAACCGCCAAAGAATCATTAGCGGCGCGCGCTCGGACGCAAAAGTAGTTCCCACTTTTGCTGAGCGCGCTGCGGCCGACACCGCTCCTTTCGCGGCGCCGGCCCTTTTGGCGTTGGGGATCAGCAATGCGAACGGCCGCCATCGGCATCGATTTCGGCACCACCAACACGGTCGTGGCCCTGGCCGGGCCGGACGGCGACGCCCACCTGGTCAGCTTCCCGCACGACAACGACGCGGTGGTCGCCTTCCGCTCGGCGCTGTCGTTCCACGCCCCGGAGGGCGACCCCAGCGGCCGGGTGGTCGAGGCCGGGCCCTGGGCGATCGACGCCTATGTCGAGGAGCCGCTGGAGACCCGCTTCATCCAGTCGTTCAAGACCTATGCGGCCAGCCCGCTGTTCGTGCACACCAACGTCATGGGCCGCTGGTTCCGCTTCGAGGACCTGCTGTCGGCCTTCCTGATCCGGATGCGCGACCATGGCGTCGACCTGGACGAACTGCCGAAGCGGCTGATCGTCGGCAGGCCGGTGAACTTCGCCGGGTTGCGGCCCGACCCGGACCTGGCGCTTTCGCGCTACGAGATCGCTTTCGGCCGGCTCGGCTTCACCGACATCCGCTACGCCTACGAGCCCGTCGCGGCGGCGTTCTTCTTCGCCAGAAAGCTCAAGGGCGACGCCACGGTGATGGTGGCCGACTTCGGCGGCGGCACCAGCGACTTCTCGATCGTGCGCTTCAAGCGGGAAGGCGGGGAGGTGCGCTCGCAGGCGCTGGCCAATTCCGGCGCGCCGGTGGCGGGCGACGCGTTCGACTACCGGATCATCGACCATCTGGTCTCGCCGGAGCTCGGCAAGGGGACCAGCTATCGCGCGTTCGACAACGTGCTGCCGATCCCGGCGCGCTACTACGCCGCCTTCGCCCGCTGGGAGCAGCTCGCCCTGTTGCGGGCCAGCCGCGACATGCGCGATATCCGCGGCCTGGTCCGCACCGCGCTGGAGCCGGTGAAGCTGGCCCGGCTGGTCGAGGTCCTCGACCACAACCACGGCTACCGCCTCTACCAGGCCGTCTCGCGGCTGAAGGAAGCCCTCTCGGACGAGGAGGGCGCGGTGTTCCGTTTCGAGGCCGGCGACGTGCTGATCGAGCGGCCGGTGCGCCGCGCCGAGTTCGACGGCTGGATCGCCCCGGAACTGCGCGCCATCGCCGCCGCGGCCGACGAGGCGCTGACCAAGGCCGGCCTCGCGCCGGGCGACATCGACAAGGTGTTCCTCACCGGCGGCTCGTCGTTCGTCCCCGCCGTCCGCCGCCTGTTCGCCGACCGCTTCGGCGAGGCCAAGCTCGAAAGCGGCGGCGAGCTGGTCTCGATCGCCACCGGCCTGGCGCTGATCGGCGCCGAGCAGGACACGGCGCAGTGGGCGCGGGCGGCGGCTCAGGCCGGCTGAGGCTCCCAGTAGACCTCGATGGCGTAGCCGTCGGGGTCGTGGCAGCGGAACACCACGAAGTCCGGTTCCTCGCTCAGCGGCTGCTTGATCGTCGCGCCGGCGTCGGCGAGCCGGCGGTGCAGCGCGGCGACGGCCTCGCCGCTCTCCAGGCGGAAGCCGAAGTGGAACCAGTCCGGCAGAGTTTCCGACGCGGCGGCCGGCGCCAGGGCCAGATCCATGCCCGCTTCGTCGCGCATGAACAGCACCTCGCCATGGCTGACCAGCGGGCGCAGGCCGAAGAAGCGCTCGTAGAAGGCCTGCGAGCGCTCGACCGAGGCGACCTTGAGATGGAGGTGGTTGAGGTTCATCGGCGGCCTTGCCCAGCATAGCTCGACCCCTCCGACGCCGCCAGATTGAGCGGCCAGCTGACCGAATCCAGCTCTTGACATGCGGTTGAATCGCGTAGCGTCGCTCCTGGTAGTTGTCGTCCAGGAATGACCGATGCGCTTCGAAGCCTGCCTGCCCGTGATCCTCGCCTCAGAGGGCGGTTTCGTCGACGACCCCGCCGACCCCGGCGGCGCGACCAACCTCGGGATCACCCTGGCGACGCTCCGCGACTGGCTGGGCCGGGCTGCGAGCGTCGCCGAGGTGGAAGCGCTGACCCCGGCCGCCGTCGCGCCGATCTACCGCGCCCGTTATTGGAACGCCGCCCACGCCGGCGACTGTCCGGCAGGCGTCGACCTGATGGTGTTCGACGAGGCGGTGAACCAGGGCGTTGGCCGCGCGCTCGCCTCCCTGCAGTCGGCGCTGGGCGTCGCGGCGGACGGCGCATTCGACACCGCGACGCAGACCGCCCTGGCCGCCGCCGATCCTGCGCCCCTCATCCGCGCCATCGCCGCGGGCCGGGAAGCCCACTACCGCGCCCTGCCCACCTTTCCCCGCTTCGGCCGCGGCTGGCTGGCGCGGCTGGAGCGCACCACAGCGCTGGCGCTGGGCATGGTCACCCCCAACAACCCGCTCATCCCGGCGAACGCCGGGACCCAGGCAGGAAGAAGTTGAAGGGAAACTGCGGAAAAGAGAGCCCGCTGAATGCCCCTACGTCCGTGTTTTTCCGTGTTTTCCGTGGCTAAAATTCTGACGCATGGTTTCGCACTGAGTCCTGCCTGGGTCCCGGCGTTCGCCGGGATGAGCGGGTTAGGGGGTCGCTCTCAGGCTGGCGTTGTCGGGGTCGAACTGGGTGATCGGGATCACCTCCAGGTTCGGGGCCTTGGCCTTCAGGGCGTCGATGAACAGCTTGCCGTCGCCGACCACGATCAGGCTGGCGCCGTCCGGCTTCAGCACGTCCTGGGCGAACGACTGCACCTGGGCCGGCGTCACCGCCTCCACCTTATCGGTGTAGGATTTGATCTCGCCCAGATCGATCCCGTACAGCGCCAGCCCGTTCAGCGCGTTGGCCAGTCCCGCGGCGGTGGCGATGTCGCGGCCGTAGTCGCCGACCAGCGACGACTTGCGCGCCGCCAGCTCCTCGGGCGACGCCGGCGCGGCGGCGAGTCCGGCCATGCTATCCCGGATCAGGTCGGCCACCTGCTGCGCGGCCTCGTTCTTGGTCTGCGCCTGGGCGGTGAAGGCGCCCAGCGTGCGCCGCGCCGTGAGCGAGGAGCCGGCGCCGTAGGAGAGCCCGCGCTTGACCCGGATCTCCTCGTTCAGCCGCGCCGAATAGCCGCCGCCCAGCACCGCGTTGGCGACCAGGCCCTGGTAGTAGCGCGGATCGGAGCGGGCGATCGCCGGCTCGGTCAGCGCCACCGCCGCCTGGCCGGCGCCTGGCAGGTCGACCACCACAGTGCGCGCCGCCCCGCTCGGCTGGCCGGTCGCCGGCGCCGGCGGCGGATCGGCGGGCTTGGCCCAGTCGCCGAACGCCTTGGCGGCGAGCGCGAAGCCTTCGTCAGGGGTGATGTCGCCGGTCAGCACCAGGATCGCGTTGTCCGGCCGCCAGTAGCGGTCGTGGAAGCGGGCCAGGTCGTCGCGCGTCAGCCGCTTCAGCGACGACGGCGTCCCGTCCGCGGCGTGGGCGAAGCGGGTGCCGGCGTAGACCACCGGCGCGTTGGCGAAGTTGGCCACCCGACCGGGGTCGCCGTAAGCGACGTCGAGATCGTCCAGCGCCTCCTTGCGCGCCCGCTCCAGCTCGTCGGCGGCGAACGCGGGCTGGCGCCCGACGTCGGCCACGATCGCCAGCGCGTCCGGTAGCTTGGCCGGCATCACCGTAAGTCCGAGCGACGAGGATTCCCAGCTCGACGAGGCGGTGAGGTTCGCGCCCAGCGCCTCGGACTGGCGGGCGATATCACGGGCCGAGCGGGTCGCTGTCCCCTCGGTGACCAGGGCGGCGGTCATGTTGGCGGCGCCGGCGAGCTGCGCCGGGTCGGACGCGGCGCCCGCCTCGAACGTCAGGCTCGCGGCGGTGAGCGGCAGGTCGGTGCTCTTGGCGACGATCACGCGCAGCCCGTTGGGCAAGGTGCGCTCGGTGGGGGACGGCAGGATCGCGGCCGGCTGCGCCCCGACCGGGGGCGGCGCCTCGCGCTGGCCCTCGGGCGCAAGGGTCGCGACCGGCCCGGTGTAGGGCTTGGACGCCACCGGCGGAGGCGCCGCGGCCGCCTCGGCCGCGCCGGCCGGCTTCATGCTGTCCGGCAGGTAGCGGATCGCCACGCGGCGGTCGTCGGCGAGATACTTCTGCGCCACCCGCTGCACGTCGGCGGCGGTGACGTTGGCCAGCGCGGTGAGGTCGGTGTTGGCGCGCGCGGCGTCGCCCTCGATCACCTGCGCCGCGCCCAGCTCGTTGGCGCGGCCGTCGATGGTCTCGCGCTGGCGGATTTCGCCGGTCAGCAGCTGGGTCTTGGCGATCTCCAGCTCCTGCGCGCTCACCGCCTTGTCGCGCATGGCGGCGACCTGGGCGCGCAGAGCGGTTTCCACCTCGTCCGGGGTGTGGCCGGCGGCGACGATGGCGCCGACGTAGTAGACCCCCAGCTGCGCGCGCAGGTCGGCGCTCGACAGCACCTGGGCGGCGATCTGCTTGTCGTAGACCAGGCTGTCGTAGGCGCGCGACGACTTGCCGGCGGTCAGGATCGCGTCCAACACCTGTAGCGCGGGCGCGTCGGGATCGGAGGCCTTCGGCGCCAGCCAGCTCAGCGCCACCGCCGGCAGCGGCACGTTCGGCGCGTAGCTGGTGACGGTCTTCGGCCCGGTGCGCGGCGGCTCGACCGCGGTCACCTTGGGCAGCGGCGTCGGCGGGTCCTTCAGCACGCCAAGGTACTTCTGGATCCAGCCGTCGAGCTGGGCCTGGTCGAAGTTGCCGACCACCACCAGCGTCGCGTCGTCGGGGCGGTAGTAGGTGGCGTGGAAGGTCTGCACGTCGTCCAGGCTGGCCGCGTCCAGGTCCTCGATCGAGCCGATCGCCGAGCGGTGGTAGGGGTGCACCGCGAAGGTGCTCTGCGGCAGCACATAGTAGAACAACCGCCCGTAGGGGCTGGCCAGCACCCGCTGGCGCAGCTCCTCCTCCACCACCTGCCGCTCGGAATCGAAGTTGGCCTTGTCGACCACCAGGCTGCTCATCCGCTCGCCCTCGGCCCACAGCAGTCGCTGCAGGTCGGACGCCGGAATCACTTCGTAGAAGGCGGTGGTGTCGTCCTGGGTGAAGGCGTTGTTCATCCCGCCCACGTCCTCGGTGAGCCGGTCCATGTACTCAGGCGGCATGTCGCGGGTGGCCTTGAACATCATGTGCTCGAACAGGTGCGCGAAGCCGGAGCGGCCGGGCGGATCGTTCTTGGCCCCGACCCCGTACCAGACCTGCACGGTCACGTTGGGCGTCGTCCGGTCGAGCGAAGTGATCACCTTCAGGCCGTTCGGCAGCACCCGCTCGTGGAAGTCGATCGGCGGCACAACGGTCGTTGGCGCGGCGAACGCCGCCGTGGTCAGTCCCGAGGCAGCGAAGGCCGAACTGGCGAGAAGGGCGGCGAGAGCGGTGCGCAGCATGGGGCGTTCCGTCAGGGGAGGATCGGCATCCCTAGCACCGGCGCGGCGTCAGCGAACCTTACGGAGATGTCATCAAACGGCGCCTGTTTCGCCCCGATCGGTTGAACCTCGGCCCGTGGGCGTCTAGGCCGCTGTTACGGCAGCGCTCGTTGGCGGCCGAACCGGCTGTGGGAAGAACGGCATGCGATGGGCGACGGGCGTCACGGTGTTCCTGCTGCTGATCGCCGCCGGCGCGGTGGTGGTCGTCGCCGTCAGCCGTCTGCCGCACCACGACGTCGTGCTGCCGCCCCCGCCGCCGCCGGCCGCCCTGCCGCTGCCGCCGCCCGCGGTCGGCGCGCAGTGGCGCTACACGGCCCCGCAAGCCTACGGTGCGAGCGCTGGCGTGGAAGCCTGCACGCGGTCGGCGGCCGACGTCGACATCGGCGGCGGCGGGCGATCCACGGTGAGATTGTGCCTGCGCCGCGGCGGCGGCTACCCCTACGCCGGGTCGATCGTGCTGGGCGACACCCACGGCCAGTTCGAGTGCCGCGACTGCGCGCTGACGGCGAAATTCGACGACAGCCGCGCGCAAAGCTTCGACGCCACGACCGCCAGCGTCGATGGCACAGACTATTCGTTGTCCATCCGCGACGGCCCGCGTCTGGCCGCCGAACTGAAGCGCGCCTCGAGCGCGACCTTCACGGTGACAATCCAAGGCGCCGGCCAGCAGAGCGTGACGTTCGACGTCGGCGGCCTCAAGTGGAGCGGCTGATCGACCTCAGCGTCTCCCCTCCCCCTTGCGGGGAGGGGTCGGGGGTGGGGGTGTCTGCGCCCCTGCCTGCCGATGTGTCTCCTGAGGCACGCGCCGGCCAGCATCGAGTTCGCACCCCCACCCCTAACCCCTCCCCGCAAGGGGGAGGGGAACTTGCGCGGCGCTACCATCCAGCTCCAGCCGCCCGGCGTAGGCCATCACCACGCCCAGCCAGGGGTGCGCCACCACGACGCTGAAGCGATAGTCGCCGTCCGCCTCGAAGCAGCGCGCCCGCACCTGCGGCCCCAGCCATCGCGCTAGCGGCAGCGGGCCGACTCGCCAACCCTGGAGCTCCCAGCCAAATCCGCTCGGCGTGGCGCGCATGGCGAGGCGGAAGCTCGCCGGTCCCAGCCGCTCTTCGAGCACCATGGGCCAGCTGCGGCAGGCCTCCAGCAGGCCCTCCAGCACCGGCGCGTCGCCCCAGGTGAAACTGTTCTGCGCGGACGGCATGGCGAAAACCACGCGGCTTGGCCCAGCGATCCGCGCGTCGGCGACGTTCGGCGCCACGGGAGAGCCCTCGCTGGTCGGTTGCGGCAAGGGCGGGTCGTTCGGTCCCGGCGATGTGCCATCGCGCTTGAGGTTGATGTTCTGGCCGGCGCCGAGCGTCTCCTGGTACGCCCGTTCGGCGATCGCCTGCGGCTGGTGATCGACGATCAGCACCGCCGGCTCGCCGGGGCGCATGCGGTTGAGCGCCTTGCCGACGATGGCGATGTCGGTGGGAAGGCCTATCGGCAAATCAATTCGCCGGCGTTCACAACCGACATCCGAGGCAGTCGGTGAGAAGATCAAGGGTGTTCCCGTCAAGAACCCTGTTACGGATTAGGATTCTCTGGCGCATTATGTGGAAAAGCCGCCCAAGTCTCGGTTGAAGGAGCAGCGGCCAATTTTGGATTACGCCCGCATTGCATGAGTCTTTTGTTGAGCTGGCGGTTTGATGGAGGCGGCAAATGCTTGATCGCAGAAGCATGATCACGGGCGCGCTAGCGGCCACGGGGACACTACTCCTGGCGCCGCCCATAGCCGCAGCTGCTCAGGCTGCATACCCGCAGACGATAGATCTGCTCCAACGATCACGAGGCGCAGAGCTAGAAGCTTACCGTCGCTACACGACGTTCTCCAAAAAAGCCAAAGCGGACAAGTATCCGGGTATTGCATATTTGTTCTTTTCGTTGGCGACCGCCGAATTTATTCACAAGCAGAATTTCGAGAAGGTCTTGGCGCGCTTGGGGATCGAAATTGCACCGCTGGCTGAGAGTCAGATCCTAGTTGAAAGTACACAGAAGAATCTCATAAAAGCCGCATCTAACGAGCTTAACGATATCAAGGTTTTCTATCCAGAAATGCTGAAAGATTTGAAACCAGAAGGGTTTCAAGACGCCGTCACAGTCACGACGTGGGCATGGGAGACTGAGAAGGAACATCTCGACATCCTTCAGCCAATCTTAAAGTGGACGCCAGATTACTTTGAAGCGGTCGCCACAAAGATCGAAAATAGCACCGGGCAGTATTTTGTTTGTCAGATTTGCGGCTCGACTGCCCTCAAAATCCCGCCAAACAGGTGTCCAGTCTGCAAGTTCCCATCGGATAATTATCGCAAGATTGAAGCGTCGACTTAACGCGTCCATATCCTATCAGCATCGCCGTTTGAACCCTAAGACCGCCTTCCCGGGCTCCAGCTACTGGTCCGCAGCGGCGGGAACAGCCGCCCGCCGGCGCGTCGTCGCCTCGAGCCGTGAAATCAACGCGTCGATGCTGCCGTCGTTGTCGTCGATGGTCGAGACGAAGTCGGATCTCTGCGTGAAAGCCAGCGAGACGCCGGAGACCTCCACGTCGACCAACTTCCAGTTCGAGCCCGACCCCCGCACCCGCCAGGAGACTTTAGTCGGCTGCTTGGTGTCCCCGCCCGTGACGGTCGTTTTGACCACAACGTTGCCGGGCTCGCGCGCAAGCGAACCGGTCACCGTCAAGGTGTCGGCGTGGAAGTCGGCCAGGCGTTTCTGGTAGACGTCTTGGAAATAGTCTTGGAACACCGCGGCGAAGTGTTGCATCTGATCTTGCGTGATGGTGCGCGCATACTTGCCGAGGACGAACCTGGTGATGTAGGCCACATCGGCGATCTCGTTCACGGCGGCGCGGAACACCAGCATCCTATCGGCCGTGCTCTGCGACTTGTCGGCCAGGATCGAGACCAGCCGCTGGCCTTGAGCCTGGACAAACTGCTCCGCGCCTTGGTCACGGGGCGCCTGGGACTGCTGCGACTGGGACTCGGCCCGAGCGGGCGCCTGGATCGAGGCGGCGAGAAGTCCGATTGACGTGATGGCTGTCGCGAGGGCGATCCTGGCGAGGGGCCTTTGGCGGCGACGGTTGTCCATTGTGGCTCGATCCACCTCATAGATCGCGAACTTAGGTCCGCTGACGGGGTCACCAGTTCCAGGGGCGTCATCGACTTCGAGAACAAGCTGGCGGACGGTGCATTCCAGCTCGTCATGCCCGACAACAGCCGAGGGCGGCCGGCGCGAATTTGCGCCGGCCGCCTTCGGTGGCCCAATCAGCTCGGCTGATCGACCAGGGTGATCGAGGCGACGCCAGCGGCGATATTCAGCCCGGCCATTCCCTCGATGCTGAGGGGCTGAAGCGAGACGCTGTCATTGGATCCGCCGACGAGTGCATTGGCGCCGGCGCCCACGCCGACCGAGCCGCCGACCGTCACACCGCCGTAATTGCCCGCAAGCGTAGCCGGGGATGCGGACGGTGCGAACACGCCCCACACCATCACGCCGCCTTGCTCATAGCCAAGGTCGACGCCGTACTTGTTGATCGTCCCCTTGTACCTTTCGGACGGGCCCGAGGCAGGATCGAAGGTGCAGTCGAGATCCTTGGAAGAGCCGAACACGAGACCCCAACCGCTGCTGACGTTGCAGGTCAGGACTCCGGCCTTCACCTGGCTTGGGTCGGCCTGGGCCGAGGCGGCAAACGTGAGGGAGGCGACAGTCGCCAGGGCCAGAATGAGTTTCATAGAAGGTCACCTTTCAGGAGTGCCTTACTGTTCTGCGATGACGTCCGGCGAAAAGCGGGCGGCAACCAAACGCCCCTCGCGGCCTCGCGGAACCCGAGAACAATCGCGCTGACAAAGCGCCGCGCTTGAGGGGGTCACGCTAGCGGACTTCGGCGGTGGGACGCTTGATCCAGCGCAACTTCTGGCGCCGATGCTGGGCACATCGGCGGCTACTCCGGCCGATTTGTTCGCGCATCGAATGGCAGGTTTCCACCTACAGCCGGCGTTGGAAACGCCAGCTTTCGGGCTACTACTTTCGAGTTCCGGGGTAGGGCGCGCATCGCGGTCGTAGCCTGCTCTGGCCGCACCTCCGCATGGCTTGACGGCGAGTCACCGTCGTGGCTGCTGGTTGGGCGGGCGCTTGCGCTCGATGGTCTTTGACATCGTGATGCGTAGAAAATCTGAAGCGCCGCAGCGCCGCCGCCCCAATTCGGGCGCCGTAATTTAGCGTCGTTTTCGGCAAAGTTGCCGCGGCGTTTCAGCCGACGCCGCGCGCGCCGGCGAGAAAGACTGAAGGCGACAACGTCGGCGCGGCGAGGCCTACAGGCCCCGCTCGAGGATGAGGAAGCAGAGGTCGTCACGGGTGGGGCGGCCGGCTCGGGGATCGTCATAAGGGAAGGGCGCCGTCTCGCCGGTGAGGGCGTAGCCGCGGCGAAGATACCAGGCGATCAGGGTGTCGCGGGCGTTGACCACCGTCATGCGGATACGAGTGGCGCCGCGACCGCGCGCGAAGTCCTCCGCGGCGGCCAACAGTCGACGGCCGAGTTGTTGGTCCTGGCGATCGGGCCGCACGGTCAGCAGGCCCAAGCGCCAGGCGCCGTCATCGTCCGGCTCGAGCCGGACGTGACCGAGGTGCTCGCCGTCGGGATCGCACCAGATCAGCAGATGCCCGTCCGGCGCCTTGGCGAGGTCCTCGCGCAGCAGGTCTTCGTCGATGCGGTCGCCTTCGATCATCGCTTCCACATTCCAGCTCGCCTGCGGCCCGGTCCCGCGGAAAGCCCAGTTCGTGAGCGCGATGATCCGCGGATGGTCGCCTTCGGTCGCCGGGCGCAGCTCCACTACAGGAATCTCCTCGGCCGTGGTTCGCCGCATGGCGACCACAGGCGCCCGCCTAGTCCGCCAGCCGCACCAGCATCTTGCCCAGGTTGACGCCCTTCATCAGGTCGATCATCGCCGCGGGAGCCTCGGCGATGCCCTGGTAGATGGTCTCGTGGGTCTTGATGCGGCCGTCGCGCAGCCAGCCGGCCATGTCCGACAGGAACTGCGGGCGTAGGTCCATGAAGTCGGCGGCGGTGAAGCCGCGCAGGGTGATGCGGCCGTAGATGATGTTGGAGAGGTTGTGCACGCTGGTGCGCGCGCCGGCCTCGTTGTAGCCGCTGATCATGCCGCAGACGGGGACCCGGCCCAGCAGGTTCATGCTGGCCAGCGCCGCGTCGAGGTGCTCGCCGCCGACATTGTCGAAGTAGACGTCGATGCCCTTGGGGACCAGCGGCCGCAGCTGCTGGCGCACCGGCCCGGCCTTGTAGTTGAACGCGGCGTCGAGCCCCGCTTCGTCCTTCAGCCAGGCCACCTTCTCGTCCGAGCCGGTCGAGCCGACCACGTAGCAGCCCTTGATCTTGGCGATCTGCGAGGCGATCGCGCCCACCGCGCCGGCGGCGGTGGAGACGAACACCTGCTCGCCGTCCTTCAGCGCCCCGATCCGCAGCAGGCCGCCGTAAGCGGTGAAGCCGGGGCCGCCGAGGGCGTTCATGTAGGCCTCGACCGGCAGACCGGGCTCGGGCTTCAGCGGCGCCAGTCCCTTGCCGTCGGAGACGAAGACCTCACGGAAGCCGAACCGGTTGGAGACCAGGTCGCCCTCCTTGAACGCGCCGTTGCGGGACTTCTCCACCCGCCCCAGCGCGCCGCCCATGATCGCCTCGCCGAGCTCCTGGCCGACGCTCATGCGGGGCCTGAGCGCCGGGTCGACCGACATCACCAGGTTGCGCACCAGCACCTCGCCGTCGGCGGGGTCGGCGACCTCGGCCTCGACCAGCCGGAAGTCGTCGCTCTGCAACGGCCCCTCGGGGCGGCGGACCAGGTGGATCTCGCGGCTAGGCGTTGGCATGGACGGGCTCCTCGAAGCGGAAGGCGGCGCCGTCGCGGCGGACGTGGCCGGCGGTGGGCGTGGCCCAATGGGTGCCGATCACCAGGATCGGCGCGTCGGCCCACTCGGCGAACAGCCGCGCGCGGGTTGTCGCCGCGGCCTTGGGGTCGCTGTCGAACGCCGGCGACCAGTCGGGGTGCGCCAGCTGGCAGGGATGGTGGCTCATGTCGCCGGTGATCACCGCGGTCTGGCCCTCGGACTCGATCATCACGCAGACGTGGCCGGGCGTGTGGCCGGTGGAGGGAATCAGGCGGATCTCCGGCGAGATGCGGTGGTCGAGTTCGACGAATTGCGCCAGGCCGGCGTCGAAGATCGGGGTGACGCTATCGTCGAGGATCTGCTGCTGGTCGCCGGCGGCGTCGGCGACCCAGTGTTCGTACTCGATGCGGCCGATGTGGTAGCGGGCGTTGGGGAAGGTCGGGACCCACTTGCCGTCCACCAGCATGGTGTTCCAGCCGACGTGGTCGACGTGCAGGTGGGTGCAGACCACGGCGTCGACGCTGTCGCGGGTCCAGCCGACCGATTCCAGGTCCTTGAGGAAGTCGGTCGAGAGCGCGCCGCCGCGCAGCAGGGCGCGCGGCTTGTCGTTGCCGATGCAGGTGTCGACCACCAGCCGCAGCCCCGGCGCCTCGACCAGCAGGGCGTGCACCGACATCTGCATGATCTCGTCTTCGCTGACGAAGTTCGGATACAGCCACGGCGTCTTGCGCAGCTCCTCCGGCTTCGCCTGCGGCATGAAGAAATCCGCCCCGGCCTTCACCGGCAGCTGCATCTCCACCACCCGGGTCACCTTCACCCGTCCCACCTGCCAAGTCAGCATGGCGTCTCTCCCTGGTTTTTCGCGACCCTAGGGGCTTGGGCGGCGGGACGGAAAGGGAGATTTTCTCGCGGCCACAGAGCCGCGCGCTCCCGCGAGAGCGGGAAAAGGAATTTGTCCACGAACGACACGAACAGCACGAACGAGCCGACCATGCTCTGCTCCGCCCCGTCCGTTCGTGTGGGTTCGTGTTGTTCGTGGACAAACCTGGCTGACTCTCGGCCCGCCAGCGCTTCAGGAAAGCCTGGCGCTCCGCTTCGCGGCTAAGATGACGGGCGGACCTAGCTCTTCGCCCCCGCCCTGTTCCTCACCAGGTCGTCCACCACCGTCGGGTCGGCCAGGGTGGTGGTGTCGCCGAGGTTGCCGATGTCGTCTTCGGCGACCTTGCGCAGGATGCGGCGCATGATCTTGCCGGAGCGGGTCTTGGGCAGGCCCGGCGCCCACTGGATCACGTCCGGCGCCGCGAACGGGCCGATCTCGTGGCGCACCCACTGGATCAGCGCCTTGCGCAGGTCCTCGCTTGGCGCCGCGTCGGCGTTCAGCGTCACATAGGCGTAGATGCCCTGGCCCTTGATGTCGTGCGGGTAGCCGACCACCGCGGCCTCGGCGACGTCCTTGTGCGCCACCAGCGCGCTCTCGATCTCCGCGGTGCCGAGGCGGTGGCCGGAAACGTTGATCACGTCGTCCACCCGCCCGGTGATCCAGTAGTAGCCGTCCGCGTCGCGGCGGCAGCCGTCGCCGGTGAAGTACTTGCCGGGGTAGGTGGTGAAGTAGGTGAGGATGAAGCGCTCGTGGTCGCCGTAGACCGTGCGCATCTGGCCGGGCCAGCTATCGGTGATGCAGAGGTTGCCGCTGACCGCGCCCTCCTGCGGCTTGCCGTCGGCGTCGACGATCTGCAGCTTCACCCCGGGCAGCGGCTTGGTCGCCGAGCCGGGCTTCAGCGGCGTGGCGCCCGGCAGCGGCGAGACCAGGCAGGCGCCGGTCTCGGTCTGCCACCAGGTGTCGACGATCGGACAGCGGCCTTCGCCGACCACGCGGTGGTACCAGAGCCAGGCTTCGGGATTGATCGGCTCGCCGACGGTGCCCAGCAGCCGCAGCGACTTGCGGCTGGTCTTCTGCACCGGGGCGTCGCCCTCGCGCATCAGCGCCCGCAGCGCCGTGGGGGCGGTGTAGAAGATCTCGACCTGGTGCTTGTCGATCACCTCCCAGAACCGGCTGGTGGTGGGGTAGTTGGGCACGCCTTCGAAGATCAGCGTCGTCGCCCCGTTCGCGAGCGGGCCATAGACGATGTAGCTGTGGCCGGTCACCCAGCCGACGTCGGCGGTGCACCAGAAGATCTCGCCCGGCCGATAGTCGAACACCAGCTCGTGGGTGTGGGCCGCCCAGGTCAGGTAGCCGCCGGTGGTGTGCAGCACGCCCTTCGGTTTTCCGGTCGAGCCGGAGGTGTAGAGGATGAACAGCGGATCTTCCGCGCCCATCGGCTCTGGCGGGCAGTCGGCGGAGACCTTCGCGCGCTCGTCGTCGTACCAGTAGTCGCGCCCGGCCTGCATCGCGACCTGGCCGCCCGTGCGCTTCACCACCACCACGTCGCGCACCTGCGGGCACTGCAGCAGCGCCTCGTCGACGTTGTTCTTCAGCGGCACGATGCGCCCGCCGCGCAGGCCCTCGTCGGCGGTGATGACGATGTGGCTGTCGCAGTCCTGGATCCGCCCGGCGATCGAGTTCGGGCGAGAAGCCGCCGAAGATCACCGAGTGGATCGCGCCGATCCGCGCGCAGGCCAGCATGGCGTAGGCCGCCTCGGGGATCATCGGCAGGTAGATCGTCACCCGGTCGCCCTTCTGCACGCCGTGCGCCAGCAGCACGTTGGCCATCCGGCAGGTCTCGGCATGGGCCTCGGCGAAGGTGATCTTGCGGCTGTCCTTGGGGTCGTCGCCCTCCCAGATGATGGCGATGTCGTTGGCGCGCTTGGGCAGGTGGCGGTCGAGACAGTTGACCGACGCGTTCAGCACCCCGTCGGCGTACCAGCGGATGCGGAAGTCCTCGCGGTGGTAGGAGACGTCCTTGACCACGCTGAACGGCTTGATCCAGTCGAGCCGCTGCGCGACGCCGCGCCAGTAGCCCTGGGGGTCGCTCTCGACCTGCTTGCAGGCCGCCTCGTAGCCGGCGGCGTTCATGTGGGCGCGCTTGGCCCACGCCTCGGGGACGGGAAAGACTAGGTCCTCGCTCATGGGCGCGGGCTCCTGGAAAGCGACGGTTCTCACTGCTTACGCGGAGGCGAAGGGCGCGCGCAACATGCCGCTACGGCGCTCGAGCGGACCGCCCGACGGCTGACGGTCCGCCTGCTGACGGTCGGCTAGAAGAAGCCGAGCGCGCTGTCGCTGTAGCTGACCAGCATGTTCTTGGTCTGCTGGTAGTGGTCGAGCATCATCTTGTGGGTCTCGCGCCCGACGCCGGACTGCTTGTAGCCGCCGAAGGCCGCATGCGCCGGGTAGGCGTGGTAGCAGTTGATCCACACCCGGCCGGCCTGGATGCCGCGCCCGAAGCGGTAGCTGCGGTTGGCGTCTCGCGTCCACACGCCGGCGCCGAGGCCATAGCGGGTGTCGTTGGCGATCCGCAGCGCATCCGCGTCGTCCTTGAAGGTGGTCACGGCCAGCACCGGGCCGAAGATCTCTTCCTGGAAGATGCGCATCTTGTTGTCGCCGCGGAACACGGTCGGCTGCACGTAGTAGCCGCCGGCCAGGTCGTTCGGCATCAGTTCGCGCGCCCCGCCGATCAGGAGCTCCGCGCCCTCGTCCTTGCCGATCTGGATGTAGCCCATGATCTTGTCGAGCTGCTCTTCCGAGGCCTGGGCGCCGATCATGGTCGCGGCGTCGAGCGGGCTGCCCTGCGTGATCTGGGAGACCCTCTTGAGGGCTTTCTCCATGAAGCGGTCGTACATCGACTCCTGCACCAGCGCCCGGCTGGGGCAGGTGCAGACTTCGCCCTGGTTGAGGGCGAACATCACGAAGCCTTCCAGCGCCTTGTCGAGGAACGCGTCGTCCTCGCGCGCCACGTCGGCGAAGAAGATGTTGGGCGACTTGCCGCCCAGCTCCAGCGTCACCGGGATCAGGTTCTCGCTGGCGTACTGCATGATCAGCTTGCCGGTGGTGGTCTCGCCGGTGAAGGCGATCTTGGCCACGCGCTTGGACTGCGCCAGCGGCTTGCCGGCCTCCAGGCCGTAGCCGTTGACCACATTGATCACGCCGGGCGGAACGATGTCGGCGATCAGCTCCATCAGGATCAGGATCGAGGCCGGGGTCTGCTCGGCCGGCTTCAGCACCACGCAGTTGCCGGCGGCCAGCGCCGGGGCCAGTTTCCACACCGCCATCAGGATCGGGAAGTTCCAGGGGATGATCTGGCCCACGACGCCCAGCGGCTCGTGGAAGTGATAGGCGACGGTGTCGTTGTCGACCTGGCTGATCGAACCTTCCTGCGCGCGGATGCAGCCGGCGAAGTAGCGCCAGTGGTCGATCGCCAGCGGGATGTCGGCGGCCATCGTCTCGCGGATCGGCTTGCCGTTGTCCCAGGTCTCGGCGGCGGCCAGGATCTCGAGGTTGGCCTCCATCCGGTCGGCGATCTTGAGCAGGATCTGCGAGCGCTCGGTGGCGCTGGTGGCGCCCCAGGCGTCCTTGGCCTTGTGCGCCGCGTCGAGCGCCAGCTCGATGTCGGCGGCTTCGGAGCGGGCGACCTCGCAGATCTTGCCGCCGGTGATCGGCGAGACGTTGTCGAAGGTCTTGCCCGAAACGGACCCCACCCACTCGCCGCCGATGAAGTTGCCATAGCGGGCCTTGAACGGCGCCTTGGCGAGGGGGTTGATGAACTCTGGCTTGGTCATGGCCGGCTTCCTCCGCTGCGCCCGCTCGTCGGGGCGCTTTGGCTGGAACCTCGCCACAGCGAGACGCCCGAGTCGACCCTGCGAGCGCCAGGTTCGCCAAAATGTGTGCTTGTGGCCGGCCCCCTCCACCGCTCCGCGGTCCCCCCCTACGGGTGAGGAGATTGGGTCAGCGCCTTTCTTCTCCTCCCCCATCGGGGAGGGGGGACCGCGTAGCGGTGGAGGGGGCGCGGGGCGGCGCGCCGACGAGGGCTGGAAGGTCGCTGTCATTGGTGCGTATGTCGCGCCAGGGAGAATGCCTATGAGACACGCCATGTTGGGGCCGCTAGGCCCTGTAAGCCGTCTGACCCTGGGCGGCGGCGGCATCGGCCAGATCTGGGGCGAGGTCAGCGCCGAAGAGGCGAAGGCCACGCTCGCCGCCGCGCTCGACGGCGGCATCGACGTGCTGGACGCAGCGCCAGGCTACCGCAACTGCGAGACCTTCATCGGCGAGGTGTTCGACGGGCGCCTGCCCAGCGGGGTCAAGGTCACCACCAAGCACGCCCTGGGCACGGTCCCGCCGGGCGAGGCGGCGGCGCGGCTCAACGCGTCGCTTGAAGCCAGCCTTGCGGCCATGCGGCTGTCGCACGTGGACGTCTTCTTCCTGCACACCAACATCTCGCCCGACGGCTTCGTCTACGCCCACGGCGCCGATCGCCAGGCCCAGCACGCGACCACCTGGACCCAGTATGCGGGCGAGGTGGTCCCGGCGATGGAGCAGCTTAAGGCCGGCGGCCGCATCCGCGCCTGGGGTGTCACCGGCATCGGCGTCCCCGACGCGATCCTGGCCGCGCTGGCGCATGACCCCAAGCCGCAGGTAGTGCAGGCGATCGCCAACCTGATGGACAGCCCCGGCGCGCTCAACCGATACGGAACGCCGCCCCGGCCACGCGAGATCATCGCCGCCGCCAAGGCCGCCGGCGCCGGCGTCATGGGCATCCGCGCGGTGCAGGCCGGGGCGCTGACCAGCGCCATCGATCGCACCCTTTCGCCGAACTACCCCGACCGCCTCGACTACGACCGCGCCGCGCCGTTCCGCGCGCTGTGCGCCAGCTGGGGCGAGGACCCGGCGGTGGTCGCCCACCGCTACGCGCTCGGCATTCAGGGCGTCGACACGCTGGTGCTGGGCGTGAAGAACCGCGCGGAGCTCAGGCAATGCCTGGACGCCGAAGCCGCCGGCCCGCTGGACGCGGCGCAGGTGGCGGCGATCGATGGGTTGGGTTTGCGGCCCGATTGAATCCTGAACCTCAGGTCGTCACCCCGGCTAGAGCCGCGAAGCGGCGGCGAGCCGGGGCCGGACGAGCCGGTTCCGGGACGGCGTCCAGCTTGGTGGCGGCGCTTCCGGCCCCGGGTCCGCGCTTCGCTTGCCCGGGGTGACGGGGGAGCAGATATCAGACCTGCGTCGCCAGTCGCTACGCCGCCCGGAGTTCCGAATGCTGCTGCACCTGTCCACCTGGGCCGAGATCGAGACCTTTCTCGAGCGCTCCAAGACCGTCGTCATCCCGATCGGCTCCAACGAGCAGCATGGACCGACCGGGCTGCTGGGCACCGACTGGCTGTGCCCGGAGATCATCGCCCACGAGGCGCAGAAGGACGCTGACATCCTGGTCGCGCCGACCTTCAACATCGGCATGGCCCAGCATCACCTGGATTTCCCCGGCACCATCGCGCTCAGACCTTCGACCTTCATGGCGGCGATCGGCGACTGGGCCCGCTCGCTGGCGCACCACGGCTTCGAGCGGCTGTATTTCCTCAACGGCCACGGCGGCAACGTCGCCACCATCGAGGCGGCGTTCTCCGAACTCTACGCCGAGGCCAGCTACGCCGGCCGCCCGCGCGGCTTCGCCTGCCGGCTGAAGAACTGGTGGGACCTGAACGGCGTCGGCCAGCTGGCGCGCCGACAGTTTCCGTCCGGCCACGGCAGCCACGCCACGCCGTCGGAGATCGCCATCACCCAGTGGGCCTATCCCGGCTCGATCAAGGCCGCGAACTATGCGCCGCAGATCGCGCCATCCGGCCCGATCCGCGAGTCGTCCGACTTCCGCGCCCGCCACCCCGACGGCCGCATGGGCTCGGATCCGGGCCTGGCCACGCCGGAAAAAGGCGGCGAGCTGGTCAAGCTCGCGGTCACAGGCCTGGTCGCGGACGTGGCGGCGTTCGGCGCCGAGGTTAGGCCAAGCGTCTAACCCGCAGGCTTGGCGCCGCAGGTTTCGTTCTTCCTGCACGCCGGTCCGTGGCCCTTCGGGTGACGGAAGTGATGCGGATGGTGGTAGACGTGCTGGTGGACCCGAGCCAACGCCGAGTCGGCGTCATGGTCGGCGTCGTTCGCGAGCGACTTGGCCGAGTTGGCGGTGCTCAGCGCGTCGTTGGCAATCGCCTGAGCATGCTGCGCATTCGCGTCAGCCGTTTGCGCCGCGCTGGCGGCGGCGTCGGCCGTGCCTTGCGCCCGCTGCGCCGCGGCCCCCGCCGCTTGCGCCGCGTTCATGGCCGCGTCGGCCGAGCTTTGCGCGTGCTCCGCAGTGGTTTGCGCACGTTCTACAGACTCTGTCGTTGCGCAACCGCCAAGCGCCAGGGCACCTACCATCAGACTGACCAACGAAATTCCAGTAGCGAACCTACGCATCGGACAGCTCCTTCCATCAGCCTTACTGAGGAACGTGTACATGCCGTCCGTCGGCTGACGTTGATTTGGATCAACATCGAGCCTTATCTGTCTCGGCGACCTGCCGGGGGCTCGCCCCAGCCTAGTTATTCCGACCACAGCACCTCGAAGGACTTGAGCGGAGGTGACACCCTCCGGCCAGTCGCCCAACGCTCGATTAGCCGTCGCGTCGGCCCCAGGGCGCGTCTGGCGGTCCGATCGGGCGATCCGGCGGCCGATTTGGGCGCTGCGCCCTGGGGTCGTGCAGCGCGACGCGCTCGATCAGGCCCAGCACATCCGGGATCGCCGTGACGCCGCCTAGCGCCAGGATGATCGCAGCGACGCCCAAGCAGCCGTAGAAGACATCCACCCGCGCAGTCCTTCCGAGTAACCGTCGCGGCGCAAGCGCTCCGCGTCCTGGCCGAACGTGCCGTCCCCAAGCGAGTTCCGTTTCGGGCGACCGGCGGCTGAACCGATGAACCGCCGATGAACCTGAACCTCAGGATCGTGTCAGATCCGAAATGCTGATCTGACGGCGTTCGCGGCGCCCCTGCCGAAATGGAGTCCAGCCATGAAGACCGTCATTCTCGGCCTTGCGGCCGCCGCCACACTGTTCGGAACCGCTGCGTCAGCGCAAGGCTGGGGCGGCGACTACGGGTCGCGATGGGGCGACCAGTCGCGCTACAGCTTCCGCGACTATCCTGAGTTTCGAGGCGTGATCAGTCACATTAGGCAGGAAGTCCGCGAGGGCCTGGACGAGGGCTGGATCGATGACGGGCAGGCGCGCGACCTCGGCTGGCAGCTTCGCCAGATCCAGCGCCGCGAAGCCCAGGAGTTCCGCACGCACGGCTGGGAGCTGCCTGACGACGACCGGGCGGACATCCGCTCGCAGCTGAACCAGCTTGACCGGACCATCGACGAGGCGCGCGACGATTCCTAGCGCGTGGTCGGCGGAACGCGGCCCCGAACTCAAAGCGTTACAATAGGCATCGGAGTTCAGGCCGACCGGATGTTCGTGTTGCGCGCCTGCAATGGGCCGCCGGGCCGCGCCAAGTCGTCATCATAGAGGAGGACACGAATGCCCAATATGAAGGTGAAGCTGCTAGCGGCCGTCACAGCGTCGGTCGCCGTGGTGGCAGCCCTCCCAGCCGCCGCGCAGCCCTACCAGGACCAGCCCTACCAGCCGCAGGACCGCTATCAGCCGTCCGACAATCGCGGCGGCTACGATGATGGCTACAAGGCCGGTTATCGGTCGGGGTACCAGGCGGGCCGGATTCGGGCGCGCTACGACGACCGCCCAGCTCCGGTGAGCTTCCCGCCGCGCGTCGTCGATCCGGACCAGCGGTGGCGCCAGCGCTACGGTCAGACCTACAGCTACAACGACGACAGCTATTATCAGGAGTGCCGCAGAAGCGCCGATCCGGCCGGGGTCCTCGCCGGCGCGCTGATCGGGGGCCTCGTCGGCAACGCTGCCGGGCACGGCGGCAGTCGCGGCGGCGCCACCGTGGCCGGTGTGATCATCGGCGGCGCGCTCGGCGGCGCGCTGACGAGCAACCTGCAATGCGAGGATCGCAGCTACGCCTACAAGACCTACTACGACGGCTTCAATTCAGGCCGACCGCACAGCGACTGGCAGTGGGACAACCCGCAGACCGGCCACTACGGCGACTTCCGCGTGGGCGACTACTACACCGACCCTGACGGTTTCCGCTGCGCCACCTATACGCAGCAGGTCTACGTCGAGGATTCGCCGCAGGTCGCGGCGGGAAGAGCCTGTCAGCAACCGAACGGCGCCTGGGCGATCGTCAATTGAACCGTCCAATCGAACGCCTTGAGACCATGGAATGGAGCATCCTATGCGCGCAGCGCTGATCGCTGGGGCGACGCTCGCCCTCACGAGCCTTATCGTCCTTCCGGCCCTGGCGCAGGGCGCCGGCCCCGCGCAAGTGGGCCAGGCCGCCGGGGCGCCGGTTCTGACCGACCAGAAGGGGATGACCCTCTACACATACCACCGCGACATGGTCGGCTACTCCAACTGCAACGGCGACTGCGCCACGGCGTGGCCGCCGTTCCTGGCAGATGCGACGGCCACGGCGAGCGGTGACTGGAGCATCATCGTGCGCGACGACGGCCGGCGGCAGTGGGCCTACAAGGGCCACGCCCTGTACGCCTGGAGCAAGGACGCACGGCCCGGCGATGCTACCGGCGAAGGCGCCGACGGCGGCAAGTGGCACGCCGCCAAGCCCTGAGCGATCAGGCCGCGACGATCTGGTCGCCCTCCACCTTCACCGGCCACGGCCACAGCCGTTGGCCGGCGCAAGGGCCTGCAACGCAGAAGCCGTCGACGATGCGAAACAGCGCGCCGTGCGAGCTGCACAGGATCAGGTCGTTCTCGCGGGTCAGGAAGCGGTCGGGCGCAAGCGCCAGCGGCAGGCCGGTGTGCGGGCAGCGGTCGATATAGCCCCTGACCTCGCCGGCGCGGCGCACCACGAAGCCGAAGAACAGCTTCTCGCCGTCACGGAACATGAAGCCCTTCGAGCCCGGCTCGGGAATGTCGGCGAGGGCGCACAGGCGCGCGCCGGGCGGCGGCTGGGCTGGATTCACGGAAGCTCGCCGAACGTCGCCCGCCAGGGCCGGATCTCGACCCGCTCGAACAGGCCGGCCAGCTTGTAGGGGTCGGCCTCGTGCCAGGCGCGGGCGGCGGCCAGGTCGGCGGCTTCGACGATGATCAGCGAGCCGATCATCTCGCCGGCGTCGTTCAGGAATGGGCCGCCCAGCCGGACGACGCCCGGCGTCGCGCGGGCATAGGCGAAGTGCGCCTCGCGCGTCGCCATCCGCAGCGCCAGCGAGTCCGGCTTGTCGAAGCACATGAGCGCGAAGTGGGCCATCACGCTTCAATCCTCTGATTTGAGCGGCCGGGCCAGCAGGCCCGCGATCGCCGCGTCGACGCCGGTCTCGCCGGCGAGGATCGCGGCCACGGCGTCGCTGATCGGCGCCTCGACGCCGAGCTTGCGGGCCAGCTGGCGCACGGCGGGCGCTGACGCCACGCCCTCGGCGACCGACAGCTTGCCCGCCAGCGCCGCCTCCAGGGTCTCGCCGCGGCCCAGCGCCAGGCCGACGCTCATGTTGCGCGACTGGGCGCTGGAGCAGGTCAGCACCAGGTCGCCCAGGCCGCACAGGCCGGCGACGGTCTCGGCCTTGCCGCCCAGAGCGACGGCGAGGCGGGTAAGCTCGGCGAACCCGCGCGTCACCAGCGCGGCGTGGGCGCTGCGGCCCAGCCCGCGTCCCTCGACGATGCCGCACGCGATCGCCAGCACGTTCTTGATCGCCCCGCCGGCCTCGGCGCCGATCATGTCGGCGGAGATGTAGGGGCGAAAGGTCGGGGTCGCGATCGCCTCGGCCAGCGCCTTGGCGAGGTCGGGATCGGGCGAGGCCAGGGTGATGGCGGTCGGCAGGCCGCGCGCCACCTCGCCGGCGAAGCTGGGGCCCGAAAGCACAGCCGGGGCGGACCCGGTCACCGTCTCGGCCAGCACCTGGGTCATCAGCTTCAGCGAACCCTGCTCGATCCCCTTGGCGCAGAGCACGATCGGCAGGCCGAGCCGCGCGTGCAGGGCGAATTCGCGCAGCACGCTGCGCAGATGCTGCGCCGGCGCGGCGGCGAGGATGAAGTCGGATTGGCCGACATCGGCGAGGTCGGCGGTGGCGCGCACGGCCGGGTCTAGCGAGACGCCAGGCAGGAACAGCTGGTTCTCGTGCGCTTCGTTGATCTGGGCGACCACCTCGGCCTCCCGGGCCCACAACGTCGGCGCCAGGCCGGCGCGGGCGCAGACCTGGGCCAGCGCCGCGCCCCAGGCGCCGCCGCCGAGTATGCCGACGGTCTTCACGCCCCCCACCTCATGCCTTGGCCCCTTTGCGGCCGGGAATGTGGGTCGGGTGCGCCAGCGCGGCGGCCTCGTCCAGCGGCCAGCGCGGCCGGGCGACCGCGTCCAGTCCGTCGACCATACCCGCCGCCAGCCGCTCGGCGCCGGCGAGTGCGATCATCGCGGCGTTGTCGGTGCAGTACTTCAACGGCGGCGCAGCAAAGGCGAAGCCGTTGGCGGCCGCGAGCGCCTCCAGCCGGGCCCGGACGGTGCGGTTTGCGGCGACCCCGCCGGCGACGACGAAGCGTTTATGCTGCACCTCATGCTGCGCAGCATAAGCCGCCATCGCGCGCTCCGAACGCTCGGCCAGCTGGCGCGCGATCGCGCCTTGCACGGCGGCGGCGAGGTCGCGGCGATCGGTCTCGCTGGTGACGCCCTCGGCCAGCCGCGCGGCGGCGGTCTTCAGGCCGGAGAACGAGAAGTCGCAGCCGTCGCGGCCCAGCAAGGCGCGGGGCAGAGAAAAGCGGCTGGCGTCGCCGCCTTCGGCGAGCCGCTCCAGCGCCGGGCCGCCCGGATAGGGCAGGCCCAGCGACTTGGCGATCTTGTCGAACGCCTCGCCGGCCGCGTCGTCGATGGTCGAGCCGAGCCGCTTGCAGGCCCCGACGCCGGCCACGTCGAGCAGCTGGCAGTGACCGCCCGACACCAGCAGCAGCAGGAACGGGTAGGGGACGTCGGCCTCCAGCCGCGCGGAGATCGCATGGCCCTCGAGGTGGTTGACCGCGATCAGCGGCAGGCCGCGCGCCAGCGCCAGCCCCTTGGCGAACGACAAGCCCACCATCACCGCGCCCACCAGGCCAGGGCCGGCCGTGGCGGCGACGCCGGCGATGTCGTCCAGCGTGACGCCGGCCTCGCTCAGCGCCTGCCGCGCCACCGGCTCGACCAGCTCGACGTGCGCCCGCGCCGCCACCTCCGGCACCACGCCGCCGTAGGGGGCATGGGCGGCGATCTGGCTGGCCACCACCGACGAGACCACCTCGGCGCGCCCGTCCGCGCCCAGCCGCACCACGGCGGCGGCGGTCTCGTCGCAGCTGGTCTCGATGCCCAGGACGAGGAACGGCGGTTTCATCTGGCCTTGCGGTTACGGCGCGTGTAGCAGGCGCGGCGTCACGCCCTCTCGAGCGCAGCTAGTCTTTTGCCCACGCCCTCGCAACCGCCCGTCCGCATCGGCGCCCGCGGCTCCAAGCTGTCGGTCGTGCAGTCGACCTTGATCCAGCGCCGCATCGCCGCCGCGCTGGGCGCCTCGCCGGACGCCGCCGACGAAGTCGCGCCGCTGATCCGGATCACCACCACCGGCGATCGGGTGCAGGACCGCCGGCTGCTGGAGATCGGCGGCAAGGGGCTCTTCACCAAGGAGATCGAGGAAGCGCTGCTGGACCGCCGCATCGACTGCGCGGTGCACTCGCTGAAGGACATGCCGGCCGAGTGTCCGCCCGGCCTGGTGATCGGCGCGATCCCGGAGCGGGAAGACCCGCGCGACGTCTTCGTCAGCCATAAGGCGGGCTCGATTGCTGCGCTGCAGCACGGTGCAGCATTGGGCACCGCCAGCCTGCGCCGCCAGGCCCAGGCGCTGCACATCCGGCCGGACCTCAGGCTGATCAATCTGCGCGGCAACGTCGACACCCGCCTGGCCAAGCTGGAAGCCGGCGAGGCCGACGCGATCATCCTGGCCCTGGCCGGGCTGAAGCGGCTCGGCCTTGGCGCCGTCGCCACCTCGCCAATCGATCCGGTCGAGCAGCCGCCGGCGCCCGGCCAGGGCGCGCTGGCGATCGAGGTGCGGGCCGAGGACGCCGCGGCGCCCTGGCTTACCGCCCTGATCCACCATCCGAGCGTGCTGACCGTCGCGGCCGAACGCGGCGCCCTCGCGGCGCTGGAAGGGTCCTGCAAGACCGCCATCGGCGCCCACGCCCGGCTGGACGGCGGCCGCCTGCGCCTGATCGTCGAGGCGCTGACCCCGGACGGCGCGCGGCGCTTCCGGCGCGAGGGCGAGGCCGACGTTGGGGGCTCTGACGGCGAGGCGGCGGCGCGGTCGCTCGGCCTTCGGCTGGGCGAGGAGGTGGGCAGGGAAGGCGGCGACGCCCTCATTCTCTAGGGTGAGCTCATTCTTTGGCAAGTTGAGTTGACGCATCGGTTGACGCGCAAGTAGTGCATCCTCGGGCATCAGGGTTGGGATTGGGCAGCGTGGCGAGCGGCGCGAAGAGCAGACGCACGACGGCGCCGCGAGCGCGCGTCGTCTGGATCACCCGCGCCCGGCCCGGGGCCGACGCCACGGCCGGCCGGGTGCGCGAGCTCAGGCTCGAAGCGGTGGTTGAGCCTTTGCTCGAGGTGCGGCCGACCGGCGATGAGCCGATCGACCTGGCCGACGTCTCGGCGATCGCCTTCACCAGCGCCAACGCCGTCGATGCGTTCGCCCAGCGCTCGCCGGAGCGCGCGATCCGGGTGTTCGCGGTGGGCGACGCCACGGCGAGCGCGGCGCGCGCGCAGCGGTTCAGCAACGTGCTGTCGGCCCGGGGCGACGTCGCGGCGCTGGCGTCGGCTCTGGCGGCGCGCCGCCGCGAGCTGGGCGGGGTCGTGCTCTACCCCGCGGCGGCCGAGCCGGCGCAGGACCTTGCCGGCGCGCTGGAGAGCGTCGGCCTGAAGGTGCGGCAGGTGACGCTTTACGAGACGCTGGCGCTGTCGCCGTCCGAGGCCCTGATCGAGCGGCTGCCGCAGATCGACGCCGTGCTGGTGCACTCGGCCAAGGCGGCCAAGGCGCTGGCGGCGTTCCTGAAGGTCCACCCGGCGCCGCAGCTCACCGTCTTTTGCCTTTCGCGCCAGATCGCGCGCTCGCTCGGCAGGGCCGGGCTGGCCCAGGTGGTCAGCGCGGAATCGCCGAACGAGGCGGCGCTGCTGGGGTTGCTGGGGCCGTGGAGCGGGCCGCGATCATCTCAGACCACCCCTACGTCATAGCCGGGCTCGTCCCGGCTACCCATGAACACAATTCCGGGCGGCGTGCATGGGTTGCCGGCACTCCGCGCTTCGCGCTCCAGCCGGCAATGACGTGGATTACCGTTCGATGGCCAACTCTGATGGACGCTGACGCTTCATCGAACGTCGTGTGCCGATTGCGCCGAGCGCCGGCATGGTCCAATTCTGTTCGGCGATGAGCGCCGCGCCCGACCCTGCCGAACTGGCGCCGTCCCGCGATCCGGCGGCGTACGGCCGGCGCCCGCTGTTCTCGACCGGCTTCTTCGTCTGGCTGTTGCTGTGCCTGGCCTGCCTGGCGATCGGCGGCGTGGCGGGGCGCTTCGCCTTTCCGAGCGAGCCGGCGCCGAAGCCCGAAGCGGCGCTGCCCGACGCCGGTCCGCGCCCGCCGAGCCTCGCCCCGTCCCCCGCCGCCAGCGCGCCAGTGACCGCCCCGCCCGCCAGCGCCGCCGCGGCCGCCGCCGGCTCGGACACGGCGCTGGCCGACCGCGTCGCGCGGCTGGAGATTGCGGCCTCGAGGCAGAATCAGGCGGCCGCCGAGACGCTGGCCGCGGCGTCGCTGTCGGTCGCCTCGCAGGGCGCCGCGCCGTTCGACCGCGACCTGGCCGCCTACGAACGTCTGGCCCCGGACGATCCGGATCTGCGCGCCCTGGTCCCGCTGGCCGTCCGCGGCGCGCCGAGCCGCGCGACGCTGGCCGCGACGCTGCCGGATTTCGCGGCCGCGGCGGTGGTGGCGCTGCGCGAGCCGGGCCGTAACGCCGGCTTCCTCACCAAGCTGTGGGCGCTGATCGGCAAGGTGGTGATCGTGCGCAAGGTCGATCCCGTCGGCCACGGCGTCGACGGCGTGCTGGCTTTGGCCCAGAGCCAGGCCTCCGCCGGCGATCTGGAGGACGCCGTGCAGACCCTGCAGCGGCTGCCGCCGGTGGCCCGCGCCCAGCTCGGCGACTGGATCGCCGCTGCGTACCGGCGGATCGAGATCGACCAGCGGATCGCCGCGGTGCGAGCCCGCGCGCTCGCCGCGCTGACGCCGGCCGAGCCGGTCCACGACGGGTCGAAGCCATGATCCGTACCCTGCTGATCGTGCTGGCGGTGCTGGCCGCGGCGGTGCTGATCATCGCCCTGCGCGGCGAGCCGGGCTCGGCCGAGCTGACCTGGTTCCACTGGAACGTCCGCACCACCGCCGCCGCCGCAGCCATCCTGACCATCTTCTTCGCCCTGGCCGCCAGCCTGTTCTGGCGCGGCCTGATCTGGGTGGCCGAGGCGCCGCGCCGCGCCGCGAGGGCCAGAGCCGACGTCCGCCGCCGCCAAGGTGGCGAGGCGCTGACCCGCGGCTTCCTCGCGGCCGCTGGCGGCGACGGGGCCGAGGCCCGCCGCCAGGCCCAGCGCGCCGCCGACCTGGTCGACGACACCCCGGCGCTGGTGCGCCTGCTCTCCGCCCAGGCCGCCGAGGCCGCTGGCGACGCGGCCGGCGCCCGCGCCGCCTACGCCGCCATGCTCGGCTTCCCGGAACTGCGCATGGCCGCCCACCGCGGGCTGATGCAGGCCGCGCTCGCCGAGGGCGACGCCGACGAGGCCCAGCGCCACGCCGAGGCCGCCTACGGCCTCGCCCGCACGGCGCCCTGGGCCTGGCGCGCTGTGCTGGAGGCCAAGCTCGCCGCCGGCGACTGGCCCGCCGCGCTGCAGCTGATGCAGGGCGCGCTGGAGCGCAAGATCATCTCGCCGATCGTCGCCGAACGGGCCCGCGCCGCCCTCCTCACCGCCTACGCCGCGGCCCGCGAGGGCGACCCGGACGAGAAGGTCCGCGCCGCCGCGCTCGACGACGCCCAGACCGCCGCGCGCCTCGCCCCCGGCTTCGCCCCCGCCGCGGTGGTCGCCGCGCGGCTGCTGGCCGACGACGGCCGCGCCGCCAGGGCCGCCCAGACCCTCGAGGCGGCCTGGAAGGTCGCCGCCCACCCGGCGCTGTGGCTGGCCTACCGCGACCTGCGCACCGACGAGACGCCGCGCGAAAGGGCCGGACGCCTGGCCAGCCTCGCCGCGTTCAACCCCGAGGCCCGCGAGGCCCGCATCCTGATGGCCGAACAGGCGCTGATCGCCGGCGACACGGTCGGCGCCCACGCCGCCGGCAAGTCGCTGGAGGCCGAGCCGCTGACCCGGCGCCTCGCCGGCCTGCAGGCCCGCATCGCCTCCGCCGCCGGCGACCGCGACGAGGCCCGCGCCTGGACCGTCCGCGGCGCCGAAGCCGCGCAGGAGCCGGACTGGTCCGACCTCGACCCCGAGGGCCGCGCCTTCGCCTACACCGCCGGCGACTGGGCCCGCATCGCCCAGGCCTACGCCGAGCGCGGCGAGCTGGTCCATCCCCGGTTCGAGCGACGCGAGCGCGGCATCAGCGACCTGCCGGAGCTGCCGGCGGCCTATGTCGAGTCGACGCCGTTCATCAGCGCCGCCGAGTCCGGCGCGCCCACCTTCCCGATCGTCGACGACAGCGACTTCGGCCTCGAGCTCGACCCGGCCGAGACCGCGCCGTCCTCGCCGAAGGCCCGCCCCCGCGGCGTCTTCGGCGGCGGCCGCGGCAAAACCCGCTAGCCGCAAGGCGATGCTTCAAATCCGCCCCGAACCGTACTAGAGACGCCTCTCCCAGCCGGGAGGCCGCCTTAGCTCAGCCGGTAGAGCGGCGCATTCGTAATGCGTAGGTCGGGTGTTCGAGTCACCCAGGCGGCACCAGCTTCCCTGAAGCACTCGCCTCCGCCGTCCCGGACGGCGCGCCCCACAGATCAGGCGAGCATCGGGGCCATCCCGGGCTCGGCCTTGGACATCGCGCGCTGGTAGGCCGGGCGCTGACCGATGCGCGCGAGGTAGGCCTTCAGGTTGGGGTAGCCGTCGATCGACAGGCCGCGGAACGCCCGGCTGGTGGTCAGGCAATAGACCATCATGATGTCGGCGGTGGTCAGGTTCGCGCCGCCGAAGAACGGCGCCTCGCCGAGCCTTTGCTCGACCATCGCCCAGCCGCGCCGGCTGCGGTCGTCGACGAAGACCCTGGCCGGGTTGCCCTCGCCCCCGCCAGCCAGCACCAACTGCATCATCAGCGTGGTCATGAAGGTGCCGTTCGACCAGTGGAACCAGAACAGGTGGTCGGCGAAGTCGGGATCGTTCGGCCCGGGGGCGAGCCGCCCGCCGCCGTAGCGCGCATTGATGTAGTCGCAGATGGCGCCGCTCTCGCCCAGCACGAGGTCGCCGTCGGTGATCACCGGCGCAATCCCCATCGGATGCAGCGCCTTGTAGTCGTCAGGCGCGAGGCGGTTGTCGGCGCGCCGGTCGTAGCGCTTGAGTTCGTAGTCGAGCCCCAGCTCCTCGCACAGCCACACGATCCGTTCGGATTGCGAGATTCCCAGGTGGTGGACCGTCAGCATGTTTGCCTCCCTCTGCTCGAGCGCGCGTGGACGCTAAGCCATCGCCGAATGCGCCGATACCCCGCCGCGGCTACTGCAGATATCTGACCACGAGCCGCGTCGCCTCGTCGACGAGCGTTGCGACCGCGTCGTCCGAGAGGACGTCAGGGCGGTGCAGCACCGCGGTGTGGGTGAGCGCCTCGATCGAGGTGACGCACATGAAGGCGGCGAGTTCCAGGTCGACGACGCGAAGCTCGTCGCTGTGACGCGCGAGATAGGCCTTGAACAGGTCGAACGTCTCGCGACTGAGCGCGCCCACGTTCTCGCTTACCCCCACGTGCGGGGTCTGCTCCGCGAGCACCCGATGTAGCCTGGGATCGACGCGATGCGCTTCGATCGCCGCGGTGACCAGCTTGCGCGCCGCCCGATCGATCGGCTCCGCCGCAACCTCCGCCAGGGCGCCGCGGACGACCTTCATGAGGTCCTGATTGTGGCGGTCGATGACGGCCGCCACGAGCGCCTCCTTGCTCGGGAAGTACTGGTAGAGCGAGCCGACGCTCACGCCCGCCGCCTCGGCGATGCGGTTGGTGCTGGCCTTGTCGAAACCGTCCCTCACCAGAATGCGAGCGGTCGCTTCGATCAAAGCGTCGACCGTCGCGCGTGATCTCACCTGAGACGCGTTCTTCCTGGGAATTGTGAGCGGCCCGCGCGCCACGCTTCCGCGCTCCAAATGCGAGTAGAAAATACGAGTGTTCGCTCATATTATGCAGCTCTAGACAGAAGAACAAGAGCCTAGCCGGAGAGCGGCAAAGGTTCGGCCGGGGGTGTCTCCGGTCGTAGCGGCGCCGTCGCGCGCTGTCAGATCTCGAAAGGAGAGCCCGTCATGACTACAAATCCGTATTCGATGCTCATCCGCTGCAAGCAGTGGGCCGATCGCGGCTTCCATGAATTGATCGCCCGCGACTTCGGCCGGCTGGACGCCCAGGACGCGGTGATCATGCCGCTGATCCTCGACCACATTCATGTCGTCGACCGGATCTTTCAGCACCATCTGCAGGGCCTGCCGCACCCCTTTCACGCGCCGCGCTCGGACGTCACGCCCGACATCGAGACGCTCGCCAAGGGCGCCGAGGAGGTTGACGCGTGGTACGTGACCTATGTCGACGGACTGTCGGCGCGCGAGTTCGACGAGCCGGTCGACTTCGTCTTCACCAGCGGCGCGCCGGCCCGCATGACGCGCGGCGAGATCATCCTGCACGTCTGCCTGCACGGAACCTATCATCGCGGCAACGCCGGCATCCTGCTCCAGAAAAGCGGCGTCTCGCCCTACAAGGACGGGATCACGGATTTCCTCGAAGCGGCGGCCTGACGCCGGGTCAGACGCGGATGGCTGGTCGCCCGGCAGGGCGCGGCGCTAGGCTCGGATGTACGACCGCTCCCAGTCTGCCCCGCCCATGTCGCGCTGCGGCGAGCCCAGGCGTCGGTCGATGGCGCGCACGACCATGTTCGCCGCCCATTTGTGCGCGGTGAACACGTCGGCGAACAGCGGCCCGGCGATCGGGATGGCGTCGCCGAAGGTGCGGACGCCAAGGACGAAGGCGCAGCGCGCCAGCACCAACGCCGGCACGCCCGCGCGGACGCCCTGCGCCAGGATGAACGCGCCCGCGCCCAGGCTGTAGATCTCGCCCACGGCCGGGATCCAGCTCAGCACGCCATCGATGCCGAGGCTGAACGGCCCGAGCCGCACGATGCTGTCGGACAGGCGGCCGACGAGGCTCACGCTGCTGCGGATCGATCTGAGTTCGGAATCGGTTCGGATCATCGGATGTTCTCCTCGGCCGCCTGGACGCGGACCCAGCGGCGAAACTGAAAGGCGGATGCGGGGTCGCGCCGGCCTACGGGGCGCTCATGGGATCGGTCTCGCGCGGGTCGGCGGCTTTGTTGGCTTCGCGCCGCCGGCTCATCGCCGCCGAAACGCTGTCGGCCGCCTTGCGCACGCCCTCGTAGACCTGGTCGTCCAGCTCCGTCATGCGGCGGCTGAAGGGCGAACCGGGCCCGATGCTTTCGTTGATCTTGCGGCCCAGCGTGCGCAGCTCATCCTGCAGGCGGCGCGTGGCGGCGTCGAAGTCACTGGCCGGCCCGCGCTCACCCAGGCTCACGCGGACCGCCTGGGCGATGAAGCCGGACCGCGTCATCCCCCGGGCCTCGGCGGCGGCGTCCAGGCGTTGCACCAGCCGTTCGCCCAGGGAGATGTTCACCCGCACCGGCGTATCCTCCACCGACACATCGACCAGCAGCGGGATCACCTTCGGCGCCAGCGCGATCTCCTGGATCGGCGTTGGCTTGGGCCATTCCTCGCCGGCGTCGGCGACGCGGCTCAGGTGGGCGGCAAGCGCATGGCGCGCACTGAGCAGCAGCTCGCCGATATCGGGGGCGGTCACCACGCAATCCGGTATGTCGGGGAAGGTGGCGCGATAGCCGCCGGCCGGATCGGCGGCCGCCAGGGCGACGAATAGGATGGTGCTCATGGTCGGCTCCATAGACGCTCGGTCGAAACGAATATTGTGTAGTTTTGCGCAACAACAAGCGGAGCCCGAGCCGATGCCGGAAACGAATGGGCTCAAGTCGTCGTTCGCCCCCGTCGCGGATACGGCGGTCCGGGTGCTGATCCTCGGCAGCCTGCCGGGCGAACTGTCGCTGCGGCGACGGCAGTACTACGGCAATCCGCGCAACCAGTTCTGGCGGCTGCTGGGCGGCGTGATCGGCGACGACCTGGAGGGCCTTGCGTACGAAGCCCGCCTCGCGGCGTTGCTGTCGGCCGGGGTTGGCCTGTGGGACGTGGTCCGTTCCGCGCGGCGCGACGGGAGCCTGGACGGCGCGATCCGGGATCACCAGCCGAACGCGTTGGCGCAGTTCGCCGCGACCCTGCCGGCGCTGCGGGCGATCGCCTTCAACGGCGCCAAGGCGGCGGCGATCGGGCGGCGGCAGCTCGGCGACCAGGCGGGCTGGGCGCTGCTCGATCTTCCGTCCAGCAGCCCGGCGCATACGGCGCAATTCGAGGCTAAGCTGGCGCAATGGCTGACGCTGAAGCCCTATCTGGCGCCGAACGCTTCGCCGACCCGCTGACCGACCAGATCGCCGTGTTCCTTCGCGGGATCGGCATTGGCGTCTCGGCGGCGACGCTGGAGGGGCCGACGCCCTGCCCCGGGGTGATCGCCCGCCGCGGCGTGCTCCATGTCGACGCGGCGCGCCTCGCCTGGCCGGGAGATCTGCTACATGAGGCCGGTCACGTGGCGATCTGCGATCCGGCGCGGCGCGGCGCCCTGGACGACGTCGGCGACGACCCGGCCGAGGAGATGGCGGCGATCGCCTGGTCCTACGCCGCCGCGCGGCAGCTTGGGCTCGATCCGGCGATCGTGTTCCACGAGGGCGGCTATCGCGGATGGTCCGAGGCGCTGATCGAGGGCTTCGCGCAGGGCGGAGCGCCCGGCGTGCCGATGCTGCAATGGTTCGGCATGACGCTGGCCGCCAGGGCGGCGGCGACGCCGCCGTTCCCGCACATGCTGCGCTGGCTGCGCTGAGGCCCCTAGAGCTTCGGAGCCAGGTTGGCGGCCCTGACGGCCAGGCGCTGCGCCTCCTGCTCGGCGAACGCATCGTCCGCCACACCCATCACCGGGAGGACCGGCTTGACCCGCCCCTGCGCCTGCTGGACGACATGCCAGGCTTCATGCGGCAGGTGTCTCTCGGCCCCGGGGGCGAGGTGGATGTCATTGCCCTGGGTGAAGGCCTGCGCCCCGAGCTGGACCGGGGCCAGCGAGTTGTAGTGCACCCTCACATTGCCCATCGACAGGCCGCTCAGCTGTTCGATCCCCTGAGCCAGTCCGCTTGGCATGACGCTTCCGTCGCCCATCGTTTCCTCCCGCGCGCCCTCCGGCGCTCCTGAGCTGGCGCATATCTGCGCCGCGTCGCCGGCCGCGATCAAGCCGATGGCGGCGAACCTGCGGCCATTCGCAACTGGACTTTAACACCTTGACCGTCCATATGCCCCTCAGCGCATCCATTCGGGAGGCGTTATTCGGCGCCGCGGCCGCGTGTAGGACTTTTTGGTTCTCTCGCCCGGCGCCCTTCATCCCCTGCCATAGGGACACCCGATCACGCGGGGTGTTCCGTTTACCAGACGCCGCGAGCGCGCCGCCAAGCCCTAAGGAAGGGACCGGGGCGCGCCGTCTCCGCGTTACCTCATGAAAGTTGTTTCCTTTGACTCAGTTCACCGACCTTGGCCTCGCGCCGACCCTGCTCGCGGCGCTCCGCACCGAGGGCTATGAGACGCCGACGCCGATCCAGGCCAAGGCCATCCCGCCGATCATGGCCGGCAAGGACCTGCTGGGCGTCGCCCAGACCGGCACCGGCAAGACCGCCGCCTTCGCCCTGCCGATCCTGCACCGCCTGGCCGCCAATCGCCGCCCGGCCGGCCGCCGCGCCTGCCGCGTGCTGGTGCTCTCGCCCACCCGCGAGCTGGCCCAGCAGATCGCCGAGAGCTTCCGCACCTACGGCGCCAAGTCCGGCGTCACCGTCGCCGTCTTCGTCGGCGGCGTGAAGTACGGCGCCCAGATCCGCTCGGTCGCCGGCGGCATCGATGTGCTGGTGGCCACCCCCGGCCGCCTGATCGACCACCTCGGCCAGGGCATGGTCCGCCTCGACGAGACCGAGGTGTTCGTGCTCGACGAGGCCGACCAGATGCTCGACCTCGGCTTCCTGGAGCCGATCCGCAAGATCGTGCGCAAGCTGCCGACCCAGCGCCAGAACCTGTTCTTCTCGGCCACCATGCCGGGCGTCATCGCCACCCTGGCCGGCGAGATCCTGCGCGATCCGGTCGAGGTGCGGGTGGTGCCGCAGGCGACCACGGTCGAGACCGTCTCGCAGCGCGTCATCCACGTCGAGGCCGACCGCAAGAAGGACATCCTGCTCGACCTGCTCGCCCCGCGCAGCGTCAGCCGCGCCATCGTGTTCACCCGCACCAAGCGCGGCGCGGACAAGCTGGCGAAATACCTCGACATCGCAGGCATCGAAGTCGCCGCCATCCACGGCGACAAGAGCCAGGGCCAGCGCGAACGGGCGCTCGCCTCGTTCAAGGCCGGCCACGTCAAGGCGCTGATCGCCACCGACATCGCCGCCCGCGGCATCGACGTCGACGCGGTGAGCCACGTGTTCAACTACGAACTGCCGAACGTGCCGGAAGCCTACGTGCACCGCATCGGCCGCACCGCGCGCGCCGGGGCCGAGGGCATCGCCATCACCCTGTGCGATCGCGCCGAGCTCGGCCTGCTGCGCGACATCGAGCGGCTGACCCGGCTGACGCTGCCGTCGGAAGACCTGCGGATCGACCGCAGCACGCCGACCGCCCGCGCCGAACCGCAGGCCAAGTCGAAGAAGTCGCGCCGCGGCCGCGGCGGCGGCGCCGGGCGCAGCAATGGCGCCGGCGGAACCCCGCGTCCGGCCTACAATCCGCTCGCGAACGGCGCCCGGCCGAGCGGCCAGGGCGGCGGCGGTCGCCAGGGCGGCGGCGGCCGGAACAACGGCGGCCGGCGCGAGGCGCGGCCCTCGGCCTAGTCTTCCCAGGCCAGCGCCTCCCCCTCCACCACTTCGTGGTCCCCCTCCCCCTCTGGGGGAGGAGATCAGGTCAGCGCTTTCTTCTCCTCACCCGAAGGGGGAGGGGGACCGCGAAGCGGTGGAGGGGGTCTCGCCGCAGGCGCGAGCCTACCGCGCCCGCTCCACCCCGGCGACGATCGCCTCGGCCTTGGCGAACAGGGCCGGATCGACGACTCAGGCCTGACGCCGCCGCGTTTTCGTCGAGCTGGTCGGGGTGGCTGGCGCCGACGATGGCCGAGGCCACGTTCGGCTCGCGCAGCACCCAGGCGAGCGAGAACTGCGACAGCGAGCAGCCGGCCTCCTCGGCCAGCGGCTTCAGCTTCTTCACCGCTTCCAGGATCGCCGGCCGCAGCCAGTTCTGCATCGGCCCGCTCATCTGATCGCTGGTCGCCCGCGTGCCCTCCGGCGGCTTGGCCCCGGGCGCGTACTTCCCGCTGAGCACACCCTGCGCCAGCGGCGACCAGACGATCTGGGAAATCCCGTTGGCCGCGCAGAGCGGGATCACCTTCTCCTCCGGCCGGCGCCAGAGCAGCGAGTACTGCGGCTGGCTGGAGACGAACTTCTCCATCCCCGCCAGGTCGATCGCGGCCTGGATCTGCGCCGGCGCCCACTCCGAGAAGCCGATGTAGCGCACCTTGCCGGCGCGGACGATCTCGGACAGCGCCTGCATCGTCTCTTCCAGCGGCGTATCCGGGTCGTAGCGGTGGCACTGGTAGAGGTCGACGTAGTCGGTGCGCAGCCGCTGCAGCGAGGCGTCGATCTGCTTGAACACCTGGGCGCGGGAGAGGCCCTTGTCGGTCTCGCTCATCGCCCCCATCAGCTTAGTCGCCAGCACGTAGGAATTGCGCGGCCGGTCCTTGAGCAGTTCGCCCAGCACGCTCTCAGCCGCGCCGCGGCCATAGACGTTGGCGGTGTCGATGAAGTTGATTCCGAGCTCGAACGAGCGGTCGACGCAGGCCGCCGCCTTGTCGCGTTCGACGCCGACGCCATAGGTCAGCCACGAGCCGAGGGAGATTTCCGAGACCATCAGGTCGCTGTCGCCGAGCTTGCGGTATTTCATCTGAAGATTCCTGAATATGGACCGGCGCCGAACCGGAGTGGGCAATGCTGGTCAACTAGGCCCGGACCGGGGCGCCGGCAACCGCTCGGCGGGCGCATTGCGTCGCCGAACGTCGGGATGGACGGCGCCTGCGACCAGGGGCATTACAGGCCATCGGGGGAGGGACGACGTCCGCTCGGACGCTTCGATTCGGTCAGTGAAAACCGTCAAACCAGGAGAACGATCTATGTTGCGCACTCTAGTTATTGCGTCTGTCCTGGCCGGCATGCTCGCCGGTCCGGCGATGGCCCGCCCTTGGCACCATCATCATCATCACTGCCATTGGGGTCGCCATCACCACCGCATCTGCTGGTAGCAGGCGCGCCGCGCAGTTTCGCGGTTTGAGTTCGAGAAGCCCCCAACGTCGTTGGGGGCTTCTTTGCGCTAGGGCCGCCGGCCGGCGGCCAATGCCTGGACCGCCCTGACGAACAGCGCCTCATCCCCGCCAAAGAACGGGTGGTCGCGGTCCACCTTCCGCGCCGCCGCCTGGCAGTGCGCCAGCCAGCCAGGATCGTCAGCCAAGCGCACGATCGCGGCGACGTAGTCGTCCAGGGTCGACGTCGCGAGGGCGTCCGGCAGGCCCAGCCGGCGGAAGTAGGCGACGTCGGCGTGGGCGTGGGCCTCGGGGCCGTCGAGGCAGACGCCCGGCAGGCCGACCATCACCGCATCGACGATGCTGTTCATGTTGCCATAGGGGAACGGGCAGACGAAGAAATCGCAGGCGGCCAGGCGTTCGATATAGGCCTCGAAGGGCAGCTCTTCGTGCACCCTCGCCATCGGCAGGCGGTCGGCCAGCCGGCGGCTCAGCTCTTCGTAGCCCAGCCCCGCACAGCCCAGGGCGAAGACGTGATACTCGATCGGCGCCCGCGCCTGCGCCGCCGCTCGCGCCAGGGCGTCGAACAGCGGCGGACCCAGCTTCATCACCGACGCCGGGACGGCGATGCGCACCTTTCCACCCACCTCCCGCGCCACCCTCGCCCGGCGCCCGATCGTCGCGAAGTCGAGGTCGTCCCGCAGCCGATATGGCATCGCCGCCGGCGGCAGCCGCACCAGCCGTTCGCTGAAGCAGGCCGGATCGCCGACGAAGTCGTCGGGGACGATCATGGCGTCGATCTCTGGGCTGCGGGTGGTTGCGGTATGCCCGAACGACGCCGCCTGCGCCGGCGCGAGGCGCAGGCTGGCAAGGCCGATCACGAAGGCCGACATGCCGACGCCAAGGTGCAGCACCATCGCCGGCCGCCGCGCCAGGATCTGGTCGGCGACGCTTTTCACGTGGCCGAAAAAGCCGCCCTCGCCGGCGTAGAGGATGATCTCGTCGAAACAGGCCTCGATCGCTGGCGAGACGTGCGCGGCGTGCAACACGCCGACGACGTTGTACGAAGCCCTGAGCGCCGTCACCGCCCGCGAATGGGTGCGATAGACCGAGTGGCCGTCGCTGAAGTTCTCTGTGGTGACCACGATCGTCGGCCGCGCATCCGCCGGCGGCGGAGTCCCATCCCACTCGGCGACACCCGCCTCCAGCAGGCCGCGCCGCATCTGGGCGATCATCGCCGCCTTGACGTCGTGCTTGGCCGGCGACGATGCATAGCTGCAGTGCATGTAGGGCGAGGCCAGCGCCTGCAGCGCCATCTCGCCGAGTTTCACCTGCGCCAGACGCCCCGGCAGCCATTCCAGCAGCCGCTCGCGGAAGGCGTGGCCGGCGTCGGTGAACACGAACCGCGACGAGAGGTAGCCCAGGCAGGCGCCGACGGTCACCGCCGGGTGGGCCTGGCAGGCTTCGTCGAGGTTCAGGTCCATGCCGGCGGCGGCCGAGAACACCAGCAGGAAGCGGGCGAGGTTCTGCATCGGCACGCGCTTGACGCCGTCGGCGCCGGTGGCGAGCAGGTTCACCAGGTGGTCGGCGGAGGAAAAGCCGCTGGCGGAGAACATCAGCTCCAGCCAGCGATGCTGGTGCGCCAGCTGCTCGAACGTCGCGGCGTCGAACGGCGTCTGGGGATCGAGTATCAGTTGGCAGAAGGCGGCGCAGAAGCGGGTCGCCATCTGCCGCCGCTCGTGGCCGACGGCCAGACCGGAGGCCTCGATCAGGTCGAGGCGGCCGTAGCGGTCGTCGACGGCGCGCAGGATGCGCAGGGTCTCGGCCAAGGCCGCCGGGCCGTCGCGGCGGGCGAGCGCGAGCTCGAGCGCATCGAGGCTCGCCGCCGGCGTGGCGGTGGCCTCGCTCAGTGGGCGTGCGCCAGGCGATAGCGCTGCATGGCGCCGAACACCCCGCCTATGCCGCCGTTTCGCACGTCCCCGCCGAGATCGCGGTAGGCGGCGCGCACGTTGGCGACGATCCGCTCGGCCTCGCCCCAGCCGCGGAAGCCGTCCAGCGCGATATCGTTGCCGGCTTCCTCCCAGCCCATGCCGGCGTCGAGCCGCGTCTTCGACTCGGCGAGCACGAACTCGAAGTAGCCCTTGAGGTTCCGCACCGCCTGCTTGTCGGTGATCGGGCCGTGGCCCGGCACCACCGTCTCGACGTCCAGCGCGGCGATGTGTTCGCAGGCGGCGATCCAGTTGGAGATCGGGCCGTCCCAGACGATCGGGTGGCCCTCGTTGAACAGCAGGTCGCCGGTGAACACCACCTTGTCGGCGGGCACATGCACGATGGTGTCGGCCTCGGTATGCGCCGGCCCGAGGTTGGTCAGCCGCACGCTCTTCGATCCAACCTGCAGCGTCAGTTCGCGCTCGAAGGTGCGCGTCGGCGCGGTGGTGACGACGCCGCTGAAGTCGAACCGCCGCCCCATCGTCTCCAGGAAGAAGTCGCCCGCCTCGCCGCGCGCCTCCCAGGCTGCGATATCGCCCAGCGCGGCCGGGTCGAACGCGGCGATCGCCTTGGCGGTCTCCTCGGCGGCGATGATCTCCACGCCGGCCATCACCTGGTTGCCGAGCGTGTGGTCGACGTTGGAGTGGGTGTTGACCAGCTGGGAGATGTTCGCCGCCGCCGGGACCGAGGCGCGCATCGCCGCCAGCATGTCCTTGGTCAGGCCGACGCCCATCAGGGTGTCGACCAGCAGCGCCTCGCCGTCGCTCTCGATCAGGCCGGCGTTGCTCCAGCCCCAGCCGCCGTCGGGCTGCAGCCAGGCCCAGCCGCCGGCGCCCAGTTCGTGCAGTCCGTGGGTGTAGCGCCAGTTGGCCATCTCAGCCCTCCACCACTTCCTGGCCAATCGGCGCGAACGAGATCAGCGCCAGCTTCAGGTGCTGCAGCCCGAACGGGATGCCGATGATGGTGACCATCAGGCCGATACCCAGCACGACATGGTGCAGCGCCAGCCACCAGCCGGCGAGAAGCACCCAGATGACGTTGCCGAGGAAGCCGAGCGGCCCGGTGCCCAGGTCGCCGCGGCCGTTCAACACCTGGCGCGGCACCACGTGGCGGCCGAACGGGGCGAACGAGAAGCCGGCGATCCGGAACGCCGCCGCGCTCCACGGCAAGCCGACGATGGTGATCGCCAGCAGCACCCCGGCCAGAATCCAGGCCAGGCCGGAGATGAAGCCGCCGAAGATGAACCACAGGATGTTGAGGACCAGCGCCATGGCCGCGGACAATGCCGTCTGTGAGGCGGTGGCGCTACCCAATTCCCCTCCCCCTTGCGGGGAGCGGTTAGGGGCGGGGGTGTCGGCGGAATATCGGGGATTGTCTCAAAGCGCCAACTGGCTGACGGTGGCGCTTGCACCCCCACCCCCGGCCCCTCCCCGCAAGGGGGAGGGGAGTTGGAGCTGACCCATGCGCATCATGACAGCGGCGGCAATGGCCGCCATTGCTATCGTCGGCGTGCTTGCAACGTCGGCCGCGCTCGGACCCCATGGCGCCGCCCGCGCCGCCTCGTTCAACTGCAATCAGGCCGCGGCGCCCGCCGAGTTCGCCATCTGCGGCAATCCGCAGCTGTCGCAGTTGGATAGCGCCATCGGCGTCGCCTACGGCCAGCGACTGGCGCTCGATCCGTCGATCCGGCAGATCCAGCGTGGCTGGCTGAAGGCGCGCAACGTCGGCTGCGGCAAGGACCGGGGCTGCCTGCTTCGGCTTATGACCAACGAGCTGGGCTGGCTGCGCTCGGGCGAGCGCCTGTCCGCGACGCTGCCGAAGAGTGTTGGCGTCTGTGCGCTGACCACGGTCTCGCGCGTCGGCAGCCGCCTGGAAGGCGATCCTGGCAGCGGCAGCGCGATCGAGGAAGCCAACGGCGCGATGCAGGTCTCCTACGACGAGATCGCGGCGGTGAACGCTTCGCGCCGCGGCGACCCGGCGCTGGTCTGTCTGGTGGGGTTGCCCAGCGACTGCCCGCCTGGGGACGACCGCGGCAAGACCTACGCGGCCGCCAACCTGCGCACGTTGGGCGCCTGGGCGGCGGCCGACGCCGAGCACATGTGCGGCGGGGCCTGAGGCAAGCCTACTCGGTCTTGCCCGGCCAGGTCAGGTAGCCGGCCGTGTCGCGACCAGCCACGTCGACGTCCGAGTGACGGACCGGCGCGTCCGGGCCGGCGGCGCAGGAACTCGCGGGCACCGGCGGCGGGCAGCGATAACGCGGCGCCGCCCAATGGCGTTCGTTCTGGCCATCGTCCCGGCGGCCGTCATCGCGGCCGTCCCAGCCCGGCTCGCCATCGAAGTGATCGCCCCAATGCTGGTAGTGGCCGCGGCCGTCGACCTCGCTGTAGCGCCAGCCGCCGGCGCGCTCGCTCTCCTGCTCGCGTTCGTCGTAGCGATAACCGCTGTGGTCGTCCTGCCAGGCGTAGGCGCGGGGCGGGGGCGGCGGCGGGACGGGAGGCGGCGGCGGGGCGTGCATCATCGGCGGGGGCAGCGGCCGTTCGTCGACCGGCGGGAGCGGGGCTTGAGCATAGGCGCGGGCGTCGGGCTGGTGACGCCAGGCCCCGGGTCCCGGGCAGCCGTGTGGGCAGGGCGGCGGCGGAAGCTGACGCTGGGCCAGAGCCGGTCCCATCGGCGGCCCGTCAGGGCGCCAGTGGTCGGGACAGTGGTCGGCGGGGCCGCGCGGGCAGGGCGGATGGCGACCCTCGGCCCAGGCCTCGTCGGCGGCGTGGGCGTCGAGGCCGTGCAGGGCGCGCTCGTAGCGGTAGATGAAGGCCTGGCTGGCCGAGACGTCGTTGCTGACGACCGCTCTGGGCGGGGCGGCGGCGTGGCCATGCCAGCGATGATGCTCGGCGGCGATCCGCTGGGTCGGGCAGCCGCGATGGCGGTGCGTGCTGGCGTGCGTCGCGTGGCCGGCGTGCGCCGCCGGCTTGGGCGCGGTCGCGGCCGGCGCGGCGTCGGCCTTGCCCGGTGTCGGACAGTAGAAGATCGGCGCGGCGGGCGGCGCGTCGGCCTGGGCCATGGCCGCCCATGCGAACAGCAGGCCGGCGACGATCGGGACGGCGGAGACTCAGACGCATGACCAGACTCTCTCATGACACGGGCGGACGGCGGTCGGCGCCAGTTAACCATCATCCGCAACGCGCCGCGCTCTCATTCGCCCCTGGCACGAAGATGGGCTCAGCCTGCCTCCCAGGCAGCCTTGCGAAGGCGACGCCGCGTCTCTAGCTTCGCGCGGCTTTTGCACATTGGAGTTTTGCGCGTGGCGATCGAGGCGGTGCTGTGGGATTTCGGCGGGGTGTTCACCACCTCGCCGTTCGAGGCGTTCAACCGCTATGAAGCGTCGAAGGGCATCCCGAAGGACCTGATCCGCACCGTCAACGCCACCAATCCGCACGAGAACGCCTGGGCGCTGTTCGAACGCGCCGAGATCGACCGCGACGGCTTCGACCTAAAGTTCCTCGAGGAGTCGACCGCGCTCGGCCATCCAGTGCGGGGCGCGGACGTGCTGCCGCTGCTCTCCGGCGACGTGCGGCCGCGGATGGTCGAGGCGTTGAAAGTCTGCAAGCTGCACTTCCGGGTCGGCTGCATCACCAACAACATGGCCCAGGGCCACGGCCCCAGCATGGCGACGTCCGAGGTCGCCGCCTCGCGCACCGGGGCCATCATGGCGATGTTCGACTGCGTGATCGAAAGCTCCAAGGCCGGGGTGCGCAAGCCGGATCCGCGGATCTACATGATGGCCTGCGAATTGATCGGGGCCGACCCGGCCGCCTGCATCTACCTCGATGACCTCGGCATCAACTGCAAGCCAGCCGCAGAGCTCGGCATGAAGGCGATCAAGGTGGTGAGCGAGGCTCAGGCCCTGGACGACCTCGCCGTCCTCACCGGCCTGACCTTTCCCGAGACGGTGGCGGCATGACCCGCCCGGCCAAGATCGGCGCCAAGGCCGCGCTGGCGAAGCTGCCCGGCTGGTCCGCCGCCGAGGGGCGCGACGCGATCGTCAAGACCTTCAAGTTCGGCGACTTCAACGCCGCCTTCGGCTGGATGACCCGCGTCGCGCTGGCCGCCGAGAAGCTCGATCACCACCCGGAGTGGTTCAACGTCTACTCGCGGGTCGAGGTGCTGCTGGCGACGCATGACGCCGACGGCGTGACCGAGCTGGACGTCACGCTGGCGAAGATCATGGACGCGGCGGCGAAGGGCTGAGGCGCACCGCCTAAGCCCCCTGCGTCACCGCGTGCAGCCGGGCGTAGGCCCCGCCCTTGGCGACCAGTTCGCCGTGGCGGCCTTCCTCGACGATGCGGCCGCCCTCGAACACCAGGATCCGGTCGGCGCTCCGGATGGTCGACAGCCGGTGGGCGATGACGATCGTGGTCCTGCCCGCCATCAGCTCCTCGGTCGCCGCCTGCACCTGCACCTCGGTCTCGACGTCGAGCGACGAGGTCGCTTCGTCCAAGACCAGGATCGGCGCGTCGGCCAGGAACGCCCGGGCGATCGCCACCCGCTGCCGCTCGCCGCCGGAGAGCTTCACCCCGCGCTCGCCGACCAGCGTCTCGTAGCCCTTGGGCAGAGCGGCGATGAAGTCGTGCGCCCGCGCCCTCTTGGCCGCCAAAGCGATCTCGTCGGCCGTCGCGTCCGGCCGGGCATAGCCGATGTTCTCGGCGATGGTGCGGTGGAACAGCGCCGGGTCCTGCGGCACCACCGCGATCGCCCGGCGCAAGTCCCCTTGCCGGACCAGCGCGATGTCCTGGCCGTCGACCAGGATGCGGCCGCCCTGCACGTCGTAGAGCCGCTGCAGCAGCTTGACGAAGGTCGACTTGCCCGACCCCGTCGGTCCCACCAGCGCGAGCCGCTCGCCCGGCCGGATGTGCAGCGAGAAGCCGTCGTAGATCGGCCGGTCGGCGGACTTGTAGCGGAACGTCACGTTCTCCAGCGACGATCTCGCCGACGTCGGGCAGGAACGGCCTTGGCGTCCGGCGCGTCCAGCACGTCGGGCGCGGTCTGGGCGAAGCGGGCGACGTCCTCCACGTCGGCCAGGCCCCGCTGCAGCATGCGGATGTTGTCGCCCATGTTGCGCAGGTAGCCGCTCATGATCAGGAAAGTGGTGATGACGAACGCGACGTCGCCGGCCCGGGCCTTGCCCTGCAGCCAGCTCGCCACCACCAGCGCGGTCAGGCCCGCCTGCAGCGCGGCCAGCAGCAGGTTCTGGCACAGCCACACGGTCATGTAGCGGTTCCAGGTGATCAGCGTCGCCTTGCGCCAGTCGCGGGTGACGATGCCGATCCGCGCCTCCTCGCGCGCCTCGGCGCCGAAGCCCTTCACCGTCGGGTTGGACGAAATAGCGTCCGACAGCGCCCCGCCGATGCGCGAATCCATCGCCACCGAGCGGCGGTTGGCCGACTGCACGTAGAAGGTGGAAAAGGCGATCGTCGCGCCGATGTAGACGACCACCATCGCGATCGAGAAGGCGCCGATCAGCGGCAGGCGCAGCATCAGCGACACCGAGAGCGCGAACAGCACGATCAGCGCCGGCCCGACCCACATGATCACGGCGTCGGAGACCACGTCGTAGCCCCACATCGCGCGCGACAGCCGACGCACCGTGGCCCCGGCGAAGGTGTCGCCGTGCCAGTCGGCCGAGAAGCTCTGCACGCGGCGGAACCCCTCGTTGGTCATCTCCTCCATGTTGTGCGCTGCCATCGGGTTCCAGAACACGCGGAAGCCGAGGTTGCGCACCAGCGAGGCGGCCAGATAGACGCCGACCAGCACCGCCCACGCCGGCCAGATCAGCTCGGCCCTGATCGGTCCGGTCGCGGCGATGTTGATCAGGTTCTGGGTCGCGCGCGGCGTCCAGGTTTCGAAGCCGATAGCGGCCAGCGAGGTGACGATCGTCCCGGCCACCATCCAGCGCCGCCGGCCCCAGAACCCGGCGATGAAGCCCAGCACCTGCGCGTTGCTGAGCACCCGCGCGCGGCCGACCTCGTCGTCCTCGTACTGGTCCATCGGCGTCGCGGGCGCGGCGTCGCTCACGTCCGCGACGCTGCGCAGACGGCCTTCCTCATCGTCGTTTTCGCGCACGAGGGTCATGGCGAAGCTTTCGGAATTTGGCGGACAAAGGCTCGCATCGCCGGGCGCACGATGCCGGCGGGAGCGTTCGGGACGCGATGGCTGGGAGACACGGGAGAAGTCCTTCGGTCGGTGGCGGGGCGCCGACCTGGAAGTGACCTCTTAAGTCAGAACCGGTCGGCGGGGCGGGCGGCGGCGCGCGAGACGGCGCCGGGCGCCTTGGGCTTCCGCGGGAGGGTGAACAGACGAACAAAACGCATGCCGGCGACCCTCCTTCCTGAGCTTGAGCTGTGACCGAGGCGATATTCCTAGGCGCGCTCGCGCCGCGGCGTCAAGGGCGGCGAGAACGCGGTTAGGCGGGGTTGCATTTGCGCCGCACCCAGTGGCCTAGGCTAGCGGCCATGACCACGGTCTTGCCCGACGCCGCGCCCGCCAACTGGGTCGACCGCCACGCCCCGGCGGCGCTGCGTCCCTGGCTCAAGCTCGGTCGCTTCGACCGCCCGACCGGCATCTGGCTGCTGATGCTGCCCGGCTGGCAGGGCATCGCGCTGGCGGACGCGATCGACCATCGCCTGCCAGACCCTCGGCTGCTGCTGCTGTTCTTCCTCGGCGCGATGCTGATGCGGTCGGCGGGGTGCGCCTACAACGACATCGTCGACCGCGATCTCGACGCCAAGGTGGCGCGCACGGCCGGCCGGCCGGTGGCGTCCGGGCAGATCAGTGTCAGGGCGGCGTGGGCGTTCGTGATCGTCTGTTCGCTGGCGAGCCTGATGATCCTGCTGAGCCTGAACTTGGTGAGCGTGGCTCTTGGCGTCGCATCGCTCGCGCTGGTCGCCGCCTACCCGTTCATGAAGCGCATCACCTGGTGGCCGCAGGCCTGGCTCGGCCTCACGTTCAACTGGGGCGCGCTGCTCGGCTTTGCATCGGCAAACGGCGGTGCTCCGGCCTTGATCGTCGGCCTGCTCATGCTTCGGTCCATACCTTTGGGTGCGCGGGCGGCTGCTTGGGCGCGGGCCTGGTTCTGTCGGCGCTGGCTCCTGTACGCCGCCGGCGTGTTCTGGACCCTCGGCTACGACACCATCTATGCGGTGCAGGACCTTGAGGACGACGCCCTCGCCGGCGTGAAGTCCTCCGCGCGGCGCTTGGGCAAGTCCGCGCCGAGGGCGGTGTTCGGCTTCTATGTCGTCTCGATCGCGCTCACCCTCGCCGCGGGCTGGCTCGCCCAGCTAGGCTGGCTGTTCTGGCCGTTCGCGGCGATCTACGCCCTGTCGCTGCTTCGCCAGCCGTTTCGTCTCAAGCCCGACAACCCGGCCGGCGCGCTGAAACTGTTCAGGACCAACGCCCTTTCCGGCCTGCTGCTGTTTCTGGCCATCGTCGAGGGCTTCTGGCGCGGATCGCTCTAACCGGGCCGATTGACGTGACGTGACGGTTTGCGCCCGCGCTCCAGAGGGCTAAACGCTCCGCCAAAGCTCAGTCATCGGCAAGAAGGGCCGCGAAAACCATGAAGCTCGATTCCTCCGTCTCCGCCATCGTCACCGGCGGCGCCTCCGGCCTCGGGCGCGGCCACCGTGCGCCGGCTCGCCGAGAAGGGCGTCAAGATCGCCGTGTTCGACCTCGAGCATCAGAAGGAGAAGGCCGAGGCGCTGTTCAAGGAGATCGGCGGCGGCGTGTTCTGCCCCTGCAACGTCACCTCCGAAGAAGAGGTCGACGCGGCCTTCGCCAAGGCCCGGGCGGCCAACGGCCAGGAGCGGATCCTGGTCAACTGCGCCGGCACCGGCAACGCCGCGCGCACCGCCAGCCGCGACCGCCAGACCGGCGAGATCAAGGCGTTCCCGACCGATCGGTTCAACCTGATCATCCAGATCAACCTCGTCGGCACCTTCCGCTGCATCGCCAAGAGCGCGGCCGGCATGATGACGCTGGAGCCGCAGGAAGACGGCGACCGCGGCGCGATCGTCAACACCGCCTCGGTCGCGGCCGAGGACGGCCAGATCGGCCAGGCGGCCTACACCGCCTCCAAGGCCGGCGTGGTCGGCCTGACCCTGGTGGTGGCGCGCGACCTGTCGCCGGAAGGCATCCGCTGCAACACCATCCTGCCCGGCATCTTCGACACCCCGCTGCTGGCCGGCGCGCCGCAGCAGGTGCGCGACGCCCTTGGCGCGCAGGTGCCGTTCCCCCGCCGCCTCGGGCGGCCCGAGGAATACGCCTCGCTGGCGATGGAGATGATCCAGAACGGCTACTTCAACGGCGAGGACGTCCGCCTCGACGGCGCAATCCGGATGGCGCCGCGCTAGGCTGGTCCCGGGCTGGCTCGGCGGCGCTGCGGCGCGCGGCGAGTCAGCTAGGGGAACACGAACCACACGAAAAGACACGAACGGGTCGGCGCTTGCCGCCCTGTCCAGTGTCAATCCGGACGAGCCGCGCAGCGGCGCCGATCAGAGATCTGCCGGTCGCCTTCCGTGAAGCAGATCCCGGACGAGTCCGCTTCGCGGCTCTCCGGATGACATCGCGTGGGTGGGATAAGCGAGATCGGTTCGTGTCTTTTCGTGTCGTTCGTGGACCATTGTCTTCTCGCCGCCGGCGCTGGACTCTGCCAAACGCCGAAGCGTAAGCCGTGGCCATGGCCGCCCCGCTGAACGTGCTCTTCATCACCGCCGACCAGTGGCGGGGCGATTGCCTCTCCGCGCGCGGCCATCCGATGGTGCGGACGCCGAACCTCGACGCATTGGCGGCGCAGGGCGTGCTCTTCGAGCGCCACTACGCCAACGCCGCGCCGTGCGGCCCGAGCCGGGCCTCGCTGCACACCGGCATGTACCTGCAGAACCACCGCTCGGGGACCAACGGCACGCCGCTGGACGCGCGCCACACCAACTGGGCGCTCGAGGCGGCGAAGCTGGGCTACGATCCGGTGCTGTTCGGCTACACCGACACCAGCCGCGACCCGCGCGGCGAGACGGACGACAGTCCCTGGCTGCGCACCTACGAGGGTCCGCTGCCGGGCATCCGCCCGATCGTGCACCTCGACGGCAACCCGACGCCCTGGACCGACTGGCTGCGCGCCAAGGGCTACGCGCCGCCGGACAACGCCCAGGCGGCCTATGGCTGGCGCGAGCCCGGCCCCGAGTACGAGGATGGGGCGCCCGCGCCGCGCCCGCTGGCGGTCCCGGCCGAGGTCGACGACGTCGCCTTCCTGACCGGCCAGCTGATCGAGTACCTGCGGAGCGCGACGAAGCCCTTCATCGCCCACCTCTCGCTGCTGCGCCCGCACCCGCCGTTCGTCGCGCCGACGCCGTACAACGCGCTCTACGATCCGGCCCAGGTTCCCGGCTTCAGCCGCGCCGCCAGCGCCGACGAGGAAGGCCGCCAGCACCCCTGGCTCGCCTGGCGGCTCTCGCAGCACCCGTATCGCGCCACCGACAACGAGCCGCGGCTGCGGCGGCTGAAGGCGGTCTATTACGGCCTGATGAGCCGTGTGGACGCCGAGATCGGCCGGCTGATGGCGTTCCTGGACGCGAGCGGCCTCGCGGAAAACACCCTGGTGATCTTCACCTCCGACCACGGCGAGGAGCTGGGCGACCACTGGCTGATCGGCAAGGGCGGCTACTTCGACGGCTCCTACCACATCCCGCTGATCGTCCGGGACCCGCGGCCCGACGCGGCGCGTGGAGCGCGCGTCAGCGGCTTCACCGAGAACGTCGACATCATGCCGACCCTGCTGGAGGCGATCGGCGCGCCGATCCCGGCGCAATGCGACGGCCGCAGCCTGGCTGGGTTCGTCTCAGGCGACGCGCCGGCTGCGTGGCGTGGCGAGGCGCATTGGGAGTTCGACTTCCGCGATCCGGCGGACGACAGCGTCGAGCGGACGCTGGGCCTCACCTTGCACCAGTGCGCGCTGAACGTGATCCGCGGCGAGCGCTACAAGTACGTCCACTTCACCAGTCTGCCGCCGCTGTTCTTCGACCTCGAGGCCGACCCCGGCGAAACGCGGAACCTCGCCGCCGACCCGGCCTTCGCGCCGCTGGTGCTCGCCTACGCCCAGAAGCTGCTGTCCTGGCGCATGAACCACGACGAACAGACCCTGACCCATCTTAGCCTGACCGACTCCGGTCCGGTCTCCCGGCAGTCGCCCCGGTATTGAGGGCCGCTTCCCGGCGGTCCTGCGTTTCAGGATTGCAAAGAACTGTGTTACGCGTGTCCCCGGGCTCCAGGGAAAGCAAATGCACAAGACGTTCGTCTGCCTGGCAGGCGCGCTGCTGATTGCGGCATGTTCCAAGGCGCCCGCGCCAGCCCAAAGCGCCAGCGCGCCAGTCACGCCGGCCGCCGCGCCACAGGCCGCTGCAGCCCCCGCCGCCACCCCGGTCGTCGCAGCGACCGGGCCGGCGATCTCCGGGACCTACACCGGCAATGGCAAGCCCGCGACGCTCACCCAGGTGACCGCGCACAAGGACGACCCGTTCGACGGCAAGCCGGTGACCGCCCTGGTGTTCACCGCGAAGGACCAGGGCGGGGACGACAAGGCCGCGTTCGACGCTCTGTTCGACAAGTTCGGCGACGCCATCGTGGCGAAGGTCGAGCCGGATGGCACGGTCGTCGGCGTCGATGTCGTCCATTCCGCCCTGCAGAGCCCGAGCGGTTCGATCTCGATCTCCGGCGTGTTCAAGACGCAGAACTACAGCGAGGCGGGCGGCCAGATCTCAGGGCGCCTCACCTCGAACGGCGAGGTCGACGTGTTCGACCAGAAGGTCGCCGTCGACCTCACCTTCCACACCAAGGCGCCCTGAAACGCGCCTTCGCGCCGGGTTATGGGTGCGACGGCGGGGTCTCGCCCGGCCGCACGATCTTGGGGCCCAGGTTCTGCATCACCGCGCGGGCGTCGAACGCGCGCTTGTCGCCGGCCGGCGGCGCGCCGTGGCCGACGACGACGTCCGCGGTGGCGGTGTAGCGGTCGAAATGTTCGACTTCATAGTCATCCCAGCCCCACGGGCCGCCCCAAGGGCCGTAGGCCCAGCCACCGTGGCGATGGAACCGCCACGACGGCCGCCAGTAGCCCCAGCCGGCTCCGTAGCCGTAGAAGTCCGGGGTGACGTAGCTCTCGCCGGTGTTCTCCGTGTGCCTGTCGACCATCTCGAACCAGTCGAAGCCTTTGCCGGTGGTCAGCTCGGCGGCGCGGTAGAGCAGGTAGTCCTCGACCTGTTCGCGCGAGGTCGCCGTGTTGCCGCTGAAGGTGACGCGGAAGTGGGTGTCGTCGAGCCTCTGGTCGGTGTAGCCGCCTGGCGATGTCGTGCCGGTGGTCAGCGGCTGGTAGGGCGTTGGCGTCGTGCAGGCGGCGAGCAGCGCCAGGAGCGCGGCGACGGCGAACGCAGTGGGTTTCATCACAGTCCAGTTCCTAACTCACAGCCGTCCGCTCGCCGCGACCCTAGCGCGAAGAAGCCGGCTGCGGAAGGATCAGTGCAGCGTGCCGATGTCCCGACCCACTTCGAGCCTGGCCGGCGACACCAGGCCGACCGCCGAGCAGGTGACGGAGTGGATCACCGCGTCGATCTCGCGCCGCCAGAAATCCAGGAACTGGCAGATGCGCGGAAACTCCGGCGGCAGGTCCAGCGTCTGCCACATGAACCGCTGCAGCAGCGCCGGGTGGTCCGGCAGGTAGTAGATCACCTCGGCGGTGGTCAGCCGCCGACCCCGCAGTTGCTGGGACAGCTCGCTCTCAGCCATGTCACCCTCCGAATCGCACACAGCCACGCTAGATGGCGAATCAATGCGCGGGCAATCCGAAAAGTTCCATTAATTCCGTGTCTTAGCAGCCGGTCCCTCCGACTGCTGACAATTGCTCAAATAAGGTCAGACGCCTTTCTGAACCACGATCCAGATGATCTTTCCGAGGGCGCCGAACAGCAGCACGCCGGTCGCCAGCGCCTGGATGCCAAATCCCGGCCCGCGCGCCGCGGCCGCCTTGGAGTAGCCGGTCAGGTAGAGGATGCGGCCGATGATCCACACGACGCCGATTCCCGCGGCGATCAGATCGCTGTTCCAGGCGATCGCGAACAGCCACAGCGAGACCAGGAACAGCGGCAGCCATTCCAGGGTGTTCATCTGGATCCGGTAGTCGCGTTCGAAGTCGGGATGGCCGGTGACGGCTGGCGCTTCGACACCATACTTGGTGCGCCCCTGGCCGACCCGCAGGCCCATGTAGAAGTAGACCAGCAAGGCCAGCAGGGTGACGATCGCCACCAGCGGATGGATATTCATCGACGTTTCCTTCTGCCGCGGGCCGATCGGTGACGCACCCGTCAGTTTCGCCGAGCCTGCCACGGCTCAGCTAGTCTGGCGACAGTTTTCCTAGTGGGGGCCGGCGAAGACGAGAGAGGAAGGAAGAGGAGTCCACGAACCACACGAACACACACGAACGGAGCCCGGAAGGCCGCGCAGCGGGCTGTCCGGGACCTATTTGATCCGCCGGCGCAAAGCAGATCCCGGCCCTCCGCTTCGCTACGGCCGGGATGACATGCTGGAGGAAGGCGAGCGAGAACGCGTTCGTGTCTTTCGTGTCGTTCGTGGACACGCTTTGCGTCATCGCCGCAACAACGGCCGGGCGCGCGGTTAGTCGCCCTCCGCCTCGATCGCCTCTATGGCGGCGTCAGAGAGGCCAAAGTGGTGGCCGATCTCGTGCACCAGCACATGCGTCACCAGCTCGGCCAGGGTGACGTCGCCTCGCTCGGCCCATTCGTCCAGGATCGGCCGCCGATAGAGGAACACCCGCGCCGGCTCCGGCGAGGGGTCGAACACCGAGCGGCGGCCAAGATCGACGCCTTGGTAGAGCCCGGTCAGCTCGAACGGATCTTCCATCCCAAGATCGTCCAGCACCTCTTCGGAAGCGAAGTCGTCGACGCGGAAGACCATCTCGCCGGCCTGCTTGCGGAACGCCGCCGGCAGCTCGGCGAACGCGGCCTCGGCGAGGGCGGCGATCTCGTCCAGCGAGGGCGCGGACGCATCGCGCCAGACCGGGCCGCTCATCCGCCGAGCCTCACGCGTCGGGCCCTCACTCGTCGGGGATCAGGATGTGCGGCGCTTCCGGCGCCGGCATCTCGAACAGGCCGGCGTCGAGCGGCTGCTGCGGCTTGACCGGCCGCAGCGGCTGGCGGGCGAGGGCGCGGAGCTGCGTGGCGTCGAGCGCGGCGGCCTCGGCGCGCCGGCGCATGGCGCGGGCCTGCTCGGCCAGTGTTTCCGCCTCGGCTTCGGCGTCGGCGAGCCGCCAATAGCTGACCATCAGCCGGAATACCGTCGCGCCGCGCACGGCGGCGGTCTTCGGCCAGCGCCGGCCGCGCGCGAACACCGGCTCGACCGGCTCGGGCGTCGCTACGCCCTCGATCCGCTCGGCGAGACTGCAATAGCGGTCCTCCGCCGCGATCTGCACGATCCGGCCCGGCCGACCGTCGTCGAGCCGTCCGGCGTAGGCGTCGAGCGCGGCCTCGCGGGTGGCGAAGCCCGGTCCGGTCGGCTCGGTGACGAAGCGCACCGGCGCGCCGGCCAGGGTCCGCGCCTCTCGCTCCCGCGCCGCGCGCCCCTTGGGCCGCGCCAGCGCCGCCGCGGCGTTCGCCGCCACGGGGTAGAGGATGGCGTTCATCCCACTATGATGCGCCATGCGGGCGTAGGACGGAACGCCTATGCTCGCGGGTCACTGATTCGGGCGAGGCTGGATGGATTTGCAGGCGCTGCTCCTTACGGCGGCGGCCGGGGCGGCGGCGCTGGCCGTCGGCGCGGCGCTCTGGGCGCTGATCGCCCGGCGCGCTTCCGACGCTGGCGTGCTCGAGCAGGGCCAGCGGCTCTCCGACACCGACCGCGCGCTGCACGCCGCCAGGGCCTCTGCGGAAGCGTTCGAAACCGCGGTGATCGCGCTCGGCGACGGCCCGGCGCGGCTGGTCGCCGGCGAAGAAAGCCTGGCCGTCTGCGCCGAGCGGCTGGGCGCGACCGGCGGCGACGCGGCCGGGGTGCTGGAAGCCCTGCGCCGCGCCGACCCGCACCACGCGTCGCTGATCGACGCCTTGATCGAGAGCGGCGCGCCCTGCGCCTTCGAGGTGCGTGCGACGCCGGGCGGCGTGGCGGTGGAGGGGCGGGCGATCGGCGCGCTGGCGTTCCTGCGGCTCTCGCCGCTGGCCGCCGACGCCGGTCTGCCGACCGCCGCGCGGCTGGCGGCCTTCATCGACGCGCGCGCCGCACCGGCGTGGATCGCCGCGCCCGATGGCGCCCCGGCGTTCGCCAACCGCGCCTGGCTGGAGGCCGCCGGCGCCGACAGCCTTCGCGCCGCGCGAGACCGCGGCCTGACCTTCGACCGCGCCGCCGACGATCTGGCCCGTGAGGCGGCGCGGACCGGCGAGCGGCGCGAGGCGGTGCGCTGGGCCGCCGCGGGCGGACGCCGGCGCGCCTTCCGCCTCACCGCGCAGCCGCTGGAAGGCGGCGGCGTCGGGGTCTGGTCCGAAGACGTCACCGAGGCCGAGGAGGCCGCCGAGAGCCTGCGCCGCAACACCGAGGCGCAGGACCAGACGCTGAACCAGATCCGCGAGGGCGTCGCCATCTTCGGCCGCGACCGGCGCCTGCAGTTCCACAACGCCGCCTTCGCCGAGCTGTGGGGGCTCGAGCCGGCCTGGCTGGCCGAGCGGCCGAGCCACGGCGAGCTGCTCGACCGCCTGCGCCAGCGCCGCCGCCTGCCGGAGAGCGCCGACTACGCCAAGTGGAAGGCCGCCGAGCTCGCCGCCTACGAGGCCCTCGCGCCGGCGGAAGATCTCTGGCGGCTGCCCGATGCGCGGACCTTGCGCGTGGTGCGCCAGCCGCACCCGTGGGGCGGCCTGCTGCTGCTGTTCTCCGATCTCACCGACGAGCTGAAGCTGAAGGCCGAGTTCAACGCCCTGATCCAGGTGCAGCAGGCGACGCTCGACAAGCTGACCGACGCGGTCGCGGTGTTCTCGTCGGACGGCCGGCTGAAGCTGCACAACGAGGCGTTCGAGCGGTTCTGGAACATCACCGCCGCCGACCTCGCCGCGGCGGCCGACTTCGAGGGCGTGGAGGACCTGTGCCTGCGCCGCCTGCACGACCGCCAGTTCTGGCGCGACCTGAAGGCGCGGGTGACCGATCCGGAGCCGAAGGCCCGCGCGCCGATCTCGGAGGAGCTGGTCACCGCCGACGCGCGCATCGTCGCCTTCCAGTCGCGGCCGCTGCCCGACGGCGCGACCCTGATCGGCTTCGTCGACATCACCGACACCCGGCACCTCGAAGGCGCGCTGCGCGAACGCGAGGCGGCGCTGGCCGAGGCCGAGCGGCTGAAGCGCGAATTCGTCGGCAACGTCTCCTACGAGCTGCGCACGCCGCTGACCACGATCATCGGCTATTCGGAGCTGCTGGAGCGGGGCGGCGAGGGGCTCTCGGAGCGGGGCCGCGGCCATGTGGCGGCGGTGCGCTCGGCCGCGATCCAGCTCGGCCGCTCGATCGACGACGTGCTCGACATCGCCCAGATCGACGCCGACGAGATGGCGCTCGACATGGAGGACGTCGACGTCGCCCGCCTGCTGGAGGCCGCCGCGGTGCGCTGGGCGCCGGGCGCCGAGAGCAAGCAGGTCCTGCTCACGGTCGCGGGCGGGGCCGATGTCGGCCTGATCCGCGGCGACTCGCGGCGGCTCGGCCAGATGCTCGACCATCTGATCGAAAACGGCCTGCGCCAGACCCCGGCCGACGGCCTGGTGACGCTGGCGGCCGAGCGCGGCGGCGGCGAGGTCCGCCTGATCGTCTCGGACACCGGGCGCGGCATCCCGTTCCACGTCCAGGCCCACATCTTCGACCGCTTCGTCGGCCGCGACCAGGGCGGCCCTGGGCTCGGCCTGGCGCTGGTCAAGGCGCTGGTGGAGCTGCACGGCGGCTGGGTCGCGCTGGAGAGCGAGCCGGGCGCCGGGGCGACGTTCACCTGCCACCTGCCGGAAGCGGCGCACGCGACCGCCGCCGCGCCCGAGCTGTTCTAGTCCCGGAACACGCCGGCCATGAACAGGCCCAGGGCGGCGTCCAGTGGCCCCAGCCCGTCACCGGTGTCGGCTGGCGGCAGATGGCCGTCGGCGGCCATGCGCGCTAGGCCGTAGACCAGCGCGCGGCTCGCCAGCACGTAGCCATCGATGTCGTCGCTGCGCAGCAGGCCAGCGGCGCCGGCTTCGCTGAACAGGCCGTGCAGCAGCGCATGGGTCTGGGCGTTGATGCCCATCAGGGTCGAGGAGCCGGCGTAGTCGATCAGGTCGCGGTTGGAGATCACCTTGAAGTGGGTCGGGTTACGGGTGGCCCAGGAAAGGTACGCGCGGGCGACGGTCATCATGCGGGTGCGCACATCCGCCCCGGCGACCGGACCCAGCGCGGCGGCGATCTCGGCCTGGAACCGCTGCATCGCCTCTTCGGCCACCGCGGTCAGCAGCGCCATGCGCGTCGGGAAGTGGCGGAACGGCGCGCCGGGGGAGACGCCGGCGCGGCGCGCGACCTCGCGCACCGTCACCGCGTAGGGGCCGACTTCCTCGATCAGGGCCACGGCGGCTTCCACCATCGCTTCCCGCAGCCGTCCGTGATGGTAGCCGGCCCGCGAGGCGGGGTCCGGCTTGCGTGCGCCGCTCATGCGCCGAGCTAGCCCGATCGCGGCGGCTTTGTCACCGAACTGATGTGATCGATGATTACATTTTGCTTGACCCTCACCGGCGCCCCAATGTAATCACTGCTTGCATTCGAACGTCAGGTGGTCGCCATGAACAGGTTGCTGGGTGTTGTCCTACCGATCGCGATGGGTCTCGCCGCGCCGGCGCAGGCCGCGGCGCCTGGGCCGCTGGGCCGTTGGCTGTCGGCCAGCGGCAATGTCGAGGTGACCATCGGCCCCTGCGGCCCGGCGCTCTGCGGCGCCGTCAGCCGGGTCTTCGCCAACAACTCGATGGAACACCCCGGCCCCGCGGCGTCGCCGCCGGCGCGGATCGGCCTGCAGCTGCTGAGCGACTTCCACCGCGATGGCGACGGCTGGACCGGGCGGATCTTCAACCGGGAAAACGGCAACACCTACGACTGCCACATGACCCTGGAAGGCGCCGACCGGCTGGTCATGCACGCCTATGTGCTGCTGCCGATCTTCGGCAAGACGCAGGTCTGGCGGCGGCTGGGCTGAGTTGTCGGCGCCTCGCGCCGCCTCCGTCTCGGCGCGTAGCGGCGAGTGACGCAGGGGGCGCAACGCCGCCCTTGATATCAGTGCTGGCTCTGCGGCATCCGCACGACGAGGCCGTCCAGTTCGTCCGTCACCTTGATCTGGCAGGACAGGCGCGAGTTCGGCTCGACGTTCTCGGCGAAGTCGAGCATCGACTCCTCCATCGCCGACTGGCTGCCGGTCTTGTCGACCCAGTTCTCGTCGACATAGACGTGGCAGGTGGCGCAGGCGCAGGCGCCGCCGCAGTCGGCGTCGATGCCGGGGATGTTGTTCTTCACCGCCCCTTCCATCACCGAGAGGCCGGTCTTCACGTCGACGACGTGCTCTTTGCCGTTGAATTCGACGTAGGTGATCTTGGCCATTTCGTCCCCGACAACGCCGCCCTAACTGGCGGCGACCTCTTTCATGGAAACCGTAGTGTCCGCAAGCTTGGCGCGGTTGATCGCTTTCTGCGAGCCGATCAATTGCCGCGCCGCCATGAATTCCGCCGGCGCGTTGATCGCCTCCACCGCCCGGATCACGTCGCCCTTCAGATGGAACACCGCGAACTTGGCCGCGGCCGGATCGCCGCGCACCAGGATGTCGTCGGTGTCGAACGGCATGCCGGCCATCTGCAGCTTGATGTCGTACTGGTCCGACCAGTTCCAGGTCACCTCGTGCGGCGGCTGCGGGCGCCCGGCGATGGCCGAGGCGGCCTGCTTGGCCTGCTCCAGCGCATTGGCCACGCTCTCCAGGCGGAACATGCGCTCATAGAGCGGCAGCGGCCGCTGGGTGACGTCGCCGATCGCGAAGATGGCCGGATCGGCGGTGCGCGCGTCGAGGTCGACGACGACGCCGTTGGCGCATTCCAGGCCGGCGTCCTGCGCCAGTTCGTCGTTGGGGATCACGCCGATGCCGACCACCGCGTCGTCGCAGGGGATCACCCGGCCGTCGTCCAGCCGCACGCCGGTGACGTGGCCGGCCTGCCTTCGAACCCCTCGATCGCCGCGTCCAGCTCGAAGGTGACGCCGCGGGCCTTGTGGTAGTCGGTGAAGAAGTCCGACAGCAGCTCGCAGGACGAGCGCGCCAGGATGCGCGGCTGCGCCTCGATCACCACCGCCTCGGCGCCCAGCGCCCGGGCCGAGGCCGCCGCCTCCAGCCCGATATAGCCGCCGCCGATCACCGCCAGCCGCTTGCCGGGCCCCAGCGCCGAGCTTCAGCACCTCGGCGTCGGCGGCGCTGCGCAGCACCAGCACGCCCTCGAGGTCCGCGCCGGGCAGGTTCAGCTGCCGCGCGCGGGCGCCGGTGGCGAGGATCAGGATCTCGTAGGGGACCGTCTCGCCGCTCTCCAGCGTCACGGTCTTGGCCGATCGCTGCAGCGAGACCGCCTTGGTCGCGAGCCGCAACGTGATGTCCTTCTCGGCGTAGAAGCTGTCCGGCCGCAGCGCCAGCGCGTCGGCGTCGGCCTCGCCCTTCAGCCAGGCCTTGGACAGCGGCGGACGCTGATAGGGCGCGATCGGCTCCTCGCCGATCACCGTGATCGGGCCTTCGTAGCCGTACTGCCGCAGGAACGCCGCGGCCGAGCCGCCGGCATGGCCGCCGCCCACGATCACCACGCCTGCGCCGGTCTCGCTCATGGCGGACCGATGCAGAAAAATGACGGCCCCGTCAACTTGCCGCTCGCGTCAATCCGAACGATGTTCAGACCACCCGCTCGACCAGCATCCGTCTTCACCTCGGCGATCGCCTTGGCGGGATTGAGGCCCTTGGGGCAGACCTGGGCGCAGTTCATGATGGTGTGGCAGCGGTAGAGCTTGAACGGGTCCTCCAGCGCGTCGAGCCGCTCGCCGGTGGCTTCGTCGCGGCTGTCGATGATCCAGCGATAGGCGTGCAGCAGCGTGGCGGGACCGAGGTAGCGCTCCTCGTTCCACCAGTAGCTTGGGCAGAGGTCGAGCAGCAGGCGCACAGGATGCACTCGTAGAGGCCGTCCAGCTTGGCGCGGTCCTCCGGCGACTGGCGCCACTCGCCCTGCGGCTCAGGCGTCTTGGTGTGCAGCCACGGCTCGATAGAGGCGTACTGGGCGTAGAACAGGGTCAGGTCGGGGATCAGGTCCTTGACCACCGGCTGGTTCGGCAGCGGCGCGACCAGCACCGCCTCGCCCGGCACCTCCTCCCAGCCGTGGGTGCAGGCCAGCGTGTTGCGCCCGCCGATGTTCATCGCGCAGGAGCCGCAGACGCCTTCGCGGCACGAGCGGCGGAACGCCAGGGTCGGATCCATGGTGTTCTTGATGTGGATCAGCGCGTCGAGCACCATCGGCCCGCACTCGTCGACCTTCACCTCGTATTCGTCCCAGCGCGGGTTCTCGGTCCCCTCCGGGTCGTAGCGGTAGACGCGGAAGAGCTTCAGCCGTCCGGCGCCGCTGGGCGCGCGGTGGCGCTTGCCCTTGCGCGACCACGGAGTTCTTCGGAAGCGTCAGCTGGACCATGCCCGACCCTCGTTGGATTGGGCATGGTCCTAGTGCGCGGCGCCGGGCTTGTCTACGCGCCCGGCCCGCTACGCGCTGGCCTGGGTCGTCGGCTTCGCCGCCGCCTTGCCGCCGTACCAGTCGAGGTTGCGGGTCAGGTACATGGCGCCGGCGAGGCCGAGGAAGCTGGCGATCGAGCCGGCCAGCAGGGCGAAGTCCTCCAGCCGCATCAGCAGATAGATCAGGCCGTAGACGCCGCGGAACACCACCAGCGCCTGGACGCCGCGGGCGCGGCTCCTGAACGCGGCGCCGGCGTAGAGGCCCATCAGCAGCACGGTGGCGGCCGCGGCGATCGGCGAAGGCGCCGTCGAAGCCGAGTATTCCGAGAGGCTGAGCAGCAGCAGGTAGAACACCATCTGCGCCAGGCCGACCAGCAGGTACTGCGCGGCGTGGACGCGCTGGCCGGACAGCGCCTCGAACACGAAGAAGGTCAGGAACACCAGCCCGACGAACATCACCGCGTACTTCAGCGCCCGCACGACGGTCTGATAGGGATCGCTGGCGGCGACCAGGCTGACGCCGAGGTCCTTGGCGCCCATCTGGTCGAGCGACAGCGCGTCCGTGCCGCCGTGGTCGGAGAGGCCGCGGGCGATGAAGGGCACGCTCCAGGCCGCCGAGAACCCGTTCGCGCCCAGCTGCCGCGCCTCGGGCAGGAAGCCGCCGTCGAACGAGGGCGCCGGCCAGTCGCCGGCCACCTTCACCAGCGTCGACTTGGCGAACGGCATCACGCTCAGCCGCTCCGCGCCGGTGAAGCGCAGCGTGACGTGCAGCGTCCCGCCCTTGCTGGCGACGACGGCGGCGCCGGGCGCCTCGACCAGGCCGTAGGTCGTCGCGGTCGGCTTCGGCGCGCTGGCGTCGGTGGCCGGCGCGGGTTGCCCGGGCGAACCCAGCGACACGCCGGTGGTGGGGCTGAACACGATCGCGCTCTTGCCGGCCGGATCGCTGAAGACGCCGGCCACGTCGCTCTTGGCCCCGCGCAGGTCGGTGAAGCCGACCACCAGCCGCGCCGCCTGCCAGTTCACGCTGGCGCCGGCCGGCAGGTTCACGCTCGCGGGCGGGCCGGAGAACTTGGCGTCGATGTCGGCCTGCGCCTCATAGACCGGCACGTTGAAGAGGCCGCGGTGGAGCGAGCCGGCTTTCAGGCTGACGTTCACCGCGCCCTCGTCGGGCGAGACCACATACCAGCCTGTGTCCGGCGGCTGCGGATGCGGCACGCCGTTGGCGTCGTTCGCCGGCGGCTTGGGCGCGACGTAGGGCGCGATCAGCATCGGCCCCAGCAGCTGCTGCGGGCCGCCCTGCAGCGCCGACACCTGCTGCGTCACCGTCTCGGCGCGGTGCTGGCGATCGATCACCAGGCCGAACACGAAGACGCCGGGGATCGCCATCAGCAGGGCGAGGGCGAACACCAGGATCGCCTTGGCGCCCCAGTCGGCCGACTTGGCCGCGGGCCAGGCGGCTACGAGCGGCGGCCGATCCGCCGGAGAGGTTGCGTCGGTCATGCGCCGTGCCCTTTGCTTTCGAAATGACTTTGTAATGCAAAGTTACGGCACGCTCCGTAGGCTTGGCCAATGAAGGATTTGTAAGGTGGCGAACCCCGACCTGAGCGAAATCCACGCCAGGGCCCCTGCGAGCGTCGCTGGCGGCCGAGGTGACGTTACCTATGGTATCCTAGCCGAAACCCCACCGAGAGCCATCAGCGGCCTCCCTGCGGCCTTGGTGGGGCCATCCAACCGCGACCCAGGCCATCGCGGACGCCTGCCGCCGGATGCTCTTTCGACGAACTGCCTAGTAGACCCGCGCTTTCGGCGGGATCGTCGCGATGTCGTTGGTCATCGGCGTCATGTGCACCGGGCGGTAGTCGAAGCGTGACCTTGCCGGTGGCGTCGTCGAGCCAGGACAGGGTGTGCTTCATCCAGTTCGTGTCGTCGCGGTCAGGGAAGTCCTCCCGGGCGTGGGCGCCGCGGCTCTCGGTGCGGTTGAGGGCGCCGTTGACGATGGTGATCGCCTGGCCGCCAGGTTCTCCAGCTCCAGCGTCTCCACCAGGTCGGTGTTCCAGATCATGCCGCGGTCGCTGACGTGCAGGTCGGCGCGCTGGTCCTGCACCTTCTGCAAGCCGCTCGACGCCGGATTGCAGCGACTCGGCGGTGCGGAAGACAGCGGCGTCCTCCTGCATCGCCGTCTGCATCTCCAGCCGCAGCTGAGCCGTCGGCGTCCCGCCTGAGGCGTTGCGCAGGCGGTCGAAGCGGGCGAGGTGGCCGTCGGTCCATGCCGGCTTCGGCTCGGGCTGGGTCGCGCCGGCCTTCAGCGTCTCGGCGCAGCGCAGGCCCACCGCCCGGCCGAACACCACCAGGTCGCACAGCGAGTTCGAGCCCAGCCGGTTGGAGCCGTGCACCGAGACGCAGGCCGCCTCGCCCACCGCCATCAGGCCGGGAATCAGGCTGTCGGGATCGCCGCCCGCCAGGGTCACCGCCTCGCCGTGGTAGTTCGTGGGAATGCCGCCCATGTTGTAGTGCACCGTCGGCGCGACCGGGATCGGCTGCTTGGTCACGTCGACGCCAGCGAAGATCTTCGCGGTCTCGGAGATGCCGGGCAGGCGCTCGTGCAGCATCTTGGGGTCCAGGTGGTCGAGGTGCAGGAAGATGTGGTCCTTCTTCGGCCCGACCCCGCGTCCCTCGCGGATCTCGATGGTCATGGCGCGGCTGACCATGTCGCGCGGCGCAAGATCCTTCACGGTCGGCGCATAGCGCTCCATGAAGCGCTCGCCCTCGGAGTTGGTCAGGTAGCCGCCCTCGCCGCGCGCGCCTTCGGTGATCAGGCAGCCGGCGCCGTAGATGCCGGTCGGGTGGAACTGCACGAACTCCATGTCCTGCAGCGGCAGGCCCGCCCTGAGCGCCATGCCGCAGCCGTCGCCGGTCTGGGTGTGGGCGCCGGTGCAGGTGAAGTAGGCGCGGCCGTAGCCGCCGGTGGCCAGCACGGTGGTCTGGGCCCGGAAGCGGTGCAGGGTGCCGTCGTCGAGCTTCCAGGCGGTGACGCCCCGGCAGAGCGCCCTCGTCCATGATCAGGTCGAGCGCGAAGTACTCGATGAAGAACTCGACGTCGTAGTTCAGCGACTGGCCGTACATGGTGTGCAGCATGGCGTGGCCGGTGCGGTCGGCCGCCGCGCAGGTGCGCTGGATCGGCGCCTCGCCGAAGTTGCGGGTCATGCCGCCGAAGGCGCGCTGATAGATCTTGCCGTCAGGGGTGCGGCTGAACGGCACGCCCCAGTGCTCCAGCTCGTAGACCGCGGCGGGCGCGTGGCGGACCAGGTATTCGATGGCGTCCTGGTCGCCCAGCCAGTCCGACCCCTTGACGGTGTCGTACATGTGCCAGCGCCAGTCGTCCTCGCCCATGTTGCCGAGGCTGGCGCGATGCCGCCCTGCGCCGCCACCGTGTGCGAGCGGGTCGGGAACACCTTGGTGATGCAGGCGGTCTTCAGCCCGGCCTGGGCGCAGCCCAGCGCGGCGCGCAGGCCCGAGCCGCCGGCGCCGACCACCACGACGTCGAACTGGTGGTCGATCAGGTCATAGGCCGCCATCAGACGCTCACTCCGCTGGCCGACAGGGCGACCTTCAAGATGCGACAATATGGTCGAGCGCGCCGGCCGCCCAGCAGACGAAGATGTTGAGGATCAGGCAGGCCGCCTTGGTGGCGGGGCGGGCAAATAGTCCTCGATGATCGTCCGCATGCCCAGCTGCATGTGCCAGAAGGCGGCGAAGGCGAGCAGCGAGGCCAGCACCGCGTTGATCGGCGAGCGCAGCCAGGCGGCCGCGCTCTCGTAGTCGCCGTCGGCGAGCGAGAGGGCCGACGCCAGCGCCCACAGCACCAGGACCACCAGCGCCACCGCCGTCACCCGCTGGGCGATGAAGTGGCCGACGCCGTGCTTGGACGAGCCCATGCCGCGGGCGCGGCCGAGCGGGGAGCGGATCACGGCCATCAGAGCGCTCCCGCCAGTGACGATCAGGCCCCAGAACAGGACCGTGGCGATCAGCGCGAAGGCGATCACCAGTCCGGCGGTGGTGGTCGGCGGTCTTCGGCTTGAAGCCGTAGCCGGAGTCCCAGGCCAGGTGCCGCAGGCCGTTGCCGAGGTGGTAGAAGGCGCAGAGCGTCAGGCCGACCAGCACCACCTTGCCGGGGATCGAGCCGGCGACGCCGGTGAAGGTCGCGTAGGCGTCAGGTCCCGCCGCCAGCGACACCGCCCAGACCATCAGCAGCAGCGCGCCGCCGTACAGCCCGACGCCGGTGACCCGGTGCAGGATCGAGGCGACCATGGTGAGGTGCCAACGCCAGATCCCGCCGTTCAGCTGGATCTGGGGCGAGATCGGGCGCGGCCTCAGGCCCGGCGCGGCGTCGGCCATCCAGTTCCCTCCCATCCGGTGTGCGCGGCTCTTTTAAGCCGCACTCGGGGGGTGTCAACGCGAGGGGAGCGGTGCGGCCGAGGCGGACGACTCTTCCCGGCCTCCAGCCACGCCTGCGAGCGCATCTCCTCCAGCCGCGAGGCCGCGCGTTCGAACTCGAACGAGCCCTCGCCTTCGGGATAGAGCCTCGCAGGCCCGGTCGCGGCCAGCACCACCAGGCGGGTGTGGGCCTCGTAGAGGGTGTCGATCAGGATCGCGAGGCGCCGGGCGGCGCTGCGGTCCTCGGGGCGGAGCTTCGGCAGCGCCTCGAGGAACACGGTGTCGAAGCGCGCGGCGATGGCCAGATAGTCCGACGGCCCCAGCGCTTCGCCGCAGAGGCTCTGGAAGTGGGCGCGCAGCAGCCCTCCGGCGGCGCGCGGCCAGTGCTCCTTGCGGCCGTAGACCTCCAGCGTCGCGCCGACTTCGGGATCGCCGCCGAGCATCTCCCGCCACAGCCGATCGAACCCGGCTTCGTTGTCGGGATCGATCGGCGAGAACCAGGTCCCGGCGGCGCGCAGCCGGTCGAGCCGGTAGTCGCGCGCGCCGGCCACCTCCACGACCTGCATCCGCGCCTTCAGCATCTCGATGAACGGCAGGAAGAGCTGGCGGTTGAGCCCGTCCTTGTAGAGCTGATCGGGGTGGCGGTTCGAGGTGGCGGTGACCGTGACGCCGCGGGCGAACAGCTGCTCGAACAGCCGCCCCAGGATCATCGCGTCGGCGATGTCGGTGACCTGGAACTCGTCGAACGAGAGCAGGCGTGCGTCGCGGGCGATCAGCTCGGCGGTCGGCGCGACCGGGTCGTCGCCGCGGCTGGTCCCGAACCTGGCCTGGCGCGCGGCCGCATCGCCGGTGCGCCACGCGTTCACCAGCCCCTGCACCTCGGCCATGAAGACGTGGAAGTGCACGCGGCGCTTCTTCTCCACCTCCGCGGTCTCGAAGAACAGGTCCATCAGCGCCGACTTGCCGCGTCCGACCGGCCCCCACAGATAGACGCCGCGCACCGGCTCGGCCTTGCGGAACAGGCCGGCGGGCCTGGCCTCGGCGAGGTCGACCTCCAGGCGTTCGAGCGCATCCACCGCCCGCGCCTGGCTCGGGTCGGGAAGCATCACGCCGTCGCGGAGGCGCTCGTCGTAGGCGGCGCGGAACTTCCCGGCCATCGGCCCCGCCTAGCGGCTTGGGCGACGGGGCTCAAGGCGAACTCGTTCCCCTCCCCCTTGGGGGAGGGGTCAGGGGTGGGGGTGCGAACTGGGTGCGCGCCGCTCCGCACCAATCACCGACGCCTAGCCGATACCCCAACCCCCGACCCCTTCCCGCAAGGGGAAGGGGAGATATACGTCAGCTCAAGCCCCCAGCTCCTTCTCGACGAAGGCGAGGCTCTGCGACGAAGTGCAGGCGCAGGCCCGCATGCGGCCGTCCTTGGTCCACCAGACCAGGACCGGATAGTCGAAGCTGACCCCGTTGTCCTTCAGCTGGCCAGCGAGGCTGGTCGCCAGCTGGCGGCCGACCTCGATCACCGCCGAGCGCGCCGCATCGCCGTCGGCGGGCGGGATGACCGGCGGCGCCATTTTCGCCGTCGGATTGGGCGGCGCCGCAGAGATGGCCGGGAACGTCTGCTGGAACAGCTTCCAGCTGCGGTTGGTCCAGAGCTCGGCGGTCAGGGCCCGGTCCTGCGGCGTCGACAGCGCCTGGCCGTTCAGGTCGGCCCGGGCGATGACGATCATCCGCGTGTCGACATCCGCCGCCTGCAGCTTGGGGATGGCCGTCGGCAGCTGCGCCTGGCAGGGCTCGCAGCCGCGGTAGAGCGATCACGTAGACCTTCGGCCCGGTCAGGTGCGGCGAGACCCAGCCGGACTGGTCCAGCGCCTGCGCGATCTCGGCCTGGCGCTTGGTGATCGTGTGCGGCCGCCAGCGCCAGTCGAGGTCCCACATCAGATAGACCACCGCGCCGGCCACCACCACGACCGCGGCCAACCCCAGGATCAGCAGGAAACGACGCATTCTGGTGTCCCGATTCCGAAGTTCGCAGACGCACTATGGCAGGCTCCGTCGAACTTCGGAATCGACCAGGACACCAGCAAGCGTAGCTCGAAGTGCGCTTCTCGGATTTGAAGTTCGCTCGGCGCCCGATCCAGCGAAAAGGCGAACTTCAAATCCAGCACACTTGGCCCTCTCTCGACCCGTCGCGCGGCGCTTGCCCGGCGCGCCCGGTGCGGCGCATCTTGGGCCCATGGCGCTGGCCCAGGAAGCCCCGGCGATCGCAACTTCCGCTGCCCGGCGCGGGCACATCGTCGATTTGCTGATCGAGGAGCGCGCGCCGAAGCTGGCCGGCTCGCCGCTGTGGCCGATCGTCCGTCCACTGCTGTACCGGATGCTCGACTATCGCAAGGCGCGGCGGATGGCCGACGCCATCGCGCCGATGCCGGGCAAGGCCGCGATCGATTTCTGCTCCGAGCTGCTGGCGCTGAAGGTCGAGGCGCGGGGCCTGGAGCGGCTGCCGCGCGCCGGGCGGCTGATCCTGATCTGCAACCACCCCACCGGCATCGCCGACGGGGTGGCGGTCTACGATGCGATCAAGGCGCTGCGGCCCGACGTGATGTTCTACGCCAACGCCGACGCCCATCGCCTCTCGCCGCGGCTGGACGAGGTGCTGATCCCGGTCGAGTGGGTCGAGGAGAAGCGCACCCGCGAGAAGACCCGGCTGACGCTGACCATGACCCGCCAGGCGATGGAGGCCGAGCGGGCGCTGGTGATCTTCCCCGCCGGCCGCATCGCCCGGCGCCAGGCGAACGGCGACTCTGGCCGACCCGGCCTGGGCGCCGACCGCGCTCTCCATCGCCCGCAAGTACGACGCCCCGGTCGCGCCGGTGCACATGGCGGGGCCATGGTCGACCCTGTTCCATTTTTTCGACCACTTCTCGGGCGAGCTGCGCGACATCACCGTCTTCCACGAGCTGCTGAACAAGCGCGGCGGCCACTACGGGGTGAGCGTCGGCCCGATCATCGCCGCGGACGCCGTGCCGCACGACGTCCGCGACGCAACGCTGCGCGCTGAAGGCCTACATCGAGACCCTGCTTCCCGCCGATCCGGAGCTGCCGTTCGCATGATCGTTCCCGCCGAAGGCGAATTCCGCCTGGACCACGAGGCCGACACGGCCCGCCTCGGCGCGGCCGTGGCCGGCGACGCTGAAGCGGCACGAGGCGGTCTGCCTGTCCGGGCCGCTGGGCGCCGGCAAGTCGACCCTGGCGCGCGGGCTGATCCGGGCGCTGACCGGCGAAGCGACCGAGGTCGCCCAGCCCGACCTTCACCCTGGTGCAGACCTATCGAGACGCCGCGCCTGGCGCTGGCCCACTTCGACCTCTACCGGCTGACCAGGCCGGACGAGGTGGCGGAGCTCGGCCTGGACGAGGCGCTGGACGAGGGCGCGGCGGTGATCGAATGGCCGGAGCAAGCTCGGCCATCACCTGCCGCACGACCGACTCGACGTAGAGCTGCATCATCGACGGCGCGCGGCCGGCCGCGCCCGCCTGACGCCGCACGGCGCCTGGGAGGGGCGTGCGCTTGAGTTCTGATCGTGAGGCGCTGAAGGCCGAGTTCCTCGCCGCCAACGGCCTCGGCGACGCCCGGCGCGAGCCACTGCCCGGCGACGCCTCGACCCGCCTCTACGAGCGGCTGCGCCTGCCGACCGGCGGGCGGCGCATCTTCATGGACCAGCCGCCGTCGCTGGAGACCAAGCCCTGCCCGCCGCAGGCGACGCCGGACGAGCGCCGGGCGCTGGGCTACAACGCCATGGCCCGCCTGGCCGCCGGCCGGGTCGACGCCTTCGTCGCCTGCGCCGCCTTCCTGCGCGGCCGCAGGGCCTCTCGGCGCCGCAGATCATCGCCGCCGATCCGGCCCAGGGCCTGGCGGTGCTGGAGGACCTGGGCGACGACCTCTACGCCACGCCTGATCGCCGCCGGCGACGACGAGACGCCGCTCTACGACGCGGCGGTCGACGCCCTGGTGCGGCTGCACGCCGCCGCGCCGCCGCAGGTGCTGGAAGGCGACGGCTCGACCTGGCCGCTGCTCAGCTACGACGACCTGGCGCTGCAGACCGGCGGGCCGCTGTTCCTGGAGTGGTGGCCGAAGTACGCCGGCCTGGCGCCCTTCTCGGCCGACGCGATGGCCGACTGGGAGGCGTTCTGGGCCCCGATCCGCGCCCGCGGCGAGGCCGGCGCCGCGGTCTTCTGCCACCGCGACTACCACGCCGAGAACCTGATCTGGCTGCCGGATCGGCCCGCCGCCGCCCGGGTCGGCCTGCTGGACTTCCAGGACGCCCTGCGCGCCCACCCGGCCTGGGACTTCTCGATGCTGCTGCACGACGGCCGCCGCGACGTCTCCGCCGAGCGGGAGACGGCCGTCGCTGGCGCGCTACCTCGCCGCGCGGCCGGAGCTCGACCGCGAGGCGTTCCTGGCCGACTACCATGCGCTGGGCGCGCTCAACGTGATCCGCATCCTCTTCATCTTCGCCCGCCAGGTGGTCGGCTTCGAGCGGCCGAAGTACCGCGCCTTCACCCCGCGCATGTGGCGCTACCTGGAGCGGTGCCTGGCCGCTCGGCGGAACTGGCGCCGCTGCGCGCCTGGCTCGACCGCCAACGTGCCGCCGGAGGCGCGGATATGAGCGCGCCCCCGACCTGGCCGACCACCGCGATGGTGCTGGCGGCGGGCCTTGGCACCCGCATGCGCCCGCTGACCAACGACCGGCCCAAGGCGCTGGTCGAGGTCGGCGGCAAGCCGCTGATCGACCACATGCTCGACCGCCTCGCCGGCGCCGGCGTCAGCCGCGCGGTGGTCAACGTCCACGCCTTCGCCGACCGGCTGCAGGCCCATCTGTGGCGCGCGCCGCGCCGCCCGCCCTGATCCTGATCTCCGACGAGCGCGCCCAGGCGCTGGAGACCGGCGGGGGATTGAAGAAGGCGATCCCGCTGCTGGGCGCCGGCGCCGGTCTGGGTCGACCAACATCGATACGATCTGGCTCGAGCACGGCGCCTCGGCGATGGACGCGGTCGCCGGCGCCTGGGACCCGGCGCGGATGGACGTGCTGCCTGCTGCTGGCGCCGACCGACACCTCACTGGGCTTCCATGATACCGGCGACGTGTTCCTGGAGCCCGGCGGTCGGCTGCGCTTCAAGCGACCGGACGAGCGCGCGCCCTACGTCTACGTCGGCGTCCACATCACCGACCCGGCGATCGTCGCGGGCGGGCCGGAGGAGCCCTTCTCGCTGCTGCCGATCTGGCGCGAGCTGGCCGAACGGGGCCGGCTGTTCGGCGTCGCGCCGCCTGGTCACTGGATGCACGTCGGCGACCCGGCCGCGGTGACGGCGGCGGAGGCGCGGCTTCGCGAGACGGCATGAGCTTCCTCGCCCGGCCATCGCCGCGCTGGTTCAACATCGCGGCGGGGCGGCCGTTCCTGGAGGACCTGGCGCGGGGCGTCGGCGCGGCCCTGGGCCCGCTTGGCCCGCAGGCGCTGGCGGCGGCCACGGTGCTGGTCCCGACCCGCCGCGCCGGGCGCGACCTCGCCGAAGCGTTCCTCGCGGTCTCCGGCGCGGGCGCGGTGCTGCTGCCGCAGGTCCGCGCGCTGGGCGACCTCGACGAGGGCGAGCCGCCGTTCGAGCCGGGCGACCTGGCGCTGGACCTGCCGCCGGCGATCTCGTCCGCCCGCCGCCGCTTCGAGCTGGCGCGGCTGGTCGCGGCGCACGAGGACGCGCTCGGCCGCAGCCTCGACGCCGCCGGCGCGCTCGACCTCGCCGACGCGCTGGCCGGCTTCCTCGACAGCGTGCAGATCGAGGAGGCGCATCCGCTGGCGCTGATCGACGACCTCGCGCCGGGCGAGCTGGCCCGGCACTGGCAGGTCTCGGCCGACTTCCTCAAGCTGGCGCTGGCGGCGTGGCCGCGGCGGCTGGACGAGCTCGGCCTGATCGATGTCGGCGAGCGCCGCGTGCTGCTGCTGCGCCGGCTGGCCGACCGCTGGCGCGCCGAGCCGCCGCAGCAGGTGGTGATCGCCGCCGGCTCGACCGGCAGCGCCCCGGCCGTGGCCGAGCTGCTGACCGTGATCGCCGGCCTGCCGAACGGCGCGGTGGTGCTGCCGGGCCTCGACCTGAACCTGGCCGAGAACGCCTGGGCCGAGGTCGGCGAACAGCATCCGCAGGGCGGGCTGAAGCGGCTGCTGGGCCGCGCCGGGGTCGAGCGCGGCGACGTGGCGCCCTGGAGCGCCGGCGACGGTTCGCGCGGCCGCTGGCGCCGGCGGCTGGTCAACGAGGCGCTGCGCCCGGCCGAGGCCACCGCCGACTGGCTGGCGCAGATCAAGCGCCTGCGCGACGAGGGCGCGGCGGAAGGCGTCGACCCGATCGCCGAGGGCCTGGCCGGTCTCTCGGTGGTGTTCGCCCGCGCCGAGGAGGAGGCCGCCACCGCCGTCGCCCTGCTGCTGCGCGAGGCGCTGGAGACGCCCGGCCGCACCGCCGCCCTGGTCACGCCGGACGCCGCCCTGGCCCGCCGGGTCAGCGCGCGGCTGACCCGCTGGGGCGTCTCGGCCGACTCGTCGGCCGGCGCGGCGCTGGCCGGCTATCCGATCGCGACCCTGGTCGGCCTGGCCGCCCGCGCCGCGCTCGATCCGCTCGACCCGGTGACGCTGCTGGGCATCGCCAAGCACCGCTTCGTCCGCTTCGGCCTGGGCGACGGCGCGCTCGCCGGCGGGCGCAGGGCGCTGGAGCGCGCGCTACGCGGCCCGCGTCGGGATGACTGGTCGGCGATCGAGGCGGAGATCAAGTCCGACGCCGGCTTCGCCGTTGCTGGCGATGCTGCGGCGCGCCGCCGAGGTGCTGGCCCAGCCGTTCGCCGCCGGCGCCGCGCGTCCGGCCGCCGCCGCCGCCGCGCTGGCCGAGGCGATCGAGCTGCTCGCCCGCGGCGAGGACGGCGAGCTCGGCGAGCTCTGGGGCGGGCTGGCCGGCGAGGCGGCCGCGGCGCTGATCGCCGGCCTGATCGAGGAGAGCGAGGGCCTGCCCGACGTCGGACCGGCCGGCTTCGTCGAGCTGGTCGACCAGCTGCTCGCCCGCGAAGTGGTGCGCGGGGGCGGCGCCAGTCATCCGCGCCTGCGCATCCTGGGCGCCATCGAAGCGCGCCTGGTGCAGGCCGACCTCCTGATCCTGGCCGGCCTGGAGGAAGGCGTCTGGCCGCAGGGCGCGCCGATCGACCCGTTCCTGTCGCGGCCGATGCGCGCGGCGCTCGGCCTGCCGCCGCCCGAGCGGCGCATTGGCCTTGCCGCCCACGACTTCGCCCAGGGCGCCAGCGCCGCCGAGGTGGTGCTGATCTCGTCCGAGCGGCGCGAGGGCGCGCCGGCGGTGGCCTCGCGCTGGCTCTGGCGGCTGGAGACCCTGGTCAAGGGCGCCGGGCTGGCCCTGCCGACCCGGCCCGCGCTGATCGAGCATGCCCGCGCCCTCGATGCGCCGGAGCGTTTCGCCCCGGCGGGCCGGCCGAAGCCGCGCCCGCCGGTCGCCGTGCGGCCACGCAAGCTGCCGGTCACCGGGGTCGAGCGCTGGATCCGCGACCCCTATGCGATCTACGCCCGCTACATCCTGGGCCTGCGCAAGCTCGATCGCCCGGGCGAGCCGGTGGAGGCGATGGCGCGCGGCACCGCCGTGCACGCGGCGTTCGAGCGCTTCGCCACCGAGCATCCCGGCGAGCTGACCGACGGGGCCGAGGCGGCGTTCGCGGGGATCCTGATGGAGTGCCTGGCGGACGCCGGCGTGCCGCTGCCGCGGCTCGCCCGCGAGCAGGCGCTGGCCAACAACGTCGCGCCCTGGGTGGTCCGCTTCGAGCGCAAGCGGCGCGCCGGCGCCCAGCTGATCATCGAGCAGGAAGGGACGCACAGCTTCGACGCGCCCGCCGGCCAGTTCACCGTCACCGCCAAGGCCGACCGCATCGAGCTGCGCGGCCGCGTGGCCGACGTGCTCGACTTCAAGACCGGCCAGGCGCCGAGCGCCAAGCAGGTGCAGAGCGGGCTCTCGCCGCAGCTGACCCTGACCGCCGCCATCCTGCGCAACGGCGGGTTCGCCGAAGTCGGGCCGGTGGAGCCGGGCGAGCTGACCTACGTGCGGGTCAGCGGCGGGCGGATTCCCGGCCGCGAGGAGACCCGCGCCTGGCCCGGCGAAAGCGCCGACCTGGCGGAGCGGGCGCTGGACGGGCTGATGCGCCGCGTGGCGGCGTTCGACGAGGAGTCGACGCCCTACATCGCCTGGGCCGCGCCGCAGTTCATCGGCCGCTACGGCGGCGACTACGACCATCTCGGCCGGCTCTGGGAATGGGGCGTGATCGGCGGCGACGACGAGGGCCCGGAATGAGCCTTCGCCAATGAACCTGCGCGCCGACATCCCCACCGGCACGTCGCCTCAGGTGGTCGCCTCCGACCCGGCCGCGTCGGTGTTCGTCGCCGCCAACGCCGGCTCGGGCAAGACCAAGACCCTGGTCGACCGGGTGGCGCGGCTGCTGCTGAGCGGTTCGCGGCCCGAGGCGATCCTCTGCGTCACCTACACCAAGGCCGCGGCGGCGGAGATGCAGCGGCGGCTGTTCAAGGAACTCGGCTCGTGGGCGGTGATGGAGGACGCGCCGCTGCGGGCCAAGCTGCTGGCGCTGGAGGAGAGCGGCCGCGACCTGCCCCGGGCCCGCGCCCTGTTCGCCCGCGCCCTGGAGACGCCGGGCGGCATCAAGATCACCGACCATCCACGCCTTCTGCGAGAAGCTGCTGCGGCGCTTCCCGCTCGAAGCCGGCGTCTCGCCGGGCTTCACCGTGCTGGAGGAGGTCGCCGCGCGCGAAGTGTCGGCCCAGGCGCGGGAGAGCGTCGCGATGGCGTCGCTGGCCGCGCCGGAAGGTCCGATCGGCCGCGCCTACGGCTACTTCTCGGTCGAGCTCGACTACGGCCGCTTCAACGACATGTTCGCGACGTTCGAGGCCGAGCGACGGGCGATCAAGTGCTACGTCGAGGATTGCGCCAAGGCCGACGGCTTCGGCTCTGACATCTGGCGCCGTTGCGGCTTTGCGTCGCCCACCACCGTCGAAGCTATCGAGGCGGAAGCCGTCGAGCGGATCCGCTGGGGCCAGTGGCGGCGCGCGGCCGAGGCGTTGCAGGCCGGCACGGAAGCCACCGATCTCACCTGCGCCACCGCCATGCTGCGGATCGACGAGGCGAGTTCCTTCGCCGAGGTGTGGGCGATCTTTTCGACCAAGGAGGGCGAGCCCAGGAAGCGGATGGCGACCAAGGCGGTCGACCCCTGGGCGGTGGAGTGGCTGGGGCGCGAACAGGCGCGGCTTTGCGAGGCGGTGGACCGGATCAAGGCGGCGCGGATCGCCGAGGCCAGCGTGCACGCGATCAGCCTCGCCCTGGCGCACATCGAGCTCTACGACGGCGCCAAGGGCGCGCTGCGGGCGCTGGACTTCGGCGACCTGATCCAGCGCACCCACGAACTGCTGACGGTACGCGCCGACGCCGCCTGGGTGCTGTTCAAGCTCGACGGCGGGCTCGACCACGTGCTGCTCGACGAGGCGCAGGACACCGCGCCCGACCAGTGGGACATCCTGCGCGCGCTGACCGGCGAGTTCTTCATCGGCCAGGGCGCCGGCGAGAGCCACCGCACCGTGTTCGCGGTCGGCGACGAGAAGCAGTCGATCTTCTCGTTCCAGGGCGCGGCGCCCGAGCGGCTGGCGGTGGAGACGCAGCAGATCGGCGCGATGGTTCGGGCGTCCGAGCGCCCGTTCCAACAGGTCCAGCTGCTGGAGAGCTGGCGCTCCACGCCCGAGATCCTGCAGTTTGTCGACGCGGTGTTCGCGCCGACGGAGATCGCCGCCGGCCTGAAGCCCGCGGGCAGCATCGCCTTTCCCCTCCGCCACCTGGCGACCCGGACGGACCACGGCTGCGTCGACCTCTGGCCGCTCGACGAGACCGAGCCGTCGGATGAGACCGATCCCTGGGCCCCGGTCGACGCCGAGCCGCCCAGGAGCGCCACCAAGGAGCTGGCCCGCCGCATCGCCCGCGCGATCACCGAGATGGTCGGGCGCGGCGAAAGCGTCGGCGACCGCCAGGGCGGCCGCCGCGCGATGGGCTACGGCGACGTGCTGATCCTGGTCAGGCGTCGCAACGCCCTGTTTCACGAGATCATCCGCGCCCTCAAGTTCGCCAAGGTTCCGGTCGGCGGGGCGGACCGGATGCTGCTGTCCGAGCACATCGTCTTCCAGGACCTGCTGGGACTTGGCCGCTTCGCCCGCTTCGCGGAAGACGACCTGACCTTGGCCGCGCTGCTGCGCAGTCCGTTCTGCGACATCGACGAGGACGGGCTCTTCGACCTTGCCTACGATCGGGGCGGCACGCTGTGGGCGGCCTTGCAGCGACGCGCCGGCGAGCGGGCCGAATGGGGCGAGGCGGCCCGGTTCTTCGCGTGGGTCCGCACCCTCGCCGACGCCCGCGCGCCGTTCGACTTCTACGCCCGCGTCCTCGCCCGGCTCGACGAGCGCGGGCTCTCGATGAAGCGTCGCTTCCTCGGCCGGCTCGGCCGCGAGGCGGAGGACGCGATCGACGCCTTCCTGGCCGAGACGCTGGCGGCCGAGCGGCGCGGGGTGATCGAGCTGGAGCGGTTCGTCCACGAGATGGCCGCCAGCGAGATCGAGGTGAAGCGCGAGCAGGAAGACCCCGAGCGCCAGGGCGAGGGCGAGGTGCGGGTGATGACCGTGCACGGCGCCAAGGGCCTGGAAGCGCCGGTGGTGATCCTGCCCGACACCACCACGCGCGCCACCGTTCAGGGCGGCCCGCTGCTGTCGACCGGGGACGGCGGCTTTCTGTGGGCGCCGCGCAAGGCGGACGACTGCCCCGCCTCCGCCGACGCCCGAACCCAGCGCGAGCTGGCGGCGGATCACGAGTCGCTGCGGCTGCTCTACGTCGCGCTGACCCGGGCCCGGGACCGGCTGATCGTCGGCGGGATCAAGACGCTCGACCACCTGACCCGCGGCAGCTGGCGCGAGGTGATCGAGGCCGGCTTCGAATCGGAGGCCATCGCCCCGCACGTCCGGCATGTGCCACTCGACGGCGGCGGATGGCTGCTGCGCTACGGCGAAGACCCGGTTCCTGGCCTGGCGTTCGGCGCGGCCGACATCCTGCCCGGGCCGTTGCCGGCGTGGGCCACGCGCCTTGCCCCGACCGAGTCCGCCGCCGCCCGCTACGCCGCGCCGTCGCGGCTCGGCGAAGACGCCCGCGGTCCGGCGCCGTCGCCGCTGGCGCGCAGCCTGGGGCTGGGCCGCTATCGCCGCGGCGAGATCATCCACCGCCTGCTGCAGCTGCTGCCGGACGTCGCGCCGGCGGAGCGCGCCGACGCCGCCCAGCGCCTGCTGGCCCGCGAGCGCGACCTCACCGACGAGCACCGCGCCGAGATGGCCGCGGCCGCGCTCGCGGTGCTTAGCGACGAACGTTTCGCCGCCGTGTTCGGTCCCGGCTCCCGCGCCGAGATCGCGCTGGCGGGGGCCGCCGCGCGCCTGCCGCCCGGCGTCGCGGTCTCCGGCCGCGTCGACCGCCTGCTGGTCGAGGACCGCCGCGTGCTGGTCGCCGACTTCAAGACCAACCGCCCGGCCCCGGCGACGATCGAGGCCGCCGATCCGGCCTATGTGCGCCAGATGGCGGTCTACTGGGCGCTGCTCGGCGAGATCTTCCCTGGCCGCACGGTGGAGGCGGCGCTGATCTGGACCGATGGTCCGAAGCTCATGCCGATCCCAGAAATTCTCTTGTCCCGCGCCCTGGACGAGATGGCCAAATCTGGTTGATGTTCGCGTCCGGGCGCCTACATGCGCCAGTCTAAGGGCGCGGCGTTCGTCCGCCGCCCATGGGAGTTGTTTCAATGAGCACAGTTCCGGTCACCGACGACACCTTCGAGCAATCGGTGCTGAAGGCTGAAGGTCCGGTCCTCGTGGATTTCTGGGCCGAGTGGTGCGGCCCGTGCAAACAGATCGCCCCGGCGCTCGACCAGATCTCCGAGGAGCTGGCCGGCCACGTGACCATCGCCAAGGTCAACATCGAGGAAAGCCCAACCACGCCGTCGCGCTACGGCGTGCGCGGCATCCCGACCATGATGCTGTTCAAGGACGGCCACATGGCTTCGATGAAGGTCGGGGCCATGCCCAAGGCCAAGATCCTGGAGTGGCTGGCCGAGACGGGCGTTACGGCCGCGGCCTGACTGGCTGGACGGCGGCCGGCCTGCAGGGCCTCACGCCGAGGGCCACTGGGTCAGGATGGTCGCGGCATCGAAGTAGTCGCGCCAGAATACGATCTGGCCGTCACGCACCTCGAAGACTCCGGTCACCGGGAGCTCTACCCACTTGTCGGCCAGCCGGTGGCGATCGAGTCGCTCCAGGAACACGGTTCGACCATCCGAGGCCTCGCGCAGGATTTCGAACTGGTTCTCTAACGTCGGGGCGAAGAAAGGCTCCAGAACAGCCCGAATCCCGGCCGGGCCTTGAACGGTCCCGAGGGGCGGGGGGTTGGTATACTCGCAGCCGTCCGCGACCAGCTTGAGCGCGTCGTCATAGTCCAGCACCTCCATGCGCTTCATGAACTTGCGGACAACATCAAGCGATTGTTGGGAAGTCATCGGGCGCTCCTGTTTGGCGAGCGGCCATGTTCGCCACGCCGCGACCCGGCGCAATTACGTCAGCGGTTATCGGCCGGCTGATCGGCTGCTCCGCGAAACAGCGCTTCGGTCCCGGCATCGGCGGGGAACAGGGTCTCAATCCGCAGCTCTTCGGCAGTCACGTCCTGCGCCGTTCCCAGGGTGGCGATGATGGCGAACATCGACAGGTGTCGGCCGCCGACGAGCAGGTTGAAGGGAAGCACCGGAACCAGCGCCGTGTCCGCCGCGGTCCAGAGCAAGTCGGCGTCCTGATAGGGGGCCAAATCGGCCAGCACCGCCTTCATCTCCTGCCCGCCGAGCACGTCGGCCTCGCGTTGGGCGCGGCGCCAGATGAGCGGGCCCACCGTGGCCCAGTTGGTGACCCAGGGCCGTATGCCGGCCGGGTGGAAGAACAGCCGCATAAGGTTGTGCTGGCCACCCCCGACGCGCTCCCACACATTCTCTCCCAGCATGTCGCCCAGCAAGTCGAAGGGGCGATTCGACATCCGTACGTTCCAGGCACGGTCCAGGGCGATGGCCGGGAAAGGTTCATGCGCCGACAAAATCATCCGCACGGCGCTCATCACCTGGCCCATCTGCGGATCGTCCAGCGCGCGGGTGCGGAATAGTGGGGCAAAGCCGGCCGCGACGAGCCAAGCGTTGCGCTCGCGCAGTGGCACGTCGAGCGTCTCGCTCAGAACGAGGATCATGTTGCGGCTGGGATTGGCTCGGCCCGACTCCAGGTAGCTGACATGGCGCTGCGACACGCCTGACGAAAGCGCCAAGTCCAGCTGCGACAGCCGTCGCTTCCGTCGCCACTCGCGCAGCAGCGGCGGAAAGCCGCTGTCCGCCTCCGAACGCGCTTCCTGGGTCACGACTGACACGACGGCTTCTCCCCGATCCACCCTACTGGTCGGTCATCCGAGGCGGCCATTCAATAACCAGCGAGGTAATCGCGGGCGATGCGCGGTCACGGCCGCTGGCCCTGAATGGTTGACTCCGTCAACTATCGACCGCAGTCTCGCGGCATGGAAGACGCCATCGCCGCCGTTCGCCTGTTCAATCGCTTCTACACCCGCAGAGTTGGGGCGCTGAACCAGCGCTTCCTCGGCACGGAACTGTCGCTGCCCGAAGCGCGGCTGATGTTCGAGATCGAGCATGCCGACAGGCCGGTGGCCAGCGACCTCAACAAGCTGCTTGGCACGGACCCCGGCTACACCAGCCGCGTGCTCGCCAGGTTCGAGGCCAAGGGCTGGATCACCCGCGAGACGGGCGAAGGCGACCAGCGCCGCCGGCCGATCGCGCTGACGCCGGCGGGCCGCGCGATCTTCGAGGTGATCGACCAGCGCCAGCGCGACGAGGTGAGGCAGATGCTGGCCCCGCTCGCGCCGGCGCAGCAGGCGGACCTGGTCGCGGCGCTGGGCGAAGCGCGCACGCTGCTGGACCCCGCCCCGGACAAGGCTTTCACCATCCGCCCCTGGCGCACCGGCGACCTCGGTTTGATGACCGCGCGGCAGTCGGCCTTCTACAAGGAGGTCTACGGCTGGGGCCGAGGGCTAGAGCTCAACATCGCTGACGCCACCGCCAATTTCCTGCGCAACTACAAGGACGGCCGCGACAACGGCTGGATCGCCGAGGTGGCGGGCGCGATGGCCGGCTCGGTGCTGATCACCGATGAAGGCGGCGGCCTCTCGCGGCTGCGGCTGCTCTATGTCGAGCCGATGGCCCGCGGCCGCGGCATCGGCGACCATCTGGTCGAGCTGTGCCTCCGCTTCGCCCGCGAGGTCGGCTACACGGCGATGACGCTGTGGACCCACACGGTGCTGACCAGCGCGCGGCGCATCTACGCCGCCCACGGCTTCGAGATCGTCGAGGTTGAGACCCACGAAGAGTTCGGCGAGCCGGTGCAGGGCGAGACCTGGCGGGTCGAGTTATAGCCCGGCGATTGAGGCCGCCGCCGCCGCGCGGTATCGCTGGGCGCCGGTAGCCGGAGATCGCCATGCGCCTCGTCATCGCCTTCCTGTTCGCCCCAGTCCTGTTGCTGAGCGCAGCCGCGCCCGCGTTCGCCGCCACCGGCGAGGCGCTGTTCAACGACAAGTGCGGCGACTGCCACACCGTCGAGCCGCCGAGCGGGACGGCGCCGGCGCTGAAAGGGGTGGTCGGGCGCAAGGTCGCGAGCCTGCCGGACTTCCAGTACAGCGACGCGCTGAAGGCGAAGGGCGGAACCTGGGACGAGACGTCGCTGGACGCGTTCATCGCCGACCCGAAGGCCTATGCGCCGGGCACGCAGATGACCGCCGGCGCCGCCGATCCGGCCGACCGCAAGGCGATCATCGACTACCTGAAGTCGGTGAAGTGACCTAGCCGTGGAGGCCTTCCCCACCTTCTTCCCCTTGAGCGGACGGCGCGTCGTGATCGCCGGCGAGGGCGAAGGCGCGGAGGCCAAGGCGCGGCTGCTGGCGGGTTCGCCGGCGACGGTGGAGCGGATCATGGGCGCGGCCGCCGTCTCGCCGGACGCCTATGCTGGCGCGTTGCTGGCGTTCGTCGCCAGCCCGGACGTGGCGTTCTGCGAGGCCGCGGCGCTGGCCGCGAAGGGCGCGGGCGTGCCGACCAACGTGGTCGACCACCCGGAGCTGTCCGATTTCCATACCCCGGCGATCATCGACCGCGGCCAGGTGGTTGCGGCGATCGGTACGGCTGGGGCGGCGCCTATCGTCGCGGCGCTGGTCCGCGCCGAGCTGGAGGCGAAGCTGCCGGCGGGCCTGGGACGACTGGTCGAACTGTTTGGCCAGCTGCGCGAAGAGACACGCGCGGCGCTGCCCGATCTCGCCCAGCGCCGGGCGTTCCTGCGCGCGATGATGAGCGGCGCGGTCGCCGAGGCCGCTGACGCCGGCGACCTGGCGACCGCCGAGCGGCTGATGCGGGCGGCGCTGGCGGGGGACACGTCGGCGCTCGGCCTGGTCTGGCTGATCGAGACGCCAGACGCGCGCGATTTGCTCTCCCTGCGCGCCGCCCGCGCCCTGGCGGAGGCCGATACGCTGGTGCTGGGTCACGGCGCCGCCACCGACGTCGCGGTGCTGGCGCGGCGGGACGCGCCGCGGCGGGCGCTGGCGGAGACGGACGCCGCGTTCCTGATCGCGGAAGCCCACGCAGGCCGGCAGACCGCGGTGGTGGCCGACCTGGACGCCCTGACCGACCTGGCGCTGGCGATCGGCGGCAAGGCCATCCACCACATGCTCGCCCCGGCGCCCGGCGCGTGAGCCTGTTCACAGGCGAGGACCTCGGCGCGATCGCCCTGTCGCTGCGCGTCGCCGCCACCGCCGTCGTCGTCGAGCTGCCGCTGGCGGTGCTGACCGCCTATGCCCTCTCCCGCAGCCGCCTGGCGGGCCGCGTGGTGCTGGAAACCGCCGTGACGCTGCCGCTGGTGCTGCCGCCGGTGGCGACCGGCTACCTGCTGCTGCTGCTGTTCGGCCGCGCCGGGCCGATCGGGAGCCTGCTCGCTCATGCCGGCATCGTGCTCGCGTTCCGCTGGACCGGCGCGGCGCTGGCGGCGGCGGTGATGGCCTTCCCGTTGATGGTGCGGCCGATGCGGCTGGCGATGGAGGCGATCGAGCCGGAGGTTGACGAAGCGGCGCTGACGCTGGGCGCGCCGCCGCTGCTGCGGTTCTTTCAGCTGACCCTGCCGCTCGCCGCGCCGGGATTGGCCGCTGGCGTGGTGCTGGGCTTCGCCAAGGCGCTGGGCGAGTTCGGCGCCACCATCACCTTCGTCGGCGCCATTCCCGGCGAGACCCTGACCCTGCCGACCGCGATCTACCAGGCCACCCAGTCCCCCGGCGACGAGCCCCGCACCCTGGCGCTCTGTCTCGTCTCGGCGACCATCGCCGTCGGCGCGGTGCTGGTCTCGGAGGTGGTCGGCCGCGCGATCGTCCGGAGGGCGCGGCCGGGCTCGTAGAAGGAAGAATTGTCCACGAACCTCACGAACTACACGAACGAGAGCGGTCCTTGCCGTGTTATCCCGGAGAGCCGCGCAGCGGACTCGTCCGGGACCTACTTCAACCGCCGGCGGCAAGTAGGTCCCGGCCCTCCGCTACGCTCCGGCCGGGATGACACTGATGGGAGTGAAACCGTTCGTGGGGTTCGTGAGGTTCGTGGACAATCCTTCGACCCGCTGCCACGGGCCATCGGCACAGGAGCTCAGTGCTCCAGCGAGCGCCCCCGCGTCTCCGGCAGGAAGACCAGGCACGCCACGACGCTGATCGCGGTGAAGATCGCCGGGTACCAGAGGCCGGCGTAGATATCGCCGGTGGCGACCACGATCGAGAACGACGCCACCGGCTGGAAGCCGCCGATCCAGCCGGTGCCGAGGTGGTACGGCAACGAGAGCGCGGTGTAGCGCACCCGGGCCGGGAACAGCTCGGTCAGCGCCGCGGCCATCGGCCCGTAGAGGGCGGTGGCGGCGACGGTGAACATCAGCAGCACCGCCAGCATGGTCCAAAGATGGCGCTTGGCGGGATCGGATTTCGACGGATAGCCGGCCTGTTTCAGCGCGGCGGCGATGTTTCCGGTGACCTTGGACGTGGCCGCCTTCAGCGCCGGTCCGGTCAGCTTGCGGCCATCCGCCGACGCCACCGAAGCGCCGCCGACCTTGACCACCGCAACCGAACCGGCCGGCGCGGCGACGTTGGAATAGGCGACGCCGGCGTTGGCGAGGGCGGACTTGGCGATGTCGCAGCTGGAAAGGAACTTGGCCTTGCCGCTGACGTCGAACTGCAGCGAGCAGTCGGCCGGGTCGGCGACCACCGTCACCGGCGTGCGGTGCGAGGCCGCCTGCAGCGCCGGATTGGCCGCCGCGCTCAGCACCATGAAGCCGGGGAAGAGGGTCAGCACGCCCAGCGTCATGCCCAGCCACATCACCGGCTTCCTGCCCACCTTGTCCGACAGCCAGGCGAAGAAGACGTAGAGCGGCGCGCTGACGATGGCGGCGGCCATGATCAGCATGTTGGCGACGTCCCCCTCCACCTTGAGGAACTTCTCCATGAAGACGTCGGTGTAGAAGAACACCGTGTACCAGTAGGCGCCCTGGGCGCTCATCAGGGCGAAGAAGGCGATCAGCACCAGCTTCAGGTTGGGCCAGTGGCCGAACGACTCGGTGAACGGCGCGCGCGTCCCCTGGCCGGCGTCTTTCATGCGCTGGAACGAGGGGCTCTCGGCCAGCTTCGAGCGCATCCAGATCGAGATCGCCACCAGGCCGACCGAGACGAAGAACGGGATGCGCCAGCCGCCGGTCCAGTCCGGGGCTGCGAACGCGCCTTCGCCCATGCTCTTGCGGGTGACGTAGATCACCGCCAGCGCCGCGGTCAGGCCGAACGCGGCCGACGCCTGGACGAAGCCCGTGAGCAGGCCGCGCCGGCCGGGCGAGGCGTGCTCGGCGACATAGATCGCTGCGCCGCCGTACTGCCCGCCCAGCGCCGTGCCCTGCAGGATGCGCAGCAGGATCAAGAGGATCGGCGCGGCGACGCCGACCTGCTGGTAGCTGGGCAACAGGCCGATGGCGAAGGTCGCACCGCCCATCATCGAGACGCAGATCAGGAACGCCGCCTTGCGTCCCAGGAGGTCGCCGACGCGGCCGAAGATCAGCGCGCCCAGCGGCCGAAACGCGAAGCCGACGCCGAACAGCGCCAGCGCGGCGATCTGGCCGGCGGTGGCGCCCAGCTCGGCGAAGAAGTTCTTCGAGATGATCGTCAGCAGGCTGCCGAAGACGAAGAAGTCGTACCACTCGAACGCCGTGCCGGCCGCCGAGGCGGCCACCACGGTGCGCATCGGCGTCGTCGCCGGCTTGGTCGCTACCTGGGTCGCCGGCGCGCCCTGCGCCGCTGTGTCGATCATGAGGCCTCCCCGTTGCGCCGGGTCTAGCACTCGCGCGCCGCTTCGCGGAAGCTGGGCGGATGGTCACGCTTTACATCGACGCCGACGCCTGCCCGGTGAAGGACGAGGTCTACAAGGTGGCGACCCGTTACCAGCTGCCGGTGTTCGTGGTCTCCAACAGCTGGATCCGCACGCCGACCCTGAAACTGATCACGCAGATCGTCGTCGATCAGGGGCCGGACATCGCCGACGACTGGATCGCCGAGCGCGCCGACCCGGCCGCCATCGTCATCACCGCCGACATCCCGCTGGCCGACCGGGTGCTGAAGGCCGGCGGCCAGGCGATCCACCCCACCGGCCGCGTCTTCACCGCCGACAACATCGGCGCGGCGCTGTCGTCCCGCGTGGTCGGCGAGCACCTGCGCTCGATGGGCGAGATCACCGGCGGGCCGAAGCCGTTCATGCCGGCCGACCGTTCGAAGTTCCTGCAGGCGCTGGATGCGGCGGTGGTGAGGGCGCGAAAGCCGGCGCCTCCCCCTCCACCCCTTCGGGGTCCCCCTCCCCCTATGGGGGAGGAGACTTGAAGCGCTGACTTTTCTCCTCACCCGTAGGGGGAGGGGGACCCCGAAGGGGTGGAGGGGGCCGGCCGCCGCACCGACGTCAGAACGCGTTCTCGCCGGTGATCGCCCTTCCCAGGATCAGCGCGTGGACGTCGTGCGCGCCCTCGTAGGTGTTGACCGTCTCCAGGTTCGCCGCGTGGCGCATCACGTGGTACTCGCCGGAGATGCCGTTGCCGCCGTGCATGTCGCGGGCCTCGCGGGCGATGGCCAGCGCCTTGCCGCAGTTGTTGCGCTTCATCAGGCTGATCGCTTCCGGCACCCAGGCGCCCTGGTCGATCAGCCGGCCGAGCGCCAGCGCGCCCTCGTAGCCCAGCGCGATCTCGGTCTGCATGTCGGCCAGCTTCTTCTGCACCAGCTGGCGGGCGGCCAGCGGCTTGCCGAACACCTTGCGGCTGCCGACGTAGTCGCGCGCGGCATGGAAGCAGAACTCCGCCGCGCCGATCGCGCCCCAGGCGATGCCGTAGCGGGCCTTGTTGAGGCAGGAGAACGGGCCGCGCAGGCCCTGCACGTTGGGCAGCATCGCCGCCTCCGGCACGAACACGTCGGAGAGCGCGATCTCGCCGGTGACCGAGGCGCGCAGGGAAAGCTTGTTCACGATCTTCGGGGTCTCGAAGCCCTTCGAGCCGCGCTCGACCAGGAAGCCGCGGATGACGCCGTCCAGCTTGGCCCAGACCAGGGCGACGTCGGCCACCGGCGCGTTGGTGATCCACATCTTGGCGCCGTTGAGGACGAAGCCGCCGTCGACCTCCTTGGCCACCGTCCGCATCGAGGCCGGATCGGAGCCGCCGTCGGCTTCGGTCAGGCCGAAGCAGCCGATGATTCGCCGCGCGCCATCCCCGGCAGCCATTTGCGGCGCTGCTCTTCGGAGCCGAACTCGTAGATCGGGTACATCACCAGCGACGACTGCACGCTCATCGCCGAGCGATAGCCGCTGTCGATCGCCTCGATCTCGCGGGCGATCAGGCCGTAGGCGACGTGGTTCACCGCGGCGCCGCCGTAGGCCTCCGGCAGCGTCGGGCCGAGGAAACCCAGCGCGCCCATCTCGGTCATGATCTCGCGGTCGAACCGCTCCTCGGCGAAGGCGCTGACCACCCGCGGCAGCAGCTTCTCGCGGGCATAGGCATGGGCCGCCTCGCCCACCATCCGCTCGTCCTCGGAGAGGCGCGAGGCCAGGTCGAGCGGGTCTTCCCAGTGAAAGGTCTTGCGGGTCTCGCCAGCGTCGAGGGCCATGGGCTGCTCCTTGTGCGCCTGCCTTATGCCGCCAGCGGCGCGGATCGGGAAGGCGCTTCAGTTGCAGCGAGCGCGCGGGTCGAAGGGTCGCAAGGGTTCGACACGAAGCACACGAAGGACTCGAAGAACACGAAGGGCGCGCAAGCGCGCCAGAAACTCATCGGCGCCCTTGGGACTAACTGGGCGCGAAGCGCCCCTTCGTGTGCTTCGTGTTCGACCTTTTGGGCCGCTCGCGGCGGGCACAAGCCACTACGTCCCGGTGTAAACGCCTTTTCGCTTCTCGGCGAAGGCGGCGATCGATTCCTTGCTGTCGTTGACGGCCTTGCGGGCGAAGCCGAGGCCGACGCTCTCGTAGCGAAGCGCTTCGTCCAGATCGGCGTCCTGGTTGTGCTGCAGCACGCGCTTCGACATGCGCATCGCCAGCGGCGGCCACTGCGCCATGTCGTTCGCCAGCGCGACGGCCTCGTCGAGCAGGCTCTCGGGCGCCACAAGGCGGTCTAGCAGACCGATCCGGTAGGCTTCCTCGGCGTTCACGGCCCGGCTGGAGAAGATCAGGTCCGCGGCGCGCGAATAGCCAACGATCCTCGGCAGGAAGTAGGTCATGCCGCTGTCGGGCGACAGATTGCGCTCGATGAAGACGCTCTTGAACCGAGCGTTGGTCGAGCCGATGCGCACGTCGCAGGCCAGCGCCATGCTCATGCCGGCGCCGGCGGCGACACCGTTGATCGCCCCGATCAGCGGCTTGTCGAAGTGGGCGAAGCGCTTGGCCCAGCGGCCAACCCATCCTTGCTCGTCGAGCCGCTCCGACTGGCTCGTCGGCGACGGCCCGCCGCCGCCAACCGCCGCCCTGGCCGCCGCGCCTGAAAGGTCCGCGCCGGAGCAGAAGCCCTTGCCGGCGCCGGTGATGATCGCCGCGCGGATCGCGTCGTCCTGCTGCGCCGCCTCGACCGCCGCATGAACCTCCTCGCGCACCTCCGCGCCGATCGCGTTCAGCCGCTCCGGCCGGTTGAGGGTGATGATCGCGACCGGGCCGCGCGTCTCATAGAGAATGGCTTCGTAGCTCATGGCGGTTCTCCCAATGGGTTTTGTTGAAATGGCTGGCTGTTTTTCTGGCCTTGGCGCCATTCAACCCCTTCGCCAGCGTCGCTCGCAAGCGGCGATTGGCGCACGCTGGGTAAGGGCGCATAGAGCCCTTCACAGGAGGGTCCCGATGGAAATCAACGGCGTCGCGCACATCTTCGTCACCGCGGGCGACTTCGAGGCGTCGAAGGCCTTCTACATGAAGCTGCTGCCGTTCCTCGGCCTCAAGGAGGTGATGAACGCGGCCGGCGTCTACTACGCCGTCGGCGGGCGGACCGGGTTCGCGGTGCGGGCGCCGTCGCCCGAGCACGCCGGCGAGCGGTTCGTGCAGAACCGGGTCGGCCTGCACCACGTCTGCTTCCGGGTGCGCTCGATCGAGGAAGTCAACGAGGTGCACGACTTCCTGGTCTCGATCGGCGCCAAGATCGTCCACCCGCCGCAGGAAGACGGCTACGCGCCCGGCTACTATTCGGTGCTGTTCGAGGATCCGGACGGCGTGCGCCTGGAAGTGAACCACGTACCTGGCCAGGGCCTGCTGACGCCCGGCGGGTCCGGCCATGTGGGACAACCGCTGACATGAGCGAAACCATCGAAGCCCCCGCGATCAGCGAGGCCGACGAGCAGGCCCTGCTGGACTCCATCGACCGCTGGCTGACCCGCAAGGTCGCGCCGATCGCGGCGAAGTTCGAGCAGGCCGATGAATATCCGACCGAGCTGGTGCAGGACATGTGCGAGATGGGCCTGTTCGGGGCCCTGATCGAGCCGCAGTACGGCGGCCTCGGCCTGCCGGCCACGGCCTATTCCCGCATCGTCGCGCGCATCTCCGAAGAGTGGATGAGCCTCACCGGCTTCTTCAACAGCCACCTGATGATGGCGCTGATCGTGCAGAAATTCGGCACCCCGGCGCAGAAGGAGCACTGGCTGCCCCGCTTCGCCACCGGCGAGCTGCGCGGCGGCCTGGCGCTGACCGAGCCGGACGCGGGCACCGACCTGCAGGGCATCCGCACCACCGCCCGGCGCGACGGCGACGTCTATCGCATCAACGGCTCGAAGCTGTGGATCACCAACGCCATCGAGGGCGACATCCTGGCGGTGCTGGTGAAGACCAACCCCGACGCCCAGCCGCGCCATAGCGGCATGTCGATGCTGATCGTACCGACCCGCGACCTGGCGACCGGCAAGGAGGCGCAGGGCGTCACCCGTGGCCGCAAGCTGCCAAAGCTCGGCTACCGCGGCATCGACACCGGCGAGATCGGCTTCGACGAAGCGCCGGTCGATGCGCGGCTCGGCCTGGTCGGCGGCGAGGAGGGCAAGGGCTTCCTGATGGCGACCGGCGGCCTGGAGATCGGCCGGGTCAACGTCGCCGCGCGCGGTGTCGGCATCGCCCGGCGGGCGCTGAAGGAGGCGGTGACCTACGCCCAGATCCGCACCACCATGGGCAAGCCGATCGCCCAGCACCAGGCGATCCAGCTGAAGCTGGGCGAGATGGCCGCCAAGACCCGCGCGGCCGAGCTGCTGGTCGAGGACGCCGCCCGGGCCTACGACCGCGGCGGCCGGGTCGACTACGAGGCCGGCATGGCCAAGTGGTTCGCCACCGAGACCGCGTTCGAGGTGGCCACGGAGTCGATGCGCATCCACGGCGCCAACGGCTATTCCAAGGAATATCCGATCGAGCGGCTCTACCGCGACGCGCCGCTGCTGATGATCGGCGAGGGCACCAACGAGATGCAGCGCATCATCATCGCCCGCCAGCTGATCGCCAGGAACCCGGTGTAACACTTTGAATTTGGAGCGCGTTCGAACCGCAAAAGCAATTCCACTTTTGCTGAACGCGCTCTAGGCGGCGCGGAACGGCGCCATACGACCCTGCGTTTCTCCCTCCGACACGGACGGTCCCGTCCGACGGATTGGAGGATATGTCGTCATGCTCGGTTGGAGCCTTACTTTTCTTGTTCTCGCGCTGGTGGCCGCGTTCCTCGGCTTCGGCGCGCTTGCCGGTTTCGCCGCTTCGGTGGCCAAGCTGCTGTTCTTCATCTTCTTGATTTTACTGGTGATCAGCTTCGTGATGCGGGCCATCCGGGGAAATTCGGTGGTCTAGCGCAGAAAAATGCAACCGGCGCGGAACCGCAGGCTGGCTTCATCGTTCTCTGACTGCGGAGGCGGCGACGCCCCCCCGACTTGAGGCTGACGATAGTCAGCCTGCCGTCTCCGCACCCCTATCTCGATGATGCGACTAGGGCGGCCTGGGAGAACCCCGAGCCGCCCTTCTCTTTGGACTGTTGCGTGTCCGGAAGGATCGGGCCGTCGCCACGGGAAAAGACGCGAGTCTCACGAACCATCACGAACCACACGAACACAGCGGAGTGAGGTGCGCTCAGAGCATCCCCGTTCGTGAGCGTTCGTGGACAGTCGGGACTTTCGTCCCGCTCTCGCGGGACAAATCGACAAACGCACTTACTTGCGCCCGCGCCGCGGAGGTTCGCGCCCCTCGACGAACGCGCGGATCACCGCGCCGAGATAGGTCGGATTGCGGATGGCCAGGATGCCGGCCGCGACGGCGCCGCCCAGCGCGGTCACCGGCTTGCGCTTGATGAAGTCCATCAGCCGCTCGACGATGTTCTGTGGCTCGCCGGGCTTCGGCTTGGGCGGCTTGCCCGCGTTGGCGAGCACCATGCCCAGGACGCCGATGAAGAGCGCGGCCGACCCGGCCACGACCCCGGCCGCGCCGGCGGCGCCCACATAGGGCTTGGCCAGGGCGTATTCCCCGTAGGCCAGCGCGATCACGAAGACGCCGGCGCTCACCGCCAGCATCGTCGCCCCGGCGAGCATGAAGAGTAGTCGGCGGAAGATCACTTTTCGGAGTGGCGCGCCATCAGGAGACCGAGCAGCAGCCCGACGCCGAGCCCGGCGAGGGTGGCTACGACCGGGCGTTCCTTGATGCGCTCGACCACGTACTTCTGCGCCTCGTCGATCTGCTGGGTGGCGTTTTCGCGATAGGGCTCCGACTGCGTGCGGATCGTCTCGACGCCTTCGCGCACCGCCTTCTCGATCCGCTTCGCCGCGTCGCGAATGCTGCGATCGGCGAGCTCGATCGCCTCGTTGAGCTTTTCCTGGCTGGTTTCGGCGGCGTTGGCGACCGCGGCCTTCGCGGCCTTGCGGACCTTGGCGGTCCTGGCTTGCAGCTCGTCGTCGATGGCGTTGAGGGTGTCGGGCATGGTCGAAATCTCCGGGCGCTGATGGACGACGCGGGGCTTGGATAGCGTTATCGCCGAAACGCTTGCCTAGCGTTGGGCGTTCCGGCCGAGCTCCATAGCTGCACAATATAAACGGAAAGTGGCTCGGCGGCGATGGCTGCGCGCGTTTGCCGTCGCACGGGCCCGAGTCACTGCCTATGTTGGCGAGCATGGACGAAGGCGCCCGCCAGACGCGCAACGCCGCCGACCAGCTGGCGATCGAGCAGGAGCGCGCCAGCCTGGCCCTCGACGCCGCCCAGATGGGCGAGTTCGAGTGGGAGATGGGCGAAGACCGGCTGATCGTCAGCGAGCGGATGGCGGAGATCACCGGCCTGCCGGCCGGCGAGATGCCGGCCCACAACGGCGAGGTGTTCTACCGCTACGTCCATCCGGACGACGTCGGGCCGCTGCGCACCATGGGCGAGGCGCTTGATGGTCGAGGGCCGCTACGAGGTCGAGTTCCGCGTGATCCGGCCGGACAACCGGCAGGTGGTCTGGATCTACAGCGCCGGCGTTGCGCTGCGGGACGCGCACGGCGCGATCCAGCGGGTCATTGGCGTCATGCGCGACATCACCGCCAAGCACACCGAAGACGACGCCCGCAACGCCCTGGTGGCCGAGCTGGACCACCGCGTGAAGAACGTGCTGGCCTCGGTGCAGTCGCTGGCCGCGCAGTCGGCGCGCAAGACCACCTCGCTCGATGCGTTCCTGAAGACGTTCGCCGGGCGGCTCGAGGCGATGGCCTCGGCCCACACGCTGCTGACCGCCACTCGCTGGCGCGGCGCCGACATCGGCAACATCGCCGCCGCGGAGCTGGGTGGGCTCGCGCCTGGCCAGGCGAGCTGGTCGGGCCCCGAGATCCTGCTCAACCCGCGCGCCACCAACGCCCTGACGCTGGCCCTGCATGAGCTGGCGACCAACGCGGTCAAGTTCGGCGCGCTCTCGGCCGAGACCGGCCGCGTGACCGTGACCTGGACCGGGCGCCCGGCCGGCGGGTTCGAGCTGAGCTGGGTCGAGCGCGGCGGGCCGACGGTCAGCGCGCCGACGCGGCGCGGCTTCGGCGTCACCCTGCTCGAGCGCGTCACCGGCCGGGAGCTGGGCGGCCAGGCCAGGATCGACTTCCTCGCCGGCGGCGTGCGCGCCACCATCACCGCCGACGCCACCGCGCTGGCCGCGGGGACGCCCCTGGCCGCGCCGGCGGCCCGGGCCGCCGAGGCGCCGCACGAGCCGCAGGTCGGCGCCTCGTCCGGCGTGCTGTCGGCGGCGGCGGTCAAGGGCCGCCGGATCATCATCGTCGAGGATTCCGTCCTGCTGGCGCTGGAGCTCGAGGCCGGACTCACCGAGGCCGGGGCCAAGGTGGTCGGAATGGCGGCCAACCTCGAGGAGGCGCTGAAGCTCGCCGAGACGCCGTTCGACGTCGCCGTGCTCGACGCCAACCTCAACGGGACCCCGGTGACCCCCGTCGCCGAGCTGCTGCGAGCGCGCGGCACGCCGTTCATCTTCGCCACCGGCTACGGCGACGCCGCGCCCGCCCCCGAGGGCTTCGACGCCCCGGTCGTGCGCAAGCCCTACAACGTCGCCCAGATCGCCACCGCGGTGGCCGAGGCGCTGGACCGCGCCTGAGGCGCCGCCTTGCTCCTGGAACGCCGTTCGGCTATCTGGGCCGCCCCAGGCTCTTCGCCCAAGGTTGATTGAGATGACCCGGACCGGCCGGTCCAATTTTGCGCAGGTCTCGTCGCTCCCGTCGGGCGCGATGCGACTTTACGCCTGCGCCGGCGCCGAACCGATCCCCCCTCAATCCCGCCTCGAGCCTGAAAATGACCCCCGCCATCACCGTCAAGGAGCTCCGCAAGGCCTACCGCTTTCCTAAGCGGCGGCGCGGCGCGCTCGGAGCCCTGGCGGGGCTCTTCCATCCGGACATCGTCGAACTGGAAGCCGTCGCCGGCGTGTCGTTCGACATCGCGGCCGGCGAGCGGGTGGCGATCATCGGGCCGAACGGCGCGGGCAAGTCGACCACGCTGAAGATGCTGTCCGGCGTGCTGGAGCCGACCAGCGGCGAGGCCCAGGTGCTCGGTTTCACGCCGTGGCGCCAGCGGCGCGGGCTGGCCTATGAGATCGGCGTGGTGTTCGGCCAGCGTTCGCAGCTGTGGACCGAGCTGCCGGTGCGCGACTCGTTCGCGCTGCTGCGCCGGGTCTACGACCAGGATGGCGCAGCCTTCGCCAGACGCCGTGACGACCTGGTCGCGCGCTTTGGCGTCGGCGCCCTGATGGACCAGCCGGTGGCGCGGCTCTCGCTGGGCCAGCGCATGCGCTGCGAGATCGTCGCGGCGCTGCTGCATGGCCCGCGCCTGCTATTCCTCGACGAACCCACCATCGGCCTCGACGTCACCGCCAAGGCGGCGATCCGCGACTTCATCCGCGAGCAGTCGCTGGCCGAGGGCCTGACCGTGGTGCTGACCTCGCACGACACCCGCGACATCGAGCTGGTCTGCGAGCGGGTGATCGTGATCAACGCCGGCAAGATCGTTCTCGACCAGCCGACCGACCAGCTGCGCCGCCGCTTCATCGCCCGCAAGCTGGTGACGCTGCAGTCGCAGAGCGCGCGGCTGGAGCTGGACCTGCCGGGCGTCACCCGCCGGCCGAGCGAGCCGCACACCACGGTGCTGGAGATCGACACCCGCCAGACCCGCATCGAGGCGGTGATCGGCGCCGCCCTGGCTCTGGGCGGCATCGAGGACGTCACCGTGGAAGACCCGCCCATGGAGGAGGTGATCCATGAGATCTACGCCGCCCTGGACCAGTAGGATCGTCTCCACCCTCGCCGCGATGGCCGCGGCCTACCGGATCGGCCTGGCCTCGGCGCTGGCGGCCTGGCCGGTGCTGCTCGGGCGGGCGATCTTCTACGGCGTCTGCCTGATGGTGCTGGTCGCCTTCTGGGACAAGGTCGGCGCGCAGCGGCTCGCCGGCACCCTGGCGGTGCGCCTGCCGCCCGGCGGGCTCGGCGTCTATATCGGCGTGACCGAGTGGGTGACGCTGTCGGTCCCGGCGATCCAGCTCCGGCTGGAGGACGATCTGCGCTCCGGCGCGCTCGAGCCGCATCTGCTGCGCCCGAAGCCCTATCTCACCCAGGCGATCGCCGGGGAGCTGGGCGCGATGACCGCGCGGCTGGCGATGCTGGGCGCCGCCGGGCCTGGCGCTGCTGGCGATCTCGGGACGGCCGTGGCCGGCCGGGTTCGGCCTCGTCTACGTCGCCGTGCTGGGCGCCGTCGGCGCCGGCATCGGCGTGCTGCTCTACACCCTCGTCGGCCTGACGGCCTTCTGGATGCGGCGCGTGCTGCCGGCGCTGCTGATCATGCAGAAGCTGATGTTCCTGCTCGGTGGCCTGTTCGCGCCGATCAGCTTCTACCCCGGCTGGCTGCATGCGCTGGCGGCCGCCTCGCCGTTCGCCGCGCATCTGGCCTTCGCCGGCCAGGCGATGCTGACGCCGTCGGCAGGCGATTTCGGGCGGGCGCTGGCCGCCCAGGCGATCTGGGCCGTCCTGCTGATGCTGGCGGCCGCGCTGGTCTGGCGCGCGGGGCTGGCCAAGGTGCTGAAGGGAGGCTGAGGCATGAACGCGATCACCACCTACGCCGCTCAGTCGCTGGCCGCGGTGCGCACGTCGTTCGCGGACCGCACCAACTTCACGCTGCAGGTCGCCGGCATGGCGATCAACAACGGCTTCTGGCTGGTGCTGTGGTTCCTGTTCTTCGCCGGCTTCCGCGAGGTCGGCGGCTGGCGGCTGGGCGACGTCGCCCGCTTGCTGGGGATGATGTACGTGCTGTTCGGGATCGCGACCGTGTTCTTCGGCGGCTACCGCGACATGGCCGGCGCGATCCTGCGCGGCGACATCGACGCCCTGCTGACCCAGCCGGCGCCGATCCTGCCCCGCCTGCTGGCGCGGGAGTTGGTCCCCAGCGCCTGGGGCGATCTTGTCACCGGCGCGCTGGTGCTGGTCTTCAGCGCCCGCCTCGACCTGGCTGGGGCCGGGCTGGTGGTCGCCGCGATCCTGATCGGCCTGATCGCATGGCTGTCGACCGTCGTCCTTTTCGCCAGCATCGCCTTCTGGTTCGCCGGCGCGCGCAGCCTTTCGCGCGACCTGATGGACTTCACCCTGATGGTCTCGATGTACCCGGCGTCGATCTACTCCGGCTGGACCAAGATCGTCGCCTTCACCGTGCTGCCCGCGGGGTTCGTGGCGATGGCCCCGGTCGGGCTGGTGCGGAACCCCAGCTGGCAGGCGGCGGCGTTCGCCGTCGGCGGCGCGGCGATCTACGCGGCGCTGGCGCTGACCGCGTTCCATCTCGGGCTGCAGCGGTACCGCAGAGGGGCGACGCCAGGGAGCTGAGCCTTAGCCCCGCCAACGCATCACCCTGAAATGCGGTCATGGCCGGCCTTTGTGCCGGCCATCCAAGAACGCAGGCATCTGACATGGCCGCGCCAAGCGCGGCCACTCATCGTTCGGTGTTGGTCGCCGGGACTGGCGCCCGGCGATGACCGAGTTTTCTGTGAGAACAAATATTTGGCCAAGCACAAACGAAAATGGCCGGGACTGAGCCCGGCCATCTCGTAGGTCAGAGGTAGTGGAAGCCTAAGCTTCCACCGCCTCCTTGGCTTGCTTTTCCGTGAGGTCCTCGCCGGTTTCCTGGTCGACCACCTTCATCGACAGGCGGACCTTGCCGCGGTCGTCGAAGCCCAGCAGCTTGACCTTCACGGTCTGGCCCTCCTGCAGCACGTCCGAGACCTTGTTGACCCGCTGGTTGGCGATCTGGCTGACGTGGACCAGGCCGTCCTTGGCGCCGAAGAAGTTCACGAAGGCGCCGAAGTCGACGATCTTGACCACCTTGCCGTCGTAGATCTGGCCGACCTCCGGCTCCTGGGTGATCGACTTGATCCAGTCGACCGCCGCCTTGATCTTCGAGGCTTCCGAGGCCGAGACCTTGACCACGCCGTCGTCGTTGATGTCGACCTTGGCGCCGGTCTTCTCGACGATCTCGCGGATCACCTTGCCGCCCGAGCCGATCACTTCGCGGATCTTGTCGGTGGGGATGGTCAGCGTCTCGATCTTGGGCGCGTACTCGCCGATCTCCTCGCGGGCGCCGGTGATGCGCCTTGGCCATTTCGCCGAGGATGTGCAGGCGCCCGTCCTTCGCCTGGGCCAGCGCCTTCTTCATGATCTCCTCGGTGATGCCGGCGATCTTGATGTCCATCTGCAGCGAGGTGATGCCGTCGGCGGTGCCGGCGACCTTGAAGTCCATGTCGCCGAGATGGTCCTCGTCGCCGAGGATGTCGGAGAGCACGGCGAAGCCGTCCTTCTCCAGGATCAGGCCCATGGCGATGCCGCGAACCGGCTTCTTCAGGGGCACGCCGGCGTCCATCAGCGCCAGCGAGGCGCCGCAGACCGTGGCCATCGACGACGAGCCGTTGGACTCCAGTGATCTCCGAGACCAGGCGCAGGGTGTAGGGGAACTCCTCCGGCGACGGCAGCATCGGGCGGACCGCCCGCCAGGCCAGCTTGCCGTGGCCGACTTCGCGGCGGCCCGGCGCGCCCATGCGGCCCGTCTCCCCGACCGAGAAGGGCGGGAAGTTGTAGTGCAGCATGAACTTCTCATAGTACTTGCCTTCCAGCGCGTCGATCAGCTGCTCGTCGTCGCCGGTGCCCAGCGTGGCCACGACCAGCGCCTGGGTTTCGCCGCGGGTGAACAGCGCCGAGCCGTGGGCGCGGGAGAGAACGCCCACTTCCGAGACGATCGGGCGGACCTTGTCGACCGTGCGGCCGTCGATGCGCATGCCGGTGTCGAGGATGTTGCGGCGGACGACGTCGGCCTCCAGTTCCTTGAACACGGCGCCGAACTTGTTGGCGTCGATGCCCGTCGGGGTTGGCGTCCGACTTGCCGAGCTTGGCCAGCGCCTTGGCCTTGCGCGCCGCTTCGACGGCGTCGTGGCGCTCGCCCTTGGCGACGATCTTGAAGGCCGCGGCCAGGTCGTCGCCGACCAGCTTCTTGGCCTCGGCCTTCACCGTCTCGGTGTCGTCGGCCGCGAAGTCGAACGGCTCCTTGGCGGAGTGCTCGGCCAGTTCGATGATCGCGTCGATCACCGGCTGGATGTCCTTGTGGGCGAACATCACGCCGCCCAGCACCTGGTCTTCGCTCAGTTCCTTGATCTCGGACTCGACCATCATCACCGCGTCGGCGGTGCAGGCGACGACCAGGTCCATGCGGTTGTCTTCACCTGGTCGAGGGTCGGGTTGAGCACATACTCGCCGTCGATGAAGCCGACGCGGGCGGCGCCGATCGGGCCCATGAAGGGCACGCCGGAGATCACCAGCGCCGCCGAGGCGGCGACCATGGCGACGATGTCGGGATCGTTCTCCAGGTCGTGCGCCAGCACCGTGGCGACCACCTGGACTTCGTTCTTGAAGCCCTTGACGAACAGCGGGCGGATCGGACGGTCGATCAGGCGGGAGGTCAGGGTCTCCTTCTGCGAGGGCGCGCCCTCGCGGCGGGAGAAGCAGCCGGGGATCTTGCCGGCGGCGTAGAACTTCTCCTGGTAGTTCACGGTCAGCGGGAAGAAGTCCTGGCCGGGCCTTGGCGCTCTTGGCGAACACCGCGGTGGCCAGCACCATGGTCTCGCCGTAGGTGGCCAGCACCGCGCCGTCGGCCTGACGGGCCATGCGGCCGGTTTCGAGTGTCAGCTTGCGCCCGCCCCACTCGATGGATCTTACGTTTGATATCGAACATTTCTTTGTCTTTCTCATGTGTCCGAAGGCCCATTCCTTCGGGGGCGGACAGGGGCGGAACGGCGTATCTGAAGTTGCGGATCCGGGAGTCCTCTCCATCGACAGGCGGAATGAGGACCTGCCTTCCAGCCCTCGACGTGCGGTAACGTGGACCTACTCGGGCCCTTTGCGCCGCGCCCACCGGCCTGTCTGGGCGGGGAACGGCGAACTCAATATCGGCGCTTTCGCCGCAAAAGGCGAACGCTACGATTGTACTCCCGGGCCTAGCGACGCAGGCCCAGGGTCCCGATCAGGGCCGAGTAGCGGCCTTCGTCGGACTTCTTCAGGTGGTCCAGCAGCGACCGGCGTTGCGAGACCAGCTTCAGCAGGCCGCGGCGCGAGTGGTTGTCCTTCTTGTGCGTCTTGAAGTGCTCGGTGAGGTTGGCGATCCGTTCGGAAAGGATCGCCACCTGCACTTCGGCCGAACCGGTGTCCGCTTCGCCGCGGGCGTGGGTCCGGATCAGCTCAGCCTTGCGTTCGGCCGTGATCGACATCGGATATCTCCGCTCAGGTGAGTTGAAAGACCCGCACGGGATTGAGCCGTCCCGCACGCATCTCGCAGAGCGCCACGATCCGCTCTCCCTCGAATGCGGCGACGGTGCGCGAGCCCTGATTGAGCCTCGCCTTCAGCGCCTCCGCCTGCCGGGGAAGCAGAACGATCGGTCGTCCCTGCGTCAGCCGGAAGGCGTCTTCGGTGGTCACGGCCAGCGCCGGGATGTCGTCCAGCGCGGTCTCGACCGGAAGCAGGGCCTCCTGGCGGGCGCCCCTATTACACAATTCCTCCAGCTTTTCCAGGGTTATCGCCCGCGCCTCGGTCAGCGAGCCGACGCGCGGTGCGGCGCAGGGCGCTGACGTGGCCGCAGGCGCCGAGCGCCGCGGCGAGGTCGCGGACGATGGCGCGGACATAGGCGCCCTTGCCGCAGCGCAGCTCGAGCTCGATGTGATCGGCGTCCGGCTGGCCGACGACCTGCGATGCTGTGGATCATCACGGTGCGCGGCGCCAGGTCGACCTCGACGCCCTCGCGGGCCAGGTCGTAGGCGCGCTCGCCGTCGACCTTCACCGCCGAGAACGCCGGCGGGACCTGCTCGATCTCGCCGACGAACGCCGGCAGCGCCGCTTCGACCTCCGCGCGGGTCGGGCGCACGTCGGAGGTCGCGGTCACCGCGCCCTCGCGGTCGAAGCTGGCGGTGGTGGCGCCCCAGGCGATGGTGAAGCGGTAGGCCTTGTCGGCGTCCATCAGGAACGGCACCGTCTTGGTCGCCTCGCCGAGCGCGATCGGCAGGATGCCGGTCGCCAGCGGATCCAGCGTGCCGGCGTGGCCGGCCTTCTGGGCGCTCGAGCGCCCGCCGCACCCGGCCGACCGCCTGGGTCGAGGTGAGGTCGATCGGCTTGTCGAGGCAGATCCAGCCGGAGACCGCGTCGCCCTTGCGGCGGCGGGCCATCAGCCCTCGGCTCGTCGAGGTCCTGCGGCGCACCCGCGGATCGGCCAGCAGCCGGCTCATCCGCTCGGCCTCGGCGAAGCTCTCGTCGTGGACGAACTTCAGCGCCGGGGTGAAGCGCAGCTCGATCGCGTGGCCCAGCCGCCCGCGCAGGAACTTCGAGCACCCGGTTCAGCGCCGCGATCACCTCCGGCGCATGGACGCCGCCCAGCGGCTCGACGAAGCACAGCGCGTGCTTCAGGTCGGGGCTCACCCGCACCTCGGTCAGCGTGACCGAGACGCCGGCCAGCGCCGGGTCCTGCAGGTCCTCCTCGCGCAGGATCTCCACCAGCGCGTGGCGCACCAGTTCGCCGGCGCGCAGCTGTCGCTGCGAGGTGGGGCGGGACGCGCCCTTCTTGCGGCCGTGCTTGTGTCGGAGTTGGCGGGACATGACGTCGAACGTTCCTCATTCCCGGCCGGCGGATCGAACGGCGGAGCGCGGGAAGGCGGGGCTTCTAGTCTTGCCGCCCCTGCAAGTCCAGCACGGCGTGGCGCCGCGGCGGCGGTCTGCTAAGTAGCAACCCATGCAAGACCGCTACACCCCCGCCCAACTCGACACCTGGCGCCGCGACGGCGTGGTGTTGATCCCCAACTTCTTCACCGCCGACGAGGTCGCCGCCGTCACGGCCGACTTCCGCCAGGTGTTCGACCGCACCGGGGCCGACGATCCGTTGGTGAAGAAGAAGGAGGGCGAGGTCGGGCGGTTCAACCCGGCGCAGTTCAAGGGCGTGCAGTCGGTGCCGCTCGACTGCTCGCCGGCGCTGAACCTGCTCGGCGTGCATCCGGCCCTGGTCGGCTTCGCCAAGCAGGCGCTGGCGACCGACGAGGTGCACCTCTACCAGTGCCAGGCCTGGGCCAAGTTCACCGGCGAGGCCGACTACGAGCAGCCGTTCCACTGCGACTACGTCAATCACACGCTGACCGGACCGTCGGACGACGAGCACCTGAACTCGGTCACCTTCATCTGCATCTTCAGCGACGTGACCGAGGCGCACGGGCCGACCCACTACGTGACCCGCACCGACAGCCTGAAGATCGCCGGCCCCGAGGCGACGCTGTCAGGCGACCCGGCGCTGCAGGAACAGCTGAAGCGCTACGAGCGCTCGGCGGCCGGGCCGGCCGGCAGCCTGTTCGTCTACGGCATCGACATCTGGCATCGCGGCACCAATCTGGCCGCGCCCGGCGGCCACCGCTACGTGATGACGGTCTGCTTCAAGAACGCGCGCAACTCGGCGATCGACTTCCACGCCTGGCAGTTCCACCACACCCAGCCCTGGCGGCACATCTTCGATCACGCCACGCCCGAGCAGCTGGCCTGCTTCGGCGTGCAGCGTCCCGGCGACCCGTTCTGGACCGAGGCCACCCTGCGCCGGGCCCAGGTCCGATATCCGAACTGGGACATGACGCCGTACCGCGAGGCGGTGGCGGCCAGATCAGACGCCCGCTCGAAGGTCGAGGTCTAGCGCCAGGCCAACCGGCAGCACATCGAGCACCGGCGTCACCGGCAGGCCGGCGGCGTGCAGCAGATCGGCGGTCCAGTGGTTGCAGAGGTGGATCAGGCTGAAGCTTTCGCTGCTGGCGAAGAACGCCTCGCCGGGCTCGCGGCGGATCGGCGCCATTACCGGCCCGCCGCCGGCGCCGCGGACGCAGGGCATGGTCGGCGCGGGCCAGCAGGGCGGCCAGGCCGGCGCGCGAGAGCACGATCGGCCGTACGCCGCTGGTCCAGACGCGGTCTGGCTGGCCCCAGACGCCTTCCAGGTGGACCACCGTCGGCCGCCCGCCGATCAGCGCGGCTAAGCCGTCGGGAACGCGGCTCAGCGCCGGGCTCGAGGCTTCGTAGAAGCGCGCGTCGCCCCAGCCGATCAGGGTCCAGGGCAGGTTCGAGGTCTGGCGCGCCGCCTGCGCCAGGGCGCCGCCGCTGGCCTCGATCGCCGCGGTCGGAACGGCGATGTCGCTGTGCCAGCCATTGTCGACCAGGAAGACGGTCACGCCCTGGCCGGGCCGGGGCGGATAAAGCGCTGGATCGCCGCCCTTGGCGGTCGCGAGGACCAGCAGCAGAAGAAACGCGAGGATCGCGGCGGCGATCAAGGCGGGGCGCCGGCTTCGATGCATGCGCCTGAGGGTCACCACCTCGTCACCCCGGGTCTACGCTGCGTTTCGCCCGGGGCGACGAGGTCACTTCCAGATCGGCTTGCCGCCGCCGGGCAGGCCCAGCCGGGGCCACTTCTCGGTGACGGTCTCGATCACCGCGCGGTCCATGCGCGATCGGCCGGCCCCATTCGCGGTTGGTCTCCGGCGGCCATTTGTTGGTGGCGTCGAGGCCGATCTTGGAGCCGAGGCCGCTCTCGGGCGAGGCGAAGTCGAGGTAGTCGATCGGCGTGTTCTCGACGAGGGTGATGTCGCGGGCCGGGTCCATGCGGGTGGAGATCGCCCACATCACGTCCTTCCAGTCGCGGGCGTCGATGTCGTCGTCCACCACGATCACCCACTTGGTGTACATGAACTGGCGCAGGTACGACCACACGCCCATCATCACCCGCTTGGCGTGGCCGGGGTAGGCCTTCTTCATCGACACCACGGCGATGCGGTAGCTGCAGCCCTCCGGCGGCAGCCAGAAGTCGACGATCTCGGGGAACTGCTGCGCGCAGCAGGGGGATGAACACCTCGTTCAGCGCCTCGCCCAGCACCGAGGGCTCGTCCGGCGGACGGCCGGTGTAGGTGGTGAGGTAGATCGGGTCCCTGCGCATGGTGATGGCGGTGACCTGGAACACCGGGAAGCGCTCGACGGCGTTGTAGTAGCCGGTGTGGTCGCCGTAGGGGCCCTCGTCGGCGTAGTCGTCGAGCAGCACCTGGCCCTCGATCACCATCTCGGCCTGGGCCGGGACCAGCAGCGGCTGGGTCTTGGCGGCGACCAGCTCCACCGGCGCGCCGCGCAGCAGGCCGGCGAACTGGTATTCCGACAGCGTGTCCGGCACCGGCGTCACGGCGGCCAGGATGGTCCCCGGATCGGCGCCGATCACCGCGCAGGCCGGCAGCGGCTCGCGCTTGCCGGCGCCCTTCCAGCGCCGGTGATGCTGGGCGCCGCCGCGGTGGGCGAGCCAGCGCATGATGGTGCGGTCCTTGCCGATCACCTGCATGCGGTAGATGCCGAGGTTGAAGTCGTCCTCGCGGCTCTGGCTCGGCCCCTTGGTGACCACCAGCGGCCAGGTGATCAGCGGCGCCGGCTCGCCCGGCCAGCAGGTCTGGATCGGCAGCTTGGAAAGGTCGATCTGGTCGCCGTTCCAGCACCACCTGCTGCACCGGGGCGCGGGAGACGGTCTTCGGCCGCATGTCCATCACCGTGCGGGCCAGCGGCAGCAGCTCCAGCGCCTCCTTCATGCCGCGCGGCGGCTCGGGCGAGCGCAGGAACGCCAGCAGCTCGCCGACCTCGCGCAGGTCGGCGGCGCTGCTGCGGCCCTTGCCCTGCAGCGTCACGCCCATGGCGACGCGCTTCACCGTGCCGAACAGGTTGGCGAGGCACGGGATCGGCGAGATCGACCCGTCCGCGCATCACCGGCTTCTCGAACAGCACCGCCGGCCCGCCGGTGGCCAAGAGCCGGGTGCAGATCTCGGTCATCTCCAGCTCGGTCGACACCGGCTCGCGCACCCGCACCAGCTCGCCCTCGGCCTCCAGCCGGGCGATGAAGTCCCGAAGATTGCGGTAAGCCAAGAAACCCCCGTCCGCTCTTCCCCGCGGAAGCGAGGACCCAGGCGTTTTATCGGAGAGCGCCGTGGATTGCAGAAAAAGCCTGGGCCCCCGCTTTCGCGGGAGAGAGCGGGAATCGGATCGCCCTAGGCGGGGGGCGGACCCACGGCCTCAGCCGGGCCGTGGTACAATGTCTTTGATGCCGCCATCGACGTCATCTGGCCCTGTCAGCCGATGGTTCTACGCAGCCCGCAGGCGCGGCGCGGTGAAGCGCTATCTGAGGCGCCTGCCGAAGCAGCTGTTCGAGGACTACGGTCACCGTGGTCCCTACACCCCAAGACAGGTAGAAGCATCGATCAAGCGGGCGAAGCTCTCAGCGGCGTTCTGCCCCTACGCTCAGGCCATCTTCTGCGATGAAGCGGCGTTGCCGACCGACGGTCGTTACGACTTCCGGGCCATCAGGCATGAACTCGGCGGCGCCTATTTCGAGAATGGCGGCGGTGGCGGCGACTACACCTACAACGATGTCGCGCGATACGTCGGAGGGCATGGCGGTTATGCGAGCCATGGCGCCGGCGAGGGCTCAGGCTATGGGGACGGAGGGCACCACGGCGGGGACGGCGGGGGCCATCATTAGCGGCTCGCCTACGCCGTCGCCGGCTGGCCGACTTTGCGGGTGCCGGCCATGGCGGGGCGGTTGGGGTCGATGGTGAAGCGGACCGGCATGTAGGTCCAGGTCCCCGCGGTCCAGGTCGCCGGCAGCAGGTTGCTCTGGGTCAGCGTCGGCGCGCCGAAGGCCGTCAGGTCTAGCGTCGCCAGCTTCGCCGTCCCGCGCCGCGCCTCCTTGATCGCGTACTCGAACTCCTCGGCGACCAGCGCCGGGGCGCCGTTCAGGTTGGCGAGGTTGCTGTTCTGCACATAGAGCACGTCGGCGCCAGAGATGTAGCCGGGCGTCTCGATCACCGCCTCGAGCAGGCTGCGCCCGCCCTCCGCGACGCTCGCCTCGATGCCGTAGTGGCGCCGGATCAGCGACACGGTCTGCGCCACCGCGATCGGCGCGCCGTAGGCGTCGCGCAGCCAGGCGCAGGCTTCCGTGTTGTCGGTGAACCCGCCCAGCGAGTAGCCGACGTAGTGGTTGGTGGCCCGGGCGTGCAGGCGCAGCTCGGCGGTGGTGAAGGCGCCGAACGGGCTGTCGTCGTGGCGGCGCACGACCAGCGAGCAATAGGTCGGGAACGGCGGGTGCAGGGCGGCCGGCAGGGCGGCGATGGCGGGCAGCGACAACACCTCGAAAGTGAAGGTGGCGGTCTGCGCCGCCTCGATCTCGACCCGGTCCAGCGCCAGCTCGCGCACTTCGACCAGGCCTTCGGCCGTGGGCTTGTAGCCTCCGTAGATCGGCATTGGCGCTCTCCCTATTCGGCCGCGACGGCGGCTTTGGCGCGCGCGTCTTCCTTGAAGTGCGGCATCACCTCCTTGGCGAACAGGCGCAGCGACGCCAGCACCTCGGCCTGGGGCACAGTCTCCAGCGCATTCAACAGGAAGTTGACGCAGTCGACGCCGGTGGATTCCCAGCCCTTCAGCACCTCGATGATGTGCTTGGGATCGCCGACCGCCATCCCTGGCGGCGGGGCCGGGGCGTCGCCGGGCGCCGCCGAGGGCCGGCGCACCTGCGGCAGCAGGCCGAAGCTCGCGTAGGACGGCGAGGCGTAGACCTCGCGCGCCGAGACCAGCTGGGCGGCCGCATAGCCGAACGTGCCCGCGAGCCGCAGGCCGGTCGCCTGGCCGACCTTGGCGTCCTCGTGGCAGAACAGGAAGTTGACCGTCGCCACCTGGTCGTTGATCGCGCCGACCGGATCGCAGTTGGCCAGCACCTTGCGGTAGGCCTTCACCCGCCGCTCCTGCTCGGCGAAATCGTTGAAGGTGAGCCCGAGCGCGCCGATCCCGGCCTCGGCGGCGTCGATCTCGGTGCCGGGGCTGGTGACGGCCACCCACATCGGCGGGTGCGGCTTCTGGTAGGGCTTCGGCAACACCGCGCGCTCCGGCATCGAGAAGCAGACGCCGTCGTGGGCGTAGCGCTCGTTCATCCACATCTTCGGCAGCGCCCGGACGATCTCGGCCCAGGTGGCCTTGGTCAGGTCCGGATTGGCGCGGAAGCCGCCGAGCTCGGTCCAGGTGGCGCTGCGCCCGGTGCCGACGTCGAGCCGGCCGTTCGAGACCAGGTCGAGCACCGCGGAGCGCTCGGCGATGCGGATCGGGTGGTTGATCTCCGGCACGCAGACATTGATGCCGTGGCCGACCCGGATGCGCTCGGTCTTGGCCGCCACCGTGGCCAGGAAGATCTCCGGCGCCGAGCAGTGGGAGTATTCCTCGAGGAAGTGGTGCTCGACCGCCCAGACGTGGTCGAAGCCCAGCTGGTCGGCCAGCACGCACTGCTCGATGCAGTTGGCGTAGACCTGCCGCTCGGTCTCCGGCCCCCAGGGCCGTGGCACGCTGATCTCGTAGAAGATGCCGAACTTCATCCCGGGTCTCCCGTCTCTCGCTTTGGTCCGCGCCTTTTCCGGGAATGTTGCGACCCGATCGCGACCGCTGGCAAGATTTCCGCCGCGTGAGGGCGCAGGTCACGAACGCGTGCGCGTCGCCGGGTTGACCGGGATTCAATCGCATGGGTTCGTTGCTGGCGCTCTTGCGAGGGCCGGGTCTTTGACATCGTAGAACTGTAGAAAATCTGCGGCGCCGTACGGGCGTCGCCACAGTTCGGGCGCCGTTATTAAGCGCCGTTTGCGGTTTCACGTGAAACATCGTGGTCGGCGGTTGGGCGGGACACGCGCAGAAAAACTGCAAGCTTGGCCGTTGCGGCGGCGGGCTCCGCGGTTATCCCTTACAGCGCCTGCTGCGCGCGCGATTTCGCGGGCCTGGCGTTCTTCGGGTCGCGGCGCTGGTAGGCGGAAGGGAGGCCGGAATCAGCGCGACCTAGAGCGGGTGGAATTCGCCTCGAATCCGTCACCCCGGGCGGAGCGCGAAGCGCGCAGACCCGGGGCCGGAGATTCCGTCGCCCAGCTGGAACGCCTCTTGGAACCGGACGGTCCGGCCCCGGCTCGGCGCGGCTATCGCCGCTGGGCCGGGGTGACGGATGATGGCGCGAAGTGAGTTCAACGCGCTCTAGCCTTGCCGCGCTCCCCGCCCTACCTACGCGGCCATGGCCCTCGCCAAGATCTGCGGACTTTCGACGCCCGAGACGGTGGCGGCGGCGCTGGCCGGGAAGGCGGCGTACGTCGGCTTCATGTTCTTCGACAAGAGCCCGCGCAACGTCAGCGCCCGAGGCGGCGGCGCGGCTGGCGGCGCCGGCGCGGGGCAAGACGAAGATCGTCGCGGTGACGGTCGATCCGTCGGACGCGCTGCTGCGCGAGCTGACCGAGACGCTGCGGCCGGACTTCATCCAGCTGCACGGCCGCGAGACGCCGGCCCGGGTGCGCGAGGCGGCGATGCGCACCGGCGCCGGGACCATCAAGGTGATCTCGATCGGCGATGAAGGCGACCTCGCCAAGCTGCGCGGACTTCGAAGCGGTCGCCGATCACCTGATGCTCGACGCCAAGGCCCCGCCGGGCGCCGACCGGCCCGGCGGCCACGGCGTCGCCTTCGACTGGAGCCTGACCTACGGCCGCAAGTTCGCCCGGCCGTGGTTCCTCGCCGGCGGGCTCGACCCCTACAATGTCACCGAGGCGGTGCGGCTCAGCGGCGCGCCGATCGTCGACGTTTCCTCTGGCGTGGAGCGCGGCGCCGGACTAAAGGACCCGGCTCTTATCGAGGCCTTCCTGCGGGCCGCCGCTCGCGCCTGAAGCCGAATCGTGACCAAGCCCTCTCAAATCCCAACGACTATTCGGCCTATCCCGACGCCAACGGGCGATTCGGCGACTATGGCGGCCGCTATGTCGCCGAGACGCTGATGCCGCTGGTGCTGGCGCTGGAGACGCGCCTACGCGCGAGGCCAAGGCCGACCCGGCGCTTCCAGGGCGAGCTGGCCGGCGAGCTGAAGCACTACGTCGGCCGCCCGAGCCCGCTCTACTTCGCCAAGCGGCTCTCCGAGCACCACGGCGCGCGCGATCTAGCTGAAGCGCGAGGAGCTGAACCACACCGGCTCGCACAAGATCAACAACTGCATGGGCCAGATCCTGCTGGCCATGCGGATGGGCAAGACGCCGGATCATCGCCGAGACCGGCGCCGGCCAGCACGGCGTCGCCACCGCCACCGTCTGCGCCCGCTACGGCCTGCCCTGCGTGGTCTACATGGGCGCGGTCGACGTCGAGCGGCAGGCGCCCAACGTGCAGCGCATGCAGCTGCTGGGCGCCGAGGTGCGGCCGGTGACCAGCGGCTCGGCGACGCTGAAGGACGCCATGAACGAGGCCCTGCGCGACTGGGTCACCAACGTCGAGGACACCTACTACCTGATCGGCTCGGCCGCCGGCCCGCATCCCTATCCGGAGATGGTGCGCGACTTCCAGCGGGTGATCGGCGAGGAGGCCCGGGCGCAGATCCTGCGAGGCCGAGGGCCGGCTGCCGGACGCGGCTGGTCGCCTGCGTCGGCGGCGGCTCCAACGCCATCGGCCTGTTCCACCCGTTCCTGGACGACGAGGCGTGCAGCTGTTCGGCGTCGAGGCGTCGGGCCACGGCCTGGACACCGGCCAGCACGCCGCGGCGATCAACGGCGGGCGCCCCGGCGTGCTGCACGGCAACCGCACCTACCTGCTGCAGGACGCCGACGGCCAGATCACCGAGGCGCACTCGATCTCCGCCGGCCTCGACTATCCCGGCATCGGCCCCGAGCACGCCTTCCTGCACGACGTCGGCCGCGTCACCTACCTGTCGGCCACCGACGACGAGACGCTGGAGGCGTTCCAGCTGCTCGCGCGCCTCGAGGGCATCCTGCCGGCGCTGGAGTCGGCCCACGCGCTGGCCAGGCTGGACGACGTGGCGCAAGGACGTCGGCCCGGACGGGATCATCGTGCTCAACCTCTCCGGCCGCGGCGACAAGGACCTGGACACGGTCGTCGCGCGGCATGGGAACGCCGGCTTGACCGTCGCCCGTCTCGACGCCCGCTTCGCCGAGCTGAAGCGCCGAGGGCCGCGCCGGCTTCGTCGCCTACGTGATGGCCGGCGATCCGGACGCGGAGACCTCGCTGCGGGTGGTCCAGGGCCTGCCGGGCGCCGGCGCCGACATCATCGAGCTCGGCTTTCCGTTCTCCGACCCGATGGCCGACGGGCCGGCGATCCAGCGCGCGGCGCTGCGGGCGCTGGCGGCGGGCATGACGCTGCAGGGAACACTCGAGCTCGCTCGCGCGCTTCCGTGAGGGCGACGACCAGACGCCCGATCGTGCTGATGGGCTATCTCAACCCGATCCTGACCTATGGGCCTGGAGCGCTTCGCCGCGGAAGCGGCGGGCGCCGGCGTCGACGGCGTGATCGTCGTCGACTGCCCGCCCGAAGAGGCCGATCCGGTGCTGGCGGCGTTCGACGCCGGTCGGGTTGGCCCTGATCCGCCTCGCCACCCCGACCACCGACGACGCGCGCCTGCCGATCGGTGGTCCGGCGCACGTCGGGCTTCGTCTACTACGTCTCGGTGGCCGGGGTGACCGGCGTCAAGGCGGCCGACGCCGGCGCGGTGGCGCCGGCGGTGCGGCGGGTGCGCGGCCGCGTCCGGCCTGCCGGTGGCGGTGGGCTTCGGCATCCGCACGCCCGAACAGGCGGCGGCGGTCGCCAGGGTCGCCGACGCGGCGGTGGTCGGCACCGGCGCTGGTCGACGCGGTCGGCCGAGGCGGTCGCACAGAACCGTGATCCGGTCGCAAAAGTTCTGGAAACCGCGGCGGCGCTCGGCTAAGGCTGTGCGTTCCGCGCGAGCTACAGGGACGCTGTAGGGCTCGGCATGGCTTTGGCTGACGACAAGCGCAACAAGCCGATCCGCAATCCGGCGCCGCCGATGGCGAAGGAACGTGGCGGCTGGCTGGCCAAGATCGCCCCCGGCGTGCGCAAGCTGGTCGCCAAGCGCGAGACCCCCGAGAACCTCTGGGTCAAATGCCCCGACACCGGGGAGATGATCTATCGGCCCGACCTGGAGGCCGCGCTCTGGGTGACGCCCGCCGGGCGGCACATGCGGATCGGGCCGCGAGCTGCGCTTCGCCTACACCTTCGACGACGGCCGCTTCCGGATGCTGCCGGCGCCGAAGACGCCCGACGATCCGCTGCACTTCACCTACGCCAAGCCCTACAAGGAAAGCCTGGCCGCCGCGCGCAAGGCCACCGGCGAGCCAGGACGCCATGAGCGCCGCGGTCGGCGAGATCGGCGGCGTCACCACCGTGGTGCTGGTGCAGGACTTCGCCTTCATCGGCGGCTCGCTGGGCACGGCCGCGGGCGAGGCGTTCGTCGCCGGCGGCGCAGGAGGCGGTGCGGCGGAGCGCCCCGCTGGTGGTCTTCACCGCCACCGGCGGCATGCGGATGCAGGAAGGCACGCTGTCGCTGATGCAGATGGCGCGCACCACCGTCGCCATCCAGCAGGTCCGCGCGGCCCATCTGCCCTACGTCGTGGTGCTGACCGACCCGACCACCGCCGGCGTGCTGGCCTCCTACGCCATGCTGGGCGACGTGCACCTGGCCGAGCCGGGCGCCCTGATCGGCTTCACCGGCCGCCGGGTGATCGAGCAGACCATCCGCGAGACCCTGCCGGCCGGGCTTCCAGACCGCCGAGTTCCTGGTCGAGCACGGCATGGTCGACCGCGTGGTGACGCGCAAGGAGCTGCCGGCGGTGCTGGGCTCGATCCTGCACACCCTGATGATGGGGCGCGCTCGACTTTCCGCCGCCTGATTTGACCCCAGATTCCTCACCCACCGCTCCGCCCCCGAGGCCGGACTACGACGCGCTGCGCGCCTCCGACGCGACGATCGCGCGGCTGCGCGCCCACCATCCGTCGCTGATCGACCTGTCCACCGGCCGGGTGAAGCGGCTGCTGGCGGCGCTCGGCCACCCCGAGCTGCGGATGGGACCGGTGATCCACGTCGCCGGCACCAACGGCAAGGGCTCGACCTGCGCCTACCTGCGCGCCATCGGCGAGGCGGCCGGGCTGAGGGTGCATGTGCTGGCCTCGCCCCACCTGGTGCGCTTCGCCGAGCGGATCCGGATCGCCGGCAAGCTGATCAGCGAGGAGGAGCTCGACCGCCGCATCGACGAGGTCGAGGCGGCCAACGCCGGCCAGCCGATCAGCTTCTTCGAGATCACCACCTGCCTCGCCTTCCACGCCTTCGCGCAGGCCCCGGCCGACCTGGTCGTCGTCGAGGTGGGCCTCGGCGGCCGGTTCGACGCCACCAATGTGTTCGAGGCGCCGGCGGTCTCGGTGATCACGCCGGTCGACTACGACCACCTGGAGATGCTGGGGCCCGAGCTGCACAAGATCGCCTGGGAGAAGGCCGGCATCATCAAGGCCGGACGTCCGGTGGTGGTCGCCCGCCAGCTGGACGAGGCGCTGGATGAGATCGAGCGCGAGGCCGAGACACTGGGCGCGCCGCTGAGCCTGATGGGCCGCGACTTCGACGCCTACGAGTAGCACGGCCGGCTGGTGGTGCAACTGGGCGAGCAGCTGATGGACCTGCCGCCGCCCAGCCTGTTCGGCCCGCACCAGTTCGCCAACGCCGGCCTCGCCGTCGCCGCCGCGCTGGCGTTCGACGATCCGCGCATCGACGAGGCGGCGATCGGGCGCGGGGTCGCCAGCGCGCAATGGCCCGGCCGCTTCCAGTCGCTGACCAAGGGACCGCTGGCGGAGCTGGCCAGGGCGCGGGGCGCCGACCTCTGGCTCGACGGGGCGCACAATCCCCACGCCGGCGCGGCGCTGGCCGACGCGGTGACCCGGCTGGCGGCGCGCGACGGACGGCCGGTGGAGCTGATCGTCGGCATGCTGGGCCGCAAGGACGCCTCCGGCTTCTTCCCGCACTTCAAGGGCCTCGCCCGCCACGTCTTCGCCACCGCGTTCGATTCCCCGAACGCAACGCCGCCGGACGACCTCGCCGCCGCCGCCCGCGCCGCCGGCCTGCGAGCCGAGGCGGTCGATGGGGTCACAGCCGGGCTGCAGCAGGCGCTGGCGCCGCCGGGGCCGCCGCCGCACGTGGTCATCTGCGGCTCGCTGCACTTCGTCGGCGACGTGCTGGCGATGTCGCCGGAGACCTGGCCGACGTAGCCGGCGCATACCGGCTCGACATCATGGGCCGGGGTGGCAAACTGCGCCGGTGAGCCCGCTCTTTCGCTTCCCGAACGCGGTCCGGCGCGACCCCAGCGTCGAGACCTGGTTCGCTGCGCCGGACCACGCGCTGCGGCGCATGGCCGAGCCCTGGTTCGAACGGATGCGCGAATGCGGCGCGGACGTGCGCGAGCTGCTGGCCGACGGGCATCCGACGGCGTGCGGAGAAGACGCCGCGTTCGCCTACGTCGATGCGTTCAGCGCACACGTGAACGTCGGCTTCTTCTTCGGCGCCGAGCTGGAAGATCCCGCCGGCCTGCTGGAAGGCGCCGGCAAGCGCATGCGTCACGTAAAGCTGCGCTGGGGCGAGCCGGTCAACGCCGCGGCGCTGAGCGACCTGATCGAGGCCGCCTATCGAGACATCCGCCAGCGCCTCGGATCGGCGGACTGAACCGTAAAGCTCCCGGTTCAGCGCAGGCGGTCGAGGTCGGTCGGCAGGTCGATGTCGGCCAGCACGCCGGCGTCGTCGGTCGGGACCAGCGCCAGCGCCTCGCCCAGGTCGCGCAGCACCCGGCGCGCGCCTTCGATCGCCGGTGAGCGCCGCCAGCTGTGGCAGCAGCGCCGCCGCGAACAGCACCGGGATGGCCGCGCTGGCCCTCGAAGCTGGGCGCGGCGGCGGGCGCGCCGGCGACGACGGCGTCCGCGAGAGCAGGCAGGATAGCGGCGGGAATCAGCGGCATGTCGCCCAGGAAGACGAAAACGCCCGCCGCGTCCGGCGGCAGGGCGGCGACGCCGGCGCGCAGGGTGGCGCCCATGCCCTCGGCGTAGTCCGGGCAATGGACGACGCGCAGCCGATCGGCCTGGCCGATCCGCACGGCAAAGGCGCGGGCCGCCGCTTCGACCTTCGCGTCGGCGCCAGTCACCACCGTCACGCCGCGCGCCGGCGCCGCGAACGCCGCCGCCAGGGCGCCGTCGATCAGCGTCCCGCCGCGCCAAGGAGCGGTGAGCTTGCCGCCGCCGAAGCGCGCGCCGGCGCCGCCGGCCAGCACGACCGCCTCCCAAGCGGCCTTCATCCGCGCTTCCGAGCCACCCCCTGTCGCCAAGCCGCCATCCTTTCTATGTTAGGCGCGTCATGACGCCTTACGACACCGCCTCGCCGCAAGCACGGCCGGACGTACGCAGCCGCTCGCTCGTCGACGGCTTCGGCCGCACGGTGAGCTATCTGCGCGTCTCGGTGACCGATCGCTGCGACCTGCGCTGCGTCTACTGCATGGCCGAGCACATGACCTTCCTGCCGAAGGCCGAGGTGCTGACGCTCGAGGAAATCGACCGCATCGCCACGGCGTTCGTCGGGCTGGGCACGCGCAAGCTGCGCCTCACCGGCGGCGAGCCGCTGGTGCGCAAGGGGTTCCTCACGCTGGTGGAACGGCTGGCGCGGCACCTCGAGAGCGGCGACCTCGACGAACTGACGCTGACCACCAACGGGACGCGCCTGGCGCAGTTCGCCCCCGATCTGGCGGCGCTCGGCGTCCGCCGGATCAATGTCTCGCTGGATACGCTGAAGCCCGACCTGTTCGCTCGCCTGACCCGCGGTGGCAATCTGGCCCAGGTGCTGGCCGGAGTCGCGGCGGCGCAGGCCGCCGGCCTCCAGGTCAAGATCAACACCGTCGCCCTCGCCCACGACAACGCCGCCGAGATCCCCGCGCTGATCCAATGGGCGCACGGCGAGGGTATGGCCATCACCCTGATCGAGACCATGCCGATGGGCGAGGTCGAAGCCGACCGGACCGACCAGTTCCTGTCGCTGGAGGCGGTGCGACGCGAGCTGGCGGGGTACTGGACGCTACGGGACCTGCCGCTCTCCACCGGCGGACCGGCGCGCTATGTCGAGGTGGCGCAGACCGGCGGCCGGCTCGGCTTCATCACGCCGCTGAGCCACAATTTCTGCGAACTGTGCAACCGCGTGCGCCTCACCTGCACTGGCACCTTGCACACCTGTCTTGGCCGCGAGGACGCCGCCGACCTGCGCGCGGTGATCCGCTCGGGCGCCGATGACGCGGCGCTGATGGACGCGATCCGCAACGCGGTGGACGCCAAGCCGAAGGGCCACGACTTCCATATCGGTGCGGGCCTGCGCCCGGCGGTGGCCCGGCACATGTCGACCACGGGCGGCTGATGCGCGTGCTGCTGTTCGGCCGCCTGGGCGACCTGGCCGGCTGGCGCGAGCGTGCGTTCGATCCCGCGCCTGCCAGTCTTACGGCGCTGAAGGCGCTGATCGCTGGGCAGGATGCGGCGCTGGGCGCGGCCCTCGATGGTCCGGGCGTGCAGGCCGCGGTCGACAAGGTCATCGTGCGCGGCGAGATCGCGCTGGCGGCCGTGGCCGAAGTCGCCTTCCTGCCACCGATGAGCGGCGGATGATCCGGCTCACCACCGAGCCGTTCGAGCCAGGCGCGGAGCTTGCCGCCTTCTGCGCCGGCCGCACTGAAAGCGGCGCCGTCGCCAGCTTCGTCGGCATCGCCCGCGGCGACGCCGGCGCGACCACGGCGCTGGAATTGGAAGCCTACCCTGGCTTCACCGAAGCCGAGATCGCGCGCATGGCCGCGACCGCGACCGCACGGTTCTCGCTGCACGACGTGCTGATCGTGCACCGTCACGGCCCGATCGCGCCGGGCGAGCCGATCGTGATGGTGGCGACAGCGTCTGGCCACCGCCGCGAGGCGTTCGAGGCCTGCGACTACCTGATGGACTACCTCAAGAGCCGCGCCCCGTTCTGGAAGAAGGAACATGGCCCGGCCGGCGCCCGCTGGGTCGAGCCGACCGCGCGGGACTTGGACGATATCGCGCGGTGGGACTAAACCCGCGTCACGCTAGCTGAGAGAGGCCGCGCCATGACCACCCTGCTCGCCCCCGGCGGCAAGCTCGACGAGACCGCGACGCTGACGCCGGTGCGGATCGCCGTGCTGACCATCTCCGACACCCGCGACGAAGAGAGCGACACCTCCGGCCACGTGCTGGTCGAGCGGCTGACAGGCGCCGGCCACCAGCTGGCCGACAAGGCGATCGTCCGCGACGACGTCGGCGAGATCCGCGCGAAGGTGAAGGCCTGGACCGGCTCGGGCGAGGTCGACGTGATCCTCACCACCGGCGGCACCGGCATCACCGGCCGTGACGTCACCCCCGAGGCGGTCGAGCCGTTGCTGGACAAGCGGATCGAGGGCTTCTCGGTGATCTTCCACCTGGTCAGCTACCAGACGGTGGGGCTCTCCACCCTGCAGTCGCGGGCGCTGGCGGGGATCATCGACGGCGTCTTCATCTTCTGCCTGCCCGGCTCGAACGGCGCCGTGCGCGACGGCTGGGACCGGGTGATCTCGCCGCAGCTGGATAGCCGCCACAAGCCCTGCAACATGGTCGAGCTGATGCCGCGGCTGCTCGAGACCTGAGCGCCTGCTCGATCGCCTACTGGCTCCCGCCATTGTTGATGATCGGGTCGTGGTGTTTGAGGAAGCCGCCCGAGTAGCCGATGTAGAGGCCGTACCGGCTGGAGGGGCAGGCGCGGTCGCCGTGCTTGCCGCAGTCGTTGTGATACTCGAACACGAGGGTCTGCGGGTCGGGGTGGTTGAGCCCCTTGCGGAACTGGTGATGCCCATCGCCGACCGGCTGCTTCAGCTCGGCGGCGTCCAGGCTTTCGGCGTAGGAAATCGAGTCCTTGCCGTAACCCTTGTAGAAAACGATCCCCTTGGTCGCGATCGTGAACTTGACGGTGATCTCGCAGCTGAACGAACTGAAGTCGAGATTGCCGTCGCTATCGATATATTTGGCCGACCCGTCGTCCGGGTTGGGGATGAACGCCAGCTGGTAGTCCGGTGCGGGGCCGACCGTGATCGTCGCCTCGATCTGTGGCTGCGGCGGCGGGATGCAGGGCATGGTCGTCCTTCCTGGTCGTCGGCGTGGGGCGGCTCACCATCGGTAGTCCGCCAGCGCGTGCGTCTCGGCGGGACTGTGGCCGGGACCTGCTGGATTAAGCGGCCCGGTCGGCAGGCGCCGGAAACTTAGCCTAAAGCCCAACTGGCGCAACAGCACCGCTGTGCGGTCGGTCGGCGACGAGCCCGCCTTGACGGCCTGCCGCAAGATGGTCTGCGCCGAAGTCCACGCCGCCTCGGCGTCCGGCGCTCTCCCGGCGAGGTACGCGGAGTCGCCGGCGAGTAGCGCGGCTTCCGCCGCGACCCGCGCAAGCGACGGCGCCTCCGCGTGTGCGCCGAGCAGGCCGCGCAGCCTTGCGGATTCCGCCGCAGCGGGCGCCAGCGCCCGCGACTGCGCCGCCGTCGTGCGGGCCGCCGCGGCGGCGATCTTCATGCGGACGATCCGGGCCGCGCCGAGTCTCTGGCCGCGCCACGTCACCGCGTCGTCGCCGTGACCTTGGGCGGAGCCGGCGACCGCCTCGCTCAGGCTGACCGCCTGGCCGGCGACCTGGGCTGCTGCGTCCAGCTGGCCGTCCTGCAACAAGGCCTGGCTCAGCAGGATGAGGATCGGCGCGGCGTTCGCCTTGTAGCGCGCGTTGTCGGGCGCCAGGGCCATCAGCCGGCTCATGTCGGCGGCGGCGGCTTGGAGATCGACGATCGCCGAGGGCACGGCGCCGGCCGCCAGCCGGATTCGCGCGCTGGCTGCGTGGCTGGCGGCCAGCGCGACGGCGGCGCCGGTGTCGCCTGGGCTATCGGCGACCAAGGCCGCATAGATTTGCGCCTCGGCCGCCCGATCGGACGAGGCCGCGTCCAGCCGGCTGCGCGACACCTCGGCGTCGGCGAGCCAGGCGAGGATCTGCGCCTTGTCGTATTGCCGCTCGCGGTTTTGCGGCGCGGCGGCCGCGAGGCGCGAGCTGATCGCGAGGGCTTCGGTGAATTGGCGCACCGCTTCGTCGGCGCGCGACTGACCCAGCAGGGCGACGCCCAGGTCGGTGTCGGCTTCCGCCACCTCGGCCTGCCAGTCCTGGTTCGCGGAACCGGCCGCGACCAGCCGTCTGGCGAGACGCTGGCGCTGCTCGAATTCGTCGAGGGCGAGGCTGGTCTCGCCCCGCTGGTAAGCCACCTCGCCGATATAGGCGAGGCTCTGGACGTGATCGAACATGGTCTGGGGATCGTCCGGGTGGCGTCGCAACAGCTCCGCCGTGCTTCTCGCAGCTTCGTTGAACAGCGAAAGGGCCGCCGGCAGGTCGCCGCGCTGCTCGCGGATGTCGCCAAGCAGGTGCAAAACCCGCGCGTGCTGGCCGAGCGCGGCGGCGTCGAGGCCGCGGTCCCGCTGCGCGGCGTAGTAGGCCAGCGCCTTGGCGCCGATCGCGTCGAGGGTGTCGAGCCGGCCGGCCGGCTCCAGCTTCTTGCGCAGATCGCCGATCATGAACTCGATCAGGCCCTCGGCCTGGGTGCGTTGCGCGATCGCCTCGTTGCGCGCCTCGACCGCGGCGAGCGCGAGGGCGCCCATCCCCAGGGCCGTGACCACCGACGCCGCGGCGATCAGCGAGAGGCGGCGATATTGGCGCTGGGCGTCGCGCTGGACGATCTCGTCGAGATCGAGCTGCAGGATGCCGGCGACGAGCTTGAGCAGGGCGCCGCGGCGGCTGTCCTCGCCCGGCCGGAAATCCGCGGCCAGGGTCTCGACCCGCTCTCCGGCGCCTTTGCCCGCCAGCCGCCGCCGCAACGGTTCGGGGAAGCATTCCTGCTCGGCGCCGTCGGCCTGCTCGGAGGCGAACGGGACGCCGCTGACCATCACCGCCAGCACGCGCTCGTCGCCGCGCAGGGCCTTGAACCGGCGGATCTCCTCGTTGACCCAGGCCGACTTCACCGCCGCCGGCGAGCAGATCACGATCAAATAGGCGGAATCGCTCAGCGCCGTCTTCAGCCGCTCGCTGAGATCGGGCCCCGCGCCCATCTCCTCGCGATCGCGAAAGATCGGCTTCAGCCGCGCCGGGACCACGCCCGCCGGCGTCGTCCGCCCCACCAGCCGGGCCGGGATCGCGTAACCTTCCAGCCTTCGGCGAAGCCATTGGGCGAAGCGCGCGTCGGCGTGGCTATAGCTGAGGAAGGCCCAATAGCGCGGTTCGGTCTCCGGCATGCGCTCCCCGAATGCAGCGATGGACCTCGGCTCGGAGAGTGCGCAGGCGGACGGCGATTGTCACGCGCGCACAGCTTCGGCGCCTAGGGCCGCCGAACGCATCGCCCGTCGGGGTCTCGCCGCCGTCCTGGCGAAATATGCAGCATTCCGCTGGGTAAATGACCGCCGGGCGGGCAGCGGCATGCTGCGACGCAGTATGTCAATGATGCGGCGCAATATCAGGCTTGGCGGCGCGGTGAAGCTGGCCTAGGTGAACGCCGATAAGTCGACTCAAGATTCAAATCGGGAAGCGTTCGGGTGCGGGGTTCACGCTAACCTCAAGTCTGGAAAACATCATGTTTCGTAAGCTCGTACTCGCCGCGACGTTCGCGGCCATCGCCCTTCCGGCCGCCGCGCACACCGAGGTCAAGGTGAGCCTCGCCGGGCTGGACGCCAAGTCGGCGCACGCCGCCATCGTCCAGGCCGCCCAGGCCGCCTGCCGCGAGGAACTGGCCGGCCAGTCGACCCTGGTGCAGTTCTACGCCCGGCCGGAGTGCATCAATTCCGCGGTCGCCAAGGCCGAGACCACCTATTCGAACTCGCGCGGCCTCGCCTCGCGCTGATCGCAAGAGCCAGCGAAATGGCCACGGGCCCAGGCCGGACGCCGGCCTGGGCCCGTTTTGCGTCCGCCGCCGTGCGAAAGCGTTTGGCGCCCGGGCGCCCGCTGGGACTAAGAAGGCCTGAACTTCGTCTCGAGGACGGCCGATGACCCAGCTCACCCATCTCGACGCCGAAGGCCGGGCGCGGATGGTCGATGTCTCGGGCAAGGCGGCGACGGCGCGCGAGGCGGTGGCGGCGGGGCTGGTGCGGATGAAGCCGCAGACCCGCGATCTCGCCCTGAGTGGCGGCGCGCGCAAGGGCGACGTGATCGCCGCCGCCGAGATCGCCGGGATCATGGCGGCGAAGAAGACCGCCGAGCTGATCCCGCTGTGCCACCCCTTGCCGCTCTCCAAAGCCGAAGTGCGGGTCGCCGCGGCGGACGAGGGACTGACCGTCACCGCGCGCGTGGCCACCACCGGACCGACCGGGGTCGAGATGGAGGCGCTGACGGCGGTCAGCGTCGCCTGCCTGACGCTCTACGACATGCTGAAGGCGGTCGAGCGCGGCATGACCATCGAGGCGGTGCGCCTGCTGGAAAAGACCGGCGGCGCGTCCGGCGACTGGCGCGCGCCGTGAGCCTGCCGTCGGTCGAGGAGGCGCGCGCCGCGGTGCTGGCGTGGGCCGAGCGTCTGCCGTCCGAGACCGTGGCGCTGGCCGACGCGGTCGGCCGCACGCTCGCCGAAGATGTCTGCGCGATCCGCGACCAGCCGCCGTATCCGGCCTCGGCGATGGATGGCTGGGCGGCCGCGGCGGCCGACATCCCTGGCAGCCTCAGGATCGCCGGCGAGAGCGCGGCGGGCACGCCCTACGCCGCGGCGCTGGCGCGGGGCGAGGCGGTGCGCATCTTCACCGGCGCGGCGCTGCCGCCCGGCGCCGACACGGTGGTGATCCAGGAGGTGGCGACGCGGGACGGCGCCCGTGTCGAGCTTCCCGCAACCCCGCTCGGCCAACATGTCCGCCCGGCCGGGTGCGATTTCCATGGTGGGGAACTGTTGCTGAGCCGCGGCGCGAAGCTCGACGCCTGGCGGCTCTCGCTCGCCGCCGCCGGCGGACGCGGGGCGCTGGCTGTGGCGCGGCGGCCGCGCGTGAGCTTCCTCTCCACCGGCGAGGAGATTATCGATCCCGGCCAGACGCCCGGCCCGTATCAGATCTTCGACGCCGGCACGGTCGCCCTGGTGGCGCTGGCTGGCCGCTGGGGCGCGGCGGCAACTCGGTTGAAGCCCGTTGGCGACGACATCGCCGCGACCGCCGAGGCGGTGCGGGCGGCGGAGTGCGACGTGATCGTCACGGTCGGCGGCGCGTCGGTGGGCGATCACGATCTGGTCAAGCCGGCGCTGGCGCAACTGGGGCTGGAGCTCGCGGTGGAGAGCGTCAACGTGCGCCCCGGCAAACCGACCTGGTTTGGCCGCCTGGCCGACGGGCGGCGGGTGTTGGGCCTGCCGGGCAATCCGTCCTCGGCACTGGTCTGCGCCGAGCTGTTCCTGCATCCGCTCTTGCGGGCGATGCAGGGCGCAGATCCGGGCGTGCGGCTGGTCCAGGCCAGGGCCGCGGCGCGTTTCCCCGCCAACGGCTCGCGCGAGCACTGGATGCGCGCCAGGATCACCACCGGCCCCGACGGCGCTCTCAACGCCGAGGCCTTCGCCGATCAGGATTCGTCGTTGGTGTCGGTGTTCGCCAGCGCCGATGCGCTGGTGCGGCGGCCAGCCGGCGCGGCGGCGCTGGAACCTGGCGGGCTGGTCGACGCGCTGCTGCTGGAGCGGGCGTAGCGGACCTGGGTGATCTCGCCCAGCACCGAGATCGCCACTTCCCACGGCGCCTTGCCGCCGATCGACAGGCCGATCGGGGTGCGCAGGCGGGCGATGTCCGCGGCGCCGACGCCGGCGCCCTCCAGCCACGCCAACCGGTCCGCCGCGCGCCGCCGGGCGCCCAGGGCGCCGACGTAGAACGCCTTGGACGGCAGCGCGAAGGTCAGGGCGGCGTGATCGGCCTCCGCCTCGTGCGTCGCCACCGCGACCGCGGTCCAGGGATCGAGCCCGATCGCGGCCAGGGCGTCGGCCGGCTCGTCGCGGCTGTAGGCCACCGGGAACGGCGGCGGCGCTTCGGGGCCCTTCGGTCGCACCAGCGTGGTCTCGAAGCCTGCCTGCGCGCCCAGGGCGGCGATGGCCAGCGCGGTCGGATCGCCGCCCAGCACCACCAGCCGCGGCACGGGCTCGAACGTGCGCTGGAACGCGCCCGGCCGTGCCTGTGGAACGTCGCTCGGCGGGGCGCAGACCCGGCCGCGGCCGTCGCTGATCCAGATCGCCGGCGCGCGGGCGTCGCGTAGGGCCAGCAGCCGTTCCACCGCCGGGTCGTCCGGCCCGATCCGCTCGACCATGATGTCGATCCGCGCGCCGCAAAGCAGGCGGATATCCGGCCACGGACTGCCGGTTCCGTAAACCAGCCGGCGCGGCTCGCCATCCGCCAGGCAGGCTTCGGCGTGGCCGACGACGTCGGCCTCCAGGCAGCCGCCCGACAGGAAGCCGGATAGAACGCCGTCGCCGATCACCATCTGCGTGCCGACGGGCCGCGGCCCGCCGCCGTCGAGCGCGACGATGGTGGCTACCGCGCAGGGCTTGCCGGCCGCGCGCGCCGCTTCCAGCGCCGGCCGGGCGTCATCGCCGAGGCCGAACATCGGCCAGTCTGGCAGCGTCACACTCATCCCGGCGCTCTTAACCTCCGATCAACCTCGTCGATACCGCTTCTTAAAGGTCGGCGGCGCATCTTCCGCTCAAATGTGCACTAAGCGCAAAAAGATGGTGGACGCCGCGTGAGACCGTCACTTCACAAGCTGGGGCTGGGTGCGTCGCAGTTCCCGAGCGGGGCCGCACTGCGCGGCAGACCGCCCGAAGCCGAGGTGCGCGACATGCTGATCGCCGCCGCGCGCGCCGATCTTGGCTTCCTCGACGCCGGCGGCGCTCAGCCTGTCTGCGAGGCGATGCTGGGCGAACACCTGCCGCGGCCGGTCCCGATGGGCGTGCTGATCCGTTCCGTGCGCGGCGATCGCGGTCCCGACGCGGTCGAGGCCGAGGTCCGCGCCAGCCTCATGCGCCTGAAGCTGACCAAGGCCCGCGCCGTGGTGGTGCAAAGCGCCAGCGACCTGTTCGCGCCCGCCGGTCCGTCGCTCTGGGATCGGCTGAAGACATTGCGCGACGAGGGCCTGTTCGAGCAGGTCGGCGTCTGCGTCTACGCCTCCGACGACCCCGTCGGCGTCGCCCGCCGCTTCAAGCCGGACCTGATCCAGGCCCCCGCCTCCCTGCTCGACCAACGCCTGCTGCTCGACGGCAGCCTGATGGCGGTGCGCGAGATGGGCATCGAGGTGCATCTGCGCTCGATCTTCCTCAACGGCCTGCTGTTCCTGCCCCCTGACCGGGTGCCGGCGCAGCTGAAAGGCGCGGCCGGACGACTGTCGCGCGCCCGCCGCATGATCGCCGAGGGCCGCTCCGACCCGCTGCAGGCGGCGCTCGGCTTCGCGCTTTCTCGTCCGGAAGCCGACGCGGTGATCGTCGGCGCCGGCTCGGCCGGCGAACTGGCGGCGGTCATCGCCGCCGCCTCCAGCCCGCCGCCCGACCTGGACTGGGACGAGATGGCGATCGACGACCCAGTCGCCCTCGATCCCACCCGCTGGGCCGCCGCCTAGGGTCCTGTGCTTCGGGTAGAAGCGCGGCCATGAACTTCGACGCCCTCGCCGCATCGTTCGCCGCCGAGCTCGACCGGCGCACGCCGCTAGTGGATGGCGAGGCCATCTGGCCGTCGGCGAGCTCACGCTGCTCGGCTTTCACTTCCTAGAGCCGCTGACGAAGCCGCGGCCCCATCCGACACGGCGATGGGGTCCAATGGTCCACGCCATATTTGTCGCCGAGGGCCTCCGATACAGCCGAGCGGCCAAGGACATGACTCAGATCGAGACCGGCTCGCGCCTGACGCCGATCAGCCGCGCGCTGGTTGAGCTGCGCCCCGACCAGGCCATTCTGTTGCGCGCGGCGATCGCCCGCCGCGCGCAACCCTGAAGCCTCAGGCCGGGACGCGGGCCGGCTCTTCGGGGAAGAAGATCACGTCGGCGTTGTCGGCGACGTCCTGGGCGGTCCAGGGCGTCTTCGGCGAGATGCCCTTGGCCTGCATCATCTTGATCTCGCGTACGCCCCGCGACGAGACGCTGAGCGTCTTGCCGGTCTGATCGCCCGACAGGTCGGAGACCATGTAGAGCACGCCGGGCGCGATACGCTCGGGCAGGCTCATCGGATCGGGCTCGCGGTCCTTGCGGCCGGGCAGGTCGGAGGTCATGCGCGTGTAGGCCCCGGGCGCCAGCGCCCAAACGCGGATGCCGTACTTGCGCCCCTCGATCGAGAGCACGCGCATGAAGCCGTAGAGGCCGGCCTTGGCGGCGCCGTAGTTCGACTGGCCGAAGTTGCCGAACAGCCCCGAGCCGGACGAGGTCATGACGATCACGCCCTTGACCCCATTGTCCTTCATCCAGTTCCAGACCGGCATGGTGCAGCAGTAGGCGCCCTTCAGGTGCACCTTGATCACCGCGTCCCAGTCGGCCTCGGAGGTGTTGGCGAAGGTCTTGTCGCGCAGAATGCCGGCGTTGTTCACCAGGATGTCGACGCGGCCGAAGCTGTCGATCGCGGTCTGGAAGATGCGCTTGCCGCCCTCGACGGTGGAGACGTCGTCGCCGTTGGCCACCGCCTTGCCGCCCGCCGCTTTGATCGCCTCGACCACGGTCTGCGCGGCGCTGAGGCTGCCGCCCGTGCCGTCGCGCGCGCCGCCGAGGTCGTTGACCACCACCGACGCGCCTTCCTGGGCAAACAGCTTGCAGTAGGCCTCGCCCAGCCCGTTGCCGCCGCCGGTGACGATGGCGACCTTCCCATCGAGCAATCCCATCTGAAATCCTCCCATTTGGTCTAATGGCCGATCATCCCGCCGCGGAGAGCGGGCCGCAAGCGTTCAGCGACGCGCGCGGAAGAACGCCTTCAGCAGCGCCGCGCTCTCTTCGCCGAGCACGCCGCCCTCGACCTCGGGACGCCAGTGGCAGGTCGGCTGCTCGAAGAAACGCGGGCCGCTGACGACGGCGCCGCCCTTCTCGTCGGTCGCGCCGAACACCAGGCGGCCGATGCGGGCGTGGCTGATGGCGCCGGCGCACATGGCGCAGGGCTCCAGCGTGACGAACATGGTGAGGCCGGTGAGGCGGTAGTTGCCGAGCTTGGCCGCGGCGGCGCGCAGGGCGAGGATCTCGGCGTGGGCGGTGGGGTCGTGGTTCCCGATCGGGCTGTTGCCGGCGCGGGCGACGACTTCACCCGTGGCCGGATCGACCACCACCGCGCCGATCGGCGCCTCGCCGCGGGCGGCGGCGGCTTGCGCCTCCGCGAGGGCGATGCGCATGGTCTCGTCGTCATGGATCATCGGGACGACGCAAGCGCCGGCGGCGAGGAAGGTCAAGGCGATAGCTCTGGCGGCGAGCGGATCGCCAAGGTGCTGGCCCGGGCTGGCGTCGCCTCGCGCCGCGAGGTCGAGCGGCTGATCGAGGCGGGCCGGGTGACGCTGAACGGCGAGACGCTGACCTCGCCGGCGGTGAAGGTGTCGGCGAAGGACCAGGTGACGCTGGACGGCCGTCCTGTGGCCGCCGCCGAGCCGACGCGGCTGTTCCGCTATCACAAGCCGGCGGGCCTGGTGACCAGCCACCGCGACCCGCAGGGCCGGCCGACCGTGTTCGAGGCGCTGCCGCCCGGCCTGCCGCGGCTGATCTCGGTGGGGCGGCTCGACCTCAATTCCGAGGGCCTGCTGCTGCTGACCAACGACGGCGAGCTGGCGCGGATGCTGGAGCTGCCGGCGACCGCGCTGAGGCGGCGATATCGGGCCAGGGCGCGAGGCCGGGTCGACGCAGGGCAGGCTGGCGCGGCTGGCGAACGGCATCACCGTCGACGGCGTCCACTACGGCGCGATCGAAGCCGAGGCCGAGCCGGGGCGCGACGGCGCGGCGAACCAGTGGATCAGCCTCAGCCTCGCCGAGGGCAAGAACCGCGAGGTGCGCAAGGTGCTGGACGCGCTCGGCCTCACCGTGAACCGGCTGATCCGGGTCGCCTACGGGCCCTACGAGCTTGGCGCGCTGGAAAAGGGCGCGGTCGAGGAACTGCCGCCCCCCACGCGCGGCCCGGATGGCGTCCTGACGCTGGTGGCCGGCAAGCAGGGGCGTCGGTACAAGGCCAAACCGCCGCCGAACCGCGCGCAGGCTCAGGCGCCCGCACCGGCGCTCCGGGTGGAGGGCAAGAAGTACAAGGCCGGGTGGGCGAAGGCGAAGGTCAAGCCTTCTGGATCTCGACCGGCTGGCGCGCGGCCCGCAGCGCCTCACGGGCCGAAGCGGTCCGCATCACGGCCAGGAAGCTCGCCCGCTCGTCCGCCAGGCCCTCGGCCAGGGGGCGGTCCAAGGCGGCGCGGGTAAGGCGCTTGGCGAAGGCGAGGCCCTCGGCCCCGCGGGTCGCCAACTCGGCGGCGATCTCCAGGGCGCGGGCGAGCGGGTCGCCGACCACCTCGTGCACGATGCCGAGCTCGCCGGCGCCAGGACCATCGACCGTGAGGCCGCGCAGGATCATCTCCACCGCCTTGGCTTCGCCGATGATCCGCGGCAGCCGCTGCGTGCCGCCGCCGCCGGGGAAGATGCCGACGCGCGTCTCCGGCAGGCCGATCGCGGTCACGTCCTTGCCGGCGATGCGCAGGTCGCAGGCCAGCGAGAGCTCGAAGCCGCCGCCCATGCACAGCCCGTTGATCGCCGCGATCACCGGCTTGTCGGCCGCCGCGATCAGGTCGGTCAGCTCGAGGAAGCCGGGGCGCCGCGCGGCTGGCTGGAGATGGCGGCGGCGTCGGCGGCGCGGCGCCTCCCAGCGTGTCGGACATCACCGAGAGCTCGCCGACGTCGTAGTGGCGGATGAAGATCCCGGGCAGGCCGCCGGTGATGACGATCGCCCGCACGCCGGCGTCGCCGACGGCCGCGCTCACCGCGTCGAACATCTCGGTCGAGCCGGCGGCGGTCATCGTCCCGAACGGCGGGTTGGCGTAGGCGATCAGGCGCACGGCGCCGCGATCTTCGGTGGTGACAAGGGTCATGGGGTTCCTCCTGCGGTGTTCTTCTCGGCGAGCCGGCCGGCCAGCGTCCGGGTGCGGCGGTAGGCGGTGAAGGCGGTTCCGAGCGCCACGATCGCCAGCGCGATCGTCAGCGTCTGGCCGCGCCAGCCCCACAGCGGCTCCAGCGCGGCGATCACGCAGGCGATCGTGAGCGCGGCCATCCGCTGCGGCTTGGCCATCGGGCCGGAAAAGTCGGCGGGAAAGCCGAGCCCGCGGCCCAGCTCGCGCAGGTAGGCGGTCAGCAGCGCCAGCGACGCGCAGATCCAGCCGAGCTCGACCGCGAACATGATCCCGCCGCCGGCCGCGCCGTATCCGGCCCCGGCCAGCAGCACGACGTCGGAGAACCGGTCCGGCAGCTCGTTCCAGATCGGCCCCGACGACGAGCTGCGGTCATGCTCGACCGCGACCATGCCGTCGAGCAGGTTGCAGACCAGGCGCAGCTGAATGCACGCCGCCGCAGCGAGCAGCAGCGCCGCGCGCAGGGGCCAGATCGGGGTCATCCCCGCGCCCAGCAGCAGCGCCGCGCCGAGGAAGGAGAAGGCGAAGCTGGCGGCGGAGATCAGGTCCGGGCTGGCGTTGCCGTCGGCCAGCGCCGCGGCGGCGCGGTGCGCCCAGCCGGCGTCCCGCGACTTGATCGGCCGGCGGTTATCGAGCTCGGCCATGAAGGGTCCTTCGCAGGGCGACGGTGTAGAGGATGGCATAGCCGGTGGAGACCGACCACGGCACGGCGATGGTGGCGAGGATTTCCGGCGTGCCGATCAGCCGGTGGACGCCGATCAGCAGCGCCAGGATCACGCTGGCGGTGGCCAGCGGTGGCAGGACGTAGGCCAGCGCCCCGGAGAGCCGCGCCGCGAAGGCTTCCAGCACCCGCTTCAGCACCAAGGTGATCAGCCCGGAGATGGTCCCTTGCGCCAGCGCAGGCGCGATCGCCGCCGAGCCATGGGTGCGATTGGCGAACAGCGTCCAGCCGCCCATCGCCACGAACGCGACGCCGACGTGAACGGCGCTTGCGCGGGCAAGCTTGGCAAGGGACAAACTTGCTCTGGCCATGTCGATTGCCTCTCCGCTCCGGCTCGAGTTCCTCGGCCACGCCCTGCCGCCGATCGCCTGGCCGCTAGTCTGGGGCCTGGCGGGCGTGTTGGCGATCCTGACGCTGGGCGCGCTCGCCGCCGCCCTGCTGCCGCGCCTTCGGCCTGGCCGCGACTACACTAACCTGCAGCAGCGGGTGAACTCATGGTGGGTGATGGTCGCCCTGCTCGCCGCGGCCCTGGCGCTGGGCTGGCAGGCGACGCTGGCGCTGTTCGCGCTGATCTCGTTCCTGGCGCTGCGCGAATTTCTGTCGCTGGCGCCGGCCAGGCGCGAGGACCGGCTGATCATCCTGGCGTCCTACCTCGTCGTGCCGATCAGCTACGGCTGGATCGCCATCAACGAGTACGGCATCTACCTCGTGTTCATCCCGGTCTGGGTGTTCCTGATCACGCCGTTCCTGATGGCGATCATCGGCCAGACCCGCAACTACCTGCAGCGCGCGGCGGGCTTCCACTGGGGCGAGGTCGCCTGCGTCTACGCGATCGGCTTCGTCGTCTGGCTGATGCGCACGCCGCCGAACCTGCCGATGCCGGCGGGACCCGCGGGCCTGGTGTTCCTGCTGCTGGTCGGCGACCGAGGCCAACGACGTCGCCCAATACTGCTGGGGCAAGCTGCTCGGCCGCCACAAGATCATGCCCACGGTCAGTCCCAACAAGACCTGGGAGGGCTTCCTCGGCGGCTGGGCGACCACGGCGGCGCTGATCTGGCTGATCGGACCGATCTTCGCGCCGCTGGCTGGGCTCAACCTGGCGATCATGGCCGTGCTGTTGCCGCTGGCGGGCTTCGCCGGCGACGTGACGCTCTCGGCGGTGAAGCGCGACATCGGGGTCAAGGATTCGTCGCACCTGATCCCGGGCCACGGCGGCATCCTCGACCGCATCGATAGCCTGACGTTCACCGCGCCGCTCTATTTCCACCTGATGACGTTCTTCGTCCTGCACCGATGAATCTGGCCAGGCACGCCTTCCTACACCTGGTGGCGCGGCCGCTGGCGGCCTTCTTCACCGGCGCGGACGTGATCGGCGCCGAGCACCTGCCGAAGGCCGGCCCGGCCATCATCGCCGCCAACCACAACAGCCATTTCGACACCCTGCTGCTGCTGACGATGTTTCCTGCGCGGCTGATCGGGCGGCTGCGGCCGGTGGCGGCGGCCGACTACTTCCTGCGCGGACCTATGATCGGCTGGTTCTCGCGCAACCTGGTCGGCATCGTGCCGATCGTCCGTGACAACCAAAGTCGCGAGGGGGCCGGCCGCGACGACGTGCTGGCCCCAGCCAGGGAAGCGCTGGCCGCTGGCGATATCGTGATCATCTTCCCGGAGGGCACCCGCGGGCCAGGCACAGACGAGCTCGGGCCGATGAAGGCCGGCGTCGCGCGGCTGGCGGCGGCTTTTCCCGCCGCGCCGGTGATTCCGGTCTGGATCGAGGGCGCCGGCCGGGTGCTGCCAAAAGGGGCGTTCTTCCCGGCGCCGATGAACTGCACGGTCCTGGTCGGCGAGGCGTCGTGCTGGTGCGGGGACCGCGATCGGTTCCTGGAGACGCTGCGCGCCAGCCTGGAGACGCTTAGGAAAAGTGCTCCGCCACAGCGTTGGTTGCCAGACCAGGAAGCTGATCCGCCCCCGACCAGCGGCGCAGCAACGGCCAGCGCGCCACCAGTTCCGCCATCAGGAGATAGCTGACAAACAGGAACACGGCCTGGGCCAGCGAATCCAAGCCGAGCCCGCCGGAGGCCGTTGGCTTCAGCGACAGCGGCTGGATGAAGAGCACGATCAGGATATTGTTCGCCGCATGCGCGCCGGTGGAGAACTCGATGCCGCCGAGCCGCAGCGTCATGTAGACGAACCCCGCGCCCATCAGCGACCGCATCAGGAAGGCGTCCGGCGCGAAGTCGTTGTGCAGGGCGGAGAACAGCACCCCGTTCACCGCCATCAGGAAGATCGGGTTGCGCGACACCGCGGCGCTCTCGCGCAGCAGCCAGCCGCGGAACACGATCTCCTCGGCCGCCGCTGCTGGGATCAGGAGCGCGATGCAGGCCAGCGCATAGCCGATCCGGCCCGGCCAGTCGGCAGCCAGGCTGATGACCGGGGCCGGCGGAGATTTTGGGTCGAGCAACTGTCCGGCCAGGATCAGCGGGCCGATCACCACCACCGACAGCAGCAGCCCACTCGCCAGCAGCCGCCAGCGGATCTTCGGCGCCACGGTCACGTAGCGGCGTGCGCTGACGCCGGCGATCAGGGCGGCGACGGCGATGAAGGTCGCGGCCATCGGACCGTTGGTGAACACCGCCAGGGTCAGCAGACCGAGCGCGCTGCGGATGGTTTTCCCGTCTTCGTTGAGCAGGGCGAGGATGTGCTGCGGCAACGAGCGGAAATCACCGCCGAAGCCGCCGGTGGCGACCACCACCAGCACCAGCGCGACAATCCCGGTGATCAGGGCGACGATGACTCCGCCGACCGCGCCGGCCAGCAACGTCACGACCGCGCGCCAAAGGCTGCGCTCGCGCGGACTGAGGTCCGCGATGAAGCTTGCCTGCGACAGCGGTGGCGGCGCTAAGGTCATCCTCCCCCTCATTTGATCAGCCGTCCCTTCATCCGCTAGAGACCGCCGCTATTGGAAGGACTTTCCCATGCGGATCGTTGCCGGGACGTTGCGCGGACGCCAGCTTGTGGCGCCGAAGGGACAGTCCACCCGGCCGACCGCCGACCGTACGCGCCAGGCCCTCTACAATGTGTTGGAGCACGCGCCCTGGACCATCGGCCTGCGCGGTCGCCGCGTGATCGACGTGTTCGCCGGCTCGGGCGCGTTGGGGCTGGAAGCGATCTCGCGCGGCGCGGACTTCTGCCTGTTCCTCGAGCGCAACGAGGCGGCGCGCGCGGCGATCGGCGCTAACGTCGCGGCGCTGAAGCTCACCGACCGTACGCGGATCGACCGCCGCGACGCGACGACGCTCAGCGCACGGACGACCGCCGATGGCGCGTCCTTCGACCTGGCGTTCCTCGATCCGCCCTACGGCCAGGGCCTGGGCGAAGCGGCGCTGGCGCGGCTGGCGGCTGGCGGCTGGCTCGAACCGGACGCCCTGGCGATCCTGGAGCGCGGGCTCGCCGACCCGGCCCCGACGCCGCCGGGTTTCCGGCTCGTCGACGAGCGGACCTGGGGGGCGGCTCGGGTCAGCTTCCTCTCACCACTTGCGTCCTGAGGTGCGGTTATCGAGCTGTGGGCGCAGCCGCTCCAGCCCCTCGCGGGTGATGTGATAGGGCCCGCCGCCCCGGCTGGCGATCAGCCGGCGGCGCTTCAGCAGCCTGAAGAGGTCGAGCGTGCAGTCGCCGAGGCGCCAGCCCTCGCGGGTCAGGCATTCGGCGGCGATCGCGCGGCCGGTTTCGTCGCGTTCGAGCAAGATGCGGCCGCCTTGGGCGAGCGCGTGCAGCGTGCGTTGCTGCGGCTTGGAGATGTTCAAGAGCAAGGTCCGAGGAAGGCGTGCGAGAACGCGCCCGCCCCATTGGGGCGGACGGGCGAGCAAGGGCCTTCAAGTCGGGGTCAGCGCCGGGGCGAGAACCGTGTTCTGGCCGGCGTGAGGCGAGCTGTTAGGCCCTGGCCTCGACCGCAATCTCTAACATCAAGCCTCCGGAGGGGACGGGCGCAAGCATGCCGGCTTCAACGGCAAAGGTCCAGCCTGGCGGCGCGGATCAGGTCTCCGATCCGCCGGTGCGCTCGAAACTCAGCGGCGGCCGAACAGGCGCTCGATGTCTGCCAGCTTCAGTTCGACGTAGGTCGGGCGGCCGTGATTGCACTGGCCGGAGTGGGGCGTCGCCTCCATCTGCCGCAACAGCGCGTTCATCTCCGGCGCCGAGAGCCGGCGGCCGGCGCGGACCGAACCGTGGCAGGCCATGGTGCCGGCGACGTGCTCCAGCCGCTCCTTCAGCGCCAGCGCCGCGCCGTTCTCGGCCAGGTCGTCGGCGATGTCGCGCACCAGGCCGGCGACGTCGGTCTCCCCCAGCGCCGCGGGGGTTTCGCGCACCAGCACCGCGCCTGGGCCGAACGGCTCCAGCACCAGGCCAAGATCGGCCAGCTCGCCCGCGCGGCCGGCGACGCGCTCGGCCTCGGCCGGGTCGAGCTCCACCACCTGCGGCATCAGCAGCGCCTGGGTCGGCACGCCGCCGGCGGCCATGCCCTCCTTCATCCGCTCGTAGACCAGCCGCTCGTGCGCGGCGTGCTGGTCGACGATGACGACGCCGTCGCGCGTCTGGGCGACGATGTAGGTCTCGTGCAGCTGGGCGCGCGCGGCGCCGAGCGGGAAGTCGATCGGATCGAACGCGGCGGCCGCGCCCGGCTCGGCGAAGCCGTTGGGTGCGGGCGCGGACTCGAACCGGGCGGAGATCTCGGCGACGCCGGCCAGCAGGCCGCTCTGTGGTTCCGGCGCCCAGCCGCCCTGCCGCCAGGCCGAGAAGCCGGCGGCGGACGGGCCGGGCTGGTATCCGGCCCTGAAGCCGGCCAGTGCGTCGGCGGCGACGGTGGTCGAGGCGCGGTGGCCGGCCCCGGCCAAGGCGTGACGCAGCGCGCCGACGATCAGGCCGCGCACCAGCGCCGGATCGCGGAACCGCACCTCCGCCTTGGCCGGATGCACGTTGACGTCGACCAGGGTCGGGTCGAGCTCGAGATAGAGCGCGGCGACCGGATGGCGGTCGCGGGCGAGGAAGTCGGCGTAGGCGGCGCGCAAGGCGCCCTGCAGCAGCCGGTCGCGCACCGGGCGGCCGTTGACGAACAGGTACTGGTGGCCGCCGTTGCCGCGGTTGAAGGTCGGCACGCCGGCGTGGCCGACCAGGCGCACCTCGTCGCGCACATGGTCGATCGCCAGCGCGTTGTCGGCGAAGTCCGCGCCCAGGATGGCGGCGAGGCGCGCGAGGCGGCCGGCTTCGCCCGGCGCCTCGGCGGGCAGGCGCAGGGTGCGGCGGCCGTCGAGGTCGAGGCTGAACGCCACCTCGGCGTGGGCCATGGCCTGGCGCTTGACCTCGTCGGCGATCGCCATCGCCTCGGCGCGCTCCGACTTCATGAACTTCAGCCGCGCCGGGGTGGCGTAGAACAGATCGCGCACCTCGACCCGGGCGCCGTGCGGGCCGGGGAAGGCGGCGGGCGCGACGGCGTGGACATCGCCGCCCTCGACCAGGATCGCGTGCGCCTGGGCGCCAGCTTGGCGCGCTGCGATCGTGAGCCGCGCCACCGAGCCGATCGACGGCAGCGCCTCGCCGCGGAAGCCGAGGGTGGCGATGCGCAGCAGGTCCCAGCCGCCATCGGCGCCGGCCGAGAGCTTGGAGGTGGCGTGGCGCTCGACCGCCAGCGGCAGTTCGTCGGGGCCGAGGCCCTGGCCGTCGTCGGCGACCAGGATCCGGGTGAGACCGCCGCCGTCGGCCTGGACCTCGATCAGGCGCGCGCCGGCGTCGACCGCGTTCTCGACCAGCTCCTTCACCACGCTCGCCGGCCGCTCCACCACCTCGCCGGCGGCGATGCGGCTGACAAGCTCAGGCGGGAGTCGGCGAATGGTCATGATTGGCTGATGGAAGTGTAGGACGATTCCGGGCGTCGCGCGCTGCGGTGCCAGTGCAAAGATTTAACGAAGCACACGAAGGGCTCAAAGCACACGAAGGGCGCGCCGGCGCGCCGGAAAATCATCAAAGGCCACGGGGATTGGCGGGCGCGAAGCGCCCCTTCGTGGCCTTTGTGTGCTTCGTGTTAGCCCTTAGGCCCTCTGCCGAGGCGTGCTTGCGGAGGCCAACCTGGATGGCCTCGGAGGCTATAGCCCCGGGAGTTTGATTTTGGCGTCGCCTTTGCGGGCGATGACGATGGTCTTGCTGCCGGTCAGAGCCTGGATGCGCTTTTCTTCCACCGCCGGGTCGATCGGCTGGGAGTTGTTGGGGTCGGCCGTGTAGGCGGCGGGCGCGGCGGCTGGCTCGCCCTTCTTCCAGAACATCACATAGTCGGCGAAGCTCTTGTCCTTGTGGGCCAGGTTGCCGAACTCGTCGTCGACCACGTAGCGCACCAGCGGGTCGGCGTGATCGGCGCCGGCCTTGGTGACGAACAGTCGCTCGCCGTCCGAGCGAACGTCGCCGGCGCGCTGCCCGACCAGCGCCTGCCGCGCGGCGCTCTCGGGCTGCAGCTCCTGCGGGCGCGGCTCGCCCGGCGCCGGCGGGCGCAGCGAGTAGTCCGGCGGCAGGGTCAGCGGCGCCTTGGTCACGACGCGGAACTCGTCCGGCGTCACCTTCGAGAGGCCGAACGCCTTCGACGCGGAGTCGCAGCCGGCAAGTCCGGCGGCCGCGAGCAGTACGGCGGCGGCGGCGACACGGGTGAAGTTCATGAAGTTCTCTTCCTCGGCAGGCCGCCCCCGGCCCGGTAACTATGCCCCCAGATACCCTATCGTCCGCGCCCGGCCAATTGGCTTTGGCCACCCGCGCGCTTTCGCGGCGCCTGCCTGGTCGGCTTTGGCGGCGCGATCAACCCGGCGCGGGCTTCCGCGGCGCGAGGAACAGGTCCCAGATCAACAGCACGCTGCCGACGCTGATGGCGCTGTCGGCCAGATTGAACACCCACGGGAACCAGGACCATGTGACGTGGATGAAGTCGGTGACGGCGCCCAGCCGCAGCCGGTCGATCGCATTGCCGACCGCCCCGCCGATGATCAGGCCGACCGCCAGCGCCAGCACCGACCGGTCCACCTTCCAGGCCCACACCGCCAGCGCCCCGGCGACGCCGAGCGAGAAGGCCGAGAGCACCCAGCGGGTCCAGTCGGCGTCGATGTTGAGCACGCCGAAGCTGACGCCCTTGTTCCAGACCATTGTCAGCCAGAACGGTCCCGCCACCTGCGCCGAGGCGCGCTCGGGCAGGTCGAACACCTCCAGCACCCAGTACTTCAGCGCCTGGTCGCAGACGATGACGGTGATCGCCAGCACATAGGCGGCGAGCGCGAGACGCGGGATACGGATCATGCCGCGTGCGCGTCCCAGATCGCCACCGCTTCCTCGCAGCGCTCGCACAGGAACGTCGGCGCGACGACTTCGCCCAGCACGCGCCAGCAGCGGGCGCACTTGTGGCCGTCGGCCGGCAGCGCCTGCACGGCGACGCCAGGAACTTCCTCGAGGCGGAATGCGTCCGGCGGACCTTCGCCGTGGACGATCGTCGCGGCGCTGGTGCGGAACACCTCGGCCGGGTCGAGGCCATGGAAGGCGGCGGCCAACTCGGCGTCGGCGATGAACACCTGCGGGGACGCTTCCAGCGCCGAGCCCATCCGCTTTTCGCGCCGCTCGACCTCGATCGCGCCGGTGACGACGCGGGTGACCCGCTCGACCAGCATCCAGCGGTCGGCCTCGGCGTCGTTCTTCCACTCGGCCGGAGTCGGCGGGAACACCCGCAGAGCGTTCGGCCCGGCGTCCGGAAACCGCGTGGCCCAGGCCTCCTCGCAGGTGAAGGCCAGGATCGGGGCCAGCCAGATGGTCAGACGCTCGAACGCCGCGTCCATCACCGTCCGCGCGGCGCGGCGGCGCAGCCGCTGCGGCGGATCGCAGTAGAGCACATCGCGGCGAACGTCGAAGAACAGCGACGACAGGTCGTTGGAGCAGAAGTCGCCCAGCGCCTTCACCACCGGCTCGAACTCGTAGGATTCGTAGGCCTTGCGCACCAGGCCATCCAGTTCGTGCAGGCGGTGGACCACGAACCGCTCCAGCGGGGCCATGTCCTCCAGCGGCACGCGTTCGGTGGCTTCGAACCCGGCCAGCGCGCCCAGCAGGTAGCGCAGCGTGTTGCGGAGCTTGCGATAGGCGTCGATCGTGGTCTGCAGGATGGTCGGGCCGATGCGCTGGTCTTCGCCGTAGTCCACCAGCGCGGACCACAGGCGCAGGATTTCCGCCCCGTTCTGTTTGGTGATCTCCTGCGGCGCGAGGCTGTTGCCCGCCGACTTCGACATCTTCTCCTCGGTTTTCTCGTCGAGGGTGAAGCCGTGGGTCATGACCGCGTCGTAGGGTGCGCGGCCGCGGGTCGCGCAGCTTTCCAGCAGCGACGATTGGAACCAGCCGCGGTGCTGGTCGGCGCCCTCGAGGTAGAGATCGGCCGGCCAGTGCGTGTGCGGCCGGTTCTCCAGCACGAAGGCGTGGGTCGAGCCGCTGTCGAACCAGACGTCAAGGATGTCCTCGACCTTCTCGTAGCGTTCGGCGTCGTGGTTGCCGAGGAAGTCGCGCGACGGGCGGGTGAACCAGGCGTCGGCGCCCTCATCCGCGATCAGGCTGACGATCCGCTCGTTGACCATCTCGTCGCGCAACGGCTGGCCGGTCTCCTTGTCGACGAACATCGCCAGGGGCGAGCCCCAGGCGCGCTGCCGGCTGATCAGCCAGTCGGGCCGCGTCTCGACCATCGAGCGGATGCGGTTGCGCCGCCTGGCCGGATAGAACTCGGTGTGATCGATCGCCGCCAGCGCCGTCTCGCGCAGGGTGCGGCCGCGGTGGACGGCGTCGTCCAGCGGCTCGTCCATGCGCACGAACCACTGCGGCGTCGCACGATAGATCACCGGCGCCTTGGAGCGCCAGGAGTGCGGGTAGCTGTGCTCCAGCCGCCCGCGCGCCAGCAGCGTCCCCGCCTCGATCAGCGCCTTGATCACCGCGTCGTTGGCGGGGCCGAACTTGCCGAGCTTCTTGCCCTCGGTCTCCAGCACCTTGAGCCCGGCGAACAGCGGCACGTCCGGCTCGTAGGCGCCGTCCTCGTCGACCGTCTCCGGGATCTCGCGGTGCCCGTGAGCGATCCAGACCTGATAGTCCTCGGTCCCGTGTCCGGGCGCGGTGTGGACGAAACCGGCGCCGGCGTCCTCGGTGACGTGGTCGCCGGCCAGCAGCGGCACGGAAAACCCGTAGCCGGCGTCGAGGGCCGCCAGCGGGTGGGCGCAGACCATCCCCTGCGGGTCGACCGCCTCCAGCCTCAGCCACGTGGCGATCTTGGCGGCGGCGAAGACGTCGGCGGCCAGCTTCTCGGCCACCACCAGCACGTCGCCGGGCTTGGCCCAGGGCTCGAACGCCAGGTTCTCCTCCAGCGCCTCGACCCGGTACGCCGCATAGGCGATGTCGGGGTTGTAGGCGATCGCGCGGTTGCCGGGGATGGTCCAGGGCGTGGTGGTCCAGATCACCACCGAGCCGCCGGCGGCGGCGTCCGACCCTTCGACGACCGGGAACTTCACCCAGATCGTCGGGCTGACGTGGTCGTGGTACTCGACCTCGGCGTCGGCCAGGGCGGTGCGCTCGACCGGGCTCCACATCACCGGCTTGGCGCCGCGGTAGAGCTGGTGGGTGGCGATGAACTTGTGGAACTCGGCGACGATCGCCGCTTCGCTGGCGAAGTCCATCGTCGCATAGCGATGGCCCCAGTCGCCCAGCACGAACAGGCGTTGGAACTCGCGGCTCTGCTCGGAAATCCAGTGCTCGGCGTAGTCGCGGCAGCGGGCGCGGAACTCGGCCTTGGAGACCTCGCCCTTCTTGCGGCCTTCCTTGGAGAACGCCTCCTCGATCTTCCACTCGATCGGCAGACCGTGGCAGTCCCAGCCGGGCACGTAGTCGACGTCGTAGCCGAGCGCGAAGCGGGTGCGGACCACGAAGTCCTTGAGGATCTTGTTGAGCGCGTGGCCGATGTGGATCGCCCCGTTGGCGTAGGGCGGTCCGTCGTGCAGCACATAGAGCGGCGCGCCGCTCGCCTGGCGGTTGGCGCGCAGCACCGGGTAGAGATCGCCCAGCTTCTCCAGCAGCTTCGGCTCAGCGGTCGGCAGGCCGGCGCGCATGGGGAATGGCGTCTCGGGCAGGAACACCGTCTCGCGGTAGTCCCGCAGCGGCTTATCGGCGTCGTCGGACATGACGGCTCCAGCGTATATGGGATGAGCCCGACGCGGCCTACGGGTGTGTTGGCCTTTCGAGCGAATTGGATGAGTTCACGTCGTCCCGGCGCGCGCTGGATCGTCGTCCGGCGGCGTCACGCCGGGCGGTTAATTCGCGAAGCTGGCCGAAGCGAGGTCATGAGGATCGCTGTAGCAGAGGCGGGCGCGTGGGGCCAGCGGGTGACCTCTCCCCGGTGTTGATGTAGTCAAGCCGGCCGCCGTGGGCATAGGCGTGGTGGGGGGAAGTCATGGGCTGGTCGGTCAATCGTCCCACCGGGCTGACGTTCCATCGCCCAGGCCTGTCGACCAGGGGCTATACCCTGCTGACGCCGCACGGCGACACCTGCGCCTATCTGATCGACCTGCAGGGCCGGGTCGTGCACCGCTGGAAGTTCACCCACATCAAGCCGGGCTACGGCCGCCTGCTCGACAATGGCAACCTGCTGATGACCGGCTCGGACGTAAACCTGCCGAAGCCGCCACCCGACGAGCCGACCAAGCCGCCGCCGCCGTTCGCCGAGCACATCACGCGCCTTGGCGGCTACCACACCACACTCATCGAGGTGGACTGGGATGGCGCCACGGTGTGGGAGTACGAGAACCGCGCCCAGCATCACGATTTCCACCGCTTCGCCAACGGAAACACCCTGGTGCCCGAATGGGTCGAGCTGCCGGAGAACCTGCACGGCAAGGTGCGCGGCGGCTATCGCAAGCCGAGGGAGAAGCTGCCGCGCCTGATCGGCGACGACCTCGTCGAGATCACCCCAGACTTCAAGGAAGTGCGGCGCATCCACACCTGGCAGCTGCTCGACCCGGTGAAGGACCCGATCGACCCCGCCGATCGCCGCTGGGAGTGGACCCACATCAACGGCATCGACGTGAACGCCAAGGGCGATATCGTGTTCTCCGCCCGCAACTGCCACCGCGTAGCCGTTATCGACGGCGAGACCGGCAAGCTCAGCTTCAAGTTCGACAAGACGCACGGCCAGCACAATCCGACCTGGCTGCCGAACGGCAATTTGCAGATCTTCGACAACGGCCACGACAGCTCGAAGGTGATCGAAGTGGACCCGTCGAGCGGCGAGACCGTCTGGCATTTCCGCGGCGCGCCGGCGAACCAGTTCTTCAGCGGCCACATCTCCGGCGCCTCGCGATTGGAGTTGGGCAATGTGCTGGTGTGCGAAGGCACCAGCGGGCGCCTGTTCGAGGTGAACCGCGCGCACGAGGTGGTGTGGGAGTGGATCAATCCGTTCGTGAACAACAATTCGCGCGGGGAGCCCACGGTGAGCATCTACCGCGCCCATCGCTACGACGTCGATCATCCGGCCTTTGCGAACCGCGACCTCGACCCGGGCAGGTTCGCCAACCTCAACCGATTGAACGCCCTGGTCTGACCCCGCTCGACGGCCAGGTAGGATGCGGCGCCGCAACGTAAGCATAGGAACCTGGCGGTCGGTTGGCGTATGGGTCGAAACGACACCAGCAGGAGCCCGTCATGAGCCTGACCCTTGATGCCGCCGCCACATCGGCCACCCCGGAATCCGTCGGCCTCTCGTCTGCCGGCCTGGCGGCCATCGATGGCTACCTCGAGGGCCTTGTCGACGAGGGGACACTGGCCGGCGTGGTCACCCTGGTCGCTCGGCACGGCAAGACGGTCCACACCAGCGTGATCGGCAAGAAGGATCTGGCGAGCGGCGAGCCGCTGGCGCTGGACACCATCTTCCGCATCTTCTCGATGACCAAGCCGGTCACCGGCGTCGCGATGAGCATCCTCTGGGACGAGGGGCTGTGGTCGCCGGACGATCCGATCGCCAAGCACCTGCCGGCGTTCGAGGGCGTTCGGGTGTTCGACGGATTGGACGAGAAGGGCGAGGCCAAGACCGTCGCGCCCGAGCACGCGCCGACGATGCGCGAGCTGATGACCCACACCGCCGGGCTCTCCTACGGCTTCAACCCGCAGGAGCCGCTCGACAAGCTCTACCAGGCCAAGCAGGTCTGGCAGTCGGCGTCGCTGGCGGAATTCGCCGACAAGGTGGCCAGCCTGCCGCTGGCCTATCAGCCCGGCTCGAAGTGGCTCTACAGCCTCTCGATGGACGTGCAGGGCGCGATCGTCGAGAAGCTCTCCGGCCAGACCCTGCCGGAGTTCATGCGCACCCGCATCTTCGAGCCACTGGGCATGGTCGACACCGCTTTCCACACCCCGCCGGAGAAGCGCGCGCGGCGCGCCACCCTGTACCGCTGGTCGCCGCGGCAGCAGAAGCTGCTGGAAGCGCCGAACATCCTCGGCACGGACCATGCGAGCCCACCGGTGATCGCCAATGGCGGCGGCGGGTTGGTCTCGACCCTGTCGGACTACGCCCGCTTCGCCCAGATGCTGCTTAACGGGGGCGAGCTGGACGGCAAGCGCATCGTCAGCGCGGCGGCGCTGAAGCAGCAGATGACCAACCACCTCTCCGAGGAGATGCTCGAGACCCGCTACGGCGTCGGCCACCAGCAGATCCGCCCCGGCTTCGGCTACGGCTTCAACGGCGCGGTGTTCACCGATCCGGAGAAATCCGGCGTGCCGGTGGGCAAGGGCACCTACCACTGGGACGGCGCCGCCGGCACCTGGTTCTGGGTCGATCCGGCGAACGACCTCCTCTACGTCGGCCTGATCCAGCTGCTGTCGGAGACCGCCCCGCCGCTGCAGAAGACCACCCAGACCATGATGGCCGACGCGATCGTCGGGGACTAATCCCGCAACGCAAGGCGAACCGGCGCCAAGCCGCGCCTCACGGCTCGTCAGTGCATGGCGGCGGCGGGGCGTCCTTGAAGCGGTCGCGCCACTCGGATTCGAAGTCCATGCGGAAGCGGATGTAGTCGGGGCCGTCGTTGCTGTCGAACGACGCGCGGAAGGCGTAGACCTCGCCCGGTTTCCCGTCCTTGGGGTCTTCCAGGTAGATCTCGATCTCGGGCCGGTCGCGCCGGTTCTTGGGGTGATTGAGCGTCAGGGTCGCCTGGGCGCAGTAGCCGCCGCCGGCGTCGAGCGGGTTGAGGTTGTTGACCAGCTCGCAGCGCCCGGCAGTCCAGGCGATGCGCCGCGCCTCGACCGCCGTCAGCGCTTTCAGCCAGTCGCCGATCGAGGTCTCGCCGTCGCAGTAGGTCTCCAGCGCGTCGATCTGCTTCAGGAACCCGGCCTTGGCGGCGGCGATCAGCAGGGCGTCGGGCATGTAGGGCGCTCGGGCCGGTTTGGCCGCGGCGAGGCCCGGCGCGAGCATCAGGAGGGCGAGCGCGGCGAGGAGCTTCATCCGCTTCGCGCCAGCCATATCAGTCCCCGAGGATGTCGCGGGCGCTGGCGGCGTCGCGGTGGACCTGACGGACCATGGCCGGGACGTCGAAATTGCCCTCGGCGTCGCGGAAGGTCTCTTCCGGCCGCAGGAACGCGATCAGCTCGGTCTCGATCACCTCGCCGTAGATGTCCTCGTCGAAGTCGAACAGCCAGACCTCCAGCCGCGGCTCGACGATGCCGGTGGTCGGGTTGACGCCGATGTTGGCGACGCCGCCGAGCTTGCGGCCGTCGTGCAGCAGGGTGCGGGTAGCGTAGACGCCGAACTTCGGCGCGATGTACTCGCCGAGCGGCACGTTGGCGGTGGGAAAGCCGAGCTTGCGGCCGAGCTGGCGGCCCTTCTGCACCAGGCCCTCGATCGCGAACGGCCGACCGAGGATGCGAGCGGCTTCACCCGGCTTGCCCTGCGTGCAGCAGCTGGCGCACGGCGGTCGACGAGATCTTCAGACCGTCCTCGGCGTCCACCTCCGGCGGTCACGGAAACGCCGAAGCCGAACTCCGCGCCACATCGCTGCATCGCCTGCGGATTGCCGGTGCGGCCCTTGCCGTAGGTGACGTCGAAACCCACGGCGACGTGGCGCACGCCGAGGCCGCCGACCAGGACGTCCTTGACGAAGTCGCGGTCGGAAAGGCTCGGCCATCTCGTGACCGAAAGGCACCAGGTAGAGCCGCTGCACGCCCAGTTGCTCAGCGACGCGCGCCATCTGATGGGTGTTGGTCAGGCGGAAGGGCGGGCCGCCGGGATTGAACAGGGCGATCGGGTGCGGCTCCAGGCTGACCACGCCGAGCGGCGCGCCGAGCCGTGCGGCCGCTTTCGCCGCGTCTGCGATCACGTGCTGGTGGCCGACGTGGAGGCCGTCGAAATTGCCGTAGGCGACGGCCGCGCCTTGGGCGTCGGGCGGCAGGTTCCGCCAAGTCGTGGTAGATCTCCAGGCCCATCAGGCAGGCCGCCGCGGAACGATCGACCACCGCTTCACCCTCGACCACGGTCTTGCCGGCGACGACGCACTGGGTGGCGAACGTGACGCGGCCGCGGGCGGGATCGATCGCGGTGACCTTGACCTCGGCGGTCACCTCGTCGCCGATCCGCACCGGGCGGCGAAAGCTGAGGGTCTGCGAAACGTAGATCGCGCCGGGACCCGGCAGGCGCGTCCCCAGCACCGCTGAGATATAGCCGGCGCTCAGCATGCCGTGGGCGATGCGGCCCTTGAACGGGTGGCCGCGGCGTAGGCCTCGTCGAGGTGCACTGGGTTCGTATCGCCAGTGACGGCGGCGAAGGCGTCGATGTCCGGCGCGGTGACCGTGCGCCGCAGCTCCGCCGTCTGGCCGATCTCCAGGTCCTCGAGGTAAGCGCCGTCCATTCGATCCGTCCTCGTTGCGCGGCTGCTTGTAGCGGCGCTCAGCGCAGCGCGTCCATGGCGTAGGTGGCGTGCGCGCCCCTGGCGGCCAGCAGCGCGCTGGGCGGCGACGGAGTCGAGGCCGCCGCTGGCGTTGCGGGTCTCGCCGCCGTGGATGCCGCCGACGACGAACAGCACGTCGAGACCCTGGGCGTTGGCGCCGGAGATGTCGGTGGCGACACCGTCGCCGATGGCCAGCACACGGGAAGGGTCGATCGGCCCCTCTTTCAGCTCAGCAGCCTGCGCCAGCGCCTCGCGATAGATCGGCGCGTGCGGCTTGCCGGCCATGATCACCGTTCCGCCCAGCGCCTCATAGAGCTCGGCCAGCGCGCCGCCGCAGTAGACCAGCCGGTCGCCCCGCTGCACGACCTTGTCCGGATTGCCGCAGATCATCGGCAGATGCAGCGCCGCAGCGCGCGTCGAGCACCTCGCGGTAGTCCTCCGGCGTCTCGACCTCGTCGTCGTTCGGGCCGCTGCAGACGATGAACTTCGCTTGGTCCAGGGCCGAGAACACGAGACCGTCGCCTTCGAAGAGAGGGCGGCCGGCTGGCCCGATCCTGTAGGCGGGGCCCGGCGCGCGCTCGGCCAGCAGCGGGCGGGTGACGTCGCCGGAGGTGACCAGCGCCGAATAGGCCTCGCGCGGCACGCCGAGCGCGTCGAGATGCTGTGCGACCTCGGCCGAGGGCCGAGCCGCGTTGGAGATCAGCACCACCGGGCCGATCGTCTCGCCCGCCACTCGGCCAGTGCGGCGCAGGCTCGGGGAAGGCCTCGGCGCCGTTGTGGATCACGCCCCAGATGTCGCAGAGCAGCACGTCGTAACGGCCGGCCAGGTCGGAGAGGCGGTCGAGAGTGTGGAGCATGCCCGGCGGGTAGCGGCGCGCGGGCCGGGCGTCAATCTGGCCCGCGCTAACTCGCGCGGCGCAGCAGGGTGGCGCGGATCAGCTCGGTCGGCGGCTGGGTCTCGGCCAACACGGCGTCGCGGATCGGGCGCGGCTCGCCGAACAGGTGGCCCTGGCCGAGACCGAGTTCGAGGTCGAGGATGTCGACCACCTGGCGCTCGCTCTCGACCTTCTCGGCCACCAGCTCGACGCCGTGGCGCCGGGCCAGGGCGGCGAAGTCGGCGGCCTCGATGTCGGGGATCGAGCTGCAGGCTCAGGACGCCCGTCCTCGTCCTCGAGCTCGTCGATCAGCAGCGTGGGCGGCGATCTTGACGAACTCGACGTCGGCGCGAGCGAGGTCCTGGAAGTCGAGGTCGAGGTTGCTGACCTTGTCGAGCGAGAAGCGGAAGCCGAGGTCGGCCAGCTTGGCCATGTTGCGCGCCTCGATCGAGCCGCGGGCGTCGAACGGCCCCTGGCCCAGCTCGAAGATCAGCGAGCCGGACAGGTCGCGGTTGGCGGCCATGAATTCCATGAACGGCGGGAAGAAGTCTTCGTCGCCAAGGCTGGCCAGCGAGATGTTGCAGAAGATGCCGATCTTGCGGTCCTGGCTTGGCCAGCCGGCGCACGATCTGCACGCAGCGGAACAGCAGCAGGTTGTCGATGGCCGCCACCAGGCCGCCGGGCTCGGCGACGCTGAGGAACTCGGCCGGCATCAGCACCCGCCCGGTCTCGTCGCGCAGCCGCGAGAAGCTCTCGTAGAACTGGGTGCGCCGCTGCGGCAGGCTGACGACCGCCTGCAGGTAGAGATCGACCCGCCCGGCGTCGAGCGCGGCGCGGACAGTCTCCAGCAGCGGCGGAGGCTTGCGGCGAGCACCGCTTCGGCTTCGGCGCGGCTCGACCTGGCGGCTGAGCTGCGCCTCGAGCCGCTCGCCCATCTGCTGGACCACGTCCTCCAGCAGCTGCACCTCGCTGTAGATCTCCTCCGAGCGGCGCAGGGCGTCCTCGGCGGCGATCTCGGCCACGTCGGTCAGGCGCGACTGGATCTGCTCGATCTCGCCGGCAAGGATCAGGTTCGCCTCGCGCACGGCCTCGATCTCGCTGGCCAGGCCACCCTGCTGGCCCATCCGTGCGATCACGCCCTGCATGGCGAAGCAGAGGCCGAGCGCGCCGACCAGCGCCGCCAGGCCCGCGCCCGCGCCGCCGCCGATCGCTCCAGGCGAGGATGGCGATCATCATGGAGATGCAGATGTAGGCGCCCGAAAGCAGCGCCAGTGTCAGTCTGCGCATGGAGCCTCAACGGCGAATCGTCATAACGCAAAGTATCATGCCAGAGCGGCGCTACGAGTTCGAACGGTTAAAGCGCGCCCGGCTGTCGCACCTCTGAGTAACGCCTGTCCGCTCACTTCCCCAAGGGTGGAGCCGCGGGATCGCTAGCGGGTCGGGACCGGGGTTTCGCCGCGGTAGTCGTAGAAGCCGCGGCCGGATTTGCGGCCCAGCCAGCCGGCTTCGACGTATTTCACCAGCAGCGGGCAGGGCCGGTACTTGGAGTCGGCCAGGCCGTCGTAGAGCACGTTCATGATCGCCAGCACGGTGTCGAGGCCGATGAAGTCGCCGAGCTCCAGCGGACCCATCGGGTGGTTGGCGCCCAGGCGCATCGCGGTGTCGATCGCATCGACCGTGCCGACGCCCTCGTAGAGCGTGTAGATCGCCTCGTTGATCATCGGCACCAGGATGCGGTTGACGATGAAGGCGGGGAAATCCTCGGCGTTGGTGGTCGCCTTGCCGAGCGACTTGGCGAAGCCGACCGCGGTCTCGTAGGTGGTGGCGTCGGTGGCGATGCCGCGGATCACCTCGACCAGCTTCATCACCGGCACCGGGTTCATGAAGTGCAGGCCGATGAAGTGCTCTGGCCGGTCGGTGGTCGAGGCCAGGCGGGTGATCGAGATCGACGAGGTGTTGGACGCCAGCAGCGCCGTCGCGTTCAGGTGCGGCTGCAGCGCCTTGAAGATCGCTTTCTTGGTCTCTTCGTTCTCGGTCGCCGCCTCGATCGCGAGGTCGACGTCGCCGAAGTCCGCCAGCGAGGGAGCGGCGTGGATGCGCGCGAAGGCTTCACGCTTGTCGAGTTCGCCGACGATGCCGCGGCTGACCTGGCGCGACATGTTGTGGTCGATCACCCGCAGGCCGTTGTCGATGCGCTGCGAGTCCAGGTCGTTGATCAGGACATCGTAGCCGGCCAGGGCGCAGACATGCGCGATTCCGCTGCCCATCTGTCCCGCGCCAATGACGCCGACGCGCTTGATTGTCGCCATACCTATCGCCTCTGGCGCGATTTGAGCGCTGCGCCCCTCTCGACGCCGCTTGTTATGACGACTTTCTAACACGTTTCGCGGCGCCGCCGCCAAGTTTTTGCTGCGTTGCAGCGGACAGGCCGTCCCCGGCCACCGCAGCCGCAACCGGATTAATTCGGTGACATGTTGCGCAAGGTACCTTGCATAGAAAGGTAGCTGGTTATACGCAGCAGACCTCAACGCGAGGCCCGAACCCGAGACGCCATGCCCGAGAGCATCGACATCCAGCTGAAGAAAGGGGCGCTCGATCTTTGCGTCCTGGCGCTGCTGTCGCGGGGCGACAGCTACGCCTACGAGATCGCCAGCCGGCTCGCCGAGGCGATCGGCATGGGCGAGGGCACCATCTATCCGCTGATGCGCCGGATGCAGGCCGACGGTCTGGTCGAGACCTATCTGATCGAGTTCTCCGCCGGACCCTCGCGCAAATACTATCGCCTCACGCCCGCCGGCCAGACCAGCTTCGCCGCGCAGAAAGACGCCTGGCGCTCGTTCGCCGGCGCCGTCCAATCCATCCTGGGGGAGCCGTGACATGACGCGGCAAGACTTCATCGCCCGCTTGCGGCAAGGCCTCGTCGGCCTGCCCCAGCAGGTTCAGTCCGACATCGTCGCGGACTACGAGACCCACTTCACCGAAGGCGCGGCCGCCGGGCGCAGCGAGGCCGATGTCGCCGCCGCGCTCGGCGATCCCGACCGGCTGGCGCGCGAGCTGCGGGCTGAGGCGGGGGTCAGGCGCTGGCAGGCGCAGCGCAACCCCGAGGCCGCGGCCGCCGCCGTGTTCGCGGTGCTCGGCCTGGGCGCCATCGACCTGCTGGTGCTGCTGCCGATCCTGATCAGCGTGGTCAGCGTCATCTGCGCCTTCGGCATCGTCGCCCTGGTCGGCTTCGTCGGCGGGGCGATGGTCTTCGCGGCGGGGCCGTTCTCGCACTATCCTGGCGGCGTCGGCGCCGCCTTGCTCACTGGCCTGGGACTGATGGCGGGCGGGGTCTCGCTGGCCGCGGTCGTGACCCTGGTCTCGGTCGGCCTGGTCAACGCGCTGATCTGGTACGGCCGCCTTCACTACCGGCTGCTGAAGCCGGCTATCGAGCCGCAGCCCATGGGGGAGCTCACCACGCCATGACCCGAACCCTGGTTCTCATCGCTTTCAGCGGTTTCATCCTGGCGGTCGCCTGCATCGCCGGCGCGCTCGCGCTCGGGGGCGCCACCTTGCTTCATCACCACTGGGGCGGCCGCCACTGGACGGTCAATTGGGACGGCGACCACTGGCGCCGCGACGCCGGCCATTCCGCCGCCGGTGGATCGGCGACCCGCGAGATCGCCTGGCCCGGCGGCGACAAGATCGAGTTCGATGTGCCGGGCGACGTCCAGTACACGCAAGGGCCCGGCCCGGGGAAACTGGTGATCTCCGGCCCCAGGGACGCGCTGGACCGCCTCGAGGTCTCAGGCGGGCAGCTGCAGTACAGGGACGGCGACGATTTCGACGACGCCCGCCTGAGCGTTGTCATGACCGCGCCGGACGTGCGGCGCTTCTCGATCAGCGGCGACAACAACCTCACCATCACCGGCTATGACCAGGACGACCTGGCGGTGGACGTCAGCGGCCACGGCGACGTCAAGGCCGCGGGCAAGGCGCGCGCCGTGAGCCTGGCCATCTCCGGCGACGGCGACGTAGACCTGTCCGGCGTGGCGGCGCAGAGCGCCAATGCCGACATCTCCGGGTCGGGCCGCGCCTCGATCGCCCCGAGCGACGAGGCCAACCTCAGCATTTCCGGCTCAGGCGAGATCGACCTGCTGACCCACCCCGCCAAGCTCAACAGCGACGTGTCAGGCTCCGGCCGCGTGGTCGAGGGCGCGGCCGCGCCGACTTCATCGAGCACGGCCGCGCCAGCGACGCCCGTTGCGCCGGCTAAGGCGCGTTAGACAACAGAGACGGCTATTTTCCAGCGGCGGTGAGGGCGGCCATCAGGTCGGGAACCGCGGCCTTGTAGTCGGCCACCAGGCCGTAGTCCGCCACCTGGAAGATCGGCGCGTCGGCGTCCTTGTTGATCGCGACGATCACCTTGGAATCCTTCATCCCGGCCAGGTGCTGGATCGCGCCGGAGATGCCGATCGCGATGTAGAGCTCGGGCGCGACGATCTTGCCGGTCTGGCCGACCTGGTAGTCGTTCGGCGCGTAGCCGGCGTCGACGGCGGCGCGGCTGGCCCCCACCGCGGCGCCCAGCTTGTCGGCGAGCGGATCGATCACCCGCTGGAACTCCTCGGCCGAGCCCATCGCCCGGCCGCCGGAAACCACGATCTTGGCGGCGGCCAGCTCGGGCCGGTCGGACTTGACGACTTCCTGGCCGAGGAAATGGGTGTGGGCGGGCGGCGGCGGCGCGTCGATCTTCTCGATCGTCGCCGATCCGCCTTCGCCGGCGGCCGGGAACAGGCTGGTGCGCACCGTGATCACCTTCTTGGCGTCGGAGCTCTTCACCGTCTCCAGCGCGTTGCCGGCGTAGATCGGGCGCACGAAGGTCGAGCCGTCCACCACCTCGATGATCTCGGAGATCTGCGAGACGTCCAGCGCCGCGGCGATGCGCGGGGCGATGTTCTTGCCCACCGACGTCGCCGGCAGTCAGCACGGCCTCGTAATTGGCCATCAGCGGGACGACCAGCGCCTGGTAGGCCTCGGCCATGCCCTCGTCGAGCGTGTCGCTCTCGGCCTGCAGCACCTTGCGCACGCCGGCGATCTTGGCGGCCGGCCGCGGCAGCGGCGTCACTACCCTTGCCGGCGACCAGCACGTCGACGTCGCTGGAGAGCTTGGAGGCCGCGCTCACCGTCTTGTTGGTGGTGTCGCGGACATGCACGTTGTCGTGGTCGGCGATGACGAGCACGGCCATCAGATCACCCCCGCTTCGTTCTTCAGTTTGGACACAAGTTCAGCGGCGGTCGGCGACCTTGACCCCGGCCACGCGCTTGGGCGGCTCGGTCACCTTCAGCACGGTCAGGCGCGGGGCGATGTCGACGCCGTAGCTGGCGGCTTCCCTGACGTCGATCGGCTTCTTCTTGGCCTTCATGATGTTGGGCAGCGAGGCGTAGCGCGGCTCGTTGAGGCGCAGGTCGGCGGTCACCACCGCCGGCAGGTCGACCTCCAGCGTCTGCAGCCCGCCGTCGATCTCGCGCGTCACCTTGGCCTTGCCGCCCTCGATCTCGATCTTGGAGGCGAAGGTGGCCTGCGGCCAGTCGAGCAGGGCGGCCAGCATCTGGCCGGTGGCGTTGTTGTCGCCGTCGATGGCCTGCTTGCCCATCAGCACCAGGTCGGGCTTTTCCTCCTCGATCACCGCCTTCAGCAGCTTGGCGACCGCCAGCGGCTCGGGGTCGGCGTCGGTCTGCACCAGGATGCCGCGATCGGCGCCCATGGCCAGCGCGTTGCGGATGGTCTCCTGCGCCTGGGCCGGGCCGATCGAGACGGCCACCACCTCGGTGGCGACGCCCTTCTCCTTCTCCCGCACCGCCTCTTCGACGGCGATCTCGCAGAAGGGGTTGATGGACATCTTGACGTTGGCCAGGTCGACGCCCGTCTGGTCGGACTTCACCCGCGCCTTGATGTTGGAATCGATCACCCGTTTGACCGGGACCAGCACTTTCATCGCTATGGTTCGCCTTCGTTTTCGGTCTGGCCCAAATTGCAGCGGATCGGGGCGAGCGACGCTCCGCCTCGACCTTGCGCGCATGGGGCAATAACGTCTTGGCCACGGTTTGCAAGTGCGCCGCGCGCCGCGTCGGTACTAGTCCTTCGCCCAGGTTCCTGCGAAAAGAGGGCCTATGCTGCGCCTCTTCTCCCGCGTCCAACTGGCCTATGTCGGCCTCTTCCTCGCCGCCTGCATGGGGGTGTTCTACTACCAGGCCAACTACATCTGGCCGATGCAGCGCTGCGAACAGGGCGGCGGCTGGTGGTCGTCGAAATATCACCAGTGCGCGAGGCCGATGCCGATCTGGCATTTCACCGGACGGCGCCCGCCCGGCGCGCCGCCGGGACTGCTGCTCACGCCTCCGAAAGCCTCCTGAGCCTCGTCAGCGCGTCGCGCCGGGCGACCACAGCACGTCGGCGCGCCCCTGGTCGTTGGCGTAGCGGGCGGCGACGAACAGCAGGTCCGAGAGCCGGTTGAGGTATTTCATCGCCGCCGGGCTGACGCTCTCGCGCTCGGCCAGGGCGACGCAGGTCCGCTCGGCGCGCCGGCAGACGGTACGGGCCAGGTGCAGCGCCGCTGCGGCCGGCGATCCGCCCGGCAGCACGAACGAGGTCAGCTCGGCCATGCCGCCGTTGAGCGCGTCGATCTCGCTCTCCAGCCGCGCGACCTGACTGTCGACGATCCGCAGTCGCGGACGCTCCGCCTCGCCCGCCGCCGGCGGGGTCGCCAGGTCGGCGCCGAGGTCGAACAGGTCGTTCTGGATGCGGGCCAGGATCGGATCGAGCGCCGCGTCCGCGGCCGTGGAAAGCCGGGCGAGACCGATTGTCGCATTGGTCTCGTCGACGCCGCCGTAGGCCTCGACCCGCAGGTCGGCCTTGGAGACGCTCGCTCCCGAGGCGAGCCGAGTCGTCCCGCCGTCGCCGGTCCGCGTATAGATCTTGTTCAAAATGACCATCTGCGCCGGCTCAGTGGTGGTTTTGGTTGAGCCAGAACAGCGCGGCGAGGAACAGGATCGCGGTGAACTGCAGCGCGACCCGCAGCCGCATCAACCGGTTCGACCAGGTGCGGCCGAACTGTCCGCCCCGAAACAGGGAATAGAAACCAACGGCGAGGGTCGCCGCCACGGCGAGCAGAGCGATCGCGAGGAGAACCTGAAGGATGTCACGCATGCGACCGGACTCTAGGCCCATCCAACCCCGCCGGCCAAGCGTTGGAGCGACGCCTTGAAAAGCTCGGGACCGGAAACCAAATGAACATGATCAGCGAAAGCAATCGCTGCGGCTTCCTTCGCAACATGGGCTCAAGCGCCAGTATTGCGTCATTTTGGCGCTATCCTAGAGAATCGACGCGCAGAACTCGCGAAATCTTGTGTAGCAGCCCGCCGCAGCGCGGTTGGCATGAAGTCCGCCTGTCGAACGCGTTCGCCCAACAACGGTCGTCGTCTTGGCTCAAAAGCCGGCGGCGACGCATTGACCCGAAGGTGACGAGAGCCGATGTCCCCGGCCCTAGCCCGAACCGTGGCCCGCGAGCTCGCCAAGCGCCCAACGCGCTGGGTGGAGGACTGTCGCGCCCAGTTCACGCAGCGCGCCGACGCCCTTCCGGTCGGACTGGAAAAGACGAGATGAACCACCTAGTGCACAGCGGTCTGACCGCCCTGAATTGGCCGAGCGCCCCAATCAGCGGGCGCTGGCCAAGCAGCGGACCCGCGAGAAGATCGTCGGCGCCGCCAAGCTGCTGTTCGCGGAGCGCGGCTACGAAGGCGCCACTATCCGCGACATCGCCAAGGCGGCCGGAATGTCGACCGGCGCGGTGTTCGCCAGCTTCACCGACAAGGCCGACCTGTTCACCGATATCGCCGAGACCGAACAGGCTGCAGCTCTACGCCGCGATGCGGCGCGCCGCCGAGGGTCTCAGCGGACGCCCGGCGATCCTGGCCATGTTGGACGCCGCCGCCGAGCAGCAGCTGGACTCCCTGGCGCTGTTCCAGGCGATCATGAGCGCGCTGTGGACGCCCGGCCTGGCCGAAAAGATGCGTCGCCGGCTGGAACGCCGCAACGCCGCCTCGCTGGTCCTGGCCGTCGTGAAATCGGACCTCGGCCTGGACCCGAGCGGCCGCTGCCCCTTCCTGATCGCCGATATGATCTGGGACGGCTACATCGCGACCCTGCGCCGCGCCGCGCTCGACGGCCTGACGCTGGACGAGGTCAAGACGCGCATTCACGATCAGACCAAGACGATCCTCGCCGGCATGCGGCGCGGATAGGGGCGGCCCGGCCACTTCGGGTGGCCGCGGTCGGCGCGAGGGAGAGGCGCCATCTCGGGGTTGAGGGAAACGCGCAAGCAGGCCACTCGTCTGCGCGTGCTCGAAGCCGCCCACCACCTGTTCGAGGAGGTCGGCTACGAGGCGGCGACGATCCGAGAGATCGCGCGCCGCGCCGGCGTTTCCGTCGGCAGCGTGTTCACCGGATTCGAGTTCGAAGTCGCACGTGCTGCTCGAGGTGATCGGGGACCGGCTGGACGAGCTCTACGCCGACCTGGAACGGGTCGCGCCGCACCTGCGCGGCTCGACCGCCGACCGCTGCCGCTCGCTGTTCGCCGTCCACTACGCCTTCGAGTTCCGCCGCCTGCGGCTCTTCCTGGCCTACATCTCGGTCGGGTTCGAATGGCGGGAGAACGGCCTGCCGGCGATGGGGACCAATCCGCGCCTGCGCGGCATGATCCGCGACTGCCTGGTCGAGGGCGTCGCTCGCGGCGACGTGCTGCCGGGCATCGACCTCGAACTCGCCGTCGACCTGCTGGTCGGGACCTACGCCTGGAACTACCGCCTGGCCGCCGCCGAGGGCGCCGACTCCGAGCGCCTCACCGCCCTGTTCGACCGCCAGGTCGGGCTCATCTTCCAGGGCCTTCGCCAGCGCATGATCCACGCGTCGCGCCAGCGGTAAGCCCTCAGGCGCGGGATTTTCGCTTGCCTTGCCGCCGTGTTGGCGCTGCAGGTGAGCCTCCCACGCCGGAGAGCCGCCGATGATCACCGTCCACCACCTCAACGAGTCGCGGTCGCAGCGCATCCTCTGGCTGCTGGAGGAGCTGCAGCTCCCCTACGAGATCAAGTTCTACAAGCGCGACGCGGTGACCAACCTGGCGCCGCCGGAGCTGCAGGCGGTCCACCCGCTCGGCAAGTCGCCGGTGATCACCGACGGCGATCGCACGGTCGCCGAGTCCGGCGCCATCATCGACTACATCGTGCGCCGCTACGGCGGCGGCCGGCTCGCGCCCGATCCGTCCACGGCAGCCTACGACAAGTATCAGGAATGGCTGCACTATGCCGAGGGCTCGGCGATCCTGCCGCTGATGCTGCTGCTCTATACGATGCGCCTCGGCGACGGCGCGGCGCCGCTGCAGGACCGCATCAACAGCGAGATCGAGAACCACCTCGGCTACGTCAACCGCAGCCTCGAGGGGCAAGACTACCTGATGGGCGACTTCAGCGCCGCCGACGTGCAGATGAGCTTCGTCGGCGAAGTCGGCCGCGCGTTCGGCCGCCTGGCCGACAAGCCCGCCCTCAACGCCTGGGTCGACCGCATCCACGCCCGCCCGGCCTACAAGACGGCGCTGGAAAAAGGCGGCGCCTACGGGATCGGGCAGTAGGCGGCGCGCTTACGTCGGCTCGTCCATCCAGCCTTCAAGGAAGTCGAACACCGCCGCCTTGAACAGGGCGTGCGGGATGGCGGAGAAGTGGTCGCAGGCCGGCAGGGTGACCGACCTGGCGCCGGGGATCGCGTCGGCCAGGCCCTGCGGGTCGCCGGCCATCTCGTCGCGCGAGCCGGCCACCACCAGGGTCGGGACACGGATGCCGAACAGGTCGTCGGCCGTCGAGCGCCGAGCCGCCGCGGCCCTCGGTGAACGCCGCCAGCGCCAGCCGGTCCTCGCCCTGGCCGTCGGCGAACAGGCGGAACCCCTTCATGGTCTTTTCGGTGATGGTCTCGGGATCCTCGGCGCGCATCGCCTCGGCCATGGTCATGGTCGGCGCCTCGGCCGGCGGCGGCTTCAGCATCCGGTCGCCGACGCCGCCGACGATCAGGTTGGCGATGCGGTCCGGGTGGCTGAGCGCCGTCTGCAGCGAGAGCCGCGAGCCCATCGAATAGCCGAGCAGGTCCACGCGGCCGAGGTCCAGATGGTCCATCAGGCCGACGATGTCGCCGACCAGCGCCTCGCCGCCGTAGGCGGCCGGATCGTGCGGCTTGTCGCTCTCGCCGTGGCCGCGCAGGTCGAGGGCCACGATGCGGTAGCCCTTGCGCTCGAACGCGCCGTACCAGCCCAGCCGGCGCCAGTTCTCCGCGCGGCTGGTGGCGAAGCCGTGCACCATGAACACGGTCCCGTTGGCGCGCCGTCGGCGGGGGTGATGTCGTCGTAGGCGATGCTGAGCCCGCCGGAAGTGAAGGTCGCCATGGGCCGAGCCTAGGCGCAGATGGCCGCCCGCGCCAAGACCCGCCGGCCAGCCCCTAGGTCTGGAAGTAGGTCCGGTACCATTCGATCTCGTGGTGGTCCGTCAGGTCCGGCAGTTTGCGGAACCTGGGGTTCAGCTTGCGGAAGATGGCGTTGAGCGTCTTGTAGTCGCGCTGGCTGACCACCGGCACGCCGTTGCGCGCCAGCAGGGCGGCGGCGACGCCCTGGCCGATCTGGTGCGCGGCGGTGGCCCGGGCGCCGCGGTAGATCACCTGCGAGCCGCAGGCGGCGCTGATGTCGGCCAGCACGGCCAGCCGCACCTGGTTGGCCCTGGCGATCTCCAGCATGCGGTGGGCGGCGGCGATCATGCCCTCGGTCCAGTCCTTGCCGGCCTCGGAATAGACCCGGGCGCGGCCGTCCAGCACGTCGTGGCCGTCGCCGCCGTGGATGTCCGGCGTCTCGCGCGGCGTGCCGAACGCGACATTCTCCGGACAGAACGGCACGGCCTTCACGTTCGCCAGCCCCAGCAGCCGCTGCATCAGCGGATGAGCCCCGAGGTCGCCGCCGTCGACCAGCACCGGCAGGCCGGCCAGGCAGCCGCTGATCAAGATCCTCAGCGGCGCTTCCGGAGTGAAGTCCGGCCAGCCCTCGATCAGGCTCGGCCGTGGCAGGTGAACCGGCGCGCCGTCCTCGGCGAAGATGCGCCGCCGGGTCAGCCGGTCGACGTGCGCCTTCATCGCCCGCCAGCTGGCGAAGCCGTGCTCGCGGGCGATCTCGAGCTGTGCCTGGCTGAGCCTGGCCGCCGGCTGGGCGGCGCGCAGCTCGGCGGCGCGGTCCTTGGCGGTTTTCCTCAACCACTCGAGGCTGGGACGCGCCGGTATGGGCTTGGGTCTAAGCATGGAACACCTTCTCCCTTGCGCCCGGCGTCCGCGGTTTCGGGCAGAAGAAGATGCGATCGGTTGTCTGCAGGAGGCGGGTTCAACCCTTTACGCGGACCGTTGGTCGCCTCGTTCGACCGCCGGCGATTTTGTGCCGATGGCGATAGCTGTCAAGCCACCCGTCACGTCCCCTCGGCCAGCGCCGTCGCGCGCATCGCGGCCTCGGTCTCGGCGAAGCCTTGCAGCTTGCCCAAGGTGCCCAGGCCCTGGGCGACCAGGGCGGCCGTCGCGGTCGCGAACCGGCAGGCTTCCAGCGGCGGCCAGCCCTGCGCCAGGGCGGCGATGAACCCGGCGCAGTAGCTATCGCCGCAGCTGGTGGTGTCGACTGGCTGGATGGCGTGAGCCGGCACGGTGCGGCGCTCCGATCCGATCGAGACGTAGGAGCCCTGGCGCCCGTTCTTGATGATGCAGGCCCCCGCGCCCAGCGAGCGGAACAGCTCCGCGGCGGCGGCCAGGTCGTCGAGCTCCGACAGGAACGTCGCCTCGGCGGCGCTCGGCATGAAGTAGTCGACATGAGGGAGCAGGCGCTTCAGCTCGTCCAGCGCCGAGCGGCGGGGGCCGATCAGGTCGCAGGTGACCACCGCGCCGGCCGCCTTGGCCGCGCGCAGCAGCTCCGCGCCAGGGCCGCCGTCGCTCGCCCGCCCGCCGACCGAGGCGTAGTGGACGAAACCGCTGGCGCAGGCCGCGGCGACGACGGCGTCGTCGATGGCCGCGCCGCCGCCAGCGCCGACCGCGTGGTAACTCGAGCGCGTCCCGCCCGTCTCCACCGCCAGCAGGGTGGTCGAGGTGCGCTCGCCGGGCCGGATGGCCAGCAGGCGGGTGTCGACGCCGACCAACTCGAAGCCGAGCCGCACGAAGGCGCCGATCATGTCGTCGCCGACCGCGCCGACGATGGTCGTCGGCACGCCGAGCTTGGCGGCGACCATCGCCGCGCCGCCGGCGGTGCCCGCCGGCGTGCAGGCGATGCCGTCGATGATGAGCGCCCGTTCGGTGTGGGTCAGCGCGTCGATCGGATGCGCGACGATGTCGAGCGTGGTGAGGCCGATGGTCAGGAGCCCAGAGGTCATGCCGGTCCGCTCCTAGGCCTTGCCGTAGCTGGCTTGCCGCGACTTGGCGAAGAAGTCCTCCCACTGCGCCGGCGTCAGCCGCGAAGGCTCGCCCAGCTGCCGCGCCAGCACATACTGGCGACACATGATCTCCAGCCGGTGCGCCAGGCCAACCGCCGATCTCAGGCTGCGGGCGCGACAGATCATGCCGTGGTTGCCGAGCAGGCAGGCCGAGCGCTCCGCCAGCGCATCGGCCGCGCTCTCGGCCAACGCCACCGATCCATAGGTGGCGTAGGGCACGCAGGGCACGTCGTCGCCGCCGAAGACCCCGACCAGGTAGTGGAAGCCGGGCAGCGGACGGTTATGGCTGGCGACCGCGACGCAGTAGTCGGAGTGGGTGTGAACCACCGCCTTGGTGTCGGCGTAGCGGTGATAGATCGCCGCGTGCATCTGCCATTCGGAGGACGGCGCGTGGGCGCCGCTCCACTCGCCGTCCGGCCCGACGTAGACCACCGCATCCTCGGTGATGGATTCGGCCGAGGCGCCGGTGGGCGAGATCAGCATGCCCGCGCCGCAGCGGCAGCTGACGTTGCCCGAGGCCAGTTCGTTCAGCTTCAGCTCCGCGGAGCGTTTGTACTGCACGACCAGGTCGCGTCGCAGGGCTTGTTCGTCGCTGGCGCTCATCCGAGCCTCCGTGTTGCGTGGCGAGACCTGAGCCGTGGGGCCGGCCCAACGCCAGTATCGCATTCGAACCTGGCGCACGAGCGTGGGCCTGGATTTGCGCACCGAGAACCGCGGCTCATCGCCCTGTCGAGCCGAAGCCGCCGCCGCCGCGGGCGGTCTCGTCCAGGGCGTCGGTCTCGCGCCAGCTTGCCTGGGCCACGGGGGCGATCAGCAGCTGGGCGATGCGGTCGCCGCGGCGGATGACGAAGTCTTCGGGACCCAGGTTGATCAGGATCACCTTCACCTCGCCGCGATAGTCGGCGTCGACGGTACCCGGAGAATTGAGGCAGGTGACGCCATTGCGGAAGGCGAGACCCGACCGCGGCCGCACCTGGCCCTCGAAGCCGGGCGGGATCGCGATCGACAGACCGGTCGGCACGGCGTGACGGTCGCCAGGGCGCAGGGTCATCGGCTCGTCCTCCGGCACGCGCGGCGCGCAGGTCCATGCCGGCGGCGTGGGCGGTCTCGTAGGCCGGCAGCGGCAGGCCCTCGCCGTGCGGCAGCCGCTTGACCGCGATCGTCGACGCTCACGCCCGCTCCCCGAGCAGATCCGCGGCGATGCGTTCGGCGAGGCGGCGGGCGACCTCGGTCTTCGAGGCGCGCGGCCAGTGATCGGTACCCTGAGGATAGACCAGCAGCACCTCGTTCTCGTCGCCGCCCATGATGCCGTCGGCGCTGACGTCGTTGGCGACGATCCAGTCGCAGCCCTTGCGCTTCAGCTTCGAGCGAGCGCAGCGCCTCCAGGTCGTTGGTCTCGGCGGCGAACCCGACCACCAGCTTCGGGCGGCCCGCGCGGTGGGCCGAGAGCGTCGCCAGGATGTCCGGGTTCTCGACCAGACGGATGGTCGGCGGCCCTTCGTGGCTCTTCTTCATCTTCACCTCGAACACCTCGTCGGCGCGCCAGTCGGCGACGGCGGCGACGCAGACGGCGGCGTCGGCGGGCAACGCCGCCTTGCAGGCGGCCAGCATCTGTTCGCGCGGTCTCGACGTCGACGCGGGTCACGCCGGGCGGCGCCGAAATCGCCACCGGCCCGGACACCAGCGTCACCCGCGCGCCCAGCGCCGCCAGCGCGCCGGCGATGGCGTAGCCCTGCTTGCCGCAGGAGCGGTTGGTGATCACCCGCACCGGGTCGATCGGCTCGGCCGTGGGGCCGGCGGTGATCAGCACGTGCTTGCCGGCCAGCCGTCCGCCGCCGCCGGGTGCCGCGCCCAACATCGCCATCGCCGCGTCGAAGATCGCCTCCGGCTCGGCCATGCGCCCAGGCCCGAACTCGCCGCAGGCCATGGCGCCCTCGTCCGGTCCGACGAAGCCGACGCCGTCCGCCTTGAGCCGGGCGAGGTTGCGCTGGGTGGCGGCGTGCAGCCACATCCGCACGTTCATCGCCGGCGCCATCAGCACCGGCTTGTCGGTGGCCAGCAGGGTGGTGGAGGCCAGGTCGCCGGCCAGACCGTTCGCCGCCTTGGCCATCAGGTCGGCCGTCGCCGGGGCCACGACCACCAGGTCGGCCGAGCGCGACAGCTCGATGTGGCCCATCTCGCGCCTCGTCGGTGAGGCTGAACAGGTCCTGGTAGACCTTGTCCTCGCCCAGGGCGGCCAGCGAGAGCGGGGTGACGAACTCGGCGCCGGCCGCGGTCAGGATCGGCCGCACGGCGACGTCGGCCTTGCGGAACAGGCGCGCCAGCTCCAGCGCCTTGTAGGCCGCGACGCCGCCGCCGACGATCAGAAGCACGCGCCGCTGGCTCACGTCCGGCCCTCCAGAAAGGCGCCTGCTCATACAGCGCAGGAATCCACTAGACAAACCTCGCGTAGTGTTCTTTCTTTGTTCACGATGCCGCAGGTTGCGGTGATGGACTGGGGAATGGAAATGAGGGTTGTCTTTTTGGTGGGGGCGACCGCGCTCGCCCTTTCGCTGGGCGCCTGCGACGCAGGGCCGTCGGCGACCAGCAAGGCGCCGGCCAACCGCCGGCGTCGATCAGCGCCGCGGGCCAGAGCGGGCAGGCGGGCGGGGCGAGCCAGACGGTTGCGTCGACCGATCCGCGCGATGCGCCGGCGCCGCTGGCGAGCGACGGCAAGCCGATCTGGGCGGCCAACCGCAAGCACACCGCCCAGGAGAACGCCGACTATCAGTTCGGCAAGAACGGCAAGGACTTCGGCGCGGCCAGCGAGGCCGACTACGTCGCCAAGGTGCACGCCTTCGTCGATACGCCGCCGACCGGCGTGCAGAAGGTGGCGCGCGCCAATGGCGATGCGCTGCTCTACGACGCCAAGACCAACACCTTCGCGGTGGTCAGCAAGACCGGCGCGCCGCGGACCATGTTCAAGCCGCGCGACGGGGCCAGCCTACTGGCAGCAGCAGGTGTCGCGCGAACAGTCTCGATCCAGAGCGACGACAAGTCGGAGGGCTGACGCCGCCGGCTAGAGCCGGCCGGCCAGGCGCAGCGCCAGCCCCAGCGTGAAGGCCAGGGCGCTCGCCGCCGCGCCGGCGAAGAACCAGATCGCGGCGTGGGCCGGCGCCTTCGCCTGCGCCGCGGGCTGAGTGTCGAGGCTGGCGTCCGTGGTCGCGTCCTGCGGCGGCGGCTCGGCCATCCGCGCCAGATAGCTGACCGCGGCGCGGGCCTCGCGGGCGAAGTCGCGCACCTTGGCGGCCGGCGACAGTTCGCGGGCGATCCAGCGGCGCACCACCGGCTCGGCGGCGGCCCAGATGTCGTGGTCGGGATCGATCCGGCGCGCGACGCCCTCGACCGTGACCATGGTCTTCTGCAGCAGCACCAGCTCCGGGCGCAGGCGCATGTCGAACAGGGCGGTGATCTCGAACAGCTGGGCGAGCAGGCGGCCCATCGAGACGTCGCGGGCGGTGAGGCCGAACAGCGGCTCGCCGACCGCCCGCAGCGCCTGGGCGAAGGCGGCCTTGTCGTGGTGGGCCGGCACATAGCCGGCGTCGAAATGCACCTGGCCGAGACGCGGGCGTAGTCGCGCCGCAGGAACCCCCAGAGGATCTCCGCCAGATAGCGCCGCTCGCCGGCGCCCGAGCCGGCCGACGATGCCGAAGTCGACCGCGGTCAGCCGCGCCGGCGGCGGCGACGAACAGGTTCCCCTCGTGCAGGTCGGCGTGGAAGACGCCGTGGTCCAGCGCCTGGGCCAGGAAGGCGCGGATCAGGTTGTTGGCCAGGGTCGGGCGGTCGAGGCCGTCCTGCGCCAGCGCGGCGGGATCGGACAGCGGCGCGCCGGGCGCCCATTCCAGCGTCAGCACCCGCCTGCGCGACGCCGTCCCAGACCACCGGCGGCGCCCGCATGTAGCCGTCGTGCGCCATCACCGCGCGCAGCTCGTCGGCGCCGGCCGCCTCGAAGCGCAGGTCCAGCTCCAGCTCCAGCGCCCGCACCACCGTCTCGGCGAAGGCGCGCGGCTCCAGCCGCCGCGACGGCGGCGACCAGGCCTCGGCCAGACGCGCCGCCGGTCCGCAGCGCCTCGACGTCCGCCGCCACGCGCCGCTCGATCCCCGGCCGCAGCACCTTCACCGCCACCTGGCGGCCGTCGATCAGCTTCGCCTGGTGCGCCTGGGCCAGCGACGCGCCGGCGATCGCCTCGTCGAACTCGCTGAAGAGGCTCTCCAGCGGCCGGCCGAGCGCGGCGGCGACCTCGGTCTTGGCCTCCTCGGCGGGAAACGGCGGCAGGCGGTCCTTCAGCCGCGACAGGTCCTCGGCGAACGCCAGGCCGAAGATGTCGGCGCGGGTCGACAGGAACTGGCCGAGCTTGATCGCCACCGGCCCCAGCCGCTCCAGCGCGCCGGCCAGCCGCTCGCCCGGCCGCCCGCTGCCGGGCCGCCGGGCCGGCTGAAGAGGCGCAGCGTCCGGCGACCAGCGCGACGCCGCGCCGGCAGCACGGGATCGAGCTCGCGCGGCACCAGGGCGTCGGCGCGGACCAGGACGAAGGCCGCGCCGACCAGCCGGCCGTAGGAGCCCAAGCCGGCCACGCGCCTCAGATCGCCCAGCCCTGGTGCAGGGCCACCACGCCGCCGGTGAAGTTGGTCAAGGACACCCGCCCGAACCCGGCCCGGCGCATCAGCTCGGCCAGCGCCGCCTGGTCGGGAAACCGGCGGATGCTCTCGACCAGATACCGGTAGGCCTCGCGCGTCGCCGGCGACCCGCGCGCCGATGCGCGGGGATCACGCTGGAACGAATAGGCGTCGTAGAGCGGCCGCAGCGCCGCGGCGGTCAGCCGGGAGAACTCCAGGCAAAGGAACCGGCCGCCCGGCTTCAGCACCCGCCGCGCCTCGGCCAGCGCCGCGGGGATGTCGGTGACGTTGCGCAGGCCGAAGCCGATCGAGTAGGCGTCGGCGCAGGCGTCGGGCAGCGGCAGCGCCTGCGCGTCGCCCACCGCCCAGGCGATCTCGGCTCTCGCCGCCCCGCAGGCGGCCGGCGCGCGACCATCTCCTCGTTGTAGTCGACGACCACGATGCTGGCCGCGTCGCCGCCGCGCCGGCCCGCGCCGCTCGCGCCAGCGCCGCGCAAGCGCCGGGCGAGGTCGCCGGTGCCGCCGGCGCAGTCGATGATGGTCTCGCCGGGCTGCGGGTTGAGCCGTGCGGCCGCGGCGTCCTTCCACAGCCGATGCGCGCCCAGGCTCATCAGGTCGTTCATCAGGTCGTAGCGGCGAGGCGACGCGCTCGAACACGCCGCGGACCAGCCCCGGCTTCTCGGCGGGTTCGACGTCGCGATAGCCGAAGGTGGCGCTCATGGCCGCGTCTTTAGGCCGGAACCGCGGGCCGCGCCAACGCGACGCCGCCATTTCCACCACGGCCGAACCGGTTCTATGTCAGGCGTATGCCCGAGCTCCCCGAGGTCGAGACCGTGCGGCGCGGCCTGGCGCCCGTCCTGGAAGGCGCACCGCCTGGCCCGCGTCGAGGCGCGCCGGCCGGACCTGCGCTTTCCGTTCCCCGAAGGCTTCGTGCAGCGCCTGACCGGCGCGCGGATCGAGCGGCTCGATCGCCGCGCCAAATATCTGCTGGCTCGGCTCGACCGCGACGAGACGCTGGTGATGCACCTCGGCATGAGCGGGCGGTTCGAGATCACCGGCGATGCGACGCGCCTGCGGCCGGGCGATTTCGCGCTCGCCCAGCCGCCCGATCCGCGCCACGCTCACGTGGTGTTCGAGACCGACGCCGGCGTGACCGTGACCTTCTACGACCCGCGCCGGTTCGGCTACATGGACCTGATCCCCACCGCCCAGCTGGATGAGCACCCCTGGTTCAGGGGCCTCGGCCCCGAGCCGCTCGGCTGCGCGTTCGACGCCGCCCACCTCGAGCGCGCCTTCGCGGGGCGGCGGCAATCGGTGAAGGCGACGCTGCTCGACCAGCGCATCGTCGCCGGACTCGGCAACATCTATGTCTGCGAGGCGCTGTTCCGCGCCGGCATAGACCCCGAGCGGCCGGCCGGATCGCTGGGCCGGCGCAAGCTGGGGGTGCTGGTGAAGGACATTCGCAAGGTGCTCGAGGAGGCGATCGAGGCGGGCGGCTCGACGCTGCGCGACTACGCCAGCGCGGACGGCGCGCTTGGCTATTTCCAGCACCGCTTCCTGGTCTATGGCCGCGAAGGCGAAGCCTGCCAGCGCGGCGCCTGCAAGGGCCGCATCGAGCGGATCGTGCAGGGCGGGCGCTCCACCTTCTTCTGCAGGCGGTGCCAGACTTGAGGGCCTTCGCCTGGATATCGCGCGCCGTCGCGGCGGTCGCGGCGATGCTGGCGCTGGCCGCGTCGCCGCCGGCGCTCGCCAAGCCGCCGGTCTGGGTCGTGCATGCCGGCGCGACCAAGATCGTGCTGTTCGGCTCGATCCACCTGCTGCCGGCCGGGCTCGACTGGCGACCGCAAGAACTCGACGCGGCGCTGGCCGAGGCGGGCGAGCTTTGGTTCGAGCTGCCGATCGACGCGGCGACCAACGAAGAGGCCGCGCAGCAGTCGATCGTCCGCGGCGCCCTGCCCAAGGGCAGGAGCCTCATCGCGATGATGACGCCCGACCAGGCCAAACACCTGGTGGACGCCGGCGTCTCGCTGAACTGCGCGCCCGAGGCGCTCGACCGCATGCAGCCCTGGATGGCCGACCTCACGCTCTCGGTCGCCGAGGACGCCCGGGTCGGCGCCAGCGCCTCGGACGGGGTAGAAGGCCAGATCCAGGCGTTGACGCCGCTGACCACCAGGCGGCGGGCGTTCGAGACCGCCAGCCAGCAGATCGGCTTCCTGGCCGGCACGCCAGTCAAGGACCAGATCGCCTCGCTGAACTGGACCGTCTCGGAGATCCAGCAGGACCCGACCTCCTACAGGCGTGTCGTCGACGAGTGGATGTCCGGCGATCTGGCCGGCCTCGAGCACGACGCGCTGGATCCGCTGCGCCAGGTCTCCCCGAAGCTGTTCGCTCGCCTGATCGAAGCGCGCAACCGCCATTGGGCCAGCGTGCTCGCGGCGCGGCTGAAGCAGCCGGGCTCGGTGGTGGTGGTGGTCGGCGTCGGCCATCTGATCGGGCCCGGCGGGGTGCCGGCGCTGCTGCGCGCGAAGGGCTACCAGGTGGACGGCCCGTGAGGGAGCAGGCCGTGCCGCCGAGCGCGGCCGGGCCCGCTCGCTGGCTCTCGCTGTCGATCCTGCTGGCGACCGTCATCACCTTTTTCCTGGCGGCCAGGTTCCTGCCCGCCATCGACACCCACGCAGCGTCGGTGGCGGTCGCGGCGGGCTATACCAATCAGCTCCTCCCGCTCGTCGCGATCCTGTTGGGCGGGGCCGCCGCCATGGGCGCGTTCGTCCCGCGGGGTGACCGGCCCCAGGCGACCGGCGGCGCGGTTCCGTTTTGGCGTTGGCACATCATCGCCGCGGCGGGGCTGTGCGTCGCCGCCGTGGTCCTCGCCCCCGTCTGGTCGCAACCGCAGAACTACTTCGGCGAGCGCGTCACCCTGATGGACGCCGGCGAGCGGCCGTACGTCGATTTCGAATATGCCTACGGCGCTCTGCTCGCCTATCTGCCCTACGGCCTGCACGCGGCCGGACTGTCGATCCAGGCCGCGCTCGAGATCACCCTCGGCCTCGCCGTCATCGCCGGAGTGTGGGCCTTCGCGGTCACGACCGAACGGTGGATCCCCGATCCCCGCTATCGTCTGGCGCTGTTCTGGGCGCTGACGGCCTGCGAGTGCTTCGTCGATCCCGGACCCTCGCTGAACTACAACTTCGGCCGCTACGCTCTGCCATTCGCCCTGCTGATCCTGGTGACGCGCGCCATGCTGCGCGGCGGGGCGTGGACCGCCTTCGCCGCGACCGCAGCCGCCAATACACTGGTCTATTGCCTCTCGCCGGAGATGGGATGCGCGCTCACCGCCGCCATTCTGGCGTGGCTGGCTATCGCCGTCCGGCTGCTCGGGTGCGGCAGGATCGCGGCCGGCCTCGTGGGCCTGGCGGTTAGCGTCGGCGGTCTCGTCGCCTTCGCGTCGCCCATGTTCACGACGCTCTGGGCCTACGGCCAGTCGCAAGTGCTGATGCCGGTCGTGCCCAATCCGATCATGACGCTGTTCGTGGTCTCTATCCTCTGCGTCGGCGCCTGGGCGTTCGCCACCACCTGGGCTCTATGGCGGGGCCAGTCCCCGGTCGATGTGGCGCCCGACGCGGCGCAATTCGCCGCCTGCGTAGCCCTCGCGTTCGCGCTGCTGCCGGCGGCGGTGGGGCGATCGTGGCCGACCATCACCATCGCCTACGGCTTCGCGCCAATCGTCCTGCTCGTGGGCCGCCTTCTCGCCGCGGGCGCCGCCAGGGCGGCCGCTGTCGCGGCAACGTTATTCTGCTTCTTTGTCGCCTATTCGGCCTGGCCCGGCATCCACGCCGACGTCGGACGGCTGGCTTCGGAGTTGCGCGGTTCCGCGTCGGTGGGTGGCCGGCGGAATGGCGAGGGCGTTCCGCCGCCGATGCTGTTGACCCGCTTTCGCGGCGCCTACGACCCACTTCGCCTCGTCGCCGCCAGCGCGCCGCCGATCACCAACCTGGGCTACTATTCAGGTCTGCGGGGCGGGGATGTGACGACGCAGGCGGCGCTGGCCCGGAAGATGGCCGAGCTGCAGCGGGCGCCTTTCTACCTGGCGCCCACGCGGCCCGAACGGATTGCCGAGGCGGACGGGCCGCCGATCAGCCGCACGCTGAACCGCTTCGCCCGCGCCGGCCTCTATCCGTTCGCCCTGTCGGCGCAACCTGGCGTGAGGCGGTTTGGTGCGGATTTCGTCGACCTTCTGCTGAATCGCTGCCAGGTGCTGGCTTCGGCGGACGGGATGGAAGTCTGCACATTGCGAAAAGACCCGTCGCCGCTGCATTGACCCTCACCCGGCCTTCGGCGTATATCGCCGCCTCCTTTTTCCGGCGCCGTCGTTGGGCGCCCATTCGAGGCCGTCCAAGAACCATGGCGAATAACCCCGGGGCCAAGAAGGCGATCCGCAAGATCGCGCGTAGAACCGAGGTGAACAAGGCGCGCCGGTCGCGTGTCCGCACCTTCGTACGCAAGTTCGAAGAGGCGCTTGCCGCCGGCGATCTGGGCCTGGCGAAGACCGCGTTCGTCGAGGTGCAATCGGAGCTGATGCGCGCCGTCGGCAAGGGCGTGGTGCACAAGAACACCGGGTCGCGCAAAGTGTCGCGGCTGGCGGCTCAGCTTAAGAAGCTGCAGGCTGCCTGAGCCGTACCCTCGGCCCTTACTACGTTGAATTTATAGCTGTTTTCCCCGCCGCGTCATTCGGCGGGCGGTTTCGTGCGTTGTGGCGGAAATAGGCCGATCCCGGTCATTTTGTGCGGCAAAAAGGCGCCCTAAAAGCGCTAACCCCAAGCGTTTTCGGAAGGCTCGAATGTCAAGCTACTTTTTGATCGAAAGCCGCTTCGAATCCGATTGACCACGCCCTTCGCCGGCGTAGTCTGGGCTCCTCAAGGCATTTCCATTGTACTGATGAATGAGTGGTGGCGGCAAGTAACGGGCCGCCGCGCCAGAGAAAGTGTGTGCGTTCGCTTACTTGAGATAGCCGCGGCGCGTGGGGGTGTCGTGGCGGGCCTTCGTCCTCAGGATGCAGGTCGCGGATTAGGGGGTAGCGGGGAAAAATGGCGAGCAAGGGACTGGCGGAGATGGCGTCGGTGACGCCTGCGGGCGTGTGGGTCAAGGCCAGCCAAACTCTCAAGGGTGAGCTTGGCGACGACACTTTCGGATCGTGGCTGGCGCAAGCCTGCCTGCGGACGGCGCCCGGAGGCGAACTGTGCCTCGTCACGCCGACCGGCATCGCCCGCGACTGGATCCGCCGCTACGCTTGGCGTCGCATCGGCGAGCTGTGGGCGCTTTATGACCCCGAAGGCCGCGTGCTGTCGCTGAAGTCGCGGCTCGAGTTCGAGGCCGAGGGTGGCGAGGCGCCGGCGCCAGGGCCGGTCTCGTCGCCGCGCCAGATCGCGATCGAGGCGGCCGATCCGGTTTCCACCGACAGCCCGGCCACCGCGCCGATCACCTCCACCCGACCCACCCGCAGCCAGTGGCTGCAGGAGCGGTTCACCTTCGACAGCTTCGTCAAGGGGCCGTCGAACGAGTTCGCCCTGGCGGTCGCCCGCCGGGTCGCGTCCTGGGCCGACGGCCACTTCAACCCGGTCGTCTTCCATGGCGCCTACGGCTTCGGCAAGACCCACCTGCTCAACGCCATCGCCTGGGAAGCCATGTGCTCGGCGCCGGAGAAGAAGGTGGTCTACCTCACCGCCGAGCGGTTCCTTTCGTCGTTCGTCCGTGCGCTGATGGAGCGCAAGGCGGCGGACTTCAAGGACGAGCTGCGCTCCGCCGACCTGTTGCTGATCGACGACGTGCACTTCATCGGCGGCAAGCACTCGTCGGAGGAAGAGCTGTTCCACACCCTGGCCGCTCTGATGGAGGACGGCCGCCGCGTGGTGTTCTCCGCCGACCGGCCGCCGTCGGCGCTGTCCGAGATCGACGCGCGGCTGCGCTCGCACCTCTCCGCGGGCCTGGTCTGCGGCATCGAGCCGGCCGATCGCACGCTGCGGCTCGACATCCTGGAGCGCAAGTCTCTGGTGCTCGGCCGCCAGCAGGGCGTCACGGCGCCGATGCGGCCGGAAGTGCTGCAGTTCCTGGCCGACCGCTTCACCGACAGCGTGCGCGAGCTGGAGGGGGCGCTGAACACGCTGATCGTCCGCGCCGGCGCCGGCGTCGGCGGCCTCACGCTCGAGGAGACGCAGGCGTTCCTCGGACCGCACCTGCGCGGCGGCGAGAAGCGGGTCACGGTCGACGACATCCAGAAGGCCACCGCCGAGCACTTCGGGCTGAAGCAGGTCGACCTGATCTCCGAGCGGCGCACGCGGTCGGTGGCGCGGCCGCGCCAGGCGGCGATGTGGCTGGCCAAGAAGCTGACCACGCGGTCGCTGCCCGATATCGGCCGGCGCTTCGGCGGGCGCGACCACACCACGGTGCTGCACGCCGTGCGCCGCATCGAAGCGCTGCGGCAGGGCGATCCCCAGCTGGCCCGCGACCTGGAGACGCTTTCGCGCAAGCTGCGCGGCGGCTGAAGCCGACTCCCGCGGCTGGTCCGGCTGGGCGTCGCGGCCCGCCGCGGTCATATCAGAACACCGTATCGAGGCCGAAGCGGTCCACCAGCGCCTTCTGCAGGTCGCGATCGGCCTCGACATAGTCGTGAAGCGCCTGCTCGTAGTACGGCTGGCCCGGCGCGCAGCGCTGCAGGATCTTCAGACGCTCGGCCTTCACGAGTTGCAGGCTCCAGATCGGCGGCGGGCGCGGCGCCTGCACCTCCGGCGTCTCGGTCTTCAACGCCAGTTGGGTTGTGTACGCGCCGTCCATCGTGATCCAGCCTCGCTCTGTCTTGCGGTCATCGCCCGGACGGCGGCATGCGCCCCAGACCGGGCGCGCAAGACTTCAGCTTGGCCGCCCGCCTGGAGTTCGCTTCGAACCGTCTCGAGACAGCCGACATTATGGTGAACTCAGACCGGGGGCGGGAGGCGCATCGGACGGCGTTTAGGTGCTTTGACGTGCACGGTGGTGCTTGGAGGTGCACGCCGCCCGTGGGCGCCGCTCCCGCGCAGTCAGTCCGCCGGTTCAGCCGAACCGGAACGGCCGCGGCAGCACGCCGTTGACCGCGAAGAAGGCCAGCATGCGCGACCAGCCGTCCTTGGCGTCGGTCTCGTTGTAGCTGGCGCGGTAGTCGGCGTGAAAACCGTGGCCGGCGTCCTGGTAGATGATGATCTCGCTGGATGACTTGCCGGCCGCCGCCAGCGCCTCGCGCATCGCCGGCACGGATTGGGCGAGCGGGTCCTTGCCGCCGTAGAGCCCCAGCACCGGGCAGCGCAAGCCGGCCGCGTGCTCGATCGGCCAGATCCGGCTTGCGTCCGGCGCGGCGCCGGCCGGCGGGGCCAGCGGGCCGTACCAGGAGACGCCGGCCTTGAACTCGGGATAGGTCTCGCAGGCGTTCCACACCACCTTGCCGCCCCAGCAGAACCCGGTGATCGCCACCTTGCGCAAGTCGGCCCAGGGCTGGTCCTCGAGGAACTTGAGCGTCGCGCCGACATCGCCCATCACCTGCGAGTCGCTGGCGGCGCCGACGATCTTCATGATCGCCGGGAAGTCGGTCAGCGGCGCGGGATCGCCGGCGCGGTCGAAGAAGCCGGGCGCGATCGCCACGTAGCCGAGCTTCGACAGGCGGCGGCAGATATCCATGATGTAGGCGTGCAGGCCGAACACCTCGTTGACCACCAGCACCACCGGGAAGCGTCCCGCCGCCTTGGGGCGGGCGACGTAGCCGCGGATGGTCCCGCCCGACACCGGAAGCTGCACAACCTCGGTGACCAGGCCGCTCTCGTCGGTTTGGATCGGCTCGGCCTCGGCCGACAGCGCCGCCGCGGCGTAGCCGCCGAAGATCAGCCCGGCGAGCCCGCGCCGCGACAGGTGGAAGTCTTCCGGCTGGTTGCCGTCCGGACGGGTCAAGGTGAGCATGCCGCGCTCCAACAGGCGAAAGACGCCCTGTCCCTCGCGCCTCTCGAAAGGTCAAGGCGCGGTTGGGGTCAGGCGGGGGCGGCACGCCTCAGCGTGAGGTTGATCCGTCCGCCGCCGGCGATCAGCCGCGAGGAACCGGGAATGATGCGATCGACGCCGTGATAGGCGCGCCGGGCTTCGCCGCCCAAGACCACCACGTCGCCGGAGGCCAGCCTGATCTGCCCGGTCGGGTCGCCGCGGCGCAGGCCGCCGACGCGAAACAATGCGGTGTCGCCCAGCGAGACTGAGAGCACCGGGAAGCGAAAGTCGGCCTCGTCGAAATCGCGATGCAGGCCCATCTTCGAGGCCGCATCGTAGAAGTTGACCAGGCAGCAGTCGGGCGGCGTGGCCGCATCGCAAAGCTCGGCCCAGAGCGACGTCAGCACCGCCGGGATCGGCGGCCATGGCTTGCCGGTGAGCGGATGGGCGCCCTCGTAGCGATAGCCGCCGGCGTCCGTAATCCAGCCTAACTGGCCGAGGTTGGTCATGGTGACGCTCATCGCCTTGCCGCCGGGCGTGATCGGCCGGTAGGGCGGCGCCTCGGCCGCCAGGGCGATGACCTGGTCTGTAAGTTGGCGTTGCACAGCTTGATCCAGCCGCCCGGGGAGCAGACGAAAACCAGGGAGCATCGCTGGCGGATTCATTGGATTGCCCGGTCCAGCGGCCCTTCGCGCGTTTGGCCGCTGCTACGCCGTGGCAAAAAGCCCTTGCGGGGGGGCGTCCCATTCCCAATATCGGGCCTGAAGCGGCGTTTCCCCACATATCGGGGAGGCCCCGCTCGGGCCTCTCGCCCGAACCAAAAAGAGAGACGAAATCGAACCGGGAACGACGCAACCGGCGCTTCATCCCTGAAGGCCCCCGCGAGCGTTCGCCACTGAAGGAGCGAGACGAGAGTTCTCATGAGCAAGATTATCGGCATCGACCTTGGCACGACCAACTCGTGCGTCGCCATCATGGACGGCAAGACGCCGAAAGTGATCGAAAATGCGGAGGGCGCGCGCACCACGCCTTCGGTCGTCGCCATCCTGGACGACGGCGAGCGCCTGGTAGGCCAGCCGGCCAAGCGCCAGGCCGTGACCAACCCCTCCAACACCCTTTTCGCCATCAAGCGCCTGATCGGGCGCAAGTACGACGACCCGATGGTCGAGAAGGACAAGGGCATGGTGCCCTACGAGATCGTCAAGGGCGGCAACGGCGACGCCTGGGTGCGCGCCCATGGCAAGGATTATTCCCCGCAAGAGATCAGCGCCTTCATCCTGCAGAAGCTGAAGCAGGACGCCGAGGCGCATCTGGGCGAGAAGGTCGAGAAGGCGGTCATCACCGTCCCGGCCTACTTCAACGACGCCCAGCGCCAGGCCACCAAGGACGCCGGCAAGATCGCCGGCCTCGAGGTGCTGCGGATCATCAACGAACCGACCGCCGCGGCGCTCGCCTACGGGCTGGAGAAGAACGAAGGCAAGAAGATCGCCGTCTACGACCTTGGCGGCGGCACGTTCGACATCTCGATCCTCGAGATCGGCGACGGCGTCTTCGAAGTGAAGGCGACCAACGGCGACACCTTCCTGGGCGGCGAGGACTTCGACCTGCGGCTGGTCGACTACCTTGCCGACGAGTTCAAGAAGGAGCAGGGCGTCGACCTGCGCAAGGACAAGCTGGCGCTGCAACGGCTGAAGGAAGAGGCGGAGAAGGCCAAGAAGGAACTCTCCACCACCACCCAGTACGAAGTGAACCTGCCCTTCATCTCGATGAACGCCTCGGGGCCGCTGCACCTCAACATCAAGATCACGCGCGCCAAGCTGGAGTCGCTGGTCGGCGACCTGATCAGCAAGACGATCGGCCCCTGCGAGCAGGCGCTGAAGGATGCCGGCCTGAAGAAGGCCGACATCGAGGAAGTGGTGCTGGTCGGCGGCATGACCCGCATGCCCAAGGTCGTGGACACGGTGAAGGAGTTCTTCGGCCGTGAGCCGCACAAGGGCGTCAATCCGGACGAAGTCGTGGCGCTTGGCGCCGCGATCCAGGCCGGCGTGCTGCAAGGCGACGTGAAGGACGTGCTGCTGCTCGACGTGACGCCGCTGACCCTCGGCATCGAGACCCTGGGCGGCGTCTTCACCCCGCTGATCGAGCGCAACACCACGATCCCGACCAAGAAGAGCCAGACCTTCTCCACCGCCGACGACAACCAGAACGCGGTGACGATCCGGGTCTTCCAGGGCGAGCGGCCGATGGCGGCGGACAACAAGATGCTGGGCCAGTTCGATCTGGTCGGCATCCCGCCGGCGCCCAGGGGCATGCCGCAGATCGAGGTCACCTTCGACATCGACGCCAACGGCATCGTCAACGTCGGGGCCAAGGACAAGGCGACCTCGAAGGAGCAGTCGATCCGCATCCAGGCCAACGGCGGGCTTTCCGACGCCGACATCGAGCGGATGGTCAAGGAAGCCGAGTCCAACGCCGCCGAGGACAAGAAGCGCAAGGAGCTGGTCGAGGCCAAGAACCATGCCGACGCGCTGATCCACTCGACGGAGAAGGCGCTCGCCGAGCACGGCGACAAGGTCGGCGCCGGCGACAAGTCGGCCATCGAGGCCGGCGTCACCGAGCTGAAGTCCGCGCTGGAAGGCGAGGATGCGAGCGCGATCCAGGCCAAGACCCAGGCCCTGATGCAGGTCTCGATGAAGCTCGGCGAGGCCATGTACAAGGCCGGGGCCGGCGGCGAGGGCGCGGAAGCGTCGGCCGAGAACCCGGCGGACGAAGGTGTCGTCGACGCCGAGTTCGAGGAAGTCTCCGACGACAAGCCGGCGTGAGGCCGCGGCGTGCTGGACAACGTCCTAGTACGTGACCGTTTGCCTCATGGCGGCGGCGCTTGCCCGAGTCAAAATATGGCATTCGGGGAACGTCGCCGCGGCCCGCTTGGGCAAAGGCGCCCGCCTCGCGCAGTGAACCTTGCGACGAGGCGGGCGATCTCCCACTTCCCTTCAAGGCAAAGTTTCAGCATGAAACGCCGGGGCGGCTGACGGTTCCATGCGAGATTATTACGAGATCCTGGGCGTAGACCGTGGCGCTGACGACGCCGGTCTGAAATCCGCCTTCCGCAAACTGGCGATGGAGCACCATCCCGACCGCAATGACGGGTGCGAGGACGCCTCCGCGCGGTTCAAGGAAATCAACGAGGCCTATATGGTCCTCTCCGACAAGCAGAAGCGCGCCGCGTACGACCGCTTCGGCCACGCCGGCGTCAACGGCGCGAACGGCGGGGCCGGCTTCACCGACGTGCACGACATCTTCAACGAGGTGTTCGGCGACGTCTTCGGCGACATGTTCGGCCGCCAGCAGCAGCGCCGCCCGAGCGGGCCGGCCCGCGGCGCGGACCTGCGCTACGACCTCGAGATCACCCTGGAGCAGGCCTACGCCGGCGCCGAGGTGGAGGTGAAGGTTCCGGCCGCGCTCACCTGCGAAGACTGCACCGGCTCTGGCTGCGCCCCCGGCGCCAGCCCCACGGCCTGCGCCAGCTGCGGCGGCGCGGGCCGGGTGCGCGCGAGCCAGGGCTTCTTCACCATCGAGCGCACCTGCCCGCGCTGCGGCGGCGCCGGGCGGCTGGTGCTGGACCCGTGCAAGACCTGCCACGGCCACGGCCAGCTGCGGCGCGAGCGCACCCTGGAAGTCCGCATCCCGCCCGGCGTCGACGACGGCGCGCGCATCCGCCTCGCCGGCGAGGGCGACGCCGGCCAGCGCGGCGGGCCGCGTGGCGATCTCTACATCTTCCTCTCGGTGCAGCCGCACGAGCTGTTCGAGCGCGACGGGCTGGACCTGCTCTGCTCGGTGCCGGTGCCGATGGCGACCGCGGCGCTGGGCGGCGCTGTCGAGGCGCCCTGCCTGCTCGGCGGCGAGAACTGCGACGGCGAGTGCAAGATCGAGGTCAAGGTGCCGGAGGGCGCCCAGACCGGCCGCACCGTGCGCCTGAAGGGCCGCGGCATGCCTTCGCTGCGCTCCCGCGAACGCGGCGACCTGGTGGTCGAGCTGTTCATCGAGACCCCGACCAAGCTCTCCGCGCGGCAGAAGGAGCTGATGCGCGAATTCGCCGGCCTCTGCGGCGAGCAGCAGCACCCGCGCACCGCCACCTTCTTCGGCAAGGCCCGCCGCTTCTGGGACGGGATCACGCGCGGGGAGTGAGCTACCCCGCCAGGGCGGCGATATCGCCCCAGCGATAGGCGGTCTCGGTCAGCCCCTCGCCCCAGCCGTGCGACGCCACCTCCGCGAAGGCTTCGCCGCCAAGGCGCTCGTAGAAGCCGCGGGCGCGCTCGTTGCGGGTCAGCACGAACAGCATCAGCGAGGCCGCGCCCTGCGCCTTCAGCACCCGCGCCGTGGCCTTCAGTAAGGCGCGTCCGACGCCGGCGTCCTGGGCCGAGCGCAGCACATAGAGGGTGAAGATCTCGGCGTCCGCGCCGCGGGCCGCGCCACCGCGCCGCGGACTGGGCAGGATCGCGCCGGCAGCGTAGCCGACCGGCCCGTCGGGACCCTCGGCGATCAGGATCACCTGGCGCGCGTCTTCCTGCATCAGATCATGGCGGAAGCGGCGGGCGTGGGCGTCCACGCTCATCCGGTTGAGCGCCATCTGCGGCAGGATCCCAGGGTAGGTCTCACGCCAGGACGTAACGTGGACCCGCGCAAGCTCGGCTGCGTCGGCGGGCCCCGCGGGCGAAATCGCGTAGTCGAGCAAACGTTCCACAGTTTGAAAGTTGGGTGCTTCCGTTGGCGCGTCAAGCCGCCTTCAAACACGCCGGCCGACCCGCTAGCGTCAGCAGCATGAACGCGCCGATTCCATCCGCCGAGACGGCCTTCCCGGATGCGACCGGCGCCTCGCCGGTGATGGCGCAGTTCTTCGACGCCAAGGCGCGCCAGCCCGACGCCCTGATCTTCTTCCGCATGGGCGACTTCTACGAGATGTTCTTCGAGGACGCGGTGAAGGCCGCCGCCGCGATCGGCATCTCCCAGACCTATCGCGGCACCCACGCCGGCGCGCCGATCCCGATGGCCGGGGTGCCGGTGCACGCGGCCGAGGCTTATCTCGCCAAGCTGATCCGCGCGGGCTTCAAGGTCGCCGTTTGCGAGCAGATGGAAGACCCCGCGGAAGCGCGCAAGCGCGGCGGCAAGTCGGTGGTGCGGCGCGAGATCGTGCGGGTGGTGACGCCCGGCACGCTGACCGAGGACGGCCTGCTGGAAGCGCGCGGCGCCAACCGGCTGGCCGCGGTGGCGATCCGCGCCGGCCAGGCGGCGGTCGCCAGTGTCGAACTCTCGACCGGCGAGGTGGAGTGCTTCGCGCTTGGCAAGGAGGCGCTGGGCTCGGCGCTGGCGGCGCTGGCGCCGTCGGAGATCCTGGTCCCCGACCGGCTGTTCGCCGAACCGGGCCTCAGCGCGGCGCTGAAGGCGGCCGGTGGGCTGGTGCAGCCGATGGCGCAGGCGTTGGCCGAGCCCTCGGCGTCGGAGGCGCGGTTGAAGCGGCTCTACGGCGTCGAGACGCTGGACGGCTTCGGCGTCCTGACCGGCGCGGAGGTGGCGGCGCTGGGCCTGATCGCCGCGCATCTGGAGACCACCCAGGGCGGGCGGATGCCGGCGCTGTCCGCGCCGCGGCGCGCCGGCGAAAGCGACGTGATGGCGATCGATCCGGCCACCCGCGCCAGCCTGGAGATCGAACGTTCGCAAGCCACAGCTGGAGGGGGCGGCGGGCGCGACGGCTCGCTGCTGTCAGCCATCGACCGCACGGTGACGGCGCCCGGCGCGCGGCTGCTGGCGGCGCGGCTGGCGCGGCCGCTGATGTCGCCCGAGGCGATCGACGCGCGGCTGGATGCAGTCGATTGGCTGCTGGCGCGCCGCGCCCTGCGCCAGAAGCTGCGCGCGTCGCTGAAGGGCGCCGGCGACATGGCCCGCGCGCTCTCGCGCCTCGCCCTCGGCCGCGGGGGGCCGCGCGACCTGGCGGTATTACGCGGCGGCCTGGCCATCGGCGAGGCGGTCGCGGCGCTGATCGACGAGGCGCGCGAGCCGCTGGCCCCGCCGGCGGAGGAGGTCGAGGCGGCGGCGCTCGCGCTGATCCCAGCGCCGGAACTGGCGGCGTTCGCCGAGGCGCTGGCGGCCGGGCTCGACGAGGACCTGCCACTGCTGGCGCGCGACGGCGGTTTCGTCGCGGGCGGCGTCAGGCTCGAGCTCGACGAGGCGCGGGGCCTGCAGGGCGACAGCCGCCAGGTGGTCGCCGCACTCGAGGCGCGGCTCGCGCACGAGACCGGCACGCCGCTGAAGGTGCGCCACAACGCGGTGCTGGGCTACTTCCTGGAGATAGGCGCGGCCAAGGCCGAGCCGCTGCTGCGGCCGCCGCTGTCGGCGCAGTTCATCCACCGCCAGACCATGGCCAACCAGGTGCGGTTCACCACCGTGGAGCTGGCCGACCTCGACAGCAAGATCGCCCGCGCCGCCGACCGCGCCCTGGCGATGGAGCTGGAGATCTTCGAGGCCTGGCGTGCTCAGGCGCAGTCGCTGGCGCGGCCGATCCAGGCGGCGGCCGAGGCGCTGGCCGTGCTCGACGTGGCGGCCGGGCTGGCGGAGTGGGCCGAGGAGACCGGCGCCTGCCGCCCGCGCGTCGACCGCTCGCTGGCGTTCGAGGCCGAGGCCGCGCGCCATCCGGTGGTCGAGGCGGCGGTGAAGCGCGCCGGCGATCCGTTCACCCCTAACGACTGCCGGCTGGACGCCGCCGGCGACGTCGGGGCGCGGCTGTCGATCGTCACCGGGCCGAATATGGCCGGCAAGTCGACCTTCCTGCGCCAGAATGCGCTGCTTGCGATCCTGGCCCAGGCCGGTTCGTTCGTGCCGGCCCGGTCGCTGCGGCTGGGCGTGGTCGACCGCCTGTTCAGCCGCGTCGGCGCCGGCGACGACCTGGCGCGGGGCCGCTCCACCTTCATGGCCGAGATGGTCGAGACCGCGGCGATCCTGACCCAGGCGACGCCGCGCTCGTTCGTGATCCTGGACGAGATCGGCCGTGGCACCGCCACCTATGACGGTCTCGCCATCGCCTGGGCCTGCGCGGAGGCGCTGCACGACGTCAATCGCTGCCGCGCGCTCTTCGCCACCCACTACCACGAGCTGGCGACGCTGGAGGAGCGGCTGGCGCACGTCTCCAACCTGTCGCTGCGCGCCAAGGAGTGGAACGGCGACCTGGTGTTCCTGCACGAGGCCGGCCCAGGTCCGGCCGACCGCTCCTACGGCGTGCAGGTGGCCAAGCTGGCCGGCGTGCCGCCCGCGGTGGTCGCCAGGGCCCGCCAGGTGCTCGACCGGCTGGAGAACGAGGCGGCGGCGCAATACGATCTGGCCGAACTGCCGCTGTTCGCCGCCCTCGCGGCGCCGGCCGCGCCGGCCTACCACGGCCCCACCGCGGTCGAGGCGGCGCTGGCGCAGCTCGACCTCGACGGCATGAGCCCGCGCGAGGCGATGGAGGCGCTCTATCGGCTCAAAGGGCTGGCAAGCTCGTGACCACGCTGATCATGGTCCGCCACGCGCAGAGCGCGCCCGATCCGGCGCTGCCGGAGCGCGACTGGCCGCTGTCGGAGAAGGGCCGCCGGCAGGCGATCGACCTCGCGCCTGCGCTGGCCGAACTGGGCGTCGATGCGCTGGCGTCCAGCCCCTACGTCCGCGCGATCGACACCCTGCGGCCCTACGCCGAGACCGCCGGGCTGGAGATCGTCGTCGACGAGGATCTGCGCGAGCGGGCGCTGGGCGGCTGGATGCCGGACGTCGCCGACGTCGAAGCGGCGGTGAAGCAGATGCACGCCGACCTCGACTTCCAGCTCGAAGGGGGCGAGAGCGGCCGCGCCTGCGTCGCCCGGGTGGAGGCGGCCCTGACGCGGGTGATTGCCGCCCATCCGGGCCGCACCATCGCCGTGGGCTCGCACGGCGGGGTGCTGGGACACCTGCTCGGGCGCCAGGGCGCCTCCCTGCCGGACGAGTTCTGGAAGGGCATCCGCAACCCGCACCTGTTCGTCTTCGACGCCCGCGACGGCCTGCGCTGGGTCGACGAGCACACCTTCGACGGCGCGCCGCGGCTGTTGCCACGCTGATGAACGCCGGCTGAACGCGGCTCTCAGCCGTCCCTCAGCCACACGCGCGCATCCTTCCCGCCATCGAGCCCATGCGGGGCTCGGCAAGGCGACGAAGGATCGGGTGATGCGTGTCGATTGGGTCCTGCTGAACGAGGCGGCCCAGGCTGAAGTCCAGGTTGGCGACGTGGTCAGCGTGGAGGCCGGCGGCGCGCCGACCTGGCGGGTGCTGCGGCTGGACGACGGCCGCGCCTGGCTGCGCGACGAGACCCGCCAGATGGACTGCGTCGCCCCACTCAGCCAGTTCCACTGGAAGGCCAGCCTTTACAGGTTTTGAGCCCTCTCCGGCCGCCCCCTCCACCACTACGTGGTCCCCCTCGCCCGATGGGGGAGGAGATCAGGTCGTCGGCTGGAGTCTCCTCACCCGTAGGGGGAGGGGGACCCCGAAGGGGTGGAGGGGGCTCGCCGCCGCACTAGCCTATCCCAGACACTCCGCCCCGCCGATCCGCTCCACCGTCCCCTCGGCCGCGCCAATCTTGCGGTCGCGGCGGCGGACGAAGGAGCCAGGATCGATCACCTGCCACTTCAGCGGGCTGGGCAGGATGGCGATCAGGCGTGCGGCCTGGGCGGGACTGACGTCCCTGGCGCTGGTGTGGAAATACTTCTGCGCCGCCGCTTCGACGCCGTAGACGCCGGGCCCCATCTCCACCGTGTTGAGATAGACCTCCATGATCCGCGGCTTGCCCCAGAGCACCTCGATCAGCACGGTGAAGTAGGCCTCGAAGCCCTTCCTCACCCACGACCGCTCCGGCCAGAGGAACACGTTCTTGGCGGTCTGCTGGCTGATGGTCGAGCCGCCGCGGATCTTGTTCGGCCTCCGGTCGTTGTGGCTCACCGCCTTCTCGATGGCGTTGAAGTCGAAGCCGTGGTGCGAGCAGAACCGCGCGTCCTCGGCGGCGATCGCCGCGCGCGGCAGGGCAGGCGACATGCGCGACATCGGCGTCCAGCGGTGATCCAGGCCCTGGCCCTGCATCATCCGCTCGACCATCAGGACCGTGATCGGCGGCGGCACGAAGCGGTAGACGATCACCGCCAGCACCGGTCCCACCAGCAGCACGGCGATCAGGGTCAGCAACAGATTGCGGAGGAGGCGGCCCCAGCGGATGCCGCCGCCGGACCGCGCCGGCTTTCGCGCCATGTTCGTCCTTCGTCGTCGCGCCCCGCGATGCTAGCGAATGCGTTGCAGCGCGGTGTCGCGTCAAGGCTCGGAGGGAAACTGATGGATGTCGCCGAGGCGGTCCGCAAACGGATGTCGGTGCGCGCGTTCAAGCCGGACCCGGTGCCGGGCGCGGTGGTGGCGCGGCTGCTGGAGACGGCGGCCCAGGCCCCGTCCGGCGGCAATCTGCAGCCCTGGCGGGTCTATGCGCTGGCTGGCGCGCCATTGGCCGAGTTCAAGGCGCTGGTGGCGACCACGCCGATGGAAGAGCCGGAGTACGACGTCTATCCGCCGAACCTCTGGGACCCGTTCCGCACGCGGCGGTTCGTCTGCGGCGAGGACCTGTACGCCTCGATCGAGATCCCCCGCGAGGACCGCCCGGCCAGGTTCCGCCAACTGGCGCGCAACACCGAGTTCTTCGGCGCGCCGGTGGGCCTGTTCTTCTGCCTCGACCGCAAGCTCGGCCCGCCGCAGTGGGCGGACCTTGGCATGTTCATGCAGACCTTCATGCTGCTGGCCGTCGCCGAGGGCCTGGCCACCTGCGCGCAGGAATACTGGGCGCGCTATCCGCAGACGGTGGCGAAGTTCGTCGGCCTGCCGGACGACCACATGCTGTTTTCCGGCATGGCGCTCGGCTACGCCGACGAAACCGCCCCGATCAACAACTGGCGCACCCGCCGGGACCCGCCGGAAGTGTGGCTGGAGATGCAAGGGTTCGACTGAGGAAGGCTCTCAACGTGGAGAGCGAACGATCGTTCGTTATCGAGTCCGACCGTCCGGCTAGGCCAGCGCGTCCATCGGGATATCCGCCACGCCCGCGCCGCCTTCCTCGTCGCCCCAGGCGAGGCGTTCGCCCGCCAGCGCCAGCGCGGTGATCGGCGGGCCGGTCTCGGTGCGGACGTCGGCGCGGCGGCCGGTCTTGACGTCGCAGGCCCAGACGCGCCCGTCGCTGAGGCCGACGCCGAGCAGCGTCCCGGCCGGCTCGGCGGCGACGCGGGTGACGAGCGAGGTCTCGTCGAAGCCGATCTCCATCGCCTGCTTGCCCATCGGCCCGTCGTTCCCGGCGAACGGCCAGATCACCACGCCCGGCGCGCCGGCGGTCGCCAGCATTTTGCCGTCGTTGAGGAAGACGAGGCTGCGCACCTTGGCCGGATAGCCGCCCATGCGCATGTCCCTGGCGTCGGACAGCCGCCAGCCGTGCAGGGAGTTCTCCTGCATCGACGACATCAGGAACTTGCCGTCCGGGCTGAACACCACGCCGATGTGCGAGCCGGCCCAGCGCAGCATCACCGGCTGCTGGTCGGCGATCCGGGCGTACCAGAGCGCCGCCCCGCCGTAGGTCGCCACCGCCAGCCGCCGGGCCCGGGCGTCGAGCGCCACGTCGGCCACCGAGCGCTCGTGGGCGAACACGCGGGAGAATTTCGGATCGGCGAGGTCGAGGATGCGCGCCTCGCGGCCGGCGCCGAACGCGACCAGGCTGGCGCCGGGCGAGACCGCGGCGCTCTCGATCCAGCGTCCCTTGGCTTCGGCCAGCGTCTGGGCGCCGTCCGGCCGCGACCACACCAGCCTGCCGTCGTCGCCGCCGGTGATCACGCCCGGCGCGGTGGGATGCCGCAGCGCCGTCAGCACCGCGCCGTCGTGCGCCGCCTGCCGCGCGCCGCCCTCCCAGCAGACCTGGCCGTCGCCGAGCGCGAACACCGCCTGGCCGTCGGCGTCGAACAGGCACGCGGTGACATAGGCGTCGAATTGCAGGCTCATGGCCCGCGCCATAGCCCAGGCCGGGCTGGCTTGCCCAGAGGCGAGGTCAGCGCCGCGAGGCTGGCCTGGCGGGTTTGGGCGACCGGGATTCTCCGTTTCGCGGACTTTACTTCCTGGAAGTTCCGGGCAATGGGTGGCGCCAAGTGAGCGGCCGCAGGGCCCGCGAAAGGGAGTGACTAATGGCGGCGAAGCTCTCCGGGGGCGGCAAGAGGAAGTTCAGCCTCGGACAGAACGCGGACATCAACGTCACGCCGTTCGTGGACGTGATGCTGGTGCTGCTGATCATCTTCATGGTCACCGCGCCGCTGGCGACCGTGTCGATCAAGATCGACATGCCGCCGGCGAAAGCCCCGGCCGACGCCGGCCGAAGCCGCCGACCTACATCTCGATCTCGAACGACGGCCAGCTGTTCGTCTCGTTCGCCACCGGCCCGTCCTCGACCGAGATGCGCCCGACCACGCTCGACACCATGGCCAGCATGGTCGCCCAGTCGCTCGGCGCCGCCAATCCGACGGCAGAGCAGGTGTTCATCCGCGCCGACCCGCACGTGAAGTACGGGGTGTTCATGTCGGTGGTGAACCGGCTGCAGATCGACGGCTACTACAAGATCGGCCTGATCTCGGAAGAAGTTCAGAGCTAGACGCCTGCCGCCGTCACCCCGGCCGCAGCGTAGCGGAGAGCCGGGGCCGGACGGGCCGGTTGTTAGACGAATTCCAGGTTGATGTCGGCCTGTCCGGCCCCGGGATCGGCGCGCCCAGGGCGCTTGTCCGGGGTGACGAAGCTGTTCTAGGCCGCGCAGGACTGGAAGCCGACGCGCAGCAGCGCCTCGTCGAGGTTGCGGCCGATGAACACCATGCGGCTGGAGCGCTCTTCGCCCTCGCGCCAAGGCCGCTGGAAGTCGCCCTCCAGGATCATGTGCACGGCCTGGAACACCAGCCGCCGCTCGTCGCCCTTCACGTCCAGGATGCCCTTGGCCCGCAGGATGTCGGGGCCTTGCCTGGCCAGCAGATCGTTCAGCCAGGCGGTCACCTTCTGAGGATCGACCGGTTTGTCCATCCGCAGCGCGACGCCCTTGATGTCGTCGTCGTGCTGATGGTCGTGGTGATGATGGTCGTGGTCGTGGTCGTGGCCATCGTGATCGCAGTCGTCGTCGTGCACGTGGCCCGCCTCGCCGTGGGCGGGGTTCAGGAACTCCGGCTCCAGTTCGAGGATGCGGTCGAGGTCGAAGCCGCCGCGGCCGAGGATCGCCTCCAGCGGCACGTTGGAGCGCTGGGCGCGGTGGATCGGGGCCAGCGGGTTCAGCCGGCGCAGCCGCGCCTCGATGATCTTGAGTTCGTCCGCGGAGACGAGGTCGGTCTTGTTGAGCACGATCTGGTCGGCGAAGGCGATCTGCTCGCGCGCCTCGCGGCTGTCGGACAGGCGCAGCAGGATGTGCTTGGCGTCGACCACGGTGGTGACGGAGTCCAGCTTGGCCTTCGCGCGCACCTCCTCGTCGACGAAGAAGGTCTGGGCGACCGGGCCGGGGTCGGCCAGGCCCGTGGTCTCGATGACGATGCCATCGAAGCCGCCTTTGCGCTTCATCAGCCCCTGGACCACCCGGATCAGGTCGCCGCGCACGGTGCAGCAGACGCAGCCGTTGTTCATCTCGAACACTTCCTCGTCGGCGCCGACGATGAGGTCGTTGTCGATGCCGATCTCGCCGAACTCGTTGACGATCACGGCGTAGCGCTTGCCGTGGTCCTCCGAGAGGATGCGGTTGAGCAGCGTGGTCTTGCCGGCGCCGAGGTAGCCGGTGAGGACGGTGACGGGGGTCTGAGCCATGGCGCCTATTAAGGTACTGGAGGTGAGGTTCCAAGAGCCGCATTAGGGCGTTGGGGGGCGAATAAGAATGGAACACGAAGCACACGAAGGAAGGGAAGGACACGAAGGGGTCTCGGCGATGCTGAAGGAGCTGTCGCTGCGGTCGTGGTCGACGCAGGTCTCAACGGTTCGATCGGGCCGCTGGGCCGCCTGGATTGCTACGAGTCTGCCGCCGTATCGAGCGTTGCCTAGTCCACGAACTGGAGCTGCGAGGCGCGCATGCGGTGCGCCGACAGGTACGCGCTGCCGGTCACATCCTCAGGCGATGCACTTCGTCGATTCTGCGCTATCGCCTCGATCTTGTCGTCGAGAATGCGATCGTCATCGAGATCAAGGCAGTCGCATGCGCTTCTCGCGCCTCGCACGAAGCCCAGACTCTCACCTACCTGCGCCTGTCCGGCCATCGACGTAGGGTTTCTGATGAACTTCAATGTCGTGCTGTTTAAACGATGGCCGTTGCGTGAAGGACATCATGGCGCTGAGCTCCGTGTTCTTCTGCTTCCTTCGTGTACTTCGTGTCCAATCGGGCGCTTGCGGTCCGGCGTCGCGGCTCCGCTCATGCTTGGCTTGGCCCCTCCCATCGCCGCGCACCCGATCTGCCGACGCCGACGCGATGTCGCGGCGTTTGTTGGCGCGCGGCGGGATGGGCGACGACGCGGCGGCTCGGCCCGCCACAGCTCCGTTCCTCCGCCAACTTCCTTCGCACCCGCGCGCCGCCGTCGCCCGCGGGCGATGCGGCGCCTGTCTTTGCGAGACAACGCCATGCCTCCTTCAATCCCACCCCGATCCAGCTGCGGCCGGGCCGGGCCGACGACGCCGCCGCCATCCGGGCCTTGACGCGCCAGGCCTATGCGCCCTGGGCCGCGCTGATCGGGCGCGAACCGTTGCCCATGGGCGCCGACTACGACGCGGCCCTACGCGATCACCGCTTCGACCTGGCCTTCCAGGCGGGCGAACTGGTCGGGCTGATCGAGACCGACGCGCGCCCGATCATCTGCTGGTGGTCAATGTCGCGGTCGCGCCGAGCCACCAGAGCGCGGGCCTTGGCCGGCGGCTGCTGGCGCACGCCGAGGCGCTGGCGCGAGAGCAGGGGCTGACGACGCTGCGCCTCTACACCAACGCCAGGTTCGAGCGGAACATCTCGATCTACCGGCGCCTCGGCTACGCCGTGGATCGCGAGGAGATCGGCGAGCGCGGCGTGACCGTACACATGATCAAGACCATCGACGCCGACGCGCGGCGGCTGCTGTTCCTGCCCGGCGCCGGGGCCGATCCGGCGTTCTGGCGACCGCTCGGCGAGCGGCTGCCGGCCGCGTGGGACAAGCGTTACTTCGGCTGGCCGGGCCTGGGCGACCAGCCGCCCGACCCGGCGGTGAATTCCATTGCCGATCTGGTCGCCATCGTGGAGGCGGAGCTCTGGCCGGGGCCGGTCGACCTGATCGCCCAGTCGATGGGCGGTGTGGTGGCGCTCAGCGTCGCGCTGCGCAATCCAGGCCAGGTGCGGCGGCTGGTGCTGACCGCGACCTCCGGCGGCGTCGATGTCGCCGACCTCACCCGCTTCGACTGGCGGGCGAACTACCGGCGCGAATACCCGAAGGCGGCGTCCTGGATCACCGAGGAGCGGATCGATCTGACCGCCGGATCCCGACCATCGCCTGCCCGATGCTGCTGCTGTGGGGCGATCGCGACCCGATCAGTCCACTCGCGGTCGGCGAGCGGCTGCGGGCGTTGGCGCAGGACGCCCGGCTGCAGGTCGTCGCGGGCGGCGAGCACGACCTGGCGGTGACCCACGCGAGCGAGCTCGCGCCCCTCGTCGCCGCGCACCTGCGATGAGCCCGGCGAGCCGAAATCTGCGCTGGCCGCCCTGGCTCGGCGTAGTACGATGCGGCTTGGCGCAGGACGGCCGCCGCGCGAAGCGGCCACGCGCCGAAGGAGGACACGATGGCCGAACCGCGCATGCGCTATCTGGGGGTCAACCACGTCGCTCTGGTCGCGCGCGACATGGCCGCGACGGTCGACTTCTACGAAAACGTGCTGGAAATGCCGCTGGTGAAGACGGTCGAGTTCGCCAATGGGCGCGGCCAGCATTTCTTCTTCGACTGCGGCGGCGGGGGCCTGATCGCCTTCTTCTGGTTCCCGGATGCGCCGCCCGCGGCGCCCGGCATCGCCTCGATGCACGAGGACGTCCGCGCCAACGGATCGATGACGGCCCACGCTTCGATGAACCACCTCGCGATCAGCATCCCGCTGGAGAAGTTCGACGCCTATGTCGCGCGGCTGAAGGCCAAGAAGATCAAGGTCTACGTCATCAACCACGACGACTCCCCGGCCGGGGGCGCCGCCGAGATGCACGATGGGGTCTGGATCCGCTCGATGTACTTCCGCGACCCCAACGGCATCCACATGGAGCTGGCCGCCCTAACCCGCGCCTTCCGCCCCGACGACGTCGCCCACGATCCGGTCAACGCCCGCGGCGAGCACGTGCCGCAAAAGAGCCAGGCGATCGCCTGACGCGGCGCCGCGCCGCGCGTTGACTTCGGAGGACTGCTCGCTATAAAGCGCCTCCCTCGCCCGCGGGCACCCTCTCGCGGGCGCATTCCTATTTGCCAGGGCTACGGTGATGTACGCGGTGATCAAGACCGGCGGCAAGCAGTACCGGGTTCAGCCCGGCGACGTGCTGGTTGTCGAAAAGCTGGCCGGAGAGCCGGGCGACAAGGTCGCGTTCGACCAGGTGCTGATGGTCGGCGAGGGCGAGGCCGTGACGGTCGGCGCGCCGCTGGTGGCCGACGCTGAAGTCACCGCGACCTTCATCGAGACCCGCAAGGGCGAGAAGATCAAGATCTTCAAGAAGATCCGCCGTCAGGGCTATCGCCGCACGCGCGGCCATCGCCAGCACGAAAGCGTGCTGCGCGTCACTGCCATCGCCGGCGGCGGCCAGACCGCCACCTGGGACGGCGAAGTCGACCTGACGCCGCTGGCCGTGCGCAACCTGCGCGCCCGCAACCTCGACCGCCGCGTCGATGCGGCGCCTGACGCCGGCTGGCGTGGAGGTCGAGACCGTGGTCGAGCCGGAAGGCAAGGGCAAGGCCGCGCGCACCCGCGCCAGGGTGGTCGAAGAGGCCGACGCCGTCGGTCGGTGGCCTGACCGCCGAAGCTGCGACCGAGACCAAGGCCGCCAAGCCCGCCAAGGCGGCCAAGGCCGCCGCGAAGAAGGGCGGCAAGACGCCCGAGCAGAAGTTTTCGACCAAGACCGCCACGCCGAAGCCGTCCAAGGCCCAGGCCAAGGCCCCCGTCCGCCGCTCCGCCCCTCGGGGCAAGGGCTAAGGCCGGCGAAGTTCGAGGAGAGTTTAGATGGCGCACAAGAAATCAGGCGGCTCTTCGCGCAACGGCCGCGATTCCGCCGGCCAGCGGCTGGGCGTGAAGAAGTTCGGCGGCGAAGCCGTGCTCGCCGGCAACATCCTGGTGCGCCAGCGCGGCGCCAAGTTCTGGCCGGGCGAGAATGTCGGCATGGGCCGAGACCACACCCTGTTCGCCAAGGCGGCCGGCCACGTGAAGTTCCTCACCAAGCGCAACGACCGCACCTATGTGAACGTAGCGCCGAGCGAGGCGAAGTAGAGCGATCCGACCAGTCACCGGATCGCGCAGATAGCGATCCGGACGCGTTGCAACGAGGCGGGATGTCCGGAGCGCCGGGCCCCCGCCTTTTTGCTGCGCGCGTCCTTCCGCATGGAGGCGCCGATGTTGGACCAACTGGCCGCGCACCCTGCGTTGCAGACCGCAGCGGCTCTCGTTGCGGCCGCTGCAGCCGGCCGACGCCCCGCGCCTGGCCAAGCTCGCCAACGACTTCGACGTCGTCAAGATGACCGGCGGCATGCCCTATCCCTACACGCTGGCCGATGCGGAGCGCTTCATCCGCCGCGCGTCGGACGCCGACCCCGACCGCGAGATCCATTTCGCCATCGACCTGGTGGGCGAGGGCCCGGTGGGCTGCGTGGGCTTCTACCCGCATGAGACGCCAGGGCCGGAGCTCGGTTACTGGCTCGGCCAGCCGTTCTGGAGCCTGGGCGTCGCCACCGAGATGCTGGCGGCGATCATGCCGTGGGCCAGGGACGGCTGGGGCCGGCGCTGCGTGATCGCCTGCCACTTCCACGACAACCCGGCCTCCGGCGCGGCGCTGATCCGCGCCGGCTTCCTCTACACAGGCGTGGTCGAGCCGCTGCCGTGCAAGGCGCGTGGCGAGTCGGTGGCCTCGCGCTGGATGGTGTGGCTGGCCTGAGACGCGGGAGGATGAGCACGCCGGCAAACCTGCTTCCCGGTGCGTTCGCGGGCGCGGCGGCCGCCTACGCCCGCTACCGGCCGCCCTATCCGAAGCCGTTGCTGGACGATCTGCTCGCACGCGCCGCCAGCGCGCCCGGCGGCGCCTTGCTGGACCTGGCCTCTGGCCCAGGGCGGCTGGCCCTGGACCTGGCGGCGCGCTTCCAGACCGTCTGGGCGCTCGACCTGGAACCCGAGATGATCGAGGTCGGCAAGCAAGCGGCCGCGGCGCGCGGCCTCCAAAACGTCAGCTGGTTCGTCGGCCGAGCCGAGGACTTGGCCGCGCCGCCGGACATGTTCGACCTGATCACCATCGGCGAGGCGTTCCACCGGCTGGACCAGGCGCTGATCGCCCGGCAGGCGCTGGGCTGGTTGAAGCCCGGCGGATGTCTCGCGACGCTGGGCGCCCAGGGCCTCCTCGACGGCCAGGAGAGCTGGCAGATGGCTGTGGCCGAGGTCGCCCACCGCTGGATGGCCAAGATCTTCCCTGGCGGCTGGGGCGTCGCCCGCGAGGGCGTCGAGGTGGGTCCAGGCAGCCAGGCGCGGGTGCTGCAACGGGCCGGGTTCGTCGACGTGACGGAGCACGCGTTCCACGAACCGCGCGATTGGACCTTCGAGGAGATCACGGGCTACCTGCAATCGACCTCGGTGTGCTCCACGAAGGCGCTCGGCGGCGACTTCGCGGCGTTCGAGTCGGAGCTGCGCGCCGCCCTGCGCGACCCCGCGGAGTCGCAGACGTTCCACGAGACCATGGCCTGGGGCTACACCTTCGGCCGAAAGCCGCGCTGATCGGACATTCGCGCGCAGGCTGCGACGGCGCGTGACATCCTCCCACCGAAGTCCTATATTCCCTGCAACATCGTCCGTTGGTGCTGGATGGCATCTACGAGCGGCGGGTCCGAAAGGCCCGGCCGCTTTTTTGTTGATCGGAAGGCCGAGCTTGCGCGGGAAGACCGCCGAAGATCTGAGCTTGCTGGAGCTGCTGGCGCCTGTCGCCGAGGCGGCCGGCTACGAGATCGTGCGGCTGCGGCTGATGGGCGGCGATCACCGCCGCACCCTGCAGATCATGGCCGAACGCGACGACGGGACCATGCTGGTGCAGGACTGCACCACGCTCGCCCGTGCGGTCTCCGAGGTGCTGGACGCCGCGGACCCGATCAAGGGCGAGTATTCGCTGGAGGTTTCCAGCCCGGGGATCGATCGGCCGCTGACCCGACTGAAGGATTTCGAGACCTACGCCGGCTACGAGGCGCGCATCGAACTCGACCGCCTCGCCGAGAACCGCAAGCGGTTCAAGGGCGTGCTGGCCGGGGTCGAGGGAACCGACGTCGCCGTCGACCTCGACGGCGAGACCGAAACCACCCTCATCCCCTACGCCTGGATCAGCGACGCCAAGCTGGTCATCACCGATCAACTGTTGAAGCGCGGCGCGGAGGCCAGAGCCGCCCGCCTCGCACAAGAGAACCAAGAGGAAGAAACCCCATGAGCGTTACAGGCATCTCCGCCAACCGTCAGGAGCTGCTCCAGATCGCCGACGCGGTGGCCCGCGAGAAGTCGATCGACAAGGAGATCGTCATTGAGGCGATCGAGGAAGCGATCCAGAAGGCCGCCCGCACCCGCTACGGCGCCGAGCACGACATCCGCGTCACCATCGACCAGAAGAGCGGCGAGACCACCATCCGCCGCTTCGTCACCGTGGTCGAGGACGACGCCGAGGAGATCAACGACTACGCCCAGAAGCGCATCACCGACGCGCTGAAGGACGACAAGGAAGCGGTCGTCGGCAAGGTCTATGAGGAGATCCTGCCGCCGTTCGAGTTCGGCCGAGTGCAGACCCAGACCGCCCGCCAGGTGGTCACCGGCAAGGTCCGCGAGGCCGAGCGCGAACGCCAGCACGAGGAGTTCAAGGACCGCGTCGGCGAGATCGTCAACGGCGTCGCCAAGCGGGTCGAGTACGGCAACGTGATCGTCGACCTCGGCCGCGGCGAAGGCATCATGCGCCGCGACCAGTCGATCCCGCGCGAGGCGTTCCAGGTCGGCGACCGGGTGCGGTCCTACATCTACGACGTCCGCCGCGAGACCAAAGGTCCGCAGATCATGCTCTCCAGAGCCCACGGCGGCTTCATGGCCAAGCTGTTCGCGCAGGAAGTGCCGGAGGTCTACGACGGCGTGATCGAGATCCGCGCCGTGGCGCGCGACCCGGGCAGCCGCGCCAAGATGGCGGTGGTCTCCAACGACTCGTCGATCGACCCGGTCGGCGCCTGCGTCGGCATGCGCGGCTCGCGGGTGCAGGCGGTGGTGGCCGAGCTGCAGGGCGAGAAGATCGACATCATCCAGTGGAGCGGCGATGAGGCGACCTTCCTCGTCAACGCCCTGGCTCCGGCCGAAGTCACCAAGGTGGTGATGGACGAGGAGGCCGGGCGCGTCGAAGTGGTGGTGCCGGACGAGCAACTGTCGCTGGCCATCGGCCGGCGCGGCCAGAACGTCCGCCTCGCCAGCCAGCTGACCGGCTGGCAGATCGACATCATCACCGAGGCGCAGGACAGCGAGCGGCGCCAGCGCGAGTTCGCCGAGCGCACGACCCTGTTCCAGGAAGCCCTGGACGTCGACGAGGTGATCGCCCAGCTGCTGGTGACCGAGGGCTTCGCCACGGTGGAGGACGTCGCCTACGTCGAGCCCAACGAGATCGCCACGATCGAGGGCTTCGACGAGGACACCGCTGAGGAAATCCAGGCTCGGGCCCGCGACTACCTCGACAAGGAAGCCGCCGAATACGACGCCAAGCGGCGCGAACTCGGGGTCGAGGACGGGCTGCTGGAGATCGAGGGCGTCACCCTGCCGATGGCGGTCACGTTCGGCGAGAACGAGGTGAAGACGGTCGAGGACCTGGCCGGCCTCGTCCCCGACGACCTGCGCGGCTACTACGAGAGCAAGGACGGCGAGCGGGTGCGCGAAGCCGGCATCCTCGACGACTACAACCTCTCGCCCGAGGACGCCGAAGCGCTGATCATGCGGGCGCGGGTCGCCGTCGGCTGGATCGAGCCGGAAGCCGACATCGAGGAAGAGCTCGTCGAGGAAGACGAAGCCCTCGGCGAGGCGGACGAAGCGATCGAGGCCGCGGCCGAAACGCCGGAGGCCGACGCCTGAGCCTGGCCACCGCCGCCCGCGAGCGCCGGGACATCGTCTCCGGCGAGGTGATGGACGAGGCGAAGCTGATCCGCTTCGTCGCCGGGCCGGAGGGCAAGGTCGTCCCCGACCTGGCGCGCAAACTGCCGGGCCGGGGCCTCTGGGTCGCGGCCGACCGCGAGGCGGTGCAGACCGCGGCGAAGAAGGGCCTGTTCGCCCGCGCCGCCAAGGCCAAGCTGACCGCGCCGAGCGACCTCGCCGACCAGGTCGAGGCGCTGCTGCACGGGCGGCTGCTTTCCGCGCTCGGCCTTGCGCGCAAGGCCGGCGACCTTACCTTTGGCTTCGAGAAGGTGCTGGCCGTCGTCGGTCAGGGCAAGGCGGCCTGGCTGATCGAGGCGAGCGACGGCGCCGAGGACGGGCGCCGCAAAGTCCTGGCCGCCGCGCGCCGCGCGCCCTCTCAGCCCCGGCTCCTGGCCACCTTCAGTTCTTCCGAATTGAGTTTGGCCTTGGGCGCCCCGAATGTGATACATACCGCCTTCCTTGCGGGGCGGGGCGCCGAGCGCTGGACACTCGATGTCGAGCGATTGGCCGGTTTCCGTCCGCTCTCTCCCTGAAGAGTTGGCGCGAGGAGCCCCCGACCCGGACGGGCGCGCCAGTCGCGGCCGGCCCGAGGCGGGGTATTTTTCTAAGGTGAGTTTTGGCCGGTTTTTGGCTGAAGCGTATAGTCAAGCGAGCGCATGACGGACGAAAACGAGAACCGGCCAGGTAGGGCCCCCCTGACGCTGAAGCCGCGCACCGGCGCCTCCGTGAGCACTGGCACCGTGAAGCAGAGCTTCAGCCACGGGCGGTCCAAGACCGTGGTGGTCGAGACCAAGCGGCCGCGCATCGGCACGCCGCCGCCGGTGAACCTCGCCGCGCCGTCGCCGTCCGAGAAGCGGCCGCCGGCGTTCGACGTGCGCGGTCCGCAATCGCGGAGCGCGCAATCGCAGCCGGCAGACGCCCATCGCCTGTCCGACGACGAGCGGCTGCGCCGCCAGAAGGTCGCCGCCGAGTTCGCCCGCCAGCAGGCCGAGCGCGCCGCCGCCGAGGAACGCACCGCCGCGGCCGCCCGGGCTCGCGCGGCGGAAGCCGCCCCGCCTGTCGCCGCCGCGCCTCCGGTCGAAGCGCCGCCGCCCGAAGTCCAGGCCGAAGCGCCGGCGCCGGTCGCCGCCGCCCCGGCGGTCGAGCCGGCCGCCGAGCCGGCGCCCGCCCCCGCGCCCCATGTCGAAGCCGTGCAGCCGGAAGCGCCTCGCGCCGAAGCCCAGCGGACCGAAGCGCGCGCGCCGGCCCCGCAGCAGACCCGCACCTACGATCCCGGCGCCGCGCGCCGCGACGACCGCGAACGCACCACCACCTATCGTCCCGACCGCCCGGCCGCGCCGCGCGCCGATGCGGGCGCTTCGCCCCGCGCGGGCCGCGCCCGGAAGGCGGCGGCTATCCGCCCCGCGGACCGCGTCCCGAGGGCGGCGGCCGCGATGGTCCGCCGCGCGAAGGCGGCTTCCGCGGCGGCGATCGCCCGGCCGGCCGACCTGGCGAGACCGTCCGCTATTCGGCGCTCAACCCGCGTCCCGCCGCCCGCGAAGGCGGCCGTCCGCCCGCCGGCCCGCGCGCCGGCGCCGGCCTGCGTCCCGCGCCGGCCCCGGCCGGTCCCGAGATCCAGCGCGCCACGCGCCAGACGCCGCGCCCCGGCAGCCTCAACCTCGACCGCCGTCCGGACTTCGACGAGGACGCCGAGAGCCGCCGCGGCAAGCCCGGCGCCGCGCCGAGCAAGGCCGTCTCGCGCACCAAGGGCGAGCCGAAGCGCCGCGAAGGTCGTCTGACCATCCAGGCCCTGGCCGGAGACGACGAGGACGCCGTCGAACGCATGCGCTCCCTCGCCTCGGTCCGCCGGGCCCGCGAGCGCGAACGCGAGAAGCGCAAGGGCGGCCAGGCCGAGCAGGCCAAGACCGGCCGCGAGGTGGTGATCCCCGACGTGATCACCGTGCAGGAGCTGGCCGGCCGGATGGCCATGCGCGGCGTCGAGATCATCAAGTTCCTCATGCGCGAGGGGCTGATGCTGAAGATCAACGACGTGATCGACAGCGACACCGCCGAACTGGTCGCCAGCGAGTTCGGCCACACCGTGCGCCGCGTCTCGGAAAGCGACGTCGAGGTCGGCTTCATCGGCGACGAGGACGTGGACGACCATCTGGTCGCGCGCCCGCCGGTGGTGACCATCATGGGCCACGTCGACCACGGCAAGACCAGCCTGCTCGACGCCCTGCGCTCCACCGACGTGGCGGGCGGCGAACACGGCGGCATCACCCAGCACATCGGCGCCTACCAGGTGCGGCTGGAGAACGGCCAGCGCGTCACCTTCCTCGACACCCCCGGCCACGCCGCCTTCTCGGCGATGCGCGCGCGCGGCGCCAACGTCACCGACATCGTGGTGCTGGTGGTGGCGGCCGACGACGGCGTGATGCCGCAGACGATCGAAGCGATCCAGCACGCCAAGGCGGCCGGCGCCCCGATCATCGTGGCGGTCAACAAGATCGACAAGCCGGACGCCGACCCGCGCAAGGTGATCAACGAGCTGCTGCAATACGAGATCGTGGCCGAGAGCCTGGGCGGCGACACCCAGGTGATCGAGGTCTCCGCCACCCAGAAGCTGGGCCTGGACGACCTGATCGAGGCGATCCTGGTGCAGGCCGAGGTGATGGACCTCAAGGCCAACCCCGACCGCTCGGCCGAAGGCGTCGTCATCGAGTCCAAGGTCGATCGCGGCCGCGGCGCGGTGGCGACGGTGCTGGTCAAGCGCGGCACGCTGAAGCGCGGCGACATCGTCGTGGCCGGCGACAGCTGGGGCCGCGTGCGCGCCCTGCTCAACGAGCGCGACGAACAGGTGCCGGCGGCCGAGCCGTCGACCCCGGTCGAGGTGCTTGGCCTGGACGGCGCCGCCGGCCCCGGCGAAGCCTTCGCCGTGGTGGAAGACGAGGCCCGCGCCCGCGAGCTCACCGAGTACCGCATCCGCGTCAAGCGCGAGCGCACCTCCGCGCCGGTGGGCGCCGGGGCTTCGCTGGCCGAGATGATGGCCAAGCTGGCCGACAAGAAGGTCAGCGAGCTGCCGCTGCTGATCCGCGCCGACGTGCAGGGCTCGGCCGAGGCGATCGTCACCTCGCTCGACAAGATCGGCACCGACGAGGTCCGCGCGCGGATCATCCTCAGCGGCGCCGGCCAGATCAACGAGAGCGACGTGATGCTGGCCAAGGGCTCGGGCGCGCCGATCCTCGGCTTCAACGTCCGCGCCTCGCGCCAGGCCCGCGACCTCGCCGAGCGCGAGGGCGTCGAGATCCGCTACTACGCGATCATCTACGACCTGTTGGACGACATCAAAGGCGTGCTCTCGGGCATGCTGGCGCCGCTGCAGCGCGAAACCTTCCTCGGCAACGCCGAGGTGCTGCAGGTGTTCGACATCACCAAGGTCGGCAAGGTCGCCGGCTGCCGCGTGACCGAGGGCACCGTGCGCAAGGGCTCGCGCGTCCGGATCGTCCGCGAGGGCGTAGTGGTGCTGGAGCTGGGCGTGCTGCAGACCCTGAAGCGGTTCAAGGACGAGGTGAACGAAGTCACCGCCGGCCAGGAATGCGGCATGGCCTTCCAGGGCTTCCAGGACATCAAGGTCGGCGACTTCATCGAGTGCTTCAACCTCGAAGAGGTCAAGCGCTCGCTCTAGGCCGCGCTGGCCGCGAGCGCCGACGATCCCCTGAGCCTACGGACGATGTCCGCGGCGGCCAGTTGACGCGCATCAAAGACGCGTGGGTCGACAGGCCCTAGCCCGGAGCCTTGGGGAGGCGATCGGTCCGACCCGCCGAGAGGGTCGCCCCGTTCCGATGAAGCTCGCCGAAGTCGACAGCCCCTCGATCCTGGCCCCGGACGGGCTATCGGCGCTGGTCGCCAAGTATGACGGCCGGGCGCCGCGCTATACGAGCTATCCAACCGCGGTCCAATTCACCCCTGAAGTGACTGCGGAGACCTACGGCGCCTGGCTGCGGGACGCGCCGACCGACCGTCCGGTATCGCTCTATCTGCATATCCCGTTCTGCGCCCGGCTCTGCTGGTACTGCGGCTGCAACACGCGCGCGGTGAACCGCCGCGAGCCGATCGACGACTATGTCGGGCTGCTGGTTCGCGAAATCGGGCTGGTGGGGGAAGCCCTGCCGGCGACCTTGGCGGCCAGCGCCATCCACCTTGGCGGCGGGACGCCGAACATGCTGTCGCCGCCGCAGCTGGCTGCGATCTTCGCGCGGCTGCACGAGGTGTTCCGACTGGCGCCGGACGTCGAGGTGGCGGCGGAGCTGGACCCAGCCGTGCTCACCCGGACCTGGGTCGACGCCGCTGACCGCGCATGGCCTGAACCGCGCCAGCCTGGGCGTCCAGAACCTCTCGCCGGAGGTGCAGCGGGCGGTGGGCCGTTCGGAGAGTTTCGAGGATATCCGCCGCTGCGTGGGCTGGTTGCGCGACGCCGGGGTGGCGTCGATCAATCTGGATCTGATGTACGGCCTGCCGCACCAGACCACCCAGAACACGCTCTCCACCCTCGATCTCATCCTCGGCCTTCGCCCGGAGCGCCTGGCGCTGTTCGGCTACGCCCACGTTCCCTGGATGAAGGCCCACCAGCGCCTCATCGAAGAGGCGGCGCTGCCGGGGCCCGAGGAACGGCTCGACCAGAGCGAAACCGCGGCGGCCCGTCTGGTGGCCGAAGGCTATGTGCGGATCGGCCTCGATCACTTCGCGCTGGCGAGCGACCCACTGTCGCGTGCGCAGTCGGCCGGCCGTCTGCATCGGAACTTCCAGGGATACACGACGGACGCGGCGACCAGCCTCATCGGTTTCGGCGCCTCGGCGATCGGGCGCCTGCCGCAAGGCTATGTGCAGAACCACGCGCGGGAACTGGACTGGCGCGCCGCCGTCAGCCAGGGGCGATTGCCGGTGGCGCGGGGCGTGGGGGTCACCGCGGAGGATGCGCTCCGCGCCGAGATCATCGAGCGGCTGATGTGCGATTTCGCGGCCGATCTGGCGGCGGTGAGCCAGCGCCACGGGCAAGGCGCGGCGAGGTTCGGGCCGGAATTGGCGCGGCTGCAGGCGTTCGTCGACGATGGGCTGGTTCGACGCGACGGAACGAAGATCGAGGTCACCGCTTGCGGGCGCCTGTTCGTAAGATCGATCGCGTCGGTGTTCGATCAGTATTTCCAGGCCGACGCCACGCGCCACTCCAAGGCCATCTGAGCGGCGCGGCGGCTGAGCGGCGGAACGCAGTTACGCTGGCCCTGCGCGCCGTCGCGCTTTAAGCGTCACGGGCGAATTGGACAGCAAGGAACCGGACCGATGGGTACTGACTCCCTTCATCCCGAAACCCAGGCCCTGCACGCCGGCTGGCGCGCCGATCCGGCGACTGGCGCGGTGGCGGTGCCGATCTACCAGACCACGTCGTACCAGTTCGAGAGCACCGAGCACGCCTCGGCGCTGTTCGCGCTGCAGCAGCTGGGCAACATCTACACCCGCATCGGCAACCCCACGACCGCCGTGCTGGAAAGCCGGATGGCGGCGATCGAGGGCGGCGCCGCGGGGCTGGCGCTGGCGTCCGGCCAGGCGGCCTCGGCCCTGTCGCTGCAGAACCTGGCCCGCGCCGGCGACAACGTCGTCAGCTCGACCGACCTCTACGGCGGCACCTGGAACCTGTTCGCCAACACGCTGAAGGACCAGGGCATCGAGGTTCGCTTCGTCGATCCGGCCGATCCGCAGGCGTTCGCCCGCGCCACCGACGACAAGACCCGCGCCTACTACGCCGAGACCCTGCCCAACCCGAAGCTGGCGGTGTTCCCGATCGCCGAGGTGGCCGCCATCGGGCGCCCGCTCGGCATCCCGCTGATCATGGACAACACCGCCGCGCCGCTGCTGTGCCGCCCGCTGGATCACGGCGCGGCCATCGTGGTCTATTCGACCACCAAGTACATCGGCGGCCACGGCACCTCGATCGGCGGCCTGATCGTCGACGGCGGCAATTTCGACTGGGAAGCGCACCCGCAGCGCCAGCCGCTGCTGAACACGCCCGACCCCAGCTACCACGGCGCGGTCTGGGTGGAGGCGGTCAAGCCGATGGGGCCGATCGCCTATGCGATCCGCGCCCGCGTGATCCTACTGCGCGACCTCGGCGCGGCGATGAGTCCGTTCAACGCCTTCCAGTTCCTGCAGGGGCTGGAGACCCTGCCGTTGCGCATGCCGCGCCACTGCGAGAACACCCAGAAGGTGGCAGACTGGCTGAAGGGCCGCGCCGGGGTGGTGAAGGTGATCCATCCGTCGGCGCAGACCGGCGAGAGCCGGGCGCGGGCGGAGAAGTATCTGAAGGGCGGGCTGGGCGGCATGGTCGGCTTCGAGCTGGCCGGCGGGCGCGAGGCCGGGCGGCGGTTCATCGACGCGCTGAAGCTGTTCTACCACGTCGCCAACATCGGCGACGCCCGCAGCCTGGCGATCCACCCGGCCAGCACCACGCACTCGCAGCTGAGCGCCGAGGAGCAGTTCGCCACCGGCGTCACCGAGGGCTACGTGCGCCTATCGGTCGGGCTGGAGCACATCGACGACATCCTGGCCGACCTGGACCAGGCGCTGGCGGCGGCGGGCTGAGTTGGCGCCGCGGCTCCATCGCAGGCTTGGCGGGGTCGCGGTCGCGCTCTGCCTCGCCGCGGCGACGGTCGCGCCGGCCGATCCGATCCCCGAGGCGCCGAAGTCGACCATCGGCTATCCGACCGCCGAGGCGGCGCTGGCGGCGCTGCGGGCCAAGCCGGGCGTGACCTTCGCCAGCCAGGACGGATGGACCATCGCCACCGACGACGCCGACAACGCGGTCTGGTCGTTCCCGCCCGAGCACGACCCGGCCTATCCCGCGGTGGTCAGACGGCAGATGACGCCGGGCCCCAAGGGCGCGGTGAACGTACAGATGGACGTGCTATGCGCGGCCCCGAAGACCGCGTGCGACGACCTTGTACGGGCGTTCGAGCGGATGAACGATGAGGCGCGCCGCCAGCTGCAGGGCGGCCGATAACGGGAGGTGCGCGTGTTCGAGACCAAGTCCGGCGAGACCATCCTCTGCGATATCCCGCGCCCGGCGGTGGCGCGGATCACGCTCAATCGCGAGCGGCAGATGAACGCCTACTCCTGGGCCATGACCCAGGAGCTGCAGGCGGCGATCGCGGCCTATCGCGACGACGATGGCCTGCGTGCGCTGATCGTCACCGGCGCGGGCGGGCGCGCCTTCTGCACTGGCGGCGACGTCTCTGGCTCGGACCCGGAACAGCGGCGCAAGGTGCACGACCAGCCGATGGGACACGGCCGCGAGATGCGCGACGGGATGCAGGCGGTGCTGGCGCTGCTGAAGAAGATCGACAAGCCGTCGGTGGCGATGATCCGGGGCTATGCGGTGGCCGGGGGTCTGGCCCTGGCGTTGGCCTGCGACTTCCGCTTCGCCGGCCCGGACGCGAAACTCGGCGACACGTCGGGCCGCTTCGGCTTGCTGCCGGACGAGGGCGGCGCCTGGCTGTTTCCGCACGTCATGGGCTACGACCGCGCGCTGAAGATGACGCTGCTGCACGAGATCTATCCGGCGGCGGAGGCCCATCGGCTGGGCCTGCTGACCGAACTGGTCGAGGGCGACCTGGAGGCGCGCACGCTGGAATTCGCCGAGGCGCTGGCCGCGCAGGCGCCGCTGGCGGTGCGGATGGTCAAGACCATGATGACCCGCGCGCTCGAGGGCAGCTTCGAGTCTTCGCTTGGCGACGCCCAGCTCGCGGTGATGATCACCAACCCCAGCGCCGACGTCCGCGAGGGCGGCGCGGCGTTCCGGGAGAAGCGCGCGCCGAAGTTCGAGGGGCGGTAGCGCGCGGTCGCGTACGGAGCTTCGCCCAGCAATTTGCTGTCGCAATGCTGGCGGGACTAAAGTCGCCCGATCGCGACAGATTCGGCGAGTACGTCATCAAGCGGGCGCTCCGCCGTCAGCGCCGTGGAGCAGGGGGCCTAGCGCGTGCCAGTTATCGTCGTCGCGATCATTCTTGGGATCGTCGAAGGGGTCACAGAGTTCATTCCGGTCTCCTCGACCGGGCACCTGATGCTTGCCACGGCGTTGCTCGGTGTCGATCCCGCGCGCTGGGCGGCGTTCAACGTCATCATCCAACTGGGCGCGATCCTGGCGATCGTGGTCCTCTACTGGCGCACGTTCTGGACGGTGCTGGTCGGCCTGATCAAGCGCCAGGCGGTGTCCTGGCGGTTCGTCCGCAACGTGCTGATCGCGTTCCTCCCTGCGGCGGTGATCGGCTTTCTCCTCATCAAACAGATCGAAGGCCTGCTCGGCGATCCGTTGGTGGTGCCGGTGACGATGATCCTTGGCGGGATCGCCATTCTGGTCGTCGAGCGCCTGGTGAAGTCGGCGGACATCGTCGGCGTCGCCGAGATTCCTGCCGCCAGGGCGCTTGGCATCGGCTTGGCGCAGTGCCTGTCGATGATCCCCGGCGTCAGCCGCTCCGCGGCGACCATCATGGGCGCCATGACCCTGGGCGTAGAGCGGCGGACGGCGGCCGAATTCAGCTTCTTCCTCGCCGTGCCGACGATGCTGGGAGCCACCACCCTCGAGTTCGTCAAGCACCGCCACGACCTCATCGCTGGCGCAAGCGGCGTTGGCATCGGAACCGTCGCTGTCGGCTTCGTCGTCAGCTTCGTCGTCGCGATTGTCGTCGTCCGCACCTTCGTCCATTTCATCTCGCGCCACAGCTTCGCGCCATTCGCCTGGTATCGGCTTGGCGTCGGCGTGGTCGCGCTCGTGTGGCTCCTCAGGCGCTGACTGTTCCGGCGAGGCCGCCGCGGGCCCCGTCCAGCCGCCAGACGATGGTCTCGCCTTCGTCATCGTCCATCCCGCGGCCGGTCCGGACGAAGCCATTGGCTTCCAGCACGCGCTGGGACGGGAGGTTGCCGAGCGCGGTTTCGGCGGTGACGGCGCGGACGCGTTCGTCCCGCCGCGCCGCTTCGACGAGCAGGGTCACCGCGCGCGTCGCATAGCCGAGTCGTCGCCGCTCAAGCACTACGCCGTAGCCGATCTCGACCTCGCCCGGGGCGTTGGGCGGGTTCTTGTAGCTGCACATTCCGACCACTTCGCCGTCGACGACCATCAGCCAGCTGCCGGTTGCGCCGAGCTCCGGCAGGGTGCGGCGCAGCCACTTCAGCACCCAGGGTTCGTCGACATGGCCCGGCGGCAGGCGCAGATCGTCGGGCGGCGCGGCCTCGCCGAGCATCCAGGCGAAGTGGGCGTCGGTGGCGGGGACGAACTCCAGCGCCATCAGGGCTTGCCACGCGCCTTGGTCCGCGCCCGGTTGGCCCTGGCGACGGCGACCCAGCGGCGATTGTGCGCCTCGCGCAGGTGCGGGTCTTCCTTGCGGGCCTGGAACGCCAGCTCCTTCTGCAGCTTGAGGAAGCTCTTCCAGCGGCCAGGATCGAGCTCCCCGCTCTCCAGCGCCGAGCGCACCGCGCAGCCGGGCTCGTTGCCATGGTGGCAGTCGCTGAAGCGGCAGGCCTCGGCGAGGTCCTCGATGTCCTCGAAGGTGGCGGAGAGGCCCTCGTCCGCGTCCATCAGGCCGAGCTCGCGCATGCCGGGCGTATCCAGGATCAGCGCGCCGGGAACCATCGCGCCGGTGGGCAGGCGGATCAGCTCGCGGTGGGTGGTGGTGTGACGGCCGTGGGCGTCGTCCTCGCGGATCGCGGCGGTGGCCATCAGCGTCTCGCCGGCTAGGGCGTTGACCAGACTGGACTTGCCGACGCCGGAGGAGCCGACCAGCACGGCCGTCTCGCCCGGCTTCAGCAGCGCCGCCAGCGCCTCCATGCCCGCGCCAGTGACGGCCGAGACCGCCAGCACCGGCGCGCCGAAGGCGACGCTCTCGGCGTCGGCGATGTCGCCCTCCGGATCCCCGGCCAGGTCCGCCTTGGTCAGCACCACCACCGGCTTCGCGCCGCTCTGCCAGGCGGTGGCGAGATAGCGTTCCAGCCGGCGCTGGTTGAGGTCGGCGTTCATCGAGGCGACCAGTAGGGCGACGTCGACGTTGGCCGCCACCACCTGCGCGACGGTGGCGGTGTCGGCGGCGCGGCGCACGAAGGCGGTGCGGCGCGGCAGCACCGCGTGGATGGTCGCCGCGTGTTCTTCCGGCCGCGCGGCCACGGCGACCCAGTCGCCGACCGCGGGATAGCCGCCGCTGTCGGCGTCATGGGCAAGCTGGCCGGAGATCTGGCCGGTGAGTTCGCCCAGGTCGGTGACCAGGCCGTACTGGCCGCGTTGCTGGACCAGGATGCGGCCGGGGATCAGGTCGCGCGCCGCGAACGGCGCGAAGTCGTGCCGGAGCGCGTCGCTCCAGCCATAGGATTGGATCAAGGGAGTGTCCTCGAGGCGTTGAAGTCGGCGCCTGAGGTCGGGTCGGTTAGACGCGCAGCCTCTTAGGCGCCACGGAGGGCGGCGTGATCGACGACAGTCATGACGTAACCCTCCTTTCCGTCTCTTGGGTTGAGCTGAGGCTAGGCGCAGAGCGGTGTGGGGTCAACTCGGTCGCACGCTCGCCGTCACCCCGGCCGCAGCGCAGCGGAGAGCCGGGCCGGACGGGCCGTCACCTAGCTTGAGTTCGTCTATGAGCCGGCGGGTCCGGCCCCGGATCGGCCTGCGGCCGTCCGGGGTGACGGGACGTGCTTGCTAGTCCTTTGCCAAACGCCAGCTGCGGATCTCGAACGGGCGGAGCAGCGGCGACGGCGGGTCGATCGCGTCCTCCAGCAGGTTCGACCTCCCCGGCGACGCGCCATCCAGCCGGCGGCGCGATCTCGACCGGGCCGCGGGCGCCGGCCGGTTCGTAGAGGCGCAGGATCAGGCCCTCGCCGTCCTCGGCCGGCTTCAGGGCGCCGAGGCCGACCTTGGCGCCGGCCAAGCCGACGATCGGCGTCGATGACCGCGCGCCGGCCGCCGCGCGATGGAACAGCGGGCGGTTCAGGTCCTCGGCCTCGGCCAGCACGTCGGCGTCCCACCAGGCCGCCGGGGTGAGGCAGCAGCGCGTAGGTGAAGATCGTGCGCGCCCTCGTCGGCCAGGCGGTCGGGCGGCGACGGGAGAGCGCAGCAGGCTGAGGCTGAGCTCGTTGCCCAGCGCCTCGTGGCCGTAGCGGCCGTTGTTGAGCAGGGCGACGCCGTAGCCGGGCTCGGAGAGGTCGGCGAAGCGATGGGCGGCCACCTCGAACTTGGTCGCGTCCCAGCTGGTGTTGCGGTGGGTCGGCCGGCGCTGGACGCCGAAGGCGCATTCGAACGTGGCGTGATCGGCGCGGATCGCCAGCGGGAAGCGCGCCTTCAGGAAGATCCGGCGGTCATGCCAGTCGAGCCTGGTGGCGAAGTCGACCCGCGCCGAATTGGCCCACAGCCGCACCGACTGCACGATGGTGCTGGCGCCGAAGCGGCGGACGATCTTCAGCGCCCCGCGCTGGCCGCCGGCCTCGACGATCTCGATGCTGGAGGCCAGCACCTCCTCGCCGGCGCGGCGATAGTCACCCTCCAGCGTCCCAGGCGTCGTAGACCCGCGGGACTGGTCGCGCCAGGCCCAGATCTGGTTGCCGCGGCCGGCCATCGTCTCGCGGCCGGCGCGCTTGTCGTAGAGGCTGGCGATGGTCCCGTCGTCGGCCAGCTCGAGGCGCAGGAACTGGTTCTCCAGCGCGTGGCCCGTCACCTGCACCGCCGGCGCGGGCGTGGGGCGCACGATTGCGGCCGAGAGCGGCGCGATGGTTTCGGCGGCGGCCAGCACATAGCCGTCCTCGGCCGCCTGCCCGCCCAGGATCGGCTGGTCGGAGGTCAGCCGCAGCGGGCGGGGCGCGGCGTCCGGATTGACCACCAGCAGCGCCGGCTCGCCGACGCCGCCCAGCCTCGCCGCCAGCGCATCCATCGCCGCGTCCGCGACCTTGCCGGCCTCGGCGACGACGCCGGCCAGCTCCGGCTCGGTGCGGGCGTAGACCTCGGCGATGCTGCTGCCGGGCAGGATGTCGTGGAACTGGTTGATCATCACGGTGCGCCAGAGCGGCTCCAGCGACGCCGGCGGCGGCGCCGCCGAGCAGGTGCGACGGCGCTGGCCAGCACCTCGGCCGCGACCAGGTCGCGCTCGGCCTGGCGGTGCAGCCGCTTGGTGCGGCCCTGGCTGGTCAGCACGCCGCGGTGATATTCCAGATAGAGCTCGCCGACCCAGGTCGCGACGTCGCCCTTGGCGGCCTCGGCCTCTGCGCCATCGAAGTAGTCCCGCACGCGGCGCGAAGCGGGTTCGGGGCAGCAGCGGGAAGTCGGCCAGCGCGGCCTGGGCGGCGATCATCTCCGCCGTCGGGCCGCCGCCGCCGTCGCCGAAGCCGATCGGCAGCAGCACCTCGCTGGCCACCGCCTTGTCGACGTTGTTGCGCCAGACCCGCAGCAGCGAGGCGGGCGTCGACCATGCCGTTGTAGTTGTCCTCCGGCTGGATCATGTGCTGCACCAGCAGCTTGGAGCCGTCGATCCCCTCCCACCAGAAGCGGCTGTGCGGGAAGCGTGTTGGTCTCCGACCAGCCGATCTTGACCGTGAACAGGCTGGTCGATGCCCGCGCCGGCCAGGATCTGCGGCAGTGCGGGCGAGAAGCCGAAGGTGTCGGGCAGCCAGGCGTTGCGTGTGGCGGGCGCCGAACAGGCGCTCGAAGGCGCGCTGGCCGTAGAGCGCCTGGCGCACCAGGCCCTCGCCGCACGGCATGTTGATGTCCGGCTCGACCCAGAGCCCGCCGACCGGCTCCCAGCGCCCGTCCGCGACCAGCGTCTTGATCTCGGCGAGCAGCGCCGGGTCCTCGTCCTCCAGCTCGCGGTAGTACTCGGCGAACGACTGCGCGAAGCGGAATTCGCGGGTGGCGGCGTCAGCAGGTCGGCGGCGGTGGCGAAGGTGCGCCGCACCTTGCGGCGGGTCTCCTCGATCGGCCACAGCCAGGCGGTGTCGATGTGGGCGTGGCCGACGTCAGCGCGACCGCGCCCTGCGGCGGGAAGCGCTGTTGCAGCTGCTTGAGCTCGGCGGTGAGCCAGGCGTCGGCCTCAAGGGCGGAGGCGCGGGCGTCGTCCGGCAGCGGCAGGGCCGGGAACGGGTTGCCGGCGCGGGCGCGCTCGTAGGACTGGGTGTGGCGGCTCTCGCGGCCGACCACGGCCTCGGTCGCGGTCGGCAGGCGCAGCCGCGCCATCGCGCCCTCGACCAGCGCCAGCAGCGGCTCGCACGCCTCGTGGCCCTCGATCTCGGCGGCGAGGTCGATCGCCAGCGTGAGCCGGCGGACCAGGTCGTCGATCGCCGGCTCGAGCCAGATCAGCTCGGCGCGGCGCAGGCGCGGGTCCGGCGTCGGGACCCAGAACGGCCCGCGCGCCACCGCCTCGATCTCCAGCGCCGCCGCGCGGTGGTCGAGCGGGAACTCGAAGTGGTTGGGACTCGACGCCGAGCGGCAGGCGCGTCCCGTCGTCGGAGGTGATCGTCAGCAGCGCCTCGCCGCCGACGTCGAGCGCCAGCCGGGCATCCGCCAGCGGCCAGTCCGCGGGAACCTCGAACCGCGGGGCGCGGAAGGTGTGCGACGCCTTCGGGATCGGGCCAGGCGTCACCGCGCGCGATCGGCGCGTCGTCGAAGCTCCAGCCGCCGATCGGGGTCCGAGTGCGGACGCGCCAGACCGCGACTTCGCCGCGACGACGCCTAGCCCGGGCGAGCTGCTGGCTGTGGGGGAGCAGGCGATGCATCAGACTCCCCTCCCCCACGAGGGGAGGGGTCGGGGGTGGGGGGCTCTCGAAACCAACACCATCCCCCCAACCACGCGCTTCATCGATAGACCCCCACCCCTAGCCCCTCCCCTCAAGGGGGAGGGGGACTTACGCCGCCAGCTTGGTCACTTCCTCGACCTCTTCCGGGGTCAGGCGCCAGGCGGCGGTGGCGGCGTTGGCGGCGACCTGTTCGGGCTTGGTCGCGCCGGCGATCACCGAGGAGACCACCGGGTGGCCGAGCAGCCAGGCGAAGGCGAGTTCGAGCATGTCGTGGCCGCGCTCCTGGGCCCAGCCCGACAACGCCTCCAGCCGGTCGAAGTTCTTGTCGTTCAGCGCCGCCGCGCCGCGCGGGCCCCAGGCGGCCAGGCGGGTGCCTTCCGCCGGGGCCTCGCCGCGCGCGTACTTGCCGGTGAGCAGGCCGGACGCCAGCGGGAAGTAGGGCAGCATGCCGAGGCCGAAGCGGGCGCAGGCCGGGTTCACCTCGTGCTCCACCTTGCGCTCCAGCAGGCTGTAGTTGTTCTGCGCCGAGACGAAGCGGTTCTTGTGCGCGCTCCTGGCCGTCCAATCCGCGTCCGCGATCATCCAGCCGGTGAAGTTGGAGTTGCCGATGTAGCGAACCTTGCCCTGGGTCACGAGGTCGTCGAGCGCGCTCAGGCGTCTCCTCGATCGGGGTGTCGGGATCGGGCGCGTGCATCTGGTAGAGGTCGATGTAGTCGGTCTGCAGCCGCTTCAGGCTGGCCTCGACCGCGCTCAGCACATAGCGCCGCGAGCCGCCCTTCATGTCGGGGCTCTTGCCCATCGGCATGGCGAACTTGGTCGCCAGCACCACCTGGTGGCGCTTGCCCTTCAGCGCGTACGCCCATCATCTCCTCGGACTTGCCCTGCCCGCCATAGACGTCGGCGGTGTCGAGGAAGGTGACGCCGTGCTCGATCGCCGCGGCGATCACCGCGTTGGTGGCCGCCTGGTCGATGCGCATGCCGAAGTTGTTGCAGCCGAGGCCGATCTCGCTGACCTTCAGGCCGCTGTCGCCCAATCTGCGATAGTCCATGCTGAAATCCTCCCGCTCGAAAATGTCTGAATTGGCCGCCGCGCCGGACGGCCGGACTGGCTCATAGTCCCAGGTCTGGGAGCTGTCGACCGGCCCGTATGCGTCACCCCGGCCAAGCGTCCGCCAGGACGCGCCGAACCGGGGCCGGACGGGCCGCCGCCAAGCTGGAAGTCGTCTTGGAACCGGCGCGCTCGGCCGCCGGACAAGACCTGCGGTCTTTCCGGGGTGACGGCAGGGGGAGTTCAAGGCCTTCGTTGTGGTCACTGGCGCCCAGGGATTAGGGTGGCGACAACCAAAGGGAGGACGCCGTGGCGGACATCGAGGAGCGCAAGGACGTCGTCTATGGCGACGCGGGAAATCGGCCGCTGAAGTTGGACGTCTATCGGCCGGCGCAGCGCAACGGCGCGGCGGTGCTGGTCGTGCATGGCGGCGGCTGGTCGCGCGGCTCGAAGGACATGCTGGTCGAACTGCTGCCGGCTGCTGGCCGGGCAGGGGTTCGTGGCGCTGGCGTCGGAATACCGGCTGACCGGGGAGGCGCCGTTCCCAGCCTGCATCCACGACGTCAAACGCGCGATCCGCTGGGCCAAGCAGAACGCCGGCGAACTCGGCTTCGACCCCGACAAGCTCTGCCTCGAGGGCCACTCGGCCGGCGCGCACCTGGTGCTGCTGGCGGCCGGCACGCCGGGCGATGCGCGGCTGGACCCGCCGGAGGGCATGGCCGGCGTCTCCGGCGAGGCGGCGGCGGTGACGGCGATCTATCCGCCGGTGCTGTTCTACATCGCGGGGGCGCGGCCCTCCGGCGGCCTGGCGGCGAAGTCGCTGCCGGGCGCGGATGCGTCAGAAGAAGCCGCGGCGCTGGCCAGCCCGATCGAGCACGTGACGGCGGCCTTTCCGCCGGTGATGCTGCTGCATGGCGACGCCGACAAGGTGGTCCCGGTCAGCGCGTCCCGCCGGTTCGAGGAGCGGGTGCGCGCGGTCGGCGGCAAGGTCGACCTGCACATCTACGCCGGCCTGCCGCACGGCTTCGCCAACCACCCGGAAATCCAGCCGGCGATGATGGCGACGATCGGCGGCTTCTTCCGCCGCTGGGCGATCGCCCCGGAGGTGTTCCCGGAGCGGGCGCCCGAGCCGCAGCGCGCGGCGGTCCCGGCGGAGTAGCCGGCGGCTCCCCCTCCACCCCTTCGGGGTCCCCCTCCCCCTCTGGGGGAGGGGATCAGGTCGGCGCTTTCTTCTCCTCACCCGCAGGGGGAGGGTGACCGCGAAGCGGTGGAGGGGGCTCGGGGCCTTCGGAGAGGACCTATTCCTCGACCGGCACGCCGTAGAGTTCCAGCCGGTGGTCGACCAGGCGGTAGCCGAGTTTCTTGGCGATGGCGGCCTGCAGGGCCTCGATTTCCTCGTCGACGAACTCGACCACCTTGCCGCTCTTCATGTCGATCAGGTGGTCGTGGTGGGTCTCCGGGGCTTCCTCGTAGCGCGAGCGGCCGCCCTGGAAGTCGTGGCGGGTGAGGATGCCGGCCTCCTCGAACAGACGCACGGTGCGATAGACGGTGGCGATCGAGATGTGCGGGTCGACCGCGTGGGCGCGGCGGTGCAGCTCCTCGACGTCCGGGTGGTCGTGCGCGACCGAGAGCACCCGCGCGATCACGCGGCGCTGGTCGGTCATGCGCATGCCCTTGTCCAGGCAGAGCTTTTCCAGGCGGTCCAAGCGGGCCACTCCGTGGGAAGGATTTCCCGCCAGCAAAATAGGCCGCCGCGCCCTAACTGTTAAGCGCCCGCCGCATGACGACGGCGTCGGCCGACGCTGCGCCAGGCCTGGCGTAGTAACCGGCGCGGCGGCCGACCGCCGTGAACCCGCTTCGCTGGTAGAGGGCGAGGGCGCCGGGATTGTCGTCGGCGACCTCGAGGAACATGGCCCCGGCGGTCTGGGCGGCGACGGCCAGAGCCGCCTCGACCAGCGCGGTGGCGACGCCGCGGCGGCGCGACCGCGGCCGCACGGCGAGGGTCAGGATCTCGCCCTCGCCGGCCATCACCCGGCAGAGGATGAAGCCGGCCATGCCGGCGGCGCCTTCGGCGACGAGGGCGAAGCCGCCGGGTTCTTCGGCGAAACGGCGAATGTCTTCGGCGGACCACGGCGCCGGGAAGGCCGCCGCGTGCGTCTGCGCCATCGCCGCGGCGTCGGCGGCGCTCGCCGGCCGCAGCTTCACGTCGCCATCAGCTTGGCGTCGGGCGCCCGCAGGTAGACCGGCTTGAGGTCGTCGGATGACGTGGCGGCCGCCGCCAGTTCGCCCAGCGCCAGCAGGTCCGCCGCGGCGAGCTGGACCGCCTCGACGTTGTCGGCGCCGGCCAGCAGCTGCGCGCCCGGCCCGGCGACGCGCCACCGGCCCGGCGCGATCGCCTCCAGGCGGTCGGCGGCTTCCGACGCCGGGAGGATGTCGGCTTCAGCGAGCGGGCGGCCGTCCGCGAACGGCTGCAGGTAGATCAAGCCGCGCCGCGCATCGATCGCGCCAGCGCACAGGCCATCGGCGCCGGCGCTGGCGGCCAGCGCGGCCAGCGTGCCGATCCCGGCCAGCGGGGCGCCGGTGGCGAGATGCAGGCCCTTGGCGAACGCCAGACCCACGCGCAGCCCGGTGAACGAGCCGGGGCCGACCGTGACCACGATCTTGTCGATGTCGGAAAAAGCCAGCTTGGCCCCCGCCATCACCTCGCCGGCCATCGGCGCCAGGCGTTCCTGGTGGCCGCGCTCCATCGGCTCGGAAAGTCCGAAGATAGGCCGCCAGTCGTCGAGGACTCCGACCTGGCAGGCGGCGAGACAGGTGTCGATGACGAGGATTTTCCTCGCCGCAGGGGCTGTCAGAGGGTCTGCTCCACCCGCGTCACTTCAGGCACGTAGTGGCGCAGCAGGTTCTCGACGCCGCTCTTCAGCGTCGCCGCGGACGACGGGCAGCTCGAGCAGGCGCCGCGCATGTTCAGCCACACCACGCCGGTGTCGGCCTCAAAGCGCGAGAACATGATATCGCCGCCGTCCTGCGCGACCGCCGGGCGGATGCGTGTCTCGATCAGGTCCTTGATCTCGGCGACCACCATGGCGGTCTCGCCTTCGTAGACTTCCTCGTCCTCCAACACCTCGGCGGCTTCGATCAGCGCGGCGCCGGAGGTGAAGTGGTCCATGATCTCGGCCAGGATCGGCGCCTTCAGGTGCGCCCACTCGTAGTCGGGGTCCTTCATCACGGTCAGGAAGTCGTCGCCGAAGTAGACCCGGGTGACGCCGGGCAGCCCGAACAGGGCGCGGGCGAGCGGCGAGGCGTTGGCGGCGGCCAGGGTGGTGAATTCCCGCGATGCGCCAGGCAGCACCTCGCGGCCGGGCAGGAACTTCAGCACTTCGGGGTTCGGCGTAGCTTCAGTCTGGATAAACATGGTGTCTCCTGGCCGTTAGATGGGCCGAACGAGCGGCCGGCGCAACCTGACGCGCCGTCTCACCCCTAGCGGCGGTCATAGCCGGGCGCCCGGCTATCCAAGAACGCGATCCTTGTCGTAGCCGCGCCAAGCGCGGCTACCCGCCAGTCTGCGTGCATGGCTCACCGGGACTTACGCCCGGTGATGACCGTAAATAGGGGTAAGGCGAACCTCACCCCGGCCAGAAGCCGACGATCTTCTTGGTTTCGGCCAGGATCGGCTCGGCCAGCGCCCGGGCCTTTTCCGCCCCTTCGGCCAGCACGCCATCGATCTGGCCCGGGTCGGCCAGCAGGCCGCGCATGCGCGAGGTCACCGGCGCCAGCCGGGCGATCAGGAGGTCGGTCAGCGCCGGCTTGAAGTTCTGGCCGAAACCCTGGCCTCCGAAGGTCTTCAGCACGTCCGCCTTCGATTGGTCCGAGAGCGCGGCGAAGATGCCGACCAGGTTGTCGGCCTCGGGCCGGCCCTCCAGGCCCTCGAGGGTGTCCGGCAGCGGGTCGGGGTCGGTCTTGGCGCGGCGGACCTTGCTGGCGATCGTGTCGGTGTCGTCGGTGAGATTGATGCGGGACTGGTCGGAAGGGTCGGACTTCGACATCTTCACCTTGCCGTCGCGCAGGCTCATGACCAGCCGCGCCCCGGCTTCGGTCTCGATCACCGACTCGGTCAGCGGGAAGAAGCCGGGCGCGCCGAAGTCGTGGTTGAACTTGGCGGCGATGTCGCGCGTCAGCTCCAGGTGCTGCTTCTGGTCCTCGCCCACCGGCACGTGGGTGGCCTTGTAGAGCAGGATGTCGGCGGCCTGCAGCACCGGGTAGGTGTAGAGCCCGACGCTGGCGCGCTCCTTGTTCTTGCCGACCTTGTCCTTGAACTGGGTCATCCGGTCCATCCAGCCCACCCGGGCCACGCACTGGAAGATCCAGGCCAGCTCGGTGTGAGCCGGCACCGCCGACTGCGGGAAGATGATCGCCTTGGCCGGATCGACGCCGGCGGCGAGATAGGCGGCGGCGATCTCGCGGGTCTGGGCGGTGAGCTTCGCCGGCTCCTGCCACTGGGTGATCGCGTGCTGGTCGACCACGCAGTAGAGGCACTCGGCCTCGTCCTGCAGGGCGACGAACTTCACCAGGGCGCCGAGGTAGTTGCCGAGGTGCAGGTCGCCGGAGGGCTGGACGCCGGAGAAGACGCGTTTGGGGCCGACATAGGCGGCGGCTTTGGGTTCATTCATCGGGAGTGGCTCTTGAAGCGCGTGGAAGCGGCGGCGCGGCGCGCGCGCCGGGGCGGGTCAGGGGATCGACCGGCGCCATCGCCAGCTTCTCGTGGGGGTAAGAGCCATGGCGGGGGCTTAAGGGGAAGAGGCACACGGAGCAAGGATTTCAGCCTTGTCCGCCGCTCCGCGCGAAAGCGGACCTACATCAGGCCGCCTTCGCGCGGCGCCTAAGCAGGCGCCGGCTGATCGCGGCGATGAACTCAGTGGTCTCGTTGATGCGCAAGGCGTAGGCGCAGCCGGCATAGACGCAGACCGCGACGCCGATCGCGACCATCAAGCCGAGCACGCGGAGCGCGGCTGCGTGCAGGTGGACCTCGGCGAGATGATCGATGCCCCACGCCGCGCCGCCGCAAAGTCCGGCGGCCAGGCCGACGCGCAACAGAAACGCGGCCCATTCGCCGAGGCCGCCGAAGTCGACCTGCCGGCTGAGCGCGGCGCAAAGCTGGCCGAAATTGGCCAGAGCGACGCAGGAAGTCGCCACCGCCAGCCCGGCGACGCCGAAGCCCAGCAGGCTGGCATTGGCGAGATTGAGCGCCAGGTTGACGCCGATGGCGATCAGGCTGATCCGCAGCGGGGTGCGCGGCAGGTTGAGGGCGTAGAAGCAGGGGGTCAGCACCTTGATCGCGGCGTAGCCGGCGAGGCCGACCGCGTAAGCCTGCAGCACCAGGGCGGTCTGGTCGGTGTCGCGGGCGCTGAAATGGCCGTGCTGGTAGATCAGTCCGATGATCGGGTGCGCCAGCGCGGCCAGGCCGGCGGCCGCCGGAACGCTGAGGAACAGCGTCAGCCGCATCGAGCTGCGCACCGTGCTCCCGAACGAGGCCATGTCGTCGCGGGCGAACTTGCGCGCCACCGCCGGCAGGGTGACGGTCGCCAGCGAGACGCCGAACAAGCCGATCGGGAACTGCATCAGGCGGAAGGCGCAGTTGAGCCACGAGCGGCCGCCGTCGAACTCCGAAGCGAACATGCCGTTGACCACCACGTTCACCTGCACCGCCGCCCCGGCGATCACGCTGGGCCACATCAGCGACCACAGCTCGCGCAGGCGCGGATTGCTCAGCTCCAGGCGCCAGTGGAATCGGAAGCCGAGCTTGAACAGCGCTGGGAGCTGCATGCCAAGTTGCGCCAGGCCGCCCAGAAGCACGCCGAGGCTGACGCCATAGGCCGACGCCTCGCCGAACACCGGGTGCGGCCAGGTGGCGCGCGCCTTGGCGTCGAACAGGAAGGCGAGGGAGACCCCGAAGATCACCGAGACGATGTTGAACACCGTCGAGGCCGAAGCGGGGATGCCGAAGATGAAGCGGGCGTTGAGCATCCCCATCACCGCCGCCGCCAGCGAGACGAACAGAATGAACGGGAACATCACCCGGGTCAGGCTGACCGCGAGCTCGAACTTTCCCGGCACGTTGTGGAAGCCGAAGTTGGTCGCCTCGACGATCAGCGGCGCGCCGGCGATGGCGACGACCGAGACGATGCCGATGATGAAGATCATCGCGCTCAGGGTGAGGTTGGCCAGCTTCCAGGCCGGCTCGTCGCCTTCCTTGTCCCAGGTGCGGGCGAAGAGGGCGGTGAAGGCGGTCGAGAGCGATCCTTCGGCAAACAGGTCGCGCAGCAGGTTCGGAATCTGGAACGCGCCGTAGTAGGCGTCGAGCACCTTGCCGGCGCCGAACATGGAGGTGAACACCAGCTCGCGGGCGAGGCCGAATACGCGCGAGCCCATCACCGCGATGCCGACGATGCCGGCGCTGCGCCGCGTGTCCGGCTCGTCGCGCGGCGAGGGCTGCGGGGCTGCTTCGCGCGCCACGACGCCATCCATGGGTGATTCGCTCGCGGTCACGTCCGGCTTGTCGGTCGCGCTCGGGGCAGGGTCAAGGCGACGGCGCGGCCAAGCTTCAACGCGCCGCGGAGGCTCTGGCGCGCTCCAGCCTTGGGCGGGCGGCGTTGGGCTCGGCGTCGTCGAGCGCTTCCAGCAGCCGCGCGCGGACAGCGGCGGAGCGTTGCGGGTCGGTCAGCTTGCCCTGGCGGGTGACGACGTAGAAGGCGTCGACCGCGCGCTCGCCGTAGTTGTCGATGTGCGCCGACTCGATCGACAGCTCGGCCTCCGCCAGGATTCGCGCCAGCGCGGCCAGCAGCCCCGGCCGGTCGCGGCCAGAGACCTCGATCACGGTGGATTCGGCCGAGGCCTCGTTGTCGATGGTCACTGCGGGGGCGATGGTGAAGGCGGCGGTGCGGCCCAGCTCGGCGCCCTTGCGCGGCTCCAGCGCCGGCGGACGGCCGAGCGCTGCGCTCTCCAGCGCCTCGACCAGCCGCGCCAGGATCCGCGGGCTCTCGCGGCCGATCGGCTGGCCGGACACGTCCTGCACGTAGAAGGCGTCGAGCGCCTCGCCGCGCGAGGAAGTGAAGATGCGGGCGCCGACGACGTTGCCGCCGAGGCTGGCGAAGGCCTGAGCCAGGTCGGCGAACAGGCCCTCGCGGTCCTTGGCCGCCACCAGCACCTCGGTGACGTTGCGGTCGGCGAGGATCTTGGCCTCGGCCGAGGCTCCGCCGTTGTCCTCCGCCTCCTTGGCCAAGGCGTAGTGCGCGGTCTGCTCCTCCGCGGTGAAGGCGGCGAAATAGGCGTCCTCCATCGCCGTGGCCCAGGTGCGCGCCTGGGGATCGGCGGCGACCAGGGCGGTGCGCTTGTCGTAGGCGATCGCCTCCAACCGCCGCCGCGCCATGCCCGCGGCGTCCGACATCCGCCCGCCGCGGAACAGCGTCTCGGTGGCGCCGTAGAGCTCGCGCAGCAGCTGGCCCTTCCAGCCGTTGAACACGCCCGGCCCCACCGCGCGGATGTCGGCCACGGTCAGCACCAGCAGCAGGCGCAGGCGTTCGGGGTTCTCGACGATGCCGGCGAAAGCGGCGACGGTGGCCGGATCGGTCACGTCGCGCTTCTGGGCGAAATCGCTCATCACCAGATGGTGCTCGACGATCCAGGCAATCAGTTCGATCTTGGAGCGCTCGAGGCCCATGCGCTCGCAGGCCTGCCGCGCCGCCCGGGCGCCGGCCTTCTCCTGGCCGCCGACGCCACCCTTGCCGGTATCGTGCAGCAGCATGGCCAGAAACAGCGCCTCGCGGTCCTCAATCAGGGGCATGATCGCGGTGGAGAGCGGATGCTCCTCCGCGAAGCGCCCGGCGGCGATGTCGGCGATCACGCCGACCGCGCGCATGGTGTGCTCGTCGACCGTGTACGAGTGATACATGTTGAACTGCATCTGGGCGACGATGCGTCCGAACTCGGGGATGTAGCGGCCCAGCACCCCCGCCTCGTTCATCAGCTCCAGCGTGCGGCGCGGGTTCCGGCCGCGCGCCAAGACGTCGAGAAAGACCTGCGCCGTCGCCGGGTCGCGCCGCAGCTTGGAGCTGATCAGGTGGAGCGCCCGTGTCGCCGCCGTGAAGGCGTCGGGGTGGAGGTCGAGGTCGCGCTGGTCGGCGAGGCGGAACAGCCGGATCATGTTGGCCGGGTCGGCCTCGAAGGTTTCTGGCCCGTCGACCGAGAGCCGCCCGCCGTCGATGTGGAAGCCTGGCTCCCCCAGCGCCTGGCGGCGAGGCGGGCGGCCGGGCAGGAAGCGCGACAGGCCCTTCGGCGCCGCCTTCAGGTGCTCGGCTTCCAGCTTGGCAGTGAAGACCCGGGTCAGCGCGCCGACCTCGCGCGCGATCAGGAAATAGCGGCGCATGAAGCGCTCGACCCCCGGGGTCTGGTCGCCCGAGCGGATCCGGTCGGCGTAGCCCATCCGCCGGGCCAGCTCCGGCTGCAGGTCGAAGCTGATCCGCTCCTCCGGCCGGCCGGTGGCGAAATGCAGGTGGGCGCGGACCGCTTCCAGGAAGTCGAACGCGCGGATGAAGGCGCGCACCTCGCGGCCCTGGAACATGTCGAGCTTCAAGAGCTGGTCGAGGCTGTCGGCGGGGTGCAGGTAGCGGGCGATCCAGAACAGCGTGTGCAGGTCTCTGAGGCCACCTTTGCCTTCTTTCACGTTGGGCTCGACCATGAAGCGGCTGGCGCCGGCCCGGGCGTGGCGCTCGTCGCGCTCACGCAGCTTGGCGGCGACGAACTCGGCGCCGGTGCCCTTCACCACTTCGTCGCGGAAGCGCTTGGTCAGCTGCGCCGCCAGCGCCTCGTCGCCAGTCAGCCGCCGCGCCTCCAGGATCGAGGTGCGGATGGTGACGTCCTCGCGCGACAACCGCACGCATTCGTCGATCGTGCGCGAGGCGTGGCCGACTTTGAAGCCGAGGTCCCACAGCGCGTAGAGCATGAACTCGATCACGCTCTCGACGTGCGCGGTCTGCTTGTAGGGGCGCAGGAAAAGCAGATCGATGTCGGAGAACGGCGCCAGCGCGCCGCGGCCGTAGCCGCCGACCGCCAGCAGCGCCAGCCGCTCGCCCTCGGTCGGGTTGCGGGCGCGGAAGACGTGGATGGTGGTGAAGTCGTAGAGCGCGCTGATCACCTCGTCGGTGACGGCGGCCAGCAGGCGCGCGGTCTCCAGCCCGCCGGCGCCGTTCTCCAGCCGCTCCTTGGCGATCATCCGCCCGCGGAACAGCGCGCCCTTCAGGATCTCGATCGCACGGCGGCGCTGCTCGACCTCGTCGCCGATCGCGTCGAGCGCCGCGGCGGTCAGCAGGCTGCGCAGCCGCACGCCGTCGACGACGTATTCGATCCGAGTCGGGCGCAGGCGCGGCGGCATGGTCGTCGGTATATAGCGAGCGGCGGCCGGAATGTCCGGCCGCCGCCACGCTTAGCTGGAAATGTACTGTCAGGCGGTTGCGAACGCGGCCGGCGGCGTCGCGGGTGTCGCCGCCTGGTCAGCGGCGGTCGCCTTGACCAGCTGGCGGAAGCCCAGCAGCGCCAGCGGCGTGAACAGCGCCAGCAGGGCGAGGTTGGCGAAGAACCAGCCGTTGGCGCCGCCCTCGCCGATCAGCCGGCGCCCGGCGTCGTGCGACCAGACCAGGGTGAAGAAGGTCAGGTCGCCGAAACTGTGCACGGCCATCGCCGGCAGCAGCGAGCCGGTGCGCAGCGCGACGTAGCCGAAGGTCAGGCCAGCCAGGAAGTAGACCAGCAGCTTCGGCGCATAGAACCCCTGGGTCAGGTGCGCGGCGGCGAAGATCAGCGAGGTGATGACGAGCGCGGTCGTCGGCGTGAAGCGGCGGCGGATCAGGCTCATGGCGTAGCCGCGGAAGGCGATCTCTTCGCTCAGCGGCGCGGCGGCGATCCCGACCAGCAGCATCGGGACCACGGTGGTCATCGGCACGCCCTTCAGGTCGGGCAGCATGTTGGGCGGCACGCGGACGACGGTGGCCATCACCGTCCACAGCGCCGCCGCGGCGATCACCGCCGCGCCGCCGGCCGCCAGCGACCAGCCCCAGGCCTTGCCCGAGACCGGGGCGAGCGGAACCATCGCGCGGCGGCTTTCGCGCTTTGGCCCGATCCGGCCGGCGAGGAAAGCGACCAGGGCGGCGAGCACGAACGGCATCACCGCGGCGGACCAGGGGATGGCGGGGGTGAGCTTCACGTTGACCATCGCCATGACGCCCCAGAGCGTCTGGCCGACCAGGACGATGGCGAAGGCGGTGAGGGTGGCCAGGCCGATCAGGCCGGCGCGCTTGGCGAGCGATTGCATGATGAAGGTCCCTTCTGGTTGGAGCCGAGGCGGCCAACATCGTCCCAGGCCCCGCCGAAGTGTTTGCGGGGAGCTTGCCGAAAGCTTGGGAAAAGCTTGCGGCCATGCTGCCGAGGCCGTCACCCCGGGCGGAGCGCGAAGCGCGTAGACCCGGGGCCGGATGTGCCGCCACCCAGCTGGATAGCGTCTTGGAAGCGGTCCGTCCGGCCCCGGCTCGGCGCGGCTGGCGCCGCTTGGCCGGGGTGACGGGATGGGGGGAGTGCGCTCGGCTACCGCACCAGCCTCAGGCGGCGCGCGAAGCGGTCGTAGCGCGGGTCGGGCTTCAGGGGGTCGAAGTAGGGCAGCCAGGGGAACCACAGCAGCACCGGGTCGTCGCGCGCGGCGGCGGCCTCCAGCGCCTCGAACGCCGCGTCCGTCTGGCCGGCGAGCGCGCGCAGGATGGCGACGTCCATCATCCGCCGCGTGAACAGCACCTGCTGCTGCATGAAGAGGTCCGCCGCCGCCGCGCCCAGCGCCGCCAGCCCGCCGCCCCGGTAGGTGGCGCGCAGGGCGGCGATGCGGTCGGCGTCCGCGCCCCAAAGCTCCAGGCCGTGCAGCAGCGCCTCGACGCCCTCGGCCCCGTCGCCGGCCAGCACCAGCGCCCAGCCCTTGGCGTACCAGCCTTCGCTGGCGTCGGGGGCCAGCGCCAGCGCCGCGTTCGCCTCCGCCGCCGCGTGCCGATAGCGCCGCGCCGCCAGCAGCAGCTGCAGCAGCTCGCCGCGGGCGTCCAGCGAGGCGGGCTGCAGCTCGATCGCCTTGCGCGCCTCGCGCTCGGCCTCGACGAAGCGGCCGACCGTGGCGAAGGCGAACGCGCGTCGCCGCCGGGCCGGGGCGAAGTCCGGATCGAGCGCGATCGCGCGCTGCAGCGCCGTGTCGGCCGCCGCGAAGTCGCGGTCGGCCAGCAAAATGGCGAACCCCAGCGTCGACCAGGCCGCGGCCGAGGTTTCGTCGAGCCCGACCGCGGCGTGCGCGGCGGCCTTGGCGGTGGGCAGGCCGGCGTCCTTCGGATCGGCGAAGTGGCGGGAGATCAGCGCGTCGGCCAGGCCCTGGTGCGCCGGCGCCCAGGTCGGGGCCCTGCGCACCGCCTCCTCGAAGAACAGCCGCGCTTGGGTGAGGCTGGCGGCGAACGGCGAGGCCATCGCCCGCCGGCCCTGGGCGACCAGCGTCTCCGCCTCGGGCGGTCCGGACACGGTGGCGCGGGCGGCCTGGGCGGCCGCCGCGTCGCCGACCAGCGCGCGGTAGCCGCGCTTGGGCGCGGTCTCGATGTAGCGGCGCTCGGCGGTCTCGCCCAACGCGCGGCGCAGGCGGCTGACCGCGGCGGCCAGGGTGTCGTCGCCGATCGCCCGGCCGCCCCAGGCGGCCTCCACGATCTCGTCCTTGCTGAGCATCCGCCCGCCGGAGCCGGCGAACAGCACCAGCAGGTCCATCAGCCTGGGCTCCAGCCGCACTTCGCGGCCGTCCGCCGACAGCGTGCCGCGGGACGGATCGACCCGCCAGTCGCCGAACTCGAACGGCTGCAGGGCCGCCACCTATGTCTCCTTGAGCCTCGCCGCGAGACGGCTGGCGATCAGCGGCGTGGCCGCCGCGCCGATCAGCGCCGCGAACCAGAAGGCGCGGTCGCTCGACAGCGACACCACCGCGGCGACGGCGACGCCGGCGACCGTAGTCGCGCGGCCGATCACGCGGCGCGCCCGCAGCCGGCTGCGGAACGCGGCCCCGGCGTCGGGGCCCTGGCCGGCGACCGGAGGCGGAATGAGGCGCTGCAGCGCGTATCCGCCCAGCACCAGCAGCACCGCGGCGGCGAGCACCAGCCAGCGCGCCGCGTCGACCTGCGGCGCGATCGCCGAGGCGGCCAGCGCGGCTTCGGCGACGAGGCAGAGCGCGGAGAGGCCGACGATCGCCAATCCGGCGCCGTCCAGCCGAGCGCCGGCTCGGGCACGGGTCGCGACCGCGATGACGGCCAGCAAGACCGCGCCCAGCCCAGGCACGACGGCCAGCGCGACGGCTTTGTTCGAGAGTCCGGCGTCCAGCAACAGCGGCACGCCGGCGTCGGCCGGCAGGACCGCGTAGGCCCATACGCCGATCGCCGCGGCGGCGGCGATCAGGACGGCCGCCATGAGGAGCGATCGACGAAGGTCCATCAGCGGGCAGGGGATAGGGCGTTGGCGCCGCGCGTCAACCGAGCGCCTCGACGGTCCGGTCCAGCCAGGCCTGCAGATCCCGCACCACCTCGGCGCGGTTGGTCTCGTTCAGCATCTCGTGGCGGCCGCCGGGATAGACCTTCAGCGTGACGTTCAGACCCGCGGCCTTATAGGCGTCGACCAGCGGCATAAGGCGCTCGAGCTTCGCGTTGATGGGGTCCGCGTCGCCGACGAAGATGTAGACCGGCAGGCCCTTCTTCACCTTGGCCAGCGCCTCGGCGTCCATGCGCCGCTCGCGCAGGGTCATGAACGAGGCCTGCGATTCCGGCGTGAAGCGGATGCCGCAGAACGGGTCGGCGATGTACTTGTCGACCTCGGCGTTGTCGCGCGAGAGCCAGTCGTAGGGCGTGCGCTGCGGCTTCAGGCCCTCGTTCAGGCTGTCCGGGCGGATCGGCGAGGGGCCCGCGGTGCCCGACAGCACCAGCGCGTCGATCAGCGCCGAGTGCTCCAGCAGCCAGGCCTGGGCGAACATCGCCCCCATCGAGTGGCCGAACAGCACCAGCGGCAGGCCCGGTTCGCGCTCGCGGATCAGCCGCGCCAGCACCGCCATGTCGTCCACCGCCGCCGGCGCGCCGCCCGGGCCGAAGTCGCCCAGGCTGGTCATGCCGGAAGTCATGCCGTGGCCGCGGTGGTCGGCGGCGTAGACGATGTAGCCCGCCTCGACGATCGGGCCGAGCGGGCCGAAGTAGCGCATCGCGTGCTCGCCGGCGCCGTGCGCGAGCTGGATGATCGCCTTGGGCCTGGCCGAGCCGCTCCAGCGAAAGCCAGCGAGGCCGGCGCCGTCCGCGCCCTCGTAGCGGAAACGGTGATCGGTGACGGTCATGAATCCTCCCTCGTCGCGGCGGCGGGCCACTATGGCGCCTTTCGCCGTTCGGCCGCGATAGGCAAGCTCATGGGACGGCGGGCGGTCATGCTATGGTTGCGTCTGCAGGGGGAGCCACGATGACGCAGCAGCCCGACAAGGCGGCCAACACGGGAAGGCCGGCCGCTCCAAGACGATCGCCGTTCCGGCTCCTGGCGCCGATCGCGCTGGGCGCGGTCGTCGGCAGCGCCCTTTACGGCGGCTACATGTACTGGTCGCACCAGAAATCCCAGCAGGCGGTCGCCGACGCGCCCGGCGACGCGGACATGGCCAAGCCCGCGGCCGACGAGTGCGCGATCGCCCGCGCGGCGGTCGCCGCGATCCATGGCGCCGGGTCGGACAAGGCCTGGCAGGCGGGCGCCGGCGTGACCGAGATGTCGCTCGCCGCGTACAGCAAGGTGATCAACCCGGTCGACGTGCCCGGCTACAGCGATGACGAGGCCGACAACCTGCGCAGCAAGGCCGCCGCAGACTGGCGCTGGTGCCCCGGCATGGCGGCCTTCGTCGGCGGCCTCGGCTGGCGGCCGATGGGCGGCGACGACGCCGTCGCGGTGCTCGCCCTGGGCCGGCCAGGGCTGAACAAGGCCGGCGACGAGGCGCGCGTCTACGAGGCGTTCCTGGCGCCGAGGGCCGACAGCGGCGTGCTGAGGCTGACGCGCGGACCATGGCTGGTGACGCTGCATCACGGCCCGAACGGCGCCTGGCAGGTGACCGCGACCGACCAACTGAAGCGCCCCCACCCTTGACGCGCGAAACCGGCCCCGCCGTGCCCGAACAGCCGCCCCCCTTCACCGCCACTGTCCTGACCATGTTTCCCGAGGCGTTTCCCGGGCCGCTCGGGGTTTCGCTGATCGGCACGGCGTGGCGCGAGACGGGCCTGTGGCGATTGGAAACGGTGGACATTCGGGGCTTTTCCAAAGATAAGCGCGGCTTCCTGGACGACACCCCCGCTGGCGGGGGTCCTGGCCAGGTGATGCGGGCGGACGTGATCGCCTCGGCGCTGGACAGCGTCGAGCGCCGTGGTCGTCCGCTTTTGTGCATGAGCGCCCGGGGTCGGCCCCTGACCCAGGCGAAGGTGCGCGAATGGTCGAAGGGCCCCGGCCTGATCGTCCTTTGCGGCCGTTTCGAGGGGGTGGACCAGCGGCTGATCGATGGCCGCGGGTTCGAGGAGGTCTCCGTCGGGGACGCGGTGCTCGCCGGCGGCGAGGCGGCGGCCCTGGTGACGATCGAGGCGTGCGTGCGGCTGCTGCCCGGCGTTCTGGGCGAGGCCGAGAGTTTGAGTGAAGAGAGTTTCGAGGACGGGCTCCTCGAACATCCGCAGTACACTAGGCCGCGGACGTTCGAAGGGCTCGAGATCCCCGAGGTTCTGCTCTCCGGTCACCATGGTCAGGTGGCCAAGTGGCGCAGGGCCGCGCGTGAGCAAGCAACGCGGGAGCGGCGTCCGGACCTCTGGGCGGCCCATCTCGCCAAACAACAGGCAAAGGGCGCGTCAAGCCCAGTAGGAGATGACGATGAACGTGATTGAAGAGCTGGAACAAGAAGAGGCCCAGCGCCTCACCGGCGGCAAGAAGATCCCGCCCTTCGCGCCCGGCGACACGGTGCGCGTGAACGTGCGGATCAAGGAAGGCGAGCGCGAGCGGATCCAGGCGTTCGAGGGGGTCTGCATCGCCCGCTCCGGCGGCGGGCTGCAGGAGAGCTTCACCGTCCGCAAGATCAGCTTCGGCGAAGGCGTGGAACGCCTGTTCCCGGTGATGTCGCCGATGATCGAGTTGATCGAAGTGAAGCGCCGCGGCGCCGTCCGCCGCGCCAAGCTCTACTACCTGCGCGACCGCCGCGGTAAGTCCGCCCGCATCGCCGAACGGGCGATGGGCGCGCGCGACGAGAAGGAAGCGTCGGAGGAGTAGTTTCCCCGGCTTTTTTCCAATCCTCGGTCATAGCCGGGCGCAAGTCCCGGCTATCCAAGACCACTGCCCGAGCAATGGCCGCGCCAAGCGCGGCCACGCGATGTTTCGCGTGCATGGGTCGCCGGGACAAAGTCCGGCGATGACCTTTTCCAGGTAGCGCCACGAGGGGAGGGAAGGCTAACTCCGCACGTATTCGCCCAGACCCTCGACCAGCCAATCGAACATCAATCGCATGCGGCGGCTGGTCTTGAGGTCTTCGTGCATGGCGACCCAGACTTCCATCTCGTAGCGGAACTGGTCCTGCAGCACCGGCACGAGGTCGGGGTCGCGCGCCGCGATCGCGACCTGCGCGGCGCCGATGCCGAAGCCGGCCCGCACGGCGGCCAGCTGAGCGAGGTCGTTGTCCGAGCGAAAGGCGAAGGACTCGCGCTCGAAGTTCAGTTGCCGGTCCCTGAGCGCTCGCAGGGTGTCGAGATCGCGGTCGAAACCGATGGCGGCGAAGCGCGGATCGTCGATGCGCTCCGGCACGCCATGCGCTTCGAGATAGCGGCGATGGGCGAAGAGGCCCAGCCGCACCGCCCCGACGCGTTTCGCCAGCAGGGCGCCTTGCGTTGGACGAACCATGCGCACGGCGATGTCGGCCTCGCGGCGCAGCAGGTCTTCCTGTCGGTTGGAGAGCGCCAGCTCGATGGCGACCTCGGGATAGGCGTCGTGGAAGCCGGTCAGCATCGGCGGCAGCACCTCGACGCCGACCACGTCCGAGGCGGTGATGCGCACCACGCCACGCACCGCTTCCGCATCGCCGGACGCGGTGCGCACCAGCGCCTCGGCGGCGGCGGCCATCGCCTCGGCGTGCGCGCGCAGGGCCAGCGCGGCGTCGGTCGGCGCGAGGCCGCCGGCCGAGCGGGTGAACAGCGGCGCGCCCAGCTCGGTCTCCAGCGCCTCGATGTGGCGGCCGACGGTCGGCTGGCTGAGGCCCAGCGTGCGCGCGGCGCCGGAGAGGCTGCCTTCGGCCAGCACCGCGAGCAGGGTGCGGTAGTGATCCCAGCTGTCCATTCGAAAACGTATAGAGACGGCACGAATTCAGTCAATTCCGCATAGGCGGCGCACGGCGCATACCTCGCTTCACAGACACGGAGCGACCCAAATGACCCCCGCCACCCCCGCCACAAAGACCGCCCTCGTCCTCGGCGCCACCGGCTCGTTCGGCGCGCACGCCGTCCAGGCCCTGATCAAGCACGGCTGGACCATCCGCGCGCTGGCCCGCGATCCGGTCGCCGCCGTCGCCAAGCTGGGCGCCCGCACCCCGATCGACTGGATCCAGGGCGACGCGATGGACCGCGCCAGCGTGGTCCGCGCGGCGATCGGCGCCCAGCTGATCGTCCACGCCGTCAACCCGCCCGGCTATCGCAACTGGAAGGGCACGGTGCTGCCGATGACCGAGAACTCGATCGCCGCCGCCAAGGCGTCCGGCGCCCGGCTGGTCATCCCCGGCAATGTCTACAACTTCGCGCCCGACAGCGGCGCCATGATCGGCGAGGATGCGCCGCAGGTCCCGGCCACCCGCAAGGGCGCGATCCGGGGCGAGATGGAACGTCGCCTGCGCCAGGTCTCCGACGAAGGCGTCAAGGTGCTGATCCTGCGCGCCGGCGATTTCTTCGGGCCGGCGGCGCCTAATAGCGCGCTCGCCTGGCTTACGCAGAAGGGCCGCGGCCGCCTGACCGGCGTCTTCTCCCCGGGTCCGGCCGCCCACGACTTCGCCTACATGCCCGATCTCGGCGAAACCCTGGCCCGGCTGGTGGATGCGGAGGAGCGCCTCGGCGCGTTCGAGGTGTTCCACTTCCGCGGTCACTGGATGGAAGACGGTCAGATGTTCGGCCAGGCCATGCGCCGGGTGGTCGGCAATCCGAAGCTGCCGATCCGCAACTTCCCCTGGATCGTCGTGCGCCTCGCCGCGCCGTTCAGCGAGACGTTCCGCGAGCTGCTGGAGATGAGCTACCTCTGGAAGAAGCCGATCGGCCTCGACAACGCCAAGCTGGTCGCCTTCCTCGGCGAGGAGCCGCATACGCCGCTGGAGACCGCGCTGCGCGCCACGCTGGCTGACATGGGCGTGCTCGACGATGCGCCGGCGCCGCCTCAGGCGAGCCGCGCCAACTCCGCGATGGCGCCGGCGATGTGATAGAGCGACGAGGCCGGCGCGGCCTCCTCGCGGAAGGCGCCGGTCTCGTCCCGCCAGTCGCGCCACAGGCCCGGCGTCGGCGTGCCGAGAAACGCTTCCAGCGCCGCGCAGGCCTGAACCGCAGCATCCCAGAGCAGGCCGTCGTCCGTGAGGGCGGCGGCTCTGGCGCAGGCGCGGATGCGTTCGGTCTGCGACCAGAGCCGCGCCCCGCGGTCGAGCGGGCGCAAGTTCTCGTCGAGGGCGAAGATGGCGAAGCCGGAGCGGTCGACGCCGGACCGCTCGGCCACTTCGGTGAGCTGCAGCGCCGAGGCAAGGGCGACGGCGTCGGCGTCCGGCCAGTCCATCAAGAGCCAGGCCCACTCGTAGAGATGCCCGGGCCAGAGCACGCGCTCCGAACGCGCCTTGGGCCGCGACCAGTCGGGCCCGAACCGCTCGCCGAGCGCCATCGTTTGCGGATCGATTAACTTGTCCAGCGCCAGTTCGGCCTGGCCGGCCGCGCGTTCGCGCCAGATCGGCTCGTCCGATGTCGCCGCCCACGCCTGGAAGCTTTCGAACAGGTGCATGTTCGGGTTGGCGAACAGCGGCTCGGCGAGCCCCGGCGCATCGGCGTAGCCGCCGAACGGATGGGCGAAGTCGGCGATCCGCTCCAGCAGCCGCCGCGCCTCAGCCTCCAGCGCCGCATCGCCGGTGCGGGCGTGCCCTGCGGCAAGCGCCAGCAGCACGAACGCCTGCTCGTAGAGCAGGCCCATGCCGTCGAGGGCCGCGCCGGACCGGGGACAGGCGCCGTAGAGACCGTCGTCGGCGCGCCCGGCCAGCACCGCGGCCAGTCCGTGCTGGCTCGCCTGCGCCGCGGGTCCGGACCAGCCCAGCCGCTCGGCCAGGGCGTAGACGTAGGACTGCCGCGCCTGCACCCGCAGCCGCCGCGGCAGGTCCGCCGGGGTTCCATCGAGGTTCAGCCGCTCGAAATAGCCGCCCCCGGCGAGGTCTGCGCCGCGCTCCCACCAGAGCGGCAGGGCGTCGTCCATGAACCATCGCTTGAGCCGCGCTGCGGCTGCGCGCAGCGCCTCGGGGGCGCCGCTGCGTTCGGCGTTCGCGTCCGTCACGACCGCCAGATCCGCGCCAAGCTTGTCTTCATCGCCGCCCTGTGCCCCGCTATGGTCCGCCGCGCCAGGCCACAGGACCCACATTTCCCCGATGACTCAAGCCGATCCGATCCTAGCGGTCGACAATCTCACCGTCCGCTTCGAGACTCACGACGGCTTGGTGGACGCGGTGCGGGGCGTCTCGCTCAGCGTGGCGCGCGGCGAGTGCCTGGGGGTGGTGGGCGAAAGCGGCTCGGGCAAGAGCCAGACCTTCATGGCGGTGATGGGCCTCCTGGCCGCCAACGGCCGCGCCGGCGGCTCGGCGAAATTCAAGGGACAGGAGCTGCTGGGGCTCAAGGTCGGCCAGCTCAACGACATCCGCGGCTCGAAGATGACGATGATCTTCCAGGATCCGCTCACCGCGCTGACCCCGCACGTGCGGATCGGCGAGCAGATCGCCGAGCCGCTGCGGCTGCATCTGGGCATGAGCGCCAAGGCGGCGATGGACCACGCCCAGCTGTGGCTGGAGAAGGTGCGCATCCCCGACGCCAGGCGGCGGCTGCGTCAGTATCCGCACGAGCTCAGCGGCGGCATGCGCCAGCGGGTGATGATCGCCGCGGCCATGGCCTGCGGCCCCGACCTGCTGATCGCCGACGAGCCGACCACCGCCCTCGACGTCACCGTGCAGGCCGAGATCCTGGACCTGATGGCCGACCTCAAGCGCGAGACCGGCACGGCGATGGTGCTGATCACCCACGACATGGGCGTGATCGCCCGCCTGGCCGACCGGGTCTGCGTGATGAAGGACGGCGCCTACGTCGAGGAGGGCGAGGCGCAGAGCCTGTTCGCCAATCCGCAGACCCCCTACGCCCGCACCCTGCTGGAGGCGATCCCGCGGCTCGACCGCGACGATCGCGGCGGGCGGCCGGTGCTGCAGCCGGCGGCCGCGGACGCGCCCGTGGTGGTCCGGGGCGATGACGTGAAGGTCTGGTTTCCGGTCAGCGGGGCTCTGTTCGCGCCAAAGCGGCAGCTGCGCGCGGTCGACGGCGTCAGCTTCGAGATCCGCAAGGGCGAGACCCTGGGCGTGGTCGGCGAAAGCGGCTGCGGCAAGTCGACCCTCTCGCGCGCCGTGCTCAACCTGATCCCGGCCACGGCCGGGGCGGTGACGGTGCTCGGCCGCGACGTCACCCACGCCGACCAGGAAACCATGCGCAACGCGCGCAAGGACCTGCAGATCGTGTTCCAGGACCCGCTGGCCAGCCTCGACCCCAGGGCCACCATCGGCGACTCGATCGCCGAGCCGCTGCGGGTGTTCAAGCCCGACATGTCGCGCGCCGAGCGCGAGGCCGAGGCGGCGAAGATGATGCAGCGCGCGGGGCTCTCGCCCGACCTGGTCAACCGCTATCCGCACGAGCTGTCCGGCGGCCAGAATCAGCGCGTCGGCATCGCCCGGGCGATGATCCTGCGGCCGCAGCTGGTGATCTGCGACGAGGCGGTCTCGGCGCTCGACGTCTCGATCCGCGCCCAGATCATCGACCTGCTGATCGAGCTGCAGAAGGACATGGGCCTGGCGATGATGTTCATCAGCCACGACCTGGCGGTGGTGCGCGAGATCAGCCACCGGGTGCTGGTGCTCTACCTGGGTCGGGTGATGGAGCTGGCGACGCGCGAGCAGCTCTACGCCGCGCCGCAGCACCCCTATACCAAGGCGCTGCTCTCGGCTGCGCCGATCCCCGATCCGGCGCGCGAGCGGGCCAGGAAGAGGGTGCGTCTGGACGGCGAACCGCCCAGTCCGCTCGACCCGCGCGCGTCGCTACGGTTCCTGCCGTCGAAACTCGGCCAGGAGCCTATCTACGTGCCGAAGCTGTTGGAGGTCGCGCCCGGCCACCTGGTCAGTGAGTTCGACCCGGTTTAGCGCTGTCAGCGCTGCCTAAAGATCATCGCCTTCGAGGTGCTCGGAAACGCCGTAGATCAGGCCCCGGAGACCCAATCCGCCGAGCGCAACCGCGCTTAGAATTGCAATATAGAGGTAGATCATGACAGGTTCCCACCCAGCCATTGATCAACACACGAGATCGACAACCTGTCAAATTGTCTCGCGTGTGGCGAGAAGTCGCGATCTGTAGACATACCTGACAACGAAGACTTTCGCGCCGGGCGAGTGTCCCTTTTTCGCCGTAATCGCGGCCGGTGAGGGCGAACAACCGCTGACAGGGATGCTCTGCTGCTACCCGCGGCGGCCCAGCTCCGCCAGGAGCTCGCCGGCGAACACCGACAGGGAGTCGTCGCGGGCGCCCATGATCAGGATGCGGTCGCCGGGCCGTGCGAGCTCGAGCAGGCGCGCGCCGCAGGCGGGCCGATCGGCCAGGGCGGCGGCGGCGTGGCCCCGCGCGGCGATCGCGGCGGCGATCTCCTCGCTGCCGACGCTGCGGTCGGCGGTGCCGCCGAAGTAGACCGGCGGGGTCATCACCAGCACATCGGCGGCCGCCATGTGGGTGGCGAAGCAGTCGACGAAGGCGTCGCCCATCAGCTTCAGCGGGCCGTAGCCGTGCGGCTGGAACATCATCAGCAGTCGCCCGGGATAGGCATGCAGCGTGTCGAGCGTGGCGGCGATCTTGTCCGGGTTGTGGGCGAAGTCGTCGATCACGGTGACGCCGGCCGCCTGGCCCAGCACGTCCATCCGCCGCTTGACGCCGGTGAAGGCCGAGAGCGCCGCGGCGGCCGTGTCCAGGTTCACGCCCAGAGCGTCGGCGGCCGCGATCGCCGCCAAAGCGTTGGCGACGTTGTGCTCGCCGGGAATCTGTAGCGCGACGTCGGCGCTCTCGCCGCGTGCGGTGACTGTGAAGGCGATCCCGCCTGGCGTCAGCCGCCGCGGTCCGGCGGCGAAATCGGCGGCGGAATCGGTGAGCGAGAAGGTCTCGGCCTTGTCCGGGTCGAGGCCAGCCGCGAGAGCCGCGGTCTCGGCGTTGTCGAGGTTCAGCACAACGCGGTCGGCCTTGGCGGCGAAGTCCGAGAACAGCGCCCGCAGCTCCTCCATCGACTTGTGGTCCAGCGAGATGTTGTTCACCACCGCGACCTTGGGCGAATAGAGCGCGATAGAGCCGTCGCTTTCGTCCACCTCGGCGATGAACGCCGGCCCGGCGCCCACCTTGGCGCTGGCGAACGGCGCGTCGGCGGTAGCGAAGTTCTTCATCTCGGCGCCGTTGACGATGGTCGGGTCCAGTCCGGCGAACGCGGCGATCCAGCCGATCATCGCCGTCGTGGTCGACTTGCCGCTGGTGCCGGCGACGCCGACGCTCAAGTCCGCGGCGTTGAACAGCTCTGCCAGCAACTGGGCGCGGGTGACGATCGGCGCGCCGACCCGCCTGGCGGCCTGTACGTCCGGAATGGTCTCTTCGATGGCGGCCGAGACCACCAGGGTCTGGTCGGCGCGGGTCAGGCCCGAGCCGTCCTGCGGGTGCAGCGCGACGCCGCTGGCGCGCAGGAAGTCGAACCGGGCGGGGTTGCGGCCCTGATCCAGCGCGCGGTCCGAGCCGGCCACCTGGGCCCCGCGCGCCTTCACGATCAGCGCCAGCGGGGTCATTCCGCTGCCGCCGACGCCGCAGAAGAAATAGCTTTGGTCAGGAATCATGCCCGACCCTAGATTGGCGAACGCGGGGAGAGCAACCGGATCGCATGAACGCCGAGACCACGAGCAGGGAGCCGCTGCGCATCGCCGTCGTCGCCCCCGCCTCGCGCCTGTCGCCGGAGGTCCCGGCGCGGGTGGAGGCGCTGGCGGCCCGGCTGTATCCGCAACGCCCGCCCAGCCTCTACTTCCACCCGCAGTGCTTCCTCTCGTCCGGCCACTTCGCCGGGGACGATGCGGCGCGCGCCGCCGCGCTGGTGGAGGTGGCCAACAGCGCGGCCTTCGACGCGGTCTGGTTCGCCCGCGGCGGCTATGGCTCGGGGCGGCTGATCGAGGCGGCGCTGCCCCGGCTCGGCCCGGCCGCGCGGGCCAAGACCTGGCTCGGCTACAGCGACGGCGGGGCCCTGCTGGCCGGGCTCTACAGCCAGGGGTTCGCGCATCTCGCCCACGGCCCGATCCCGCAGGACATCCTGCGCGAGGAGGGCGAGGCGGCGGTGGCCCGCGCCCTGCGCTGGCTGGTCGACCGCGATCCCGCCGCGCTGGAGCCCAGCCTGGCCGCCGACCCACGCCCGGTCGCCGCGTTCAACCTCACCATCCTGTGCTCGATGCTTGGCACGCCCTGGCAGCCCGACCTGGCCGGCCACGTGCTGATGCTGGAGGAGGTCGGCGAGTACATGTACCGGATCGACCGCTCGCTGTTCCAGCTGACCAGCAACGCGGCCATGCGCCGCCTCGCCGGTCTGCGGCTCGGCCGCTGCAGCGCCATCCCGGATAACGACCCAGACTTCGCGCAGACCGAGGAAGAGGTCGCCCGCGCCTGGTGCGCCCGCTCGGGCATTCCCTGGCTGGGCCGCGCCGACATCGGCCATGACGCGGCCAACAAGGTGGCGCCGTTCGGGGCGCGGGGCTGACCCCGAGGCTTGCGGGAAGGGTGCGCGGAGCGCCTACTGCGACCGTCCAGACTGCGGACTTAGGGGGGTACATGAAACGTTTGATCGGCGCCGCCGGCGCATTTGCGTTGTTCGCAGGCGCCGTCCACGCCGCGCCACAAGACGACATCACCGCGACCATCAACCAGTTCGTCGCCGCGTTCGACAAGGGCGACATGAAGGCCGCCGAGGCGACCCAGGACGGCGCCAATCTGACCATCGTCGATGAAGTCGCCCCCTATGTCTGGAAAGGCCCAACCGCCTTCGGCAGCTGGGGCCACGACCTGATGGCGAGCGACGCCAAGGCGGGCGTCACCAACGAGTTGGTGGCCCTCTCGCCGCCAAGCCGGATCGAGCTCGACGGCGACCGCGCCTATGCGGTGGTTCCGGTGGTCTATTCGTTCAAGGACCACGGCGCGGCGATGCACGAGCCGGCCCAGATGACGTTCGCCCTGCACAACGGCGCGGACGGTTGGAAGATCAGCGCCTGGACCTGGACCGGTCCGAAGGCGACGCCAGCGGGGTGATGACGATGAACGAACTGCAGGGCCGTGTCGCGCTGGTCACCGGGGCGGCGCGCGGGATCGGGGCGGCGACGGCGAAGGCGCTGGCGGCGAAGGGGGCCAGGGTCATCCTGACCGACCTCGGCGACGCCTCTGGCCTGGCCGCGGAGCTGGGCGGGCTCTCCCGGCGCCAGGACGTCACCGACGAGGCCGACTGGGCCGCGACCATCGCCTTCGCCAAGGCCGAGGCGGGCGGACTGGACATCCTGGTCAACAACGCCGGCGTGCTGGGCGGCGGCGGGCCGACCAGCGAGCTCAGCCTCGACGAGTGGCGGCGGGTGCAGGCGGTCAACGTCGAGGGCGTGTTCCTGGGCTGCAAGCACGCGATCCCGGTGCTGGCCGAGCGCGCTGGCCAGTGGACCGGCGGGGCGGCGATCGTCAATCTGTCGTCGGTGGCGGGGCTGGTCGGCTTCGCCGGCGCCGCCTGCTACGGCGCGTCCAAGGGCGCGGTGCGGCTGATGACCAAGTGCCTGGCGCTGGAGCTGGCCCCGCGCCGGATCCGGGTTAATTCGGTGCATCCCGGAGTGATCGACACGCCGATGGGCCAGCAAGTGCTCAGCGGCTCGGCGGCCGCCGCGGGGGTCGGCGACAACGAGGCCCGGGCGATCTGGGCCGCGCGCCACCCGCTGGGCGACCTCGGCCGCGACAGCAACATCGCCGACGCCATCGCCTTCCTGGCTTCGGACAAGGCGGCGTTCATGACCGGCTCGGAGATGGTGGTGGACGGCGGCCTGACGGCGCAGTGACGGCGCGGCTAGAGGCGGCTCGCCGATGCTCGAGAAGGTCTGGACATGGGGGATCGTGATCCCCGCCACCGTGGCCGCGTTCGCGGGCGGCCTGGCCGACGTCGTCACCGGCACGCTGGACTACTGGTGGCTGCTGGCGCCGTCCTACCCGATGATCGGCGTCGCGGTCTGGCGCGGCATGAGCGCCAAGGCGGAGGCGGCGGGGCGGGCCAAGCAGCTGGCGGAGCTGGACGAGGCCGCGGCCGGCGCGCCGGCGCAGGCGGTCGAGGACGTCGCTGCGGCCGCCGCGCTGGTAAGCGATGCGCCGCAGGTCGGCGTGGGGTCGGTCGCGACCAGCCTGGGGCAGGGCTTCGTGCGGCTGTTGGCGGCCGTCACGGTCACCTTCATCTGCATGATCGCGATCCAGGCGGCGATCGACGTCGCCACCTGGGGCCGGGGCTACTGGTACGTCTATGGGCCGGTGCTGGCGCTGTTGGCCTGGTTCACCTGGACTGTTTGGCGTTCAGGTTCCGACAGCGGCAAGCCCGCGAAGGGCGGCGATCCGCTCGTGCGCTGAGGCTGAGGACACCGGTTCGTCCGATCCAGGGGGTCAGGAGCTCAGCGTGCGCGGCCGCTTCGGCGGGGCTGAGCGGACTGCAGGCTCTTCGTCGAGGCCGTAGGCCAGCTTCTCGATCCGCTCGACCAGGGTCGTCTCGCGCGACAGCTTCTCGCTGACGGCGGCAAGCTGCCTCAGTTCGTGGGCGAGGCCGCCGATCACCTCGCTGGCGACCACCCAGGGCCGGTCGGTCTGGTCCATGCGCACGCTCATCACGCGGGCGATGTCGTCGGCGCCGCGCGCGGTTTCGCGCAGTTCGCGATCGAACACGTCGGACACCAGCACCATCTCGAAACTGGTCCTGGCGCTGCCGACCAGGGCGGCGACGTCGCCCTTGTGCACCCGCTCGGCGGCGCCGTGCTGCATCAGCAGGGTTTCGGCCCGCTCGAGCGCGTCGATGCCGTTGACCAGGTTCATCCGCGCGATCCTGACGCGGCGGCGGCGCGCCTCGCGCTCCTGCCGGTTCTGGTTGGAGAAGATGTAGACCAGCACCAGCACGTTGCTGATCGCCGCGAACATCGTCGCGCCCAGCGTCCACCAGGCGGCGTTGGCAGAGGACACCGCGGCCGCTGTGCCTTGGACCGCCAGCTGATCAATTAGCGTAACCATACCCACCCCCGCGGCTATAGCACGGCGTTCACCATGTGCGAGTCAAGGCCAGCGGACGCTCTGCGGCCATACTGGCTCGGGGACTGGCGGACGGCCCAACGACCGCCTTAAGTGCGGGCCGCCGACGACAACGCCGAGCAGCGAGGAAGCACTATGGAACTCAAGCGCAGCGGCTCCCAGCCGTCAACCAGAGGCCCGGCGACCTATTTCACCGGCGTCGTGCGGATCGATCCGCTGCACGCCGCCCCGGCGCCGGCCCGCGTCGCCTGCGCCAGCGTCACGTTCGAGCCGGGCGCGCGCACGGCCTGGCACACCCATCCGCTGGGCCAGATCCTGGTCGTCACCGCCGGCTGCGGCTGGACCCAGTGCGAGGGCGAGCCGATCGTCGAGATCCGCGCCGGCGACGTGATCTGGTGTCCGCCCGGCCATCGCCACTGGCACGGCGCCACCCCGACCACCGCCATGACCCACATCGCCATCCAGGAAGCGCTGGACGGCCGCATGGTCGACTGGATGGAACACGTCACCGACGCGCAGTACCTGGCCGGGCCGGGGTAGCTTAGCGAGGTCGCATTGTTCTCCCCTCCCCCCTGCGGGGAGGGGTCGGGGGTGGGGGTGTCCGCGCGCCGCTTGCCGACTTGGCTGCTAGTCGAGGCGCACGGCCGGCATCTAGTTCGCACCCCCACCCCAACCCCTCCCCGCAAGGGGGAGGGGAATGAGCTGGCGTTTCAGTCGGGATCGAACTTGCTCTAGGACATCGGCCCGAACCTTCGCACCGGAGCGCCCTAGCCAGCATGTACCTCGAACGATTCAAGCTGACCGACCGCGTCGCCCTCGTCACCGGCGGCGCCAGCGGCATCGGCTTGGCCACCGCGCACGCGCTGGCGGAAGCCGGCGCCCGCGTCGTCATCGCCGACCTGCACGCGAGCGAGATCCAGGCCGCGCAGCGCACGCTCGAGGCCAAGGGCTGTGCCGTCGAGGGCGTGGTGATGGACGTCACCCGCTCCGCCCGGGTGACCAAGGTGGCCGACGACCTGGTCGCCCGCCACGGCCGCATCGACATCCTGGTCAACAACGCCGGCATCGCCCGCAGCGAGACCGCCGCCGAGCTGGTGGCGGACGAGCACTGGCTGAACGTGCTGGACGTGAACCTCAACGGCGCGTTCTGGTGCGCCCGCGCCTTCGGCCGGCACATGCTGGCGGCCGGCGCCGGGGCGATCGTCAACATCGGCTCGATGAGCGGCCTGATCGTCAACCGGCCGCAGGGGCAGAGCTACTACAACGCCTCCAAGGCCGCGGTGCACCAGCTCACCAAGTCGCTCGCGGCCGAGTGGGCGCCGCGCGGGGTGCGGGTCAACGCGGTCGCGCCGACCTACATCAACACTCCGATCAACGCCTTCGCCGACAAGGAAGGCGAGATGTACCGGCGCTGGATCGACGGCACCCCGATGGGCCGGCTGGGCGAACCGGAGGAGGTCGCCTCCGTGGTGCTGTTCCTGGCCTCCGACGCCGCTAGCCTGATGACCGGCAGCATCGTCGTCGTCGACGGCGGCTACACCTGCTGGTGAAAGACTGTCGCCGGCCGCGTGTCGGAAGCGCGCCGTCCCGCCCGTCTTCAGGATGAGCCGCTCATGGCGCGCGGCTCTGGGAAAGGGAGGACGTGATGTCCAAGATGATCTTCGTGAACCTGCCGGTGCGCGACCTGGCCGCGTCGACGGCGTTCTATGTCGCGCTCGGCGGCGAACTGAATCCGCAGTTCTCCGGCGAACAATCCAGCTCGCTGATGTTCTCCGACGCGATCGGGGTGATGCTGCTGACGCACGCACACTATCGCCAGTTCACCCAGCGTCCGATCGGCGATCCGCGCCGCGAGAGCCAGATGCTGCTCGCGCTCACGGCAGACGCCCGCGAGGCGGTCGACGCAACGGTGAGCCGCGCGGTCGCGGCCGGCGGCCGAGCTGATCCCAACCCGGCCCAGGACCACGGCTTCATGTACGGCCGCAGCATCGAGGACCCGGAGGGCTACGTCTGGGAGATCATGTGGATGGACGCGGCGGCGATGGCTGGGGCGTCCCAGGCGGCGTGACTGTCGCGGACCAACGCGGGGCGCGTGCACGCTTCCCGCGTTGGTGTTTCGCGCTTGAAGAAAACGGACAGATGACAGAAATCCGCGCAAGGAATATTCGTCGATTTAAGTATTATTAATGACCATTTCTCAGAACGAGAAAAAGAGGTCCAATTCTTGCCATTGATTGCTGCTCTAGTGTGCGCGTAAACGGAGTAACGCCAATGGCCACCATCCAATATGGCGTCGTCGGGCAGTTCGGCAAATGGAGGATTATCGGCGACGGTCTCAAATACGGATCTTATCTGACGAGCGCGGAGGCCGAGCGCGCGGCGACGCAGCTGGCGCTGAATTCGGGCGGCCTGCCCGTGCTGCTGCATGTCCAGGATGAAACGGGCGAGCTGAAGCCGCCGACCCAAGTCAACTGACTCCCAGAATGCTGGCAAAGCTCCAGCCGAACAGGCCTCTCAGAGCTTCACCGTGCGCAGCCGCAGCGCGTTGGTGATGACGCTGACCGACGAGAGAGCCATAGCGCCGGCGGCGATCGCCGGCGAGAGCAGCAGGTGGAACGTCGGGTAGAGCACGCCGGCCGCGATCGGCACGCCCGCTACGTTGTAGGCAAAGGCGAACACGAGGTTCTGGCGGATGTTCCGCATCACCGCCTGCGAGAGACGGCGCGCGCGCACCAGCCCCTGAAGATCGCCCTGCAGCAGCGTCACGCCGGCGCTCTCGATGGCGACGTCGGACCCCGCGCCCATGGCGACGCCGACTTCGGCGGCAGCCAGCGCTGGCGCGTCGTTCACGCCGTCCCCGGCCATGGCGACGACACGGCCCGCCGCCCGCAGCTTCTGCACCACATTCGCCTTGTCCTCCGGGAGGACCTCGGCCTCCACCTCGTCGATGCCCAGCCGCTTGGCGACCGCCAGAGCGGTGGTCCTGTTGTCGCCGGTCATCATGACCAGGCGGATGCCGTCAGCCTTCAGCGCCCGTATCGCCTCGGGCGTGGTCGCCTTCACGGGGTCGGCGATGCCGAGGAGACCCGCGAGGCGGCCGTCGACCGTCGCGAAGATCACGGTCGTCCCCTCGGCGCGCAGCGCTTCGGCCTGAGCCTCCAGGGCGCTGGTATCGACACCCTGCTCGGCCATCAGCCGCGCTCCGCCGAGAGCGATCTGTTTGCCGTCGACGGTTCCCTGCACCCCCTTGCCGACGGGCGAGTCGAACCCCGAGGCTTCCGACAGCGCGAGCTTCCGGTCATTGGCGGCGCGCAGGATGGCGTCAGCCAGCGGATGCTCGCTGCCCCGCTCCAGGCTCGCGGCCAGGCGCAGCAGTTCGGCCGCGTCGAGTCCGGCCACCGGCGAAATGGCGGTCACGGCCGGGCGGCCCTCGGTCAGCGTGCCGGTCTTGTCCACGACCAGGGTGTCGACCTTCTCGAAGCGCTCCAGCGCCTCGGCGTTCTTGATCAGCACGCCGACCTGGGCGCCGCGACCGACGCCCACCATGATCGACATCGGCGTCGCCAGTCCCAGGGCGCAGGGACAGGCGATGATCAGCACCGAGACCGCCGCCACCAGCGCGTAGGCGAAGCGTGGCTCCGGCCCGACGATCGCCCAGACCGCGGCGGCCAGCAGCGCGGCGGCGATCACCGCCGGCACGAACCAGGCCGAGACCTGGTCGGCCATGCGTTGGATGGGCGCCCGGCTTCGTTGCGCCTCGGCGACCATCTGGACGATGCGCGACAGCAGAGTGTCGGCGCCGACCTTCTCGGCCCGCATGACGAACGAGCCAGTCTTGTTCAGCGAGCCGGCGATGACCTGGGCGCCGGCTTCCTTGGTCACGGGCATCGACTCGCCGGTGACCAGCGACTCGTCGATCGACACGCGCCCCTCGATCAGTTCCCCATCCACCGGTACTTTCTCGCCAGGCCGCACCCGGAGCCGATCGCCGACGTGGATGAGGTCAAGGGTGACTTCCTCGTCGGTCCCGTCGTCGCGCAGGCGGCGCGCCGTCTTCGGGGCCAGGTCGAGCAGGGCCTTGATCGCCCCGGACGTGCGCTCTCGCGCCCGCAGCTCCAGCACCTGCCCGAGGAGCACCAGCACGGTGATCACGGCGGCCGCCTCGAAATACACGGGCACGGTCCCCATGGCGTCCTTGAACGCCGGCGGAAAGGCGCCGGGCGCGAGCACGGCCGCCACGCTGTAGGTCCAGGCCACGCCGACGCCCATGGCGATCAGGGTGAACATGTTGAGATGGCGCGAGCGGATCGACGCCCAGCCGCGCTGGAAGAACGGAAACCCCGCCCAAAGGACCACCGGGCTCGCCAGGGCGAACTGGATCCAGCTCGACACGGCGTGATTTATCGGCAGCGCGAGTCCGGGGATATGACTGCCCATTTCCAGGACGAAGACAGGCGCGGCGAGCGCCAGGCCGATCCAGAACCGGCGGCTCATGTCGGCGAGTTCCGGGTTGGGTCCGTCGCCCGCCGTGACGTCGACCGGCTCCAGCGCCATCCCGCAGATCGGGCAGTGTCCTGGCCCCATCTGCCGAATCTGCGGGTGCATCGGACAGGTGTAGATCGTCCCTGGCGGGGCCGGCGGGGCCGGCGGGTCGGGCGCTCGAGTGGCCGCCGTCAGGTATTTGTCTGGGTGGGCGACGAACTTCGCCTGGCAGCCCGCCGAGCAGAAGTGGAAGTCGGCGCCCTCGTTTCGGGTCACATGCTTCGCGGTCGAAGGGTCGACGGTCATGCCGCAGACCGGGTCCCTGACGACCGGGCTCACGCCTGTCGCCAGCTCCGCCCCGCCGTGGTCGTGTCCGCCCATAAAAGTCTCCGCCGCGATCCAACGGGTATATACCCAGCAAGGGTATATTGGTATACCCCCTGCGAGTATCCATGGCGACCGCGGAGGCGATGCGTTGACCGAGGACAACAAACCGAAACTGCTCAACCGCCTGAGCCGGATCGAAGGGCAGGTGCGCGGCATCGCCCGCATGGTGGACAGCGACCGCTACTGCATCGATGTCCTGACCCAGCTCCAGGCGGTGCGGTCGGCGCTGGCCCGCGTCGAGACCGAGCTGCTCAAGGGCCACCTCGATCACTGCATCGAGTCGGCGATCGTCAGCGGCGACCAGGCTGAGCAGCGCCGCAAGGCCACCGAACTGATCGACCTGCTCGAGCGCACCGCGCGATGACGCTCGCCGCGGCGTCGCCCGCACTCAGCCTCGCGCTCGTCCTGCTGTCGTCGGCCGCCCGCGCCCAGGACATGGGGAACATGCCGGGCATGTCCGGCGAGGTCCAGCCGGCGCCGACCCAGCCCAGCCAGCAGACGTCCAGCCCGACGCAGGCGCCGCCTGTCCAGCCCAAGCCGGCACGTCCGGAGGCTGCGTCCGACATGTCGGCGATGCCGGGCATGACCGTCGACAGCATGGACATGAGCGGCATGATGGCCGGTCAGCTCGGCGGCTACTCGATGATGCGCGATGCTTCCGGCACGGCCTGGCAGCCCGGCTCGACGCCGATGGAAGGGTTGAGCTGGAAGTCCGGCGGCTGGACCGGCATGGTCCACGGGTACGCCGATCTGATCTACGACCAGCAGAACGGGCCGCGCGGCGACACCAAGACCTTCAGCGAGAGCATGTTCATGGTGATGGCCCAGCACGCGGCCGGGCCGGGCACGCTGACCCTGCGCTCGATGCTGTCGCTCGACCCGGCGATGGGCCCTTCCGGCTACCCGCTGCTGCTGCAAACGGGCGAGACCGCGAACGGGGTGACGCCGCTGGTCGACCGGCAGCATCCGCACGACCTCTTCATGGAACTGGCCGGCGTCTACAGCCTGCCGATCGGCAAGCGGGCGTCCGCCTTCCTCTATGTCGGCTATCCGGGCGAGCCGGCCCTCGGCCCAGCGACGTTCATGCACCGGTTCTCGGGCATGGACGATCCGGCCGCGCCGATCACCCATCACTGGCTGGACTCCACCCATATCACCTACGGCGTCGTCACCACCGGCGTCGTCGTGGGGGCGTTCAAGCTCGAAGGCTCGGTGTTCAACGGCCGGGAGCCAGACCAGCACCGCTGGGATTTCGATCCGTTGCGGCTCGATTCCTACGCCGGGCGGGTCAGCTGGAATCCGACGGCCAACTGGGCGCTGCAGGCGAGCTACGGCTACATTCACAGCCCCGAGCAGCTGACGCCGACCGTCAGCCAGCACCGGATCACCGCCTCGGCGACCTACAACCGGCCGCTCGCGCACGGCAATTGGCAGACGACCTTCGCGTGGGGCCGCAACTACAACGAACCGGGCGATGCGCTGGACGGATATCTGCTGGAATCGGCCGTGAACGTGGGCCGGCACACGGTGTTCGGCCGCGCCGAGAACGTCCAGAAGGACGAACTCTTCCTGCCGCCGAGCCCCCTCGACGGTCAGGTGTTCCGGGTCTCCGAGGTCACCCTCGGCTACGTCTACGATATCCCCGTCGCCAAGCACTTCGCCGTTGGTCTCGGGGCCCAGGGCACGGTGAATGTGGTCCCGTCCACGATCAAGTTCGCCTACGGCGACGATCCCACCGGCTTCATGCCCTTCGTCCGCTTCAAGATTCGATAGAGGACATCCCCGTGAAACGCCTTGCGACCGTTGTCCTGGCCCTGAGCGCCATCGCCACGGCCTTCCCCTCGATGGCGCATCCTTTGCCTCGAGCGGCGAGCCCCGCGCCAAACGCGGTGCTGACCAAGAGCCCCGCCGAGATACGGATCACCTTCAGCGAAGGTCTGGTCGCCGCCTTCTCGAGCCTCGACCTGAAGGACGCGGCCGGGCGCCCGGCGCCCCTCGGACCATCAGTGGTCGATCCGCACGACCACAAGCAGCTCGCCGCGCCGATCAAGACGCCGCTTGCGCCGGGGGCCTACACCGCAAGCTGGCGCGCCGTCGGCGATGACACCCACCACGTCTCGGGCCACTACAGTTTCCAAGTGAAGCCCTGATGGTGGAAGCGGGGCTGATCGCCGCCCGCTTCTGCCACTATCTCGCGGTGACGGCCCTGTTCGGCGCCGTCCTCTTTCCCCTGTACGCCGGGACCGAGGCCGACGACGCGGCCTTGAGGCGCCTGCGCATCGGCGCGGCCGTCCTCGCCCTGGTGACCGCGCTGGCCTGGTGCGTCTTCACGATCGCCTCGATGGCCGGAGACCTTTCCGCCATCGCCGAACCGGCGCTGCTGGCGTCTGTCGCCACCACGACCGCCTTCGGGCGGCTGTGGATCGTCCGCCTTGCGCTCGCCGGGCTCGCACTCGGCCTCGTCCTGCCGCGCCCGACGGGGAGGCGGTTTCGGATCGCGTCGTCGCTTGTCGCCGGCGCCCTGATCGCCAGCCTCGCCGGCGCCGGCCACGGACCTTCGCCGGAAGGTCCGTCCGGCTGGCCGCACCTGGCCGCGGACGGCCTTCACCTGCTGGCGGCCGGAGCCTGGTTGGGGGCGTTCCCGCCGCTCGCGACGCTGCTGTTCGGCCCGCTCGAGACAGCGCCGGCGGTGGCCAAGGCGCATCGCGCGCTGGATGCCTTCTCGCGCATCGGACCAGCGGTTGTCGCGCTGGTCGTGTTCAGCGGTCTGGTCAACGGCTGGTACCTCGTCGGACCCGATCACCTGGCCGAGCTTGCGACGACGCCCTGGGGGCTGACGCTGCTGGTGAAGCTGGCTCTGTTCGCCGGCATGTTGGCGCTGGCGGCGGCTCACCGCTGGCGCCTGGTCCCGGCCCTGGCCGCGACTGGCGGGGGCCTGAACACCGTCCGCGTCCTTCGCCGCACCTTGGCGCTGGAAGCCGCGCTCGGTCTGGCGATCCTCGCCGTCGTCGCGGTCCTGGGAACCCTGGAGCCAGCGGTCGCCGTTCCGCCTTAGAGCACGATGGGTTCAGGTTGAACCAACCTGAACCCTGAATCGTGCCCTAACGTTTTGAATCTGGAGCGCGTTCGAACCGCAAAAGCAATTCCACCTTTGCTGAGCGCGCTCTTAAGCGGCGACGCCGCCGAGGCGGGCGATGTTGCACTTGGCCCACAGGCCCTGCAGGGCCGCGGTCAGGTCGTCCATCATCGCGTCGGTGTGGAACGGCGTCGGCGTGAAGCGCAGGCGCTCGGTCCCGCGCGGCACGGTGGGGTAGTTGATCGGCTGCACGTAGACGCCGTGGTCGACCAGCAGCATGTCCGAGACCAGCTTGCAGTGCACCGGATCGCCCACCATCACCGGGACGATGTGGCTGACCGAGGGCATCACCGGCAGGCCGGCGGCGGCGAAGCGCGCCTTCAGCGCCTGCGCCCGCTCCTGGTGGCGCACGCGCACCTCGTTGTGCGCCTTCAGCCAGCGGATCGAGGCCAGCGCGCCGGCCGTCAGCGCCGGCGGCAGCGAGGTGGTGAAGATGAAGCCTGGCGCGATCGAACGGATCGCATCGACGATGTCGGCGTCGGCGGCGATGTAGCCGCCCATCACGCCGAACGCCTTGGCCAGCGTGCCTTCGATGATGTCGATGTCGCCCGCCGCGCCGTCGCGCTCGGAGACGCCGCCGCCGCGCAGGCCGTACATGCCGACCGCGTGCACCTCGTCGAGGTAGGTCAGCGCGCCGTACTTCTTCGCCAGCGCCGCCGTGGCCGCGGATGTCGGATATGTCGCCGTCCATCGAATAGACGCTCTCGAACGCCACCAGCTTGGGCGCATCGGCCGGCGCCTCGGCCAGCAGGCGCTCGAGGTGGCCAAGATCGTTGTGGCGGAAGACCTTGAACGGGCCGCGGCCGTTGCGGATGCCGGCGATCATCGAGGCGTGGTTCAGCTCGTCGGAGAAGATGATCAGGCCCGGCAGGATCTTCGCCAGCGTCGCCAGCGTCGCCTCGTTGGAGACGAAGCCCGAGGTGAACAGCAGCGCGGCCGCCTTGCCGTGCAGGTCGGCCAGCTCGGCCTCCAGCTCCACCACGTGGTGGGTGGTGCCCGAGATGTTGCGCGTGCCGCCGGTGCCCGCGCCGGCTTCGTCGATCGCCCGGTGCATCGCCGCCAGCACGACCGGGTTCTGACCCTGGCCGAGATAGTCGTTCGAGCACCAGACGGTGACCTCGCGGGTCTCGCCCGATGGCGTGGTCCAGGTCGCGCGCGGGAAGTCGCCCTGGTGGCGCTTCAGGTCGGCGAACACCCGGTAGCGGCCCTCCTGGCGGACCTCGTCAACGGCGTTCCTGATCGCGGCCTTGTAGTCCATGCGCTGCTCCCGGCCCGGCCTCAGAAGTCCGCCCGCAGGCCGACATCGCTGTAGACGCCAAGCATCGTATCGCGGTTGGTGGGCGAGCGGTCGACGGTCCATTCGCCGCCGGTCTCAAGCTCGAACTGATAGTGCTTGTGAAAATAGATGTTGAGCCGGACCGAAGGCTTCGTCGAGAATTCCGTTCCCGGCCGCGTCTTGTTGTCGCGATAGTCGAGGATCAGGCGCGGATTGATCCGGATGTCGTGCGTGATCGGGAACCGGGTGTTGAGGTCGAAGACGTAACGGTTGGACTGGGCGGTGTCGCCATAGCGGAAGCCGACGATCCCGAGGTCGCCGGGAACCAGCAGGTCGGTGTTGATCAGCTGGAAGGTCGCGAACTTCTCAAGCCCTGAACTCGGCTCGGCCGGAACCCCGCCCGACGCCGGCGTCGCGCCCACCTCGTCGACCGTCGCGTCGAGGTTCAGCGAGAGTTTGGGCGTGATTGGATGAGCGAGGCTGAGCGTCGCGGTCTCGCTCTGGGCGGTGCGGTCGGCGGCCAGCCGGTAGACCCCGTCGACGCCGTAGGTCGGGATAAGGTCGGTCACGTCGGCCACGTTTTGGCCGATCAGGGCGTTGTTGGTCGTCATCAGCGGTGACTGGCGGTAGTCCAACGCGACGCTCAGCGTCGTGCGGTCCTTGAAGCTCGTGCTCGCGTTCAGCAACGCGAGGTCCACGCGCCGGTATTTCAGGTCGTAGTCGACCGACCCGAACAGTGACTTGGTCATGTCGAGATACCGCACCTCGCCGCCCACGGCCTGGCGATCGACGAGGCTGTGGTTGGCCTGGTCGACGAAATAGAGGTTGGCGTCCCACGACTTGAGGAAACGGCCGAGCGCCACGTCCGCGGCGACGAACGGACGGTTGGACTGCAGGAACAGGTTCCGCGAGCTGTCGACCGGATAGCCGGTGGCGACCTCGAGCTTCACCTCGGGGGCCACCCTCACGCTGAACAGGCCGCCGTCGAAGCGCCCGAACACACCCCCGGTGCTCCGGGTCTGGCGGCCGACCCGGCCGAACAGGTTCTGGTGGGTGTCCATCGCCTCGACGTAGAGGGCGCTGAGCGTGGTCTGGTTGTGACCGCCTTCCAGGAAGTCCTCGGTGTAGGTGGCGCTCACGCGGCCGCGGGCGATGAAGCCTGGCCCGCGAACCGTCGCCAGCCCATCCACCGTCGACAGCAGCTGGTTCTGGTTGAGCTGATTGTCGGTGGTCGACGTGCCGACCTGTGTGCTCGAGGGGAGCAGCTCGCTGCGCTGGAAGCCGTCATCGAAGAAGTAGTATTCGGAGAAGCTGCCGCCCACCTCCCAGGCCAGGCCCGGGGGCTTGCCCGTGGCCGGTTGCCCAGCTTGGCGCAGCCCGCCCTTGGGCGTCGCGCCCACGGCGAGCACGCCGGCGAGCCGCTGGCGGACGCGGTCGGCGTCGGGCCCTTTCGGATAGCGGCGCAGATACTCCTCGTACTCGGCCTTGGCGTGCGCCAGCTGGTTGTTGCGTTCGCGCGCAAGCCCCAGCAGTTCCAGCGCCTCGGGCGTGAAGGCGTTGTCCGGCGCATCGACGATCGCGGTCAGCAGCTGGATGGCGCGCGGATAGTCCTTGGCCGTGAGCGCGGTGCGGGCGTCGTGCATCCGCTGCAGGATCAGAGTGCTGACGTTCAGCTCCGCCCCGGCCGTCGGGGCCGGCAGCGACTCCGCCGCCGCGCGGCCGCGAGGGCCAGGCGGCGGCTCGGCGGGCAACGGGCCGCGCAGGACGAGCGGCGGGGGCGCCGCCGCGCCGCCCGCGCGCAGTGGCTTGAAGCTCGGCGTGCAGGCCGGATCGGCATGGTCGGAGACGGCGACGACGACGCTTCGGAAGTCGTGGCCGACGCCAACGTGAAAATGGACTGGCCGGCGGAAAGTGATCTCCAGCGTCGGGCCCTCGGGCCGCATGCCGTCGAACTCGATGTTGGCGATCTGGGCCAGGGTGCTGGCCGGCGGGTGCAGCGACTCGCGTGTCTGCATGGTTTCGGGCAAGCCGGCCGCGGCGCTGGCGGCGACCCGGATGCGCAGGTCGTCGCCGTTTTCCTCCGGAAAACTGCTCACCACGTTGATCGGCAGGTTGAAGCCGATGTGCAGGACGGCGCACTGCTCGCTGTCGACGACGTCCGCCACGGAGAGCACCCGGTCGACGTTGTCCTGGGCGCGCGCGGACCCGGCCTGCACGCCAGCCAGCCCGAGCACGGCCGCGCCCAGCCCGCCAAGCCAGTCGCGCACCCGCCCGCTCATCCGCCGAAGCTGCCCGAGTTCACGTGGTGATGGCCGGTGCGCCGCTCCTTGATCGTGGTCATGGAGCTGTCGGTGTAGATGTGACAGGCGCCCGTGCAGTCTCGCAGCTCGGAGACGCTGTAGAAGACGGTGGTCGGGCTCTCCCATTTTGGGTGGGCGTCGGCGCTGAACTGCCTGGCGTGGCAGCCGGCGCAGTCGGGCGCGTAGGCGGCTGAGGAGTAGACGATCGTCGCCGAATTGCTGGTGTGGCAGCTCGAGCAGGTGACCGAGGCGTTGTGGTCGCCGGGGTAACTAGCGCCGGTGTGGTGGTAGATCACCGAGGTCCAGTTCGACGTGTTGTGGCATTCGTCGCAGCTCAGCGTGGTGACGAAATGGTTGGCCGGCTTGCCGGTCGCGGCCGAGCCGTTGTGGCAGCTGGCGCAGGTGCCGGGCGTGACGTTGGCGTGGTTGAACGTTGCGTTGGCCCACGTCAGCGTCGTGTGGCAGTCGCCGCAGTCGGCCGTGGTGACCACGTGGTTGGCCGGCTTGCCGGTGGCGGTCGTGCCGTTGTGGCAGCTGGCGCAGGTTCCGATGACGTCGGCATGGTCGACGTTGACCGTCGTCCAGTTCGCCACGACGTGGCAGTCGTCGCACACATTGGTGGTCGAGATATGGTTGGCCGGCTTGCCGGTGGCGGTCGTGCCGTTGTGGCAACTGGCGCAGGTTCCCTGCGCGTCGGCGTGATCGAAGTGGACGGTCGTCCATGCGGCGACCACGTGGCAGTCGTCGCAGACATTAGTGGTGGCCATGTGATTGGCCGGCTTGCCGGTGGCGGTGGTGCCGTTGTGGCAGCTGACGCAGGTCCCGGTGACGGCCGAGTGATCGAAGTTGGTCACCGTCGCGAAGTTGGTGGTGTTGTGACAGTCGCCGCAGTCGCCTGTGGTGGCGATGTGGTTGGCTGGCTTGCCGGTGGCCGTCGTGCCGTTGTGGCAGCTGGCGCAGGTTCCTAGCGCATCGGCGTGGTTGAAGCGGCTGACCGTGGTCCAGTTCGCGGTGACGTGGCAGTCCTCGCAGACGTTGGTCGTCGCCATGTGCGTCGGTGGCTTGCCGGTGGCGGTCGTGCCGTTGTGGCAGCTGACGCAGGTCCCGGTGACGGCCGAGTGGTCGAAGTTGGTCACCGTCGCGAAGTTGGTGGTGTTGTGACAGTCGCCGCAGTCGCCTGTGGTGGCGATGTGGTTGGCTGGCTTGCCGGTGGCCGTCGTGCCGTTGTGGCAGCTGGCGCAGGTTCCTAGCGCATCGGCGTGGTTGAAGCGGCTGACCGTGGTCCAGTTCGCGGTGACGTGGCAGTCCTCGCAGACGTTGGTCGTCGCCATGTGCGTCGGTGGCTTGCCGGTGGCGGTCGTGCCGTTGTGGCAGCTGACGCAGGTCCCGGTGACGGCCGAGTGGTCGAAGTTGGTCACCGTCGCGAAGTTGGTGGTGTTGTGACAGTCGCCGCAGTCGCCTGTGGTGGCGATGTGGTTGGCTGGCTTGCCGGTGGCCGTCGTGCCGTTGTGGCAGCTGGCGCAGGTTCCTAGCGCATCGGCGTGGTTGAAGCGGCTGACCGTGGTCCAGTTCGCGGTGACGTGGCAGTCCTCGCAGACGTTGGTCGTCGCCATGTGCGTCGGTGGCTTGCCGGTGGCGGTCGTGCCGTTGTGGCAGCTGACGCAGGTCCCGGTGACGGCCGAGTGGTCGAAGTTGGTCACCGTCGCGAAGTTGGTGGTGTTGTGACAGTCGCCGCAGTCGCCTGTGGTGGCGATGTGGTTGGCTGGCTTGCCGGTGGCCGTCGTGCCGTTGTGGCAGCTGGCGCAGGTTCCTAGCGCATCGGCGTGGTTGAAGCGGCTGACCGTGGTCCAGTTCGCGGTGACGTGGCAGTCCTCGCAGACGTTGGTCGTCGCCATGTGCGTCGGTGGCTTGCCGGTGGCGGTCGTGCCGTTGTGGCAGCTGACGCAGGTCCCGGTGACGGCCGAGTGGTCGAAGTTGGTCACCGCCCAGCCCACCGTCCGGTGGCAATCCTGGCATTGGTTGGAGGTCAGCGGGTGGTTCGGGGGCTTGCCGATGGCGGCGCGCCCGTCGTGGCACGCGGCGCAGGGTGCGGATGTCTCGGCGTGGTCGAAGCGTGCCCCAGTCCAGGCTGAGGTCGTGTGACAGCCGTCGCAGGTCTTGCTCGTCGGCATGTGGCTGGGCGAGCGGCCCTCGGCGATGACGCCGTTGTGGCACTCCGAGCAGGTCCGCGGCGTGCCCTTGAAGACCCCTTTGACGTGGCAGGACGCGCAGGCCGTCTGCGCGTGGGCTCCGAGCAACTGGAACCCGGTGGCGTCGTGGTCGAACTGAGCCTGTTCGGCCTTGCTGGTGACGGCGCTGACGAACGCGCCACTCAGCCCAAGGATGCAGATGAGAATTATTATTACTAGATTGAAGCGGAATGGCGTACTGCGGTTGTGCGGGTCCTTCGATGGCCAGTAGGCCTTAATGCTCAACTCTCCCTATGGGGGAGTCCCATACACCCGCAAACATCGCGCGTGTCTCCCCGACCAAAGCACACGACGAATTCCTGCAAATGGTGCGACAGTCGCCGCCCATTCCTCAACAAACTATAAAAACTCGCAGTTGAGCTCTGTTCACTACGATTTAGTGCCCAACAATATTTGGATGAATGAATGTGTCTGCGTTGTGGCACCGCGCGCAATCGGGACCGAACTCCCCGCGGTGGACGTCGTCCTTCAGATGGCAGTCAACGCAGTCCGAGGCGATCCGCGCGCCGCCGCCGCGTGCGGGCGACGTGTGGCAGGCCGCGCAGGCGAGCCCGGCGTGGGCGCCGGTCAGCGGAAAGCGCGTCTGTGTGTCATGGTCGAAGCGCCAGATCTTCCAGTCGGCGGGAGTATGGCACTGCGCGCAGTCGGCTCCCAGCGCGCCCTTGTGCGGGTCGTCTTTGCGGTGGCAGTCGCCGCATCCGGCCGTGGCGTCCTTGAACCGGGGCGAGGCGTGGCACTGCGCGCAGGGGACGGCCGCGTGCTTGCCGATGAGCGGGAAAGCCGTCTGGTCGTGGTCGAAGAAGACGTCCGTCTTCCAGCCGCGGGCGTTGTGGCAGGCGCCGCAGTCCGGCCCCTCCTGACCCTGGTGGGCGTCGTCCTTGACGTGGCAGGCGTTGCATTCGCCCGAGACCTTCACCTGGTCGGCTGGCTGGACGTGGCAGGCGTTGCACGCCGCCTTGATGTGCTCGCCCTCGAGCGGGAAGCTGGTCTGGGTGTCGTGGTTGAACGAGGTGATCTTCCACCCGTCGGCCGAGTGGCACTTCTCGCAGACCGGGCCGTTGCCGCCTTTGTGCACGTCCTTGTCGGCGTGGCACGAGATGCATGTCGTCGACAGCTTCCCAGGCGTCCCAGGCCCCTTGTGGCACGCCGCGCAGTCGACGTCGGCGTGCTGGCCGGTCAGCGGAAAGCCGGTTCGGGCATGGTCGAAACGGGTGACGGTCCAGGCCTGGGCGGTGTGGCAGTCGCCGCAGCTGGTCCCGAACGCGCCGTGGTGCACATCCTTGTCGGCGTGACAGGCGATGCAGGTCTTCGGCGTAGCCTGGAAGCGGCCGCCGGTGTGGCAGGCGTCGCAGTCGATCCGGGCATGGGCGCCTGTCAGCGCAAAGCCGGCTCGGCGATGGTCGAAGTGCGCCCCGCTCCACGCCGCGGTCGTATGGCAATCGGCGCACGCCGGGCCGAGGCGGCCGGCGTGAATATCCTGCCGCTGGTGGCACGCCACGCACGCCGTTGGCGCCGCCTGGAAGCGGCCGCCGGAGTGGCAGGCGTCGCAGGCCACCCGCGCATGCGCGCCGGTCAGCGGGAAGCGCGTCGTGGCGTGGTCGAAGCCCGACGCCGTCTTCCAGCCCTGTTCGGTGTGGCAGCGCTGGCAGCCGTCGCCGAGCGCGCCCTTGTGGACATCGTCCTTGCGGTGACAGGCGACGCAGGCCGTCGGCGCCGCGCGCCAGGGTCGGCCGGGCGCATGGCAGGCCGCGCATTGGACGCCCAGGTGGGCGCCGACCAGCGGATAGTCGGTCTGGGCGTGGCTGAACGCGCGCGGATTGAAGCGGACGATCGCGGCGCCGCGGCCGGCGTGCTCGGCGTGGCAATCGCTGCAGGACTGGGATGCGGCCGAGCTGCGGCCGTGAAACCCGTGGCGGCCGGCGATATCGCTGGCCACGTCGCGGTGGCAGGCGAGGCACAGCCGGTTCTGGCTGCGCTTGTCGAACGACACGTGGCAGGCGCTGCAGCGCGACTCGAGGCTCGCGTGGGCCTGGGCCAGTTTGCCGGGCGAAACCAGCTGCTGCAGCACGTCCTGGCCCACGGCTGGCGCGGCCAAGAGCGCCACCAGGGCGAAGATCGCGAGCCAGAGCGCGCGCATCAGGCCCCCCGCGGCGTCAGTAGAGGTTCACCGCAACCACGTGCACGATCGCCGTGCACACCAGCACTACGAACAGCGGCACGTGCAAAACGTGCCAGAGCGCGAACAGCCGCTCGTAGAGTCCGAAGGTCGCCGCCCGCCCGACCGCGCCGTAGTAGTGATCGAGCCGGCGGCGCGCGTCCTTGAGCCGACGCCGGCGTTCCGGTTCCGACGCGAAACCACGCCGGGCGTCGCGCTGCGCCGCCGCGATCAGCGAGCGGCGGCTGCGGCGGATCAACGCGCCGACCGTCAGGAACCGCGCCAGCGCCGATCCGAAGCTGGTCGTCGGCGCGAGGGCCGCCGCCTCGAAGCGGTCGAGCTCGGCCATGATCCTCGCCTCGGACGCGAAATCGGCGTCGAGCGCCAACCGGTCCTTGGCCGAGTTGGCTTTCAGCTCCTGCGCCTCGCGCCGACGGCCGTACAGGCCCGCGTGGATGCGCCCGTAGAGGTAGCGTCCCACCACGCCGCTGCCCGCCACGACCAGCATGGCGAAAAACGCCACGGCCGCGTTAGCGGACTTCAGTTGCCAGTTCGAGTGCACCACGATCAGCGCCGGCCCCAGCACGCCGAGCGCCATGTGCCAGCGGAACCAGTCCGCGACCCGGCCCCAGTCGCGCATCGCCTTCACGCGCTTGCGCAGTGGGTAGAGCAGCAGCGCCAGCATCATCACCGCGCCGGCGATGCCGAAGGCGTAGCCGATCCCGTCGTCCGGCCGCAGCGAGCCGTCGTTGCGGTGCAACCAGCCGAGCAGGACGATGCCGAGGATCGCGGCGGTGAACAGCGGCAGGCCGTTCAACCGCCTCGCGCGTCCGGCGGACCGCGACGCCAAGTCAACTGTCGCTTGAGTTGATTCCTGTGTCATGAATTCTCAGGTGTCGCCCTGGCTCGTTTGAACGCCAACCTTGTTAGAAACGCGGCGGACAAGGCGACAATGCTCCGTTGTTCGCGCGACAGACAAATTGTGGTCCAATTCGCAGGTAGCCATAGAGAGCTGACCTTGCTGATTCTTGAAGGTTGGCAACTCAGCAACACTTTCGCGGTGTGATGACTACAATCACGCTGTCAGCGTGCGCGCCGTCGATCCGCAGCAAGCGCGGCTGTCTGGCGGGCGTTCGGGGGAGGCGATGGCATGGAAGCTGAAATCGGACGCTTCGCGCTGATGCTGGCGTTCATGATCGCCGCGGCGCAGGCGATCATCCCGATGCTCGGCGCGCAGCGCCGCGACGGCCGGCTGATGGCGTTCGCCTCGTCGGCGGCGGTGGCCCAGTTCGTTTTCGTGGCCCTGTCGTTCGGGTGCCTGGTCTACGGCTTCCTGATTTCGGACTTCTCGCTCGAGGTGGTGGCGGCCAACTCGCACACCGCCAAGCCGCTGATCTACAAGTTCAGCGGCACGTGGGGGAACCACGAGGGCTCGATGATGCTCTGGGTCCTCATCCTGTCGCTGTTCGGGGCCATGATCGCGACGGTCGGCCGGGCGATACCGCTGACGCTCCGGGCGCGGACGCTGGCGGTGCAGGGCCTGACCGGCGCCGGCTTCCTCGCCTTCATCCTGTTCACGTCGGACCCGTTCGCGCGGCTCATACCGGCGCCGCCGCAGGGGGACGGGCTGAACCCGCTGCTGCAGGACCCTGGCCTGGCGAGCCACCCGCCGTTCCTCTATCTCGGCTACGTCGGCTTCTCGACCGCGTTCTCCTTCGCCGTGGCCGCCCTGATCGAGGGCCGGGCCGACGCGCTCTGGGTCCGCTACGCCAGGCCTTGGATTCTCGCCGCCTGGACCTGCCTGACGATCGGCATCACCCTCGGTTCGCTGTGGGCCTATTGCGTGCTCGGCTGGGGCGGCTGGTGGTTCTGGGACCCGGTCGAGAACGCCTCGCTGATGCCGTGGCTGTTCGGCACCGCGCTGGTGCACTGCGCCCTGATCGCCGAGCGGCGCCAGGCGCTGGTCAAATGGACCGCGCTGCTGGGCGTGCTGACCTTTTCAATGAGCCTGATCGGCACCTTCGTCGTGCGCTCGGGCGTGCTGACCAGCGTCCACGCGTTCGCGGTGGATCCGGGCCGCGGGGCGTTCATCCTGGCCCTGATCGTCGGCTTCACCGGCGGCGGCCTGGCGCTGTTCGGCCTGCGCTCGAGCCGGCTGGGCGAGGGCGCGCCGTTCGACCTGCTGAGCCGCGAAGGCAGCCTGGTCTTCAACAACTTCATGCTGATCACCATCCTGGCGACGGTGTTCGCCGGGACTTTCTATCCGCTGGCGATCGACCTCTTCACCCACGACAAGATCTCGGTCGGCCCGCAGTACTACGACATCACCGTCGCCCCGCTGGCCGCGATCCTGGTTCTGGCGATGGTGGCGGGTCCGCTGCTGAAGTGGCGGCGGGACAGCTGGCGCGATGTGCTTGCGCGCCTGAGGCCAGCGGCGCTGGCGGGCGGGGCGACGACGATCCTGGTGTTCGCCTTCAACCTGTCCAAGGGCCTCTTTCCCGCCGTCGGCGTCGGCTTGTCGGTTTGGCTGATGGCGGGCGCGCTGCAATTGCTGGCCCGGCGCGCTCGCCTGGGACAGGGCGCCTGGACCGAGGCGCTCAGCCGGGCGTTAGCGCTGCCGAAGTCGACCTACGGCGTCGTGCTGGCGCACTTCGGACTCGGCGCGATGATCGCCGGGGTGCTCTGCGCGGCGACCTGGAAGCAGGAGGCCACCTACGCCATGGCGCCTGGCGATACGAAGCCCTTCGCCGGCTATCAGGTCCGTATGCTGACGATCGAACCGGGCAATGGGCCCAACTACGAGATCGAGCGGGCGGTGCTCGAGGTCAGCAGGGACGGCCAGGTCGAGACGCTGCTCTCGCCGGAGCGCCGCTTCTACCCCGAGCGGCAATCGACGACGACCAAGGCCGCAATTCGCGTCGGGCCGCTGGGCAACCTCTACGCCGCGCTCGGCGACCAGGGGGATGACGGCAAGCATACCGTCAGGCTCTACGAGCATCCGTTCGCGCCCTGGATCTGGGTCGGCGGCGCCCTGATGGCGCTCGGCGGCGCGCTGGCGTTGTCGGGCGAATGGGCCTCGCTGGCCCTCTGGCGCCGCGCGCCAGCGCCGGCCCCGGCGCTGCGCGCGGCGAGGGCGTCGGCGCGATGAGGCGGCTACTGCCGTTCCTGCCGGTCATCCTGTTCGCGGCGTTCGCGGGGTGGATGTACCTCGGCCTCAGCAACGACCCGCGGGCGCTGCGGTCGGTGTTGATCGGCAAGCCGTTGCCCGACTTCAACCTCGGACCCGTGCGTCCTGGAGACCGGGGTCTCGCCCGCGCCGACATCGCCGGGCGCGTGGCGCTCCTGAATGTGTTCGGCTCCTGGTGCGGCGTCTGCGTCGAAGAGCATCCCACCTTGCTGCAGCTCGCCTCGGAGAAGGCGGTTGCGCTCTACGGCGTCGACTGGAAGGACACGCCCGCCGACGGCGCCGCCTGGCTGCGCGACCGCGGCGATCCGTTCGCACAGGTGGGCTCGGACGCCGCCGGCCGGCTCGCCATCGACCTCGGCGTCAGCGGCGCGCCGGAGACCTTCGTCGTCGACAAGCATGGGCGGATCCGGTTCAAGCAGGTCGGCGCGATCACGCCCGACGTCTGGCGCGACCAACTGGCCCCGCTGGTCGCGCAGCTGCAGGCTGAGCCATGAGACGGCTGCTGGCCGCGATCGCCGTTCTGCTGGCCTCGCTCGTGCTCGCCGCTGGCCACGCCTGGGCGGTCGAACCTGACGAGATGCTGAAGGATCCGGCGCAGGAGGCGCGGGCGCTGGCGATCAGCAAGACGCTCCGCTGCGTCGTCTGCCAGAACCAGAACATCGACAATTCCGCCGCGCCGCTCGCGAGCGACATGCGCCGCCTGGTGCGTGAGCGCGTGGTCGCGGGCGACACCGACGACAAGGTGCGCGGCTACATGGTGGCGCGCTACGGCAACTTCGTGCTGCTGCGCCCGCCGCTGCAGGCTGACACCCTCCTGCTGTGGTTCGGCCCGTTGGCCGTGCTGCTGATCTCCGGCGGCGGCTTCTGGGCCTATCTGCATCGCAAGGCGCCCCGCGCGGCGGCCCCGCTCAGCCGGGAGGAGCGCGCGAAGCTGAAAGCGCTGCTCGCCTCCGGCCCGACAAGGAAACCCTCATGACGCTCTGGTTCGTGCTCGTGGTGCTTTGCGCGGCGGCGGCCGTGTTCGTCGCCCTGCCGTTCCTGCGGCCACGGGCTGCCGCGGCGCCGGCGACCGACGCGACCGAGATCCTGAAGGCCGAACTCGCCCAGGTCGATATCGACCAGGCTGTCGGCGAGATCGACGCCGACTCCGCCGACGCGGCCAGGCTGGAGGCGCAGCGCCGCCTGCTGGCCGCGGCCGATGCGCCGAAGGCGGCGGCGGCGCAGCCATCCCTGCGCACCGACCGGGTGACCGCCGCCGTCGTGGTGGCCACCGTGGTGCTCGGCGCGGTCGCGCTCTACGCGCAGATGGGCAAGCCGAACGTACCCAGCGCGGTCCCGGGCGGACAGGGACCGGCCGAACCGCAGATGGCGTCGGCGGCCGCCGGCCCCGCCGCGCCCGCCTCGGCCATGCAGGGGCTGCCGGACGTCGACACCGAGATCGCCAGGCTCGAGCAGCGGCTGAAGAGCCAGCCAAACGACGTCGAAGGCTGGAAGACGCTGGGCTGGGCCAACTTCGAGACGCAGAAGTACCCCGAGGCCGTCGCCGCCTACGCGCAGGCCGTGAAGCTCAGCCCGACGACCGCGGCGCTGCAATCGGCCTATGGCGAGGCGCTCGACAAGGCCGCCGGCGGCCAGCTCACATCCGATGCGAAACAGGCGTTCCAGGCCGCACTGAGGCTCGACCCTGCCGACAAGCGCGCTCGCGTCTATCTCGGCCTCGAGACCGCCGCCGCGGCGCCCGCGCCGACGCCACAGGACGTCCAGGCGGCCGCGGCGATGCCGACCGGCGACCAGCAGACAATGATCAACGGCATGGTGGACAAGCAGGTGCGGGACCTCGCCACAAATCCGAAGGACGCGGACGGCTGGGTGCGGCTGATCCGCTCGCGCAAGGTGCTGGGGCAGCCCGACCTGGCCCGCCAGGCGCTCCAGAGCGCCCTGGCCGCCTTCAGGGACGATCCGACCACCCAGTCGCAGCTGCGCAGCGCCGCGCGCGACATGGGCGTAAGTTGACGGCTGTCGAAAGGCGCGGCTGTGGACCTCGATTGGGAGTTGCTGCTCTACGCCGCGCCGGCGGCGCTGGTGATCGGCGCCTACCTGCTTTGGCGACGCCGGATCGAGCGGCGCAGCGCCGCGCTGAAGGCGGCGGCGATCGAAGGCGGCATGGACGAGCCGCCGAGCCTGCATCCGATCATCGACCCGGTGAAGTGCATCGGCTGCGGCGCCTGCACGCGCGCCTGCCCCGAGGGCGACGTGCTCGGGCTGATCGGCGGCAAGGCCGACCTGGTGAGCCCGAGCGAGTGCATCGGCCACGGCGCCTGCTACGCGTCGTGCCCGGTCGGCGCCATCACGCTGGTGTTCGGCACCGCCCGGCGCGGCGTCGACCTGCCCCAGGTGGGACCTGACTTCCAGACCAACGTGCCCGGCCTGTTTGTCGCCGGAGAACTCGGCGGCATGGGCCTGATCCGCAACGCCGTCGAGCAGGGCCGCCAGGCGATCGACGAGATCGCGCGCCAGCCTAAGTCACGCGGGGCCGACTACGACGTGATCATCGTCGGCGCGGGCCCCGCCGGCTTTTCGGCCAGCCTGGCGGCGCGCCAGAAGGGGCTGAAGGCGATCACCCTGGAGCAGGACATCCTCGGCGGGGCGGTCGCGCACTATCCGCGCGGCAAGCTGGTGATGAGCGCCCCCACGCGCCTGCCGGGCTTCAAGGCCATGGCTCGCGGCGAAGTCGGCAAGGAGACCCTGTTGAACTACTGGCGCGATCTGGCGGAGCAGGAGGCTCTGCCGGTCGCCTACGAGGAGCGGGTCGACGCCATCGAGCGCCAGGACGGCGTCTTCCACGTGAGGAGCGGCGAGCGGGCGCGCACCGCGTCGTCGGTGCTGCTGAGCGTCGGCCGGCGCGGCTCGCCCCGACGCCTGGGGGTCCCCGGCGAGGAGCTCGGCAAGGTGGTCTACCGGCTGGTGGATCCCGAACAGTACGCCGGCCAGCGGGTGCTGGTGGTCGGCGGCGGCGACAGCGCCATCGAGGCCGCGGCCTCGCTCGCCGAGGAGACCGACGCCAAGGTGACGCTCGCCTATCGCGGCGCGGCGTTCCAGCGGGCCAAGCCGCGCAACCGCGAACGCGCCGCGCGAGCGGTCGAGGCCGTCCGGCTGGACCTGCGCTTCAACACCGAGGTCGTCGCCATCGCGCCCGACCACGTGCGCCTGGTCCAGGACGGCGCGGCGAAGGCGATCCACAACGACGCGGTCATCATCTGCGCGGGGGGCGTCCTGCCCACGGAGCTCCTGGCGACGGCGGGCATCGCCCTGGAGACGAAGTGGGGCGAGGTCTAGCCTATACCCGCGGCAGGCCAGGCGATGATCGAGAGCCCGGGCGGATGCTGGTGGCAGCCTAAGGGGGCGGTGTTGGCCCTCTGCGCTCCGAACGAGGAGCGTGTCTGCGCGGCGGACGAAGGCGCGCTCCGCCACTCACATTCGCGCTGAAGACCCGAGTGCTAGCCACCCGCGACGCGGGGTTTCAGGTCGGCTCTGGCGAGGACAGATCCTGCAGCTCGGCGAATGCGCGGGTGAGATGCGCGTCGAGACCGGGCTCGGGTTCCAGGAACCACGCGCGCGTGGCGTGGGCGAACGCCGCCATGCCGACCTGGGCCGCGAGCATGGCGAGCCCCTGTTCGATTCCGCGGCGCGCCAGCGCCTCCGAGAGGGCGTCGGTCAGACCCGCGGTCTTGGTCCGCACCCGCTCCTGCAACGCCGGCGTCTGCGCGATCACCGCCTGCCGAGGCTCGGTGAGCGGACGATTGGTCTCGATGGTCTGCGCGACCGACCGAAACGCCGAGAGCAGGGCCGCCATCGGCGTCGCGCTTTCGGGCGCGGCCAGCACCGCATCGGCGAGCGCCGCTCGGAAGGCGTCCTCGCCGTCGAAAAGCGCCTCGCGCTTGTCCGGGAAGTGCCGGAAGAACGTCCGCTCGGTGACGCCGGCCCTGGCGGCGATCTCGGCCGTGGTCGTCGCCTCGTAGCCGCGTTCGCGGAAGAGCTCCAAAGCCGCCTGCTGAAGGCGTCGGCGGGCATCGGCTCCACTGCGTGGCATGCGGCCACCCATACACCTATTGTCAGTGACTGTCTCTTCGTCTAAGTGTCAGTTACTGACATAACGAGGATTGAGAGATGCGAACGCTCCGCTTCCACGAGTATGGCGAGCCGGCGGACGTGCTGCGCCTGGAGGACGCCGACGCCCCCGAACCGGGCGCCGGCCACATCCGGGTGCGAGTGCATGCGTGCGGGCTGAACCCGGCCGATTGGGCGCTGTGCCGCGGCCTGTTCGCCGGCGACCTGCCGCGCGGCATCGGGCTCGACGTGGCGGGAATCGTGGACGCGGTCGGCGAGGGCGTGACGGACATCGCCGTCGGGGACCGGGCGCTCGGCTCCGCCAGCTTCTCGAACTACCCCAGCGCCGGCGCCTCGGACTTCGCCGTCCTGGAACGCTGGGGCAAGGCGGCGGATGGGCTCGATCTTATCGAAGCGGCCGCGCTGCCGATGGCGGTCGAGACCGCGTCGCTCCACCTCGACGCGCTCGCCCCTTCGCCCGGCCAGACGGTCTTCATCCACGCCGCCGGGACCATGATGGGCTTCGCCGCCGTGCAGATGGCGCTGATGCGGGGCGCACGGGTTATCGCGACCGCGGGCGACACCTTCGCAGGGCAACTCCGCGCGCTCGGCGCCTCCGTCACCAGCTACGGGGACGGCATAGTCGAGCGGGTCCGTGAGATCGCCGGCGGCGCGCCGGACCTGATCCTGGACACGGCCTGGCCCAACGGCGTGCTGCCGGACCTGATCAGGATCGCCGGCGGCGACCCGCGCCGGGTGCTGACGATGACGGATTTCGCCTCGGCCGCGGAGCTCGGCGCGCGTCACAGCTTCGGCGAACCCATGACCCGTCGCGAGGGCGTGCTCGCCGAGTTCGCCAAGCTCGCGGCGGAAGGCCGGTTTACGGTGCCGATCGCTCGCACCTTGCCGCTCGACGACTGGCGCGAGGCGCTGGCCGCCAGCCTTAGCGGCCACGCCCACGGCAAGCTGGTGCTGCTGCTGGCCGGCGCTGCCTGAGCCGAGCTACACCCAGGGCTGATCGGGTCCGCCCTGGCCTGGCTAGGGCTTGGACTGCGGGTCCGGCTTCATCGTGTCGGTGTCGACCGGGATCGAGACATGTTCCTGGACGATCTTCCAGTGGCCGCCGGTCTTCCGGTAGACGTCGGTGACACGCACAACCAAATCCGACTTGGTCCCGTCCTTCGCCGTCGTCGTTATGGACTGGATGCTGTGGCCGTAGGCCACCGGTCCCACGACAGTGACGCTGAGCTCGGAAAGCTTGAACGTCACCGGCCCCGGGAACGAGCCAAGAAAGGTGTCCCAGTCCTTCTTGTAGTCGTCCCAGCCGACGTGCTCGCGCGGCGGGTCGACGTCGAAAACGAACAGGCCGTCGTGGGTGTAGTACGACATGATCCGGCTGGCGTCCTTGGCGTTGAACGCGGCGGCGAAGCCCTTCTCCAGGGCCTCGATCTGCGCCTTGTCGCTCGGGCCGGCGGGCTTGGCCGCCACGGGCTTGGCCGGTTGAGCCGTCGCCGCCGGGGCCGAGGCCGGCGGCGTCGCCGCGTTCGCCGCGCCCATCATTCCGAACGAAACCACCATCGCGGCCGTCAGCCGCCCCACGCTGTTCATTGTTCCGCCCCCTGAGGTTCTGGTTTCAGCGCGCCCTGACCGCGCGGAGCGACCCTACGCCCGCCGTTCCAAGAGCGCGAATCCCGTCGCGATGGAACGGACAACCTCAGCTGCGCGACGGGAGGGCGTCTCCCGGTCGGCGCCAATCTTCCGCTCGCGGGCGAGGAGCGTCAGTTCCGCGACGGGATGAGGACCTTCATCTCCTCGTAGCCCTTGATGAAGATCGAGTAGCTGCGCGTCGGTTCTTCCAGCAGGCGGATGTCGGGGAAGCGCTTGAGGATCTCTTCCCAGATGATGGTCAGCTGCAGTTCGGCCAGGCGGTTGCCGACGCAGCGGTGGATGCCGAAGCCGAACGACAGGTGCTGGCGCGGGTGGGCGCGGTCGATGACGTAGGCGTAGGGGTCTTCGATCACCTCGTCGTCGCGGTTGCCGGAGACGTACCACATCACCACCCGGTCGCCGGCCTTGATGGTCTTGCCGCGGAACTCGAAGTCCTGCGTGGCGACGCGGGCCATGTGGGCGAGCGGGGTCTGCCAGCGGATGGTCTCGGAGACCATCGAGGGGATCAGCTCGGGGTTGGCGCGCAGCTTGGCGTACTGGTCCGGGTTGCGGTTGAGGGCGAAGATCGAGCCGGAGATGGTGTTCCGCGTGGTGTCGTTGCCGCCGATGATCAGCAGGGTGACGTTCGAGAAGTACTGGTCCATCGACGAATTGCGGGTTTCGGCCCCGTGGGCCAGCATCGAGATCAGGTCGCCGGCGGGCGGGGCGTTCACCCGCTCGTTCCAGAGCCCCACGAAGTAGTTGCGGCAATCGGCCAGCAGCTGGCGCCGCTCGGCGTAGGTGTTCCAGGGGCCGTGGCCCGGCGCGGTGGTCATGGTGTCGGACCACATGGTCAGCTTGCGCCGCTCCTCGAATGGGAAGTCGAACAGGGTGGCCAGCGTCATCGTGGTCAGCTCCTTGCTGACCAGGTCGACCCAGTCGAACGGCTCGCCGATCGGCAGCGAATCCAGGATCGCGCCAGCGCGCTCGCGGATCACCGGGGCCATGTTGTGGAGGTTGGCCGGCGCGACGACGGGGCTGACGGTCTTGCGCTGAACGTCATGGCCCGGCGGGTCCATGTTGATGAAGCTGTTGGAGTCTTCGCTGCTGTCGGGGTCGATCTCTCGCTCGAGGAAGGCGTCGGCCGGCAGCACGCTGGGCTTGGGCGACAGGCCGATGCCCTTGGCCGACGAGAACACCTGGTGGTTGGTGTCGATGGCCATGATGTCGTGGTACTTGGTGACCGACCAGAACGCGCCGTAGTTGCTGTCGGGCGTCCAGTGCACCGGGTCCTCGGCGCGCAGGCGCTCGAAGTAGGCCCAGTGGCCGTCGTCGCGGAACGCCGAGGCCCAGGCCGGGTTCAGCGTCTCCAGCGGCGCCTCGTAGGCCCGTCGGCGGTGCAGCGCGCGCTTGTCGGCCAGAATATCGGCGACCCCGTCGGCCATGGTGCGGTTTCCTCGGTTATCGGTGTTCAGTGGGACTGTAGCGCCATCAGGGCGTGCTCGTCACCTCGCTCGCTGACTCCCTCACTCCCGGTCATCGCCGGGCTTTGTCCCGGCGACCCAAGCGCGCTGAAGCTGCCGTGGCCGCGCTGGGCGCGGCCACTCCCTGGCCCGTGTTCATGGATCCCCGGGACTGACGCCCGGGGATGACCGGGTGTGGGGAGGCGGATTGTCTTCACGCGGCCGCTGATCGATGGTGGCCCTCACGGAGGTCCCAACCATGCACATCGAGGTCAATGGCGCGCGGCTGTTCTTCGACACGGTCGGCTCGCGGCTGGCGGTCGATGGGCCGCGCATGGCCGAGCGGCCGACCCTGCTGGTGCTGCACGGCGGGCCCGGCTTCGATCACGCCGGCATGCGGCCCTACTTCGACCGCTTCGCCGACACACATCAGGTGATCTACCTCGACCATCGCGGCAACGGGCGCTCGGAGGGCGAGCCGGCCGACTGGACCCTGGCGCAGTGGGGCGACGACATCGCCGGCTTCTGTGCCGCATTGGGGATCGAGCAGCCGGTGGTCTACGGCCTCTCGTTCGGCGGCATGGTGGCGATGAGCTACGCGGCGCGGCATCCGGAAGCGCCGTCGAAGCTGGTGTTCTCCTCGACCGCGGGGCGGATGGACCTGGCGGCGACCTACGCGATGATGGCTCGGCTGGGCGGTCCCGAGGCGGCGCGGGTCGCAGAGGCGTTCTGGACCAGCCCGACGCCCGAGCGCGCCACCGAGTACATCTCGGTCTGCATGCCGCTCTACAATCCCGGCCCGACGCGCGACGGCGGCGACCGCGAACGCTCGATCCTGCGCACCGAGGTGATGTTCCACTTCATCGAGGGCGAGCAGCGTCCGATGAACCTGCTGCCGGGCCTGGCCGCGGTGCGCTGCCCGACCCTGGTGCTGGCCGGCGGGCTCGATCCGATCACGCCGGTCGCCTGCGCCGAGGCGATCCACGCGGCGCTGCCGGCGGGCGTCAGCGAGCTGGTGGTGTTCCCGGAGGCCGGCCACGGCATCCACCGCGCCGAACCGGACCGTGCGGAGGCGGTGCTGCGGCGGTTCCTGGCCGGCTGAACGCGCGCTAGTCCGGCAGGGACGGGAGCGGTCCGGGCGCCATGCCGGCCAAGGTGTCCTCGGCGGCGCTGACCAGCCGGTCGGTTCCGCCTTCCAGCGCCAGCAATTCGCTCCGCAGCAACCGGTCCGCGCTGTCGCCCAGCGCCAGCGTCTCGGCGCGTTCCAGGTCGATCGTCTGGCGGAGCAGCTCGGCGCAGGCCTCGTTCGCCTGCACATAGCGGCTGGCGAGCGCCGACCAGGCGCTCATCGACGCGCGCGTCATCTCGCCGACGGCGTCGGCCCAGGCGAAGGCCAAGGCGAATGGCGTCGCCAGGGCGGCGGACGGCTGGGTGATCGGTTCGGCGACGGCCATGGTCGTTCTCCAAAGTTCGGCCAGCCTACCGCCCCGGCGGCGGTGCGGCCTTGATGCGGGTCAAGCCGCCCCGCGATCAGGCAAGGTTCCAGGCCGGATAGCGCAGGCCGCGGCGCAGGAAGTGGGTCTCGGCCTCCTGCAGGCCGAAATGCGCGGTCAAGAGCCCTTCGATGGCGGGAAGGTCCATGCCGTTCTTGCAGCTGTAGACGTCGCTGGTGAGGAAGCGCCGGCGGGGGAAGATGTGGATCGTTATGTGGCTCTCGGCGATCAGCAGCACCCCGCTCCAGCCGCCCGGATCGCTCAGCGCGTTGTCCGGCGCGCAGACGACGAGCGGTGGCGCCAGCGGCCGCATGCCGATGTGGTCGCACAGGTCGATCAGCGCGGCCCGGATCAACGACTCGGCGCCGAGCCGGGCCGGATCGCCGCCGTAGCCGTCCAGGGTGAAATGCTCGCCGAAATTGGCGGTGGCCGGCTCGAGATCGGGCCGGCTGCTGGCTTCGATGTCCATGACCAATCCCTGACGCGGCGGTTGCGGTGACCCTCAGACCGCTGCGACGCTAGACCTGGCCATCGGCGCCGGCCTTGATCCGTCGCAAGCGCCGCCGGGCCGCGTCTACTTCGGGTAGCTCACCGCCATGCCGGCGCGGACGTCCTGCTGCACGCCGTATTGCGGGAACGGGTAGCGGAAACCGTTCTTGGCCAGCGCGCGCATGCCGTCGATGGCCTTGAGCAGGTGCTCCGGCGGCGTGGCCATCAGCATCTCGTCGTCGAGCACCCCGCCGTAGCGGCGCTCGGCGAAGCAGGGGATCGAGAGGCTAGGGGTGCGGGTGGTCAGCGCCCGGCCCCAGCTGTCGGCGCAGGCGCTCTCGCCGACCACCGACCAGTCGAAGCGCTTGTAGCCGGACCACTGCAGGCCGTTGATGAAATAGATCATCGCGCCGGGCGTGGCGTAGAACAGCGCGATGTCGGGCTCGGCCAGCTTGCCGGACGCCAGCGGGCCGACGGCGAGCGCCTCGAACTGGCCGTCCGGCACGCAATGCATCGCCGCCTGGTGCGCGGCGGCGTCCTCCTGGGTGGAGAACCAGACGCCGGTCATGCTGCGGCCGGACTTCCAGTCGTCGGTCTTGGCGGTTCCCAGACCCACGACGGCGCGGCATTGGGCGCCGACCAGGTCCTCGCTGGTGATGCCGACGGTCCAGCCCAGGCGCGAGGCCTGGCCGACCACCTGGTCCAGGGTGTGGATGGTCTGCGGCCGGCGGATGCGGGGGATCGCCTCCATGTCGGCCCGGTGCTCGAACAGCTGCATCCCGAACGGGATCGAGCGCAGTTTCAGCAGTTGCTCCAGATCGGCGACGATGGCCGGCCAGTCGTAGCTCATGGCGTTGCTCCCAACCTTTGGCCGGCAATCTGGACCCTCTTGCGCGGCTCGGCGAGAGGGCTTGACGGCGCTCACAAAATTGGAAGCTGACTGACTCCACCCCGCGCCGAAGCGGGGCGGTCTTTGACATTGTTGATCGAACTGGGTCGAAGCTAGATCGATCCTCCCCGCCACGTCATGGCCGAGCTTGTCTCGGCCATCCACCGACGCCACAGCAACGGCGCTCATGGATTGCCGACACTCCGCGCTTCGCGCTCCGGCCGGCAATGACGTGAGATGGTGACGGCGTCACGGTCCGGCCGCCGTTGTTTACGGTGATCTACGGTTTCACGTGAAACATCACCGCCGATCCGGCCCGCCTCAGACGCCGCCGCTGGGTGGATCGCGGCGGTCGACCGGCACGGCGTCGTAGAACGTGGGCGGCGTGATGCCGAGGCGGGCGCGGGCGGCGTCGAGCGGCTCGGCCATCAGCGCCTCATAGTCCTGGCCCGGCAGCCAGGCGGCGGCCTTGCCGCGCTGGTAGCCCTGCCAGATGGCCTTGACGTAAGGCGCGCGCTTGCCGGGTCGCGGCCGCAACGCCGCGCCGATCGCCAGCACCGCCCAACCCACGGCGCCGGTCTGGGCGTAGGTGAAGGCGACCAGGCAGGCCTCGCCCAGGCCGTCGCGATGGTAGCCCGAGAGGATGTGCCAGATGTCGTGGCTGTCGCGGATGCGGCGGCCGAACCAGGCGAGCGGGTGGGGCTCGTCCACCCGGCCGCGGCGCTCGCGGCTGATCGCCACCAGGCCATCGGCGGAAAGGTTCTCGCTGCGGACGAAGTGACGGTAGGCGGCGCCGACGCTGCCGTCGGCGAAGCTGTCGAGCCAGGCGTCGTCCATCAGCCGCGGGGCCAGCTCGACCCGCTCGTAGGCGAGGCGCCCGCCGCGCTGGGTCTGCAACAGGCGGGCGTAGTTGCGCTGGGTGGCGTCGTCGTTGAGCGCCCCCAGCAGCTCGAACACCTGGCCGGTGTCCTCCTTGTCGTTCAGCACCCGGCGCAGCGCCTTCAGCGCCACGCCCCATTGGCGGCGCGGGCGCGGCAGCGGCGCGTCGGCGGCTGGCGCGGCCGTGCGGGCGGTGGGCGCGGGCCGGGTGTCGAGCGTCTCGGCGTAGGTGGTCATGGGACGGCCTTTCGTCTCGGATCGTCAGTCGGGATGGGCGGCGCGGGCGGCGTCGGTGAGCAAGGCGCTGCGGATCATGCCGCGGATCAGGGCGCCGCAGGCGGCGAGGTCGAACTCCTCGCCCCAGGCAAGTTGCAGGACGAGGCCCTGAAACACGGCGATCATGGTCCGCGCCGCTGCGTCTGGCGCGACCTCCGGGCGGATCTGACCGCTGGCCTGGCCGCGTTCGATCAGCTGGGCGATCGCGGCGCGGACAGAGGAGAAACCCTCCACCACGCTGGCGTGGATGCGTGGGCTGCGCAGCGCCTCGGCCCAGCCCTGGATGCCGACGCGGCGCATGTCGAGGCGGCGCTGGTCGGTCAGGCCGCGGCCGTAGAGCTCGATCAGCAGCATCAGGCCCTGCACCGGGTCCTGCTCGCTCTGGGCCAGGGCGTTCAGAAACACCTCGCCCTGGTGGCGGTCGTCGGCGAGGGCGACCACGATGTCGTCCTTGGTGGCGAAGTAGAGGTAGAGCGTGCCCTGGCTGACGCCGGATTCCCGCACGATGTCGGCGGTGGTGGTGGCGTGGAAGCCGTCGCGCGAGAAGCAGCGCAGCGCCGCGTCCAGGATCATCTGGCGGCGTTCTTCGCGCTTGGTCTCGGTGATCTTGGGCAAGGGGGCGAACCGATAAAAACTGACTGGTCAGTCGTTTTTAGCCAGACGGCCTCTGGTTGTCAACAGCCCGGGCTGCCGTCACCCCGGCCAAGCGTCCGCAGGACGCGCAGAGCCGGGGCCAAACGGGCCGTTACCGAACTGGATCTCGTCTATGAACCGGCCCGTCCGGCCCCGGACAAGGCCTGCGGCCTTTCCGGGGTGACGGTGGATTGCTCGTCCGGAATTGTGGCGCGCGGCTTGCACGCAACCATTCCACAACGGTTGGCGCCTACGTTCGCGGCCTGTTTCAGGGCGCCAGGAAACTCTCGCAGTGCACGTCGAAGTTTTGCGCCCAAAGTGTCTGTCGCCGGAGCTGGCGACGAAGTGGCGGCTGCTGCAGGGCCAGCGCCGCGCGTGGGGCTCCCCGCTGTTTTCCCCGCACTGGGCCGCGTCGGTGGAACGGGCGCGCGGCGACGACAGCGTGCGGATCGCGGTGATCAGCGAGCGGGGCGAGCCGGTGGCGTTCATGGCGCTCTGCGCCGGCCGCGTGACCGCGATCGCCGCGGGCGGCGCCATGTGCGACTACGAGGGCATGGTCGGTGATCCGGGTCCGGGTTTCGATCCGCGCGCGCTGCTGGGCGCGCTCGGCGTCGACCGCTACGACTTCAGCCACGTCCTGGCCGACACACCGGCCTTCGCGCCGTTCCGGCGCGGGCAGGAGCTGTCGTGGATCGTCGATGCGCCGGACGGCTACGAGGCCTACGCCGCCGGACGCAGAGCCGCCGGCGTCTCGGCGCTGAAGGAGCTGGACCGCAAGCACCGCAAGGCCGAGCGCGAGGTCGGGCCGCTGGCGTTCGCCGCAAGGTCGGCGTGCAAGGCCGACTTCGAGCGGCTGATCGCCCTCAAGCGCGGGCAGTACCGCGCCACCGCCCAGACCGACGTGCTGGCGCCGGGCTGGACCCGGCGGCTGCTGGAAGACCTGTTCGCGCGGCCGGCGAGCGCCGACTTCGGCGCCGAGCTCTTCACCCTGCACATCGGCGGCGAACTGGCGGCGGTGCAGTTCCACCTGCTCGGCGAGCGCACCATCCACGCCTGGATGATCGGCCACGAGGCCACGTTCGAGCGCTATTCGCCGGGGCTGCTGCTGTTCCAGCACATCCTGCGCTGGATGGACGGCGAGGCCTACGACCGGCTCGACTTCGGCTATGGCGACTACCGCTTCAAGCGCGAGCTGGCCAATACGCACCTGACGCTGCTGCATGGCTTCGTCGGCGGGACCTCCGCCGTCAGCCTGGTGCGCGAGGCCGCTTACGGCGTGCGCCGGATGGCCGAAGCGCTGCCGTTGGGCCGCGCGTCGGAGCTCCCCGGCAAGGCGATGCGACGACTCGACCTGATGCGCGGATTGCGGTGACGAGGCGCCCCAGCTAGGAAGCCCGCCCATGACCCTCACCCTTGACGACATCAAGGCCGCCGCCCGCCGGGTGGAAGGCCATCTGGAGCGCACCCCCTGCCGCCATTCCAGGACGCTGTCGGCGATTACCGGCGCCGAGGTGTGGGTGAAGTTCGAGAACCTGCAGTTCACCGCCTCGTACAAAGAGCGCGGCGCGCTGAACAAGCTGCTGCAACTGTCGCCTGACGAGAAGCGGCGCGGCGTGATCGCGGCGTCGGCAGGCAACCACGCCCAGGGCCTCGCCTATCACGGCCAGCGGCTGGACGTGCCGGTGACCATCGTCATGCCGCGCGGCACGCCGTTCGTGAAGGTCGAGCAGACCCGGGCCTTCGGCGCGACGGTGGTGATCGAGGGCGACAGCTACGACGCCGCCTACGAGCACGCGCTGCAGCTGGAGCAGGAGCGAGGCCTGGTCTTCGTCCACCCGTTCGACGACGAGGACGTGATGGCCGGGCAGGGCGCGATCGCGCTGGAGATGCTGGAAGACGCGCCGGACCTCGAGATCCTGCCGGTGCCGATCGGCGGCGGCGGCCTGATCTCGGGCGTCGCCACGGCGGCCAAGGCGATCAAGCCGGACATCCGCATCATCGGCGTCGAGCCGGCGATGTATCCTTCGTTCACCGCCCGCATGCGCGGCATCAATGCGCCGTGCTCGGGCCAGACCATCGCGGAGGGCATCGCCGTGCGCGAGGTGGGCAAGCTGACCTACCAGACCGCCCGCCCGCTGATCGACGACGTGCTGCTGCTGGAAGAGCCGTTCTTCGAACGCGCCATCGCGCTCTACTGCAACGTCGAGAAGACGGTGGTGGAGGGCGCCGGCGCGGCCTCGCTGGCGGCGCTGCTGGCCTTCCCGGAGCGCTTCCGCGGCAAGAAGTGCGGCCTGATCATCACCGGCGGCAACATCGATCCGCGCCTGCTGGCTTCGGTGCTGACGCGCGAACTGGTCCGCGCCCAGCGGCTGGTCTCGCTGCGCATCATCGGTGACGACCGGCCCGGCCTGCTGGGCACAGTCTCGGCCCTGATCGGCCAGCTCGGCGGCAACATCATCGAGGTGGCGCACAATCGCCTGGCGCTCGACGTGCCGGCCAAGGGCGCGGAGTTCGACATCCTGATCGAGACCCGCGACGCCCAGCACACGCAGGAGATCATGGACGCGCTGCGCGCCGCTGGTTACCCGCCCCGAGCGGTGTGAAACCTCGGACGGTGTGAAAGCGCGCGCGGTGTGATAGGGCGCTGCGATGTTCCGACTCGCGCTCGTCTTCACCCTCGTCTTCACCGTTTCCGCCTGCGCCGATCCGCGCGCCGCGCAGAACATGGCCCAGGCCAGGGCCTTCCTGGCCACCAACGCCAAGGCCGAGGGCGTGATCACCCTGCCGTCGGGCCTCCAGTACAAGGTGGTGCAGTCCGGCCCCGCGGGCGGCGCCTCGCCGCGCGCCGACGACCGGGTGATCGTCAACTACGAGGGCAAGCTGCTGGACGGGACGGTGTTCGACTCGTCCTACCAGAGCGGGCATCCGGCGACCTTCGTGGTCGGCCAGTTGATCCCGGCCTGGACGCTGGCGCTGCAGAAGATGAAGCCGGGCGATGTCTGGATGCTCTATGCGCCGCCGCGGCTCGCCTACGGTGAAGAGGGCGCCGGGCCGATCCCGCCCAACGCCGCGCTGATCTTCAAGATCGAGCTGATCGGCATCCTGCCCAGGGACGCCTCGGTCGGGAACGGCTGAGGTGGCCGGGGCTGAGGATCTGGCGGCCCGCGCCACGCCGATCCTGGAGCGCCTGGTCGCCTTCGACACCACCTCGCACCTGTCCAACCTGGCCCTGATCGAATGGGTCGAGAGTTACCTCACCGAGCGCGGCGTGGCGTCGCGGCGCGTGCTCAACGCCGCCGGCACGAAGTCCAACCTGCTGGCCACCGTTGGGCCGGACGCCGAGGGCGGCGTCGTGCTCTCCGGCCACACCGACGTGGTGCCGGTGAAGGACCAGGCCTGGACCAGCGACCCGTTCGTGCTGACGCGACGCGATGGCCGCCTGTTCGGTCGCGGATCTTCGGACATGAAGGGCTTCATCGCCCTCGCCCTGGCGGCGGTTGCCGATTTCCAGGCGGCGAAGCTGCCCAAGCCGGTGCATCTTGCCTTCTCCTACGACGAGGAGATCGGCTGCTTCGGCGCGCCGGCGATGATCGAGGTGATCGCCCGCGAGTTGCCGAGGCCGGCGCTGGTGGTGGTCGGCGAGCCGACCAGCATGGAGGTGGTCAGCGGCCACAAGGGCATCACCGCCTGGCGGGTGACGGTCACCGGGCGCGAGGCACATTCCGCCCAGACCCATCTCGGCGTCTCGGCCAACATGGCGGCGGCGCGGCTGATGGGCGCCCTGGCCGAGCTCGCCGACCGGCTCGAGCGGGAGGCCGATCCCGCATCGCCGTTCCTGCCGAAGCACCCGACCCTGACCATCGGCAGGATCAGCGGCGGCACCGCCGGCAACATCCTGGCGCGCCAGTGCGTCTTCCTGTTCGACCTGCGGGGCCTGCCCGGCCAGGACGCGCGCCGGCAGCTCGCGGGATTCCTCGACCTGGCGGCGCGGATCGACGCCGAGATCAAGGCGCGCGCGCCAGAGGGCGGGGTGGTGATCGAACAGCTGGCCGACGTGCCGCCGCTGCGGCCGGAGACCGACAGCCTCGCCGAGACGTTCGTGCGGCGTCTCGCCGGCGACAACGGCCCCGCCCGCGTCGCCTCGTTCGCCTCGGAAGCGGGTCAGTTTCAAGGGGCCGGCCTGCCGACGGTCCTGTGCGGTCCTGGCTCGATCGATCAGGCCCATCAGCCCGACGAGTATGTCGACATCGCCCAGATCGAACGCGGCGCGGCGTTCATGATCCGCCTGGCCGAGGCGCTGGCCGGCTAGCTCCGCGGCCCAGCGCTCAGCGCGGCGTGCTGTTTGCTCTGGATGCTTTGCAGGTAGGCGATGATGTCGCGCACCTCGCCCGGCGCGAAGCGGAACTGCGGCATCTGCCGGTGCCCGACCATGATGCCCTCGCTCAGCGCTTCGGCCAGGTCCTCGACCGGGTAGCGTTCGTGCAGATCGCGAAAGCGGGGCGACAGCGGATTGGGGCTTTCGCCGGCGGTTCCGACCGCGTGGCACATCGAGCAGTCGTTCTGGACCAGATCGCTGCCGCGCTGGATCGAAGCGGCGTCACCCAGTGTAGCGGCCATGGCGCACGTGGCGGCCATGGCCGCGAGCGCGGCCAGGACGAAGCGAAATGGCATGACGGCGCCTCTCATGGCGTCGAAGGTCGATCCTCGCGGCGAGCCGCGCCTTGATCGGGATCAATCGGCGCGGGAAAGCCGCTCCAGCGCCCAGGCGGCGGCGTCGCGCACGGCTCTCGCACCCGTCGTCGAGCCGCGCCTGGGCTGCGCCGGCCAGCGCGCCGTCGCCCGAATTGCCGATGGCGTAGAGCACGTTGCGGACGAAGCGGTCGCGGCCGATGCGCTTGACCGGGCTCTTGGCGAACAGGGCGCGGAAGGCGGCGTCGTCGAGCGCGGCCAGATCGGCCAGCGACGGGGTCTTCAACGCGTCCCGCGCGTGCAGCGCCGCCTCGTGGCTGGCCTGGGCGAACTTGTTCCAGGGGCAGACCGCCAGGCAGTCGTCGCAGCCGTAGATGCGGTTGCCCAGCGCCGCGCGATAGCGCTCCGGGATCGGCCCGGCGTGCTCGATGGTCAGGTAGGAGAGGCAGGCGCGGGCGTCGAGCTGGTAGGGCGCCGGGAACGCGTCCGTCGGGCAGATGTCGAGGCAGGCGCGGCAGGCGCCGCAGTGGTCGCCGGACGGCGCGTCCGGCGCTCAGCTCAAGGGTGGTCAGGATCGCGCCCAGGAACAGCCAGGAGCCGAACTCCCGCGAGACCAGGTTGGTGTGCTTGCCCTGCCAGCCGAGCCCCGCCGCCTCGGCCAGCGGCTTCTCCATCAAGGGCGCGGTGTCGACGAACACCTTCACCTCGCCGCCCAGCCGCGCCTGCAGGCCGCTGGCCAGCCGCTTCAGCCGCTTCTTGATCAGCGTCGTGGTAGTCGTCGCCCTGGGCGTAGACCGAGATCGCGCCGCGCGATCGTGGCCCGCAGCGCCTCCAGCGGATCGCGGTCGGGGCCATAGTTGAGCCCCAGCACGATCGCCGAGCGCGCGTCGGCCCACATGGCGCGGGGATGGGCGCGGCGCTCGGCGGTCCGCTCGATCCAGTCCATGGTCCCGTGGCGGCCGGCGGCGACGAACTCGGCCAGCCGCGCCGACGCCGGCCAGGGCCGGTCTACGCGGGCGAAGCCGCAGGCGTCGAAGCCGAGCGCCTTCGCCTCGGTGCGGATGACGTCTTCGGCCGCCTCAGAAGTCGAGGTCGTCATAGTGCGCCGCCGGGGCGAGGCCCGGCCAGCGGTCGGCGAGCAGCGGCCGGAAGCACGGCCGCGACTTCAGCTTCATGTACCAGGTCTTGGCGCCCGGGATCTCCCGCCAGGGGATGTCGCCGAAATAGTCCAGCACCGACAGATGTGCGCCGCCGCGGCGAAGTCCGCCAGACTGAGGCGCCGTCCGGCCAGCCAGTCGCGCTCGGCCAGCAGCTTTTCGATATAGGCCAGATGAGCCCGCAGCGCCTCGCGGCCGAGCCGCATGTTGGAGAGGTCGGGCGCGCCCATCTTGGTCAGCCGCTTCTCCAGCTTCTCGTGCAGCAGGTAGCCGTTGACCTCGAGTCGAACTTGCGGTCGAACCATTGCAGCAGCCGCCGGGTCTCGGCCCGCTCGGCCGGGTCGCGGCCGATCAGCTCGCGGCTCGCGGATGCTGCTCCTCCAGGTGTTCCAGGATCGCGCGGCACCTCGCAGACCACCGTGCGCCGCCCGCCATCCGCCTCGACCAGCACCGGCGTCAGGCCCGAGGGATTGAGCGCGGCGAAGGCCGGCGGCTGCTCCCAGTAGCGCACCACCACCGGCTCGAACGGCAGGCGCTTCTCGCCCAGCGCCAGCCGGGCCTGGCGCGAGGCGGGATCGAGCGGGAAATGGTACAGCGTGCGGTCCACGCGCGGGCACTAAGCGGGCTCGGGGCGTTAAGGGTCGCGTTTACTCGATTACGCGCGGCCGCGCGCGCATGCGCCTCGCGCGAAAGCGCCGCCGTGCGGCTCGGCGCGGCCGCGCGGATCGGGGTGGATGATGATGTCGGCGGCGGGGAAGGCCTCCAGCACGCGCTTCTCGGCCGCCACCACCACCTCGTGCGCGACCTCCAGCGACAGCGTCGGATCGAGGTCGGCGTGCATCTGGATGTGGATGAAGGGGCCCGAGGCGCGCGTGCGCAGCTGGTGCACGTCGGTCAGCCGCGGGTCCTCGGTCATCAGGGCGACGATGCGCGCGCGGGCTTCCTCGGGCAGCTCGTGGTCCATCAGTTCGTTCGAAGCCTGACGGAAGACGCTGATTGCGCCCCAGAGCAGCACCGCGGCGACCGCGAGGCCGCCCAGCGCGTCGAAGCCGTTGAAGCCGAGCAGCGCGGTGGCGGCGATGGCCGACCAGGGCCATGACGTTGGAGGCGAGGTCGGCCATGTAGTGCGCGCGGTCGCCGGTCACCGCCACCGACCGCGCCTTGCGCAGCACCTGGGTCTGGGCGGCGATCAGCCCGGCGGTCAGCAAGGTCGAGACGCGCCATCGCACCGAGCGCCCAGCCGCTCTGGGCCATGGGCGTCGGGCGCACGAGGTGCCTGATCGCCTCCTGGCCGATCAGCGCGGCCGAGGCGAACACCAGCCCGGCCTGCACCAGGCTGGCGAACGCTTCCGCCTTGCCGTGGCCGTAGCGATGCTCGGCGTCCGGCGGCGCCGCGGCGTAGCGGACGGCGAAGAAGGTGCCGAGCGCCGCCAGCAGGTCCAGCCCGGAATCGGCCAGCGACGCCAGGATCGAGACCGAGTCGCTGGCGAACCAGACCAGGGCTTTCAGTACGGTCAGGATCGTGGCGACCGCGACCGACAGCGAGGTGACGCGGCGGGTGAGCGCCGCGCTTTCGTCGCGCGTCAGCGTGTAGGCGCCGTCCATGCGCCGAGCCTAGCCGCCCTAGCGTCCGCGGCGAAGCGCGAACAACTCGCGACTAGACCGCGGAATCGCTTCCGCGGTTCGAGCGCGTCTCAGGCCTGAGGTCTAGTGGGTGGTGGCGGCGACGATCGTGGTGCTGATGTGGTTGTACATCGCCGTCTCGTTGCCCGCGAATACCTGCATGCCGCCAAGGATGGCCAGCGTGATGCACGCGACGATCAGGCCATACTCCACGGCCGTCGCGCCGCTTACGTCCGCGTGGAGGCGGCCGAAGGTCATAGAAAGTCTCGTAACCAGGCGATGAGCGGCGCGTCTGCCGGCGGCATCGGATAGTCCAAGAGTTTGTTGGGCTTCACCCATGCGATCGCCTCGTGTTCGAGTGCAGACACCAGCCCTTCCCAGCGCCTGCACAAGTACAGTGGCATAAGCAGATGAAATGAATCGTAAGCGTGACTGGTAAACACAAAGGGCGCGAGACAGGCCCGCGTAACCTTAATGCCCAACTCCTCCGCCAACTCGCGGATCAAGCATTCTTCAGGGGTTTCGCCGGGAACAAGCTTACCGCCGGGGAATTCCCAGAGCCCTTCAAGCGGTTTACCACGCGGCCTCTTAGCTATGAGTATCCGGCCTTCCGCGTCGACCAGGGCGGCCGCAACGACCAGCAGGAGCGGTTTCGAGGTCATTTTCGAGGCCATACACGCCGCGCCCGCGGCTGTCGCGTTTGACGGACCCGGCGTCAGCTCTCGAACCTCGTCTCGGAACAAGTCAGACGGGAACGAAGCCATGCGCGCGATGGTGCTGGACGGCCAGGGGCTGGAGAACCTGAAGCTGGTCGAACGCGACTGGCCGAAGCCGGGGCCGGGCGAGGTGGTGGTCCGCCTCGCGGCCGCCTCGATCAACTACCGCGACCTCGCCACCGCCACGATGATGGCGCCGCCGCGGCCGCTGATCCCGCTCTCCGACGGCGCCGGGGTGGTCGAGGCTGTCGGCGATGGGGTCACCCGCGTCAAGGTCGGCGACCTCGTCATGCCGAGCTTCTTCCCGAATTGGATCGCCGGACGTCCGACGCCGCAGCGGCTTGTGGCGCTCGGCGGCGCGCGCGACGGCGTCGCCTGCGAGGCCATCGCCCTCACCGCCGAGGGCGTGACCAAGGTCCCAGCCGGCTGGGACGCCGTCGAAGCCGCGACCCTGCCCTGCGCCGCGGTCACCGCCTGGCGCGGCCTGATGGTCGAGGGCAAGCTGACCGCCGGCGAGACGGTGCTGGTGCAAGGCACCGGCGGCGTTTCCATCTTCGCGCTGCAGTTCGCCAAGCTGGCCGGCGCCCGGGTGATTGTCACATCGTCGTCCGACGACAAGCTCGAGCGGGCGAAGGCGATGGGCGCGGACGCCACCATCAACTACCGCCAGACGCCCGACTGGGCGGCGGCGGCGCGGGAGCTCACGGGCGGGCGCGGCGTCGACCACGTGGTCGAAGTCGGCGGCGCGGACACCTTTCAGCAATCGATCCGGGCCTGTGCGCTCGGCGGCGCCATCGCGGTGATCGGCGTGCTTTCCGGGTTCGTGAAGGACGTGAACGTCGCGGCCATCTTCGGCGGCAACCTGCACATCAATGGCATCACCGTGGGTAACCGCGAGAACGTGGAGCAGATGGTGAGCGCGATCGAGGTGGCGAAGCTGAAGCCGGTGATCGACCGCCACTTCCCGCTGGAGCAACTCCCCGAGGCGCTGGCGCTGATGCAGGCCGGCGGCCACTTCGGCAAGGTGGTGATCGACATCTGACGCTCGGCGTCAGCTGCGGTAGTCGCCGTTGATCGAGATGTAGCCGTGGGTCAGGTCGCAGGTCCAGATCACCGCCGAGCCGCGGCCGACGCCGACGTCGACGGCGACCTCCAGCTCCTTGGCCTTCATGTAGGCGCTCATCTTCGCCTCGGAGTAATCGGGCGAGACGCGGCCGTCGCGGGCGGCCCATAGCTCGCCGAACCTCACGCTCATCCGCTCGCGATTGACCGGCTCGTCTGCGCGGCCGACGGCCATGACGATCCGGCCCCAGTTGGCGTCCTCGCCGGCGAAGGCGGTCTTCACCAGCGGACTCTCTGCGACGGTGCGGGCGATCTTCCGCGCAGACGCGGCCGATTGCGCGCCGGTGATGCTGATCTTGACGAACTTGGTCGCGCCTTCGCCGTCGCGCACCAGCTGCTGGGCGAGGTCGAGCAGCACGCCTTCCAGCTTGGTCCGGAAATCCGCGAGGCGCGCGTCACCCGCCCGGCTGATCCGCGGCGCGCCGGCCTGGCCGGTGGCGAACAGCAGCAGGGTGTCGTTGGTCGAGCGGTCCCCGTCCACTGTCACGGCGTTGAAGGTGGTGTGGACGTAGAGCCGGGCCAGCGCCTGCAGCGCCGCCGGCGCGATCGCCGCGTCGGTGGCCACGAACGCCAGCATGGTCGCCATGTCCGGCGCGATCATGCCCGAACCCTTGGCGATGCCGGCGATGCGGACTTTTTCGCCTTCGATCTCGGCTTCTGCGACGGCGCCCTTGGCGAAGGTGTCGGTGGTCATGATGGCGCGGGCGGCCTCGCCCCAGGCGTCGGGCCGCAGGCTCTTGGCGATCTCCGGCAGGCGCGCGGTGATCTTGGCGTCGGGGAGAAGCTCGCCGATCACGCCGGTCGAGGCCATCATCACCTGGCCCTGGCGGCAGTCGAACCGCTTCGCGGCGGCCGAGGCGACGCGGCGGGCGGCGTCGGCGCCGGGCCGGCCGGTGAAGGAGTTGGCGCAGCCGGCGTTGACCACCAGCGCGCGGATGTCGCGCCCGCCGCTCGCCTCGAGGCGGCTCTTGCACCAGTCCACCGGCGCCGAGCCGACGCCATGGCGGGTGAAGACCCCGGCGCAGGTCGTGCCTTCGGCGAAGCTCATCAGCATCACGTCGTTGCGCTCGTGCTTGTAGAGTCCGGCCCGGCCGACGGCGAGCTCCACCCCGGCGATCTGGCCGATGGCCGGAAACGGCACGGCGTTGGGCGAGACCTTCAGGCCCGGTTTGCCGGTCGTGATCGTGGCAGGCGCGCTCTGGGCTTCGAACTGGCGCGCCTGACGATCGGCCCGGCGCAGCGCGGCGCTTTTCCAGGCGCTGCGCAACGGGTCGAGCGCGCGCTCCAGGGTCTGGCCGACGATCTCGGCCGGCTTGGGTGAGACGATCCTCGGCGGGGCCTTCGGCGGACTGGCGGCCTTGGCGGCGACCCGGGTGCGGACAGGTGGTTTGGTCATCGGGTCACCGGGCGGGCTGGGTGGGCGCGGCGTTCGTCGCCGGCGCGTTGGCGGGGGCCGGCGCAGGCGCCGAGGCAGGTTCGGTCAGGGCGCCCGGCACTTCGGGCGGGGGCGGCAGCAGGTTCTGGATCTTGGCGTGGCTGCGCAGCGTCAGCACCAGGTCCTTGATCTGGTCGTAGGTGATGAAGCGGATCAGCTGCGGGCGCACCGCATCGAGGCTCGGCGGCGCCTCCGGATGCCGGTCGTCAACCTTCAGGATCGCCCAGCCGGCGTCGACCTTCACCGGACCGACCAGCTGACCGGCCTTCGCGCCCTTCACCGCCTCGCCGAGCGGTTGCGGCAGGGTGTCGGCGGCCATCTCGCCCAGGTCGCCGCCCTTGAAGCGCGTCTGCGCGTCGATCGAGCGCTCCATCGCCACCGCTTCGAACGCCGCGCCGCCGGCCAGCTGCTTCTTCACCGCTTCCGCGTCGGGTTCGGCGGCCACCACGATCTGGCGCAGGTGGATCACCTCGCCGGGCGTGCGGTTGCGCAGGAACTCCTGATAGAGCGCGTTCTCGGCGTGCTGGTTGATCGCCTTGCCGACCACGCTGTCGACCATGATGTCTTCCAGCGCCCGTTCGCGCGCCGCGGCCAGGCGGCGCTGGGCGAGCGGATCGTTGTCGAGCCGGCGCGAGATCGCCTCGGCGGCCAGCACCTTGGTGTCGATCACCTCGTCCAGCACCTGGCGGAACAGGTCGGAGGAGACGTCGAGCGGATCACCGGGTGCGATCAGGCCCTCGGCGACCGCCTCGCGCTTGACGTCGGACGCCCACACCGCCTGGCCGTTGACGGTCGCCACCGCCTTGTCGCCCGGCTGCGGCGGATGCTGGGCCGCCAGCTGCGGCGAGCAGGCCGCGAGCAGGCACAGCGCCGCCGCCGTCGCGAAGACGCGCGCCTTACCCCAGGACAGACTTGCATTGCAGGCCACGGCCGTATTCCTTCGCCGCCGCGCATGGCCCTGAGAGGCGCGGCGCGTCAAGGGCGGCAGGAGGACGAGCCATGAAGTTCTACAATTCGATCGGGCCCAACCCGCGGGTCGTCAAGATGTTCATGGCCGAGAAGGGCATCGACATTCCGCGGGTCGAGGTGAACCTGATGGCGGGCGAGAACCGCCAGGCCGAGCATCTGGCGCGCAACCCGCAGGGCCAGACTCCCACGCTGGAGCTCGACAACGGCGTGTTCCTGGCCGAGATCCTGCCGATCTGTGAGTACCTTGAGGAGATCCATCCCAATCCCCCGCTGATCGGGACGACGCCCGAGGAGCGTGCGGTGACGCGGATGTGGGCCCGCCGGACCGACCTGGCGATCATCGAGCCGCTGACCAACGGCTTCCGCTTCGCCGAGGGCCTCGCGCTGTTCCAGAACCGGGTTCACTGCATCCCGCAGGCCGCCGACGACCTGAAGAAGATCGCCCGCGACAAGCTGACCGAGCTCGACGGACTGATCGCCGGCCGCCAGTTCATCGCCGGCGACCGTTTCACCCTCGCCGACATCCATCTGTGGGTGTTCCTCACCTTTGCCGCCGAGGTCGGCCAGGCGCTCGATCCCGCCAACAAGAACCTCACCGCCTGGATGGCGCGGGTCGGCGCGCGGCCAAGCGCGGCGGCGAGCGCCTAGCCCTGGGCCGCTCTCGTCGTCGCGCGTCGCGCTGGTTCGCCCGCATCGCGCGACGACGGGCCTCGCCTCGTCACGTTGACTTCAGAGGGGGCGCTGCTTAAGTCACCAAGGCGCCTGGAAGCGCGGAACTTCGAGCAGGCGAAGGGCTTTGACCGTGGCCGTGCGCGCCGCCTTCAAGAGTTCAAAGCCCCTGTCCCGGACTTAAAGCCCCGCATGCTCGACCTGAGGAAAGTTTTCGGCTCCAGCAACGACCGCAAGGTCAAGCAGATGCTAGGGCGCGTGACCAAGATCAACGCGCTGGAGGCGCAGTACGCGGCGCTCAGCGACGATGACCTGCGCGCGAAGACGGCGGAGTTCAAGCGGCGGATCGAGGGCGGCGACACGCTGGACTCGGTGCTCAACGAGGCTTTCGCGGTGGTGCGCGAAGCGGCGAAGCGCACCCTCGGCCAGCGCCACTACGATGTGCAGATGGTCGGCGGCATGGTGCTGCATCACGGCGGCATCGCCGAGATGCGGACCGGCGAGGGCAAGACGCTGGTCGCCACCTTGGCGGTCTATCTGAACGCGCTCGAGGGCAAGGGCGTCCACGTCGTCACCGTCAACGACTACCTCGCCAACCGTGACGCCGAATGGATGGGCCGGATCTACCGGTTCCTCGGCCTGACCGTCGGGGTGATCGTGCACGGGCTGTCGCAGGCGGAGCGCCAGCGCGCCTACCACAGCGACATCACCTACGGCACCAACAACGAATTCGGCTTCGACTACCTGCGCGACAACCTGGTCTATGAAGCCACCGACATGGTGCAGCGCCCGCACCATTTCGCCATCGTCGACGAGGTCGAACTCGATCCTGATCGACGAGGCGCGCACGCCGCTGATCATCTCCGGTCCGACCGAGGATCGCTCGGACTTCTACCGCACGATGGACAAGGTCGTGCGCGAGCTGATCCAGGATCCGGAGACCTTCGACCACGACGAGAAGCAGCGTCAGGCGCTGCTGACCGAGTACGGCTCGGAGAAGATCGAAGAGATGCTGATGGAGGGCGGTCACCTGGCGCCCGATTCCGCCGGCCTCTACGATCCGGCCAACGTCTCGGTGGTGCACCACGTCAACCAGGCCCTGCGCGCCAACGTGCTCTACCAGCGCGACCGCGACTACATCATCCGCGCCGACGAAGTGATCCTGATCGACGAATTCACCGGCCGCATGATGCACGGCCGGCGGCTGTCCGAAGGGTTGCACCAGGCGATCGAGGCCAAGGAAGGCGTGTCGATCCAGCCGGAGAACCAGACCCTCGCCTCGATCACCATCCAGAACTACTTCCGCCTCTACAAGAAGCTCTCCGGCATGACCGGCACCGCGGCGACCGAGGCGCAGGAGTTCGCCGACATCTACGGCATGGACGTCTCGGAGATCCCCACCAACAAGCCGGTGATGCGGGTCGACGACGACGACGAGGTCTATCGCACCGCCGACGAGAAGAACCGGGCGATCATCGCCCAGATCGAGGATTGCTATTCGCGCGGACAGCCGATCCTGGTCGGCACCGTCTCGATCGAGAAGTCGGAACAGCTCTCGGAGCTGCTCAACGCCCACGAATTCCACCACGACAACAAGAAGATCATCGGCGTCCCGCACAGCGTGCTGAACGCGCGCTACCACGAGCAGGAAGCCTTCATCGTCGCTGAGGCGGGCGTGCCGGGCTCGGTGACGATCGCCACCAACATGGCCGGCCGCGGCACCGACATTCAGCTGGGCGGCAACCTCGACATGCGCCTGGCGCGGTGGCGCTCGGAGCAGGAAGCGCTCGGCGTCGAGATCACGCCGGAGGCCGAGACCGAGCAGCGCGAGACGCTGGCCGCCGAGATCGAGAGCAAACGCGCCAAGGCGCTGGCTGAAGGCGGCCTCTATGTGCTCGGCACCGAACGCCACGAGGCGCGGCGGATCGACAACCAGCTGCGCGGCCGCACCGGCCGCCAGGGCGACCCCGGCCACTCCAAGTTCTACCTCTCGTGCGAGGACGACCTCCTGCGCATCTTCGCTGGCGAGCGGCTGGATTCGATCATGCGCACGTTCGGCGTCCAGGACGGCGAGGCGATCACCCACAAGTGGCTGAACCGGGCCATCGCCACCGCCCAGCGGCGGGTCGAGCAGCGCAACTACGAGATCCGCAAGAACCTGCTGAAGTACGACGACGTCGTGAACGACCAGCGCAAGGCCGTGTTCGAGCAGCGCGCCGAGTTCATGCTGTCGGAAGACCTGTCCGAGATCGTCAACGAGTTCCGGCGCGACACCGTCGACGAGATGGTCATGCGCCTGATGCCGCCGAAGGCCTACGCCGACCAGTGGGACGTCCACGCGCTGACGTTCGAAGTAAAGAACGTGCTCGGCCTCGACCTGCCGATCGCGGAGTGGGCGGCCGAGGAAGGCATCGGCGCCGACGAGATCCTGGAGCGGGTGAACAAGGCTGCGGAGTCCCGCGCCGCCGAGCGCGAGGAGCTGCTCTCGTCAGGTCAGATGCGGCAGGTGGAGAAGAACTTCCTGCTGCGCATGATCGACGAGCAGTGGCGCGAGCACCTGACCCACCTCGACCACCTGAAGAATGTGATCGGCCTGCGCGGCTACGGGCAGCGCGATCCGCTCAACGAGTACAAGACAGAGGCTTTCTCGCTGTTCGAGAAGCTGATCGGCGAGCTGCGCTCCAACGTCACCCGCTGGCTGCTGACCGTCGAGTTCCAGTTCGAGCCGCCGCCACCGCCCCAGCCCGTGCGCCAGCTGTTCGAAGAGCACGTCGATCCGCTGACCGGCGAGAACGAGCGGCTGCCGCTGAGCTTCGCCGGCGACGTGGGCGCCCTCAGCCGCCAGGCGATCCCGGCGTCGTCGCTGCCGGAAGGCTGGCAACGCACCGGCCGCAACGCGACTTGCCCCTGCGGCTCCGGCAAGAAGTTCAAGCACTGCCACGGCGCGCTGGTTTAGCGGCCAAGCGAGGAACACCGACGCCGGCCTGTCGTTGATCCACCGTCACCCGACGGAGGTTCCGATGCCAGCATCCAAGCAATCCGAGACCCAGGCCAGCCAGGCCCTGGCGAGCAAGCTTTCGCGCAGCTTCGCGGCCGGCGAAGAGGACGGCTATCGCACCGACACCTTCAGCCGCAACGATCAGGAAGGCCTGCCGAGCGAGGCCGAGCTAACCGGCCGCGAGGCGTCGATCACTGACGTGAACCGCGCCTTGGACGCCGGCGAAGAAGGCGGCTACCGGACCGACACCTTCAGCCGCAACGACGGCGAGGGGCTGCCCGACGACGAGGCGCTGATCGGCGACGACGGCGCCGCCTGCGAGGTCGAGGCGACGATCGACGCCGATCAGCTGAAAACTGCCGACGATCGGGACAGCCGTGATGCGGCCCCGCCTTCGCCGCAGGGAGGCGGGGTGCGGTAGGCGGCCCGGTCGGTGCCGGACCTGACCCGACTGGCGAACGCGCTCGATCTGACGGCGAGGACTTGCCGGGCGATCATCGAGACGCCGGAGGGCCGACGCTCGAAGTACGACTACGATCCCGCGAGCGGCCTGTTCCGTCTGCACAGCCTGTTGCCGGAGGGCTTGGCCTTCCCGCTCGACTTCGGCTTCATCCCCTCGACCCTCGCCGAGGACGGCGGTGCGCTCGACGTCATGGTCTTCACCGACGAGCCCAGCCCGGTCGGCGCCCTGATCGACGCCAGGATCGTCGGCGTGATCGCCGCGGATCAGGACGGCGAGTTCGCCCGGCCCCGCAACGACCGCATCATTGCTGTCGCCCAGGTGTCGCGCCTGTATCAGGCGGTGCACAGCCTCGACGACCTGGGCAAGGGCTATGTCGAGAACCTCATCCACTTCTGGGCGACCAAGGGCGAGATCGAGGGCAAGGGCTTTCGCGTGCTCGGCGTCCACGGCCCCGATGAGGCCGTGGACCTGCTGCGGCTGGCGAGCGAGGCGGCCCGGAAGGGCTAGGCGCCTCGCCAGTTGCCGTGGAAGCCGAACGGCACGCGGCGCGGGACTTTGGCCGTGGCGATCGGCCCCGCGGCGACGTCCTGGGCGTCGTAGACCACGAAGTCGCTGCGATCTTCCGCGCCGCGGTAGACCACCGCCACCAGCCAGCCATCGCCCTCCGCGGCGTCGGCCGAGCGCGGCACGAACACCGGCTCGCCCGGCGAGTTGCCGGCGTCGTAGAGGTGGTCGCTGCGCCGGCCGCTCGACAGGTCGATGTGCGAGAGGGTGTCGAAGCGGACCTGCTGCGCGCCGGTGCGGGTGATGCCGGCGAACCAGCCGTGACGATAGCCGAGCCCCGCACGGCGTTCGTCGAAGCGCGGGAATTCGCCCGCGAGGTCGTCCAGCGGCCGGCGCTTGATGGTGTTGCTGTTGTCGGCCAGATCGAAGGTCCAGCGCACCAGCTTGGCGAAGGCGTCCTTCGGCGGCTTGCCGTCCAGCGTCGGGAACAGCGGCGCCACCGGATACTCCATCACGTCGGCATAGATCACTTCGCCCTCTTCCCAGGCGTTCATCGGGTGGAACACGTAGCAGGCGTCGGTGGTGAACCAGCGGATCGTCTCCACGCCCGCGTCGCGGCGCATCACGCCCACGTGCGAGCCCTTGTCCGGCTCCCAGGCGATCGGCGGGGCGCCGGTCATCGCCCGCTGCAGGCTCATGGTCAGCGGCAGGATGGGGAACAGGGCGTGGCGGCTGGTGACCAGGAAGTCGTGCACCATGGCCGCGAACGGCGCTTCGAAGTTGTCGCGGCGCACCACCGCGCCGGTCTTGTCGGTGACGCCGTAGGCGCAGGTCCCGTTCAGCGGCGCGTCGCCGGCGGAGTAGGCGAACCAGACCATCTCGCCGGTTTCGGGGTCCAGCTTCGGGTGCGCCGTCACCTTGCCGCGGTATTCATCGCGATAGCCGCGCGACTCGAGCGTCAGCGGATCCAGCTCGAACGGCTTGTGGCCTTCCTCCAGCGCCAGCAGCTTGCCGGCGTGCCAGACGATGTTGGTGTTGGCGTGCCGCTGTCCTGGCCCATCGCCGACGGATCGGTGGTCATCGGGTTGCCGAAGGTGCCGAACAGCGACTTGCCGGCGCCGTGCTCCAGCTCCCACTTCGGCGTGCGCACATAGCGGTTGCGGTAGCGCACCTTGCCGTCCTCGACGAAGAAGCCGTGGATCATCCCGTCGCCGGAGAACCAGTGATAGGCGTCGCGCGGTTCGAACTGCGGGTTGGGCCCGTTGCGGTAGAACGCTCCGGCGAGGCCAGCCGGAATCTGCCCCGTGACCTCCAGCTCGAAATCGTCCTCGCTGCGCACTGGCGCGAAGTTGCCGGCGAGATAGGGATTCACAACCTGGGAGCCGTCCATGAGCGCAACCTCCTTGAGGGGCGAAAGACTTACGATGTAAATTTATGCCGTAAGTGATAGAACCTGGCAACTGTTAAATGGGGCGGAGTTCGCCAGGTTGCCACGGGTGTTGAGCGAAGAGGCGGTCGGGGAGTTCCGCGAGCGGCTGGTCGACGCGGCCGAGCGGCTGTTCGGCCAGCATGGGCTGGAGGCGGTCACCATGCGCCAGCTCGCCGCCGAACTCGGCGTCAGCCCGATGACGCCCTACCGTTATTTCGCCGACAAGGACGCGATCCTGGCCGCGGTCCGCGCCCGCGCCTTCAACCGCCACGCTGAGGCGCTGGAACTGGCGTTCGACGCCGGGTCGAATCCCCTGGAGCGCGCCAACGCCGTCGGTCGCGCCTACCTCGACTTCGCACTCGGACACCCCGAAGCCTACAAGCTGATGTTCGACGTCAAGCAGCCCAGCGCCGATGACTACCCCGAGTTGGTCGCCGCCGGCGAGCGCTCGCGGGCGACCATGACCGCGCACCTGAAGGAGATGATCGAGGGTGGCGTCGTCAGAGGCGATCCCGCCCTGATCGGCCACATGTTCTGGAGCGCGCTGCACGGAGCGATCCAGCTGCAGCTCGCCGGCATGCTCTCCCCGCCGTTCGACGCCGAGCGGCTCGCCGGCGAGCTGATGCGCACGCTCTGGCTCGGGCTGAACGCTGAACCGGCCTGACCGCCGCGCCCATCTCCGGGGCGAGGCGCGACCTCGCCGACAATGCCCAGAAGCGGACGTCGCCCTGTCGGCGAGAAATGGATGGCGGAGTTGGAGCCTCGCCGCGGGGGGCCTATCATCGAAACCACGCGGGTGAGGATGAGCGCGGCGGGAACGGGGCGTCCGCAAATCGTGGCCCAGTTCGTCGCCATCGTCTCCGAACGACAATCTCGGAGCCAACCGGAGGTGGGCGCGTGCGGGCACTGATTGTGGCGCTGGCGATTGCTGGCGCGGCGGGCGTGGCGGACGCGATGACGGTCAATTCCGGCGAGACGCCGATGCCCGGGCTGACACCCACGGCCCCCAGCAATGCGCGCGAGCAGGCGGAACACGCGATCAAGGGCGACCTCGGCGACCCGGACAACGTCATGTTTCGCGAGGTGCGGGTCATGGCGGCGGCGTCGGTGAAGCGCGGTGCGTTCGCGACGCCCATCGACGGACCGGTCTCGATCGTCTGCGGTCAGTTCAGTTCGCGCGGTCGCACGGGCGGCGACAGTGGCTATGCCTGGTTTTTCGTGGCCATCAAGCGAAGCCACGTCTTGTGGACCTCCCGCGGGCCTGACGAGGCCTTCTACAGCTGCGAGAACGCCGGTTTGACGCCCTCCAGAGCGTTATGGAACCAGGCGGAATTCCACTCTCGCTGACAGGCCAAGATCCGATTTGGCTCGGTGGCACGGTCAGGCGTTGTAGCCGCCGTCGATGTTCAGCGATGCGCCGGTGATGAATCCCGCCTCGTCACGGGCGAGATAGGCCACCAGACCGGCGACATCGGTAACGTCGCCGAAGCGGCCGAGCGCGGTCGCAGCGCGCCCGGCCGCGGCCCAGGGACCGTCGGCTGGGTTCATGTCGGTATCGATCGGGCCGGGCTGGACAAGGTTCACGGTGATGCCGCGGGGGCCGAGGTCGCGGGCGGCCCCGCGGGTCAGGCCCCCGACCGCCGCCTTGGTCGCCGCGTAGATCGAGCCTTGAACGAACGGCACCCGGTCGCCGTTGACGCTGCCGATGGTGATGATCCGCCCGCCCTCCGTCATCCGCCGCGCCGCCGCCTGCATGGCCACGAACACGGATCGGAAGTTCACGGCGACCACACGCTCGAACTCCGCCATCGGGAGGTCCTCTATGCTCGCCGCGGCGCCCGTGCCGGCGTTGTTGACGAGGATGTCCAGCCGGCCGAACCGCCGCGCCGTCTCCCCTACCGCCGCGCGCACCGCCTCGTCGTCCGCGGCGTCGGCGCGCAGCGCGATGGCCTCGCCGCCCGTGGCGACGATGCCGGCGACCACGGCTTCGGCTCGCTCGGGCGAGCCGAAGTAGGTGAGCGCCACCTTCGCGCCGTCGGCGGCGAGCCGTCGGGCGATCGCCGCCCCGATCCCACGAGATGCGCCAGTCACCAGCGCGGCCTTGCCGAAAAGCGGTCCCGTCATGACGCTCGTCCTAGCAGCTCGTCGCCAGGCGGGTCACCTCGCATGGGGTTCGCCTTGAAACGCCAGGCTGGATGCTACTCGGGGGTGGAAGGCTATTGAGGAGGCGCACGCGTTGGCGCTGCCGATCGGGCTGCCTATAGTTGCACCGTCAAGCGGGGTGCTGCGCGCGTGAACGGCAAGCTCAAAGCGGTGATGGAAGGCTTTGTCGACCGCGCGGGCCCAGGCGCCGCTGTGGGTGTGCGCCACGGCGATCAGGCGCCGTACCTGGCTGGCTTTGGTCTTGCCGACCTCGAGTGGGGGCTCTCGATCACGCCAGACACTGTCTTTCGGCTTGGCTCGGTCACCAAGCAGTTCACGGCCGCTGCGATCATGCTGCTCGTGGAAGATGGCAAGCTTGGTCTCGACGACTCCATCCAGTCGGTGCTCACCGGCTATCCCGTCCAGGGGCGCATCGTCACGATCCGGCATCTCCTGAACCACACCTCAGGGATCAAGAACTTCAACAGCCTGCCCGACTTCCCGGAGCGGTCCGATCTGACGCTGGCCGAGGTGATCGGGCTCTTCAAGAACCTGCCGCCCGACTTCGCGCCTGGAGAGCGCTATCTCTACTCCAACTCGGGCTACGTGCTCCTCGGCGCGGTCATCGAAGCGTTGTCCGGGACTGCTTACAGGACGTTCCTGCTTGAGCGGTTCTTCCGGCCGCTCGGCATGCGGCAGACCCGCTACCTGTATGACGAGCCGATCGTCGCCAAGCGGGCCAGGGGCTACAGCCTGGGCCCCAAAGGGCTCGAAAACGCCCGCACGATGTCGATGACGCTTCCCCACGCGGCGGGCGCCTTAGGCTCGACGGTGGGCGACCTCCTGACCTGGAGCCATGCGCTGCGGAGCGGTCGGGCCGTATCAGCGCAGTCGTATGCCGCGATGATCGAACCTGCTCGCCTCAATGACGGGTCGCTGAGCGAATACGGGTTCGGCCTCATCGGTTTGAAATTCAGGGACCGGACCGCCATCACGCACCTGGGCGGCATCAACGGCTTCGCGACGATGCTGACCCATTTCCCCGAGGACGACCTGACCGCCGTCGTCCTCGCCAATCTCGACAGCTTCCCGGTGGAGCGCGCCCTGCTAGCCCTCACGCGTCGGGCGCTCGACTTGCCAGACCACCCCGCGCGTCCGAACATATCCGTCGCCGCGGACGAGCTCGCGCGCTGCGCGGGGCTGTATCAGCTGGACGCGAGCCCCTGGCCGGTCGCTATCGCGGCGGCTGACGGCATGCTTACCGCCCCGTTTCCTGTCCCGAATAGCCGATACGAGCCCTTTAGTCAGACCGAGTTTCAATGCGCCGACGATCCGGAGCTGGTCCTGCGCTTCGACCAGCCTGGCGAGGCGGGCTACGGCCGGCTGACAGTCGAGGGCGCGATGCAGTGGCCGTGGCGGACAGCCACCGGCGCCCGGATGGACACGCCGCCCTGATCGCATGAACGAACGCGATCGCGCAATGCCGGCGCGGAAGAGTTTGGCCCGATGGCGGACCGGCCGGACGATGGTTTAGCTTCGCCAGCGCGACCGGGGGCCTGGCCGATGGACGAGACCGAAGAGCTGATCCAGCTCTGCGTGCGTGCGCTCGTCGCCCAGATGATCGCCGCGCCGGGCTTCGAACTGCACATGACGCGTAACTGCGTCCTGGCGCTGACCGACGAGCCGCTGGGAGACTTCAATAGGCTGACCCTGGGGGCCGATCCCGATGCCGAAGGGTTTCTCGTTCGATCGGCGGCGCGGGCGAAAGAACGAGGCTCGCCGCTGACGGCCGTTGTGAGCCCCCATGTGGCCCAGGGCCTCGCGCCCGTCGCGACTCGGCTGGGTTTCACGCCGTCGGAACTGCGCCGCTCATGGTGCTTCGGCCGGACGTTCCGTTTCAACCGAGCCGCCCCACGACCATCGTCCGCGCACTCGGCCCGGAGTTGGTCGGCATCGCAGGCGATCTGATCGCCGCCGCCTTCGACGAGCCGCGCGACGTCATCGCCCGCTGCGTCGACGTCTGCGTCACCCCGACCGCTGTCGTGGAGACCTATATCGCCTGGGGTGACGAAGGACCCATGGGCGCCGTCTCCGTGACGCCGACCGGCGATACGGCGGGAATCACGCTCATGGCCACGCCACCTGAACATCAACGCAAGGGCATGGGGCGCGCGCTGCTGAGCCAGGTGATCGACGACTATCGGCGTCGCGGCGTGGGGCGCTTTTACCTGGGCGCGACCGAAGCAGGCCGGCCGCTCTACACAAGCCTCGGCTTCGAGCTTGTCGCCGACCTCTCGGTCTGGGTCTTGGGACCCTCGACGGAGGCGCACGGCTAGACCGAATCCGCTCTGGGTCGGGGCGGCTGCGGTTGTGCCCTCAGGTCGGGTCAAAGTCGCCGCCCAGGGGCGTCTGGCCGTCGGCGGTGGCGGTCAGGCGCTTGGGCACCAGCAGCAGCGCGGGCAGGATCAGGGCGTAGACCACCGTGATGGCGATCACGCACACGGTGAAACTGTGGAAGTGGTCGTAGAGGTTGGTGCCCAGGATGTCGCCGCCGCGTGAGACGATGAAGTAGATCGAATTGGACGCCATGATGATGGTGCCCTCCAGGCCCTTCGGGCAGGAACGGATCAGGAGGTCGAGGAAGGCCGCCGTGGCGACGCCGCCCATCAGCCCGATCGGCGCGGCGGCGATCAGCGCGGTCGTGACCGTCGGGGTGAACAGCAGCGGAACCATCTGCGGCACGCCGACGATCGTCCCCCAGAACAGCAGCGTCCGCAGCCGCACCTTGCGACAGAGAAACCCATAGAGCGCGTACGTGGGGATGAAGGAGACGGCGAAGATCGCGTTCCACAGGCCCCAGGCCGCATCGTCGGCGTGCAGGGTGTTCTGCAGGTAGAACTGCAGCGGCGTCACCGAGCCGGGCGCGAAATTCCACAGCGACCAGATCAGCAGCGCGGGGACGGCGGGCCAGTGCTTGAACAGCCGCACGATATCGGCCCACGGATTGGCCACCTTGCCCTGCTCGGCGTGGACGTTGTCGAACACCACCCTTGGCCGCCACGCCGCGAACAGCGCCACGCCCGCCATGACCGCCGCGCCGCCGAGGAACAGCAGCCGCGCCGCCTGGGCGGCCTTCTGGCCTTCGAGCATGTTGCTGAGGTAGCCGCCGGCGATCAGCGGAATCGTGCCCGCGACGCTGGCGACCACGTTCAGCACCGAGCTCAGCTGGCCGGTCATTACGTGCTGGCGCGCGATGGTCGAACTCAACCCGGTCTGGCCGCTCTGAACGAACAGGAACGCCGTCGTCAGCAGGATCACCGCCGCCAGCAACGTCGTGGCGTTCACCGGCACGAAGGCGAAGACGACATACAGGGCGGAGCAGATCGCCCCGAACAGCATCACGTAGCCGCGGTCGCGCCGGCCGAACGGGTTCCAGCTGTCGCGGACGAACCCGCAGAGGAAGCCGAGGTAGAGCGGGATGCCGGCGGCGAATCCGAAGGCCGCCACCTCGTGCGCCTTCATGTGCAGCTTGTTCTTCAGGAAAAAGCTGATCGGCAGGCTGATCAGGCCACCGCCCGGCGAGCCGAAGCCGAGGATGAAGACCAGAACCGCGAGGTAGATCAGGATCCGCGAACGGTCGCTGGTCGGCAGATCCGTCGGGGTCTCGGCAGACAGGGGCGCGCCCACCTCGGCCGCAATGGTGGTCATATGGTCAATGCGCTCCGCGGCCCCATCGCAGCGTCATGGCACGGTCACATGCGCCTCGCCAAGCGGCGAAAAGCGGCAAGACCTGGCGCGATTCGCCGCTAGCGCAGCAACAACCATGCGAGCGAGCCGCCGCCGGCGAGCACGCAATAGGCCGCGAAGGGGTCGAAGCCCTTCACCTCCGGCTGGCGGAACCAGCGCATCAGCAGCACGGTCGAGATGAAGGCGACCACGCCCGCCACGACGCCCGCGAGGATCGCCACGCCGCTGAAATGGTCGTGCGCCTTGAGCAGCTTCGGCGCCTCGAGCACGGTCGCGCCCAGGATCACCGGCGTCGCGGTCAGGAATGAGAAACGCGCGGAGTCTTCGTGGTTCAGGCCGGCCAGGTAGCCGCCCGCCATGGTCGCGCCGGAGCGGGAGAAGCCGGGGATCAGGGCCAGGCACTGCCAGCAACCGATGACGAAGGCGTCGATCCAGCGCAGCCGCGAGAGCGCCCGATCCTGCCGCCCCTTCATGCGCTCGGCGGCGAACAGCATCACGCCGTTGGCGATCAGGACACCCGCCACCAGAGTCGGCAGGCCGAACGCCTGACGTAGCAGCTTCTCCAGCAGGAAGCCGACGATCACCGCCGGGATGGTGGCCACCACCACGCGCCAGAAGATCCGCCGCTCGCCTTGCGCCTTCGGACCCTTCCGGAACAGCACCGCGGTCCCGAAGTTGAACCAGTCCTGCCAGAAGTAGGCGAGCAGGGCGATGGCGGTGCCCAGGTGCATCACCACCAGGAACGGCAGGAAGGTGTCGGCGCCCTCGTCCACCTTCCAGCCGAGCACGGCGGGCAACAGCACCGCGTGGGCCAGGCTCGAGATAGGAAACAGTTCGCTGATCCCCTGCACGATGGCCAGGATGATCGCCCGAAGATCGGTCATGGGCCTGGTTCACCTTCGCAGGTCGGGAGCGGCTATCCTCATAGCGGATTCGGAAGCGCCGTCAGAGCCGGCGAGAGGCTTGACGCCGCTTCCCGGCCTCGTCCAATGCCGCAAGCTCTGCCGGAGTACCGCCATGTCCGACGCCGTCCGCGACATCTTCACCGAGCCGGAGGACGTCGATCCCGACACCCTGGCCAACCTCGGCCCGCTGCGGCGCCTGGCGGGCACCTGGGAGGGCCGCAAGGGGCAGGACGTGAACCCGAAGGCGGACGGTCCGGAGCGCAACGTGTTCATCGAGCGCATCGACCTGCAGCCGATCGACGCGCAGGCCAACGGGCCGCAGCTGTTCTACGGCCTGCGCTACCACGCCCATATCCTGAAGCCGACCGAGGCGATCACCTTCCACGACCAGGTCGGCTACTGGCTGTGGGAGCCGGCCACCGGCCTGATCCTGCAGACCCTGACGATCCCCCGCGGCCAGATCGCCCTGGCCAAGGGTTTTGCGACTCCGGAGGCGAACAGCTTCAAGGTTTCCGCCCGCCGCGGCGAGACCGAGAACGGTATCTGCTCGACCATCTTCCTCGAGCAGGCCTTCAAGACCTTGTCCTACGACATCGAGGTCACGTTCCACGCGGACGGCACGTGGAGCTATTTCGAGGATACGGTGTTGATGGTGGAGGGCCAGGCTGAACCCTTCCACCACGAAGACAGCAACACCTTGACCAAGGTGGCCGAACCCAGACCCAACCCCCTGGTCACGGCGCTCGCCGCGGCCTGACCCACCGTCGGCGAGGAGGCCATCCGTGAAGCATCTGCCGAAGCGGACGCGCCACTTCAATCCGCTCACCGCGCTGGGGCCCGGCCTGATCACCGGCGCGGCCGACGACGATCCCAGCGGCATCGCCACCTACTCGCAGGCCGGGGCGCAGTTCGGCTTCCAGATGCTGTGGACGATGGTGTTCACCTACCCGCTGCAGGGGGTGTTCCAATCGGTCTGCGCCCGCATCGGCCGCGTCACCGGCAAGGGGCTGGCCTCCAACATCAAGACCGCCTTTCCGCCTTGGGTGCTGCTCACCGTGGTGGCGCTGGTGCTGTTCGCCAATACCCTCAACGTCTCGTCCGACGTCGCCGCCATGGGCGAGGCCGCTGCGCTGCTGATCCCGGGGCAGCGCCACATCCTGACCATCGGATTTGCGGTCCTGACCCTCGGCCTGCTGATCTTCGTGCCTTACCACCGCTACGTCTGGTTCCTGAAATGGCTGACGCTGTCGCTGTTCGCCTATGTCGCGGTCGCCTTCATCGTGAATGTCCCCTGGGCGGAGGTCGCGCTTCGCACGGTCGTGCCGCAGTTCAAGGTGAACAAGGACTCGCTCACGCTGATCGTCGCCGTCTTCGGCACCACGATCAGCCCTTACCTGTTCTTCTGGCAGGCCTCCGAGGAGGTCGAGGAGATCGAGACCCACACCGACGAACACGCGTTGAAGGACGCGCCGGGCGAAGCGCGCGAGGAGCTGAGGCGCATCGGCTGGGACACTTACATCGGCATGGGCTACTCCAACCTGATCGCCTTTTTCGTCATCCTCGCCACCGCGGTCACGCTCAACGCGCACGGCGTGACCAACATCCAGACCGCTTCGCAGGCCGCGATCGCGCTGAAGCCGATCGCAGGCGACCTCGCCTCCGCGCTGTTCGCTCTGGGCATCGTTGGCACCGGGCTCCTCGCCATTCCCACCCTGGCCGGGTCCGCCGCCTACGCGCTAAGCGAAGCCATGGGCTGGCGCGAGGGGCTGGAGCTGAAGTTCAGCGAGGCGCGGGGCTTCTACATCATCATCGGCGTCGCGATCATGGGCGGCGTCGCGGTCAGCTACTCGCCGCTCGACCCGATCAAGGCCCTGTTCTGGAGCGCAGTCGTCAACGGTGTCGTGGCCGTGCCGCTGATGGCCATCATCATGTTGCTGGTGAGCAGAAAGAGCCTGATGGGCGTCTTCGTCGCCACGCCCTGGCAACGCTGGGGCGGCTGGGCGGCGACAGCGGTCATGGGCGTGGCCGCGGTGCTGATGTTCGTGACGATGGGCGCTGGTTGATCAGTCCCGCGGCAGGGCGAAGGCCACCACCTTGTCACCGCGGCGGGTGTCGGACTTGGCATGGCCGCCGGCGGCGATAACGACGTATTGCCGGCCCTTCCAGACGTAGGTCATCGGCGTCGCCTGGCCGCCGGCGGGCAGGCGGCCACGCCAGAGCTCCTTGCCGGTCGCGGCGTCGAAGGCGCGCAGGTAGTTGTCGATCGCCGCGCCGATGAACACCAGGCCGCCCGCGGTCGCGATCGGGCCGCCGAAGTTCGGCGCGCCGACGTGGGGCAGGAGGAACTGGGAGAAGGCCGCCCTGTCCTGCGTCGTGCCCAGCGGCACGGCCCAGAGCTGATGGCCGTCGCGCATGTCGATCGCATGCAGCAGGCCCCAGGGCGGCGGATTGCAGGGCAGGCCGATCGGCGACAGCAGCACCTGCCGGCTCATGCCGTAGGGCGCGCCTGCCTGTATTGAGACCTCGACGTTCAACTCGGCGGCCGCGGTCGCCTTTACCTTCGCGGCCGGGATCAGCTTGACCAGGTGCAACGCGCTGGAGGTGTTGACGTAGACGATATCCCGGGTCGGATCGAACGCCAGGCCGCCCCAGTTGGTCCCGCCGCCGGTGAACGGATAGATGATCGTGCCCTGCAGCGATGGCGGGGTGTAGAGGCCCTCGGCGCGGGCGCCGGCGATCGCCTTCTTGCATGCGTCGCGCTCCCACGGCGTGACGCCGAAGGCGTCGGCGGGCTTGATGTGGCTGGGCGCCAGCGGGGCCGGCGCGATCGGGAACGGCTGGGTTGGCGAGAGTGTCTCGCCCGGCGCCCCGCCCTGAGGCACGGGCCGCTCCTCGACCGGGATCAGCGGTTTGCCGGTCTCGCGGTCGATCGTGAACAGCAGACCCTGCTTGGTCGGCTGCAGCACCGCCGGCCGGGTCAGGCCCTTGTAGGTCACCACGCCCAGCGTCGGCTGCGCCGGGTTGTCGTAGTCCCAGACGTCATGATGGACGGTCTTGAACGCCCACGCCACCGCGCCCGTCTCGGCCTTCAGCGCCACCACCGAGTTGGCGTCGCCATCATCGCCAGGGCGCAGCCCGCCCCAGAAGTCGGGGCTTGGGCTGGTGGTCGGCAGGAACACCAGCCCGCGCGCCTCGTCGACCGACATCGGCGCCCAGACGTTGGCCGCGCCGGCCACGATCGCCGGCTTGGCGCCGGCCAGCGGATCGAAGCTCCAGCGCGGCGCGCCGGTGACCGCGTCGTAGGCTCTGACCGCGCCGGAGACCTCGCGGACGCGGATATTGTCGTCGAGCGAGGAGCCGACCACCACGACGCCGCGCACGACCACGGGCGGAGAGGTGATCTGCATCTCGCCGGCGCGGGCCAGCGTCACGCCTTTGGCCACGTCGACCACGCCGTGGTCGCCGAAGCCGGCGCAGACCTTCCCGGTGGCGGCGTCGAGCGCGAACAGCCGGCGGTCGTTGGTGTTCATGAAGATCCGCGCGGCGCAGGGCGCGTTGGCCTGCGCCGCGGCCGGATCGCGCCAGTAGGCGACGCCGCGACAGTTGTAGCTGTTGGGATATTGCGGGCGGGGATCGACGCCTGGGTCGAACCGCCACAGCGGCTTGCCGGTGCCAGGATCCAGCGCGCTCACCTCGTTGAACGAGGCGCAGACGTAGAGCCGGCCGCCGGCCAGGATCGGCGTGTCTTCGAACGCGAAGTCGCGCTGCAGCGCGCCCTTGCCGCTCGCGTCGCCGGTAGAGAAGGTCCAAGCGGCCCTCAGGGCGGTGACGTTCGCTGGCGTTATCTGCGCGGCGGTCGAGAACCGCTGGCCGCCCGCATCGGCGCCGTAGAACGGCCAGTCGACATCCGGCGCGGGCGGCGCCTTGACGTGCGGTGAACAAGCCAAGAGCGCCGCGCCCGCGAGGACGACGACGCTCCATCGGCTAAGAATTGCGGTTGCGCCCACCGAAGACCCTCGCCGCCGCGGGCGCCGTCCTCAATCGAGGGTGCGGCGTCCGTGACGCGAAGGCCGGCTTAGCAGCGCGTGGTGTTCCTGGCGATAGCGTTGCCGGTCAGGGCGCCAGCGCCCGCGCCCAGCAGCGTGCCGCCGGCGCGCCCGTGGGTGATCGAGCTGCCGATGATGCCGCCGCCGATCGCGCCGGCCACCGCGCCGATCGCGCCGTTGCGGTGCGTCTGGTAGCGGCAGCCGTCGGCATGACGGTAGTAGCGATGATCGTACCGATGATCGTACCGATGATCATAGCGATGATGGTAGCGATCGTAGTGGTAGTAGGGGTCGGCGCTGGCCATGGTCGCAGCACCCGACAGGCCGAGGCTGGCGACGAGGCCCGCCGCAAGTATCAGCTTACGCATTGTATGATCCTTCTCCGTCCCCCGACGTGAACACGTCCGGCAAAGCCGTCGCCTCAGTTGAATGCCGCGGCGTGCGAAAGGTTCCGAATCAAGCGGGGCCTTTCTGTGGCGAAACTCAATGGCAGATCCGATGATGGTGGCGGATGGTGCAATGGATCGGATGGTGGTGCGCGCCCATGTGGTTCGAGCCGACCGGCCCGCGCATGCGATCCGGTCCATGATGGAGTTCCGCGGCAAGCGCCGGGGCGGCGATCGCCGCGGCGGCGAGAACGGCGAGAAGAATGCGGGTCATCGGTCTCTCCGGGTGTGCGGCGAAAGCGGGATCGCTGCGCCGGTCCCGTTGCCTAGCCGGCCTCGGATGAACCCAGATGTCCGGCTTGTTTCAGTTCTTGTTCAAGCGGCGACGATTTTGCAGCGTCGAATTGCGGCGGCGGCCTCGCTCATGGATATCTGACCGATGCATCTGCGCCGGCCAGCGCGAGAAGACCTGCCGCGGATTGCGGTTTCGGCGATCCTCGTCGTCGGCGCGGCCGCCTCGCTCGGACTGAACCTGCCGGGGCACTTTTCCTACGACTCGGTGGTGCAACTCGCCGAGGGTCGGGTGGGGAGCTACACCGGCCAGCATCCGCTGGTGATGTCGTGGCTGCTCGGCCTCGCCGACCGGGCGGCGTCGGGCGCGGCGCTGTTCGTGGTGTTCGACACCGCGTTGATCTTCGGCGCCCTGCTGTCCCTCGTCCTGATCGCGCCGCGGGTCTCCTGGCTTGCCACGGCGATCGCAGCGGTCTGCGTCGTGCTCCCGCAACTCGTGGTCTATCCGGCCATCGTCTGGAAGGACGTCCTGTTCGCCGGCGCCGCGACCGCGGGGTACGCCAGCCTGGCCTGGGCCGCGACGTCGTGGGCGCGTGTCCGCGTCCGCTACGTCCTGCTTGCGGCGGCGCTGGCCTTGCTCACCCTCGCCGCCCTGTCGCGCCAGAACGGCCCCGTCGTGCTGCCGTTCGCGGCGGTCGCCGTCGCCTGGATCAGCGCCATGTCGGGCAAGGGCGCGAAGCTCAGGGCCCTTGCGCTGGGCGGCGGGTTCCTCGCGGCCGGCCTGGCGCTCGCCGCGGCCGTTTCCGCCGCACTGTCGCTGCGCCTCGAGGCGCCAGGGGCGATGCAGCAGGCTTGGACCGCGCTGCAGACCTACGACATCGTCGCCGCGGTGGCCCGCGATCCGGGCGTCGACCTGGCGGCGTTGAAGGCCCGGGCGCCGGCGCTGGACACGCTCATCCGCACCCAGGGCGTCGCCGCCTACTCGCCGAGCCGCGTCGACACGCTCGAGCCCATGTTCGAGCGGATGGACGCCAGCGCGCCTGCGCCGATCGCCGCGCAATGGTTTCAGCTGATCGCACGACACCCGCTGCTTTACCTGCGCGTCCGCGCCGCGGCCTTTCGCTGGGTGTTGCTGACGCCGGACCCATCCGCCTGTGGGCTGGTCTTCACCGGGGTGGACGGGCCGCCGGAGGAAATGGCGCAGGCGGCTCTCAAACCGCGCAAGAGCGCGAGGGACGACGCCCTCGACGACTACGCCATGGCCTTCGCCGCGACGCCGGCCTTCAGCCACGCGGCCTACGGCCTGATCGGCCTCATCCTGCTGGTTGTCCTTCTGCGTCGCCGCCGTCCGCCCGATATCGCCATCGCCGCCATGCTGGGCGGCGCCTTCGTCTTCGCCGCCAGCTTCGCGGTGATCTCGATCGCCTGCGACTACCGCTACCTTTACGACCTCGACCTCTCCGTCATCGCTGCGGCGCTCTACGTGGCCGCCGGCTTGCACCGCGATGCAAGTTGATGCACGTCCACGGTAGCCAGGGTGAGTTCGAGCGGCGCGGGGAAGGTGCAAACCCTGCGGTTCGTCGCCGGGGCCGCGCCGCCCTAAGTCGCCCGCGCCTCCCGCCACATGCTCCACATCGTCGGGGCGTCCGGGCGGGCCTTGTGTTCGGAGATCACCTTGAAGCCGTGGCGCTGGTAGAGGGCGACGTTGCGGGTGGTGCCGGTTTCCAGATAGGCGGGCAGGCCGGCGGCGTCGTTGCGGGCGTTGGCGGCGCGAAGCAGGGCCGAGCCGACGCCGCGGCCCTGGGCGGCGGGGGCGACGCCTAGGAACCACAGGTAGGCGTGCGGCCGGTCTGTCGGATGGTGCCGGTCCATGTCGTCGCGGATCGCCATCAGCCGGCCGAAGCGGGCGAAGCCGGTCATGCGCAGCATCGACGGAAGGGCGCGCAGCTCGGCCAGCAGCGGCATCGGGCCCAGCCAGTCGAACGGCATCCACACCGCCGCCGCGCCGCCGCTGGCAGGACGGTCGATGCGGCCGTTGGTTAGGCCCTCCTGGCCGATCAGCATGTGGAACAGGCCGCGGCGGGCGGCCTCGCGGCCTGCGCCGGGGCGCATGAACCAGTCGAAGTGAGGATCGGCGGCGAACGCGTCGGTCAGGGTCTGCACGATCTCGTCGAAGTCGGCCCGCAGGCCGATGACCGGCGTCTCGGCCTCGCGGCGGACCGTCTCGGCGTCCAACGCGCTCAGACCTTCTCGGCGATGCGGATCGCGGCGCGGCAGCCGGCGCGGACCACGGCGGCCAGCACCGGATAGGCCGGCGCCTGGTGTGCGCCGGCGGCGACGGCGGCGTCGCGGTGTGCGAGCTCGTCGTCGCGGAAACGGGTCAGCTCGGCGGCCAGGGCCGGCTCGGCGACTTCGATCTCGGCGATCTGGGCGGCGTAGTGGCCCTCGATCACGGTCTCGACCGCCTCGGTGCAGGCATGAGCGGCGCTCTCGCCGATCAGGGCGGTGGCGGCGCCGAGGCCGAAGCCGGCGGCGCGCCACAGCGGCGCCAGCAGGCTGGGCCGCACCCGGCGCTGGATCAGGATGGCGTCGAACCGCGCCAGGTGCTCCTCCTCCTGCGCCGCCATGTCTGCGATCTCGGCCAGGCTGCGCCCGGCGGTGGCGCTGGCGCGCAGCACCGCGCGCTGGCCGCGGTAGATCGCGCCGGCCGCCAGCTCGCCAGCGTGGTCGACCCGCAGCATCTCGTGCAATCGCGCCTTGGCGGCGCCGAGGCCGGGGCGGGGAGGTAGCGGACGCGCGCTCATGGGGCGGTTCCTTTGCGCAGCGCAGCCAGCGCGCTGACGACGACCAACCCGACCGAGACCAGGCAGTTCCAGCCAGCCATCGAGAGGCCGAGGAACACCCAGGGGGCCTGGTCGCAGGCGGGCTGGTGCGCGCCGCCGCCGGCCAGCAGCGCCTTCAGCGCCGAGATGTTCACCGGCCCGCTGCTGGCGCAGGTGACCGGCGCCTTCCACCAGTGCCACTCCGCTCCGGCGTGGAAGCCGGCGAGGTAGACGCCGTAGGCGAAGACCAGCGCCAGCGCGGCGCAGCCGATCCGCGTTCCGAGCTCGCGCATCGGCGTCAGGCCGGCGACGAGCGCCGCGGCGCTCACCGCCATCGCCACCCAGTAGACCTCGCGCTGCTTCAGGCAGAGGTGGCAGGGCGCCAAGTGGCCGAACGTCTGGAACGCATGCGCGATCGCCAGCATCGCGGCCGAGATGACGAGGGCGAAAATCGGCCAACGCCGCAGCACAGGGTCAAGCGCGCTCATGGCCCCGCCTATAACGCGCTCAGGTCGCGAAGCGCCAGACGAGGAAGGCGCCGATCAGGGCCAGGGCGACGCCGCTGACCACCAGTCCCAGCCGCTTCTCGATGAACGCCTTGGCATGCTCGCCGTAGCGCTGCACCAGCCCGGCGACGAGACAGAAGCGGATGCCGCGGATCACGATCGACGCGCCGAAGAACAGCAGGAACGGCACCTTGAACATGCCCGACGCGATCGCGGACACCTTGTAGGGGATCGGCAGCGCCAGCAGCAGCACGCCCCACTGCTTGTACCAGTGCTCGAATTCGTGCGGGTTGCTGCCGGTGAGCGACAGCAGCCAGATGCCGACCGGATGCAGGAAGAAGCCGATCATGTAGCCGATCGAGCCGCCCAGCACCGAGGCCGACAGGGTGATGAAGGCGTAGCGCCAGGCTTTCTCCCGGTTCTGCAACACCAGCGGGATCAGGATCACGTCTGGCGGGATCGGAAAGCAGAAGCCTTCGGCGAAGGCGAGTATCGCCAGCCACAGCGGCGCGCGCGGCGAGGCCGCGAGGCGCATCATCCACTCGTAGAGCCTTCGCAACATGTCGTCCGGGTATCAGGGAGTTGCGCGCTTGTCTCGCTTGCGCCGGCTTTCGGGCCGCTTCGTCGCGCGTTAGCTTGTCGCTGTGGCCCGAAGAAGCGCCTGGGAGGCGCATGACCGACCTGAAAGATGACCTGGCCGCGATGGCCGCCGACGAGCTCGAGCGCGCGCTGACGCTGCGCTGGCGCGAGCTCGCGGCGATCGTGCCCTGGGGCGACGCCTACGACGGCTTCTCGCCCGCGGGCCGGCAGGTCACGGTCGAGCGCAACTACCTCTGGGCCGAGGCCGATGATGGCGACATCCTGTGCGAGGTGTTCGTGTTCGGCGGTCCCAGCCGCTGGGACGAGGGCGTCCGTGTCAACGGCCTGATCCGCAGGCCTGGCCGATGAAGCTCGCCTCGCTGAAGAACGGCCGCGACGGGCGCCTGGTGGTGGTCAGCCGGGACCTGGCCTGGTGCGCCGACGCCGCCGACATCGCCCCCACGCTGCAAGCGGCGCTGGATGACTGGGCCCGGGCCGAGCCCGCGCTGCGCGCGCTGGACCGCGGGCTGGCGGCCGGCGATATCCCGCGCCATCCGTTCGTTGAGCGACAGGCCGCGAGCCCGCTGCCGCGCGCCTACCAGTGGGCGGACGGCTCCGCCTATCTGAACCACGTCGAGCTGGTGCGGCGGGCGCGCGGCGCGGAGATGCCGCCCAGTTTCCTCTCCGACCCGCTGCTCTACCAGGGCGGCTCCGACGGCTTCCTCGATCCACAGGGGCCGATCCCCGCTGGCTATCCGGCCTGGGGGTTGGATTTCGAGGGTGAGGTCGCGGTGATCGTCGGCGACGTCCCGCTGGGCGCAGACCGCGAGGCGGCGCTGGCGGCGATCCGCCTGGTGATGCTGGTCAACGACGTCTCGCTGCGCGGCCTGATCCCTGACGAGCTGGCCAAGTCGTTCGGCTTCTTTCAATCCAAGCCCGCGTCCGCCTTCTCGCCAGCCGCGCTGACGCCGGATGAGCTGGGCGAGGCCTGGCGCGACGGCAAGCTGCACGGCCAGCTGCGCGTCGATCTCAACGGCGCCGCGTTCGGCCGCGCCGACGCCGGCCAGGACATGAACTTCGACTTCGGGACCCTGATCGCCCACGCCGCCAAGACCCGCGCGCTGGCCGCCGGGACGATCGTCGGCTCAGGCACCGTCTCCAACCGCGGCGCGGACGGCGGACCCGGCAAGCCGGTCGCCGACGGCGGCGCGGGCTATTCCTGCATCGCCGAACTGCGCACGATCGAGACCTTGCTCGAGGGCGCGCCGAAGACGCCGTTCATGCGCAGCGGCGACCGCGTCCGCATCGAAATGCTGGGGCCGGACGGCCGCTCCTGGTTCGGCGCCATCGACCAGACCGTCCAGCCGCGCTAGATCGGCGCGCGCAGTGGACGCGAGGGGCCTGACCGGCTAACCGGCATCCGCCGTCGCGGGCGTGGCGGAACTGGTAGACGCGCCGGACTCAAAATCCGGTTCTGGTGACAGAGTGTCGGTTCGACCCCGACCGCCCGCACCATCCTCCGCTTTGGCGGGCCCTAGGCGCCTACGCTTCGACTCCTGCAATCCACCCGCTGACCGCTGCCGGCCAACGTTCATCACGATCGCGCGCGTGGCCTAGTCGGTTCTTTTCCTGGCCGGGCGACGGCGCGAGTGTCGCACTTCAGGCGCAGCCTGCCCGCTCGGGACACGAGGAGAGACCTTCATGGGTGTGATCACCGTCAAGGACGGCACTGAGATCTTCTACAAGGATTGGGGCGTCGGACAGCCGATCGTGTTCCACCACGGCTGGCCGCTGAGCGCGGACGACTGGGACAACCAGATGCTGTTCTTCATGGCGCAGGGCTATCGGGTGATCGCGCACGATCGCCGCGGCCACGGCCGGTCGACCCAGACCGACACCGGCAACGAGATGGACACCTACGCCGCCGACGTCGACGCGCTGGTCAAGCATCTTGATCTGCGCGACACGATTCACGTCGGCCATTCGACCGGCGGCGGTGAAGTGGCGCGCTACGTCGCCAGGTACGGCAAGGGCCGGGTGGCGAAGGCCGCGCTGCTCAACTCGGTGCCGCCGGTGATGGTCAAGAGCGCCAAGAACCCCGGCGGCACGCCGATCGAGGTGTTCGACGGCTACCGTGCGGCGATGGCCAACCGCGCCCAGTTCTACCTCGATGTCGCCTCGGGGCCGTTCTACGGCTTCAACCGGCCGGGCGCGCAGCCGATCCAAGGCGTCGTCTACAACTGGTGGCGCCAGGGCATGATGGGCGGGACCAAGGCCGCCTACGACTGCATCAAGGCGTTCTCGGAAACCGACTTCACCGAGGATCTGCAGGAGATCCAGGTTCCGACCCTGGTGATGCACGGCGAGGACGACCAGATCGTGCCGTTCGCCGATTCAGCGCCGCTGTCGGCCAAGCTGCTGAAGAACAGCGTCAGCAAGTTCTACCCGGGCTTTCCGCACGGCATGCCGACCGTCCATGCCGACGTGATCAACCCCGACCTGCTGGCGTTCATCGAAAGCTGAGCCGTTTCAGGTGGCTTCGGAGCGGCCGAGCAGGTCGGTCAGCCAGGCGTTGACCACCAGGTCGGCGACCAGGTGGACGCGGTCGCTGGAGCCCTGGTTGGCGACTCGGTGAGGGTCGGAGAGGCGCAGGTACCAGGCCTCGCCCGGCGCCATCACGATGCGGCGGCGATTGAGTTCGAACTCGACCTCGGGGCTGGTGGTGATCGGGATGTGGATCCGCGCCATGCCGGCGGCGGCGTCGAGGTCGTGGTCGGCATGTTCCTTGATCGCCGAGCCGGGCGTCAGCCGCATCAGCCGCACCGCCTGAACCTCGCAGGCGAACGCCGACAGCACCTCGCGGAAGTAGGGGCAGCCGGCCAGCATCGGCGTGTCTTCGAACGCCGTCGCGGCCGGGTCGGGATAGATCATCTGCACCGGGTGCGTCGCGCCGGCGACGCCGCGCAGCGGGATCACGCTCCAGTCGCCCTCGTAGTTCTGTTTGACGAAATGGGCGATCCAATGGACGGACGAGAGCGCGTGCAGATCGCTGGCCAGCCGGACTGGATCGAACGACAAGGGTAGTCGCAACCGGTCCGGGAAGGTCATCATGCTCGACTAATGGACGAAGTTCGGCGCAGCAAGCAGGCGACTACCGCGGCGGGTCCGCCCGGCCACGGTTGGCTGCCCGCTCGAGTGCGGCGCAGCGCCGGCGAGCTGACGATCGACTGGGCCTGGTTCGGCGACCGGCGCCTGACCGAGCCGTTCTACGAGGACGCAGTGGCCGCCGTCCGCAACGCCGGACCGCTGGTCTCGACAGCACTGACCGACCTGGCGGGCTGGACCGACCGCGCGGCCAGCCTCGAACCGACCGGACTGATCTTCCACATGTCGCGCTGCGGCTCGACCCTGGCCAGCCAGATGCTGGCCGCCTCGGGGGCCAATGTCGTCGTCTCCGAGGCCGGCCCGATCGACGCGGTGGTGCGCCTGGAGGCGGGGGATGACGAGCGGGTCGAGCTGCTGCAGGCGATGGTCGCCGCGCTCGGCCAGGTCAGGAACGTCGGGGAGGCGCGCTACTTCCTCAAGCTCGACAGCTGGCACGCCTGCGCGCTGCCGGTGTTCCGGGCGGCGTTTCCCCGGACGCCGTGGGCGTTTCTCTATCGGGCGCCGGCGGCGGTGATGGTTTCGCACGCCCGCCGCGCCGGCATGCAGCTGGTCGCCGACCTCATGCCGCCGGCCTTCTACGGGCTCGATCCTCGCGGCCGAGTCTGGGGCGAAGACTATCGCGCGCAGGTGCTGGGCGCGATCTGCGACGCCGCCGTGCGCGAATACCCGGCCGGCGGCGGCGTGCTGGTGAACTACGACGAACTCCCCGACGCGGTCTGGACCCGGCTGCTGCCGCACTTCGGCGTCATGTCGTCCCCCGAGGAGGTGGCGGCCATGGCGGCGGCTGCCGGGTTTGACGCGAAGTCGCCAGGCGTTGCCTTCACGCCGGACGCCGCCGCCAAGCGGCGGGCAGCGAGCGTTGAGATCGAGCAGGCGGTCGAACGGCGGCTGGCTGGCGTCTACCGGCAGCTCGAGGCGCTCCGCGGCGCCGCGAGCTGATGCGGGCGCTTCGGCCGAGGTTGATGCGCTCCCCGAAAGCCGCGATATTTTCAGCGCGAAAGGGGCGGGCGATGCATTGGAACCTCTGGCTGGGCTTCGCGGCCGCCGCCTTCGTCATCGGCGTGATCCCCGGGCCGGCGGTCACCAGCATCGTCGGCTATGCGCTGGGCTCGGGGCGCAGGGCGGCGCTGGCGTCGGTCGCCGGCATGTCGGTCGGCAGCGTGATCGCCATGACGTTGTCGCTGGCGGGGGTCGGCGCGATCCTGCGCGCCTCGGCGACCGCGTTCATGGTCCTGAAGTGGACCGGCGCGGCCTACCTGATCGGGCTGGGCGTGGTCACTCTGGTCCGGAGCGGCGGCAAGCCGGCGGCCGACGCCGCGCCGCCGGCCGCCATCCGTCCGCGCACCGCGTTCCTGAGCAATCTGCTGCTGGGCTCGTTCCACCCCAAGACCATTGTCTTCTTCGTCGCCTTCGCGCCGCAGTTCATTAGCCCCAAGGGCGACTATGTGCTGCAAGCCGCGATCCTGGTCGCCACCTTCGGCGCGGTGGTCGGTTGCACCGACACCGCCTACGCCTTGATCGCCTCCCACGCCGCCAGGTTCCTGCGCCGGCCGGGTGCGATGCGGTGGTCGAAGCGCGCGGGCGGCGGGGCGCTGATCGCCGCCGGCGTCGCGACCGCGGCGGTGCAGAACTAGTTCTCCGGTGGCTGACCCGCGCCGGCTTCGCCTTCTATTCCACCACCTAGCGATCGCGGCGCCCGCCGCCTGGACAGACACGTGACAATCCTGACGGAAAGGCTGGCGATTTGCGCCTATCTTGCCCGCGGCGGCTAGACCCGCCGCGAGCGCCATCAGGGACGGGCTTGGTGCATGCAGTTTGAGAGTCTCGGCTGGCTGCTCCCGTTGGTGGCGCTGCTGGCCGCCGGCCTCTTTGCCGGATTCTGCGCCGGCATGTTCGGGATCGGCGGCGGCTTCGTCGTCGTGCCCGCCATGCTGCTTGTGCTGCCGCTGCTGGGCGGCGCGAAGAGCGAGTACGCGCACGTCGCGGTCGGCACGTCGGCCGCGACCATCATTTTCGCCTCGTTGCGGTCGGTGGCCGCGCACGCCAAGCGTGGGGCGGTCGACTTCGAGATCCTGAAAACCTGGGCGCCGTGGCTGATCATCGGCGATGCGGTCGGCGTGGTGCTTGCCGGTCATATCGACGGGCGCGGACTACTGTTGATCTTCGCGATTGGCGTTCTGCTGATGTCGGTCAACTTCCTGGCGCCCAAGCTCAGCGACATGGTGATCAGCACGGAGATGCCGTCCGGCCTGGCCGTCGTCGCCATTGCCGGTCCGCTGGGCGCCTTCTCGTCGCTGCTGGGAATCGGCGGCGGCACGATCGCGATCACAGTGATGACCTGGTGCAGCCGCACGATTCACCGCTCGATCGCCACGGCCTCGGGCATCGGCACGCTGATCGCGGTCCCGACGGCGATCGGCTTTGCGATCATCGGCTATGGACATGCCGGTCTGCCCTGGGGATCGCTCGGCTACATCAACCTGCCGGCCGCGGTGGCGATTTCCTGCATGTCGGTCCTCACCGCGCCGCTCGGCGTCGCCGCCGCGCACCGGCTGCCCGCTTCGCCCCTGAAGCGCGTTTTCGGCGGCTACCTGATCGTTATCTCGCTGTTCATGTTCAGGAACGCCCTCAAGGCCTAGCCGGAACTCCAAGCCACGCCGTGCGTTTTCCGAGCCGGTGCGTGGGGATGAGTATGGCCGCCGCAGATTTCCAGCCTTGCGCGGTCCCTGCGTCCCGCACCGTCGTGCTGATCGTCGAGGATGAGATCTTGATCCGCATGCTGCTGGCCGAAGCGCTGCGCCAGGCCGACTATGAAGTGGTAGAGGCGGCGAATGGCGAGGAGGCGCTGTCGGTGCTGCACGCCTCGCCGGACCCGGACGTCCTGATCACCGACGTGCGAATGCCGGGCGCGGTCGACGGCTTCGAACTCGCGGCCTACGTGCGCCGCAGCAAGCCACGGCTGAAGGTGATCATCACCTCCGGCCACGCCGGCCCGGACGGCGCCATCCACCTCGCCGACGCCTTCCTGCCCAAGCCCTACCAACTTGGCGCGCTGGTCGCGCGGGTCGGGAAACTGACCGAGGCCGATGAGCACCCGCGATAGCGACGGCGCGAGTCTCGCGCTGACGCAAACCGTCCTCGTCGTCGATGACGAAGTGCTCGTCCGCATGGTGATCGCCGCCTACCTGCGCGATTGCGGCTACCGGGTGGTGGAGGCCGCCAGCGCCGACGAAGCCATGCTGGTGATCGAACACGACGAGGAAGGGGCCGTGGGCGTCGTCCTTAGCGACGTCGAAATGGCCGGCGAGCCGGACGGCTTCGCGCTCGCCAAATGGATCCGCGGCCGCCGGCCAGCCTGCGAGGTGATCCTGGCCGGCACGGCGGCGCGGGCGGCTGAGGCGGCCGGCGATCTTTGCGAACACGGTCCGATGCTCGCCAAGCCCTACGAACCGCAGGCGGTGCTCGACCGCATCCGCCGGCTCTTGGCGCGTCGCCCGCCGGCGCGTTGATCCGCGGCGCAAACACAGCCAAAGAAAGCCGTTCGGCGTAGGAAACGGCGTCCATGGTGATCATCGACGACCTCCGGGCGCTGAACGGGCCGCAGCGGGCGGCGTTCACGGCGAGCCTGCTGGGCTGGGCGCTCGACGCCTTCGACTACTTCCTGCTGGTGTTCGTGCTGACGGACATCGCCAAGGAGTTCCACGCCGATATCGCGCTGGTCAATTCGGCGCTGTTTCTCACCCTGGCGGCCCGGCCCGTTGGCGCGTTCGTGTTCGGCCGCCTCTCCGACCGCTTCGGCCGCCGACCGATGCTGATGACGGTCGTGGGCCTCTATTCGGTCCTGGCGCTGGCCTCGGCCTTCTCGCCCAACGTCTACGTCTTCCTGGGCCTGCGCTCGCTGTTCGGCTTTGCGATGGGCGGGGTGTGGGGCATCGGCGCGTCGCTGGCGCTGGAAAGCATCCCCGCCAAGAGCCGCGGGCTGATCTCGGGCATCCTGCAGGAAGGCTACCCGATGGGCTACTTCCTGGCCGCGATCGCCAACCTGTTCCTGCCGGCGATCGGCTGGCGCGGCATGCTGGCGCTGGGCGTCCTGCCCGCCCTGCTGATCCTCTACATCCAGCGTTCGGTGCGCGAGAGCCCGGCCTGGGAAGCGGCGGGGTCGGCGGCGGCGGCGTCGCCGCGTCCGAACTTCATCCAGGCGATGAAGGGACGCTGGCGGATGCTGGCCTACGCGGTGCTGCTGATGACCTGCTTCAACTTCTTCAGCCACGGCACCCAGGACCTCTATCCGCAGTTCCTGCGGAACCAGCATCACTTCGGCGCGCCGCTGATCACCGCCCTGACCATCTGCCTGAACGTCGGGGCGATCCTGGGCGGGTTCCTGTTCGGACCGCTCTCGGAACGGATCGGCCGGCGGCGGGCCATCGCCCTGGCCGCGCTGCTGGCCCTGCCGATCATCCCGCTGTGGGCGTTCTCGACCACGGCCTGGATGCTGGCGGCGGGCGCGTTCCTGATCCAGGTGGCGGTGCAGGGGGCCTGGGCGGCGGTGCCGGCCCACCTCAACGAGCTCTCGCCCCCCGCCGCGCGCGGCACCTTTCCCGGCTTCGCCTACCAGCTCGGCAACCTGCTCGCCGCCGTCAACGCTACGCTGCAGACCAGCCTGATGAAGTCGCACCATGGCGACTACAGTTTCGCGCTCGCGGTCGTCTGCGGCGTGGTCGCGGTGGTGCTGGCGGTGGTCGCCTGGTTCGGACCGGAGGCCAAGGGCGCAGAATTCGGCGCCGAGACGTCAGCCGCGGCGTGACGTTTTTATGAAATTTCGCGGAGCAGCGGCCGGTGTTGGCTCCGGCGCGGCGGAATTCACCACAGCCCCCTGGCGGAGTTCTCGCCTGATCGCCTAAGGATCGAAGCACGCGCAGGGGCGGCGGGGGAAGCATGTCCGAAAGTCAGTTCGCGGCGATCGACGAGCAGAAGTTCCACCGCTTCCACGTGCGGGCGCTGCTCGTCACCGGGTTGGGCGTGTTCTGCGACGGCTACGACATCTCCGCGATCGGATTGGTGTTGCCGCAAGCGCTGGCGGCTTACGGCGTCCACACCATCGGCGCCGCGGCCGGTGTCCTGTCGGCCGTGGCGCTGGTGGGCTCGATGGTCGGCGCGCTGATCTTCGGCGTGCTGGCGCAAAGTGGCCGCAAGCGCTTCTACGGCGTCGACGCGCTGATCCTGGGCGTTGCGGCCCTGGCGCAGGCGTTCATGCCGACCCTCGGCCTGCTGATCGCCTGCCGCTTCGTGCTCGGGATCGGCGTCGGCGCCGACTACGTCCTGTCGCCCACCATCATGGCCGAGCACGCCAACCGCGCCGACCGCGGCAAGGCGATCGGGCTGGGCTTCGGCACCATGTGGCCGATCGGCGCCCTGGCGGCGGCGGTGCTCAAGCTGCTGCTCGACTCGTTTCACGTACCGCCGGAGCTGGTGTGGAAGATCGTCTTGGCCGCCGGCGCCGTCCCGGCCCTCGGGGTGATGTACTTCCGCCGCCGGATGCCCGAGTCCGCGAGGTTCCTGGCGAAGCTGGCGGCCGACAAGGTCCAGGCGATGGCCGTCATGCAGGAGGTCGGCGCCGCCCCGGCCGCCGCGCCATCCGCGGACGCGCGTCCGTTCGGCCAGGTGTTCGCACTGCACGCCCGGCACATCTTCGCCGCCGCGCTGTTGTGGATGGTCTACGACCTGGTGGTCTACGCCTCGGTCCTGTTCGGGCCGAACATCATCGCCGGCAACCTGCACATTCCCGCCTCGATCTTCCAGATCGAAAACGAGCTGCTGTTCATCATCCCCGCCTCGGTGCTGGGTTCCTGGCTGATGATCGACCAGTGGGGCCGCAAGCCGCTGCAGGTGTGGGGCTTCATCGGCGGCGCGGTCGTGCTGGGGATATTCGCGATCCTGCGCTCGCAGTTCACCAGCCTCGCCTTGCTGGCCTTCCTGGTGTTCGGCCTGTTCAACATCGCCCTGACCGGCCCCGGCCTGGTCTCCGGCGCCGGTATCTTCGGTGTCGAACTGGCGCCGACGCGCATCCGCAGCGTGGCCCAGTCGATCACCGTGGTGGGCGGGCGGATCGGCGCGGCGGTCGCCGGCTTCGTGTTCCCGAGCCTCAACCAGCACATCGGATTTGTCGCCTCGATGTGGGGCCTCGCCGGGCTGTCGCTGCTGGGAGGCGTTCTGAGCCTGTTGCTGGTGCCGGAGACCAGCTCGCGCTCGCTCGAGGAAATCAACCTTGAGCATGCGCCAGTGGCCAAGGCGGCGGCCTAAATCGCCGTCCGATGGCGGTCTGCTAGATCACGGTTGTTATGCAGCGAGGTTCGCTGCGCCGTTCGGCCGCTGGGGTCGCAGGCGGACAGCCAAGGCGTTGGAATGCTACAAGACGGGATATCGCGCGGCGAACGAGTTCGTGCGGACAACGTCGCGCGGCGCCTGTCGCGCGGAGTGCAGCGCTCTGGCCGAAGGCGCCTTCGGCCGGGCCTGCGCGGGCTTCGGCGGAGACGGTCGTGCGGCGCTAGCCGGCCGTCTCCGTTTCCGCGAACGCCCAGAACTTCGCCATCACGAAGGTCGCCGCCGGCACGATCACCACCACCGGGATCAGCGCCTTCCAGAGTGGCCAGCCCAGCGCATGGGTGCCGAAGAACACCAGCCCCAGATTGATCGCCAGTCCGACCAGCGAGATCGCGGCGAACCGGGCGAACTGCGGCCCGTGGATCGCCGGGCGGCGGAACGTCAGCAGGCTGTTGCCGAAATAGGAGACGCCGACCGCAGCGGCGTAGCCCACGATCCCGGCCGGCAGCGGCCCGAGACCGAGCAGGTGCTGCGCGGCGAGGGCGCCGACGTAGTTGATCGCCGTCGACGCGGCGCCGATCATGGCGAAGACGTTGATCTCGCGGACGACGGCTGGAAGCTTCATGCCGGTCGTCGCGCGATCACGACGATCGAGACTTCCGACCGGCAACGGCGCGTGCTTCAGCCAGGCCAGCTCCGACCCGAACAGGCCGGTGAGGAGGGCGTTGATCGGCGCGGGCGGCATCGCGTCGTCGTCGGCGGCGGTCGAACCGGTGGCCATCTTCAGCGCCCGGATCGCCGCGATCGGCGGAAACAGCAGGGTGTTGAAGTAGCTGGCGGTGACAATTTCCAGGCCGGCGGCCTCGAACAGGGCGCGGTACGCCTTCATCCGGTAGCGGCGCTTGTGGTGGTGCAGCTCGTCGTGCCGGCTCCACATCCAGGGCTGGCCCGGGACGGTGGTCGCCAGATAGCCGCCCGGCCTCACCAGTCGGCCCAGCGCGGCCACCGAAGCGGCGTCCTCATCGACGTGCTCGATCACGTCGAAGGCGCAGACCAGGTCGAAGCTGGCGGGTTCGAACGGCAGCCCGTCCGGCAACAGGCCGCCCTCGACCCGAACGCCGTTGCGCTCGGCGGCATAGGCGCGCGACGCTTCGTCGGGTTCGACCGCCGTCACCTCGCCCAGCCGCTGCAGCATGGCGAGGTTGCCGCCGGGGCCGCAGCCGACCTCCAGAATCCGCGCCGGTTTCGGCAGGCCGAGGCGGTCGATCAGGCCGGACAGAATCCGCCGGCGGCCTTCGAACCACCAGTGGCCCTCCTGCAGGGTCCGCATGCGGTCATAGGTGGCGCGGTCCATCAGCGGTCGAAGCCGACCTTGGCCCGCACCACATAGATCGGCCGGCCCTTCACCTCCTGATAGAGCCGTCCGACGTATTCGCCGAGCACGCCGAACGCCATCATCTGGATCGCGAAGCCGAACAGAACGACGGTCATCAACGACGCGTAGCCGGGCACTTCCCGTCCGACAATCAGCACGCGGACGATCAGCCCGATCGCGAACGCCACCGCGACCAGGGCGCTGACAAAGCCGATCACCGACCAGACCCGCAGCGGCGCGGTCGAGAACGAGGTGATGCCGTCGAGGGCGAAGCGCCACAGCCGCACGTAGCCCATCGAACTGACGCCGGCGGCGCGTTCCGGCCGGGCGTAGGGAATGCCGATCTGGCGAAACCCGACCCAGGCGAACAGCCCCTTCATGAAGCGGTTGCGCTCCGGCAGCTGCTTCAGCGCCTCCACCACCTGGCGGTCCATCAGGCGGAAGTCGCCGGCGCTCTCGGGGATGTCGAGATCGGAGACGCGGTTGAAGATGCGGTAGAACATCTGCGCCGAGGTGCGCTTCATCGCCGTGTCGCTGCTGCGGTCGGCCCGCGAGCCGTAGACGACGTCGTAGCCATCCTCCCAGCGGGCGATGAACTCGGCGATCAGCTCCGGCGGGTCCTGCAGGTCGGCGTCGATCGGCACCACCATGTCGCCGCCGGCCGCGTCGATGCCGGCGGTGAGCGCCGCTTCCTTGCCGAAGTTGCGCGCCAGGGCGATCACCTTGACCAGCGGATCGACCGCCGCGCGGGCGACGAGACCGGTCAGGGTCGCATCGCGGCTGCCGTCGTCGACGCAGATGATTTCGACCCGCACGCCCAGATCCCTGGTCGCCGCCTCGATCCGCTCGAAGAAGGCGCCCAGCACCTCCGCCTCGTCGTGCATCGGCACGACGATCGACAGCAGGCGCCCGGCCCGATCGCGGCGGAGCAGGTTGGCGATGGAGCTGGCGCTGGTGTCGTTCACGTGTTCGGAGAATTCCGCCCCAAGGGCCCGTTGGACCTGCGCTACATCATCGGCCGGATTTGGTTAAGCAAAACGCGCCGCGCTCGCCGCTGCACATCTTCGGCTTGACGCGGGGCGCGGGGCGCTCGACAGCGACGCACCACGTCAGGGGGTTGTTTCCGATTTCCATCGCCGAACCGTTCAATCCCCGGCTGGCGCAGTCGGCGCGCCGGCGGGCGACCGTCGACCTGGCCATCGCCGGCTCGGCGGCGATCGTGCTGCTGGCGGTGGCGGCGTTCTCGGCGCGGGTGTTCATCGACGGCGACACCAACTGGCACGTCGCGTCCGGGCGCTGGATCTTGGACCATCACACGGTCCCCCTGACCGACCCGTTCTCGTTCACCTACGCCGGCAAGCCGTGGATCGCCCACGAGTGGGGCTCCGAGGTGCTGATGGCGCTGGCCTATCTGGCCGGCGGCTGGAGCGGCGTCGTGCTGCTGATCGGCGCGGCGGCCGCCGCCGCCTACGCCATGATCGCCCGCGAGCTGCGGCTATGGCTGGGTCCGATCGGGCAGATCATCGGGCTGGGGCTCAGCTTCGCCTGCCTGCAGCCGTTCCTGTTCGCCCGGCCGCACATGCTGGCGGCGCCGCTTCTGGTGTTCTGGACCGGCCGGCTGCTGAAGGCGCGCCGTCAGGGCAAGGCGCCGCCGCTGGAGCTGGCGCTGCTGATGGTGCTGTGGGCCAACCTGCACGCCAGCTTCATCTTTGGGCTCGGCATCATCGGCCCGTTCGCGGCCGAGGCGTTCTTCGACGCACCCAATACCGTGCAGGCCAAGCTCGGCGTGGTGCGTGGCTGGGGCTTCTTCGGCGTCATCGCCACCGCCCTCTCGCTCGCCACGCCGCATGGAATCGCCGGCCTGGAGTTCCCGTTCTGGGTGCTGGGCATGAAGGTGCTGCCCAACATCCTGGAATGGCGCAGCGCCACCTTCCAGCAGCCGACCCTGTTCGAAAGCGCGCTGCTCATCACCCTGTTCCTGGGGCTGTGGCGCGGCGTGCGCGTGCCGCCGTTCCGTCTCTTGCTGCTGGTCGCGCTGGTGCACATGGCGCTGCAGCACGTGCGGCAGGAGGCGGTGCTGGCGGTGCTCGCGCCGATGCTGCTGGCCGAGCCGTTCGGCCGTGCGATGAACCCGGCCCGGTCAGGTCCACGCGTCGCCGCGCCGGTCGGCTGGAAGCCAGCCTGGCGCGTCCCGAGCGTGCTGGTCGCCTCGGCCCTGGCGGCGGGCGCGGCGGCGGTGGTCGTCACGCGCCTGGCGATCCCACTGGTGCGCACCGACAATGGCAACGTGCCGGTGACCGCGCTGGCCCATGTGCCGCCGCAGCTGCTGAGCCAGCCCGTGTTCAACGAATATGCGTTCGGCGGCTATCTGATCTTCAAGGGCGTGAAGCCCTACGTCGACGGCCGCGCCGACATGTACGGCGATGCGTGGGTGCAGCAGTACCTGGCCATCGCCGGCGGCGCGCAGCCGGCCGTGGACGACGCCTTCAAGCGCTGGAACATCCGCTGGACCATCCTCTCGCCGCGCGAGCCGCTGGTGCATATGCTCGATGCGCGGCCCGGCTGGCGGCGCGTCTACGCGGACAGCTTCGCCGTGGTGCACGCCCGCGCCGACGCCGTGAACCCGTTCCCGCCGCCCGGCGCGTCTCCATCACCACCGAAGGGAGCTCGCTGATGCGCCTGCTGATCTACGAAACGGCCCTGCGGCGCGTGGAGCGCGACCTCGAGCCGTTCAAGAACCAGCTGCAGCTGCTGGTGGTCGACAACCAGGGCGCCATCACCTGCGGCGCCGAGACCTTCGATCCCGACAACGCTCAGCCGGACGCCGGCTGGATGTCGGCCGACAGCATGATGGGGCCTGGCCAGCGCAGCCTGATGGTCGGGTTGCTGAAGTCGGAGCGGCTGAAGTGGGTGCACACCGGCGCGGCGGGCGTGGACCATCCGATCTGGGCCCAGCTGGTGGACAAGGGCGCGGTGCTGACCACCGGCCACGGCCAGGCGCTGTGCATCGCCGAGTACGTGATGGCCGAGGTGCTGGCGACCTTCCAGCGGATCACCGAGCGCCGCGCCGAACAGGCCGCGCATCGCTGGACCCGGCTGCCGTTCCGCGAGATCGCCGGCACGAGCTGGCTGATCGTCGGCTTCGGCGCGATCGGCCAGGACGTGGCGGCGCGGGCCAAGGCGTTCGGGGCCAAGATCGTCGGCGTGCGCCGCAGCGGCGCGCCGGCTGCCCTGGCCGAGCACATGGGCCGACTCTCGGACGTGAACAGCCTGCTGCCGGCGGCGGACGTGGTGGTGCTGGCGACGCCGCTGAACACCGAAACCAGGGGCATGGCCGACGCCGGCTTCTTCGGTGCGATGAAGTCGGGCTCGGTGCTGGTCAACGTCGGCCGCGGCGACCTGGTCGACGAGCCGGCCTTGCTCGCGGCGCTGGCGGGCGGTGTGCCCGAGCACGCCATCCTCGATGTGTTCCACGACGAGCCGCTGAAGGACGACAGCCCGTTCTGGGATCATCCCAAGGTCAGCCTGACGCCGCACGCCTCGGCGTTCGGCTCCGGCCAGGCGGCGCGCAACGACGCTATCTTTGTGGAAAACCTGCGCCGCCGTCTCGCGGGCGACCGATGCTCTACGAGGCGGACGCGCGCGATCTCGGCCGCTAGCCCGCGCCGTTAGCGCAGGAACAGCAGGGTGAGTTCGTAGACGCCCCACGCCCAGGCCAGCACGACGCCGATCGCCATCGTCATTTCGAGGCTCATGCGGCGATCACCGGCGCGGCGACCGCGATTGCGACGAGACCACGGCTTCGCGGGCCGCGTATGCGTCGCCTCCATCATCCAACTTGGCGTATTCATTGTTCCGCTCAGGCACAGTTACTGGGTTCCTGGCGGCAGGCTCGCAATTACGGGGCCGTTGACGCAGTCATGGTCTGAGATCGACGGCGGCTTTGAAGCTGCCATCCATGTAGAAGGGCACCGAGCCGTGCTCGTGGACGATCTTCCAGGCGCCGCGGAAGAGCTTCAGGCCGAACGTCTGGCGGAACCACAGGTCGATCTGTTCGCCGTCGATCTTGCGCCCGGTCATGTGGATCAGGCCGTGGGCGAAGGCGACGCCCTCGCCGGCGACGATCTTCAGATCCTTGAGCTCATGGCCGATCGGACCGTCCCAGGTGGCGAACCAGGCCAGCAGGCCGGCCTTGCCGGCGGCGCCCTTCAGCGGCGGCGCGAGCGAATAGCTGACGAAGCCCGGTGCGCCGGAGGCCATCACGGCCGCGACGTTCTTGTCGTGCAGGGCGGCGTTGCGATCCAGAATGGCTTGCTTGATCGCCTTCTCGGCAGGGGTGGCGCTGGCCATGACGGTCTCCCGCGTTCAGCCGAAGGACGCGCAGCCCCCAGCCATCCCGACACGGCCGGCGGCTAATTTTGCGCCGCGCCGTCCTTCATCAGCTGGTCGAGGTGCTGGCGGATGTGCGCGGCCTGGGCCGGCGTCGTGGCCAGCGCGATGGCCTGGCCGTACGCCTCCCGCGCTTCGGCGGCGCGGCCGAGCTGCATCAGCAGCGACCCCTTCAGGCCGAAGAAGTGGAAGTAGCCGCCCAGGCGGTCGCCGAGCGGCTCGATCATCGCCAGCGCCGCCTCCGGACCCTTCACCTTGGAGACCGCGACGGCGCGGTTCAACGTCACGATAGGCGACGGCGCCAGTTGCTCCAGCGCCGCGTAGAGGTCGTCGATGTGCGCCCAGTCGGTGTCTTCCGGGCGCTCGGCCCGCGCGTGCATCGCCGCGATCGCGGCCTGAACCTGGTAGGGACCACGCTGGCGGTGCCGGATCGCTTTGTCGAGCAAGGCCAGGCCCTCGCCGATCATGCGCCGGTCCCAGAGGCTGCGGTCCTGGTCGTCGAGCAAGACGATCTCGCCGGCCGCGTCGAACCTGGCCGCCGCGCGCGAATGCTGCAGCAGCATCAGCGCCATCAGGCCCATGATCTCCGGCTCGGCCGGGTAGAGCCGCAGCAGCAGCCGCGCCAGCCGCATCGCCTCGATCGGCAGCGCCGCACGGTCGTCCTGCTCCGCCGCGCCGGCCGAGTAGCCCTCGTTGAACACCAGGTAGATCATCGCCGCGACCGCTGCGAGCCGCTCGCCACGTTCGATCGGGCCCGGCGGCTCGAACGGCACGGTGTTGGCGGCGATCCTGGCCTTGGCGCGGGTGATGCGCTGCTCCATCGCCGCTTCGCTGACCAGGAAGGCGCGGGCGATCTGCTTCACCGAAAGCCCGGAGACGATGCGCAGGGCCAGGGCGATCTGCTGAGTCGCCGGCAGGTCGGGATGGCAGCAGATGAACAGCAGGCGCAGCACGTCGTCGCGATAGTCGGCGCCGTCCAGCCGCTCGGCCAGCGGCGTCTCGACATCGTCGAGGTCGGAGATGGTCTCTTCGTCCGGCAGCGCCTCCTGGCGGCTCCTGCGGCGCACCTGGTCGATCGCGGCGTTGCGCCCGACCATGATCAGCCACGCGGCCGGATCGCGCGGCGGACCCTTTTCCGGCCAGCTGCGCAGTGCGCGCAGGCAGGCGTCCTGGAACGCCTCCTCGGCGAGATCGAGGTCGCGGAAATAGCGCAGCAGCGCCCCGACCGCCTGGGGCCGCGCCGCGGTCAGCGCGCCGTCGATCCAGGCGAGGTCGCTCACTGCGCCAGCGCGCTCGAGCCCAGCGACCCCGGCAGAAACAGCCGCAGCGGCCGCACCTCGTAGGCGCCGCCCGGATTGGCCTTGGCCAGGTCTTTGGCGACGTCGAGCGCCGCCTCGAGATCCGCGCACTCGATCACATAGAAGCCGAGCAGCTGCTCCTTGGTCTCCGCGTAAGGGCCGTCGAGCACCAGCGGCGGATCCAAGTCCTTGCGCAGGGTGGTCGCCGCCGTCGTCGGCATCAGCCGCACCGATGGGCCGAACCGACCCGCCTTCTCCAGCGGCGCATGCACCTCGTGGAGCGCGGACATCACCGCCTGGTCCTGCTCCTGGCTCCAGGAGAAGACGGCGTCTTCGTTGTTGTAGCAAAGGAAGGCGTAAAGCATCGGCGCGGTCTCCTTTCACACGATGACGAACGAACCCGCATCGCGCCGACAAGGAGGCGACAAATTAGCCGGCTTGCAATCCCTCGCCGCGACGCCGGCGCCCGCCCGGGCGCCTCCCAACTCCAGCCAATCCGTACCCGTCCGGCGCCGATCGGCGGGCCAAAGGGGCGACCGCGCGCGGGAACCTTCCGTTGCGTCGCGGGCCGGCTTGGCGCATGCTGGCGAGTACAAAAAAAGGGCTCCCGGGAGGCGCTCATGAATCTCAACATGCTTTTTGGCGCGGTCGCGCTTTCCTTCGGCCTGGCGGGCTCCGCCGGGGCCGCCGTCACCGTGATGGGCGACACCTCGGCGCAGCAGTGTTCGGAAGCCGCCTTCCACGAGCAGGCCGACGCGGTCTCGATGCAGTTGTGCACTACGGCGCTCAGCGAGAGCCAGCTCGACCGCAGGGACCTCGCCGGCACCTACATCAACCGCGGCGTCATGTGGATGCTCCGGCGGGACTACACCTCCGCCCGCGCCGACTTTCAGCGCGCGATCGAAATTGATCCCGGGCTGGGCGAGGCCTGGGTCAACCGAGGCGCCGTGGCGATCATCTACAAGCACTTCCAGGACGGGATCGACGACATCAGCAAGGGCCTGACCCTCGGGACCGAGGAGCCGGCCAAGGCCTACTACAACCGCGGCGTCGCCTACGAAGGCATCGACGACGAGAAGTCGGCCTACCTCGACTACCAGCAGGCGCTGGTGCTGGAGCCCGGCTGGGACCTGCCGAAGCAGGAACTGCTGCGGTTCACGGTCACCCGCCGCTAGGGCGCCAGACGCGGTGGTGTCGGAGGCGCGCATGGGTGTCCGCCTGCTGATCGGCGCGATCGCGCTCTGGGCTGGGTTGGCTGGCCCAGCGGGCGCGGCGGTCGCCGTCATCGCGGACACCTCGGCGGCGAACTGCTCGCGGGCGGCGCTCGCCGAGCGCGCCGACGAAGCCTCGCTGCAGTTCTGCAATGAGGCGATCGACCAGGGCGCCCTGAACAAGGACGATCTCACGCGCACCTACGTCAACCGCGGCGCCGTGCTGATGAACCGCCATGACTACCACGCCGCGCGCGCCGACGTTGAGCGCGCCATCCAGCTCGATCCCTCGGTCGGCGACGCCTGGATGGACCGCGGCGCAATCGACATCATCGAGCACCGCTACGCCGACGGCATCGCCGACACCACCAAGGGGCTGGCGCTGGGCGTCTCCGAGCCGGCCAAGGCCTATTTCAACCGCGCCGTCGCCTATGAAGGCATTGACGACGAAAAGTCGGCCTACCTCGACTACCAGCAGGCGCTGGTGCTGAAACCCGGCTGGGAGGCGCCGAAGCACGAACTCCTGCGCTTCACGGTCACCACGCGGTAGCCTCACGCCACGCGTCTAGGGAGCCGGCGGGGAGCGGACGGCGCTACGGCAGGTCCGTCTTCGGAATCTGCGCCACCTCGTCCGGCGTCAGCTTGGTGAGCTGGCTTGGCATGCAGCGCTGCCCGGTCTCGCGGACGTTGATGTTGACGCCGATGGCGCTGCAGAACTCGCCGGAGTTGTCGACCGGATGGATGATCAGCGGCCCGTTGCTGTCGCTGTCGCAATCGCTGGAGAAATCCATGCGATAGAAGGCGCGCGCGCTGGTGCGGATGTAGAGCACCCGGCTGTGAACCATCCGCGTGTTCTCGATCTGGCTGGTCCGGATACACGACGGCGAGGGGCTGGCGGCGGGCTGCGCCTCGGCCACGGGCAGGGTCGCGCCAAGCGCGGCCATCGCGGCGCCCATGCCGATACCCGCGCGGAGGACTTGGGCGGTGCGAAGAAGCTGGAACATCGGTGGTTTCCTCGAAAAAGCGTTCGAGCGGGACAAGGCCAGACGATTATGCGCTCGCAGGCCGGGGTTGGGCTAGGCGCCCTTCTACGCGTCCTGCCACGGCTTCCTGCCGCTTGACCCACCGGCTGTCGGGCGTAGTGTCCCCCCGTTCTCCGGGGTGTCCCGCTTGAGGGGCTGAGAGGCGGCTGAAGCCGTGACCCGCCGAACCTGATCCGGGTCATGCCGGCGAAGGGAGGGAACGGCGGTCCGCTCCAGTTACCTGGGCGTCCGCTTCACCGAACTAAGCTCAGGCTTGGCCTCCTTAGCAAAGGAGCCACGCATGAACGTCCAAACCCCCATTACGGGAACCATTCCCACCGGAGAGCGTCCGGGATCGCGCCGCGTCTGGGCCGACGGGACCATCCACCCCTGCGTCCGCGTGCCGTTTCGCGAGGTGGCCGTGCACCCCTCGGCCGGCGAGCCGCCGCTGACGCTCTACGACACCGCAGGTCCCTACGGCGATCCGAACGCGACGGTCGACATCGAGCAAGGTCTGGCCCGTCCCCGCGACGCCTGGGTCTGGGGCCGCGGCGATGTGGAAGAGGTCGCGCCGCGCTCGGTGAAGCCGGAGGACAACGGCAACGCCCGCGGCCGCCACCTCGCGCGGCAATTCCAGTCCGACCGCAAGCCGTTCCGCGCCAAGGCCGGCGCCGCGGTCACCCAGCTCGAGTACGCCCGCGCCGGCATCGTCACGCCGGAGATGGAATATGTCGCCATCCGCGAGAACCTGCGCCGCGAGGCGAACGCGGCGGTGATCCGCGACGGCGAGGACTTCGGCGCCTCGATCCCCGATTTCGTCACCCCCGAGTTCGTGCGCGACGAGGTGGCCCTGGGCCGCGCCATCATCCCGGCCAACATCAACCACGGCGAGCTGGAGCCGATGGCGATCGGCCGCAACTTCCTGGTCAAGGTCAACGCCAACATCGGCAATTCCGCCGTGCTGTCGGCGGTCGAGGACGAGGTCGACAAGATGGTCTGGGCGATTCGCTGGGGCGCCGACACGATCATGGACCTCTCCACCGGCCGCAACATCCACAACATCCGCGAGTGGATCCTGCGCAATTGCCCGACGCCGCTCGGCACCGTGCCGATCTACCAGGCGCTGGAGAAGGTCAACGGCGTCGCCGAGGACCTGACCTGGGAGGTGTTCCGCGACACCCTGATCGAGCAGGCCGAGCAGGGGGTGGACTACTTCACCATCCACGCCGGCGTGCGCCTGCCCTACATCCCGCTGACCGCCAAGCGCGTCACCGGCATCGTCTCGCGCGGCGGCTCGATCATGGCCAAGTGGTGCCTGTTTCACCACAAGGAGAGCTTCCTCTACGAGCACTTCGAGGACATCTGCGAGATCATGCGCGCCTACGACGTGTCGTTCTCGCTGGGCGACGGCCTCAGACCCGGCTGCATCGCCGACGCCAACGATGCGGCGCAGTTCGCCGAGCTGGAGACCCTCGGCGAGCTGACCCAGGTGGCCTGGAAGCACGGCGTGCAGGTGATGATCGAGGGGCCCGGCCACGTGCCGATGCACAAGATCAAGGCCAACATGGACAAGCAGCTGGCCACCTGCCACGGCGCGCCGTTCTACACCCTCGGGCCGCTCACCACCGACATCGCCCCAGGCTACGACCACATCACCAGCGCCATCGGCGCGGCGATGATCGGCTGGTTCGGCACCGCGATGCTCTGCTACGTGACGCCGAAGGAGCATCTCGGCCTGCCCGACCGCGAGGACGTCAAACAGGGCGTGATCGCCTACAAGATCGCCGCCCACGCCGCCGACCTCGCCAAGGGCCATCCCTCGGCCCGGTTCTGGGACGACGCGCTTTCCCGCTCGCGCTTCGAGTTCCGCTGGGAAGACCAGTTCAATCTCGGCCTCGACCCCGAGACCGCGCGCACCTTCCACGACGAGACCCTGCCGAAGGAGGCCCACAAGGTCGCCCACTTCTGCTCGATGTGCGGCCCAAAGTTCTGCTCGATGAAGATCAGCCAGGAAATCCGCGACGCCGCGGCGGGGCAGAACGCGGTCGCCGAGGGCCTGGCCGAGATGGCCGAGAAGTTCAAGGAAGCCGGCGGCGAGATCTACGTTTCTCCTCACCCGTAGGGGGAGGGGGACCGCGAAGCGGGGGAGGGGGACCGCGAAGCGGTGGAGGGGGCCAGCCGCGAGCGTGATCTCACCGCAAATCCACGGAGCTAGGTTTGCGGCGCCTGAGCGCGGCGTCGCACCCCCTCCACCGCTTCGCGGTCCCCCTCCCCCTGTGGGGGAGGAGAAGGGTTGCGCTGTCCCCAAGTAAACGGCGATATCCTAGGCCGGCAACCAGCGGGGATAGAGCGTGGCGGACGGGTCTAAGTTTGAGCGGGCGCCGAAGCGCGGCGAGATCGACGCGGTGGTGGTCGGGGCCGGGTTCGGCGGCATGTACATGCTGCACAAGCTGCGCGAGCTGGGCGTCTCGGTGCAGGGGTTCGAGGCCGGCGATGGCGTCGGCGGCACCTGGTACTGGAACCGCTATCCAGGCGCGCGCTGCGACGTGCCCAGCCTGTTCTACTCCTACACCTGGGACGACGCGCTGCAGAAGGAATGGCGCTGGACCGAGAAGTACGCCGCCCAGCCCGAGATCCTGGCCTACGCCAACCACGTCGCGGACCGGCACGACATCCGGCCGCTGATCGCCTTCGAGACCCGCGTGCTCTCGGCGACGTTCGACGATGCGGCCGACCGCTGGAGCGTGGTCACCGATCGCGGCGACGAGCTTTCGGCGCGCTGGCTGATCATGGCCACCGGCTGCCTGTCGACGCCGCGCGCGCCGGCCATCCCTGGCGTCGACAGCTTCGCCGGCGCGACCTACCACACCGGCGCCTGGCCGCATGATGGCGTGGATTTCAGCGGCAAGACCGTGGCGGTGATCGGCACCGGCTCGTCCGGCATCCAGTCGATCCCGCAGATCGCGGCGCAGGCTGAGCATGTGACGGTGTTCCAGCGCACGCCCAACTTCAGCGTGCCGGCCAACAACACGCCGCTGACCGAGGCCGACATCGAGGCGTTCTGGAAGATGTACCCGGACTACATCGCCCTGGTGAAAGGCCCGGGCATGGGGTTCGGCGCCAACCCGGCCAATGCGCTGCCGACTGACGCGGAGGTGCGTCGCCAGCGCTACGAGGAGCTGTGGGGCGTCGGCGGCGCCGGCTTTCTGACCGCCTGGGGCAACCTGCTGACCGATATCGCCGTCAACGACGAGGCGGCCGACTTCGTGCGCGAGAAGATCGCCGAGACGGTGAAGGATCCCGAGACCGCCCGGCGGCCTGCAGCCGCGCGACCACCCGATCGGCACCAAGCGCATCTGCGTCGATATCGACTACTACCAGACCTACAACCGGCCGAACGTCACGCTGGTGAACCTGCGCGAGACGCCGATCGAGGAGATCACTGCCGCACGCCGTGCGCACGAGCGAGGCGACCTATCCGGTCGACGCCCTGGTGTTCGCCACCGGCTTCGACGCCATGACCGGCGCCCTGCTTGGCGATCGACATCAAGGGCGCAGGCGGCGGCCGACTTCCGCGCCGCCTGGGCCGAGGGCCCGAAGGCCTACCTGGGCCTTGCGGTGGCCGGCTTCCCCAACATGTTCATCATCACCGGCCCCGGCAGCCCCAGCGTGCTCTCCAACATGATCAACTCGATCGAGCAGCACGTGGAGTGGATCGTCGGCTGCATCGACCACATGCGCGAGCACGGCTTCACCCGCATCGCCGCGGACCAGGAGACCCAGGAGGCGTGGGTCGCCCACGTCCGCCGCGTCGCCGACAAGACGCTCTTTCCGCGCGCCGCGTCCTGGTACATGGGCGCCAACATCCCCGGAAAGCCGCGGGTGTTCATGCCCTACATCGGCGTCGGCTACCGCAAGAAGTGCGCGGACGTGGCCGCCGCCGGCTACGAGGGCTTCGTCCTGGCCAAGGAGCGCATCGGATGTACACGCTAGCTGACCGGTTCGAGTTCCAGTCCGACGATTGGCTGGCCGAGACCCGCCGAGTTCCTGGAAAAGGCCGTCGAGCAGCGGCGTGACGTGCTGGCGCCGTTCTCGCTGACCGAGCGGTTCGTCGACGCGCCGCCGCACCTGAAGCTGCCGGACAACGTCGGCGCCTGGAACGTGCGCTACGACGGCGGCGCGCTCACGGTGCAGCGGGGTTTCGATCCCGACGCCGACGTGAAGGTCGAGGGCGACTATCAGGCCGGGATCGCCGGCGGCCAGTTCATCGGCATGCTGGCGCCCGGCGCGGCCAAGGCGATGCGCCGTGAGCTGGCGACCATGCACGGCAAGGACGCGGTGAAGATCACCGGCCGGCTCGAGAACCCCGCCGCCGGCGAGATCATCTCCCTGCTGCACGACCACCTTGGCCGCCGCACCGTCGAGAACCCGGACCTCTATCACCGCGCCCAGCGCCAGGGCCTGACCGGCAAGATCCGCGAGATGGAGGAGCAGGGCTACACGGTAATCGAGCGCGCGATTTCGCCGGAGTTCGCCGACGAGGTGCGCGCGGCGACGATCCGCGCGCTGCTGCCGCACCAGAGCTTCTCGATGAACTGGATGCTCTACCACGGGCGCGAGTTCGAACAGCTGATCCAGAACCCGCTGCTGATGACCCTCATCGACGCCTCGCTCGGCCGCGGCGCGGTGATCGCCTCGTTCTCGTCGATCAGGAAGGGGCCGGGGCCGGGCGTGATCCCGATGCACACCGACTACGCCCATGTGCCCGAGCCGTTCCCCGAGTTCGCCATGACCGGCGTCGGAGTCTGGGCGCTGGAGGACTGGACCGTCGCCTCGGGGCCCACCTACATCGTGCCAGGCAGCCACAAGCGCCGCCGCAACCCGCGCCCGGGCGAGGGCCTGGGCGAGGGCGTGCCGATCGAGATGCCCAAGGGCTCGGTGGTGTTCTTCACCCACGGCGTCTGGCACTGGCAGGGCGACCGCACCGAGCCGGGCGACCGGGTTACCCTGCACGCGCACTTCAACCGCGGCATCCTGCGCAGCCTCGAGCCGAAGAAGACCGACGTGCAGCTGCTGCATCGCAACTCGCCGCGGCTGGGCGAAATGCTGGGCGAGGACGACTGGTTCGACAAGATGAGCGCCCAGGGCCGCGACTACGGCCGCTTCACCTACATGAACAAGCTGCACGCGTTCACCGAGGAACGGAAGCGGGCGCTGCTGGCGGACGCCTGATCCCGCGCGCCGCCGCGGGGCAAGTGCTGGACCTACTTGCCTGAAGGCACGTCGATCGTGATCGAGCGCCTTTTGGCGTTGTAGCCGCTGGTCGGTTGGATCTTGCCGGCGAGGATGTCCTGGAACAGCGCCGCGAGGGTTTCTGGCGGCGGCCGGTCGGTGAAGTAGCCGTAGAAGCTGGTCTGGTCGCCTTTGCTGATGCTGGCGGTCCACCGTGACGGACGCCCGAGTTCCTTTTCGACGACAGCCGTCGTCGGATCGCTCGGCGACCAACAGCGCCGGCGGCGGACCATCGGTCATGACCGTGAGTTCGTCGGCCCGGGCGTCGGCCCCGTCGTCGTCGACGCCGCGCCAGAACAGCAGGTTCGCCGGCGCGCCGGGCACAGCCTGCTCCTCGCACCAGATGATCGGCTTGGTCTGCGGGACCTCGGCGTCAGCGATTCCGTTGCTCGCTGCGGCGGCGGTGATGGCGCTGAGCAGCGCCGTGTCGCCGCTGCCTTTGTCGTCCTTGATCGCGACGCCGCGTCGTGTCGGCGTCGGCGACTTGGCGCAGAGGCGCAAATGGGCCCCGGCCGACCGTACGACCAACTGGGTCATGGCGGCGATGTCGGCCTGCGCCTGGCTGTCGACGGCGAGGGTGTTGGTGATGCGGTATTCCAGCGTCCAGCCGCCCAGATCGGCGATCCAGATGCCGTCGCGCCCCTTGTCGTCGCCGTAGAGCAGCACATGCCAGGCGACAGCGCCGTCGGTGGTCCGGGTGTCGGAAATCGGCTCTGGGCGCCAATCGGCGCGACCGGTGAGGAACTCGCGCTTCGCCTCCGCCACCGCGCCATCGACATCGGCCGCGCCGGAGCGCTGGGTGACATAGACCGTGAGGATGACGCCCGGGGCGGTGTAGTTGCAGCTCACGTCCAGGCCGAAGCCATCGTAGACGTGCAGGTCGATGCGCTTGTAGCCACGAAACTGCGCCGGACACGCAAGGCCGGATTGCAGGTGCTCGGCATCGCCGCGGTCCCCCAGCCGCCAGATGCTGAGCGGCGGCGCCTGGACGTCCGGTCCCGGCAAGGGCGTCGGGGCGTCTGCGAGGGCGCGCGTCGCCAGACAGACCGCGGCCAGCAACATCATCTTCGCGAACAGCCGCATGACTTCCCCCCGGGCCGTCGTGAACCTATCCCCGCGCCAGGCCGCCCCGCAATCGGCGCGCCGAGCCGCCCTGACAAATCCCCCCCGGCCGGCCTATAGCTCCTGGAAACGAGGGAGTGGCGGCCATGGGGTGGTGACCGGGGTGCTCGAAGCAGGCGGCCGCATCGAGGGTCAGAGCCTCTCCGACGCCGACTGGGCCGAGGCGGAGGCGCCGGATGCGGTGTTCGTGGGGTGCCTGATCGAGGACGTGCGCTTCGCCGACACCGTGCTGGAGGGCGCGCGCTTCGAGCGCTGCCGGCTTATCCGCTGCCGCTTCGCCCACGCCGATCTGCGCGAGGCGGTGTTCGAGGACTGCCAGTTCTTCGACCCCGCCGCCCAGCAAGGCGCGGCCTTCGCCTTCAGCCGGCTGGAGGGCGCCCGCTTCGCCCGCTGCGACCTGACCCACGCCAGGTTCGAGGGGTCCGAGCTGTATGATGTCGGCTTCGAGGCCTGCAATCTCACGGGCGCCAGCTTCGCCCGCTCCAGTTTCGCCCGCACGTTCGGCCGCAAGGTCGAGCGGATCGCCGCCGTATTCCTGGACTGCCATCTCGGCCTCGCCGATCTGTCCGAGACCCGCCTTGCCGGCGCCAGGCTGGCGCGCAGCCGCCTTAGGGAGGCCGACATCTCCAACGCCGATCTGGAAGGCGCCGACCTGACCGGCGCCGATCTCTTCGGCGCCATCGTCGACGGCGCGAAACTGGCGGGGGCCGACCTGCGCGGCGCCGAAGTCAGCGGCCTCGACCTGCGCCGGCTGGGGTCCTACCGCGATCTGAAGATCACCGCCGACCAGCAGTTCCGCCTGCTCGACGCCATGGGAATCGACGTGCAGCCGGAGTGATGGCGTCAGGGCTGCCTTGACAGCCGGCCGCGTCAGGGCGTACCTGACTGTCAGGACTTACCTGACGGAGATTCGGCCGTGGCTGAGCAAGCCAACACCGCGACTACATCGACTCTGCCGCCGCCCTATGCCGGCAAGGAGCCGCTACACTGTTCCTTCTGTCTGAAATCGCAGCACGAGGTGAAGAAGCTGATCGCTGGCCCTGGCTTCATCTTCATCTGCGACGAGTGCGTGGCGCTGTGCGACTCGATCATCGCGGGCACGTTCGACCCGTCGAAGGTCGACGCATCGAAGTTCAAGATCGACCTGATCTCGACCGACACCCTGCTCGCCCGCCTGAAGCCGATCGAGCAGACCCTGCAGGGCATGGGCAACCAGCTGCAGACCGCGGTCGAGGAGCTGCGCGGCCGCGAGGTCAGCTGGGCGCGGATCGGCGAGGCGCTGGGCGTGTCGCGCCAGTCCGCCTGGGAGCGATTCTCCTGACAGTTCGACGCGCGCCGAAATGTGGCGCGAACGGCCAACAATCTTTCAACGCGGAAACGGTGTATGCTGCGGAAAATCGGGTTGCGCCGGATCGGGAGGCATGGCCGCGCAGGCACCGGATCGTAGGGCCTTGATGGCCGGCCTGGCGGCGCTTGGCGCCGCCGCGCCCAGGCTTTCGCGCGCCGACATCATTGAGGTTGGCGGCAGCGCCTCACGGCTCGTCGATATTCCGAGCCCGCAGGCCGCGGCCAATGGGTCGCACTATCAGCCGCCGACCCGCATCAGCGCGATCATGGACATCTACAAGCGGATGACCATGCCGGTGAAGATCGCCGGCGCCGGGCCGTTCCAGTTTGTCGCCGATACCGGCGCCAACCAGTCGGTGATATCGGCCGAAGTGGCGACCAAGCTCGGCCTGCTGACTGGGCCCGGCGCTGCCGCTGAACGGCGTCGCCGGGGTGCAGCTGACGCCGACCACCGAGGCCTCGGTCGAGATCGGACCACGGCCGAAGCGGCAGGCAACGTTGTCCGTGTTGCCGGAGGCGGCGATCGGCGCGCCAGGCATGCTGGGCCTCGACCTGCTGGATGGCGCGCAGCTCACCCTCGACTTCTCGCGCCAGACCCTGACGATCGATGACCAGCCCGGTCGCGCGGGCATGGGTGACGAGATCCACCTGAAGGCCCATCGGCGCGACGGCCAGCTCGACTCTGGTCGATGCCGATCTGGCCGGCATCCGTGTGACCGCCTTCCTCGATAGCGGCGCCCAGGACACGATCGGCAACATGGCCCTGCGCGACCTGGCCGTGACGCGCTATCCGCTGATTCCGTTTCGGCCGATCCCGATCATCAGCGTCACCGGCCAGTCGATCGACGCTGTGTTCGCCGACCTGCCGGGCCTGCGCATCGGCGGGCTCACGGTGCCGAACTGGCCGGTGGCCTTCGCCGACCTGCACACCTTCCGCATGTGGGACCTGGTCAATCGCCCGGCGGTCCTGATCGGCGTCGATATCCTCAGCCGCTTCGAGACCGTCTGCCTCGACTTCCGCCGTGACGAAGTGCGCCTGCGCCTGCCGACGCGCACCTAGCGCCGGGCGCCCCTAGAGCTTGGTCGCGACGATCAGGCGTCCGGGACCCAGGCGTTCGAGGACCTCGGGCAAGTCGGACTCGCTGACGGCGAAGCAGCCCTCGCTGCGGCCGAGCATGCCGTCCGCCCTGACGACCTCGGGCCCGACGTACCAGGCCGAGTGAACCACGATCTCGCGCGCTTCGGCGTTGCTGTTGGTCGGGTCGAGGCCGCCCAGGCGCATCGAGCGGCCGTGGTGGCCGACGTAGTAGTCGCCGGTCACATAGCGCCCCTCGGACGTCGCCTCGGAGCGCGGCGCGTTGGAGAAGGCGCTCAGCCAACCGGTGTGGGCCGGATCCGACCCGCGGCCGTGCGCGACCAGCCGACTGTCCACTCTGCCGCTGGCGAGGTCGACCAGGTGAAAGCGCGGCGCGCGCGACGGCTGGCCGAAGTCGGCCACGCCGACCACGTCGCAATGAGTGACATGGGCGCCGGCGCGCTCGAGTTCGGCCTTGGCCGCCAGGACGACCGCCGGGTCGGCAGCAGCCCTCGCCAGCGTGGGCTGCGCCAGCGCCGTCGCGCCGATCGAGGCGACTGCGACCTGCAGAAAACGACGACGGCTCTTCAGGGGAAGGTCGATCAAGCCTGGTCTCCTCAAGCGTGGCTCGCGGCTGAGCCGCGCCAAGGAACTCTAAGCGAGCCATCAACATAGGCCTCTGTTCGCGAAATTCAGGTGAGCGATCTCGCCGCAGGCCCCGGACACGCGTCAAGACGCCGGCCGGGCCAGCCGCTATAGCGGCGGTCCGGAGGCACGATGGACTACGATTACGTCATCGTCGGCGCGGGATCGGCGGGCGCCGTGCTGGCCGCGCGGCTCTCGGCGTCGCCGGGGGTGCAGGTCGCGCTGATCGAGGCCGGCCCTGACTACGCCACGGCGCAGACCCCCGAGGCGATGCGCAGCCCCAATCCTCACGAGGTGATCGTCGGCGAGGCCTACGCGCGCTATCGCTGGGACGAGCTGAAGTCGCAGCGCACCCGAGCGCAGCCGCATCGCACCTACTGGCGGGGCCGCGGCGTCGGCGGCAGTTCGGCGATCAACGGCCAGATCGCCATCCGCGGCGTGCCGGAAGACTACGACGGGTGGGCCGCCGCCGGCTGCCGGGGCTGGTCGTTCGCGGAGGTGCTGCCGGCTTTCCGACGGCTGGAGACCGACGAACGGTTTGGGGCCCTCGCCTATCACGGCGACGCCGGGCCGATCCCGATCTATCGCGCACCGGTCTCGAAGTGGGGTCCGGTCGACCAGGCCCTCGCCGAGGCCGCGCTCGACGAAGGCTATCCGTGGGCGCCCGATCACAACGCCCCTGGGAGCACCGGACTTTCGCCCTATGCGATCAACAACCGGGACGGCGTGCGGGTGAGCGTCAACGACGCCTACCTGGAGCCGGCCCGCGGCCGCAACAACCTGGCCATCTTCGGTGAGGCGCTCGTCGACAGGGTGCTGTTCGACGGCGATCGCGCCGCCGGCGTGCGGGTGCTGCAGGGCGGCGCCTGGCGCGAGGTGCGGGGTGGAACCGTCATCCTCTCGGCCGGCGCGGTGCATTCGCCTGCGATCCTGCTGCGCTCCGGCGTCGGCCCAGCCGCGCAGCTCGAGGCCCTGGAAATCGCCGTGAAGACGGCCCTGCCCGTCGGCGAGTTGTTTCAGGATCACCCGGCCGTCTTCCTGCCGGTCCGGCTCGAGCCGTTCGCCCAGCCGCCCAAGGGCTTCCGCCACACCAACGTCTGTGTCCGCTACGCGTCGGGCCTCGGCGGCGCCGGGCCCAACGACATGATGATGGTGGCGATGAACCGCTTCGGCGACAGCCTCGGCCACCACGTCGAGGCCGACGAGGCGGTGTTCGGCCTGCTCGGCGTCTGGGTGAACCAGTGCTTTTCCCGCGGCGTCGTGCGGCTGGCCTCACGCGATCCGTCTGCGCAGCCGGTGATCGAGGAGAACATGCTGGACGACCCCTCCGACGTCATCCGCATGCGCGACGGCGTCCGCCGCCTGCTGGCGCTGGCCGGGCGCGGCAGCGTCGCGGCGATCGGCCAGGTCGACCTGGCGCTGGCCGACGCGTCCGACGCCGAGATCGACGCCTTCAACTTGAAGAACGCTGGCGACACCCAGCACGCGACGAGCAGTTGCCGGATGGGCGATCCGTCCGACCCGTTGAGCGTGGTCGACGGCGACTGCCGGGTCCTGGGACTTGAGGGCCTGCGCGTCATAGACGCTTCGGTCATGCCCAACGTCGTGCGCGCCAACACCCACCTGACGACGGTGATGATCGCCGAGGTGATGGCGCAGCGGCTAGGCGCCGGCTAGTCCAGCGCGCCAGGCCGGCGACGCGGGCGCGGCTTTTCCGAACGAGCCGGCCCTCAGTTAAGTCTCGCGTCAGGTCTCAGATTGGTTCGGGGGTGACAATGATCGGACGTCTTGTGGTTGGGGTGGTGAGCGCGGCGGTGTTGCTGGCGGCAGGCGGGGCTGCGGCGGCCCAGGGAGGCGGCATGGCCACCTACAAGTCGAAGTGTCAGATGTGCCACGGCGCCCACTGGCGCGGGCGACACCCCCGCCGGCAAGGCGATGCACGTGCTGCCGTTGAACGATCCTTCGTTCGCGCGTCTCTCCACGGTGGCGCTGGTCGCAATCGTCAAGAACGGCCAAGGAAAGATGCCGCACTACAGCGACAAGCTGACAGACGCTCAGATCAAGGACGTCGTCAGCTACACGATGGCCCTAGCGAGGCGCTGACACGCGGGTCCGCGGGATGGCGGCGCGACGCGTGGCCGCCGTCAATCGTCCAGCAGGTCGTTCATGTGCTCGACCGCCTCAAGGAACTCTTCCTTGAAGTCCTGCACTACCTGTCCCGCACTGCGGACGGAATCGACCAGCCCGACGCCCTGGCCGACGAAATAGGTCACCAGGTCGCGCGCCTTGGTGTTGCCGCCCTCGGCCGCGCGCTGCGCCGAGCGCAGGGCGTTCTCCGAGACCAGGCTCATCAGCGGCATCGGCAAGGCGCCGGGGCTGTTGGGACTACGCTCCCAGGCTTCGGTCCAGGCGGAGCGCAGCTGGCGGGCGGGCTTGCCGGTGCGGGTCTTGACCCGGACGGCGTCGCGGCTGGAGGCCTCGATCATCTTCTCGCGGAAGATCTCGCTGGTCTCGCTCTCGACCGTCGCCAGCCAGACCGAGCCGGTCCAGACCCCGGCCGCGCCCATCGCCATGCAGGCGGCCATCTGGCGGCCGTTCATGATCCCGCCGGCGGCCAGCACCGGCACGTCGCGGATCTTCTTGATCGCCTGCAGCACCTCCGGCACCAGCACCATGGTGGTGACCTCGCCGCAGTGGCCGCCGGCCTCGGTGCCCTGCACCACCAGGATGTCGACCCCGGCGTTGACCTGGCGGATCGCGTGCTCCTTGGCCCCGACCAGGGCGGCCACCGGCACCCCGTGGCGCTTGCCCATCTCGATCATCGCCGGCGGCGGCACGCCCAGCGCGTTGGCGATCAGCTTGATCGGGTGCTCGAACGCGGCCTCCATCGTCCGCATCGCCTGCTCGGGATCGAACGGCTGGGCGCGGTCGTCCGAGACATGCTGTTCGAGCATCTCGACGCCGGCTGACGCCAGCAGGCCGGCGGCGAAGTCCTGGTGCTCCTGCGGTATGCGAGTCTTCAGCGAATTGTAGGTGACCCCGACCTCGCCGGCGGTGGCCATGTTTTCCGGAAACAGCAGGTCGAGGCCGTAGGGCTTGCCGTCGACGTGGTCGTCGATCCACTTCAGCTCGGTGCGCACCGACTCAGCGGTGTGGCCGGTGGCGCCCAGCACGCCGAAGCCGCCCGCGCGGCTGACGGCGGCCACGACGTCGCGGCAGTGACTGAAGGCGAACAGGGGGAACTCGATCCCCAGCATCTCGCAGACGGGCGACTTCATGGCAGGCTCCTGTTGCTCGGCGTCAGCGCATGTCGAACAGGTCGAGCGCGGTCTTGCCGAGGATCTTCTGCGCGTTCTCGACGGTGGTGGCGTCGAACACCGCCTGGATGGCGCTACGGGTGTAGCCGAACGTGCTTTCCTGGTGCGGATAGTCTGACGACCACATCACCCGGTCGGCGCCGATCCGGTGCAGCAGCTCCAGCCCCGCCGGGTCGGTCATGAACGTCGCATAGCAGTGGTTGAACCAGTACCAGCTCGGCGGATGCGCCAGCTTCGGGTTCATCACCGTTGGGAACGAGTTGTAGATCATGTCGGCGTCGTGGAGCATCGACGCCACCCAGCAGATGCCGCCCTCGACGAACACTACCTTCAGCTTCGGGAACCGATCGAACACGCCGCCGAACGTGAGCTGGCCCCAGATGTGGCGGAAGCCCTGCATCTGGGTCAGCACGAAGGTGCCGGCGGCGCCCGGCGCGGCGGTCGGGATCGCCTCGCCGATGTGGAAGCACAGCGGGATGCCGCTCTCGGCGATCGCGTCCCACAGCGGATCGAGCTTGGGGTTGGAATACTGGATCGGCTCGCCGTCGACGTCGTCGCCCGGCTTGATCGGGATCATCAGGCAGCGCGCGCCCAGCGCCTGACAGCGGTCGACCGACGCCTTGGCGCCCGCCGGATCCCAGTAGTTGGGCACCATCACCGGGAAGAGGCGCCCTTTCCCGGCCGCGCACGCCTCGGCGATGTGCTCGTTGTAGGCCGCGAAGGTCTCGGGCCGGTTCATCATCTTGCCGAACATGAACAGGCCGAACAGCCGCTGCGGGAAGATCAGCTCCTTCTCCACACCCTCGACATCCAGGTCCTTCAGCCGCGCCTCGACATCGGTGAAGCCGGGCGTGCATTCGAGGGCCAGGCACAGGTTTTGCGCGATCGGTGGCGGGGTCATCAGCTTGCCGTTGACCGAGAGCTGGTAGCCGCCGTCCTTGAACTCCATCCTGGGCGCCTGCTCTTTCAGCGCGTCCGGGAAGCGGTCGACCCAGCAGTCCGGCTCCAGCATGTGGCTGTCGGCCGAGATGATCAGCGTGCCCTCCGGCCACGCCTTGGTGGCGGCCTGGGGCGAGCGTTCGGGCGAGAGCGCGATGCCCACCATCTCCGGGATTTCCAGCACGAAGCCGTCGTCGGCCATCTCTTCCTCCTTGGCCGTCTGCGCGACCTTTTGTCTGGCGCCGACACTGCGCGGTCGCCAACGCAGGCACAATGGCGGGGGCGACGCACGGGAAAGCCAGTCAGATTGTGGAGATTCCGACGCCGCCATTAAGCGGCGGGAAACCCCGACGCTTCAGCTTATCGGCGAACCGACAGATGCGGGCCGCGGGGGCGACTGCGTTGAGGGCTGAAGAATGTCAGACTACGTGGCGGCAAACGATGTGCTAGCGGCCGAGCCCGCGGCGCCCGCATATCCGACGTTTACCCGCGCCCATGTGCTGATCGTCGACGACGTGCTCGAGAACCGCCTGATGCTGGGCCTGTGCTGCGACCAGTTCGGCCTGTTCCACGAGTGTGTGGAGAACGGTCGCGAGGCGTTGGAAGCCGTGGAGTTGGGTCGCTTCGACGTGGTGCTGATGGACATCTTCATGCCGCGCATGGACGGCATGGCCGCGACACGCGCCATCCGGGACTTGCCGGAGCCGGTTGGCGCCGTGCCGATCATCGCGGTGACCCCGGCCGCCGCGCCAGGCGAGATACTGCGCTACCTCGCCTGCGGCATGACCGATGTCGTGGCCAAGCCGATCAATCCGTCGCGCCTGGCCGAAGCCCTGTCCGCCGTTCTCGCCAAGGGGATGGTGAAGGCGCGCCGGACAAGCGGCCGCGCCAAGAGCGCCCCGCGCAAACGGACGGCCTGAACTCCGCGTAACGCCGGTCGTTGACGCGGCGGCGGCGCTTCACTAGGTTCCGCGCCCCTTCATCCTAGCGCCGGCGCCCAGCCATGCCCCAGATCCTCGTCGAGGAGCTGTCGAAGACCTATCGCATCGCCGAGCGCGACGCGGGGGCGATGGGGGCTGTCAAAGGCCTGTTCCATCGCCGCTGGCGCCAGGTCGAGGCGTTGAAGGCGGTCAGCTTCGGCATCGCGCAGGGCGAGTTGGTCGGCCTGATCGGGCCCAACGGCGCCGGCAAGTCGACCACCATCAAGATCCTCTCCGGCATCCTGGAGCCGACGTCGGGGCGCTGCGAGGTCGACGGCCTGATCCCGTGGCGCCAGCGGGTCAAGCACGTGGCGCGGATCGGCGTCGTGTTCGGCCAGCGCACGCAGTTGTGGTGGGACCTGCCGGTGATCGAAGGCTTCGATCTGCTGCGCGACATCTACCGCGTGCCGCAGGATCGCTATGTGCGCATCCGCGACGAGCTGGCGGCGCTGCTCAAGCTGGACAAGGTGCTGAACCAGCCGGTGCGCCAGCTGTCGCTCGGCCAGCGCATGCGCTGCGAGATCGCTGCGGCGCTGCTGCACGAGCCGCCGCTGGTGTTCCTCGACGAACCGACCATCGGCCTCGACGCGCCGTCCAAGCTGGCGGTGCGCGAGTTCATCGGCCGCATCAACCGCGAGCGCGGCGTCACCGTCATCCTCACCACCCACGACATGCACGACATCGAGGCGCTGGCCGAGCGCGTGATCGTGATCGGCGACGGCAGGATCCTGGCCGACGGCACGTTCGAGGCCCTGCGCGCCGGCGTGCTGGCCGAGCGGCGGCTGTTCGTGGATTTCGCCGAGGCCGCCCCGGCGTTCGACGACGTCGACGTGCGGGTGGTGAGCCGCGGCGGGCGACAGCTCGAGCTGGCCTTCGACCCCCGCCGTATCGCCGCCCCGGTCCTGATCGCCCGCATCGCCGCCGCCCACGCGGTCGACGACATCCACGTCGAGGAGCCGCTGATCGAGGAGGTGATCGCGCGCTTCTACGACCTGCACGGAGCCAGCGAGGGATGAGCGAGTCGTTCTCTTCCCCCGTAGGGGGGAGTGTCGGCGTAGCCGACGAGGGGGGTACGCCACCAGCGCCGCAGCCGCCGCGTACCCCCTCCACCGCTTCGCGGTCCCCCTCCCCCTATGGGGGAGGATTACGACCCTACCTCGCGGTCTTCGCCGGCCGGCTGCAGCTGACGCTGCAGTACCGCGCCGCGGCGCTGGCGGGGTTCGCCACGCAGCTGTGGTTCGGCGTGATCCGTGTGCTGATCTTCGTCGCCTTCTATGCCGGCGGCGCGGCCCATGCGCCGATGAGTCTCGGCAACGCGATCACCTACACCTGGCTGGGCCAGGCGTTCCTCGCCTTCCTGCCGTGGAGCGCCGATCCCGAGATCACCGAAATGGTGCGCAGCGGCGCGGTCGCCTACGAGCGCCTGCGGCCGGTGGACACCTATGGCTGGTGGTATGCGCGGGCCCTGGCCTGGTCGGTGGCGCGGGTGCTGCCACGCGCGGCGCTGATGGTGGCGTTCGCGGGCGTGGCGTTGCCGCTGTTCGGGCTCGCGCGGTGGGGCCTGGCGCCGCCGCCGAGCCTCGCCGCCGCCGGCCTGTTTGCGATCTCGCTGCTGGGCGTGATTACGCTCTCGGCCGCCATAACCTTGATCATCAACGTGATCCTGGTCGCCAGCATGAGCGATCGCGGCGCCAACGCTCTGGCCGGCGCGGTGGTGAACCTCTTGTCAGGCATGGTCGTGCCGCTGGCGTTCTTCCCCGACGCGCTGCGCCCATGGCTGCGCGCGCAGCCGTTCGCGGGCCTGGTCGACATTCCGTTCTCGATCTACTTCGGCGCCCTGTCCGGCTGGAGCGCGGCCGGCGCGATCGCGCTGCAGTTCGGCTGGGCGCTGGGGCTGGTGGCGCTTGGGCGCTGGTGGCTGGACGCGGTGATGCGTCGGCTGCAGGTGCAGGGTGGCTGAGCGATGAACGCCCTCGCCCTCTACGGCCGCTACGTGATGGCCTCGATCCGCATGCAGCTGGCCTATCCGGCGTCGTTCGCGATGCTGAGCATTGGCAGCTTCCTGGTGACCATCGTCGAGTTCGTCGGGGTCTGGGCGCTGTTCCGGCGGTTCGGCCAGGTCGGCGGCTGGCGGCTGGGCGAAGTCGCGCTGTTCTACGGCCTGGTCAGCGTGATCTTCGCCTTCGCCGATGCCATCACCCGCGGTTTCGACATCTTCGGCTCGGTGTTCGTCAAGACGGGCGCATTCGACCGTCTGTTGCTGCGCCCGCGCAGCCCGGCGCTGCAGCTGCTCGGCTACGAGCTGCGAATGACGCGGATCGGGCGACTGACGCAGGGCGTCCTGGTGTTCTGGCTCGGACTGACGATGACGCACCTGCACTGGTCGCCCTGGTCGCCGCTGATCCTGCTGTTCGCCGTCGTGGGGGGCGTCGCGCTGTTCTCCGGCCTCTTCGTGATGCAGGCGACATTGTCGTTCTGGACCGTGGAGAGCCTGGAAGTCGCCAACGTGCTCACCTACGGCGGCGAGGCGGCGGCGGAGTATCCGCTGAACGTCTACGCCGCCTGGTTCCGCGACATCCTGGTCTTCGCCGTGCCGATCGGCTGTGTCACCTATCTGCCCATGCTGGCGGCGATGGGCCAGCCCGATCCGCTCGGCTCGCCGGCCTGGCTCGGACCGCTGGCGCCGGCGGCCGGATTCCTCTTCCTCGGCCTCGCGCTCTTCACCTGGCGTTTTGGAATTCGGCGATACGCGTCCTCCGGAGCTTAGTTTGGCGGGGGCCTAACTGCAGCTTGACCGGGCGCGCCCCGGTTCGCACAAGCTGGCCTGCGGCTAAGAGGGACGGATGAGTTTCACGGCCCGGCTCGAGCGTGAGTGGATTTTCCTCAACGGCCTGTTGCGGACGCTGGGCCGCGTGCGCAGCATCTCCGCCCACTCGCCCAATCTGGTCACGGACGACCTCGAAGCGGCGGTCGACAAGTGGCGCGACAATGTCGCGATCAGCTTCGAAGGCCGGGCGCTCACCTACGGCGAGATGGACGCGCTCGCCAACCGCTACGCCCACTGGTCGCAGGACATCGGGCTGCGCCGTGGCGAGGTGGTGGCGCTGCTGATGCCCAACCGGCTGGAATATCTGCCGATCTGGTACGGACTTTCGAAGGTCGGGGTCGTCACCGCACTGATCAACAACCAGCTCACGGGCGATGCGCTTGCGCACTGCCTCAACGTGTCCGGGGCCGCCCACTGCATGGTCGATGGGGAGACTGCGCCGGCGTTCGAGGCCTGCCGCGCCAAGCTGCTCCACGCCACCCACGAATGGACCCTCGGCGAGGCGAGGGGCGACCAGCGCGACCTGACCCAGGCGCTGAAGGGCTGCAGCAGTTTGCGGCCCGACCGCGCCCGCCGCGAGGGCCTGACCGCCGCCGACACGGCGCTGTTCATCTTCACCAGCGGCACCACCGGCCTGCCCAAGGCCGCGCGCATCACCCACATGCGCGCCCAGCTCTATATGCGCGGCTTCGCCGGGGCGACCGACGCCAAGCCGGACGACCGGGTCTACGTCACCCTGCCGTTCTACCACGCCACCGGCGGCCTCTGCGGCGCTGGCGCGGCGCTGCTGAACGGCGGCGCGGTGGTGCTGCGCAAGCATTTCTCGGCCAGCCACTTCTGGGCCGACATCGTGGCGGAGGGCTGCACGATGTTCGTCTACATCGGCGAGCTGTGCCGCTACCTCGCCAACCAGCCGGAGGTTCCCGAGGAGAAGGCGCACAAGCTGCGGCTCGCCTTCGGCAACGGCCTCAGACCGGACGTCTGGGAAAGGCTGGTGGGCCGCTTCGCCGTGCCACGCGTGCTGGAGTTCTACGGCTCGACCGAAGGCAACGTCTCGATGTTCAACTTCGACGGCAAGCTGGGCGCGATCGGCCGCGAGCCGGACTACCTCAAGGGCTTCTTCAACATCCGCCTAGCCAGGTTCGACGTCGAGACCGAGACGCCGGTGCGGGACTCCGACGGGCGATGCATCGAAGCCGGCGTCGACGAGGCCGGCGAGTGCCTGGGCGAGATCAAGCAGGATGCGCGCACCTCGTACGTGGGCTACGCCGACAAGGCCGCCAGCGAAAAGAAGGTGCTGCGCGACGCCTTCCGTCCAGGCGACGCCTGGTTTCGCACCGGAGATCTGCTGAGGAAGGACGCCGAAGGCTATTTCTACTTCGTCGACCGCATCGGCGACACCTTCCGCTGGAAGGGCGAGAACGTCTCCACCAGCGAGGTCGCCGGCGTGCTGGCCGAGGCCCCAGGGGTGAAGGAGGTCAACGTCTACGGGGTCAAGGTCGGCGATCTCGACGGCCGCGCCGGCATGGCCGGGCTGGTCGTCGGCAAGGACTTCGACGCGAAGAACTTCGGCGCCTTCATCGCCCAGCGCCTGCCGGCCTACGCCCAGCCGGTGTTCCTGCGCATCCTGCCCGGCATCCAGATCACCGGCACCTTCAAGTACCGCAAGCTCGACCTGGTCGCCGAGGGTTTCGACCTGGCGGTGGTCAAGGACCCGCTCTATGTCCGCGGCGACAAGGGCTACCAGAAGCTGACCCGTCCGCTGCTGGCGAAGGTGCTGTCGGGCGAGGTCAGGATCTAGGTCGGGACCCACACGCCGACGACGCGGACGCCGACCCGGCATGTGCTCCAATCCAGCTCAGGCGTTCCACGGGCCAAGCCAGCCGGCTGGCTTGGCCGCCGCAATGATGGAATGATGCGGCTCCGCTTGTTGGATCGCCTGGAAGGCTCATGCCGCCCAACGCCCTGGACGAAGCTTTCGCCGCCGAAGCCTCGTCGTTGGTGCTGCCGGGCGGCACGTCGCTCGCCGAGGTCGGGGACGCGGTGCAGGCGCTCTGCCGCCTGACCGCTGGCCGGCTCGCCGAGTTTGAGCCAACGACCGAGGGCGGCGGGCGCCTGGTCGCGGTGCATCGGCCTGGCGACCTGATCGGCGGCGCGCAGCTCCTGGGAGACGGGCGCCATCACACCTCCCTGACGGCGCTTCGCGACTCCGAGCTGGAGACGATCCCCGCCGCCCGCGCCCAGGCGCTGCTGCGCGAACGCCCCGAGTTCCTGGCGGAAGTGGCTCGCGCCGCGCTCGAGCGGATGCGCCCGAACCAGCCTGCGATCGCCCAACGCAGGAGCTCGATCCTGGGCCTGGTGGCCGCCAGCGGCGGCGTCGACGTGCGTGATCTTGCGGAACGCCTCGCCGCGGCCATGCGCGCGATGGGCGCCGAGGTCGCCGTGCTGGGCGCAGAGGCAGTCGACGCGGCGGCGTCGTGGCTGAACGCGCTGGAGACGGAGCACGACTTCATCCTGATGGCCGCCGAGCGCAGCGACGGCGCCTTCGCCGCCTATGCCGCGCGTCAGATCGACCGCCTCATCCTGGTCGCCGACGGGATCGCGTCGGAAACGGTCGCGCCCATTGTCTTCGCCACCGCCGCGATCCGCCGCCAGCATCTGGTCGACCTCATCCTGGTGCAGCCACCGGGCACGCCGCGACCCTCCCGGTCCGACCGCTGGGTGGACGTGGCGCCCGTCTCGCGCCTCTTCCAGATCCGGGCGGGCGATGCCGCGGACCTGGCGCGTCTGGCGCGCGTCTACACCGGCAACTCGGTGGGCTTGGCGCTGGGCGGCGGCGGCGCGCGAGCCTACGCGCATCTCGGCGTTCTAAGGGCCTTCGCCGAGCTCAAGGTGCCCATCGACTTTCTCGCCGGCACCTCGATGGGCGCGGTGATCGCCGCGGGCGTCGCCATGGGCTGGCAGGCGGTCGAGATGGACTGGCGCATCCGGCAGGCGTTCGTCGACTCGAGCCCCTTGTCCGACATCGCTTTCCCACTCCTGGCGATGACGCGCGGGCGCATGGTTGACCGGCGTCTGGAAACCCACTTCGGCGACGCCGAGATCAGCGACCTTTGGCGGCCGTTCGCCTGCGTCTCCACCGACCTGACCAGCGGCGGCATGCACATCCACCGCCGCGGCCTGCTCCGCCGCGCCCTGCGCGCTTCACTGTCGCTGCCCGGCGTCCTGCCGCCGGTGGTGGAGGGTGGCCATGTTCTGGTCGACGGCGCGCTGGTGGGCAACCTGCCGGTGGACTTGGTGCGCGAGCAGCATGACGGGGTGACCATCGGCGTCGACGTGGCTGTCGCGGAGGGCCTCACGCCTGACGATCTCCTCTTGAAACCCGCGGGTTGGCGCTGGCTCACCTCGGGGGCCTGGCTCAGGGGCCCGCCGATCGTTTCGGTGTTGATCCGTTCCGCCACGATCTCCAGCGCCGCCACCCTGCCGCCGCCACGCGACGACCTGATTGAGATCGTTCCGCAGGTTGAAGGCGTCGGCCTGCAGGATTGGAAGGCGTTCGATTCGGCTGTGGCCTCCGGCTACCGCGCCGCAATGGCGGCGGCGGAGCAACTGTCGGCTTTGCGGCGCTGATGCTGCGCCGGCGCGGCGACCCGCTTGGAAGCGGGCCCTCGGCCAGTTCCGCGGGCACGTTGCTCAGGTGGCGGCTCGCCTCTAAGGCGAAGAGTGTGGTATCGATATCGGTGGTTTTAGTTGGCGAAAGGGAGCGTCCGCGCCTTGCAAGTCCTCACGTTCGAGTCGTTCGCCGGCCATCTCAACTCCACCTTCGCGCTGAAGCTGGGGGAGTCGAGCCTGGATCTGACCCTGACCCAGGCGACCAAACAGCCGGTGCGGCCCTACCCGGGCATGATGCGCGAGCCGTTCTCGCTCTACTTCCGCAGCGCCTCGCCGGTGGTGCTGCCGCAACGGATCTATCCGTTCGCCCACGACGCGATGGGCCGGCTGGAGATCTTCATCGTGCCGATCGCCCGCGAACCGCAGGGGATCGTCTACGAGGCGATCTTCAACTGATCCGTCCACGGCTCACCCGGCCGGCGGCGGCCAGGTCATTTCGACCGAGAGTCCGGGATAGGGCGAGGTCGGCGGCGACTCGGTGAAGCCGAGGCGACGGTAAAGTTGCTGCGCGCCGACGTTGGTTCGTTCGACGTTGAGGATGACCCGCGCGCCGAGGCCACGGCGCACCTCGTTCTGCAACTGGGCGAGAAGCGCCCCGCCGACCCCGCGCCCTCGCCATTCGGGCGCGAGACTGATCTCGACCAGGTGCAGATTGGGCGTCGTGCGATCGACCGACAGCCGCCCGATCGCAACGCCATCATGTTCGATCACGTCGAAATCCGCACCTGCGAAGGCGAGGCGGTAATGTCGTTGCTGCAGGTCGAACTGGCTGGTCAGGAAGTCGATCTTGACCTGATCGGGCCAGTCGGTCGGCGCCAGTTCGTCCCATCGCACCGATCGGAACAGGCGCTCGAGAAACGCCCGGTCGGCCTCGCTGGCGGGGCGCAGCGAGACGCCGGCCGGCAACGGCGGGGGTGCGGTCAGTTCCGAGACGGAAACACCCCGAAGAGAGCGATGCAGTAGTTCATCACCAACACCGGCTGGATGTTCGCGTGCGGCAGGCTGCCGCCCGCCTGGCCGATCACCGCGCCCGCAAGCGACGTGTTCGTGGTGGTTGCGTAGGCGCCGCCCTTCTCACGACCCAGATAACTGGTCGCCGTCGGCGTGGCCGCCTGGGCCGCGAACGCGACACCCTCTCCGGCGGTGGCCGTGTGCGTGTGCAGCGGGGCCTCGTTGATCAGCAGCGTATGATTGGCCTCGCCAAACGTGCCGCCCAGACCCCAATCCAACAGGCCGGGGGCCTGGCCCATGCCGGCCGCCGTCAGATCCTGGAGCTGAGGCAGGCCGAAGGTCGTCTGACCGTCGCCGCCGAATGTCGTTCCCAGGATGGAGAACAGGGCGGCGTTCTGCGAGATGCTCTGCAGCTGACCCTGGCACTTCGCCCATTGACTGGGCGCGAAGTTGAAGCCGAATATCCGGATCTCGCCAATAAACTGGTCGCTCATCTGCGGCGGTTCCTCTCGATTCTCATCAAACTCGCTGGCGGCCGGGGCCGATCAGTTCCTACTCGGGAAGAGGCCCTGCAGCGCGATGATGTAGTTGATGCCCATCGAGGGCTGGATGTTGTTGTGCGGGAGGTTTCCGCCCTGGGACGACACCGAGCTCTGGTTCATCGCCACCAGGGACAGGCCGGTCTGCCCTGGCGCCGTGTAGAACGCGCCGTCGGCCGCTTTCAGCGCGCCGGGCATGACGGCCGGCCCAGCCGCGCCGGTGGTGGTGGGCGAAGTCGATGCGTTGAAGACGTGGTTGTGCGGGGGCACGTTGCTGGACAGCACCGCGACGTTTTCGGAGCCGCCGTTCTCGCCGAGCACCCGTGGCGTGAGGCCCTGTCCGTTGCCCTGGCCGATCGGCAACCGGCCGCGCAGGTCCGGCAGCTGGAAGGTCTGAACGCCGTTGCCGCCGTAGGTCGTTCCGAGGATCGAGAACAGCGCGGTGTTCTGCTGGATCGACATCGTCTGCCCGGCGCAAAAGGCGTAGCCGCGGATCGCGAAGTTGCCGGCGAAGAGTTTCACCGCGCCGAGATACTCTTCAACCATGCCGTCTCTCCCGAACTCTCGTTACGGTATTTGGTCTTGGCGTCGTCAGTTGCGCGACGGGAACACGCCCTGCATCGCGATCAGGTAGGTCATGGCCAGAAACGGCATCATGTTCTCGTGCGGAACCGAACCGCCGGGCGCCATGCCGATGACCGGGGTCGCGCCGTTGTTCAGCGGCTGCTGCGTCGCGCCCGCGGCGTTGACGTAGAGCTGCGCGGCGCCGGTGGCGCTCGCCAGATAGTTGCCGGCCGGGGCGCCCGAGGTGGGCGCCGTGTTGGCGGCGAACGTGTGGTTGTGAGCCGGATAGTTCTGGAGACTGAGCGCGACGGTCTCCGTGCCCAGCTTGGTCCCCTGGACCTGGTAGGTGTTCGGCCCGACCTGTCCCGCTGCGCGTCCTTGCAGATCGGGCAGCGCGAAATTCGACGTGCCGTTACCGCCGTACTGAGTGCCGAGCAGTGAAAACAGCGCGGAATTCTGGCTGATCGCAAGCAATTGGCCGGCGGCCATCGCCCAGCCGCTGATCGCGAAATTGCCGCCGAACAGCTTAATCTCACCGAGATACTGGTTGACCATCGACGCTCCCCACCCAAGCCGCGATCACGGAGGTCCGCCGCTCTCGCGGCGGCCGAACTGGCTATACCACGAGGCGAAAAACGCACCAAACGGTATAATGGCGTTTTGGCCAAGTTCTATCAGTACGAGACTAATTCTCGCTGAGCGTGTTGGCGTCGGGGCTTAGTTGACGTTGCGCTTCTTGGGCGGGGCCGGCGGCAGCGCGGCCACCGGCACACCGTCCTCGACCAGGCCCTTCACCTCCGCCGGCGTGGCCTCGCCGTAGATGCCGCGATCCTCGCTCTTACCCTCGTGGATCGCGCGGGCTTCCCTGGCGAACGTGTCGCCGACGTAGTCGAAGGTGTCCTCGACGTGGGCGCGGACGCGGGACATCGCTTCCATCATCATCGCCTGCTTCGGGTTCGGCCCCGGCGCCGCCGGCTCGCCGCGCTTCTTGGCGCCGGCCACGGCGGGCGACATGATCTGCTTACGGACGATGTTTGAGGCGCAGACCGGGCATTCGATCAGGCCGCGGCCGGTCTGATCGTCGAAGTCGGATGACGCCGCGAACCAGCCCTCGAACTCGTGGGACCGTTCGCAAACCAATGCGTACTTGATCATTCGCCTAGGCTCCGAACGGAACGTCGGAGCATAGGGTCGCGAGGATGAAGCTCCCGTAGCCTTGGCGAAGGCGGACGGTCATGGACCGGTGAACGCCTGCTCGTTGCGCAGCGCCGGGATCGCCGTGCGCGCCTTGGCGACGGCTTCCAGGTCGAGCTCGGCGATCAGGGCGCACGGCTCGTCGTGGTCGGCCAGCGCGATCACTTCGCCCCAGGGCGAGACGGCCATCGAGTGCCCCCAGGTGGCGCGCCCATCCTCGTGCAAGCCGCCCTGGGCCGGGGCGATGACGAAGGCGCCGGTCTCGATCGCCCGGGCCCGCAGCAGCACCTCCCAGTGCGCCGCGCCGGTCGGGCGGGTGAACGCCGAGGGCACGGTGAGCACCTCGGCGCCCGCCTTGGCCAGCGCGTTGTGCAGAGCGGGGAAGCGCAGGTCGTAGCAGATGGTCAGGCCGAGCTTGGCTCCGGCCGCGTCGGCGGTCACCGCGCGGTCTCCAGGCGTGTAGCTGGAAGACTCGCGGATCCGCTCGCCGGTGGGCAGGTCGACGTCGAACATGTGCAGCTTGTCGTAGGTCGCCGTGACGCGGCCGTCCGGCGCCACCAGGATCGCGCGGTTGGCGCACTGGCCGTCGTCTCGTCGCACCAGCGCCGAACCGATCAGCAGCCAGACGCCGAGGTGCTCGGCCAGCTTGCGCAGGCCGAGCACCGCGACGTCGTCCTCGGCCGCGGCGATCTTCTCGAACAGCTGGCCCCGGTTGCGCTGCAGGATGTTGGTCCCCTCGGGCGTCGCGATCAGCGTTGCGCCCTTGGCGGCCGCCTCGCGCACCAGCGGCTCGGCCTGGGCGAGCGCCGCGCCCTGGTCGGCCGGCGTGCGCATCTGGATGAGACCTACTTTCAGCATCGCGCGGGCGGCGTCAGGCGGCGTGCAGCATGGGGTCGAGCTTGCCGGCGCGCTCCAGCGCCATCATCTCGTCGCAGCCGCCGATATGGGTCCCGCCGATGAAGATCTGCGGGAAGGTGCTGCGGCCGCCGGAGCGCTGCACCATCTCGCGGCGCTTGTCCGGGTCCATGCCGGCCTCGATCTCGGTGTAATCGACGCCCTTCTGGCTCAGCAGTGACAGCGCCCGGGCGCAGTAGCCGCAGAAGGGACGGGTGTAGATGACGACGTCGGCCATGACCGGACTCAAGCTCCTCTCACAGCGTCGTCATATAGGCTGAGCCTCGCGCTCTTGCACGCGCGCCACCGCCGCAACGTGCACCGCGCGGGCGCCGGCGGCCTTCAGCACGCGGGCGCAGCCTTCCGCCGTCGCCCCGGTGGTCAGCACATCGTCGACCAGCAGGATGCGCTTGCCCGCCACCTTCGGCCAGGCGGCGCGCGGCACGGCGAAGGCGGCCTGCACGTTGCGCCGTCGGCCCGACGCCGAGCGGCCGCCCTGGCTCTTGGTGTCGCGGCGACGGATCAGCACGTCCGGCAGATAGGCGAGACCGGCGCGGCGGGCGAGCGGCCGGGCGATCTCGGCCGCCTGGTTGAACCGCCGCGTGATCAGCCGAACGGGGTGCAGCGGCACAGGGATGACGGCGTCCGCGTCCTCGATCAGGTCGCGGGCGGCGCGGGAAAGCCAGATCGCGAACAGGCCGGCGAGATCGGTGCGGTCGGCGCGCTTCAGCTTCAGGATCAGATCGCGCGAGGCGTCGTCATACGCGACGGCGGCGCGGACGCGATCGAACGCCCGCTTGCGGGCCAGGCAGGCGGGGCAGCGCGCGTCGGCGCCGGCGTCGTAGGCCTGCGGCGCGCCGCAGCCATCGCAGACCGGCGCTTCGAGGAAGGCGATCTTGGCCCAGGCTTCCGCGGTCAGCCCCGGCGATTGCACCGCCCCGGCGCCGCGCGGTCCGTCCAGCGCCAACGGCGGCAGCACCACGTCGACAACGGCGCGCAGCAGCCCCCTGGCGCGCATTGCTGCATCCGCCACGGCCGCTCCCGCCGCCTCTACGTCCCAACTCATGCGCCCAAGCTTGGCACAAGGTGCGTGCTCGGAGTAGCTCTTGGCGGCCCATGAGCGGACCGCCCCGCCTGTTCGACCGAGACCTGCACCGGCGCCGCCTCGATCGCGCCGCCCGCGGCTATGCGGCGGCGGCGTTCCTGAAGCGCCGGGCGGCGGAGGACATCGTCCAGCGCCTGGAGATCGTGAAGCGGGATTTCCCGATCGCCGTCGACCTCGGATCGCGCGACGGCGCCTTCGCCGCGGCGCTTGCCGCCAGCGACGCGGCCGCGAAGGTCGGCGTGCTGTTTCAGACCGACCTTTCCGAAGCCATGCTTACCGGCAGGTCCGGCGAGCGGCTGGTGGTCGACGAGGAGCAATTGCCGTTCGCGCCGGAAAGCCTCGACCTGGTGGTCTCCTCGCTCGCGCTGCACTGGACCAACGACTTCGTCGGCGCGCTGATCCAGATCCGCGAGGCGCTGAAGCCGGATGGCCTGTTCCTGGGCGCGATGCTGGGCGGCGCGACCCTGATCGAGCTGCGCGGCGCGCTGATGAGCGCCGAGCTGGAGCTGCTGGGCGGCTCCGGTCCCCGCGTCTCGCCGTTTGCCGACGCCTACGACGCCGCTGGCCTGCTGCAGCGGGCGGGCTTCGCCCTGCCGGTGGCCGACGTCGACCGCGTCACGGTCCGCTACGACCACATCTTCACGCTGATGGCCGACCTGCGCGCCATGGGCGAGACCAGCACCCTGGTCGAGGGCGCGCGCCGACCGCTCAGCCGCCGCGTGCTGGCCCGCGCCGCCGAACTTTACGCCGACAAGTTCGCCGCGCCGGACGGGCGCGTCGTCGCCACGTTCGAGATCCTGACGCTGACCGGCTGGGCCCCGCACGCCAGCCAGCCGCAGCCACTGCGTCCGGGTTCGGCCAAGCTGCGTCTCGCCGACGCGCTGCATGCGCGCGAGCGCAGCGCGGGGGAGGGGACCGGCCGCTAGGCCGGCAACTCGTACCCCACCGCCGCCTCAGCCTCGATCGTGCGGATCACCGCCGGACGGGCCAGCATGCGGGCGTGGTGCGCTTCCAGGCGCGGGAACGAGCCTGGCGGCGGCCTCAGCGAGGCGGCGAAGCGCCAGTAGAGGCGGAACAGGTGGATGTCGGCGATCGAATAGTCGCCCACCGCCCAGTCGCGCTCGCCCAGTCGCTGGTCAGCCAACGCATAGACCTTCATCGCGTGCTCCAGCCCCTGCCGCCGCGCCGGGTGGATGGTCGAGGCGACGAACGACATCCAGGAAACCACCCGCGCCTCGGCCTCCGGGTCGTCCCGCGGCATCAGCCGCGCCTCGGGAAAGCGCCGCGCCAGGTAGTAGAGGATGCCCGCCACCTCGGTCAGCGGCCGGCCGTCGATCAGCAGGGTCGGGACCTTGCCCTCCGGGTTCACCGCCAGGAAGTCCGCGCCGTGCGTCTCGTTGTTGTGGAAAGACACCGGGATCGCCTCGAACGGCGCCCCGATCTCGTTGAGCGCGATATGCGGCGCCATCGAACTGGCCCCGGGCGCGAAATACAGCGTCAGCACTTGGCCCCCCTCAAACCCCCGCTCATCCCGGCGAACGCCGGGACCCAGGCGACTCCGACACCGAGCGCGACCGCCCGAGTCCGTTTGAACCACCAAGGACACCAAGAACACTAAGGGCGCTTCGCGCCAGCTTTTACCCTGCGTGCTGCGCGAGCCTTGGTGTTCTTGGTGTCCTTGGTGGTTACCCTTCAACCGCTTCCTGCCTGGGTCCCGGCCTTCGCCGGGATGAGCGGGTTTTTGGGTGGGCTCAGGCCGCCGCCTTCGGCCGCGGACCCACGTAACGCGACTGCGGGCGGATCAGGCGGCCGCCGGCGACCTGTTCGCGGGCGTGGGCGATCCAGCCGCCGACGCGGCCGACCGCGAACACGCAGGTGAAGGCCGAGGGCGGGAAGGCCAGCGCCTCCAGCAAGAGCGCGGTGTAGAACTCGACGTTGGTCTGCAGCGAACGGTTCGGCTTGCGGTCCTTCAGGATCGCCAGCGCCGCCTCCTCCACCGCCTCGGCGAACGCCAGCCGGCCCGGCAGCACGTTGGAGCGCTCGGCCAGCATCCGCACCGCCCGCTTCAGCGCGTCGGCCCTGGGGTCGCGCACCTTGTAGACGCGGTGGCCGAAGCCCATCAGCCGGTCGCCGCGGTCGAGCGCCTGCTCGATCCAAGCCCTGGCCCGGCCGGGCGTGCCGATGCCGTCCAGCATCTCGATCACCGGACCCGGCGCGCCGCCGTGCAGCGGGCCCTTCAGGGCGCTGATCCCGCCCAGCACGGCGCTCGCGAGGCCGGCGTGGGTCGAGGCGATCACCCGGGCGGTGAACGTGGAGGCGTTGAGGCCGTGGTCGATCACGGTGACGAGGTAGGTCTCGAACGCCTTCACCTCGGGTTCGGGCGCCGGCTTGCCGCGCAGCATCCGCAGGATATCGGCGGCGTGCGAGAGCGACGGATCGGGACGCAGTGGCTCACCTCCGGCCTGACGGCGCACGACGGCGGCGGTGAACACGGCCGGGGCCGCGATCAGGCGCAGCGCGGTGGCCAGGTCGTCGCCGTCGGCGAGGCGGGCGGTCAGCGCGCGCATCGCCTCCATCGGCGTCAGCGCCAGCAGCGTCGTGTCGAGCGCCGCGACATGCGCGAACACCTCGGCGCGCGCCGCCCCGATCGCGGGGGCGAGGTCGGCCGGTAGATCGTCGAAGAAGCCGTCCAGCAGCAGGTGCGCGGCTTCCTCGTAGCTGGCGTGGCCGGCCAGCTGCTCGACCGAAAGGCCGCGGATCACCAGGCGGCCGGCCTGGCCGTCGACCTCGGAGAGCACCGTCTCGGCGGCGACCACGTTCTCAAGTCCATCAATGCCATCGATCAATGTAATTCTCCTTGATCTACGGTTTTCCCCATGAGACGTAGGGAAATGATCGTCAATCTTGATCAATAGAATCAATTAATGCCCGAGTGGCTCAGCGCGGAAGAGGCCCTGACCCGGCTGCGGGTGCGACCGCAGACGCTCTACGCCTACGTCAGCCGCGGCCGGGTGCGCGCTGAACCCGACCCGATCGAGCCGCGCCGCAGCCGCTATCGCGCGAGCGACGTCGCCGCCCTGACCGAGAGGAAGGCGCGGGGCCGCAAGGCCGCCGACGTCGCGGTGGCCGCGATCGCCTGGGGCGAGCCGGTGCTGGCCTCGGCGATCACCACGGTGCGCGACGGGCGGCTCTATTATCGCGGCCAGGACGCGGTGCGGCTGGCTCAGACGGCGACGCTGGAGGAGGTGGCGCGCCTGCTGCGCGGCGGCCTGGGCCTGCCGGCCGACGAGGGCCAGGCCGCGCCGCCGGGTCCGACCGCGCGGTCCCGCGCCTTCGCCGCCTTCGCCCAGCGCGCCGACGCCGATCCACCGGCCCAGGGCCGGTCGGCGGACGATCTCGCCAGCGAAGCCGCGCGGCTGCTCGATCTAATGGCCGCCGCGATCGCCGGGCCGGAGGGCCACGTGCAGCGCGAAGAGGAAGCCGGCGCGATCCACGAGCGCCTTGGGCGGGCCTGGCGCGCGCCGCGCGACCAATGGGATGCGATCCGCCGCGCCCTGGTGCTGCTGGCCGACCACGAGCTCAACGCCTCGACCTTCGCCGCGCGGGTGACCGCCTCGACCGGCGCCTCGCTCGCCGCCGCGGTGCTCACCGGGCTCGCCGCCCTTTCCGGACCCCGCCACGGCGGCGTCGCTGCGCGGGTCGAGACGTTCGCCCGCGAGGCTGCGCGGATCGGCTGGCGCAAGGCGCTGCGGGCCGGCGAGCCGCCGCCCGGCTTCGGCCACGCGCTCTATCCCGACGGCGACCCGCGGGCCGCGGCGCTGCTGGGCGTGATCGAGACGCCGCCCGCGCTCCTGGTGCTGCGGCGGGACGTCGAGGCCGCTACCGGTCAGCGCGCCAACGTCGACTTCGCCCTGGTCGTCCTGCGCCATTCCCTTGGCCTGCCCGCCGAGGCGCCGTTCGCCCTCTTCGCCCTGGCCCGCACCGCCGGCTGGCTGGCCCACGCGATCGAGCAGATCACCACCGGCGCGCTGATCCGGCCGCGGGCGCGCTACATCGGGCCGGCGCCGGTCGCCTAGAGAGCCGCAGCGGCTGTCGCGGTTGGCAGCCAGCGGATTCCGTCGCACGCTCGAACGATGCCAGCGCCCGACATCGCGATCCGCGCAAAACGCAAGCTGACCAACCGCCTGATCGCCGCGCACGACGCCGCTCGTCTGCGTCCGCACATGGCCGACGACATGTTGTTGATCGTTGGCGACGGCGACCTGATACAGGGCGCGGATGCGGTGGTGGCCGCTTTCGCGGCCCAGTTCGCCGACGCCGCCTTCGTCGCCTATGTGCGCACGACGGACACGGTCGAGCTCGCCGACGACGGTCATCGCGCAGCGGAAACGGGCCGATGGGTCGGGAGCTGGCGGGGCGGGGTCGAGATGAGCGGCGTCTACATGGCCGCCTGGCGCGAGAGCCGCGGCCAATGGCTGCTGGAGCGCGAGCTGTACGTCACCTTGCAGCACTGAATTCGAACGAGGCCTACCAAACTGAGCTCGGCTCAGGCCCGCCCGGCGGAATCGATGCGAAATCGACCTTCGGCCAGACCTTTGCCCAAGAGGTCGGCTACGGCTGCCACGTCGAGGCTGGTGGTGTCGATGGCGTGCCCTTCGAACGGGCCAAGATCGCCGAAGCGTTCGAAGAGGCCCGCGGGGTAGTCGATCAGCGGCGTCTCTTCGCGGTCACGGGCGCGGCCACAGCCGTCGCGCGATCCGGGCGAAGCACAACGTAGCTAAGCTCAACGCCAGCGTCGTTGGCCGCCTCGCGGTAGCGATCGAGGAACCAAGGCCCGACCACGCCATCCAGCAGCACAGCGTAGCCGCCCGCGGCGTAGGCCGACGCGGCCGCGGCGATCGCTTGGGTCACGGTGACGTTCTGCTGGTGTGACTCGGCCAGCCACGGCGCGACGTACCCGCTGAGGATCGCGCTGTAGAAGGCGTCGGTCGGAATGTGCACCGCCAAGCCATCCCAGGTCTGGGCGATTCGACGCGCGACGGTGCTCTTGCCCGCGCCCGGCGGCCCGGAAACGATGAGAATGAAACCGGCCAAGGGACGAGCGGGGGGCGCCATAGGGATCGCCGCCGCGCGGATCAGGCCTGCAGGGCCGCCGGCGGAGCGAGGTCGGCGTATTGGCCGCCCTTGCGGTAGCGGTAAAGGTAGGTGGGGATGATCGGCTCCAGCGCCGCGGGCGCGACGCCGAGGTCGGCCAGACCCAGGGCGCCGTCGGCCACCACGTTGTCGACGCCCAGCATCGCGATCTGGTCGGACGTGATCGGCGGCTTCAGCAGCATCGGCAGCGGGCCGTGCAGGAAGGCCAGCAGGTCGCCGCCCAATCCGATCATGGATGCGATCCCCGGCGGCACCGCGAGGATCGGGCGTGGGCGGCCGATCTCGGCCAAAGTGATCTCGGTCAGCTCACGCAGCGTGTAGATCGAGGGGCCGCCGAGTTCGTAGGTTTGGCCAGCGCTCGCAGGGTCGGCGAGGGCCGTGGCGACCGCGCGGGCGACATCGGCCACGAACACCGGCTGCACCCGGGTCTGCGGGCAGAACACCGGCATCACCGGGCTGACGACGGCCATCGCCGCCATCTTGTTGAAGAAGGTGTCCTCCGGGCCGAACACGACCGACGGACGCAGGATCACCGCGCCTGGAACTGCCTCCCGCACCGCCGCTTCCGCCCGCGCCGTCGCGCGCACCGCCTTCGAAGGCGAGTTGTCCGCAGCGCCGATTCCCGAGATGAAGACGAGCTTTTCCACGCCATGCCGCCGCGCCGCCTCGGCGATGGTCTTCGGGCCCTCGGCGCGAACCGCCTCGAAGCTCTGCTTGCCGCACTCGAACGGCGTGCCGATGGCGCAGACCGCCGCCTCGGCGCCGGCCAGCGCCCGCTCTACGGTCTCGGCGACGCGCACGTTGGCCTGCACGATCTCGATCTGGCCGACGTCGCCCAGCAGGCGTTGGCGATACGCTTGCCAAGGCCGTCGCACCGCGACCCGGATACGCCAGCCCTGCTTGGCCAGCGCGCGCACGGTCTGCGATCCGATGAACCCCGAGCCGCCGAACACGGTGACAAGGCCGCGCATGCCGATCCTTCTGAACTAGAGACGTCGCCCTTGCGATAGACGAGCGCCCCGCGCCGCGCAACGCCGGCCGCCGCCGTTGCATATCCCCAGCCGCGGAACTAAATGACTATCGGGTCAGTTACGGATCGCGATGGCCGACGACACTCCCAGATGGCGCAGACGCAAGGACGCGAGGCCGGGCGAGATCCTGGAAGCCGCGTTGAGCGTGTTCGCCGAGAAAGGCTTCGCCGCCGCCAAGCTGGCCGAGATCGCCCGCCGCGCGGGGGTCTCCAAGGCCGCGCTGTATCTCTACTTCGAGACCAAGGAAGACCTGTTCCGCGCCGTCGCCCGCACCCTGGTGGCGCCGAACCTGACCACGATGGCCGCCGCGTTCGAGGCGTCCGAGCCGCCGTTCTCGGAGCTTGCGCCGGCGCTGCTGGCCGGCGCGGCGGGGCTGCTGGGCGACGGGCGCGCCATCTCGATCGTCCGCATGGTGATGGCCGAGTCCGGCAACTTCCCAGACCTGGCCCGCATCTGGCGCGACGATGTGGTCGAGCAGGTCTTGGCTCTGGTCGCCGGACTGATCGCCCGCGCCCAGGCCCGGGGCGAAGTCGTCGCCGGCGACCCGCGGCTGTTCGCCTTCAGCCTGATGGGTCCGCTGGTGATGGGTGGCCTGTTCCGCGCCGTGTTCGGCGAGGCCGGCGCACCAGACCTTCAGGCGCTGGCCGCCCAGCACGCCCGCGCGGCGCTTGGCGGCCTGCTCGCCTCCGCCCCGCAGGAGCCAACCCCATGACCCGTCATCAGGTGCTGATCGTCGGCGCGGGCCCGTCCGGCCTCGTGCTCGCGCTGTGGCTGGCCAAGCTTGGGGTGAAGGTGCGGATCGTCGACATGACCGATCGGCCCGGGACCACCTCCCGCGCCCTGGCGGTCCAGGCGCGCACGCTGGAGCTCTATCGCCAGCTCGACCTCGCCGACGAGGTGGTCTCCCGCGGGCACAAGACGCCGGCGGTGAACCTCTGGGTCAAGGGCGAGCGCGCCGCGCGCGTGCCGTTCGAACATATCGGCGAGGGCGTCACGCCCTATCCGTTCCTGAACATCTTCCCGCAGGACCAGCATGAGCAGCTGCTGATCGCCCGCCTGGCGACGTTCGGCGTTGCGGTCGAGCGGCAGACCCAGCTGGTCAGCTTCACCGATGGCGCGGACGGGGTCACCGCCCAGCTGCGCAAGACCGATGGCGGCGAGGAAACCTGCGAGGCCGACTATCTCGCCGGCTGCGACGGCGCGCGCTCGACGGTGCGCACAACGATCCGTGCGGCCTTTCCGGGCGGCACCTATCGGCAGGTGTTCTATGTCGCCGACGTCGTGGCGGATGGGCCGTCGGTCGACGGCGAGCTGCACGTCGATCTCGACGAGGCCGACTTCCTGGCGGTGTTTCCGCTCGCGGGCGAGGGCCGTGCGCGGCTGATCGGCACCGTGCGCGACGAGCGCGCCGAGCATCTCGAGGACCTGAAGTTCGAGGACGTCAGCGCCGCCGCGATCGAGCACATGAAGGTGCAGGTGAAGTCGGTGAACTGGTTCTCGACCTACCACGTCCACCACCGGGTGACGGACCAGTTCCGCGGCGGCCGCGCCTTTCTGGTCGGCGATGCGGCCCACATCCACAGCCCCGCCGGCGGCCAGGGCATGAACACCGGCATCGGCGATGCGATCAACCTGGCCTGGAAGCTGGCGTGGGTGGTCAGCGGCCGCGCTCCGGACAGCCTGCTCGACAGCTACCAGACCGAGCGGCTCGGTTTCGCCCGCCGCCTCGTCGCCACCACCGACCGCGTCTTCAGCTTCGCCACCGCCGAAGGCCATGTCGCCGAGTTCATCCGCACCCGCCTGGCGCCGATCGTCGCGTCGACGGCGCTGTCGGTCGAGAAGGTACGCGAGTTCCTGTTTCGCACCGTCTCCCAGATCACCCTGAACTATCGCGGCGGCCCGCTCAGCGTCGGCCAGACAGGCGAGCTCAAGGCGGGCGACCGACTACCCTGGACGCCGAACGTGAGCCCGGAGGAGACCGCCACGCTGGCCGAAATGACCTGGCAGGTGGTCGTCTACGGCCAGGCCTCGGAGGCGCTACTCGACTGGGGCCGCGCGAGCGGCGTCCAGGTCAGCGTGTTCGAACACCGGCCGGATCTGGCGGCGACCGGAATAGCCAAGGATGCGGCCTATCTGCTGCGGCCAGACACCTACATCGCCGTGGCCGATCCGCGCGGCGATCCGACCGTGTTGGAGCGCTACTTCGCCGACAGGGGCATTCGGCCGTCCGGCTGACGCATGAAACTGCGCCGTAGGCCCGCACATTTCGCTCTTCGGGACAAATCGGAGACGAGACGATGGCAGACGGATCAGGCGGAGGCGCCGGCATGGGCATCATAGTTGGCGCGCTCGTGGTGGTGGTCGCGATCATCGGCGTGATGGTGTTCGGGGGCAATTTGACCTCGACCAAGAACGTTGACGTCAACGTGCACGCACCGGCGATGTCGGCCCCCAGCGCGCCGGCGCCAAAGTAGGGGCTGCGCAACGCCAGCGGGCTGAGGGCGGCCTAGAAGCCATACCATTGGGTATGGTATGGTCAAGTTGGCAGCGCTAAGCTGCGAGTTCGCATGAGCGACCCGCCGCAGACCCGCTTCGCCAAGGCCGACTGGCTGAAGCTGGGCGAGCACCTGTTGTCGACCGAAGGGCCGGGGGCGCTGAGCCTGGAGCGGCTCACCGAGGCCGCCGGGCGCACCAAGGGCAGCTTCTATCACCACTTCGACGGCCGCGACGCCTTCCTGGCCGCGCTGGCGCAGCACTGGCGCGACACGGCGGTCGAGGCGGCGACCAAACCCTATCGCGACGATCCGAGCCCGGCGGCCTGGCAGGCGCTGCTGCGCGACGCGCCGTTCCAGCTGAACCAGCCGTTCGAGCGCGCCCTGCGGCGCCTTGCGGTCGGCGAGCCGGTCGTCCGCGCGGGCGTCGAGCGGGTCGACCGCGAACGGATCGACAGCCTGACCTTCCTGGTCTCGCAGCTGCGCGACGACCTCGACGACCCGCGCGCGTTCGCCGTCCTGATGTACGCCGTCATCGTCGGCGCCCAGTGGCTGCTGAAACCCGGCGACGATCCCCGCGCGCCATCGCTGCGCCAGATGTTCGAGCAGGTGTTCGTGCTCAGCCCGCCGTAGCGCCGAGGCCAGGTGCGCTCTGCCGCAGGGCGTTCAGATTGACGGGGCAGGGGCGGCGCCCTATGCGTCCCGGCCTTGCGCCGTCCGGCGCGCCCAGGTGGCGGAATTGGTAGACGCGCTGGCTTCAGGTGCCAGTGGTGTAACAGCCGTGGAGGTTCGAGTCCTCTCCTGGGCACCAGCCTTCGCGCTTCGCGCTATGGCTCGGCACGCCAGCCTTCGGGCTCTACCTTTGGCGCGCCGCCCGATTCGGGCGCGATGAGGAGTTCTCGCCGGCCGTGACCAATCATCTGCATGAAGGCGACTTGCCCGCCGGCGTTCTCGCCGGGGCGACGTCGGTTGCGGTCGACTCCGAGACCATGGGGCTGGTGCTGGGGCGCGATCCGCTCTGCGTGGTGCAGCTCAGCGCCGGCGATGGCGACGCCCACGTGGTGCGCCTGGGCCGTCCCGCCTACGACGCGCCGAACCTGAAGCGACTGCTGACCGATCCGGCGGTGACCAAGATCTTCCATTACGGCCGCTTCGACATCGGCATGTTCCTGCTGCATCTCGGCGTCGTTACCGCGCCGGTCTATTGCACCAAGATCGCCTCGAAGCTGGTGCGCACCTACACCGACCGGCACGGACTGAAGGACCTGGTCAAGGAGCTGCTGAACGTCGACATCTCCAAGACCCAGCAGAGCTCGGACTGGGGCGCCACGCAGCTGACCCCGGAACAGGTGGCCTACGCCGCGTCGGACGTGACGTCGCTGCATGCGTTGCGCAACAAACTTGACCTAATGCTGGCGCGGGAAGGCCGCACAGCCCTTGCGCAGGCCTGTTTCGACTTCCTACCTCAACGGGCGGCGCTGGACGTGGCCGGGTGGCCGGACGTCGACATTTTCGCCCACAGCTGAGGCGTGTCCTTGAGTTATCCGCCGGCCGCCCCTTCCATCTCCACCAGCGCCCTGGTCCGGCGCCGGGCGCGTGCGCACAGCCGGCTCGTGCTGGTGATGCGCTGGCTGCTGCCGACGCTGATCCTGGCCCTGCTGGGCCTTCTTGGCGCCTTCGTGATCGCCCAGGCTGTCCGCGCCGCCGCCGCCCGGCCCAAGGAAATGCCAACCCAGATTCGCATGGTCGGCCCGCACTTCATCGGCCGCGACAACCAGGGCCGCGCGTTCAACCTCGCCGCACGCCTGGCCGTGCGCGCCGACACCAACATGCAGCAGGTGCTGCTGGGCTCGCCGGTGATCGTGATGGATGTCGACAGCCCCCACCCGAAGACGCTGACCGCAGACAACGGCGTCTACGACGAGGACACCCATCTGCTGCACCTCAAGGGCCACGTGCGCGTCGACGATTCCACCGCCTCGACCGTGGCGACCGACGAGGCTCTGGTGGACACCAAGGCGGGTACCGTTTCCGGCGCATCGGCGCTGAATGGGGTCGGCCCGATGGGACAGATCCATGCCGGTCGCTATCAGGCAACGGAGAAGGGTCAGAAACTGATCATGAGCGGCGGCGTTCACGCGCAGCTGAAAGGGCGCTAAGCTTATGGCCGAGGGCGTTGCGCGGATTGGTCGTTCGATGAAGAATTGGCGGGCGGCTGCGGCCGGTTTGGCCCTGGCCGGGGGTTTCGGCCTGGTCGCCCAGGCCCAGATCGCGCCCACGTCGAACGGCCCGATCGACATCACCGCCGACAGCGCCACAGTGGTCAATTCGACCTGCGACGCGACCTGGAGCGGCGCGGCCGAAGCGCTGCAGGGCAACTCCCGCCTGCGCGCCAACGTCATCAAGGCCCACCTCAAGAAGAAGGCGCCCGGCGCGGCGGGCCAATCGGCCGGCGGCGCCGGCAATCCGAGCGACTGCGGCGGGACCGAGCGGATCGAGGCCGACGGCAACGTCTTCTACGTCACCCCCGACCAGGTGGCCCACGGCGACCACGCGGTCTACACGGCCGACGCGGACCAGATCGTCATGACCGGCAACGTCATTGTCGTGCAGGGCGGCAAGAACGTCGTGCGCGGCGACAAGATGACCATCCATGTCTCGACCCGCGAGGTGACGATCGATTCCGTCGCCCAGGGGCGCGGCACGCCTGGCCGGGTGCGCGGCGTGTTCTATCCCAACACCCCCGGGGCGCCTGGGTCTGGGGCGCCCGGCTCAGCGGCGCCGGTGCGCTAGGCGGGGCGATGGCCGATTCCGCCCCTGTCAGCCGCGCGCTCCAAGGCGCCCTCTTCGGCGGAACGGCGGCGCGCGAGCGACGCGCGGCCCGGCCGGCGACGGCGTTCGCGGACAGCGGCGACCTGTCCGGCCTGGTCGTCGACCGCATCGGCAAGTCGTTCGGCGGCCGCCAGGTGGTGAAGGACGTCAGCCTGACGCTTCGCCGCGGCCAGGTGGCGGGCCTGCTAGGCCCCAACGGCGCCGGCAAGACCACCTGCTTCTACATGATCACCGGCCTGATCGCGGCCGACTACGGCGCGATCTACCTCGACGGCGAGGACATCACCGCCCTGCCGATGTACCAGCGCGCCCGCGCTGGCCTCGGCTACCTGCCGCAGGAGACCTCGATCTTCCGCGGCATGACGGTGGAGCAGAACGTGCTGGCGGTGGTCGAGTTGCGCGAGAAGCGCCGCCGCCAGGCGCGCGAGATCGCCAACGGCCTCTTGGAAGAGTTGCACATCGCCCATCTGCGCAGCGCCCCGGCCGTTTCGCTCTCAGGCGGCGAGCGGCGGCGGGTGGAAATCGCCCGCGCGCTGGCCACCGAGCCAGCCTTCATGCTGCTCGACGAGCCCTTCGCCGGCATCGACCCGCTGGCGATCGCCGACATCCGCGACGTGATCACCTACCTCAAGGGCCGCGGCATCGGCATCCTGATCACCGACCACAATGTGCGCGAGACGCTCGACATCATCGACACCGCCGCGATCATCCACGCCGGCCAGGTGCTGTTCGAAGGCGCCCCGCAGGCGATCCTGAACGACCCGGAAGTGCGCCGGGTCTACCTGGGCGACCGCTTCGACTGAACCCCGGCGTCCGACGGTGGGACGAGGCTGGACACCGGGCGGCCCGTCGGCGAGCTTGGCTGGGCGTCCCAACGGGCGCCGTTCCGACCGAGGAGCCCGGCATGAGACCGTTGATCGCCTTGTCCGTGGCCATCGCCCTCGCCGGTTGGGCGGGCGCGGCGGCGGCCGATCCCCCGGTCAAGATCCTGCGCCTGCAGGGCGCGGCGCCTGCCGCCGCCGATCCCGCGCCGAAGACCTTCGTGATCGATCTCGTCGTCAGCCCCGGCGACAGCGACGCCCAGACCAGCCTCCAGGGCTGGCTGGCGGCGACCGCCGCGCCGGCCGCCTCGAGCGAGGTGAGCGGAGCCTGCGTCGAGACCCGCTGCACCCTGACCGCTGACCTCGACGGGCCGAAGATGAGCCTCACCGGCGATTTCGGCGGAACGGCGGCCCCGGCGTCGGTGCATTTCACGGTGAAGGACGACGACAAGGTGGTGAGCGAGGGCGACGCCACCCTGTGGCCGTTGAATGGCGAGGTGATGGGCTTTGGAACCTTGGCCGAGCCTGGCGCGGTCAGCGCGGCCGAGCTCGACGAGCTGTTGACGTGGGCGCATGAGGCCAGCAGTTCCGGCTCGCCCCCCGGCGACGATCCGCCCGACAGCTTCCAGCGCGAGACCCTTGCGACCTGGCAGGGCGAACAGGGCCGCCTCGCCACCGGTCTCATCTTCACCGCCGATCTGGTCCAGCTGCGGGCGAACGAAGTGGCGGCGAAGAAGGCGGCCGGCTGGACGGCGCTGGGCGACACCGCCCACGGCTGGAGCGCCGGCTATCCGTCCGCGCTGCTCCCCAACGCCACCCACGCAACCGGCAAGGGCGGCCCCGAGCAGCGCTTCGCCAGCGCCGACAACAAGGCGGCTCTGGTCGTGGCCGTCGGGCCGCCGATGTCCGACAGCGACTTCGACGCGTTCGTCGACAAGATCAGCGCCGACCGGGACAGCCGCACTGAGGTCAACGTGACCCGGGCCAACGGCGACCTTGAGGTGCGCTACGTCGAGGGCGGCGTGGTGACCGTCAGCGCCTTCCACAACCGCGCGGGCGGCCTGGCGCGGATCGAGTTCACCTACCCGGACAAAGGCGGCGAGGCCTATGCGCCTTACGAGACGATCGTGCAGCACGGCCTGATGGTGACCGACGATCTGAAACCGTAGAAGCCGCATCGAAGGCGTGCGCGCGGGGTGACGCCGGAGCTGATCGGGCCTAGCGTTCGCCTCTGACGACAAGCCTGAAGGGAGCACACCCCGTGGCCGACGACCTCACCCTCGATCAGCCAGCGACCGAGACCCAGACCGTCACCGCGGCGCTGGCGGGCCGCGTTTCCGCGATGCGCCTTGCCGACATGCCGCCGGCCGCGCTGACCGTGGCCAAGCAGTGCCTGCTCGACTGGATCGGGGTGGCGCTGGCCGGGCGGAACGAGCCGCTGGTGCGGATCCTGGTCGACGAGCTGGCGCCCAGCGACGATCCGACCGGTGTCTCGGTGCTCGGCCACCGCCGGCGGGCGCGGCTGGACGACGCGGTGCTGATCAACGGCGCCATGGGCCATGCGCTCGACTTCGACGACGTGATCATGCCGATGGGCCATCCCACCGTACCGGTCGCGCCGGTGGTGTTCGCGCTGGCGCAGCAGCGCGGCGCCTCGGGCGCGGCGGCGCTGGAGGCGTTCATCGTCGGCGTCGAGACCGAGTGCCGGATCGCCCGGCTGCTCGGCCCCTCGCACTACGCCCGCGGCTGGCACACCACCGCCACCACCGGGACCTTCGGCGCCGCCGCGGCCGCCGCGCGCCTGCTCGGCGTCGAGGGCGAGGCTCTGGCGCACGCCTTCGGCCTCGCCGGAACCCAGGCGGCTGGGCTGAAGAGCTGTTTCGGCACCATGTCCAAGCCGCTGCACCCGGGCAAGGCGGCGCAGAACGGGCTGCTGGCGGCCAGGCTGGCGGCGCGCGGCTTCACCAGCGACACCGACATCCTGGCCTCGGCCCAGGGCTTCGCCGCCACCCAGTCGACCTCTGTCGATCCGGCCGCCGGCCTCGAGGCGCGCGCCCAGCCCTGGGTGGTCGAGGCGCTCTTCAAGTACCACGCGGCCTGCTACCTCACCCACGACTCGATCGAGGCGGCGAACCAGCTGCGGACCGACGAAGGGATCACGCCGGCGGTGATCGCGGCGGTCAGCGTCAAGGTCCCGTCCGGCCACCTCGGCGTCTGCAACATCCAGGCGCCGGCGACCGGACTGGAGTGCAAGTTCTCGCTGCGCATGACCACCGCTCTGGCCCTGGCCGGCGAGGACACCTTCCAGGAAGCCTTGTTCAGCGACGCGACCGCGCACCGGCCGGACCTCGTGGCGCTGCGCGACAAGGTGACGATCGACCCGACGCAGGTGGGCCGCGGCTGCGTCGTCACGGTGCGCCTGAACGACGGACGGACGCTCTCGCGCACCGGCGACGTCTCGCAGCCGCTGCGCGAACTGGCGCTGCAGCAGGACAAGCTGGAGCGGAAGTTCCGCCATCTGACGGCGTCGGCGCTGGGGCCGAAGGCCGACGAGGCAGTCAGGCTGTGCCGTGTGCTGGAGACGCTGCCCAATCTCGAGGGCTTGATCTCCCTGATCGGCTAAGCGCGAGGTCAGGCCGAGAAGCTGAACTGCGTTCCGGGCTGATAAAGCGGGGCGCTCTGGCCCGGCGAACCCGGAGACTGACCGCTGAGCGCGCCGCCAAGCGTAACCGCGGTGGTCGCATCCACGGCCTTGGCGCCCGCCAACGGGTCCGGCCCGTTTGGCGTGCTTCCAGTGGGGTTCGACACGCTGCCTGGCGGATGGGCCGGGTTCTGGCCCTTCTGCGCCAACGCGACGTCGGCGCAGTCGAAGCAGACGTAGCCCTTGACGATCTGGACGTGGCTCACCGGCGCTTCGTAGCGCAAACGAGCTTAAGGAACCGTCAGCGCCCCTTCGCCTGCCAGGCCTTGGCTTCCTCGCCGACAATGTCGACCAGGTTGCCCATGAACAGGTTGGCGTCGATCAGGTGCAGGCCCCAGTCCTTCAGGACGGCGCTCGCCGACCACGATGTCGCCGGGGATCTCGCTGGTGCGCGGGCTGGCGGGGTCGGCGTTGAGGTGGATCGCCAGGTAGTTGAACGGCGCGGCGTGCACGCAGGTCGCGGTGATGAGGCCCGGGACCGAGACGAAGGGCGTGGTGATCGGCTTGTCCTTGAGCCACGGGAACGGCGGCGTGGCGGCCACGCTGGCGATCGCGGCGCCGAAGTAGCCCTTGGCCTCGCCGGTCCCGCCGCCGAGGCTGGCGGGGTTCACGCAGGCGGCGTCCATGCCGACGGCCTTGGGGTCGCGCGGTCGGCCGAAACGCGAGTTGTCCGGCGGCGGGCTCGTCTCACGGAACGAGGAATAGGCGATGGCGCAGCCGAGCTGGCTAGCGGAATGGCAGAGCGGCACGGTCTTGAAATCGCCGCCCACGTCGCCGCCGGCCGGCACAACCAGCGGGGCGCCCATCAGGATCGCGGAGACGAGGCGCGTCTGCGCCGGCTTGCCGTCGATCTGCTTGGCCACCAGCTGGATCAAGACGCCGGAGCCCTGCGAGTGGCCGACCAGCACGACGCCGCGGCCATGGTTCGCGTGGGCGAGGTAGTAGTTCCAGGCGTCCACGACGTCGTCGTAGCCGATCGACTGGCGCGGCGGCGGCGGGCCGGGCAGGGCCTGGTGCGTTATGAACGAGCGCAACGCGGCCAGGGTGAACTGGCGGTACATCGGCGCGTAGAGCCGGCATTTGGCCCGCAGCCGCGCCGCCTGCTGGATCACCACGTTCCGCTCTTCCGGCTTGACCGTCATGTCGCTGACCACCGCGTTGTCGAGCGAGACGGTCGGGTAGACGTAGAAGCAGTCGATCGGGGCGTTCGGATCGGCGTGGAAGGCCTCGGTCGAGGTCGAGCCGTCCGCCTTGACCACCGTCGTCGTCAGGTCGCTCGCGCAGGCGTCGTCGCGGCCAGGCCAGCAAAGCCAGTCGGCTTTGTCGCGGTAGTCGTTGGGAGCGTAGTCAGGCCCGGCGGGGGCCGCGTCGGCCATCCGGGGTTGCGCGCCCACCGGCGGCGCGCCGCGCGGCGCGCCCATCGGCTGCGCCATGGCCGCGCCGGCGAACAACATGGCGCCGCTCAGGGCGACGACGATGATCCTGAACATCTGTTCCCCCATTGAAATCGTCTGATTTGTATGGGGGACAACTTAGCCGCGCCGCCGCGGTGCGCAAACCGCTACTGCGCGGGCGTGCCGCGCATCAGCTGGACGTCGACGCCGCTCGAGCGGTGCGAGACCAGCAAGCTGTTGCTCCAGCGATTGAACGGCGCCAGCACCGCGCCGCTCTGGGCGGTCAGGGCCATGCCGTCGGGGGTGGCCGTCCAGCCGGTGACACCGGCCGGTAAGGAGTCACCGCAATTCTGCGCCGGCGATGCGCCGTGGTTGGCGGTGAGCTGGATGATGCAGATGGCGTGGCCGCCCGTCTCCACGGTCCAGGCCCCGGCGGCCTCCGCCGGCGTCAGGGGCACGCCTGCTTCATGGTCCGCGGCCATGGCGGCGCGGGCGAGCAGCAGGAACGCGGTCGCGAACGAAAGGGTGAACTTCAGTCTCATGGCAGGTCTCCGCCGCATCTCAGTCGATCAACGCGCCGGCCGGGGCGGCGGTTGCGCCGGCGTTTCGCCGCACGGCCTCCACTCGCTCAGGCGCGGCTTTTCCGATATGGCCGGGTCATGATCTGGCTCTGGATCGCCGCGGCGCTGATTTCGGGGGCCCTGGCGGTGCTCATCGTGCAGCGTTCGGTCCGCGCCGTGACCGCGCCGCGCAGCGACAACCCCGCCCTTGCCGTCTATCGCCGCCAGATGGCGGAACTCGACGAGCTCGCCGAGCGCGGCGTGCTGGCCGACGCCGAGCGCCGCAGCGTCCGCGCCGAGACCGGCCGCCGGCTGTTGGCCGCCGCGGATCGCGCCGAGGCGCCGCTCAGGAACGCCAAGCCAGCGCAGATCCTGCTCGCCGCCGCCTGCGTGCCGGTCGCGGCCCTGCTCGCCTATGTCGCCCTCGGCGCGCCGAACTACGCCGACCAGCCGTTCAAGACCCGCCTGGCCGAGTGGCGAGAGGCCGACCCCTCGACGCTCGCCGCGCCGCAGATGGCGGCGCTCCTGCGCGTCATCGCCGCTCAGCGGCCCTCCGATCCGGAGCCGTTGCGGCAGCTTGCCATCGCCGAGTTTGCTTCGCGCCAGCCAACCGAGGCGGTCCAGGCCCTGCACAAGGCGATCGCGCTCGCGCCGCGTCGGGCCGACCTGTGGGAGCTGCTCGGCCAGGCGCTGTCGGCGCAGAACGGCGGCGAGGCCGACGCCGACGCGCAGGATGCGTTCAGGCATCTGCTCGCGATCGATCCGACCGACGTCAACGCGCGCTACTACCTGGCGCGGGCGAAGATCGCGGCGGGCGACGCCGCCGGGGGCCTGGCCGACTGGCGCGCGCTGCAGGCCTCGCTGGCGGCCGGCGACAGGCGCGGTCCGGAGCTGGCGCAACAGATCCAGCAGGTCGCCGCCACCGGAAAGCTGCCGGCGGCCGCGCAGGACCAGGACCAGGCGGTTGGCCCGCCGCAGATCCAGGCCATGGTCGACGGTCTCGCCGCCAGACTGAAGGCCAACCCGGACGACCCGGCCGGCTGGGTGCGGCTGGTGCGGGCCTACGCCGTGCTGGGCGAGACCGACCGGCGCGATGCGGCGCTGGCCGCCGCGCAGCGCCGCTACGCCGGCAGGCCGGACGTGCTGGCGCAGCTGAACGCGGCGCAAAGCACGGCGAATGTGTCGCCCCGTCCCGGATCGCCCTAAGCCCCGGATCGCCCTAAGATGAGCCGCTGATGTCGCTGCTGCCCAAATCCCGCACCGCCCGCCGCCGCCTGATGACGCTCGGCGTCGCCGCGCCAGTGCTGATCCTCGCTGTCGGCGTGGCGCTCTACGCCATGCGCGGCTCGATCTCGTTTTTCTACACCCCCTCGCAGGCCGCGTCGGCGCACGTGCCGGTCGGCCAATCGATCCAGCTGGGCGGGATGGTGCGCACCGGCAGCGTGGTCAAGAAGGCCGACGGCGAGATCGATTTCGTGGTCGCCGACAAGCGCGCGACGAGTCCGGTGACGTTCAAGGGCGAGCTGCCCGACCTGTTCCGCGAAGGCCAGGGCGTGGTCGCGATCGGCGCCTATGACCAGGGCGGCGTGTTCGTCGCCCGGCAGATCCTCGCCAAGCACGACGAGAAGTACATGCCGCCCGAGCTTGCCGCCGCCCTGAAGAAGCAGGGCGAATGGCGCGGCGACGGCTCAACGCCGACCTACCAGAGCGCCGGCGGGGCCGCGCCCCAGGGCGCGACGCCATGATCGACGAGCTCGGCCAGTTCGCGCTGATCCTGGCCCTGGTGCTCAGCCTGGCGCAGGTCGGCTTCTCGATCGCCGGGCGGATGCGGCGCGACGCGGCCCTGGCTGGCGCGGGCGAAGGCGCGGCGATGGGCGCCTTCGTGGCGGTCGCGATCGGTTTCGCGGCGCTGATCCACGCCTTCGTCACCTCCGACTTCTCGGTGATGAACGTCGCGGCCAACTCCCACACCGCCAAGCCGCTGATCTACAAGATCGCCGGCGCCTGGGGCAGCCACGAGGGCTCGATGCTGCTCTGGTGCGCGATCCTCACCGGGTACGGCGCGGTGATGGCGGCGGCCAGGCGCCTGCCGTTCGGGCTCAAGGCCTCCGCGGTGGCCACCCAGGGGCTGCTGGGCGTGCTGTTCATCGGCTACATGGTGTTCGCCTCGAACCCGCTGATGCGCCTGGTCGACGCCCCGTTCCAGGGCGACTCGCTGAACCCGCTGCTGCAGGACCCGGCGCTGGCCGGCCACCCGCCGTTCCTCTACGCCGGCTATGTCGGCTTCTCGGTGGTGTTCTCGCTATCGGTCGCGGCGCTGGTTGAGGGCCGGGTCGACCCGGCCTGGGCGCGCTGGATCCGGCCCTGGACCCTGGCCGCCTGGAGCTTCCTCACCATCGGCATCACCATGGGCTCGTACTGGGCCTACTACGAGCTCGGTTGGGGCGGCTGGTGGGCCTGGGACCCGGTGGAGAACGCCAGCTTCATGCCCTGGCTGATGGGCACGGCGCTGCTGCACTCGGCGGCGGTGACCGAGAAGCGTGGCGCGCTGGCCAGCTGGACCGTGCTGCTGGGCATCGGCGCCTTCACCCTCTCGATGATGGGCGCCTTCCTGGTGCGCTCCGGCGTGCTGACCTCGGTGCACTCGTTCGCCATCGATCCGAAGCGCGGCGTGCTGCTGCTCGGCATCCTGGGCATCGCCGCCGGCAGCGCCCTGGCGCTCTACGCTTGGCGCGCCCCGACGCTGAAGGACGAGGCGGCGTTCACTCCGGTCAGCCGCGAGGGCGCGCTGTTCCTCAACAACGTGCTGTTCGCAGGCGCGACTGCGGTGGTGCTGATCGGCACCCTGCTGCCCTTGATCCGCTCGGCCATCGACGGAACCCCGATCTCGGTCGGCGCGCCTTACTACAACCTGACCTTCACCGCCCTGGTCGCGCCGGCGCTGATCGCGTTGCCGGCCGGCGCGCTGCTGGCGTGGAAGCGCGGGGACCTGCCAGCGGCTCTGCGCCGGCTGTGGGTCGCGGCCCTGGCCGCCGCGGTGGCGATCCTGGCGACCTACGGACTGGTCACCCCGCGCAGCCTGCTGGCGGCCTGCGGCATCGGGCTCGGCGTCTGGGTGATCGTCGGCGCGCTGGTCGAGGCCGCCGAGCGGGTGCGGCTGTTCCGCTCGCCCTTGCCCGAGGTGGGACGGCGCGCGCTCGGCCTGCCACGCGGGGCCTGGGGCATGACCCTGGCCCACGTCGGCATTGGCGTCTTCGCCCTCGGCGCGGCGTTCGAGACGGCCTGGCGCGCCGAGGCGACCGAGGCGCTCACGCTCGGCCAGACCATGCGCCTGGGCGGCTACACCCTGCGCCTCGATCGGGTGGCGCAGGAGTTCGGCCCGAACTTCGAGGCCGAGCGCGCCTACATCCGCGTCACCGACGCCTCCGGCGCTCTGCTTTGCGAAGCCGCGCCCGACCGCCGGCTCTACGCCGCGGGGGGCCAGACCGTCTCCGGCGTCGCGATCTGCCCGCGGCTGCTGGACGATGTCTACGTGGTCTCCGGCGAGAAGCGGCTTTCCTCACCCGTAGGGGGAGGGGGACCCCAAAGGGGTGGAGGGGGGACGTTGCTGCGCGCGGCTGTCGCCGGCAGTTCTCAGAGCCCTTCCGGCAACGGTGCGTTCGGCATCGCACCCCCTCCACCGCTTCGCGGTCCCCCTCCCCCTACGGGTGAGGAGAAGGCGACCTACCTGGTCCGCGCCTACTGGAACCCCTGGGTGCGGTTCGTGTTCGCCGGTCCGCTGATCATGGCGCTGGGCGGCCTGATCTCGCTGACCGACCGGCGGCTGCGCTTCGCGGTCACGGCCAAGGTCCGCGCGGCGCTGGCGCCGGCTGCGGCCGAGTGACGCTGATGGACGCGCTCCGCCGCGCCGGCATCGCCCTTTTCGCCGTCGTCATGCTGGGCGCCGCGGCCGGCGATCCGGCCGATCGGCTGGCCGATCCGGCCAAGGAGGCGCACGCCCGCGCCCTGTTTCGCGACGTGCGCTGCCTGGTCTGCCAGAGCGAGTCGATCGATGAATCCGAAGCCCCGCTGGCCCACGATCTGCGCCAGCTGATCCGCTCGCAGGTGGCGCAGGGACGCACCGACGACCAGATCCGCACCTTCCTGGTCAGCAAGTACGGCCAGTTCGTGCTGCTGGCGCCCAAGGCCTCGCTCGGCAATGCGATCCTGTGGGTCGGGCCGTTGCTGGTGGTGGCCGCCGGCGCCGCGGCGCTGTTGGCCAGACGCCGCACAGCAGCCGATCCGGCCGGGCTGAATGTGCAAGAAGAGGCTAAGCTGGAAAAGCTGTCAGCCGAAGAAACGATTTGATACCTTTGCGCCCCACAATCGCGCGATTGCCCGGCGAAGACGAGGCGATGACGGAAAGGTAACTTGAGGACCGTGGCGCTCTTTGGCATCCGGCCCTAAATGATTGGGCATCCTGGAGCCTTTCCGCTTTTCCAGGACAAGGAACTCTGCATATGGCCGTCAACAAGACCGCATTCGTCGTGGGCGCCCTCGGCGGCGCGAGCGTCGCCGTCGCCGCCATGGCTGGCGCTGGGCTGAAGCTGCCAAACCTGACCGCGCCCCATGGCGGCGATCTGATCCAAGCGTCCACCGCGCCGATCTTCGCGCCGCCGCCCGGCGCGCCTGAAATCGTTCGCCGACATCTTCGAGCGCGTGTCGCCCGCCGTGGTCTCCATCCATGTCACCTCGAAGGTCGACATCCAGGCGCTGAAGCGCTCGATCCCCGGCTTCGAGAACTTCCCGTTCGAGATCGTGCCGAAGGGCGGGGCCGACGGCGATGACAGCCGCCCGCCGCCGAAGCAGGAGAGCTCGGGGTCCGGCTTCTTCATCTCCGGCGACGGCTACATCGTCACCAACAACCACGTCGTCGACGGCGCCGACGACATCAAGGTGGTGACCAAGGACGGCACCGAGCTGAAGGCCACGGTGGTCGGCCGCGACGAAGGCACCGACCTGGCGGTGATCAAGGTCCAGGGCGCCAATTTCCCCTATGTGAACTTCGAGACCTCGGTGAAGCCGCGGGTCGGCGACTGGGTGGTCGCGGTCGGCAACCCGTTCGACCTGCAGGGCACCGCCACCGCCGGCATCATCTCGGCCTACAACCGCAACATCGGCGAGAACTTCGTCGATTTCATCCAGATCGACGCGCCGATCAACAAGGGCAACTCCGGCGGCCCGACCTTCGACATCTACGGCCGCGTGATCGGCGTCAACGCCGCGATCTACTCGCCCACCGGCGGCTCGGTCGGCATCGGTTTCGCCATTCCGGCCGACATCGCCCAGAGCGTGACGCAGCAGCTGATCGCCCACGGCAAGATCACCCGCGGCTACATCGGCGCGACGATCAAGTCGCTCTCCGACGATCTCGCCAATTCCTGGGGACTCGGCGGCCGCAAGGGCGCGCAGGTCACCGACGTGATCCCCGGCGGCCCGGCCCAGAAAGCGGGTCTGCAGTCCGGCGACGTGGTCGTGGCGGTCAACGGCGTGCCGGTGAAGTCCAACACCGAGATGACGCGTGAGGTCGCCAAGGCCCAGGCCGGCGACGTGATCCACCTCGACGTGTTCCGGGACGGCAAGGAGCGCACGGTGGACGTCCACTCCGGCACCAGACCCACCGAGCAGCAGCTGGCCCAGAACGGCGGGCCCTCGCCCGATGATCAGGGCGGCGGCGCGGGCGCCGACCACCCGGCGGTGATGGGCGCGCCGGTGCTCGGCATGCAGATCGCGCCGCTGAACGCCAGCACCCGCGGCCAGTACAACATCCCCGAGACGGTCAAGGGCGGCGTCGTCGTCGCCAGCGTCAAGGGTACGTCCGACGCCGGCGACAAGGGCCTGCAGCGCGGCGACGTGATCGTCTCGGCCGGCAACCACGAACTCGCCAGCGTCGCTGACCTGGCGGCGGCCGTGGCGGAGTGGAAGAAGGAAGGCCGCAACGCCATCCCGCTCTCCGTGCGGCGCAACGGCGTGATGCTGGGCTTCGTGCCTATCAAGATCGACGGCTGAGGACTGGCTCGCCTGCGAAAGGGGGACGCATGCGGCTGTTGATCGTCGAGGACGACGCCGAGGCTTCGGAGGCGATGGCCCGCGGGCTGGTCGAGGCCGGGCACGAGTGCGTCGTCGCCGAGGACGGCGAGAAGGGCCTGCTGGCCGCCCGCGACGGACGCTTCGACGTCATGGTGGTCGACCGCATGATGCCGCGCATCGACGGCGTCGCCATGGTCGAGATGCTGCGCAAGGAGGGCGACCAGACGCCGGTGCTGTTCCTCTCGGCGCTGGGCGAGATCAGCCACCGGGTCGAGGGCCTGAAGGCCGGCGGCGACGACTACCTGGTCAAGCCCTACGCGTTCGCCGAGCTGATCGCCCGGGTCGAGGCGCTGGCCAGGCGCCGCGAGACCGGCTCGGTGCAGACCCTGCTGCGCGTCGGCGAGCTGGAGATGGACCTGATCGGCCGCGAAGTGCGCCGCGCCGGACAGGAGATCGACCTGCAGCCGCGCGAGTTCCAGCTGCTCGAGTTCCTGATGCGCCATGCCGGCCAGTCGGTCACCCGCACCATGCTGCTGGAACGGGTCTGGGAATACCATTTCGACCCGCAGACCAACGTCATCGACGTCCACATCTCGCGGCTGAGGTCCAAGATCGACAAGGGCTTCGACCGGCCCATGCTGCAGACCGTGCGCGGGGCCGGCTACCGCCTGGAAGCTTAAGGCGCCCCTCATGCGCCTGCCGCGCCTCGTCCGCACGACGCCATTTCGGCTGACGCTGCTGTTCCTGGCCCTCTTCGCGGCCGCCGCCAGCGCGTTCCTCGGCTACATCTACATCGCCACAGCCGGCGAGGCGGCGAGGACGGCCGACGCCTCGATCACGCGCGAGGCGCATTCGCTGGAAGCGGTCTATCGCCAGGGCGGCTTCAACGCCCTGAACGAGGCGGTGATCGAACGTTCGTCCAGCACGCGCGGGTTCCTGTACCTGGTGATGGACGAGGGCGGCCGGCCGATCTCGGGCAACATCGGCAAGCCGCCGATCTCGCGCCTGCCCGACACCCAGACCTGGGCCAGCTTTCGCCTGACCGAGACCGAGGCCGACGGCGCGCTGGCGCATCGCCCCGCCCGCGGCATGGAGGAACGGCTGCCGGGCGGCGAGCTGCTGTTCGTCGGCGCCGACGTCGGCGAGGCGCAGGGCTATGTGCTGAAGATCGTCAACGCGCTCTGGGGCGCGGCGGCGCTGATCATCGTGCTGGGGCTGGCCGGCGGCGTCTTCGTCGCCCGTGACGTCTCGCGCAACATGAACGCCCTGACCGACGTGATCAACGCCGCCCGGCTCGGGGACCTCGGGGCCCGGGCGAGGGTGCGCGGGGCCGGCGACGAATTGGACGAGCTGGCCGCCGGCCTCAACGACATGCTGGAGCGGCTGGAGCGCTCGATCGCCGGCCTGCGCCACGCCGGCGACGCCATCGCCCACGACCTGCGCTCGCCGCTGACGCGGCTGCGGGCGCGGATGGAAGCGGCGCTGATCGAGGCCGAGGCCGGCCGCGGCGATCCGGTCGCGGCCCTGCACCAGGCGCTGGACGATGCGGACGGCATGCTGAAGACGTTCGGCGCGGTGCTGGCCATCGCCCGTCTGGAAGCCGCCGCCGCCGCGCCCGACCAGAGCGAGTTCGACCCCGGCGAACTGGCCGCGGGCGTCGCCGAACTCTACGAGCCGGTCAGCGAGGAGAAGGGTCTCGACTTCGCCGCGGAGCTGGCCGAAGGCCTCACCTTGCGCGGCAACCACGGCTTCATCGCCCAGGCGCTGGCCAATCTGCTGGACAACGCGGTCAAATACACGCCGGCCGGCGGGGCGGTGATGCTGCGCGTGCGCCGGCGCGCCTCCGGCGACGTTGAATTCTCGGTCACCGACACCGGTCCCGGAGTGCCCGAGGCCGACCGCGAGCGGGTGGTCGACCGCTTCGTGCGGCTGGAGAACAGCCGCAACGCCCCCGGCGCCGGGCTTGGTTTGTCACTCGTCGCGGCCGTGGCGCGGGCGCATGGCGGTCGCCTGGAACTCGACGAAGGTCCTGGCTGTTTCGACGGCAAAGGGCCTGGGCTGCGGGCCGCTCTAGTTCTCCACGGCGCATGAAACGCGCCAAAATCCGTCGCGAATTCGCCCTAAAGGGGCGTGAGTTGAAGGTTAACGCTGGAGTAGAGGGAGCAAACGTGACCGCCCTCGACGACCTTGCCCGGGCCAGCGAGCTGGCGATCGATCATGGGGACGGCGCTCGTATGCGAGAGCCAAGCGAAGCTGGCGGCCCGGTCCGTCCCGCATGGCCGTCGCTCGAGCGGGTGTTCGGCGCGTCGCCCTATCTGGCGCGCCTGGCGATGCGCCATCCGATCGATCTCGAAGCCATCCTGGCCGGCGATCCGAAGGCGACGCTGGCGGCGCTGCTGCGGGACGTCGTCGCCGCCGGCGAACTGCCTCCGGCCGAAGGCGCCGCGACGCTTCGGTGGCTGAAAGGGCGGCTGCACCTGCTGACCGCCCTGTGCGATCTCGGCGGGATCTGGGACTTGGACCAGGCGACAGGCGCCCTCACCCGCTTCGCCGACGCCGCCGTTCGCGCCGCCCTGTCGCTGGCGGTCAGGTCCATGGCCGAGCGCGTGGAAGCGATCGGTCCCGCCGACAACCCCATGCCCGGCTATTTCGTCGTCGCGCTCGGCAAGATGGGCGGGTTCGAGCTCAACTACTCGAGCGACATCGACATCTCTGTCTTCTTCGAACCCGACGCCCTGCCGCTGAAGCCGGACGTCGAGCCGCAGGCCTTCGCCACCCGCCTGACCCAGGCCATCGCCGGCATCCTGCAGGACCGGACGACGGAGGGGTATGTCTTTCGGGTCGACCTGCGGCTTCGGCCCGACCCGCTGTCCACCCCGGTGGCGGTCTCGGTCGACCAGGCGCTGGAATACTACGAGAGCGTCGGCCAGAACTGGGAGCGGGCGGCGATGATCAAGGCGCGCGTCTGCGCCGGCGACACCGCTCGCGGGGTCCAGTTCCTGGCCGAGCTACGGCCCTTCGTCTGGCGGCGCAACCTCGACTTCGCCGCCATCGCCGACATCCATTCGATCAAGCGCCAGATCCAGGATCTGCGTCCCGACGCGCGCCTCGCCGCGCCGGGCGCCGACCTGAAGCTGGGCCCCGGCGGCATCCGCGAGATCGAGTTCTTCGTGCAGACCCAGCAGCTGATCCTGGGCGGTCGCCATCCAGGTCTGAGATCCCCCCGCACCCTAGACGCCCTCAAGGCCCTGGCCGCCGAGGGCTACGTCTCGGAGGCGGCGGCGTCCGACCTGACCGACGCCTACAGGACGCTGCGTTCGCTGGAGCATCGTGTGCAGATGATCGCTGACGAACAGACCCATCGCCTCCCCACTTCGGACCAGGAGCGACGCCGTGTCGCGATCCTGTCGGACGAACCCATTCTGCGTCGCTTCGACGCGATGGTCGTACGCACGCTGAAAAGCGTCGGGAGACGGTACGGCGAGCTGTTCGCCGGGGAGGAGCCGTTGTCCTCGCGCTTCGGCAGCCTGGTGTTCACCGGGGTGGAGGACGACCCGCAGACGATCGCCACGCTGAAGCGGATGAAGTTCAGCGACCCGGCCGCCGTGGCGGCGACGATCAGGGCCTGGCACCACGGCCGTATCCCGGCGACCCGGACGGAGCGGGGCCGGGAGCTGTTCACCCGTCTGGCGCCGCGCGTGCTCGACGCCATCGCCGCAACCGGTGCGCCGGACGTGACCTTCGAGCGCTTCTGCGAGTTCTTCTCCAGCCTCTCCGTCGGCGTGCAGGTGCAGTCACTGTTCCTGGCGCAGCCGAAGCTGCTGGAGCTGATCGTGCGGGTCATGGCCGTCGCGCCGGTGCTGGCGCGCAGACTGGCGCGCCGGCCGGCCACCCTGGACGCGCTGCTCGACCCGGCCTTCTTCGCCCCGCTGACCCCAATCGAGTCCGTTCCCGCCGCGCTCTCGGGCGCCGACGGCTTCGAGCCGGCGATGGACACCGCCAGGCGCCTGCGGCGCGAGCGGGCGTTCCAGATCGGTCTGCAGGTCATGGCCGGGACCGCGAGCGCGGCGCAGGCCGGCGAGGCCTTCGCCGATCTCGCCGACCTGTGCATCGGCGGGCTTTCCGCCGCCGCCCTGGCCGAGGTCGAGCGGCAGGGCGGCGTGTTCCCTGGAGACGTGGCCGTGGTGGCGCTCGGCAAGTGCGGGTCGCGCGAAATGAACGCCGGCTCCGACCTCGATCTGATGACCTTCTTCGAGGCGGCGACGCCCGACGCCGCGTCGGCGCAGAAGGGCTGGGCCGCGACAACCTTCTACGTCCGCTTCACCCAGCGCCTGATCACCGCCCTTTCCGCGCCGACCACCGAGGGCGAACTGTACGACGTGGACATGCAGCTGCGCCCCTCGGGCACACAGGGGCCCGTGGCCGTCAGCTTCGGGGCGTTCGATCAGTACTATTCCGGCGAGGCGGAGACCTGGGAGTACCTGGCCCTGACGCGCGCTCGCATCGCCTGGGCGAGTTCGCCCGCGTTCGCCACCCGCGCGGCCGCCGCGATCGAAGCCAAGTTGCGCGCGCCGCGAGATCCTCGTCGCACCGCCGCCGACGTGCTGGCGATGCGCGAGCTGCTGGCGCGCGAGCGGCCACCGTCCGGCTTCTGGGATCTGAAGCTGATCGACGGCGGTCTCGTCGACATCGAGTTCGCCGCCCAGTTCCTGCAGCTGATCCACGCCCCCGCCGGCGGGCCGCTGCGGCAGAACACCGCCGAGGCGCTCGAAGCGCTGCGCGAGGCCGAACTCGCCCCAGCCCGGGTCCTGGACGACCTCGCCAGCGCCTGGCGGCTGCAGCAGGATCTGTCTCAGCTGCTGCGTGTCGCCATCGCCAAGAACGGCGATCCGGAGCAGGAGCCAAGGGCGTTGCATGCGCTGATGGCCAAGGCCGCGGGCGTGCGCGACCAACGCGCTCTGCGCGCGGAACTCACTCGCCGCCGCGAGGCCGCGCACAGGGCGCTCTACAGCCTGCTGAGCGCTGCGGCGGGTTGAGCAGGCTTACTTTTCGGCCGAGACCTCGTACGTCGTATTGTGTCCTCGACACAGGCGCGCCGCCGAAGTTTGCCCACGCTCGGCCGGCGGGAGATCCAGTTCGAGGTTTTGGCAATACTCGGTGGCGAAGAGCCTGTTGTCAGTCTTGTTGCGGAATTTCATGACAAGAAACAAATATATGTTTGATTTGTCACGCAGGGCTTGGCTGGTAACGGCCCGGAGCGCGGCCGAGTTACCTACCGACAGCGTCGTCGTCTGATATCGATTTAAGACCGAAGCACCCGGCGTTGCGGAATGACTGTGTTCTAGATCGGAGAAAGCGCGGTCTTCACCACTGGCGTCCAAGGGTAATCGTGTCGCGACGACGCCACTGAGATACTGGGCCCCCACGGCCGGCGTTTCACCAGCGTTTTGGATGTGGACGTTGAATATCAGACCGACATCCTCGGTCGGCGCCTGAGCTTCAACGCCGACCACCAGCAAGTCCGCGGGCATCGCCTCCTGGGCGGCTGACTTGGGGGTATCCTGGGGATGGCGCGCCTCGTGAAGCCGTTGTCTCAGAGACGGATAGGCCAGCACCCCAACCAGGAGGGCGGCGACGCCAAGCAGGAGGAGCTTGTCGGACCAGGGGCGCGAGAACGTCCAGGGTGACGTGAACGCAATCCGTCCGGATAGCGCCACCATCGCCAACACCCATAGCAATTCCCATTCCCAAGCCATCGGGACCACGGCGATGGCTATCCCGACGATCGCCGCGGCCACCATCTCGACGCTGAGCAATAATCCCGGCTCCGCACGTCGCCTCTTCCGTCGTCTCGACCGCCCGCCGGCAGGAGACCGCTCGCGCTCCGACCGCTTGTTCTCAGACACGACGACTCCCCGGCTGCGCCAAGAACACTATGCCAGCTGAGCCATTCTGCGTAGCAGCGCGGCCGACGGAAGCGGGCGGCGCGCGCGTTGAACCTGCGCCAAGCGGCGGGTCGAGGCATAGGATATGGAGCGTTGCTTGAGCGAGGCGCGCATTGAAAGCTGGCGAGGCCGATCCGGACGACGAGCTGGTGCGGCGAGCCGGACAGGGCGACGCGGCGGCGATCCAGGCGTTGGTGGCCCGCAAGCTGCGACGCGTGCTGGCGCTGGCCGAACGGATGCTCGGCGATCCGGCCGAGGCCGAGGACGTGGCCCAGGAGACGTTCATTCGCGTGTGGCGCAACGCCGCGCGTTGGCGACCGGGGGCGGCGCGGTTCGACACCTGGCTGCACCGGGTGACGCTCAATCTCTGTTACGACCGCCTGCGTCGCCGTCGCGAACGGCCCGTGGCCGAGCCGCCGGACACGCCCGATCCAGGACCCGCGCCCGATCGCGGCCTGCTGGCGTCGGACGTCGGCGTTCGGGTGCGCCAGGCGCTGCAGGCGCTGCCGCCGCGGCAGCGCGAGGCAATCGTGCTGTGCCACTACCAGGAGCTCGGCAACATCGAGGCGGCCGGCCTGATGGGTGTCAGCGTCGAGGCGCTGGAGAGCCTGCTCTCGCGTGGCCGGCGCGCCTTGAAGTCGGCGCTGGCCGACCTCGCCGGGCCGGACTAAGCGGAGCCTGAACCAATGACCCAAGACCCCGCCAAGACCCTGCCGGACGCCGCGCTCGACGCCGCCCTCGCGGCGTACGCCGCCGCCGAACCGAGCGCGGCGCTCCGGCAAAGGATCGTCGCCGCCGCACCCCGCGAGCGGGCGAAGGGGGCGTTGCTGCGCTGGTTCGCCGGCGCGGGTCTTGGCCTCGGGCTCGCGGCCTCGGCGGCGGCGGGCGTCGCGGCGGGTTACACGCTTGGCCATCCGGCGGTGACGCGACTGATGGGGCCGTCCGAGCTGGACGCGGGCGAATTCAGCGCCCTCGGCCCTGCCGGCGGCGCGGCGGACGGCTGATGCGCGCGCGCTGGCTTATCGTCGGCCTGGTCGTCTCGCTGGCGCTGAATCTGTTCCTGCTGGGCCTCGGCGCCGGGGTCATCGCGTTCGGCGTGAAAATGGCCCGTGAGAACGCCGGCGCCAGACCCGCCGCGCTGTTCTGGGCCACCAGCGGCATGGCGCAACCGGCGAAACACGACACGCGCCGCATGCTGTTGTCGTTGCGCGACCAAGTCCGGCCGGATCTCCAGCACAGCCGGGCGCTGCGAGCCCAGGCCTGGAGCGCCCTCGGCTCCGCCAGGCCGGATATCGCCGCGATCAAAGCCGCCCTGGCGCAAAGCCGCCAGATCGACATCGACGTCAGGGCCAAGGTCGAGGACGACGTCACCGACTACGTCGCGAAGCTGCCGCCGGCCGATCGCGCCGCTTACGCGAGCGGCATCACCCGCGACATCGCCGCGCCGGCCAAGCCGTAGCGGCGCGTCATGCCGCTACGACGCTGCGGTCGTCTTGCACCAGACGGCTCTGGCGGACCGGCAGCAGGAAGCTCACCGTCGTGCCCATGCCGGGCTGGCTTTCGATCTCCAGCAAGCCGCCGTGCATCTCGATCAAAGACTTGGAGAGCGCCAGCCCCAGGCCCGTGCCCTGCTGGGTCTTGGACTGCTGGCTCTCGATCTGCTCGAACGGCCGCGCCAGGCGGGCAAGGTCGTTCGGGGCGATGCCGATCCCGGTGTCGTGCACGCTGATCTTCACCCGGTCGCCCATCGCGTCGCGCCGGCCCTCCGCCTTCAGCGTGATCCGGCCGCCGCGCGGCGTGAACTTCACCGCGTTGGACAGCAGGTTGAGCAGCACCTGCTTCAGAGCGCGGTAGTCGCCCTCAACCTCGGGCAGGGCCGGCACCTCGATCGCGACGCCAAGGCCCGCGGTCTCGGCGCGGTTCTTGATCAGCCGCATGGCGTCTTCGGCCAGTTCGTCCAGCCGCACCGGCTCGAACCGCAGGTTCATCTTGCCGGCCTCGATCTTGGACATGTCGAGCACGTCGTTGATCAGCGCCAGCAGGTGCTGGCCGGAATTGAGGATGTCCTGCACGTAGCTGGCGTAGCGCTTGTCGCCGAGCGGGCCGAACATCTCCGCGACCATCATTTCCGAGAAGCCGTTGATGGCGTTGAGCGGCGTGCGCAGCTCGTGGCTCATATTGGCGAGGAACTCGCTCTTGGCCCGGTTGGCGGCTTCGGCGCGGACTTTCTCGGCGGCGTATTTCTGCGCCAGCTCGGCGGCCTCCTCGCGGCTGCGTTCCAGCCCGATGACGGCGCGTTGCAGTTGTTCCTCGTTGAGCCGGCGCGTCTCCTCCTGCTGCTTGAGGGCGGTCACGTCGACGCAGGTGACGACGAAGCCGCCGTCGCCGGTGCGCCGCTCGGCGATCTGCACCCAGCGGCCGTCGGAGAGCTCGACCTCGCGGCCCTCTTCGCCGGGCGGGGCGGGGGACTCCTGGCGGTAGGCCAGGCGCATCAGCCGCTCCACCTGCTGGCGCGAGGCGCCCGGCTTCAGCATCCGCGGGGCCAGGGCGAAGAAACGACGGAAGTTCTGGTTGCAGAGCACCAGCCGGCCCTGACGGTCCCAGAGCGCGAACGCCTCCGGCACGCTCTCGATCGCGCCCTGCAGCCGCACCTCGGCGGCCTGGGCGCGGACCTGGGCGATCCGCTCCTCGGTGACGTCGAGGGCGACGCCGACGAGACGCCCGAAGCGGCTGTCGCTCTTCTCGCCCAGCGCCTGGCCGCGGGCGTCGATCCAGGTCACCGCGCCGTCGGGCCGGGCGACGCGGAAGGAGACGTCGAACGCGCCGTGGGTGGACGCCGCCAGGAGCGCCTGGCGCACCCGCTCGCGGTGTTCCGGGGCCACCCGCTCAAGCACCTGCTCGGTCGAAGCGATGCCCGCGCCGCCCCAGCCCAGCATCGCGCCGGTGATGTCGGACATGTAGAGCTCGCCGGTGTCGAGGCTCCACTCCCAGATGCCGCACCGCGCCGCCTCGACCGCGACGCGGAAGCGCTCCTCGGAGTCGGCCAGCGCCCGGGCGTCGCCGTCGGCGCGCAGCGCCTGGATCACCAGCAGCACCGCCAGGATGGCGGCGAACACCATCGGCGTGAACAGCACGCTGGGCGAGACGCCGGGCGTCTCGCGCATGCGGATGGCGGTGAACCCCGTTTCGACCGCCAGGATGATCAGCGACGCCAGGATGGCGAGGGTGGTCGCCCGGCCCCAGCGCGGGGCGCGCGCAGCCGGTCCCAGCCCCGCGCGCTGCGCGGGCCGGGCTTTCGCCCCGCCGCCCCTGGCCTTCGCCACCGCCATCCGCTCCCTGCGCCCAAATCAGGCGCGAGTCAGTTTCCGCGGTGAATCCTACTGGGGCGTTGCGGCCCCGTCATCCGCCGCGTCCGGGTTGGCTTCCGGAGCGCCGGCCAACTTGTGCTTGCGGCGCTCCGGTCCAGTGAAGCCTGGCTCGTCGCGGCGGCGCCGGTCGGGCCCGAAGTAGGCCGGGCTGCGGACGAATTGCCGCGGATGATCGATCACCGCCGCCACCTTGCGGATCATTTCCGCCGCGGTCACCGGCTTGGTGCAGAACTCGGTGACGCCGGCGTCCCGCGCCGCCTCGACCCGAGCCTTCTCGGAGTGGGCGGTGAGCATGATCACCGGCACGAACGGCGAGGGGCTTTCGGTCTCATTGCGCAGCTTCTTCAACAGCGCGATGCCGTCCAGGTCGTCCATCAGGTAGTCGAGCACCACGATGTCGATCGCGTCGTTGCGCAGGCGGTGGATCGCCTCCTCGCCCGACTTGGCCTCGAAGACGTGGATGGCGCCGAAGCCCCGCAGGATGGTCTTTACGATATTCAGCATGTGGACGTTGTCGTCCACGAGCAGAAATCGGAGCTTGTCCAGGGAGACGGCCAGGCGATTGCTCCCGCGAGCCGGACGTCTCTTGCCGATGCGTCTAGGCCAGCGCTTTCGACGCTAACTCAAAGACGTTTTTAGACAAGTCCGGCGATTTCGTAATCCGCTCCAGCTCGGCGCGCATCAGCGCCCCCAGCTCAGGCTTGTAGCGCGCCCACTGTCCCAGCGGCTCCAGCAGACGCGCCGCGACGTTGGGGTTGAAGCTGTCCACCGCCAGCACCTGGTCGGCCAGGAAGCGGTAGCCGGCGCCGCTGGGATCGTGGAACCTGGCCGGATTAAAGTTGGCGAAGGTCGCCACCAGCGCCCGCAGCCGGTTCGGCGTCCGTGGGTCGAACGCCGGATGGGCGGTGAGCCCCAGCACCCGGCCCAGCGCGCCTTCGGCCGGGTCGCGCGCCTGCAACGCGAACCATTTGTCGATCACCAGCGGCTCGTCGCGCCAGCGCTCGTAGAAGTCCGACAGCGCCGTCTCGAACGACTCGCCGCCGATCGCCATCAGCGCGCAAAGACCGCCGATCGAGTCGGTCATGTTGCCGGCGTCTTCGTAGTGCGCCCTGGCCCGCTCGCGATTGTAGGGGGTCGGGTTGGCCGACATCAGCTCGATGACGGCGTTGCGCAGCGCGCGGCGGCCGGCCTGAGCCGCATCCGGCGAGAATGCGCCGGTGTTCTGCAGCCGGCCGTGAAGGTCGCGCAGGGAGGCGTCGAGGTGCGCGGCCATCCGCTTGCGCAGCGCCTCGCGGGCGTCGTGGATCGCCGCCGGGTCGGCCGGCGTGGAGACCACCGCCAGGTCGGGCTCGCTCGGCGGCATGAGCAGCAGGGCCTTGAAGGCGTCGTCGGCCGACTGGTCCTTCAGCGCCCGCTCCAGCGCCTCCGCGTAGCGCTCCTCGCCGACCTCGTCCGCCCGGCCGGCGGCGCGGGACAGGATCAGGTCGCGCGCCAGGTTCTGGCCGGCCTCCCAGCGGTTGAACAGGTCCGGGTCGGCGGCCAGCAGCACATAGGCGTCCTTGGCCGGGGTGTCGGTGGTCAGGTTCACCGGCGCCGAGAAGCCACGCAGGGCCGAGACGATCGGCTGGCTTTGCACGTTCTCGATCGTCACGGTGCGCGAGGGCGAATCCAGCACCACCAGCTCGGTGTGTCTCAGCGATCGTCCGTCCTCGTCGATCAGGCCGATCTGGATCGGGATCGGCAGCGCGACCTTATCCGGCTGGCCGGGCGTCGGGGCGGTGGCCTGCTGCAGGATGATCTCCAGCGCCTTCTTCTCGGCGTCGTAGTGCGACTCCAGCGTCACCGACGGCGTGCCGGCCTGCTGGTACCAGGCGAAAAAGGCGCTCAGGTCGCGCTTCGAAACCTCAGCGAAGCACTGGATGAAGGCCTCCATGGTGGTGGCCTGACCATCGAAACGGTCGAAGTAGAGATCCATGCCGGCCCGGAACGTCTCCGCCCCGATCATGATCTTCAGCATACGGATTACTTCCGCGCCTTTCTCGTAGATGGTCGCGGTGTAGAAGTTGTCGATCTTGATGTAGCTCGACGGCCGCACCGGGTGGGCCAGCGGCCCGGCGTCCTCGGAGAACTGCCGCGCGCGCAGCTGCTTGACCTCCTTGATCCGCTGCACCGCTTCGCCGCGCATGTCCGCCGAGAAGCTCTGGTCACGGAATACCGTCAGGCCCTCCTTCAGGCACAGCTGGAACCAGTCGCGGCAGGTGACCCGGTCGCCGGTCCAGTTGTGGAAGTACTCGTGGGCGATCACGCCCTCGATCCGCTCGTAGTCGACGTCGGTGGCGGTGGCCTGGTCGGCCAGCAGCAGCGACGAATTGAAGATGTTGAGCCCCTTGTTCTCCATCGCCCCGAAATTGAAGTCGCGCACGGCGACGATCATGAACAGGTCGAGGTCGTACTCGCGGCCCCAGGTGTCCTCGTCCCACTTCATCGAGCGCTTGAGGCTGTCCATCGCGTAGAGGGCGCGATCGGCCATGCCGGTGTCGACATAGATGCGCAGCGTCACCTCGCGCCCGCTCATGGTGACGAAGCGGTCTTCGAGCACATCGAGTTCGCCGGCGACCAGGGCGAACAGGTAGCAGGGCTTCGGGAACGGGTCGTTCCAGACCGCGAAGTGGCGCCCACCCGGCAGGTCGCCGGCCTCGACCAGATTGCCGTTGGAAAGCAGGCGCGGAAACACCTGCTCGGACTCGATCCGCACCGTGAACCTGGCCAGCACATCGGGCCGGTCGGGGAAGTAGGTGATCTTGCGGAAGCCCTCGGCCTCGCACTGGGTGCAGAAGCGGCCGGCGGACATGTAGAGCCCTTCCAGCGCCTTGTTGCCCTCAGGGTCGATTTCGACCTCGGTCTCCAGCGTGAAGGCGGCCGGCGGCGAAGGGACGGTCAGAAATTCGTCGTCGACCTCATAGTCGGCCGGCCCCAGCGCGCGGCCGTCTATGGCGGCCGAGATCAGCTTCAGGCGCTCGCCGTTGAACCGCAGCGGCCGGTCGTGATCGCCGTTGCGCCGCACCGCGAGGCTGGCTTTCACCAGCGTCGCGTTCGGGGCCAGGGCGAAGTCCAGGCTTACCTCGTCGACGAAATAGTCCGGGGCCTGGTAGTCGGCCAGATGGATCGGCTGGGGGGTGTCTGTGCGCATGGCGTCGATTTAGCGACGCGGCCGGCCTCGCGCCACTGCGCACCGGCGAGGAAGAGATTCCCCGGCCGAGCCTAGGCGACGTCGGCCGCCTCGATCTGCTCTTCGGGTTCGGGAACCTCGGCCAGGAAGCGCTCGATCGCCCGGACCTTGCGCGCCAGATCCTCGAGCGCGGGCGAGGCGGCTTGCGAGTCGACCGCCACGACCAGCAGGTCGCGGGCGATCTGCCGCAAAGTCGGGGTCGAGGCGATCAGGCGCGCCTGCCATTCGATCCGGCGCGGATCGCGGTCGTATTCGGCGCCTGGCACGCGCCAGCCGCCCCAGTCGCCGGAGTCGGTCACGACGACGGGATAGGTGCCCGGAAAGGGATGGCTCGCGCACTCTTCGGGGGTCTGCCACTTGTTGCGGGCCCGCATCAGCCGCCAGCCGGACGCCGCGGCGACGTCTTCGATTTCTTCGCCTGACGGATCCTCGGGGCGCAGCTCGTGGGCGAGGAACGCGCGGCCCAGTCCGACGTCATAGGTGACGCGCACCGGCTCGTCGAAGCCCTTGGCCCAGACTGGGTCGATCCGTTCGACGATCGCCCAGGCGCCGACGCTTTCGACCCAGACCTTCTGGTTACGCTGGAAAACCGCCTTCGCCATATTGTTCTCATCCCTTTCGAACGTGTGACTAAAACCGGAAATCATTGACGCTCAGTCAATCTTTCGCCTCGTCGCAAGCTGGTTCATGGTTGCGCCAAGACCTCGGGAGGGGCGCGCATGAATTTCGATTTTTCCGACGACCAGAAGTTCCTCAAGAGCGAGGCCCGCAGGTTCCTTGAAGCCCGCTGCCCGACGACGAAGGTGCGCGCCGTACTTGATGACCCGGCCAAGTCGTATGACGCCGACCTCTGGAAGGAGGTCGCCGGCCAGGGCTGGCTCGGCGCGGCGATCCCCGAAAGCTACGGCGGCCTGGGCCTTGGCCACCTCGAACTGTGCGTGATCGCCGAAGAACTCGGCCGCGCGCTGGCGCCGATCCCGTTCGCCTCCACCGCCTATTTCCTCGCCGAGGCGCTGATGCTGGCCGGGTCCGAGGCGCAGAAGCAGGCCTGGCTGCCGAAGATCGCCGCCGGCGAGACCATCGGCTGCTTCGCCAGCGTGGAGCGTCCGGGCGCGCTCACCGAGGCGCAGGTGCAGGCCAGGGTCGAAGGCGGCAAGCTGACCGGGACCAAGCTGCCGGTCACCGACGGCGACATCGCCGACGTCGCGGTGGTGCTGGCCCGCGAGGGCGGTCAGCTCAGCCTGTTCCTGGTCGATCTCGGCGGCGCCGGCGTGACGCGCGAGACGCTGCAGACGCTGGATCCGACCCGCGGCGTGGCCAAGCTGACCTTCAGCGGCGCCGCGGCGGAGCGGCTGGGCGAGGTCGGGGAAGGCCTGGCGCTGGCGGACGCGCTGCTGGAGCGGGCGGCGGTGCTGCTGGCGTTCGAGCAACTCGGCGGCGCAGACCGGGCGCTGGAGATGGCCAAGGGCTATGCGATGGAGCGCTATGCGTTCGGCCGGCCGATCGGCAGCTATCAGGCGATCAAGCACAAGCTCGCGGACATGTACGTCAAGAACGAGCTCGCGCGCTCCACCGCCTATTACGGCGCCTGGGCGCTGGAGACCGGCGCGTCCGAGCTGCCGCTGGCGGCGGCGCAGGCGCGCGTCGCCGCCTCCGAGGCCTCCTGGTACGCCGCCAAGGAGAACCTGCAGACCCACGGCGGCATCGGCTTCACCTGGCAGATGGACTGCCACCTGTTCTACCGCCGCGCCCAGCAGCTCGGCCTCGTCGCCGGCGGGGCCAAGGCCTGGAAAGAGCGCCTGGTGCGGCAGCTCGAACGACGCAACGCGGCCTGAGGAGGCGAGCGCCATGGACTTCAACGACACCCCCGAAGAAGCCGCCTACCGCGCCGAGGCGCGCGCCTGGCTCGAGGCCAACGCTCCCAAGGGCCGCGTCCGCGACGACGAGGATCCGGCCGGGCTGAAGGAAGCCAAGGCCTGGCAGGCGAAGAAGGCCGCCGCCGGCTACTCCTGCATCACCTGGCCCAAGGAATGGGGCGGGGTCGGCGGCGCCAACTGGCAGGCGCAGGTGTTCAACCAGGAGGAGGCCAGGTTTCCGACGCCGGGCAACCCGTTCCAGATCGGCCTCGGCATGTGCGTGCCGACGATCATGACCGCCGGCAACGAGGTCGACAAACAGCGCTTCGTCGGCCCGGCGATGCGCGGCGAGGAGATCTGGTGCCAGCTGTTCTCCGAGCCCTCGGGCGGATCGGACGTGGCGGCGGCCCGCACCCGGGCGGTGCGTGCGCCCGACGGGTCCGGCGACTGGATCATCAACGGCCAGAAGGTGTGGACCTCGGGGGCCCAGTTCTCCGACTTCGGCATTTTGGTCACCCGCACCGATCCCGACGTGCCCAAGCACAAGGGCCTGACCATGTTTTGGGTAGACATGCACGACCCGGCGATCGAGGTGCGGCCGATCCACCAGATGTCGGGCGCGTCGGGCTTCAACGAGGTCTACTTCACCGACCTGCGGGTGAAGGACAGCCAGCGCATCGGCCCGGTCGGCGATGGCTGGCGCGTCTCGCTGGTGACGCTGATGAACGAACGCAACGCCATCGGCGGCGGCGCCAGCTACCATAGGCAGGTGATGGACCTGGCCTCCAGCCTCGCCACCTTGGCCGGCTCGGGGATCAAGGACGCGTCGCTGCGGGAAAAGGTCGCGGACTGGTACATCCAGGCCGAGGGACTGCGGCTGACCCGGCTGCGCACCCAGACGGCGCTCTCGCGCGGCCAGACCCCGGGTCCCGAGGCGTCGATCGGCAAGCTGGTCACCGCGCCGCTGATGCAGGACGTGGCCAACACGGCGATCGAGCTGGAGGACCAGTTCGGAATCATCTCCGATCCCGCCTACGCGCCGCTGTCGGCGCTGTTCCAGGCGACGCTGATGAGCGCGCCCGGCATGCGGATCGCCGGCGGCACCGACGAGATCATGCGCAACATCATCGCCGAGCGCGTGCTCGGCCTGCCGCAGGATGTGCGGGTGGACAAGGATGTGGCCTTCAAGGACATCCCTTCTGGCCGCTAGTGTGCTGGATCTGAAGTTCGCCTGCTCGTTGGTTCGGGCTCCGAGCGAACTTCAGATCCGAAAAAGCACACTAGATACCTATACTTGCTAGCGTCCTGATCGATTCCGAAGTTCGACTGAGCCCGCCATCACGCGCCTGCGAACTTCGGAATCGGGACGCTACGTGTAGATTTTTGGCATTCGCCGACCCCAAAAGGGGTACTCGACGGTCAGTTTAACTTCTTTGCAAGCCGCGATAGCCATGGTGTGCGCCAAGTTAGGCATCCTCGGCGGCCATGGACACTCTCGGCGATACCATCGACCGGCGTACGGCTTTGCCCGCTGACAGCCTCTGCGAGGCGGCGCTCGCGGCCTTCATTCATGACCTGGACTGCCGGTCGCTGGCGATCGTCGATGGCGATCGGCCGATCGCCATCGTGCATCGCGAAGCGTTCCTGGCCCGGATGGAGCGCGCCGGGGCGGCCAACCGGCCGATCATGGAGACCGCCGAGCCGGATCCGCTGATCGTCGAGGTCGGCGAACCCGTCGGCGCCTTCGTCGAATCGATGCTTGCGCAGCGCCCGGCCGCGCTGCTGGCCGGCTTCATCGTCTGCCGCGGCGGCGTCTATGAAGGCGTCTGCGATCTCGCCCTGCTGCTGCCGAGCCTGACCGGTCCGCGCCAGGACGCCGGCCTGATCGAACGCATCTGCGCCGAAGTGCGCGAGCCGGTGGCCCACGCGCTGGCGGCCGCCGACGGCCTGCGCCGCCTGCGCCTGCCCGAGGGCGCCTCGCAGCACCTCGAAACCATCGCCGAGGCGGCCCACACCACCCTTTCCCTGCTCGACACCGCCGCGGAGCTGCAGCGCGCCGACGCTGGCCGGCTGGAGATCGCCGTCGCGCCGCGCCGCCTGCAGGAACTGATGGACGACATCGCCGCGCGCTGGCTGGTCCAGGCGGAGACGGCGGGCGTCACCTTGCTGGTCTCCTACGACGGCGCGCCCGACTGCGCGGCGATCCTCGACTCGGCGCGCCTGATGCAGGTGTTCGACGCCCTGATCGGCCACGCCATGGCCCACTCCAACCGCGGCGTGATCGAGGCCAGCCTGCAGGTCCGCCCGGTCGAGGCGGGCTTCGCGCTCACCGGCCGGGTGCGCGACAACGGCGCGACCTACGCGCCGCACTACCTTTCGGGCATGTTCCATGGGCTCGGCGAAGGCGCGCCAGCGGGCGGCATGGGCATGCAGCTCGAGCTGATGCTGGCCCAGCGGTCGATCGCGGCGATGTCGGGCACGCTCAAGGCCAAGGCCAATCCAGGCGCCGGCGCGACGGTCGCGTTCGAGATCGAGACCCCGGCCGCCGAAGGAACCGGCGCCCGCGGCGCGGCGGTCGAGGAGCTGGCCCCGGTGCGTTCGGCCCACATCCTGGTGGTCGACGACAACGCCACCAACCGCATGGTGGTGGAGGCGCTCTGCGAGATGTTCGACTGCTCGACCGAGTCGGTGGTCGACGGCGTCGAGGCGGTCGAGGCCGCCAAGGCCGGCCGCTACGACGTGATCCTGATGGACATCAAGATGCCGCGGATGGACGGCGTCACCGCCGCCAAGGAGATCCGCAAGCTCGCGCCGCCGGCGGGCCGGGTGCCGATCATCGCGCTGACCGCCAACGCCGACACCGACGAAGTGGCCACCTACCTGGCCGCCGGCATGCGCTGCGTGGTCGAAAAACCGATCAAGCCGGAGCGGCTGCTCGAAGCGCTCGATGGCGCGCTGGCCGACCGGGTTATGCACGGCGCGGCCGCCGCGGCCTGATTGGTTGACCAGGCCAGCGTTCGCGGCCACGTTGCGGCGTGGCCGCTTCAGCCTATCCGCTAAACCTGGTCGGCGTGCTGGCCGGAGCGCTGGCCGGCGCGGCGCTGCTGTCGCCGCAGCGGGCGATCGCCGAGCCGCCCACGCTCACCGACGCCGAGCTGATCGCCTATGCGGCCCAGCCCTACGACCACGCGGCGATGATGGGCAGGCGCATCACCATCGGCCTCCACCACGGCGCGCCGGTAATCGCCGAGTTTCCCTGCAGCGACGTCTGTCCGCAGTACACCACGCGCATCGTCCACTATGACATCGCCCCGGGCGCGGCGTGCGAGGCGGCGGGCGGGGTGACCCAGCTGCGGCGCGTGCCGTTCAGCATCGCCGTGGCCGAGCGTGAATTCTGCATCCCGAAGCCGCTGGCGGCAGGGAACGCTCGCTGAGCTGAGCTGTTCCGCAATCGGATTTTCGACGCAAAGCTCAGGCGCGGTGTCGCGGTCTCGACGCGCGATGTGTAGAGACTGAAAGCCGAGTTGGCGAACCAGGTGCAGGATTGACTTGATGGATTGTAAGTGGCTCGCCAGCGTCGCCGTCGCGATGCTTGTTCCTTCCTGCGCCCTGGCTGATGACGACCAGGCGGCTCCGGACCAGGCCCCCCAAAGCCAGGCGGCCCCGGCTCAGTCTTCAACGGCCGAAGCCGCGCCGGACCACGCGCCGCGCGAGTGGCCGCATCCGCCGGGAGGCTGGCTGCACCCCTATGTCGCGCTCGACCTCGGCTATCACTGGCCCCTGGCGATCGACGCGACGTCGCTCGACCCCGCGCCGGACGGCCAGCCGTACCGGTGGCGGTTCCAATTCAACGACGACTGGGACGCCTTCCTGCGGGTCGGCTATCGCGTCACGCCGCATCTGCGTGTCGAGTTCGATGGCGGTCTGCGCGAGAGCAACAGCCACTCGGTCCACTCGACCGACCCGATGGCGGCGAACGGCCTGACCCAGGGCCGGCCCGGCCAGCCGTGGGGCCTGTGCGACAAGACCAACGTCCCGCCACCCTGCGCCGCGACCTTCGGCAATCCGCACGTCAACTGGGCCTACGCCGACAACGGCATGATCAACGCGGTCTACGACTTCCTGCCGGAGCGCCGCCTCACGCCGTTCGTCGGCGTCGGGGTCGGCATCTACCACCTGCAGTTTAACGCGCACTACTATTTCAGCGGCGTGCCGGGCCCGATCACGGCGCAGAATCCGGCGACGCAGACGCTGCAGTTCGGCGGCTCGGTCCTGCGCCCGACCCAGTTCGCGTTCCAGGTAGTCGGCGGCGTCTCCTACAAGCTGAAGCGCAAGCTGAACCTCGACGTCACCTACCGCTACATCGACGCGCCTTTCCTGGTCTGGGAGTCGGTGAACGACACCCCGGGCGTCGCCCGCCCGATCGGTCTGCACCCAGGCGATTTCCGCGGCGCCTCGCAGGACTTCTCCGTGGACCTTGGGCTGCGCTACCAGCTCTGAGGGGCGGCGGGCGCGTTGGTACTGAGGGGGGTGGGCCTACCCAGCCGAAAAAGCGGCGATCGACGCTTTGGCCGCCAGGAAGGCCGTACGCGGGATTCGTAACGTTACCGGTAGTACCCTAGCGGACGCCCCCGCCGAGGGGCTCCAGCGGCCATCCAGACGTCCTGGCAGGGGGCTTCCGCGGGCAACCTCAGGCTGGCGGTCGAATTTCCCGTTGGTGGTAGCTGGGGGCGGGCTCGAACCGCCGACCTGTGGGTTATGAATCCACCGCTCTAACCAACTGAGCTACCCAGCCAAACGCGAGCGGCGGCTTATAGGGGAAGGGGCTCGCGGCTTCAAGAAGCGGCGAGCCGCGCGGCCACCTCTTCGCCGATCGCCAGCGACGAGGTGAGGCCCGGGCTCTCGATGCCGAACAGGGCGATCAGGCCGGGCAGGCCGTGGATCTCCGGGCCGTCGAGCTGGAAGTCGGGCTGCGGCTCGCCCGGGCCGTGCAGCTTGGGGCGGATGCCGGCGTAGTCTGGGGTGAGGGCGCCATCCGGCAGGCCGGGCCAGAAGTGGCGGACGTAGTCGTAGAAACCGGCGGCGCGGGCGGGATCGACGCTGTAGTCCTCGGTCTCGACGAAGGCGAGGTCGGGGCCGAACACCGCCTGGCCGCCGAGATCCTTGCGGTAGTGGGTGCCGAGCGCGCCTGGGATCGGCGGCGGATAGATCAGGTGCTCGAACGGCGCGCGGCCGGTCAGGCGGAAGTAGACGCCCTTGCCGAGGTGGCGCGTGGGGATGTCCTTGGCCGGGAAGCCGTCGATCGTCGCGGCGACTGACTGGGCGGACAGCCCGGGCGCGGTGACCAGCAGCCGCGTCGTCATCGTCGTCGCCGCCTCGCCGCCAGCGCGGACCTCGAACCCACCGCCCGCCAAAGGCGAGGCGCCTTCAAAGGGCGTCGCCAGCACCACCGCGCCGCCGCGATCCTCGATCTCGCCCTTCAGCGCCCACATGTAGCCGTGGCTGTCGAAGACGCCGCTCTGCGGCGAGACCACCGCGCCGACGCAGCGCAGGCCGGGCTCCATGGCGATCGCCGCGGCGCCGTCGATCTCGGCGATGCCCTCGACGTCGTTCTCGCGCGCCTGCTTGGCGATCGCTTCGATGCGCGGCAGCTCCGCGGGTTCGGTCGCCACCACCAGCTTGCCGCACTTGCGGTAATCGACGTGGTGCGCGTCCAGGAAGGGATAGAGCGCGCGGCGGCCGGCGACGCAGAACCGCGCCTTCAGCGAGCCGGTCGGATAGTAGAGCCCGCCGTGCACGACCTCGGAGTTGCGCGACGAGACGCCCTGGCCGATGGCGTTTTGCTGCTCGAGCACCACGACGGAGAGGCCGCGCCTGGCCAGGCCGTAGCCGCAGGCCAAGCCCACCGCGCCCGCACCCACAACGCAGGCGTCGAAGTCGAATTCGGTCATGCCCCGGCTATAGCGGGACAGATGCGCAAGACGAAGCCCCCCTCCCCCTTGAGGGGAGGGGTCGGGGGTGGGGGTCTGCATCAGCCGTCCGGGTAGCTCAGAGAGCCCCCGACCCGGTCCTTCGGACCACCTTCCCCTCAAGGGGGAGGGTGCTCACTTGTCCCATTGCGCCCAGAGCTTCGCCTCATCGGCCTTCGCCGTGACCATCGCCGCTTCCTTGACGTGGCCGAAGCCGCGGATCGCGTCAGGGACGGCGGCGATCTTCACCGCCAGCGGCAGGCGCTCAGGCGTCAGGTCGGCGAGCAGGCGATCCAGGCCGGCTTCGTAGTCGGCCAGCAGCTTGCGCTCGGCGCGGCGCTCGCCGGTCATGCCGAAGACGTCGAGCGGCCCGCCGCGCAAGCCCTTCAGCTTCGCCAGCGTGGGGAAGCCCCAGCGCAGCATCCAGCCGCCGAACGCGCGCTTCTTCAGGTGGCCGGCGTCGTCCTTGCCGCTGAGCAGCGGCGGGGCCAGCAGCACCTTGGCTTTGCCGCCGCTGAAGGTCTCGTTCAGCGCCGCGGCGAAGCGGCCGTCAGAATAGAGCCGGGCGACCTCGTATTCGTCCTTTACCGCCATCAGCTTGTAGAGATTGATCGCCACCGCGCGGGCCAGCGCTTCGCCGCCGAACGGCGCCTCGGCGGCGCGCACCGCCGCCAAGCGCTTCGCATAGCGGTCGGCGTAGGCCTGGTCCTGATAGGCCGCCAGCTCGCCGGCGCGATGTGCGATCAGCTCGTCGAGCGGCCGGGTCTGCGGCGACGGCGCCGCCTTGTGCTCGATCTTGCGCTGAGACGGATCGAACGCGGCGATGCGGCCGATCTCGAACGCCTGCAGGTTGGTCTCGGTCTCGACCCCGTTGAGGTTGATCGCCCGGTAGAGGGCGCGGGCGGAGACCGGGATGAGGCCCTTCTGCCAGGCGAAGCCCAGCATGATGGTGTTGGCGTAGATCGCGTCGCCGAGTTTCTCCTCGGCCAGCTCGACCGCCGGGCAGCTGTCGTAGCTCCGGGTCGCGCCCTTGATGCGCCGCTCCATCGCCGGACCGTCGAAGACCGCGTCGCGATCGGTGACCAGGTCGGCGGTGGGCTGGAAGTCGCCGTTGCCGACCGCGTCGGTGCGGTCCTTGGCGTAGAGCGCCAGCGCCTCTGGGCCGGCGGCGACCAGCAGGTCGCAGGCGATCAGCACATGGGTGCTGGCGGCCGGCACGCGCCCGCCGATCGGGGTCTCCTCGGTGGCGCCCAGCCGCACGTGGCTGAACACCGCGCCGCCTTTTTGCGCGAGGCCGGTCATGTCGACCGACGAGGCCGCGAGCCCATCGACATGCGCGGCCATCGCCAGGATCGAGGCGGTGGTGGTGACGCCGGTGCCGCCGATGCCGGTGAAGATGATGTTTCTCACCCCTTCGAACGCCGGGATCGCCGGCAGCGGGGTGGAGTCGGCGGTCAGCGCCGGCAGGTGGTGGGCGTGGGCGTTCTGCGCGCCCTCCAGCGTCACGAACGAGGGGCAGAAGCCGTCCAGGCAGGAATAGTCCTGGTTGCAGGTCGACTGGTCGATCCGGCGCTTGCGGCCGAACTCGGTCTCCAGCGGCTCGATCGACACGCAGTTGGACGCCCGTGAGCAGTCGCCGCAGCCCTCGCAGACCAGCGGATTGATGAAGACCCGCCGCGGGGCCTGGGCCATCGTTCCGCGCTTGCGACGGCGGCGTTTCTCGGTGGCGCAGGTCTGGTCGTAGATCAGCACGGTGACGCCGGGCTCGTTGCGCAGCATGCGCTGCACCGCCATCAGCTCGGCCCGCGGCTTCACCTCGACGCCGGGCGCCAGGTCTGTGACCTGGGCGTAGCGTTCGATCTCGTCGGCGACGACCACGGTCCGGGCCACCCCCTCGGCCGCCAGCTGGCGGGTGATCTGGGCGACCGAGAAGCCGCTCTCGGGGGCCTGGCCGCCGGTCATGGCGACGGCGTCGTTGAACAGCAGCTTGTAGGTGATGTGGCTGCCCATCGCGATCGAGGCGCGGATCGCCAGCGAGCCGGAGTGGTTGTAGGTGCCATCGCCCAGGTTGGCGAAGACGTGATCCTCGGTGGTGAAGGGCGAGGCGCCGGCCCAGGTCAGACCCTCGCCGCCCATGTGGCTGGTCAGGTCGGTCATCGGGTCGGAAAAGCTGGCCATGTAGTGGCAGCCGATCCCGGCCAGCGCGCGCGAGCCCTCCGGCAGCCGGGTCGAGGTGTTGTGCGGGCAGCCGGAGCAGAAGAACGGCTTGCGCACCTGCTCGGCGCCCAGGGTGACCGCGGCCATGCTGGAAGCCGAGACGCGGGAGATGAAGTCGTGCACCCGCTCCATGTGCGGGCCGGGCGGCAGACGGTCGGCGATCGCCAGCGCGACCTCGGCCACCGACAGCGAGCTCAGCTGCGAGAGTAGCGGGTGACCGTGCTCGTCGATCTTGCCGATGATCTTCGGCTGGGCGTGGGCGGGCAGGTCGTAGAGCGCGGCGCGGGCCTGCTGCTCCAGCAGCGGGCGTTTGTGCTCGACCACCATGAGGGTCTCGAGGCCGCGGGCGAAGGCGCGGATGCCGGTCGGCTCCAGCGGCCAGGGCATCCCCACCTTGTAGATCGCGATGCCGAGGTCCGCCGCCTCGGCCGGGCTGATGCCCATGGCGGCCAGCGCCTCCATCACGTCCTTGAAAGCCTGGCCGTGGGCGGCGATGCCGAGCCGGCGGCGCGGGCCGGCGATCACGGTGCGGTCGAGGCCGTTGGCCTTGGCGAAGGCCAGCGCCGCGGGCAGCTTGTAGAGCCGCAGCCGCCGCTCCTTGTCGAGCGGCTGGTCCTTCACCCGGATGCCGAGGCCGCCGGCGGGCATCTGGAAGCCTTCGGGCAGGCGGTGCTGGTGGCGGGAGAGCGCGACGTCGATGGTCACGCCGCTGTCCATCGTGTCGGCCAGGGCGATCATGCCGACCCACAGCCCGCTGAAGCGCGACATCGCGTAGCCGAGCAGGCCGTAGTCCAGCACCTCCTGCACGTCCGACGGCGCCAGGACCGGCATCTCGAAGTCCTGGAACGCGAACTCGGACTGCGAGGGGAGGGTGGACGACTTGCAGGCGTGGTCGTCGCCGGCCACCGCCAGCACGCCGCCCTTGGGCCAGGTCCCGGCGAAGTTGGCGTGTTTGAAGACGTCGCCGGTGCGGTCGACGCCGGGCGCCTTGCCGTACCACATGCCGAACACGCCATCGAACTTCGCGCCGGGGAACAGATTGGCCTGCTGCGTGCCCCAGACCGCCGTCGCGGCCAGGTCCTCGTTGAGGCCCTCCTTGAACACGATATCGCTGGCGGCGAGGAACTTGCCGGCGCGGTGGGCCTGCTGGTCGAGGCCGCCTAGGGGCGAGCCGCGATAGCCGGACAGAAAGCCGGCGGTCTTCAGCCCGTCTCTCGAATCGAGACGCCGGCGATCCAGCAGCACACGAACCAGCGCCTGGACGCCGGTGATGAAAACCCGCCCATCTTCGAGCAAGAATTTGTCGTCAAGCGTAACTTCGGAGTGTCGCATGGCAATTTCTTTCCCACCGCCCTTTCGAAGCGGCTCGCAAGAACATATAAGGCGGACGTGTGCCCTGCCAAAGCCATGCCCGTAAATGAGTTGGCCGCGGCAATTTCCATATTGGATAACATGGAAAGGAGGGAAAAACTTGTCTGATGTCCTGGACTCTGTGGATGCCCGCATCCTCGATCTGATCCAGCATGACGCCAGCCTCTCGGTCGCCGAGATCGCCGAACGCGTCGGGCTGTCATCCAGCCCGTGCTGGCGGCGCATCAAGCGGCTGGAGGACGAGGGGATCGTCCAGCGCCGGGTCACCATCCTCGACCGCGAGAAGCTGGGACTCGGCTTCGAGGTCTATTGTACGGTCAAGCTGTCGCTGCCGACCAAGGACAATCTCGAGACCTTCGAGACTTCGGTGCAGCGCTGGCCCGAGGTGGTGCAGTGCGCCACGGTCACCGGCGCGGCGGACTACGAACTGCGCATCGTGACCCGCGACATGCACGCCTTCGACGACTTCCTGCGCGAGAAGATCCTGTCGCTGGGGCTGGTCTCCAACATCGAGAGCCGCATCGTGGTGCGCTCGGTGAAGAACACGACCACGGTTCCGCTCGGCCTGATCAGCAACCATATCCCGGCGAGAGTCTAACCCCGGAGCTGACCATGATCGAACTCGTCATCGACTCGCGCCGCCGCGACCTGGGCGGGTTCGAGGTCGGGCGGGTGCTGCCGTTCGCGCAGCACCGGATGGTCGGGCCGTTCGTGTTCTTCGACCACATGGGGCCGATTCAGTTCCCGCCCGGCATCCCGCGCAGCGTCGACGTGCGACCGCATCCGCACATCGGCCTTTCCACCGTCACCTATCTGTTCGACGGCGAGATCACGCACCGCGACAGCGTCGGCTCCGAGATCGCCATCACCCCCGGCGAGATGAACTGGATGACGGCCGGCCGCGGCATTACCCACTCCGAGCGGTTCGACCACCTGCGCCGCACCGGCGGGGCGATGCACGGCATCCAGGCCTGGGTCGGGCTGCCGACCGAGGCGGAGGAGACCGATCCGGCGTTCGCCCACCACGGACCGGAGGACCTGCCGACCTACGAGGGTGGCGGCCTGTGGGCGCGCCTGATCGCCGGCGAGGCGTTCGGCGCCAAGGCCAACGTCAAGGTCCACTCGCCGATGTTCTACGTCCACTGGCGGCTGCAGGCGGGCGCCACGGCGCAGCTGCCGGCCGAATATCCGGAGCGCGCCGCGTTCGTCGTCTCCGGTGAGGTGGAGGTGGACGGGCGGAGCTTCCACCACGGCCAGATGCTGGTGTTCGCGCCCGGCCAACCGGTGCTGTTCACCGCCCGGTCCGAGGCCGTGATCATGCTGCTGGGGGGCGAGCCGATCGGCGAGCGCTTCATCGAGTGGAACTTCGTCTCCTCGTCGAAGGACCGCATCGAACAGGCCAAGGCCGACTGGCGCGCCGGCCGCATGAAGCTGCCGGACCTCGACCACGACGAGTTCATCCCCTTGCCGGAGGCGCCCCCGCCGCCGCCGGCGAGCCCGTTGTGAGGGCCGCGCTGCGCGGCAGCGCCAGATAGACGCTGTCGCTGATCTCGCCCTCGATCTCGTAGGTCGCCGTGGCGCGGCCGGTCTCGACGAAGCCGAGCCGGCCCAGCAGGCGCAGCGAGGCTTCGTTGCGCGGATCGACGTCGGCGGTGATGGCGTCAAAGTCGTAGGCGGCGAAGACATGGGCGATCACTGCGCGGCAGGCTTCGGCGGCGAAGCCCTGGCCCCAGAAGCGCGGGTGCAGGATGTAGCCGATCTCCGGCAGACGCCAGCAGCCGGCCTTGCCGATGACGCGGCCCTGGTGCTCGATCACGAAGTCCTCGCCGAGCGGCGGCCCGTCGGCGATCATGCCGTCCAGCCACTCCCGGGTGCGCTCCAGGTCGCGATGCGGCGGGCTCGACCAGAAGCGCATGGCGGCCGGATCGGACAGGATCTCATGGAAGGCATCGAGATCGGCCGGCGTTGCGCGCCTCAGAGCCAGACGGGCGGTGCGCAGCTCCATCGCTAGCCCGCCGCCAGCGCCTTGCGCGCCTGCCACAGGTACTGCGCGCCGGTGATCAGGGTGACGGCCGCGGCCAGCCACAGCAGCGCGTGCGCGGCCCAGGCGGCCGCCAGCATCGGGCCCAGGTCGGGCGGCAGGCCGAGCGCGCTCCACGTGGCGACGACCAGCTCGGCGCCGAGCGCCACCAGTTGCAGCGTCGTCTTCCACTTGGCCAGCAAGGTGACGGGCAGGGTGACGCGGCCAGCGGTCGCTTCGCGCAGCGCGCTGACGGTGAACTCGCGGAACAGGATCAGCGCGGCCGGAACCAGCACCGCCTGACTGGCGGCCGCCGACGCGCCGTTTAGGGCCATCAGGCCCAGCACGGTGGCGCAGACCAGCACCTTGTCGGCGATCGGATCGAGGATCGCGCCCCAGACGCTGGTCGCATCCAGCCGCCGCGCCAGCCAGCCGTCGAAGAAGTCGGTCACCGCGGCGGCGACGAAGGCGAACACCGCCCAGCGGTCCAGCGCGAAGATCGCGCCGCCGGAGGCGTCGACGCCGGGCATGTCGCCCGCCGCCGTGGCCAGGGCGAAGAAGACGAACAGCGACAGCGCCAGGCGAAGGCCGGTGATCAGGTTGGGCAGCGCCTTCATGGCCCGAGGCTTAGCAGCTTTGCGCGGCTTGCCAACGCCGGGGGCAGCGCGTCAGTTTCACCTCCGATGAGCGAAGGCGCCGACATCCGCGTCCATCTGCAGACGCCCGGCTGGGAGATCGCCGCGCCGCTGACGGTCCCGGCCGAGCCGGCGACGCTGGAGGTCTGGCTGCCGTTCCTGCAGGCGCTGGCGAGCCGGCTTTCCGAGATGGCGCGCGACGCCACCGCCGCGGCCGGACGGCCGGTGTCCTGCGCGAAAGGCTGCGGCGCCTGCTGTCGCCAGCCGGTGGGGATCAGCCTGGTGGAGGCGCGGGCGCTGGCGAGGCTCGTGGGGCAGATGCCCGAGCCGCGCCAGAGCGAGATTCGCCGCCGGTTCGCCGATGGCGTGGCCAGGCTGCTCGAGAGCGGGGTGCTGACGCGCGACTTCGCTGCGCCCGCCTCCGAGTTCCCGCTGGCCGAAACCGCGCAGCAGCGGCTGGGCGCCGCGTGGTTCGCCCTGCAGATCCCCTGCCCGTTCCTCGAGAATGAGGCGTGTGGCATCTACCAGGATCGCCCGCTGGTCTGCCGCGAGCATCAGGTGACCAGCCCCGCCGCCGCCTGCGCACGGCTGTTCCGCGAGCCGGTCGATCGGATCGAGCTGCCGGTCCGGCTCGCCGACGCGTTCATGCGGGCGGCGACCAAGCTCGCCGGCGTCCCCACGAACACGATCCCGCTGATGTTTTCGCTAAACCTCACCCCCGAAGCCGACGAGACGCTGGCCCAGACGCACGACCCGCGGCGGATGCTGGAGACCCTGCTGGGCGAGATCGGCGAATGGCGGATCGAGGAGGCCCCGTGAAGACCGCGTTGATCCTCGGCGGCTCGGGTCAGATCGGCCAGGCGACGGCCCGCAACCTGCTGGCGGACGGCTGGTCGGTGCGGTTGGCGCAGCGCCACGCCGCGCGCCTGCCGGACGACCTGGCCGCGCAGGTCGAGCTGGTGGCGATGGACCGCGTGCAGCCTGGCGCGGTGATCAAGGCGGTCGCCGGCGGCGTCGACGCCCTGATCGACACCATCGCGTTCGACGAAGGTCATGCGCGGCAGCTGCTGGACGTCGAGGCCGACGTCGGCGCCTTGGTCGTGATCTCCACCGGCAGCGTCTGCTGCGACGACGCCGGCCGGACGCTTGACGAGGCGGCGCAGAGCGGCTTCCCGCACTTTCCGGTCCCGATCACCGAGGATCAGCCGACCACGGCGGCGGGACCGGCCACCTACTCCACCCGCAAGGTCGCGCTGGAGCAGACCCTGCTGCAGGGCGCGCGGCGGCCGGTGACGATCCTCCGGCCCTTCGCCATCTACGGCCCCGGCTCGACCCATCCGCGGGAGTGGTGGTTCGTGAAGCGGATCCTGGACGGCCGCCGGCGCGTCCCATTGGCGTATCGCGGCGAGAGCCGGTTCCACACCAGCGCCACGGTCAACATCGCCGAGCTGATCCGGGTGGTGCTGGCGGCGCCGGCCACCCGGGTGCTCAACGCCGCCGATCCGGAGGCGCTCAGCGTCGCCGAGGTCGGCCGGGTCATCGCCGGCGTGTATGGCGTCCAGCTCGACCTCGTGCTGCTCGACGGCGCGCCGAAGGACGGCGTCGGCGGCACGCCCTGGAGCGGGCCGCGGCCGCTGATCGCCGACATGTCCCGCGCGACGGCGCTGGGCTATCGCCCGGTCGCGACCTACCGCGAGGCGATCGGGCCAGCGTGCAAGTCCGCAGAAGCGCTGGCGGCGGCCGGCGTGGCGTTCGCACCTTATCTGGCGAAGCTGTTCGACTATGCGGCCGAGGACGCGCGGCTTGGCGAACTGTCATGATCGCCGACTAGGAAAGCGCCCCATGACCGACCGACCGCTGCTGATCGCCGGCGCCACCGGCTACGGCGCCTGGCCCGCCAACAGCCTTGAAGGCGCGCTGGAATGCCTGAAGGCGCCGGTCGACGGCATCGAGATCGACGTGCAGATCACCGCGGACGGCCATGTCGTCGCCCATCACGACTACCGTCTGGCGCCCGACGCGACGCGGTTGGACGGCGCCTGGCTGGAGACGCCCGGGCCGCCGATCAAGGCGATGACGCTGGGCGAGCTGCGCCGCTACGACGTGGGGCGGACGCGGCCCGGCTCCGAGGCCGCGGCGCGCTATCCGCTGAAGACCGAGCTCGACGGGGTAGGCGTGCCGACGCTGCCGGAGCTGCTCGCGGCGCTCAACGCCGCCGAGGGGCCGCGCCGGATGATCTACGTCGAGATCAAGACCGATCCCAGGGAAGGCCGCGCCGATCCGCCGGCGCCCGAGCTGATCGTCGAGGCCGTGCTGCGCGACCTTGCCGCCGCCGACTATCTCGAACCAGCCAAGATCATCGCCTTCGACTGGCAGGTGCTGCGGCTGACCCGCGAGCGCGCGCCGACTTTGCGCACCGCGCATCTGACCATCACGACGCCGGCTGTCCGCGATCCCGATCGCCCGCTCTCGCCCTGGACCGATGGCGTCGACTCGCGCTCCTTCGGCGGCTCGGACCTGGCGGCGATCAAGGCCCACGGCGGGATCGAGTGGTCGCCCTACTACACCGATGTCACGCCCGAGCGCATGGCGGAGGCACACGAGCTGGGCCTGCTGGTCGGGCCGTGGGGCCTCTCCGCCGGCGACGATATCCGCCGCATGGCCGCACTCGGCGTCTACAGCTCGACGGTGTCGGGGGCGGACTGGGGTTAGCGCCCAAGGAACACCGGCTTGCGCTTTTCGAAGAAGGCCTTGCGCGCTTCCTTCGCGTCCTCGCTGGAGAAGGCCATGCGGATGTTGCCGACCTCGTAGCGCAACTGCTGCTCCATGTCGGTGCTCTCCAACGACTTGACCATGCCGCGCTTGAGCAGCCGCAGCGTGATCGGCGACCATTCGCACAGCTGCGCGCAGTACTCGGCCAGGCGCGCCGCCAGTTTGTCGTCGTCGGCCACCTCGCCGGCCATGCCCCAGGCCACCGCGTCGTCGCCGTTGGCGGTGCGGTTCTCCATCATGAAGCGCAGCGCGCGCTCGTAGCCCATCGCCTGCGGCAGGGTGATGGTCAGGCCGGCGTCGGGCGAGCCGCCGATGCGGGTGTAGCCGGCCATCAGCCGCGCGCTCTTGGCGACGATGCGCACGTCGGTGGCCATGGCCAGGCCCAGGCCGGCGCCGACGGCGACGCCGTTGATGCCGCCGACCACCGGCTTGTCGCAGCGCTTGCGGATCGCCAGGAGGAAGTTGCCGACCCAGGAGATGTCGTCCAGTTGCGCCGACATGGGCGACTGCGGATGGTAGCGCTCGCCGTCTGGAGACAGATCGAGGCCGGCGCAGAAGGAATCGCCGCTGCCGGTCAGCGCGACCACCCAGACGTTGTCGTCCTTGGCCGCCGCGTCGATCGCCTCGACCACGCCCCACGCCAGCTGGGTCGAGAGCGCGTTCTTCTTCTCCGGCCGGTTCAGGGTGATGGTCCGCACGTGGCCCGCGTCGGCCACCTTCACGAGCTCGGTCATGTTCGCCTCCTCCCGGCCTATCTCGGCTTTCCGTCTCTATGGCACAGCGGCGGCGCGGCGACCAAGACGCGGGGCGGGCAGTGGCGCTAGCATTCGCCAAACCAGGGAAGGAACGGGCGCATGAAGATCGGCCTCCTGCAGTTCTTCGGCTGGGCCGACCGGTCGATCCCGCTGCAATCGGTCTACGAGCGCGCGATCGAGCGGTTCGAGGTCATGGACGAGACCGGCTACGACGCGGTCTGGCTGGCCGAGCACCACTTCTCCGGCTTCAGCGTCTGCCCCTCGGTGCACATGATGGCGACGATGGCCGCGGCGCGCACCAAGCGCCTGCGCATCGGCACCGCCGTGTCGCTCGCGCCGTTCTACCATCCGCTGCGGCTCGCCGAGGAGATCGCGCTGCTCGACATGATCTCGGGCGGCCGGGTGAACTGGGGCGCCGGCCGCGGCTTCTCGCGGGTCGAGTTCGAGGCGTTCGGGGTGCCGGTCGAGGAGAGCGCCGGGCGCTTTCGCGAGGCGGTGGACGTGGTGCTGGGCGCCTGGACCCAGGAACGGCTCAGCCACGCGGGCGAGTTCTTCCGCTTCGACGGCGTCGAGGTGCTGCCCAAGCCGCTGCAGCAGCCGCATCCGCCGGTGTGGATGGCGGCGACCTCGGAGAGCGCGATCGACTGGGCCGCCGGGCGCGGCTTCTCGATCCTGATGGACCCGCACTGCACCCACGTCGAACTGGCCGACAAGCGCCGCCGCTATGGGGCGCGGATGGCGGAGGCCGGTTTCGTCGCGGACGGCCGCGAGATCCCGATGGCGCGGCTGATGGCCGTGGCCCCGAGCGCCGAGCAGGCCGAGGCGGTGGCGCGCCGCGGCGCGGCCTGGACCGTCGGTTCCTACATCAGAGGTGGCGCGCAGGGCGGCGCCGATCCGGTCGAGCGCTACGTCAACGAGGTGATCATCCACGGCACGCCGGAGTCGGTGATCGACCAGATCCGCGGTCTGCAGGAGACCGCGGCGATGAACTACCTGCTGTGCGCGCCGCTGAGCCAGCTTAGCTTCAACCTGATCACTGAGCAGGTGCTGCCGGCGCTGGGGTGAATATCAGTCTTGGCGTCCTTCTCCCCTTGCGGGAGAAGGGATCTCTAGAAGGCCGCCGGCCACACCCCTTCCACCTTCGTCGCCAGCCAGCGGGCGACGGCGGCGTTGACGAAGGCGGGGTTCTCCTGCGCCATCCAATGACCGGTGTTGGTGGTCGCCTCGGTCAGGTTGGCGCAGGCGCCGCGCATCGGCTCGGCCAGGCGCGAGCGCTTCGTCTCGCAGACCCAGTCGTAGGCGGCGTGCAGGAACAGCACCGGCAGGTCGATCCGCCCGCCGTTCCGGGCCTGTTTGGCGAAAGCGACGTTCCGCTCGGCGTTCATGTACCAGCTGTCCGGGCCGAAGAAGCCGTTGCGCTTCAGCGCATCGGCGTAGCCGCGCTGGTCCTCCTCGGTCAGCACGCTGTCGTCGCGCGGCAGGTCCGGCGCGCCGGGCAGGGGGCCGAACCAGCCGCCGTTCTTGCGCACCGACGCCGTCACCGCCGGCTGGCCCTCGCCGGCCGCGCTGCCGGCGCGGAACAGCAGCTTCACCGTGGCGTCGACATCGGCTTCGAAGCCCGCGCGGGCCTTGTCGAAGCTCTCCTCGTAGAAGCGCATGTAGTCCCACTGGCCGGCCGGGAACTCGGCCTCCGGATAGACCGTGCGATCGACCAGCTTGATGATGTTGTCCGGCGCGAAGCCCTCGGGGATGTAGGGCACGCAGAGGTTGGCGACGCCGTGGCAGCGGTCCGGGTGGTGGCTGGCCAGGCTCCACACCACCGGGCGCCCCAGTCGTGGCCGACGAACACCGCCTTCTCCCGCCCCAGGCTGCCGAGCAGCTCGATCATGTCGGCCGTGCTCTCGCGCAGGGCGTAGTCCTCGTGGCGCGGGTAGACGCTGGAGCGGCCATAGCCGCGCATGTCCGGCGCGACGGCGCGAAAGCCCATGGCGCCAAAGCAGGGCAGCTGGTGGCGCCAGCTGAGCGACAGCTCCGGCCAGCCGTGCACGAACACGATCAACGGCCCGTCCTCGGGCCCGCAGGCCAGGTAGCCGCTGCTGTGGCGCGCGCTCTTGGCGACATGCTCGGTCACGGGAAACTGCATCGACGTCCTCGCTGTGGCTGCTCCGCGGAGCCTAGTCGCCGCGCGCGCCTCGATCCAGAAACGAAACCCGCCGTCAGCTTGTCGACGCAGGCCCGCGATTGTAGGCTTCGTCGCGCAAGGGGAGACCGCAGATGAAAACCGCCATGTCCAACCGGAAAGGAGATCCCGATCATTCCAAGGACATGAGGATTCATGCCGCCCGTCACCCTCGAGGCGCCAGCGCGCGCAAACGCCGCTAGACCCGCCAAACCTGCGCTTCCGCGCCTGCGTCCCGAACGCTGGCGCAAGTTCCTATCGTACTATCGTCCGCACATCGGGCTGCTGATCGCCGACCTGGCCTGCGCCGTGCTGGTCTCGGCGACCGCGCTCGCCCTGCCGCTGCTCGCCAACTACGTGGTCAAGCGCCTGGCCCTGGCCGGCGGCGCGCCACACCTCATGGACGAAATCTGGCTGGTGGGCGCGGCGATGCTGGCGCTGCTGGCGGTCCAGGCGCTCTCGACCCTGTTCGTCGACTACCAGGGCCACGTCATGGGCGCGAAGATGGAAGGCGCCATGCGCCAGGAGCTGTTCGAGCACTACCAGTCGCTTTCGTTCGGCTTCTACGACGGCCAGCGCGTCGGCCAGCTGATGTCGCGGCTGTCCAACGATCTGTTCTCGCTGGCCGAGCTCTACCACCACGGCCCGGAGGACCTGGCGATCGCGGTGCTGAAGTTCTCCGGCGCGCTCTTCATCCTGTTCCACCTCGACGTGCCGCTCAGCCTGGTCATCGTCTCGCTGGTCCCGTTCGCGGCCGCCTATGCGTTCTATTTCAACGGCCGCATGAACCTGGCGCTCGGCCAGGCCAAGCAGCGGATCGCGGCGATCAACGAGCGGGTGGAGGATTCGCTGTCCGGTATCCGGGTGGTGCAGTCGTTCGCCAACGAGGGGATCGAGGCGAGCCGCTTCGCCGAGGAGAATGCCCGGTTCCTGCAGACCCGGCGGTTCGGCTACCTCAGCGAGGCCTGGGAGTCGGCCGGTCTTGCCACCTTCGCGCAGCTGATCACCGTGACGGTGATCGTGCTGGGCGCCGCGCGCATCACCGCAGCATCGCTGAGCGCCGCCGACCTGATGACCTACCTGCTCTGCGTGGCGATCCTGGTCGATCCGATCAATCGCGGGGTCAATTTCGTGCGGCTGTGGCAGGAGGGCCTGACCGGCTTCGACCGCTTCATGGACATGATGGAGATCGCGCCCGACATCCGCGATCGCCCGGCGGCGCGGACCCTGAGCGACGTGCGCGGCGCGATCACCCTGCAGCACGTGACGCTTCAGCTATCCCCAGAGCCCGCGGCCGGTGCTGAGCGACCTCTCGCTGGAGGTCGGCGCGGGCGAGTTCGTCGCCCTGGTCGGCCACTCGGGCGTCGGCAAGACCACGCTGTGCTCGCTGATCCCGCGCTTCTACGAGGCCACCAGCGGGGCGGTGCTGATCGACGGCGTCGACGTGAAGGACATCGCCCTTGCCTCGCTGCGGCGCAACATCGGGGTGGTGCAGCAGGACGTCTATCTGTTCGCCGGCACGGTGGCCGACAACCTCGGCTACGGCCGGCCGGGCGCCAGCCGCGCGGAGATCGTCGAGGCGGCCCGCAAGGCCCACGCGCACGACTTCATCATGGCGCTGCCGCAGGGCTACGACACCGACGTCGGGCAGCGCGGGGTGAAGCTCTCCGGCGGCCAGAAGCAGCGGCTGACCATCGCCCGGGTGTTCCTCAAGGACCCGCCGATCCTGATCTTCGACGAGGCGACCAGCGCGCTCGACTACGAGAGCGAACGGGCGGTGCAGGCCGCGCTGCACGACCTCGCCGAGGACCGCACCACCCTGGTCATCGCCCACCGCCTCTCGACCGTTCGCCACGCCGACCGGATCGTGGTCCTGACCGAGGCCGGCGTCGCCGAGCAGGGCTCGCACGACGCCTTGATCGCGGCCGGCGGGGCGTATGCGGCGCTGTACAACAACCAGGCGAGCATCTGAGCGCGGCTCACCCGTGGGCCAGCGACATCGACGCGCCGGCGGCTTCGGCCGTCGTGCGCGCCGGCCGAAGCAACAACCAGAACGCCAGGAGGTGCGTCCAGAACAGGGCCGGCACGTAGAGCATCGGGATCGCATAGCCGGCCCCGAGTTGACCGGCGACGTCCGGCAGCCCCAGCCTGACCGCATTCGCGGTGTCGATGACCAGGTCGCCAAGGCCGACCAGGTTGAACGCCCAGACCAGCGGCCAGAACAGGAAGCGCACGCGCGCCGTCAGGAGGGCGAGGATCGCGAGCACGCCGGCGGCGAAGTCGCCGTACGCCGCCGATGTGGCGAAGCCCTGGGGCAGGTGCGGACCGACAAATCCTGGCAGCAGGAAGACCAGTCCGAAGAAGCGGAAACTGTGGAACGTGGCGATGGCGCGGTGCGCCTCGAAGCGATCCATCGCCTTCAGCCGCGGCCAGACGTAGGTCGCGATGGCCAGCGCCGCCGCGAGATAGCCGAGTGGCATGTCGATCAGGAAGATGCTAGCCGCCGGCATGTTCGGCCTCCATTTAACTGCATATGCAGCTTATAAGGCGATCGGCTGCGGCTGTCCAGGCGACTATTGCGGCTTGCGCAGCTTTTCGCTCGCGAGCGCTAGCAGGCCGTTTAGCGCCAGCGTGGTTTCAGCGCCGAGCGTGCGGCGCAGCTCGTCGTCGGCGGCGCGCCACAGCGGCATCGCCTGGGCGAGGCGCTCTCGCCCGGACGCCGTCAACTGGATGCGCCGCGAGCGCCGGTCGCGGTGATCGGGCGCCGTGCTGACCAGTCCCTGGACCTCGAGCGGCTTCAGGGTTCTGTTGAGGGTGGTCGGGTCCATGCCGATGGCGTTCGACAGTTCCTTCATCGTCAGCGGCGGACCCGACAGCGAGCTGCCGTAGACCTGGGTCATCACGCCGAACTGGCCGATCGTCAGCCCGGCCGGCTGCAGATGCCCGTCATAGATCTGCGTCGCCAGCCGGCCGGCGCGGCGCAACGCCAGGCCAGCGCTTCCGGCGACCTCGCGGCAATTCACCCCGCCGATCATCCGTCCATCGTCGGCTGGAGGCGCATCGCCGGAACCGTTGAATGCCACTTCGCCTCCCTGCATATGCACATATAAACCAAGGCGCGCGACGGCGAAACGGTCGCGCCGGCGTGGGGCGAGGCGCCGCGCGTCGGTGCGAGTTAGCTCGCGCCCTCGAACAGGTACGGCTCCAGCGTCGCCTGCGCTTCGATGCGGAGCTTGTGCCAGCGGCCGCCGCCGTAATAGGCGAGGCTGCCAGGCTCGGCGTCGCCGTGGCCGTTGTAGTAGGAGAGGCAGTCGCGGAGCGGCGCCGAGGCGATGTCGGACCTCGCGGCAGTGTTCCGCGTAGGCGGCCTCCGGTTCCTTGCGCACGTCGACGATCCGCTCGCCCCGATCGCGCATCGTCGTCAGCATCCAGACGACGTAGTCGCTGTGCGTGTCGATCGCGTCGGTGAAGTTGAAGCTGCCGCCGCCGCCCTGCGGGCCGGAGACGATGAACAGGTTCGGGAATCCGCTGCTGTGCAGGCCGAGGAAGGTCCGGGTGCCTTCCTCTTCCCACTTCCGCTTCAGCGTGCGGCCGTCGCGGCCGGTGATCATGTTGAAGGTCGACGTGGCCATCCACTGGAACCCGGTCGCGTAGATCAGCACGTCCAGCGGATATTCGACCCCGTCGTGCACGACGCCGCGCTCGTTGATCTAGCGGACGCCCACGGGCGCCGTGTCCACGAGGTGGACGTGCGGCAGGTTGAACGTCGGCAGGTATTCGTCGTGGAACGTCGGCCGCTTGCAGCCATAGGGGTAGTAGGGCTTCAGCGCCGCCGCCGTCTTCGGGTCCTTGACGATCGCGTCCACGCGCGCCCGGATCTGCTCCATGATGCGGAAGTTGGTGTCGAGCTGCTTCTCCATCAGCTCCTCGGGGCTGAGCATCCGCTCGTACTGCTTGCGCTCCTTGAAGTCGGCGATCTTGCCCGAGAGGTAGTCGTCGTTGGCCTTCATCGCGGTGCGGCCGGCGGAGATCTTGGCGAACCGTGCGCGCCTCGCCCGCGCCCATCCGGGCTCCTGCGCCCAGGCCTGCCGCTCTTCGTCGGTGGTCGCGCGCTGGTCGCGGACGTCGATCGAGGAGGGCGTGCGCTGGAAGACGTAGAGCTCCTTGACGATCTTCGCGAGCTCGGGGATCGCCTGCACCGCGGTGGCGCCGGTGCCGATGATCGCCGACCGTCTTGCCGCGCAGGTCGACGTTGTAGTCCCAGCGCGAGGTGTGGAACGACTCGCCCGCGAACGTCTCCATCCCCTCGATGCGCGCCAGCTTCGGCGTGGTCAGGATGCCGTTGGCGAGGATCACGAAGCGGGCGCGCATCTTGTCGCCGCGGTCGGTCTCGACGATCCAGCGCCCGCTGGCTTCGTCCCAGTCGGTCCGCTCCACCGTGGTGTGGAACAGGCAGTGTTCGTAGAAGCCGAACTTGTCGGCCAGCCGCTGGCAGTACTCCAGGATCTCGAAGCCCGACGCGAACTTCATCGTCGGGACGTAGCCGGTCTCTTCGAGCAGCGGCAGGTAGCTGTAGGCCTCGACGTCGCAGGCGATGCCGGGATAGCGGTTCCAGTACCAGGTGCCGCCGACGTCGCCGCCTTTTTCGCAGAAGCGCACGTCGTTGAACCCGGCTGCTTGCAGCTTGTGCCAGAGCAGCAGGCCGGCGAAGCCGGCGCCGACCACCAGGATCTCGCACTCGTCGGTCAGCGCCTCGCGGGGGACCGGCGGCGCGGAATAGACGTCGGCCAGGTACTTGGCGAACGTCGCCTTCCATGGCGATGTAGTCGGCGGCGCCGCGGCGCGCTTCCTTGAACGCGCGGTACTTCGCCTGCTCTTCGGCGTTGAACGTCGCGCCGGGCGGCAGCTCGGGCAGGGTCGTCAGCGCCTCGTCGGTGACGACCGAGTAGCCCTTGCCGGCGATGCTCGCGTTGGCCTTCGCGGCCCGCGTGTCGAAGACCTTCAGGCCACTGGCGGGATCGACGCGGATCGACACGGTCATTTCGTGCAGCCTCTTTCGTGCGCGCTCATGCGCTCACCTTGGCCTGCTCTCCGACCGGTCTCAATACCGATATGCAAGCGGCGCGGGCCCTATGCCTTGCGGAAGTAGGCGAAGATCCGCTCGGCCAGCGCCTCGCTGACGCCTTCGACCTTGGCCAGGTCCTCCGCCGACGCGCGTGAAACGCCGCGCGCGGAGCCGAACGCATGCAGCAGGGCGCGCTTCCTCGCCGCGCCGACGCCCTCGATCTCGTCGAGCGGGTTGCGGCGCATTTCCATCGAGCGGCGCACCCGGTGCGTGCCGATGGCGAAGCGGTGGGCCTCGTCGCGCAGGCGCTGCAGGTAGTAGAGCACCGGGCTCTTCGGCTCGAGCATGAAGGGCGCCTTGCCGGGGATGAAGAAGCGCTCCAGCCCGGCGTCGCGGTCCGGCCCCTTGGCGACGCCCACCACCACGATGTCGTCGACGCCGAGGTCGGCCATCACCTCCTGCGCCGCCGCCAGCTGGCCGGCGCCGCCGTCGACCAGGACCAGGTCGGGACGCGGTGGGTTCTCGCCGGCCTCCTCCTCCTTGGCCAGGCGCGCGAAGCGGCGGCGCAGCACCTCCTTCATCATGCCGAAGTCGTCGCCGGGCGTGAGCTCGGTGCTCTTGATGTTGAACTTGCGGTACTGGTTCTTCTGGAACCCCTCGGGCCCGGCCACGATCATGCCGCCGACGGCGTTCGTGCCCATGATGTGCGAGTTGTCGTAGACCTCGATCCGCTCCGGATTGCCCTCCAGGCCGAACGTCTCGCAGACCCCGGCCAGCAGCTTCGACTGCGCCGAGCTCTCGGCCATCTTGCGGCCCAGCGCCTCGCGGGCGTTGCTCAGGGCGTGGTCGACCAGCTCGCGCTTCTCCCCGCGCTGCGGCCGCGCGATCTCGACCTTGCGGCCGGCTTTGAGGGCGAAGGCCTCCGCCAGCAGCTCACGTTCGTCCGGCGCGGTGCTGACCAAGATCAGCCTGGGGATCGGCTTGTCCTCGTAGAACTGGCCGAGGAACGCCGCCATCACCGCCGGGTCCTCGTCGGACTTGTCGATGCGGGGGAAGTAGGCGCGGTTGCCCCAGTTCTGGCCGGCGCGGAAGAAGAACACCTGCACGCAGGCCTGGCCGCCCTCGGAGTGCAGGGCGAACACGTCGGCCTCGTCGATGGTCTCCGGATTGACCTGGGTCTCCTGCGCCACCGACGAGAGCGCGCGGATGCGGTCGCGCAGGCGGGCGGCGCGCTCGAACTCCAGTTCGTCGGAGGCGGCCTGCATCTCGGCCGACATCCGGCTCATCACCGCCCGGCTCTTGCCGCGCAGGAAGTCCTCGGCCTCGTCGACCAGCTTGCCGTAGTCCTCCAGCGAGATCAGCTCGGTGCAAGGCGCCGAGCAGCGGCGGATCTGGTGCAGCATGCACGGCCGCGTGCGGCTCTCGTAGACGCTGTCGGAGCACGAGCGCAGCAGGAACGCCTTCTGCAGCGTATTCAGCGTGCGGTTCACCGCCCAGGCGCTGGCGAACGGGCCGAAATAGTCGCCTTTGATGGTGTGGGCGCCGCGGTGCTTCTTCAGCTGCGCCGCCGGGTGCTCGCGGCGGATGACGATCTCGGGGAAGCTCTTGTCGTCGCGCAGCAGCACGTTGAAGCGCGGCTTCAGCTGCTTGATCAGGTTGATCTCGAGCAGCAGGGCGTCGGTCTCGGTGCGGGTGCTGGTGAACTCCATCGACCGGGTCAGGTCGACCATCAGGGCGATGCGCTGGGTGTGGAAGCGGCCCTGGGCGTACTGGATCACGCGCTTCTTCAGCGAGCGCGCCTTGCCGACGTAGAGCGCCTCGCGGTCCTCGCCGAACATGCGGTAGACGCCCGGCGCGTCGGGCAGGCGGCGCACCTCGTCCTTGATCAGCGCGGCGCCGATCAGCGGCGGCGGGGCGGAAACGTCGTCGGGCATCCCGCCAATATAGGCGAGTCCGACGCGCGGCTCACGTCAGCAGGCTCAATCCCCTGCAACGCGCTCATCCCGGCGAACGCCGGGCCCCAGGCAGGACTGCGCCTCAGGCGACCATTGCAAAGGTTGGCCACGGAAAACACGGAAAACACGGACGCGTTCGGATCGGGCAACGCAGCTCGGCTGTCACAGGCCCTGTCCGTGTTTTCCGTGTTTTCCGTGGCTCCCCTTCAACCTCTTCCTACCGGGGTCCCGGCTTTCGCCGGGATGAGCGGGGTATGGGGGGCGTATCCCTGCCCCAGGGAATCCGTGGCGCCGGGAGGTCGCGGCCGTTCTGGTGCAGGGTCAGGCTTGTGGCGCGGCCGTCCTTGCCGAGCGTGAACGTGGCCTGGGCGTCGACGATCTTCCAGAACACCTCGGTCGGGCTCTCGGGGAAGACCTCGAACGCGCCCTGACCGGTCAGCTGGGCCATCAGGTGGCCGCCGTCGCGGGTGATCGTGACGGTGGCTGTGGGCGAGAGCGCATAGCGGCCGACCAGCGCGTCCATCGCCTTGGCGTCCAGACTGACGGCGTGGCGTTCCGGCGGCGGGGGCGGCGGCGGGGGGAGGGCGCGGACCGGCGAGCCGGTCAGGATGTGCAAGGCGATGTCGTCGGCGCCGTTCACCGTCTCGGCGTTGGTCAGCATCACCACCCCGACCTTGGTCTTCGGATTGTAGGCGATAAAGGTGTGATACCCGCCGGTGCCGCCGCCGTGCTCGACAATGTCGCCGGCCGGCGTGTGCAGGATCTCCCAACCGAGCGCCTGGCTCATGTTCGGCGTCGGCGACGGCCGGGTGACGGCCAGGGTGGCGGCGAAGTCGGCGCCGGGACTGGGCGGCGTTGCGGAGAGGCGCATCGCCGCCGCCAGGAAGGTCATCAGGTCGTTGGCGGTCGAGCGCAGGCCGCCCGCGCCGGCCAGGGCCGTGAGGTCCCAGTTGGCGACCTTGCGCAGCGAGGAGTCGTGGCCGACGGCGAGGCGCGCCCGCTCGTCCGGCGTCAGGGTGATCGTGGTGCTGGTCATGCCGAGCGGGCCGATGACCCGCGCCTTGACCAGGGTCTCGTAGTCGCTCCCCGCCCGCCGCGCGAGCAGTTCGCCGAGCAGGCCGAAGCCGAGGTTGGAGTACTCCCACTGCGCGCCGGGATCTCGGGTCAGCTGATAGCCGGAGAGGAACCGCCAGAGCTGGGCTTCGGTGTAGTCCGCGTACGGATCGGCCGGATCCTTCGGCGCGAAATTGGTCGGCAACCGTGGCAGACCGGACGTGTGGGTGGCGAGGTCGAGCAGGGTGATCGCCTTGCCGTCCTTCGTCGGCGCGGTCACGCCCGGCGGAAGGTATTTGGCGATCGGGTCGTCGAGCCTGACTTCGCCCTTGGCCGCCATGTCGGCCAGCGTCAGGGCGGTGAACACCTTGGTGATCGAGCCGATCTCGAACTCGGTGTCGCCGTCCAGGGGCCGCGCGTTGTCGGCGTCGCCCTTGCCGTACACCACGACGCGCCGTCCATGGCCGTCGACGATCCCCACCACCGCGCCGACGCCTTGATGCTCGTTGTCGATGCGGTCGGCCAGCAGGGCGCGGACTTCGGCGTCGGTCGGGATCTTCCAGTCGCCGGCCGGCGCGGCGGCCGCGTCGTTGGCGACGCTGGGCGGCGGCCATGGCGATGGCGCTCCAGGCGGCAGGCGCTTCAGCACCAGCGCCAGGGGCAGGCCGTTCTGGGTGAATGTCCCAGCCAGCGTCTGGTCGGCGTCTGACAGCCTGGCGTCGAACACCGCATTGATCAGGTTCATCTGCAGGATGACGTGGTCGCCGTCGCGGCTGATGGCCGAGACGCCGCCGCCGTAGGCGCCCTGGTCGACGCTGTCGATCGTCGCCAACGTGCCGTGCGGCCCGGTCTTGATGTGGAAGGCAAGGCGCAGGCGAAGGCCGGTCCCCATGTCGAGCGCGCCGTCCCACTCGCCATCGAGGCCGGCGATCGTGGCCGGTGGCGGGTAGTCGCCCGCGGTCAGCGTCAGCGGGATGTCGCGACCCCACTGGCGCCAGACCCCGTTCCAGGCGTGAGCCGCCGGGTCCCAGGTCGCAGCGTATTGAGCGTTGATCGCGGGGTCGGTGAACGACAGCTTCCCGTCCGCCGCGGTCGCGACGAGTGGCTTGCCGTAGACGCCCTGGTCGGGGCTGTCGATCGCGCCGTCCAGACCGCCGCCGGGCTTCGGCTTCAGGTGGATCGCGATCCTGACGTGCAGCGCCGGCGTCACGTCGAGCACGCCTTTCCAGTCGCCGGTCGCGCTCTGCGCCAACGCCGCGCCGCCGCAGGACGCCGCGAGCGCCAACGCCGCCAGCAGCGCCGCGCCGAGACGGCGCAAGGTCGTGGAGATCACTGCGGGTCCACGCTCATGACGGGCGGGCGGGGCAGGTGGCTCGCCAGCCGGCGCATCGCCACTTCGCCGACGCTGCCGGCGTGCGCCATGCCGAAGTTCACCGCGCCGATCGAGACGCTGGTGGTCTCGATCACCACCACCGCGAGCAGGAAGCCCGCCACGATCGCGGCCAGGAACCAGTCCAGCTTGCGCATGTGCGCCCCCGTTCCCTCGTTCGCCCGCTCACGCCGCGGCCGGTGGCTGCGGCGTCGTCGCCGGCTGCGCGCCGAGCTGCTGCGCCAGGGTAGCCAAGCCCAGCACCGCGCCCGGGTTCATCGCATCGACCATGGCGCTCGGCATCAGAATGGTGGCGCCGCGCTCCTTGGTCGTCTCGTAGATAATGTTCATCGCGCGAAGTTGGAGGGCCGCCGGGCTGCGCGCGTAGATTTCCGCGGCCTCGACGAACTTGATCGCCACCTCCTGCTCGGCCTGGCCCAGCAGCACCCGCGCCAACCGCTCGCGCTCGGCCTGGGCCTGGCGGCTCATGGCGTCCTGAAGGGCGGGCGGCACGCTGATGTCGCGGATCTCGACGCTGAGCACCGAGACGCCCCAGTCGGCGATCTTGCGGCCGATCTCGTCGCGCAGCACCTCGTCGCCGTGCTTGCGGTCGGAGAGCAGGGTGGAGAGCAGCGACGAGCCGACCATCTCGCGCAGCGAGGTCTGCGCCACGCGCGAAATGCCCGAGCGGTAGTCGGTGATCTCCAGCGCGGCGCGTTCCGGATCGTGGATCTGCCAGAACACCACCGCGTCGATGTTCACCGGCACGGTGTCCTTGCTGAGCGCCTGCTCGGCGTTGAACTCGGTGGTCTGGATGCGCTGGTCGAGCCAGGTGGCGACGCGGTCGAGGATCGGCACGATCCAGAACACGCCAGGTCCCTTGATCGCCTGGAGGCGGCCCATGCGCAGCACGACCGCGCGTTCCCACTGGTTGGCCATCATCAGCGACTGCGGGATCATCAGGCCGATGACCGCCAGCACGATGGCGAGCGCGATGTTGGGCCCTCCGCGCGGACCGAGGACCAGGGCCAGCACGGCCAGGCCGATGAAGACGAACGACAGAAACGCGGCCAGGCGGTTTCCGGCGCCGCGATAGCTGTTCATGGTTGGGGTTCCTTGGGTTGGGCCAGGGCGGAAATCCGCTCGGCCAGGACCAGCGGATCGACGCCCTGGCCGGCGGCCATGGCGAGGATCTGTCTGGCGAGAGTGTCGGTCTGCGCCGCCCGGGCGGGCGGATCGACCGCAGGCGGAGCATCGGCGACGAAACTGCCGCGGCCGCGCTCCAATCTGATCGCGCCGGCCCGCTCCAGTTCGTCGTAGGCGTGGCGCACGGTGTTGAGGTCGACCTTCAGCGCCACCGCCACCTGGCGCATGGTCGGCATCTGGTCGCCAGGCGCCAGCACCCCGTCGCCGATGGCGTGCAGGAGCTGGTCGCGCAGCTGGACATAGATCGGCACGCCGGCTGAACTCAGCGTCAAACCATCGAGCACATTTTGCCGGTGTGTATGCATACACTAATACAATACTGGCCCGGATAACGCCGGTCAACAGGCCGGCGAGCGACGCCCTGCTTGCCCGCCGTCGCCCCGCCGCCTAGCCTCCAGGGATGGGTGCTCGCATCGCCACCTGCTCCTGCGGCCAGCTCCGCGTCACCGCGCCGGACGGGCCAGTCCGCGCCGCGATCTGCCACTGCCTCGCCTGCCAGAAGCGCACCGGCAGCGTCTTCGGCGTGCAGGCGCGCTGGCCCGCCGATCAGGTCACGACCGAGGGCGAGGCTCGGGTCTGGCGGCGGATCGGCGAGGAGGACGGCGCGGCGTTCGACTTCCGCTTCTGCCCGACCTGCGGCTCGACCGTCTGGTACACCGAGGACGGCGAGCCGGATTTCATCGCCGTCGCGATCGGCGCCTTCGCCGACCCGACCTTCCCGGCCCCGGTGCGCGCGATCTTCGAACACCGCCGCCATTCCTGGGTCAGACTGCCCGATGGGATGCGGCGGTCCTAGGCGCCGTCATGACAGCCCGACACACCGCCGAGCAGATCGCCCATTTCGAGCGACATGGCTGGGTGCTGATCGAGCGTCTGCTGGGTCCGGACGAGATCGACGCCGCCTATCCAGGCCTGTTCGAGCTTTATCCGACGCCGGAGCAGTTCCATGCCGGCGCGGGCGATCCGCGCAGCGCGGCGTTTCGCGACGGCGCGGCGGCCCCGGCCAACCAGGGCGACGACCCGCGGTTCCGGCCGCTGCAGTTCGTCGGGCTGAAGGAGTTTCCGTTCGCCGACCAGGCGCTGAACCTGCTGGCGCTGCATCCCGCCATCATCGCCGTGGCCGAAGACCTGCTGCGGACGCGCGACGTGCGGCTCTACCAGGCGGAGACCTTCGCCAAGTACACCGGCGTCACTCAGTACGATCAGCCGTTCCACGTCGACTACACCAACCACGTCATGCTGCCGCCGCGCGCCGATGGCCGCTACCGCCAGGCGCAGATGTTCCTCTACCTGACCGACGTCACGGCCGCGCACGGCGCGACGCGCATCGTCAGCCGCGAGCTGACCCGCGACGAGCCGCTGATGCGGCTGTCGTTTCCGCGCGCCAGGGTGTCGGACGCGCGGATGGCGCAGTGGGAGTCGGCGGCCGTCAGCGCCGTCGGGCCACGCGGCTCGCTGCTGGTCTACGGCGCCGATGTCGTGCACCGCGGCACGGAGATGTCGCTGGCCGGCGGCGGGCGATTCTTCTTCAACCTCGCCTACCGCGGCGCCGGCGCCGACTGGGTCGGGGCCAACCCGTGGCCGCGCAAGGGCATCGCCAACTGGACGCCGCTGGTCGACCTCTGCAGCGTGCGGCAGCTGGAGGCGCTGGGCTTCCCGCCGCCGGGCCACGACTACTGGGACGCGGAGACGCTGCAGGGCTGCGCGGAGCGCTACCCCGCGCTGGACCTCACCCCCTGGCGCGAGGCGTTTGAGCGGGCGGGCCGCTAGGCCGGGCGGGCGGCCACGGTCATCATGTAGTTGACCGCCACATCGCTCGATCGCGACCAGCGGCCCGAGATCGGGTCGAGGGCGATCCCGAACGGGCCGTCGACGTCGAACGGCTCGCCCGCCAGGAAGCCGCGCAGCTCTTCCGGGCGCAGGAAGCGCCGCCAGTCGTGCGTGCCGGCGGGGACCCAGCGCAGCAGGTATTCGGCGGCGAGCTTGCCCAGCGCCAGCGACTTCAGGGTGCGGTTGAGGGTGGCGACGATCATCAGGCCGCCGGGCGCCAGCAGCGCGGCGGTGTCCCGCAGGAACTGGGCGGGATCGGCGACGTGCTCGATCACTTCCATGTTCAGCACCAGGTCGAAGCGCCTGGCGTCGGAGAGCAGCGCCTCGGCGGTCGAGGTGCGGTAGTCGATCTCGAGCCCCAGCTCGGCGGCATGGGCGCTGGCCGTGCCGATGTTGCGTTCGGACGCGTCGACGCCCGTCACCGCGAAGCCAAGCCGCGCCATCGGCTCGCTTAGCAGCCCACCGCCGCAGCCGATATCGAGCGCGCTCAAGCCCTCGAATGGCCGGCGCGCCGCGCTGTCGCGTCCGAAGCGGGCGAGCGCCTGCTCGCGGATGAAACCCAGCCGCACCGGGTTGATCCGGTGCAGCGGCGCGAACTCGCCCTTCGGGTCCCACCACTTCGCCGCCAGCGCCGAAAAGCGGGCGACCTCGGCCGGGTCGATGCTGGATGTGGCGGCCTCGGTCATCGGCCGCGATTGCTGGACCCGCCACCGTTCGGCGTCAACGGATCAGGGTCACTTCGACGCCGAGGTCGAGCGCCTTCCACGCTCGGTCGGCGGTGAGGACCGGCAAGTTTCGCTGCTTTGCCAGCGCGAGACAGAAGGCGTCGGCCATCGAGATGCCAGCGGCGCGCGTTGCTGCGTGGATCACCCCGGCCATCGCCGCTTGATCTCCGTCGACGTCGACCAATTCGGCGCCGAACCGCCTTGCCGCGATCACCGCGTCCGCGTCTGGGAGGCCGCGGGAGATCAACTTGCTGACGACCTCGGCGAAGTTGATCGCCGAAATCGCGGCGCCGGTCAGCGCCGCATCGACGTTGTCGGCGCCTGGCTCGCGCTGAATGCTGGCGAGCACAGCCGATGAGTTCAATACCGTCTCAGTCATCCGCCGCTTCGCGGGCCGCCTCCGCGCGCCGGTCAGCGATCAATTCATCCGAGAGACTGACGCCAGCCGGAATGTACTTGCGCACAATGGCGCGCGCCTCTTCGAGCGCCGCCTTGGCGCTCATCACGGTCAAGCGGTCGTCCTTGACCTCGACGAACACGCGGTGGCCCGGGGTAGCCTCCAATAGCTCGACCACCTCCAGCGGTAGCGGGAGGCTGCCGTCGGGTTTCACATCCAGCCAGAACACGTTTCTTCCCCTTCGCTCGATGTATGCGGCGTCATCGTCGCGGTCGAACGGCGGCGGCTCCTCGTGGACGTTGCTCAGGTCGGCCTTCCCGAGCACGTATTCCGGCCCACCGCCCTGCGGTTGGCTCTGCGCGTCGTCCTCGAGCACGTTGCGGACGTGCTGATAGCGTTTGCCGAGGAAGCGGGCGATGTCCGCACGGGCCACGCCGGCGGCGGAGAGGGCGCGGATCTTGTCGGCGACTGTCGTGTGGCGCGCCGCGATGGCGCCAAGGCGTTCGGGATCTTCGGCCACGGCCGGCCTCCAATGGGACAGTCAGGTAGGTAGTTAGGCACTGATCCGCGATCACGTCAACCTTGTCCAGCCCGGCCGCCGTCGCTAGAAGGGCGCCCTTCGCTTGAAAGAGCAGCGCGCTTGTCCCGCATCGTGATGAAATTCGGCGGCACCTCGGTGGCCGACCTGGAGCGCATACGCCGCGTCGCCCGGCTGGTCGCCGCCGAGTTCGGCGGCCGGCCATCAGGTGGCCGTGGTGGTCTCGGCCATGGCCGGGCGCACCAACGAGCTGGTGGCCTGGACCGACGGCGCCGGCGCCGCCGCGCCGCACCTCCCGGCCTCCGACGAGGAATACGACGTCGTGGTCGCCTCGGGCGAGCAGGTGACGGCTGGCCTGCTGGCGCTCACCCTGCGCAACCTCGGCTGCAACGCCCGCTCCTGGCTGGGCTGGCAGGTGCCGATCATCACCGACGACGCCCATGGCAAGGCCCGCATCGAAGAGGCGCCGCCGGAGAAGCTCGAGGCGGCGCTGGCGGCTGGCGAGATTCCGGTCGTGGCGGGTTTCCAGGGCGTGGATCGCCAAGGTCGCATTTCGACGCTCGGCCGTGGGGCCGGCGACCTGTCGGCCGTGGCGATCGCGGCGACGCTGCGCGCCGACCGCTGCGACATCTACACCGACGTCGATGGCGTCTACACCACAGACCCGCGCATCGAGGAACGCGCCCAGCGGCTGCCCAAGATCTCCTACGAGGAGATGCTGGAGATGGCCTCGCTCGGCGCCAAGGTATTGCAGAGCCGCTCGGTCGAGCTGGCCATGGCCGAGCGGGTGCCGCTGCGGGTGCTGTCCAGTTTCGTCGAGCCCGGCGCGTCCGACAACGCCGGCACCATCGTCTGCGACGAGGAGGAGATCGTGGAAAAACGGATCGTGAGCGGCGTGGCCTACAGCCGCGACGAAGCCAAGATCAGCCTCTTCGGCCTGCCCGACCATCCAGGCGTGGCCTCGGAGATCTTCGGCCGCCTGGCCGACGCCAACGTCAACGTCGACATGATCGTGCAGAGCCATTCGCGCTCGCCCGGCGCGGCCAACATGGAGTTCACCGTCGGCAAGCGCGACGCCGCCCGCTCGCTGGAGCTGGTCAGGGCGGCGAAGGACCAGATCGGGCTCGAGGACGTGACCTTGGACGACAACGTGGCCAAGGTGTCGGTGATCGGCGTCGGCATGCGCAGCAACACCGGCGTCGCCCAGACCATGTTCAAGGCGCTGGCCGACAAAGGCGTCAACATCCAGGTGATCTCCACCTCGGAGATCAAGATCAGCGTGCTGATCGACGCCGCCTACACCGAGCTGGCGGTGCGCGCGCTGCATGCGGCGTACGGACTGGACAAGGCCTAGGCGGCCTTCCGGCACGGATTTTGAACCAGGCGAAACGGGCGCGACAAAAAGAGACAGCGCCCGGAGCCTGGAGAGACAAAATGTCGATCGCCGCCGCCGTCGTCGCGAGAACCACCGAGCAGGGTCTCGTCTTCCTCGCCAATCCGCCCGGCAGGCTCGGTTGGGCGAGCGCCGAGCAGGACGCCGCGACCTTCCAGAACACCCGCGAGGCGATGCGCGCGGCCTCGAGGCTGCCGGCCCGGCTGCGAGCGTTCTCCCTGCCGGCCCGCTACGCCGCCTGACGCCAGCCGTGCGGCCTACGCCGTCGCGGTCGCCCTCACCGCCGTCCGCGAGAGGCTGACGGCGGCCGCGAGGGCGGCGAAGCCCGACGCGACCCAGAGGCCGATCACTTCGCCCGGTGGTCCGAACAGGTGCAGGAAGATCGCCGTGAGCACCGCGCCCAGGGTCTGGCCGGTGAGCCGCGCGGTGCCGAGCATGCCGCCGGCGGCGCCGGCGCGCTCGCGGGGCGCCGCGGTCAGCATCATCCGGTTGTTGGGCGACTGGAACAGGCCGAAGCCGACGCCGCACATCGCCATCCGCCAGCCGATCTCGAACCCGTTCGGCGCGGCCGGCAGCGTGGCCAGCGCCGCAAGGCCGGCGCAGAAGATGGCGAGGCCGATCGCGCACAGCACGGCGGTCGACATCCGGTCGGCCAGCCAGCCGGCGAACGGCGCCATCACCCCCACCGCCGCCGGCCAGGGCGTGAGCAGCAGACCCGTCGCCACCTGGTCGTAGTGCAGCGTGTTCTCGAAGCGGAACGGCAGGGCGACGAAGGCCAGCATCTGGGCGCTGAACGAGGCGATCGACGTCGCCACCGACAGGGCGAAGATCGGGTTGCGCAGCAGGTCGACCGGCACCAGCGGCCGCGGCTGGCCCAGTTCGCGGATCACCAGCACCGCGCCGACGACCAGCCCGGCCACCGTCTCCGCCGCGCCGACCAGCCGGGCGCGGGTGCGGGTCAGGACATCGACGCCGCTGAACACCAGGCCGAAGGTGAAGGCGTTGAGCAGCGCCGAGAGCCAGTCGAACCGGCGTTCGGAGAGCTGGTTCGCCGGCAGGGTCCTCCAGCCCACGGCGATGGCCGCCAGCCCGATCGGGATGTTGATCCCGAACAGCCACTGCCAGGGGCCGAGCGCCAGGATCCCCGCCGCCACCGTCGGACCGATCGCCGACGACGCCGAGACCACCATGGCGTTGAAACCGATGCCCTGGCCCAGCTTGGCGTGGGGATAGATGTGCCGCACCAGCGCGCCGTTGACGCTCATCACCCCCGCCGCGCCCAGACCCTGCAGTGTGCGGGCGACCGTGAGGGTGGCCATCGAGTCGGAGCAGGCGCAGGCCAGCGAGGCGATCGTGAACAGGATCAGGCCGGCGCGGAAAATCCGCCGATAGCCGATGATGTCGCCCAGCGACGCCAGCGGCAGCAGCGCCACCACGATCGCCAGCTGGTAGGCGTTGACGATCCAGATCGCTTCCGAAGGCGCGGCGCCGAACTCGTGGGCGATGGTCGGCAGGGCCACGTTGGCGATGGCGCTGTCGAGCACGGTCATGGCGATCGCCAGCCACACGGCGAACGCCGCCTGCCAGCGCTGCGGCGTCGGCAGGCCGTCAGCCTCCTCCGCCGGGATTTGCGCCGTCATCGCCATTCGCCGCTTGGACCCGCTCAAACGTCCAGCGTCAATGCGCCGCGGCGGCCGTCGCGCCCGGGATGGCGATCGAATCCGGCTCGGTCCCGAGCAGGAACACCAGCTGGTCCGCCGCCTCCGCCACCGCGCCCAGCCGGTGGCCGCTGACGTTGTTGAAGCCGACGAAGACGCCGGCGCGATGTAACGGATCGATCACGACGTAGGTCAGGAAGCCGTCGCCGCCGCCGGTCTTTTCCAGGATGCGCGGGCGGCCAGGACTGGCGTCCTGCTCGATCCAGGCCAGGCCGATACCGTTGGCGGGTCCGGCGTGATCCAGGCCGGCGGCGGTCTTGAGCTGCTGGCGCCGCACATAGACCGCCTGGCTGATCGCCCGCGGCCCGAGCTCGGCCGCCGGGGCCAGCTGCGCCTTCAGCCACAGCGCCATGTCGCCAGCGGTGGAATAGAGCCCGCCGCTGGCCGCCTCGCCGGACTGGTCGACGCACGGGAACGGCTTGCGGTTCGGGTCGGTGGCCATCATCCGCTGGCACTGCTCGGCCGAGGGCGTGGCGGTGGTGTCGTTCATGCCGAGCGGGCCGGTGACCCGCGCGTTCAGGGCCGCGCCGTAGGGGGTCCTGGCGGCGGCGGCCAGGGCGTCGCCCAGCAGGTCGAAGGCGATGTTTGAGTAGACCGCGCCGACCCCGGGCGGTGGCAGGCGGCGCTGCTGCAGGAGCCAGCTCCAGCGCGCGACGCTGGCCGCGGCCGCCGGCTGGCCGGGCCGGATCGGCGCCTCGCGCGGCAGGCCGCTGGTGTGGGTGGCGAGACGAATGAGGGTGATCGGCGGCGCCGCCGACTTCGTCCGGGGCGGGCTCCAGCCCTTCGGCGCGTAGAGCATCAGCGGGTCGGCGAGCCTGACCTTGCCCTGGCTGGCGAGGTTCGCCAGCAGCTGGCCGGCGAACAGCTTGGAGACCGACTGCAGCCGCACCAGGGTCCGCTCGTCCGCCGGCCGCGCGTCGCCGGGGTCCAGCTGGCCGAACGCTAGCGCCCGGGCCTGGTCGCCGTGCACCACGGCCACCACCATCCCCGAGGCCTGGCCCTGCACCCAGATCGCTTCGGCGGCCGCCGCGACCCGCCGCGCCTCGATCGCCGGGTCCGGCCCAGCCGGCGGCTTCGGCGGCGGGCGCGTGCAGCCAGCGGCGATCAGCAGCACGGCCAAGGCGACGATAGGTCCGATCCTGCGCAACCGCCGCCCCGCGACTCGACCAAGCCAAGCACTGGTTCCGTTAGGCCGGCGCGGGCGCGGTCTGTAAAGAGCGGCCTCGCCTTGACGCCGACGCCCCTCTTCGCCTATATCGCCGCCTCCGCGCGGGACGCTTTTGATAGAGCGGCCGCGCGTTCGTCGTTTGCGCTGGAAGGTTTTGTTCGATGTCGCGCCGCTGCGAGCTCACGGGCGTCGGTCCCATGGTCGGCCACAACGTGAGCCACTCCAACACCAAGACCAAGCGGCGTTTCCTGCCGGCCCTGGCGCCGGCGAAGCTGCATTCCGACGCGCTGGGCCAGAACTTCACCCTGCGGATTTCCAACGCGGCGCTGCGCACCGTCGACTTCCGCGGCGGCCTGGATGTGTTCCTGCTGGGCGCCCGCGACGAGAAACTCTCGACCCGCGCGCTGAAGATCAAGAAGCAGGTCAAGGCCAAGCAGGCGGCGCAAGCCACCGCCTAGGCTTTTGCCCGGCCTCGTTTGAGGCCATCCTGCGGGCGGGGCGCCGAAGAGACCTGCCGATGCGACTTTTGCCGCTTGCCCTCGCCTTCAGCCTCGCCGCCGCCAGCGCGAGCGCGGCCGTCATCACCCAGGACGCCGAGGGCCGCTACCAGGCCATGCTGGCCGAGGCCAAGGCCAACGCCCCCAATGTCGACTGGGCGAGCCTGCGCCTCGCCTACGCCCAGCGCCCCGGCTTCCAGGTGTTCGCCCAGAGCGCGGCGCGGCGGCAGATGCTGCAGGCCGCCAACGCTTCCAACTGCAAGGACGCGCTGCCGAGCGCCAAGGCGGTGATCGCCGAGGACTACGTCGACGCCGACGCCCACTTCGTCGCGGCCTTCTGCGAGGACGCTGCCGGCGATGCCACCGCCTCCAAGCTCGACCGCGATATCGCCGTCGGCCTGATCAAGTCGATCCAGACCGGCGATGGCCTGACGGCCGACACGGCGTTCACGCCGATCACGGTCGACGAGGAATACGCCCTGATGCGGGCGCTGGGGCTGAAGGTCCAGGCTCAGGCGCTGGTGCAGCAGGGCGGCCATTCCTACGACGTGCTGCACACGACGAACGAAAAGGGCGAGCGCGGCGCCTACTGGTTCCTGATCGACCGCGTGCTGGCCGCCGAAGCCGCGGCGCTGACCCCCGGCGCCGTCTCAGAAGGCGGCCCGCCCAGTCGCACGCCCTAGCTACGAGATCAGGCTGACTCACAACGTCATGGCCCCGCTTGTCCCGGCCATCCCTGAACGCGTCTGCTGAATGGCGTGCATGGGTTGCCGGCATTCCGCGCTTCGCGCTCCAGCCGGCAATGACGTGATGGATTGCAGCGCGCGCTACCGCACCTCGATATCCACCGTGTCCGAGAAGGACGCGCCGTCCTCGGTGAACTCGACCACCAGGGTGTCACGGCCGGTGAAGCCCGGCGCGGGGGTGAAGACGGCGTCCTTGGTGGCGGCGAGGCGGTTGCCGCAATGGGCGCGTGGGTCGCCAGGCTCGAACAACGGCCGCCCGGCGTACCAGGGCCGCTCTTCGCCGTCCTCGAAGCTGACGGACCCGTGCTCGGGCGGCGTGGTCAGCCGGATCGCCATCGCCGATGGGCCGCAGGCGGCGTCGACGTGGACATAGTGCAACAGCAGCACCGGGCGGCCGACCTCGGTGTTGACGTCCTGTTGGCTGATCGGCGCGCCCCTGGCCATCATCGGGACGCCTGCCCCCACGGCTTCAGGCTGCGAGCGCGCGCCGCCGCCGACGGCGATCGCCAACACCACGCCAGCCAGCCAGGTCGCAGCCCGTCCCATTGTCCTCGCCCCGCGGAAGGTTGCGACCGAGTCCGGCGCCGCGCAAGCCCTGTCAGCCGACGGTCAGTTCAGCTCCGCCAGTTTCATCTGGGCGATGGCCCAGGCGCTGAGCAGGTCGAGGGCGACCGGGGCGGTGAGGTGCAGCTCGGCGGCGAAGCCGGCGACGTCGCCGCGCACCGCCGCCTGCTCCTTGTCGAAGCCGGCGGCGATCTGACGGCGCGCGCCGGACGGCACGTGGCCCCAGGCGCGGGCCAGCGCGACGGGGGTGATCGCATAGCGGGTCGAAAGCTCGCCCTCGGCCCAGTTGGTCATCACCGTGCCGGCCCAGGCGTCCTTCGACGCCGCGTCGATCTCTCGGGTCGCCGGCGACGGGCACTGGCTCTGCGCCAGCTGGATCAGGGCGGGGTTCATGTCGGTGACCGCCTTGCCGATGTCGCCGATTGAAGGACCCGAGGCGATCAGCGCCGCCCGGGTGGTCGCGGGCAGCGCGGCCCAGGTGCAGCGGGCGATCGCCAGCGGCGTGGCTGGGGGCGGCGCCGACGCCGGGGCCTGCGCGGCGGCGGGTCCGCCCAGCACGGCGGCGAGGACGATCACGGCGAAACGGCGCAGCATTCTGGTTCCCACGAGCGGCTGCGCAAGCGTCCGCCCGCCAAGCCGCCTGGTCAAGCTGGCGCAACAGAGGGCTCGACGCGCGGGCGTTTTCTGATGACAAGGGCGGGCCGCCAGGAGCCTGCCGGGGGATGCGTTGACGCTCACAGACATCGAAGCCATCGGCGCGCGGGTCGGCATCCCGGCGCAGGCGCTGTACCGCTACGGACCCTACAAGGCGAAGCTGGCCGCCGACTTCCTGGCTCAGCTGCCACCGCGCCGCGGCCGGCTGGTGCTGGTCACCGCAATCAGCCCAACGCCCGCCGGCGAGGGCAAGACCACCACCACGATCGGGCTCGGCGATGCGCTGAGCCGGATCGGCCGGCGCACGTTGATCTGCCTGCGCGAACCTTCGCTGGGTCCGTGCTTCGGCATGAAGGGCGGCGCGACCGGCGGCGGGGCGGCTCAGGTCGCCCCGGCGGACGAGATCAACCTGCATTTCACCGGCGATTTCCACGCCATCACCGCCGCCAACAACCTGCTGGCCGCCCTGATCGACAACCACATCTACTGGGGCAACCCGCTGGGGCTCGACCCGCAGCGCATCGCCTGGCGCCGGGCGATGGACATGAACGATCGCGCGTTGCGGAACGTGGAACTGCGCCTCGGCCGCCGCGGCCTGGTGCGCGAAGAGAGCTTCGACATCACCGTCGCCTCGGAGACGATGGCGATCTTCTGCCTGGCTCGCTCGCTCGCTGACCTGGAAGACCGGCTCGCCCGGGTGATCATTGGACGGAGCAAGAGCGGCGAGGCGGTCACCGCCGCCCAGCTCGCCGCGGCGCCGGCGATGACCGCGCTGCTGCGCGACGCGTTGCAGCCCAATCTGGTGCAGACCCTTGAAGGCACGCCGGCGCTGGTGCACGGCGGCCCGTTCGCCAACATCGCCCACGGCTGCAACTCGCTGATCGCCACCGACGCGGCGCTGAAGATCGCCGACTACGTGGTCACCGAGGCCGGTTTCGGGGCCGATCTGGGGGCCGAGAAGTTCTTCGATATCAAGTGCCGCTTTGGCGGTCTGGCGCCCGCCGCCGCCGTGGTCGTGGCGACCGTCCGTGCTCTGAAGATGCACGGCGGCGTCGCCAAGTCGGAGCTCGGTCCGGAGAACGCCGCCGCCGTGGCCGCCGGCTTTCCCAACCTGCGTCGCCACCTGGAGAACGTCGGCAAGTTCGGCGTGCCGGCCGTGGTGGCGGTCAACGCCTTCGCTGGCGATACACCGGCCGAGATTGCGGTGATCAAGGACGAATGCCGCGCCATGGGCGTCGAGGCCTATGTCTGCACCCATTTCGCCGACGGCGCGGCGGGTGCGGTGGACCTGGCCGAAGCGGTCGCCGAGCTCGCCGACGGCAATCGCGCCCGCTTCGATCCGCTTTACCCAGATGACCTACCGCTGGCCGACAAGATCCGCTGCGTGGCGAGCGAGATCTACCGCGCCCGCGAGGTCGACTTCGCCCCCCTGGCCGCCGCCAAGCTGGCCGAGTTCGAGGCCGCCGGCTTCGGCGGCGCGCCGGTCTGCATGGCCAAGACCCAGTACAGCTTCTCCGCCGACCCGAACCTGCTGGGCGCCCCGGAAGGCTTCACGCTGCCGGTCCGCGACGTGCGCCTCTCCGCCGGCGCCGGCTTCGTCGTCGCCCTCGCCGGCGAGATCATGACCATGCCGGGCCTGCCGCGCCATCCGGCGTCGGAGCGTATCCACGTCGGCGAGGACGGGGAGATCCTGGGGCTGGATTGAGCCGGCGCGCCGGCTTACGACGGACAGGCTTCAGTCGCGGTCGGATCGGGGGACATCAGCTCAATGAGCGTCATCGGGAAAATCACGCCGTTTACGTTGGCGATCGCAGCGGTCCTGCTGGCCGCGCCCAGCGCCGAGGCCAAGACCCTCACCGAGTTCCTGCAAGAAGGAACTCGCCAGCGGCATCTACACCTACGATTTGTCGAAGATCTCCGAGAACTACGTCATCTCGGTCGTGCGCTTTCGCGAGACCTCGCGCGACAGCCGCTATGCCTACGGCGTCTGCACGATCAACCTGAAATATCAGCCGGCGGACTAACTGCACCTTCGGCTGGAGTGCGTTGGTTATCAGTCCAAGTTCAGTCACGTCATTGCCGGCTGGAGCGCACAGCGCGGAATGCCGACAACCCATGCCCGCCGATCTTCAGTCGTGTCCATGGGTGGCCGGGACAAGCCCGGCCATGACGTTGAAAGGGTGTTCCATCTGAGTTCGAACGACCCCTAACCCGCGCGGCGCTTCTTCATCCACGCTAGCAGACGCAGCGCCGGCCCCAGCGCCACCAGGATGTCGAACGGCAGATACAGCACCAGGAACGCCGCGGCGCTGAGGGGCTGGGGCCGCAGGAAGTCGTAGGCGAAGGCGAACAGGATGTAGTTGGTCCCGATGGTCTGCACGAGCCGCCAGGTGGGCGTGCTCATCGCGCGGCGAACCTGGTCGATCGAGCACAGGAGCAGAGTGTAGGCGCAAAGAACGCCGGCGCCGAAGATGACGAAGGTCTGCAGCGGCAGCGCCGCACCGATCCAGAGGAACCAGGCCACCAAGGTGAGATGCACCGCCAGCACGGCGCTGAACGCCATGCCCAGCACCCGCGCATAGCGCCCGAGCGGCCGCCACGCCTCGCCGAACAGGGTGGCCAGCGCGCTCGCGGCATAGCTGGGCCAGAACAGCAGGAAGCCCAGCCGCGCGGTCAGCCGCAGCGCCGCCTCGATGCCGCCCTTGCCGGTCCCCAGCGTCGCCAGCGTGCCGGCCGCCAGCGCGATCGCCGCCAGCGCCGCCAGGCCCATCCAGATCGCCGCGCGGGGCCTGGCCTCTACAGACTGAACTTCGGTCGCCGCCGCCATGCCGCCATCATAGGCCAGCTTCACCTTCTCGACCACGGCGCGCGATGGGAGTGCGCCGCCCCGCAGTGAGCTTGCTGGCGCGGCTGGGTCGGGACACTATGGCTTGGCGTCGGCGAACCTCGGTGAGGCGGGTCCGCGTTCCAGTTGGCAGATCCCGGGGGCTCCATGCATCGATTTCTTCCGTTGGCGCTGGTCGCGGTGCTTGCAGCAACCGCCTGCTCCAAGCCGGCCGGCAACGCGGCGGCCGGCGCCTCGGCCAACAGGCCACGAGCGCGCCGGTGGGTAATGCCTGCGACCGCAAGCTGGTGACCCAGGCCGACGTGGCGCCGCTGCTGGACGAAGCGATCTCCGGCGAGAAGACCATTCCAGGCGACGCGCAATCCTGCGAGTTCGACACGGCCGGCTTCTCGTCCGTCCAAATCGCCGTCCGCCCCGGCCTCGGCGACGTGTCTGTGGATCAGATCAAGTCAGGCGGGACCAACCAGTCCGTGACGCCGCTCGCCGGCGTTGGAGAGCGGGCGGTCTGGGATCCGCTGCTGAAGCGGGTCTCGGCGACGAAGAACAACGTGTTGTGCGAGATCGGCGCGATCGGCCCGGCCACAAAGGGCGCCACCCCCGACAAGGTGGGCGCCCTCTGCAGCAAGATTTTCGCGGCGGGCTGAGGCCGCCAGCCGAGGCTAGTGCACCAGCGCCGGCTTGCCGATTTCGAGTTTGTCGCCGTGGGCGGTGACCTGGATCACCGAGCCGTCTTGGATCTCGCCGGCCAGCAGCTTCTTGGCGATCGGGTCGACCAGATCCTTCTGGATCACGCGCTTCAAGGGGCGCGCGCCGTAGACCGGGTCGTAGCCGCGCTCGGCCAGCCAGTGCAGCGCGTCGGCGTCGATGTCGATCGACATGCGGCGATCGGCCAGCAGCTTTTCCACTCGCTGCAGCTGGATCTTCACGATCGAATCCATCTGCTCGCGGCCGAGGCGGCTGAACAGCACGATCTCGTCGATGCGGTTGAGGAACTCCGGCCGGAAGTGGGCGCGGACCGCCTCCATCACCAGCGGGCGCACCGCTTCGACGCTGGTGTCGCCCTGGACCACCGACTGGCTGGCCAGGTACTCGGAGCCGAGGTTCGAGGTCATGATCAGCAGGGTGTTGCGGAAGTCGACCGTGCGGCCCTGGCCGTCGGTGAGGCGGCCGTCGTCGAGCACCTGCAGCAGCACGTTGAACACGTCGGCGTGGGCCTTCTCGACCTCGTCGAACAGCACCACCTGGTACGGGCGCCGCCGCACCGCTTCGGTCAGCGCGCCGCCCTCGTCGTAGCCGACGTAGCCGGGAGGCGCGCCGATCATGCGGCTGACCGAGTGCTTTTCCATGTACTCGCTCATGTCGAGGCGGGTGATCGCCGCCTCGTCGTCGAACAGGAACTCGGCCAGCGCCTTGGTCAGCTCGGTCTTGCCGACGCCGGTCGGGCCGAGGAACAGGAACGAGCCGAGCGGCTTGTTGGGATCGTTCAGGCCGGCGCGGGCCCGGCGCACCGCGTCGGAGACGGCGATGAGCGCATCTTCCTGGCCGACCACCCGCTTGCGCAGGTCGTCTTCCATCCGCAGCAGCTTGGCGCGCTCGCCCTCGAGCATCTTCTCGACCGGCACCCCGGTCCAGCGCGAGACGACCTGGGCGATCTGCTCGGCGTCGACCACCTCGGGGGTGAGGTCGGTGCTCTCCTGCGCTTCCTCCGCGGCCAGGCGCTTTTCCAGCGGCGGGATCTCGCCGTAGGCGATCTCGGAGGCGCGCTGCAGGTCGCCGCGGCGCTGGGCGGCGGCCAGTTCGGCGCGCAGGCGGTCCAGCGCCTCGCGGGCCTGGGCGGACTGGCCGACCTTTTCCTTCTCCGCCTTCCAGCGGGCGGTCATCTCGGCGGACTGGCCTTCGAGATCGTCCAGCTCGTCCTCGAGCCGTTCGAGGCGATGCTTGGACGCGGCGTCGTGCTCCTTGGTCAGCGCTTCGCGCTCGATCTTCAGCTGCACGATGCGCCGGTCGATCTCGTCCAGCTCCTCGGGCTTGGAGTTCGACCGCCATGCGCACGCGGCTGGCGGCCTCGTCGATCAGGTCGATCGCCTTGTCGGGCAGGAAGCGGTCGGTGATGTAGCGGTTGGAGAGGGTGGCGGCGGCGACGATGGCGCTGTCGGAGATGCGCACGCCGTGGTGCACCTCGTACTTCTCCTTCAGCCCACGGAGGATCGAGACGGTGTCCTCGACCGTTGGCTCGCCGACGAACACCGGCTGGAAGCGGCGGGCCAGCGCCGCGTCCTTCTCGACGTGCTTGCGGTACTCGTCGAGCGTGGTGGCGCCGACGCAATGCAGTTCGCCGCGGGCCAGCGCGGGCTTCAGCAGATTGGAGGCGTCCATCGCCCCTTCGGACTTGCCGGCGCCGACCAGGGTGTGCATCTCGTCGATGAACAGGATGATCGAGCCCTCGGCCGCGGTCACCTCGTTCAGCACCGCCTTCAGCCGCTCCTCGAACTCGCCGCGGTACTTCGCGCCGGCGATCAGCGAGCCCATGTCGAGGGCCATCAGCTTCTTGTCTTTCAGGCTCTCCGGCACGTCGCCGTTGACGATGCGCAGCGCCAGACCCTCGACGATGGCGGTCTTGCCGACGCCGGGTTCGCCGATCAGCACCGGGTTGTTCTTGGTGCGGCGGGCCAGCACCTGGATGGTGCGGCGGATCTCTTCGTCGCGGCCGATCACCGGGTCGAGCTTCTCGTCGCGGGCGGCCTGGGTGAGGTCGCGGGCGTAGCGCTTCAGCGCGTCGTAGCCTTCCTCGGCGGAGGCGCTGTCGGCGGTGCGGCCCTTGCGGACGGCGACGGCGGCGTTCTCCAGCGCGGCCGGCGTGACGCCGGCGTCCTTCAGCGCCTTGGCCGCCTCGCCGCCTTCCTTGGCGATGGCGATCAGCAGCCGCTCGGTGGTGACGAAGGCGTCGCCGGCGGCCTTGGCGTCGGCTTCGGCCTTGGCGAACACGCTGGCCGTCTCCGGCTTCATGTAGAGCTGGCCCGAGCCGCCCTCGACCTTGGGCAGCTTGGCGAGCAGGGCCTCCACCGCGGCGTCGGCCGCGTCGGGCCTACCGCCCGCGCTCTGGATCAGCGCCCGGGAGAGGCCGTCCTTCTCTTCCAGCAGCACTTTCAGCAGGTGCTCCGGACCGAGCTGCTGGTGACGGCGCGCGAGCGCCAGCGATTGCGCCGACTGGATCGCCTGCTTGGCCCGGTCGGAATAAAGATCGATGTTCATGATCCCCTCACATAGGCGGATTGGCTCAGCTCGCCTTGATCAAGCGCAAGCCGTTCGACCGGATGTAGTGTGGCGCCATGGCCACACAAGGGCGGTTCGAGCTTTCAGTCGCCGCTTGCTGAACCGCGGACAACAACCTCGTTCAGACCCCTTTCAGTGCCGCCGGCGCAACATCATCTTGTTCGATCCAAAGACCGATTGAACCGGCGCGGCACATGCGGCGTTGGGGGAATTGGCCAGTCAAGGAAAGGAGGCAGACCGTGGCGACGAGGAGGAGACCGAAGGGTCTGCTGGGTCTGGGTTGGGCCTGCTTCGAGAGCGCCGCGATGGGGCGCACCGAGCATGTGCCGACGTCCAAGGACTATCCTGAAACCATCATGCGCCGCATCACCTTCGAGGCTGGCGGCGGGCTGGGCTGGAAGATCAGCGCCCTGACGACCGTGCGCGAAACGCCCGCGGCGCTGAAGATCGTGGTGGTGCCAGGCGCGCCCTGCTGGGCCGAATACTGGGCGCCGGTGCTGGCCGCCCTGCCGCAGGATCGCGAGATGATCGTCGTCGACCGCCCGGGGTTCGCGGCCAGCGAGCCGGCGACCTGCGTTCCCGACATCCGGCTGCAGGCGCTGGCGCTCTCGCCGCTGCTGCAGGCCGCGCCGGGGCAGAGGATCCTGCTGGTCGGGCAAAGCTACGGCGCGGCGATCGCGACGGTGCTCGCGAGCAAGAACCCCAGGCCGCTGGCGGGAGTTGTGCTGCTGTCCAGCTTTCTCGGCGAGACCGGCCCCACCGCGCGCTGGCTGGTGGATGCCGGCATGCGCGTCCTGAACATGATCCCGCGCGACCTGCGCCACGCGATCCTCGAGGTCAGCGGGCAGGCGGCGCAGCTGACGCACATGCGCCAGGCGCTGCGGCGGCTGAACGTGCCGGTGCACGTGATCCATGGCGACGCCGACGACTTCGCGCCGATCGAACTGGCCGAGCGGCTGGTGGCCGAGACGCGCTCACGCGCGCCGATCCGGTTCATCCGTGTCGCGGGCGCGAACCACTTCCTGAACGACGGCCCGGTCGAGGTGCTGATGAACGCGCTGGAGGGCTGCATGCCAGCGCCGGCGCGGCCCAAATCGCGGTTCCAGCTGCCGGCGCTTCCGGCGTTGCCGAGCCTGGCCTGGCTGGGCCGCCGGCCGCAAGCGCAACCGGAGCAGACCGCCGGCGCCTGAGGCCGGCGCTTCAAGTCCGACCGTCTGGCTGGCCCACCGCCGAGCGGTTATGATCCGCCCGCCCTTGAGCGGAGCGGATAGGTGAGCGACTTCGATCTTCCACAGACCCCTGCCGGCGCCTGGCTGGCCTGGTGGATCAGCATGCTGAACAGCGGCGGCGCGGGCGCTCAGGCCTCCGACTGGGACCGCTATTCGGCGGCGGTGAAAGCGCGGGTGAGCGAGCCGCTCACCGCCGAGACCATGCGCGCCAACTGGCAGGCCAACCTCGGCCGCCTCGGCGAGGTGACCCAGGTCGCGATCGAGAAGGACGAGCCGTTCGCCGTCGTGGCCGCCGTGAAGACCGCCAAGGACCGTCGCTGGGTGGTCGGCATCGACGTCGAGCCCGAGCCGCCGCATCGGATGAGCCGTTTCGAGATCGAGCGCCGTCACGACTTCCAGCTCGGCTTTCGCGAGGCGACCGTCGAGGACGCGGCGATACTGGCCGACATCGAGCGGCGCTGCCCGATCGTGATGGGCGACGTCTCGGTCCACTTCGACCGCGGCGACGACTACATGGCCGCGACCCGGCTGATGGAAGACTGCAGCATCGGTCTGGCTTCGGTCGACGGCGCGCCCGCGGCGGTGAGCTGCGGCGCCGAGCACGTGGTGCGCGTCGGCGGCGTGCTCAAGAAGATGATCACCGTCTCGCACCTGCGCGTGCTGCCCGAGCACCAGCGCAAGGGCCTGTGGGGCGCGGCCAACAAGGTGCTCGACAAATACCGGGACCGCACCGACGGCTCCAACGCCTACATCTCGGTCGACAATCTCGGCATGCAGCACGGCTTCGCGGGGACGCCGAACAAGTGGCCGCAGGTCGTGCACCGCATCCCGCTGGACTGCGCCGCCCTGGCCGGTCCGACGGCGGGCCGCCGCGCGACCCCGGCCGATGCGGGCGAGATCGTCGAGCGCCTGAACGCGTTTCACGACGCGGAGGAGATGTTCGTTCCCTATACCGCAGAGAGCTGGTCGGCTCGGCTGAGCCGCGCGCCGGATCTCTATGCCTGGGACCGGGTCTGGCTGACCGAGCGTGCGGTGGTCGGCGCCTGGGCGTTCGGCGACGCGCTGCGGGCAATCACCGAGACCGGTGGCGTGCGCACCGTCTCGCGCTCCGGCGTGGTGCTGGACTACGCCTTCGAGCCAGGCGCCGAAGCCGAGTTCGAGCTTCTGCTGCGGGCCTGGTGCGGTCAGCTGGCGGGCGAGGGCTTCGACACCCTGGTGATCTACTCGTCCCCCGCTTCGCCAGGCGCATCGCTGCTGGAGCGGCTAGGGCGCGACACCGAGCGCTTCTTCATGTGGACGCCCGGCATCGCGGTCCCGGAAGGCGCCGAGAATCGCGGCCTGTACGTGGACGCCCCGTACTTCTGAGGCTCTCGCCCGAGCGCACGCGGGCGCCGTTGATCAGCCCTCGTCGACTTCCGCGGGCGCGGCCTGGCCGGGCTCGAAGGTGCGCGGCGCGCGCCGACGGCGCGGACGCCGGACCTCGGCGGGCTCGTCCCCATTTGCGTCGGGGGTCGCGTCGGCGCGAGGCGCGGACTGCAGGAACGCCGGCGCGTGGCTCATCGTCCCATCCTCGCCGCGCAGCACGCCGGTCGCGCTGTCGCGCGGCGGCTCGTAGGGGGTCGGCGCGGGCGCCGGCGCGGTGGTCGCCGCCGTGATCGGCGTCGCCTGCGGCTCGATCACGCCGAGCGGATCGCGTTCGGGGCGCTCGCGTGGGGCGTCGCGATCCTGGCGGCCACCCTGCTGGCCTTGCGGCGGCCGATCGTTCTGGTAGCGGGGCTGGCGGTCGTCGCGCGGATAGCGTCCGCCCTGCCGATCGCCCTGATTGCGGTCGCCCTGACTGCGGTCGCCTTGGGCCCGGTCGCCTTGGTAACGGTCGCCCTGCTGCCGGTCACCCTGCGGGCGGTCATTCTGCTGACGGTCGCCTTGGGGCCGGTCGTCGCGCTGGCGGTATTCGCCCTGCTGCCGGTCCTGGCGATACTCGCCCTGGGGACGGTCGTCGCGGGGGCGGTAGTCGTCGCGCTGGGGGCGGTCGTCACGCTGCGGCGGCCGGTCGTCGCGCTGGCGGTATTCGCCCTGTTGCTGACGGTCCTCGCGGGGGCGATCGTCGCGCTGCCACTGGCCGTCGCGGCGGCCATCGCCGCCATCGGCTTCCGCCTCGGCGGGTTCTTCGCTGTTCTGGCCTTCGTCCTCGAAGTCGATGTCGTAGCCGGAGACGAACTGATCGCGGCCCATGATCTCGGACACCGGACGCTGCGGCTGCATCGCCCGAAGCACCCGGAAGTAGTGTTCGGCGTGCTGCAGATAGTTCTCCGCCAGCACCCGATCGCCCGCCGAACCGGCGTCGCGCGCCAGCTGCTGGTAGCGTTCGAAGATGTGCTGAGCCGCGCCGCGGACCTTGACGTTGTCGGGACCGTTGGAGTCGAACGCCCGATTGGCGTTGTGCTGCGGCTTGCCGCCTCCATTGCCGCCACCGCCGCCGCGACCGCGGTTGCGTTGACGCTTCATCCCTTTGAAATCTCTCATTTTTAGCCGACCTGTTGAGGATCATCCAGCGCGCCCGGCTCTAAGCCAGGGCGGACCGGTGGTTTCCATCGAGTAGCGGGCGATCTTGCCCGGTTGAGTGTTCGAAAACGCGTAAGGTTCCCTGTCTCCAGCGAGCGTCCCGGGCGCGCTGAGCGACGCCTGCCGGAGCGCCTCTGCGCTAGCCATCTGGGCCAGCGCCTCGACCTCTACTCCGACGGTTCTAGGAGGAGACGTATGAAGATGTAGCGACTTGGCCGCTAGTTTCCAAGGGGTTTCTTGAGACCGGCGACGACCCGGGGGCGAACGGCGAGGTCGTTGTGCACGGCCAGCGCCTCGGCGCCGGCGGCCTGGAACAGCGCCCTGACGTCCTCCGCCTGGCCGACCCCGACCTCGACCGCGAACATGCCGCCGGGACGCAGGACGCGCAGAATCTCGGGCGCCAGGCGCCGATAGGCGTCCAGGCCGTCCCGCCCACCGTCGAGCGCCACTCGCGGCTCGTGATTCCGCACCTCGGGCTCGAGGGTCTCGATATCGGCCGTGGGGATGTAAGGCGGGTTGGAGACCACCAGGTCGAACGAGGCGTCGGCGAGGCCGGCGGTCCAGTCGGTGCGCAGCAACGCGACGCGGCGCTCGAGGCCCAGCTGCGCGGCATTGTCGCGGGCGACCGCCAGCGCGTCCTCGGAAATATCGACGCCCAGGCCCTTGGCCTTCGGCCGCTCGGCCAGGATCGAGAGCAGGATCGCGCCGGAGCCGACACCGAGGTCGAGCACATTGACGGCCCGCTCGGGCGGAAACGCCGGCAGCACCACGTCGAGGATGGTCTCGGTCTCGGGCCGCGGCGTCAGCACGCCGGCGCCGACGTTCAGCATCAGGGTCCAGAAGCCCTTGCGGCCGATGATCTGGCTGACCGGTTCGCGGCCCTCGCGCCGGGCGACGAAAGTCTCCAGCCGCGACTCGGCGTCGGCATCGAGGGCGCGATGGGGATCCGCGAGGATGTCGGCGCGACTCACCGGCGCGGCCGCCTCGAGCAGCAGCCGCGCATCGATGGTCGGGCTCTCCACGCCAGCCTGGGCCAGCCGCGCGGTGGCGGCCTTCCAGGCGGCGAGAAGGGTCGCCGGTATGGGTTAGGCCCGTTCGCCCGTCAGCGGCGAGGAGCCGAACGCGCCGGCCTTCACCGACCCGGTCATCTTGTCCCCGTCCACCGTGACGGTGAACTCGAGGTCGATCGGGAACGGCTGGGTCAGCTTGCTGCCCCAGGTCAGGGTGTTGCCGTCGACCTTGCCCGTGACTTCCTGCGTGCCTTGCGCGCCGGCCATCGTGCCGGTGAAGGCCGCGCCGTCGGTCTTGATGGTCAAGGTGGCCTTCTGCGCGCCCATCGGCGAATTGACTGTGGTGTTCCAGGTACCGTCGGCGGACATCGTTTATTGCTCCCTATTGGCGGCGAAACCCTAAGCAGGGTCAGGCGGCCCGCGCAAGAGTGACGGGGGCGTCATGATTCTGTCGCCCACCCGGAGAGGGCGATTATTCCGCCGCCTGCAGCGTCTTCGCCTCTGCGGCTTGCAGCTCCGCGGCCCTGGCTTCGACCAGTTCGACGATGTGGTCGACCATGTGGTCGTTGTCCATCTTATGGTCCGGCTTGCCGGCCATGTAGACCATGCCCGCGCCCTTGCCGCCGCCGGTGAAGCCGACGTCGGTCAGCAGCGCCTCGCCAGGTCCGTTCACGACGCAGCCGATGATCGAAAGGCTCATCGGCGTGGCGATGTGGGCCAGGCGCTCCTCGAGCTTGCCGACCGTCTCGATCACGTTGAAGCCCTGCCGCGCGCAGGACGGGCAGGCGATGATGTTGACGCCGCGGTGGCGCAGGCCGAGCGACTTCAGGATGTCGAAGCCGGCCTTCACCTCTTCCACCGGATCGGCGGCGAGCGAGACGCGGATGGTGTCGCCGATGCCGGCCCACAAGAGCGAGCCCATGCCGATCGAGGACTTGATGGTGCCCGAGCGGGTCGGCCCGGCCTCGGTGATGCCGACGTGCAGCGGGCAGTCGATCGCCTCGGCCAGCTGCTGGTAGGCGGCGACGGCCAGGAACAGGTCGGACGCCTTCACGCTGATCTTGAACTCGTGGAAGTCGTGATCCTGCAGGATCTTGGCATGGTCGAGCGCGCTCTGCACCATCGCCTCGGGGCAGGGCTCGCCGTACTGCTCGAGCAGGTGCGGCTCCAACGAACCGGCGTTGACGCCGATGCGCATCGAGCAGCCGTTGTCGCGGGCGGCGTCGATCACTTCGCGGACACGCTGCGCCGAGCCGATGTTGCCGGGATTGATCCGCAGGCAGGCCGCGCCGGCCTTGGCCGCCTCGATGCCGCGTTTGTAGTGGAAGTGGATGTCGGCGACGATCGGCACCTTGGCGGCCTTGACGATCGTCGGCAGGGCGGCGGTGGCGGCCTCGTCGGGGCAGGACACCCGCACGATGTCGATGCCGGCCTCCTCCAGCTCGCGGATCTGCCGGATGGTGGCTTCCGCGTCGCCGGTGATCGTGTTGGTCATCGACTGGACGGTGATCGGCGCGTCGCCGCCGACGGGAACCGAACCGACGTGAATCTGCCGGCTCTTGCGCCGCTCGATCGTTCGCCAGGGGCGCAGGTGCGTGTGGTCTTGAGCTGTCATGACGCCCTTAGGATAGGGCAGGCGACGCCAGCCCGCCAGTGGCGAGGCGACCTAGCCGACCGTCTTCAGTGGCATTTGCGGCGCCGTGAACACGCCTTTGGAGACGCCGTTCTCGAACAGCTCGGCGCTGGCTGGGTTGGAGACCTCCGCCGTCAGGCTCGGCAGCGCCGGCACGCGATAGGCTTCCCCGGCCGAGAGTTCGCGGGCGAAATACACCGCGCCGCCAGTCCCGCGGACTTCGAGCGAGATCGATTTCCTGGCCTGGATGATCAGCGTCGAGGCGCCCTTGGCGTCGCCGTAGATGGCGCCCTGCGGGGTGAAGGGCGTCGTGTTGACGGCTTCCGACGGCTTGGCGAGTGCGTTGGTCGCGACGTCGGCCCCGGCCACCGGGGTGACGTAGGGCGCCGGCGCCGTCGCTTCGGGCGGGGCGGGCAGGGGCGCCTGCAGCGCAAACGGTCCGCCGACGGCAGTGTTGGCCTGCACCAGCGCGGCGGCGCGGGTCGAGGCGACAACCGCACCCTTGGGCGCGGGCTTGGCCATGACGTGCTGCGCCACGTTCCAACCGATGACGGCGACGACCGCGACGCCGACGGCGGCGACGATCAGGCCGTTGTAGCCTGGCTTCTTCTCGTGACGGACGCCAACGGGCGAGCGCAGTTCGTCATCGTCCGGGCTCGGATGTTCGGTGCGGAAGCGCGCGGCGGTGGCGTCGGCGTCGAGGCCCAGCGCCTTGGCGTAGGCGCGGACATAGCCGATGGTGAAAGGGCGCGAGGGCAGCTGGTCGAACCGGCCGGCTTCCAGCGCCTCGAGGTGCCGGACGCGCACCCGGGTCGTCTCTGAAATCTCTTCGAGGGAGAGCCCCAGGCTGCGTCGGGCGGCGGCGAGCGCGGCGCCGATCGCGACGGTCGTGTCGAGCGAAGGGCGCGGACGCTTGAGCTGCTCGGCTTCGGGGCGAGGCCCGTCTGCGAAGACGCCCGTATCGAGAGGCATACCGATTCCGAATCCCCGACTTACCCCAGGCTCCCCGCCAAGAATGGCGGAAGTTCGGCACGCTAGGGCGGCGAGAGTTAAAGACGTCTTATAGTTATCAATGAAGGCGCGGGATTCCAACGCGGTAGTCTGATTTTCAGACTGCGACATAAAGCTTTCGCGCCAGAGTCTCCAATTCGTTACGCACCGAGCCCTGTGTCGCCTTCAGCAAAGCTTCAACGCCGCGCCTCGCCGCCTCTCGGTCGCACGACAGCACCATCTGCTTGACCGGCCCGATTCCCATCGGCGGCATCGACAGCGCCTCGAACCCCAGCGCCACCAGCGCGAAGGCTTCCAGCGGCCGGCCGGCCATCTCGCCGCAGACCGACACCGGCGTCCCGGTCTCGACGCAGGCTTCCTGAATACGCTGCAGCGCGCGCAGCGCTGGCGGCGACAGCGGGTCGTAGCGGTCGGACACCCGCGGATTGCCGCGGTCGGCGGCGAACAGGTACTGGAACAGGTCGTTGGTGCCGACCGAGACGAAGTCGGTCATCGGCAGCAGCGCGTCCAGGTGCCAGACCAGCGCCGGCGCCTCGATCATCGCGCCCACGTCGAGGCGCGAGGGCGGCGGGCGGCCGCGCCGCTGCGCCCAGCTCACCTCGAAGTCGACCAGGGCGCGGGCGGCGCGGAACTCGTCGACCGAGGTGACCAGCGGAAACATCACCTTCAGCGGCCGCCCGCGCGCCGCGGCGATCAGCGCGCGCAGCTGCAGGCGCAGCAGCGCCGGGCGGTCCAGTCCCATGCGGATCGCCCGCCAGCCCAGCGCCGGATTGTCTTCGCGTTCGGCTTCCAGGTAGGGCAGCACCTTGTCGCCGCCGAGGTCGAGGGTGCGGAAGGTGACCGGCAGGTCGCCGGCGGCCTCCAGGACCCGCGAATAGAGCGCCGCCTGGGCGTTGAACCGCGGCAGATCCTCCGAGACCATGAACTGGAACTCGGTGCGGAACAGGCCGATGCCCTCCGCCCCGGTCTCGCCGAGTGAATTCGAGATCGACCGCAAGACCGGCGTTCATCAGCAGCGTGATTTTGGCGCCGTCGCGGGTGAAGGCGGGGGTGTCGCGCAGCCGGGCGAACTCGGCGCGGCGTTGCAGCCGCACCCCGAGGCGCGCCTTCAGCGCGGAGACGATGTCGGCGCGCGGCCGCAGGTAGGCCTCGCCGCTCTCGGCGTCGACGATCACCGGGTCGCCTTCGCTGACCTTGTCGCGCAGACCGACCAGCCGGCCGACGCAGGGGATGTCGAGCGCCCTGGCGACGATCGCGGCGTGGCTGGCGGTCGAGCCCTCCTCGAGCAGGACGCCCTTCAGCTTGCTGCGGTCGTATTCCAGCAGGTCGGCCGGGCCGAGGCTGCGGGCGATCAGGATCGCGTCGTCGGGCAGCACCCGGGCCTTGCCGCCGTCGCCGGCCAGGTGGCGCAGCAGGCGGTCGTTGAGGTCCTCGAGGTCGTGGACGCGTTCGCGCAGGTAATGGTCGCGCGCCTGGCCGAGGCCGGCGCGATGTTCGGAGCGCACCCGCTCGACGGCCACCTCCGCCGTGACGCCGGAGCGCACCGCCTCGGTCAGCGAGCGGTTCCAGCTGCGGCTGTAGGCCAGCATCTTGTAGGTCTCGAGCAGCTCGTAGCTGGGGCCGAGCACCGCCTTGTGGCCCTCGAGCATCTCGTCGATCTGGGCCTGCAGTTCGGTGATGGCCTTGGTCAGCCGCGCCTCTTCCGCCACCGGGTCGTCGCTGAGCAGCTTGCCGATCGCCACCGGCGCCTCGTGCAGCACCGCGACGCCGAGCGCGAGGCCGTCGGCCAGCTTCTGTCCGCGCAGCCGCTCCGGCCGCTGCGGCGAGAGCTCGACGTCCTTCAGCTGGAGCGGATCGATCAGGTCGCCGGCCGCGACCATCTCGGCCAGCACCATGGCGATGATCTGCAGGTCCTCGACCTCGTCCTCGCCATAGACCCGGCTGGTGCGGTTCTGGACCACGATGACGCCGACCGCGCGCCCGCCGCGCAGCAGCGGCACGCCGAGGAAGGAGTGGAACGGGTCCTCGCCGGTCTCCGGCCGGTACGAGAAGGCCGGGTGAGCGGGGGCGTCCGACAGGTTGAGCGGCCGGCCCAGCCGCATGATCTCGCCGACCAGGCCCTCGCCGGGCTTCATCCGGGTGACGTGGACGGCGCTGGGGTCGAGGCCCTCTGTGGCGAACAGCTCCATCTCGCCCGACTTGCGCGCCAGGTAGAGCGAACAGACCTCGGCCACCATCGAGACGGCGATGATCCGCGCCACCATGTCGAGCTTGGCCTGCGCCGGGCGCGCGCCCGCCATCGCTTCGCGGATCTGGCGAAGCAGGCTGCGGGGTCCGCGGATGGCGATGCCGGGCGCGGGGGGCATGAGCTGGGCGTTTCTCCCGTTTCTGAGCGCGCTATAGCAGGTTTCCGAGAGGGAAAGGCGCCACCGGACGCGCTACCCGGTGACGCTTTCGCAGATCAGCCCAAAGACGCGGCGCGAAACGATCCGCGACGGCTCAACTGGGGCGGAGATCCCGGCGTTCAAGATTGGGAGCGTTCGCGCGGGCGTTCGGCAGGCGAGGCGTCTAGTGTCCAAAACTGATTCAGATACAAGGGCTTGTGGGGAACAAAGCTTGAATCCCTGCAGGTAAGTGATTCGGACACGGTTCGTTTCGCCCCCGTTCCGCTTGTTAACCATACGTGTTCAGACCTCGTGAACCTTTTGTTCGAGGGGCCATCGGACGCCCTGGATTGCGACTCCGGCGCGGTTGCGCCACATCAGGGTGGTTATGAGTGACCGCCCCTCCGGCCAGGCGCCCTCCCGCATTGTCGCGGTGCTGGGGCCGACCAACACCGGCAAGACGCATCTGGCGGTCGAGCGGATGCTGGGCCACGCCTCGGGCATGATCGGCCTGCCCCTGCGGCTGCTGGCGCGGGAGATCTACGACCGCGTCGTCGCCCAGCGCGGCGAGCGTTCGGTGGCCCTGATCACCGGCGAGGAGAAGATCGTCCCGCCGCGGGCGACCTACTTCGTCTGCACGGTCGAGGCGATGCCGCTGGCCCGTGAGGTCGAGTTCCTGGCGGTCGACGAGATCCAGCTCTGCGCCGACCCGGAGCGCGGCCACGTCTTCACCCACCGCCTGCTGGCGGCGCGCGGCCGGTTCGAGACCATGTTCCTGGGCGCCGCGACGATGGCGCCGCTGATCCGCCGGCTGCTGCCCGGCGTCGAGATCGTCATGCGCGAACGGTTCTCGAAGCTCACCTACGAGGGGCCGAAGAAGATCACCCGCCTGCCGCGCCGCACGGCCGTGGTCGCCTTCTCCGCGGCCGAGGTCTACGCCATCGCCGAGCTGATCCGCCGTCAGCGCGGCGGCGCGGCGGTGGTGATGGGCAACCTTTCGCCCCGCACCCGCAACGCCCAGGTCGCGCTCTACCAGACCGGCGAGGTCGATTTCCTGGTGGCGACAGACGCGATCGGCATGGGCCTCAACATGGACCTGGGCCATGTCGCCTTCGCCGGCCTGACCAAGTTCGACGGCCGGCGCACGCGGCCGCTCTATCCGCAGGAAGTCGGCCAGATCGCCGGCCGGGCAGGGCGCTTCCGCCGCGACGGCACGTTCGGCGTGACCGGCGCCTGCGAGCCGATGGACGACGAACTGGTCGATCAGGTGGAGGAACACCGGTTCGAGCCGGTCGCGACCGCGCTGTGGCGCAACGCCCAGCTCGATTTCGACTCGCTGCCGAACCTGCTGCGCTCGCTCTCCGAACCGGCGCCGCGCCAGGGGCTGAAGCCGTCGGAGGAGGCGCTGGACGAGACCACCCTGCGCCAGCTGGCGCCCGACGAAGCGATCGCCGCGCGCTGCAAGGGCCGCGCGGCGCTCTACCGCCTGTGGGACGCCTGCCAGACGCCGGACTTCCGCAAAACCACGCTGGAAGACCATGTGCGGCTCGCCAAGACGCTGTTCGAGCACCTGACCGAGGGCGATGGCCATGTGCCGGACGCCTGGATGGCGGGCCAGTACCGCCAGGTCGACCGCACCGACGGCGAAATCGACGCCCTGTCGATGCGTCTCGCCAACGTCCGCACCCTGGCCTACGTCGCCAACCGCCCCGACTGGCTGGGCGATCCGGCGCACTGGCAGGGCGTCACCCGCGCGCTGGAGGACCGGCTCTCGGACACGCTGCACGAGAAGCTGATGGCCCGCTTCATCGATCGGCGCACCAGCGCGCTGATGCGCGGGCTCGGCCAGGCCGAAGACCTGCTGGCCGGCGTCGCGGAAGATGGGACCGTCACGGTGGAGGGCCATTTCGTCGGCCGGCTCCTGGGCCTGGCGTTCGAGGGCGAAAAGGGCGCGACGACGCTGGAGGCCAAGGCCCTGCGCGCCGCCGCCCAGCGCGCGGTGGCGCCGGAGATCGCGCGGCGGCTCGGCCGCATCGCCGCCGAGCCGGACGAGGCGTTCGCCCTGGCGCCGGACGGGCTGGTGCTGTGGCGCGGCGAGGCCGCGGGCGCCTTGGCGGGAGATCGTCCATTCGCTCCTCGCGTGCGGCTGTTCGGGGAACTGGGCGCCGCGCCGGCGCGTGAGCGGGCGGCGCGGCGGCTGGAGGCTTTCCTGGCGGCCGAGGCCGGCCGGCGGCTGCCGTCATTGCGTCGACTCGAAGAAGCGGTGGCGTCCGGCGCGCTGAAGGGACTGCCGCGCGGCCTCGCCTACCGCCTGATCGAGGCGGGCGGGGCGCTGGCACGCGCCGGGGTGGAGGACGAGCTGAAGAGCCTCAGCCAGGCCGAGCGCCGCGCACTGCGCTCGCTGGGCGTGCGGCTGGGCGCCTTCGCGCTGTTCCTGCCGGAGCTGGCCGGGCCCGCCCGCGCCTTCTCCCGGCCGTTCGCCCTGGCCGCCGCGCCGACCTGGGCTCCGCCGGACGCCGCGCTGGTCGCCATGCCCTCACCGCCGCCGCCGCCGCGGGCGCTGGCCCTGCGCGGGCTGGCGCCGGTCGGCGCCTTCGCCGTGCCGCTCGAGCAGCTGGAGCGGCTGGACGAGCTGCTGCGCTCCGCCGCCAAGCAGGGCGAGGGCGTGCTGTTTTCCGATCAGGCGCGCGAGGAACTTGGCTGGAGCGACGCCGAAGCGCGGACGGTGCTGCGCGCCCTGGGGTGGTCGCCAGTGGGCCGCGGGGTTTCCCAGGTCTGGCGGCGGCGGGCCGAGCCGAGGCGAGCCTCCGAGGGTGCTGGCCGGCCGACGGCGTCGCCCTTCTCCGCGCTGGCGGCGCTGCGGCCCGCGGCCAAACGCCCCAAGCGCCGGCCGAATCGGCGTCGGTCGCAACGTCGCGCCGATGCCTGACGGGGCGGTCCGGGCCGACGTCTGGCTCTGGCGCGCGCGCTTCTGCAAGACGCGCACCCTGGCCGCGAAGCTGGTCGACGAGGGGCGGGTGCGCCTGACCCGCGCCGGCCAGGAAACCCGGCTCGACAAGGCGGCCCGCACCCTCAGGCCAGGCGATGGGCTGGTCTTCGCCATCGCCGGGCGGGTGCACGCGGTGCGAATCGAGGCGCTCGGGGTTCGCCGCGGCCCGCCGTCGGAAGCGCGGGCGCTCTATTCTGACCTGGACGCGCCGCCGCCGTAAGGAAAGCTGCAAGCGCTCCCAGGCCCTCGGCATTGACAAGCCGGCGTGCGCCCTGACAAACACGCCCGCCCCGACCGCCAGAGTCCCTGATGACCTACATCGTCACCGATCCCTGCATCAAATGTAAGTACATGGATTGCGTCGAGGTGTGCCCGGTCGACTGCTTCTATGAGGGCGAGAACTTCCTCGTCATCAATCCTGACGAATGCATCGACTGCGGGGTCTGCGAGCCGGAATGCCCGGTCGATGCGATCAAGCCCGATACGGAAGACGATCCGGACGGCAAGTGGCTCAAGGTCAACACCGACTTCGCCAAGGTCTGGCCGAACATCACGCTGAAGGGCGTGCCACCCCCGGACGCGGATGATTTCGAGCGCGAAACAGACAAGTTCGACCGCTACTTCAGCGAGAAGCCCGGCAAAGGCTCCTGATCTCGCTCGCGAAGAGAAGAACTTCGCCCTGCGAGCTGGCTGTTACAAACCTTTCAATCATCTGACTTTTGTGCTATGGTCGCCAACGACGTCGGGGCAGGTCCAACCTTGTTCCATGTCGCCAGACACAGCCCCAATCCTTCCTCTTCGAGCCTCGAGCGAAGACGAAGGCGTCCGTTGCCAGAGGACGACCCCTAGCCCGTTTCGACGGCAGAGCCGCCCCGTTCGCGGAGGCAAGGCTGTTGCCCTCGGAGGAGAAGAGATTGGACGCCGCCGGCAAGTGCGGCCCCGATTTGAAAGGACTTGATGACCATGACCCCCAAGAGCGAACTCGATTTCAAGATTGGCGATTCCGTCGTCTATCCGGCCCACGGCGTGGGCGCGGTGGTCGGGGTCGAGAACCAGGAAGTCGCCGGCCTGTCGCTCGAGGTCTACGTCATCACCTTCGACCATGAGAAGATGACGCTGCGCGTACCGACCAAGAAGGCCAAGACCGCCGGCCTGCGCTCGCTGGCCGCGACCAATGTGGTCTCGCAGGCCCTGACGACGCTGAAGGGCCGCGCCCGGGTGAAGCGCACCATGTGGAGCCGCCGGGCCCAGGAATACGAGGCCAAGATCAATTCCGGCGACCTGATCTCGATCGCCGAAGTCGTGCGCGACCTGCACCGTTCCGAGAGCCAGCCGGAGCAGTCGTACTCCGAGCGGCAGCTCTACGAATTGGCGCTCGACCGCATGGCCCGCGAGGTCGCCGCGATCGAGCGCATCGATCGCGAAGCGGCCATCGGCATCCTGCACAAGAGCCTGCAGAAGGCGGCCTAAAGCGCGTTCAGCGGAGCCGCCGCTGCGGCTCGAACGTATTCCCGTTTCAAATAGCTAGGTCTCGCCGGCGAACACGCGCAGCGCCTCTTCCAGGCGCTCGCCGTTGATCGGCTTGCTAAGCAGCGGGGCGTCGCGGAAGCGAGCCTCGCTGAGCTGGCCGTAGCCGCTGGTAAAGGCGAAGGGCGTGCGCCGCGCGCGCAGCGCATCGGCGACCGGCCAGACGGTCTCCCCGCCTATGTTGACATCGAGCAGGGCGGCGTCCGGCTGGCCGCCTTCGCCCAGCCATCGCAGCGCGTCGGCGACGGTCGCGGCCGAGCAGGCCACTTCGCAACCGAGCTCGTCGAGCATGTCCTCGAGCAGCATGGCGACCAGGCCGTCATCTTCCACGACGAGGACGCGCATGAATTTCATTGGCTGGCTCCGACCCGAGCGCTCGTGGTCGAGACTACAGCGCGAGTCGGCCGGCGCAACTCTCTCAATCGGATCGCAGGGCGGCGCGGTGGACCAGGCGGCTAAGCCACTTCGCGATCCGCCTCGCCGTCGAGCATCGCCATCCGGCGGCCGACCAGGTCCCACGCGGTGATCGAGGCGCGCCGCACCTCGCGTGTCAGGGCCTTCGCCTCCTGCTTGTCCCCAGCCTTGGCGGACTGCTCGAGCCGGTCGGCCAGGTGCTGCACGCGGCGCGCGCCGAAGTTGCCGCAGACGCTCTTCAGGTCGTGCGCCTCGCGCGCCATGGCGACCATGTCGCCCGAGCGGGCGCACGCTTCCACGCGCTGCAGCCGGCCCTGAGCGGCGCTCAGGAAGCCCTCGATGATCGCGCGCAGACGGGCGGCGGGCATCAGCTTCATCAGTCCGTCGAGCTGGGAGTCGTCCAGGTCGGGGAACTCGGCGGCCGGGTCGCGGGCGCCGCCGGCGCCCTCGGCGTTTGCGTTCTGCGCGCCGCGGGCGGCGAAACGGTGCACCGCGGTCAGGAAGTCATCGGGATCGAGCGGCTTGGAGACGAAGTCGTCCATACCCGCCTCGAGGCAGGTGTCCTGGTCCGCGCGCATGGCGTTGGCGGTGAGCGCCACGATCGGGACGCTGGCGGCGGGGCCGCCCAGGGCGCGAATCAGCCGGGTGGCCTGCAGGCCGTCCATCACCGGCATCTGCACATCCATCAGGATCAGATCGAACCCGCCGCGCTTGGCGGCCTCGACCGCCTCGGCGCCGTTGACGACGGCCTCGACGCTGAAGCCGGCCTCTTCGAGAATCGTGCTGGCCAGCAGCGCGTTGATCTCATTGTCCTCGGCCAGGAGAACGCGGCCGCCGCCGCCAGACGGCGAGCTCGGCGGCGGGGTCGCCGCCTCCGGCTCGGCCGTCGCCGGCGCCGGCTCGACCATCGCCGGCGACGCCGAGACCAGCTCGCTCAGACAGTCGACCAGGGCCTGGTGGCGCACCGGCTTGGTCAGATAGGCGTCGAAGCCGACGCGGTGCGCGTGGTCCGACGGCGCGGGCGCGCCGATCGAGGACGCCAGGATCAGCCGCGGCTGCTTCAGCGAGCCGTTGCCGCGGACCTTCTCGGCCACCGTGTCGCCGCCCATGCCGGGCATCATGTGGTCCATCAGCACGATGTCGAACGGCTCGCCCAGGGCGTCGGCGGTGACGATCATGGCCAGCGCCCTGGCGCCGTCGGCCGCCTCGGCCGTCACCGCGCCCTCGGCGTCCAGCTGGCGGGCGAAGATGCTGCGATTGATCTCGATATCGTCGACGACCAGGATCTTCTGGCCGGCGAGGCCGCCGCGCACTTTCGAGCGTTCGAGCGCCACTTTCTCGGCGTCGGGCAGCTCGACGTCGATCCAGAACACGCTGCCGCCGCCCTCGCGGTCCTCGACGCCGATGGTCCCGCCCATCAGCTCGACCAGCTGGCGGCAGATGGAGAGGCCAAGGCCGGTGCCGCCGAACTTGCGGGTGATCGAGCCGTCGGCCTGCTGGAACTTCTGGAACATCCGCGGCTTGGCCTCGGCCGGCACGCCGACGCCGGTGTCGTGAACCTCGAGCCGCAGTCCGGTGCGGCCCGCCTTCGCCGGCGTCGAGCGCACCTCGACCGCGACATAGCCCTTGTCGGTGAACTTGATCGCGTTGGAGAGCAGGTTCAGCACCACCTGGCGCAGCCGGGTCGGATCGCCCTGGAAGCCGCGGCGCGCGCCGTCGTCGAGGAACGAGGCGATCTCCAGCCCCTTCTCGGCCGCGCGGGGCGAGAGCAACTCGACCACATCCTCGACCACCGAGCCCAGGGTGAAGTCGATCGCCTCCAACTCGACCTTGCCGGCCTCGAGTTTCGAGATGTCGAGAATGTCGTTGATGATGCCGAGCAGGCAATCGGCGGAAACGCGCACCGCCTCCGCGTACTTGCGCTGTTCGTTGGTCAGCGGCGTGCGCAGTAGAAGCGCGTTCATGCCCATGACGCCGTTCATCGGCGTGCGGATCTCGTGGCTCATGTTGGCCAGGAATTCGCTCTTGGCGCGGTTGGCCGTCTCGGCCTGTTCCAGCGCGCCGGCCATCGCCGTCTCGGCGAGCTTGCGGGAGGTGATGTTCTGCAGCGCCCCGACGACGCGGCTCGGACGGCCCTTCTCGTCGTAAAGCACCTCGGTCGTGGAGCAGCCCCAGATTTCCTTTCCGTCCGACCGGTTGATCCGATACTCGACGTTGTAGGGAATCTCGGGGTGTTCCTCGTGCTCCTTCCACGCGTCCATCGCCGCTTCGCGGTCGTCCGGGTGGATGTTGCGGTAGATATCCTCGGCCAGCAGTTCGAAGGTGTTGGGCGTTTCGTAGAAGTCGTCCTCGGCCCCGAACTTGAACAGCTTCTTGCGCCGGTAATCCATCTCCCAGACGTGCACGTCGGCGAGCCTGGCGGCGAGATTCAGCCGTTGCTCCGAGGCCTTGCTCTCCTCAAGCGCGTGGGTGAGGTTGGTGACGTCCTGGCTGGAGATCATCGCCCCGCCGACGTCGCCGGCGGCATTGCGCCAGGGATGCACCTCGATCTGGAACCAGCCACGCGCGCCGTCCGGCAGCTTCACCGAGACCCGCTCGGCGTTGATCGTTTCTCCGGCCAGGCAGCGCGCCCAGTTGTCGTCCCAGAGCTTATCGGATCCCGGCAGGATGTCGTGCAGCGAGCGACCGACCACGTCTTCGCGCGGCAGATCCACCGTCCGCAGCCATTTTGGGCTGACCTCGATCAAATCGAGATTGGCATCGGTCATGCACAGCGCCATCGGCGCCTGCGCCACGAACGTGGCCAATTGCATGTCAATAGTTGTAGCCGCCGACTTTGAATTGCCGGTCTGTCGAGCCATCCTGGCTCCTCCCCCGATAGACGTACCCTAAATTCGACACTTAAGGTCGCACCCGTTAACGCGGCGTGATTCTGCGCGTCAAAGCTGTGCGTTCCGGGGCACAGCCGCTCGCTGTTGCGACCACGCTCTTGTGTCGCGCGTTGCGGTCTGCGAACAAGCACCTCGCAGCCCCCTGTCGGAGCCGCCTTTGCGCCCTCGCCTGCTCATCACGCTCGTCGGGTTCGGCTTGGCGCTTGCCGCCGCCGACGCCCGGGCCCAGACGCCGGACGATCCCTACGAGGGGATGAACCGCCGTTTCTACGCCAGCGCCATGCACATCAACGACAAGTATTTCGGGCCGCTGGTCAGGATCTATCACGCGCTGACGCCGGGGCTGATCGGCGTCGCGATCCACAACATGATCACCAACCTCGGCGAGCCCGTGGCGATCGTGAACGATGTGTTGCAGGCGCGCCTCAAGGCCGCGGGCAGGGACACGGTGCGCCTGGCCACCAACACCTCGCTCGGGATCGGCGGAATGGTCGATCTCGCTGGCAAGGAGGGCATGCCCCATCACGACAACGACTTCGGCGTCACGCTCGGGGTCTGGGGCGTGAAGTCAGGGCCTTATCTGTTCGTGCCGCTGATGGGGCCGTCGACCGCGCGCGATTTGATCGGCTCCGGCGTCGACGTGCTGCTCAATCCGTTCACCTACCTCCGCTTTCCGGGGCGATTGACGCTGCAATACACGACCGCCGTCGTCGGCACGCTGGACCGGCGGCAGAACGCACAGGCCCAACTCGACGCGCTGACCGCCGACGCGGCGGACCCCTACGCGACCCTGCGCTCGGTCTATCTGCAGTCGCGCGAGGCGCAGATCCGCGGCGAGGACGCCGCGCCGGAGCTGCCGCCGATCGACGAGCCCGCGCCGAGCGCCGCGCCCTCGGCATCGCCTTCGCCATCGGCGCAGGGCCCCGCCAGCCTGTCCGATCCGGCCCCGCGAGCGACGGAACCCAACATCGGGCCCGTTCAAGAAGCCGCCGCGTCGGATCTGGATGCGCCCATGGCCACCGCCTTCCCAGGCGACATCGACCAATCCGCCTCGCGGCGCTTCGCCGCGGCCAACTGAGGCGTCGATGAGCCGAGCCGATCAGCGCGCCTCCGCGATCGCGCGCCTCGTGGCGCAGGCGGCCCGCCGGCCAGGACTGGTCGCCATCGCCGGCCTGGCGCTCGCCGCCGCGGCGATGTGGTTCGTCGCCACCCACTTCTCGATCAACACCAATACCGACGACCTGCTTTCGCCCAAGCTCGCCTACCGGCAGGGCGAAGCGGCCTTCGCGGCGCTGTTCCCGGAGTCGGACACCCAGATCGTGGTGGTGGTCGACGGCGTGACGCCGGAACTGGCCGAGCAGGGTGCGCAGGCGCTCAGCGACAAGCTCTCCGCCGACCCGGCCCACTTCACGTCGGTTCGGCGCCCCGACGGCGGCGCGTTCTGGGGCAGGGAGGGTCTGCTGTTTCGGCCGGCCGCCGAGGTGAAAACCTACAAGGACCAGCTGATCGCCGCCGAGCCGTTCCTCGGCCCGATGGCCGCCGACCCGTCGCTGCGCGGGCTGATGAGCTCGCTCGACACCGCGCTGCAGGGCGTCAGCGCCGGGCAGACGCCGCTGTCGTCGCTGAGCGGGCCGATGGGCCGGCTGGCGGACGCCCTGGAGAAGCTGGAAGCGGGCAAGCCGGCGTTCTTCTCCTGGCGCGAGCTGATCGGCGGCGACCAGGTCGACCCGCATGAGCTGCGCAAGATCCTGCTGGTCGATCCCAAGATGGACTACACCCAGCTGGAGCCGGGCGCGGCGGCGGGCGACGCGATCCGCGCCGACGCCAAGGCTTTGGCGCTCGATCCTGGCCACGGCGTCACCGTGCGCCTGACCGGGCCGGTGCCCCTGGAGGACGAGGAGTTCGGCAGCCTGGCCGAGCGCGCGCTGCCGATCACCATCGTCGCGGTCGCCGCCATCATCCTGATGCTGTGGCTGGCGGTGCGCTCGGCGCGGGTGATCGTCGCGATCCTGGTCACCACCTTCGCCGGCCTGGCGGTGGCCGCTGCGCTGGGATTGCTGATCTTCGGCAAGTTCAACGTCATCTCGATCGCCTTCATCCCGCTGTTCGTCGGGCTGGGGATCGATTTCGGCATCCAGCTCAGCGTGCGCTTCCGCGCTGAACATGCGCCAGGCGTCGAGACCCGGCCGGCGCTGATCGAGGCCGCGCACAAGATGGGCAGCCCGCTGTCGCTCGCCGCCTGCGCGATCGCCGCCGGCTTCCTGGCTTTCGCGCCGACCGACTACTACGGCGTCTCGCAGCTGGGCGTGATCGCCGGAGCGGGCATGATCATCGCCTTGGCGCTGAACCTGACCCTGCTGCCGGCGCTGATCATGCTGTTGCGGCCCAAACCCGGCCATCTCGCCCCGCCGCCAGCGCAGGTCAGTCGGATCGACGAGGTGGTCGTGCGCCACCGTCGCACGCGTGCTGACCGGCTTCGTGGTCGCCGCCGCCGGCTGCGCCGCCCTGCTGCCGCTGCTGCATTTCGACTTCAACCCGATCCACCTGCGCGATCCCAAAAGCGAGTCGGTGTCGACGTTCTACGACCTGATGAGCGACCCCAATTCGACGCCGGACACCCTGGAGGCGGTGCGGCCCAATATGGCCGCGGCCCAGGCGCTGGCTGCGCGGGTGCAGGGGGTCCCCGAAGTCGCCAGCGCCCGCACGCTCGCCGACTTCGTGCCGGCCGATCAGGCCGCCGAAGCTCGCTGACATCGCCGACGCGGCCAATCTGCTCGATATCGCGCTGATCCCGATCGTCGTCGCGCCGCCGCCCGGCGACGCCGACGTGGTGCGCAGCCTGGTGTCGACGGCCGCGACGATGCGCCAGGCGTCGTCCGGGCACGACGCTGCGTCCGGCCAGGCCCGGCGCCTGGCCACCGCCCTCGATCGACTCGCCAACGCCCCGCCGCAGATGCGCGTGAAGGCCGACGCGATGCTGATGACGCCGTTCACGACCGTGCTCGGTCAGATCCAGAACGCGCTGGCCGCCCAGCCGGTCACGCTGCAGTCCCTGCCGCCCGATCTGGTGCGCGACTGGGTCGCACCGGACGGCCGCACCCGGGTTTCGATCAGCCCCAAGGGCAACGCCAACGACGACGCGGTTCTGAGCCGGTTCATCGACGCGGTGAGCCGGGTCGCGCCGGACGTCACCGGCACGCCGATCGGCATCCGCGAAGGCGGCCGGGTGGTTGTGCGGGCGTTCCTGGAGGCCGGCGTGCTGTCCTTCCTCGCCATCACCGCCCTGTTGTTCGCGGTCCTGCGGCGGGTGCGGGACGTGGCGATCACGATGGCTCCGATCGTGCTGACGGGGCTGCTGACGCTAGGCAGCTGCGTGCTGATCGGCCAGCCGCTCAACTTCGCCAACATCATCGCCCTGCCGCTGCTGTTCGGCATCGGCGTCGCCTTCCACATCTACTTCGTGATGTCCTGGCGCTCGGGCGGCTCGCACCTGTTGACCTCGAGCCTGGCGCGGGCGGTGTTCTTCTCGGCGCTGACGACCGCGACCGGCTTCGGCAGCCTCTGGCTGTCCAGCCATCCGGGTACGGCCAGCATGGGCAAGCTGCTGATGATCTCGCTGATCTGGACACTGGTCTCGGCGCTGATCTTCCAGCCGGCGCTGATGGGCGCGCCCCCGGCCGTGAAGCCGGAGCCGTCGAACAACGGCGTTCCGCAACAAAGTTGAGATGTTCGGCGCCTAGACCACGGCTCCGTTTCCCGCGCCATGCAGGCGATTTGCTTGGCGCCCCGGCTTTGAGCCGTTAACCGAACGCCGATAAGTCACGCATCACGGGGCGCATGTTTCTTTCACGCCGCTTTTCGGCAGTCCTGACCGCGACCCTGCTCGCCGCCTGCGGCGCGGCCAAGCCGCCTGCGCCGCCGCCGCCGCTGGTGATCGCCGCGCCGCCGCTGCAGCGCCAGGTGGAAGACTGGGACGACTTCGTCGGCCAGTTCGAAGTCGCCCGCCAGCGTCGACATCCGGCCCCGCGTCTCCGGCTATGTCACGGCGGTCGGCTTCAGGGACGGGCAGGCGGTGGCCAAGGGCCAATTGCTGTTTCAGATCGACCCGCGCCCCTACGCCGCCGCGTTCGACCAGGCCAAGGCGCAGGAAGCCCATGCCGAGGCCGCGCTGTCTGACACCAAGGTGGAGCTGAACCGCTCGCAGCAGCTGCTCGCGGCCCGCGCCACCAGCCAGCAGGACGTCGACACGCGCCTGGCCGCCGAGCACACCGCCGAGGCCGATGTCGCCGCGGCGAAAGCCGCCGAACAGACCGCCGCGCTGAACCTCTCGTTCACCCGCGTGATCTCGCCGATCGCGGGCCGTGTGTCAGACGCCAAGATCCTGCCGGGCAACCTCGTGACCCAGGATCAGACGGTGCTGACCAGCGTCGTCGCGCTCGATCCGATCCGCTTCCGCTTCACCGGTCCCGAGGCGCAGTTCCTCAAGTACAAGCGCCAGGGCCTGATCGGCGACGGCCTGCAGCCGCCGGTGCAGATCCGGCTGCAGGACGAACCGGATTATCGCTGGTCCGGCCGCCTGGCGTTCGTCGACAACGCGTTCGACACCTCTTCCGGCGTGATCTCGGCCTATGCGCTCGTGTCCAATCCGACCGGCCTGCTGACGCCCGGGATGTTCGGCCACATGCGGCTGCAGGGCTCGCATCCGTACGCCGGCCTGCTGGTCCCCGACCAGGCGGTGATCACCGACCAGTCGCGCCAGGTCGTGCTGCTGGTCGGACCGGGCAACGTGGTGATCCAGCGTAGGGTCGAGCTGGGCCCGGTGGTCGACGGCCTGCGGGTGATCCGTTCCGGCGTCAATCCGGCTGACCGCGTCATCATCGACGGCGTGCAGCACGCCCGGCCCGGCAAGCCGGTGACGGTCAAGGCCGGCCAGATCGCGCCGGAAACCGAGGCCCAGACAGCACCGGCGTCGGCCGCCGCCTCGTCGGCGACCTTCGCCATCTCGCCATGAAGTTCGCGCACTTCTTCGTCGACCACCCGGTGTTCGCGGCGGTGGTCTCGATCCTGATCACCCTGCTGGGCGCGATCGCCCTGCCGACCTTGCCGGTGGCGCAGTATCCCCAGATCGCGCCGCCGACGGTGACGATCAACGCCACCTACCCCGGCGCCTCGGCCGAGACCCTGGCCTCGACCGTCGCCCAGCCGATCGAGGAGCAGGTCAACGGGGTGGAGGACATGCTCTACATGTCCTCGCAGTCCACCGGCGACGGGCACCTGTCGATCACCGTCACCTTCCGGCTCGGAGCCGATGTCGACAAGGATCTGGTGCTGGTCGAGAACCGCGCGGCGGTGGCGCTGCCGCAGCTGCCGGCGGCGGTGCAGGCGACCGGCCTGGTGGTGCGCAAGGCCTCGCCCGACCTGCTGCTGGCGGTGCACTTCTACTCGCCCGACAACTCGCTCGATCAGCAGTACATCTCCAACTACTTCACCCTCCACGTCCGCGACGAACTGCTGCGGCTGCAAGGGGTCGGCGACCTCGGCGGCCGGGCGGCGCGCGATTACGCGATGCGGATCTGGATCGATCCGGACAAGGCGGCGGCGCGCAACCTGACGGTCGACGACGTCGTGGGCGCGCTGCGGGCGGACAACACCCAGGTCGCGGCCGGATCGATCGGCACGCCGCCGTTCGGCAAGGGCTCGGCCGCCCAGCAGCTCAACATCCAGACCGAGGGACTGCTGACCACGCCGCAGGAGTTCGGCGACATCGTCGTCAAGCGCGACCCCGCCGGCCGCTACACCCGCGTTTCCGACGTGGCGCGGGTCGAACTGGGGGCGGCGGACTACACCACCGACGCCTATCTGATCGAACGCCAGCCGGACGGGACCATCGCCAACCACCACGCCGCGGCGGTCGGCGTGCTGCAGCTGCCCGGCGCGAACGGGCTGGAGACTGCCGACGAGGTGAAGGCGGCGATGAAGCGGCTGGCCGGCGATTTCCCGCCCGGCCTCGGCTGGCAGATCATCTACAACCCGACCGAATACGTGCGCCGCTTCGATCACCGAGGTCGAGAAGACGCTCGGCCTCGCCATCGTGCTGGTGGTGATCGTGATCGTCGTGTTCCTGCAGACCTGGCGCGCGGCGCTGATCCCGATCCTGGCCATCCCGGTCGCCTTGATCGGCTCGATGACGGTGCTCAAGGCGGCCGGATTCTCGCTCAACACGCTGACCTTGTTCGCTCTGGTGCTGGCGATCGGCATCGTCGTCGACGACGCCATCGTCGTGGTGGAGAACGTCGAGCGCAAGCTGCGCGACGGCCTGACCCCGCGCGAGGCGGCGCACGCCACCGTGGATGAGGTCGGCGGCGCACTGATCGCCATCGCGCTGGTGCTGATCGCCGTTTTCGCGCCGGCCGCGCTGATCGGCGGCATCACCGGCCAGTTCTACCGCCAGTTCGCGGTGACCATCGCCTCGGCGACGGTGATCTCGCTGACGGTTTCGCTGACGCTGTCGCCGGCGCTGTGTGTGCTGGTGCTGCGGCCGCACGACGAACGTCACCAGCCGCGGGGTCTGCTGGCGCCGCTGGCTGTGTTCGGCAACGCCTTCACCGACGGCTTCAACCGGCTGAGCGGATTCTATTCGCGCGTGACGACGCGGCTGGTGCGGATCCCAGCGGTGATGTTCGCCATCTTCGCCGTGCTGCTGGTGACCACCTTCTTCGTGCTCACCGGGACCCCAACCGGCTTCATCCCCAACCAGGACCAGGGCAATCTGATCGCGGCGATCCAGCTGCCGACGGGCGCTTCGCTCGACCGCACCGACCGGATCACCCAGCAGGTGACCAAGCTGGCGCTGCAGGCGCCCGGCGTGCTGGCCGGCAGCGCCTACGCCGGCGTCGACGCCACCTCGAACGCCACCCAGTCCAACACCGGCCAGATCTATCTGGTGCTCGATCCGTTCGTGCAGCGGATGAAGCGGGGGCTCACCGCCGAGGTGATCGCCGCCGACCTGCGCAAGCGCATGACCGCGATCCCCGGCGCCGACGTGAAGATCATCGATCCGCCGCCCGTGCGCGGCATCGGCACCGCCGGCGGCTTCAAGATGATCATCCAGGACCGCACCCAGCACACCTACCAGGAGCTGGAGGCGGCGGCGAACGCGGTGGCCGAGGAGGCCAACAAGAGCGGCGTGATCCAGAACGCCTTCGTCAGCTTCAACACCCGCAACCCGCGCATCTACGCCGAGATCGATCGCACCAAGGCCGAGGTGCTCGGCGTGCCCGACACCAAGGTGTTCGACACCCTGCAGACCTATCTGGGGTCGACTTTCATCAATACGTTCAACTACTTGAACCACACCTACCAGGTCTATGCGCAGGCCGACTGGCCGTTCCGCAACGACCCGTCGGCGATCGGCCAGCTGAAGACGCGCTCGGCCTCGGGCGCGATGGTGCCGCTGGGCGCGTTCGTCAACCTGAAGCGCACCACCGGCCCCTATCGGGTGCTGCGCTACAATCTCTATCCAGGGGCCGAGATCCAGGGCGACGCCGCGCCCGGCAAGTCGAGCGGCCAGGCGATCGCGGCGATGGAGGCGGCGGCGCAGAAGGCGCTGCCCAACGGCTTCGGCTACGAGTGGACCGACCTCGCCCTGCAGCAGAAGCAGGCGCAGAGCGGCGGGCTGGTGTTCGCCATGGCGGTGGTGTTCGCCTTCCTGGTGCTGGCCGCGCTCTACGAGAGCGTGACGCTGCCGTTCTCGGTGATCCTGATCGTGCCGATGTGCCTCCTGGCGGCCATGGCCGGCGTCAATCTGATGCGCCTGGACAACAACATCCTGACCCAGGTCGGGCTGATCGTGCTGATCGGGCTGGCGGCCAAGAACGCCATCCTGATCGTCGAGTTCGCGCGCCAGGCGGAGATGGACCAGGGCATGGAGCGCCACGAGGCCGCGGCCACCGCCGCCCACACCCGGCTGCGCCCGATCCTGATGACCTCGTTCGCCTTCATCTTCGGCGTCGCCCCGCTCGCATTCGCCAGCGGCGCGGGGGCCGAGATGCGCCAGGCGCTGGGCGTGGCGGTGTTCTTCGGCATGCTGGGCGTGACCTTCTTCGGCCTGGTGTTCACCCCGACCTTCTACGTCGTGTTCCGCGCCGTCTCCGACCGCATCCCCAAGCCGCCGCGGATCCTCAAGGGCTCGCCCGCGCCCTCGCCGGAGCCGGCGGAGTGAGGGCCTGGCGCACCCTGGCGTTGCTGCCGCTCGCGCTCGCCGCCACGGCCTGCGCGGTCGGGCCAAATTACCGCGCGCCGCAGACGCCGACCGACGCGGGTGCGCCGTTCGTCTCGGCGCGCCCGGCCGTCGCCACCGCCGACCAGCCGCCGGCGGACTGGTGGCGGCTCTACGACGATGCGACCCTCGACGGCCTGGTGCGGCAGGCGCTGACCGAGAACCAGGATCTCAAGGTCGCCGCCGCCAACCTGCTGAAGGCGTCCGGCGTGCTGGCCCAGGCCCGCGCCGGGCTCTTCCCGACCACCGAGCTCTCCGCCAACGACGTCTGGGGCAAGAGCAGCAGCGCGCAGCTGGCGGCGTCGCTGACGGGGAGCAAGGCCGAGCCCGCGTGGCTGGGCGCCGGCGCCTTCAACGTCAGCTACGAGGTCGACATCTTCGGCCGCATCCGCCGCTCGATCGAGGCTGCGCGCGCCGACGCCGCCGCCACCGCCGAGGCCGAGAACGTGGTGCGCATCACCGTCGCCGCCGAGACCGCCCGCGCCTACGCCGACGCCTGCGCGTTCGCCGAGCAGGCCGACACGGCCAGGCGCAGCGCCGAGCTGTCGCAACAGGTGCTGGGCCTGACCCAGCGGATGCGCGACCTCGGCGCCAAATCCGACTTCGATGTCGCCAGCGCCGCGGCGGTCTACGACCAGGCCAGCGCCGCGATTCCGACCTTCGAGGGCGAACGCCGCGCGCAGCTGTACGAGCTGGCGGTCCTGACCGGCCGCCCGCCGGCCGAAATCTCGCAGGCCGCCGCCGCGTGCAAGACGCCGCCGACGATCCGGACGCCGCTGCCGGTCGGCGACGGCGCGGCCTTGCTCAAGCGGCGCCCGGACGTGCGCCAGGCCGAGCGGACGCTCGCCGCCGACACCGCCCGCATCGGCGTCGCCACCGCCGACTTCTACCCGACCGTCTCGCTCACCGGCAGCGCGGCCAGCTCGGGGAGGTCGCTGAAGCAGATCGCCTCGGCCAGCAGCTTCTCCTACCAGCTGGGGCCGCTGATCACCTGGAGCTTCCCCAACCTGCTGGTGGCCAGGGCCGAGGTGATCCAGGCCAAGGCCCAGGCCTCGGGCTCGATCGCCAGCTTCAATTCGGTGGTGCTGAACGCGCTGAAGGAGACCGAACAGGCGCTGACCACCTACGACGCCGAGCTGTCGCGCCACACGGCCCTGATCGCCAACGTCAGCGACAACCAGCGCGCCTTCGACCTGGCCCAGGTCCAGCTGCAGCGCGGCTCGATCAGCTTCCCGGACCTGCTGCAGACCGAGCGCAACCTGGAAGCCGCCCGCGCCGAGCTGGCCGCCTCCGACCAGGCGCTGATCGACGACCAGGTCGCGGTGTTCCAGTCGCTCGGCGGCGGCTGGGAAGACGCCCCGACCGTGGTTCCGCCCAGGGCGCCGTAGCGCGCCTTACTTCAGTTCCTTGTCCGCCAGCTGGTTCAGGTGCGCGATCAGCGCCGGGGCGCCGCCGTGGGCGAGGGTGGCGGAGAAGTCGGCGCGGCGGGTGGTCAGCTGGCTGATCGCGCCGTTGTAGAACACGTCGATGATCTTCCAGGCATCGCCGCTCTGGCGCATGCGGTACGAAATGGCCACCGGCGCCCCGCTCGTCGCGATGATCTTGGTCTGCACCACCTTGTCGGGCCCGCGGGTCACCACGTTGGGGTCGACCTCGAAGCGCTCGCCGGAATAGGCGTCGAAGTTGTGCGCGTAGCTGGCGACCGTCAGGCGCTGGAAGGCATCGGTCAGCGCCTGCTGCTGCGCGGCGGGGATGTTGGACCAGCCGGGGCCGACGGCGAACCGGATCATGGTCGGAATGTCGAACGCCCGCGTCACCGCCGGCGCCAGCGTCCGATACCGGCCCTGGACGCCAGCCGCCTTGCCCGCCTTCATCGCGCTGAGCAGGGCGGCGTCGAACGCGTCGACCTGCGCGGCGGCCGGATCGGCGGAGGCCGCCCGCGCCGGCGGCGTCGAGATTGCGGCCATCGCGGCGATCACGCCCGCCAGAGCCCATGCGCCAAGCTTCTTCACCCAAACACTCCTCTGCAAACCCCCAGTCCGGTCGTTCCAGCAGAATAAACCAGTTGGTGGGTGAACCGAAGCTGACCGGTCGGCTGCTCGCCTCGGGGGCCTGCGCGCCTCGGACCGATACCAACGTGTCGGCGATACCATCGTCTGATTGCTCAGCTTGCTGCTTCCGCTCAGGTCTAGCCGGCGTTGGCCAGGAGGCGGTTGCATGAAGCGCGGCGGGGATTGCGGGTTGCTGGCCGCGGCCGGGGCGCTCGCCCTGCTGGCGCCGGCAGGCGCGCCGCTGGCTCAGAGCGCCGCCGACGTGCTCGGACCCGCCGGCGTCGCGCCGCTGACCGCGCCGCAGCCTCCGGCGCGGATCATTGTTGATCCGCCGCTGCCGGGCCCGCTCAGCGAGGGCATGGTCTTCATCCAATACCGGGCGGTGAACCTCAGGATCGTGCCCGTGTTCGGACCCAAGGCGCTCGAGGTGACGCCCCGTATCGGCCACATCCACGTCGTGGTCGACCACACGCCCTGGCACTGGGCGGACGCCAGCGGCGAGCCCCTGATCATCGTCGGCCTGCCGCCGGGTCCGCACACGGTCGAGGTCATCCTGGCCAACGCCAACCACCAGCCGCTCGACCGCGCCACCGTCTCGTTCACGGTGCCCTCGACCGGGCCCCAGCCGCACTGACCACCATGGAGCAGACCTTGATGCGCCCCCCTGCTCTGCTTGTTGCCCTCATCGCCAGCTTCTGCGCCGCGACCCCGGCCCTCGCGCAGACGCCGCCAGCGTTTGGCGAAGTGGCCCATCACGTGGTGCGGGTGGACGGGGTGCGCTTCCACTATGTCACCGCCGGCTCGGGCGAGCCGGTGCTGCTGATCCCCGGCTGGCCCGAGAGCTGGATCGCCTGGCGCAAGGTCATCCCCCTGCTGGTGAAGCAGGGCCGCCAGGTCTACGTGCTGGATCCGCGCGGCATCGGCGACAGCGACAAGCCGCAAGGCGGCTACGACCTCGACACCGCCGCGCGCGACCTGCACGGCTTCATCGCCGCCACCGGGCTCGCCCGCCCGGGCGGCGTCGACATCGCCGCCCACGACATCGGGACCTGGATCGCGCTGGCGCACGCCCAAACCTATCCCGGCGACGTCAGACGGCTGGTGCTCACCGAAGCGGCCCTGCCCGGCGTCTCGCCGCCCGCGCCGGCGGGCATCCCAAGCGCGGCGGCGAACCTGAAGAGCTGGCAGTTTTCCTTCAACCGCCTGGACGACCTGCCCGAGATCCTGGTCCAGGGTCACGAGCGCGACTATCTCGCCTGGATCTTCGCGACCAAGAGCATTCGCAACTACGCGATCGAGCCGGCCGCGCTGGACGAATATGTGCGGGTGTTCTCAGAGCCAGGCGCCGCGCGGGCCAGCTTCGCCTGGTACCGCACCGCGTTCAGCCCCGAGGAGCTGGAGCGGGCCAAGGCGCGGACCGCCCAGCGGCTGACGATGCCGGTGCTGGCGCTCGGCGGCAGCGACGGCGTCGGCGATGGGCTGCGCGCGACCATCGCGACGCTCGGCGATCACGTCGAAGGCGGCCCGGTCGGGGAGGGGTGCGGACACTTCCTGCCGGAGGAATGCCCGGACGAACTCACCGCCGCGATCGTCGTCTTCTGGCGCGAGGCGCGCTGAGGCGCCGGCTCCGGCGCGGCTGCCGCCCGCTTGCCGGCTGGAATGCGCCGCCGCGACGCGTTACATCGGCCCTCGCGCGCTGGCCCGATAGCTCAGCAGGATAGAGCAGCGGTTTCCTAAACCGAAGGTCGGGGGTTCGAGTCCCTTTCGGGCTGCGCGCGAAAGCAGCCGGGCTCAGCCCAGGGGCTTGCACTGCTTGGCGAAGCCGGCCGGCGGCGCGCGCTCGTCCCCGCCCACCTTCCGCTGGAAGACGAACGCCGCCAGCGCCTTTCCGGTGGGATGGTCCATCTCGTCCAGCGACGCCAACGGGTGATCGAACAGCTGCACGTCGAAGTGGAGATCATCGCCCGCGCTGACGTCGAAGCCTTCGCCGTCGACGTCCTTCGGCTCGCCCGGGGTCAGCTGGATCATGTCTCCGCCCATCGAGGCCGAGGTGAAGCCGGGCCCCTGGAAGCGCGCCGCCACCGACGTCGGCGCATCGGCGCTGAGGTTCAGTTCGAACTTGTGCGCGCCGTCGTCCTCGACCGACTCGACGATCCAGGCGCAGGCCTGCGCGGCCCAAGCCCGCTCCAGCAGCGAGGCGTTGAGGATCAGGGCGCAAAGGACGATCAGGGCGCGGCGCATGGGGGCGTCTCTCGTCTTCCGGAGGAGGTCACCTGACGACGACCACAATGTCAGGGCAGGCCCCAACTGCAAAGTCGATGCGTGAGGCGCCGGCTTCGCCGTTCAGGCGACGCCCGGCCGGATCACGGTTTCCTTGATCAGGATCGAGGCGACCAGGCCGACGCAGGAGGCGCCCAGCAGGTACCAGGCGATGGCCAGCGGGTTGCCGGTGACCTCGTCGAGCCAGGCCACGATCGGCTGGGTGGTGCCGCCGAACACGGCGACGGCGGTGGCGTAGATGGTGGCGAGGCCGACCCCGCGGACGTCCTTCCGCAGCGACTCGGTGAGGATGATGATCGCCGGCACGCCGGAGAGATTGCCGATGACGCTGAGCCCGGCCATCAGCCCCAGCAACGCGACCGGCTCGTGGATCCTCACCACCAGCATGAAGGTCGGCACGATCGCGACGATGAACAGGACGCGCGGCCAGATCAGCAGCGTCCGCCGACCGAACCGATCGGACAGCGCGCCGCCGGCCAGCGAGGCGAAGAAGCCCACCGTGCCGTTGGTCACCGCGATCAGCAGGCCGGTCTGCATGCCCATGTGCAAGGTGGCCTGGGCGTAGGTGGTCATGAACGAGAAGACGTAGGTCGAGACGGTGCCGGCGGCGATCAGGCCAAGGCCGCACAGCACGACGCGCCACTGGCTGATGATGACGTGCAACGGGTGGGCGTCGTGGGCGAGGTCGGAATGGGCCGCGAGCTTCGGCTCGGCGTGGCCGCGGGTCTCGGGCAGATGGCGGCGGATGATGAGGCCGAACGGCAGCACCAGCACGCCGATGGCCAGGGCGATGCGCCAGCCCCACTCGTGCGCCGCGCTCAGCCCGAGCACGGCGCTGATCAGCAGGCCCATCGCGCCGCCGGAAATGCTGGCCAGCGACTGGCTGGCGCTCTGCCAGGCGCCGTAGAGGCCGCGTTTGTGCAGCGGCGCCGCCTCGATCAGGTAGGCGGTGGTCGGGCCGACCTCGCCGCCGAGCGCGAAGCCCTGCACCAGGCGGCAGGTCACCGCCAGGATCGGCGCCCACACGCCGATCTGCCGGTAGCCGGGCACGCAGACGAACCCGAGCAGCGCCGCGCCCATCAGGCTGAACGAGAGCATCATCGCCGGCCGGCGCCCGACCTTGTCGGCGAACCGCCCGATCACCACCGCGCCGATCGGCCGGGCGGCGAAGCCGACGCCGAAGGTGAACAGCGACAGCATCAGCCGCCCGAAGTCGGAGTGTGTCGGGAAGAACGCGTCGCCGATCTGCAGGGTGAAGAAGGTGTAGACGACGAAGTCGTAGAACTCGAGCCAGTTGCCGACCACCGCCGCGGCGACATTGCGCTTCAAAATCGGGGCGCGAACTCCCTCCAGCGCGGTCGCCTCGGCCGCCGTCACCATTTTCAACTCCCGCCCCCGGTCACCCGCGCCTTATGCAAGGCGAAGGGACCTGGTCACAAGGGGCGGTGTGCGCCGGCCTTGTCCGCGGCGGCGCGCTGCCCGGAATTCTCGCCCCCGGCCGCCAGCTGGCGTCAGTTGGCTTGCTTCGGCCCGGGCGCGGCGGCGAGGCGGGCCTCGGTGGCGGCGATCATGGCGGCGAAGCGCGGGTCTTCGCGGACCGGATCGAGTTCGGGGTCGATCTTCGCGTGACTTCACCCAGAAACCGTCCGCCGCCGCGAAGAACGGCTTCAGCGTCTCGATTGCGCCGTCGATGTCGCGGAGGTAGGCGCTGAGCGCACAGGCCAGGTTGTAGCGCATGACCATGTTGTGGGGATCTATCAGCAGGGCGCGGCGGGCCCAGTCCCGGGCCTGGTCCGCCTCGCCCAGGATCGCCAGCGCGAGGCACCCGGTCGCCATCGCCGCGCCGTTGCTGCGGTCGACGGCCACCGCCATTTCGGCCCGCGCGCTAGCGACCCGCGCTGCCCGCCGGGCGGCGTCGCCGTCGCCCAGCGCCGAGTAGCAGGTGACGAGCATCATCGGCGAGGAGAAGTCCGCCTCAGCGAGTTCGGTGGTTTTTCGGTAGTAACGAATGGCGTCTTCGTGTCGGCGGCGACGGAAGCTGAGCAGGCCGGCGTTCTTGTTCGCCTCCCAGGACTCCGGATCCAGCCGCAGCGCGATCTCAAGCTCCGACGCCGCCTCGTCGTGCTTGTTCTGATTGATGAAGTGGCGCGCCTTCACGGCGTGGGCCTCCGCGAGATTGGGGTCGAGCGCGAGCGCCCGCTCGGCGGCCTCCAGACCGTCGGCGTCCCCTTTGCGGAAGTTGAAGCGAAGCACGCTCTGCGCCAGCGCCATCAGCGCCCACGCCTGGGCGTAGTTCGGATCGATCTCGGTCGCCCGCCGGCAAAATCGCACGATAGCTTCGTCCCGTCTGGGGTCGCCCTCGTTGCCGCTGGCGCGGTATTGCCGGGCCATCAGATACAGGTCGTAGGCCTCGGAGCTGGCGGTGCCGCGGCGCGCGATCGCCTTCTTCTCTTCCGGCAGCAGCCTCAGTTTCAGCGCTGCCACGACCGCGTGGGATATCTCGTCCTGGACGGCGAAGATGTTGGTCAGATTGCGGTCCCAGCGCTCGGCCCAGACATGGGCGCCGTTGGCGACGTTGATCAGCTGGGCGGAAATGCGAACGCGGTCGCCCGACTTGCGTACGCTGCCATCCAGCACATGTCCGACATTCAGCTCACGGCCGACCTGCCGCGCATCGGCGGCCTGGCCCCTGAACGCGAAGGACCGGTTGCGGGCGACCACCGACAGCGAGGAGACCTTGGAGAGGTCGGTGATGATGTCCTCGCTGATCCCGTCGCTGAAGTAGTCCTGCTCCGCATCGGCGCTCCGGTTGGCGAACGGCAGTACGCAGATGGAGAGCTTGCGGCCTGGCGCGGCGGCTCGGGGGCGTTCACTTGCGGCGGGCGCGCCGCCGACCAGCTCGGCGACGCTGTCGACGATCTTGCGCCAGCCCTGCGCATCCGGGTCCCCCGACCAGCCCGCAAGGTCGACGCAGCGAATCTGGTCGAACGGCATGGGCAGTGGCGCGCCATCGATGTTGAGCTGCACCAGCTTGTGGTCCGCCCGCGCCTTGTCCGCTTCAGATCGCACCCATTGCGAGCGCACCGCGTCGGCGGACCAGACCACCACCACGGCCTTGGCCTCCTTCAGGCGGTCGGCGATCACATCGGCGTAGGCGCGATGAGGCGGCAGATCGTCGTCGCGCCAGACGCCGTAGCCCAGCGCCCTGAGGCTCTCGGCGACGGTCTCGGCCTCGACCAGCGTCGAGTGGGCGTAGGAGATGAAGATGTCGGGCATTGCCTAAGCGCCACCTCTCGACCGCGCCGAGGCTAGCCACGCGCTGTGCTGGCGGGCAAGCGAAAGCTCGGGCGCATAGATTCGAGCGTTGCCATCGCCTTCACGCGGAGCAATCTTCGAATTGCAGAGCCATTGGAGGATGGATGGGATGTCTACACTTCCGTTGCCGCACCAATCTGTTCGTCTGTCGACGGTGGGATTCAAGAAACTCTACGAGAGCACTTGTGGCGATCCGGCGGCCGCGCGGGCGATCGCCGACGAGATCGAGGCGGACCCGAGAGGGATGCTCGAGCGCGTCTTCAAGCTGACCAAGGCGCAGCGGGAGGCGATCGGGAACACCAGCGACGCCGAGCTTCGTCGCCGCGCCCGCGCGCTGCTGACCGAGCTGCGCTCCGCAAGTCCGAAAAAACTGCACTTTCGGCCGCACGGCGGGTCCCAGTCCGGCGGCGACGACTCGGCGCCGAAGATCCGGAGCTGCACCTGCTACATCGGGTAGCCCGAGCGCGGCCCAATGCAAGGCGAAGCTTGACGGCGACTCGCCTGTCGCTTCCGCTAGGCCCGTTCGAACAGTCGCGTTGGTCTTTGACACCGTGAATCCGCAGAAAAACTAACGCGGCCGCGGCCGGCGCCACAATCCGGGCGCCGATGTTATGCGTCGTTTACGGGTGGCCGCGCTCCGACGTTTCATCCTCGACACTTTCGGTAGCGAGGGAAACTGAATGGCCCGGGGCCACGCGCTCGCCCGCCCGTTGACTGTCGCGGCGGCGCATGGCTTCAGACCGGCATGGCCGCACCGCAACTCGACGCCTACGCCCGCGCCGTCCATCGCTTCGCCACCGCCGGTAAGCTGGACGCCGCCCGCACCATGCTCAACTGGGACGCCCAGACCCACATGCCACCCGGCGGGGCGTGGGCGCGCGGCGAGCAGATGGCCGCGATCACCGAGGTGTCGGCCGATCTGATCGGCTCGCGCGCCGCCGGCGACGAGCTGGAAGAGGCCGAGGCGATGGCCGCGTCGCTCGAGCCGAACGAGCGCGCCGACCTGTCGGAGATGCGCCGCACCTGGATCCACACCTCCGCCGTGCCGAAGGAGCTGCTGGCGGCCAAGACGCGGGCCTCGCAAGCGCTGCAGGCGGTCTGGCGCACGGCCAAGCCCGCCAACGACTGGGCCGCGTTCGAGCCGGGCTTCGCCGAGCTGCTGGCGCTGACGCGGGAGATCGCCCAGGCCAAGGCCGAGGCGCTGGGGACCACCCGCTACGGCGGCCTGCTCGACGAGTTCGATCCCGGCGTCGGCGAGGCGATCATCGATCCGATCTTCGCCGATCTCGCCGCCTTCCTGCCGGGGATCATCGCCGAGGTGCGCGAGCGGCAGGCGTCGTGGCCCGACCCGATCCCGTTCGGTCATGCGCCGATCGAGCAGCAGGCGGCGCTGTCGCACCGGCTGGCAGTCGCGGTCGGGCACGATCCCGACGCGTTCCGGATCGACCAGGCGCCGCACCCGTTCTCGGTGCCGCACAGCCCCGGCGACGTGCGCTTCACCACCCGCTACGACGCCGCCAATCCGCGCTTCGCCATCGGCGCCACGCTGCACGAGGCGGGGCACGCGATGTACGAGTTCAACCTGCCGCGCGCGTTCGCCTTCCGGCCCGGCGGCAATGCGCGCGGGATGACGGCGCACGAGAGCCAGTCGCTGTCGCTGGAGCGGATGGCGGGGCGCAGCCGCGAGTTCCTCGGCTGGCTCGCGCCGCTGCTGGCGCAGGAATACGGCGGCGGCGATCCGGCGCGCTGGTCGGTCGCCAATGTGCTCAACACCTGGCGCCGGCTCGACGACGGCTTCATCCGGGTCGAGGCCGACGAGCTCAGCTATCCGCTGCACGTGATCCTGCGCTACCGACTGGAACAGGCGCTGATCGCCGGCGACCTACTGCCCGCCGATGTGCCGGGCGCCTGGGACGAGCTGTTCGCCAAGCTGTTCGGTCGCACCCCGCCGGACCTCGCCCACGGCTGCCTGCAGGACATCCACTGGTCGGCCGGGCTGATGGGCTACTTCCCCAACTACGCGATGGGCTCGATGCTGGCCGCGCAGCTGTTCGAGCGCGCCGGCGGCGACGATCCGGAGATCCTCCCGGCGCTGGGCCGGGGCGATTTCAAGCCCTACTTCGCCTGGGTGAAGCCGCGTGTGCACGAGCGGGCCAGCCTGGTCTCGTTCGCCGACCTGGTCCGCGAAGCCAGCGGCGCGCCGCTGGGCGCCGAGGCGTTCAAGCGCCACGTCAAGCGGCGCTATCTGGAAGAGCCCCTGGGGTAGCTACGGGCGCGGCGGGCTCGTCTGGAATCCCACGTCACGTCATTGCCGACCGCAGCGCGAAGCGCGGAGTGCCGGCAATCTATGGACACTGGCGGTAGTCGTGTTCATGGATGGCCGAGACAAGCTCGGCCATGACGTAGTGAACGGTCATCTCTGAGCGGCCTACCCTCGGCTTAGTCCCGCGATGGCCTGGCGGCAGGCGGCGAGCGACTGGCCGACGACCATGCCCTTCCAGTCGTCGGCGTCGCCGTAGAAGGCCGCGCGGATCTGGGCCTTGATCGCCTGGCCCTCGGGCGACATCGGGTCGCCATAGGCGTGCAGCCAGGCGTCGGCCCGCAGCGCCAGGAACACCTCGGCCAGCGACTGCACGCCGTACTCCAGCGCGATGCCGGTCACCTCGGCGTGGGCGAGCACCTGCGGGGCCGCGGTGAGGTTGTCGCCCGCGGTCTCGGCCGAGGTCGAGGAGCCGTCGAGCGGGCTGGTGACGGTGGCGCCGAACCAGGCCAGGCCGCGGTCGTGCGCCGGGCTGCCGACCGGGTCGGACATGATCGGTTCGGCGTAGCCCCAGGGGCCAAGGCCGGTGTGGTAGTCGATGATCGCGATCTTGCCGGCCTGGCCGAGGTAGGACCCGTAGATCGCCTCCTGCGTCCGCCGGGCCCAGCTGGGTCCGTCGCCGCCGTAGAACACGCCCTTGGGGTGGCGATACTGCCCGCCGCTCAGCGCCTGCTGCAGCCCCATCGGTCCGTGCTCGGCGCCGTAGGCCCGCAACACCCGGTTGGCGGCCTGCTGGCTCTCCGGGGTCCACTGCTCCGGGACCGCGACGGCCGCCAGTTCGTCGTAGCCGGGGTTCTCGGGGACTGGCTGGCTGAAGTCGATCCAGTTGCGGTTGAGGTCGATGTTTTCCTCGGTCACCCGCCGCAGCCAGGCGAAGCCATAGGGGTTGATCGCATGGATCATCAGCAAGCTGACGTCGCCGGGCAGCGCGGCCTGCTCGCCGCGCCGCAGCCAGTCGATCTGGGCGCCGGAGCCGCAGAAACCCTCGCCGCCGTGCGTGCCGGAGACCATCACCAGCACCTTCTCGGCGTTCCTTGGTCCGAACCAGGCGATGTCGGTGGTCAGATCGCCGCCGTCGGGCCCACGGTTCGGATTAGCGACGAAATCCAGCGCGCCGCCCGCCGACTGCACGGTCTCGCGGAACTTGGCCCGCGCCTCGGCATAGTCGGCGCTGAAGCTCTCGGCTGAGTTCACGTCTGTCCTTCCTGGGTTCGCATCGCTTGAACGGCGCCGTATGACGCCTGGGCCTTGATGGGAAGGGGATTTGCCGCTGCGCTACGATTTCGCCTCCGACAACGTCGCCGGCGCCATGCCGGAGGCGATCGACGCCCTGGTCGCCGCCAACACCGGCTTCGCCGCCGGCTACGGCGCCGACCACGTCGGCCAGCGCGCCGCCGACCTGATCCGGCAGCTGCTGGACGCCGACGCCGAGGTGCGCTTCGTGCCTTCCGGGACGGCTGCCAACGCGCTCACCCTCGCCGCCCTGGCCGCGCCGCACGAGGCGGTGATCTGCCACCAGGACAGCCACATCGCCACCGACGAGACCGGCGCGCCGGGCTTCTTCGGCGCTGGCGTCGGGCTGATCAAGCTGGGCGGCGGCTCCGGCCGCATCGACCCGGCCGCGCTGGCGGCGCCGCTGCGTATGGGCGACTCGGCGCACCACCAGTCGCCGGCGGCGCTCTCGCTCACCAACACCACCGAGTTCGGGGCGCTCTATTCGGAGGCGGACGCAGCGGCGCTGGTCGGCGCGGCGAAGGCGGCCGGGCTGAAGACCCACCTCGACGGCGCGCGGCTGGCCAACGCCGCGGCCGGCGGGTTCGACCCCAAGGCCGTGGCCAGGCTCGGCTTCGACGTCGCCGTGGTGGGCGGCACCAAGGCCGGCGGCACGCCGACCGAGGCGATCGTGCTCCTCGACAAGGCGCTGGCGCGCCGCTTCGACGCCCGCATGAAGCACGCCGGCCAGCTGGTCTCGAAAGGACGGTTCCTCGCCGCGCCGTGGATCGGCATGCTCGAGACCGGCGCCTGGGTCCGCCGCGCCGCCCACGCCAACGCGATGGCGACCAGGCTGGCCGCCGAGACGCCGTTCCGGGTCCTGCACCCGGTCGAGTCCAACGGCGTCTTCGTCGAGATGGATCAGCCGACCCTGAAGCGGCTGCACAAGGCCGGCTGGTTCGCCTACCGCTTCATCGACGGCTCGGTGCGCTTCATGTGCTCATGGGCGACGACCGAGGCGGCGGTGGAGGAACTGGGCGCGACGCTGAAGTCGCTGGCGTAAGACTTCGGCTTGACGTCATGGCCGGGCTTGTCCCGGCCATCCATCGGTGAGGCCTCACGATGGATCGCCGGCATTCCGCGCTGCGCGCTCCAGCCGCGATGACGTGACTGGTTCTGTGTTCGGGAGCCTGCCTAGCGCACCACCCACGGCAGCCGGTCCAGATCCACGTTGCCGCCGGTGAGGACGATCCCGACGCGCCGGCCGCGCACGTCGACCTTGCCCTCCAGGATCGCCGCGTAGGGCACGGCGGAGGAGGGCTCGACCACCACCTTCAGCGCCTCCCAGAGCGCGCGCATCGCCTCGACGATCGCCGCCTCCGAGACCGTCGCGATCTGGTCCACGCCGCGGCGGATGTGGGCGAAGGTGGCGGGGCTGAGCGAGCCGCGCAGGCCGTCGGCGATGGTGCTGGCGCTCTGCAGCGGAATCAGCCGGCCCGCCTCGAACGAACGCGCCGCGTCATCCGCGCCGGCCGGCTCGGCGCCGATCACCCGCGCAGATGGCAGCTTCGCCTTCACCGCCGTCGAGACGCCGCTGATCAGGCCGCCGCCGCCGACCGGAGTCATGACGATGTCGAGTTCGCCCGCGTCGTCGATCAGTTCCAGCGCCGCCGTGCCCTGGCCGGCCATCACCGCGAGGTCGTCGTAGGGGTGGACCAGCACCGCGCCGGTCTCGGCCATCACCCTGGCCGCGGCGGCCTCGCGGGCCGCGATCGTCGGGGCGCAGTAGGTGATCTGCCCGCCCAGCCGCTCCACCTGCGCCGCCTTGGGCCGCGCGACGCCCTCCGGCATCACGATGTAGGCCGGAATGCCCCGCAGCCGCGCGGCGTAGGCCACCGCCGAGCCGTGGTTGCCGGAGGAGTGGGTGGCGACGCCCCGCGCGGCCTGCGCCTCGCTCAGCGAAAACACCGCGTTGCTGGCGCCGCGGGCCTTGAAGGCGCCGATCGCCTGCAGGTTTTCGCACTTGAAGTACAGACGCCCGCCGCTCGCCTCGTCCAGCACATCGCTGGTCAGCACGGGGGTGCGACGGACGAAGGGGGCGATGCGGGCCTGCGCCGCCTCGATGTCGGCCAGGGTGATGAAGACATCGTCGGGAAGCACGCGCTGGCTCGCTTGGGTTTGGCGGGAAGCGATCATCTAGGCTATCGCAGCCCCTCCCGCCACGCTGGCCGCCCAGTTCATGACCGCTCCGCCCATTGCCCTTGCGCCGCTCGACGTCGCGGCCAGCCGGCGCGCCGCGGCGCTGGCGGAGGCGGTCGCCCGGCTCTCCGCCGACTACGTCCTCGCCGCTCCGCCTGATCTGAAGCTGCCTGCTGGTGCGCTGGCGCAGCTGATGGCGGCGATCGTCGCCGATCCCGAGGCCGACGCCTTCCGGCTGGGGGTGAAGGGCCTCGCGCCCGACCCGCTCTGGCGCGGCCGGCGCTGCCGCTCGCATGAGCGCAACGTCGAAAGCCTGCGCTTCGCCAACCTCGTCCCGTTCGGCGGCCTGATGGCGCGGCGCGCGGCGCTGCAGGCGGCGCTGACGGACCTGCCCGCCGACACGGGCGACGACTGGTGGCGGATCGTCTGTGGACGGATCGCCCGCGCCGGACGCATCGCCGATCTCGACGTCAGCCTGCGGCGATCGAAGCGGATGGACGGCGAGGCGGCCGCGCCCGCCTTCGCGGACCTGGCGCGGTCGGCGGCCCGAGTGCTGGTGCTGGGTCAGATCGAGGTCTCGACCAGCCTCTATTTCGACTTCCTCGAAGCCCTGCCCGACGTCTCGGTCGCCTTCCGACCTTTGACCCGCCTGGCGCTCGACGCGCCGGTGCTGGCGAGCGCGGATCTGGTGATCCTGGTTCGTGAACTGCACCGGTTCTGGGACGAGGGCGTGATCGCCTTCCTGGACGCCGCGGGCGTGCCCTACGTCTGGTTCACCGACGATAATTTCCTGGCCCTCAAGGCTGAGGGCGCAGCGCGCGATTTCTACGCGCTGCAGCGGATGCAGACGGCGCTGGCCAAGGCGGCCGCGGTCTGGACCTCGACCGACGCCCTGGCCGCCGCGCACCTGTGGCTGCACCCGCACGTCGGCGTATGGAAGCCGGCGCTCGATCCCATCCTGGACGATGCGCCGCCCGCGGCAGCCGGCGGGCCGCTCACGGTCGCGCTGCCCGGCGGAGACTTTCGGCTTGCGGGCCTCGCTGGCGGGCCGCTCGAACGCCTGCGCCGGATCGCCGATGGGCCGGGCCTGCGCCTGGTCGTCACGCCAGCGGGGGGACGGATGCTGCGCCCGGCTCTGCCGGCGGCCGAGATCGTGGAGTTGCCGCTGGAGCGGTCGTTCCGCCAGCACATCCGCGCCTGGCGACGGTTCAGTCCCGACATCCTGCTGCACCCGGCCGGGGCGACGGCCAACGCCCCGTTCAAGACCCCCACCGCCGCGATCGCCGCCGCCTACCTGGGCGCGGTCCCCGTGGTCGCCGACGAGCCGGCCTACCAGGGCTGGGGCGAGGTGGAGGGCGTGCTGCGCCTTGGCGCCAACGCCGAAGGCCTGGCCGGCGCCGCGGACCGTGTGCGGCAATCTGAATGGCGCGCCGACATGCGGCGTCGCCTGGCGCGGACGCTGGCGGAGCGGTTCGGGGCCGAGGGCCGGGTTCGACAGCTGATGGCCCTCGTGCGGCCGACGCCGCGGCGCAATGCGGTCGCCGTCGCGCAGAACATCCTGGATTCGCCCGAATTCGCCCGGCGGCAGGCGGCGCGGCGCCTGATCCGCCTGGCGCGGCCGCTCAATGACCGGGTGCGTCCGCCAGGATGAGGTCGGCGGCGCGCTCGAGGCCGCTGTAGAGTTCGTCGCGCCCGGCGTAGGCGAGGGCGTTCGCGGACCAGACGGCCAGCCGCTCGGGCGTCGCCTGAGCCAAGGCCCAGCCGAGGTCAGCGGCCTGGAACGGCTCGGCCAGCACCACGCCGGCGCCGGCGGCCACGACATGCTCGCCGTAGCCGCAGACGGCCGTGGTGATCACCGGCAGGCCGCTCGCCATGGCTTCCAGGATCACCGTGCCGGTGACGTCGGCGCGGGAGGGATGCGCCAGCAGGTCGGCGGCCGCCGTGGCTTGGGCCAGCCCCTCGTCGCCCACGAAGCCGAGCCAGCTCGACGCGGTCTTCCACGCCGAGCCGCGTCGCCAGCCTCAAGGCGTCCTGGCCGGCGCGACTGGCCGGGTCGAGGCCGCAGACCAGCAGCCGCGCGGCCTGCGCGGCGGGCAACGCGGTCAGCACCCGGTCGAGCCCCTTGGTGTGGGACTGCAGGCCCAGCCAGAGCCAGACCGGTCCCTCGCCCAGCGCCAGCGCGTCCCGCGCCGCCGCCTTGGCCGCCGGCGTCGCCGACGCCGGGTCGGCGCGAAGGCGATCGACGGTCGGCGGCAGCAGCCCTAGCCGGGCGCGGGCGGCGGGATGGTTGGCGGCGAAAGCCGCCAGCTGGGCGCTGGAAAGCATCAGCACCGGTCCGTCGCCGCCAGCGAGGGCGCGCCGCTCCAGCTCTGCGTAGGTGCGATAGCGCGGCAGCCAGCTGCGCGGTCCGAGCGGCGCCGCGCGGGACGGATCGGCGCAGAAGATCGCGTCGAAGCCAGGAATGGCGTGGAAGGCGACGCTGCGGTCGAACCGGCCGGCGAGCGCGCGGGCGGCGTCGTCAGCAAAGGCGGCCAGGCGGCCGTGGTTGGTGCTGCCGCGGGCGGCGACAAGCTCGATCTCAACTCCCTGCGGCGCGGCGGCGGGAGGCCGGGTGGTGATCATGGTCACCTGGCAGCCGCGCCGCGCCAGGATGTCCGCCAGGCGCAGCGCGTGCTGCTCCAGGCCGCCGGCGGGGGACAGGCGGAAGACCGCCAGCGCGATCCGGCGCGGCGGGCTAGATGCGGTCATCCAGCCGCGCTTCGGCCGGCAGGTGGCGGAACGCCGGCAGCACCCGCGCGATCACCGCGGCCAGGTCGGCGAAGCTTGCGGGCCGCTCGCCAGCCACGAACGCCGCCAGCTGCGCCAGCGCCGAGTTCAGCGCGTCGGCGTCGATCGGCGCGGGCGTGACGGCCTCAAGCGCGGTCAGGCCGAGCGGTTCGATGCGTTCGCCTTCGCCGCGGAACACTTCGATCTCCTTCTCGCCGGCGGTGTCGCGCGGCGTCAGCAGCACCGGATAATCCGGGCCCGGACGACCCGCGCGCTCGGCCGCTTCCTGCGCCGTCTCGACGAACACTGCCCGGCGGCCGTGGCTGGCCAGGAACGCCGCCGCGGTCTCGGCCAGCTCCACCGCGCCAGACGACGCCTCGAACCTTGGGATCGCCACCCGGCCGGCGGGGCAGGTCAGCTGCGCCAGCAGGCAGATCCGCGCGCCGTCGCGGGCGGAGATGAAGTAGCGCCGAGTGTCCTTCGGCGCCGCCAGCGCCTGGCCGGCCGCGTAGCGCTGCTGATAGCTCTCGAGCAGGCTGCCGCTCGAATAGGCGACGTTGGCGAAGCGGGCGGCCGAGGCGCGCAGGACACCGTCGGACGCAGCGAACACCGCCGCCTCCAGCAACGCCTTGGTCGCGCCCATGAAGCTCGCCGGATCGGCGGCCTTGTCGGTCGAGACCACGAAATGCCGTCGCGCCAGGCCGTTCGCCGCCAGGTGCGCGGCGAAGCGCTGCTGGCGCACCACGTTGACGTCGATCATGTGCAGCAGGGTGAAGACGTTCTTCTCCGAGCGGACGTGCTTCACCGCGGCGAAGTTCAAGACCAGGTCGAATGGACCCGAGGCTTGCGCCAGCGCCAGGCCCGGCCAGCCGGCGAAGTCGAGCGCGTTGAAGCCGATCGACGCGTCGTCGCCGCGGCTGCGGATGTCGCGGGCCAGGCGGGCGAGGCCGTTCTCGTCGATGTCGACCAGCTCGAGCCGCGCCGGCGCGAACGGCAGCAGCTGGCGCACGCTGGCGGCGCCGATCGTCCCGGCCGCACCGACGACGAGGACACGGGCGCCGTTCAACTGACCGGCGATCTCGCGGTTTCGCGCGGCCCAGTCCGCGGCCAGCGCCTCTGAGAACGCCGATGGGCCGATGCCTTCCGCCTCCAGCGCCGGATCAAGCATCGCGCCGCTCCAGCGCCGCCGCCCTGACGTTGGCCGCGGCGCGCGCGATCAGCGGCGTGAGGTCGCTCGATGGGGTGAAATCGAGGCGCGCGCGGCAGGATGCGGGATCGCCGACCGACCAGTCGAGCAGCGCCGCGGGCGCTTCGGATTCGACCACGGTCAGGCCAAGGCCGATCGCTGCGACCGCCGGTTCGATCAGATCGCGCACCGTGCGCCCGACGCCGCTGCAGATGTTGAGGGTTTCGCCCCACGCACCGGCGTCGATCACCCGTTCCACGGCCCGCAGGAAATCCTCGAGCGCGATGAAGTCGCGGACCGCGCCCAGCGGCGCCATCTCCACGCGGTGCGGCGGGCCGGCGCTAACCGCGCGCATCGCCTTGACGATGAAGCTGGAGAAGGCGGTCTCGCCAACCGGCTCGCCGCTGATCACGTTGAACAGCCGCAGCGCCGTCACCCGGACGCCATGCCGGGCGCCTTCGTCGATGGCGGCGCGCTCGGCCGCGAGCTTGGAGGCCCCGTAGGCGTCGAGCGGCGCGCAGGGGTCGGTCTCGCGCCAGGGTCTGCGATCCGCCGAGCGGCCGTATTGCGCGGCCGAGCTCAGCAGGATCAGGCGGGCGTGGGCAGAGGCCTCGCCGATCGCCTGCGCCAGGTTGGTCGTGGCCGTGACGTTGTCGGCGTTGAAGTCGCCGGGCAGGCCGCGCGGACGGCCGGCGGCATGGATCACGATATCAGGCGGCGCGGCGCGCAGCGCTTCGACGACCGCGGCCTTGTCGGCGAGGTCCAGCGGCCGCGCGTCGGGATGGCGCGGCGACGCACGCCGGATCGCCGCGATCGCCTCGATATCGCCGCGCTGAGCCAGCCGGCGATGGATGGCGCCGCCCAGGAATCCGCCCGCGCCGGTGATGAGGACGCGCATCAGGCGGGCAGGAACCGGGCCGGATTGGCCTCGAAATCGCGCGTCGCGGCCTCGTAGTGGTCGAGCCGGCCGATATCCTTCCAGTAGGCGTCGGTGGCGTGGGCGATCACCTTGCGGCGGTCGGCCATGGCGGCGCGGATGAGGTCCGGCATGTCGAACGCGCCCTGGGGCGGGATCAGCCCCAGCGTGCGCCGCGACAGCACGTAGACGCCGGAGCTGACGTGATACCCGCGCCTCGGTTTCTCCTGATAGTCGGTCAGGTCCCCTGTCGCCGCGTCGATCGACACGACGCCATAGTCCACCTTCTCGTCGACGAACGGGGTGAACAGGGTCGCCCAGGCGTCCGCGGCGCGATGGGCGGCGGCCAGTTCGCGGAAGTCGAGGTCGGTCAGGGTGTCGCCGTTGACCACGAAGAAATCGTCGCTGAGTCCGTCCACGGCGCGCAGGCCGCCGGCGGTGCCGAGCGGCTCGGCTTCGATCCGCGGCTCGATCGTCACGCCCCAGCGCGACCCGTCGCCGAGGAACGCCATCATCAGCGGCGCCAGATAGCCCAGGCAGACGAACACCCGCGACACGCCGGCCGCGGCCAGCTGGGTGATCAGGACGTCGATGATCGGCCGCTCGCCGAGCGGCAGCAGCGGCTTGGGCACCGTCACGGTCAGCGGCGCGAGGCGCGTGCCGCGCCCGCCGGCCAGCAATACGGCGTCCATTGCGGTCGTCATGGCTGCGGTCATTAGGCCATTGCGCGGCGCGAGGCCAAGCGGCGCTAACCGACCAGCTGGCGCACCAGCTCGACGAACGCCCCTCGCTCCAGCGGCTTGGTCAGCGTGGCGTCGGCGCCCAGCGCCTTGGCGGCGCGCAGCAGCAGGTCGGGTTCAAGGCCCCGGGCGCCGGCCGAGACGGCGATCACCTTGAGCTTGGGCCAGCGCGCCTGCAGATCGCCGATCGTCTCGATGCCATCGCGCTGCGGCATCAGCATGTCGACCACGGCAAGGTCAGGCGCCGGTTCGGCCGGAAGCCCTCCGACTTCGCCGCCATCGCCGGCCAGCATCACGCTGTGGCCAACCTGGGTGAGCATTTCCTGGGCGATCTCGCGGAACAGCGGGTCATCGTCGATCACGAGCACCTTGGCCATGACGCTGCGCACCTCGAATCGCTCGGCGCTGGACTATTACCCGCACCGGCGCGCTTGACCAACGCGGGGCGCCTGCTAAGGCCCCGAGCCCATGATCGTGCCGGTTATCCTGTCAGGCGGCGAGGGACGCCGGCTCTGGCCGCTGTCGTCGCCGACGCGGCCCAAGCAATTCCTCACCCTCACCGGTGAGGAAACACTGCTGCAGCAGACGGTGCGCCGCCTGATCGACCCGTCGATGTTCGCGGCGCCGATCATTATCGGCGGGGCCGATCAGCGCTTCCTGATCGCCGAACAGCTGCGCGCGGGCGGGCTCATGGCGGGCCGCATCGTCGTCGAGCCCATGGGCCGCAACACCGGACCGGCGCTGGCGGTCGGCGCGCTGCTCGCCGTCGAGACCGATCCCGAGGCGCTGATCCTTTCGGCCCACGCCGATCACGCAATCCCCGATCCGGTCGCCTTTCGCGAGACCGTCGCGTTCGGCGTCCCGGCCGCCGAGACCGGACGCGTGGTGCTGTTCGGCGTGAAGCCGACCTTCGCGGCCACCGGCTACGGCTACATCGAGCCGGGCGCCGCGATCGATCAGGCCGCGCGGGAGGTCGTGCGCTTCATCGAAAAGCCGGGCGCCGAGGCGGCCGCGGCGCTGCTGCAAGGCGGTTGTCTGTGGAACAGCGGACTCTTTCTGATGCGCGCGGCCAGCCTGGTCGCCGAACTGGAGCGTCACGAGCCGGCCGTGCTCGCGGCGGCCAGGGCGGCCATCGCCGCTGGCGCGAAGGATGCGGACTTCCTGCGCCTCGACCCGGTCGAGTTCGGCAAGGCGCCGTCGATCTCGATCGACCACGCCGTGATGGAGCGAACCTCGAACGCCGCGGTCGTCGCCGCCGCGTTCGCCTGGAGCGACATCGGTTCCTGGTCCTCGGTCTGGGAAGCGCAGAGCCGTGACGAGCACGGCAATGCGGTGCGGGGGCCGGTCGTGCTCGAAGAAGCGCGTGGCTGCCTCGTTTTCACCGATGGTCCCAAGATCGCGGCCTACGGGGTGAGCGATCTGATCATCGTCGCGACGGCGGAGCGGCTGCTGGTGCTGCCGCGCCACGAGGATCAGCGGGTGCGCGATCTCGCCGGAAAAGCCGACAAGGCCTGAATCGCGCCCCGACGGACGGCCGCACCGTCGAAAGACTGTTACACGCCGCGGGCATGGATCGCCGTCTTCGGAGATCTCCAAATGCGCAGCGTCCTCGCCTTGCTCCTCACCGCGCTCCTGTCGGCGCTCGCACCAGCACGGGCGGCGGCGGACCCGGCAAAGCCGCACAACGTCATCCTGTTCGTCGCGGACGGTCTGCGCTCGGCGGTGGTGGACGAGACGACCGCGCCGGGGCTCGACGCGGTTCGCAGACAGGGAGTCTATTTCGCCCAGAGCCACTCGCTGTTTCCGACCGTCACCACCGCCAACGCCTCGGCCATCGCCACCGGTCACCAGCTCGGCGACACCGGCGACTACGGCAACAACCTCTACGTCGGCGAAAAGATGGGATTTCCGGTGGGGGGCATGACCGCCGCGCTGGAGGACGACGAGTCCCTGGCGCTGGTCAACGCGCGCTACGGCGGCAACTACCTGAACGAGACCAGCCTGGTCGCTGCCGCCCGCGCCCAGGGCTACCAGACCGCCGTGATCGGCAAGCAGGGCCCGGCCGCGGTGCAGGACATCGCCGCGCTGCGCTCCGGCGCCGGCGTCCTGATCGACGACAACACCGGCTGGCGCGATCTCGGCGGCGCCAAGCTGCCGCCCGATCTGGTCGAGGCGATCAAGGCCGCTGGCCTCGACGCAATGACCCCCGACCGCGGCCTCAACACCGACCCGGGCACCGACATCATGCCGGGCGTGCGGGTGGCCAATGTCGAGCAGCAGACCTGGTTCGCCGATGTGGTGGCCAAGGTGCTGCTGCCGCGCTTCAAGGCCTCCGGCGAGCCGTTCGTCATCGTGTTCTGGTCGCGCGATCCCGACGGCACCCAGCACGCCCAGGGCGACAGCCTCAACACCCTGATGCCCGGCATAAACGGACCCACCAGCATGGCTGGGATCCGCAACGCGTCGAACGACCTGCAGCGGCTGCGCGATGCGCTGACGTCGCTCGGCCTCGACCAGGACACCGACGTCTTCGTCACGGCCGACCACGGCTTCTCCACCACGTCGAAGCAGAGCCAGACCAGCGCGGCGGCCAAGCTCAGCTATCGCGACGTACCGAAGGGATTCCTGCCGCCCGGCTTCCTGGCCATCGACCTCGCCCAGGCGCTGAACCTGCCGCTGCACAACGGCAACGGCCTCGACGTCGAACTCTCCGAGGGGTTCCATCCGCGCGGCGCCGGCCAGGTGCTCGGGCCCGATCCCGAACATCCGCTGGTCACCGTCGCCTCGAACGGCGGCATGGAGGAGCTGTGGCTGGGGGGCGCGGACCGCAAGGCGCTGGCCGGCCGCATCGTCCAGGCGCTGACCGCCGAGGACTATGTCAGCGCCATCTTCGTTGACGACGCGCTGGGTCCAATTCCTGGAACGCTGCCCTCCAGTCTGATCGGAATGAAGGGCGCATCGCTAACGCCGACGCCGTCGATCCTGGTCGGCTTCCGAAGCTTCGCCGGGAATTGTCCCAAGCCGACCAACTGCGTGGTGGAGGTGGCCGACACCGAGCTGCAGCAGGGGCAGGGCATCCATGGCGCCTTCCACCGCGGCGACACCTTCAACTTCATGGCCGCCGTCGGGCCGGACTTCAAAGCCGGGTACGTCGATCCCGATCCGGTCAGCAACGCCGACATCGCCGTCACCCTGGCGCACGTGCTGGGGCTGCCGATGGCGGCCAAAGGGGCGCTGGGCGGACGGGTGATGCAGGAGGCGCTGCCCGGCGGCCCCGACAGCCTGCCGATCACCCAGAGATCGGTCCGTTCGGCGCCCGGTCCGGGCGGCTTCGTCACCCAGCTCGACCTTAGCCAGGCGGGGGATAAAGCCTACTACGACGAGGCCGGCGCGCCCGGTCGCACCTTCGCCCTGCGCCCCTCGCCGGACGACCGCGCGGCGGCCGATCGCGGCTTGCCGGGAACTAATTGAGGCGCCAAGTGTCTCGCCGCCAGAGCGGCGCCTGGGCCGACCGCTGTGTTGCCCGACGTGTCGAGTCGTCTCGCGGCTGACATCCTAGCGGGCCTGTACCGTACTAGAGGGACCGCGTTGGCGCGCACCCGCGCCCTTCGCTGGAGAGGATTGACTGGATGAGACCACCCCGACGGTTCCGGTGGGGATTTGTCGTGCTCGGCGTCGTCTTCCTCGCCCTCCTCGCCTGGGCGTTCTTCGCCAGTCAGAAGCATGAAGCGCCGCATGAGCCCCCTCCGGTTCCGGTGACGGTGGCCAAAGTCACCAGTCAGGACGTTCCCGTGACGGTCACGGCGCTGGGCGCCGCCCAGGCCTGGCAGGGCGTGTTGATCGTCCCGCAGATCAGTGGGCGGCTGACCTATGTCGCCCGCGAAGGCGCCGATGTCAGGGCCGGCGACCTGCTGGTCGAGATCGACTGCGGTCCCTTCAAAGCGGCCCTCACCCAGGCCCAGGGCCAACTCAAGCGCGACGAGGCGACGCTCGAAGGCGCCCAGCGCGACCTTGCCCGCTACCAGACTTTGGTCGCGCAGAATTCGATCGCCCGCCAGACCGCGGAGGACGAGGCGGCCACCGTCAAGCAGGACGAAGGCACCGTCGTCCTCGACCAGGGCAACCTGGAAGCCGCCCAGGTCAACGTGCGGTATTGCAGGATCGCCGCGCCGGCCGACGGCCGCGTCGGCGTGCGGCTGGTCGATCCCGGCAACGTGGTTTCCACAGCGACAACGGGCGGCGGCATCATCACCCTGAACCAGATCCAGCCGATCGCGGTGACCTTCACCGTGCCTCAGGGCGACTTTCAGCGTCTGGTCACCGCTTCCGGGGGTTTCACACGTCCGCTGGTGACACGCGCCCTCAGCCAGGAGACGGGCGCAGACCTTGGCGAGGGCGAGCTGGTGGTGGCCGACAACCACGTCGACCAGAGCACCGGCACGGTCTCGATGAAAGCCCGCTTTCCGAACCCCGGCCGGCAGCTGTGGCCTGGGCAGTTCGTCAACGTGAACCTGACACTGCAGACATTGGCGAAGGCGACGACGGCGCCGGCGGCGGCGGTGAATCAGGGACCGAAGGGCGCGTTCGTCTACCTCGTCGTGACCGATCCCAAGCTCGGCAGCAAGGTCGTCGCGCAGCCCGTGACGGTGCTGACCACGCAGGGCGGCGTCGCGGTGATCCAGAGCGGTCTGACGCCCGGCCAGAGCGTCGTCACTGACGGCCAGATGTCGCTGAAGCCCGGCGCGGCCGTCTGCCAAGCCGGCCAGTGCGGAAAAGGGGGTCATGGCAAGGGCGGCGCGCCGTCATGAACATCTCCGCCCCGTTCATCCGCCGGCCGATCGCCACCTCGCTGATCGCTGCGGCGTTTCTGGTGTTCGGCATCGTCGCCTTCTTCAACCTGCCGGTGGCGGCGTTGCCGGAAGTCGATTTCCCGACCATCCAGGTCAGCGCCAACCTGCCGGGCGCAAGCCCGCTGACCACAGCTTCCAATATCGCCCAGCCGCTCGAGCGGCAGTTCTCCCAGATCCCGGGCGTCACCGAGATGACCTCGGTGAGTTCGCTCGGCTCGAGCAGCATCACGGTGCAGTTCGACCTCTCGCGGAACATCGACTCCGCCGAGGAGGACATCCAGACCGCGATCAACGCCGCCAGCGGCCAGTTGCCGACCAACCTTCCGTCCGCGCCCACCATCCGCAAGGTGAACCCGGCCGACGCGCCGGTCCTGATCATCGCGCTGACGTCCGACACCATGCCGCTCTCGCAGGTGGACGACTTCGCCGAGAACATCCTCAGTCAGCAGATCTCGCGCATCAATGGCGTGGGCCAGGTTTTTGTCGGCGGACAGCAAAAGCCGGCCGTGCGCATCCAGGTCGACCCGCGCAAGGTCGCCGCGCTCGGCCTGCAGCTCGACGGCGTGCGCCAGGTCATCGCCAACCAGACCGTGAACGCGCCCAAGGGCTCCATCAACGGCGATCTGAAAAGCTACAACATCTACGCCAACGACCAGATCCTGGACGCGAAGCCGTGGCAGAATCTGGTGGTCGGCTACCACAACGGCGCGCCCATCCGCCTCAGCGACATCGGTGGCGTCACCCAGAGCGTGGAGAATACGCTGGCCGGCGCCTGGTCCTTCGCCGGCGCCGCCAACAAGGACCAGAACCTCAAGTCCGGCCGCGCCGTGCTGCTGGTCATCTTCAAGCAGCCCGGGGCCAACGTCATCCAGACGGTGGACCGGATCGACAAGGCGTTGCCGGCGCTGGAAGCGGACATCCCGCCGGCCATCAGCGTCAGCGTCGTCGCCGACCGCACTCAGACAATCCGCGCCTCGGTCAGGGACGTCGAGGTCACGCTGCTGATAACCATCGCCCTGGTGGTCGCGGTGATCTTCCTGTTCCTGCGGAACATTCGCGCCACGCTGATCCCCAGCGCGATCATCCCGATCTGCCTGCTGGCGACCTGCGCGGTGATGCTGGCGCTGGGCTTCAGTCTCGACAACCTGTCGCTGATGGCGATGACCATCGCCGTCGGCTTCGTGGTCGACGACGCCATCGTCATGGTCGAGGTGATCTGGAAGCGGATCGAGCACGGCGAGAAGCCGTTCGAGGCGGCGCTGGCCGGGGCCGGCGAGGTGGGGTTCACCATCCTTACGATCTCGATCTCGCTGATCGCCGTGTTCAGTCCGCTGGCGTTCATGGGCGGCGTGGTCGGGCGACTGATGCAGGAGTTCGCCCTGACGCTGAGCGCGGCGGTGCTGGTCTCGATCGCGATGTCGCTGACGCTCACGCCGATGCTGGCGGGCCAGTTCTTGCGCAGCCCGGAGCCGCCGTCCAACCCGTTCACCAAGGCGCTCGAGCGCGGGTTCGACCGGCTGGAGAAAGGCTACGCCCGCGCCCTCGACACCGTGCTCGGCCACATGCGGCTCACCTTGGCCGTGTTCCTGGCGACAATGGCGTTGGCGGCCTTCCTCTATGTCACCGTCCCGACCGGCTTCTTCCCGCAGCAGGACACCGGATTCATCCAGGGAGTCGTGCTCACTTCCCAGGACGCCTCCTTCACCAAGATGTCGGGCAAGATCGAGCAGGTCGCCGACGTCATCCGCAGGAACCCGAACGTGGCCGGCATGGCGTTCTTCCTCGGCAGCGGCGGTTCCAACCAGGCCAACATCAACATCAGCCTCAAGCCGAAGGATCAAGGCCGCAAGCCGAGCGCCACCGACATCATCAACGAGCTGAGGCCGAAGCTAGGTCAGCTGGTCGGCGTGCGCGCGCTGCTCCAGGCGGCGCAGGACATCCGGGTCGGGGGCCGGCCCGGGCAGGCGCAATACCAGTACACATTGAGCGATCCGGACATCGACGAGCTCAACACCTGGGCGCCGAAACTGTTGGTCTCGATGCAGAGGATGCCGCAGCTGGCGGACGTAAGCTCCGACCAGCAGTCTCAAGGCGCGGCGGTCAAACTGACCATCGACCGCGACGCCGCCGCACGCTTCGGCATCGCCCCGGCGGACATCGACGCGGCGATCTACAACGTGCTCGGCCAGCGCCAGGTCGCCCAGTACTTCACCCAGGTGAACAGCTACCACGTGGTGATGGAGGGGCCGCCGAGCCTGCAGGCCTCGCCGGACGTGTTCGACACGGTCCGCGTGCTGTCGCCGCTGACCGGCAAGACGGTGCCGCTGTCGCTGTTCGTGAAGGTCGACCCCAACGCCACCGCCGCCCTGACCATCAGCCACCAGAGCGAGTTTCCGGCGACCACCATCTCGTTCAACCTGGCGCCGGGGGTGTCGCTCGGCCAGGCGACGCAAATCGTGCAGAACCTGCGCGACCAGCTGGGCGCGCCGCGCAGCATGACCGGCTCGTTCCAGGGCACCGCGCAGGCGTTCCAGGAGTCGCTGGCGAGCGAACCGATCCTGATCGCGGCGGCGCTGCTGGCCGTCTACATCATCCTGGGCGTGCTCTACGAGAGCTACATCCACCCGATCACCATCCTGTCCACGCTGCCGTCAGCCGGGGTGGGCGCGCTGCTGATGCTGCTGCTGGTGGGCCAGGACCTGAACGTGATCGGCATCATCGCGATCATCCTGCTGATCGGGATCGTCAAGAAGAACGGCATCATGATCGTCGACGTGGCGCTGCGCATGGAGCGCGAGCACCACATGAGCGCGGAGGACGCGGTGCGCGAGGCCTCGCACCAGCGGCTGCGGCCGATCCTGATGACCACCGCCTGCGCCCTGCTGGGCGGCGTGCCGATGGTGCTGGGCCACGGCACCGGCTCGGAGTTCCGCCAGCCGCTGGGCTGGGCGATCATCGGCGGCCTGACGGTCTCCCAGATCCTGACGCTGTTCACGACGCCGGTGATCTACATCTACCTCGATCGCATCCGGCAGCGCTTCGAGCCGGACGAAGAGGACGCCCGCGGAGGCGGCACCGAACCGCAGCCGCAGCCGGCGCAGTAGTCAGCTGCATCCCCCAACGCCCGCGCTGGCGAGCAGGGCGGCGCGGTTGTCGCGCAGGTTCCTGCCGTCGCGCCGCGCCGGATAGGCCGCGTCGCCCTTCAGCCCCCGCCAGAGTGCGCGGTTGTACCGGGGCGTGTCGAGCCGGTCCTCGTCGGAGAAGTCCTGGCCGGCCATCGCCGCGGCCCAGTAGCCGCCCGAACGCGGCGGCTTGACCGGGCAGGTCGCTTCGGCGGTCGTCGCCGGGGGCAGCGGCAGCTGGGTGGTGCGCAGCACCGCGGGAACCTGGGCGGTGAAGCTCCAGTCCGCCTGCGCCGGATCGAACGCGTCGGCCATGGGCGCGGCGAGGGCGTCGTTGATCCCCATCGGCGCCAGCCCCAGCACGCCTTCGATCGTGCGCAACATGTTGACGGTGGTGTAGCGCTTCGACACCACCGCGCGGTGCTTCACGTAGGGCCCGGCGATGAAGGCGATCGAGCGGTGGGCGTCGACGTGATCGGGCCCGTCCTGGGCGTCGTCCTCGATCACGAAGATCAGGGTGTCCTTGGCGAGGGGACTCTTGGAGACCTTCTCGATCAGCAGCCCGACCGCATAGTCGTTGTCCGCCAGCTCGGTCTCCACCGAGTTGATCCCGTCCAGCCCCTCCTTGAACGAGCCGGTGTGGTCGTGGGCGAGGCGCACCATCATCAGGTTGGGCGCCTGGCCCTTGGCGACGAAGCCGTCGAACTCCCGTTCCCATTCCTTGAAGCGCCAGTAGTCGGGGAAGGCCTGGTTGAATCCGTAGTAGTAAGGGTCGGTCACCGGCATCAGCGCCGGCTTGTCGACGTAGATCACCTGGTGGCCGGCCCGGAACGGGTCATGCTCGAGCTGGATCTGGTATTGCCCGGTGACCGCCTCATAGCGGGTCAGGTCGCCGAAGAAGCCGTAGTTGCGGATCGAGAGACCCGCGCGCAGCGCCGAATCCCAGATGTAGCCCTTGCCCTCGACGCCGCCCGGCCCGTCCGGCGCAGCCACGTCGCGGGCGCCTGGCAGCACATTCGGATCGGCCGGCGACAGCGGATTGGCCTGCATCCGCTCGGCGGAGGTCGCGTAGCCCATGTTGATGTTCCGGTTCGCGCCTTCCTGGTCGTACTGCAGGCCGCGATCGGCGTAGTTCACCGGCGCCTCGCGCTCGGTGAAGTCGTTGGTGCGCGCCGCCGTGGTCCAGTCCCAGCCGGTGTTGCTGCTCTCGCCGCTGTCGAAGAAGGCGTCGAGGTCGACGAACTGACGGGCGATGGCGTGCTGGTTGGGGGTCATGGCGCGGCCGAACACGGTAAGCTTCGGGTCGCCGTCGCCGACCTCCAGGTCGCCCAGCACCTGATCGTAGGTGCGGTTTTCCTTCACGATGTAGATCACGTGATGGATGTGGGCGCGCAGGAACGCCATCGTCTCCTCGCCCTCGCCGGCGTGGGACCGGGCGGCGTAGCGGTTGTTGGCGGCCACCTGGCGCGTGAGGGTGGCGAGCGCCGCGGGCGCCGGCGGCGCCAGGGTGAGGAAACCGGCCTTCTGCGTCTGCCAGACGTAGGAGTTGGTCGCGCGGCAGGCATCGTCATGGTGCGGATCGATGCCGGTGTTGACGCGGCAGTTGCCAGGGTTAGGCCCGGTGTTCGACTTGCCATTGACCACATAGAGCTGGCGGCCGTCGGGTTGCACGGCCAGCGCGGTGGGGTACCAGCCGGTCGGGATCAGGCCGACGACGCGCGCGCCGCCAGGCTTCTCCGCGAGCCGGATCACCGAGACGTCGTTGGCCCCGCCGTTCGTGGCGTAGAGCGTGCGGCCGTCGCCGGAGAGCGCGAGGCCGTTGGTCCCGGCGCCGCCGAGCCTGGCGATCGCCGGCGGCGCGCCGGCGCCCAGCGCGGCGCGGAAATCGTCGACGATCCGGTCACGGGCGGTGTCGATCACGGCGACACGATCGTCGTTGTCGAGCGCGGCATAGAGGCGCCGACCGCGCGCGGCGAAGGCGACCGGCTGGCCGTCGGTGGCGATCCGCGCGCCGACGGCGATGGCCGACCCGGAAACGTCGAGTGCGATGACTTCGCGGTCGCGCTCGCTGGCGACGTAGGCCCGAGTGGGCGAGGTCCAGATCACCGCGCGGGGGAAGCTGCCGCCGGGGGTCCCCGACTTGGCCGGGTCGATCACGCCGGGCCGCAGATCCTGCTCGCGCACGGCCCCGCTGGCCAGGTCGATCACGCTGACCGAGTCGTTCTGGAAGTTGGCGACCAGCAGCTTGCCGCCGTCAGGGCTCACCGCCAGCGCGCCGGCCATGGGCTTCACCGCCAGGCCGACGCCGAGCGTGTGGCCGAGCTTGAACGACCGCGCTCGGTCGAAACCGCCAGTGTCCTTCGCATATTCGTAGACCAGATCGTCGTCGCCGCCGGAGACGTAGAACCGCTCGCCCGAGGGCGCCCAGGCCAGGCCCTGGAAGGTGTTTGGGATCGGGATCACTTGCCGCTGCACCGGCCGATGACCGGAGACGTCGAAGACGAAGACGTACTCCTGCGACATGGTCGGCACGGGCTTGCCGTCGGGGCCCATGTAGAGGTTGTAGCCGCTGGTCAGGATCAGCAGCGTGCGCCTGTCCGGCGAAAGCGCCACCGCCGCGGCCTGGCCCGCGGTGTAGCTGGGATCGCCGGCCAGATGCGGGTGCAACGGCTCGAACAGCGAACCGGGCGCGGCGGTGGGCGTGATGAACTGGCCGGTCGGCGTGAACTGCGGGGTCTCCGTCAGTGCGCGGCCGCTCGCCAGCGCAAACACCGCCGCCAACATCGCCCCAAACCTGACCATCGCCCGCTCCCGCCCCGCCGTTCGCGCCACTATGCGGCGTTTCGGCGACGATCTCTTGTCAATCCGCAGCGCGTAAACCAAGGCGTCGCCTGAGGCGAGATGCATGCTTGGCGGCCTGCGTGGAGCGCGTATGTAAGCCGCGATGAGGACGATTCCTTGAGTGACCAGGCCATCCTGCCCCTGCGATCAGCCCGCGCCGCCGCCGTGCTAGGGACGGCCGGCCCGGAACTGAGCGTGGTCGCGCCGACCTTCAACGAGAGCTCCAACGTCGCGCGGCTGGTGGAGAAGCTGGATGCGGCGCTGGCCGGCGTCGCCTGGGAAGTGATCTTCGTCGACGACAACTCGCCCGACGGCACGGCCGCCCTCGTGAAGCAGATCGCCGCCCGCGACGCCCGGGTCCGCTGCCTGCGCCGCGTGGGCCGCCGGGGACTCGCCGGGGCGGTGACCGAGGGCGCGCTGGCCAGCGCCGCGCCGTTCGTGGCGGTGATCGACGCCGACATGCAGCACGACGAGACCTTGCTGCCGCGCATGCTGGACATGCTGCGCGGCGGGGACACGGACCTGGTGGTCGGCAGCCGCTATCTCGACGCCGCCGGGCTCGAACATGGGCTTTCGCCGGGGCGCAAAGCGGCCAGCCAGTTCGCCAACGCGCTCGGCAAGAAGGCGCTGAAGGCGGACGTGTCCGATCCGGTCAGCGGCTTTTTCATGATCCGCCGCGAGGCGATCGACCGGGTGGCGGACCAGCTGGAGCCGTCGGGCTTCAAGATCCTGTTCGACATCATCGCCTCGCAGCCCGAGCCGCTGCGCGTGAAGGAGTTGCCCTACGCCTTCGCCGCCCGCGAGGGGGGCGTGAGCAAGCTGGATAACCGGGTGGCGCTGGAATACCTGGGCCTGGTCGCCTCCAAGCTGTCTCGCGGCCTGGTCTCGCCGCGCATCATCTTCTTCGGGCTGGTGGGGGTCAGCGGCCTCGTCGTGCACATGTCGGTGCTGCTGCTGAGCACCGAGCTGCGCTTCGCCTACGCCCAGGCCCTGGCGGGCGTCACCGCCATGACCTCGAACTACTTCATCAACAACGTCATCACCTACCGCGACAAACGGCTTTCCGGCTGGAAGCTGTTCACCGGCTACCTGCGCTTCTGCGCGCTCTGCGCGATCGGCCTGGCCGCCAGCGTCGCGGTGGGCAGCGAGCTGGAGGCGCACGGCATGCCGCGCCTGCTGGCGGGCCTCGCCGGCGCCGTCAGCGGCGCCGTCTGGAACTATGTCAGCACCTATATCGGCGTCTGGTAGCCCCACCGAGACCCGCCGACTTTCACCCCCCGCCGTCCTCGCCGCGGTGGTGCTCGCGGCGACGGCGGCGCGCCTCGTCGTCGGCGCCAATGTCCCGCTGAGCGAAGACGAAGCCTACTACCGCCTGTGGTCGATGCGACCGGCGTTCGGCTATTTCGACCATCCGCCGATGATCGCCTGGCTGGTCTGGCTCGGGCGCCGACTGGCCGGCGACAACGCGCTGGGCGTGCGGCTGCTCCCGACGCTGGCGACCGCGGCGACCAGTTTCCTCGTCTTCGACCTGGCGCGCTTGATGGGGTTTGGCGAGCGGGTCGCCGCCCGCGCCGGCGTGTGGCTGAACGCGACGCTGCTGGTCGGCTTCGCCGGCGAGCTGGCCGTGCCGGACGTGCCCAACGCCCTGTTCTGGACCGCGACACTCTGCTGCGCCTGGCGGGCGATGAAGGGGCACAGCGCCTGGTGGCTGGCGGCCGGCGCGGCGGCCGGGCTGGCGTGCCTGTCGAAATACTCCGCGCTGTTCCTCGCCCCCGGCCTGCTGCTGTGGCTCGCGCTCTCGCCGGACGGCCGACGCCGGCTGCGCACGCCCTGGCCGTGGCTGGCTGCGATCGTCGCCGCGGCGGTCTTCGCCCCCAACGTCGCCTGGAACGCGGCGCACGACTGGATGACCTTCGCCAAGCAGTTCGGCCGCGTCGGCGCGGGCGGCTTCGAGCCGGCGTTGCTCGGCAAGCTGGCGCTCGATCAGACGCTGCTGCTGAACCCGCTGATCGTGGTCTTCATCGCCCTGGCCGTGCGGCGACGCATCGCCTGGCCGCTGCTGGCCGTCGCCGCGCCGTTCGCCGCCTACCTCGTCGTCCACAGCCTGCATGACCCGGTCCAGGGCCAGTGGCCTGCGCCGCTCTATCCGCTGCTGGTCGTCGCCGCGGCGGCCGCGGCGGAAGGGACTACTGGCTGGATGGCGGGCCTGCGCGCCGCCGCGGCGCCGGTCGGGTTGGGCTTGAGCGCACTGCTGCTCCTGTTCCTGACCGCGCCGGTCGACGCCGCCCTGCCGCTGCGCGATCCGCTGGCGCCCTATCGCGACTGGCCGGCTTTCTCGGCGGCGGTGGAGCGGGCGCGAGCGGCGTCGGGCGCGGCCTGGGTGGGGACGCCCACTTACGGCGTCGCCGCGCAACTCGCCGCCTCGCATCAGGTGCGGGCGCCGGCGACGCAAATCTACCAGCGCGAACGCTACAGCTTCGAGACGCCGCCGGAGCGGGCCGATTTCAGCCAGCCGGGCCTGGTCGTCGTCTCGCCGCGCGATCCGGCCGGCGCGCTGATGCCGCTGTGCTTCGGCAAGGTCGACGCTCTGGCGCCGATCGTCCGCGGCGAGGGCCAGAGCGCGTCGAGCTACGCCATCTACCGCGTGGCCGCGCCGCGCCGCGACGTCGAGGGTCTCGGCTGTCCGCCGTCCGCGCTTGGCCGCGGCGCAGCGGCCCCTTAGGGTTCCGCCCATGCATTACGACACCCTGCTGGACGCCATCGCCGATCCCGAGCGCGCCGAGATCGACGCCCGCGAGATCGCCATCGTCACCGCCCATCCGGACGACGAGACCCTGGCGTTCGGGGTCGTCATGCGCCGGCTGAAGGGCGTCCATGTGGTGCTCGCCACCGATGGCTCGCCGCGCGACATGCAGACCCAGAGCGTGCTCGGGTTCGAGAGCGTCGAAGCCTACCGCGACGCGCGGCACGCCGAGCTGACGGCGGCGCTGGCGCTGGCCGGCGTGCCGGCGTCGGCCCTCACCCGGCTGGAGTTCCCCGACAAGGAGGCCGCGCACAACCTCGCCGCCTTCGCAGAGAAGCTGCGGGCTTTCTTCGCCGCCAACGCCATTCGCGCCGTGCTGACCCACAGCTATGAAGGCGGCCATCCCGACCACGACGCGGTCGCGGCCGCGGTGGCCCTGGCGACCCGGGGTTCGGCGATCGAGGTGGTGGAATTGCCGTTCTATCGCTGCCGCAACGGGCGCTACGCCGTGCAGTCGTTCACGCCGATCGAGGGGATTCCCATCGTCGAGACCCGACTGACCCCCGAGGAGGCGGCGCACAAGCTGGCGATGGTGGCCTGCTACCCCAGCCAGGCCGCGCTGCTGGGCGGCTACCAGCCCCGCGTCGAACGCTTCCGGCCCATGCCGGCCTACGACTTCACCCGCCCGCCCAACGACGGCGAGATCGACTACGAGAAGCTGTTCTTCCCCTGGACCGACTGGGCCAAGGCGACCGCCCACGCCTTCGCCGTCGGCTAGCGCGCGTTCAATTGAGGTGGGCCCCCCTCGCCACGTCATGGCCGAGCTTGTCTCGGCCACCCATGAACGCGACTGCCGACGGCGTGCATGGATTGCCGACACTCCGCGCTTCGCGCTCCGGCCGGCAATGACGTGAATTGGAATTCCAACGATCCCGACAAGCTCTAGGCAGCCAAGCGGCGGATCGCAGCAGGCGGCCACGCTGACGGTTGCGTTCGACGTCCAACGTCGGCAAACCATTTTCATACTCTTGTTCGAACCTGCTTCTGATCAATCCGGGCGTTTCGGCCCGCCGCATGAATTGAAAGCCAAAGACCTTTGACCGTTCAGCTCACCAAGTCGCCCGTCGCGGAGTCGCCGCTCGCTTCCGTGGAAGCGATCATCAGCGGCCTCGCCGGCGTCGGCTATATCGCCTCGCGGCGCATCGCCACCGCGCTGTTCATGGCCCAGCATCTGTCCAAGCCGGTGCTGGTCGAAGGCGTCGCGGGGGTCGGCAAGACCGAACTCGCCATCGCCACCGCCACCCTGCTCGACCTGCCGCTGATCCGCATGCAGTGCTACGAGGGCCTGGACGAATCCAAGGCGCTGTACGAGTGGAAGTACGGCAAGCAGCTGCTCTACACCCAGATCCTGAAGGATCGGATGGGCGAGTCGCTGGCCGGCGCCCACACCATGGAAGCGGCGATGGACCGCCTGCACGGCATGGGCGACATGTTCTTCTCCGAGCCGTTCATGGAGCCGCGCCCGATCCTCAAGGCGCTGCAGTCGGAGAACGGCTGCGTCCTCCTGATCGACGAAATCGACAAGAGCGACGAGGCGTTCGAGGCCTTCCTGCTCGAGGTGCTGTCGGCGTTCCAGGCCTCGATCCCCGAGATCGGCACGATCAAGGCCAAGATCCCGCCGCTGGTGTTCCTCACCTCCAACAACGTGCGCGACCTGGGCGATGCGCTGAAACGCCGTTGCCTGCACCTGCATATCCCGCTGCCGGATGCGAAGCTGGAAGAGCGCATCGTCGCCACCCGCGTGCCAGGTGTAGAGGCCCGGCTGACGCGCGAGCTGGTCGCCTTCGTGCAGTCGCTGCGCGAGATCGAGCTGCGCAAGGTGCCGTCGATCTCGGAGACCGTCGACTGGGCCCGCGCGCTCGTGTTGCTGCACGCCGATGCGCTGACCAGCGACATGGTGCGCGAGACCCTCAACGTGCTGCTGAAGTACGAACAGGACATCGTCGCGATCGAGCCCAAACTGGGCGACCTGCTGGGCCGCGCCGCCGAGGTGAGGGATGGCGGGGTCAGCGGGGGCGAATAGGGTGGGCGCCTGCCCACTCGGCCCCCGTCCAGGCGACCATCGAGGAGTTCATCAAGGCGCTGCGAGCCTCGGAGGTCCGCGTCTCGCCGGCCGAGGCCATCGATGCGCACCGGGCGCTGATGGAAGTCGGCTATGGCGACCGCGCCCTGGTGCGCGATGCGCTGTGCGTCACCCTGGCCAAGAGCGAGGAAGAGGTGTGGCGCTTCGACGAGGTGTTCGACGCCTTCTTCACCCGCGACGCCTTCCGGCCGGAGTCCAGGCCGCCGCCGCCCAGCGAAGGCGAGGGCGAGGCGCCGCCGTCGGCGTCGGAACTGCCGCTGGCTGACATGCTGCTGCAGGGCGACACCATCGGCCTCAACCAGATGATGGAGGCGGCGGCCCGGCGCGCCCGCTCCACCGACGTGCGGCTCAACACCCAGCGCAACCTGCTCTCGAGGCGCATTCTCGACGAGATGGGCCTGCGCGAGCTCGAGGAGCTGATCCAGCGGCTGCGCGAAATGGGCCTGCCGCGCGATGCGGCCCTGGCCGACCGGTTGGCGGAACGCCGCGAAGCGCTGTTCGAGGAGGCCAGCCGCTTCGTCGATCGCCAGATGGTGCTCTACGCCAGCGAGACCGGCCGGCGACTGCGCGAGAACCTGCTCGGCCAGGCCAAGCTGACGGCGATCGAGCCCGAGGACATGCGCCAGATGGAAGCGCTGGTGAAGCGGATGGCCAAGCGCCTGGCCAGCCGCTACGCCCGCAAGCGCCACCGCGCCGACAAGGGCAAGCTCGACGTCCGCAAGACCATCCGCAAGAGCATGGGCTACGGCGGCGTGCCGTTCGACATCGTCTGGAAGACCGAGACGATCGAGAAGCCGAAGATCGTCGCCATCTGCGACGTCTCCCGCTCGGTGGCGGCGGCCGCGCAGTTCATGCTGCTGTTCCTCTACAGCCTCAACGAAGTGATCGAGAAACTGGAGGCGTTCGCCTTCTCCGACCGGCTGATCCGGGTCGGCGACATCCTCGAGGACGAGGAGCTGGACCAGGCCATCGCCAGCATCATCAAGAAGATCGGCATGCGCCCCACCGACTACGGCCGCGCCCTGGTCGACTTCACCGAGCTGCACCGCGACGACCTCGATCGCCACACCACGGTGATCATCCTCGGCGACGGGCGCTCGAACTACTCGAACCCGCGGCTCGACATCATGCGGGAAATCTCGCACCGGGCGCGGGCGGTGATCTGGCTCAACCCGGAGCCCGAGACCTACTGGGGCCAGGGCGACTCGCGGATGGACCAGTACCAGCGCTTCTGCAGCGTCGCGAAGGTCTGCAACACGCTAAATCAGCTTGAGCGGATCATCGAAGACGTGCTGCGCACCTATATGCCGCGCTGAGCCGCTGGTCCGCCCCGGAACGAAAGGGGTGGCCCGGAGCGGCAGGACTGCTATTTCCTAGCTTGAGGTCAGGCGGGCCTTGCTGAGGCCGCCGTTGCGGAGAATGGGATGTCGGCGCGAGACGAAGAACTGATCGACATCATCGCCGAGGAGGCGCTGATGGACCGGGCCAAGCTCGATCCCGCCGCCAAGCTGGAGGACATCGGTCTGGATTCCGTCGACCTCGTCAGCGTCATCTTCGCCATCGAGGAGAAGTACGGCATCGAGATCGCCGAGGATGCGTTCGACCGCTCCGACACGCTCGGCGTGGTGCTGGGCAAGATCAACGCGCTGATCGACGCCAAGGCGGCCTGAGTCCAGACATGTCCGAGCGTATCGTCGTCACCGGCCTGGGCGCGGTTTCCGCTCTCGGCCTCAACGCGGAAGAGAACTGGATCTCGGCTCGCGACGGCGATGGCGGCATCGCCCTGCACGACTTCGACACCGGACCCAACGGCTCCGGCGTGAAGACGAATCCGGCCGCGCTGGTCCGCGGCGATCCGGTGCCCGTGCTGGAGGCCGCATTCGGCCGCCGCATCGCCGGCTCGCTCGACCCGGTCGCGCTCTACGCCCTGAAGGCGGCGCACGAGGCGCTGGAACAGGCGGGCCTGCTTGGCTCGCCGCTTGGGCCTCGCGCCGCGGCGGTGATGGGCAGCGGCATCGGCGGCCTGCACACCCTCGAGAAGGGCTACGAGCGGCTGTTCGGCCTGAAGGCGCAGAAGGTGCACCCGCTGACGGTCCCCAGAGTGATGGTCAGCGCGCCGGTCAGCGCGATCGCCATGGAGTTCGGCATCAACGGGCCTGTGTTCGCCACGTCGAGCGCCTGTTCGTCGGCGGCGCACGCGATCGCCCAGGGCGCCTCCCTGCTGGCCGGCGGCCTGGCGGACATCGCCGTGGTCGGCGGCAGCGAGGCGATGGCCAGCCCCGGCGGCATGCGCTCGTGGGAAGGCCTGCAGGCGATGACCGAGTTCGACCTGCCGGCCGTTCTCGTCCGGCCGCGACGGCATGGCGATCGGCGAAGGCGGCGCGGCGCTGGTGCTGGAGACCGAACGCCACGCCGAGCGGCGCGGCGCGACGCCGATCGCCTGGTTCGTCGGCGCCGGCATGACCTCCGACGCCTTCCACTGGACCCAGCCCAGCCTGGAGGGCGCGATGTCGGCGATGCGCCAGGCCTGCGAGGCCGGCGGCTTCCTGGCCGGCGAGGAGCTGCTGATCTCCGCCCACGGCACCGGCACGCCGCTAAACGACAAGAACGAGGCCGCCGCGATCCGCGAGCTGTTCGGTTGGGCCGCGCCGCGCCACCCGGTGATCGCCACCAAGAGCGCCCACGGCCACGTCATCGGCGCCTCGCCGGCGGTGCAGAGCGTGATCGCGCTGAAGGGGCTCGCCGCTGGCCTCGCCCCACCGATCCTGGGCTACCTCGGGCCCGACGAGGAATGCGCCGGCATCGACCTGGTGCTGGGCGAAGCGCGCCCGATCAAGGCCAAGTCGCTGCTGGTCAACGCCTTCGCCTTCGGTGGCCTGAACTGTTGCCTGGCGTTCCGCACGCCCTAGCTGTTGGCGCCGCCAACAGCTGCAACTGGCCCGGGGTCGCCGCCGGACGGCCCGCCACGGCCGCTGGAAGGCCCGTGACGCCTCTTGGCGGGGTCGCCCGCTAGGGTACTACCAGTAACGTTACGGATCCCACCTACGGGCTCGCCAGGGGCCGTAGCGTCGATCGGCGCATTTTCGCGCCGTCCGGAGCGGTCGTGCAAAGCGAACTCGCGTTTCCGAGCATCCGCTTCTGGGCGAGATGCGGGAGGCAGCTGACGAACCGGAAGCGGTCATTCGGAAGGTTCGCCTTCGGGTGGGCGAGCCCGGTTGGCGCCCGGGACCCAGGCCGGCATCTTGACCGGACCACGGGGTTAGTTTTGTGGGCCATCCGAGTATGCTCGCGGGTCTTCCTGCACCGCCGAGACCCCCATGACCGAGCGCCCAATCAGCCGCTACCCCGTGCCTGACGTCATCGAACTGCCGGAGGACCTGCGCGCGCGGATTCTCGGCGTCCAGGAGAAGGTCGGGTTCATTCCCAACGTCTTCCTCGTCCTGGCGCACCGGCCGGCGGAGGCGCGCGCCTTCTTCGACTACCACGACGCTCTGATGGAGAAGGACGGCGGAATCACCAAGGCCGAGCGCGAGATGATCGTTGTGGCGACATCGGCGGCCAACGACTGCCTCTACTGCGTGGTGGCGCACGGGGCGATCCTGCGGATACGGGCCAAAGACCCGCTCGTGGCCGACCAAGTGGCAGTGAACCACCGCAAGGCTGACATCACCCCGCGGCAGGCGGCGATGCTGGACTTCGCCCTGAAAGTCTCACAGGCGTCCGGAGTGATTGGCGACGCCGACTTCGAGGCCCTGCGGGCCCACGGCTTTTCCGATGAGGACGCCTGGGACATCGGCGCGATCGCCGCCTTTTTCGCGCTCAGCAACCGCATGGCCAACCTGACTTCCATGCGGCCGAACGACGAGTTCTTTGCGATGGGTCGGCAGGCACGGTGAGCGCGGGATGCTACACCCACCGGGCCTGCTTCAGCGCGTCGCAAGAAAGGCGTAACGGTTGACGCTGAAGAAAAATTCGTCGGCGGCGATCAGGGCCTCTTGCTCAGACCACCAGGCCTCCTGCTCCTCGGGTCCGAGGCCGAACCTGTGGCCATTGGCCCGCACAAAGCTGCGGATCGACCGGATCATGCCCCCCGCATAACTGACCGGCTGCCAGCTGGGCGAAAACATCGGCACGATCTCCACGCGGCGCACTTCGAACCCAGCCTTCCGCAGGATCGGTCCCAGCTTCGCGGGCAGGTGCGGGTCGGCCAGGTGGTCATCCCAGCAGGCCAGGATCCGGTCCATGCGGGCGGGGTCGGAAGAATGCCAGACGATGCTGCGCCAGTCGGTGTCGAGGATCACGCACCGGCCGCCCGGCCGAAGCACGCGGTGCAGTTCGGATAGTGCACGCGGCATGTCGGCGACATATTCGTAAACCTGGGTCGAGACTGCGGCGTCGAAGGCCGCGTCCGGCAATTCCATTGCGGCGGCGTCGCCGACCGCGATCTCGGCCTGGGGAAATTCCGCTAGCCGCGCGGACGCTGCCGCGACCATGGCTGGGGCCAGGTCCAGCCCGACCACCCGACCTGACCCTCCAACCAGCCGCGCCAGGTCAAAGGCTAGCAGACCCGGCCCAACCCCCACGTCCAGCAGACGCTCGCCCGGCGCCGGCGACAACAGGTCGATAACCCGCGCCCGCTGCGCAGCCACGTCGGGCGTCAGGTAGATCGCCTCGACCGCCTTCGCGGCCGCTGCGTCGAAGGTCAGTTGGCTCATTGCCGGATCCTCCCGCCACCCGTGAGCGGTTAGGCCAATAATCCCGTTCATCCCCGTCCGGCCAGTCATGATCAAGGGCATCGAGCGCGTGACGCCCATGCTTGAGTTCGATCTTCGCGGCGTCGAAGCGCGCCTGCACGGCTTGCGCCAGGATAGCCCGCCGAAGATGGCTTCCATCGGCTACGAACGGATCATCGACACCGATGAGACGGATTACCGGCTCGAACTGCTGCAAACCAACGTGCGCACGTTCGGCACGGGCATCTCGAACACTGTGGCCTCGCCGGCCGGATTGTTCGACGCTCATCTGCCGAGGCGGTCACAGGTGTAGCGGCTAGGGCGTCGGCACTTCGGCCACCAAGCTAAGCTGGCTTTCGGGCGACCATGTCGATGAGCGCGGACAGGCCCTTGTGGGCCGAGCCTTCTTCGATGACCGCGTCGTAGACGGCAAGCTCACGGATCTCCAGGTCCCCGAACGCCCCGCGCAGCATCGGCTCGGTGTAGAGGTTCTCGGCGATAGGCGGACCGCCGGTGCGGTATTCGAGCTGTTCGGGCCGATAGCCTTCGAGCAGCAGCAGGCCGCCTGGCCTCAGCGCCCGCTTCATGCCCTCGAAGAGTTGCACTCGCAGCTTTGGACCGGCGAACTGGATGAAGATCGCGGCGATCAGGTCGAACTGCGCCTCGGGGAATGTCCACGCCTCCAGGTCGGCCAGCTCGAAACGCACATCGACGGCCCGGGCCTTGGCCAGCCGCCGCGCCTTCGCTTGTGCGACCGGCGAGGAGTTGATCGACAGTACCTCCAGACCCTGCTGCGCCAGCCACACGCCGTTGCGGCCCTCGCCGTCGGCGACGGCCAAGGCCGACCATCCTTGTTGCAGGCTTGCCGCCTGTGCGGCCAGGAAGGCGTTGGGGGCCTGGCCGAACAGGTACGCGTCGCCGGCGTAGCGGGCGTCCCACGGCGAGGTCGGGCTCGTTGTCATCCGTTCACCGCCCTCCATGCGACATAGGCCGCGACGGCCAGAATGAGCCCCGCAAACAGGCGGCGTGCAAGTGCAGCCTGCTTCGCAAGAGCCCGGGCGCCGCGCAGTCCTAGAAGCCCTCCGAAAAGGCCGCCCACGACGAAGAGACCCGCGATGGGCCAGTCCACGAGTCCGGAGAGCGCATAGTTGAACGAGGTCGCCGCGCCGAACAGCGCAACGGAAACCAGAGACGACGCCGCCGCGTTCGAGAGCGTCATGCCGGTTGCGAGCATCAGGCCAGGCACGATCAGGAAGCCGCCGCCAATCCCGAAGAAACCGGCAGCGAAGCCCGTCACCACGCCGATCGGCGCCAGCCTCGCCACGAGGGGCCAGGTGATCTGTACGCCCGGGTCGCCCTCGCTGCGGGGCCTGCGCAGCATCGAGAGCGCGATCGCCGCCATGGCGATGGCGAAGAAGAGCAGCAGGCGCTGGCCTTCGACCTGCTTGGCGAGGCTTGAGCCCAGGAACGAGCCGATCAGGCCTGCCGCCGCGAAGACGCTCGCACACGGCCATTTGACCCGCCCGCCGCGCCAGTGGCCAACCACGTTGCTGGCGGCGTTGAACGCGACCGCCGCCGCGGAGGTGCCGATGGCGACATGCGGGTCGCGCACCCCGACGACGTAGAGCAACAGCGGCGTCGCCAGGACAGATCCGCCCCCGCCGAACAGCGCCAGCAACGCGCCGACGATGGCGCCGCACCCGATCGCAAGCGCCGCTGTGGTCGCACCAATCTCCATCCCCGAGGATCGCCTCCCGAGCGCGCCGCCAACGCCCTCGGACAATTTCGCCGCCCGCACCGCCCCGGGCGTTGACCTGCGTCAACCAGACCCGGTTCGGCAAGGACCCGGTCGCTATCCAGACGACCATGGGATCGCTTCCTACCCAACTCGGACGTTCGGACCGTCAGCTTCTCGGCAGCCGCGTCACGCCGAAAAGGTCGCCGCTGACGCACGCTTCCAGTTCCCGGCGTAGAACCCGTCGGAGCAGGCGTCGCCCAGCAGTTCGCCGGGCTTGAGGAAGGTGTGCAGCTCGCTGAATTGCTTGATCTCGGTGGCGCTGATGCGACGGACCAGGTGGTGCGGCTTCAACTCGTCGGGGTGCTCCAGGCCGGCGGCGGCCAGCATCTCGGACAGCGCGCGCAGGGTCAGGCGGTGGAAGTTGTAGACCCGCTCGGCCTTGTCCGGGACCACCAGCGCGCCCTGCCGCAGCGGGTCCTGGGTCGCGACGCCGGTGGGGCAGCGGTTGGTGTTGCAGGTGCGCGACTGCACGCAGCCGACCGCGAACATGAAGCCGCGCGCCGCATTGGCCCAGTCCGCGCCGATCGCCAGCACGCTGGCGATGTCGAAGGCGCTGACGATCTTGCCGGCCACGCCGAGCTTGATGCGGCCGCGCAGGCCGGCGCCGACCAGGGTGTTGTGCACGAACAGCAGGCCCTCGCGCATCGGCGCGCCGATGTGGTCGCTGAACTCGGTCGGCGCGGCGCCGGTGCCGCCCTCGCCGCCGTCGACCACGACGAAGTCGGCGACGACGCCGGTTTCCAGCATCGCCTTGACGATGCTCATGAATTCCCAGGGATGGCCGATGCAGAGCTTGAACCCGACGGGCTTGCCGCCGCTGAGCATGCGCAGCTGGGTGATGAAGGCCATCATCTCCAGCGGCGTCGAAAAGGCGCTGTGGCGCGCCGGCGAGATGCAGTCGTGGCCGATCGGCACGCCGCGGGTCCGGGCGATCTCCGGCGTCACCTTGGCCGCCGGCAGCACGCCGCCGTGCCCCGGCTTGGCGCCCTGGCTGAGCTTGATCTCGATCATCTTCACCGGGTCGAGGCTGGCCTGGTGCGCGAAGCGATCCGGATCGAAATGGCCGTCGTCGGTTCGGCAGCCGAAGTAGCCGCTGCCAAGCTCCCAGACGATGTCGCCGCCCATTTCCAGGTGATAGGGCGAGATCGAGCCCTCGCCGGTGTCGTGGCTGAAGCCGCCCTTCCTGGCGCCGGCGTTCAGGGCGCGGATGGCGTTGGCGCTGAGCGAGCCGAAGCTCATCGCCGAGACGTTGAACACCGACGCCGAGTAGGGCCTGGCGCACTGGTCGCCGCCGATCGTGATGCGGAAGCTGGCCGGGTCGGCCGCCATGGCCGGCGACATCGAGTGGCCGACGAACTCGTAGCCGTCGCGATAGGTGTCCAGCAGCGTGCCGAACGGCCGCTCGCCGGCCTCGCCCTTGGCGCGCTGGTAGACCAGCGAACGCTGGCTGCGCGAGAACGGCGCCGCGTCTTCGTCGGCCTCGATCAGGTACTGGCGGATCTCGGGCCGGATCAGCTCGGCCATCCAGCGGATATGGCCGATCACCGGGTAGTTGCGCAGGATCGCGTGTTGGCGCTGCAGCACGTCGTGCACCCCGACCAGACAGAGCGCCGCGAACACGCCCACCGTCGCCGTGGCCAGCGGATGCCATGCGTTCGGGTCGCGCCAGAGGAAGACCGCGGAGAGCGCCAGCAGCACGACGCAGGCGGCGAACGCGGTGTAGCGGCTGGGCCGCAGCAGGTCAGGCCGCATGGTGACGCCTCATCGGTGGCTCGGCGGGGCGGGCAGGCTGTCGACCAGCTTCGCCAGCCCCGCGGCGTAGTCGTCGCGCAACGTGCGCCAATAGGCGTCCTGTTCCTCCAGCGTGATCAGGTTGTCGAGCGCGAGGCTGCCGGCCTCGTAGCGCAGCAGGTCGATCGGCAGCCCAACCGACAGGTTGCTGCGCATGGTGGCGTCGAACGAGAGCAACGCCAGTTTCGCCGCGTGTTCCAGCGAACTCTCGAACGTCAGTCCGCGATCCAGGATCGGCTTGCCGTACTTGGTCTCGCCGATCTGCAGGAAGCATGAGCGGGGCGAGGCCTCCACGAAGTTGCCGGCCGAGTAGACCTCGAACAGCCGCGGCCCTTCGCCGGCGATTTCGCCGGCGACCAGGAAGCTGGCGGAGGCGTCGCCATAGGGCTCGACATACTTTTCGTCGCGCTGGAACACCTCGCGCAGCTTGTCGCCCACCATCTCGGCGACGTCGAACAGGGTGCGGCGCCAGGTGGACGTCCTGGCCGGCCACGCCGAGACCGGCGGCTTGCCTCAGCTCGGTCACCACCGCCTGCGTCGTCGCCAGGTTGCCGGCCGAGAGGATGGCGATCACATGGCGGCCCGGCTTCGTGATCAGCGCCAGCTTGGACACCTTCTGCACCTGGTCGACGCCGGCGTTGGAACGCGAGTCCGACGCCAGCACCAGGCCGCCGGCCAGCACCATCCCGAGGCAATAGGTCAAGCTGGGCTCCATTGCGTCCGACCCGGCTTCGATACAGACGATGGCGCCTCAGTGCGACAGTCTTGCAGGCTAGTTTGCTGGATTTGAAGTTCGCCTTTTCGTTGGATCTGGCGGCGAGCGAACTTCAAATCCAAAAAGCACACTAGATACTTATACTTGCTAGTGTCCTGATCGATTCCGAAGTTCGACGGAGCACGCCATAATGCGCTTTCGAACTTCGGAATCGGGACACTAGAGCCGCAGATCGATGGATCTTTCCGACGTCGCCGCCACCGTGCTGCGTGACATGCGCCCGCATCTCGGCCGCGGCCGGGTCGCCGACTACATCCCGGCGCTGGCCCGGGTCGATCCGCGCCAGTTCGGCCTGGCGATCGTGACCTGCGACGGCGAGATCGCGGTCGCGGGCGACGCCGACGCCGCCTTTTCGGTCCAGAGCATCTCCAAGGTCTTCACCTTGACCATGGCGCTGGAGAAGCTGGGCTCCGACCTGTGGAAGCGGGTCGGGCGCGAGCCGTCGGGCTCGGCGTTCAACTCGATCGTCCAGCTCGAGCGCGAACGGGGCGTGCCGCGCAATCCGCTGATCAACCCCGGCGCGCTGGTGGTCGCCGACGCGCTGCTGGACGGCGGCGAGCCCGCGGCGACGATCGCGCAAATCCTGGCCTTCGTGCGCCGCGCGGCGGACGATCCTGGCGTCGGGATCGACCCGGAGGTGGCGGCTTCGGAAGGCGACACCGGCTTTCGCAACGCCAGCCTCGCCAACTTTCTGCGCGCCGAGGGCAATCTGCGCAGCGCGGTCGCGGACGTGCTGCAGGTCTACTTCAACCAGTGCGCGCTCGCCCTGAGTTGCCGCCAGTTGGCGCGCTCGGCGCTTTATCTGGCGGCCGGCGGCGTCGATCCGTTGACCGGGGCGAAGCTGACGACGCCGATGCGCGCGCGGCGGATCAATTCGCTGATGATGACCAGTGGCCACTACGACGCTTCGGGCGACTTCGCCTTCCGCGTCGGCCTGCCCGGCAAGAGCGGCGTCGGCGGCGGCATCCTGGCCATCGCGCCGCGCCGCGCATCGATCGCGGTCTGGTCGCCGGGGCTGGGCCCGCAGGGCTCGTCGCTGGTCGGCGTGATGGCGCTGCAGCGGCTGGCGTCGCTGACCGAGTGGTCGGTGTTCTGATGGTGTCGGGTACGATCTGGATCGACATCACCGAGCTGTTCGATCGGTTCGCGGTCGCGACCCATCCGACCGGCGTCAGCCGGGTGGTGCTGAACCTGGCCGAGGAGCTCGCCAAGGAACCCGGCGACGTCTTTGCCGCGGCGCGGCCGATCTTCTGGCGACCTGGCGCCAGCGCGCCGGTGACGGTCGATTTCGCGCGCCTGGGACCGTTGACCGACTTCTTCCCGAGCCTGCGCGAGCTCTACGGCGCGGCCGGGTTGCCGCGCTCGGGCTATTCGTCGCGGCCGATGAAGGCGCTCGCCACCTCGATGCCGCGCGCGCTGCGCTACCGGCTGTTCCCGGCCGACAACGGCGTCGCCCTGTTCGCGCTGTGGGCCCGCAGCGCCGGGATCGAGCTCACGCCGGCCCCGTTCGCGCGCGGCGACGCCCTCTTCCTGCCCGGCTCGTTCTGGCTGGGCCGCTATCGGCGCCGGCTGCTGGGTCTGGCCCGTGCGGCGGACGTTCCGATCACGGCCTTCGTCCACGACGTGCTGCTGCTGTCGCATCCCGAATGGCTGCCGGGGCGGCATGCCGAGCGGTTTGGCCGCGCGTGCGACGCGGTGCTGCCGCGGTGCGCCGCGATCGCCGGCAACTCGCAGGAGACGCTGCAGGAGCTGCGCCGCCTGGTGCGGCTGCCGGACGACCTGCCGATGCAGATGTGCCGGCTGGCGGACCAACCTCCTGTGACGTCGCCGGGCGAGGTTCCCGAACGGCTGTCGAGCCTCGTCGGCCAACGCTACGCCATGTACGTCTCGACGCTGATCCCGCGGAAAAACCATGCGCTGCTGGCCCGGGCCTGGCGCCAGCTCTGGCGGCGCTTTGGGCCGTCGACGCCCCATCTGCTGTTCGTCGGCGGCGGCGCGGCAACCGGAGAACTCGCCGCGGAGATGGCGCTGGAAGCCGCGGAGGGCGGGCGAATCATCCGGCTGACCGACGTCGACGACGCTGGCCTCGAGACCCTCTATCGCCATGCCTGGTTGACCGTCTACCCAAGCCTGGGCGAGGGCTACGGCATGCCGGTGGCGGAGGCGCTGAGCCGCGGCAAGGTCTGCCTCGCGTCGGAGCGGGGCGCCGTTGGCGAAGCGGGCGCGGGCCTGAGCGACGCCATCGACATCGCCGACCCCGCCAGCGTCGCGGCCAAGGTCGGGGAATACCTGGAGAATCCCGACCGCCTGGCCGCCCGCGAAGCCGAGATCAGGGCGCTCTACCGCCCGACCCGCTGGTCGCAGACGGCGCACGCGGTGCGTTCGGTGATCGAGGGAACGATCAAGCACGGCTGACATGTCGGCGAGTTGGGACTAGCTCTTCCGCCGCGCGCCGTTTCGTCTAATCTGGCGCGTCCCATCATCGCCGCGCCCGGGGTAACGCGCGGACCTCTTGGATAGGACCTGGATGAAGCTGACAATCGAGCGGGCGGCGCTGCTGAAGGCCCTGGGGCACGTGCAGAGCGTCGTCGAGCGGCGCAACACGATCCCGATCCTGTCCAACGTGCTGCTGTCGGCGAGCCAGGGCCAGGTCGCGTTCTCGGCCACCGATCTCGACATGGAGATCACCGATTCCAGCCCGGCCCAGGTCGAGGCGGCCGGCCAGATCACCGCGCCGGCGCACACGCTCTACGAGATCGTGCGCAAGCTGCCCGAAGGGGCCGACGTGGCGCTGAGCTACACCGGCGAGGACCCGCGGCTGACGGTGCAGGCCGGGCGCTCGCGCTTCAACCTGCCGGTGCTGCCGGCCGGCGACTTCCCGGTGATGTCGTCCGAGGGGCTCTCGGACCCGATCACGATCGACACGGCCGACCTGATCCGGCTGATCGACAAGACCCGCTTCGCCATCTCCACCGAGGAGACGCGCTACTACCTCAACGGCCTCTACCTGCATGTCGTGGTCGAGGACGGGGCGACCAAGCTGCGCGCCGTCGCGACCGACAGCCGGCGCCTGGCGCTGGCCGAGATGCCGGCGCCGGAGGGCTACGCCGGCGCGCCGGGGGTGATCATCCCGCGCAAGACCATCAACGAGGTGCGCCGCCTGCTCGACGACGCCGGCGAGACCGTCACCCTGGCGGTCAGCACCCAGAAGGTGCGCTTCGGCTTCGGCCACGCGGCGATGACCTCGAAGGTGATCGACGGCTCGTTCCCGCCCTACGAGCGGGTGATCCCGCGCGAGAACAAGCGGGTGATGATGCTCGACAACGACCTGTTCGGCGCAGCGGTCGACCGGGTGGCGACCATCTCCAACGAGCAGAGCCGGGCGGTGAAGCTGTCGGTCGAGACCGGCCGCATGACGCTGACCGTGCGCAACATGGACGCCGGCCAGGCGGTCGAGGAGCTCGAGGTCGACTACGAGGGCGAGCCGTTCGAGATCGGCTTCAACGCCCGTTACCTGCTGGACCTCACCGGCCAGATCGGCGGCGAGCTGGCCGAGTTCCGCTTCGCCGAGCACACCGGCGGCGCCACCGTGCTCGACCCGACCCTGGTGCTGGACCCCACCGACGCCGGCGCCCAGTACGTGCTGATGCCGCTGCGGGCCTAGGTCGCACCGGCCGCTGCGCGGACGCGGCGACCTCGATCTAGCCCGCAAGCGGACGCTCGCAGTGACCGCAATGGGTGGCGAGCAGACATTACGGTCAAGCCGCAGCGACGCGTTCTGACAGGCTGCGCTTGACCCACGGCAACTGGTCGAGCCGTCGCCGAAGGTGTAGCCAAGATAAAGCACGGTGCGCGCGACTTGGCCGGCGCAGCAGTCTGGGCGCAGCGTTGAAAGCACCGTGCTTGGGCGCGCAAGATAACTTGGACGCTCCGCACGGGTCGAACCGGGCGGTGCTGGGCGGAGGAACGATGAGACGCCGTAGATTCGTGACTTGGCTCTTCGCCCTGCCCTTGATGGCTATAGTGGGGCTCAAGCGCGCCCACGCCGCCGCGCCTGGCCGCGTCAGGCCCGGTGAGGCGGGATGGCCGACCGATGTTGAATGGAACGGCTTGCGCCAAGCCGTCGGCGGCCGGCTCGAGAAGGTGGTGCGGCCGAAGCTCGACCGCTCTGAGGCCGAGAAGCTGCTACACAACCCCTTCTACCTGCGCGATGAGCCCGCCTTCACCGGCTCGTCCGGTTGGCTGAACGGTTGGCGCTCGGCGCCCAGCGCGTATGTGGTGAAGGCGAGGGACGCGGCCGATGTCGCCGCCGCGGTCAAGTTCGCAAGCGCCCATCGGCTGAGGCTGGTGGTGAGGGGCGGCGGGCATAGTTATCTGGGCGGCTCCTGCGCGCCGGACTCCCTGCTCGTATGGACGCGCGACATGAGCGACATCGCACTCCACGACGCCTTTGTGTCGCAGGGCTGCGACGCCAAGCCGGTTCCGGCCGTCTCGCTGGGCGCGGGCTGTGTCTGGGTGGAGGCCTACGAGGCCGTGACCAATGAGGGCGGCCGCTACGTCCAGGGCGGTGGCTGCACCACCGTGGGCGTGGCGGGCCTCGTGCTGGGCGGCGGCTTCGGCAGCTTCTCCAAAGGCTTCGGGCTTGCGGCGGCGAGCCTCCTGGAAGCCGAGATCGTCACTGCGGACGGCGAGGTTCGCATCGTCAACGCCTGCCGCGACCCCGATCTATTGTGGGCGCTGAAGGGCGGCGGCCAGGGCGCCTTCGGGGTCGTCACCCGGCTTACTCTCGCCACACACGACCTCCCGTCGACCTTCGGAGGCGTGAACTGGACGGTGGAGGCGACCTCGGACGACGCCTATCGCCGCCTGCTTCGCCGGTTCCTGGCGTTCTACGGCCAGCATCTGATGAACCCGCACTGGGGCGAGCAGGCGCACGCCGCCGCGAACAACCGGCTTGAAATCGGCATGGCGTTCCAGGGGCTGACGCCCGAGGAGGCCACGACCGCTTGGAAGGCGCTGACAGACGAGGTCGGCGCCCACCCGAACGACTATAAGATCATCGAGGCCTTCGCCGCGCGGGCCGCGCCAGCGCGAATTCTACTGGAATGGGACCGAGCTCAACAAGCTCGCCCCGGGCATCGTGAAGGTCGATGACCGGCCGGGGGCCAAGCCGGGCGCCTTCTGGTATCCCGACGACGGAATGCAGGCCTCCATCTTCTGGCACGGCTACCAGTCGGCCTGGCTTCCGGCCGCGCTGCTCGAGGGCGAGGAACTCGACCGGCTGGCCGAAGCCTGGTTCGCCGCCAGCCGCCACTGGAGCGTCAGCTTGCACTTCAACAAGGGCCTCGCCGGCGCGGCTCCCGAGGTGGTCGAAGCGGCGCGCCAAGCTTCGATCAACCCGCAGGTGGCCGACGCCTTCGCGCTCGCTATCATCGCGATGGCCGGAGGCTCTCTCTACCCCGAGCTCGCATCGCCGAACCTCGCCGTCGCGCACGAACACGCCGAGAAGATCGACGCGGCCATGCAGGCGCTTTGCCGGGCGGCGCCCGACGCGGGCTGCTACATCTCGGAGTGCGACTATTTCCTTGCGGATTGGCGCAAGGCCCAATGGGGCGATAACTGGCAAAGGCTTGAAGCGATCAAGCGCCGCTACGACCCAGACGGCCTCTTCATCATCCACCACGGAGTGGGCAGTGAAGACTGGAGTGAGGACGGATTCCAGCGGGCGTGACGCCGCTCCCCGGCCTGACAGTGTAAAGCGAAGCCTCGCCTCGAGGTCCGCTGCGGGTCGAGGCCTTGGGAGAGCTTTAGCGCAGCCTCTGCCGGAAGCGGATGTGGGCGTCGCGCTCGAAGCCGGACATTCGACCAGCACGCCAGAAAGCGGCCGCTCCCAGGGTCGGAGAAGGGTCGAAAGCAGCCATCCACCAATGCGATGAGCACGGTTGCCCCTCGGTCGGCCCGCCTCACGCGGACGTTTGACAATGCGCCGGATCGCGCCCGTTATGCGAGGGCTGGGCGTCAGGCGGGAGGTGGGCCATGAAACGCTTGTTACTAAGCCTGACTTCGGCCTTTGCTTTGACCGCGCTGGCGGCTGAGGCACACCCCGCCCACCATCATCGCAACACCAATGTCATTGTTGTTCCGCCCGGCGGCTTTGGCATCGGCGGCGCACCAGGCGCTGGAGATGTCGCCAATCCGAGCGGCGTGAACGGCTCCTATCCGGGCTCAATCGGAAACGCTATCGGCTCGACAGGCGGCACCGGCGATGTCGCCAGTCCAGTCGGCGGCTCTTATCCGAGCTCGATTGGCAACGCGGTTGGCTCCACGGGCGGCATGGGCGACGCCGCCAACTCATCCGGCTCGATCGGTGGCGGCGCAGGAGACGTGGCTGGCGGCGGCCTGGGCGATGTCGCCAATCCTTCCCATCCCGTGCTGGTCGGGGGATCGCACACCCTCTACCCCCTGCAGCCTAGCCATGGATCGGGCAAGCACGGTCACAAGCTCGTCGGGCTGACTGGCGCGACAGGCAAGACCTACGGCGCACTGCCCGTCGGTTCATCCGGAAGAGCGACCAGTGACAAGGGCGGTCATTCTGGCGTCCATCACCACATCATCGCGTCAGCGCCCCACATCCCCGGCAAGGCGTCTTCGACGCCGGCGCCACGCGCCGTTTCAAACGCCACCCCTTCCCACGGCTCGAGGCGCGCCAGTCAACATCCTGGCGGCGCGAACTGAAATCGATCGCGAGCTGGCGCGGCCCGCAGCCTCGGCATTCTAGGTCGATCATCGACGAGGTCCGCGAAGGGTCGAAAGCCGTGGTTGGCATCGCGCCGGAGTTGCCCACCCCGCCGAAGATCTGAGAAGGGGGAGGCTAGCCAGTTGCAGCCCGTGGCCTGGCGCGGGAGAGCAGTCAGGCGGTCAGCCTAAACAGCAGCCGTCCGAACTGGCGTACCTCAACCGACTTAGCCCCCTCCTCGGCAAGGCGACGCCGCGCTGCCGCCATGACGTGCTCGCCAGAGCGACTGGTCAACGCCTCGAAGCGGGGCGGACCATGGGTCTGAAAATAGAGTTCGTAGGTCTCAAGCATGAGGAGCCCCCGCTCGCTCGGCCAATGCGCCACGACCGTTCGGCACAACCGCCAAGCGCGCGCCGCCATCGGCCATTCTGGACCATGCGGACTACGAACGCTGAGCACACCTAGGGGAAAGTACGTAAGCGGCCGCCCCCCCGCCGGGGCGCGCGGCCACATTTGCGTCGCTGCCGGAGAGGCAGCTGTCACGTCAGAAGCGGCTGTTCGGAGACTGGCGGGGCGAACGTCCGCTTTGGGTCGAGGCTGTGTAAAAACTGGGGCCGTTGGAGGCTTGGCGGCGCGAGGCGCGGCGTGCCTCTCAGGCCCGGATGGCTGCGATGAGCGGGCCGGCCCCGAGGATCTGCATCACGCGCTTCAGATTGTAAGCCAGGACGTGGAGGCTGATCTCCGTCTTCACGTTCATCAGCCGCTTCATCAGGAAGTGGGTGGCGCCCATCCAGGCTTTGATCGTGCCGAAGGGGTGTTCGACGATCCGGCGCCTGAGCTTCATAGGGCTCTGGGGCGCCAGGTCCATCCGCCGCTGCATGGCGTCGATGACGTCCTCGTGCTCCCATCGGGTGACGCGCCGCATTTTGCTTGGCGTGCACGCCGGCTTCAGGGCGCAGCTCGCGCAGCTGGACTGGTCCCAGTAGCGGTGCAGCGTCAGACCCTTCTCGACGGTCGTCATGTGATGGCGCAGCAGGTTCCCAGCGGGGCAGCGGTAGACATCCTGGTCGGCCCGGTAGACGAAGTCCTGCTTGCCGAAGCGGCCGTCGGCCTTGGCCCCTGAGGTGAGCGGCTTGGGGACATAGGGCGTCACGCCGAGGGCCTCGCAGGCCACGATCTCCTCGCCAGAGAAGTACCCGCGGTCGGCCAGCATCGCGAGCGTCTCGACGCCCATCGCGGCCTTGGCCTTCTCGCTCATGGCGGCCAGCTGCTGGCGGTCGCTCCCGGTCATGACCACGTCGTGGGCGACGATCAGGTGATGCTCGGCCTCGACCACGGACTGCACGTTGTAGCCGACGATGCCGCTGCCCCGGCCGCTGGTCGCCATCGAGCGGGCGTCTGGATCGGTCAGCGAGACCTGGCCGTCCGGCGCGGCCGCCACCTCGGCCTCCATCGCCCTCAGCGCCTGCATCTGAGCGCGCAAGGTCGCGATCTTGTCCCTCAGTTTCCCGGCTCGCGCGTCGGCGCCCTCGCCCTCCTGGCGGTCGGCCGTGTCCAGGTCCCGCAGGTAGCTGGCGATGTGCTCAGCCACCTGCTCTATCCGCTTCTTCAGTTTCACCGGCGTGAAGTTCGCATCGCGCGTGTTCACCGCCTTGAACTTGCTGCCATCCACCGCCGCCAGCGCCTGGGTGAAAAGGCCGATCTGGCGGCACAGGACCACGAAGTGAGCGCAGGCCGCCTGGATCGCCGCACCGTGGTCGCGCCGGAAGTTGGCGATCGTCTTGTGGTCCGGCGCGAGCTTCCCCGTCAGCCACATCAGCTCGACGTTGCGCTGCGCCTCGCGTTCCAGCCGCCGGCTCGACGGCGTCCGGTTCAGGTAGCCGTAGATGTAGAGCTTGAGCAGCGTTCCCGGATGATAGGCCGGCCGACCCGTCGACGCCGGCGTCAACTCGAAGCCCAGGCTCCCAAGATCCAACTCGTCGACAAAGACGTCGACCACCCGCGCCGGGTTGTCCTCGCCCACGTAGTCATCCAGGCAGCTCGGCAAGAGCGTCGGCTGACCGCGATCCTCACCTTCCACGAAGCGGCTCATCCAGACGCCTCCGACACCACGACGTCAGGAGACTGAACTGCTTCGCGTTTTTACACAGCCTCGGTCGAAACCGGTCAACAGCACTACGCCAGCAACCGGACGTCCGCGGAGACAAGAGCGGTTTCGGTTAGGCTCAATCGATCTTGAGCACCTTTGCGGCGTTCTCGCTCATCCATTTGCGCCGCACGGCGTCGTTCAGTGGCAGCGCGTCTGTCTCATGCACAAGCTGGGCAAGCGGGACCATCGAGGCGCCCCAGCCGCTGCCGAAGATGACCTTGTCCTGCAAGATCCGCGTTCCGTAGTAGAGCAGCGCTTCATACCCGGCGCCCGGAGCCATGATCTGCTTTACCCTCGGCATGCGATGTCGATGTAGAGATTGCGATGGCGAATGGCGATCGCGACCAGGTCCGGATCCATGGCCAGCCGCCGAGGCCCGCGACGATCCGCAACGTCGGAAACGTTGATGGCCAGTTCATCCAGATAGCGCGGGTGGGCGTAGTCGTAGGGTCGATCAGACAGGAGATGTACGCCGACGGTTATCCGCACGGCATGTCCAGCTCGACGCACTTGGCCAGGAACGGGCGATAGGCGGGATCGTTGATGTAGCGCTCTTCGCGATAGGACGAGATCTCGAAGCCCCGGCAACCCAGTTCGCGCACCCCGTGCTCCAGCCTGGCGACGCCGGTCTCGCCTTCGTCGCCCCAGATACGGAACCACGGGATCAGCCGGTCGGGATACTCAGCCGCCAGTTTGGCCACGTCCTCGTTGCTGGCCCGGCGCCCGGCGTTACCGATGCAGGCATGGCGTGACCCCGGCCTGATCCAGCATGGCGATGATATCGGCATGGGACATGGCGCGCTCCATGTCCTTCTCGCACAGCTTCAATGCGAGGAAGGTCAGCCCACGCGTCGCCTTGGCCTGATTGAACTCCTCCAGCGTCATGCCGATCTGGGCGGCCCAGCCGGGCGCCATCAACTGGGCGTAGCCTTCCTTGTCGAACCCGCGCCCCGATTTGATCAAACGGACGGTGTCCTCGACGGCCTCTGCTGTCGGCGTGTCGCACTCGAAATCGATGACGTTCATGAGAATCCTTGCCAAGTGTCCCGCCACTGAAAAGTCGATCTTGAAGCAACGCAATCCCCCGGTCGGTCGGAAAAGCTAGACTTGCTAAGGGCCGCTATGGGTCGAAACTCCCGTTGGCGTCCCGCCCGAAAGCGGACGTCGCGCCTGCTTGTGACTTACGACGCGATTTCCCTTGCGGGTGATCGGGCTATGGGTATCGAAGTGCTTGTCCTTCACGGAGCGCCGGGCGCCGGCAAGACGACCCTTTCGAGGGCCGTCGCCGAGGCACTGAGGGTCTCCAACACACCGCACGCGGTCATCGACCTTGACGATCTCAGCATGGTTTATCCTCCTCCAAGCCGGGACTTCGCTCGAGGAAACCTCAAAGCCATCTGGCCCGAACTTCTCAGCAATCCCAGACCTGAAGGTTATCATTCCGGCAGTTCTGGTCAGCGCGGAGGAGTTGGTAGAGCTCCGCGCGGCGCGCCCAGCTCAAGATACACGTCTGCGAGTTGACCGCGCCCCAAGCCGTTCTGAAACACCGGGTGACGGAGCGAGAACCGAACGAATACTGAAAGCGTAGGTTACGGGATTTCGTGGACCTCTACCACAGCCGCAGCGATCTCCCCGAAATCAGGGATTTCCAGGTGAGCACCCACGGTCGACTGGTCGAAGACGCCGCGCGCGAGGTGATTGAGAAGGCGGGCTGGCCCTAACGCGTCGCGCCGACAAGCCGGTGCACGCGCGATCCGCCACCCGCCGTTGGGTCCGCTTGGGGTCGAAACTCGCCGTCGGCGGAGTGCCCGGAAGCGGAAAATGCAGCGGCGGCTTTGGGTCGACTCTCCACCGTTGGCGGGATGCCCGGAAGCGGACGCTCTCTAAGACCCTCCCGCCGGCAATCAGGCGTAGGCAGACACGCACAGGATAGGCGGCGAGCCGACTTCGAGCCGCCTCCAATTCACGCCCGCGAGCATACCTCTGATCGTCCGGGGGTGGAAAGCGGACGTTCTATCTGTCATCCGTTCGCGGATGCTGTTCACTCCCAAAAAGTACGGAAGAGATTGGAATTCTCTCCCTAGCGATAACCTTCTACGCTGCCTCGCTGGGCTTCGGGATAGCCACCGTGGCTGCTGGTTTCTCGCATTTTGATGATCTGTCCGACAAAGTGTTTTCCGTCGTGGGGTTCTTCGTAGGGACGATCGTCTGGGGCGCACTCGGAAAATCCTACTGGGACAAGGCGTCGGGAACGGGTGATCGTCCGCGCCGCTAATGTCCGCGATGGGTCGATTTTCACCGTCGGCGTAATGCCCGGAAGCGGACGCCGCGCGAGACCGTTCGGGGTCGAAACTACCCGTTGGCGTCATGCCCGGAAGCGGTCGTGGCGGGCGACTGAGGCGGGCGGGAAGCGGACCTAGGGAAGCAGGATGCCTAGGGCCTCTGCCTGTCGGGTGTAGAAAGTCTCTGCCTGTATCGATGAACGGAAGACCGGCAGCCATGGCCTCATCACGCAGCCGTCGGCTATCGCGGATCATGCTACCCACATGCTTGGTCTTTTCGGCATCCGACATTGGACAGAACCAATCGTTTCCGCCTGCCGAGTTGGCGTCGATCTCGAGTCCGCTTCACGGCCGGCGAGATGTCGGGGAAGCCCAAGAACAGCGACCTGATGTCCCTGTCAGCCCACTTGCGCATCAAGGCTGCCACGTCGGTTGGCCGAAGGCACGAACCTTCCACAAGGTAGTTCATCTCGTACGACAGTATCGACTTGATCATTGCCGAAATGACGGGCCAAAGGCGATCAGCCTCGTCCAGGTCGTCATTGTTGAAGTCGAAGCTCAGCGATGGGGCTCCGTTCGTGAGGCCCGCGCGCAGCATATCGATGCTGAACCATGGGACCTGGGCCACTTCAAGCAGGCGTCGCGCCAGCAGTGTCTTCCCTGAGCGGGCTGCGCCACCAACAATGCAGAGCATATACGACCACGCCTCTGACGTTCGCTGCGACGAATGTGCCGCTCACCAATGTGGTCGATCAAGGCTCGCTTCTGCCCCTGCTACGATGATCGTGAAGGTCCGCTAGGGTCGAACTTCCACGTTGGCGCGATGGCCGAAAGCGGACTGAATAGACGGGTTTCACGTCCCAACCGGTGAAGTCGAGCAGCAGAAGCCCTACGTCTCGAACGGGACCTTCCTTTGGCGACCATCTGTTCACGTAGCGATAGCGGTCATGAGACTGGGCTTCGATGATCCACTGCGCACCGTCCACGCCCAGCCCACATTCAGTTGCGGCCAGGTGGAGCACGTGGGTCGTGGCCATCAAGCTGTCGAGCTTGGCAGTTTCCACCTGAGTGAGGGGCCTGACCAACTGTCTGTCCACCTCACCCATGGCATAGCCGCCCGCGCCGGACAGTTGCTTGGCCGTGAGTAACCACCGGCCGTTGGAACGCTCGTTGACTTTGACAATGACCGGGTGATGGAACGAGCGCAGCCAAGTGAACCGATAGATCGCCAGCCCGCTGGCAGCCGTAGACGCAGGGAATAGCGGCGCTTCGTGCGCCGCCCGCCAGGCGCTTGCGTACCAAGACGCCTCGAAAATCGCTGACGGTGGGCTCGCCACAAGCCGCTTTCACAGCGAAGGACGGCGGGAAGTACCGGGTGCTGCTTGCAGGGATTGCGACCACGGCAATTGCGGCAACCGTCACGCCCAGGATCATCCCGAACGCCAACTTCCAATTCGCGATGCCGCTGATCAAGGACCCGCCCACCCGTGACAAGCGACAGTTTCACCGACTGCAAATGTCTGCAATGGGTCGAATCTCGCCCTCGCCGATTAGCCGAGAAGCAGACGTTGGCGGGTCCGACCCTGATGGTTAGGGTCGATGGATGGACGACAGTCAATCGCCCGACGAGGTTCGGTCCGCCGGGGATGTCGCGCGGCAGGGCGCTTGCGCTTGTTCTCCGTGGTTGGTCTGGCGTTAGGGGCCGAACGCTCGGCTGTTCTGGCATGGTTGTCGGAGAATGACCTCTGGAACGATGTTGCGCCCTCGGAGGCAGGGTTCATCGACACGCCTGCTCCATCGAGGAAACAGGTCATCAACGCGGGCTGGCTCTCCGAACGGCTTATCATGCTGCTGTGGGCGCTTGGTGCGGTCGAGCGCCTGCCCGCAGCGAACGTGGAATGCGGACACGGCCGTTTTCCAGAAGTTGCTCCCGCCCTTCGTTCCGACCAGCGTTACCGACTTCATCGCCGCGGCACGGCTTCGGCCGGACGCCGAGTTGATCGCGACGGCTGACGCCATCCTGAAGCTTCACTGGGAGGCGCGAGACGCTCGAAGGAGGGGTGGCACGCCACGCATACCGGTGGACATGGAGGTCATCCAGGAGCGCCACCATGCCATCAATTGGGTGATTGGCTACGACGGCTTGCCTTGGGATGAAGTGACTACCGACACCTGACAATGCGACCGGCGCCTCCGGCAGCTTTGGGTCGTCAGCCGTCGCTGGCTTCTTGCCCAACAGCGGACGTTGGCGGAATCCGATGAACCTGCGGCAAGTTTGGACGGCCTCGCAACTGGCGGCGGACGGTTGACAGCGGTTCAACCGCGCCCGCCTCTGCGTGCGGCTTGGTCTTTGAAATCGTGAAGCGATCATCGAGCCGGCCCACGGCTTTGCGGGCGCCACAATTTGGGCGCCGTTATTTTCGGTAATTATCGGCAGTACTGCGCGATGGAAACATTTCGGGCATCCCATCTGCTTGCTCTGCGCGGTCATGGCCGGGCGTTCGTCCCGGCCATCCAAGAACCCCGCACTTGCCGTGGCCGCGCCAGACGCGGCCACTCGCCGTTCCGCGTGCTTGGGTCGCCGGGACTGACGCCCGGCGATCACCGAGGGTGGGGTGCGGGTGGTGGCTCCTCAGATCGTCCGCGCCACGATCGGGATGCGGCGCAGCTGGGCGACGATGAGCCAGCTGGCCGAGACCGCCACCACCAGCACGCATGCGGCCTTCAGCGCGGGCGGGATGTTGACGCCGAGCAGGGCGTATTGGGTCCAGGTGATGAAGACGTAGTGGACCAGGTACATGCCGTAGGAATTGTTGGCGAAGCTGTCGAGCACCCGGTTGCGGCGGGCGAAGCGCACGAACAGCGACATCAGCGCGAAGGCTAGGATGGCGCAGCAGATCACCCAACCGGTGTCCGCCAGCGCGCCCCACAGCAGGGTCGCTTCGAGGTGTTTGTCGACCGTGTACTGCAGCAGGTTGCCGACGATCAGAAAGGCGGCCAGCCCCGCGAGGCCCCACCAGCGCCAGTTCCGCGCCAACTGGCCGTCCGGCGCCACCAGCCCTGACCGCAGGCCATAGGCGCCTGCGCCCGCGCCGAGGAAGAAGTAGACCGCATAGTGCAGCGCCCGGCTCGACTGCACCCAGAAGAAGCCGATGTGCCACCAGTCGTAGGCGCCGAACACCAGCGCCAGCGGCAGATAAGCCGCCGCCGAGCAGGCCATCACGATCAGGCAGAAGCGCAGCGGGCGCTGCTTGGCGTCCTTGGCCAGCGCGGCCACCCGCTCGCCCCAGTGCGGCGCGACCGCGTACAGCGCCGCCGCCGCCATGTCGTAGACGAACAGCACCAGCAGGAACCACGCTGGCCCGGTGATCCAGTGGTTCAGCGTCAGCCAGTTGTGGATGTAGCCGCCGACGCCGGCGTTCGGGCCGCTGGCCTGCAGGTAGGTCGGATAGTAGGCGAGGGCGGCGACCAGGCCGCCGGACGCCAGGAACGGCAGCGCGAGGCGGGTCACCCGGTCGCGCAGGAAGTGGCCGGCGCCCTTGCGGGTCAGGCTCGGCCAGAGGAACAGGCCCGAGAGGAAGAACATCAACGACATCAGGGTGATCTCGTTGAAGCCGACCAGGATGCGGGCGCCCGCCCAGCGGGCGTGGTCGATCACCGGCGCCGACATCTGCAGGTCGTCGTGCGTCACCGGCAGCCGGCCCTTGTAGTAGGCCATCACCGAGTGCAGCGAGAACACCAGCAGCCGTGCGAAGGCCCGCAGGTAGCCGACGGCGACGTTGTAGTCGCGCGCCTTGGCCGAGGCGACGGCGACGCCTGCCTGGGGCAGGCTGCTTTCGGCTTCGAGCGCGACGTCCGACACGTTCGACAAACTCCGGAGGATATTGGCGCCCCGGCCCTCCCTTTGCAGCGCTAGCCGGCCGCCGCAAGCACCTCGATGTCGCCTGGGCTGACGCCGAACTCCTCCAGGATCTCGCGCGTGTGCTGGCCGATGCCGGGGGCCATCCGCGGCGGATGCTTGGCTTCGCCGTCGATAAAGAACGGGCTGTCGACGGTGCGCAGGCCGTAGCCGTCGACGAACTCGGGCAGCAGGCCATTGGCCTCGAGCTGTTCGTCGCTGATGTGGTCGTCGACCTTGGCGACGATGCCGAAGGTCAGGCCGCCCGCGTTCAGCCGGTCGCGCCAGTTCTCCCAGGTGTCGGCGCCGAAGATCTGCTCGAGCAGGGCCACCAGGATCGCGGTGTTGGCGAAACGCTCCTGCGGCGTGGCGAAGCGCGGATCCTCCAGCCATTCCGGGTGGCCGAGCGTCTTGGCCAGCAGCGGCCAGTCGCGGGCGGGGTTGGTGGTGGTGAGGATGAACGTGCGCTCGTCGAGTGTCTGGTAGCTCTCGACCATCGCGCCGCGCGAGCCGCGGGGCCCGCGCCCGGTCAGCTCGTAGCCGCACAGCGCACCCTGCACCTGGCAGGAGTTCGACCAGAGCCCGTTGGCCAGCAGCGAGGTCGACACCTCGCCGCCCTTGCCGGTCATCTGGCGGCGGTAGAGCGCGGTGACGATGGCGCCGTACATCGCCGAGGCGGTCGGGTGGTCGCCCATGCCCGGCATCGACAGCGCCGGTTCGGTGTCGTTGGTCGCGCGCACCATGTCCATCAGCCCGGACCTCGCCCACCAGGCGGTGGTGTCGAAGCCGGTGCGGTCGCGCTCGGGGCCGTGCTCGCCGTAGGGCGTCAGCGAGGCGTAGATCAGCCGCTCGTTCAGGTGCAGCAGATCCTGGGCTCGCAGGCCCAGCCGCTCGCGCACCGGGAACGGGAAGTTGGTGATGAAGACGTCGGCCTTCCTGATCAGCGCCTCCAGCACGGCGCGGGCCTGCGGCAGCTTCAGATCGAGCGCCAGGCTCTCCTTGTTGCGGCTGTCCATCGCCCAGAAGTAGTCGATGTCGTCCGGCGTGCCGCGCAGGCGAAACAGGTTGCGGTAGGAATTGCCGATGCCGGGCGGCTCGATCTTGATCACCCGGGCGCCGAAGTCGGACATGATCGTCGCCGCCGCCGGGCCGGCGATGAAGCTGGCGCAGTCGATCACCAAGAGGTCGCTGAACAGGTTCGAAGGCATGCTTCACTCCCCGGCCGCGCTGTTCATTGGCGCGCCGCCCGCGCTACCTAGCGAGGCGACGCTAGGACCGACAAGCCGCAAGCGCCCTGGCGCTCCCCTCGGCGCCTCGTCAAAGCCGCCATGGGGGATTAGTTAGGCGGCATGCAAAGAACTCAGCTCGGCCGCACCGGCCTTTCCGTTTCGCGCCTCTGCCTCGGCACCATGACCTTCGGCCTGCAGTGCGAGGAGCCCGTCAGCCGCGCGATCATGGACACCGCCGCCGAGGGCGGCGTCGACTTCTTCGACACCGCCGACGTCTACCCGCTGGGCGGCGGCGGCAACACCGTCGGGCGCACCGAGGAAATCGTCGGCAATTGGCTGGTCGGCAAACGCCACGACTACATCGTCGCCACCAAGTGCGTCGGCCGCACCGGACGGCGGGCCTGGGACCAGGGCATGTCGCGCAAGCACATCCTGGACGCCATCGACGCCTCGCTGAAGCGGCTGCAGACCGACTACGTCGACCTCTACCAGCTGCACAGCTACGACCCCACCACGCCGATCGACGAGGCGCTGGACGCGCTCGACACGGTGGTGAGGAGCGGCAAGGCCCGCTACGTCGGCGTCTCCAACTGGCCGGCGACCAAGGTGGCGCGGGCGATCGGACGCTCGGAGCTGAAGGGCTGGGCCGGGATCACCTCGGTGCAGCCGCGCTACAACCTGCTGTTCCGCACCTTCGAGCGCGACCTGCTGCCGCTCTGCCGCGAGGAAGGCATCGGCGTCATCCCCTACAACCCGCTGGCGGGCGGCATGCTGACCGGCAAGCACACCAAGGGTCCGGCGCCCGAGGGCACCCGGTTCACGCTGGGAACGGCCGGCGCGCGCTACCAGGAGCGCTACTGGCACGACCGCGAGTTCGAGAGCGTCGAGGCGCTGAAGGGCGTCGCGGCGGAGGCGGGGATCAGCATGGCCACCATGGCCGTCTCCTGGGTGCTGGCCAACAAGGCGATCACCGCGCCGATCATCGGGGCCAGCCGTCCCGAGCAGCTCGCCGACAGCCTGGCGGCCGCGGAAACGCCGATGGCCGCCGACCTGAAGGCCAAGCTGGACGACCTGACCCACGAATGGCGTGCGGTCGACGCGGAGCGGTGAGCCTCTTTCTCCGGCCTTGGTCGTAGGCGTGCGCGCCGCCGTCCTTTCCCTATCGCTGACCGACTTCCGGTCTTACGACCGCGCGGCGCTGAGCCCGGGCGGGCGCAGCGTCTACCTGTTCGGGCCGAACGGAGCGGGCAAGACCAATCTCCTGGAGGCGCTCAGCCTGTTCTCGCCGGGGCGTGGGATGCGGGCGGCGAGCCTGGGCGAGTTCGGGCGGCGCGCGCCCGGCGAGGCGCAGGGCCGCGCGTGGGCGGTTTCGGCGACGATCGAGGTCGACGAGGGCCAGGTGCGGCTTGGCACCGGCGTCGAGACGCCTGGCGCGGCGCGGCGGCTGGTCCGGGTCGAGGGCGAGGCCGTCCCGCCGGGCCGTCTCGCCGAGCACCTGCGCCCGCTTTGGCTCACCCCTGCGCAGGACCGGCTGTTCCTGGAAGGCGCGGCCGAGCGGCGGCGGTTCTTCGACCGGCTGGTGTTCGCCGCCGAACCGATCCACGCCGCCCACGCCGGCGCCTACGACCGGGCGCTGCGCGAGCGCTCACGTCTGCTGGCCGAAGACGCCGCCGACCCGGCCTGGCTGACCGCGCTGGAAGGCCGCATGGCCGAAGCCGGCGCGCGGATGGCCGAGGCGCGCGGGGCGACGCTGCTGGCGCTGCAGGCGGAGATCGACGCGCGCGGCGAGCGGCCGTTTCCGCAGGCCGATCTCGGTCTCGCCGGCGCGTTCGAACAGCTGGCGATGGCGGGCGTCGGATTGGCCGAAATCGAAGCCCGTCTGGCCGCCGATCTGGCCGCGTCCAGACCCCGCGACGCCGCCGCTGGACGGGCGCTGACAGGCCCGCATCGGACCGATCTGGCCATCGTTCACCGCCAGCGCGGCCGGCCGGCGGCCGAATGTTCGACTGGCGAGCAGAAAGCGCTGATTCTGAACCTGGTTTTGGCCCAGGCGGCGCGACTTTCGCGTGCGAAATCGCATCCGAATCCTATATTATTGCTGGATGAGGTTGCGGCGCATCTCGACCAGCTCCGACGCGCCGCCCTCACCGACGAAATCGAAGCGCTCGGCCTCCAGGCTTTCCTCACGGGAACGGACGAAGCGCTGTTTGATCACTTCAAGGGTCGGGCCCTCGGCGTACGTGTGGACGCCTCGCGGCTCGAGCTCGTGGACTAGTGTGCTGGATTTGAAGTTCGCCTGCTCTTTGGATCGGGCTGCGAGCGAACTTAAAATCCAAAAAGCACACTAGATACTTATACTTGCTAGTGTCCTGATCAATTCCGAAGTTCGAAGGAGACTGCCATAATGCGTTTGCGAACTTCGGAATCGGGACACTAGTCGAATGACCGACGAATACGACGAAACGGGCGCCGCCGATTACGGCGCGGATTCCATCAAGGTCCTGAAGGGCCTCGACGCGGTGCGCAAGCGCCCGGGCATGTACATCGGCGACACCGACGACGGCTCGGGCCTGCACCACATGGTCTACGAGGTGGTCGACAACGCCATCGACGAGGCCCTGGCGGGCTGGGCGACGCGGGTCGAGGTGATCCTCAACGCCGACGGCTCGGCGACCGTCACCGACGACGGGCGCGGCATCCCGACCGACATCCACGAAGGCGAGGGCGTCTCGGCGGCCGAGGTCATCATGACCCAGCTGCACGCCGGCGGTAAGTTCGACCAGAACTCCTACAAGGTCTCCGGCGGCCTGCACGGCGTCGGCGTGTCGGTGGTCAACGCCCTCTCCGAGTGGCTGAAGCTGACCATCTACCGCGGCGGCCAGAAGTTCGAGATGAACTTCGCCCACGGCGATCCGGTGACGCCGCTGGCGATCACCGGTATCGCGCCGAAGCGCGACAACGGCGAGTTCCTGACTGGCACTGAAGTCAGCTTCCTGCCCTCGCTGCAGACCTTCGCGACGATCGAGTTCGACCGCAAGACGGTCGAGCACCGGCTGCGCGAGCTGGCGTTCCTGAACTCCGGCGTCACCATCATCCTCAAGGACCTGCGCGACGCGGAGCCGTTCGAGGAGCGGATGCACTACGAAGGCGGCGTCGAGGCCTTCGTCCAGCACCTCGACAAGGCCAAGACCCCGATCCTCAAGACCCCGATCGTGGTGCGCGGCGAGCGCGAGAGCGTGCACATCGACATGGCGATGTGGTGGAACGACGGCTACCACGAGAACGTCCTGTGCTTCACCAACAACATCCCGCAGCGCGACGGCGGCACCCACCTTTCGGCGTTCCGCAGCGCGCTGACGCGCATCATCACCGGCTATGCGGAGAGTTCCGGCGCGACCAAGCGCGAGAAGGTGTCGCTGTCGGGCGAAGACGCCCGCGAGGGCCTCACCTGCGTGCTCTCGGTCAAGCTGCCCGACCCCAAGTTCTCGTCGCAGACCAAGGACAAGCTGGTTTCTTCCGAAGTGCGTCCGGCGGTCGAGGGGCTGGTGGGCGAGGGACTGGCCAGCTGGTTCGAGGAGCATCCGGGCGAGGCGCGGTTGATCGTGCAGAAGATCACCGAGGCCGCCGCGGCCCGCGAAGCCGCCCGCAAGGCGCGCGAGCTGACCCGGCGCAAGAGCGCGCTCGACATCTCGTCGCTGCCCGGCAAGCTGGCCGACTGCCAGGAGCGCGATCCGGCCAAGTCGGAGATCTTCCTGGTGGAGGGCGATTCAGCCGGCGGCTCGGCCAAGCAGGCGCGCAACCGCGAGAACCAGGCGGTGCTGCCGCTACGGGGCAAGATCCTCAATGTCGAGCGCGCGCGCTTCGACAAGATGCTGGGCTCCGACCAGATTGGCACCCTGATCACGGCGCTGGGCGCCGGCATCGGCCACGACGACTTCGACATCGAGAAGATCCGCTATCACCGGATCATCGTGATGACCGACGCCGACGTCGACGGCGCCCACATCCGCACCCTGCTGCTGACGTTCTTCTACCGGCAGATGCCGCAGGTGATCGAGCGCGGCTATCTCTATATCGCCCAGCCGCCACTCTATAAGGCGACCAAGGGCAAGTCCTCGCGCTACCTGAAGGACGACCCGGACATGGAGGCGTTCCTGGTCGACGAGGGGCTGGACGGCGCCGAGCTCGACCTGGCCTCCGGCGAGCGCCGCACGGGCAAGGACCTCGAGGCCCTGGTGACCGCCTCGCGCAACGCCAAGACCAACATCCAGCGCCTGTCGCAGCGCGCGCCGGCCTTCGCCGTCGAGCAGGCGGCGCTCGCCGGGCTGTTCGGCGAGACCCCCGATCCGGTGGCGGTCGCCGCGCGGTTCGACCTATACGCCGAGGAGGGCGACGGCCCATGGTCCGGCGAGAAGGGCGAGAGCGGCTTCGTGTTCTCCCGGGTGCGCCGCGGCGTCACCGAGCGGATCGTGCTCGACGACCTGCTCAACCACTCTGCCGACGCCCGCCGATTGACCGAGCGGGTGGCGGCCCTGGACGGGGCGTTCGGCAAGCCGGCCACCTATCGCCGCCGCGACCGCAGCACGACGGTGCGTGGCCCGCTCGACCTAGTCGACGCGGTGTTCGACGCCGGCCGTCGCGGGCTGACCATCCAGCGCTACAAAGGGCTGGGCGAGATGAACCCCGAGCAGCTGTGGGAGACCACGCTCGATTCCAACGCCCGCACCTTGCTGCAGGTGAAGGTCGCCCACGCCGACGACGCCGACGACATGTTCACCCGCCTGATGGGCGATCTGGTCGAACCCAGGCGCGAGTTCATCCAGGACAATGCGCTGGACGCCGAGGTGGATATCTAGGCCGCGGCGCGGACGATCTCGATCACCGCCGCGCCGTAGTGCTCCAGCTTCGCCTCGCCCACGCCGTTGACGTCGGCCAGGGCCGGGTAGCTCTTGGGTCTCTCGCGGGCGATCTCGGCCAAGGTGCGATCCGAGAAGATCACATAAGGCGGCACCTGCTGCGTCGCCGCCTCGCTGCGCCGCCACGCGCGGAGGGCGTCGAACAGCGGCAGGTCGCTCTGCGTGACCTCGAGCGGCGCGCCACCGCGACGCTTGCGCGGCCGCCCGGATCGGGTGGTCAGGTCCAGCGCCTCCAGCGCCCGCCGCATCGTCACCCGCTGCTCGCCGCGATAGACCGCGCGCACCGCCGCCGGGTCGCCCAGGCCGATCAGCGGGCGGCCGTCGTTGGCGTCTTCGACCAGCAGGCCCTCGAACAACAGCTGGTCGATCAGGCCGCGCCAGCCGGCGGGACTGAACTCCCGGCCGATGCCGAAGGTCGACATCGCCGCTTCGGCCTCGCTGACCTCCTTGGTCTTGCCGAGCAGGTGGTCGACGATCCGGCCGCGCCCGACCCGGCCGGCCAGCCGGTGCACCGCGGAGAGCGCCTTCTGCGCCGCCTCGGTGGCGTCGACGCCCTCCGCCGGGGAGATGCAGAGATCGCAGACGCCGCAGGGCTCGACGTCCTCCTCGCCGAAGTAGCGCCGCACGGCGGCCGCGCGGCAGGTCAGTCCCTCCAGCATGGCGTAGAGCTGGCGCACCTTGCGCACCTGCACCTGCCGCACCTCGTCGGGCAGGTCGCGGGAGGCGATGCGACGCATGGCCCAGTTCATGTCGGCGGCGCCGTAGAGGGTGATCCCCTCGGCCGGCTCGCCATCGCGGCCGGCGCGGCCGACCTCCTGCCAGTAGGCCTCGATCGAGGCGGGCGGATCGGCGTGGATCACGAAGCGCACGTCCGGCTTGTCGATGCCCATGCCGAACGCGATGGTCGCCACCATCACCGCGCCGTCCTCGGCCAGGAACCAGGCCAGACGCTCGGCGCGGACCCGGCGATCCAGCCCGGCGTGATAGGCCTTCGCGGCGATGCCCTGCGCCGCCAGCTCCTCGGCCAGGTTCTCCGTGCCTTCCCGCGAGCCGGCGTAGACGATGCCCGAGCGCCCCGGACGCGCCTTCACCAGCTCGGCCACGCGCCGTCCCGCGCGCTGCTTGTGCTCGGCGAACAGCGCCAGCTCCGGCCGCGCGAAGCTGGCGACGAACTCGCGCGCGTCTTCGAGGCGCAGCTCGCCGCGGATATCGACCCGGGTGCGGGCGTCCGCCGTCGCGGTCAGGGCCAGGCGCGGCACGCCCGGAAACAGCTCGGCCAGGCGTCCCAACGCGCGGTAGTCGGGCCTGAAGTCATGGCCCCATTGGCTCACGCAGTGCGCTTCGTCGATGGCGATCAGGCCGAGGTCGAGGCCGCGCAGGCGCCGCATCACCGGCTCGCTCATCAGGCCTTCGGGGGCGACGTAGAGCAACTTCAGCTCGCCCGCCTCCACCCGTCGCCAAGTCGCGTCGCGCTCGTTCAGGTCGAGGTTGGAGTCCATCCGCGCGGCCGCGACCCCGGCCTGCTTCAGCGCCTCCACCTGGTCGCTCATCAGCGCGATCAGCGGCGAGACCACCAGGGCGAGGCCTGGCCGCATCAGCGCCGGGATCTGGTAGCAGACGCTCTTGCCGCCGCCCGTTGGCAGCACCGCCAGCGCATTGCGGCCTGCCAGCGCCTCTTCGATCACCCCGGCCTGCAGGCCCCGGAAGTCGGCATGGCCGAACACGCGGCGCAGAATCTCACGGGCTTCGTCCAGGTCGCCGGCCATGGCCCGATATGGCAAGGACCGCGAGTCAGGGCCAGACCCGATCTCCGGACATCGGACGCCGCGAAGACCATTCGCCGCATGCTTAACATCCGTTCACCCTTCCTCAATCGGCTGGAGCGTCCCATGCGCTTGAGCTAAGAGCGCCGGCAGGGGACGGGGCGCTCTTCCAAGGCGCGACAGCGAAGACGAGCAAGATGGCGAACGGCCCCGGCGCGCCCCGCGCCAGACGCACACCGTTGCAGGCGTTGTTCTACTGGACCCTGGTGCTCGGGGTCTGGGGGGTGATCTTCATCGTCGGCTTCCTGGCGGTGTTCGCCACCGACCTGCCCGACACCTCGACGCTCTACCAGGTCAAGCGCCAGCCCTCGATCTCCTATCTGGACCGCTCCGGCGCCCTTGTCGCCGTGCGGGGCACGCAGGAGTCGCCGCCGGTCGATATCGATCAGTTGCCGCCCTACGTGCCGGCCGCCTTCGTCGCGATCGAGGACCGCCAGTTCTACCACCACATGGGCTTCAATCCGTGGGGGATGGCCCGGGCCGAGCTCTACAATCTGACCCACCGCGGCGCGACGCTGCAGGGCGGCTCGACCATCACCCAGCAACTGGCGCGCAACCTGTTCCTCAGTCCGGCCCAGAACGTGCGGCGCAAGGCCCAGGAGCTGATCCTGGCCGTGTGGCTGGAAACCAAGTTCAGCAAGAAGCAGATCCTGGCGCTCTATCTCAACCGGGTGAACTTCGGCGGCGGCGCCTATGGCATCGAGGCCGCCTCGCAGCGCTACTTCAACAAGCCCGCCGCCCAGCTCACGCTCGGCGAGGCGGCGCTGCTGGCGGCGACCATGAAGGGGCCGTCGCGCTACAACCCCGCCGCCAACGGCGACCGCGCAGCCAAGCGCGCGACCATGGTGCTGAACGCGATGGTCGAGACCGGCGCGATCACGCCGGCGCAGCGCGACCAGGCCTTCGCCGCGCCGGTGCGCGTCTCAGCCACGCTGGCCAGCCAGCGCGCGCAGTACTTCACCGACTGGCTCGACGGCCAGGTCCGCGCCCTCCTGGGCAAGGAGCCGACCGAGGACCTGGTGGTCGAGACCACGCTCGACCTGCCGATCCAGGCGGCGGCCGAGCAGTCGGTGCGCGCCGGCGTCACCGCGCATGCGAACCAGGGGGTGCAACAGAGCGCCCTGGTGGCGCTCGACGGCGAGGGGCGCGTGCGGGCCTACGTCGGCGGCGAGTCCTACGCCGACAGCCAGTTCGACCGCGCCACCCAGGCCGAGCGCCAGGCGGGCTCGTCGTTCAAGCCGTTCGTCTACCTGACCGCCATGGAAGCCGGCCACACGCCGAGCGAGATCGTGGTCGACGAGCCGCTGACGATCGGCAACTGGTCGCCGAAGAACTTCGAGAACAAATTCCTCGGCCCGATCACGCTGGAAACGGCGCTGGCGCAGTCGATCAACACGGTCGCGGCCAGGCTGGCCAACGAGGTCGGCACCAACAATGTCGCCAACACGGCGCATCGCCTGGGGATCACCTCGCAGATCCAGACCGATCCCTCGATGGCGCTCGGCGCGGTCGAAGTGACGCCGCTGGAGATGGCCGAGGCCTATGACGCCTTCGCCAATGGCGGCTATCGCATCCACGCCTACGGCATCGAGCGCATCCGCACCGCCAGCGGCCAGGTGCTCTACGACCACGGCGTCGACAGGGCCGCGCCCGCGTCAGTGATCGGCCAGCCCGCGCTGGCCGAGATGGCCGAGATGATGCGCCAGGTGGTGGCCTCCGGCACCGGCGCGCGGGCCAAGATCCCCGGCTACGATCTGGCCGGCAAGACCGGCACCACCAGCGACTATCGCGACGCCTGGTTCGTCGGCTTCACCGGCGGTTTCGTCACCGCGGTCTGGGTGGGGCGCGACGACGACACGCCGATGAAGCGCGTGACCGGCGGCGGCGCGCCGGCTGAGATCTGGCGTGGCTTCATGGCCCCGATCCTGCCGCACATCCAGGCCCAGGTGATCCCCGGCGGCGCGCCGCTCGCCCCGCCGCCGGACGCGATCGGCAACCTGCTCGACAACCAGGCCGAACCGACTGAGCGTCCGCAGCCGTCATCGTCGCCGCAGGATAGCCCCGACCCGCCGTTCTAGCCGAAGCTGTGCAGCCCGGGCCCGTGCGCCCTCAGCCAGGCGCGGTGGGGGCGCTCGTCGCCGATCAGCCGGCGCGTCTCGGCCCAGAACGCGGGGCCGTGATGGGGATGCAGCAGGTGGGCGCACTCGTGCGCGGCGACGTAGTCGGCGACCGTGGGCGGCGCCAGCGCCAGCCGCCATGACAGCCGGATCGACGCCGGCCGGCCATGACCGCCCGGGGTGCACGACCCCCAACGGGTGCGGGCGTCGACGATCGAGAACTTCGGGACTGGCTCGCCGAGCGCCCGGCAATGCAGCGCCAGCCTGGGCGTGAACCAGGTCTTGGCCTGGCGCTTCAGCAGCTGGACAGCGGCTGTCGCATAGGCCGCCTCGTCCGCGCCGGCGGCCAGCCGCATGCCGCGCTCCCAGCCGGCGGCCTCCAGGCTCGCGCGGCCCGGCGCGCGGCCCAGCCGGCAGACCTCGCCGAACACCGCAAGCTCCAGCCCGGGCGACAGCCGCGTCGGCGGTTTCAGCTCCAGCACCCGCTCTGCGATCCAGCCGCGGCGCTCGTGCGCGAACGCCGCCGCTTCGTTCAGCCGCCGCAGCGAGGGTGCGATCGCCACCACCTCGCCCCTGGATCGGTCGACCCGCAGCGAGACCCGCCGCGCGCGGCGGCTCACCATCAACCGCACGCGGGCGGCGCCGATCTCGATGACATCGCCATCGGCGTGGCAACTCGCGCGCAGGAACATGTCCCTTGCTACCGGCGCGCGGCGCCGCTTGGAATTCACAATCCGCTCGCGGCCCTCGAAACCCTTGCGCTTCCGCCGAGGCGCCCGCTTATTGGCCTGAAGAACAGTGCGATCCGAACGGGAGAATCAGCGTGCGGGATCTGATCATTCGCGGCGGGACCATCGTCGACGGCACGGGCGACGCGCCCTTCGTGGGCGACGTGGCGATCGACGGCGACCGGATCGTCGAGGTGGGCGACATCGGCGGCCAGGCCCGGCGCGAGATCGACGCGCGCGGTCAGCTCGTCACCCCCGGCTTCGTCGACATCCACACCCACTACGACGGCCAGGCCACCTGGGATCCGCTGCTGGCGCCGTCCAGCTGGCACGGCGTCACCACCGCCGTCATGGGCAACTGCGGCGTCGGCTTCGCGCCGGTCCGGCCCGAACACCACCAGTTCCTGATCGAGCTGATGGAGGGCGTCGAGGACATCCCCGGCTCGGCGCTGGTCGAGGGCATCGACTGGAAGTGGGAGCGTTTCCCCGAATACCTCGATGTGCTGGAGAGCATGCCGCGGGCCATCGACGTCGGCGCCCAGGTGCCGCACGCCGCGGTGCGGGCCTATGTGCTCGGCGAGCGCTGCAACACCGACTATGTGCCCACCGCCGACGAGATCGGCCAGATGGCGGCGCTGGTGCGCGAGGGCGTCGAGGCCGGCGCGCTGGGCTTCTCGACCTCGCGGACCTTGCTGCACAAGGACCTGAAGGGCGTCTACATGCCCGGCACCTTCGCCGGCTCCGACGAGATGCTGGCGCTCGGCATGTCGATGAAGGGCCTCAGCCACGGCGTCTACGAGTTGGTCTCCGACCACCTCGGCGAGGACGACGAGTGGGAGTGGGTCAAGACCTTCGCCAAGGAGAGCGGCCTGCCGGTGACCCTGGTCGCCACCTCGGCCGGCGCCTACGAAGGCAACAAGATGTACAACATCGCCGAGGAGTCGCGGCTCGCCGGGATGGAGATCCGCCCGCAGATCGCCGGGCGGCCCACCGGCATCCTGCAGGGCCTCACCTCCAGCTTCCACATGTTCGCCGGCCACCCGACCTACAGGTCGCAGATCGCGCACCTGCCGCTGGCGCAGAAGGTGGCGATGATGAAGCGCGACGAGGTCCGCACCGCGCTGCTGGCCGAGGAGAGCACTTTCCGAAGCGGCCCGATGGCGGCGAACCCGTCCGAGTTCCTCTACCGGGTGTTCCCGCTGGGCGAGCGGCCCAACTACGAGCCGGACCGCGCCGGCAGCGTCGCGGGCCTGGCCGACGCGGCTGGCGTGACGCCGATGGCGATGATGTACGACCTGCTCATTCGCGACGGCGGGACCGAGCTGTTCTACCAGCCGCTCGGCGGCTACGTGACCTACAACTTCGACTTCTTCCGCAAGAACATGCAGCACCCCAACGTGCTGTTCGGCCTCTCCGACGGCGGCGCCCACTGCGGCGTGATCGCCGACGCCGGCATGCCGACCTTCATCCTCACCCACTGGGCCCGCGACCGCACCAAGGGCGAGCGCTTCCCGCTGGAGTTCCTGGTCCGCAAGCTGACCCGCGATACGGCGATGGCCTACGGCATGTCCGACCGCGGCCAGCTGAAACCCGGTCTGCTGGCCGACCTCAACGTGATCGACTTCGAGGCCCTGCGGCTCTACCGGCCCGAGGCGATCTACGACCTGCCGGCCGGCGGGCGGCGGCTGGTGCAGCGCGCCGACGGCTACCGCTACACGGTCAAGTCCGGCCAGGTCAGCTTCGAGGACGGCGAATCCACCGGCGCCCTGCCAGGATCGCTGGTGCGCGGCGGCCGCGAGGCGCGGATACTCTCGTAAAGCGCGTCGCTTTCTTTCCACGTCATGGCCGGGCTCGTCCCGGCCATCCATGAGCGCGCCGTCGCCGGTGTTCATGGATTGCCGGCACTCCGCGCTTCGCGCTCCGGTCGGCAATGACGTGAATTGAATTTCCGCGAGCCGGAAGTAGGGTCGCGCTCAGGAGGAACGCCCGTGAGCCCTACTCCCTTCGTCGTCGCGCCCCTCGACGCCAGCTTTGGCGCGGTGGTCACCGGGCTGAGGCTGGCCGAGATCGGCGACGCGGCGTTCGACGACCTCTACCGCGTCTGGCTCGACTACGCCCTGCTGGTGTTCCCCGGCCAGCACCTCAGCAACGCCGAGCAGATCGCCTTCGCCCGCCGCTTCGGCGCGCCGGAGTTCGAGATCGCGCCGATCAGCAACGTGCGCGCCGACGGCTCGCTTCGCGTCGACGACGGCACGGACGATGCGGTCAAGGTGCTCAAGGGCAACATGGGCTGGCACACCAACTCCACCTACATGCCGGTGCAGGCCAAGGGCGCCGTCTTCACCGCCCACGTCGTGCCCGACGAGGGCGGTGAGACCGGCTGGGCCGACATGCGCGCCGCCTACGATGCGCTGGACCCGGCGACGCGGGCGCGGATCGAGCCGCTCAGCGCCTACCACTCGCTGCGCTACAGCCAGGGCAAGCTCGGCCACACCCAGAAGCCGGGCAGCGCCTATTCCGGCTACGGCATGGACGTCGCCGAGCCGCCGCTGCGGCCGCTGGTGAAGACCCACCCCGAGACCGGCCGCAAGTGCCTGACCATCGGCCGCCACGCCCACGCCATCCCAGGCCTGGGTCCCGACGAGTCGGAGCGCCTGCTGGACGAGCTTGCCGCCTTCGCCTGCCAGCCGCCGCGCGTCTACCACCACACCTGGACGCCGGGCGACGCGGTGGTCTGGGACAACCGCGCGCTGTTGCACCGCGCCTGCCCCTGGGACATGACCAAGCCGCGGGTGATGTACCACTCCCGCATCGCCGGCGACCCGGCCAGCGAGGGCTGGGACGCTACGGCGGCGTAACATCACCGATAATCACCTATAATTACGGCGCCCGAATTGTGGCGCCGCACTCGGCCCGCTTCGTTCGATTTACAATATCAAAGAGCCGCCGGCGTCCGGAACGCGGCGCGATCATCCAGCACTTGAAGTAATGGCCGCCGTCAAGCCCCGGCTGGGGAAGGGCGCCGCCCAACGGCCGGTCAGGCGACCGCGTAGATGCCGTGCAGCACGGTATCGAAGTGCTCCTCGATGGCGGTGCTGCAAGCGCACGATGTCCGCCGCAGGGCCGCCTCGTCGAGGATGGTGATAGCGCCCCGGCGTGTTGCGATCACGCCGTCATCCCGGAAAGTCCGCAGCGTGCGCGTGACGAACGTCCGCCCGACGCCGAGCAGCTGGGCGAGCTCCTCGTGAGTGAGCTGGAAGTCGTTCCGCGTCGTTCGCGACGAGGCGGCGAGCAGCCATTTCGCGGTGCGCTGCAAGATCGTGTGGGTGGCGTTGCACGCTGCGGTTTGAAACACCTGGGCCAGCAGGCAGTCCGAGTAGCGCGAGAACCAGTGTCTCAGCGTGATCGAACTCGAGCTTGGCCTGCTCGAGCGCGGCGGTCTTGATCCGCAGAAATCTGCCGCCGAACCGCACATGCGACGTCGCGAAGGCGGGCAGGCGCCCGTTCGATACGATGCCGCCCAGGGCGCCTTCGCGGCCGACGACCGCGACCTCGACAGCGTCAGTCCCGTCGTTGGTTTCGACGCAAAAGGCGGCCATGGCGGCCCCGCACGGGAACCAGGTGTCGACGACATCCTCGCCCGCCTGGTGGATGGTGTCGCCCAACTCGAGGTCGAACACCAACATGTGCGGCGCCAGTCGCCTGCGGTCCGCATCGACGAGTTTTCCGAGCAGCAAATTGCCCGCCAAGTCGGCTTCGGTTGGCGCCGTCACGCTTCCTCCCAAGAATGGTGACGCTCGGTCCATAAGTGGACCGACGCGTCCTCGACGCTGTGTTACTGGCGAACACAACAGAATTGGAAATTCGCCAAATGTCTTCGAGTTGCATGCGGGAAAAGCGCCGTGGCGTTGCCCTCCAGAAAGCGGGGGGCCGCTCGGGATCCTGTTGGCGCCGGAGCGCGGACCTGGAAACACGACCGTGAGAGACTTTGAGATCTATATGGAAGACGATCGCTACGGCACGCCGACTCTCATATTCATCCAGATGAAAGACGAGCAACGCGTGCGGGAGTTTGCTCAACAGAAACTCGAAGAGGACAAGCGCCACCGCGGTATCGAAGTCCGCGAGAAGGGCGTCCGTCTCTTTGGCCTCGGCACGCTTGCCGACCTCCCGGCCGATTGCCCAGGTGGTGACGGAAGCGGCTCCGCGGCCCTGGCGCGCTAGCGTCGCCGCCAGAGCCGCCCCGGCGCGGAGAGCCGGCGCTTTCATCCTCGATGCGGGGATAGAACGGCGTCACGACGCCGCGCGCGGTGACACCTTCGTTCCGTCGCGCACCCGGTCCGAAGGGAAGATTACGACCTCATCGCCCTCCCTCAGGCCGGCCCGTATCTCCGCTTCGCGATCCGTCATCGCGCCGACGCTGACGGGGGCAAGTTTCGCTTGGCCGCCGACGATGCGGAACACCGCCCACCCCTGGCCCGAGCCGACCAGCGCGCCCAGGGGAACCTTGAGGGCTCTGGCCTCCTGGCGCAGAAACACCCGGCCCCAGACGCTGTAGCCAGGACCCATCTTGGCCCAGCGGTCCGCCTGACCGGCAAATTGAAGCATGACGAGGACCCGATGCTCCTCGACGCCCAGGGCCGAAACCTTGACGAAGCCTTCCGGCTCGACGCGGCGCACCGTCGCCGGGATGGTTCCGACGCCGCCCCAATCGTAGATCTCGGCCGGCATTCCCTCGCTGATCCGCACGGCGTCCTGCGACAGGAATTCGATCTGAGCCTCCAGCCCCTGGCTCTCGCCGATCTCGACAATCGGCGTGCCCATGGCGACGGTCCGCTCGCTCTCCTGCATGACGCGCGTGACGTAGCCGGTGGCGGGCGCGATGACCGGCACGATCTCGCTCGCCGCCGTCGCCGGGCCGAGCAGCGCCGATTGCGCGGCGACGAGCTGGGCCTTCCGCGCCTCGAGCTCGGCGTCCGCCGCCGCCACCGCGGATCTCGCGGCCCCGGCTTCCGCCACCGCATCGTCCAACGACTGCTTCGAGACAGACCCCGTCTCAGCCAGAGGCCGGATCCGCGAGAGCGTCTGGTCGGCGCGAAGCGCCAGCGCCGACAGCCTTTCTCGCGTCGCCCGCGCCGCCGCGACCGCGGCGTTGGCTTCGGCCACCGCCGCCTGCGCCTGGGCCCGGGTCCTGGGGTCGAGCAGGTCAGGCGGGGTAGGTCGTAGCCGGGCGACGACCGTGCGGCCGGCGACTACCCGGTCTCCGACGTGCAGATTGAGCCGCTCGAGCCGGCCGGACACCGGCGCGGCGACCACATAGGCTTCGCGGACGCGGGTCGCGCCCTGGTCCTGCACCGTCTCGGCGATAGGCCCAGCTGACACGCGCGCGGCGTCGACCTCGATGGGCCGTGGGAGGAAAAGGAGGCCGATCAGGCCCACGACGCCGATCGTCATGATGGCGATGACGAGCCATCGCACGCCGGTCCGCGACATGTGCTCACTCCCTCGTTTTCAGGACGCCGACCAGATCGAGCGTCCAGATCCGTCGCCCGACGATCGCGCAGGCGATCAGCACCGCCGCCAGATAGGCGACGATGGCGATGCCGTAGCTATCGGGTCCGACGATGGCGGGCAGGCGAAGCTCGTCGCGGGAATAGGCGAGCACCAGCCCCTTGGCGAAGAGATTGCCGCCGAGAAGCCCGATTGGGATGGCGACGAGCGTGAGCGCAAGCAACTCGCCGAGTAGCACATAGGCGCACTCCCTGTGGTCGAACCCGAGGACGTGGAGGGTGGCGAGGTCCCGCGAGCGCTCGGCGAGCGCGATGCGACCGGTGTTGAAGGCCACGCCGAACGCGATCGCGGCGGCGAAGGCGATATAGAAGAGGATCGTGATGCGGAACGCCTCCGTCATCACCTGGCGCCAGCCCGCCACGGTGTCATCGCGCGACGATGAAGCGGTGATCTGTGGCGTGTGCTCGATCGCCCGATAGAATGCTGGGCGGTCGGACGGTCGCACCAGAAGCTGCGCGCCCGACGCTAAATCCCCATCACCCAGCAGCCGGTTGAGCGCCGGGCGGGCGAGGTAGACGGCCAGGCCATTATAGTCCTCGGCGGTCGCGGTGACCGGCAGCCTGGCGCGGGCTTGACGCCCGCTCGTGACCTCCAGGTCGATGAAGTCGCCCGGCGTCACGCCAAGCTTGCGCGCCAGGGCCTGGCTGAGGATGACGCCGCGCCCCTCGAATGGAATGACACGCCCGCCGGCGTCCAGCGGGCGCGCCATCAGCGCGGCGGGCTGTAGGCCTTCGGCCGCCGTTCTTACGTCCCGGCCGTTGGCGCGAATGCGCGCGCTGGCCAGTCTTACCGGCTCGGCGGCGTAGACCCCGGGCAGCCGCTCCACATCGCTGATGGCGCGTGCGTCGCGCGGCTCGGCGAAGCCCACCGCCTCGCTCCAGCGCTGGCTCCGGAAGTAGGCATGGTCCAGCACATAGTCGAGCGCATGGAACATGAACTGGGTGCCGACGAGCAGGGTGAGGCTCGCGGCCAGCCCCAGCACGGTCGTCGCCGCCCGAAGCGGATAGCGCTCGAGGCTGCGCAAGATCATCCGCGTTGGCTGATCCAGCTTTCGGATGAGGCCGCTGGTCTCCAGGAGGCCCGGCCGATAGTCGGGGGGCCGCGGCGGCTGCATGGCGACGGCGGGGCTTAGCGCCGCCGCGCGCCGAACCGCGAAGACCGAGCCGGCGCAGGACGCCAGGACGGAGATCGCGGAGGCGATCCAGAAGGCCTGCCAGGAAAAGCCGGCCGCCAGCGTCGGGAAGCGCATGTACTGGGTGTACATCTGCGTGATCGCCGCGCCGAACCACAGGCCGAGGCCGCCGCCGGCGAGCGCGCCAAGCAGGCCGATCGCCGCCGCCAGCCACAGATACGGCACAGCCGCTTCGAAGTCGCTGTAGCCGAATGCCTTCAGCAGGCCGATCTGCTCGCGCTCCACGTCGACCATCCGCCCCACGACCAGGTGCACCAGGGCCGCGGCGACGATCAGGAAAATGGGCGGGATGATAGTCGCCGAGGTCGACAGCTCTTTGAGTTCCGCCTCGATGAACTTGTTGGAGGCCTGGTCGGAACGTTCCACCGCCGGCAGCCCGCCGTAGGGGGCGAGCGTCCGATCGACAGCGGCCAGAACCCCCTTGGGCGACCCCGTGGGCGTGAGCTTGATCGCCACAGAATTGAAGGCGCCCCCGAGCCCCGCCGCGCGCTCGACGACCCGGCTGGGCATCCAGAAGACGCCCTGGTGCGCGTCATCCGGCATGGTGGACTCCGGGCTCGGCACATAGACGTACTCCGGCGACAGGACCGAGCCCACGATGCGGAACCTGAGCGCGCGCCCGCCGATCACGGCTGTGAGGCTGTCGCCCAGGCGGACATGCGCGGCGTCGAGGAACGTCTTCAGCGCCACCGCCTCGTCGCTTCGCACCGGATCCGGGAGACGACCCTGCTGCAGCAGGATGCGGTTCAACCCCCCCGTCGGCTCGGCCGGCAGGGAGACGACGCGCGCCGTGGCCGGCCGCGACAACCCGGGAACGTCCATCAGGCCCGAGGACTGCACTCGAACGTCAACGGCGCTGACGCCTGGAATGCGCCCGAGGCTCAGCGCCAGGCTGAGCGGCGCACGTTTGCAGTTCGCGAAGACGTCGGCGAAGCGCGTGTCCGTGTAGAACCGGTCCTGCGCGGCCTTGAGCGCCTGCTGCGCCGAAAAGGCCATGACGCTGACGGAGACCCCGCAGGCGATCAGCACGGCGATCGCCGCGATCTGCCATTTCAGCCGCCAAAGGTCTCGCAGCAGCTTGCGTTCGAGCGGCGCGGGCTTCACCAGACCAACTCGCCCGCCGCCCGCTTGTCCGCATTGCGGGTGACTTCCCCGATGGCGCCGTCGCGGAACCGGATCACCTGGTCGGCGATCCCGGCGACGCCCGCGTTGTGCGTGACGATGATCGTGGTCGAGCCGACTTGAGACGACACCATCTGGATCGCCTCGAGCACCTGCACACCGCTGGCGCTGTCGAGCGATCCGGTGGGCTCATCGCACAGCAGCACTTCCGGGCGCTTGGCGATGGCGCGGGCGACGGCGACGCGTTGCTGCTGTCCGCCGGAGAGCTGGGCGGGGAAATGGTCGAGCCGGTCGGATAGGCCGACGAGCGCCAGCGCGGCCTCGGCGGTCATCGGATCGTCGGCGATCTCGGTGATCAGCTCGACGTTCTCGCGCGCGGTGAGGCTCGGGGTCAGGTTGAAGAACTGGAAGATGAAGCCGACGTGTTGTCGCCTGTAGGCGGTCAACTCGCGGTCGCTGGCCCTGACCAGATCGCGCCCCTCGAACAAAACTTCGCCCGAGGTCGCGCGGTCGAGGCCGCCCAGGATGTTCAGCAACGTCGACTTGCCGGAGCCGGACGGGCCGAGCAGCACCAGCGTCTCGCCCTGGAGTATGTCCAGGTCCAGGCTACGGAGCGCATGAACATCGCCTGCCGGCGTGCGGTACGTCTTGGTCAGGTCCCGAATCTGGAAGACCGGACCGGACATGCCGGCGGCGGGGCCGTTGGATGCTCGACCAGATCGCGGGGCGCTCTCCATGTCGGCTCGGGCCTAGCTGGGCCTGACGATACTCGGGCCGAGCGCCTCCAACACGGCGTGGGCGTCAAACGCGGTGGGGTCGTTGTCGGGTTTGGCGCCATGACCCATGACGATCTCGGCGGACGCCACGTAGGAGCTGACCGTCTGGACATCGAAGAACGGATCGACGCTCCGTGGGTCCCAGTTGTGCCAGCCGCCGTACCAGCCGTGGCTGTGATACCGCCAATGTGGGGCCCAGGTCCCGCCCGCGAGGGCGGACTCGGGCCGGTGGTAGGCATAGCCTTCGCTGGGCGTGTCCATGCGACTTTCGGCGCCGCGGAACCAGCTATACCCGCCCTGTACGGTCAATTCCGCCGAGCGATAGAGCAGGTAGTTCTCCACCGTCTCCCGAGAGGTCAGCGCGTTCCCGCCAAATACGACACGCCAGCGGCCCGGTTCGATCTGGGTCTCATGGTACCCGCCTGCCGTCTGCGCGCCGGGCGCGTCGATGGCCTGGTAGGGGGTCGCGGTGGCGCAGGCCCCGAGCGCCAGGGCGGCGGCGAGAGCGACGGCGGGGAGCGTTCTGGGAGGCATGCGAGCACCACTCGGTTGGTCGGCTTCCCGGAGGTCGGGTACGACAGCACGTCACCTGCGGACGGCGGGCGCCTTGACCTCGCTCAAGGCCCGGCGGTGAAAGGGATGCTAGTCGAGGTTTGGCGGACAGCTGCCTGTTGGCGGGGTCGCCTTTCTTAGCCTCGGCCTTCAGGAGTGCTCGTGAGCGCGTTCCAACGCGAAGCTGCCGCAAGGGCTCGTCGGGTTGGGCGTGAGAGGCTGCCCGCGCCTGGCAGCTTTACGGCGACAGTCAAGGGGTTCGCGGCCGCGCGCCTCAGCTTCGAGCAGGCTGAGGTGTCACTCGAAGCGGCTGCCGACCGGCTCTCAATTCCGCGTTCGGCCTGGAGCGGAGTGGATTTCAACGTCCTGGCCCTTTCCGGCGGCGCGGCCGGCGGCGCGTTTGGCGCGGGTGTGCTAGTAGGCCTTGCGAACGTCGGGCGTCGGCCTCCGTTCGCCCTCGTCACCGGCGTCAGCACCGGGGCCTTGATTGCCCCTTTCGCTTTTCTCGGCTCGCAATGGGATGCGCGGCTGACCGAGGCGTACACCGGCGGCCATGCCGCCCAGGCGTTCAGCTTCACGAGCCTGTCATCGCCGTTCGACGGCGGCTTGTTGCAGACCGAGGCCCTGGAAAAGCTCGTGTTTCCGTTTGTGGACGAGGCGCTCGTCACAGCGGTCGCCGAACAGCACCGGCTGGGTCGGCGATTGCTTGTGGCCACAACCGACATCGATCGCGAAGCGCCCTGCATCTGGGACATGGGCGAGATCGCCTGTCGGGGCGGCGAGGCGGCGGCGACGATGTTTCGCGAGGTCCTTGTCGCGTCCGCCAGCCTGCCCGGCCTGTTCCCGCCGCGTCGGTTCCCGGTGGAGCTGGACGGGGTCGCCTACGAAGAGATGCATGTCGACGGCGGCGTCTCGGCCCCGCTGTTCGTCATGCCAGAAGCGCTCTTGCACTGGCGCAAACTCGGACGGCGGCTCCAGCGCGGCCGCGTCTATGCGATCATCAACACTGTGCTTGATCCGGTCATCGAGACCACCTCGGTGAGCCTGCCCGCTATCCTGCTGCGCAGCTTCGACACCATGCTGCGGGTGTCCTACCGCCAGGCCTTGAACGTCGTGGTGACCTTTTGCGGCGCGCACAACATTTCGCTCAGCGTCGCCTCCATCCCCGAAGCGCTGCCATTCGACGGGGGCGGAAACATGTTGAACTTCAGCACCCTCGGCATGAGCCAGATGTTCGAGGCAGGCGTGTCGGCAGCCCAGGCGGAAGATTTCTGGCGCACGCCCGCGCCGCGCGCCGAACCCTGGAACGAATTCCTCGAGTTGTTCCGGAGCTGAGCGCCAGTGGAAAGACAGAGCCCCGGTCTCCCAAAGCGCCTTGATCGCTGCGTCTGCTGGAAGCGGTCGTGACGGTTTTCCGACCGGGGGAAACCTGTTGGCGGGTGGTGCGTGCGGGTCGCGCCACCTTCCTCCATGACAACCAAGCCTACTACAACGCGCTCTTCGAGGCGCTTCGCGCCGCGCGGCGTTCGATACTGGTCCTCGGCTGGGCTTTCGACCCCCGCACCCGTCTCGCACCCGACGGGTCAGAAGGGCCCGCCGACCCCGATGAAGTTGGACGCATTCTCATCGACCTCGCGCAGTCTCAGCCAGACTTGGACGTGCGGCTGCTAATCTGGAAGTCGACGCTCGGAATCAACGGTGGCCTCCCCTTTTTCCGCCATAGAGCCAAGGCGTGGTTCGCGCACACCCGCGTGACGTTCCGCGAGGCGGACGATGTGCCGTTCGGCGCCTGCCATCATCAGAAGGTGGTGGTGATCGATGACAAGGTGGCCTTCTGCAGCGGCGGAGACATCGTCACCAACCGCTGGGACACTACCGCGCACCTACACCGTGAACCCCGACGCATCCTGCCCGGTCGAGGACTCCATGCGCCCCGGCACGAGGTCACGATGCTTGTGGACGGAGGTGCGGCCGGAGCCCTTGGGGAGCTCTTCCGAACCCGCTGGCGCAACGCAACTGGCGAAGCGCTCGCGTCGGTTAGCCAGGGCGACGGCGATCCGTGGCCCGCTTGCGCCCCGGCGCAGCTGCTCGATGTCGACGTGGCGATCGCGCGAACCGAACCGAATTGGAAAGGCCGACCACTGGTCTCTGAGGTTCGCAACCTGACCTTGGCGTGCATCGCGAGCGCCAAGCATACGATCTACCTTGAAAATCAGTATTTCACCTCGGCGACGGTGACGGAGGCCCTGGCCGAGAGGCTTTCGGAACCGGAGGGACCCGAGGTCATCCTGATCGTCACCGGTCGCGCGCCCAGCTGGTTCGACCACTTCGCGATGGACCAGGCGCGCAACCCTATGATCCGGCGCCTCCGGGAGGCGGATCACTCCGGGCGATTTCGGGCGTTCGCGCCTAGGACCGCCGAGGGCCGGGACATCGTCGTACACGCGAAAGTCAGTGTGTTCGACGATGTGATCGTCCGTGTCGGGTCGGCCAACCTCAACAATCGGTCCGGTGGGTTCGACACGGAATGCGAGTTGGGGATTCAGGGCGTTGATGAGGCGACTCGCGCCGCCTTGTCCGCGTTCCGCGACAGATTGCTCAGCCATTTTCTGGGCGTCACCCCAACCCGTTTGGCCCGAGCGCACCGGGACTGCGGCAGCCTGGTCAGGGCGATTGACACGCTGAACCGTTATGAGCGCCTAGTCCCGGTCGCGACCGGACAGCCGACCTGGTGGGAGGAGTTAGTCTCTGCGGGGCGCTTCGGCGATCCGAGCGATGTCGGCGAGAGTTGGCGTCTGCCTTGGCGTCGGTCGGCGCGGCGGGCGCATCCCGTCCTTTATCGGCAGTGAACCTCCGCGTGCCCGACAGCCATGCTTCCTCTCCACAGACGCAGATCGAGCTGCGCGTCCATGACATCGGACAGCTCTGGCATACGCTCGATCCGCTGCCGTTCCGCGAGCGAGACCTGGATCAGGCGGTCGAAGAGTTCCTGGTCTCTTCGGCGGCGGAAATGGCGCAACCCGGCACGATCGAGATTCTCGTTCGCCTCCCGAAGAGCGAAGCCGACCGCGAGGAAGCACGCCACGTCAGCGATGCGATCCGGCACTATTTTGGCTACCGCGCCGATGTCGTCGGCTGGGAGCTGCGAGAACTGTTCCGGTCGGGGCGCACATCGCTAGCGGTGGGACTTGTCGTGCTCGCCGCGTGCATGATCGCGGCGCAAGTCGCCACCAGATTGCTCGGAGGACAGGTCGGCCGATTCTTTGAAGAGGGCCTCATCATCCTTGGCTGGGTCGCCAACTGGCAACCGATTCAGATCTTCCTATACGGGTGGCAGCCGATGACGCGCCGCAGGGGTCTCTACAGGAGACTCGCTAGCGCGAACGTGACGCTCCTACCGTCGTGACTGGGCCGGCGGAAAATCGCGTGATCGCCGCCCTTCTTGCTACGGCTGCGGCCGCGGCGTTGCGGCGCCGCTCGGGGGAAGGATCGGCACGGTCACCTTCGGCTGCTCGCCCGTCAGGCTGCCGAGGAAGGCGGTGATCTTGTCGATCTCGTCGGGGGTGAGATTGGCGCCGAGCTGGCTCGTCCCCATCACCGCCACCGCCTGGCGCAGGTCCCAGACCGAGCCGGTGTGGAAGTAGGGCGCGGTCAAGGCGATGTTGCGCAACGTCGGGACCTTGTAGACGTACTCGTCGCCCGGCGACCTGGTGACCGTGAAGCGGCCCTTGTCGCCTGGCGGCAACAGGTCCGCGCCCGGCTTGGCGACCACGCCGAAAGGCGCGTACATGCCGCCGCCGACGTTCACCCCGTTGTGACAGGCCGAGCAGCCCTTATCCATGAAGAGCGCCAGACCCTGCTTCTGCACCGGCGAGAGGGCGTCCGCCCGGCCGCCGAGATAGCGGTCGAACGGGGCGTTCGGCGTGATCAGCGTCGCCTCGAACACCGCGATCGCCTTCTGCACATTGGGCAGCGTCACCGGATCGGCCTCGCCCGGGAACGCTTTGACGAACGCGTCGCGATATCCGGGGATGCCATTCAGCTGCTCGGCCACGTGTGCTTCGGGCGAGGCCATCTCGACCGGATTGACCATCGGTCCGCCGGCCTGCTGTGCGAGATCCTTGGCCCGGCCATCCCAGAACTGGGCCAGGTTGAACACGGCGTTGAGCACGGTCGGTGCGTTACGTCCGCCGTGCTGCCAGCGGTGCCCGAGGGACGTGGGTTCGGCGTCTGCGCCGCCCATGCCGATATTGTGGCAGGAGCCGCAGCTGATGGCGTGACTGGCCGAGAGCCGGGGGTCGAAATACAGCATCGCGCCGAGCTCGATCTTCGCCGGGGATGCGGCGTTACCGGGCAGCTGCGGCGCCGTCGCGGGAATCGGTTTGAAGACCTCCCGCGCCTTCGCCATCAACGCCTCCGCAGGGGCGGCGGTGGCGGCGGCGGTCGCATTGCCGGCGGCCTCGCGCTGGTTGCACGCGGCGAGCGCCAAACCCGCCGTGCACGCGATCATGATGAAGCCGGGCGTTCTCATTCGAGCGTTCTCCACGCTGCATCGCAATCCGGAATCTTCCGTCCGGCAGAGCGCGCCCTCATCACGCTCGCCGGGCGGAGCAGTGTCGTTGATTTCCCTCAAGCCACTTCAGGAATCTTGCCGCCGCGCTGGCGGGCAACGCGTTCTTCCTTGGTCTTCGCACTGAGACGATCGCAGTGGCAGGCTCACACGCCGCCCCCATCACGAACCCCAAGATGACAGCCAGGCCAATTCGGCACGACGATCGCGGGAACATCGCCTTTCCCCCTTGTTGAACGCCGTCCAGCCGAGTGACCGGAGCGGGCAACTCGACCTTGCCGCTGAAGCATTCAGGATCGCATTGATCTCGAGCCAACTGCGGCCTGCTCAACGGCCCTAGCGGCTCAACAGCACGTATCGCTCGCTGTCAGCGATGAGATCGCGCGTCACCCCACCCAGGACCCATTCGCGCAGTCGTGAGTGGCCGTAGCCGCCGGTCACGATCAGGTCGCTCTTGTCGGTCTGGGCCATGCGCAGCAGGTTGGCGCCGGCGGGGCCTGACGCGCCGATCTCCACGAGGGTCGTGACGTTCACTCCATGCCTGGCCAGGCGCTGGGCGACGTCTGCAAGCTCCCGCTCCACCGTTTCGGTCTCGTGCTCGCTACAGATGGCCGCCACCATGACCCTTTGGGACATTTTGAGCAGCGGCAGCGTCACGGAAATCGCCCGGCGCGCCTCACGCGTGTTCTTCCAGCCGAGGAGGATTCGTTCCGCTCGGAAGTCGGCTTCCCGTTCGGGCAGCAGCAGGACGGGCAGCCCCGCCTCCATCACGAGCGTGTCCGGGGGGGTGTAGACGGAGTGATCCACATCGCCTCGCGTTCTATAGGTGAGGACGAGGTCGGCCACGCGGGCGTGCCGCGGAATCACATCCTCAGGGTAGCCGACTTCGGTACGCCAGCTCGAGACGATGGCTGGATCGTTCAGGCGCTCTCGGAAGAGCTGGCCGGCGGCGTCCATATTTCGCCGCGTGTCCCCGAGAATCTTCTCGTAGGCTTCGCCGCCGCGAACGTCGTCAGTGGCGTAGGGCCATGGGGCCTGAGCGCCGAGCCCGATCACCTCCGCGCCGAGGACGCGGGCGACGGAGGCGGTCATTCGCAGGCGCGAACTGCAGCCGCGGTCGTCCACGACGTGGGTCAACAGGGATTTGAACGACATCGGCGGTTCCTTTCGCATCATTGTGGACCGGCGCGACGGTTGAGCAACGTCCTCGGTCAGGTCATGTGGTGCTGGAACACACCTGTCGGATCTTTGCGAAAATCGACGCCGTCAACCACGTGTGCGCCGCTGCCGTCGCTATTCCGGACGACGTAGTCCACGTGAATACCATTGAGACTGCCGAACTCGGGCTTGCCGGCGATGCTCGAGGAGACGGCCGATGCGATCCGCTGCGCCTCGCCCTCACGCTCGACCGCCGATCGACCGGCGAGCGGGCTGTTGATCACCTTCACCGTGAGTTGCGAGCCTGTGGCGGCGACTTCCAGCACGGAGGTATCGTAGGCCGTGACAGAGGCGATCGCGCGCTTGACGACGCCCAGCGAGGCGCTGGCCTCGGCCTGCTGGGGCTCGGGCTTTGAGCATCCGGTTTCGACCGTTGCAGCTCCCGCCAGGACTAGCGCCAGGGAAGCCAGACACAGTGTTCGTTTGAGCATGGTCTTCACCACTCTAAGTCAGCGCAGGGACTGCTCATGCTAGGCCCGCCGACGCCTGGAACATTGACCTTGATCAAGCCCAGAGGGCCGCGGGGCGTGTGGCTCGTTGTTTCAGGGCCAAAGCTCCCTTGGCAGGGCGGCGGCCTCCTCGGCGGAGAGCGGCGTGATATCGCTGACCAAGCACGAGGTCCTGAACCCGTGGCCGTCGGAAACCCTCAGGTCCAAGTCGAGGGGGTGGCAGATCCACGGACTGCCGTGGAGCCTCGTGACGAGGTAGACGCCGCCGCCCTGGAGGGCGGTGCAGGCGTGCGCCAGATCGATCCGGTAAATCTTGCTGACGCCTACCCGAATGTAGATCGACTTGGAGTCGGGGCTGGCTCTCCAGCCGTTCCAGTCGCGCGATGCAAAGCACTCCCGTTTCGGAGCTTGAGCCGGCGCCGCGCTGGCTACCGGCGCTGCCAGCAGAACGCCTGTGCTCAGGCCGACCAGGATGGTGGTAAACCAACGACTTTTCACGCTGAGCCTCCTTTGGCCGGCGACCGCCGCCTGACAGGGTTTCCGCCAGCACCCCGCCAACCTGCGTCAGGGCCGGGAACCCTTCCTTGCGCTGGATCAATCGGGCGGGCCGGCCGCAGATGATCTGCATCAAGGCAGGAACGCCGCCTGGGTGGTCTGGTCGCGTCGGCCGCCCACCAGCGTAGGCGCCGAAGCGAGCGGACATTGACCCAAGGCACAGTCGCCCGACATGCCCCTGCCTGACGGCCCCTCGGTTCTCAGCCGCCCCGAGTGGCCGCTGCTGGTCGCCTTGGCGATCGGCCTGCTGGTCGGCGTCGAGCGCGAGCGTCGCAAAGGCGACGGGACGACCCGATCGGCCGCCGGCCTGCGCACGTTCGCCATCGTCGGCCTGCTCGGCGGGATAAGCGCCACGGTGGGCGATCCGCGCCTTGTGCTGCTGGCCGGCGCGTTCGTCGCGGTCGGCGCATTGACCGCCTACGCGCTCGGCGATCGGCAGGACCCTGGCCTCACCGGCGAGGTCGCCCTGGTCGCCACCTTCGCGCTTGGCGTCCTGGCGCAGTCGAAACCGGCGCTGGCGTTCGAGGCCGGCGTGGTGGTGACGGCGTTGCTTGCCTTCCGGGTTCAACTGCACCGCCTGGTGCGCGAGCGGATTTCGGATCAGGAGCTGTTCGATGCGCTGACGTTCGCGATCGCCGCCACCGTCATCCTGCCGCTGCTGCCCAACCGAACCGTCGATCCCTTCGGATTGCTGAACCCGTTCACGCTCTGGCGGCTGGCGGTGGTCGCCATGGCGCTCAGTTCGGCGGGCTACGTCGCCCAACGCCTGGTCGGCGCCCGGTACGGGTTCCTCGTGGCCGGCCTGGCCGCGGGTCTGGTGTCCAGTACGGCGGCCGTGGTCGCGATGGGCGGACGCTCGCGCGCCCAGGCCTCGCTGGCGCCGGCCGCGGCCTCGGGCGCGGTCGCATCGCTTATCGGCAGCCTGGCCTACCTGACGGCGATCGTCAGCGCCGTGAGCCCGCGCCTGATCGGCTGGCTGGCGTGGCCCCTGGCGCTGGCGGCTGTCCCGATGCTGGCCTACGCCGGGTGGCTCGTCCACGGAGCGCCGCGGACGGCCGAAGAGGCCAAGCCGGTTGGCCGCACCTTCAACGGCCTGGCTGTGATCCTGTTCGTTGCGCTTGTCGGCGGCTTCAGCGTCGCGTCGGAGCTGCTGATCCGCTGGCTCGGCGCGCCGGGGGCTCTGGCCGGCGCGGCGGTCATGGGTCTTGCCGACGCGCACGCGGCCGCCGTTTCGCTGGCGACGCTGCTGGCGGGCGACAGGCTGGCGGCGTCCGTCGCCGCGATCGGCGTGATCCTGGCCCTGACCGCGAACATGGTCATCAAGATCCCCGCGGCCTTCCTCGCTGGAACCCGCGCCTACGCCTTTCGCGTCACCGCCGGAGTCGGATTGCTGCTGGCGGGGCTTTGGACCGGCTGCGTCCTCGAGATCTTCGGCGTTATCCCGCTGAGCTGACGGATCACGCGAGGGCGTCGGCCAGCCGCGCCACCACGATCCAGACGAGTTCAGCCGTGAACCCCAGCACCGCGGCGCTCGCAATGGCCAGGCCGTAGCCGAGGATCGCGACGGCGCCGTCCCGATGGACCAGTCCGAGCGAGAGCACGGCCACCGTCGCGCAGGGCAGGACGTTGCCGAGCGGGATCGGAAGGACGATCACCAGCGCCAGCAAGGTGCAGACCGCGCCGATCAGGCGATCGCCGATCGGGCCGAACACGAAAGTGGCGCGGCGACGCGTCAGCCGCTCGACCCTGGTCACCCACGGCGCGGCCCGCCGACAGACCCGGTCGATCAGCGACCGCCTCATCGACCACCTGGCCATGAAACGCGGAAGCCACGGAGTGCGGGCGCCGATGGCAAGTTGTGCGGCCATGACCAGCAGCGGGAGACCGAGCACCGTCGTGCTGCCTGGAGGCAGCGGGAGCAAGTTGAGCAGCGCGAAGAAGAACAACGCCGCCCCGAAGGCGCGTCGCCCGAAGTGGGCGGCGACGTCGGCGAGGCTGACGCGGTCGGCGCTGCTTTCGGCAAGGCTCCGCAGCAGGTCCGAGAGGCGCAGGGTGTCCTCGGCCCGCGGGTTGGGGCTCATATGGCGCGCGCGACCTTCTCGAAATGAGCGGCGATGCTGCGCCCGATCCAGGAAACGACGCCCACCGCGACGCCGAGCGCGACGGCTAGGCCGGCGATAGGGGGTTGGAGCGGCGCGAACTTGAACAGTTGTTCGCCAAGCGGCGAATAGACCGCCGTCGCGAGCACGGCCGCCGCCGCCGCCGAGATGCCCCAGAACACCACGTGCCTGCGGTCCAGCACGGTGACGCCGCGCTCCGCCGAACTGGCGATGGCCAGGGCGAGATTGGCGACGACGAGTGTGACGAAGCTCGCGGCGCGGGCCTCCGGCACGGCGACGCCCAAGGCGAGCGCTTCGGTATAGAGCAGGAAACTGAGCGCCAGGACGAGAAGGCCTTCGAGCGAGCCGAACGCCACCTGCCGAATCCCGAACGGCGTCTCGTCCCGTCGGCGCGGTGGGCGATCCATGGCGGTGCGCTCGCTGGGTTCGCCCTCGAACACGATCGAGCAGACGGGATCGATGACCAGCTCGAGCACGACGACGTGGGCGGGGAAAAGGATCGGCGGGAGCCCGAACAGGATCGGCAGCAGCGCCAGACCCGCGATCGGCACGTGCACCGCCATGACGTAGGTGAGCGCCTTGCGGAGATTCGCGAAGATTCGGCGTCCGAGCCGCACGCCGCCCACGACGGAGGCGAACCGGTCGTCCAGCAGCACGATATCCGACGCCTCGCGCGCGACATCCGTGCCGTGGCGGCCCATCGCGATGCCGATGTGGGCCGCCTCCAGCGCCGGGGCGTCGTTGACGCCGTCCCCGGTCATCGCCACGACTTCGCCGTTCGCCTTGAACGCCTCCACCAGGGCGAGCTTCTGATCGGGCGTCACGCGGGCGAACACCCGTACGGACGCCACCCGCAGGCGCAGGGCGGCGCCATCCAGCGTGGCGATCTCGTCGCCGGCCAGCACGCCGCCGCTGGTGTCGATCCCGGCGCTCCGGGCGATCTCCAGCGCGGTGGCCGGGTAGTCCCCGGTGATCATGGCGACCTTGACGCCGGCATGCCGGGCCTCGGCGATGGCGGCCGGGACATCGGCGCGCACCGGATCCTGGAATGCGATCAAGCCTTCGAACGTGAACACGACATCGGCGGGGTCAGCGACGTCGTCGGCGTTGGTGCGAGCGGTGGCCACGCCCAGCACCCGCAACCCTTTCTGGGCGAGCGCCGCCACATCGGCGTGCATTGCGGCATCCTCCGCCGCATTCAGCCGGCACAGACGCGAGACGGCCTCTGGCGAGCCCTTCGCCGCGAGCAGGACGCCGCCTTCCTCGTTTGGCCACACCTGGACGAAGGCAAGTCGTTCGGGTCGGAGTGGAAAGGAGCGCAGCGGCGCCACGGTGCTCGATCGCGCCCCTTGCGCCTCGGCCGCCTCGCGCACCGCCCGATCCATCGGATCGACGGGCCGCACAGCCGAACCCAGCGCCGCCACGTACAGCAGTCGGCGAAGGCCTTCGTCGGGCGCGACTTGGCCCGGAGACCAAGTCTGGCCCTCCCGCCGGAGCGCCGCCACGCTCATGCGGTTCTGGGTCAAGGTGCCTGTCTTGTCGACGCACAGCAGGGTGGCGGCGCCCAAGGTTTCGATCACCGCAGGTCGGCGCACCAGTACCTTGTGCTGCGCCAGCCGCCATGCGCCGAGCGAAAGGAAGATCGCCAGGACCATCGGGAACTCTTCCGGGATCAGCGAGATCCCCAGCGTGATTCCAGCCAGGCCGCCGCCGACCCAGTCGCGGCGCATGAGGCCGTAGGCGAGGACGACGAGTACGCAGGCGAGCAGCGAAAAGACGCCGAACCGCGCGACCAGGCGACCCGTCGAGCGCTGCAGCAACGTCGGCTCGACCACGATCGACGCCAGGGACGCGCCGATCTTCCCGAAGCGCGTCGTCGCGCCGGTTCGGGCGACCCACGCCACTCCCTGGCCGCGCACGACCATGGTTCCGCCGAACAACAGTGGCGTCTCGTCGCCCCCTGGCGCGGCGTCGAGATCGATGCCGGCGATATCCGCCTGCGGACGCTTGCTGACCGCCACGGACTCGCCGGTCAGGACGGATTCGTCGACCGTGAGGGCATCGCCGGCGATCAGCACGGCGTCGGCGGGCAGCCGTTCGCCTTCCGCCGCCAGAAATACGTCGCCCGGCACAAGTTCGCTGGCTGGAATCTGTTGCTCGACGCCGTCGCGGATGACGCGGGCGAACGGCTCGGCGAGGCGCCGCAGCGCCGCCAGAGCCCTCTCGCTGCGCGCCTCCTGAAAGACGACAAGCCCGACGGTCGCGGCTGCGCCGGCCACCAGGAAGGCGCCTTCCCCGACATCGCCCAGCACTAGGTAGAGCAGCGCCGCGCCGATCAGCAGCAGGAACATCGGCTCGCGCAGCGTGCCGAGCACGATCTGCCGCAGCGTGCGCGACCGCGCCTGCTCGATGCGGTTGGGTCCGAAACGGGCCTGGCGGTCGGCGACTTCCAGGCTGGTGAGGCCATCTCGCGGCGTGGCGCCCACCGGCGTCGCAGATTGAAGTGACATCGTCGCACGGTAACCGAGCCCGCCGCGCCGGCCTTGATGCAGATCAGGGCGACGTGGATCGCCAGCTTGAACGGCCGCCCGCCACCCCGACCTTCAGGTCGCGAATTGCTTGCGCCGGAGCCTGGTCCAGATGTGCCGGTGAGGCGCGGGCGGGGGCGCGCGTTCGCCGAGGTATCCTTCCAGGTAGAAGACCTGGACCGCGACGATGATCAGGAGCACCAGCGGGCTGGCCAGGAACATGCCCGAAGCCCCGAAGATCATGGCGAAGGCCAAGGTCGCGAAGATCGTCAGCACAGGCGGGAGGTCGACCTCCTCGTCCTGGACGAGCGGTGTGATGAACGTGCCCTCGATGAAGTGCACCCCCCAGAACATCAGCGCCGTGAGCAACGCTGACACGGGGCTGATCGTGAGTGCGACGAGGATGGCTGGCGCCGCGGCCATGAGGGCGCCCACGAAGGGGATGAAAGTCAACAATCCCCCGGTTAGGCCGAGAGTAACGGCGCCGGGGATCCCAAGGAGCTGCAGGCCAATACTCGCCAGCACGCCGACCGCCAGCATCACTATAACTCGGCTGGCGAGCCATTGCTTTAGGATTACACCGCTCCGCATCAGGAACTCGGCGACTTTTGCGCGGCGGGAGGGGGCGACAACCAGTAGCGCGCCATCCAGGTATCGCTCCGGGCTGAGCGCCAGAAAGATTCCGCTGACGACGACGATGGCGGCGTATGTCAGGTACCGGGCTGCCGCGCTGACGACCGATCCCAAAAATGGGGCCAGGGTGTCGGTCGCGTCGGAGATCCTCGCCCCGTTCGCGCGCTGCAGCAGCGCCTGGCTCCAGACATGCGCCCGGGCGTAGTTCATCAGGGCGTGGATGCTCTCTCGAATCTTGCCGAATATCTCTTGGTATTGATCGAGTATTCGCCAGCCGAAGAGCGCGATGACGCCGCCCAGAGCGCTCAACAGCAATGCGGCCGACAGCAAGACCGCCAGCTTCTTGGAGATTGGGGCCAGGCGGCGCAGGCCGTCTGCGAGCGCGTCGAACGCGATCGCCAGCAAGGCGGCGGCGAACAGCAGAAGCAGACCGCCAGCAAGCTTCCATAGCACGAGGGCCCCCGCGACGAGGAACGCGGCGGCCAGGATGCGCGACCCGATCAGCGGCTGGGCTGTAGTCGAAACCTCCGTTTCGTGAGCTTCGGTCATGGCGTCACAAGGACTCAAAATAGCCGAGCCATCGTTGCGCCAGATCAAAGCGGTTCGCCCGACCTCCACGGCATGCTGACCTTGGAACGGAGTGATCTGATGAGCCCGTCGTCGCGAGGGATATGGGCCGCTATTTCGGTCGCTGGGACGATACTTGCCGGATGCGAGGAACATCGGCAGCCGGCGATCCATCACGCGCCCGAGTACCTGCATGAAGCGCTGGCGGGCGATGTCGGCGTGCAGGCGGCTCTGGCGAACTGCCTTGACGACCAGCAAGGTTGTGTCGGGTTTCCACACGACGCGGCGATGGCGTGCGCCTGGCGGGGCGTGAGGCTCGCCTCCCGGTCTCCGGAACTGTCGTTGGCCGACGACGACGCGTTCATCACCTCCTGCATGGGCGGCGACCGGACCTCCCGCCAGCGCGCGACGATCGCGCAGGAAGACTTCACCCTGAAGAATCTATCGAAGGCACGCGCCCGCCTCGATGATGGAGCCTGATGATGGGCCCGAGCGGCTCTACCCGTCGATCGAGATGGTCCGTAGTCGTATGAATTTCACCCTCGGCAGACGTCAGCTGCCCTTGCTCCCGCGCTTCGGCGCGCCGCAACAGCAGCCGGCCGATCCAACTCGGATGGTTTGGCGTTCCTGCGCGGGTGCCGTCTGCCTCGAGGGCGTCGCGCCCTCCTTCGGGGGCGGTCTTCTGAGCTACAAGGTCTCCATCAGCGCATCGTCCGGAGCGATCCAGAAGGACGCGCTCGCGACCCAGCTGGTCGGGGACGGCCTGGAGGCGCCGGGCATCGCCGAGACCCTGCAAAGCGCTTCTGCTTCGGCGGGGTCCCGCCGGCTCACCGCTGGGGGAGTTTGCTGGACCAGCGACGCCGCCATGCCAAACGGCGGCGCCGCCGCCGAAGTGACCGCCGGACGGTGCTAGCGGGATTCAGAGGATCGCGGGTGAGGCAGCCCTCGCCGCCTCAGGCCCTGCCGTAAAGGGTGACCACGCAGGCGCCGCCGAGGCCGAGGTTGTGCTGCAGGGCGTGGGTGACGCCCTCGACCTGGCGCTTGTCCGCTTGGCCGCGCAGCTGCCAGACCAGCTCGGCGCATTGCGCCAGGCCGGTCGCGCCCAGCGGATGGCCCTTGGAGAGCAGCCCGCCCGAGGGATTGGTCACGTAGCGGCCGCCGTAGGTGTTGTCGCCGTCCCAGATGAACTTCTCGGCTGTGCCTTCCGGCGTCAGGCCGAGGGCCTCGTAGGTCAAGAGCTCGTTGGCCGTGAAGCAGTCGTGCAGCTCCACCACCTGCACGTCGTCCGGGCCGACGCCGGTCTTCTCGTAGACCTGGCGCGCGGCTTCCTTGGCCATGTCGTAGCCGATCAGCTTGATCATCGAATGCTCGTCGAAGGTGCTGGGGCCGTCGGTGGTCATCGCCTGGCCCTTGATCACCACCTCCGCCTTGACGCCGTGCTTGGCGGCGAACTCGGGCGTGCAGACGATGGCCGCGGCGGCGCCGCAAGTGGGCGGGCAGCACTGGAAGCGGGTCAGCGGCCCATAGATCTGCGGCGAGCCCAGCACCTCTTCCACGCTGAGCTGGTCCTTGAAGATGGCGTAGGGATTGTGCTGCGCGTGGGTGCGGGCCTTTGAGGCGATCTTGGCGAAGGTCTCGCGCCGCGTGTCGTGCTTCTTGGCGTACTCGGCGCCGGCCCCGCCGAAGAACTGCGCGGCGCCCGGCGCCTTCGGGTCGAACTCCTGCACGCTGACCATCTCGGTGAAGAACCGCGCCATCGGGCTTGGCCGATCGTTGAAGGTCGCGCCGAGCGCGCCGGGGCGCATCTCCTCGAAGCCCAGCGCCAGGGCGCACTCCACGGCGCCGCTCTCGACCGCCTGGCGCGCGAGGAACAGCGCCGACGAGCCGGTGGCGCAGTTGTTGTTGACGTTGATGATCGGGACGCCCGACAGGCCGAGGCCATAGACCGCCGCCTGGCCCGCGGTGGAGTTGCCATAGACGTAACCGACATAGACCTGCTGGACCGCTGAGTAGGGCAGCCCGGCGTCCTTGAACGCGGCGGCCGCGGCCTTCTCGCCCATGACGTTGTAGGTTTCGCTCGCGCCGGGCTTGGTGAACGGGATCATCCCGACGCCAGCGACTCTCACTTCATTCGACATGGTCTATCCTCGCGTCTCTCGGCCGACATCGCTCCCGCGCCTCGCCAAACATGCCCGTTCGGCGGGAAATACGGAACGGTGTTTCTGAGGTCGAACGACCGTCGCTCCGTCAGCCCCATCGACAAATCCGTCGATCCAGCCAAGGAACGGCGGGCACAGCCAGGACCCGCCGCCATCCACACCCTCTTCGCCACTCAGATCCTCGAGGCCTCGCTCGCCGAGGCGCCGGACTTCCCGGCGTTCAACGCCGAACTCGCGCAGGCCTGCGACATGCTGGCCGCCGAGGACAAGGCCGGTCAGGCCTGGTGCCGGGAACACGGCTACCGCGGCTACACCTCCTACGCCTCGCTGAACGACCTGCCGCAGCGCGCCAGCGTGTTCGGCGAATTGAAGCGGCGGCTGGACCGGCATGCGGCGCGCTTCGCCGCGGATTTGGCCTTCGACCTCGGCCCGCGCGGCCGGCTGAAGCTCGACAGTCTGTGGGTGAACGTCCTGAAGTCCGGCGGCGCCCATTCGGGCCACATCCACCCGCACAGCGTTCTCTCCGGGACCGTCTACGTCGCCGTGCCGCCGGGCGCCGGGGCGCTGCGCCTGGAGGACCCGCGCCTGCCGCTGATGATGGCCGCGCCGCCGCGCAAGGCGAACGCGCCGCCGTCCGCGCAGACGTTCGTCACCCTGACCCCGAAGGCGGGCACGCTCTACATGTGGGAAAGCTGGCTGCGCCACGAGGTGCTGCCCGGCCGCGCCAAGACGCCGCGCGTGAGCCTCAGCTTCAACTACGCCTGGAACTAGCGGCCGCTAGCCGTAGGTAAAGTCCGGCTTGCTCTGTCCGACCTCGATAATATAGCCGTCCGGATCGCGGATGTAGCAGCGCGTCTCGCCGTACTTGTCCTTCGGTTCGGTGATGAATTCCGCGCCCCGGCTGCGCCACAACTCATAGCAGGCATGAATATCCGCCACGCGGATGTTCATGAAGCTGCTGACCGCGTCGGGGTCGGGTGGGACGCGGAGCGTCACCGTCGGCTTGTCAGGCGTCGGACCGCCGCCGACGTTGACGATCATCCAGGTGTTGGCGATCCGGAGGTAGCCCGGCGCGCCCTTGCTGTCGCCGCGGCTGAGGATCTCGCTGCCGAACACCCTCGCGTAGAATTCCAGCGAACGTTGGACGTCGGCGACGGTGAGGAAGTGGGCGATGCTGATCCCCTCCTGCGGCGGCATCCGATAGCTCTGCTGCTCGACTTGCACTTCGCTCATGACCGGCTCCTCTTCGCGGCGCCACAGGCGCGCGCCTCCACGCAGGTGAAGTGGACCGCCGCGGCGCCGGATTAAAGTTGGCCTTTGGTATCGGTCGCCCCGCCTGGCGGCCTGAAGCGCCTCGCCGTGCTTGGCTCAGGCGGTGGCGAGCGCGTAGTCGATGGCGAAGCTGTATTTCGGATCGTAGTGGGCCGCCCAATAGGCTTCCCAGATGTCGCGGGTGACAGGCCCCACCTGGCCGCCGCCCACCGGCTGGCCGTCCAGCTGCGTGATCGGCATGATCCCGCCGGCGGTGGTGCACATGAAGACTTCGTCGGCGTGGTACAGCAGGTCCACCGGGACGTAGTCCACGACGGCCTTCATGCCCTTGGCCGCCGCCAGTTCCAGCACGGTCTTGCGCGTCACGCCCTCGAGCACCCCCCGAACCGGCGTGAAGAGCACCCGGTCCTTGACCGCGAAGATGTTGTAGCCCCCGCCCTCGGTCACGTTGCCATCGCCGTCGGGCAGGAAGGAATAGGTGGCGCCGCGATCCAGCGCCTCCAGCCAGCCGCGGGTGAAGTCGCCCCACTGCAGGTTCTTGACGGTCGGGTCCATGGCCCCCGGCGGCGTCCGACGCACCGTGCGGGTGACGACGGCGCTCCCGCCGGTCCGCTGCACCTGCGGCGGCATCGCCCAGACATAGGGCATGACGAGCAGGTAGAGACTGTTCTGCGCCGTCTTGTACTCGCGCACGAACTTCAGCCCGCGCGTCACGATCAGCTCGACGAACGCGTCCCGGATCCCGGTCCTGGCGACCATGTCGACCAGCGTGCTACGGACCGTCTCGCGGTCCAGCGGGCTCTGCAGCCGCATCTTCTCGCAGCTGGCGGCGAGGCGATCCAGGTGGTCGTCCAGCCGGAAGAACCGGCCGTCCCACACCGCCGGCACGTCGTAGGTCAGGTCCGAGTGCAGGAACCCCTGATCCAGGAGCGGAATGCGCGCCTCGGCGAGCGGGTAGAGCTTGCCCTCGATCCAGGCCACGCCCTTCGCCAGCGGGTTGGCGCTCGCCTCGAGCTGAGCCTTGCGACGCTCAAAGGCGCCGAGAACCTGGTCCATCGAATACAAGGTCAGCTCCACTACTTGGTCTTGGGTTGCCAGAATTCGATCTTGGTGCCGTCGGGATCAAGTATCCAGGCGAACTTACCGGTCGGGTCGGTGTCGTCGCGCTTGAGGACGACGACGCCCTTCGCCTTCAGCCGGGTCAGGTAGGCGTCGAGATCGTCGACGGCGAAGTCGATCATGAACTCGCGCGTCGACGGGGCCATGTAGTCGGTGGCGCCGGGAAAGGCGTTCCAGACGACGACCGGCGGGTGGCCGGGCGCATCGTAACCGAGCATCGCCCCGCCCCACGGCTCGACCGGAATGCCGAGCACGTCCCGATACCAACGCGCCAACGCCTTGGGGTCCTTGCTCTTGACGAAGACGCCGCCGACGCCCGTCACGTGTCCGACGGGCGCCGCGTGGACCGCCGCCGGGAAGAGTCCGATCGCCGCCGCGAGGGCCAGCCATCTCACGGCTCTGTACCGACCGACCATGCTCCATCCCCTCCGCTGCGGGTCATCGCTCAAGCTAGCCTCCGCACGCTAGACGTCCAGTGTGCGCCGCTCAAACCGCCTGGCCGGCGCACCAGCCGCTCGCCCAGGCCCACTGGAAGTTATAGCCGCCGAGCCAGCCGGTGACGTCGACGACCTCGCCGATGAAATAGAGACCGGGCACGGCCTTCACCGCCATGGTGCGGGAGTCGAGGGCGCGGGTGTCGACGCCGCCGACCGTGACCTCGGCGGTGCGATAGCCCTCCGACCCCACCGGCTTGACGCGCCAGGCGTTCACCGCGGCGCCCAGCTGCTTCAGCAGGCTGTCGGACACCTCAGCCAGGTTGCCGCCCGCGCCGTTGGTCTCGGCGATCAGCTGGGCAAGGCGGCGCGGCAGCCACTGCGCCAGCACCGTGACCGTCGAGGCGCGCCCGTTCTCGGCGCGGGCGGACCTGAGGGCCGCGTAAACATCGACGCCAGGCGCCATGTCGACTTCGATCGCGTCGCCCGGCCGCCAGTAGGACGAGATCTGCAGGATCGCCGGGCCGCTGAGGCCGCGATGGGTGAACAGCATCGCCTCCTCGAACCGGGTCTTGCCGCAGCTGACGCGGACATCCAGCGACACGCCGGCCAGCGGCCTCAGGCGCTCCAGCAACGCCGCCTCGAAGGTGAGGGGCACGAGGCCGGGGCGGGTCCCCACCACGCCGACGCCGAACTGCTCGGCGATCTGATAGCCAAAGCCGGTGGCGCCCATCTTGGGGATCGACTTGCCGCCGGTGGCGATCACGAGCGCCTCGCAGGCTGCCTCGGCGCCTTGCAGCAAGACGCGGAAGCCGTCGGCGGACTTTTCCACCCCGAGCACCGGCGTCGCCAGCCGGAGGGTCGCGCCAACGCCGACCATCTCGGCCTTCAGCAGCTCCACCACCTGGGTCGCCGTGCCGTCGCAGAACAGCTGGCCCAGGGTCTTCTCGTGCCAGGCGACGCTGTGGCGCTCGAGCAGGGCGATGATGTCCGCCGGCTTGTAGCGGCTGAGCGCGGAAATACAGAAATGCGGGTTGGCGGAGATGAAGCAGCCCGGCGCAGTGTGCAGGTTGGTGAAGTTGCAACGGCCGCCGCCGCTGATGCGGATCTTCTCGCCGGCCGCCTTGGCATGGTCCAGCACCAGCACACACCGGCCGCGGCGGCCCGCTTCGATGGCGCACATCATCCCCGCGGCGCCAGCGCCGATCACCACCACGTCGAAACGGTCCAAGCGCCTCTCCCTCGCCGCGGGGTGTAGGGGATTTCGCCCCCGCCCGCGACGCGCTTGCGGCGGCTGCGGCCCGGCCCCTACAACCCGCCATGGCCTGGACCCGCCGCTACGACGAAGCCGAGCCCCAGCGGGTGAACCGCTGGCTGGCCCAGAGCGGCGTCTGCTCCCGACGCGAAGCTGAGGATCTGATCGGCCGCGGCCTGGTGTTCATCGACGGCGCGCGGGTCGACGACGTCGGCCGCAAGATCGAACCCGGCCAGACCTTGGTGCTGAACGACACGGCTCAGGACCAGCTGCAGGCCAGCCTGACCGTGGTGCTGAACAAGCCGGTGGGCGTCGTCTCGAGCCAGCCGGAGGGCGACCAGGTCCCCGCCGTGCGCCTGCTGACCCGCCAGGCGCTGCGCGGCGAGAGCCCGACCATCCCGGACCGCAACACGCGTCTCGCCCCGCTCGGCCGGCTCGACCAGGATAGCCACGGCCTGCTGCTGCTGTCCGAGGATGGCGTGCTGGCCAAGGCGCTGATCGGGCCGGATTCCCGGCTGGACAAGGAATACCTGGTCCGCGTGGCCGGCCCGATCACCGAGGAGAAGCTGGCCAGGCTGCGCCATGGCCTGGCGCTGGACGGCCGCCAGCTGCGGCCGGCGAAGGTGACCCTGGCCGGCGAGCAGCGCCTGCGCTTCGTCCTGATGGAGGGCCGCAATCGCCAAATCCGGCGCATGTGCGACCTGGTCGACCTGGCGGTGACTGACCTCTATCGGCTCCGCATCGGCCCCTTGCGCCTGGGCGATCTACCAGAGGGCCGCTGGCGGGTGCTGAGCGCCGACGAGCGTCGCGCCCTGCTGGCCCCGAAAGCCCGCGCCTAGAGCGCGAACACCCGGCGCGCGTTCTCCCCCAGCACAGCCGCCTGGCGCTCGGGCGAGAGGCCGGCGATCGAGCGACGGATCAGCTTCGGCGCCTCCAGGGTGGAGTCGACGTGCGGGTAGTCGCTGCCCCAGAGGATCTTGTCCTCGCCGACCAGGTCGAGCATGGCGCCGATGGTGCGCTCCTCCGGCTCGGCCACGAACCAGCAATTGCGGCGGATGTAGTCGCTGGGCTTCAGCTTCATCGGCGTCGGCAGCAGCGCGCGCAGGACGTCGTGCTTCTCGTCGAGCCGGTCCATCAGGTAGGCCGCGTAGCCGCAGCCGGCCTCGACGCTGACGATCTTCAGCGCCGGGAAGCGCTCGAACAGCAGGTCGGTGACCAGGCTGGCCATCGCCGGGATCAGCTGGCCGGTCGCGCCCATGCCGAACGAGAACACGCTGCCGGGCCGGGTCATGTGCCACTGGCCGAACGCGCCGCCGCCGCCGTTGAACCGTACGATTACGTGCAGGCAGCCGGGAATCCCGGCGTCCTCGCACACCCGCCAGATCGGGTCGAAGTGGGCCTCGCCCGGACGGCGGCCGTCGACCACCTCGGGCGGCACGAACAGGCCCTTGAAGCCGGCCTTCACGCAGGTCTCCAGCTCGCGGACGGCGCCGTCGACATCACGCCAGTTCACCGCGGCGATCGGCGCGACACGGCCCGGCGCGCCGGCGTGGAAGTCCGCCTGCCAGCGGTTGTAGGCCCGGCAATAGGCCGAGGCGAGCTCCACGTCCTCGGTCGGGAACGGCAGGATGCCGATGGTGGGAAACAGCACGCCGACGTCGACCTTCCAGGCGTCCAGCATCGCCGCGCGCGCCGCCGGCTGGTAGCTCGCCGGCTCGCAGCCGTCGGCGTAGGTCATCCCTGGCGAGAAGACGTCCTTGCGGTCGAGGTGAGCGCCGCCCAGACCGGCCAGCACGCCCGAGAGCACGCTCTCCTCGCCGATGATCAGGTGCTCGACCCCCTCGCGTCGCTCGATGCGGATGGCGCGGTCGCGGTAGCGCGGCTCCAGGTAGGTCTGCCACAGGTCGGCAGGCTCCATGACGTGGGAATCGCAGTCCACGATCAGTGTCACGGCCATCTCCTCGCCATCCCCGATCAACGCCAGGGCGGCGGCGGCGCGTCAAGCCGGTCGCGACGGCAGCCGCGGAGCGCTTGTCGCGCGGCGGTCGGCGCGCGATAGCGGCGCGAAGCCGGAGACAAAGCCAAGTGACCAAGCTCTCGCCGAAGCGTCTCGATGCCGCGCTTGCCGCTCTGCCGCGCGACTATCCCGGCCCCGGCGGCGCGGTGGCCGTTCTGCGCGATGGGGAAGTGCTGGCCCGGCACGCCTGGGGCTGGGCCAACGCCGAGCTGCGCATCCCGTTCACGCCGCGCACCCTGTTCCGCATGTGCTCGATCACCAAGCAGTTCACCTGCGGCCTGGTGCTCGACGCCTTCCCCGATCCGACCGTGCTGGACGCCGATGTCGCCGCGTGCCTGCCGAACCTGCAGCAGGCCGCGCCCGGCGCGCTGCACCTCTGCCACAACCAGTCGGGACTGCGCGACTACTGGGCGGTGGCGATGCTGCACGGCGCGCCGCCGGAGTCGCCGTTCGGCGACGCCGAGGCTGGCCGCGTGATCGCCGGGACCCGGACGCTGCATTTCACGCCGGGCACGCGCTTCTCCTACGTGAACCAGAACTTCCGCATCCTGTCGGACATCCTGCAGGACCGCACCGGGCGCGGCTTCGCCGAGCTGCTGCGCAGCCGCATCTTCGACCTAGCCGGCATGGAGAGCGCCTTCCTCGCCGCCGACACCCGCGCCATGCCGGACGGGACGGAAGGTTATGAGGGCGCGGTCGACGGCGGGTTCCGCGCCGCGGAGAACCGGATCGTCTGGACCGGCGATGCCGGGATGGGCGCCAGCCTCGACGACATGATCGCCTGGGAGCGCCACATCGACGCCACGCGCGACGACGCGGCCAGCCTCTATCGGCGCCTCTCCGCCCCGGTGTCGTTCGCCGACGGCGCCCCCGCCACCTACGGCTTCGGCCTTGGCCGCGGGCGCGAGCTGGAGCGGGAGGTGACCCAACACGGCGGCGGACTGCGCGGCTGGCGCAGCCACCGGCTCTATGCGCCGGCGGAGCGGGTCTCGGTGGTGGTGATGTTCAACCATCTCGTCAACGCCCACGACGCGGCGCTGGACGTGCTCGCCGCCGTGCTGGATGTCGACCGGCCGGCTCGCGTCTCCAGCCTGCCGCCGCCCGCCTGGCTGGGCGCCTATGTCGAGCCTCAGACCGGCCTGCTGGTGCGCCTCGAGTCTGCGCCGGAGGGCCAGGTGAAGGTCCGCTACGGTCACGGCGCGATGACGCTGGACCTGCAGGAGGACGGCGTGGCGGGCGACGACGACGTCCGGCTGCGGCCGGGCGAGGGCGGCCTGTGGCTCGACCTGCCGCACGAAAACCAGTCGTCGCTGCTGCGGCCTTGTCCCGGCGAGGCCACGCCCGACATCGCCGGCCGCTACTGCTGCGCCGAACTGGACGCCGAGCTGACCATCATCGCTGCCGGCGGCGTGCTCTACGGCGGCCTGTCCGGGTTCCTGGGCCAGGGCCGGATGGAACTGCTGGAGCCGATCGGGCCGGATCTCTGGGTCCTGCCATGCCCCCGCGCGCTCGACTACACCCCGCCCGGCGACTGGACCCTGTCCTTCCGCCGCGACGACGCCGGCCGCCCGGCGAGCATCGAAGTTGGCTGCTGGCTTGCGCGGCGGCTGACGTACGAGCGCGTCTAGAACGCGAGGTGGATCCCACCACGTCATGGCCGGGCTTGTCCCGGCCATCCATGAGCGCGACTACAACGGCGCGCATGGATTGCCGACACTCCGCGCTTCGCGCTCCGGCCGGCAATGACGTGGCTTGGGAACCCTAACTGATCTGACGGCCCCGCCCGGGACCGACAATCGCGTTGGCCGTCCGCTCGACATCGTCGACATCAACGGCCTTCAGTATCTCGATGATTTTCGCGCGATCCCAGCTGAGGCGCGCCCGGTCGAACTCCGAAATCAAGCCGGACTCAAAGAGTCGCTCGTTCAGCGTCATCGCCTTGTAATTGGGCTCTTCGGCCATCTGGCTCCCGGACTTTTTTCCTACCCCAACAGCTCAGCGTCGTGCTCGCCCAGCTTCGGCGCCGGGCGGGAGATGCGCCAGGGGCTGGCGGGCAGCTGGTAGGGGGCGCCGGGATAACGGAACGTGCGGCCGAGGTCGGGGTGCGTCACCTCGACCTGGAAGCCGCGGGCGCGGAAGTGCTCGTCCTCGAACGCCTCGTCGGGCGAATAGATCACCCCGACGGCGACGCCGCGCCGCTGGAAGCCGATGAAGAAGTCGTAGGCGCTGACATGCGCGGCGATCAGCGCCAGCGCCTCGCGGCCGGCCATGAAGATCGCGGTCGCCTCGGCGTCGACGCCGATCAGGTCGTAGGTGATCGGCTTGGGCATCGCGGCGCCGATCTCGAGGAAGATGGCGTCCGGGAACTGGTCCTCGAGGCCGAGATCGCGCAGCCAGCCCAGGATGAAGCCGAACTCCGCCGGCGAGCGCGGCGGCACGCCGGTGTTCACCCAGCGTCCGTCGTTGCACAGCATCTGCGTGCCCTGGGTGGGGACGGCGGCGGCGTGACGCCCGGTCTGCCGCTGCACGGTCTGCCGCGCCACCAGCCAGCTGTAGGACGCGGCCTCGGTGGTGACGTTCGAGGCGGCGTGCATGCTGACGTCGATGAACTGACCCTCGCCGGACGACAGCCGGTAGAACAGCGCGGTCAGCGCCGACATCGCCGCGAAGTGGCAGGCGGTGTGAAAGCCTTGGTTGCCGCCGCCGCGCACCGGCGGCAGCGCGTGGTCGTCGTAGCCGCAGCTCCAGGCGGGCCCGGCGCTGGCCAGTATGGTCAGGTCGGTCACCGGCGCGGCGGCGTTGACGCTGCCGCGGCCGAACGGGGTCACCGAGAGGAAGATCAGGTCCTCGCGCCCCTGGCGCAGGTCGTCGTAGTCGAGCCCCAGCGCGGCCAGCCGGCCCTCGGGCTCGGACTCCAGCAGGATGTCGGCGCCGGCCGCCAGCGCCTTGAACCGGGCGCGGCCCTCGGCGGTCTCGAGGTCGAGCACCACGCCGCGCTTGCTGGTGTGGTAGTGCCACCACCACAGGCTCCGGTCCGGCCCGGGCTGGTCGTCCAGGAACGGCGGATAGTTCCGCGCCGGATCGCCGCCGGGCGGCTCGACCAGGATGACGTCAGCGCCCATGTCGGCCAGCAGCTTGCCGGCGAAGGCGATCCGCTCGCTGGCCAGCTCGATCACGCGGACGCCGGTCAGCGCGGTCATATCGCGCCCTCCGCGCGCAGCTGCGCCACGTCATCGGGCGACAGACCGAGCAGCCGGCCGAACACCGCCTCGTTGTCCTCGCCGAGGCACGGCGCGCCGCGTCTCGATCCGCCAGGGCGTCCTCGACATCCGCACCGGCAGCCCGTCGACCCGCACCTCGCCCATCGCTGTGTGGGTGACCGTCGGCCAGAGGCCCTCCGTATCCGGATCGTGGTCGACGCGCTCGCCGGGCTCCTGCACCGCCGAGCACGGAACGCCGGCCGCGCGCAGTTGGCGCTGGACGTCGAACTTGTCGCGGCGCGAGGTCCAGCTGCTCATGTGCTCGTCCAGCGCCTCCTGGTTCGCCAGCCGCGCCTCGAGCGGGGCGTACGCCGCATCGTCCGTCCACGCCTGGCCGATCGCCGCGGCGAGACGCGCCCAGTCCCCATCGCCGCGGCAGGCGATCGCCACCCAGGCGTCGTCGCCGGCGCAGGGGTAGATCCCGTGCGGCGCCATCGGCGGCCAGGTATTGCGGTTGGAGTTCGGCTGGCCCGCGCGGCGGCTGGGACGTCCGTTCACGGTCCAGTCGAGCAGCGCCGGCCCGTGCAGGGTCAGCGCTGCCTCGGTGCAGGCCAGGTCGACCCACTGGCCTTCGCCGGTGCGCTGGCGGTGCAGCAGCGCCAGCAGGATGGCCATGGCCATGTAGTAGCCGCCGGTGTGGTCCATGTAGGAATAGCCCCAGCCGGCGGGCGGCTGGTCCGGCAGGCCGGAGGCGAAGGTCAGGCCCGAGACGGCCTGGACGATCGGCCCCCAGGTCTTGAACGAACTATACGGGCCGACATGGCCGAAGCCGCAGTTCGACACATAGATGATGTCCGGCTTGATCGCCTTCAGCTGTTCGTAGCCGAAACCCCAGCGCTCCAGCACGCCGGCGGCGAAGTTCTCGGTCACGCAGTCGGACTGCCGGATCAGCTCGGTCAGCAGTTCCTTGCCGCGGTCGGTGCGCACGTTGATCGTGACGCCGAGCTTGCCGGTGTTGTGGTTGTTGTAGCCGCCGCCGAACTCGAGGCCGCGGCGCTCGTCGACGTAAGGCCCGATGCCGCGCAGGATGTCCCAGCGCCCCTCGCGCACCGGATCCTCGATGCGGATCACCTCGGCGCCGAACGCCGCCAGCCACTTGGTCGCCCCGGCGCCGGCCAGTTGGCCGCAGAAGTCGCAGATGCGGAGGCCCGCCAGTGCGCCGGGCGGCGGGGCTTGCTTGTCCATCCGCGTCACACCTTAGGCGGCCACCACGCAGCCCTCGTAGCCGTTGGCGGCCACCTCGTTGCACTTGTCGCGGTAGACCGGGAAGCCGCCGATGTAGGGCATGAACACCCGCGGTTTGCCGGGCACGTTGGCGCCCAGGTACCAGCTGTTGGCCAGCGGGAAGACGGTGCCGTTGGCGACTTCGTTGACGTGCGCCACCCATTCGTCCTGCGCCGCCGTGGTCGCCTCGATGCCGCCGGCCTGGCGCTCGTTCAGCCAGCCGATACAGTCTGAGATCCATTCCACGTGCTGCTCGATGGCGACCGCCATATTGCAGAGCACCGAAGGGCTGCCGGGGCCGGTGACCAGGAACAGGTTGGGGAAGCCCGCCACCAGCAGGCCGAGGTAGGTGCGCGGGCCGGCCGACCAGGCGTCCTTCAGCCGCGCGCCGCCCTTGCCACGGATGTCGATCTTGTCCAGCGCCCCAGTCATGGCGTCGAAGCCGATCGCATAGACGATGGCGTCGACCTGGTACTCCTTCGCCGAAGTCTTCACGCCGGCGGGGGTGATGGTTTCCAGCGGCTCCTCGGTGAGATCCACCAGGCTGACGTTGTCGCGGTTGAAGGTGTCGAAGTAGCCGGTGTCGACGCAGATTCGCTTGGCGCCGATGGGGAAGCTCTTGGGCGCCAGCTTCTCAGCCAGCGCCGGATCCTTGACGATGCCGCGGATTTTCTCGCGCACGAACTCGGCCGCGGTGGCGTTGGGCGCCGGGTCGGCCACCAGGTCGTTGTAGGCGCCCAGCAGCGCGAAGCCGCCGTACGCCCAGCGCGCTTCGTAGGTCGCCTTGCGCTCTTCGGGCGTCGCCTCCAGCGCCGGCTTGTCCTGCAGGTCGACGGCGCGGATGCCGAAGCCGGTGTCGCGCGCCTCCTTGCGGTACTGCGCGCGGTTGGCGGCCCAGTCGGCCTCGACAGCCGGGTCGATCGGGCCGTTGTGCGCGGGGACGCTGAAGTTGGGGGTGCGTTGGAACACGGTGACGTGGGTCGCCTGGGCGGCGATCACCGGAATCGACTGGATCGCCGACGAGCCGGTGCCGATCACCGCCACGGTCTTGCCGGTGAAGTCGACACCCCCCTTGGGCCAGCGTCCGGTGTGCCAGCTCGGGCCCTTGAAGGTTTCCGCCCCAGGCAGCTCGCCGTCCTTCGGCACCGACAGGCAGCCGGTGGCCATGACGACATAGCGGGCGCTGACCTCGTCGCCGCGGCTGGTGGTCACGCGCCAGCGCCGGCTGGTTTCGTCGTAGACCGCCGCGGTCACCTTGGTCTCGAGCTGGATGTCGCCGCGCAGGTCGAAGCGGTCGGCGACGTGGTTGAGGTAGGCGAGCAATTCCGGCTGCGCGGCGTAGCGCTCGGTCCACTTCCACTCGGCGTCGAGCTCAGGCGAGAACGAGTAGGAATATTCCTGACTCTCGATGTCGACCCGCGCGCCGGGATAGCGGTTCCAGTACCAGGTGCCGCCGACGCTGGTCCCCGCCTCGTAGACCCGCGCCGAGACGCCCTGCTGGCGCAGCCGATGCAGCATGTAGAGCCCGGAGAATCCGGCGCCCACGATCACCGCGTCATAGGTCTGAGCTTCGGCCATCGTGACCTCCCTTATCTTTATGACCGCATGTTAAGCGGCTTCCGCACGGGAATGGCTAGACCGGCTTGTCTGGCGCGCGGCGAACGGGCATGCGGGGCGCCAGCCGCTGGAGAGCCCCATGCCAGAAGTCATCGTTCATGCCGTCGAGGGGCGCACGCCCGAGCAGAAGAAGGCGCTCTGCGCCGACATCACCGCCGCGGTCGTCAAGCACTTCAACGCGCCGCTGGAAGCGGTCACCGTCAGCATCATCGACGCGCCGCGCGATTCGAAGATGAAGGGCGGGGTGATGTTCTCGGAGCGGTGAGGGGTACAGGCGCCGTCACCCCGGGCGCAGCGCGCAGCGCGTAGACCCGGGGCCGAACGCGCCCGCAGCCTAGCTGGAATTCGTCTATGGACCGGCCAGTCCGGCCCCGGCTCTCCGCTTCGCTACAGCCGGGGTGACGAAACGGGGCTAACCCGCCACCACCGCCGCTTCCGAGCGCTCGATGAAGGCGCGGATGCGCGGATAGATCTCGTCGTTGAAGCGGCGGCCGTTGAAGACGCCATAGTGGCCGACGCGGGGCTGCACGTAGAGCTCGTGCAACGCATCCGGCAGGTTGGGCAGCAACGGGTGCACCGCCTGAGTCTGGCCGACGCCGGAGATGTCGTCGTTCTCGCCCTCGACGCTCATCGCCGCCACGTCGGTGATCGCGCCCAGGTTCACCAGCCGGCCGCGATGGGACAGCTCACCCTTTGGCAGCAGGTAGCGCTGGAACACCACGTCGACGGTCTGCAGGTAGAACTCTTCGGTCAGGTCCAGCACCGAGAGATACTCGTCGTAGAATTCGCGGTGCTTCTCGGCGGAATCGCCGTCGCCGTCGACCAGGTTGTCGAAATAGCGGTGGTGCGCCTCCTGGTGCTTCTCGGCGTTCATCGAGATGAAGCTGTAGAGCTGCACGAACCCCGGATAGACCCGCCGCAGCACGCCCGGATAGGGCCACGGCACGGTGTAGATCATCGCCTGCTGGAACCAGGAGAACGGCTTGTCCTCCGCCAGCCGGTTGGTCGCGGTCGGGGCCAGGCGCGCGTCGATCGGCGAGCCCAGGAAGCTGACGCTGGCGGGACGGTGGGGGTCGTTGTCTTCGGCCAGCAGCGCGGCCGCGGCCAGCACCGGCGGCCCGGGCTGGCATACCGCCACCACGTGCGCCCGTTCGCCGATGTGGCGCAGGACGGCGATGATCTGGTCGATGTAGTCGTCGAAGTCGAAGCGGCCCTCGATGAGCGGCACGTCGCGGGCGTTGGACCAATCGGTGACGTAGACGTCGAAGTCCTGCAGGAAGGTCTCGACCGTGCCGCGCAGCAGGGTGGCGTAGTGGCCCGAGAGCGGCGCCACGATCAGCAGCGGCGGCGCGGCCAGTGGGGCGCGGGCGCGGCGCAGGTCCAGCGGCTCGCGCGAGAAGCGCCGCAGCTTCACCCAGGCGCTCGACCAGACCACCTCTTCGCGCACCGCCACCGGATGCTGCTTCACCGTCACCTGGCTGATGCCCCAGGCCGGCCGGCCGTAGCGGCGGGTGAGGTTGGAGAGCATCTCCGACGAGGCGTAGAGGGTGCGGCCCCACTTCGAATTGCTGGCCGGGTTCAGCGGCGAGCCCCAGAAGTCGCGCGCCGCCCGGGCGGCGATTCGCACCGGCGTCACGGTGTTGTAGGCGGCTTCGTGGAGGGAATAGAGCATCGGGACCTGGGATTGTGCAGTGCAATATATCGGTATTAACGTTGGCGAAGTCCAGCGAGTTGCCGCGCCTGCCGCAGCAACGGTTCCCCTCCCCCCTGCGGGGAGGGGTCAGGGGTGGGGGTGCAAGCACGGCGCCAGCCGACTAGCGACGCTTCAGTCTCACGAATTGAGCCGATACCCCCGCCCCCAACCCCTCCCCGCAGGGGGGAGGGGAGTGAGAACGGCTCAAGCCCCGCTCATCGCCTGGGAGATCTGCTGCGCGTCCTGCTGCGGCGTCAGGCCGTCGGCGATCACGGCGCGAAACCTGCCCTGCGGGTCCATCAGGTAGAGCGCGGTGGAGTGGTCCATGCTGTAGGTCGAGCCGGTCCCCTCCTTCTGGTAGTAGACGCCATAGGCCTTGGCCACCTTGGCGATCTGGGCCGGCGTGCCGGTCAGGCCGACGATGTTCTTCGGGAAGACGCGGCTGGAGATGTAGCTCTTCATCGCCGCCGGCGTGTCGCGCGCCGGGTCGACGGTGATGAACACGACCTGGACGTCCTTCGCCTTCGGGCCCAGCTGGTCCATCGCCTTGCCGAGCGTGGTGAGGGTGGTCGGGCAGTAGTCGGGGCAGAAGGTGTAGCCGAAGAAGACGACGCTCCACTTGCCGTTCAGGGCCGACTGGTCGACCGCCCGTCCGTCCTGGTCGACCAGGGTGAACGGGCCGCCGGGTCCCGCGCCCTGGTTCTGCGCCGTCTGCGCAACGCGCGGCGCGCAGGCGGTCAGCGGGACGCTCCAGAGCGAGACCAGGATCAGCGCGCTCGCCCACGGCGCGAGCTTCACCATACGACTCCTTTGACGCGACGCCCGTCCGGGCCCAGTCTGCGCGCACCTGATGGACATGGCATCCGCTTCTTCCGCACCGCCGGCCACCGCCGCGCCGGGCGCCAAGCCTGGTTCCGGGCCTGGCGCCACGCCGGCGCCCGGCAGGCCGGGCCCGGATACGCTGGGCGCCGCGGCCGCGCAAGCAGCGGCGGCGATCGCGGTGCGTCGCCCGGGGCGGCTGCGCGCGCGCACCCTGATCACCCTGCGCTGGCTGGCGCTGGCGGGCCAGGCGATCGCCCTGGTGGTCGTGGCGCAGGTGCTGAAGTTCCCGGCCCCCTACCTGCCGTGCAGCGTGATCGTCGGCATCGGCGCCTGGCTCAACCTGCTGCTGACCGTGACTCCCATCAGCCGCCGCACGGCGACCGACTGGGAGGCGGCGGCGCAGCTCTCGTTCGACATCCTGCAGCTGGCGGCGCTGCTCTATCTCACCGGCGGCATCGCCAACCCGTTCGCCCTGCTGATCATCGCGCCGGTGACCCTGGCCGGGGCCAGCCTGCCGGTGCGCTACGCCGGCGCGGTCGCGGCGCTGGCGATCGTCGCGGTGCTGGGCCTGGCGGCGAACGCCCTTCCGATCCCATGGCATGCCGGCGAGACGCTGCACCTGCCGGCGATTTACCGCATGGGGCTGGCCGTGGCGCTGGGCACCGGCATCGCGTTCTCCGCCGGCTACGCCCACCAGGCCGCCGCCGAAGCGGCGCGGATGGAGCTGGCGCTCAACGTCACCGAGACGGTGTTGGCGCGCGAACAGAAGCTGTCGGCGCTCGGGGCGCTCGCCGCCTCGGCCGCGCACGAGCTCGGGACGCCGCTGGCCACCATCGCCGTCGTCGCCAAGGAAATGGCGCGCGAGGTTCCCGAGGGGCCGCTGCGCGACGACGCCGAGCTGCTGATAACCCAGGCCCAGCGCTGCCGCGACATCCTGCGGCGGCTGGGCGAGATGCCCGCCAGCACCGACGACGTGCATGAGCGCATGAGCCTGCTGCAGTTCCTGCGCGAAGTGGTCGAGCCCTACGCCAAGGAAGACGCGGTGCGGGTCGAGGCCGTGGTCACCGGCGCCGCGGGCGTCGAGGCGCCCGACGTCTGGCGCTGGCCCGAGGTGCTGCACGCGATGACCTCGATCGTCGAGAACGCCTTCGACTTCGCCCGCAACGAGATACTCGTCACCGCCCGCTTCGACGCCGAAACCGTATCGGTCGAGGTGCGCGACGACGGCCCCGGCTTTTCGCCCCAGGTGCTGGCCAAGCTCGGCGAGCCGTATGTGACCAGCCGCCCCGGCGCGGAAGGCTCGCGCACCGGCCATATCGGCATGGGCCTGGGGTTCTTCATCGCCAAGACCCTGCTCGAGCGCACCGGGGCTGTCGTGGAGTTCCGCAATGGCCGCCACGGCGGCGCCATCGTCGCCGCACGCTGGAAACGCTCGCAGATTGAAGCCCCGCCACTGGGCGACGTACACTGGCGCACTTGAATTGCCATCAAAAGGTGCGACATTCCGCCTCAGCAACGCCAAGGTTGATGGCATGGCGACGCTAAACGGGAGCGCGATAGGCCCATGAGCAGTCTAGAGTCTGCAATCGCCGATCTACCGGAAAAGACCCTTCTGCTGCTCGATGACGATGGACCGCTTCGCAACCGGCTCGGCCGGGCGCTCGAGAGCCGCGGTTTCCAGACCACCCTCTGCGAGTTCGTTTCGGAGGCCCTGACGGCGGTCCGCAGCGTCCCGCCCGCCTTCGCGGTGCTGGACATGCGGCTCGAGGACGGCACCGGACTGAAGGTGGTCGAGGCGCTCCGCGAAGCGCGGCCCGACGCCCGCATCGTCATGCTGACCGGCTACGGCAACATCGCCACCGCCGTGGCGGCGGTGAAGGCCGGGGCGGTCGACTACCTGTCCAAGCCAGCCGACGCGGACGACGTCGCCAAGGCGCTGCTGGCCCAGGCCGGCTCGTCGCCGGCGCCGCCCGACAACCCGATGAGCGCCGACCGGGTGCGCTGGGAACACATCCAGCGCGTCTACGAGCTCTGCGGCCACAACGTCTCCGAGACCGCGCGGCGCCTCAACATGCACCGCCGCACCCTGCAGCGCATCCTGGCCAAGCGCGCGCCGCGGTAGAGTCGGCGGAACCTCCTATCTATCTCCTGCCCCGCGCAGCGGGAGAGGTTGCAGACCGCGTAGCGGGCTGACGGAGGGGGCGTCTCGCCGCTATCCCACCGTCGCCCGCATCGCCGCCAAGCGGGCGAAGGCGATCGTCAGCGCCTTGCGGCGCGAGCCGGCCAGTGGCGTCGGCGGGGCGTCGCGCAGCACCGCGCCGCCAAAGCCGTCGGCGACGATCAGGCCCGGCGTCCCGGGCAGGATCTCGCGCGGAAACTCCGGCGCGACGGCGAAATAGAAGGCATCGCAGTAGGGCAGGTACTCGCCCCATTTGCGGTCGGTGCGGAAGTCGTCCAGCCCCGACTTCACCTCGGCGATGGCGATCTCGCCGCGTGGTCCCAGCGCCATGATGTCGGCGCGCCGGCCGTTCGGCAGCGTCACTTCCAGCAGCGGCGCGTAGCCGAGCGCGGCCATCAGCCGCCCGGCCCCGCGGGTCACCGCGTCGGTGGTCTCGGGGCGCGAGAGGGTAAGGACCAGCGTCTCCACGCCGCATCCTGTTCCATCTTCGTTCCGCCGGTCAAGGGGCCGCTCAGCGGCGGGCGTCGGCGACCTGCTGCTGCGGGAAGGCCAGGCGCGTGAGGTTGAGGCCGAGCTGCTGCATGCGCCCGAGCGCCGCCGCCCGCGCCGCCGCGGTGATCGCCGGCTGGCGCGACATCAGCCAGACGTAACGACCGTCCGACGTGGCCATGATCAGCCAGTTGTTGTCGTCGGCGTGGTCGAGAATCCAGTACTCGCGCGAGATCAGCCCGCCCAGCATGCCGAGCTGCATCTTGGCGTTGCCGCTGGACGGCAGCACGTGGCCCTGCACGCTGATGGTCTGCTTCGGGCCGCTGGGCGCGCCCTTGTGGCAGGTCTGTACGGCCGAAAAGGCGCCGCTCCGCCAGCCGGAGAAATCGGTGGTCGAGGCCTGGCAGTCGGCCTGCATCTTGTTGGAGGTGCGGGCGATCTCGTACCAGCGGCCGGAATAGAGGTTCACTGGCACGGGCTTGGCGGGCTGAGGCGCCGCGGCAAGCGCGGGGCCGCCGAGGCCTAGGAGCGCGACCAGAGCGACCAGAGACTGGGCGGCCGATTTCAGCTGCATTCTCATCCTTCGCGAACTTTCGCCGCAAACCGCGCGGCGGGCAAGACCTTCGGCGCCCCTTGTGACAGGGGCGCCTCTAAGATCAGATCACGACAGAAATGAGAACTAAGCCTTACTCCGCGGCGGCAAGCCGCAGGGCGGGGGCCCGGTCGCGGAAGTTGATCGCCTTCAGATAGACGATGCCTTCCTCGGCGATATCGTCGCCGACCATGCGGTCGCCCTCGTTCTTCAGCTCGTCCATGTCGACGTACATGCCGTAGAAGGCGCGGGTGCGGTCGGTGATGATGCCGGCGTTGAGCAGGGTCTTGATCAACACCCGGAAGATGTTGGTCGCTTCCTTCATGTCCTCGCGCCGGTTCTCGTCGGTGGCGATTTCCGCGAACTCCTGGATCACCCGGTCGGGGTCCATGCCGAATTCCTCGAACAGGTCGCGCTGCTCGGAGGGCGCCACGAGGTTGAAGAGCAGGGTCTGGAAGCAGTGCGCCGCCCAGTCCTCGATGATGATGTGCTCTTCCTCGGTCAGCTTCGGAATGGTGCGGTCGGCCCAGATCTTCCCGAACTTGTGGTGGAAGGCCTCGTCGGTCATCACCAACTGCATCAGCTTGCGGCCGAGCGGGTCGTTGAGCTTCTGGTAGAAGGTCGCGAAGGCGCCCATGGCGAGGCCCTCGACCAGCATCTGCATGCCGATGATCTTCTTGTAGACCTCGGGCGAGCCGATGATCTCGACCAGCAGGTTCTGCAGCACCGGGCTGCAGGCCACCGGGCGGCCCCAGCGGGCCTTGATGTACTTGGCGAAGGCCGTGACGTGGCGGGCCTCTTCGCGGGTCTGATTGGCGGCGTATTCCTGCGCGCCTTGGTCGTAGAGCACGTGGCAGAGGCTCGCCGACAGGTTCAGCGCACCCTGCTCGCCGTGCAGGATCGAGGAGAACGAGCGCAGGGTCTGCTGGTTGATGAAGCGGATCCGGGTCTTCGGATCGGCCAGCATTTCCTTGCCGTAGTTGGTCTGCAGCACCGCGATCATGTCCTCGGGCAGCAGCGCCTCGTTCTCCATGTCGAACGGCTCGTCGAAGTCGATGTAGTCCTTCGACAGCGGATCCCAGAAGTGGTCGTGCGTGGCCGCGATGATCTTGTCGAACGCCGGCGAGCGATTGTTGTAGCGGTCGAGTTCGAGCATCGACTCGAAGTCGTCCGGCGCCACGGCGCGATAAACTTCGTCCTTGGTGATATTCCCGTCGGCCACGGCGGTTCTCCCGGATGTGAGCAGTGTTTAGACCATGCCGCCGGCGCGCGGCGTCGTCAAGGAAAATGACGGGGGCGTCACGAATTTTCAGTTAAGGCGCGAACACACAATCCTCTCTTCCCCCGGAAGGGGGGAAGCGTCGCCCAAAGGGCGACGCAGGGGCCATCCGCCGCCGCTTCGTCGCCGCGTCGGGATAGAACTGAGAGGAGAGGGCGGAGGGCCCCTTCGTCCGCTTCGCGGACACTTCCCCCCTTCCGGGGGAAGAGAACCTACTCCGCCGCCACCAGCTGCGCGGCGCCGCGGGCGGCGCTTTCCTTGAAGTTGATCGTCTGCAGATAGCGGATGCCCTCTTCGGCGATGTCGTCGCCGGGCATGTGCGAGCCTTCGGCCTGCACCTCGTCCATGTCGACGTACATGGCGTAGAAACCGCGCGTACGCTCGGTGATCAGGCCGGCGTTGAACAGCGTCTTGATCAGTACCCGGAAGATGTTGGTCTCGCCCTTGAAGCGGCGGGTTGGGTCGCGCTCGGCCCTGCGCTTGACGATGTCCTCGATCACCCGCTGCGGATCGAGCCCGAAGTCCTGGAACATCGCCGCGTTCTGGTCGGGCGAGCCGCGGTCGAACAGCAGGCTCTGGGCGCAGTGGGCGGCCCAGTCCTCGACGATGTTGCGCTCGGCTTGCGAGAGCTGCGGCACGGTCTTGTCGGCCCAGATCTTCCCGAACTTGTGGTGGAACGCCTCGTCGGTCATCACCAGCTGGAACAGTTTGCGCGCCAGCGGGTCGCGGTTGTTGCGATAGCCGTTGGAGAAGGCGCCCATGGCGAGGCCCTCGACCAGCATCTGCATGCCGATGATCTTCTTGTAGACCTCCGGCGCCTCGATGATGTCGACCAGCAGCTTCTGCAGCGCCGCGCCGCAGGGACCCGGCCGGCCCCAGCGCACCTTGATGTACTTGGCGAAGGCGGTGACGTGGCGGGCTTCTTCGCGGGTCTGGTTGGCGGCGTACTCCTGCGCGCCTTGGTCGTAGAGCACGTGGCAGAGACTGGCCGACAGGTTCAGCGCGCCCTGCTCGCCGTGCAGGATCGACGAGAAGTTGGCCAGCTGCCCGCGGTTGATGAAGCGGATCTGCTCCTTCGGATCGGTCAGGGTCTCGGCCACATAGGGCAGCTTGAAGAACGGGTTGTTCTCGACCGGCGTCATCGCGACATTTTCCATGTCGAACGGCGTGTCGAAGTCGATGTAGCGCTTGTCGAGCGGGTCCCAGAAGTGGTCGTGGGTGGCCGCGATGATCTTGTCGAACGCGTCCGAACGCTGGCCGTAGCGGTCGAGCTGCAGCATCGACTCGAAGTCGTCCGGCGGCACCGCGCCGTACATCGCGTCCTTGGTAATGTTCCCGTCGGCCATGGCGTCGTCTCCGGATCGTAGTGCGCTCGATCTTCCCGGCAGTGTCCGTCCGCCGGTTCCCGTATGTCAACGGCTGAAGACTTAGCGCCGGAAACGAGTTGCGCCCCCGCACGTTACCGAGCCGATGGAAAACCCCGACTCCACGCCCATCCGCGCGATCCGGTACGACGAAGCGCGCCAGCGGCTGCTGGTCCGCTTTATCGACGGCGACGAATACGCTTACGTCGGCGTGCCGGGCGAGGTGCACCGCTCGTTCGTCGACGCCGACTCCAAGGGTCTCTTCTTCGCGGCCGAGATCAGCGGCCGGTATCCCTACAACAAGGTGGCCTAGCCCCGGCGGTCGCGCCTTGCCTTCACCGCCAGGCGCAGGGCGTTGAGCTTGATGAAGCCCGACGCGTCGCGGTGGTCGTAGGCGACCTTGCCTTCCTCGAAGGTGACCAGGTCCTGGTCGTAGAGCGAGTAGGGGCTCTCGCGGCCGACGATCGCGACATTGCCCTTGTAGAGCTTCACCCGCACCTCGCCGGTGACCTTGGCCTGCGAGTGGTCGATCGCCGCCTGCAGCATCTCGCGCTCCGGCGTGAACCAGAAGCCGTTGTAGATCAGCTCCGCATAGCGGGGCATCAGCTCGTCCTTCAGGTGCATGGCGCCGCGGTCGAGGGTGATCGACTCGATGCCCCGGTGCGCCGCCAGCAGGATGGTCCCGCCTGGCGTCTCGTAGACCCCGCGCGACTTCATGCCGACGAAGCGGTTCTCCACCAGGTCGAGCCGGCCGACGCCGTTGGCATGGCCGAGTTCGTTGAGCCTGGTCAGCAGGGCCGCGGGCGACAGCCGCACCCCGTCGATCGCCACCGGATCGCCCTTCTCGAACGCCAGCGTGAACACCTGCGCCTTATCCGGCGCATCCTCGGGGGCGATCGTGCGCTGGTAGACGAACTCGGGCGCCTCGACCGCGGGGTCCTCCAGCACCTTCCCCTCCGACGACGAGTGCAGCAGGTTGGCGTCGACGCTAAAGGGCGCCTCGCCGCGCTTGTCCTTGGCGATCGGGATCTGGTGCTGCTCGGCGTACTCCAGCATCGCCTCGCGGCTCTTGAAGAAGTTGTCCGCGCGCCAGGGGGCGATCACCCGGATGTCCGGCTCCAGCGCGTAGTAGGCCACCTCGTAGCGGACCTGGTCGTTGCCCTTGCCGGTCGAGCCGTGGCTGACCGCGTCGGCGCCCACCTTGCGGGCGATGTCGATCTGGGTCTTGGCGATCAGCGGACGGGCGATCGAGGTGCCGAGCAGATACTGGCCCTCGTAGACCGTGTTGGCGCGGAACATCGGGAACACGTAGTCGCGCACGAACTCCTCGCGCAGGTCGACGATGTAGATGTTCTCCGGCTTGACGCCGGCCATCAGCGCCTTCTCCCGCGCCGGCCCCAGTTCCTCGCCCTGGCCGAGGTCGGCGGTGAAGGTCACCACCTCGCAGCCGTACTCGGTCTGCAGCCACTTCAGGATGATCGAGGTGTCCAGCCCGCCGGAGTAGGCGAGCACGACTTTCTTCGGCGGCGGCAGGTCGGCCATGGCGCAGTCCCTTCGTAAGAGGCGCGCCTTAAAGGCGGTTGATGACGGAAGTTCAAGGGCGGTGTTGCGCCCCCTCCGTCACGTCGCGCTTCGCGCGCCGCGCCACCTCCCCCGCATCGCCCTTCGGGCTCGCATGGGAGGAGCGTTCATCCTGCTCCTCCACCGTGCAGCGAAGCGGAACGGGGAGGGGGACCGCCGCGCGCAGCGCGGTGGTGGAGGGGGCGCAGCGCCGCCCTACACCGTGACCTGCGTCCCCAGCTCCACCACCCGGCCGGGGGGGATCGAGAAGAAGTCGGTGGGATTGGTGGCGTTCTTGGTCAGGAAGATGAACAGCTTGTCCTGCCACAGCGGCATGCCGCTCTGCGCCGCCGGCACCACCGAGCGGCGGCCGAGGAAGAAGCTGGTGGCCATGATGTCGAACTTCAGCCCCTGCTTGCGGCACAGCGCCAGGGCCTTGGGCAGGTTGGGGTTTTCCATGAAGCCGTAGGTGATGGTCACCTTGGTGAAATCGGCGCTGACCGGCTCGATCTTCAGCCGGTCCTCGTCCTTGACCCGCGGCGTCTCGGCGGTGGCGACCGTCAGGATCACGTTCTTCTCGTGCAGCACCTTGTTGTGCTTGAGGTTGTGCATCAGCGCGACCGGCGCGACGTCGGGGTCGGCGGTGAGGAAGATCGCGGTGCCGGCGACGCGGTGCGGGGCGCGGTTGCGCAGGATCTCGGCCAGGTCCTTCATCGGCACGCTGTCGCGCCGGGTCTTGTCGACCAGCAGGTGGGTGCCGCGGTTCCAGGTGATCATCACCGCCGCCAGAGAAAGGCCGATCAGCACCGGCACCCAGCCGCCGGAGAGGAACTTCAGCGCGTTGGCGGCCAGGAAGGTCAGGTCCATCGCCACCAGCGGCCCGATCAGCGCGGCGGTGCGCAGCGGGCCCCACTTCCACATCCGCCGCACCACGATGTAGGCCAGCGAGGTCGTCACCAGCATGGTGCCGGTCACCGCCAGGCCGTAGGCGTGCGAGAGGCTGTCGGAGGTCTGGAACATCACCACCAGCAGCAGCACGCCGACCAGCAGCATGTTGTTGATCTGCGGCAGGAAGATCTGCCCGGTCTGGGTCTCGGAGGTGCGCCGCACGTCCATGCGCGGCAGCAGTCCCAGCTGGATCGCCTGCTGGCTCAGCGAGAACGCCCCGGTGATCACCGCCTGCGAGGCGATGATGGTGGCCACCGTCGCGAGGATCACCAGCGGGGCTCGCAGCTCCGCCGGAGCCATGATGAAGAACCAGTTCAGGTCGGGCATCGGCCGCCCGTGCGCCGTGGCGATCTTGAGCGCCTTCAGCGCCATCGCGCCCTGGCCGAGATAGTTGATCGCCAGGCAGGGCAGCGAGAGGAACAGCCAGGCCGACTGGATCGGCCAGCGGCCGAAGTGGCCCATGTCGGCGTAGAGCGCCTCCGCGCCGGTCACGGTCAGGAACACCGAGCCCAGCACCAGGAAGCCGACGAAACCGTGGTGCGCCAGAAACTCGGCGCCGTAGAACGGGTTGATCGCGAACAGCACCCGCGGGTCGTCGAGGATGTGCATCGCCCCCAGCGCCGCCATGCAGACGAACCACAGCAGCATCACCGGCCCGAAGATCGCGCCGACCCGGGCGGTGCCGCGGGCCTGGACGAAGAACAGGCCGATCAGGATCGCGATGCTGATCATCACCACCAGGTCGGTGGTGACCAGGTGGCCCACGCTGGGGATGGTCTTCAGCCCTTCGATCGCCGACAGCACCGAGATCGCCGGCGTGATCACGGCGTCGCCGTAGAACAGCGAGGCGCCAATCAGCCCGAGGAAGAACAGGGTGCGGGTGCGCCGGCCGATCGCGCGCTGGGCCAGCGCCATCAGCGAGAGCACGCCGCCCTCGCCCTTGTTGTCGGCGCGCATCAGGAACAGCACGTACTTGACCGTCACCACCATGATGAGGGCCCACAGCGCCAGGCCGACGATGCCGTAGATGTCAGGGCGCTGCACCACCTCGCCCTGCATGGTCGAGAGGGCGGAGCGGAAGGCGTAAAGCGGGCTGGTGCCGATGTCGCCGAACACCACGCCGAGCGAGCCCACGGCGAGCACCCAGTAGGAGCTCTTGTGGCCGGGCTTGGAGACGGGAGCCGCAACGGCCTCGGGCGCTGTCGCGTCTTGCGCGGGCGCCGGTGCTGAGGCCTCGAGAGCCAATGGAGTCCTCCAGGGGCGCCGGGCGGCGCGAAAGTCCGCGGCGGAGCCAAGAGCGGCGGCGCGGCGCGATACACCCGATCACTGCGCCGTTCAATCGCGTCGATTCAGCACGCCTTGTAAGAACATTCCCTTTCAACGCATTGGCGGGCTACTTAGTTTTCGCCGCCTGACGGCGCCGCATTTGGTCGCGAGGGTGAAAGCGTGAGTGCTCGGCTTGCCCTGGTCACGGGCGCATCTTCCGGCATCGGCGCCGCGCTGGCCCGCGTCTACGCCAGCCACGGCTACGACCTGGCGCTGACCGCCCGCCGCGGCGATCGGCTGCATGCCCTCGCCGATGAGGTGCGGCTGCGCTACGGCGTCGACAGCCTGGTGATCCCGGCCGATCTCTCGCTGGTCGAGGCGCCGGAGCAGATCCTGGCCGCGGTCGAGGCCAACGGCCGCGAGGTCGACGCCCTGGTCAACAACGCCGGCTACGGCCTGCCCGGGTCCTACGCCGCCACGCGCTGGGAGGATCAGCGGGCGCTGCTGCAGGTGCTGGTCACTTCGCCGTGCGAACTGGCCCACAAGGTGCTGCCGGGCATGATCGAGCGCAGGTTCGGCCGCATCGTCAACGTCGCCTCGCTGGCCGGCCTGGCGCCGGGCGCGCCCGGTCACACGCTCTACGGCCCGGCCAAGGCGCTCATCGTGCGCTTCTCGCAGGCGCTGCACCTGGAGACGCAGGGGACCGGCGTGCAGGTCAGCGCGCTTTGCCCCGGCTTCACCTATTCCGAGTTCCACGACGTGGCCGGAACGCGGGCCCAGGTCAGCGATTTCGACCCCCACCTGGCTCTGGCTCGGCGCCGACGAGGTGGCCCAGGCCGGCTACGAGGCGGCCGAAGCCAACCGCCCGATCTGCGTCACCGGCGCGCCCAACAAGGCGATCGCCGCGCTGGCCAAGCTGATCCCCGACGAATGGGGCATGGCCCTGATGTCGAGTCAGGCCAGCCGGTTTCGGCAGACGTAGCAGCGCCGCGCGCCGCCCTCACTTCGCATACGGCGTCGCCGCCGACGGCAGCAGCAGGCCTGCGGTCGAGTTGGCGATGCCGATCATGATGAACTGGACCGCCATCGCGCAGAGGATCAGGCCGAGCACGCGAATCACGATGATGGTGCCGACCCGGCCCAGCAGCCGGTTGATCAGGCCGGCGAACCAGAAGCTGGCCAGGATCGAGACCGCGATGGCGAAGATCACGCCGATCCCCGCCGCCTCGCCGGCGAAACCGAGCCGCCGCGCTTCGCCGGCATAGATGACGGCGGTCGAAATCGCGCCGGGGCCGATCAGCAGCGGAATCGCGAACGGCACCACCAGCCGCTCGAATCCCGCCAGCGCATAGTCGCGCGCCGAAATCCCGGCCGCTTCGCCGGTGCCGTCGGCGAGGCTGGTGGCGAGCGAGCCCCTGGCCATGTCGAGCCCGAGCAGGAACAGCAAGACGCCGCCAGCGATGCGGAAAGCCGGCAGCGAGATGCCGAAGAAGCGCAGCAGCGTCAGGCCGGTCAGGAAGAAGAACGACATGAACACGAACGAGAACAGCGCGATGTAGGCCGCGGTCAGCCGCCGCCCCGCCGGCGGCGCGCCGGTGGTCGCCGCCGCGAACAGCGGCGCCGTGCCCACCGGGTCGATCAGGGCGAACAGGGCGACGAAGAAGTTGACCGCGAAAAGGGCCGGGCTCATCCTGTCGCCTTAGCCCAATTCGAGTCCCGAAACCAAAGGAGCCGCCGTGCCCCCGGCCGCTGTTTCCCTGCCCGCAGCCGCGCGCATCGACGCCGCCATCGCCGATCCGCGCCTGTTCGTCGCCCTCGACCTGCCCACGCGCGCCGAGGCGGAGGCGATGGTGGAGCGCCTGGGCGACGCGGTGACGTCCTACAAGATCGGCCTGGAGCTGCTGGCCACCGAGGGCATGGCGCTGGGGCGCGACCTGCGCCGCCGCGGCCGTCTGGTGTTCGCCGACTGGAAGCTGCACGACATCGGTATGACTGTGCAAAGGGCGGTGGCCGCGATCGCCGGCTCGGATGCCTGCGACTTCGTCAATGTGCACGCCGAGCCGCAGGTGCTGGCCGCCGCGGTGCGCGGCCGCGGTTCATCGCCGCTGAAGGTGCTGGGCGTCACGGTGCTGACCAGCCTCAACGGCCAGGATCTCGGCGAGATCGGCTATGCGTTCTCGCCGGCGCAGCTGGTCGAGCGGCGCATCCGCCAGTGTATCGACGCCGGCGCCGACGGCGTGGTCGCAAGCCCGCTCGAGGCCAGGCTGGCGCGCAGCATCGGCGGGCCGGACTTCCTGGTCGTGACGCCCGGCGTACGGCCGACCTGGGCCAGCCTCGACGACCAGCAGCGCGCCGAAACGCCGGCGTTCGCGCTGGCCGAGGGCGCCAGCCACATCGTCGTCGGCCGCCCGATCACCGCCGCCGCCGACCCCCGCGCCGCCGCGCTGGCGGTGGTCGAGGAGATGGCGGGGGTCTGAGCCGCCCTTCTTCCCACAGCCCACGCCCGGCTGTGACCAGGAGATAGAAGCGAGCAGGCTACCGGCGTCCGCCGCCGTGCATCGCAGGATGGCCATAGCCGCCGGTGTGCCCGTACGAGCCGATCATGTGCGTCGGGTGCGACTGCATCGAGCCCCACGAGCCCATGTGCGGATTGCCCGAGTGCTGCGGGTACGGGTGGTCGTCGCGACGCACCATGTGCGGCGGATAGTGGTCGTGATGCATGTCGTGGTCGTGATCGCGGAAACGGAAATGGTCCTGGTCGTGAAAGTGATCGCGGAAACGATCGCCGAAAACGAAGTCGACGCCGCCGCCCGCGAAGCCGCCGGCGCCGACAAAGCCAGCGCCGCCGCCGCCCGCGTCGATCACGTACTCGGGGCCGACATCGTAGCCGCTGTATGAGTAATCCGCCGGGGCGTAGTCGCCTTCTTCGTCCTGGTCGTCGTAGCGAGCGCCATCGTCGCGCCAGCCGCTGTCGTAGTCTTGCTCCTCGCTCCAGCCGCGCCGGTCGTCGCGCTGATCGCCGTAGCCTTCGCCAGCCGGCGGGCAATAGCAGGGGCAGTCGCGGCCCGCGTAGCCAGGCGGCGGACCCTCGGACGGTCCGGACTGGACGATGCCGCCGTCCCAGTAGCCGCCGGCGATGGCGGGCGCGGCGCTGGCCGCCAGGATCAGCGCGCCGAGCGCGGCCGCGGCTGTCAGCTTCATCTTCGCCCTCCGGAAAAGCTTAAGAAACGTGGTTAACCGACGTTAAGCCTTGCCCGCGCGCCAAGCGAGGGGGCGCGCCCCAGAGGCGAGTGAGCCGTGAGCGGCGCTTCAGAAGTCCGACGCGATGCCGTTCTTTTCCCAGTCGCCGTAGCGGGTCGGCTCGGGGCCAGCCTGCCCGCCGTCTTCCGGGGGGAGTTCGAGCGGCTTGGCCTTGGCGCGCCGCTCTGCGGCTTCCTCCAGCGCGCGGCGGGCGGCGGGGGTCAGGGTCTTGCCCGGGGCGGCGCCCAGATCGGAGTCCGGCGGTTCGGTCGAGGGCGGGTCGGAAGCGGCCATGCGGCTCATTTAGTCAAACGCGCGGCGAACTGCGAGCTTGCGAAGGCGGCCCGGGAAGGGCAGGCGATGCGCCGTGCCAGCCGATCCCGCCCGCAAAGCCGCCCTCGACGTCCTGACCGCCGCCCTGACCCGCAAGGCCGGGCTGGAGACGGCGCTGGAAGGCAACCTGCTGAACGGCCTCACCCCGCAGGACCGCGGCTTCGCCCGCGCCCTGGTGATGGCGACGCTGCGCCAGCTCGGCCCGATCGACCGCATGCTGGACCCGTGCCTGCAGCGCGAGCCGCCGGAAGCGGTGCGGATGATCCTGCGCCTGGGCGCCGCGCAGCTGTTCCACCTCGACACCCCGGCCTACGCCGCGGTCGATTCCAGCGTCGCCCTGACCCAGACCCAGCCGGGAACGCGCGGGTTCAAGGCGCTGGTCAACGCCGTGCTGCGGCGGCTGGGCCGCGACGGGATGCGCGCCGCCGAGCCGGCCGACTTCGCCCCGCCCTGGCTGTTCGCCCGATGGCGCGCGGCGTTCGGCGAAGAAGCCGCGAAGGCGATCGCGGCGCAGATCGCCGAGGAGCCCGGCACCGATCTCACGCCGCGCGATCCGGCCGAGGCGCCCGCACTCGCCGAGGCGCTGGAAGCCACGCTGCTCCCCGGCGGCTCGATGCGCCGCGCCGGCCGCGGCCGGATCGAGGATTGGCCGGGCTTCGCCGAGGGCCGCTGGTGGGTGCAGGACGCCGCCGCCGCGATCCCCGTGCGCCTGCTCGCCGCCAAGCCTGGCGAGACCGCGCTCGACCTCTGCGCCGCGCCAGGCGGCAAGGCGCTGCAAATGGCCGCCGCGGGCGCCAAGGTCACCGCCCTCGACCGCTCCGGCCAACGTCTCGGCCGCCTCGCCGACGGCCTCGCCCGCACGGGCCTCGCCGCCGAAGTGATCACCGCCGACGCCGGGACCTGGGCCGATCCGCGCCAGTTCGACGCCGTGCTGCTCGACGCCCCCTGCAGCTCCACCGGCACCTTCCGCCGCAACCCCGATGTGCTCTGGACCCTGCGTCCGCCCGACATCCCCCGGGTCGTCGAGATCCAGTCCCGCCTGCTGGAGGCCGCGGCGCGCCGGGTGAACCCGGGCGGCCGACTGCTCTACTGCGTCTGCTCGCTGGAGACCGAGGAGGGCGAGGCGCAGGCCAGGGCGTTCCTGAAGCGCCACCCCGAATTCAGCACTCTCGCCGCCACGCCCGGCGAAGGCGGCGCGCCCGAGGCGAGCCTGACCAAGGAAGGCTGGCTGCGCCTGCTGCCGCACCAGCTCGAAGGCGGCATGGACGGCTTCTTCGTCGCACGGTTCAAGCGCACCTAGGCCGTCACCCCGGACGGCCTGCAAGGCCGAGCCGGGGCCAGACCATCCGCATCCAAGACGACGTCGAGTTGGGCGGCGGCGCGTCCGGCCCCGGCTCTACGCTGCGCTTCGGCCGGGGTGACGAGGAGATCGACCGGCTCCCATCCTTGCCGCGACTCCCGCCGGGCGGTAAGCCCAACCCATGCCCCGCCCCGCCCCCATCATCTCGCCATCGATCCTCGCGGCGGATTTTGCCCGGCTGGGCGAAGAGGCGCGGGCGGTCGAGGCCGCGGGGGCGGACTGGCTGCATGTCGACGTGATGGACGGCCACTTCGTGCCCAACATCACCATCGGCCCCGATGTGGTGAAGGCGTTGCGGCCGCACGTGTCGATCCCGATGGACGTGCACCTGATGATCGCTCCGGTCGACCCCTACCTGGAGGCGTTCCGCGACGCCGGCGCGGACTGGATCACCATCCATCCCGAGGCCGGGCCGCACCTCAACCGCAGCCTCAAGCACATCCGCCATATCGGCGCCAAAGCCGGCGTCGCGTTCGATCCGTCGACCCCGCCCGAGGTGATCGAGTGGATGCTCGACGACGTCGACCTGGTGCTGGTGATGTCGATCAACCCCGGTTTCGGCGGCCAGAGCTTCATGCCCTCGCAGCTGTCGAAGATCGCCCGCCTGCGGGAGATGATCGACGCGTCCGGCCGCGACATCGTCATCGAGGTCGACGGTGGGGTGACGCCGCAGACCGCGCCCCTGTGCCTCGAAGCCGGGGCGACGGCGCTGGTGGCCGGCACCGCCGTGTTCCGCGGCGGCCAGCCGGCCTACGCCGACAATATCCGCGCGCTGCGGGACGCCTGACCGCGCCCGGTCATGGCCAGAGCGCCCGCCTCCTTCCGCCTGCCGGCTGACCCGGTCGCGGCGCTGACGCGGCAGCTGCGGCGCGAGTGGCGCGCCGGCCCGCTGCACCACCTTGTCATCGACCGGCCGAAGACCGACGGCCTGGCCATCCGGCCGCGCGACCTGCGTCCGGCCGACGCCGCGGCCGGCGAGCGCCTGCTGGCCGGCGAGTTCGGCTTTAGCGCCGAGCGGATCGAGGTGGGGCGCGGCGGCGATCCCTGGCGCCGCGCGCTGCCCAGCCGCCGCTTCGCCGTCCGCCTGCATGCGTTCGACTGGATGCGCGATCTGATCGCCGCCGGCGAGGCCGGCCAGCGCGAGGCGCTGCGGCTGTGGCTGGAATGGCGCGCGGTGTTCGGCCGCTACAACGAGTTCGCCTGGTCCGGCGAGGCGCTGGAACGGCGCGTGTTCAACCTGGCCGCCAGCGCCGCGGCCCTGGCCCCGCTGGTCTCGGAGGTGGAGGGCGCGACCTTTGTCGCCGACCTCGCCCGCCAGGCTCGCCACCTGCTGGGCGATCCAGGCGATCCGGGCCGGGCCGCCGAGCGCGCCGCCGCCGCCGCCCTGGTCGGCGCGGCGCTGAACGGGAAAGCCGGCGAGGCGCTGCGGGCGCAGGCGCTGCCGCGGCTGGAGCGGCTGCTGCCGGCGGCGGTGCTGCGCGACGGCGTCCATGCCAGCCGCTCACCCGAACGTGGGCTGGAGCTGCTGTTCGACCTGCTCGCGCTGGACGACGCGCTGTCCCAGCTGGGCGCCCCGCGCCGGTCGAGGTTTCTCGCGCGGTGGACCGTCTCTCGACGGCCACGCGCTTCTTCACCCTGGCCGACGGCCGGCTGGCGGCGTTCCAGGGCGGCGAGCCCGGCGCGGCCAACCGCATCGCCGCCGCGCTCGCCCTCGACGCCGCCGAGCAGCCGCCGCCGAAGTCCCTCCCCTATGGCGGCTACCACCGGCTGGAGTGTCAGGGGTTGCAGATAGTCGCCGACGCTGGCGAGATTTCTGGTCCGCTTGGGGGCGGCGCGGCCGCCTGCGCCCAACCCGGTGCGCTTTCGGTGCTGTGCGACGGCCGCCGCCTGATCACCGGCTCGGCGTGGTCCGCCAGGGCGGACGCGGATCCGGCGCTGCGCGGGCCGCTCGGCGGCTCCTGCCTCGCGCTTGGCGGCGCCAGTCCAGCCGCCGCGCAGGTGACCGCCGAGCGCCAGGAGAGCGCCGACGCGGTCTGGCTGGAATCGTCGCACGATGGCTGGCGCCTGCTCGGCTTCGACTGCACCCGCCGGCTGTTTCTAGACACCGCCGCCGGCGAACTGCGCGGCGAGGACGTGCTGACCCCGGTCGGCCGGCCGCGCGAGCCGATCCGCTACGCCATACGCTTCCATCTGGCGCCCGACGTGGCGGCCCAGCTCTCCGCCGACGGCAAGAGCGCGCTGCTGCGTCCGGCTGGCGCCCGCGGCCACGGCTGGCGCCTGCGCGGCGACTCGGCGGCCACGGAACTCAGTCCCGCGGTCGCGTTCGAGGGGGGCGAGACGAAAACCGCGCAGGTGCTGACGCTGCTCGGCCTCGCCAACTCCGCCGAGGGGGCACGGGTGCGCTGGAAGCTGTCGCGGGACGAGGGCTAGGGGCCGACCCCTCACTTTACCCGTCGGTCATGGCCGGGCGTCCGTCCCGGCCATCCGAGAACACCGACCTGTCCTGGCCGCGCCTGGCGCGGCCACCCTACGTTCCGCGTTCATGGGTCGCCGGGACTTACGCCCGGCGATGACCGGGGGAGGGGCGGGTAGTCTAGCGAAAGGCAGGCTTGACTCGCCGTTATACTGTGTGGCACACACTGTGTAGAACACACTATGTGGCGCACACCGATATGCCCGTGGAAGACGACGCCTACGAGAAGCTGAGACTGGAGCTGCGGCGCGGTAGCCTGGTGCTGGCGGTGCTCGCGGCGCTGAAGGTCGAGCGCTACGGCTACACCCTGCGCAAGGAACTGGCCGACGCCGGCCTGGCGATCGACGAAGGCGCGCTCTACCCGATGCTGCGCCGCCTGGAGACCCAGGGACTGCTGACCAGCGAATGGCGCGAAGAGGACAAGCGCAACAAGCGCTTCTACCGCCTGTCGCCCGATGGCGCCGCCTTGCTGGCCGAACTCACCGCCGAGTGGCGCGACATCAACTCATCCCTGAACCGACTGCTCTGAGGGCCACGATCATGGACCTGCTCGACCGTTATCTCGACACCGTGCGGCTGTTCCTGCCGCGCGACCAGCGCGACGACATCGCCGCCGAACTGCGCGACGTGCTGCTGACACAGCAGGAGGAGCGCGAGGCCCTGCTCGGCCGCCCGCTGACGCGGAAGGAGCAGGAGGCATTGCTGCACGCGTTCGGCCATCCATTGATCGTCGCCGCCCGCTATGGGCGCCAGCAGTACCTGATCGGGCCGGACCTCTATCCGGTCTACGCCTTCGTGGTGATGATCGTGCTGGCGGCGATCGCCCTGGCGGCGGCGATCACCGGCGTCGTGGCGACCGCGGTGACCGGCGGGGACGCCGGGCGCGGACTCGGCGTGGCGATGGGCGTCATCTGGAGCGGCGCCTTCACCGGGGTCGGCGCGGTGACCGTGATCTTCGCCATCCTGCAGCGGACCAGCGCCGGCCAGCGGATCACGGTCGACTGGAGCGTCCGCGACCTGCCGAGAATCAGCCGCCGTCGTCCGCGCCAGCTCTGGTTCGAGCGGGTGGCCGGCATCGTCTTCCTCACCCTGTTCTGCTTCTGGTGGGTCGGCCTGATCCGGGTGGGGCCGCCGGAGATTCCGTTGAAGACGGGCGGCGCGCTGCACTTCGCCTTCGCGCCGGAACTGCTCGGCTTCTACCTGCCGGTGCTCGCGCTCGCGGCGGGAGGCATCGCGGTCGACGCGTTGATGCTGGCGGGACGGGAGCTGCGCGTCATCGCCCGGTCGCTCGACGCGCTGTTGCAGGCCGCCCTGGCGACCGCGGCCGCGCTGGCGCTGCACGCGGGCCACTGGGTCTCGGTCACCGGTGTGGGCGTGAGCGGCGTGGTGCTGGCGAAGGTCGAAAACGGCGTCGAGATCGGCGCCGAGGTGACATTGATCGTGGTGATCTGCACGGCCCTCGTGCGCCTGGGATACGCGCTCTGGAAGCTCGCGCGGCCGGAGGCGGAAGCCAGAACCGCGACTAACGGCGCCTAGCTTTTCGGCGCGCTTTCGCCTATAGCCCGGCCTGTCCCACGTGACTGGCGAAGGGTGGATCACCACCGGGGAGCGCGGGGCTTTTGCGAAGCCGCACGCCTGGGCGCCCTCTCGATCTGGAGACCGCCATGACTGCGCCTGCCTTCCCGTCCCCGCCGGATGTCGTCCCCGTCCACCGCGCGCTGATTTCCGTTTCCGACAAGACCGGCCTGATCGAAACCGCCCAGGCCCTGGCCGCCGCCGGCGTCGAGCTGGTCTCGACCGGCGGCACCCGCGCCGCGATCGCCGCGGCCGGCCTGGCGGTGAAGGATGTCGCTGACCTCACCGGCTTTCCGGAGATGATGGACGGGCGGGTGAAGACCCTGCACCCCGTCGTCCACGGAGGCCTGCTGGGTGTGCGCGATGCGCCCGAGCACGCCGGCGCGATGGAGAAGCACGGCATCGGCGCGATCGACCTGCTCTACGTCAATCTCTACCCGTTCGAGGCCACCGTCGCTCGCGGCGGCGATTTCGCCGAGTGCGTCGAAAACATCGACATCGGCGGCCCGGCGATGATCCGCTCCGCGGCCAAGAACCACGGCTATGTCGCGGTCTGCACCGCGCCGGAGGACATGGCCGAGGTGCTCGAGGCGCTGAAGTCCGGAGGAACCACGCTCGCCCTGCGCCGCCAGCTGGCGGCCCGCGCCTACGCCCGCACCGCGGCCTACGACGCGGCGATCTCGACCTGGTTCGCCGGACAGGTCGGCGAGGGCTGGCCCGCCCGCAAGTCGATCTCCGGCGCGCTCAAGCAGACCATGCGCTACGGCGAGAATCCGCACCAGGCGGCCGCCTTCTACACCTTCCCCAATCCGCGCCCCGGCGTCGCCACCGCCCGCCAGCTGCAGGGCAAGGAGCTCAGCTACAACAACATCAACGACACCGACGCGGCGCTGGAGCTGGTGGCCGAATTCGACCCGGCCGCCGGCGCCGCCTGCGCGATCATCAAGCACGCCAACCCCTGTGGCGTGGCCCTCGGCGCGGACCTGAAGGAGGCGTTCGAGCGGGCGCTGCAGTGCGACCCGGTGTCGGCCTACGGCGGCATCGTCGCGCTGAACCGGCGGCTCGACCGGGCCGCGGCGCGCGAGATCGTCAAGATCTTCAGCGAGGTGGTGATCGCGCCGGAGGCCGACGACGACGCGATCGAGGTGTTCAAGCGCCGCAAGGACGTGCGCCTCCTGGTCACCGGCGCGCTGCCCGATCCGCTGGCCAAGGGCGAGACCTTCAAGTCGGTGGCGGGCGGATTTCTGGTCCAGGGCCGCGACGACGCACGGATCACCGCGGCCGACCTCAAGATCGTCACCCAGCGGGCGCCGACCGAGGCCGAGGTGCGCGACATGCTGTTCGCCTTCACCGTGGCCAAGCACATCAAGTCCAACGCCATCGTCTTCGCCAAGAACGGCCAGACCGGCGGGATCGGCGCCGGCCAGATGAACCGGCGCGACTCGGCCCGCATCGCCGCGATCCGCGCCGCCGAGGCCGCCGAGCTGGCGGGGCTGCCGGAGTCGCTGGCCAAGGGCTCGGCCTGCGCCTCCGAGGCTTTCTTCCCGTTCGCCGACGGCCTGATCCAGGCGGCGGAGGCGGGCGCCACCGCGGTGATCCAGCCCGGCGGCTCGATCCGCGACGCCGAGGTGATCGCCGCCGCCGACGATCGCGGCGTGGCGATGGCCTTCACCGGCGTCAGGGTGTTCCGGCACTAGGCGCAGCTGCGACACCTCGCTCCTCCACCGCATAGCGGAGCGACGCGGGGGAGGTGGATCGACCGGCGCAGCCGGGCGAGACGGAGGGGGCGCAAGGCCGCGTACACTGACAGTTGTCCGGGACGTGCGCACCGCCCTGCGCCCCCTCCGTCACGGCGCTAACGCGCCGCGACACCTCCCCCGCTTCGCTCCGCTACACGGTGGAGGAGGGTCACGTCTTCCGCGTGAACCCATCCGCGCTCCAGGCTTCGCTGCCGACGCCGTGGTGGACGGTGAATAGGCCGTCCGGGTCGTAGCGGCGCTTGATGCGGGCGAGGCGCGGGTAGTTCGGGCCCCAGAAGGCCCGCTGCCAGTCGCTCTGGAAGTAGTCGCACTCGTTGACGTAGGCGCCGGTGCCCCGGGCGCCGCGACGCGCAGCGCCGCCATCGCCGCCTGGACCCGGGCGGCGATGGCGTGGGCGCTGGCGAGATCGGGCTCAGCGCCACCGTAGAGCGTCTTGCCGTCCGAGGCGATGATCGCCAGCGCGAAGGCCTCGAGCGCCTCGGGATTCGTGGCGGTGTCGCGCGCCGCCTGCGAGCGCCGCGTCCGGCGCGCCGGCGAGGCCCTTGTTGAAGTGGAAGCGAAGCGTACCAGTGGCGGCTGGCGGCGAACCAGGCGTCGACCAGCCGCGCTCTGGTTGGCGGGCTTCAGCAGCGACGCGGGCAGCCAGGCCGAGGTGTAGGCGTGCCAGAAGATCGCCGGCCTCGTCGGCGTCGCCGGCCCACCAGAAGTCGGTGGGCGGGGCGGCGGGACGAGGATCGCTGACGATCACGCCGGGGCGAGGCGCCGCAGGAAGTCCGGCGTCCCAGAAATGGCGCGCCGGCAGCGCCAGCGCGAGAAAGCCGGTCTGGCCCTCGTAGTCGGCCGGATTGACGTTGGCGAAGTCGATCAGCGGGCGCCAGGCGGCGCGGGCCTCGTCCTGGGTCAGGCCCTGGAACACCATCGAGACCTCGAGCTGGTTGTCCGGCCGCGCGGTCACCTGCTCGCCCCAGTGCGGATTGAACAGGTTGGCGGCGTAGAAGTCGACGAACCGCGCCAGCAGGCGGCGGTAGGCCTCGTCGGACTGCGCGTGCAGCGTCAGGCGCACCGCGCCGAAGCTGGTCGGCAGCTCGTGCGTCGCCAGCGTCAGGCGGGTCAGCACGCCGAAGGTGCCGCCGCCGCCGCCCTTCAGCGCCCAGAACAGGTCCGGCTCCTGGTGGCGATTGACCACGCGCACCTTGCCGTCGGCAGTGACGATCTCGGCTTCCAGCAGGCTGGCGGCGGCCATGCCGTAGGTCTTGGAGTAGCTGCCGAAGCCGCCGCCCTGCACCAGCCCGGCGACGCCGACCGTCGTGCAGCCGCCGCCCTGGACGTAGCGGCCCGCGCCGGCTGTCACCGCCTGGTAGGCGTGCAGCCACATGGCGCCGGCGCCGACCGTGACGGCCGGGACCGGGGCGAGGCCGGCGGGCGCGCCTTGCGGCGTGAACGCGTCGTTGACCGCGACGCCGTCCATCCGGCGGGTCCACAGCAGCAGGGAATCCGGTGCGTTGGAGCCGCCGAGGTAACTGTGCCCGCGGCCTTTCACCACCAGGCGCAGGTTATGGACGCGGGCGAAGCGGACCGCGGCGGCGACGTCCGCGGCGCTCTCGGCGGCCAGCGCATAGGCGCTCGGCGACGAGCGCCAGGCGTCGAGCCAGCCGGAACTTTCGGTCAGACCTGGCTGGTCGCCGATGTAGAACGGATTGGAGAGCAGCGCCTTGGCGTCCGGCCCGTCGAGCGCGGGGACGCTGACCGGCGACAGGCGCCCGCCGGCGGCCTGGTTCAGCTGGGCCCAGTCGGCGTCGGCGGGCCAGCCCGGCACGCCGGGACGCACGCGGCCCGTTACTGACGCGGCGGCGGGGCGGGCGCGAAGCGCGGCGGCGGCGGTCAGCGAGACGCTGGCGCCGAGAAGATGGCGTCGGTTCATTGTGGCGCGTTCCAGGTTACAAGGGTCGCGATCGGTTGATTTGGCGAACATGACCGAGCGCACGAGCGATGATCCAGGGGGCTGGGCCGGGCGGCGGTTGCGCCGGGACGGCGAGACTGCGCCTGGGACGAGCGGCGCGCCAGCCGGGACGAGCGGCAAAGCGCCGGCGATCCGCGCCTGGCTCGCGGTGCTCGCGCTGCTGGGGCTCAACATCTTCGTAAATGTGTCGACCCAACTGGACGACGCGCACCGGCGCGGCGTGTCCATGCCGCTCGCCTTGCCCCTCACGCTCGAGATCACCAGCGCGATGGCCGCGCTTGTCGCCGCAGGGGTCGTGCTGGCCGCGCTGCGCCTGGCGCCGCCGGGCCGGGGGCCACTGTGGCGGACCCTGGGGGTCCATCTAGGCGGCAGCCTGGTGTTCTCTGCCGCCCACACCGGCCTGATGACGCTGCTGCGCACGCTGGTGTTCGCCGCCGCCGGCAAGACCTACGCCTGGTCGCCGCTGGAACTGCCCTACGAGTACCGCAAGGACTTGCTGGCCTACGTCGTGTTCGGCGGCGTGTTCTGGCTGCTGGCGCGACGCCCCGCCGCCCCGGACACGGCCGCCGCGCCGCCGGCCGGCGCCTCGCTCCCCGCCACCTTCGACATCCGCGACGGGGCCACGCTGCTGCGCCTGCCGGTGGGCGAGATCCTGGCCGCGAAGGCGGCCGGCAACTACGTCGAGTTCGCCCTCGACGACGGCCGCCGCCCGCTGATGCGCGCTTCGATGGCGCAGATCGAGGCGGCGCTGAGCCCGCATGGCTTCGTCCGCACGCACCGCTCCTGGCTGGTCAATCCAGGCAAGGTGCGCAGCCTCTCGGCCACCGGCTCGGGCGATTTCCGCATCGACCTGGGCGGCGGCCTCACGGCCCCATCGTCGCGGCGTTATCCGGACGCCGCCCGGCGGCTCCGCGGCGAGCGCCCGGCCTGAAACCGGCCGCCGCGCTTGACCGCCGCCGGGGAAGGCGGCCTGTGCAGGGCGAAACACGGAGCCCACGATGACCCTGCACACGCCCCTCTGCGACCTCCTCGGCGTCGACAAGCCGATCATGTTGGCCGGCATGGGCGGGGTCTCCTACGCCGAGCTGGCGGCGGCGGTCTCGAACGCCGGCGGCTACGGCGTGCTCGGCATGGCCGGTCGCGGGCCGGACTTCATCCGCGAGGAGATGAAGAAGCTCAGGAAGCTCACCGACAAGCCGTTCGGCGTCGACCTGCTGGCCGCCAGCCCGGAAAGCCTGATGGCGTCGGTGGACATCATCATCGGCGAGGGCGCCTCGAGCTTCGTCGCCGGGCTCGGCGTGCCGATGCCGATCCTGGAGAAGCTCAAGAAGGCCGGCCTGAAGGTGATGGTGGTCTGCGGCGCGGTGAAGCACGCGGTGAAGGCCGAGCAGGCCGGCTGCGATGCGGTGATCTGCCAGGGCGGCGAGGGCGGCGGCCACACCGGCCTGGTCGGAACCATGCCGCTGATCGCCCAGGCGGTGGACGCGGTGAAGGTCCCGGTGGTCGGCGCCGGGGGGCTCTACGACGGCCGCGGGCTGGCGGCGGTGCTGGCGCTGGGCGGCGTCGGGGTCTGGATGGGCACGCGCTTCATCGCCTCGACCGAGGCTCACGCTGGCGGCGCTCTATCACGAGACCATTCTCGAGGCCTCTGACGAGGCCACCATCCGCACCCGCTGCTACTCAGGCAAGCCGATGCGGGTGAAGAAGAACCTGTGGGTCGAGGACTGGGAGAGCCGGCCGCAGGACATCCAGCCGTTCCCGATGCAGGCCGGCATCTCGTCTCGCGCCGGCGTGATGGGCGGCATCGGCGGCCAGATCGAAGGGCTCGATCCCGACAAGTCGTGCTTCGCCATGGGCCAGTCGGCCGGCGGCGTCCACGACGTCTTGCCGGCCGGCGAGATCGTCGGTCGGATCATGGCCGAGGCCGACGCCGCGATCGCCCGGCTGGAGCGGCTGCGGACGCCGGCGAAGGCGAGCGCCGCCGCCTGAGTCCGCGGCGGCGCGTCAGCTCGCGTGGTTCTTGATGAAATCGTCCGGGCCGGCGACGAAGCCGTCGAAATCGTGCAGACAGTCCATCCAGGTGCTGAGTTCGTCGGAGAAGTCCGCCTCGGTCGTGCTGCTGGAAACGGCGATCGAGTACCACAGATCCGGTGAGCCATCGGCGTCGATGTAGGCCGGGCAATACAGCGTCCAGCGGTTCCAGTGGTTGATCTGGTCGACCGTGATCTTCTTCGAATCCCAGACCCCGCCGAGCAGCACGGTCTTGCAGTAGGTCCGTGCGTCGTCGCAGCTCTGGAAGTGGGCGTCGAAATAGACGTTGCCGACTTGGCCATTGAAATAAGCCTTGCCGTCGTCGCCTTTCTTCAGGGCGCCGCTGGCGCCGTGCGAGGTGATGATCGAGGCGATGTCCGCGGCGCGCCGGGCGTCGAAATCAGCCGCGTGGGCGGCGGTCGCCGTCGTCAGCGCCAACGCCAGGCCGGCCATCCAGTGTCGTCGCATCCCCAACCCCAATCACCGCTTTCACCGCAAGCTAGGCCGCCGCGGGGCCTGGGCGCAACGCATGATGGCGGCTAGGGCGCTGAAAGGATAAGCTGCGGCGAATGGACGGGGAGGTCATAGTGCCGGGTATCATCGTACTTGTTCTGCTGGCCGTGGCGCTGGTGGTCACGTTCTCAGCGATCAAGACCGTGCCGCAAGGCTTCGAATACACGGTCCAGCGCTTCGGCCGTTACACCCGAACCCTGAAGCCCGGCATCGCCATCCTGACGCCGTTTGTCGAGACGGTCGGCCGCCGCATCAGCATGATGGAGCAGGTCCTGCCGGTGCCGCAGCAGGAGGTCATCACCAAGGACAACGTCGGCGTCCAGGTCGACGCCATCGTCTTCATCCAGGTGATGGACGCCGCCGCGGCGGCCTATCGGGTGGCCAACCTGCAGGGCGCTATCACCCAGCTGACCATGACCAACCTGCGCACCGTGGTGGGGTCGATGGAACTCGACGAGGTGCTCTCCAACCGCGAGCACATCAACACCCGCCTGCTGGCGGTGATCGACGAGGCGACCAGTCCCTGGGGCGTCAAGGTGGCGCGGATCGAGATCAAGGACCTGCAGCCGCCGCCCGACATCACCAACGCCATGACCCGGCAGATGAAGGCCGAGCGGGAGCGGCGCGCGGTGATCACCGAGGCCGAGGGCGAGAAGCAGGCCGCGATCACCCGGGCGGAAGGCTCCAAGCAGGCCGCCATCCTGCAGGCCGAAGGCCGGCGGGAAGCGGCGTTCCGCGACGCCGAAGCGCGCGAGCGCGCCGCCGGCGCCGAGGCGCAGGCGACCAAGGTGGTGTCCGACGCGATCGAGGGCGGCAGCGTCAACGCGCTGAACTACTTCGTGGCGCAGAAGTACGTCGAGGCGTTCGGCAAGCTGGCGGAATCGAACCAGCAGCGCACCGTGATCGTGCCGGCGGACTTCTCCGGCATTTCCGGCTCGATCGCCGGGGTGCTGGAGCTGGTGCGGAGCGTGCAGAGCGGCGGTTCCAATGCGCCGCCGGCCGCGCCGCGGCCCCCGCCGCCGCGGCCCTCGGTCCCGACCGGGAGCTCATAAATGGATCACGCCGAGGCGTTCTTCCTCGCCAACCCGTTCTGGACCTGGATCGCGATCGGCGGAGTGTTCCTGATCGGCGAGCTGATGACCGGGTCCGGCTGGCTGCTCTGGCCCGCCGGCGCGGCGGCGGTGGTCGCCGTGACGACGCAACTGGTCGGCCTGATCTGGCCCGAGGAGATCGTGCTCTTCGTCGTCACCGCGGTGGTTTTCACCTACCTCGGCCGCCGCTTTTTGCGGCCGGCGCCAAAAGGCGATGGCGACATCAACGACCTGGCGCCGCGGCTGATCGGCCGCGAGGGCGAGGCGGTGGCGGCGTTCAAGGCCGGCCATGGCCGTGTGTTTGTCGACGGCAAGGAATGGGCGGCCGAACTCGACGACGGCGACGACCTGGCCGCCAGATCGAAGGTGAAGGTGCTGGAAATCCTCGGCGGCGCCCGGCTGAAGGTGACGCCAGCCTAGCCACGCAACTCCGCTCGTCCCGGCGAACGCCGGGGACCCAGGCAGAAGTCCGACCGCAGGCGCTGTGGCGTAAGTATTGGCCACGGAAAACACGGAAAACACGGACCTGGCGGGTGAATCGCAGCCAGAGCGCCTTGGCGCAGGCGCGACCGTGCTTTCCGTGGTTCCCTTCCACTTCTTCCTGCCCGGCGTTCGCCGGGATGAGCGGAGAGTAGGGGGTTACTTCTTCGCCAGCGCGGCCAGCTGTTCCTGCATCGCGGCCATCTGTTTGCGCAGTTCGGCGAGGTCGTCCTTGGCGGGCTCGGTCGGCGCGGACTGCGCGGCGGGCGCGGCTTCTTCGCCGTCCGCGCGGAACGGGAACGGCGAGAACATCTTCATCGCCCGGTCGAACAGCGCCAGGTTCTGGCGGATCTGCTCCTCGTAGACGCCGATGCCAGCCGGGCTCATGGTCGAGAACTGGCTGCGCAGCCGTTCCTGCTGGCGGATGAAGCTGTCGAGCGACAGCTCCAGGTAGCTCGGCAGAAAGGCCTGCATCTGGTCGCCGTAGAAGCGGATCAGCTGGCGCAGGAACTGGATCGGCAGCAGGTTCTGGCCGCGGCTCTCTTCCTCGAAGATGATCTGGGTCAGCACCTTGCGGGTGATGTCCTCGCCGGTCTTGGCGTCGTAGACCACGAAATCGACCCCCTCGCGCACCATGCCGGCGAGGTCGTCGAGGGTGATGTAGGTGCTGGTCGCCTTGTTGTAGAGCCGCCGGTTGGCGTACTTCTGGATCACCACCTTGTCGGACGCCGGCTTTCGCGCTTGGCCCTGATCGGTCATTTCGTACCTATTCCCACCCCGCAGGCGCTGTTTTTCGCACTGCGGCGCCGCGCATGCAAACTCAGCCTGTCCCCTAAGTCAAACTGCCCGTCAAAATTCGCCGGGCGGCGCGGCGGGGAGTGACGCGGCGGCGCTCAGGGGGCATATGGTTTCCAGCCCTTGAAGGAGGCTCCCCATGAACGACATCGTCATCGTGTCCGCCCAGCGCACGCCCGTAGGCTCGTTCAACGGCGCGCTCGCCAGCCTGCCGGCCCACGACCTCGGCAAGATCGCCATCCAGGCGGCCGTCGAACGCGCGGGTATCCAGCTCGGCGACGTCGACGAGGTGATCCTCGGCCAGGTGCTGCAGGCCGGCGCCGGCCAGGGTCCCGCCCGTCAGGCCTCGGTCAACGCCGGCGTGCCGGTGGAGAGCCCGGCCTGGAGCGTCAATCAGCTGTGCGGCTCCGGCCTGCGCGCCGTCGCTCTCGGCGCCCAGCAGATCGCGGCCGGCGACGCCAAGATCGTCGTCGCCGGCGGCCAGGAGAGCATGAGCCAGTCGCCGCACGCGCAGAACCTGCGCAATGGCACGAAGATGGGCGACCTCGCCTTCGTCGATACGATGATCAAGGACGGGCTGTGGGACGCCTTCCACGGCTACCACATGGGCCAGACCGCCGAGAACATCGCCGCGCGCTGGCAGATCACCCGCGAAGACCAGGATCGCTTCGCCGTCGCTTCGCAGAACAAGGCCGAGGCGGCCCAGAAGGCCGGCCGGTTCAAGGACGAGATCGCCCCGGTCACGATCAAGGGCCGCAAGGGCGACACCGTCGTCGCCGACGACGAATACGTCCGTCACGGCGTCACGCTGGAGAGCGTCGCTAGCCTCAGGCCCGCCTTCACCAAGGACGGCACCGTCACCGCCGCCAACGCCTCCGGCCTCAACGACGGCGCCGCGGCCATCGTGCTGATGACCGCCGACGAAGCCAAGCGCCGCGGCCTGAAGCCCCTGGCCCGGATCGCGTCCTGGGCCCACGCCGGCGTGCCGCCCGAAATCATGGGCACCGGCCCGATCCCGGCCACCAAGAAGGCGCTGGAGAAGGCCGGCTGGAAGGTCTCCGACCTAGACCTGATCGAGAGCAACGAGGCCTTCGCCGCGCAGTCGCTCAGCGTCGTGCGCGAACTCGGGCTCGATCCGGCCAAGGTCAACGTCAACGGCGGCGCGATCGCCATCGGCCACCCGATCGGCGCGTCCGGCGCGCGCATCCTCACCACCCTGCTGCACGAGATGCAGCGCTCCGGGGCGAAGAAGGGTCTCGCGACCCTCTGCGTCGGCGGCGGCATGGGCGTGGCGATGACGGTGGAGGCGATGTGACAAGCCCGCGCCTTCCGTCACCCCGGCCTTGAGCCGGGGCCGGCCAGGCCGGCGCCGAGACGAGTTCCAGCTTGGATGCGGTGGGTCAGGCCCCGGCTCTCCGCTGCGCTACGGCCGGGGTGACGAGAAGCAGAGCGTAGGGAGCGAACAGCATGAGCAGGGTGGCCTTCGTCACGGGCGGCACGCGCGGCATCGGGCGGGCGATCAGCGCCAGGCTTCGAGCGGGCGGCTACAAGGTGGCCGCCGGCTACGCCGGCAACGAGGTGGCGGCGCAGAGCTGCGCCGACGAGCTCGGCGTCTTCTGCGTCAAGGGCAACGTCTCCTCGTTCGCCGACTGCGCCGAGGCGGTGAAGAAGGTCGAGGCCGAACTCGGTCCGATCGACACGCTGGTCAACAACGCCGGCATCACCCGCGACGCCGTGCTGCACCGCATGACCGAGGAGCAGTGGAGCGAGGTGATCCGCGTCAACCTGGCCTCGATCTTCAACATGACCCGCAACGTCATCGAGGGCATGCGCGAGCGCAACTTCGGCCGCATCGTCAACATCTCGTCGATCAACGGCCAGAAGGGCCAGATCGGCCAGTCGAACTATTCGGCCGCCAAGGCCGGCATGATCGGCTTCACCAAGGCGCTGGCGCAGGAGAACGCCAAGAAGGGCATCACGGTCAATGCGATCGCCCCTGGCTACATCGACACCGAGATGGTTTCCGCGGTGCCGCAGAACGTACTGGAGCAGATCATCGCCGGAATACCGGTGGGACGACTGGGCATGGCCGACGAGATCGCCCGCTGCGTCGCCTTCCTCGCGGCGGAAGAAGCTGGTTATATTACCGGCTCCACGCTGACGGTAAACGGTGGTCAATACATTACAGGGTAGTAAGTCGTCCAAAAAGCGCCCTAGTCACGGGGCATTTGCCTGGGGAATGGCGGCGCCGTTGACGGCATTCCGTATCGTTTTGATGTGCGCCGCGGGCCTGCTGGCCGCGGCTTTTTCGTCGTCGGGGTCCGCCGCGCCCGTTTCGCTGCTACGCGAAGCCTACGCGGCCCGGCTCGGTGGCGAGAGGGCCGGCCAGCCGCTGACCGCGCGCTACCAGATGGACGAAGGCGGCGCCTTCGTCTTCGACCGCTCGACCGTCAAGCCGCTTTTGAAGTTCGACGACGACCCGGAAATCTGGGTGGTGGAGCCGGCGCCAGGACCGCGCGGCGACGTGATCTACCGTAACGATGTCGGCGAGCCGATGCTGCGGGCCACCCGCCTGGGCGGCATGACCGTGTTCACGCCGAAACGGCCCGACGGCTCGGCGGCCGCGCTCGACGGCGCGTCGGCGCCGCTGCGGGTGCCCTCGCTCAGTCTGCAGGCGCTGTTCCGGACCTTCTATCAGGCCAGCCTGCGCGCCAGCCGCGCCGCGGGCCGGCAGATCGGGTTCGAAACCAAGCAGGATGCTGACGCCACGACCGCCTCCTATCTGGCCGACGCCGCCTCCGTCGCCAGCGAGGCCCTGGTCGATATCGCCAGCGTGCCGGGCGGCAAGGCCGGCCTGAGCCACCTTACCGACGTCGTCATCGCGCAGGGTCCCAAGCCCGGCGCCTGGCTGCAGAAGGGCGTGTTGACGGTCAGCATCGTCACCAGCCAAGGCGTCTTCGGTCGCCCCTCGTCGCGCCGGATCGAGCGCGCCGCCTGGGCGAAGTAGGGCGGCGCGCCGCTAGCGGAGGTCCCGCCAACACGGCGCGCCCGGCCACGCCGTCGCCTCGAACACCCCTCGGGCGATCGCCCGGGCCAGGCAGTCGGCGGCCAGAGCGCCGATGCGGGCGATGGCGAGCATGCGCCGCTCGCCCAGCGCGCGCATCCCGGTGGCAAGCGCGAACACCACGTCGCCGTCGAACGGCGCGTGCGCCGGACGGATGGCGCGGGCGAGGCCGTCCTGGGCCATGATCGCCACGCGCTGCGCCTCGGCCGGGGTCAGCGCCGCGTCGGTGGCCACGCAGGCGATGGTGGTGTTGGTGCGCCGCACCGCCGTCGGTCGAGCCCTTGGCGAGGCCCCAGTCGTCGGGCGCCTGCGGTCAGCCCGGCCGACGCCGAGGCCGCCGAACTCGCGCGCCGATCTCGTAGGGCGCCGCCCAGAAGGTGCGCCCGCCCGGCGCGACGACGGAGCCGAAGCTGTTCACCGCCACGATGGCGCCGACGGTGAAACCGTCGCGCGGCGACCACCGAGGCCGAGCCGACGCCGCCCTTCAGCCGCCCGGCCATCGCGCCGCAGCCCGCCCCGGCCGTGCCGAGCGCGAAATGGACTCCCGGCGTTGCTCGCCGCCGCCATGCCAAGATCGCGGTAGGGCGGCTCTCGCCCCAGTCCTTCGCGCCGCCGTTGGCCAGGTCGTAGAGGATCGCCGCCGGCACGATCGGCGAGACCGGCACGCCTGGGGCGGTCGCAAGCCGGTAGCCCTCCCCGCGCGCGCCCAGCGCCGCCGCCACCCCGTCGGCGGCCGCCAGGCCGTAGACCGAGCCGCCGGAGAGCACGATCGCGTCGACGGCGTCCACCAGGTTCTCCGGCGCCAGCGCGTCGGTCTCGCGCGTGCCGGGCGCGCCGCCCCGCACGTCGACGGCGCACACCGCCCGCGTCGTCGGCGCAGGATCACGGTCACGCCGGTGCGGGCGCCCGCGTCCTCGCGCCTGGCCGACCTTCAGGCCGGCCACGTCGGTGATCAGGTTCAGCGGACCGGGGCGGCCTGGCTCATTGCCGCTTGCTAGCAGCCGCGGCTTTGTTGTCCACGGCGGCAGCGTGCCTATGTTGCGCTCGCAAAGGCGAAGAAGGTCGACGGGGATGAGTTTGATCAAGCGGCTCGTCGTCCGCGCTGCCGGCCCTGATGGCGCTGATCGGCGCGGCGGTCCAGGCCGAGCCGCACCCTCGCAGACCCCGGCGCCTCAGACCTGCGCCCCACGCCATGGTGGCCGCCGCCAATCCGCTGGCCGCCGACGCCGGGCTGAAGGTGCTGCGCAGCGGCGGCTCGGCGATGGACGCGGCGGTGGCGGTGCAGACGGTGCTGGCGCTGGTCGAGCCGCAGAGCTCCGGCCTCGGCGGGCGGCGCCTTCATGGTCTACTACGACGCGCAAGACCCACAAGCTGACCGCCTACGACGGCCGCGAGGTCGCTCCGGCCGGCGCGACCCCGGCGCTGTTCCTGAAGCGCCGACGGCAAGCCGCTGCCGTTCGGCGCCGCGATCCTCTCCGGCCACTCGGCCGGCGTGCCGGGCGCGATCGCCATGCTCTACCTGGCGCACAAGGAGCATGGGCGGCAGCCCTGGGGCTCGCTGTTCGGCGACGCCGAGAAGCTGGCCGACGACGGCTTCATCGTCAGCCCGCGCCTGGCCGGCATGATCGCCAGCCCCTATCCGCCGCAGACCAAACAGCCCGACGCGATCGCCTACTTCACCAAGCCGGACGGCGACGAAGATGACGGCCGGCGACCTGCTGGTGAACCACGCCTACGCCGCCACCCTGCGCAAGCTGGCCGGCCGAAGGGCCGCGCGCCATCCTCACCGGTCCGATCGCGGCCGATATCGTCAAGCGGCTGCACGAGGACCCGCTGCCCAGCACGATGACGCTGGCCGACCTGGCCGCCTACAAGCCGCACGTGACCGCGGCGCTGTGCCGGCCCTATCGCATCTACATCGTCTGCTCCGACCAGCCCCCGTCAGGCGGCATGGCGGTGCTGGAGGCGCTCGGCCTGCTGGAACACACCGATATCGCCACCCGTGGTCCCACCGACCCGCAGGCGTGGCTGGAAATCGCGCAGGCCGAGCAGCTGATGTACGCCGACCGCGACACCTACGAGGGCGACCCGGCATTCGTGAAGGTGCCGGTCGACGGCCTGCTCGACCCGGCCTACCTGGCCACCCGCGCCAAGCTGATCGGCGAGACCGCGTTCGCCAAGCCGCCCGCGCCGGGCCAGCCCGCCGGCGCGCCGAAGGTCGGGCTCGACGCCACCGCCGAGCCCGGCGGCACCTCGCACTTCGTCATCGTCGACGAGGACGGCGACGTGGTCTCGATGACCACCACGGTCGAGAGCATCTTCGGCGACGGGCGGATGGTCGACGGCTTCTTCCTCAACAATCAGCTCACGGACTTTTCCTTCAGTCCCAAGACGGCCACGGCCTGCCGATCGCCAACGCCGTCGCCCCCGGCAAGCGTCCGCGCTCGTCGATGGCCCCGATCATCGTCCTCGACCGGAAGGGCAGACTTCGTCGCCGCGGTCGGCTCGCCCGGCGGCAACGCCATTCCGTCGTACGTGCTGAAGACCCTGGTCGCCGTGCTCGACTGGCATATGTCGATGCAGGACGCCTCCGCCCTGCCCAACCTGATCGCGCGAGGCGGGTCAGATTCAGTCCGAGCCGAAGCGCTATGCGCCGGGCGTGGTCGACGCGCTGGCCGCCAAGGGCCTGAAGCTCAGCAGCGGCTTCGCGGCCGAGGGCTCCGGCATCCACGGCGATCATCAAGCGCGACGGCGGCTACGAGGGCGGCGCCGACCCGCGGCGCGAAGGCGTGGCGGTAGGGTATTAGGGCAGTAGCTGGGAACGTCCGCCTATGGGCCCAGGAGCCAATGAACGCTCCCCGCCGGCGCGTCGTCCGCCGCGTCGCTTCTGGGCATCATCCCAACGGGAAACTCGACCCAAGGGGGAAGTTCGCCGGGGCGACGCCGACTTCAGCATCGCCCGGTAGCGCGGCCGCTCTACGTCTGTGCTGCGAGGGCCTCCTGACGGAAGCTGGCACGGCCACACAATATCGACGTCCAGCTCATCTAAGCCTGCAAGGGGGCCGCATGCCGACGGTTCGACTAGCGCTTGAGGGGGACCTTGCGTCGCTGCTTGAGCTCTTCGCCTGCGCCGAGGTCAGCGCGCACGCCCAGCCGATTGAGCGGGCCCGCGTCATTTGGACCGAGACGATCGCCAGCGACGCGACCGACGTGTTCGTGGCGGTGGAAGGAGAACGGGTTGCGGCGACTTGCATGCTCATCACCGTGCCGAACCTGCTGCGCGGCGGGCGTCGGCTCGGCGTCTTGGAGAACGTCGTATCGCACCCGGACTTCCGCCGTGGCGGCTACGGCCGCGCTGTGGTCGAGGCGGCGCTACAGGCGGCCTGGGACAAAGACTGCTTCCATGTACTCATGCAGAGCGGCCGCCAAGACCCGGCGGTGCATCGGTTCTACAAGGATCGCGGGTTCCTCCCAGGCCTCAGGACCGCCTACGCAATCCACAATCCGGCGCTGGGCGACGTGGACGCCCTGATCGCCGCAAGGCCGCCTGGGCGTTAGGCCGTGGGCGGCGACGCATGGATGATGCGTTCCCCAGATGAAGCCGAAAATCTCTATCGTTAGCCTGGCCGTGAGCGACCTCAGCCGTGCGCTTGCCTTCTATCGCGATGGCCTCGGCTTCCCGACGCACAACTACGCCGACGGCGACGACTTTATCATGTTCAGGCTTGAGGGCTGTTGGCTCTCGCTCCATGCGCGCGAGGAAGCGCTGAAGGATTTGCCGGCTGGGGCGTTGACCTTTTCCAGCGTGGCCTTGTCTCACAACGTGCCGACGGAGGAGGCTGTCCGGGAGGTCTTCGATCTGGGCCTGGCCGCCGGCGCAACCGCCCTTAAGCGGCCGCAGCCCGCACCCTGGGGAGGCTATGAGGCCGAGTTCGCCGACCCGGACGGCTATGTCTGGGACATAGCCTACAACCCGTTCACCGACCTGAGCTGAGCCCGTCTAGCCGGGAAGGTCGGCTTTGCGACGCGAGGGTGGATGATGTCCGATCTTCGAGATCATCGAGCCCGACGGGCGAACACCTTTGCCGCCAGCGGTCTGGGACCGCACGAACGCCGTGTTCACAGCCGTCTTGGAGACCGTCGCCACACTGGCGCCGCCGGATCGCAACTACGTTTTCACCCATGCGATATGGGACGATGGGGGGCATCCGTCAGACTTCACGATCGCGGGCCAAATCCTCAGCGTAGCGGCCGCCGTTGGTCCACAGCTCGACTTGGGCCAGGGTCTGGTTGGTGAAGCTGGCAGTGGTGAGATGGAGGGCGGGATCTATGGAGACCTTGGAGTCGCGCGGCGGCGCCGTGCAACGGGCGACGGTGCTCTACGATGTGATCAGCGCCGAGGCCGAGGCCGGGGAGCGCCTCGGGCGCCTGACCGACGTCGTTGCGACGTCGCTGCTGGACGCCGGGCTGCTGGCGATCCTCAATCCGGAGCGCTCTGGCGGACTGGGCGGTAGCTGGCTCGATTTCTACGGGGCCGTGGAAGCCATCGCCCGCGCAGATGGGTCAGCCGGCTGGTGCGCCTCGGTCTGCAACGCGATCAACCACACGCTGCTCCAGGGTCTGCCGGCCGAAGGTCGGGACGAGGTGTTCGGCGGCGGTCCGGCCTCGTGCTGGGCCTCGCTGATACCGAGGGCGGTCGCGACGCCTGAGGCTGGCGGCTTTCGCATCTCCTGCGCCGGCACATTCGGCTCCGGCAGTTCGATCTCGGGCTGGGTGATGGTCGCCGCCAACACCGGCGGCGCCCGCGAAGGACGCTACCGGGCGTTCGTGATTCCCAAGGCGGAGGTGGAGATCAAGCCGGGCAGCTGGGACGTCATGGGCCTGCGCGCCACCGCCAGCGTGGACTACGCCATCACCGACCGGTTCGTGCCCGCGCGGCGGAGTTGGGAGTACGCCTGGGCGAGTGCGGACGCATCCGGACCGTTGTCGGCGCTCGCCGCGGCGCGGCTCAACGCCGTCGGCCTCACCGCGTTCGCGTCGGGGGTCGGGCAGCGGGCGCTGATCGAGTTGATCGCGTCCGCCAGCAAGACCAGGCGCACGGTGGCTGAAGGTCTGCAGGCGGAAGACGGCGTGGTGCAGTCCGGCGTCGGCGAACTCGACGGCCGCATGAAGGCCGCCCGCACGCATCTGCTGGGCCTGGTGTCAGCCGCGGAGGAACGCGCGGCCGAGGGCCGGATCATGACCCCACAGGAGGGCCTGGAGCTGTCCCAGGCCTGCCTGACGCTGGCGAAGGCCTCCCGGGACATGGTGGTGTTCGCCTTCGACCATGCCGGCACGTCGGCGGTCTATATGCGCCAGCCGTTGCAGCGGTGCCTGCGCGACATCTTCACCGGGCTCAAGCACGTCGCGTTCACGCCGGCGTTCATGAGCCTGGTCGGCCGGCAGCAGCTGGGCCTTTCGTCCACCAGGACGGTGCTCTGAACGCCGCCGGATCTCGCCTGGGCCTCAGTTCAGCCCGGCGCGCCGGGGTCGAACACTTCCAGCCGCGAGGGCCGAGGGTGCGACTCATCTCCGCGCTGATGGCGGAACAGATAGTCCACCGCCGCGACCAGCTCCGACGGAGTGTAGGGCTTGGGGATCGAGCCCAAGCCCACCGCTTTCGCCGATTTCGCCCGCTCCGGCTGTCCGCTGATGAACAGCACGGGCACGCCCAGCGCCTTCAGTTCGGCGGCGAGCGCCACGCCGTCGTCTCCGTCGGCGAGCTGGATGTTCACCAGGGCGAGATCGGGCCTGGCCTCACGCGCCAAGTCCAGGGCCTCCTGATTGTGGATCGCCAGTTCCAGGACGCGGTAGCCGGCGTCTTCGAGTTCGTCCTTGAGCCCCATCGCCAGGAGCAGCTGATCCTCGACGATCAGCAGAACCTTCTGCGCGCGAGCGCTGACAGACGCGTCCATTCATTGCCTCCACTGGCTACCATAAGTCGTGGGTAGGCGCCGAGTTCCTGAGGTCTGCCACCGCCTGCAGTTGTTGTGCGACTTGGCTTCAGGGCGCCGAGGCGGCGGTGGCTCGATGCGTCGACCGTCACCGCAGCGGTCTTCCCGGCTGGCGGTTGGCGGGATAGCACCGATAGTGGAGCAGGCCCCGGGTCGGGACGCCGGTGTAGCCGCCCTGGTGGCTGGTGGGGCCAAGTTCGCGAAGAGGGATTCCCATGGCGATCGATCATGTCTCTGTCGGGTCGAACGACATCGGCCGGGCGCGGGCGTTCTATCTGGCCACGCTGTCGCCGCTCGGCCTGCGGGTCGTGGCGGAGGAGGCTGGGCGGTATTGCGATTTCGGGATCGAACTCGGTCGCCTTCTCGATCGAGACGCCGGTGAACGGCGAGGCGGCGAGCCCCGGCAACGGCGTGCATGTGTGCTTCTCGGCGAGGAGTCGCGCGGCGGTGGCCGCGTTTCACGCCGCCGCGCTGGCCGCCGGCGGCCGCGACGCCGGCCCGCCAGGGCCAAGGCCCAACTACGGCGAGCACTACTTCGGCGCGTTCGCCTTCGACCTCGACGGCAACAAGATCGAAGCCTGCTGCCATCTGCCGGCGTGATCGCCGGCGACGGCTACAGCTACAGGAAGAGGCTCGCGAACACCTCGGCGGCGATGGCGACGCCTAAGCCGAGGCCGAACACCAGCAGGTCGAAGCGGACCATCGGCGACAGACCGCGCCGACGCCAGCTGCGCCGGGTCGTTCGCGCCAGAACCGCCAAATCTCCGTGGGCCGGAAGGAAAACCATGGCCGGCACTCTGCAGAAGCCCTGCGTCCCGCGCCTTGACCTGGGTCAAGCCTGTTGCGGCGAACCGCTTCTGCATCGCCCAACCCCGGCTTTCGCCAGGACGAGCGAGGTCGTGCGAAGGCCTAGTAGCGATAGTGGTCCGGCTTGAACGGGCCCTGGGCCGGCACGCCGATGTAGTCGGCCTGGTCCTTGGAGAGCGTGGTCAGCTTCGCGCCCAGCTTGGCCAGGTGCAGCATGGCCACCTTCTCGTCGAGGTGCTTGGGCAGCATGTGGACGGTGGTGCCGTACCGGCCGCCGTTGGTCCACAGCTCGATCTGGGCCAGGGTCTGGTTGGTGAAGCTGGCGCTCATCACGAAGCTGGGGTGGCCGGTGGCGTTGCCGAGGTTCACCAGGCGCCCTTCCGAGAGCACGATGATCTTCTTGCCGTCCGGGAATTCCACGTGGTGGACCTGCGGCTTGATCTCGTCCCAGCGGTAGTTGCGCAGGGCGGCGATCTGGATCTCGCTGTCGAAGTGGCCGATGTTGCAGACGATGGCGTTGTGCTTCATCCGCCGCATGTGTTCGAGCTTGATCACGTCCTTGTTGCCGGTGGCGGTGACGAAGATGTCGGCGCTCTCGACCGCGTCGTCGAGGGTCTGCACCTCGTAGCCTTCCATCGCCGCCTGCAGCGCGCAGATCGGGTCGATCTCGGTGACCATGACCCGGGCCCCGCCCTGGCGCAGCGAGGCCGCCGAGCCCTTGCCGACGTCGCCGTAGCCGCAGACCACCGCCACCTTGCCGGCCAGCATCACGTCGGTGCCGCGGCGGATGGCGTCGACCAGGCTCTCGCGGCAGCCGTAGAGGTTGTCGAACTTCGACTTGGTGACGCTGTCGTTGACGTTGATGGCGGGGAACGGCAGCTCGCCGCGCTCGGCCATCTGGTAGAGCCGGTGCACGCCGGTGGTGGTCTCCTCGGAGACGCCCTTGATCGCGTCGCGGATCGCCGAATAGAAGCCGGGCTTCTCCTTCAGATAGCGCTTCATCACCGCGTAGAGCGCCTCTTCCTCCTCGTTGTTGGGGTGGTCGAGGACGCTGGGGTCCTTCTCGGCCTTGGGGCCGAGCACGCACAGCAGGGTGGCGTCGCCGCCGTCGTCGAGGATCAGGTTCGGGTAGCCGCCGTCGCTCCACTCGAAGATCTTGTGCGCGTAGTCCCAGTACTCCGGCAGGGTCTCGCCCTTCACGGCGAACACCGGCGTGCCGGTCACCGCGATGGCCGCGGCGGCGTGGTCCTGGGTGGAGAAGATGTTGCACGAGGCCCAGCGCACTTCGGCGCCCAGCGCCTGCAGGGTCTCGATCAGCACCGCGGTCTGGATCGTCATGTGCAGCGAGCCGGCGATCCGGGCGCCCTTCAGCGGCTGGTCCTTGTGGAACTCAGCGCGCACGGCCATCAGGCCCGGCATCTCGGTCTCGGCGATCTCGATTTCCTTGCGGCCCCACGGCGCGAGGGAAACGTCCTTGATGATGTAGTCGGCCAAAGCATCGGCTCCTTGTTGCGCGGGCTCTATAGACGGCGACGGCGGCGACGGCAATGGGGATATAAGGAAATCTTTATGTGAAGTGGTAAACGCGACGCGGAATGTCTTCCGACCTGGCGCAACATCCACTTAATCCGACGAGGCTATGTTCAACCCGAAAGCGAGCGGGGAACGCCATTGCCCATTCGTCGCCATATCCTTCTCGGGTTCGGGGCCGCCTTGGTTCCGGGCCTTGCCGGCGCGTCGAACAGCAAGGTCGCGATCGACGTCGACATCACTAACGCGCCACAGCTCGCCGTCTGGGCTAGGCAGCTCAGGACGATGATGATCGGCTGGTGGCCGGTGATCACGGCGGCGCTCGCCTCGCCCGGCTACGAGGCGCCGGAAACGCTGCAGGTGATCTTCAGGGACATCAGCCCCGCCAATATCGGCGTCGTCGCCCGCGGGGACACCATCATCGTCAACCTGACCGACATCGAAACCCACCCGTCGGACTATGGACGAGTCGCTTTCGCAATGGCCCGCATTGTCCAAGCCTACCCGGAGCCGAACATCAGTTGGCTGGGCTCGGGCATCGCCGACTACCTCCGCTACTATGTGCTTTTGCCGGAAGATTTGGCTCGGCGGTTCGACCCCTCCCGCGTCACCTACCAGGTCGGCTTTCAGCCCGCGGCGGGGCTGCTCGACTGGGTGGAGCGTACCTACGGCGCCGGCTCGGTGCGCCGCATCAACGCAGCGATGCGGCAGGGCGGCGACGGCGAGGCCGAACTGCTGAAGATCACCGGCGAGACGCCGCTCGCCCTTTGGCGCGCCTTCGTGGCGACGCTCGAACTGGCGCCTGGCTAGCGCCGCCGCAGTCTACTTCCAGAACGGCTTTGCATCCGCGAACGCGGCGATCGCGGCCTCGGCGCGGTCGGTCAGCGGCGCGATGCGGGCCTTCTGGGCGCCGGTGATGCGGCCGGCGACGAAGGCGGAGTCGGTCTCGGCGCGCCCGGGGATGACGGCGGCCTCGTGCGCCAGACGCTCGCCGACGGCGATGTCGTTGAGGTCGCCCAGCGCGTCCTGCACCTCCTTCAGCGCCCCGATGAAAGCCCGGGCGCGCTTGGGCCGCTGGTACAGGCCGGCGAAGGCGTCGGCGGCGTAGCGCAGCTTCTTGGCCTCGATGCGCAGCTTGTGGCGGGCGAGGGGATCCAGCTCGCGCAGGCGCCGGCCCCGCTTGGCGATCTTGCGACTGCGGCTCGAGAGCTCGTCGGCCGCGAAGCGGCGGATGGGCCGCTCGCGATTGGCGGCGGTCTTCTCGGCGATGGTCCAGGGGCCTGTTTCGATCCAGATCAGCAGGTCGAGCAGCAGGCGGCGGGAGCGCTCGCTCTCCACCGCTCCGGCGGCCCGCACGTAGGCCATGCGCCGGGCCCCGCGCAGCCGTACGCCGAGCCCCTTCAGCCCCTCCGCGTCGTCCTTCTGCACCACGGCGGCGCGGTAGTCGCCATGCAGCAGAACATCGAGGTTGCGCGCCGCGTCGAGTTCGCCGGTCAGCCACTTCAGCTCGGCCTTGATCGCCGGCAGGCGCGCGTCGGCGACCACCTGCTTGAAGCTGGTGATCAGGCTGCGCAGCCGCCGCAACCCCACCCGCAGCTGGTGGATTACTTCGGGGCTGGCGCGGTAGCGCAGCCGCTCGGCGTTGGTGGTGATCTGGCGCAGGCAGGCCCTCGCCACGGCCTGGAATGCGAGGCCAGCGTCGCAATCCGGCGAGAGCACGGGCGGCTCGAACTTGTGGGCGAACGAGCGCGGCGGGCGCGCCAGAACCGCGCCGCGCGCGGCCTTGGTGGTGAACGACAAGGTGAGGTCGCCGACCCCGGCCAGCCGACGGGCCAGGGCGAACAGGCCCCACTGCGGCCCGGCTTTCAGCTCCAGCTCCAGCTCGGCGAAGGCGGCCTCGCGGCCCTTGGCCCTGGCGACGCCCTCGTCGAAGGCCAGCTCGATCCGGCTCTCGCCTTCGACCACATCGGCGGTCCGGCGCTGCACCTCGACCACGTAGACCGGGACCAGCTTGGCTTTGGCGACAATGCGGGCCGCCGGCGTCGCCTTCAGCGCGGCGAGGTTGGGCGTGGCGTCCTTGACCGAGGTCTCCCACTCGCCGCGGGTCAGCGCGCCGTCGCCGCCGTCCTTCAGCGTCTGCACGTACTTGTCGCCGGAGCGTCGCACCCGCAGCGCCATCTTCGCCCGGCGCAGCGCGCCCTTCTCGGTGTCGAAATAGGTCGAGACCAGCTGGCCCGACGACGCGCCGGCCAGCGGTTCGATGGCCGCCGCGAGCTCGGCCGCCCGGCCGGGCGGGATGGCGAACTTCATCTCGATCTCGCGCGGCGTTTCGGCCATCTCGGCGTCTGTCTCCGGGTCGGCCCCTCCTATCACAGCCGAATGACAGGCCGAACGGAAGGTTCACTTGGCCCGTAATGTCCAAGCCGCTAACGAGGCGCGTTCCGGCCAGTCGCGCCGTTCGAGGAGTGTTGTAGCGTATGAGTTCCGACCCGGCGGCGCCCCGCCATGACTGGTCCCTCGACGAGGTCGAGGCCCTGTTCGAGTTGCCATTCGGCGAGCTGATCTTCCGCGCGGCGTCCGTGCACCGCCGCTGGTTCGACCCGGACGAGATACAGCTTTCTCAGCTGCTTTCGATCAAGACCGGCGGCTGCCCCGAGAACTGCGGCTACTGCGCCCAGTCGCAGCATTTCTCGACCGGCGTCACCGCCTCGAAGCTGATGGAGGCCGACGCGGTGATCGCCGAGGCGGCGCGCGCGAAGGCCGGCGGCGCGCAGCGGTTCTGCATGGGCGCCGCCTGGCGCGACCTCAAGGACCGCGACACGCCCAAGGTCGCGGCGATGATCGCCGGCGTGAAGGCGCTCGGCCTCGAGACCTGCGCCACCCTCGGCATGCTCACGCCGGCGCAGGCCGAAGCGCTGAAGGACGCCGGGCTCGACTTCTACAACCACAACCTCGACACCGGCCCCGACTACTACGACCGGGTCGTCACCACCCGCACCTACCAGGAGCGCCTCGACACGCTGTCGGCCGTGCGCGAGGCCGGCATCGCGGTGTGCTGCGGCGGCATCGTCGGCATGGGCGAAACCCGCCGCGACCGCGCCGGCCTGCTGCACCAGCTCGCCGTCCTGCCGGTCCATCCCGAGAGCCTGCCCATCAATGATCTGATGCCGATCAAAGGGACGCCGCTGGGCGGCTCGCCCAAGGTCGACGGGCTGGAATTCGTGCGCATGATCGCGGTCGCCCGGCTGGTCTGCCCGAAATCGGTGGTTCGGATCGCCGCCGGTCGCGAGCACATGTCGCGCGAGCTGCAGGCGCTGTGCTTCCTCGCCGGCGCCAACTCGATCTTCGTCGGCGCGCGATTGCTCACCACCGCCAACCCGGAGCGCAGCGCGGACGAGACCCTGCTGGCCGAACTGGGCCTGCGTGCGATGGGCGACTCTCGCCAGCCGCGCCGTCGCGCCAGCCGTGGCGGGCTGATCAGCGATCTTCCTCGAAGCGGTTGGTCACCAGCTCCGCGAGGGCGTCGACGGCTGCCTGGGCTTCGGCGCCCTCGGCGCGGATGGTGATCCGGCTGCCAGGACCGGCCGCCAGCATCATCAGGCCCATGATCGAGCGGGCGTCGACCGTCGCGCCGTCCTTGGTGACGGTCACCTCGGCGTCGAAGGTGGCGGCCAGCTTGACGAACTTGGCGGACGCCCTGGCGTGCAGGCCGCGCTCGTTCGCGATCTCCACCGAAGTTTCGGCGGCCATGGGCCCCTATTTCTCGCCCGACAACACGTAAGAGGCGACGGAGATGTACTTGCGACCCGCTTCTTGCGCCTGGGCGACGCAGGTCGGCAAGTCCTCGCGGTGGCGGACGCTGGCGAGCTTGATCAGCATCGGCAGGTTCAGGCCGGCGATCACTTCGGCCTTGGTCTGCTCCATCACCGAGATGGCGAGGTTGGACGGCGTGCCGCCGAACATGTCGGTGAGCAGGATCACCCCGCCGCCGTCATTCACCCGCTGGCAGGCCGCCAGGATGTCGCGGCGCCGGCGCTCCATGTCGTCGTCGGGTCCGATACAGATCGCGCTGACGGCGGTCTGCGGGCCAACGACATGCTCCATGGCGTGCACGAACTCTTCCGCCAGGCGACCGTGAGTGACGATCACGAGCCCGATCATCGACGAGGCCTCAAAGGGTGTCCCCGGTCCCAAGGCGGTCCCCGCCGCCGGAAGAGCGGGCTTGATACGCCTGTTGCGGGCTGTGTCCAAGATGTTGCAGTGCGCGACGAAGCTTCGCAGGTGCGGAAGCCTCGAACGGGTTCAGCCGAACCCGTGGCACGCACACCGCGGCCACCTCGAAAGTCTCTATTTCAGGCATCCGCTCGATCGTTTCGTCCTGGTCACAGCTCACCGCAAGCACGATTTCGGCCATGGCCAGGCAGCTTTCACGAACGATGCCATGACCCCTGGCTTCGATGAGGCCCGTCAGCGGTCCGGGCGCGCGGCCAAACAGCACGCCGCCGGAGGGCCAGACCACCACCCGGTCGTCGGCCACCAGCGCGAAGCCGGCGTCGAGCGCCTTCAGCGCCAGGTCGCTCTTGCCCGCCCCCGACGGTCCCAGGATCAGCGCGCCGCGCCAGTGTCCGTCCAGTCTGAGCGCGACGAGTCCGGCGTGCAGGATCATGCCGTGGCCCTCGCGGCGGGCATCGTCGACCACGAACCGCGCGCCGGTCACTTCGCCCGCCGCGTTGGTCCGGTTCTCGGCGTGGATCTTGCCGCCGTGCGCCTCGACGATCTGGCGGGCGATCGACAGGCCGAGCCCCGAGTTGCCGCCGAACGCCGCGCCGCGGGGCCGGGAGGTGTAGAAGCGCTCGAACACCGTCTCCAGGTTCTCCGGCGGCATGCCAGGACCGCTGTCGTCGACCTTGACCACCGCCTGGCCGCGCTCGCGGCTCAGCGTCACCCGCACATCGCCGTCGGCGGGCGAGAACGAGCGGGCGTTGTCGATCAGGTTGCGGAACACCTGGCTGAGCGGTCCCTCGCGGCCGGGGACGGTGAGCGTGTCGTCCTCGTCGTGCACCAGGCGGACGTGGGGGTCGCCCTCGCGGCGCGTCGGTCTCGTAGAGGCCGACGATATCGCGCAGCAGCCGCGCCAGCATCACCGGCCGCGGCGACTCGCGGGACAGCTCGGCGTCGAGCCGCGAGGCGTTGGAGATGTCGGTGATCAGGCGGTCGAGCCGGCCGACATCCTGCTTCAGGATGGCCTGCAGCCGATCGCGGCGCCGCTCCCTCGGTGACCAGCTCCAGCGTCTCCACCGCCGAGCGGATCGAGGTCAGCGGATTGCGGATCTCGTGCGCGACGTCGGCGGCGAACCGTTCGATCGCCTCCATCCGGTCCGAGAGGGTGTGGGTCATGTCCTCCAGCGAGCGGGCGAGATCGCCCAGTTCGTCCTTGCGCTCGGCGATGTCGGGCAGGGCGATCGCCCGGGCCCGGTTCAGCCGCACGCTGTCGGCCGCCGCCGACAGCCGGCGCACCGGCTGGGCGATCAGCTGGGTGAGCAGGAACGACGACAGCAGGCTGACGGCGACGGCGATGGCGATGAACGGGATCTGGGCGGCGCGCTCCGCGGCGATGATCTGGTCGACGTCGCCGGCTTCGAGGGTCAGCACGCCCAGCACCTCGCGCACCCGCTGGATCGGGATCGAGACCGAGACCACCCGCGCACCGTTCTCCGCCACCCTGACGCCGGCGACCATCTGCCCCTTGAGCGGCGGTCTGGATTTCGCTGTCCAGGGCCTGCTCGGCGGCTGCGGCGTTGCGCGGCTTCGGCGCGAACCCCGGGAAGGCGAAGGGCTTCTCGCCAGGCTTGCAGCGCCGGCGGCAGCGGCGTCGACTCGACGCGATCGGCGATCACCCACGAAGCTGTCGGAATCGAATGTCCTTCGGCGTCGAACAGCCGCACGCGTTCGCTCTTTGGGATCGAAAGACTATCCAGGAAGTCGCTGGCGACGTCGGCCTGAAGCATCGGCTGGGGGTCGGTGGCGTTCTTCTCGATCACATTGGCGAGCAGCTGGCCCTCGGTGCTCAGCGACTGGATTCGCGCCGTCACCAGGCCCTGGCGCAGCTCGTTCAGCAGCAGCGCTCCGCCCACCAGGATGGCGAGGCCGGCCAGATTGAGGACGATAATCAGCCGCCCGATGCGAGAGGGCGGCGACGCGGCGCGAGGACGTCTCGCCCGTTCAGATCTCGCGGTAGCGGTAACCGACACCATAGAGGGTTTCGATGGCGTCGAACTCCGGATCGACCTGGCGGAACTTCTTGCGCATGCGTTTGATGTGGCTGTCGATCGTCCGGTCGTCGACGTAGACCTGATCATCGTAGGCCGCGTCCATCAGATTGTCGCGGCTCTTCACGAAGCCGGGGCGCTGGGCCAGCGACTGCAGCAGCAGGAACTCGGTCACCGTCAGCCGCACCGGGCGGTTGTCCCACAGGCAGTCGTGCCGGGCGGGATCGAGCGTCAGGCGCCCGCGCTTGATCGCCTTGGCGCCGTTGACGGCGGCCTGGGCGGCGTCGGCCTCCGGATCGTCCGGCCGTGCGCGCCGCAGCACCGCCTTCACCCGCTCCAGCAGCAGGCGCTGGCTGAACGGTTTGTGGATGTAGTCGTCGGCGCCGAGGTTGAAGCCGAGGATCTCGTCGATCTCCTCGTCCTTCGAGGTCAGCATGATCACCGGCAGCGCGGTGGACTGGCGCAGGCGGCGCAGCACCTCCATCCCGTCCATCCGCGGCATCTTGACGTCGAGGATGGCGAGGTCCGGCGGATCGCTCTCGAGCGAGGCCAGCCCCGCGGCGCCGTCGTAGCAGGCCTTGACGCTGTGGCCGTGGCTCTCGAGAGCCAGGGAGACCGATGCGACGATGTTCTCGTCGTCGTCCACAAGGGTGATCTTCGCCATGGGATCTTCTTCAGTTGTGCTTTGCACGCTCAATAACGCGCGAGAGCCGCGATCCGCACTGATCGCCAGTAAACGAGTGGGCGGCGACGCCGCGAGGAATTCAGCATACCGCCAAAGGGATGCAAGCCATGCCCTAACGCATCGCCGTGGTTCGTGGCCTCAATTGGGCCTCGCGGACGCAAAAGCAAGACGCTCTTAAGCCTAATGCCTCACGCTGAGCCACCAGATATAGCCGGTTTGCCCGAGGCGAATCCAAATTGCAGGTCCACTACGAGCTGTTCGTGCGGCACACGCCTGGCGCGCCGTGGACGCTGGAAATGGCCAACGAGAGCCGCGCCCAGGTGGTCGAAACCGCCGAGGCGATGATGGAGGGCGGCCGCGTCGCGGCGGTCCGGGTCAGCAAGGAGTCGCTCGATCCCGACACGCGGGAGTTCCGCAGCGTCTCGATCTATTCCAAGGGCAAGACCGAAGCGGCCCGCAAGAAGAAGGTGGTGGAGAACCGCGAGCCGCTCTGCGTCACGCCGGAGGACCTCTACACCGTCCATGCCCGTGATCGGATCGCCCGGCTGCTCGACACCTGGCTTGCGCGCAATCACGCGACCGCCTTCGAGCTGCTGCATCGGCCCGACCTCGTCGAGAAGCTCGACGCCGCCGGCAACGAGCTGCAGCACGCGGTGCAGAAGATCGCCGTGCCGGAGGCGCAGGCCCGCGACATCTCGGTGCACGAACTGATCCGCAGCTTCCAAAGTCTGATCGAGCGGTCGATCAAGCGGGTGCTGGGCGACGCCAAGAAGGGTCGCTTCCCGGTCCTGACCAAAGGCACGTTCTCTGGCGTCGCCGAGCGGATGATGTCCGAGCCGGATCGGGGCTATCTGCTGGGCGGCGGGATCGCCGGATACCTGGCTGACGGCGCGACCTGGTCCGACAAGGTGATGCGCCTGCTCGATCTCGCCGACGCGGCGCCGCAGACCGGCGCGGCGCGGATATTCGCCTTCGAGGTGCTGGAGCAGCCGCTCTCCGAAATCCTCGAATCGCGCGCGGCCCTGGTCGAGCTGCTGGGCGGCCATCTCGATCTGGGCGGACAGCTGGCCGGGATGACCCGGCTGGTCGCGGCCGACGCGCTCTCGGCGCTGGTTTCGATGGAGGCGCAGCTCAGCCGCGCGCTGCCGCCGCTGGAAGGCGCCGCCGCGCGGCTGGCGCGCTGGATGGCGCTGCCGCCGTTCGCGGCCGTCCGCGCCGCCGTCGGCCGCCGCATCCTGCGCGAGCTGAACGGTCCGCGCCGGCTGCGGCCGACCAGCCCGCCCGACGAGATCGATCTGCTGCGCGCGCTGGGCATGGCGCTGACCGCCGCGGCCGGCCACCTGCTCCCGCCCGACGACGTGCACGAGGCGTTCATCGCCCGCTCGCGCATGCTGGTCACGGCAGAGTTCGTGGAAGGTCTGCTCGGCCGCGACGGCAGCGCCCGCGACGAGGCCGACCTGTTGATCTGGCTGTCCGAGAACGTGGTCGGGGCGGTCAACAAGCGCGCAGCCGCCCGCTACCTGGCCAGCCACGCCGGCTCGCTGAGGTTCGAGACCGAGCTGCGCTATGGACCGGATACGGCGGCGCATCGACTGGCCGCATTGGCGGCGATGCAGCGGTCGAGCGCCCGCGCCGGCCTCGATCCGGCCGACCTTGCGCCGATCCTGGCCAAGTTCGGCGAGGTCGGCGGCCTGGTCGAGGCCGATTCGAAACTGGTCTTCACGATCGCCCACGCGGCCGCGCCGGCGCTGCACCGCCTCGGCCTGCTGCTGCGCATGGCGATGGGCGAGGCCGCGCCGATCGGCCCCGCCGCCCACCGCGCCAAGGCCGCGGCGCTGAAGCTGCTGCGCGCCGACGAGGTGCGCGCCGAACTCGCCGCCGCGCCGGACCAGCTGGCGCAGGTGCGCGATATGATCCAGGCCGCCGGGCTTGCGGCTTAGCGGCTCGCCGTAGCCCGGCGCGGCGGCTAAGCTGCGACGGACATGCTCCGCTCGCTCCTCGTCGTCCTGCTCTTCCTCCCGGCGCTCGCCGCCTGCAACGGGCCGCCGGCGCCGCAGGAGGCCGGCGTCTGCTGGCGCGCCAACCCGGCGGCGGCTGGCAAGGTCAGCTTCTCGCCCCTTGCGCGGGATGTCGGCACGCTGGAATCCTGCGCGGTGCTGCTGGAGGCGCTGCGACTGCAGGGGGCCAAGCAGGTGAACGGCGCCTACCAGGGCTACTTCCTCTTCGTCGGGGCCGACGCGATGACGTCGGCGCTGCACACCGGCGGGATCCGCTATCCGATCTTCCAGCCGCCGCAACGCAGGTCGATCGATCGCGACATCCGCAAGCTGATGGCCGAGCGCGGCGGCAAGCTGCCGGACCCCGGCGACTTCCGCCTGGAGCACCAGTAGCTCAGACGTCCGCCTCGGCGGTCTTGCGCCCGCCACGCTTCGGCGGCAGCGGATCGGGGGCGCCGGGCAGGCGCAGGTCGAACACCGTGCCGCCGGGCCCCGTCTCGACCAGCACCAGATCGCCGCCGTGCGCCTGGGCCAGCTCCCGCGAGATGGCGAGCCCCAGTCCCGCCCCGCCCCGCCGCGCCGAGCCCAGGAACGGCTGGAACAGATTGGCCTGCGCGCGCTCCGGCAGGCCAGGCCCGTCGTCGGTGACGCGGATCACGCTGACGCCATCGCCGACCGTCAGGCCGACGCCCACGACGCCGTGGCCCAGCTTGTCCGGCGCGCCCTCGATCGCCTCGCGGGCGTTGCGCATCAGGTTGACCAGGATCCGGTGCAGCTGGTCCGGGTCGGCCAGCACCTGGGCGTTCTCGTCGACGCCGGCCTGGAGCCTGACGCCCTCGTCCGACAGCTGGGCGTCCTCCGCTGCGGTCTCCAGCGCGGCGCGCAGCGGCGTCGGCTTCGCCGTCGGCGGCGGCTCTTCGCTGCGGCCGAACGCCAGCACGTTGGCCGCCAGCGTCACGGCCCGCTCCAGCGCCCGCTCCAGGCGCGGCAGCGTGCGGGCGACCACCGGATCGCCCGAGGTCGCCAGCCGTTCCGACGCCAGCTGGGCGCTGGTGAGCATGTTGCGCATCTCGTGATTGATCTTGGCCACCGCCTCGCCGAGCGCCGCCAGTCGCGCGCGAGAGGCGAGGGCGGCGCTGAGGTCGAGCTGCATCCGGTCGAGCTCATTCTCCGCGCGACCGATCTCGTCGTGGCGGCCAGACGGCTTCAGGCGCGCCGCTGGATCCTCCGGATCGGCCCGGAAGCGCTCCATCGAGCGGGTGATCCGCTGGATCGGCCGGATCAGGAACACGTTCAGGAACAGATAGACCAGCGCCCCGGCCATCACCGAGGTCAGGATCGCGCCGAGCAGCAGTTCGCGGGCATTGTCGACCAGGATCGACTGCAGCTGGTTGTCGGGCACGACGATCTCGACCAGCTCGCCGGGCAGATAGTGCGGACGGTCGACCACCTGCACCAAACGGTCGCCGCCGCCGAACAGGGTGTCCAGCGAGCCGGACATCTGGCTCAGCAGGTCCTGTTGGCGCAGGTCGATGCGGTAGTCCGCCTTGCGCTGTTTCGCCGGCGCCAGCACCGAACGCATCACGCCATCGGCTTGCACGCCCACCGCGACCAATCCGGCGGTCTTGAGGATCTGCTGCTTGACCTGCTGGGTCACCTTGCCCTCGGGCACGCTGACCACGAACGACGCCAATTCGCCGGCGGCGACCTTCTCGCTCAACCAGTCGCGCTGGCGGTTCGCCAGCAGCACGGGCACGATGATCGCATTGGCGAACACGACAACGAGCAGAGTGGCCAACAGAAGACGGGCCGAGAGACCGCCGGGCCAAAGCACACGGCGGCCGCCTCGCTGGGCCGGGTCGGACAAAGGCGCGTCGTCCGCCATCATGTCCCGTTACTAGAGCGCAGGGTTCGCGGCAACGGAGCCGTCCCACGAGGCGAGTGGCGCGCGCGTTACAGCGAGCAGGGTGCAAAAGGCGGTCATCGCGCGCCGATCGCTGCGGCGAGGCTGGCGAATCCATCGGCGGCGAGCCGCGCCTTCAGGTCGCGCCGGATCGCCATCACCAGGCTAGGCCCATGAAACACCAGCGCCGAATAGAGCTGCACCGCGCTCGCGCCGGCCCGGATCTTGGCGTAGGCGTCCGCCCCCGAGGCGATCCCGCCGACGCCGATCAGGGCGAACCGGCCTCTGGCCGCAGCGTGGAATTCGGCCAGCACCCGGGTCGAGATCGCCATCAGCGGCGCGCCGGAAAGACCGCCCGCCTCGCCACGATGGCCCGACCTGAGATCATCGGGCCGCGACAGCGTGGTGTTGCTGACGATGACGCCGTCGAAACCGCTCGCCGCGACCGCCTCCGCGATCGCCTCGACCTCGGCCCTCTCCAGATCCGGCGCCACCTTCAGGAACACCGGCGCGTGGCCGGCCAGGGCCGACCGCGCTTCGCCGACGCGGCCCAGCAGTTCCGCCAGCGCCGCGCCGGTCTGCAGCGCGCGCAGGCCCGGCGTGTTCGGCGAGGATACGTTGACGGTGAAATAGTCGGCCAGGCCCCAGAGCCGCTTCAGCCCGGTGACGTAGTCGCCGATCCTGTCCGCGGCGTCCTTGTTGGCGCCGATATTGGCTCCGACGACGCCACTACTTTTCATGAGGGGGGCGCCACGGCGCTGGAGGTTTGCGGCGAAGCGCTCCAGGCCCTGGTTGTTGAACCCCATCCGGTTGATCACCGCCTGGTCTTCGGTCAGGCGAAACAGCCGCGGCCGCGGGTTGCCGGCCTGAGGCCGCGGCGTCACCGTCCCGCATTCGACGAAGCCGAAGCCGGCCGCCAGCATGGCCTTGGCGACCTCGGCGTTCTTGTCGAAACCGGCGGCCAGCCCGACCGGATTGGGCAGGCGCAGGCCGGCGAGATCGACCGCCAGCGCCGGATCCTCGGCCGCCGCCCGCGGGCCGAGCCCCGCCCTCAGCGCCGCGATCGTGGTGCGGTGGGCGTCCTCCGCGGGCAGGATCTGCAGGGCGTGGGTTGCGAGCGTGTGCAGCGCGCTCACGGCGCCAGGTCTCCGAGCTGAGGCGTGCCGTCGGCGCTCAGCGGAATCTCCGTCACCGCCTCGACCAACGCGCAGGCCAGCGGCCCATAGAGGTGCGGAAACAGGTCCCCGCCCCGCGACGGTTCCCATTTCAGCGCCGCGCCCAGCGCCGCCGCGTCGATCTTCAGCAGCACCAGCCCGGTTTGTCCCGCGAAATGCAGCCGCGCGGTCTCCTGCGCCTGGGTGGCGGTCGAGAGGTGGATGTAGCCGTCGCGCAAGTCGATCGCCGCGCCCGCGAACGCGCCGGCTCGCAGGGCGGCGTCCCAGTCGGCCCTTGCGGCGATCTTGTAGACCTTGGCCATCACCTCAGCCGTCGCCTTCGCCGCCGAGCTCCCTGGCGAGGTAAAGGCCGTCGAGGCGGGCGCGGCCGGCTTCATCGATCGCATAGACCGCGGCTGTGGCCGTCGGGAAGCGCGCCGCCACCGGCTCGATCTCGGCGGCCGAGGCGGACGCGTCCATCAGCAGCTCGATCGCCACCTCGTGCAGGCCGGGATTGTGGCCGACCACGATCAGCGTGTCGCAGCGCTCGGCGGCGTCGTCGATCGCCTCGCGGATCGCTTCCGGCGTCGCGTCGTAGAGTGCGGGCGCCAGCTCAGTCCTGGCCGGCGGGAAGGCGTCGCGCGCGCCGATCCAGGTTTCGCTGGTGCGCCTGGCCGGTGAGACCAACGCCAGGTCCGGGGCCAGGCCGTGCTCGGCCAGCGCGCGGCCGACGATCGCCGCGTCCTCCCAGCCGCGCGACGCGAGCGGGCGGTCGAAGTCGTCTTCGCCGTGGGCGCGGGGCAGGGCCTTGGCGTGGCGGAACAGGATGAGTCGGCGCATCGGCGCCCATGCTACAGACCCGGCGCGCCCGCCGCGACCCGGACCCCGCGTCAAGGCCAAGCTGGGAGGCCGTCAAAACGTTGACAGCGCGCCCGGTTTGGCGTCCGAGAGGCGCCCCATGAGCGACGGTGAGTCATCGGCGGAACTGATCGAAACGCAGGGCGGCGTGATGCGCTTCCCGGCGGACAAGCCGCTGCGCCTGGACTCCGGCGCCCGGATCGACGGCCTTGAGGTCGCCTACAACACCTATGGCCGGCTGAACGAGAGCAAGTCCAATGCGGTCCTGGTCTGCCACGCGCTGAGCGGCGACCAGCACGCCGCCTCGCGCCATCCGCTGACCGGCAAGCCGGGCTGGTGGGCCAACATGATCGGGCCGGGTCTGCCGCTCGACACTGACCGTTATTTCGTCATCGGCACCAATGTGATCGGCGGCTGCAGCGGCTCGACCGGGCCCTCCTCGATCGATCCGGCGACCGGCGAACCCTACGGCCTGAAGTTTCCGGTGGTGACCGTGGCCGACATGGTCCGCGCCCAGGTCATGCTGCTGGACGCGCTCGGCATCGAGAAGCTGTACGCCGCGGTCGGCGGCTCGATGGGCGGCATGCAGGTGCTGCAGTTGGCCGCGGACTATCCGCAGCGACTCCATTCGGCTGTCTGCATCGCCTGCGCGGCGCGCCACTCGGCGCAGAACATCGCCTTCCACGAGGTCGGCCGCCAGGCGATCATGGCCGATCCCGACTGGCGTGGCGGCGACTATGCGCGCCAGGGCGTGCGGCCGGAGAAGGGCCTCGCCGTCGCCCGCATGGCCGCCCACATCACCTACCTCTCGGAGGCGGCGCTGCAGCGCAAGTTCGGCCGCGAGCTGCAGCGCGATGGCCTGTCGTGGGGCTTCGACGCCGACTTCCAGGTGGAGAGCTACCTGCGCCACCAGGGCGCCGCCTTCGTCGATCGCTTCGACGCCAACTCCTATCTCTACATCACCCGGGCGCTAGACTATTTCGACCTCGCCGCCAGTCACGGCGGCAGCTTGGCCGAGGCGTTCCGCGGCGCCCGCGACGTGCGCTTCTGCGTGTTCTCGTTCTCGTCCGACTGGCTCTATCCGACGCCGGAGAGCCGCCAGATCGTGCGGGCGCTGAACGCCGCCGGCGCCCAGGTCGGCTTCGTCGAAATCGAGAGCGACAAGGGCCACGACGCCTTCTTCCTCGAGGAGCCGGTGTTCCACGCCGCCCTGACCGGCTTCCTGCGCTCCGGGGCGCAAGCGCGGGGTTGCGGGTGACCACCCGCGAGGACTTCCGCGAGATCCTGCGGCTGGTGCGGCCCGGCTCGCGCGTGCTCGACGTCGGCTGTGGCGAGGGCGAGCTGCTCGAGCTGCTGGCGCGCGAGAAGGGCGTGCAAGGCCGCGGCCTGGAGATCAGCCCCGAAGGCGTCTCGGCCTGCATGGCTCGTGGCCTGGCGGTGGTGCAGGGCGACGCCGACGACGACCTCGACTACTTCCCGGCCAAGGCGTTCGACTACGCGGTGCTCTCCCAGACCCTGCCGCAGGTGCGCCAGCCGCGGCACGTGCTCTCCGAGCTGCTGCGCATCGCCGAACGCGCGATCGTCTCACTGCCCAACTTCGGGCACTGGCGCATTCGCCTGGAACTGTTGAAGCACGGTCGCATGCCGGTGACCGACGTCTTGCCGACGCCGTGGTGGGGCACGCCCAATATCCACCTGTGCACCGTGCGCGATTTCACCCAGCTCTGCGACGAACTCGACCTGCGCATCGAGGCCTGCGCGGCGCTGGCGAACGGCAAGCCGGCGCGCCCGATCGACCCGAAGCGCGCGCTGGAGAACTGGCGCGCCGAGTCCGCGCTGTTTCTGCTCAGCCGGGCGAGCTCGCCAGCGACATTGCCGAGCGGAGAACCACGCAGGGACCTGTTCGGTTAGACTGCCAACTCATGTGGACGCTCGCCGACATTCCGCCGCTGAACGGCCGCCGCGCGATCGTCACCGGGACCGGCGGCCTCGGCTACGAAACCGCCCTGGCGCTGGCGGCGGCGGGCGCCAGCGTCATCCTCGCCGGGCGCAACGAGACCAAGGGCCGCGGCTCGGTGGTGCGGATCCTAAACCTGCATCCGCAGGCGAGCATCGTCTTCGCACCGCTCGATCTGGCCAGTCTCGCCAGCATCGCCGCTTTCGCCGCCCAGATGGAGGCGGTTCGCGAGCCGATCGACCTGTTGGTCAACAACGCCGGCGTCATGGCGCCGCCGCGGCGCGAGACCACTGTCGACGGCTTCGAGCTGCAGTTCGGCACCAACCATCTCGGCCACTTCGCCCTGACTGCGCAGCTGCTGCCGCTGCTGCGCGCCGGCAAGGCGCCCCGCGTCACCACCGTCAGCAGCGGCGCGCACCGCACCGGCCGCATCGATTTCGACGACCTGCAGAGCGAGCGGCGGTATCAGCCCTGGGCCGCCTACAGCCAGTCCAAGCTCGCCAACCTGCTGTTCGCGCTCGAGCTGCAACGTCGCAGCGACGCCGCCGGCTGGGGACTGCTGAGCGACGCCGCGCACCCCGGCTACGCCCGCACCGAGCTGATCGCCAATGGTCCTGGCCTGGGGTCGCTGATGTCGCGCGTCGGCGGCGTGCTGATCGCACCCTGGGGCAGCCAGTCGGCGGCTGACGGGGCCCTGCCGCAGCTGTTCGCCGCCACCGCGCCGGACGCGCGGCCGGGCGGCTACTACGGCCCCAGCCGCCTGTTTGAACTGGTCGGACCGCCCGCGCCGGCGCGAATCTCCCAGGCCGCCCAGGACCGGGACGTCGCCGCGCGCCTGTGGGAGACGTCCGAGGCGCTCACCCATGTCAGGTTCGACGCCTGAGCGCAGGCCACGGCGCGCCCAGCGCCGTCCGAACCGTTCAGCCTGAGATCGCCGCCGCGTCGCGCTCGCCGGTGCGGATGCGGACGGCGGTCTCCAGGTCCATCACGAACACCTTGCCGTCGCCGATCTTGCCGGTGTTGGCCGAGCGGCTGATCGCGTCGACCACCGCGTCGGTCATGTCGTTGGAGACGGCGATCTCCAACTTCACCTTCGGCAGCAGCTTCACCTCGTACTCGGCGCCGCGGTAGACCTCGGTCTTGCCCTTCTGCCGCCCGTAGCCGCGCACCTCGGTGACGGTGAGCCCTGAGGCGCCGACTTCGGTCACGGCCTCCAGCACCGCATCGAGGCGGCTGGGTTTGATCACGGCGACGATCATCTTCATGGGCGGGCCCTCGAGGCGCCGACGTGGCGCTGCAATCGATTTAAGCGCAATTGCCCGGGCGCCCAAGTCCCGGGCCCACCGCGGGGCGCCAGAGCTTCGCGCGCCGGCCGCAGGGCGCCCGGCGCGAACACCTGGGCCCGGGCGCGGACCGGGACCGGGCGCATCGCCAGCGTCTGTTTCTGCGCCTCCATCAGGATCAGCCCCGCCAGCGGCGGCCACAGCCGCGCCCCTGCCTGTTCGAACCCCTCGGCCCAGCGCGCGGCCCAGTTCAGCGGCGGGGCGTAGAGCGCGCGGGTCCAGCCGGCAGGTTCCAGGTCGGCCTCGCGCACCAGCGCCTCCAGCTGCCGGCGCGAGAACGGCCGGCCGTGCCCGAACGGGCTCTGCTCGGCGTTGGCCCAAAGGCCGTGCCGCGCCGCCACCACCAGGATTAGCCGGCCGGACGGCGCCAGCACGCGGCCGATCTCGGTTAGCACCGCCAGCGGATTGTCGCTTTCCTCCAGGGCGTGGACGGCCAGCACCCGATCGAACAGCGCGGTGGGGAAGGGCAGGGCGGTCTCGTCGACCAGGGCCGCGGCGTTGGGCGCGCCGAGCGGCCAGGCCTCGACCCCCTGCTGCGCCGGCATCGCGGCGATGGTCCGGCGCGCGCCGGCCGCCAGCTTGTCCAGGTACGGCGTCGCATAGCCCATCGCCAGCATGTCGAGGCCCGAGAGCCCGCCCCAGGCCTCGGCGACCTTGCGCGAGACCATCTCCCGCGCCGCCGCGCCCAGCGCCCCGGCGTAGAATTCGCGCAGGTCCAGCACGTCGCGGCGCACTAGGTCTCCCTCAAGCCGGCCATACGGACTAAGTAAGGCGTTCCAGGGAGTAGCCCATGACCCTTACCGTCCGCCAGTTCCCGTGCCTCAGCGACAACTACGGCTTCCTCATCCGCGACGACGCGACGGGAAAGACCGCCTGCATCGACACGCCCGACGCGGCCGCGATCCTGGCCGAGCTCAAGGCCGCCGGCTGGGGGCTCGACTTCATCCTCAACACCCACTGGCACCCCGACCACGCCGGCGGCAACGCCGAGATCAAGGCCGCGACCGGCTGCCAGATCGTCGGCCCGGCGGAGGTGACCCGCATCGCCCCGCTCGACCGCACCGTGGTCGGCGGCGATACGGTGGCGTTCGGCGAGACCACCTTCCAGGTGATCGAGACCGGCGGCCATACGCTTGGCCACATCGCCTATTTCGACGCGGCGGACCGCGTCGCCTTCGTCGGCGACACCCTGTTCGCGCTTGGCTGCGGGCGCCTGTTCGAAGGCAAGCCGGAGCAGATGTGGGCCTCGCTCTCGCGCCTGGCCGCCTTGCCGGACGAGACCAAGGTCTACTGCGCCCACGAATACACCGCCTCCAACGCCCGCTTCGCCCTCAGCGTCGACACCGGTCCGGCGCTGAAAGCCCGCGCCGACGCGGTGTTCGCGGCTCGTGAGCGCGGCGAGTGGACCGTGCCGACCACCATCGGCCTGGAGAAGGCCACCAACCCATTCCTGCGCGCTCCGCTGCTGGCCGCCGCCGTCGGCAAGGCCGGCGCCCCCGACTACGAGGCGTTCGCCGCGGTGCGGGCCGCGAAGGAACTCATTTCGCGGCTGACATACTCTTGGAGCGCCCGAGTCGCCCGGCTATCGTCGGTCGACGAAAGCGCTTTCCGGGAGGTTGCATGAAGCTGTTGCAGGGCGCGGCGCTGGCCGTGCTGGTCGCCGCCGCCGGCGAAGCCGCGAGCGCGCCGCAGCATCAGGTCGTCACCGGACCGGTCGCCACCTACTGGATGAGCGCCGACACTGAGAGCGGCTTCGGCGCCGGCGCGCACGGGCGGTCCCGGCATGGCCGGTCGGGGAGGCCAGGCGCAGCAGCCGCGCAAGCGGCCTGGCTTCGGCGACATGATGGCCCTGGAAATGAGCGGCCGCGACCCGCGCGAGGTCTACGGCGCGCCAACCAACCCCTACGGCCCAGGCGGTGCGGCAGGGTCGAAGCAGCATCTGTTGACCTTGCAGCTGGGTTCGTCGCGCAAGCCGCAGGGCGAGCCGCTGGCCGAGCACGATCCGCCGCCGACCCTTGGCGCCGGGGACGCCCTGCCGCTGGTCACGCCGCTGCAGCAGGCGGTGCATCAGGAAGCCGAGCCCGGCCAGACGCCGCAGTACCAGCCGCAGGGGCGCATCCTGATCTACTGGGGCTGCGGCGAGCACGCGGCCCATCCGCCGGTGGTGATCGACCTCGCCGACGCCGCGCACGGTGGGGCGCAATTCGCCGCGCTGGCGCGCGGCCTGGCGATCTCGCAGCCGTCGCCCCCGTCGCCGGCCCGCGACGCCACCTACGGCGAGTGGCCGAACACCCAGAGCCAGAAGACCGTGCCCGCCGACGGCTCGCTGCAAGGCGACCATCTCGTGCGCAGCAACTATGCGCCGGACATCAAGTTCTCGCTGACCGCCGACCAGGATTTCCTGCCGCCGATCAAGATCACCACCAACGAGAAGACGCCGTCCGGCGCCGTGGCGCTCGCCTGGCATCAGGTCGACGGCGCGCAAGGCCTGATCGCCACCGCGTTCGGCAGCCAGGGCCAGGGCCAGACGGTGATGTGGACCTCGGCCGACGTCGAGGCGCTGGCGTTCGGCCTGCCGGACTACCTCAGCGACGGCGAGATCGCGCGTCTGGTGAAGGCGCAGGTGCTGATGCCGGGCGGCCAGACCAGTTGCACGGTGCCGTCGGAGGTGGCGCATGCGCTCGGGACCGGCGCGTTCCGCCTGATCGCCTATGGCGGCGAGACCAATCTCAGCTACCCGCCCCGCCCGCCGGCGCCGAAGCCCTGGCATATCGACTGGCAGGTCAAGGTCCGCTACCGCGCCTCCACCGGCGGCATCCTCGGCATGGACCTGGAAAAGATGATGGGCGGCGCCGGCGGCCAGCCCCCGCCGGATCAGCAGCCGCCGCCCAGGCATCACGGGCCGTTCGGGTTCTGACCACCCACCCCGGGGCGAGAGCCCTACCAGCCCCGGCAGTGTTTCTCGCTGGCCAGCGCGACCAGGCGGCCAATGCGGGGGTTGGCGTCGAGCTGCGAGGTCATATCGCCGACCACGGCGGCGGTGCTTGAATTGACCTTGCGCTCGATCGGCAGCGCCTCGGCGTGGGCCTGGGCGTTGTCGGCCGCCTGCATCGACCGCTGTTCGGCGTCCACCGCCTGGTCGGCCGCCCGGCCGGCGATCGGGTTGGCGGCCGAGAGCGCCGACGCCGCGAGCGACTGGGCCGAAAGCGCGGCGGTCTGCGCCGCCACCTTCGCCTCCTCCTTCGCGATCTCGGCGCTCATGGCGGTGGTGGCGGCCTGCGCCGCGGCGACATGCTCATGCGAGGGCGCCGTGACCGGCTGATGCATGAACTCGGCCTTGATGTCGTCGCAGCTCATCGACTCATCGCCCGGGCGCGACGCGGCGGGGTCGTGTTGGGAGTTGTAATAGGACGCCGCGGCCTGGTTCATCGCCTCGCATGAGGCCTTGTCCATGCCGGCGTCGGGATTGGCCGCGACCATGTCGCAGTTCACCTGCTGCGGGCCGGAACTGTCGCCGCCGCGCGCCGCGTGATGGCCGCCGAACACCTGCGCCTGGGCCGGCGCCAGGCCGAGCGCGCCGGCCACACCCGCGGCGATCAGCCATCGCCCTCGCGAACCGTGCACTCGGGGCATCGCCTCCCCCTTGCAGCGACGGCGACGGAAGTCGCCTTGACGCACCGTTGTAATCCGACGCACAGGCGGTGGCCAAGTTGCGAACGCCAAGAAGCAACCAGCAGGGGGTGACGTGAAGGGATTGCTGCAGTGGGTGGCGGCCGCCGCCGTCCTGATCCTGAGCGCCGGCCCGGCCATCGCCGCCGATGTGGTTCACACCCGCCAGGGCGACGTCTCTGGCGTCACCGCCGGCAAGGTCGAGAGCTTCAAGGGCGTCCCGTTCGCCGCGCCGCCCATCGGCGATCTGCGCTGGCGCCCGCCTGGCCCCGCGCCGAGCTGGTCGGGGGTGAAGACCGCCGACGCCTTCGGTCCGATCTGCCTGCAGAGCCGGCGCGGTTTCTTCGGCCAGTCGCCGATGAGCGAGGACTGCCTGACGCTCAATGTCTGGCGCCCCGCCGGGGCCAAGGCTGGCGACAAGCTGCCGGTGATGGTCTGGATCTACGGCGGCGCCTTCGTCCAGGGTTCGGGCTCGGCGCCGTTCTACGACGGCGCGCACTTCGCCGAGCAGGGGGTGGTGCTGGTCACCTTCAACTACCGCGTCGGCCGCTTCGGCTTCTTCGCCCATCCGGCGCTGGATGCGGGACCGGGGCCGATCGCCAACTACGGCCTGATGGACCAGATCGCGGCGCTGAAGTGGGTGCGGGCCAACATCGCGGCGTTCGGCGGCGATGCGCGGAACGTCACCGTGTTCGGCGAGAGCGCCGGCGCGATCTCGGTCAACTACCTGATGACCTCGCCCGCCGCGCATGGCCTGTTCGACAAGGCCATCAGCGAGTTGGGGTTCGGCCGCAGCGCGCCGCGCCCGCTCAAGGCCGCCGAGGGGTTCGGCCAGACCTTCGCCGAGAGCAACGGCGTCAAGGGCGACGACGCGGCCGCTGCGGCGGCGCTGCGCGCCTTGCCGGCCGACGCCGTGAACGCGGAGGTCGCCGGCCTCGGCGATCCGTCGATCCCGAATCCGATCCTGGACGGCCAGATCCTCACCCAGGGGATCGAGCCGGCGTTCGCCAAGGGGGACGAGGCGCGCGTGCCCTACCTCGAGGGCGGCAACAGCTACGAGGCCAGCCTGTTTCCGCGCGTCGCCGACACCCCAGGCCCGGTGATCGCCAGAGCCGGCGATCCGGCCAAGGTCGTCGCGGCCTATGGCGGCAAGCCCGAGCCCGAGGTGGCGCGCGAACTCCTGACCGACTCCATGATCACCGAGCCCGACCGCGACCTGGCGCGGCAGATGGCGAAGCAGGGCCAGAGCGCCTTCGTCTACCACTTCTCCTACGTGCCGGCCGCGTCGCGCCCGACCAGCTTCGGCGCCGCCCACGGCTCGGAGGTGACCTATGTGTTCGACACCCTGCCGAAGCAGCCGTTCAGCTACGGCGGCCGCGACATCCCCGCCGCGACGGCCGACGACCAGAAGATCTCCGACGCCATGCACGCCTACTGGGTCGCGTTCGCCAAGACTGGCGATCCCGGCGCCGCTGGCGGCCCGGCCTGGCCGCGCTACACGATCGCCGGCGACGAGTTGCTGGAGTTCGGCGCCGACGGCGTCATTGTGCGCAAGGGCTTCGAGAAGGACCGGCTCGACCTGCTCGAGGCGGTCGCCGAGCGCCGCGTCACGGCGCCTTGAACTTTGCAGGCCCGGCGACTAGGTTCCGCGCCTTCGCCGCAAGGCGGGTGCGCGCTCGTAGCTCAGCTGGATAGAGCACCAGACTACGAATTTGGGGGTCGGGCGTTCGAATTGCTCCGAGCGCGCCAATATCTCCTTTGAAATCAATGTGTGGACCGGCGTCGCGGTCCGCGCCGTTGGAACAGGCGGGATTCCGCACCGCAAACCTACGTCCGTATTTGACGTAACGGCCCTCCAAGGTGGCTTTCACCTGATGAGGAGAGCCCGACATGGCAAGACGAGCCGCCGCCAAGCGCCCGAGCGTCGATGAGTATCTGCAGTTCTTCGCCGCGCCCGCGCCGCCTTCCGGCGCGCTGATCAACGCGATCCTCGAGCACGCCGACATCCGGCAGGAGCTGGGGGATGGGATGGTGGTGCTGAGGCTGAGCCAGCGCCGCATCAACAACCGCAACGTCCGCCGCGGCCTCGGCAAGCAGGCCGACCGCCTGCGGCAGATGTCGCTGGTCTGGGACGAGGACGACGGGCAGATCGTGCAGGTCTGCGACGGGGTCGAAGCCGAGGACGTCGGCGGCTGGAACGAGGGATCAGAACTGGACCGGTTCGAACTCACCGAAGCGGCGCTCGCCTATATCGCCGAGTTCGAAAGCCGGGCGTAGCGCAGTCCTCTCAACGTCATGGTCGGGCTTGTCCCGGCCACCCATGAACGCGACACCACCCGGTGTTCATGGGTTGCCGGCATTCCGCGCTTCGCGCTCCAGCCGGCAATGACGTGAAATGGATTCCAACCAATCTCAATCTCGATCTACCCTAGCCCACGTCAGAAACGGTCGTGGGAATCATGCGGCACGAGAAGGCGGCGCTGTTGCTGGACCTGGCCCGGCGGCTCGCGGCGAGCGCCGAGGGGCTGACGCTGGACGAGATGGCGCAGGCCGTGGGTGTCGGCCGGCGCACGGCCGAGCGGATGCGCGACGCGATCTGGGACCTGTTCCCGCAGATGGAAGAGCTGCCGGACGGCGCGGCCAAACGGTTCCGCATCGCCGGCGGCCTCAACGGCCTGTTCCAGACCCCGACCACGGAGGAGCTGCTCGAGCTCAGCAAGGCCGCCAGCGGCCTGCAGGCCTCCGGCGCCGGCCCTCGGGCGCGCACCCTCGAAGCGCTGGAGCGCAAGATCCGCGCGGCGATGCGCAGCGCCAGCCTGGCGCGGATCGTTCCCGACCTGGAGGCGCTCGTGCAATCGGAGACGATCGCCGTGCAGGCCGGGCCGCGGCCGTTCGAGGACGAGGCGCTGATCGCGGTGGTCCGCCAGGCGCTGATGGCGATGAAGGCGCTGGGCTTCACCTACCTGGGCGGCTCGCGGCCCGGCGCCAGGCGCGAGGTGACACCCTATGGCCTGATGTTCGGGCGGGCGAACTATCTGGTCGCGGCAGAGGAGGGCGGCGCCGAGCCGCGCAACTGGCGGCTGGGGCGGATCCGCGACATCGAGGTGCTGGACCGCATGGCCGCGCGGCCGCCCGACTTCGACCTGCAGAGCTACGCCAACCGATCGTTCGGCATCTACCAGGAGGACGTCGAGGACGTCGCACTGCGGATCCTCCCGGCGAGCGCCGAAGAGGCGCTGAGCTGGCAGTTCCATCCGTCGCAGCGGGTGGCGGCGCAGCCCGATGGCTCCGTGGTGGTGACGTTCCGCGCCAGCGGGATGCGCGAGCTGGCCTGGCACCTCTTCACCTGGCGCGACCAGATCGAAATCCTGGCGCCGAGCCGCCTGCGAGAGCTCATGCTGGAAGAGCTGGAGCTGTCGCTCTCGCGGCACGCCAAGCCACCTGCGCCGGCGGCCGCGAACTAGCGCGTGAGCCCGTTGCACTCAAACCCGTCGGCGGCTTGCGCCGAAGCGAGCAGCGGCCAATCGTGCACCACCCCATCCTGGCTTGAAGGGACTGCAGATGGCCATGAAAGTGTATTTCGCCTCGGACCATGCCGGATTCGATGTCAAGAATAAGCTTGTCGAATACGTTCGAGATCAACTGAAATGCGATGTCGAAGACTGCGGCGCCTCAGTAAGCGATCCACAGGACGACTACCCGGAAATCATCGCCGTCGCCGCCCGAAAACTTTCGGAAGACGTCGCGGCGGGGAGGGACAGCCGCGCCATCGTCGCCGGGGCTTCCGGACAAGGCGAAGCAATCGTGGCGAACAGATTCAAAGGCGTCCGCTGCGCGCTCTACTATGGCAGCCCTGGCAGCGAGCAGGTGGACGCATCCGGCAAACACCTGGATATCCTCATGTCGACGCGTGAACACAACAACGCAAATGCGCTCTCCCTCGGCCTTCGGTTTCTTACTCCCGATCAAGCCAAAGACGCCGTCACCCGCTGGCTTGCTGCGCCGTTTCCCGGAGAAGCCCGCCACGCACGCAGGATTACTCAGATAGACCAGGTTTCGTAGTTGCGGACAGAGACCGCGCGTGACGCTCTTGCCTGGTCCACATAATAGAGGAGGGGTGGGCCGCGAAGACTTCGAGACAGCCCGCGCGACCGACACCAAAGTATGATGGACGTGGCACGGCTCGCGGGAGACATTGTCAAGCTGGGACAAAGAAGACATGGGATGAACGTCGACCTCGCCGGGATAGTGGACGTGCTCCCGGATTTGGTCTGGACCGCGCTTCCCGATGGCCGGGCCGAATTCATCAATCGCCGATGGAGCGAATACACGGGCATGCGCCTTCAGGAGGCCCTGGGCGCGGGCTGGTTGTCGGCGGTCCACCCGGACGACCTTGCTCACATCCTTGAGCGTTGGGGCGCGTTTGTAGCGAGCGGCGAGGCGGGCGAGGCCGAGGCCCGCCTGCGGCGCTTCGACGGCGAGTATCGCTGGTTCCTGTTCCGCGCCGATCCGATCCGTGACGAACGCGGAATCATCGTCAGGTGGTGTGGAACGAACACGGACATCGAGGACAGGAAGCAGGCCGAGACCCAGCTCGCGGCCGAGAACCGCCTGCTCGAAATGATCGCGTCGGGACGCGCCGTTCGCGACGTGCTCGAGGCGGTGTGCCGGTTCGTGGAGGAGATCTCGCCCGACTGTCTCTGCGGCGCGTATCCCATCGACTGGAGCGGTCCGGTCTTCCAGTACGGCGTGGCGCCGTCGCTTCCGGCCAGCTACGTCGATCCGATCGAGGGATGGCCGGTGCGCGCGGACGTAGCGCCTTGCGGAACCACCGCCCTCGACAACACCCAGATGATCGTCGCCGACATCGAAGCCGACCCGATCTGGCGCGGGACCAGCTATCGGGATCATGTCGCGGCGCACGGGCTGAGATCGGTCTGGAGCACCCCGATCTGCTCGCTGGACGGGCGGGTTTCCGGCACGTTCTGCATCTATCAGCGCAAGCCGGCGACGCCGTCGCCGCGCCATCAGGAACTGATCTCCCACGCGACCCGCATCGCGAGCATCGCCCTCGACCGGGCGCGGACCGACCAAGCGCTGTTGGCGAGGGAGGGGGACCTGCGGCGGGCCTACGATTTCCTCAACCACGCCCAACGGCTCAGCAAGACCGGGAGCTACACCTGGGACCAGCATCCGGAGAAGGCGATCTGGTCCGACGAGATCTACCGGATTCTCGGGCTCGAGCCAGGCACGCGGGTCGACGTCGAGATGGCGCGCGCGATGATTTACCCGGATGATCTGCCGGCCTATGACGCCATGGTCGCGCAGGGGCTCGCAAACGAGGACATGAACGCGCGCTACCGGATCGTGACACCGTCAGGTGCGGTCAAGCACGTCCACGCCGTTTCGCGCCGTCTCGAAGAGATCATCGACCGCGCCGTGTGGATCGGGGCCACCCAGGATGTGACCGAGAGCACCTTGGCCAAAGAGGCGCTGGAAGCCCGGGAAGCCGATCTGAGGCGCGCCAACAACTACCTGACGATCGCTCAAAGGCTCAGCAAGACCGGAAGCTTCACCTGGGACGTCAGAGCTCGCGAGAGCCGGTGGTCGGAGGAGATGTATCGCATCTTCGAGCTGGCGCCGGATACGGCTGACGTCAGCTCGGAAGTGCCGAAGATCGTTCATCCGGACGACCTGCCGATCGTCAACTCGCTGCTCAGGCAGGCGCTCAGGGGCGAGAGTATAGATGTCGAATACCGCCTGATCACCGCCCGCGGCGCGCTGAAGCACGTGCATACGGTCGCTCACTGCGTCGAGCAGACCGCCGATCGACCCGTGCTCGTCGGCGCCCTCCAGGATGTCACGGATCGCAAGGTCGCCGAGGACGGACTGGATCGGGCTCGGCGCGAACTCGACCACGTCGCGCGGGTCACGGCGCTGAGCGCGCTGACCGCCTCGATCGCCCATGAGGTCAACCAGCCGCTGGCTGGAATTGTCACCAACGCCGGCGCCTGCCTGCGGATGCTGGCCTCCAACCCGCCCAACATCGAGGGCGCCCAGGCCACCGCCCAGCGCACCATCCGCGACGCCAATCGCGCCGCCGAGGTGATCAAGCGCCTGCGCGCCCTGTTCGCGCGCCGGCCGCTCGCCGCCGAGCCGGTCGACCTCAACGACGCCGCGCGCGAAGTGCTGGCCCTGTCGTCGAGCGAGCTTCAGAGCGCACGCGTGATCGCGCATGCCGACTTCGCCGACGGCCTGCCGTCTGTCCCGGGCGATCGCGTCCAGCTGCAACAGGTCATCCTGAACCTCGTGCTCAACGCCGCACAGGCGATGCGCATGGTCGACGGCCGGCCGCGCGAGCTCTGGATCTCGACGGGCCCCCACGACGAAAGCCAGATCGTGATGTCCGTCAGCGACTGCGGCGTCGGCGCCGACGTCGAGCATCTCGAGGCGCTGTTCAACCCTTTCTACACGACCAAGCCCGACGGCATGGGCGTGGGGCTCTCGGTCAGCCGCTCGATCGTCGAGGCGCACGGCGGCCGGCTGTGGGCGAGCGCGAACGAAGGGCCGGGGCTCACCTTCTCATTCTGCGTCCCGCTGGTGGCGCCCGAAGCGTTGCTCGCTTCCCAAAGCCTCGAGTGAACGCCGCGCGTCCACAGGAAGCCAGTTTACAACTACCCAGGCGCCGTCTGAAGCGCTCGCGCCTCGATCGCGGGAGGGGGCGGCGGCTGGCGAGCGGCTCGGCTCTGGGACTACAAAGCCCGAAACAGAAGATCAGAGGAAACGCCATGAGGGCCGCGATACTGCAGACACCGGGCACGCTCGACATCGTCGATCTGGCGATCGACAAGCCAGCGGCGCGCGAAGTGCTGATCCGCACCGTCGGCTCAGGCCTGTGCCACAGCGATCTACACGCGATCGACGGACCGGCGATGCCGCGGCGGCCGATCCTCGTGCCCGGCCACGAAGCCTCTGGCGTGGTCGAAGCGGTCGGCTCGGACGTCACCTACGTCCGCCCCGGAGACCACGTGATCACCTTCCTGGTCCAGTTCTGCGGGGCTTGCGAATACTGCCTGGGCGGCAAGCCGACCATCTGCGCCACCCCCGTCGGCGCGCGTCCGGCCGGGTCCAGCCCGCGGCTCACCTACAACGGCGCGCCGGTCGGCCAGTTCGCCAACCTCGGTGGGTTCGCCGAACAGATGCTGGTGCACGAGCACGCGGTGGTGAAGATCGATCCGGAGTACCCGTTCGATCGCGCGGCGGTGATCGGCTGCGGCGTCTGCACTGGGCTGGGCTCGGTGCTGAAGTCGGCGCGGGTCGAACCCGGCTCCACGGTCGCGGTGATCGGCGGCGGTGGCGTTGGCCTGTCGGCGGTGCAGGGCGCGCGGATCGCCGGCGCGCGGCGCATCATACTGGTCGACATTCAGCCGGAGAAGTTCGCCCTGGCGCGGAAGGCCGGCGCGACCGACTGCGTCGACGCCTCGCAAGGCGACCCCGTCGAGCAGATCAGGGAACTGACCGGCGACGGCGTCGACTATTCGTTCGAGTGCCTCGGCCTGAAGGAGACCAACGAGCAGGCGGTGAACGTCCTGCGTCCGGGCGGCCTGGCGACGATCATCGGCGTCGGCGGCGATTTCACCGTCAACGCCAGATGGCTGCTGCGGGGGCGGCGCGTCCAGGGCGCCTTCATGGGCTCCAACAACTTCCGCACGCGACATGCCGCACTACATCGAGCTCGACCGGCAGGGCCGATTGGACGTCGCATCGCTGATCGAGGCGCACATCACGCTCGACGCGATCAACGACGGCTACGAGGCGATGCGGCAGCGCGCGATCCAGGGCCGCCGCGTGATCATGTTTCCACAGTAGGCGGCGAGGCCAACGCCGCGCCGCACCCCTACTGCTCGCCCCTAGGCATCGCCTTGCGCACCTCGGGGTCGAAGCCGCTGGCGGCCCATTCGCCCTGGGCGGTGTTCCAGTGCGAAAAGAAGAGGCGGGTCTTCGGGTCGGGGTGCATCGCCAGCCGCTCGGGGAACAGGTTCCAGTCGGTCAGCGGCGGCGTCGGCGAGCGGATGTAGCGGTTGGTGGTCGGCAGGGCGCTGCGCAGCCAGCCGCCGCGGGCGTAGTACTGGTGCCAGGTGCGGCGCATCTGGTGGCCATCGCCGTCGAGGCGGGTGTGGAACGTCGCGGTGTCGTAGAGCACGCAGGTTCCGGCCGGGCCGTGGATCGGCTGTTCGCGGTAGCTGTTGCCGAGCCCCGCGAAGGCGGCCTGCAGCGTCTCGAACCGGTTGCTGTTCGGCACGACGCAGAAGCACGGCGAGCCGGGCGCGACGTCGGTCAGGTAGTGGATCGCGCACAGCCAGTCGCACGGCATGTAGGGCGTGCGCGTCAGGCGATCCTCGCGCACGGCGTCGTGGTGGAAGTTCATCGCCCCCGCGCCCGCGCCCTCGGGCGTCTCGCGGAAATTGAACTCGGAGAAGCGGACCTGGTCTTCGCCGCCCAGCACGCGGGCCACCACGGGGAATGAGCGCGGGTGGCGCGTGTAGGGGTCAAGCTCCGGATAGTCGAGCAGCGGCTGCGAGAAGATCAGGCCCTGGTTGCGATGGTGCGGCTTGCGCTTGTCGGTCAGGCCCCAGGATTCGGGCCGCTCGTGCTGGGTGCGGTCGCAGAACTCGTTGAGCTAGGCCAAGCTCGCCTTCGCCGAGGCAGTTCGACAGCACCACGTAGCCGTGCTGCGCGAAGAACGCGTAGGCCGCGTCGATGTCGTGTTCCGGATCGAAGGTCGGGGCTGGCTCCCGGCTGACCCGGCCGAAGCCCTGCGCCGCGATCGAGGCATCGCCGCTACTGTTGGTCTGCGGCTCCAGCCGTACGCCCACCTGCACCTGCTCCTCCGCCATTCGCACCCGCTCCCGCGACCTCGCCGCCGCCAAGCTTCACCGTCTTGCCAGCCTTTGCAATCCTGCGCCGCTTATTCCTGAGTCGGCGCAACCTAACGAGCGACGGTTCGTTTGGCAGCCACTCGCACCGTTGGCGCCATGTCGGCGCGCACGGTCATGGAAATCCAAAAATGAAGAGATTACTTGTTTGCGCCGCCATGCTTGGCGGCCTGGCGCTCGCGTCACAGGCTCAGGCCCACGATCATGCCGCCGGCGTCAAGATCGGCACGCTGTCGTGCCACGAAGCCAGCGGCTGGGGCTTCGTGTTCGGTTCGTCGCATGACGTACGCTGCACCTTCTCGGAAGGCGATCGCGTCGAGCACTACCAGGGCAGCATCTCCAAGTTCGGCGTCGACATCGGCTACCAGCAGTCCGGCGTGATCCTGTGGGAAGTGTTCGCGCCGACCAATCGCCTCGGGCACGGCGCGCTCGATGGTCACTACGGCGGCCTGACGGCCGGCGCGGCGGTCGGGGTCGGCCTCGACGCCAACGCTCTGGTCGGCGGCTCGGAGCGCAGCATCTCGCTGCAGCCGGTGAGCATTCAGGGCATGACAGGCCTCAACGTGGCGGCTGGCGTCGGCGAGCTGACGCTCACCTCGCACGACGACCGCGGCTGACGAACCACGGCGGGTCTGCTCGGCGCCATGTCGCGGGGCGGGCCCGCCGCTTGCCTTCGACCTCGGCGACAAACCGCGCGCGATCGTCTTGAATGGCGGGGCGTCGCGGACGACGCGCGGGAGGTCCGATGAGCGCGCCCCTGGCGCTGACCAAGATTGCCCGACTGGGCGGCGAGCACGCCGAGCGGCTGGAGCGCGAGGGCTATCTGCTGCTGCGCGCCGCCGTTCCAGCGCCATGGATCGAGCCGCTGCGGGCGGCGTTCGAGGCGGGCGAACTGGCCAACGACGCCTGGCCGGTCCCGCGCGGCGCCGACTGGCGGCACGCCCTGGTCGACCTCGACCCGACCGTGCAGCAGGTCTGCCGGCTGCCGGCGGTGCTGGCGGCGGCGGGCGCGATACTGCGCGGTCCGTTCTTCATCGCCCAGGTGGAGGGGCGCGAGCCACGCGCTGGTGGCGGGGCGCAGGGGCTGCACCGCGACGGCGGCGATCCTTCCCGCACCGAGTTCGTCTCGATGCTGGTGTTCCTCGACCCGTTCGGCCCGGCCAACGGCGCCACCGAAATCGCGCCGCGGACCCACCGCGGCGAGGGCCTGAAGGCGCTGGCGGGCGCGCCGCATCCGGACGCACGGGTGCTGCAGGGCGAGACCGGCGACATCCTGTTGTTCGACGCCAACCTGCTGCACGGCGCCACGCGCAACGTCAGCGGCGCGCCGCGCCGCTCGCTGCTGGTCAGCTACGCCGCGGCGGATTTGCAGGACGATCATCGCCGGACGCGGGCGATGCGCGCGGTGCGGATGGACACCGACGAGCTGTTCCAGGCGGGCTGACGGTCGCCTCGCGGGGGCGTAGGGTCGGCGCATGCCGTTCATCGACGCCGCGGATCTGAAGGTCACCGAACGCCTGCCGGGCTGGCGCGGGCGGGCGTTCAATTCGCCCAGCATGACCTTCGTGCACTACGAGTTCGACGCCGGCGCTTCGATCCACGAGCACCACCACGAGCAGGAAGAGGTGTGGAACGTGATCGCGGGCGAGCTGGAGGTGACCATTGACGGCGTCGCCCACGTGGCCGGGGCCGGCATGGTCGCGATCGCGCCGCCGCACACGCGGCACTCGGTGCGGGCGCTGAGCGACGGCCGCGCCATCGTGGTCGACACCCCGCTGCGCGACGGCTTCGGCGACCCGGGCTAGATCGGCCGGTACGCGCCGACCAGCAGCTCGCTGGCGCCGCGCCGCAGCGACAGGGTCCAGCGGTCGAACACCAGGTCGTAGCCCTCGGCGTGCAAGCCGCTCGACAGCGAGACCGCGGTCAGGGCGCCGCCCGCGCCGGCGAAGCCCAGGCCGAGATCGCCGCTCTTCAACCGCAGCAGCGCGCCAGGGCGGAACGGGCGGCGCAACGGGGCGGTCAGCTGCGGCGAGTGGCCGGCGATGCCGGGCGCGAACACCAGCTCGTGCTCCAGCGTGGCCAGCGGGCCGGTCAGGGTCTTCAGCGTCGTCGTCGCGAAATCGAGCGTCTCGGGGCGGGTCGCGCCGAAGGTCAGGATCAGCCGCTCGCCCGCCTCGCCGCCCTCCTCGGTGGAAAAGCAGATCAGCGGGCGCGCGCCCTCGGCCGCCACGAACCAGCGGCCCGGCTTCATCGCCTCGCGGTCGACGATGCGCGGGAAACCCTCGAACTGCACGGGCATCGAATCGAACCCTCCGCGCCGGATATTGCGCGGATGGGGCGCGTTCAGCAAAAGTGGAATCGCCTTTGCGGTTCGAACGCGCCCCGAATACAAAGAGTTACGACCGCCATGTCAGCGGGCGGCGCCCCGGGGACGCGCCAGGGCGGCGGCGATGTCGCCGAGGGCCGGCCCGATCAACGACCAGGGCTCGACCAGGTAGCGGCCGGCGAGGCGTCTCGGCTGGCCGACCAGCCGCGCCAGCCATTCCACGCCGAGCCGGCCGGTCCAGCGCGGCGCGGCGATCTGCGCGCCGGCCTCGTAGTCGAACGCCGCGCCGACGGTGAGGATCGCGCCGCGCCCGATCGCCACGCGGTTCTCCAGCACCCAGAGCTCCTGCAGCGGCATGCCCATGCCGACCAGCAGCACCTGCGGATCGAACGCCGCGATCGCGGCCAGCACCTGGCGGTTCTCCGGCGAGTCCGCCGCGTGGTCGAAATAGCCGTGCTGGCAGGCGATCCGCACCCCCGGATAGCGCCGCGCCAGCCGCGCCGCGGCGGCGTCGGCCACGCCCGGCGCGCCGCCGAGATAGAACACCCGCCAGCGCCGCGCCTCGGCCAGCCGCCAGAAGTCGTCGCGCCAATCGAGGTAGGTCGAGCGCATCTCCCGCGCCAGCGGCAGGCCCAGCAGCCGGCCCCAGAGGATCAGCGGCGTGGAGTTGATCTGGATCAGGTCGGCCTGGGCGAAGAACGCCCGCAGCTGCGGCGAGCGGCGGACCAGGAACAGGCTGTGGGCGTTGTGATTGGCGATCAGCGCCGGCTCGCCGCCCGATGCCGCGCGGTCCACGCGCTGCAGCACGTCCCCGGGCGTGATCGGGTCGACCTCCCCGCCGAGCAGGCGGACGCGGCGCGGCGGTGCTCCCATCGCCCACCCATAAGCAGGCGCCGATTTCGGGTCAGTTAAAAGCGGGCGCGCGCTAGCCTGGCTGGCCTTAGAACAACGCCCGGCCGGAGAGGTAGACGTCGTACTGCTGCTCGTTGTTCTTGATGTCCGCCTCGCCCTGAATGGCGACGTAGGAGAGCGGCGTGCCGGCCTTCAGCGAGAAGCCGGCGACCAGCCAGCCGCCGTTGACGTCGCCGGGTGACAGCGTGAACGGATTGCCGCCGGTGAAGGAGGCCGTGGTGTTGGCGATGTTGCCGAAGAACACCTGGCGGTAGCCGCCGAAGATCTCGGGCCGGAACCAGGTATCGTGGCCGTACTGGGTGCCGACGGTCAGCAGCGCCGCGCCCGTCATCCGGTCGCTATTGCGCTGGGCGATCGTCAGGTCGAAACCCGGTCCGGCGCCGGTGTCGCTGTGGCCGGCCTCACTCAGGTTCAGATAGTCGGCGCTGAGTTCAGGCCGCAGGTAGAAGCGGCCGATGTGGAACTCGTAGGCGGCGCCGGCGTGGGCGTCGGCGAAATAGCCGTTCCAGTTGCCGGTGCTGACCTCCGAGACGCCGATCGTGGTGAAGTCGCGGTGCTCGTTGAACCAGGCGTAACCGCCGGCGCCGCGCAGGGAGAGGCGCAGCCCGCCCCAGGCGCGGCGATAGTAGGCGCCGACCTCGGCGATGTTGGTGACGATGTTGCCGGTGACCGGCGCCGCCGTGCCTTGGCCGCTGATGTTGAGGTAGGCGACGCTGAGGCCCACCGCGCCGCCGCCCGCGCCGGCTTTTTCATAGCCGCCGACCAGACCGAACATCTTGTCGGTCTCGCCCAGCGTCTCGCCGTCGTTGCGCTTGAGGGTCTCGTTGACCTCCTGCAGCCAGGCGCTGGTGCCGGCGATGCGCGTCCCGGCGTCGGGAGTCTGCGCGGTCAGGTTGGCGATCTTCTGCGTCGCCGATTCTAGAGACTCGAACGTGCCGATGCCCTGGTCGGGCAGCATCTGGTTGTAGAGCTGCAGGAAGCCGTACTTGGTCGTCGGCGCGATCATGGCGCTGCCGAGCGCACTGTCCTTGGTCAGCGCCTGGAACACCGCATTGAACGCCGCCGTGCCACTGGCGTTGAGCCCGAGCTGCGTCGCGCTCTTTAGGGTCAGCGTCACATAGAGATCGGCGCCGTCGGTCGACGAGGTCGCTGTGTAGAGGAAGGGCGCGTTCGTCAGCAGAGTCTGACCGAGCGCGCCAACCGTCAGCGCGCCCGCCGCGCCGCTGGTCTGCACGAAGATGTACTTGGCCGTCTGGGCGGTCTGGATGGCGTCGAGCGAGACGCCGATCTTGGCGCCGTCGGCGAACGAGGCCGTCCCATCCGCCCCAGACTGGCCGGCGTGGACGGTGGTGTCGAAGATGGCCGTCGTGTTCGACGCGCCGACGGCGAACGTCGGGTCGACCCGCGCCGTGAGCTCGCCGCCAGCGCCGACCGCAAGGCTCGTCACCTGATGGCCCTCGGCCTTGGTGATGTCCACGGTCGCGGTCGAGCCCGCGGTCGTCGCGACGTCCACGGCCAGATCGCGCTGACCCGCCAGTTCGGTGACCGCCCCGGTGGTCGATCCGGACTGAATGTTGAAGCTGTTGGCCCCGGCGCCGAACAGGACGTCGCCGGTGATCGAGGGCAGCGCGCCCGCGCCGATCAGCGCCTCGCTCGCGACTGTCTGGCTGACACCGATGGTGTAGGTGCCCGTGCCGCCCGTGCCCGTGCCCACCGCGGTGATCACGGTGCCGGCGGCGATGCCCGGCCCGTAGATGGTCTGGCCGACGGCGATGTTGCCGGACGCCACGGCGCTTACGGTCAGCGTCGTGCCGGAGATCGAGCCGGTGAACTGCGGCGCGGGCTTGCCCTGGAACGTGGTCGACGGGCTCTGTGTGATCGCGGTCCCGGCCGTCGCGTGGGAGACGTCGATCGCCGTGCGGGGGCCGGTGAGGACGAAGCTGCTGTCGGTCGGGATCAGCGCCGCGATGATCTGGCCGGTGTTGGTGATCGACGTCACCGAGCCCGACTGATCGATGATCGCGCCGGCCGTGCCGCTGGTGGCCTTGGAGTTGGTGATGTCCGCCGCGATCGTGCCGGTGTTGACGATCGAGGCGATGTTCGCGCCAGCGGCGATGGTGACGCCGAGCACGGCCTGCGGCGTCGAGGCCGTGACCGACGCTACGATCGACCCGTCGTTGACGATGGACGCGGCCGTGGTGCCCGCGCCGATGCTGATGCCGGTCGAGGCGGCGTTCTGCGACGTGGCGGTGACGGAGCCGGTGATATGCACGCCGCCGCTCAGATCGAGCGTTCCGCCATTGCCCAACTGGATCGCGGTGGCCGAGACCGGTCCGGGCAGGTGCGGCGTCGACTGCTTGTCGTAGACGCCGGCCGCCGACACGGTGCCGCCGATGACCAGTCCGAACGGGTCGGCGCTGTTGTTGCCGACGGTGATCGCCTGGCCCGACGCGCCGATGATGATCGCCGGCGCCGAGCCGAACTCGGTGACGGTGCCGGCGGCCGTGGTCACGGCGCTGGTGCCGGTTCCCGTGGTCACCGCGCCGGCGAGGGTGATCCCGTTCGCGACGCTGCCGCCGATCGCGATCGCCGAACCGCCCTGCTCAACCTCGTCGACGCTCACATTGCCGAGCACTGTCAGCACGGTCGGCGCCACGGTCGAGCGATAGCCGGTGGCCGAGATCGCCGAGTGAATGTTGAGCGCGCCGCCGATCGAAGCGCTGGTGACGATCCCCTGGGCGCCAACGCCCTCGACGCTGACCGTCCCGCCGACAGTCACGTTGCCGCCGACCGCGCCGGCGATGTTGATCCCCATGGCCTGGTTGCCCAGAACCGAGATCGTGCCGTTGTCGGTCAGGTCCCCGGTGATCCCGGTCTGGATCGCGATCGCGGTCGAATTGTCCCCGGAGATGTTGATCGTGCCGCCGGTGTCGTTGGTCACCGAGCCGGTGAGCACGCCGGGCCCGACCACCTGGATCCCGATCCGGTTGGTGCCGGTGGCGAACGCGCCGTCGACGATGCCGTCGTTGTTGTGGTCGCTCGCCACGTAGCTCATGCCGAGCGAGATGGCGCCGATGTTGTCGATGTTCCCGGTGTTGCCGCCGAGCGCCAGGATGCCGACGGTGTTGCTGACGTCGGTGTTCGAGATCGTCGTGCCGGTCGCGACGGTGACGTTGTTGCTGGAGTTCAGGATCAGGCCGGCGCCCGCCGTGTTCGGGTTGGCCGGCGGACTGCCGCCGGTCTTGGGCGTGATCGTGCAGCTCGTGCCGGTGGTGATGTCCGTCCCGTTGGTCGCAGCGCCCGCGGTCGGGCAGGCGGCGAACGCCGCGCCGCCGATCAGGGCGAGCAGGGGCGCCACAGCGGCTGCGGTCAGGAGGACTCTGCGCATGAACAAACTCTCTGACAGCCGCCGACGTGTGTCGATAGCAACCCTTGCCGCCTAATACGACTGCAATACGGCCTCATTCAAGCTACAGCGCGATGGCGGAGACACTGTCACGCGCACGACACACGGTCCTATTGAAATGCTGCCGGAGTCCTTTGCTGAGTCGCCGCCTATGGCCGATCCTGTCCACACGTCGCCGAACCGGGCGTTTGCGGGTATCGCCTGGACGCCGCTCGCCGTGGCGGTCGTGGCGGTGGCGGCGCTGCTGGCGCTGGTCAGCGGCGGGGGCGCCAAGCCGCTAGAGGCGGCGGTGGCCGGCGGCATCGTGCTCGCCATCGGCGCCGGCCTGACCTTCTGGCTTCGCCACCAGGCGCGGATGGCCGGTCAGCCGGCGTCCGCGCGTCCGATCGAGACTGCCGCGGCGGCGGTGGTAAGCGCCAATTCCGCCGCGGTGCTCGAGGTGCTGGAGGATCCGGTGCTCGTCGTATCGGGCGACGAGTCGGACGACATCGCCGGGCGGCGGCTGATCTACGCCAACGCCGCGGCGCGGGAGCTCTTCCGCACCAGCCGCGAGACCGGGCCGCTGGTCACCGCGGTGCGCGACCCGAAGGTGCTGGACGCCGTCGACGCCGCCCTGTTCGGCCGGACCTACAGCGAGGCGCCCTACGCCGCCGGCGGCGCGCAGGATCGGGTCTGGAAGGCCACGGCGCGGCCGCTGGATGGGGTGGGCGGCCTGCGGCTCGCTCTGCTCACCTTGCGCGACGAGACCGACCTGCGTCGCTCCGAGCGCACCCGCGCCGATTTCCTGGCCAACGCCAGCCACGAACTGCGAACGCCGCTGGCGTCGCTGACCGGCTTCATCGAGACCCTTCGCGGCCACGCGAAGGACGACCCCGTCGCCCGCGACCGCTTCCTGGCCATCATGCACGACCAGGCCGGCCGCATGGCGCGGCTGATCGACGACCTGATGAGCCTCAGCCGCATCGAACTCAACGAGCACGTTCCGCCGCAAGGCCGCGCCGACCTGTGCCTGACGGTGAAGGACGTGATCGACGCGCTGGGCCCGCTGGTCGAACAGAAGGACGTGCGCTTCGATGTGCGCGGGCCTGACAGCCCGGCGATCGCCCGCCCGGCCGATCGCGACCAGATGGTCCAGGTGATCCAGAACCTGGCGGAAAACGCGGTGAAATACGCGCCGCCCGGGTCATCGGTCGTGATCGAACTGCTGGGCGACGTCTCCGCCGAGGCGGCGATGGCGCCGCGTCAGCTCGGGGCCGCGCACCTGTCGCTGCTGACGCCCGACCATGCGGCCGACCAGAGGTACGTCGCCCTGCGCGTCGCCGACGCCGGTCCGGGCATCTCCCGCGAGCATCTGCCCAGGCTGACCGAGCGGTTCTATCGGGTGGAGGGGCAGAAGGCGAGCGAGCGGCCGGGCACCGGCCTTGGCCTCGCCATCGTCAAGCACATCGTCAACCGTCATCGCGGCGGCATCACGGTCGAGAGCGCGCCGGGCGAGGGGACGGCGTTCGGGGTCTACCTGCCGGCGGCGCCGGAGAACTGCCCGCCCTGATTTCGGGGGAGTTGACCGCCGGCGAGGCGCGCGCCAAAGCCCCGTTGGCATGAACATCCTCATCGTCGGGTCCGGCGGGCGCGAACACGCGCTGGCCTGGAAGATCGCCCAGTCGCCGCTCACGAGCCGCCTCGTCTGCGCGCCGGGCAACCCGGGCATGGCGAAGCTGGGCGAGGTTCGCGCGGTCGCACCGACCGACGTGGCCGCCCAGGTCGCGCTGGCGCGTGAGATCTCCGCCGACCTGGTCGTGATCGGCACCGAAGTCGCGGTGGAAGCGGGCCTGGCCGACGCCTTGGCCGAGGCCGGGATCGATTGCTTCGGTCCCACCGCCGCCGCGGGCCAGTTGGAGTCGTCGAAGGCCTTCACCAAGGCCTTCTGCGACCGCCACGGCCTGCCGACGGCGCGCTATGGCGTTTTCGATGCGCCGGCGCCGGCCAAGGCCGCCCTCGAGCGGTTCTCGGCCCCGTTCGTGATCAAGGCCGACGGCCTGGCCGCCGGCAAGGGCGTGGTCGATCGCCGAGGACCGCGCGGCGGCGGAGGCGGCGATCGACGACGCGCTGGGCGGCCGCTTCGGCGCGGCCGGCGCGCGGGTGGTGATCGAGGAGTACCTCGAAGGCGAGATCGGATCGGTGTTCGCGCTTTGCGACGGGTCCGCCAGCCTGATGTTCGGCGCCGTCCAGGACGCCAAGCGGGCGTTCGACGGCGATCAGGGCCCCAACACCGGCGGGATGGGGACCTATGCGCCGGCGCCCGCGCTTTCCGACGCCGTGGTCGAGGCCACGCGCGCCCGGCTGATCGAACCCGCCTTCGCCGGCATCGCGCAGGAGGGCGCGCCGTACCGCGGCGTGATCTTCTGCGAGATCATGGTCACCGCCCAGGGCCCCAAGCTGGTCGAGTTCAACGCCCGCTTCGGCGACCCGGAATGCCAGGTGCTGATGCTGCGCCTGAAGAGCGACCTCGTGCCCTATCTGAAGGCCACCGCTACCGGCCGGCTGCCGCAGCTGCCGCCGCCGCAGTGGCGAAGCGAGGCGGCGATCTGCGTGGTGGTCGCGGCGCGCGGCTATCCCGAGGCGCCGCAGGCGGGCTCGGTGATCCGCGGCGCGGAGACCGATTTCGGACCGGACGTCGCCGTCTTCCATGCCGGCACGCGGCGACGCGACGACGGGGCGCTGGTCGCCGCCGGCGGGCGGGTGCTGAATGTCTGCGCGCTGGGCCGGACCGTCGCCGAGGCCCGCGAGCGCGCCTACGCCGCCATCGCGCAGATCGACTGGCCGGAAGGTTTCCACCGCACCGACATCGGCTGGCGCGCGCTCGCCTAGAGCGCTTTGCAAGCGTGTTTGACCACCGCTAGATAGAAACAAAAGTACGGAGGAGGACGCCGATGGCCGAGGCAGAAGCGAGCGAGGACGAGCGCACGCGCGAGATGCTCAACAGCGGCACCAAGGAGGTCGCCGAGAGCCACCGGTTCGACGAGGCGGCGCTCGATCGGTGGATGCAGGCCAATGTCGCCGGATACCAGGGGCCGCTGGAGGTGCGCCAGTTCAAGGGCGGCCAGTCCAATCCGACCTACCAGCTGATCACGCCCGGCAAGAAATACGTCATGCGGCGCAAGCCGCCGGGCAAGCTGCTGCCCTCGGCGCACGCGGTCGACCGCGAGTACAAGGTGATCACCGCGCTCTATCCGACCGGGTTCCCGGTGGCCAAGAGCTATGGTCTGTGCACGGACGATAGCGTGATCGGCACGATGTTCTACGTGATGGACATGGTCGAGGGGCGGATCATCTGGGACCAGAGTCTGCCGGACTACACCCCCGAGCAGCGCTATCCGATCTACATGGCGCAGGTGACCACGCTCGCGGCCCTGCACAACACCGACTACAAGGCCATCGGCCTCGAGGACTACGGCCGCACCGGCAACTACATGGCCCGCCAGATCGACCGCTGGACCAAGCAGTACAAGGCCTCCGAGACCCAGCAGATCGACACCATCGAGCGGCTGATCAAGTGGCTGCCGGAAACCTGTCCCGAGGACGACCAGACCTCGATCGTGCACGGCGACTACCGCATGGACAACATGGTCATGCACGCCACCGAACCGCGCGTGGTCGCGGTGCTCGACTGGGAGCTCGGCACGCTCGGCAACCCACTGGCCGACTTCACCTATCTGCTGATGGGCTGGGTCAACGGCGCGATGGCGGCGATCCCGGACAAGAAGGCCCACGGCGCGCCGACGATCGAGGAGGTGGTCGAGGAATACTGCCGCCTGACCGGCCGCAGCGGGCTGCCGGACCTCAACTGGTACTTCAGCTACAACATCTTCCGCCTCGCCGGCATCATCCAGGGCATCGTCGGCCGCGTCCGCGACGGCACCGCCAACAGCCCGCAGGCCGCCGCCATGTCGGAGCGGGTGCCGCAACTGGGCGAAGCCGCCTGGAGGTTCGCGCAGAAGGCGGGGGCCTAGGGCGCGCGGTCGGGGAGGATCTGGGTTAGCGCGCGTACGCCGGACGTTTCGATTGATTTGGATTAAGGCCGGGCAGTTGGCGTCGAAGTAGAAGACAACGACCGGCTCGCCCCACGGGCCGGTTCCCCGCTCGACGAGGCCCCTGTCCCCCACTGATCTCGTTGCAGCAAACGCGCTCCGGAGCCGGCCCCGGTTCCGGAGCGCCCCCGCTGTCTGTGGGCAGGAAGGTCTGCACGTCGCTATGCATTGGCCAGGGACCGCAGTCCGTCCGGATCGAGCACGACCATATGCCCTTTGTGGAATTCGGCGACGCGCGTCTCTCGCAATCGACGCAGCACGCGATTGACGTGGATGGAGGTGAGGCCCGTCGCGTCCGCCAGATGTCGTTGAGTCAGCGGCGCCTTCATGACCGCGCCTATTGCGACGGGAAACGGATGGCAGATCGCCGAGGCCAGCTCCCAGACGATGCGCGAGACCCGCTCCAAGGCGGCGCCCTGGCCGATCATAGTCAGCGCCTCAATGGCCTGGTGGTTCTCGCGTTCGAGCATCCAGATAAAGCGTTCGTTGAAAGCCTCGAATTCGACGCCGCAGACCGTCGATGCCAGCTCTGGGGAACTTGCAGAGCGTCACGTTGGTGATCGCGAACGCGCCATGCGAGCGAAGCGCGCCTTTCGGTTCGACCCCGAAGAGCGCGCCTGGCAGCAGAAACCTGATTATCTGGCGGCGGCCGTCGGCGAGATCGCGATGAAGGGCGCCCCAGCCGGAAATCAGATTGAAAACGGTGTCGGCGGCGTCGCCCTGGCGATAGATGATTCCGTCGGGCTCGATCAGTCGAGTTGCGGTTTTGGCTGCGTTCAGCGCCGCAAGGCCTTCTCCGCCGGCCATCGGCTGACAGAGACCCACGTGATGCGCAGCACAGTAGGCACACGCTCCGTGCTGAACGCCGGCGGTCATGTCCGCACCGCCTCACCCTGCTCGTAAGGTAGCGCACAACCATTAGTGGCGGGTCACCTTCGTTGCCACTATATAGGTGCTTGGCTGTCTTGTGTACTGTCCAGGCGCCGACATTCAGGCGTTTGCGGGGCCTTTGGCGCAGTGCAGACCATCGATTCAACTAGAGAGCGTGACCCACGACCAGCTTGCGGTCGTGGGCGCCTTGCTTCGAGGGCGATCGGGCCGCCGCCACGCCTGTCGCAGCCATTAACCAAGGTTAGCGCCGCCGCCGTCGAAACGGCGCATCGTGCTCATGCCGACGTGTTCGGCGGCGGTATTCTCTTGGGTCCGTTTCGCCGGACGAAAGGTTGTCGAACTTGTCGGTGATGGAACGCGCGTATCGGCTTCCCCGCGCCGGGCGGCCTGCTGGGCTGAGCGAAACAAGCGCCAAGTTGCAGGCCCGGAAATATCAGACACGCGACCAGCCTTTCGTTGGTTGCGCCGCCCCGGACGCGGTCGTCTCTCGCAACGAAGCCGCGATCCGCGTGCTCGACCTCGTGGTGGCGACCAGCGTGCTGATATTCACGCTGCCGCTCCTGATCGCGATCGCGCTGATCGTAAGGGCGCAGGACGGCGGCCCCGCGGTGTTCGCCCACGAGCGGATCGGGCGCAACGGCCGGACGTTCAAGTGCCTCAAGTTCCGCAGCATGGTTCTCGATTCCGACCGTCGCCTGTCGGCGCTGCTGGAGAAGGATCCTTTCGCCCGGGCGCAATGGAACCGCGACCACAAGCTCAAGAATGACCCCAGGATCACGCGCGTGGGGTCTTTCCTGCGGCGCTCGAGCCTCGACGAACTGCCTCAGTTCCTCAACGTGCTGAGAGGCGAGATGAGCATCGTCGGGCCCCGCCCGATCGTCCAGGCCGAGATCGCCAGGTACGGGCGGCGGTTCAACCGCTATTGCGCGGTCAAACCCGGGATCACCGGCCTCTGGCAGGTCAGCGGGCGCAGCGACACTTCGTATCGCCGCCGGGTGGCGATGGACACGGTCTATGCCCAGCGCAAGAGCCTGGCGTGGGACGTGAAGTTGCTGTTCCTGACATTGCCCGCGGTGCTGTTCGCCAACGGTTCCTACTAGCGGCCGAGGGACCCAACCGCGGCGACCATCAGCGCTTCCAGCGCATCATCGTCGTCGAACCGGACTTCCACCGGCCAGGCGGCGACGCGCTGGCGCCACGCGGGCGGCAGTTTCACCCAGTCCTTCTCGCTGGTGAGCAGTCCCGCGCCCAGCGCCTCGGCGCGGGCCGCCAGGAAGCGCAGCAGGCGCTCGTCGTAGTGCGCGTGGTCGGGCAGCGGCGCGAAGTCGGCGACATCGCAGCCGGCGGCCTTCAGCGCCCGCTCCATCTTCCATGGCTTGGCGATGCCGGCGAAGGCCAGCTGCGGGCCGGCGGGCGGCGGCCCGGCCGGCGTCAGGCGGGCGATCAGCACCGGCTTGGGCGCAAGAGCGGCTAGCAGTGCGGGATCGGGCGTATCCAGATCGGCCGGCAGCAACAGCACGACGGCGTCGGCCCGCGCGAGGCCGGCCGCCAGCGGTTCGCGCATCGGGCCGGCGGGGAACACCGCGCCGTCGCCGAACGGCCACTCGCCGTCCCGCGTCTCGCCGTCGACGACCACCAGCGACAGCGCTTTCCTGACCGCCGGGTTCTGGTGACCGTCATCCATGACGATCACCTCGGCGCCGCCCGTCGCCGCAGCCAGGGCGCCGGCGGCGCGGTCGCGCGCCACCCACACCGGCGCGTCGTGCGCCAGCATCAGCGCCTCGTCGCCGACATCGGCCGCGGCCAGGGCGGGTTCGACCCGCGCCGGTCCCTTCAGCCGCCCGCCGTAGCCCCGGGTCAGGATGTGCGGGTTGCGGCCCTGCGCCGCCAGCCGCCGCGCCAGCGCCCGGACCACCGGCGTCTTGCCGCTGCCACCCACGGTCAGGTTGCCGACGCAGATCACCGGAACCCCTGGATCGAACGGGCGTCCGGCCGCGATCCGCCGGGCGGTTGCGAACGTCCACACCCAGGAGATCGGCCGCAGCAACGCCCGCGTCAGCGGCATCGGCGCGCCGCGCTGGACGTACCACCAGCGCGGGGTGGAAAGTCTCATGCCGCGGGCAGCAGAGGCCGGATCAGGTCCAGCGCCGCGGCCAGCTGATCGCCCTGCCGGCCGGCGAAATCGGCGGCCGCCCGGTTCAGCGCGTCCAGCCGCGACCGGTCCCCCAGCAATGCGGCCAGAGCGTTCGCCAGCGTCGGTCCGTCGTCGGCGATCAGCGCGCCGCCGGCCTCGGTCATCTCGGCGTAGATGGCGGCGAAGTTCGCCACGTGCCGGCCCGAGATGACCCCGACGCCCAGCCGCGCCGGCTCGAGCGGATTGTGACCGCCGACGCCGCGCGCGAAGCCGCCGCCCACGACCGCGATGTCGGCCAGGCGAAGGAAGAGGCCCATCTCGCCCAGCGTGTCGGCGAGGTAGACCTCGGTCTCCGGTTCGATCGCCTCGCCCGCCGACCGGACCGCGAAGCGATGACCGGCGAGGTCGCGCGAGATCTCGGCGCTCAGCTCGGGATGGCGCGGGACGATGATGGTCAGGGGCCGCGGCGACAGCGTCGCCACCGCGTCCGCGATCAGCGCCTCCTCGGTCCGGTGGGTGCTGGCGGCGACCACCACGCGGCGGCCCGCCAGCAGTGTCTTGAGGTCGTCGAGCTCTTCGGCGTCGTAGGGCAGCGGCTCGCCGACGCGCTTGAGGTTGAGCCGGCCGCCGACCGCGCCGCCCAGGGCGGCGAGCCGCCGCGCCGTCGCCGCCTCCTGGGCCAGGATCAGCTCGAAGCTGCCCAGCACCGCGCGCGCCGCCGCCGGCCGGGCGGCCCAGCGGCGGGCGCTCTTGTCGGTGATGCGGGCCGAGATCAGCGCCAGGCGCGTCCCGCCGGCTCGGGCGGCGAGGATCAGGTTCGGCCACAGCTCGCTCTCGACGAACAGGCCGACGTCCGCCCGCCAATGCCGCACGAACCGCCGCACCGCGCTGGGGGTGTCGATCGGCGCGTACTGGTGCAGCACGCCGGCGGGCAGGCGACGTGACAGGATCTCCGCCGACGCCTGGGTGCCGCTGGTGACCAGGATGGCGAGGTCGGGCCGCTCCGCCTGCAGCGCGCGCGATCAACGGCAGCAGCGACAGGCTTTCGCCGACGCTGACGGCGTGCATCCAGACCAGCGGGCCGGCCGGGCGAGCGAGCGAGGGGTGACCCAGCCGTTCGCGCAGCCGGGCCGGGTCTTCCTTGCCCTGGCGCGCCCGCGCCCGCAGCACGGTCCCGGCCAGGGGTGAAATGACCCCAGCCGCCGCGCGGTAGGCCGTCAGCGACCAGGGCGTCGGCGGCTGTTGGGGCGCGCGCGGCGGTTGGGGTGGCGAGCGGGGTGTCATCACGCCGCCAGCAGCGCTTCGGCCCGCGCCTGGACCGCGCAGAGGCGCGTCTGCCAGTCGAGCCGGGCGGCTTCGATGGTCTTGGCGTCGGCGCCCCGCGGGATGATCAGCGGACCTTCGAACACCACGCAGCCTCGGCTGAAGGGGAGGGGAATCTGTGTCTTGTCCCAGCTCTTCAGCGTCACCGCCGGGCTGGCGGCGAGGCCGAACAGAAACACCGGCGTCTGGCGGGTCCGGGCCAGCATCACCGGCCCGTCGGGCATCCGTTCGGCCGGGCCGCGCGGACCGTCGGGGGTGATCGCGACCACGCCGCCGGCGTCGAGGAACTTCACCGCGTCGCGGAAGGCGCCGATGCTGCGCCGGTTGGCGCGGTTGTCCATGGTCGTCGAGCCTCGGATCGCCGGAAAGCCGAGCCGATCGACGATCCTGGCGATCAACTCGCCGTCGGGCGAGTTGGAGATCAGCACCCGTCGCGGCTTGTGCTTCAGCACTCGGCGGCAGACCACCGCCAGGGCGATGCGGCCGTGCCAAAAGCAGGCGACGATGCCGTCGGGCGAGGCCACGGCGGCGTCGGCCACCGCGCGGTTCTCGAAGCGCCAGCGCATGGTCGCCAGCGTCGCGCCCAGATAGGCCGACACCAGCCAGGCGAGCGTCGACTGGACCCATGGGGTCCGGACGAACATCTTCACTCGGCCGCCTCCGGGGCCGGGCCGAAATCCTTCGGCGCGTGGTCGAGGTCCTGCGCGCCGGCGAGCCGGGCGTAAAGGCCGCGGCGGCTGACCAGCTGGCCGTGGTCGCCCACCTCCACCACCCGGCCGCGGTCGATCACATAGATCCGGTCGGCGCCGCGCACGGTGGAGAGGCGATGGGCGATCAGGATGGTGGTGCGCCCGGCCATCAGCCGCTCCAGCGCCGCCTGCACCTGCGCCTCGCTCTCGGTGTCGAGCGCGCTGGTGGCCTCGTCGAGCAGCAGGATCGGCGCGTCCTTCAGGAAGGCGCGGGCGATGGCGATGCGCTGGCGCTGGCCGCCGGAGAGCCGCGCGCCGGCCTCGCCGACCGGGGTGTCGTAGCCTTTCGACAGGGAGAGGATGAAATCGTGCGCGGCCGCCTGCCGGGCGGCGAACTCAATCTGCTCCTGGGTGGCGTCGTCCTTGGCGTAGGCGATGTTGGCGCGGATGGTGTCGTCGAACAGGAACGGCTCCTGCGTCACCAGCGCGATCTGATGGCGCAGCGACGGGATCGTCACATCGCGTATGTCGATGCCGTCGATCGTCACCTTGCCGCCGGTGACGTCGTAGAAGCGCGGGATCAGGTTCAGCACCGTGGTCTTGCCGCCCCCCGACGGCCCGACCAAGGCGACGATCTCGCCGCGCCGGGCCTCCAGGGAGAGGTCGTCCAGCACCGCGATGTCTTCGCCGTAGGAGAAGTTGACGCCTTCCAGCCGCACGGTCGCCTGGCCGGCCGGCAGCGGCTTGGCGGTCGGCGTGTCGCGGATCTTCGGCTGGATATCGAGCGCGGCGAACAGCCGCCGGGCGGCGGTGAAGCCCTCGGTCATCACCGTCTGCAGGTTCGCCACCTGGCGCAGCGCCTGGCCGCCCATCAGCAGCGACGAGACGAAGGTCGTGAACAGACCCGGCGTCACCTTGTTGATGACGAAGGGGCCCAGGTGGATCGCATTGAACTGGAACCGCCAGCCGGCGTAGCTGATCACCAGCGCCAGCATCACGGTGGTCATCAGCTCGGAGACCGGCGCGGCCATGGCCCTGGCGTCCGCCCCGGCGATGATGTGCTTCTGCCGCCGGGCGATCGCGGCGCCGACCCTGGCCTCCTCGAACGCCTCCTTGTTCTCCATCTTCACCACCCGCACGCCGTCAAGGCCCTCCATGACGGCGGTGGTCAGCAGCGAGCTCTCGTCCATCGCCCCCTTGGCGGCGCGCGTGGTGCGCTTGGAGTAGTCCTTCAGGACCCAGGCGATGATCGGCGCGATCACCAGCACGATCAGGGTCAGCGGCCAGTCGGCCCAGAGCATCGCCGCCAGCACGCCGACCAGCAGCAGACTGTTCTGCACGTAGTTGACGACGCCGGTGGTGAACGCCTCGCGCACCAGGGTGGCGTCGAACAGGATCTGGGAGACGAAGCCGCCGGTGTGCGTGGCACGCAGGCGCGCCAGATCGCCGCGCATGAAGTTGCCGACCAGTTCGCGCTGGATGTCGCCGACGACACCGTGGCCGACGCGGTTGATCACGGTCGACTGGCCGATCAGCGCCAGGCCCCTGACGACGCCGACCGCGCCTACCAAGGCCGGCACCGTGAGCCAGGTGTAGTTGGCCCCGTGCTTGGTCAGCAGGATGTCGACCACGTAGCGGAGCTGGAACAGGATCGCTGAACTCGCGACCGCGGCCAGCACGGCGAAAAACACCGCGACCGACACGCCTTTCCAGCGCTGACGCAGATATTGCCGCCAGACGCGGCCCAGGATGGCCCGCTCCGCCTTCGGCGTCTTGGCCTGATCGACAGTGGAAGTCATGGCGCGGAGGGGTCGGCGAGAGCGGGCGGCGTGTCAAGCGCGTGAAGGCCACATCGGTGCGACGTGACGTTGCGGGCCCGCCGCCTCTTGCATTGCGCCGGCTGGTCCGTACTTAGGCGAACGTCCGAGGGTCATGGGCAGGGTGAGGGAGGGCTGGTGCCGGCATACGATCTTTCGACGACGCGCGGGCGCTTCACCACCTACTGGCGTCATATCTGGCATGACCACGCGTACCTGCGCCTAGCCAACTCTAACGCGCATTGGCTCAGCGAGGAGCTGGTGCGCGCCAATCAGCCGTGGCCGTTCCAGGTCAAGGCGTGGCGCGACCGCGGCATCCGCACGATCGTCAACCTGCGCCACGGCGTCGACGCCCACCACGTGCTCGAGCAGGAGGCCTGCGACCGCTACGGCGTGAAGCAGGTCTACTTCGTCGTGTGGTCGCGCGAGGCGCCGAGCGCCGCCCAGGTGCTGGGCGCCAAGCAGCTGTTCGAGGAGCTCGAGTACCCGGCCATGATGCACTGCAAGTCCGGCGCTGACCGGGCCGGCGTCATGAGCGTGCTGTACATGCATTTTCGCCAGAAGAAGCCGATCTCCGAGGCCATCCGCCAGCTCGACCTGAAGTTCGGCCACATGCGCGCCGGCCTCACCGGCGTGCTCGACTACTGCTTCGAGAAGTACATCCGCGAGGTCGAGCCGCTGGGCATCTCCTACGAGGACTGGGTGAAGAGCCCGGCCTACGACCCGGTTGCGATCAAGCAGGACTTCCGCGCGCAGTGGTGGGGCACGCTGCTGTCGGACAAGATTCTGCGGCGAGAGTAGCGCGCGAGCGGTGCGCGCGGGGGCGCTTGATCGACATCAAGGCGTGGCGCGCCCGGCTGGGCCAATCTCGCGGCATGAACAAGTTCCCGCCCGCTGAAAACGGCCCGCAGTACGAGCTGACCGCGCTCGTCCGGACGATGGACGATCTCACCCCGGAGGAAGAGTGGGCGCCCCGCGTAGGCGGCGTCACCGCGCCGCTGGTCTACGTCGGCATCGCGACCGCCACCCTGCTGGCGTTCATCGGCTGGCTGCTGTTCGCCTGACCGTCAGTCCGGCGCGAAAGCCGCCGACGATCTAGTGCTGGTGGTCGTGGCCGTCCTTCTCGGGATCGAGCAGGCGGTGGGCGTGGATGATGAAATAGCGCACCAGCGCATTGTCGACCGTGGCCTGTGCCTTCGCCTTCCAGGCGGTGAAGGCTTCCGCATAGCTGGGATAGGCGCCGACGTAATCCAGCTTGGTCAGGTCGCGGAACTCGTTGACGTCGACCTTCTTCAGCTCGCCGCCGATCACCAGGTGCAGCAACTGGTGGTCCAGGTCGTGGCCGTAGTCGCTCACGCGCGCCTCCTATTTGCCGGCGATCGCCAGAGCGTCGATCAGCAGCGATGGGGCGTTGGCCGACCCGCGAAACTCCAGGTCCGATCCGGGCACGACGCGCCCGTAGACGTCGAGCAGGTTGCCGGCGACGGTGATTTCGCTGACCGGATAGGCGATCTCGCCGTCCTCGAACCAGAAGCCGTAGCAGCCGACCGACCAGTCGCCGGTGTTGGGGTTGAGCGAGGGGCCGAACAGGCCGGTGACCAGCAGGCCTGCGCCCGCCTCCTTCATCAGGCCGGCCTGGTCCAGCGTTCCGGGCTGCAGGGTCAGGTTGCTGGTGCTGACCCCAGGCGGCCCGGCGAGCCCGCGCGAGGCGTGCCCGGTGGTCTCCAGGCCCAGCTGCCGCGCCGAGGCGGTGTTCAGCAGCCAGGTGGTCAGCGTGCCGGCGTCGATGATCTTGGTCGTGTGGTTGAGCACGCCTTCGTCGTCGAACGGCGAGGAGCCGAGGCCGCGGCGGCGGTGCGGCTCGTCGGTCAAGGTCACGTCCTTGGAGAAGATCTGCTCGCCGAGCTTGGTCTTCAGGAACGAGACGCCGCGCGCGACCGACGGACCCGAGATCGCCCCGATCAGCGGCCCCAGCGTCGAGGCGGCGATGCGGTTCTCGAAGATCACCGGGGCGGTGGTCGAGGCGAGCTTGCGCGGGCCAAGCCGGCTGACCGCGCGCCGGCCGGCTTCCGCGCCGATCGTCTCGGCGCCCGGCAGGTCGGCTTGCCAGCGGGTCTGGCGGCCCTCGCCGGCGCGCTCCATCGTGGCGCCCTCGCCGGCGATGGCGCCGGTGCCCAGCCCGAAGCTGGAGGCGCGGTGCTCGCCATAGAAGCCGGTGCTGGTCACCAGCCGCCACGACCCAGTCGACCAGCTGGCCGAACTGGAGTCGGAATTGGAAACGCCCGGGATCGCGCGCGCCGCGTCCTCGGCCGCCAGCGCCTGCGCTTCCAGCGACTCGGCGTCCGGTTCGCTGGCGTCGAACAGGTCGAGATCGGGGAACGGGCCCTTGGCCAGCCGCTCGGCCGGGGCGAGGCCGGCGTAGGGATCCTCCGGCGCGAGCTTGGCCATCGCCACGACCCGCTCGATCAGCTTGGCGCGGCCGTCGGCGGAAACGTCCGAGCCTGAAACGGTCGCTTGCCTCCGGCCGACGAAGACGCGGACGCCGAGGTCGCGGCTCTCCTCGCGCTCGACTTCCTCCAACTCGCCCAGGCGGACCGTCACCGACAGCGACTGGCGCTCCGCGAACACCGCTTCGGCGGCGTCCGCACCGGCCGCGCGCGCTTTGGCGACGACCTCTTGCAGCATGTTTTCGTCCATGCCGCGCATATGGCGGATGGGCAGGGCCCGGGCAAGCGGCAGACCGCTCAGGCGGTGAACTCAGGGGCTGGGGGGCCGGTCACTGCATCACCTCCTCCATCCACCGCGGATGCTCCAGCACCATCCCGCAGCCCAGCGCCACGCAGGCCAGCGGATCGTGGGCGACCGTCACCGGCAGGCCGGTGTGGTCGCGGATCTCCAGGTCGAGCCCGCGCAACAGCGCCCCGCCGCCGGTCAGCATGATGCCGGTGTCGGCGATGTCGGCCGACAGCTCCGGCGGCGCGGCCTCCAGCGCCGCCCTGACGGCGGCGATGATCTGAGCCACCGGCTCGGCCAATGCGTCGGCGATCTCGGCCTGCGTGACGCGCACCTCCGTCGGAACGCCGCGCACCACGTCGCGGCCCTTGACGCCGAGCACCTGCCCCGGCGGCTTCTGCGGCGGTCGGGCGGCGCCGATCAGCTTCTTGATCTGCTCGGCCGACCCTTCCCCGATCATCAGTCCGTGCTCGCGACGCATGTAGCCGACGATGGCTTCGTCCATCCGGTCGCCGGCCACCCGCACCGAGCGCGCGTAGACGATGCTGGAGAGCGCCAGCACGGCGACCTCGGTGGTGCCGCCGCCGATGTCGACCACCAGCGAGCCGGCCGGCGCGTGCACCGACAGGCCGACGCCGATGGCCGCCGCCATCGGCTCGTCGATCAGGCCGACCCGCCGGGCTCCGGCGTTCAGGCAGGAATCGTTGATCGCCCGCCGCTCGACGGCGGTGGCGCCGGAGGGCACGCAGACAATCATCTTCGGATGGGTCAGGCCCCGCCGGCGGACCCGGCGGATGAAGTGCTTGATCATCTCCTCGGCCACCTCGAAGTCGGCGATGACGCCATCGCGCAGGGGCCGCAACGCCTCGATGCGGCCGGGCGTGCGCCCCAGCATCAGCTTGGCCTCCGCGCCGACGGCGTGCACCTCCTTGCGTCCGGCGACGTGGCGCAGGGCGACGACCGACGGCTCGTTCAGGACGATGCCGCGGCCCTTCATGTAGATCAGCGTGTTGGCCGTACCGAGGTCGATGGCGATGTCGTCGATGAAGTAGCGCGACAGGACGGAGAGGAGCCCGCGCCGCGTGGGCTCGGCCGGGCGCCGGACGCGCGGCTGCGGCCGCGTCGGGGTGGTGGGTTCGACCACCAGGCTGTCGTAAGGCATGGGCGCGGGTCTCCTGTCGAAGAGCCACCCCGAGCCGATCGGCACCCTGGCGCAGCATGGTTAACCGTTCGTTTACCCTGTTCGAAAATCGCGGCCTGATTCGACGCTCGTCGTGGGCATCATCGCGTCGCTGGGTCACGCTCGCTTCCGCCATCGTCTCTTCGCCCGCGCACTGCTAAGCTGGCGCTCTTCATCGAGGAGCTCGAGAATGCGCGGATGGGTGTTCGGCGGAATGCTTGGGTTGGGGCTGTTGGCGGCCAGCGCCGCCAGCGCACAGCCTGTCAACGTCGCGGGCACTTGGGAGGTGGCCGGCCAGATGACGGCGGGGGGCGTCATCTATTCGGCGAACCCTACCTGCAGGTTTGAGCAGGTCGGCGAGCGCATCAGCGGGACCTGTATCGGTCCGAACGCCACTGGCCCGGCCACCGGGGTGGTTTCCGGTCGCACCATCTCGTGGAGCTGGACCCACCGCGCGACCACCCTCGCCGGCATCAGCGGTGTCACCAACTTCAACGGCGCCTATGTCGACCGACACCTGATCCGCGGCGAGATGTCCGCGCCGGGGATTCCCGGGGTAGGATCGTTCACCCAAACGCGGTGACCGTCTTCGCCTAGCCGGCCAATGACGGCCGCCGCGACGTGGATGGTCGCGGCCGCTTGCTGGGCGAGGTAGTCCGGCCACATCGTCGCCGCAGGCGCGCGCCAGAACCCGGGCGCCGCTGACGATGATGTGTTCAGGAGAAGCTATGCCGCCGGAACCGGGCGAACAGGAACGCTATGCGATCATCCGGCGTCTTGAGCGCGAGTACCAGGAAGCGGAGGCGAAGCTTCGCAGGGCAAGCCAGGCGCATTCGAAAGCTCGCCTAGACAGGCACAATGCAGAGGCGCGACTTTTCCGCGCGCAATCTCCGCCGGAGGCCAACAACTTCTGCCTCCTGTGCTGGGTCGATCAGCAACGGCTAAGCTACCTCCGGCCAGTTCCAAGCTCAGAGCCGCGCCTGGTCGATCAGTGGAAATGCGAGGCCGACGACTGCGGCCACATTGAGGATCGACGAACCGGCACGGGTTGAAGCGTCCCGGCGCCACCCTGAGCGGCTATTCCCTCACGGCCCGGTGCTCACCCCGCGCCGGGCTCCGGGTCACCAGCGCGATGGCGGGGCCATCGGCGTCAGTTTCGAACCGAAGCTCGGCCTCGGCGACTCGCCAGAAGAACGTGGTGGGGCTGGATGCGAAGATTGGCGCCTCGCCGATGCCTTCAATGTTCGCCACCAAGCCGTCCTCCCACCGCGCGATCTCAATCCAGCCCGGTCCAATTCCGGGGGAGTAGCGATAGCGGCCCACATATCGGTCCAGGACCGATGGCTCGAGGGAGAGCGCCCGCCGCCACTTGGGCGCCGGCGCGAGCGGCGCACCGGTGAGGATCGGCAGGCCGATGAAGGCGGCGGGGGTTCTGAACATGTTCGTGAGCACGACCGCGCCCCAGCCGTGCGCGAGGTTCAGGCCCATGAAGGTCAGATACCCTCCGGTGCCGCCGCCGTGCATGATCACCCGCCCGCGCTCGTTCTCGATGGCGTGCCAGCCGAGGCCGATCGAGACGGCGCCGCCGGGGCTCTCTTCTCCGGTGACCCGCATCGGAAAGGCGAGTTGAGCGTCCATCGCCGGCTTCAGCGGGGATTCCTGATAGCCAAGCACGACGGCCAGGAAGGCGAGGAGGTCGTTCGTCGTCGAGCGCAGCGCGCCGGCGCCGGCGCTCGCCTCCTTCAGGTCCCAATTGGGCACGGGGCGACCTTCCTCGTCATGGCCGTGCGCGAGCCGCTTTTTCAGGTCAGGCGAGAGGGTGATTGCGGTGTCGCGCATCGCGAGCGGGGCGGCGATGCGGTCGCGCACGAGCTCTTCGTAAGTCGTCCCGCGTCGCCGCGCGAGCACGTGTCCCAGGAGGCCGACGCCGACGTTCGAGTAGTCGTACTGGGCGCCGATGTCGCGCGTGAGCGTGTGGCCGCTCAGGAAGGCGTAGAGCTGCTCGACCGTATAGTCCGCGTAGGGATTGCTCCGGTCCTTTGGCGCGAAGTTCGCCGGCATCCGGGGAAGACCCGACGTGTGGGTCGCCAGGTCGGCGAGGGTGATGGCGCGCCCACCGCGCTCGGGCATGGTGACGCCGTCGGGCAGGTGCTTGGCGACGGGATCGTCCAGCCTGACCTCGCCCCGCCGCGCCATGTCGCTCAGCAAGAGCGACGTGAACACCTTGGTGTTCGAGCCGATCTCGAACAGCGTGTCGCCGTCGACCTGACGCCGGCCGCCGCGCTTGTAACGCCCATGCGCGACCACGCGCCGACCATCCCGATCGATGACGCCCACGACGATGCCAACGCCGTCACGTTGGCGGTCGATACGGTGGGCGAGGTTAGCCTTGATCGCCGCGTCGGTGGGCAGCTCCAACGCCGCCTCGGTCATATCGGCCACCACCAGCTCCTGTGCCGAGCGAGCCACGGCGCTAAGTCGTGGCCCTCTCGCCGCCGGTGTCAACTCGCTGGGGCAGCTTCCCACCCTTTGCCGCCATTCGGGACGTCCGCTGTGGGATGCCCGGACTGGCTCGGTGCGATGCCACCCAACGCCGGTTCGCTCGACGCTGGGCGCCGGTCAGTGCGCCGCAAGCGCCCGCTGAGGCACCTCGATGTCGATCGCCAGGATCGACACCTCCTCGCCGGGATCGAGCCTGACGACGACCTTGTCGCGGTCGACCGGGATGTGGCGGGCGATCGCCGCGAGGATCTCGCGCTGCAGGATGGCGACCAGGTCGGCGCGGCCGGCCGGCCCGCGCTCGTAGGCGAGCAGCACCTGCAACCGGTCATGCGCCTGGCGCGCCGAGGCGCGGGGCGCCCAGAAGCGCAGGATGTTCATGCCGCCGCCTTCCGTCCGAACAGGCGCCCCATGATCCCGCGCCGGCCGATCGGGGTGATCACCGGGAGGTCCTCGCCCATCAGCCGCCGCGCCGCCTCGGCGTAGGCGCGAGCGGGCGCGGACTCGGGCTTGTGCAGGGTGATCGGGCAGCCGACGTTGGAGGCGCTCAGCACCTCCGGGCTCTCGACCACGATCCCCAGCAGCGGGATCGCCAGGATCTCCAGCACGTCCGCGACCCCCATCATCTCGCCGCGGGCCGCGCGCGCCGGGTCGAAGCGCGTGAGCAGCAGCCGCTTTTCCAGGGTCTCGCCTCGCTCGGCGCGGCAGGTGCGGGAATCCAGCAGGCCGATGATCCGGTCGGAGTCGCGCACCGAGGACACCTCCGGGTTCACCACCACCACCGCGATGTCGGCGAAGCGCATCGCCAGCATCGCGCCGGTCTCGATGCCCGCGGGGCTGTCGCAGATGACCCAGTCGAACTGCGCGCGCAGGTCCGCGATCACCTGCGCCACGCCATCGTTGGTCAGCGCGTCCTTGTCGCGGGTCTGCGAGGCCGGCAGCAGCGACAGCGTCGCCAGGCGCTTGTCGCGGATCAGCGCCTGCGACAGGCGCGCGTCGCCCTGGATCACGTTGACGAGATCGAACACCACCCGGCGTTCGGCGCCCAGGATCAGGTCCAGGTTGCGCAGGCCGACGTCGAAGTCGACCAGCGCCACCTTCTGGCCCGCCTGCGCCAGCGCCGCGCCCAAGGAGGCGGAGGTGGTGGTCTTGCCCACGCCCCCCTTGCCGGAGGTCACCACCACCACCTTGCACACGCCGCCGCCACACCGTTCCATCACCCACTCCAACCTTGCTCAGTCGAACGCCGTCAGCCGCAGCACCCGTTTTTCGCAGCGGACCTGCGCGGGGCGCCCATGCAGGGCGGCGCCCCAGTGCTCCGCGGTCCGGTAAACCCCGCCGACGGCGACCAACTCGGCCTCCAGCTTGCGGCAGAAAATGCGCGCCTTGTCGCCGGCGTGGAGGCCGGCGATCGCCCGGCCACGCAGGGCGCCGTAGACGTGGATCGAGCCGCCGGCGATCACCTCGGCGCCGGACGCCACCGACCCGACCACGGTGACGTCGCCGGCCTCGAAGATCACCGACTGGCCTGACCGGACCGGACGGTCGATGAGCAGGCACCGCGCCTTCGGGGCGGCGGCGGGCGGCGCCTCGGCGGGCGGCGACGGCGCCGCCGCATCGCGCGGCGCATCGCGACCGTGCAGGGTGGTCGGCAGTCCGGCCCAGCGGGCGCCCGCCAGCCGCGCCGGATCGATCCCCTCGGCGCCGATCAGCTTCAGTCCGCGGGCGGCGAGCCCGTCCAGCGCCTGGAGGACCGCGTCCGGCGCAGCGCCGGGACCGGCAACCGCGGCAAGGTCGGCGATCACCGGGCGGCTGGCGAAGGAGCCGGGCGCCTGGCGCACGCGCCGATCGAGGGCGGCGAACCAGGCCTCGAGCGGCGGCTCGGGGGCGACGACCAGCGCCAGGATGCTCCGGCCGCGGACGGCGATGTTCGGTGGAGCGATCGGCTCGTCGGTGGCGCTCGGACGCGGCGCATCGGAATCCGACGGCCCGGACGGCGGGGTCTGCCTAAGCTCCGCATACATGGCGCGGCCCTACGACTTGCAGGAGCCTCCCCAGGCCGGCCGCACCCTCGCCCCCGGATGGTTAACAATTCCTTGACGCTGTGAACGGCGGCGTCAGGCGATGATGTCGGGGGTCAGGCGGTCTTCGAGCTTGGTAATCTGATCGCGCAGGATCAGCTTCTTCTTCTTCAGCCGCGCGATCTGCAGCTGGTCCGGCCTCGGCAACGCCTCGAGCGCCCGGACCGCGTCGTCGAGGTCCTGATGCTCCTCGCGCAGCGCCGCGATCTGCGAGCGCAGGCGCGCCTCTTCCTCCGGATCCAGCGCTGGCTCGTCCATCACCTCTGAAAGCCCCATGCCACCGGCGCCGGGGAGCAGGAAGCTTGCCGAACGGGCGGCGTCAAGCGGCCAGCTCCGCGAGCTCCCGCAGCAGGGCGACAGGCGCCTTGCCGCCCCAGGCGCGGGCGGACTGGCTCAGCGCCTCGGTGGCGCCCACCGTCGCGCCGCCGGGCGCGGGGCTGGTTTCCTCCAGCATCTGCAGCAGCATCCGCTCGGCCTCCAGCTCCAGCGCCTTGACCCCGTGCCGGATCCGCGCCTGCAGCTGTTGGGCGTTCGCCTTGACCTTCAGGCCACGACGCAGCCGCCGCAGCGGGGCCACCGCCGCTTCCTGCCAGGCGCGCGCCAGCTCGGCGCTGGCGGCGGCCTTGGCCGCGTCGATCGGTCGGCCGCCGCCAGCCATCCAGAGGCTCCAGAGCAGGAGCGGGACGCATTGGCCGTGCTCATCCTGCAGCCGCAGCAGCAGCGGCTCGACGCCGGGCCGGGCGTAGACCTCGAGCGCGTAGGGCCACAAGGCCTCGCCCGCGAGCCCCGACGTCACGCCTCGTCCTCGGGCGGGGCCACTGGCCCGATATCGCGCCCCCAGCGGCGCACCGGCCGCCAGGCGAGGCCGAACAGGTCGAGCGCGCGGCCGACCGCCTGATCGACGACCTCGGCCAGGCTCTGCGGCGCGGCGTAGAAGGCCGGCATCGGCGGGGCGATCACCGCGCCCATCTCGGCCAGCTGGACCATGGTGCGCAGGTGGCCGAGGTGCAGCGGCGTCTCGCGCACCATCAGGACCAGCCGGCGCCGCTCCTTCAAGGTCACGTCCGCCGCACGGGTCAGCAGCGAGGAGGTCACGCCGGTGGCGATCTCGCTCATCGTCTTCACCGAACAGGGGGCGACGATCATGCCCAGGGTGGGAAACGATCCGGAGGCGATCGCCGCGCCGATGTCGCCAACGCGGTGGACCGCGTCGGCCTTGGCCGCGACGGCGGCGATATCGAGCCCGGTCTCCTCGGCCAGGGTGAGGGCGGCGGCGCGCGAAACGACCAGGTGAGTCGCGACTCCCAGCTCCCGGCAGGCCTCCAGCACCCGCACGCCCAGCACGGCGCCAGACGCGCCGGAGACGCCCACGACCAGCGGCGGCGTCGCATTTCCGTTCATCGCCAGCCTCTTACGCCCCCGTTACGCCCATCTCACGGGCGCCCTCATTGCCGCCCACATCGCGCAACCATATGTGATCTGACACTGGGCCGTGAGGGGTGTTGACTTCATCCGTCGTCCAGCACGGGAGCCGAATGACCATGGCTATCGAAGCTCGCATCCGCGAACTTGGAGTGCGTCATCAGACGCTTGAGCGCGCCATCCAGGACGAATTGGGCCGACCGGCCGCCGATGGCGACCGCCTGAAGGAGCTGAAGCGACAGAAGTTGCGGCTGAAGGAGGAGATGGAGAGCCTGAGGGCGAAGCCGCACTAGGCTCTCGCCGTCTTCTAGCCTTCGTCGCCGTCATCGACCTCCACCGTCGCGACCTCTGCTGAGACGCCGGTTTCGGCGGCCGACCGCAGCGTTGCGCCCTCGGGACGCGCCGCGCCCTTGCGCGCATCGTCCTTGGCCTTCTTCTCGGCCGCGATCTTCACCAGGGCGTCGAGTTCCAGCTGGGTCACCAGGCCCAGCGTCACCGGGTCGACCGGCTTGATGTTGGCCGAATTCCAGTGGGTGCGGTCGCGCACCTGGTCGATGGTCGCCTTGGTGGTGCCCAGCGTCTTGGACACCTGCGCGTCCGTCACTTCGGGGTGGTTGCGCACGAACCAGGCGATGGCGTCGGGCCGGTCCTGGCGGCGCGAGACCGGCGTGTAGCGCGGCGCCTTCTTGATCGGCTTCAGCAGCTCGGCGTGGCGGCTCTTCTGCGCCTTCATCCGGTAGGTCGGATCGATCTGGGCCTTGTCGATCTCCTCGCGGGTGAGCTGGCCGGTGGCGATCGGGTCGGCGCCGCGGATGTCGCGCGCCACTTCGCCGTCGGCGATGCCCTTCACCTCCAGCGGATGCAGGCCGGCGAAATCGGCGATCTGCTCGAACGTCATCGAGGTGTTGTCGACCAGCCAGACGGCGGTCGCTTTGGGCATCAGGATTTGGTCGGCCATGCCTATTTGCGCCCCTAGGGCGTCCTCCAGAAACAGCGGCGCCCGGCCTTTCGGCCGGGCGGTGTGGTGAACGACATATAGAGCCGAAGGGGGCGGAAGGGAACCGGGTTGTGGTCGTCGGACCGCGCTCAGGTTGTCGCGGTGCTCCCCTGCCTCACTTGCCGTCACCCCGGACGGCCTGCAAGGCCGAGCCGGGGCCGGACCCGCCGGTTCCGAGACGAGATCCAGCTTGGTGACGGCTTGTCCGGCCCCGGCTCTCCGCTCCGCTCCGGCCGGGGTGACGGCGATGGGGGCTCAGACCGTCAGCACCACCTTGCCCAGGTGCGGGCTGTCCAGCAGGGCGTGCGCCTTGGCCGCTTCGGCGAGCGGGAAGGTCTGGTCGATCACGGTCTTCACCTTGCCGGCTTCGATCCACGGCCACACCACGCGCTCGACCTCGCCCGCCAGCCGCGCCTTCTCGTCGGCGCCCCGGGGCCGCAGGGTCGAGCCGGTGATGGTCGCGCGCTTCATCATCATCGCCCCGATCGGCAGCTCCACCGTCCCGCCGCCGAGCGAGGCGATGTAGACGATCCGACCGCCGGTCTTCAGCGCCGCCAGGTTCTTGGCGAAATAGGCCCCGCCGACCATGTCGAGCACCACGTCGACGCCGCCGGCTTCCTTGGCCAGGGCCTCGAAATCCTCGGACGCGGCGTCGATCGAGACGTCGGCGCCCAGCCTCAGCGCCTGCTCGGCCTTGTCGCGGCCGCGGGAGGTGGCGATCACCTTGGCGCCCGCCGCCTTGGCCATCTGGATCGCGGTGACGCCGATGCCGGACGTGGCGCCGTGCACCATCAGGGTCTCGCCGGCCTTCAGCGCGCCGCCCTCGAACACGTTGGCGTAGACGGTGAACACGGTCTCCGGCAGGCCGGCCGCCTCGACCGCCGAGAGCCCCCTTGGGATCGGCAGGGCGTGACGGGCGTCGCAGACCGCGAACTGCGCATAGCCGCCGCCGCCCAGCAGCGCGCAGACCTTGTCGCCCGCCTTCCAGCGCCCGTGGCCGTCCACCACCTCGCCCGCAACCTCGAGTCCCAATGTGGCCGGCGCGCCCGGCGGCGGCGGATAGAAGCCGAGCCGCTGGATCACATCGGGCCGGTTGACGCCCGCGGCCTCGACCCGGATCAGGATCTGTCCCGGACCGGGCTTGGGCGTTTCCACCTCGCCCAGCTGCAACGCTTCGGGCGGGCCCTTGCCGCCTTCGATCACGATCGCCTTCATGGTGCTGCTCCCGCGCGTCTTGCCAAGCCGCTTCGCCCGGCGTCAGATAGCCGGGCGAGGCCGTCGGGCATAGGGAGGTGTTTCCATGGCCCTGGAAGATGCCGAACCGGTCCGCCGCCCGCGCGGCTGGGCCATCGTCGAAGCGGCGCGGGAAGACCTGGAGTTGCTTGCCGTGGTCGATCTCGAGGAGCGGATCGAGGCGCTGGAGGCCGAAATCGCCCGCACCCGCGCCCAGATCGAGCGCAAACGCGCTGGGCGCGCCGCCGCCGACGCGATCTTTCGCTCATCCGGTTAGGGTATGGGAAAGCAACGCTAGGTTAATCATGTCGGTGGGACTGGCACACGGGTTGCAGCCGTTCCGCCGACGACGGCCAAATGTCCGTCGGCCGTTTTAGGGTTGGAGACACAATGGGGGAATCTGGCCAGACCGCCTCGCCGCTATGGCAGGCCGAAGCCATTTCCGGGTTCGCCCGGTCGGAGCTCTTCGACCGCACCTTCCAGGAAGGCATGGACCTGGTGGAGGAGACCGCCGCCTACCTCGACGGCGCCGGCCGCCAGGACTCCAAGCTGCTCTCGCGCAGCGCGGCTCTGGCCTACGCCGCCGAAAGCATGCGCCTGACCACCCGCCTGATGCAGGTCGCCTCGTGGCTGCTGGTGCAGCGGGCGGTGCGCGAAGGCGACATGGCCGCGGAAGCCGCCCTCGACGCCAGCTATCGCCTGGCCGCCGAGGCGAGCGCCGAAGTCTTCGCCGAAGCCGACGCGCTGCCGGCGCCGCTGGCCGAACTGCTGACCCGCTCCGAGCGCCTGTTCGACCGCGTCCGCCATCTCGACGAGCGGATGTACGCCGACGCCACGGGCGACGCCGCGCCGCCGCATCCGGTGCTGTCGCAGATGGAACGGCTCAAGGACGCCTTCGGGACCTGATAAGGCGCCGAACGGCTTGAGGCCGTCAGGCGCCTGGAGCGTCGAGCGGCCACAGCATCAGCACGACGCCGGCGGCGGCGGCCCAGGCCGCGGACGCCAGCAGCGCCACCAGCAGTCCGATCATGCCGCCGGCCGTCACGCTGGCGCCGGCCCCCGCCAGTGTCAGCGCGCCCAGCGCCAGCGCCGCCGCGCCGCCGAGTCTGGCCGCCCCGCGCATAGGCGCCAGCGCGGCGCCCCAGGACAGCGCCGCCGCGCCCAGGAACGCCAGCCCCATCGGCATCAGCACGCTGATGGCGGCGCCGATCAGCACCAGCAGGGCGCGCGCCGCCTCCTGCTTCGCGGCCGGGGCGACGGCATACCGCGCCGCGATGGCCGGCGTGATCAGTCCGTCGACGACCATCGAGCCGGCCAGCAGCCCGGACCCGACCAGCGCGAACAGCATCGCGGCCAGCACCGACGTCCGACGCGGCCCGGCTCTGACCGCCAGCGCCGCGAAGCCGACCAGTTCCAGCGTCAGCACCAGCACGAAGCCGCCGTGCACCAGCGCGTCGGCGCCCGCCTCGGCCGCCTCGCTGCGCAGCACGTCCGCCAGCACCGGCGAGCCGCCCGCGCCGGGGTGGCCGGCCAGCAGCGCCACCGAGGCGACGCCGCAGGCGATCAGGCCGGCCCCGGTCAGCCAGGCGCGCTGGCCTCGCTCGCCCGGAGCCGCGGCGGCCCCGCCGCCCTGGCGGGTCCGTGTTTCCGTGTCGGCGTGGTATCCGATCGCCATGCGTTGTCCTCATCCTGAGCGCGGTGAGGGTAGCTGGGCGCGCTTCGCCGATCCGGGCCGAGTGCGGCGAGATGTCCGTTTCCGGACGAAGTCGCTGATTAATCCAGAAATCGAGGCCCGCGGCGTGCGCCGAGGCCGAGGTTCGGGTCTAAATGGGCGCGCCACTGAGGGAGGCGACCATCGAAGTGCGACCCGATCGCCGACCGGAACGGACGCGGCAGGCGCTGATCGCCGCGCTGGTCGATCTGATCTTGGAGCGCGGCTACGAGGGGCTGACGGTCGACGACGTGGTCGCGCGGGCGAACGTCGGGCGCTCGACGCTCTACGCCCACTTCGGCGGGCTGGAGGGCGTGCTCAAACAGGCGATGACCCGGCCGTCGCTGCGGTTCGCCGAGCTGGTCGATCTGCCGCTGACCTCAGCCGATCTCGTTCCGTGGCTCGAGCACTTCAAGGGTCAACGCAAACGCAACCGGGTGTTCTTCATCCCGCCGCTGCGGGGACTTTGGGTGCGGCGGCTGGCCGAGCTGATCGAGCCGCGGCTGGAGGGATTGGCCCGCCGGCAGTCACGGGCGGCGCCGCTGCTGCCCTGGAGCTTCGTCGCCACGCAGCTGGCCGAGAACCAGCTCGCCCTGGTCGCCAACTGGTTGGCGCTGCGGCTGTCGACGCCGTCGGAGGCGATCGCGGAGGCGATGATCGTGATGACGCGCGCCACCATCGACGGACTGGCGCCCGCCGGCCTGGAACTCGAATGAGGATCGGGAGGCCTGAGGGCCTTACTTCTTCAGGAAGCCGCCGTACTTCGCCGCGAAGCGCGAGACGCGGCCGCCGCGGTCCAGCAGGGTCTGGTTGCCGCCGGTCCACGCCGGGTGGGTCTTCGGGTCGATGTCGAGCTTCAAAGTCGCGCCTTCCTTGCCGTAGGTCGAGCGCGTCTGATAGGTCGTGCCGTCCACCATCACCACGTTGATCATGTGGTAGTCGGGATGCGTATCTTGCTTCACGGGTCCCTCCTGCCGATGTGAGCGGGTGATTGGACAAACCCCGCCGATGCGGGAGGCGCGCCTATACACGACAGGCGCTTGAAGACGCAAGGGCCCGAAACCTAGGGGTTGGAGTGAATGACGATCGAGAGCGCTGTCGCCGAAGGTCGGCCGGGCGCGGGTGAAGTGCTGGCGGCGCAGATCGACGCGGCCGCGGAACGCCGCGAGCGCCGGCGCGACCTTCGGCCGCTGGGCAGCCTCGTCCCATTCGTCGCGGCGCACTGGAAGGACGCGGCGGCGTCGGTGGTCTTCCTGGCTTTATCGACCGGCGCCACGCTGGGGCTGACAGCGGCGCTGCGGCTGATGGCCGACCAGGGGATCGGAGGGCACACGGCCCACTCCGTGAACCGCTCGTTCCTGATCGCCGCCACCATCGCGACGACGCTGGCGCTGGCCACCGCCGGCCGGTTCTTCTTCATCACCCAACTCGGCGAGCGGGTGGTGGCCGATCTGCGCCGCGCGCTCTATCGCCACGTTCTGTCGCTGGACCAGTCGTTCTTCCTTTCGGTCCGCACCGGCGAGGTGCTGGCGCGTCTGACCACCGACCTCACCATCGTCGAGAACATGGTGGGCTCGTCGATCTCGGTCGCGCTGCGCAACGCGCTGACCTTCGTCGCCGGCTTCATCTGGCTGATGTGGCTCAGTCCTCGCTTCACCGGGCTGGTGCTGCTGGTGGGCGTCGTCGTCATCCTGCCGCTGTTCGCGGTGGGCCGCATCGTGCGCCGGCTCTCGGCCAGCGCCCAGGAGCGTTTCGCCGAGGCGGTGGCCTACGCCGGCGAGACGCTCGACGGCCTCGACACGGTGCAGGCGTTCGGCCGCGAGCGCACCGCCGCCGACCGCTTCGCCGCCGCCGTCGAGAGCGCGTTCCGCGCCTCGGTGGCGCGGATCGGGGCGCGGGCGATCATGACCGCCCTGGTGATGGCGCTGCTCTCGATCGGCGTCGGCTTCGTGCTGTGGCGCGCGGTGCTGGCCAGCTTCGTCTACCACGACCCCAGCATCACCCCCGGCGTGCTGATCCAGTTCGTGGTGCTGGCGATCCTGGTCGGCGGCTCGGCCGGGGCGCTGGGCGAGAGCTGGGGCGACGTGCAGAAGACCTCCGGCGCCATGGAGCGCATCTCCGAGATCCTGCAGGCCAAGCCGTCGATCGCCGCGCCGCCGTCGCCGAAGCCGCTGCCGAGCCCGGCGCGGGGCGAGGTCGCGTTCGAGGACGTCAGCTTCGCCTATCCCGGCCGCCCCGACCTGCCGGCGTTGTCGGGCTTCAATCTGGCGGTGCGGCCGGGCGAACGGGTCGCGCTGGTCGGCCCATCGGGCGCCGGCAAGAGCACGGTGTTCCGCCTGCTGCTGCGCTTCTACGACCCGCAGTCGGGCGTGGTGAGACTGGACGGCGTGAACCTGAAAGACGCCGATCCGGCCGAGGTCCGCGCCCGCATGGCCCTGGTCGCGCAGGACGCCTCGCTGTTCTCCGGCTCAGCGCTCGACAACCTGCGCTTCGGCCGCGAGGACGCCAGCGTCGACGAGCTGCGCGCCGCCGCCAAGGCGGCCGAAGCCGAGACGTTCCTCGAAGCGCTGCCGCAGGGCCTCGACACGCCGCTGGGCGAGCGCGCCAAGACCCTCTCCGGCGGCCAGCGCCAGCGGCTGGCGATCGCCCGGGCGCTGGTCCGCGGCGCACCGATCCTGCTGCTCGACGAAGCCACCAGCGCCCTCGACGCCGAGAACGAGCGGCTGGTGCAGCGCGCGCTCGCCGACGCCATGCAAGGCCGCACCACCCTGGTCATCGCCCACCGCCTCGCCACCGTGCTCGCCGCCGACCGCATCGTGGTGATGGACGCCGGCCAGGTGGTGGAGGAGGGCACCCACGCCGAACTGCTCGCCAAGGCCGGCCTCTATGCCCGGCTGGCGGAGCTGCAGTTCGGGCTGCAGGCGGCCTGAGCCTTTGGGGCGGTGCGCCAGGACCGGCCAACCTGGGGGTTAGTTCTCATACCGGTATAGGCTCCCGCCTTTTCCTGCTCACCGCAAAGCCTACGATCTTCCCAACCGCGTAAGGAGCGACATCATGGCGAAGTTGGACGGGGCTAAGGTCGTCGTGATCGGTGGCGCATCGGGCGTCGGCTTTGCGGTGGCCGCAGCGGCGCTGGAGGCCGGCGCCGAAGTCGTCGTCGGCTCGAGCCAGACCCCGCGCATCGAAGCGGCGGCCGAGAAGCTCGGTCGCGGCGCCAAGGGTCGGACCGTGGACGTGAAGGAAGAGGCTTCGGTCGCCGCTTTCTTCGACGCCGCAGGCCCGTTCGACCACTTGGTATTCACCGCCGGCGATTGGGGCGCCATGACCGGCGCGACCCGCGATCTCGATGTCGAGGCCAGCAAGGCCCGAATGGAAGTCCGGTTCTGGGGTGCGGCCCGCGCCGCCAAGTACGCGACCCGCCAGATCGCCGGGGAGGGCTCGATCACCCTGACAGGCGGCATGCTGGCGCACCGGCCAAGGCCGGGCGCACCCTTGACCACAGCCTCGGCCCACACGACCGAGGGACTGGCGCTGGGCCTCGCGCGCGACCTGGCGCCCATTCGGGTCAACGCCGTTTGTCTGGGCCTGATCATGAGCGAGGTGGTGCACACGATGGGCGAGGCGATGATCAAGGGCTTCACCGCCAACCTGCCACTGCCCCGCGCCGGAACAGTCGAGGAGGCGGCCGAGGCCTACCTCTACCTGATGCGCAACACCTATGTGACCGGCCAGGTCGTGCGGGTCGACGGCGGCGGCAGTTTGGTCTGAGCCCGCCGTCCTCGCGCGGGGGCGACACCGCCCAAACTCCAGTTTCACCGGCGCGCAAAACCCATTAGCGAGAGCGCTCAGTGCAAGGAGCGTGTCGATGCGGGTGGTGTTTGTGGGGGTGGCGGTCGCCGCCGGGTTGGCGGTGGGCGGCGGGGCGTGGGCGAGCCCGCATCCGCAGGCGGAGGCGCAGGCGCTCGATCTGGCGGAGAAGGCGATCTCGCTGCGCTCGGTGCGTGGCCCCGGCAACCAGACGCCGCAGGTCGCCGCGCTCTACCGCGACGGCCTGGTGGCGGGCGGCTTTGACCCGCAGAACGTCACGATCACTCCGGTGGACGACACCGCCTACCTGATCGCCCGCTGGCCGGGCTCGGACCCCACGCTGAAGCCGCTGGTGATCTCCGGCCACATGGACGTGGTCGAGGCCAAGCCCGCGGACTGGCGCCGCGACCCGTTCACGCCGGTGGTCGAGAACGGCTACCTGTTCGGCCGCGGCGCGACCGACATGAAGCTCGACGGCACCTTGGCCATCGCCGCCCTGGGCGAGCTGCGGCGCGAGGGGTTCAAGCCGCGCCGCGACATCGTCATCGAGTTCTCCGGCGACGAGGAGACGACGATGAAGACCAGCGCGATCATCGCCGACAAGCTCACGAACGCCGACCTGGTGCTCAACATTGACGGCGGCGGCGGCACGCTGGACGAGACGAGCGGCAAGCCGAGCTACTTCACCTGGGAGGGCGCGGAGAAGACCTACGCCGACTTCCAGCTGACGGTGACCAACGAAGGCGGCCACTCGTCCGAGCCGCGCCGGGACAACGCCATCGACCGCCTGGCGGCCGCCCTGCTGCGCATTCAGGCGCATCAGTTCACGCCCGAGCTGAGCGACCTCACCCGGGCCTATTTCGTCAAGGCGGCCGCCTACCAGCCGGCCGACACCGCCGCGGCCATGCGCGCCTTCGCCGCCGATCCGACCGACAAGGCCGCGATCGCCACCCTGTCGGCCAACCCGGCGATGGTCGGCAAGATCGGCACCACCTGCGTCGTCACCATGATCAGCGGCGGCCACGCGCTCAACGCCCTGCCGCAGCGCGCCGAGGCCAACATCAACTGCCGCATCTTTCCCGGGCACAAGCCGGCCGACATCATGGCCGAGCTGGCCGCGGCGGCCAACGACCCGACGATCGGCTTCAAGGACGTGACGGTGGGTTCGGTCGCCAACGACGCCTCGCCGGTGCGCGCCGACTTCGTGGCCGCGGTGACCAAGTCGCTGGCGGGCGTCTATCCGGGCGTGCCGGTGTTCCCGTCGATGGCGTCGGGCGCCAGCGACAGCATGTGGTTCCGCTACCACAACGTGCCCAGCTATGGCGCCAGCCCGGTGTTCATCAAGGATTCCGAGGACTTCAGCCACGGCCTGAACGAGCGCACGCCGATCGCCAACATCCCCCCGGCGATCAGCTACTACCTGATGCTGTTCCCGGAGCTGGCGAAGTAGGTCGCCGGTTCCGCGACGAGCCGCCAACAACCAGACGTTCCGAACGGCGGAGAAGGGTGGAAAGCCGACGTTGACACCAAGCCGTTAGCTTGCCCTGTTCGGATAGAGTGACGGGAGGCGGGATGTGCTGCGGAGTTCGCTATTGGCACTCACGGCGCTTGTTATGGCCGCGGGTGTTGTCGTTGAAGGATCACGAGCCGGCGTCTTCGACGACGCACCGACGGCTGCCGCATCACAGCAAGACGGTGGTTCCCAGCCCACCCCCGACCCCGCGCCGGTAACATCAGCCGCACCGGTGGCGAGCGATACCGACATCTCAACGGTGCTTCGATCAATCGCCAGCGTCGCGGCGATGCAGACCATTTCACCAACTTCGCTGCGCAAATTGCCAGACGTGCGGCTGCGCCACTGGTCGTCGGTTTGGTCGAAGGACGGCGTCTCTGAGTTCACGATGACGGACTATTTCGTTGAGGGAACAATGTTGGCAGTCCCCATCAAAGGCACCGTAAGCTACAACTTTCGCGCCGTGCGTAGTCTGCAGCCCGACACTGGCGAGGTCTCCTTGTATCTTAGTTTCGGAGACAAGAAAGTATGCGTCACAAATACGGCGATCGAAGAGTTATTTCAGCAATTAGGGTACGAACAATCCGGCATACCGATTCCGGTTGTTGACTCAAATCGACAAGACCCCATGGGAGTCGACTATTCGAAGAAGTCGTCTCCGACGATTCGCACTTATTTATTCAGAAAAGACGGCGGCCTCACCTGCCTCGGCTTCTTGACCTTCTATAATGTTGAGAGAGATGACGCGGCTGAAGCTGAGCGTCAGAGGTTCTCCTTCATCACCGAACAGATGAGCCTCGACCAGGCAACTCAGGAGCTGGCGCGGCGGGGTTATAAGTGCAACGATAAACCGCTGGGAAACTTCGTTCCGCCTCAGAGATCAAAAACGTGCTTTGCAGACGCGCCAAAGCCAGCAGTATAAGGCGTAGCCTCACGGATGGCTTTTCTGGAATACGACGCAAAAACGCGCTCATTGAATTCTGCAGACCTTAGGGATCAGCCGCCCCCGCCGACATCGAGACCGCACTAGGTCGGCAATGGGTCGAGAGCTGTCACCGACGTACCGCCCCTAAGCGGACGCCCGAACCAGCGCGGAGGGAGCACGCACGGTTCACCTGTTCGTTTTTATTCAGGGGCCCTCATACGCGGACAAGCGGCATGCACTGGGTGACAGTCTACAGCGCGGCGGATGGTTCGTCGCTCGATACTCTGATCTGGGAGGCTATCGGTGCAGCCGTGCTTGTCGTCGCGGTGGCCGCCGTCGCCCATCGCATCATGGAAGGCGGCAACGAGGGCCATTCTATCCTCGCGCGGCTGAGCGGGGAGCTTAGATTTTTCTTCGTGATAGTCGTCATCATCGTCGCGGGGTTCGTTTTGATCAACATTGTTCCCCGATATGTTGATGGCCAGCGCTTGGCTTCCGGTGAAACTGAGCAGGTCCAAGGGGTCGTCAGCAACTTCACGCGAATGGCCGAGGGATGCCACGGGCCGCAGGAAAGCTTCGACGTCGGCACGCAACACTTCGAATATGCGGACTGTCGGATCACCGGCGGGTTCAACAACAGCTGCACAGACGGGGGCCCGATCTGCGGCGGTGAAGTGGTCAAGCTCGACTACGTGCCCGGCGTCAGTGGCAACGTGATCCTGAAGGCTCAGATTGCCGAAGGATCGCCGGCTGGCACAGGCCCACGAAACGGCAGCTAGGGGTCGAAACCCGTCACGGGGCCTCGCGCAACAAGCAGACCTCGCGCAGCTAACGTAGCTTCGCGCCCGAGCCCAAGTCTGCCCTCCAATCAGGGGGCAATTGCCGAGCGGTCCAATCTGGTGGAGCTCGCCAATCAGTCCAAGCCTGGTCGAACGGGGCCGAGCCCCGCTCTAGCCGCGCTATGAACTCCCGGCCCGCAGCCCTAACGGCTGCCTGATGAGCGGACGTGTCCAGTCCGGCCGCCAAACGCTGCGCGAACTCGGCCTCGTCCTTCCAACGCCAGCGCCCCTTGGTATCGGCGACCACATCCAGCGCATGGTCCCTGGTATCAATCCCCAGAGGCGTGCGTAGGTAGGGTGACTCAAGGTTTCCGTACCACCCGGCGAACTCGTTCTGGCTGGTATAGAAGAGCCACACCGAGAAGGCTTCACCGGGAAGGTAGAGGCGGATCGAAGGTGCGGTCCAAGTGCGATCCTGATGGGCCCGTTCCCGCGATGGGGGGGAAGAGCCCACAGACATCGCGCGCCTCGCCGGGGCCACGATGTAGTTGTCCTTCGAGATGGTCCCGGCTGGCACGAAGAGCGCTAGAACCTGCTCGTCGTCCTGAATGCAGATTGTCGGCATGGCCATGGTCACGGAGCCATCGGAGCGCGCGATGTTGCGCACGAGTAGGGTGTCGCCAACCGCCCAGCGCTGCATCTGACCGTCCATTCTTGGCCTAGACGGACGAGTCTCGCTGGAGCCGCGAACGTCCACACAGGGTCGAGGCTGTGTAAAAACGCGAAGCAGTTCAGTCTCCTGACGTCGTGGTGTCGGAGGCGTCTGGATGAGCCGCTTCGTGGAAGGTGAGGATCGCGGTCAGCCGACGCTCTTGCCGAGCTGCCTGGATGACTACGTGGGCGAGGACAACCCGGCGCGGGTGGTCGACGTCTTTGTCGACGAGTTGGATCTTGGGAGCCTGGGCTTCGAGTTGACGCCGGCGTCGACGGGTCGGCCGGCCTATCATCCGGGAACGCTGCTCAAGCTCTACATCTACGGCTACCTGAACCGGACGCCGTCGAGCCGGCGGCTGGAACGCGAGGCGCAGCGCAACGTCGAGCTGATGTGGCTGACGGGGAAGCTCGCGCCGGACCACAAGACGATCGCCAACTTCCGGCGCGACCACGGTGCGGCGATCCAGGCGGCCTGCGCTCACTTCGTGGTCCTGTGCCGCCAGATCGGCCTTTTCACCCAGGCGCTGGCGGCGGTGGATGGCAGCAAGTTCAAGGCGGTGAACACGCGCGATGCGAACTTCACGCCGGTGAAACTGAAGAAGCGGATAGAGCAGGTGGCTGAGCACATCGCCAGCTACCTGCGGGACCTGGACACGGCCGACCGCCAGGAGGGCGAGGGCGCCGACGCGCGAGCCGGGAAACTGAGGGACAAGATCGCGACCTTGCGCGCTCAGATGCAGGCGCTGAGGGCGATGGAGGCCGAGGTGGCGGCCGCGCCGGACGGCCAGGTCTCGCTGACCGATCCAGACGCCCGCTCGATGGCGACCAGCGGCCGGGGCAGCGGCATCGTCGGCTACAACGTGCAGTCCGTGGTCGAGGCCGAGCATCACCTGATCGTCGCCCACGACGTGGTCATGACCGGGAGCGACCGCCAGCAGCTGGCCGCCATGAGCGAGAAGGCCAAGGCCGCGATGGGCGTCGAGACGCTCGCGATGCTGGCCGACCGCGGGTACTTCTCTGGCGAGGAGATCGTGGCCTGCGAGGCCCTCGGCGTGACGCCCTATGTCCCCAAGCCGCTCACCTCAGGGGCCAAGGCCGACGGCCGCTTCGGCAAGCAGGACTTCGTCTACCGGGCCGACCAGGATGTCTACCGCTGCCCCGCTGGGAACCTGCTGCGCCATCACATGACGACCGTCGAGAAGGGTCTGACGCTGCACCGCTACTGGGACCAGTCCAGCTGCGCGAGCTGCGCCCTGAAGCCGGCGTGCACGCCAAGCAAAATGCGGCGCGTCACCCGATGGGAGCACGAGGACGTCATCGACGCCATGCAGCGGCGGATGGACCTGGCGCCCCAGAGCCCTATGAAGCTCAGGCGCCGGATCGTCGAACACCCCTTCGGCACGATCAAAGCCTGGATGGGCGCCACCCACTTCCTGATGAAGCGGCTGATGAACGTGAAGACGGAGATCAGCCTCCACGTCCTGGCTTACAATCTGAAGCGCGTGATGCAGATCCTCGGGGCCGGCCCGCTCATCGCAGCCATCCGGGCCTGAGAGGCACGCCGCGCCTCGCGCCGCCAAGCCTCCAACGGCCCCAGTTTTTACACAGCCTCGGTCGATAGCTGACATCAACACGGCGCCGCGGAGTTGACATCGCGGCAGCCGCTCGGCGGCCACGGGACCCTCGCCCGTGCCGCCGCCGCCGAGGACCGCTCAGTGGGCTCGGGCGGCGGGGAAGATGCGCAGGAAGTTCTCGGCGTAGAACTTGTCGCGGACGGCCTCGCCGCGCTCGCCGAGCGACGTCTCGAACCGGCCGATCGGGTTTCGGCCGCCCTCGACGTGCGGGTAGTCGGTGGAGAACAGGTAGAGGTCCGGGTTGGACTGGTCGATCAGCTCGCCGACCGCCTCGAACACGAACGGCGTGAACGCCAGCTGGTCGGTGATCTGCCGCGACGGCGTGCGCTTGAAGCCCTGCAGGTTGGCGTCGGTGCGGCTCCAGTTCTTCACCACCCAGTCCAGCCGCCGCAGCAGCTCCGGAACCCAGCCGGCGCCCAGCTCCACCGAGGCGCCGCGCAGGCCGGGATGGCGCTCGAGCACGCCGTCCAGCACCATCATGGTCAGGAACTGCTCCGGCCCTTCATGCAGCAGCGCGATGTCCTTGGTGCGCAGGTTCTCGCCGCCGCCCAGCCAGTCCTTGGTCGGCGCGCGGCCGTTGTTCATCCAGGCACGGGCCAGCTGCAGCGGCGCGCCGCCGACGTGCAGCACGAACGGCGTCCCGCTCTCCGCCAGGCGGGCCCAGAACGGGTCGAGGTCGACGTGGCCGGGCGAGCGATCGCCGCAGGGCCGGTGCGGGATCCAGGCGGCGCCCAGCCCATGCGCCAAAGCGAACTCAAGCTCGGCCATCGCCAGCGCCGGGTCGTCGAGCGGCACGACCGCGACGCCGATCAGGCGATCGTCGGCGGCGCAGAAGTCGGCCATGTGGCGGTTGTGGGCGCGCGCGGCGCCGTAGCGAAGCCCCAGCTCCAGCTTGCTGCTGGCCGAGAACGGCATGGCGACGCTGTGGGTGGCGAACACCAGCTGCTTCTTGAAACCGAGCATATCCAGCGCCTTGGTGCGGTCGTCGCGGTTGAACGCGCCCAGCGCCTGGATCTCCTTGGAGGACTCGATCAGCTTGTCGCCGAGTCCGATCTGGGCGGCGATGTGCTCCGGCGAATGGCGATTTCCCTGCCCTACGATCACCGCCACCTCCTCGTCGGTGACGATCGAAGCCGAGTAGCTGACCTCGGGGATCGCCTCGCGCAGCTCAGGGTCGGCGTAGGCCTTCAGGAAGTCGGGCAACTCCATGATGTGGCTGTCGGCGTCGTAGAAGGCGCGCGTGGCTGGCGCATAGGTCATGGGCGCTTCTCCCGGGTCTCGTTGATTGGAGAGTATGCGCCTTGCGCGCCCGGCGGTCATCCGACCGATGGCGCGGACCGTCTTGACCGGGATTCACCCGCGTGGGCTGCTCACGACCAGCGCGCGACCGGCGCCGGGTCTTTGACATCGTGAAGCGTTAGAAAACCTGAGGCCCGCAAACCCGCCGCCGCAATCCGGGCGCCGTTATTATCGGCCGTTATCGGTGATGTTTCACGTGAAACATCGAGAAAAACTGCCTGGCTGCGTCTACGCCTAGCCCTCTCGGCTGAGCAGGGTTCGCAGCAGCTGGGCCTTTGGCGGCAGTTCCTTGGCGAGCCGGGACGCCAGTTCGCGGGCGCCCACCGGGTAGGCGTCGCCGCCGGCGGCGATCTCGGCGGCGCGCGTCGCCATCGCGCTCAGTTCCCGTGCGAAAGCCTCGATCTGCTCGCGCGCCATGCCGCGGGCCTCATGCTGCAATTGCTGAATGCGCCACGCCGCCGTTTCGGGGCCGCGGCCAAACTCAACCACCGCGCCCTTGGCGGGTTCGTCGCTCGTATCCGGCACCGGGGTCAGATGAGAGGCAGCCATCGTGCTCAAGCCCTTATCGAGGGAAGCGGCATTCCCGAGGGAACCGCGTCCGGACAGAATAAAATCGCCCGCTGCCGGTTGCACTAACTTTTATAGCAAAGACTTTGTTCTGTTGCGTCGGCGACACATCAGTCTCCGTCCGCGTCGGCCAACTATTTGTCAGCGCTCGCCGAACGCAAATATGCCTAATTATTGTAGACGGTCTCTCCTATTGCTTTCAGCGACGGTAAACAGCCCTTCATGTTTAATCCTTGCTAACCTTAAGGGTGGCGACCGGATGGCGGCGGCCACCGGCAGGCGACTCAGGCCGCCGGACGGCGCTCGAAGCGCCGCTCCACCGCCCGGGTCTCCCGCCCGCCCGCCGCGTCGTTGAACGCCGCGCCCTCGTGGCGCAGCAGCCAGCGCTTGCGCTCCAGGCCGCCGCCGAAGCCGGTCAGCGAGCCGTTGGCGCCGATCACGCGGTGGCAGGGGACGACGATCGGGATCGGGTTGGCGCCGTTGGCCAGGCCGACCGCGCGCACCGCCTTCGGCTTGCCGATCGCGGCGGCGAGCTGGGCGTAGCTCCAGGTCTCGCCGACCGGGATGGTGGTCAGCGCGGCCCAGACCTTCTTCTGGAACTCGGTGCCGCCGCTGACCCAGGGCACCGCCTTCAAGGCGCCTCGGTCGCCGGCGAAATAGCGCTCGAACGCCGCGCGGATCGGCGCCGCGACCTTGCCGAACGCGGCCGGCGCGCCGCCGAAGTGGCGGGCGAGCAGGCGGCGCATCTCGGCCTCGTCGTTCCAGAACTCGACGGCGCAGAGTCGGCCGCGCTCGTCGGCGGCGACCAGGATCGGCCCGAATGGCGTGGCCAGGGTCTCGAGGGTCAGGGCTTCAGGCGGCGTCGCGGTCATCGGCCAGCTCCTTGGATTGGGTCGGCTGCGCCTCGGACGACCAGAGGTGCAGAGCGGCGTAGGCGCGCCAGGGCCGCCAGGCCTCGGCGCGGGCGGAGAGTTCGGCGGGGCTTGGGCGGCGGCCGGTCTCGTCGGCCAGCGCCCGCATCAGGCCGATGTCGGCGGCGGGGAAAGCGTCAGGTTCGCGCAGCTCCCGCATGGCGATGTATTGCGCGGTCCATTCGCCGATTCCCGGCAGCACCTTCAGGGCGGCGATCGCTTCTTCGAGCGAGCGCTTGGGGCCGAAGATCAGCGGATCGGCGGCGACCGCGGCGGTCATGGCCGTCAGCGCGGCCGCCCGTGACCCGGGCATGCCGAGCGCGGCGAAATCCGCGCCGATCAGCCGTTGCGGCGTTGGGAACACGTGAGTCACGCCTTCGGACGCGAGGTTCTCCGGCAGCGGCTCGCCGTAGCCGGCGACCAGCTTGGCGGCGAGACCGCGGGCGGCGACGACGGTGATCTGCTGGCCGAGGATGGCGCGGATCGCCAGCTCGAAGCCGTCCCAGGCGCCGGGCGCCCGCAGGCCAGGCCGCTTGGCCACCAGCGACGCCAGATCGGGATCCTTGGCCAGGTGTTCGCCGATCGCCACCGGGTCGGCGGCCAGGTCGAATACGCGGCGGACCCGGGCGATCACGGCCGGCAGGGCGCTGATCTTCGGAAAGCGCATGGTGATCGCAATGCGGTTCTTGTCCGCCAGCTCGACCCGGATCGCGCCGACGACGCCGCCGATGCTCAGCGAGCGCTCATACCGCCCGTCCGCCACCCGCTCGACCTTGGGGATCGCCCGCATCCCAAGGAAGCCCAGCATGGCGTCCCAGTCGTAGGGCGGCTTGAAGGGGAGAGTCAGTCGCACCGCTTCGCCGTGGCTGGCCGACTCGTCGGCCCCGCCGAGGCGGCGCAGCGCCGCGGGCGGGCGGTCGTAGAGCTGCTGGAAGGTCTCGTTGAAGCGCCGCACGCTGCCGAAGCCCGACGCCATCGCCACCTCGGCCATCGGCAGCCGGGTCTCGTGGATCAGCTGCTTGGCCAGCAGGACCCGGCGGGTCTGGGCGACGGCGACCGGCGAGGCGCCGAGGTGCTTGCGAAACAGCCGCCGCAGCTGCCGCTCGCCGACGCCGAGCCGGTCGGCCAGGCCATCGACGTCGTTGTCGTCCAGCGCCCCGCCCTCGATCAGGCTGAGCGCGCGGGCGACCGTGTTCGACGCGCCGCGCCAGGCGGCGAGGTCCGGCGAGGTCTCCGGCCGGCAGCGCAGGCAGGGGCGGAACCCCGCGCTCTGCGCCGCTGCGGCGGTGGGGTAGAAGCGCACGTTCTCGCGCTTCGGCGTTCGCGCCGGGCAGATCGGCCGGCAGTAGATGCCGGTGGTCCTGACCCCCACGAACAGCCGCCCGTCGAAGCGGGCGTCGCGGGTGGTCAGGGCGCGGTAGCAGGCGTCGTCATCCATATCCATGGACGGAAGATGGGCGCTCGGTCCGCCTATGTCTCGCGGTTTTCGGACCTATGCATCCACCGCTTAGCGGTTTTCGGACCCCGTCATCCGCGCCTGGCGCGGCCTTGCGCCACGGCGTCGGCGACCGCCCTGCGGGCCTTCGCCGCGTCGCCGATCAGGTCGGTGCAGACCCCGTCGAGCTGATCGGCGAACAGGGCGACCAGCAGCTTGTCGGTGTCGCCGCGCTGGTTCGGGTAGGACGCCGCGCGTTTGTCGCCGTGGCGCAGCGCCGGCGGCAGGAACTGGTTCTGCGGTCTGACCGTGCGTGAGAACACCCGCAGGCCGGCGTTGTGCGCATCGAGCGCCAGGGTGGTCGGGGCCGGGAAGGCGGCGGCGGTCGGGTCGAGCAGCAGGTCCTGATGCGGCGCGATCGCCTCGGCGTAGGCGCGGATGTCGGTCAGCGCCGCCGAGGTGGTCATCTGCGCGTCCGCCGGCTCGATCAGGCGCATGCGCCGCACCTGCGAGAGCCTGCCGAACGCCCGCAGCGCGTCCGGTTCGCTCGCCTGCACCCAGGCCGCGGCGGCGGGGGAGGCGTAGCCGGCCGCGCCAAGGTCGCTCGCCAGTCGGCCGACCACGTCGAGGCCCTGGCTGTCGTACCAGCCACAGTGGGTCAGCCGGGCGCAGACGCCGACGGTGCGGGCCGTGCGGACGCAGCCGGCGCGGGCGATCTGCAGCACGTCGCCCAGGGTCAGGATCGGCTCCTTGCCGCCGAGCTTGACGTTCTGCGGCCGAAGTTCGGGATGCGCCTCGCGGCAGAGCAGGGTCTGCAGTTCGGCCAAGGTGAAATCCTCGGCGAACCATCCGGTCGTCGCCGTCCCGTCGATGGTCTTTGTCGTCTTGCGGTCGGCGAAGCCGGGGCGCGTGGCGACATCGGTTCCGACGGAGAGTTCGTTGTCGCGGCGCACGACCAGCGCGCCTTCCTTGCTCGCGACCAGGTTCACCTGAATGAAGTCGCAGCCCTGGTTGATGGCCAGGTCAAGCGCCGAGCGGGTGTCCTCGATCCGCTCCTCCGCCGCGCCGCCCTCGGCGACGATCGCGGCCGTCGCGACGTCGGCGAAGGCGGGTCCGGCCCAGGCCTGGACGGCGATGCCGGCGGCGGCCAGCAGGCCAAAGTCGCGGCGGGTGAGGCTCATGCCGGCGCGCGCGTCAGGCCGCGGCCCGCAGCCGTTCGATCATCAGCGCATGCATCGGGCTGCTCGCGGCGCAGATCGATCCTCCGTCCAAGGTGAAATCGCCCCCCTCGACGTTGGTGAACATGCCGCCGGCTTCGCTGACCAGCAAGAGCCCCGCCGCCACATCCCACGCGCCGAGATCGCGCTCCCAGAAGCCATCGAAGCGGCCGGCCGCCACCCAGGCCAGGTCCAGCGCCGCCGCGCCGAAGCGGCGGATGCCCGCCACCCGCTGGCTCATCTGGTGCAGCTCCTTGAGGAAGCGCGCGTGCTGGCCGTGGCCCAGGAACGGGATGCCGGTGGCGATCACCGCCTCGTCGAGCCGGGTGCGCGCCGAGACCCGCAGCCGCTTGTCGTTCATGAACGCGCCGCGGCCCCGCTCGGCCCAGAACATGTCGTTGGTGGCTGGGTTGTAGGTGACGCCGGCGACGATCTGGCCCTCGCGCTCGAGCGCGACGTTGATGGCGAAATGCGGGATGGCGTGCAGGAAGTTGGTGGTGCCGTCGAGCGGATCGACGATCCAGCGGTGGGTCTTGTCGCTGCCAGGGATCTCGCCCCGCTCCTCGCCGAGGAAGCCGTAGCCGGGCCTGACCCGCGACAGCTCCTCGAACAGCGTCTGCTCGGCTTTCAGGTCCGCGGCGCTGACGAAATCGGCCGCGCCTTTCTTCGACACCTGCAGCTCGGCGACCTCGCCGAAGTCGCGGGTCAGGCCGCGCGCCGTCTTGCGGACGGCGTCGATCATCACTTTCAGCAGGGCCGAGGGCGTGGTCACTTGGTGTCTAACGGGGCGGCGAAAGGGCCGGGAACCTACCGGCGCCCATGCTCCGGCGCAAGGCGATCGGCGGTTGGCGGTTCGGCTCCAGCCGCCTGCGTGAATTACAGACATTTAACGCCGAGCCCGCGACGGGTCAGGTAATGTCGTCTCACAACAGTGTTCCTCCCAAGTAAACGCCCCTATCTGTTAAGAGGGATTACATCCCCATGTCCGATCGCGGTCCTCCGTTCGCCGCGTTGCGCGCGCTTGAGGCTGCCTGCAGGCTGAAGAGCTACAGCCTGGCTGGCGAAGAACTCGGCGTCACTCACAGCGCGGTCAGCCAGTCGATGCGGCGGCTTGAGATGACCTATGGCCAACGGCTGTTTCGCCGCCAGGGCCTGGGGATGGAGCCGACGTCCGCGGCGATCGCGCTCTCGATCGCCTATCGCCAGGCCGCCCGCATTGTCGCCGACGTCACCGAATCGCTGGGCGCCCCGGACGCCGGGCCTGCGCTGGTGGTCTCGACCTTGCCCAGCGTCGCCCGGCTGTGGCTGGGGCCGCGGCTGAGGCGGCTGCGCGACTGCCTGCCCGACCTCGCCGTCGAGGTGCGCACCAGTCGCGAGCTCGCCAACCTGGAGACCGATGGGGTCGATGTGGCGATGCGGTTCGGCTACGGCGACTGGCCGCGGCTGCGCGTCGAGCCGCTGTTCGACGAGACCGCCTTTCCGGTCTGCAGCCCCGAATTCCTGGTGCGGATGGGAACGGTCGATGACGGCGCCATCGCCCGGTCGTCGCTGATCCTGGAGGATATCGACCTGTGGACCAGCTGGTTCACCGCCGCCGGCGTCGCCCGGCCCAGTCCGCTACGGGGGCTGGCGTTCGACGACGCGGCGCTGGTGATCGAGGCGGCGTCGGCGGGGCTGGGCGTCGCCCTGGTGCGCCGGCTGCACGCCGAGGAGGCGCTCGAGGCCGGCCGCCTCGTCCGCATCTCCGCCACCGAGGTCAAGACGCCCTACCGCTGCTACCTGGTCTGGCGCGACGACAACCCCCGGGTCGCCCAGATCCGCCGCTTCGCCGACTGGATCCTGGCCGAGTTCGGCCGCGCGGGGCTGCTGGAGGCCGCTTAGGCCGCGTCGGGATCGGTTGGAATCCCAACACACGTCATTGCCGGCCGGAGCGCGAAGCGCGGAGTGTCGGCAATCCATGGACGCCGTTGGGCATCGCTCTCATGGATGGCCGGGACAAGCCCGGCCATGACGTAGGGAGAGGGTGATGTGTCTAATCTCAACACGCTCTAGACGCGGTCCTTCAAACCCGCCGCGATCTCGGCGTTGAAGGCGGCCACCGCCGCGGCCGGACCCTCGGGGTGAGTCCACACGGCCGACGACGCGGCGATGAAGTCGGCGCCCGCCGTCACCAGCGGGCGGCAGTTGTCCGGCGTGATCCCGCCGATGGCGACGCAGGGCGTGACCATCATCTCCTGCCAGATCTCCAGGATCTCGATGTCGGCGCGGGTGCTGGCGTCCTTGGTCGTGGTCGGGAAGAAGGCCCCGAACGCCACATAGTCGGCCCCGGCCTCCGAGGCTTCGATGGCGAGGTGCCGGCTGTTGTGACAGGTCACCCCGACGATCCGGTTCGGGCCCACCGCGCGCCGGGCCTTCTCGTACGGCGCATCGTCCTGACCGATGTGGACGCCGTCGCAGTGGAGGCGGGCGGCGAGGTCCGGGTCGTCGTTGAGGATCAAGGGCATGTCGCGGGCGCCGGCCATCGGCCGCATCACGTGCGCCGCCGCCTCGATGATCGTCTCGTCGACGCCCTTCAACCGTAGCTGCAGCGCGCCCACATCCCCGGCCTCGAGGGCGTCACCCAGCGCGCGGGCGAACGCGGCCAGGTCGTCGATCGTCGGCGGCGTGATCAGGTAGAGGCGGCAGGCGGGAGGCGTCATGGCAGCCTGATTGGCCGCGCGTCAGGGCGAAGGCAAGAGCGCCTCGAGCGCGGCGGCCACGAGCGCGGTCGTCAGGGCGGCGCAGACAGCGATGCCGACGAACCAGGCGAGCCGCTTCCACAGCGGCCGCGGCGGCGCGTCAGGGCTGGGCGGTCCCTCAATGATAGCCGGCATCGGCGGCGGTCTTTCCGCGGAACAGCCAGTAGACCCAGATCGTGTAGCCCAGGATCACCGGCAGGATGAACACAAGCCCCCCGAAGAGCAGCCCGAGCGCGCCCGGGTCATTGGCGGCGGCGCGGTAGGTCAGGCCGTAGGGGGCCACGTAGGGAAAGAAGCTGGCGGCCAGCCCGAGGTAGCCCGACAGGAACACCACAACGGCGCCGACGAACGGCCAGCTGTGCGATCCGCGCGCCAGGCCAGCGGCCAGGATCGCCAGGCCCGCCGCGCCCAGGATCGGAATCGGGGCCAGCCGGGCCAGCCGCGCGATGTCGAAGCCCGATCCGGTCCAGCCCCAGCGCGCGGCGACATGCGGCGCGACCACCAGCGTCGCCGCGCTGACCACCGCCAGCATCACCGCCACCAGCACCGCGGCGATCCTCGCCCAGCGCCGGGCGTCGCCGTGCAGTTCGCCGCGGGTCTTGATCATCAGCCAGCCGGCGCCCAGCAGGGCATAGCCGGCGACGAGGCCGAGCGCGGTCAAGGCGGCGTAGGGGCTCGCCCAGTCGAACGCGCCGCCGACGAACAGGCCGCCCTTCAGGTCGACCCCATGCACGAAGCCGCCCAGCACCAGCCCTTGCGCCAGCGCCGCTGTGATCGAGCCGGCGGAGAAGAAGAAGGTCCACAGCCGCTTGCCACGCCGCCGCCCGCTGGCGCGGAACTCGAACGCGACGCCGCGCAGGATAAGCGCCAGCAGCATCAGGATGATCGGCAGGTAGAACGCCGGCATCAGCGCCGCATAGGCGCCGGGAAAGGCTGCGAACAGCCCGCCGCCGCCCAGCACCAGCCAGGTCTCGTTGCCGTCCCAGTAAGGGGCGATTGTCGCCATCATGGTGTCGCGGTCGGCGGAGTTCCGCGCGAACGGGAACAGGATGCCGATACCAAGATCGAAGCCGTCGAGCGAGACGTAGAGGAACACCGCCAGCGCGATCACGCCGGCCCAGATCAGGGGCAGGTCGAGGCTCATGCCTCGGGCTCCCGCGGCGCGGCCGCGAACGGCGAGCCCGGCGCGCCGGTCCCGAGCGTCGGCGGCTCTGCCGCGCCAAGCACGGGTCCCATGGCGATCAGGCGCAGGATGTAGAGGACGCCGGCGGTGAAGATCACCGCGTAGACGAGCAGGAAGCCGATCAGCGAGGCCGAGACCTCGTGCGCGCTGACCGGCGAGACGCCCGCAGACGTGCGCATCAAGCCATAGACGACCCAGGGCTGGCGGCCGACCTCCGCGGTGGTCCAGCCGGCGATCACCGCCGCGAAGCCCGCCGGACCCATCAGCACCGTGGCCGCGAGGAAGAGCCGCGAGCGCTCAGGCCCGCGCCGCAGCCAGAGCACCGCGCCCCAGAGCCCTAGCCCGATCATCGCCAGGCCCAGTCCGACCATCACCCGGAAGCTCCAGAACACGACGGCCGAGGGTGGCTGGTCTCTGGGCGCGTAACTCTTCAGTCCGCGCAGGGTGGCGTTCGCATCGCCGGTGGTGATCCAGCTGCCGAGCTTCGGCAGGGAGATTTCCCAGTCATTGGCCTGCCGCGCCCGGTCGGGCCAGGCGACGATGTGGAAGTCCTGCGCCGCCTTGGTGTCCCAGAAGCCTTCGATCGCCGCGAGTTTGGCCGGCTGCTGCGCGACCAGTTGCTTGCCCGCGTAGTCGCCAACGAACAGCTGCAGCGGCGCGACCACGAAGTACATGCCGATCGCCATTCTGATCGCGATCTTCGACTCCGGCTGGTCCGGCTCGCGCCAGAGCAGGAACGCCGAAGCGGCGCCGACCATCAGCGCGGTCGAGAGATAGGCGGCCAGCACCATGTGGGCGAGACGCTGCGGGAACGAGGGCGAGAAGATCGCGTGCATCCAGTCGGTCGCGACGAAGCGGCCACTGGCGGCGATGGCGTAGCCGCTCGGGACTTGCATCCAGCTGTTGGCGGAGATGATCCAGAACGCGGAGACGAGGGTGCCGAAGGCGACGAGACAGGTGGCGGCGAAGTGCAGTCCCGGTCCGACCCGCTTCCAGCCGAACAGCATCACTCCCAGGAAGCTCGACTCCAGGAAGAAGGCCGTCAGCACCTCGAACGCCAGCAGCGGACCGAGCACGCCGGCCGTCGCCCTAGAGAAAACCGACCAGTTGGTGCCGAACTGGTAGCTCATCACCACCCCGCTCACGACGCCCATGCCGAACGAGATGGCGAAGATCTTCAGCCAGAACAGATAGAGCCGCTGGTAGACCTCGCGCTTGGTGGCCAGCCACAGCCCCTCCAGCACCGCCAGGAAGCTGGCCAGCCCGATCGTGAAGCTCGGATAGACGATGTGGAACGCCAGGGTGAAGGCGAACTGCAGGCGCGACAGCATCAGGGTGTCGAGGGTCATCGCGCCGCACGTCTAGACTGTCGGCGACGCTCCTGCGACCGAAATGCCGCGAGGTCTTGCTACTCCGCCGCCTGAGCCGCCGCGGTCGCCCCGAACTTCGGCGACAGTTCGCCGGCGACATAACGCTTGGCCATCGCCGACATCGGGATCGGCTTGATCTTGTCGGCGTTGCCGGCCGCGCCGAACTCCTGGAAGCGCTGGCGGCAGACCGAGCGCATCGCGTCCATCGCCGGCTTCAGATATTTCCGCGGATCGAACTCGCCCGGGTGTTCGGCGAACACCTTGCGGATCGCGCCGGTCATGGCCATCCGGTTGTCGGTGTCGATATTGATCTTGCGCACGCCGTGCTTGATGCCGCGCTGGATCTCTTCCACCGGCACGCCCCAGGTCTGGGGCATCTCGCCGCCGTACTCGTTGATGATGTCCTGCAGGTCCTGCGGCACCGAAGACGAGCCGTGCATCACCAGGTGGGTGTTGGGCAGGCGCCGGTGGATCTCTTCGATCACCCCCATCGCCAGCACCGCGCCGTCGGGCTTGCGGGTGAACTTGTAGGCGCCGTGGCTGGTGCCCATGGCGATGGCCAAGGCGTCGACCTCGGTGGCGCGGACGAAGTCCACCGCCTGGTCGGGATCGGTCAGCAGCTGGGAGTGGTCGAGCTTGCCCTCGAAGCCGTGCCCGTCCTCCTTCTCGCCCATGCCGGTCTCGAGGCTGCCGAGCACGCCAAGCTCGCCTTCGACCGAGGCGCCGACCCAGTGCGCCATCTCGACGACGCGGCGGGTGACGCCGACGTTATAGTCGTAGTCGGCCGGGGTCTTGCCGTCGGCCTTCAGCGAGCCGTCCATCATCACGCTGGAAAAGCGGTACTGGATCGCCGTAGCGCAGGTGGCTTCGCTGTTGCCGTGGTCCTGGTGCATCACCACCGGGATGTCCGGATAGAGCTCGATCAGGCCTTCGATCAGCTTGGCCAGTACGATGTCGTTGGCGTACTGACGGGCGCCGCGGCTGGCCTGGATGATCACCGGCGCGTTCTCGGCGGCGGCGGCCTCCATGATGGCCAGGCCCTGCTCCATGTTGTTGATATTGAAGGCGGGAACGCCGTAGCCATGCTCGGCGGCGTGGTCGAGCAGCTGCCTTAGAGTGATGCGCGCCATTCGCGGCTTCTCCTTGAATCTAGCCCTTCAGCGCTTCGACGCCAGGAAGGGTCTTGCCTTCCATCCATTCAAGAAACGCGCCGCCGGCGGTCGAGACGAAGGTGAAGTCGCCCGCCGCCTTGGCCGCGTTGAGCGCCGCCACCGTATCACCGCCGCCCGCCACCGCCACCAGTTTCCCGGCCTTGGCCAGCGCCGCGGCGTGACGTGCCGCTTCCATGGTCCCCTTGTCGAACGGCGGGACTTCGAAGACGCCGAGCGGCCCGTTCCAGATCAGGGTCTTGGCCTCGTCCATCGCCTTGCACAGCCGCGCCACGGTCTTGGGACCGGCGTCGAGGATGCGTTCGTGCGGATCGATCTCGCCCAGCTCGCGCACCCTGGCCGCCTGTCCTGGCTGGGCCTGTTCGGCGACGACGATGTCGATCGGCAGCAGCAGTTCGCATTTGCGGCTCTCCGCGAAGGCCATGATGCCCCGCGCCGTCTCCGCCAGATCCTTCTCGCAGTAGGACGCGCCGACGTCCCAGCCCTGGGCGAACAGGAAGGTGTTGGCCATGCCGCCGCCGATCGCCAGCCGGTCCAGCTTCAGGATCAGATTGTGCAGCAGGTCGAGCTTGGTCGACACCTTCGAGCCGCCGACGATGCCGAGCACCGGCCGCTGCGGCGAGCCAAGCGCGGCGTCCAGCGCCGACAGCTCGCGCCGCATCGCTTCGCCGGCGTAGGCGGGCAGCAGGTGGGCCAGCGCGGAGTTCGAGGCGTGGGCGCGGTGGGCGGCCGAGAAGGCGTCGTCGACGTAGAGATCGCCGTTTTCGGCCAGCTGCCCTGCGAACGCGGGATCGTCCGCCTCCTCGCCGGCATGGAAGCGCAGGTTTTCCAGCAGCAGCACGTCGCCGTCCCGCATCGCCGCCACCGCGGCCTTGGCGGTCTCGCCGACGCAGTCGTCGGCGAACGCCACCGGGCGCCCAGCAGCTTCGCCAGCGGCGCCACCACCGGCTTCAGGCTCATCGATGGCACGCGCTTGCCCTTGGGCCGGTCGAAGTGGCTGATCAGGATCGTCTTGGCGCCGCCCTCGCGCAGCCGTTCGATCGTCGGCAGCGCGACCCGCAGGCGGGTGTCGTCGGTGACCACGCCCTCGTGCATCGGCACGTTGAAGTCCTCACGCACCAGCACGCGCTTGCCTTTGACGTCGACGCCGTCGAGCGTGCGGAAGGAAGCCGTCATGACTTCCCCTCCCCCTTGCGGGGAGGGGTCGGGGGTGGGGGTGCGAACTCGGTGTGAGTCGAGGGGACTTCAAGAGGCCAAAACGGCTGGCATCGAGCTGACACCCCCATCCCCGACCCTTCCCCGCAAGGGGGAAGGGAGAAGGTGGGCAAGCCTCGCATCAGCCCAGCTTGCCCATGGCCAGCGCCACGTCGGCCATGCGGGTCGAGAAGCCCCACTCGTTGTCGTACCAGGACAGCACCCGCACCAGCCCGCCGTCGACCACCTGGGTCTGCGGCAGGGCGGCGGTGGACGAGGCGGCGATGTGGTTCAGGTCGACCGAGACCAGCGGTTCCTTGGTCACGGCCAGGACGCCGCGCAGCGGGCCGCTCGAGGCCGCCGCTTCCAGCGCCGCGTTGATCTCGTCCTTGGTGGTGGTGCGGCCGGGGACGATCTTCAGGTCGACCACCGAGACGTTCGGGGTCGGCACCCGGATCGCGCCGCCGTCGAGCTTGCCGGTCAGCTGCGGCAGCACGAGGCCGATCGCCTTGGCCGCGCCGGTCGAGGTCGGGATCATCGACATCGCCGCGGCGCGGGCGCGGTAGAGGTCGCTGTGCAGGGTGTCCAAGGTCGGCTGGTCGCCGGTGTAGGAATGCACGGTGGTCATGTAGCCGCGCTCGATGCCGACCGTGTCCAGCAGCACCTTGGCGACCGGCGCCAGGCAGTTGGTGGTGCACGAGCCGTTGGAGACCACCAGGTCGTCGGCGGTCAGCGTGTCGTGGTTGACCCCGAAGACGATGGTCTTGTCGGCGCCGTCGCAGGGCGCCGAGACCAGCACCCGCTTGGCGCCGGCGTCCAGGTGCGCCTTGGCGGTGTCGCGCTTGGTGAAGAGGCCGGTGCACTCCAGCGCGATATCGACGCCGAGGTCGCTGTGCGGCAGTTCGGCCGGGTTGCGGATCGCGGTGACCTTGATCTTGCCGAGCCCGACGTCGATCGTGTCGCCGTCGACCGTGACGATGCCCGGGAAGCGGCCGTGCACCGAGTCGTAGCGCAGCAGGTGGGCGTTGGTCTCGACAGGACCCAGGTCGTTGATCGCCACCACCTCGATGTCGCGGCGGGCGAATTCGACGATCGAGCGCAGGACCAGCCGGCCGATGCGGCCAAATCCGTTGATAGCGACGCGCAGGGCCATGCGGTGCGGTTCCTTAGCTGAAGTTTCGGCGTGACGGCGGTTTTGCGGGCGGACCGCGCGAAGTCAAGCCTTGGCCTGTCCCGGTTGTTCCATCGTCATTGCCCTCGGATGACGCGATTCCGCTAGGATCGCGCGATGTCGGTGGGGATTCTGCACAAATCGGGCCGGTCAGGCGCGGCGCGAACCTGGCGCTCGGGCTCGTGCTGGCCGCGGGCCTGGTCAACTACATCGACCGCGTCACGCTCTCGGTCACCGGGCCGGTGATCGCCGGCGAACTGCACCTGCGCCCCAGCCAGATGGGCCTGCTGTTCTCGGCGTTCCTGTGGACCTACGGCCTGGCCCAGGCCCCGGTCGGGGCGATCATCGACCGGATCGGGCCGCGGCCGTTGCTGGCCGGCGCGCTGACGCTGTGGTCGGCGGCCCAGGGCGCCACCGGCCTCGCGGTCGGCCTGCCGCAACTGATCACTGCGCGCCTGTTCCTCGGCCTCGGCGAGGCGCCGCAGTGGCCGACCGGGGCCAAGGTTGTGCGCAGCTGGTTCGCGCCGGAAGTCCGCGGCCTGGCGACCGGCGTCTTCAACACCGCCTCGACGCTCGGCCCCGCGCTCGCCCCGCCGCTCGTCACCGGCCTGATGCTGGCGTTCGGCTGGCGCGGCGCCTTCTTTGCGACCGGGCTGGCGGGCCTCGTCATGGCGTTGATCTGGCTGTCGTTCTACCGCGAGCCGGTGGCCGGGCCCGGCGATGAGGCGAGACCGCCGCGTACGCCCTGGCGACGCCTGTTCGCCGCACCGACGCTCTGGGCGATGGCGCTCGGCAACGTCGGCTCGGGCTACATGAACTGGTTCTACGCCGCCTGGCTGCCCGGCTACCTCGAGACCGGCCGCCATCTGACCATCCCCCAGACCGGCTGGGCCGCCTCGATCCCCTACCTGTTCGGCGTCGTCGGCAGCCTGGCCGGCGGGCTGGCCTGCGACCGCCTCGCCGCGGCGGGGCTGTCGCCGATCGCTTCCCGCAAGTTGCCGATCGTCTGCGGACTGACGGTCGGCGCCGCCTTCACCGGCCTGGCCATCCTGGCGCCGAGCAGCGTCGGCGCGGTCGCCGCCATTTCCGCCGCGCTGTTCTTCTCCAACCTCGCCGGCGCGGCGATCTGGGCGATGGCGATCACCGTAGCCCCGCCTGGCGGCACCGCCTCGGTCGGCGCGGTGCAGAACTTCGGCGGCTTCCTCGGCGGCGCGCTGGCCCCCATCGTCACCGGCGTCAGCGTCGAGGCCACCCACTCGTTCGCCGCGGCCCTGGCGACCACGGCGCTGGCGGCGCTCGGCGGCGCGGCGGTCTATCTGATCGGGGTGCGAAAGCCCATTGAGGGTTGAGCGATGTTTCACGTGAAACCGCTAACGTCCGAAGATATCGGTCCCCCACCCTAGTGGGCCTTTCGCCCGGGAGTTGTGTCGTTCACGATTTCAAAGACCGTCTCAGGACAACACCCACGCCGATGAATCCCCGTCAAGCCGCCGTCAGCGCCGCCACCTTGGGCCGATAGGCGTCGCGGGCGGCCTTGAAGCGCTCGAACGGGAACTTGATCGGCACGCCCTCCAGCGCCGCCTGCAGCATCTCCAGGTGCGCCTCCCAGCCGGCGCAGGCGCGGCCCGGGTCCTCGCCGATCGGCGTCTTCTGGATCAGCGTCAGGCGGGTTCCCTCGCTGTCCCGCGCCAGCTCCCAGCGCACCGGCCGCAGCGGCTCGCTCGGCGAGCTCCAGGAATATTCCAGCACGTGGCCCGGATCGATCGTGCTGACCTGGCTGTCGATCACCGTGCCGCTGTCGGCGAAGTCGAGTCTAGCCGCCCCGCCCCGTGTCAATTCGATCCGCCCAGGCGCCAGCCATTGCGCCAACATCCCGGGCTCGGTCAGCGCCCGCCACACCACCTCCGGCGGATGCTCGATGAGCCGCGTCATCGTCGCGGTGACATAGGTGTCGTCACGGGCCAGTTCGGCCAGGTCTTCGTCGTCCATGCGCGTCTCCTCCGTCGGCGACCACCCTAGCCTGGCCACGGGGACGACGCTTGAGCGAGATCAATCGCCGCCTGTCAGCCTACTCACTTCTTCGAGCGACACGCCCGCCTCCAACAACACCTCCCGGGTGTGCTCGCCCAGGTCCGGCGCAGGACGTCGCGGCTCGATCTCGAGCCCGGGGAACCGGATCGGCGTCGCCGGCGCCTCGAACGCGCCGCCGAACCGGTCGGGGGTGACCACGAAGCAGCCCGCGTCCCGCGCCTGCGGATCAATCACGACATCGTCCAGCGTCGCCATCGGCGCGGAGATCACGTCGGCGTCGGCCAGCAACTGCTTGGCCTCGGCGAGCGTCAGCCTGGCGAACGCGGCGTCCACGTGTCCGCGCAGCTCGCGCACCACCTCGAGGTCGCCGATCGGGATCTGGTAACGCGGCTCGGCCAGCACCCAGTCCAGGCCGATCGCCTGCATCACCGCCGGGAAGCAGGTCGGGCCGCGCGGGGCGACGCAGATGTAGCGGTCGTCCGACGTGCGGAAATAGCCGGCGATCGCGCTTGGCCGCTGGCTGCGCGGCTGGGCGGTGGTCGCCTCGCCGTAACGCAGGTGGATCGAGGCGTCCCAGCCCAGCGCATAGACCCCGGCGCGGATCAGCGAGGCCTCCACCAGCCGGCCCTTGCCGGTCTGGCCGCGCTCGTGCAGCGCCGCCAGCACGCCCGAGACCGTCGCCAGCGCGGTGACGTGGTCGCCGAAGCCGGGCCGGCAGGTGAACGGCTCGACGTCCGGCGGTATGGTCGAGGCGGCGATGCCGCTGCGGGTCCAGAAGCCGGTCAGGTCGAACGCCGGCATGTCGATCTCTTCGCCGACCAGGCCGAAGCCGCTGACACTGGCGTAGATCAGGTGCGGCAGCTCGTCCTTCAGGCTGTCGTAGTCGAGCCTGGCGCGGACCAGCGCGCCGGGGCGGATGTTGGTGACGAAGATGTCGGCGCCCTTGAGGATCTGGATCAGCGCCGCGCGCCCGCCGGGCGAGCCGGTGTTCAAGACCACGCCGCGCTTGTTCCGGTTCTCCATCGAGAAGATCGGGTTGCCGGGAATTTCCTCGGTGTCGGGATAGAACCGACGGATCGCGTCGCCCTCGGCGCTCTCCACCTTGATCACGTCGGCGCCCCATTCGCCCATGATCATCGCCGCGCCCGGCGCCGCGATCCAGGTGGACATCTCCACCACCTTCAGGCCCTGCAGCAGCATGCGCGTCCCCTTCGTGACTGCCGCCTCTATAGCGCGGCGTCGCGACTGGAGTCAGCGATGACTAGAGGCGCGCGGCCGGCGCGCTCGTTCTCGCGCCGCAGCCGCCCCGAGGCGTAGCCGCCGCGCGCACGCCGATCCCGCCGCGGTTCGACGCTCCACGGACGCAGGCGCTAAGGCACGTTCCCAATGTACTTCAGCCCGACGTAAGGACCGGAAGCCCCGAAGTCGGTCACGGGCTCGCTGTGCTGGGCGCCGCACCTTACGAGTTGCTTGGTCGTGATGTCGCGGCAGCGCTTCGCCGGCGCCGGAGCGCTTCGGCATGACTTGCCGGCCGCGCAATGTGGCGCTGCGCTGGCAGCGCTTGCGACGGCCAAGACGGCGACGGCGGCGATCACAACGCGACGCATAGGTCCCTCCGGTTAGGGCTCCAGCCTAGCAAGCAATGCTCCAGCGTCCAGGCCTACCCAGTCGCTAGCATCAGACGGGCGTTGGCGCCCGCAGCCGAAGCCTTCGCGCCGCTGGTCCGCCTCCTGCGCCGCAGCGCCGCAGGTTACCGCGAATTATCTTTCCCCCACGCCGCCGCCGCGACACAAACTGCGCCCATCCAGCGCCTCCCTGCGCCGTCGCGGAGCCCCTGACGCGTGATCGGTCTTGTCGCCGCCCTCTCCCTGGCGTTGCCCCAGGTCGAGATTCCCCAGCTGCCGCCGATCACCCGCGATCCCCAGGTGACCTTCCTCGACCGGTCGGGGACGGTGATCGGAGTCAGGGGCGGGCGCTATGCGCCGCCGGTGGATGTCGCCAAGCTTCCCGCCTACGTGCCCGCTGCGTTCGTGGCGATCGAGGACAAGCGGTTCTACGAGCACAACGGCTACGACCTGGCCGGCATGGCGCGGGCGATCCTGGCCGACGTCGCCTCCGGCAGCGCCCGCGAAGGCGCCTCGACCATCACGCAGCAGCTGGCCAAGAACCTGTTCCTGACCTCCGAGCGCTCGCTCGAGCGCAAGGGCACGGAGCTGGTCTACGCGGTCGAGCTGGAGCAGACCTATTCCAAGCAGCAGATCCTCGGGCTGTACCTGAGCCGGGTCTACTTTGGCGCCGGCGCCTATGGCATCGAGGCGGCGTCGGAGCGTTATTTCGGGGTCTCGGCGGCGCATCTGACCGTCCGAGAAGCCGCGATGCTGGCGTCGCTGATGAAGTCGCCGACCGACTACAATCCGATCGAGAACCCGGACAAGTCGGCCGAACGCACCGCGCTGGTGCTGCAGGCGATGGTCGAGACCGGCGCGATCACCCCGGCGCAGCGGGCCAAGGCGCTGGCCTCGTCGCCCAAGGTCTACAAATCCGCGCCGGACGCGGCCTCGCAGTATTTCGTCGATTGGGTCGACACGACCTTCAAGACCATGGGGCCGCCGAAGATCGACCTGGTGGTCGAGACGACGCTCGACGCCAGGGACGAGGCGGCGGCCGACCTCGCGGCGAAGACCACCATCGAGCGCTTCGCCAGGGCCAATGTCGAGCAGGCCGCGCTGGTGGCCCTGGACGGGCAGGGCCGGGTGCGGGCGATGGTCGGTGGCGGCGACTACGCCAAGAGTTCCTACAACCGCGCGGTTTCCGCCCAGCGGCAAGCCGGCTCGTCGTGGAAGCCGTTCGTCTACCTGACCGCGCTGGAGGCCGGCCGCACGCCGGATACGCCGGTGGTCGACCAGCCGGTGACGATAGACGGCTGGTCGCCTAGCAACTTCGAGCCGGAGTATCTTGGCCCGATCACGCTGCAGGTGGCGCTGGCCAAGTCGATCAACACGGTCGCGGCCAGCCTCGCCGACCAGGTTGGCCGGCCGAACGTCGCCAACACCGCGCGGCGTTTGGGGATCTACACCCCGATCAACACCGACCCGGCGATGGCGCTGGGCACCAGCCTGGTCACGCCGCTGGAGATGGCGCAGGCCTATGACGCGTTTTCCAACGGCGGCAACCGCGTCGCGGCCTACGGCATCGAGCGCATTCGCACCGTGGCGTCGGGCCGGGTGCTGTGGACCCATCCGGCGCCGGTGACGCCCCCGGCGATCGGCAATCCGGCGCTCGGCGAGCTTAACCAGATGCTGCGCCAGGTGGTGACCGCCGGCACCGGCGTGAAGGCGGCGATCCCCGGCTACGACATCGCCGGCAAGACCGGCACCACGTCCGACTTCCGCGACGCGTGGTTCTGCGGCTTCTCGGGCGGTTTCACCACGGTGGTGTGGATGGGCCGCGACGACAATTCGCCGATGCGCGGGATCACCGGCGGCTCGGCCCCGGCGGAATTCTGGAAGAGCTTCATGCGCGTGGCCCTGAAGCGCCGCGCCGCGACCCCGATCCCACCCGGGCCGCCGCGCGCCGGCGGCGCCGACGCCGGTGGTCTCGCCAGCGCCGATACTCCCCGCGACTAACGGTGCGGCGCCGACGATCTGAGGCTGCGTCCGGTTGGCAGCTGGGGCGATCCCGGGCGTCGTCACCCCGGCCAAGCGGCGGCAGCCGCGCCGAGCCGGGGCCGGACCGACCGCTTCCGAGACGACATCTATCTGGGCGGCGGCACGTCCGGCCCCGGCTCTTCGCTTCGCTGCGGCCGGGGTGACGGCTTCATGTCGATGCCGAAGTGCTCCTCAGCCCCCTCGGACTGGCTCCGAGGGGGCGCCCCATCCGCGCAAGGCAGGAGCGGGTAGGGTTTGGCTCCTGCCCCCGTGTCGCGCAGCGGATCGGGGGAGGGGGGCCGCTTTCGCGGCGGTGGAACGGGCCTGCGCGGCGGCCAGGATCATCGCCGGACCAGCGAACCAGAGCGGGGCCATCTCAGAGATCCATCGCCGGCCCGCCGGCCGGATAGGTCGGGGACGAGTCCTCGGCGCTCGGTCGGAGCCGCGCCGCCAGCTTGATCACGACCGCGCCCGGCAGCCACACCGCCGCGAAGGTCGCTATCAGCACGAGGATCAACTCAAGAGCACCGGACATCGCCGCCGTCCCAACTCGCGCCGAAGCGCTGGAAGGCGTCCTATTAGGCTTGCGGGCCGTAAGGCTTCAAAGCGTACCGGAAGCAACCGGCGTAAGCGGCCCGTAAATGACGGCCCGGCGGCCAGACCTCGTTGGTTCATCGAACGTAGATACTTTGGCGGCACAACGGTCGAACGCAATCGCAGGGGGGCTTGGCATGCTCGCTGCAGTATTCAGTTTTCGCGGACGACTGAACCGCATCCAATATTTCCTCGGCAGTTGGGGGCTCGGCATGGCCCTCGTCGTGCTGGCGGTGATCCTTTTCGTCGGCGCCCTCGGCGGGCGCAGCCCCGGTCAGCCGCAGAACATGGCCAGCCTGGGCCTGACGGCGCTGTTTTGCATCGTGGTGCTTGGCCCGATCTACTTGTGGGTCAGCCTCTCTCTGCAGGCGCGGCGCTTTCGCGACATCGGCTGGGAGCCGACGTACGTCATTCCAGCATGGATCGGACTCGACCTCCTCGACCGTGTCGCCGTCTGGGCCGCGCCGCCGATCGGTGTCACACCCGACAGCGGCGTCTCCTGGCTCGGACTGTTGCTGAACCTAGGCCTCGGGGGCTGCCTGTTGTTCTGGCCGGGCCGCCCGCCGTTCGACGCAGCCGCCGTGTTCGACGACGTGCCGGAGGCCAACCCGCCGCCCAGTCGGCCGCAAGATCAGCCGGCAATGGCGCGGGCCCCCGCCGCGCCGGCCGCGCGTCCCGCCAGCCCGGCCCCGGCGGGCTTCGGTCGCCGCGGGCTCTGAGCCTTCGCCGCTATTTCGCTAGGCCGCGGCCGCCGTCGCCAGTTTCTCGCGCAGCTCGCGCTTCAGGAACTTGCCGTTGGCGTTGCGCGGAATCGACTCGGTCAAGAACCAGATGTGGCGCGGGATCTTGTGGCGCGACAGATGGTCGGCGCAGTGGGCTCGCAGCTCGTCGGCGGTGAGGTGATGGCCCGGCCGCAGGACCACGGCGGCCGCGACCTCTTCGCCCAGCCGCGCGTCGGGCACGCCGAACACGCAGCACTCAGCGATCGCCGGGTGGTGGTGCACGGCGGTCTCGACCTCGGCGCAATAGACGTTCTCGCCGCCGCGCAGCACCATGTCCTTCTTGCGATCGACGATGTAGATGAAGCCGTCCTCGTCGATCCTGGCCACGTCGCCGGTGTGCAGCCAGCCGTCGGTGATGCTCTCGGCGGTGGCTTCGGCTCGGTTCAGATAGCCCTTGATCACCGAGGCGCCGCGCACCCACAGCTCGCCGGTCTGACCCTGGGCGACGGTATTGCCGTCGTCGTCGACGCACTTGACCTCGAATGTCGGCATCGCCGGGCCGCAGCTGGCCGGGCGGTCGACGAAGAAGTCGCCGCCGACCGCGGTGATGATCCCGCAGGTCTCGGTCATGCCGTAGCCGGTGTTGGGCCTGGCGGTGGCGACCTCGGCGTCGATCTTGGCCACCAGGTCCGGGTGCAGCGGCGCGCCGCCGCCGCCCAGGCTGGCGAGGGTCGAGGTGTCGGTCTTGGCGAAGTCGGGGTGCGCCAGCAGTTCGCGCGACATCACCGGCACGCCGCTCATGCCGGTCACCTTCTCGCGCTCGATCAGCCGTAGCGCCTCGCCGGCGTCCCAGCGGTACATCAGCACCAGCGTGCCGCCGCCGGCGGTCACCGCGTAAGCGCCGCAGTTGTTGGCGGTGACGTGGAACAGTGGCGTCGTCAGCAGCGAGACCGGCGTCGGCGGTTCGGCCGGCGGGGCGACTCCGGTCGACTTCTCGGTCGCCAGCGCCTGGACCTGGCCGGCGAAGCCCATGTTCATCAGGTTGTTGATGCAGCCGCGATGGGTCAGCTGCGCGCCCTTCGGATTGCCGGTGGTGCCGGAGGTGTAGAAGATGCAGGCGTCGGCGTCGGGGTCGACCTCGATGTCTGGCATCGCCCCGCCCTTGGCGACCGCCTCGGCGTAGCGCGCAACGCCCGCCGGCGGATGGTCCATGCGGGTGACGACCAGCTTCGAGCGCGCCGCGGTGGCCGGCCGCTCCAGGATGCGCTCCAGCCGCTCGGCGTCGCAGAAGATCACCTTCGGCTCGCTGTCGTTCAGCGCGTACTCGACCTCGTCGGCGACCCACCAGGCGTTCATGCCCACCACGGCGACGCCGATCGACACGGCGGCCCAGTAGAGCAGCAGCCATTCGGGATAGTTGCGCATGGCGATGGCGATGCGCTCGCCGGGCTTCACCCCCTCGGCCAGCAGCCAGTTGGCGATCGACGCCGCGCGCCTGTGCGCCTCGGCGTAGGTGATGCGCTCGTCCTGATAGACCAGGTAGTCGCGGTCCCCGAAGGCGGCGGTCGAGAGCCACAGCGCGCGGACGTTCGGCGCGGCGTTCTTGAACGCTCGGATCGGTACGCCGCGCACCTCGATGGTCTCGACTTCGAACGGCGCGCCCGGCGCGGTCAACGCGCCCCAGACCTGCTTCAGCGCCTCATAGTGCATCTCAGCTTCACTCCCACGCCGGTGGCGTTCTTATCGGTTGCCGCCTTATAGACTGAAGGCCGTAGGGGAAGAGAAGGGAGTCGGCGACAAAGCCGCGCTCTACGCCTCCAACAGACGCAGCGCTGCCTCCGCCCGTTCGATCGTGCCGGAATTGTCGCCGCTGGCGTCGTGGGCGCCAATGCCGTCGAGGTTGCGCTTGAACACCCCCTGGCCGATCGAGGCCAGCCGGAACGCGGCGAACGCGACGTAGAAGTTGAGGTCGTCGATGTGGTCGCGGCCAGTGCGGCGACAGTAGGCCGCGACGTACTCCTCCATGGTCGGGATGCCGGAGGTGGCGAAGTCGACGCCTTCGAGGGTGCCCCAGCTGACCGACTTGGAGGTCCAGAGCATGGCGTTGTAGCCGATGTCGGCGAGCGGATGGCCAAGCGTGGAAAGCTCCCAGTCCAGCACCGCGATCAGGCGCGGCTCGGTGGGATGGAACATCACGTTCTCGAGCCGGTAGTCGCCGTGGGCGATGGTGGTCGTGTCGTCGGCGGGGATGCGGGCCGGCAGCTCGGCGATCAGCCGCTCCATCGCCTCGATGTGCTGGGTCTGGGCGCCGCGGTACTGCTTGGTCCAGCGGTCGATCTGGCGGACGTAGTAGTTGCCCGGGCGGCCGTAGTCGGCGAGCCCGATCGACGCGTAGTCGACCTGGTGCAGTTGGGCCAGCACGGCGTTCAGCTGGTCGTAGATCGCCGACCGCTCGGCCGGTTCCAGGCCCGGCAGCCGCGCGTCGCGGAAGATACGCCCGGCGCGGAAGTCCATCACATAGAAGGTGGTGCCGATCACGCTCTCGTCGGTGCACAGCGCGCGCATCCGCGGCACCGGGAAGTCGACCGTGCCCAGCGCCTTCATCACCCGGTATTCGCGGTCGACCTGGTGGGCGCTCGCCAGCAGCTGGCCGGGTGGTTTCTTGCGCAGCACCAGCAGCTGGTCGCCCGCGGTGACCAGGAACGTCGGGTTCGAGGCGCCGCCGTGGAACTGGCGCACCTCGACCCGCCCGGTCACGCCCTCGACGTTCTGTTTCAGCCAGTCGGCCAGCCGCGCTTCGTCGAAGCGATGGTTGGGCCGCACTTCGCCCACGTTGGTCGGCAGCTCTTCGGCCATTGCCTTCCCTAAAGTCTCTGCGCGCGAACTGGTGTCGCCTGAGAAGCCGCTTAGCACGCCGACGCTGCGGCAGGCCAAGAGGAGACGCAACGTGGCCCAGATCGCGCCCCAGGACTTCACCTGCACCCTCTACCGGGTGAAAGACCACATCTGTCTGATCACCCTGAACCGGCCCGAGCGGCGCAACGCGCTGAACCGCCTGGCCTACAACGAGCTGGAGTCCGCATTCCGCCAGGCCAACGCGGACCCGGACGTGCGCTGCGTGATCGTCACCGGCGCCGATCCGTCGTTCTGCTCCGGCGACGACGTGCGCGAGATCATGGTCGACGGCGCCGCCGAGCGGGCGGCCGCGCCGCCCAGGGTCAAGTTCGAGCCGACGCCGGCGGCGATGGCGGTGATCGAATGCGACAAGCCGGTGATCGCCGCGGTCAACGGTCCCGCGGTCGGCTGGGGCATGGAGCTGGCGCTCTACGCCGACATCCGCATCGCCTCGGAAAAGGCCGTGTTCGCCGAGCTGTTCATCCGCCGCGGGCTGGTTTGCGACGTCGGCGGCTTCTGGAAGCTGCCCTCGATCGTCGGGCCGGCCAAGGCGGCCGAGCTGCTGTTCACCGGCGAGCCGATCAAGGCCAAGGACGCCGAGAAGATCGGACTGGTCACCCAGGTGACGGCCCACCAGGACATCGTCCGCGCCGCCGAGCATCTGGCCAGCTACATCGCCCGCAATCCGCCGCTGGCGCTGACGGCGATGAAGCAGGGCCTGCGCCGCGCCACCCCGGGCGACCCGCGCGAGATCGGCGCCTGGGCGATCGAGACGATCTACCGCCTGTTCCAGACCGAGGATCACAAGGAAGGCGTCGCCAGCTTCCTGGAAAAGCGCGAACCGGTGTTCGTGGGGCGGTAGATTTCTCCTCACCCGTAGGGGGAGGGGGACCCCGAAGGGGTGGAGGGGGTTCGTTGCAGTGCTCGCTGGGCGACGATCTTGCTCAGAGCCCGCTCGGCGAGATGGGCGCGCTTCATCGCACCCCCTCCACCGCTAGGCGGTCCCCCTACGGGTGAGGAAAATTACTCCGCCGCGAACGCCAACACCCGGCCGCCGGTGAACGAGGTCTTCTGCGCCAGCTCCGCCTTCGCGGCCTCGTATTCGTCCGCCAGCCGCGCGACCAGTTCGCCGGCCGTCGGCACGTGCTTGACCGCGCCGATGCCCTGGCCGCAGCCCCAGATGTCGCGCCAGGCCTTGGCTTCCTGGTTGCCGCCGGAGCCGAAGTTCATCTTCGACGGGTCGGCCTGCGGCAGATCGTCGGGGTCGAGTCCGGCGCGGACGATCGAGGGGCGCAGGTAGTTGCCGTGCACGCCGGTGAACAGGTTGGTGTAGGTGATGTCCTCGCCGCGGCTCTCGACGATCATCTCCTTGTAGCCCTCGGCCGCCCGCGCCTCCTGGGTCGCGATGAAGGCCGAGCCGATATAAGCCAGGTCCGCGCCCATGGCCTGGGCCGCCAGCACCGCGCGGCCGTTGGCGATGGCGCCGGAGAGTGCGATCGGGCCGTCGAACCACTCGCGCAGCTCCTGCACGATCGCGAACGGCGAGAGCATGCCGGCATGGCCGCCGGCGCCGGCGGCGACCGGGATCAGGCCGTCGGCGCCCTTCTCGATCGCCTTGCGGGCGAAGCGGTCGGTGATCACGTCGTGCAGCACGACCCCGCCCCAGCTGTGCGCCATCGCGTTGACGTCCTCGCGGGCGCCCAGCGAGGTGATCATCACCGGGACTTTGTACTTGGCGCACAGCTCGACGTCCTGCTCGAGCCGGTTGTTGGTCTTGTGCACGATCTGGTTGACGGCGAACGGCGCCGACGGCGCGTCCGGGTGGGCGCGGTCGTAGTCGGCCAGCGTCTCGGTGATTTCCGCCAGCCACTCGTCCAGCTGCGAGATCGGCCGCGCGTTCAGCGCGGGGAACGAGCCGACGACGCCGGCCTTGCACTGGGCGATCACCAGCTCCGGGCCGGAGATGATGAACAGCGGCGATCCGATCACCGGCAGGCGCAGGCGGTCTTTCAGCACGGCGGGCAGGGTCATTCGGCTTGGCTCCAGCAAGACGTCGTCGCTTGCATCTGCGCACGATAAGCGTACGGTGTAAACATGGAACGCAGCGTCAACCCGCAGCCAAAATCCACGCGAGCGCGTTCCGCCGGCGATCGCGGGGAGGTGCGCGGGCGGCTGTGCGATGCGGCGGCCAAGCTGTTCCTGGAGGAGGGCGAGGCGGCGTTGTCGATGCGCCGGCTGGCCGCCGAGGTCGGCTGCAGCCCGATGGCCCCCTATCGCCACTTCGCCGACAAGGAGGCGCTGGTCGCCGCCATCCGCGCGCAGGCGTTCGAGCGCCTCGCCGACGCGCTCGACGGCGTCGCGCGCAACGAGCGCCACCGCGCCGCCGACATCGGCGCGGCCTACGTCCGCTTCGCCCGCGCCAACCCGGCCGCCTACAAGCTGATGTTCGACCTCGCCCAACCGGACGAGGCGGCCTATCCCGAGCTGGCCGCCGCCGCCGCCCGCGCCCGCGTCTCGATGTCGGGCTACGTCCGCGAACTGGTCGAGGCCGGCGTCCTGGCCGGCGATCCGGTCGAGCTCGGCTACGTGTTCTGGGCGGCGATCCACGGCCTGATCGTGCTCGACCTCGCCGGCCGCATCCCCGCCGACCCGGGCTTCGAGACGCTGCGCCGCCGCACGCTGGGCGCGCTGATGCGGGGACTGCGGGCCTAGGGCCGATCCATTTGGCGTTGAAGCCTCACCGGACGTTCGCTACGAATACGTGCCGAACAGCCACGCTTGTTGACGCCCTTTTGGGCTGAAGCGCGCCGGCCGTTCAGAACAACCTCGGGGGGGGCCATGCGATTTCCGATAGAACGGTTTGGCGCGCTGTTGCTGGCGCTCTCGCTGGTCGCCTGCGTGACGCCGACACCTACTCACGTGGCGCTGGCGCCGGCGGCGCAGAGCGGGATCGCCTCGACCGAGGTGGTGGCGCCGATCGCGCAGAGCGAGATCTACATCTATGTGCCGCCTACGACCGCCGGCCAAGGCCAGGGCCTGATCGGCGCGCTGATCGACGCCGGCGTCGACTCCTATCGCGCGGGCACCGCCGAGGCCGGGGTCAAGCCACTGCGCGACGCCGTTGTCGACATGAACTTCGACCGCGACCTTTCCAGCCAGCTCAAGGACTCTCTGTCGAAGATCGCCTGGCTGCACGTCGACGGCGTGCGCGTCATGAAGGAGGTGGCTGGCAAGAAGATCGACAGCGCCATCACCGGCTCCAAGGACGGCGCGGTTCTGATCGCGATCGCCGACTACCATCTGTCGAACGACGGGCGGCAGCTGTTCATCACCGTCAACGTCGACCTCTACCCGAACAGCGCCGCGTTGGCGCCGTTCAAGCCGGCCAAGGGCAGGGCCGACGTTCCGTCCGACCCGTCGAATTCGCTCTACCGCAACACCTTCACGTTCGAATCCGACCTGCCCGGTCCCCCGGCGAAGCGGGAGATCAACATGCCGGCGTGGTCGTCGGACAACGCCGCGGCGTTCCGGTCGGCGATGAAGCTGGGCGTGGCCAAGCTGGCGGACATGATCGCGACGGACCTCCAGGGCGGTGGTCCCTCCGGCGCGACGACCGCCGGGCCGGTCGATCAGGGCCCTGACGGCGTGCTGGCTCGCGGGGCCGACGGCAGTCTGAGCTTCACGACGACGCCCCGCCCGTCGTGAGCGCCAGCCCGACGCTCGGGCGTCCCGGCTGAGTCCGCGCTCGCGGCCTGCCTGGCGCTGCTGGCGCTGACGGCGTGCGCCGACCAGCCGGTGCAGCTTGCCCCCCGCTACACGCCCAATGACTCGCTCTCAGAAGCGAACCACGCCCTCCCGGCCGGCCACGCGCGGTGCCGCGTGCTCCTGGCCGGCGTGCAGGATCTGCGCGACGACCCGCAGGCGGCCGGCACCTTTTCCGATCGCTTCGTACATGCCGAAGACGCCCCCGCCTGGCTGCGTTCGGGTCTGCTTTCGATCTCGCGCGACAAGGTGATCGACCTGAGCGACCAGACGCCGGCCGACGCCGCGGAACTGGTGATCAGCGTGGATCTGCTCAAGGTCTACATGCTGACGATCAATGAAGCGAAGTCGGCGAATGTCGTCATTCGGGTCCACTACGGCGGTCAAAACGCTCAAGCCGACGATCAGGTCTATCGAGGCGCCTTCACGAGCGTGAACTGGACGGGCGCCGCCGGCGAGGCGCGCGGCGCGCTGGACATCGCGCTTTCCCGGGTGCTCGAAAGCGTCGATCGCGATCTGGCGAGCCGATGCGCGGCGCTTGGCCGAGCCAGCCGTCCTTAGGGCGTCTGCCGACCCTGCGATCTTGGGCCAAGGCTACGGCCGGCGGTCGACCCTAGCCGCGGCGGTGTTTCGGTGGCGGATCGAGGTCGATCTCGCAGACGAGATCCGCCGGGCCTTGGGTGAGCCAGTTGATCACGTTGCCGCCCTTCGCGTCGGTCCAGGTGCGGGTCCGAAGACCGGCGCCGCCGGTGTCGTGCCGCATCGGACCATAAGCCGAGGTCAGGTAGGGGCCGATCGCGTCGCAGTCATGGTGGTCGCCGACCGGGAACAGGTCGACCTGGCTCAGCCGGTGATCGTCCCCGAACTCGAGCTTCACGGCGACCTTGTCGGGGCCGAACGTGTAGTCGCCGGCGACCGCGTCCGTCCCAACATCTTCTTCGTCGGCCGGCGGGGGCTGGACCTTTCCGCGCGCCGCCGCGCGAACCTGGCCGCGGGTCATGCCCCAGTGGGCGAACGACCACCCGTCCGCCGGGGCGCCGACGGCCGTGGCGAGCGATGGCGCAACCACAGCCATCATCACGACCGCGATTGCTGCGCGGCCCCCGCGCACCTTCAGCCGCCGCCTATCTTCGGGATCAGGCAGACTTCGCTGGCTTCGCCCAGCGTCGCGCCGTCGGCGTCCTGGAAGATCTCGCCGTCGATGGCGATCGCCATGCGCCGGCCGACGTAGTCGCCGAGACCCGGGAAGCGCTGCTCCAGCTCGCGGATCATCGAGCGCACGGTGCCCGGCGCCACGTCGAACTCAGCCGCGCCGCCGGTGAAGGCGGCGACGTCTCCGCCCATGGCGACGACGTGGGGCATGCCGCCTTACCCGGCCCCGATCACTTGGTCCGGGCGTCCATCGCCGCGCGGATCTTGGGCGGCGAGAGCGGCAGGTCGTTCATCCGCACGCCGATCGCGCCGCGCACCGCATTGGCCACCGCCGCCAGCGGCGGCACGATCGGCACCTCGCCGACCCCCTTGGCCCCGAACGGGTGGCGCGGGTTCGGCACCTCGATCATGATGGTGTCGATCATCGGCAGGTCGGACGCCACCGGCACGCGGTAGTCGAGGAAGCCGGCGTTCTCCATCCGCCCTTCGGCGTCGAACACATACTCCTCGTTCAGCGCCCAGCCGATCCCCTGCGCCGCGCCGCCTTGCATCTGGCCCTCGACGTAGCTCGGGTGGATCGCCCGGCCGACGTCCTGGGCGGCGGTGTAGCGCAGCACCTTCACGTGGCCGGTCTCGGGGTCGATCTCGACGTCGCAGACGTGGACCCCGAACCCGGGGCCGGCGCCCTGGGCGTTCAGCGACACCTCGGCCGAGATCGGTCCGCCAGTGCGCGCCGACTGCCCGGCGAGGCCCTTCAGGGTCAGCGGCTTGACGTCGCCCTTGGCGGTGTCGAGGCAGTGCGCCATGCCGGCCGACCATTCGACGTTGTCCGGCGAGGTCTCCCAGATCTTCGCCGCGCGCTTCTTCAGCTCGGCGATCACCTTCTCGGCCGCCTGCACAACCGCCATGCCGACCGCGAAGGTCGTGCGGCTGCCGCCGGTCAGCATCGAGTAGCCGATCGAGGCGGTGTCCGGGATCACCGGGCGGACCTTGTCGACCGGAATGCCCAGCGTCTCGGCCGCCATCAGCGCCATCGACGCGCGCGAGCCGCCGATGTCCGGATTGGCGGTCGCCACCGTTGCGCTGCCGTCCTCGCCGATGTGGATCGCCGCTGTCGACTCGCCGCCGACGTTGAACCAGAACCCGGCGGCGACGCCGCGGCCCTGGTTGGGACCCAGCGGTAGGGCGTAGTTCGGGTGCGCCTTGGCGGCTTCCAGCGTCTCGATGAAGCCGATGTTCTGGAACGTCGGCCCATAGGCGGCCTTCACCCCGTCGCGGGCGCCGTTCTTCAGGCGCAGGTCGATCGGGTCCATGCCCAGCTTGCGGGCCAGCTCGTCCAGCGCGCTCTCGACCCCGAACGCCGCGATCGGCGCGCCCGGGGCGCGGTAGGCCGCCACCTTCGGGCTGTTGGTCACGACGTCCCAGCCGACGATGCGGAAGTCGGCAATGTCGTAACAGGCCAGCGCGGTCATGCAGGCCGCCCCGACCGGCGAGCCCGGGAAGGCGCCGGCCTGGAACTTCAGCTCGACCGACGCAGCGGTGATCTTGCCGTCGCGGCTCGCGCCGAGCTTGACCTCGATCACGCCGCCCGAAGTCGGGCCGGTGGCGCGGAACACCTCGTCGCGGCTCATCACCATCTTCACCGGCGCGCCGGCGGTCCGCGAGAGCAGCAGCGCGACAGGCTCGAGGTAGACCACCGTCTTGCCGCCGAAGCCGCCGCCGATCTCTGCGGGGGTCACGCGCAAGTCGGAAATTTCGAGCTGCAGCACCTTGGCGCAGTAGGTGCGCACCATGAAGTGGCCCTGGCTCGAGCTCCACACCTGGGCCTGGCCGTCCGCGGTCATCGAGGCGACGCAGGCGTGCGGCTCGATGTAGCCCTGGTGCACGGCCTTGGTGGTGTAGCGCGCTTCGAACTTCACCTCGGCGGCGGCCAGCGCCGCATCGACGTCGCCGCGCACGAACTGGTGCCGGGCGGCGATGTTGGAGGGGAGCGTCGGACGCGTCTCCAGCCCGCTGGTGAACAGATGCGCGTGCAGCACCGGCGCGTCGGGCGCCATCGCCGCCTCGACGTCGATCACGTGCGGCAGGGTCTCGTAGGTGACCTCGATCAGGTCGAGCGCGGCCTCGGCGATCGCCGGCGAAATCGCGGCGACCGCCGCCACGGCATGGCCGTCGTAGAGCGCCTTGTCGCGGGCCATCACGTTGAACGCCATGTCGCGCGTGCTGGAGGCCGCCTCGCCGCCCTCGATCATCTCGTCGGCGAGGTCCGGGAAGTCGGCCCCGGTGATCACCGCCTTCACGCCTGGCAGCGCCAGCGCCTTCTTGGTGTCGATGCTGAGGATGCGAGCGTGGGCGAACGGGCTGCGCTTGATGCGGCCATGCAGCTGGCCCGGCATGACGAAGTCGGCGCCGAACGCGGCGCGCCCGGTCACCTTGTCGATGCCGTCCGGCCGGATCGGCCGGGTGCCAACGCTGTCGAATTCCGGCTTCGTCGTCGGACGATCTAGGACGTCGCTCATGCGGCCCTCCGTTCTTGCCTAAGCACCGCCGCCGCATCGAGCACGGCGCGGATCACCTTGTCATAGCCGGTGCAGCGGCAGAGGTTGCCGGCCAGCCAATAGCGGGTTTCTTCCTCGGTAGGGTCGGGCTTGGCGTCGAGCAACGCCTTGGCCGCGACCAACAGGCCCGGGGTGCAGAAGCCGCACTGCAGCGCGGCATGTTCGAGGAACTTCTGCTGCAGCGGGTGCAGTTCGCCGCCGTGGGCCATGCCTTCGATCGTCTCGATCCGGCGGCCCTCAGCCTCGGCGGCCAGCACCAGGCACGAGCAGACCAGCCGCCCGTCGACCAGCACGCTGCAGGCGCCGCAGTCGCCGGAGCCGCAGCCTTCCTTCGAGCCGGTGAGGCCCAGTTCGTCGCGCAAGGCGTCGAGCAGCGTTGTCCCCGGATCGGTGAGAAACTCGGCCGGGTCGCCGTTGACGGTGGCGGTGACGTGGATCTTGCTCATTCAGCGGGCCTCCGCCCTGGCATAGGCGATCGTCGCGGTGCGGCGCGCCAGCACTCCAGCGATCTTGGTGCGATAGTCGACAGTGCCGCGCTTGTCATCGATAGGGCTGCAGGCGGCGCGGGCCGCGGCGTCCAGCTTGTCCAGCGCCGCATCGTCCAGCTTGCCGCCGACCAGCGCCGCGCCGGCGGCCTCGACCAGCAGCGTGGTCGGGGCCACCGCGCCCAGCGAGACGTGGGCCTCGGTGATCACCCCGGCGCCGTCCAGCACCAGGTTCACCCCGGCGCCGACGACGGCGATATCCATCTCGGTGCGCGGGATCAGCCGCAGATAGGCGTCGGCCGAGTGTTTGGGCCGAGGCGGCAGGCGGAACTCGAGGATGAACTCGCCCGGCTGCAGCGACGTGCGCCCCGGGCTGACCTGGATCGCCTCCACCGGCGCCTCGCGCTTGCCGGCTGGGCCGACGATAACGCAGGTCGCCCGCGCCGCGATCAGCGCCGGCACGCTGTCGGCGGCCGGCGAGGCGTTGCAGAGGTTGCCGCCCAGCGAGGCGCGGCCCTGCACCTGGGTCGAGCCGATCAGGTTCGCCGCCTCGACCACACCCGGCCAGGCACGGACCAGCGCCGCGTTCTCGCCGATGTCGGCGCCGGGTGTCGCCGCGCCGATGGTGAAGCCGCCGTCAGGCTCGCGCTTGATGCCGATCGCGCCCGGCAGGCGCTTCAGGTCCACCACCGCGCCGGGCGTCTGCCGCCCAGAGCGCATCTGCACGATCAGGTCGGTGCCGCCCGCCAGCACCCTGGCCGACGGCGCGCTGAGCAGCGCCTTCACCGCCTCGTCGATGCTTGTCGGCGCCACGTAGTCGAACTGGGGCAAGCGGTCCCTCCCGCAACATCGCGCCGCCTGAAACGGACGACGTCTCCCCTTAGCTTAGTGATCGCCATTCATGTCGCGCAATGGGCGGCGTGCGGAATTCGTCAGGGCGAATGGCGGGAAATCCAGGAAATGGATATGCAGTTGGAATGCATAACGACGGAAATATCCGCTGTCTCTTGAGCTTGGCGCGCCCATGCTTGACTACGTCGGCGGCGCCCAAGAAATCCAAGGGGGATCCCGAATGCCACTGTCTCAGAAGCCCATCGCCTCGCCGTTCGACGGCAGGAGCCAGGCGGAGGAGGTGATCGCCGGCGTCGACCTGGCCGGCAAGACCGCGATCGTCACCGGCGCGGCCTCAGGCATCGGCGTCGAGACCGCCCGGGCGCTGGCGTCGGCCGGCGCGCGGGTCGTCATGCCGGTGCGTTCGCGCGACAAGGCGGAGGCGGTGGCGGCGGACATCCGAGCGACGACCGGCAACGCCAAGGTCGAGGTCGCCGACATGGACCTGGCCGACTTCGCCAGCGTCCGCGCCTTCGCCGACGCCTTCATCGCCGCCGGCGCGCCGCTCGACCTGCTGATCAACAACGCCGGCATCATGGCCACGCCGGAGCGGCGGATCATGGACGGCTTCGAGTTGCAGTTCGGGACCAACCACCTCGGCCACATGCTGTTGACCTGCCGTCTCGCGCCCGCCCTGCTGAAGGGCGCCCCCGGTCGGGTGGTCGAGCTGTCGTCGATCGGCCACCGCCGCGCGTCGATCAACTTCGACGACCCCAACTTCCAGCATCACCCCTACGACAAGTGGGAAGCCTACGGTCAGGCCAAGACCGCTAATTCGCTGTTCGCGGTCGGCCTGAACCGGCGGCTGGAGCCCAAGGGCGTCAACGCCTACGCGGTCCACCCCGGCGGCATCATGACCGGCCTGCAGCGAGACATGAGCGCCGCGGAGATCAAGGCGTTCGGTTGGGTCGACGACGAGGGCCGCATCAACGACCGCTTCAAGACGGTATCCGGCGGCGCCTCGACCTCGGTCTGGTGCGCCACCTCGCCGCTGCTGGCGGCGGGGGGCGGGGTCTATTGCGAGGACTGCAACATCGCCCAGGCCGTGCCGGCCGACGATCCCAGCTTCGCCGGCGTCCGTCCCTGGGCGATCGACCCCGACGCCGCCGAGCGGCTGTGGACGCTGTCGGAGCGGCTGCTGGGCGAGACCTTCGCGCTGTAACCCGCTGGCGTCACCGGCGGCTGAGTTCGCGCCCACCCGGAAGCACCGCTTCGTTGACCACGCCGGGATCGTCGCGCAGCCGGATGTAGAGCCGCCCGCCGGTGGGGTGCGGCACGGCCAGGGCGTAGCCGGGGAATCCCTCGGGGGCTTTGATCGCGTGGCTGAAGGCGGGATCGCTGGCCACCGAGTTGATCAGGAACAGGTTCGTGCCCGACAGCGCGCACGGCCGCTCCGGACCCTGGTCGCACTTCAGCTCGCGCAGGGTCGGCAGGCGAACCAGCGTCGCCAGCGGCTGCCAGTCTCCGGCGCCGTCGTCGGTGACAATGCGATAGCGCAACGGGCCGAAGGCGGAACTGTTGAAGGCCTTGGCCGTGTCGAGCGTCGCCACCGCCACCTGGGCGTCTTCCAGGGTGAGGCCGTTCTGCTCGGTCAGGCTGGCCGAGGCGCCGCCCTCGGCGGCGGCCACTTCGATCGTCTCGTCGCCGGAAAACCTGGCCGGCTGTCGGGCGCGGAGCGAGAAGGTCATCACCGCTCCCTGGCGCAGCTCGTCCGGCGCGGTCAGCCGGATCGCGATCGGCTGGGCCGGCTCGCCCGGCTGCACGCTCTTGCCGATCAGGTCCACGCTGGGGCTGGGCCCCGCCACGGTCACCTTCAGGTTCTGGGTCCGGCCGTCGACCAGGGCGACCTTCGCCGTCGCCGTCTGCCCGGCCGCCAGCTTGGCGACGTCATGCGGGTCCGCCATGTCGAGGGTCAGCTCATCGCCGCCGCGCGACGACGTCATCACGCCAGGCTTGAACTGGACGCCCGCAAGGGTGAGCCCGGTCACCTGGTCGAGCCGCGCGCCCTTCAGCTCGCCGGCCGTGTCGCCGGCATGCAGGGTGAAGCCCTGCAGACGCCCGCTCTCAGCGAACGACTTGAGCGGCACGGCCTGGGGCTCGGCCATGCCGTACTGCTTGACCAGCAGCGTCACCGCGCCCGGACCGGCGTTCGCCAGCGGCACGGTGATCGCCAGTTCGTCCGGCGGCGCCGCCTTCCACTCCAGCGGCGCGCCCTCGCCAGCCGGCGCTCGCAGCGTGACGCTCTCCACGCAGGCGGCTTCGCGCCCCTGCAGGCGCACCGTGTCGTCGCGCCCGACCACCAGCGCCTGATCGTCGCCGTCGGCGACGCGCCAGGCCTCGGCGTGCGAGCTCTGCAGCTGGAACATGGGCCCGTCGAACGGCGCGAAACCCCATTGGCCGTGCAGCACGGCGTCGGTCTGATCGTCGAACCGGGCGGCGTCGAAGCCCTTGGTGTCGACCAGGAAGCCGCCGGCTTCGGCGTCGGCCCGCACCGGCAGGTCGAGCGTCTCGCCGGCCTTGGTTTTCAGGCGCAGGGCCATGGCGTGGGCGTAGTCGGTGGAATAGGCCAGCGGCGCGCCTTCGACCGGCAGCACCAGCCCGGGCCGTTCGGCGCAGTAGACCGCCTTGGCGTCCACCGGCTGCAACGGCGGCGCCTGCGGCGGCTCGATGGCGGGCAGGGCCGTCACCAGCACGGAAAGCTGGTCGTGGAACGAGGGCGCGGTGTTGAGCAGCAGCGCCAGGCGCCCGCCATCGGCGGTCGCCAGCGCCGGGATGTAGGCGTACTTCGCCGTCCGGAACGAATCCATGATCTTGGCGATGTCCATCACCGCGGCGATGTAGGGGCTGTAGAGGCCGAAGTCGGCGTGCGGCGTGGCGCTGAGCTGGAAGGCGAGGTCCGCCGAGCTGCCCGAGGTCAGCGACTGCACGATCGAGGCGCTGTGACCGTCGTTGAGCACCAGCGAGTCCTGGCCCTGGGTCAGGCAGGCCGCCTGCAGGTCGGCCATCTTCTCGAAGCAGTCGCCGTTGACCTTGATCGCGAGGCTGCGCGCCAGGAGCGGCGTGATCGTCTTCAGCCGGTCAGGGTCACCCTGGCCGCCTTTGTGGATCGCGGCCAGGTAGGCGTCGAGCCGGGAGCGGTCGAGCGAGGCCTGCTCGAGGTCCTGCGAGGCGCGCACGAACGCGCCGGGCCGGCCGCGGACCGCGCCCACCAGGGTGGCGAAGTCGCCGCCGGTCTGCGGCGCCAGAAACAGGATCACCTGCTGGGCGCCGTCGGGCACGCTCGCCCTCAACACGTCGGCGCCGCCCTTGTGGTTCCAGGTCTCCGCTTTGTGGAACCAGCTCGTCGGCGGCGGATTGGTCGCGCCGCGCAGGAAGGCGACGACGAGCAGGTAGCGCACCGACTGGGCGGCTGGCAGGTCGGCCTTGATCTCCAGCTGGTCGCCGGCGGAGAGGTTCGGCGTCTGCGAAATCGGCAGGGTGACGCCGCCGTGGGTCACCTTCACCTCCAGCGTCGGACCGGAGAGATCGAACGGCGCGGCGTCGGCCCGGGCCGTGACGGGCAAGGCGGCGGCGTGCAGGGCGAATGTGACGGTCAGGCAACAAAAGGCGAGGCGTCGCAGCATGGTCCGCAAGCGGCTGGTTTCGATGGCCCGACTTAGGGCGCGCTTATGTCAACACGGCGCCAGCCATCGCTGCCGCGATCGTCTATATCGCCGGGAGAGGGGAGAAACGCATGGCGACGCCCGAGCAAACGGTCCAGGTGCGGCCCGCGACGCTGGCCGACGCGCCGGCCCTGAAGGCGATCCTGCGCGACACCTTCGAGAGCACCTGGCGGCCGAACATCACGGCCGCCGCCGCCGCGGCGTTCCTCAGCGAGGATCGGCCGAACGCCTATGTCTCCGAGAAAGGGCTCGAGTTCTGGGCCGCCGAGCGCGGGGGCGAGGTGGTTGGTCTGGCGCACTGGGAGGGCGACTTCGTCCATGCGCTGCATGTGCTGGCCCGCCACGCCCGCAGCGGGGTCGGCGCGCGGCTGATGGACCACGCCGAGGCGGAGATTGCGCGAGCCGGCTTCGCCACGGCGCGGCTGGAGACCGACACCTTCAACCAGCGCAGCCAGGCCTTCTACGCCGCGCGCGGCTACGTCGAAGCCGGCCGCTATCCGGACGAGGAGTGGAACAGCGACCTGACCACGATCCTGCTGGTCAAACAGCTGGGCTGAGCGCCCCCGCCGCCGGGGGAGTGGCCGCATCGGCCGCCGCCAGCCGCGCCTCGGCGGCCGCGAGCATGGCCACGAAGCGCGGGTCGTCGCGGATCGGATCGAGGTCCGGATCGACCTTGGCGAAGTTCACGTCGCCCAGGGTCGCTGTCGTGAAATAGCCGCCGAGCAGCTCGAGCGCGCCTTCGTTGTCCCCAAGCTGGCCGCTGAGCGAGCATGCGAAGTTGTAGCGCATGTTCAAATTGTCAGGATCGATCAGCAGGGCGCGGTCGATCCAGTCCCTGGCCCGTTCGGCCTCGCCGAAGGCCGCAAGGGCGGCGACGCCGAATCCCATGGCCCCTCCGTTGCCCGGATCCTGCGCCAGGGCCTTTTCGGCGCGGGCGAGAGTTGCCTGCGCCGAGCGCCGGACGCCGGCCTCATCGCCAACCGCCTGGTAGCAGGTAAGCAGCATGCCAGGAGCGCCGACCGACGACTCCATCAGCGCCGCCGCCTTCTCATAGTAGCCGATGGCGTCAGCGAACCGACGCTCTCTGATACACAGCAGGCCGGCGCTTTCATTCACCTCGTATGACTCGGGGTCCAGGCGAAGGGCGGTTTCGATCTCGACGGACGCCTCGTCGTGACGGCCTATACGAAAGAGATGTCTGGCCCTGACGGCGTGCGCCTCGGCCAAGCTCGGATCGAGCGAGAGCGCCTGTTCCGCGGCCGCCAATCCATCGTCCGGCCGCCCCTGAACGAAGCGCAGCGTCGTCTGCGCGTTGGCCATCAAGGCCCAGGCGCGCGCATACCTCGGGTCGATCTCGGTCGCCCTGCGGCAGAGGCGGATGATGGCTTCGGCGGACCGCGTGTCGCCTCGATTGCCGCCGAGGAAGTACTGACGCGCCATGAGATAGATGTTGTAGGCGTCGACATTGTCGGTGCCGCGCCGCTCGATCGACTTCTTCTCGTCCGGCAGCAGCTTGAGTTTGAGCGCCCCGACGATCGCCTGCGAAATCTCGTCCTGCAGGGCGAAGATATCGGTGAGATCGCGGTCCCAGCGTTCGCTCCAGACGTGATCGCCCGCCAGCCCGTCGATCAGCTGGGCGGTGATGCGAACCCGGCCGCCAGCTTTTCGAACGCTGCCTTCCAGGACGTAGCTGACGCCCAGCTGGCGGGCGATCTCGGGTATGTCGATGGCTTTGCCCTTGAAGTTGAACGCGGTGCTGCGCGCCACCACCGACAGCGCCGAGACCTTGGCGAGGTCGGTGATGATGTCCTCGCAGATGCCGTCGCTGAAGTACGCCTGCTGCAGGTCGTCGCTCATGTTGGCGAACGGCAGGACGCAGATAGAGACCCGCTCGTCGGTCGGCCGCGCCTGCATCGGCGATTGGGTTTCAGGGGCGCCCTGCGAGGCGACAAGGCGGTAGCCGACCTTGGTCACGGTCTCGAGCTTGATCTCGCCACCGCCGATGCCGTCGGCCAGTCGCCGCACCCGGCCCATCACCCGGTTGATCGCATCCTCGCCGACGACCACGCCATGCCAGCACGACATCATCAGATCGTCCCGCGACACGATCTGGCCGCCAGCGCGGATCAGGGCGACAAGCACCTGCATGACGCGCGGTTCGACGACCTGCTGGCGGCCGTCGTCGTGGGCGACGCGGCGCAGCGCCGGCTCGATGACCAGCGGCCCCAGTCTGGCAGTCGCCTCGTGGGCCAGGTTGATCCGGCTGTTCGCCGCGGGGTGGCGGCTGGAATTGGTCTGGTTGGCGGGCGGCCCGTCCTTAGTCGTCGTGTCCGAGGCGCCCATGCGGCCAAGTCGTCCGAGCCCGCGCATCCAAGCTGTTCGCGTCGGGCGAAGCTAGCAGCCGGCAGGATCAGGCGCTACCGGACGCGAGGCTTGCGGTGGATGCGGCGACGCGCACGCGCCATCGCCCGCCGCGGCCCTGGTGATGGGATCGCGACGGGCGGGGCGGGCGTCGATCGGCTAGCGGCCGTTGGCGACCACCATCGCGCCGCCGTGGCCGCCGTTCAGCGCGGTTGCGATCGGGCTGTCGAGCGAGGCCACGGCCCGGTCGGTGCTCGTCCTGAGGCAGGCGTCGTAGAGCGAGAGCCGTTCGACGGCGCCGATGTCGGGTTCTTCGCCGCAGACCATTTTGGCGGCGGCGTGGATGCGTTGCAGGGCGGTCTTTGCGCCGGCGCGATTGGAGAGGTCGAGGTCGGCGACCGACACGGTGATGCTCATCACGGCGGGGTCGGGCGACGACACCGCGACCGGCGCGGCGTGGACGGCGGCGGCGCAGCCGAGGGCGGCCAGGGCGGGGAGGATGGCGAGGGGGCACTTGGCGAACATATTGAATTTCCTTCGGATCTGGAGTGGCGCTTGGTTGCGCCGGACGAGGCCCAAAGGACGCCCAATCGTCGCTCGCCGACAGGGCGACGACCTGATCTTGCGCCGATCAAACGCCGATCATCTCGACATGCCCGAGGACATCTGTGCGCCGCGCCAAGCCCCATGACGGTCGGCTGTTCGCCATGCTAGGTGGTCGGCTTGGACATGGCGCCTAGGAGAAAAGCCGGATGTTTTCGCATATCATGGTCGGGACCAACGACCTGGACCGAGCCAAGTCGTTCTATGACGCGCTGCTTGCCACGCTGGACATTCCGCCGGCGCGTGTGGACGGCAACCGGATCTTCTACATGACGCCCGCCGGCGTCTTCGCGGTGACGAAGCCGATCGACGGCGAGCCGGCCAGTCATGCCAATGGCGGCACGATCGGCTTCGCCGCCAAGTCGCCCGCCCAGGCCGATGCCTGGCACGCGGCGGGCGTCGCCGCTGGTGGGAGCGCGATCGAGAGCCCACCCGGCGTGCGCGAAGGCAGCGCCGGCAAGCTCTACCTCGCCTACCTTCGCGATCCCGACGGCAACAAGATCTGCGCCCTGCACCGGATGTAGTGATGGGGCGCGGCTTGGGCGCGGTTACGAAATGCCGCGCCGGAGCAGCGCCTCGCCGCCGGAGAAGCTCGGCTCGACCAGCCAGAGCCGCAACAGATGCCGCTTCATGCGAGGGTCGTCCCAGTCCTCGTACTGTGTCCGCTTGTGCAGAATTGAGGCGTTCTTGAGGAACTGCATGTCGCCTGGCTCGAAGTCCATGTCGAGGTAGTAGTCCGGATCGTTGGCGGCCCGCTCGATGAAGGCGACCGCCTCCCGTTGCGGCGGGCTGAGGCGGGGCGCGGCGGCGTGCAGTTGGCTCTCGCGGATGTACCAGGGGATGAAGAAGGTCCGCAGCCGCCCCTGCTCGAACCGGCAGATCGGCAGTTCGAACCACGGGTCATTGCCGGGCTTCTGCTGGCCCTGGGTGTCGAAGGGGAAGGGTTTGAACAGCACCGGCGCCAGCTCTGGGCGTTCGCGCAGCAGGCGGTTGAAGATCGCCGGCGAGCTGACGATCCGGCTCACCCCGCCGCTCTTGGCCGCCTTGAGGCAGAACAGGCCGATGATGTCGGCCCCGTCGGTGTGAAAGTCCTGCTCGGCCCGGGTCTTGTAGAGGCGCACCCCATAGGCGTTGGGATCGGCGCCGACGTCGCGGACGTGGCCGATTAGGTCGCCGTCGGTATTCTGCGAGACCGCGCGGCCCATGTGCAGGCCGAGGCCCCACCAGATCGCCGCACACACGGCCTCGGATTGCGATTCGACCGGGAAGCCCCTGAGCAGGATGAATCCGCGACCCCGATCCAGTTCGCGCATCCAACCGGCGATCTTCGGCGCCAGCGTGGGCAATGGAAAGTCGTCACGAGTCCATGCCCACATGTCCTTCGCATCCGCCTGGCGATGGGCGGCGAGAAGCTCGTCGATGTCCCCGCTCGTAAAGCGATAGCGCCAGACCTGGCTCCGCGCGAGATCGGGGCCTCGCCAGACGTCCGGATTGTCGAGCGGCGTCGCGGGGATCATCGGCTCAGAGTGTGCGGTCTGCTGCATGGGTCCACACGGTAGGTGCAGGCGGCTCGCCTGGAAGTGTTCTTTATTTCTATAATCCTGGAAATATCGAAATTAACTCGCCTCCGCAACCCTCTTTTGAGGGCTGCACCACCGATCCTAGCAGCTTCAGGCGGGTCTTCCCGCCAGCTTCCTGGCGTTCGCCTGTTCCTGGGCGACGGCGTCGCGCGTCTCGTTCAGCAGCCGCGCGGCGATCGGGTCTTTGGCGATGGCGGCCCAGTAGGCGGCGAGCTTCGGATGCTTGCCGAGCGGGCTCTCCGATCCGAACAGCGCCGGCGCCCATTCGTAGGCCAGCATCAGCTGCGGCGTGAGCGCGCCGTCGGCCCAGGTCAGCTTGTCGCCGACGGCGTAGCCGGCCTCACCGATATAGGCCTCGATATAGCCGAGCGCGGTCTCCACCGCCGCCAGCCCCTGGTCGATCGCGGCCCTGTCCCAGCGCTTGCGCGATTGGCCGGAAGCGGTGAACAGCGGCCGCATCGCCATCACCAGGTAGAAGTCGCAAAGCCGCGAGATCAGCCGCACTTGCGCGCGACCCCACGGATCGGGCGGCAGCGTCGGCGGGTCCGGATAGGTCTCTTCCAGGTATTCGCAGATCACCTCCGACTCCGGCAGCGCACGGCCGTCGTCGGTGACCAGCGCCGGCACCCGGCCGATCGGGTTGATGTCGAAATAATCGCCCTTCGACTCGACTGTGGCGTGGAAGCCGGGCGGCTCGATGATCTCCGGGTTCAGGCCCTTGGCGTAGAGCACCAGCCGCACGCGGGTTGGGAAGGGCGAGGTATAGGTCTGATAGAGTTTCATCGGGCCGTTGCCTTTGCCGGGGTCTGGGCTGGCGTGAGGTCGTAAATATCGCGCGCCGCCGCTTCCACGGCCGCATCGGAGAACGCCAGCGGGAAATAATCGCCGCCGGCCCAGAGCGGGAAGAGGTCGCGGTAGTGCGGGCTGTACGGATCCCCCGACTCCCCTGGCGTGTTGACGGCGACGCTCTTGTCCCAGTCCCCCACGTCCATATCCAGCCGCACCGAGGCGCCTGCTATGACGGTGTAGAGCTTGGGGTTCCAGGTCGCCGCCGCGGGCGTGGAGGCCGAGCCGCGCACCTCCAGCGGGCCGACCGCCATCTGACCGGCGAGCGCCGGGTCGGCCAGCGCCGCGGCTGCGGGGGCGAAAAGGGCGTGGTGCATCGCGCCCCAGCGCCAGCTGGCCGGATCGGCGCCGAGCTTGGCGCGGACGGCCTGCACCGCCTTGGCCAGGCTGGCGAGCATGACGTCCTGACGCTGCGCGGCGGTCGCCGCGTTCGGGGTCTCGAGGAAGCTGACGATCGCGTCGAGCGTGCCGCCGGCCAGGTGGGGCGACTTCGGCGCAAAGGCGTCGATCAGGGCGTCTGGGAGATGTTTGACCACCCATTCCTCGTAGACCGCGGTCGGCGCGCTGCCGACGCCTTCGCGGCAGTCCCAGGTCTTGATCAACGACAGACCCAGCGCCGCGTCGGCGTCGCTCGATGACAGCGGCGCCAGCAGCGCCTTCAACCGGCAGGCCTCGGGGCTGGTGTCGTCCATCTGCAGGTTCATCGAGTCGGCCAGGCTGACGTGGCCATTCGCCGCCAGCACCTGCTTGATCCGCGTGATCCGGCTCGGGTCGGCCCATTCGAAGCCGACCTTGCGCTCGGCCACAGGATAGCCGGCAGGCAGGTTCATCTCGTTGGCGGACGCGAACCAGCCCTGCGGCGGATTGTGCACGCTCGGCAGCTGGTCGGCGGCGAGGAAGCCCTTCCACTCGTAGCGGCCGTCGCCCGGGACCGGCAGCAGGCCGTCCCAGTTCGGCCGGATCGGGGCGCGGCCGGCGCCGATCCAGCCGATGTCGCCGGCGGTCGAAGCGAAGATCATGTTCTCCGACGGCGTCCCCCACTGGCTCATGTCGGCGTAGAACGTGGGCCAGTCCTTGGCGTCGTCGTATTCGATCGAGCCGAAATAGGCCGACGTCCCGGGCTGCGCCCACACCGTGCGCACCGCGAAGGCGTGCTTGCCGTCGGACTTCACCACCGGCCCGTGGCGCGTGAACAGCAGCGTCGGCCTCGCGCGGCGCGCCGCCCTTCACCGGGATGGTCTCATGGACCACCCGCATGTCCTCCCACGCGCCGTCGTAGCGGTACTGGCTCGGGTTGGCCGGGTTGAGGTCGTAGACGTAGAGGTCTTCCTGGTCGATCGCGAAGATCGTCAGGCCGAAGGCGATGGTCTCGTTGTGGCCGACCGAAACGCCGGGCAGGGCCGGCTCGCCCGCGCCGATCACGTCAAGGCCCGGCGCCTTGAGGTGCACGATGTAGCGCAGCGAGGGCACGCCCAGCGTCCGGTGCGGGTCGTTGGCCAGGATCGGCCGGCCGGTCGCCGTGCGCGTGGCCGAGATCACCCAGTTGTTGGAGCCTTCCGCGGCGGCGCGGTCGGCCAGCTCAGCCAGCGCCTGGCTGTCGATCGCCGCCGCCTGCTTGGCTGGCGGGGCGAACTCCACGTCGCGCGTGCCGAGCTCGTAGTCCGCGAGCACGTCGGCCGGGACGACGCACGGATCGAGGCCGCCGGGGATCCTGGTGGTCCAGGCCGGCTCGAGCTTGTGGCGCAGCAGGTCGGCGTCCAGCCCGGCGGCGCAGGCTACCTGGGCGCGGGCGACCTCGGAGAGCACGTTGCGGCTCAGGGCATGGCTGCGGATGCGCACGACGTCCTGCGGCTGCCACAGGTCCGGCTGGCTCGCGGTGAGCTTGAATTCCACCGGCAGCGCCAACCGCCCGGCGCGCACCTCGCCCACATAGGCGTTGACGCCGGCGACGAACGCCTCCGCCCGGCCCTGCGCCTTGGGTCCATAGGCCGCCCACTCGGCCGCCATGTCGCCGCGATAGAGGAAAAGGCGCGCGGCGCGATCCTGCTCGGCGTAGCTGGGGCCGAAGCTGGCGGCGAGCAGGCCAAGCCCGCGCTTGCGCCACAGGTCGATCTGCCAGAGCCGGTCGCGCGCGGCGTTCCAGCCCTGCAGGAAGAAGGCGTCGCGCTCGGACGCCGCCTGGATATGCGGCACGCCCCACTGGTCGACCAGGATCGCCGCCGGCGCCTGCAGGCCGGGCACGGCGAGCGGATGGTGTCGCACAGCGCTGGAAGGTTCGGCGGCGGCCGCGGCGGCGCCGCCGCTCAGCCACAGGACAGTCAAAGCCGCAATCAGCCCACGCACGCCCAGCCCTCCCGGTTCCCTCGGCGGCGATCCTAGGGCGTCCGGTCACGGACGTCGAACCGCCTTGCGCGTCAGTCGGGCAGGGGCGCCATCTCGCGGCCCTCGGGCAGGATGTAGATCACGTGGCCGGCCGCATCGCGGATCGGCGTCAGGGTCAGGTCGATCCTGCGCACGTCTTCACCTTCGCCCACCTGGGCTTCGTAGCGGATCGTGGCGCCGGCCGCGGCCGCGGCGAGGGCGTCCTTCAGCCGCTGCCGGCCGGGGTCGTCGGGCATCGCCGAGCCCGCGCCCAGCCAGGGCAACTCCCACAGCCGCCGCCCGACCAGCGAGTCGGCGCCTTCGGTCAAGGCGCGGGCTGACTGGTTGATCTCCAGCACCACGCCTTTGGGATCGAGCAGCGCCAGAGCCCCGGCGGCATGGTCGAACATCGCCCGGAACCGGCGTTCGCTCTCGAACAGTCGCGACTGCTCGGCGTGGCGGGCGCTGACGTCGCGCAGGTGCGCGGTGTAGGTCAGCTCGCCGCCGACCGAGACCTTGGTGATCGCCGCCTCGATCGGAAACGTCTCGCCGGACTGGCGCAGCCCGCGCACGGCGCGCCGCTCGCTCATCATCCGGGAGGGCGACACGTCGGCGCCGAAGCCCTCGACCATGGCCGCGTGGCCGGTCCGCTCGCCCTCCGGCAGCAGCATAGCGAGGGGCTGGCCCATCGCCTCTTCCATGCGGTAGCCGAACATGCGCTCGGCGGCGAGGTTGAAGAAGGTGATGGTCTGGGCGTCGTCGCAGCTGACGATGGCGTCCTCGGCCATCAGCAGGATCCGCGCCGCGCGCAGGTTGGCGTCCTTCAGCATCATCTGCTCCTGCCGGCGGGCGGTGTTGTCGCGCACGGTGATGAAGAAGCGCCGCTCGCCCGCGACGTCGCCCGCCGAGACGCGCACGTCGACCGGCATCTCGCTCCCGTCGCGGCGGCGGGCCTGGAAGTCGAGGAAGCGCGACTGTTCGGTCTGCGGCTCGGCCGCCCAGCGCGCCAGCCACTTTAGCGGGTCGGCCCGGCGGCCCGGCTGCGGCGGCACCAGCACGGTGATGTCGGACCCGATCACCTCAGCCGCGGCATAGCCGAACAGCCGCTCGGCCGCGTGGTTGAAGAAGACGATCCGGCCATCCGGGCTGGCGACCACGATCGCCTCGGGCACGCCATCGACGATGGCGCGGAAGAACTCGGATTGCCCGCTCTCGCTTTGGGCTTGCATCACTTGCTCCTCCGCGCCGCGACGGCCGGCTTCCCCCGGCCGCCGCTGTTCCTTGGGGTTAGGCCGCGACCGGGTGGCCGCCTTCCATGGCCTCGAGCACGCGCAGGTCGTCGAAGATCGGGATGCCCGCGTCCTCGTACTTCTTGCGCGCGGTCGGCGTCATCAGCCCGACCCGGGCCAGCGCCGGCATCATCAGGTCCTTCACCGAGTGGATCTGGCCGGGCGGCAGCTCCTGGGTGATCCCGGCGTCCTCGGCCTCCTGCAGGCCCTTGAAGAAGTCGTCGGCGTCGATGCCGCTGTTGGCCAGCACCTCCATGAAGCCAGGGTCGACCCGGTTGGCGATGGTGTTCGCGGTGCCGGCGCCGACCAGGATGCTGACCGCCTGGAAGGCGAAGTCGGCCAGATCCTCACGCTCGGCCTCGTCCAGCTTGGCGATCACGGGGCCGAGGTAGACGTGGCCGAACGAGACGTGGCGCGACTCGTCGCGCATCACGTTGAAGGTGATCTTCTTCAGCAGCTCGCACTGGGTGGTGCGGTACATGTTGTTGAACGCGCCCAGCGCCAAGCCCTCGACGATCATGTTCATGCCGATCATGACCTTCTCGTAGCGATCGGACTTCAGCGTCGCGTCGATCAGCGCCTTCAGCCAGGGCGACATCGGGTAGACCATCGCGATCTTGTCGCAGTAGCGCGCGTAGACCTCGACGTGACGGGCCTCGTCCATGGTCTGGGTGGCCGCGTAGAGCTTGGCGGTGGCGTCCGGGACCGAGTGGGTGACGGTGGCCGCCGTCATCAGCGCGCCCTGCTCGCCGTGCAGGAACTGCGACAGCAGCTGGGCCGTCGAGTGGGCGGTGAAGGTTTCCTGCTGCGACTTGGACAGCTTCGCGAAGAACGGCATCTGGTGGTAGACGTCGGAACGGGCGTTGATCAGCGGCTTGGACGGATCGACCACCGTGTCCCACGGCAAATACTCGTCGGAGTCCCACTGGTTCTGCTTGGCGCGCTTGTAAAGCTCCTCCACCTTGTCGCCAGAGAGGCCGTAGTCGAAGGTCCAGGCGATATCCATCGGGTGGCGATAGATGTCGTCCGGCGTCATGGAGACCTTCCAGTCTCCCTTCATCACATCGCTGGACTTGGTCATGACGTTCATGGCGCTGCTCCCTTTTCAGTATTGTCGCGCGGGTACTCGGACGACGAGGCCGTCGAGGCTCGGGTCGACCTTGATCTGGCAAGACAGGCGGCTCATTGGCCCCACGTCGAAGGCGAAATCGAGCATGTCGTGCTCGAGCTCATCCATGGGCGGGAGGCGGCCGGCCCAGGCCTCGTCGACGTAGACGTGGCAGGTCGCACAGGCACAGGCGCCGCCGCAGTCGCCGTCGATGCCGGGGATAGTGAAGCGCTTGGCGCCTTCCATGACCGAAAGGCCGTTCGGCACGTCGACGTCGTGCCGCACGCCGCCGTTCTCGATGTAGGTGATCCTCGCCATGCCGTGCGCCGGGCCCCCTTCAGGCGGGCGGCGCCGGCCAGCGGCGATCTTCGCATGCGATGACCGGTTCGAGCCTGCATCCCGCTTTCACTCCAAGTGGGACGCTAGAAGGTGACGGGGTCGTCAACTTTGATCTGGATCAAGCCCTGCGAGAAACACGTCGGGGCGGAGCGCGGCCTGTCGAGGGTGAGAGCCTGTTGTTTGTCCGCCGCGCCGCGCCCACTGGACCCGGGTCTCTTGAAGCTAAAGAATGCCCCCGGGCGCTGAGGGGGGCTTTGATGAGCGCACTGAGGGTTTGGCTTGCCGCCGCCGCTTTGGCGGCGGTCAGCGGCGCGGCGGTCGCCGGCCCGGCGCACGGATCACTCCAGGAACTTCCGAGCGATCAGGTTCCCAGGCCGGACGTGACCCAGACGGTTTCCCTGAACGCCATCCACCAGGGCGCATGCGGCGCACGCTTCGACTACGTCAAGCGTGAATACCTGTGCAACTGGGGCGTCTGGACCGACGTCGGCTATCACTATTTGTCAGTGCTGCATTCTGACGGCCTTCAGTACGAGGACGTGATCCGCCGCATGGCGATCCTGTTCGACGACAAACCCTTCCGGGGCCGGACGATCCGAGTGGCCAAGCTGTCCCTGGACGTCGCGGGGTCGTGGGGTCCGCACGACGATCTCAACGGGTCCGGCCGGGCCAATCTGTCATGCGCCGCGAAGGTCGCGCTGGCGACGACGCGCTGGTGGGCCAGCGATCCGGCCGCCATGTTCGACGTCACCGCGACCTATGTCGACGGGCCCGTCGAACTCGATCCTGGTCCATCGAGCGGGACGAGCGTCAATATCGACGTCACCGCCATCGCGCGGAAATGGGCGCAGGGCGCGCCGAACGACGGCCTGATTCTCGAAGGCGCGAACGAGAACCTGAATATCGACGCCTTCAGCGTGCAAGGCTCCTACGGCAAGGACAACGACACCTGCCTCACCTACTACAAGAACCCGCGGTTGCTCGTGGTCTCCTCAGGCCCGGCGCAGATCCAGGATCGGACTCGCCCGCCGCAGGAGCCGGAGGCGCAAACGCCGTCGACACCGTCGAATTCGGAGATAGCCCCGCGCCCTTACCGGCACTGAAGCGGCCTGAGGTGAAACGAGGCGCTGGCCAGGCATCGGCGGCTCGCCTGCCTGGTCTCGGTGGAGGCAGATTCGGCGTCAGCCCAGCGCGGCGGCCCGCTTCCACGCCGCGAACCGCTCGTCCGCTTCGTCGCGGCTGATGCTGGGCTCGAACGCGCGTTCGTAGGCGACGAAGCCGCCGGTCCCGTCCGGCCCAAGCAGGCCGACGCCCCGCGCGGCGCAGATCGCCGCGCCGCCGGCGGTTGCTTCGCGCAAGGTGTGTCGACGCACCGGCTGGCCCAGCAGGTCGGCCTGGATCTGCAGGAAGACGTCGCTGCCGGCCAGGCCGCCGTCGACGCCGAGCGCTGGCGGCGGTGCGCGTTCGGCAAGCGCATGGACGTGCTCGAACACCTCGCGGGTGCGGAACGCGACGCCTTCCAGCGCGGCCCGGGCGATGTGGGCGCGGCCGGTCCCCAAGCTGAGGCCGCCGAGGGCGCCGCGCCGGGCCGCATCGCCGTACGGCGCGCCCAGCCCCTGAAGCGCGGGCAAGAACGAGACGCCTCCGGCGTCGGGAACGCTCGCCGCCAGCCAGTCGAACGCGCCAGGCCTGCCTAGCCGCATCGCGCCGCGCACCCAGTCGAGCGCCGCGCCGGCGGTGTAGACCATGCCCTCGAGGCAGAACCGCGCCTGGCCGCCAACGCTGGAGACGACGAACGGCGGCGCCGAGAAGTCCTTCAGCACCAGTTCTGAGCCGGTCCCAAGGTCGAGCGTCGCCGAGGTGCCGTAGGTGACCTTGGCCGCCTCGCCGCCGTGGGCGATGAGCGCCGATTGCTGGTCGGCGATGTCGGCGCAGATCGGGACCGGCCGGCCAAGCACGGCGGCGGTCGTCTCGGCGATCGGTCCCCAGGTGTCGACCAGTCGCGGGAACATCGCTGCGTCCAGGCCCTGATGGTCGATCAGCGTCTGGTTCCAGCCCATCGTCATCAGGTCGAGGTAGCCGGTCGGCCAGGCCTGGCTGCGGTCGGTGACGTGCGCCGCGCCGCCGCTGAGCCGCCAGATCAGGTAGCTGTCGATATTGCCCCAGGCGAGCTCGCCCGGTCCAGCGCTCGCCACGACGCCCTCGAGCTTCGCCGCCGCCTGTTGCGGGGCGACGAAGTAACCTTCGTTGCGCAGAGCCGCGGCCCGCTCGATCGCGCGCAGGTCGCTCCACAGCACCAGCGGCGTCAGCGGCCGTCCGTCGCGCCGGTCCCACACCATGACGCTGGTGCGCTGGGTGGTGAGTCCGATCGCGGCCAGATCGTGCGGATGCCGCCCGGCGGCTTCGAGCGCCGCGCGCATGACGGTGAGGGTCGCGCGCCAGATGGTCCCAGGATCCTGCTCCAATCGGCCGGGCGCCGGCGAGCGGGTCGCCAGCCGCCGCGCGGACCAGGCCAGCAGCCGCCCGTCCGCGCTGAAGACGCCCGCGCCCAGCGAAGTGGTGCCGACATCGAGGGCGAGCAGCAGCTCAGCCATCGGGGATGAGCACGCCCGGGTTCATGATCCCGTTCGGATCCAGCGCCGTCTTCAACCGCCGCAACAGCGCGACGCCGGTCGCGCCGAGTTCGGTCGCCAGCCACTCGCGGCGCACGCGGCCGATGCCATGGTGGTGGGCGACGCTGCCGCCGTGGCGCGCGGTCGACTCCATGATCCGCCGCCAGCCTTCCAGGTAGGCGCGCTCCATCTGCTCCGGGGCCGAGGTCTGGACGGCGAAGGTGAAGTAGAGGTTCAGCCCGCTGCGGTAGACGTGGCTGGAGTGGGCCGAGCCGGCGATCAGGCCCTCGATCCCCTTCAGGGAAGCGACGGCGTCGTCGTACAAGTCGCCGATCCGGGTCCACTCGGCCGAGACCTCGACCGTGTCGACCACCAGCCCGCGCGCCAGCAACGCATCCCAGCTGGGCACGGTGTTGCGATGCTCGAACCATCGCTCGACGATTGCGCCGGGCGCGGTGGCGACACCGGCCTCGGCCGCCAGCGCCGCGACGGCGGCCCGCTCCGCGTCGACCAGCGCCGACGGGCCTTCGTGGGCGATCATGATCAGGCAGGCCTTGGCGTCGGCCGACTGGCGCCGGCTTTCGCGCTCGTCGTACTGCCGCATAACCGGCGGGCGCCAGCCGCGCTGGACGATCTCGCGCTGCAGCTCGAAGCCGGCGCGCATGGTCGGCGCTTCGAAGCAGCTCACCGCCTTGGCCTCGGGCGCGCGGCGCAGCGAGAAGGTGACGCCAGTGATCACGCCGAGCGTTCCCTCCGAGCCCAGCATCAGGTGGCGCAGGTCCGGTCCGGCCGAGGCGCGCGGACCCTTGCCCAGCGTGACGACATCGCCATTCGGCAGCACCGCCTCGATCTGGTGGACGATGTCCTCGATGTTGCCGTAGCCGGTGGAGAGCTGGCCCGAGGCGCGCGTCGCGACCCAGCCGCCGACGCTGCTGACCGCCACCGACTGCGGCCAGTGGCCGATGGTCAGGCCCTGCGCCGCCACCGCCTGCTCGGCCGCGAGGCCGTTGTGGCCGGCGTCGAAGCCGGCCAGCAGGTTGACCGGGTCGATGAACCGCACGGCGTCCATCGCCCCCAGGTCGAGCAGGATGGCGTCGGACGAAGCGATCACCCCGCCGACCACGCCGCTGCCTAGTCCGAACGGGATAACCGCCACGCGCCGCTGGTTGGCGAACGCCAACACCGCCTGCACCTCGGCGACGCTCCGTGGACGGACGAGCGCGCCTGGCCGCGGCGCGGCTGAGCCGACGAAGTCGCGCACATGGCTCAGCGCCCAGTAGTCGTGGCGGCGGGCGTCGAGTTTCTCGGCGTCGCGCTCGATCCGGTCGGCGCCGATCGCGGCGGCCAGGGCGTCCAGGCCTTCGATGCTCACGCGAGCGCTCCTTCCGGCGCGAACGCCATGTTGCGGTCGTGGATGGCGCGGCAGGCGGCGATCTGGCGCGCGCGCTGTGGCTCGCTCCATCCTAGTAGCGGCGCCATCGCCGCGGCGGCGGGCGTGAGGTCGGCAAGGCCGCCGGCTTCGGCGAACCAGGCGCGGGCGCTGCGGCGCACCCAATAGTCTTCCAGCGTCAGCGCGCCCTCGGTCAGCACCGCGTGCCGCGCCTCGGCGGCGATGTCGCCGCCGTCCGCCGCGATCGCCGCCGCCTCAGACCCGTAGAGACCGACCAGCCGGTCGGCTTCGAGCGCCGCCATTCCGGCCCGCGCCAACGCCGTCCGCGCCGCCGCCACGTCGACGTCGCCGCCCGGGAGCGCCTCCGTCGCGGTGCGGCACGCGGACGGTTTGCGCCCCAGCGCCTCCTCGATCCGGTCGACCACCCGCTCGGCCATGCGGCGATAGGCGGTGAGCTTGCCGCCGCCGATCGAGATCACGCCGGCTGGGCCCACCCACACCTCGTCCTTGCGCGACACCTCCGACGCCGACTTGCCAGCCTCGGCCACCAGCGGCCGCACGCCGGACCAGGCCGAAGTGATGTCCGCTTCGCGCAGCGGCGGGGTGGCGAAGCAGCGCGCCGCGGCCTCGACCAGATAGTCGACGTCGGCGCGCTCGATCCGTGGCCACAGGTCGGCATCGGGATAGAAGGCGTCGGTGGTGCCGATGTAGGTCGCGCGCCCCTTGGGTACGGCGAAGACGCTGCGGCGGTCGGCGGCGGGCATGATCACCGTGCGGTTCACCGGCAGCCGTTCGCGGTCGACGACGATGTGCACGCCCTTGCTCAGCTGCAGCCGCGTTGGCGCGCCCGGCTGCTCCAGCGCCCGCACCGCGTCGACCCAGGGGCCGGCGGCATTGACGATCGTCCTGGCGAACAGCCGTGCGCGGCGGCCATCGCCGATCCGCGACCTCCAGCCCCGTTGCGACGCCGCCCTCGATGACGATCGCCGTGGCCCGCGCATGGTTCAGACAGCTCGCGCCGTGGGCGGCGGCGCTGCGGACGTTGGCCAGCGTCAGCCGCGCGTCGTCGGTGAGATACTCCGGATAGACCACCGCGCCGGCTAGATCCCCAGCGGCGATGGCTGGTTCGCGCTCGTGAAGCTGCGCCTGCGACCAGACCTCGTGCTTGCGGCTCTTCGGCACCCCGCCCAGCTTCTCGAAGGTCCAGAGCCCGGCGCGCAGCTTGGCGATCGTCGCCGCGGTGCGGGCCGGGATCACGAACGGAGTCTCGCGGGCCAGGTGCGGGGCGATGGCCTGCACCGCCTTGCGCTCGGAGGCCGCCTCGCGCACCAGGGCGACGTCGCCCATCGGCAGGTAGCGCAGCCCGCCGTGGATCATCTTCGACGAGCGGCTGGAGGTCCCGGAGGCGAAGTCCTCCGCTTCGACCATCACCACCTTGAGTCCGCGCATCGCCGCATCGCGCGCGATCCCCGCGCCGGTGATGCCGCCGCCGATCACCGCCACGTCGAAGCGCGCGCCGTCGATCCCCGCGAACAGGCGGTCGCGGTCGCGCAGGTCCAGCCGGTCGCTCACTGCATTAGTTCCGGCGCGGGATCACCACGGGGAGGGTCTCGTAGCCCTTGACGAACACCGAGTGGGTGCGGGTCGGCTCGCCGGCCAGCTCCACGCTCGGGAAGCGCTTCAGGATCTCTTCCCAGATGATGGTCAGCTGCAGTTCCGCCAGGCGGTTGCCGACGCAGCGGTGGATGCCGAAGCCGAACGACAGGTGGGTGCGCGGCCGGGGCCGGTCGATGATGTAGTTGTCCGGATCCTCGATCACCCGGTCGTCGCGGTTGCCCGAGACGTACCACATGGAGACCAGGTCGCCCTCGCGGATGGTCTTGCCGCCGAATTCGAAGTCCTGCGTCGCGGTGCGGCGCATGTGCGCCAGCGGCGTCTGCCAGCGGATCGTCTCCGAGACCATCGAGGGGATCAGCGACGGGTCCGCCCTCAGCTTGTCGTACTGCGCCGGGTGGCGGTTCAGCGCGTAGACCGAGCCGGAGATGGTGTTCCGCGTGGTGTCATTGCCGCCGATGATCAGCAGGCCGAGGTTGCCGTTGAACGTATTGACGTCCATGTCGCGCGTGGCCTCGCCGTGGGCCAGCATCGAGATCAGGTCGAACTTCGGCGGAGCGTTGACCCGCTCGTTCCACAGCTGGCGGAACTCGGCGAAGCAGATGTCGAGCTCCTCACGCTTGTGATCCCAGCTCTTCACCGGGCCGAAGCCGGGTGGGTTGGTCATCATGTCCGACCAGTGGGTGAGCTTGCGGCGGTCCTCGAACGGGAAATCGAACAACGTGGCCAGCGTCATCGCCGTCAGCTCTTTCGAGACCAGGTCGACCCAGTCGAATTCCTCGCCGATCGGCAGGCCATCGAGGATCAGCCCGGCGCGCTCGCGGATCACCGGCGCCATCCGCTCCAGGTTGGCCGGCGCCACCACCGGGCTGACGGTCTTGCGCTGCTGGTCGTGCTTGGGCGGGTCCATCGAGATGAAGCTCTGGCGCGTCGGGCGCTTGGCCATCTCGGCCTTGGACTCCAGGGTCTGCAGGGTGATGCCGTCTTCCGACGAGAAGACCTGGTGGTTGGTGTCCACCGCCATGATGTCGTTGTAACGGCTGATCGACCAGTAGGGGCCGTACTCGCTCTCGGCGGTGTAGTGCACCGGCGCCTCGGCGCGCAGCCGCTCGAACACCGGCCAGAAGGCGTCGTTCTTGAACAGCTCTGGCTGCGCCGGGTTCAGCTGGTCGAGGGGCGTGGCGTAGGCCTGCGCGCGCGCCTCGTGCTTGAAATCGACGGATCCGTCGCTCACGGCCGGCCTCCCTTGGCGTTATCGTTGATTACCCTGACGATGAACCGTTTCAGCGCGAACGTCTATTCCCGCCAACCGTGCCGCGCGCGCCTCGCCCCGTTGACTTCCCCGGCGCACAGCGTCGCTTATGGCAACCCGTGCCCGCCCGGAACACCGCATGATCCAGACCCGCATCACCGAACTGCTCGGGATCGACTACCCGATCGTCCAGGCGCCGATGGGCTGGATCGCCCGGGCGCAGCTGGCCTCGGCGGTCTCCAACGCCGGCGGGCTGGGCGTGATCGAGACCTCGTCCGGGCGCCTCGACGAGGTGCGCGAGGAAGTGAAGAAGATGCGCACCCTGACCAGCAAGCCGTTCGGCGTGAACATCGCCCAGGCCTTCGTGCGCGACCCGGACATCGTCTCCTTCGTGGTCGACCAGGGGGTGAAGTTCGTCACCACGTCGGCGGGCGATCCCAACCGCTACTGCAGCGCGCTGAAAGACGCAGGCCTCACCGTGTTCCACGTGGTCCCGTCGCTGGCCGCGGCGCTGAAGGCGATCGACGCCGGCGTCGACGGGCTGGTGGTCGAGGGCGGGGAGGGCGGCGGCTTCAAGAACTCGCGCGAGGTCGCCTCGATGGTGCTGCTGCCGCTGGTCTGCTCCAAGGTCGGTGTGCCGGTGATCGCCGCCGGCGGCATCGTCGACGGACGCAGCATGGCCGCGGCGTTCGCCTTGGGCGCGGAGGGCGTGCAGATGGGCACGCGGATGGTCTCCTCGGCCGAGAGCCCGGTCCATTCCAACTGGAAGGACGCCATTCTGTCGGCGAAGGAAACCGACACGGTGTTCCTCAACCGCTTCGGCCCCGGTCCGGCGCTGCGGGCCCTGCGCACCGAGAAGACCACGGCGTTCGAAAAGACGCCGCCGGAGAACATTATGGGCGAGTTCGGCCACGCGCTCGATCTCTACTTTGGCGGCGACATGGAGGCCTCGATCGCGCTGTCCGGCCAGGTCGCCGGCCGCATCGACGAGGTCAAGCCGGTCGCGCAGGTGATCGCCGAGACGATGGCGGAATTCGAGGAAGTCGCGACGCGGATGGGCCGGCGCTTCGGCGCCCCCTCGTGAACGCCTAGTGGCCACGGCCTGAAGGACAAGACGATGGCGGAACATGACGTGGCCTCGATGCAGGCCCTGCTGGCGCGGCAAAAGGCGGCCAACATCCGCGTCGGCGCCCCCAGCGCCGAGAAGCGGATCGAGTGGCTTGACCGGTGCATCGGCCTGCTGGTCGACCACCGCAAGGCGATCGAGGATGCGCTGAACCAGGACTTCGGCGCCCGCTCGCCCGAGGCCACCGCCTTCACCGACGTCGCCAGCTCGATCGGGCCGCTGGCGCACGCCAAGGCCAACCTGAAGAAGTGGATGAAGCCGGAGCGGCGCCCACGTCGCCGGCGCTGCTCGGCTTGTTCGGGGCCAAGGCGGAGGTGCGCTACCAGCCCAAGGGCGTGGTTGGCGTGATCAGCCCATGGAACTTCCCAGTCAATCTCACCTTCGCGCCGCTGGCCGGCATCTTGGCCGCGGGCAATCGGGTGATGATCAAGCCGTCGGAGTACACCCCGGTCACCTCGGCGCTGATGGCCAGCATGTTCGGCGGGGCTTTCTCTGAAGAGGAGATTGCGGTGATCACCGGCGGGCCGGAGGTCGGCCAGGCGTTCGCCGGCCTCGCCTTCGACCACCTGATCTTCACCGGCGCGACAGGCATAGCGCGCCACGTGATGAAGGCGGCGGCGGAAAACCTGACGCCGCTGACGCTGGAACTGGGCGGCAAGAGCCCGGTGATCATCGGCAAGTCCGCCGACCTGCCCACCGCCGCCGCGCGGATCATGAACGGAAAGACCCTCAACGCCGGCCAGATCTGCCTGGCGCCGGACTATGTGCTGACGCCGAAGGAGAGCCTCGAGACCTTTGTCGCCGAGGCGAGCGGCGCGGTGCGGCGGATGTTCCCGACCCTGAAGGACAATCCCGACTACACCGCAATCATCGCCCAGCGGCACTACGACCGCATCATGGGCTACATCGACGACGCCAGGGCCAAGGGCGCCCGGGTGGTCGAACTGAAGCCGGAGGGTGAGGATCTGGCGCAACAGGAGCACCGGAAAATCGCTCCGACCCTAATCATCGATCCCACCGACGACATGAAGGTGATGCAGGAGGAAATCTTCGGGCCGGTGCTGCCGGTGAAGACCTACAACGGCGTCGATGAGGCCATCGCCTACGTCAACGCCCACGATCGCCCGCTCGGGCTCTACTACTTCGGCGACGACGCGGCCGAGCGCGAGAAGGTGCTGTCGGCCACCACCTCGGGCGGGGTCACCGTCAACGACGTCATCTTCCACATCGCCCAGGAAGAGCTGCCGTTTGGCGGCGTCGGCCCATCGGGCATGGGCAGCTATCACGGCCACGACGGCTTCCGCGAATTCAGCCATCGCAAATCGATCTACACCCAGCTGAAGAAGGACATCGGCCCGCTGGTGCAGATGCGTCCGCCTTACGGGCCTGGCATCCGCAAGTTCCTGGACGGCGCGATCAAGCGGTAGGAACCGGTCCGGGCGCTAACGATCCGTTAGGAGTTTGCGGCCGAATTACCACATGCCTGAAGTTGAAACAGCGAAGCCTCTCCCTTGTGCGTTTACGCGCTATTCGGCTCGGGAACCTTTTTCGGCGACGGTCGTTGCCACACCAGAAATCGTGCCGTGCCACAGTCATTGCGGCACGACTTAGGAGGGGTATCCTTATTATGAAGATCCACCTGTTCGCCGGCGCCGCGCTGGCGCTTGCCTGTGCAGCGCCCGCTTTCGCGCAGCCCACAAGCGATGTCGACTGGACCGGACCGTATGTCGGCGTCGATCTCGGCGCCGCGTTCACCCGCGACCATATCGGCGAGAGCACCATCGTGTTCACGCCGCCGCAGACCGGGCACTCGAACCTCTCCGCGGTCGAGCCGATCGGCGGAGGCCTGGTTGGCTACAACTGGGAATTCAACCATCACATGGTGCTCGGCTTCGAAGGCGACTTCGAAGGCTCCGGCGTGCACCGGACGTCGCACTGCCTGGTCGAAGACGCGAACGCCGGCAACTTCGCCCCAGGTCAATGCTTCCCGGGCAGCTACTTCGACAGCTACGACTTGCGCTGGCAGGCCTCGGCGCGCGGACGCCTCGGCGTGGCAGTGGGTTCGACCCTGCTCTACGTGACGGGCGGCGCCGCCTGGGCCAACTTCGTGACCAACTACGGCACCACGGTCGGCGTCCCCGGCGTGGAGAAGTTCAAGACAACCCTGCCCGGCTACACGGTCGGCCTTGGTGCGGACACGGCGATCAGCCGGCATCTCCGCCTCGGCGTCGAGTACCGCTACAGCGGCTTCGCCGGGTTCTACAATCCGGTCGGCTCCGGCGGCAGCTTCTGGAACGGGTATGTGGACAAGCATACCTTCTCCGAGAACGCGATCCGGGTGCGGCTGGTCTACGCCTTCCACGCGCCCGAGCCGCCGCCTCCGCCGCCGCCCCCGCCGCCTCCGCCCCCGCCGCCTCCGCCGCCGCCTCCCCCGCCGCCTCCGCCGCCGCCTCCCCCGGTGAAGACGACGAAGGAGTTCATCGTCTACTTCCCGTTCGATCAGTACGTGCTGACCCCGGACGCGCAGTCGGTGGTGCAGGAAGCGGCGCAATATGCGACCGGCGACCAGCCCTCCAGCCACATCACCGTGGTCGGACACACCGATACGTCGGGCGGCTTCGCCTACAACATGCGGCTGTCGGAACGCCGGGCGAAAGCCACGGCCGACCAGCTGGTCTCGGACGGCATCGCCCAGACCTCGCTGGACGTCAGCTGGAAGGGCTTCACCGAACCGGCCGTTCAGACCGGCCCGGGCGTGAAGGAGCCTCTGAACCGCCGCGCCGTGATCGACGTCGACTTCTAGACCGACCCGATCATCTCAAGCCTACGTGGGAGCCCGGCGGAAACGCCGGGCTCTTTCGTTTGGGCTCACACCGGCAGCGCCGTGGTGTACTTCACCTGGCTCAGCGCGAAGTGGGACGCCGCGGTGGCGATGGTCGGGTGCTTGAGCAGTTCACGCATCAGGAAGCGCTCGTAGTCGGCGACGTCGCGCACCACGACGCGGACTAGGTAGTCCCACTCGCCGGACATGGCGAAGCACTCGGCGATCTCCTCGCGGCTCTGGACGAAGGCCTCGAACTTGGCCCGCTCCTCCACCGCGTGGGACCGCATGCGCAGCTGGCAGATCACGCTGACGCCGCGCCCGACCTTCGCCGGATCGACCAGTCGCACCGCGCTCTTGAGCACGCCGGCTTCCTCCAGCGCCTTGACGCGGCGCCAGACCGACGCGGCCGACGCGCCGACTTTTTCCGCCAACGCGGCCTGGCTCTGGTCGGCGTCTTCCTGCAGCGCACGCAGCAGGCGGCGGTCGATTTCGTCCAAGTGAGCGTCTTCGTTCATTGCGGCGTCCAGGATGAAAGTTTCGGTTCAAGAGTGCGCCATCTGTCGCAGAGAATGAACGGAAATCGCGTTGTCGGCGTTCTAGAGTCGCATCATGCCGCAAACCGCGCCCGCCCCAACCGACGACTGGACCGTGCCGCAGGACTGGGCGGCCTATTCGAGCGCGGAGCATGCGCTCTGGGACCGCCTGTTCGCCCGCCAGTCGTGGCAACTGGTCGGCCGCGCGGTCCCCGCCTTCCTGAATGGGCTCGATGTGCTGCACCTGTCGCGCCCCGGCATCCCCGATTTCTCCGAACTCTCCGACAAGCTCGGCGCCCTCACCGGCTGGAGCGTGGTTGCGGTGCCCGGTCTCGTGCCGGACGAGGTGTTTTTCGAACACCTGGCGCACCGCCGCTTCGTCGCCGGGCGCTTCATCCGCCGGCCCGACCAGATCGACTACCTGGAGGAGCCGGACGTCTTCCACGACGTGTTCGGCCACGTGCCGCTGCTGAGCGACCCAGTGTTCGCCGACTACATGCAGGCTTATGGCGAGGGCGGGTTGCGCGCCGTGCGTCTGGGTGCGATCGAGCGTCTGGCGCGGCTCTACTGGCACACGGTGGAGTTCGGCCTGATCCGCAGCGACGAGGGCCTGCGCATCTACGGCGCCGGCATCGTCTCCAGCCACGGCGAGAGCCTCTACGCGCTGGAGAGCCCGAAGCCGCCGCGCATCGCCTTCGACCTGAAGCGGGTCATGCGCACCCGCTACAACATCGACGACTACCAACCGGCCTATTTCGTCATCGATCGGTTCGACGACCTGCTGCGGCAGACGCTGGAGACCGACTTCGCCCCGCTTTATCGCGAGCTCGAGGGCGTGAGCGACATCGAACCGGGCGAAGTTATTCCCACCGACCACCTGATTTCCATCGAGGGCGAGACGCCATGATCCGCGACCTGTTCGACAATCCGCTGGGCACGGACGGCTTCGAGTTCGTCGAGTTCACCTCGCCCGAGCCGGCGCGGCTGCAGCAGCTGTTCGAGCTGATGGGCTTTGTCGCGGTCGCCCGGCACCGATCGAAGAACGTGCTGCGCTTCGCCCAGGGCGACATCAACTTCCTGCTCAACATGGAGCCGGCCGGCCAGCCCGCCGACTTCCGCGCCGCCCATGGCCCCTCCGCCAACGCCATGGCGTTCCGGGTCAAGGACGCGGGCCAGGCGCTGCAGCTGGCGATCGAGCGCGGCGCCAAGCCGGTGAGCGGGCCGGTGGGACCGATGGAGCTGAATATCCCGGCCATCGAAGGCATCGGCGGTTCGAACCTGTATCTGGTCGACCGCTACGGCGCCGAGGCCATCTACGATGTCGACTTCCGCCCGCTGCCTGGCGCGACGCCAAGGCCAAGAGGCGTCGGGCTCACCGCCATCGACCACCTGACCCACAACCTGCACCGTGGGCGGATGGATCATTGGGCCGAGTTCTACGAGCGGATCTTCAATTTCCGCGAAATCCGCACGTTCGACATCGAGGGCCAGCAGACCGGCCTGTTGTCGCGGGCGATGACCAGCCCCGACGGCAAGATACGCATCCCGCTCAACGAGAGCCGCGACGCGCACTCGCAGATCGAGGAGTTCCTCAAGGACTACGGCGGCGAGGGCATCCAGCACATCGCGCTGTCCACGGACGATATCTTCGGCACGGTCGAGACCATGCGCGAGGCCGGGGTGAAGTTCCAGGATACGCCGGAGTCCTACTACGAGGGCGTCGACGCGCGGCTGCCGGGCCATGGCGAGAGCCTGCAGCGTCTGCGCGCCGACCGCATCCTGGTCGACGGCGGGCCGCGCGAGGGGCAAGGTCTGCTGCTGCAGATCTTCACCGAGAACATGGTCGGCCCGATCTTCTTCGAGATCATCCAGCGCAAGGGCAACGAGGGCTTCGGCGAGGGCAACTTCAAGGCCCTGTTCGAGTCGATCGAACTGGACCAGGTGCGTCGTGGCGTGCTGCCGGCCAAGGAGGCGTAGGGCTTGAGCGATCACCGCAACTGGCTGCCGGTCCGCGGCGCGCAGGGCCAGCATTCACGGCAGGCGCACGCCGACATGCCGGAGGGCACGTTCGAGCGGGAGATGTCGAAGGAGGGTTTCTTCGGCCCCGCCGCGTTCTTCCACCACCGTCGTCCCCCGACCAGCTGGTCCAGCTTCGAAGGCCCGCTGCGCCCGCGCGCCTTCAATCTCGCCGCCCTGAACGCCGCGCCCGCCTCGCCCTGGGACGCGCCGAAGGTGCTGTCCAATGCGGCGATGGAGCTGCGGTTCTGGAAGCTGGCCGCGGCGATGCCCGCCCTGGCCCGCAACGCCGACGGCGACACCCTGCTGTTCGTGCATCAGGGCCGCGGCGACCTCTTCTGCGACTTCGGCCACCTGGCGTTCGAGGCCGGCGACTACCTCTACCTGCCGCGCGGCACGATGTGGCGGCTAGCCCCCGATGATCCAGCCGCGTTCCTGCTGATCCAGGCCACCGGAACCCACTTCACCCTGCCCGAACGGGGCGTGCTCGGCCCGCACGCGATCTTCGATCCGGCCATGCTCGACACCCCCGCCATCGACGAGGCTTTCCGCGCTCACCAGGACCAGGCCGGCGAGGTCGTGGTCGAGGTGAAGAAGCGTGGCCAGGTCAGCCGCGTGACCTATCCCTACAATCCGCTCGACGCGGTCGGCTGGCATGGCGACCTGGCGCCGGTGCGGCTCAACGTGCGCGACATCCGCCCCGTGTCGAGCCACCGCTACCACATTCCGCCCTCGGTCCACGCCACCTTCGCCTCGGACCGGTTCGTGGTCTGCACCTTCGCGCCGCGTCCGTTCGAGACCGATCCGGGCGCATTGAAGGTGCCGTTCTTCCACAACAACGACGACTACGACGAGGTGCTGTTCTACCACGCGGGCGACTTCTTCAGCCGCGACGACATCGACGCCGGCATGCTGACGTTCCACCCCTCCGGCTTCACCCACGGGCCGCACCCGAAGGCGCTGAAGTCGATGCTGGTGCAGTCGAAACCGGCCACGGACGAGTATGCGGTGATGATCGACACGCGCGATCCGTTGGACGTCTGCGAAGACGTCGAGGCGGTGGAGAACACGCGCTACGTGGAGAGCTGGAAGGGCGGCTAGCCGCCCCGCACGATCCGTCGCCGCAGGGCGCGGTCGCGCCAGGCGTCGGCGTCCACCACCACCAGCTGCGCGGCGCGGCGGATGATCGCCTGGACGTGGTGATAGGCCTGCTGGTCGATGTCGCCCAGCCGCTCGCGCATCTGCCTGAACTCGACTTCCAGATGCTCGCTGTGACGGGCGAGTTCCCCGAAGCCATTGGTGGCCTCCAGCGCCAGACAGCCGGCGCCGATGGCGGGCGCGACCGCGCTGACCACCATCACCAGACCGCTGAACCAGGGCGGCGCGGACGGGGTGTGGACCCACGCCGCAAGGCAGATCATGACCAGAAAGGCCGCCAACACCCCCATCAGCGTCAGGAAGGCCACGTCCTCGATCCGCCGGATGAAGCGCTCGATGTTCTCGGCGATTGCGTGCTGGCGGGCATGATAGTCGATCTGACCGTCGATCAACTGACCGGTGACCCACGCGGCCTCGGCGTTGAAGCGGGGCCGGTCGATCCAGCCGCGCGGCGGACCGGCGGCGCGCAGCAACGCGCAGGCTCGCCACTCGGTCCACGTCGCCGCCGGCTGCGCGTGTCCATCGGCGATGTCGAGGCCGAGCGGCCAGGTCGCCCGGGCGGCGCGCAGCCGTTCGGCCAGCCGCCGCACGTCGCTCCAACGCCGATGGCGATGGGCCCGCCGAGCCGCGGCGGCGATGAAGAAGGCGGTGACGCCCAGGGCGAACTCGATCCCCGCACTCCAGTCGTGCGCCAGCGGGCTGCTGATGAGCGCAGGCAGCGCCCCCGTCAGCACCGCGGCGATGGCGATGACGATCAGGAGCAACTGTTCGGAGCGATGGATGCTGCTCAGATGCACCGAGCGCACGGCGGCTTCATTCGACGCCGACCTCAGCCGCTGGAATCCGGGCTGCGCGGCGAGCCCTTCCGGCGTCCCGGCGATGGCGTCGGAACGGCCGCGCGCGCCGCCTGCGACCCGCTCGAACAGCATGAACGAACGCCAGAGCGTGCGGTCCAGCAGGGCCTGCGCCAGGCCGAGCGGCGCCCCGCGGCGGCGCATCGGATCGACCGCGGCGTAGTCGCGCCGCGCGTTGGTCTCGGCGTCGTCCACGCCGTCGCCGGGGGGCGACAGCTCCGGCGCCAGCACCTGGGTCAGCCGCCCGGCGTCGAGCGGTTCGGCGATGTCGGCCAGACGGGCCATGGTCTCGGCCGTCTCCGCATGCTGGTACAGGCGGGCTGGATCGATCAGGCGCGGGTGGGCCTCCCCGGCCTTGAGCCATACGACCGGCAGGCCGCGCTCGAGCGACCGTTGCACGGTGTCGCCGGCGCCGCCTGGGCCGCCCGGCGCTGCGCCGTTCCACCACCCGACCAGGAGATTGGCGTGACGGACAATCCAGCGGCCCACCTCCGCGTGCGCCTGGTCGTGCCCCAGACCGAGACTGACCGAATCAATTCCCGTCCAGGCCTCGCCTGTCGGCGTCTCGACCCGGGTCTCTGGGTCGTCCTTGACCGGATCGTCGGTGTAGCCGGCCGCCCCGCCCGGCTCGCGGAAGGGAAAGATCGTGTGGACTTCGCCGAGACGTGCGGTGCGCCAGGCGGCCGCCACCATGCGGTCGGCGCCGGGCGCCGCACCGACCAGCAGGCGCAGTTGCGGCGCGCCCTCGAACGCCCCCGCGAGTGAGCGCTTCAGCGTCTCGAACGCCGTGGCGATCGCCGCCAGCGTCTCGCCGATCAGACGCTCCGCCTCGTCGGTGTCATCGATCGCGCGATGCCCGCTGAAGCCCACGGTGACCACCAGCGGCAGGCGGTCGCCCGCCGCCACCACGTCGCCGACGCTCGCCTCGATCGCCGGCGCGCTGTTGGTTTGTGGGCCCATCCGGCCGCGATTGTACGTGAGCCGGACGCGTGCGTTAAGATCAGCCAAGCTTGCGGCTGGGAAAGCACGATGCGGTTGGCAGGTCGGACCTGCGCGATGGCGATGCTGTTGGCGGCTGCGGCGAGCGGCGCGCCGGCCGCCGACGTTCCGCCGCAGGCGCCCGCCGCTGCGGCCGACCGCGCCCAGGCCGACAGCCTGGCCCACCTGGCCGACGCCCTGATCGCGCGTGGCGATCTCGTCGCAGCGCAGGACGATGTGGAGGCGCAGGTTCGCATCGTCCGCCAGATCGCGGCGGCCGCTCCGACCGATGGCGCGGCGCAACACGATCTGATGATCGGCCTGAACAGGCTGGCGTGGCTGCGTTCCGCCCAGTCCGACCTTCCCGGCGCCCGGGCAGCCTACGACGAGGCGATCGGCGTCGCCCAGCGGCTCGCCGCCGCCGATCCGACGTCAGCTCGCGCTGCGATCGATGTCGCGGCGACCCTGCAGGGCCGCGGCGACGTGCTGGTCAGCGAGAGCGATCTCGCCGCCGCCGGCAAGGACTATGCCCTGGCGCTCGACTACGACCGCCGGGCCGCGGCCGCCGAGCCGCGCTCCGCGGAGGCGGCGAAGGATGTCGCGCTGGCCCTGCAACGGGTCGGCGACGTCTTGGGCACCCAGGGCGACCGGGCGGGGGCGCTCGCCGACTACCGGGCGGCGCTGGACGCGTTCGCCAGCCTGGCCGCCGCCGATCCCAGCTCCGCCGCGGCGGCGCGGGAGCTTGCGGTCGCGCAGGGCCGCATCGGCGACAGGCTGCTGGCCGTGGGCGACGCGGCAGGCGCCCGCAAGACGTTCGAGGCCAGCGTGACGGCGATGCGCCAGGCGGCCGCCGCCGAGCCGGCATCCGCCGCCGCCGCGCGGGACCTCGCCGCGCAGCTGACCAGGCTCAGCCTGGCGATGAAGTCCGAGGGTGAAATCGCCTCGGCGGATGCCGCCGCCCAGGAAGCGCTGGCGATCTCGCGCCGGCTGGCGGCGGCCGATCCGAGTTCCGCCAGCGCCCAGTCGGACCTGGCGTTCGCACTCGGTCGCTATGGCGAGCTTCGCATCATGCGAGGCGACAACGCCGGCGCCCACGACGCCTATGCCGAGGCCTTGCGGATCGAGCGCAGGTTGGCCAGGGCCCGCCCCGAGGCGATCCTGCTGGCGCGGTCGGTCGGTCAATACATGGCCAGGCTGGCCGACCTGCCCGGCGGCGGCGTGACCTGGGCTCAGGTCGTCGCCTACGTCGAGGCCCTGCAGGACCGCGGCCTGTTCCAGGCCGAGGACGCGCAGATTCTCCCGCTCTATCGTCGGCGCGCGGCGGACGAGGCGGGCGCGACGGGCAAGCCGCGGTGATCGGCGCCTTCCCCGCCGAGGCGTGTCGCCGGCGATTGTCAGTGGGCCGGACGCGTGCGCTAACATCGGCCAAGCTGGCGCTTGGGGAAGCCCGATGAGGTTGGCCGGTCGGATCGCTGTCGCGGCGGCGCTTCTGGTGAGCGCGCTGACGGTTGCGCCCGCCATGGCCGCGGCGGTCGATCCAAAAGCCGAAGTCGCCGCCGCCCTCTTCGCCGCTTCGGCCACTCAGGCCGCCGAAGCGCGGATCGCCGATGCGACGATTCGGGCCGAACGCGCCCAGATCGACAAGCTCACGGTCGAGGTCCACGCCGGTGCGGCGCAGCGCGCGGCGCTGGTGGCGGCGCAGGACCACTATGTCGCCGAGCTGGCCGCCAAGGACCGCGCCTACTCGGTCGAGATCGCCGTGTTCCGCGGCGCCGTCACCGACATCGCCTCGACTCCGGAAGGCGCCGACGCGCTGGCCAAGTACAACGCCGGCGACACCAATGGCGCACTCTCGATCCTCGACACGCTGCGCGCCGCTCGGGCCGCGGCCCGGCGCAAGGCCGACGACATCGCCGACGCCGCCGACGCCCGCACCACCGCCGAGCTGGCGCTCGACGCCCGCGACCGCGGCAAGGGCGACACCGCCGCGGTCACCGCCCGCTACGAGGAGGTGACGAAGCTCGATCCCGGCGAGAACTGGGACTGGGTCGAGCTCACGCGGCTTTACCGGGACGCCGGGCGCCTGACCGACGCCGCCAAGGCCGCGCAGAAGTCGGTCGACACCGCGCCCACGGATCGCGACCGCTCGGTGGCGTTGGAGGACATGGGCGATGTGCTCACAGCGCAGGGCGACCTCGCCGGCGCGCTCAAGGCCTACGAAGGCTGCCTCGCGATCGACAGCAAAGCCGCGGCGGCGGACCCCAGATCCGGCCTCGCCCAGCAGGACGTGGCGATGGACCAGAGCCGGCTCGGCAACGCGCTCCTGAACGAGGGCGACCTTTCCGGCGCCCGCAGGGACTTCGAAGCCGCGCTGACGACGGCGCGTGTGCTGGCGGCCGCCAACCCGACCGGCGCAACGCAGCAGCGGGCGGTCGTGGTGGGCCTGACCAAGCTCGCCAGCGTCCAGTCCGCCCAGGGCGATCTCGCCGGCGCCCGGGCCTCGCTGGAGGAGGACGTCACGCTGGTCCGCAAGCTGCTGGCCACCGATCCGACCGACGGCGAGACCCAGCGCGATCTCGAGGTCACCCTCGACAAGCTGGGCGCGGTCGTCGCCAGCCAGTCGCAGCTCGGCGAGGCGCGCAAGGACTACGAGGCGGCGCTCACGATCGCCCGAGCCCAGGCCGCCGCCGACCCCAACTCGGCGCGCGCCGAGATCGATATCGCCACGACCCTGCAGAACCTCGGCGGTGTGTTGGTCGACCAGGGCGATCTGGCCGGCGCCCGCAAGGACTACGAGGAGGCGGTCGATGTCGACCGCAAGGCGGCCGCGGTCGATCCCAGCTTCGCCGAGGCGTCGGTGGACGTCGCCCTCGGCCTCGAGCAGCTGGGCGACGTGGTGGCGCAACAGGGCGATCTGGCTGGCGCGCGGAAGGATTACGAAGAAGCGGTCGCCGGCCTGCAGAAGTTCGCCGCCGCCAACCCGACTTCGTCGGTCGAGCAGCGCAACGTCGGCGTCGGCGAGCAGCGGCTGGGCGATCTGATGATGCGCCAGGGCGATCTCGACGGGGCGCTGAAGACCTACCAGACCGGGCTCGCGGCGACGCGCAAAGCCCTCGCCGCCGATCCGACGTCCGCCGCCGAGCAGCGCGACCTCACGGTCGGCCTGAACCGGCTCGGCGATGTCAGCAGGACGCGGGGCGACGTCGCCGGCGCCCGCGCCGATTTCGAAGAGAGCGTCGCTGTCTCGCGGCGGATCGTGGCCGCCAATCCCTCCTCGGCGCTCGCCAGGCGCGATCTCACCATCGCGCTGATGGAGCACGGCCAGGACGTCTCGCTGACCGGCGATCTGGCGACCGCGCAGAAAGACTACGACGAGGTGCTGGAGATGCGCCGCCAGCTCGCCGCCGCCGACCCGAGTTCCGCGACGGCCCAGGACGATCTGGCGACGGTCCTGACCATGTCCGGCGACCTCATGGCGCTGCGCAACGACGCGGCCGGCGCGCAGAAGGCCTACCAGGAGGCGCTGCCGATCGACCAGCGGCTGGCCGCGGCCAACCCGAGCTCGCAGCCGGCCGCCCGCGGCGTGGCGCTGGTGGAGACCCGGCTGGGCCAGACCCGGTTCGCCCAATCCGACTTCGTCGGCGCGCAGAAAATGTTCGAGGACGCGCTCGCCATCGACCGCCGCCTCGCCGCCGCCAGCCCCAACGAGGAGGAGCGGGAGCGCGACGTCTCGGTCGCGCTCAACGATCTTGGCGATACGCTGACGCTCGAGAAGGACGCCGCGGGCGGGCTGAAGGACTATCAGGAGGCGCTGGCGATCGTCGAGCGGATGGCCGCGGCGGACAAGACCTCGGCGGTGGTCCGGAGCGACCTGGTGCTCTGCCTCGGCCGCGTCGGCGATGCGCTGTTCAAGGCGGGCGACACGGCCGGCGCCGGCAAGGATTACGCCGAGGCGCTAGGGATCGCCCGCCAGTTCGCGGTCGACCATCCGGCGTCGACCAACGCGGTCACCACGGTCTCGATCATCATGGCCAAGCTCGCCTCGCTGCCAGGCTCTGGCGTCGCCTGGGCCGACGTGGTCGCCTATCTGCAAGCGGCCAAGGCCAAGGGCCTGCTGGCGGCCGGCCAGGACAAGTGGCTGGCGATCTACCAGGATAAGGCCGCCGGGGGCTCGCCGGGCGGCCCGGGGCAGGGGAGCTCGAAGTGACCGACGTCTTCATCTCCTACAAGCGCGAGGACGAGGTCCGCGTCGGACGCCTGGCCAAGGCGCTCGAAAAGGCCGGGTTCGCTGTCTGGTGGGACCGCGGTCTCCCCGGCGGCGAGAGCTGGCGCACCAACATCGGCGCCGCGCTGGCCGAGGCGCGCTGCGTCGTGGTGGTCTGGTCGCATGGCAGCGTCGGCGTCGAGGGCGCGTTTGTCCGCGACGAGGCCGGCCGGGCGATGGCGCGCGGCATCCTGGTGCCGGTGATGATCGACCAGGTCGGCCCGCCGCTGGGCTTCGGCGAGCTGCAGGCGATCGACCTGACCCATTGGCGCGGCCGCTCCGGCGATCCGTTCTTCCAGGACCTGGTCGGCGTCATCCGCGCCAAGCTGGAGAACGGCCCGACGCCCAAGCCCAAGGGCCCGACGGCGCGAGTGGCGCGGCGTCTGGTCTACGGCGCCTCGTCGAGCGCCGGACTGGCCGCGGTCGCCGCGTTCGCCTTCAACACCTTCGGCGTCGCCGCCAATGTCTGCACCATTCCGGGCATGCAGCCTGGCCTGTCGGACGCCTGCGGCGCCGTGCGCCTCGGGGACCGGCCCAGCCGCGAGGAGCGCGTCGCCTGGGCCGCCAAGCCCGCCGGCAGCTGCCAGGCGCTGCGCGACCACATCGGCCGCTTCCCGGAAGGCGCCTACCGCCGCGAGGCCGCCGACCTGCTCACCGCCCGCCGGGTGACTGCCGAGGACGTCTGGAGCCCGAGCACGCGGTCGCTGGCGCTGTTCCAGCCGCAGTCGACCGAGGGCGCGCCGGACGAGGCGGCCGCCCACGCCAAGGCGGTGGCGGCGGCGCAGATCCAGGCCGACAACCTCTGCCGCGGCTTTGCCGCCACCACCGCCTTCCGCTTCCACGCGGCGACGCCGCAACCGTCCAGCTGGACCTGCGAGAAGGGCGGGGGCGGGGTCGTCTGCGGCTTCGAGGGCCAGGTCACCTGCCAGCTCGACGAAAAAGCCACCGTCGAGCACGAGACCTGCGGCCCGGAGAAGGTGGCGGGGCGCTGAGCACGATCGCGGCTTGACTCGCCGCGATACTTGCGGTAACTTCGGCATCGTCAACCGGAGTGGGTGTTCGAAACCGTCACCCCGGCCGAGCGCAGCGAGAGCCGGGGCCGGAAGCGCCGCCACCGAGCTGGATATCGTCTAGGAAGCGGGCCATCCGGCCCGGCTCGGCCTCGCAGGCCGTCCGGGGTGACGAGTTCTTTTCAAGCTCAAACCAACTCGGTCTAGCCCACCACCGGATCGAAGCAGTCCCGAAAGTGCTCGCGCTTGATCAGCGCGTCGCCCGCTCGCAGGCCGATGTCGTACAGCGCCGGCACCTGGGTGTCGTCGTCGAGGCGGTTCAGCTTCGGCAGCAGCTCGGCCGGCGGCGGGTCGGCCAGGTGCTTGGCCAGCCAGCGCGCCTCCAGCGGCGCGTCGTAGCGCACGAAGGTCCACAGCGGGTCGCAATGGACCGCGTCCTCGAACGCGCCGACCTCGTGATTGATCAGCCAGGGCTGCGGCGAGGTTCCCAGCCATTGCAGCACCGAAGTCGCCAGCTGGCTGGTGTCGTAGCTGAGGCTGGTGAGGGCGTGGATCGCCTTCCAGATCGCCAGCCGCGCCGGCTTGGTCGCCCACTCCGGCCGCACCGGCCGCTGCTGGCCGGTGCCCACCGAGACGATCATCAGCTTGTCGGCGCCCGGCTGCCAGCGGAAGCCATAGGCCGGCGCCAGCGCGGTCATCGCCAGCTGCAGCGCCGGATTGCCGTGCGGCGTCACCGCGCCGTCGAAGAAGGCGCCGTTGTCGCCGCGGGTGATCTCCAGGCGCACCATGTCGAAGTAGAACGGCGCCGCGGCGCTGGCCTGCACCACGGTCGCCAGCGGATAGTCCTTGTTCGGCTTGGTGTGGCGTAGCGCCGGGTCCGGCTGAGCGGCGACCTCGTCCGGATTGCCCTCCCAGTACTTGGCGCGGGGGCAGTTGGTCAGCACCCAGCTGGAACCGGTGTCGACCCGCTTGGCGATCGCCGCGAAGCCGGTCTTCCAGTCGGCGGTGCCCAGCGTCACCTCGCCCAGCTCCTCGTGGATCACCTTCTCCAGCCGCTTGGGATCGAACCGGGGCTGGATCAGCGGGACGCGAAAACCGCCGCCGTGGAATACGCGGGGACCCAGCCGGCGATAGAGCTCGGCCAGGTCGTCGGCGCTGCGGCCCAGCGCCAGGCCCGCGGCGATGATCGCCCCGGTGGAGGTGCCGCCGATCAGGTCGAAATAGTCGGACAGCACCAGATTCGGCCGTCCGAGTTTCTCGCGCAGGGTGGCTTCCAGCTTGGTGATCAGGCCGACAGCCAGCGCCCCGCGCACCCCGCCGCCGTCGACGGCGAGGATGCGCCGCGGTCCCGTATCCAGCTCGAAGCAGCGCAGCACGAGGTCCCCCAGGGTCGTCGGCGTTTAGGCCAAGCGGCGCGTAGCGTCCATCGCAGCCATCCGCCGCGCTTGAACTCGATCCGCGTCGGGACAACACTCGCGCTTGATGGATCAAGCCGCAGCCTTCACGCCGAGCCCGGCCTCCGGGAGGTCGAACCGGCCGCGCTACGACTGGCCGCGCGCGCTTCGGGCGCTGCAGCGCCTGTTCAAGAACAAGGAAGACACCGCCGAAGTCTTCGAGATCATGTTCGCGCTGAACGGTCGGGCGTACGCCGCGGACTTCGCCCGCCTGTTGGAAACGGCCGAGGGCGGACGCATCGCCTACGAGCGGGTCGAATTCGCCGATCGTCTGCTCGACCCCGCCTGGGTGGCGAGCTTTCCTCCAGGCAGCGTCGGCGCCGCCTACCAGGAGTTCCAGACCACCCAGCACCTGTCGGTGATGGGTCTGATCGACGAGAGCCACAAGGGCGTGCCCGCGGAGGAGCTCGATCAGCGCCATCCCTACACCTGGTGGTTTCGGCGGATCCGCGATCTGCACGACATCTGGCACGTGCTGACCGGTTACGGCCGCGACGCGCTTGGGGAGATGTGTCTCGCCAACTTCTCCCATCGCGAGGTGCGGGGGCCGGGTTGGGCGCTGATCGTCGCTGGCGGCTTTCTGCGTTGCCATGGCCCCGCCGCCGGCAAGGCGCGTCTGGCGATCCTGGAGGCGCGAGCGCGCGCCGGCCGCGCGGCATGGCTCCCTGGCGAAGACTACGAGCGCCTGATGTTCGAGCCGCTGGAAGCCGCCCGCGCTCGCCTGCGCCTGTCGCCGCCGCGCGCCTACGAGGCGGTGGCGCCGGAGTTCCGCGATCTGACGATCGTCTGACGCGTCGCCGCCCACTTCACGTCATTGCCGGCCGGAGCGCGAAGCGCGGAGTGTCGGCAATCCATGAACACCGTCGATAGCGAAGTCCATGGATGGCCGAGACAAGCTCGGCCATGACGTGAAGAGAGGGGTGGCCTGTCTGGTTCGAACGCACCCTATTGCAGCAACACGGCCTGCGGCGTCGGCAGGTCCCCGGGCGACTGTTTCAGCGCAATCAGCGAGATCAGGATGTTGAAGACATCCTTGGTCATGTCGAGCTCGGGACCACCCTTGGGAACGCAGTAGTGGCGGTTGGAGTAGGCGACCGAGGTGAAGCAGTCGGTGGGGAGCCTATCGGTCACGACCCAGAGAATCGGTCCGATCGGCCTGGGGGCGTCGGGTGTTCTGTAGTCGCAGATCGTCGGCGCGGTGTGGAGCGGCTGCTCCGAGCAATCGCCCGCGGCGAGCGTCCCTTGCTTATCGCTCAGAGCGCCGAGATAGCGGAATATCTCGTAGGTCGATCTGAAGACGATTTCGATCTGTTGCGGCGCGAAACCGCCGTGGCCGTCGGGCCAGTAGACGACATTCCTCTGAGTTCCGCCTGCGGGCTCTCCGCAGAGGCGCACAGGCTGGTTTCGCGCCTTCAGCGCGGCGATGAATGCGCTGCCCTGCGTCGATTGCAGGGCTCGGTCGAGGCACTCAACGATCTTCGGCCCCGCCTTCGCATCGGGCCTGACGACGAACTGGACGCCGCCAGTCTTGGCCGAGGGCGGGGCCGGCGCGGTGCCGATTACGGTGTCGCCAGGGCCGGTCTCTTCGGACTTGGCCTCAACGTCGGTCGTCAGCCCGGCCTCCATGGCCAGTTTTATGTGGCCCGCGAATTCCTGGTAGTTTTTCGGGTCGCCATCAGGGTCGTTGTAAATGTAATAGGGCTGTCCATTAGGCTTGAAGTCGTCGCCAAGCGGCGTGATCTTGGCTTTTGCAATCGTCAAATAGAAGATCAACTCCCTGGCGTAGCCTTGCCGCAGCAGAAGATCGATCTCTTCAAGCTTAAGTGGCTGCATGAATCCTTGGTAGAAGTCATGCGTACTATAGACATTCATTTGTGCGCTGGTGAATGTCTGATTGTCGAGGAAGGTCGAGCCGCCGGGACTGAATGTATAGGCGTGGAGTGCGGGCGTCAGTTTCGGCCCTTCTGCGAAGGAAGGCACGCTGGCCCTGAAATCCTCCGAGCCCTGGGCGTTGGCCGGTCCGACCGAGATGAAATACATCGGCTCCCGGAGGCTGGCCCTGGCCAGGTTGAGCAAGATGGCGCGGTTCTGGAACGAACCCACGCCCTGGTCGAATTCAGTTGCGCGACGATCGACATCGCCGAACGCGAGACAGCCGCCCAGCAGCATCGGCAAGCAGATTGCCGCAACCCTGACCAACCAGCGCCGCATTCGCCCCTCCAGCACTTCCCCAGCGCAGAAGACATCGAAAAGCGGTCGCGAACAACGGTATGCGTAGGCGAGCGCCGCTATGTCGCGCTTGAACCTACGATGGCGACGAAAGAATGGGGGCGAACGGCGCCTCCATCGCGGCCTCGTTGAGCGGGGTGAGCAGCGCCGCGTCCCGTTCGTCCAGCGCCGTGCGGATTTCAGCATGGCGGTCCGCGTCGAGCTTCCAGCCGATGCAGCAGACGCCGCCGATCGCGACCCAGAAGATCGGGCCCAGCAGGAAGCACCACTGCAGGCCCTCGATCGCCGAGGCGCTGTTGTGGACGCCGAGCGTCGGCACGAACCCGATCGCCGCCAGCAGCGGATAGGCGATCATCACGGCGCCGGCGGCGGCCAGCTTCTGCGCCAGGCTGATCACGGCGTACAGCAGGCCCATGCGCTCCTTGCCCTGTTCCAGCCGGACCTGGTCGCCGACGTCGGCCATCATGGCGCTGCTCATCAGGTCGAAGCCGGCGCCCCAGTAGCCGCACCACATCATCACCGGCACGCTGAGCCAGAAGTCGGCTTTGGGCACGATCAGCACCGTGCAGAGGCCCAGCGAGTAGCAGATCGTCGCGGCGATCAGGGTGCGGTGCTTGCTGAACCTGGCCGCGATCAGGCCGACGAGCGGCGCCCCCAGCGCGCCGGTCAACACGTAGAAGATCAACAGCAGCGAGGCCTGTTCGGTCGTGAAGCCGCGCGCGATGGTGAAGAAGAAGATGTAGAGGTTGGCCATCCAGCCAGGCCCCAGCGTGGTGCCGAAGCTCATCACGAACAGCCGGATCAGCTCCGGCCGCTTCACCAGGTCGATGTAGTCGCGGATCGGCGCGCGCAGGCTCGGGGCGTCGGGGTTGACCTGCTCCGGCACGAGCAACGCGGCCAGGATGACCGTGATCGGCGTCATGGCCAGGATCGCCCAGCCCATCAGGTGGACGGAGTTCGCCATGCTGGGGTGCGGAAACGACGCGGCGATCACCGGAATGGCCAGCACCAGGATGTTGCCGATCACCGTGACCCCGGCCAACACGCCATAGAACAGCGCGCGTTTGCTGTACTGGGTCACCAGCGTAGCGCTCCACGCGAACCGGGAGATGTAGAGGATCGAGAGGCCGAGGTTCATCACCAGCAGCCAGACGACCAGGAACCCTAATCCGATCCCCTTCTGGGCCATGAACAGCTGGAAGACCGCAACCATCAGGATCGGGGCGCCAAGCAGCAGCCAGGGGCGGTAGCGCCCGATTCGGGTGCGGGTGCGGTCCATCGCCAGCGCCAGCAGCATGTCGATGAACACGTCGATCAGTCGCACGATGCCGAACGCCGTCCCGAGCACCACAAGGCCGACGCCAAGGTCCTGGGCGAAATAGGGCTGCACGTAGATCGCCATCGCGATGCCCAGGGCGCCGAGGGGCATGCCGCCGGTCGCAAAGATCAGCATCGTCGCGATGAAACCGCGTCTTGGCGCTGCAGCCGTCTGGCTCAAATCATCTCCTCCGGTGCGGCCTCTGGCGGGGCGCTCGAGCAGTTGAAAGCTCTTACCCAGGGAGATAGCAACAAGGATGACGCCCCCGTCACGTTACTTCGACGACAGGCTCCGCTGGCTGCTCTAGCCGCACCGTTCCACCAGCGCGTGGCTCTCGATTTGGCAGACGGCGCTGTAGTCCAGCGCGCAGACGTCGCCGCCGCCGAGGCCCGGCCGGCAGTCGTAGGCGAGCGGCGTCACCGCGACGCCGGCCAGCCGCTGGTTGGCGTCGAGCGGAGCGCAGAGCGTCGCCGCGTCGGCCTGAGCGCGGGTCCTGGCGTCGGCCTGGGCGGCGTCGGCGGACCCGAACGTAGCGAGGGACTGGCGCACATAGCCCCGCGCCGTCCGCGGCGCCGGCGACCAGCCCGGCGCGCGGTCCACCGTTTCGGCGGCCAGCAGGTCGGCGGCGAGGCGCCGGTTGGCCCCGCTCGGAAAGCGCGTGATGAAGGCGCGCAGATCGGCGCAGCTGCCCTTCCGACGCGCCTCCCAGGCGATGCGTTCGTCGCGGTCCGGCCGGCCGCCGAGGCTGAGCGCGCCGCAGGCATCGGAGAGCAGCGGCTGGCCGACCGGGACGGTGCATAGCGTGTTCTGCAGGCCGCCGACATTGGTCGCAAGGGCGCCGATCAGCCCGGTCACGGCGAGGCTGGCGGCGCCGGCCCGCAGCCGGCGGTACAGCCGCACCGAGGGCCCTTTCGCCGGCGGCGTCGGCGCGCCGTCGAGCTTGGCCCGGCAGGCGGCGACCAGGTCGAGCAGGAACGGGTCCTTGGCGCCGCCCTTCCAGCGCTTCAGGTCCAGCGCCTGCACCTCGCCGAAGCCCAGCGGCGGCATCACCGGATCGATCGCCACCGGCACTAGGATGCCGCGGGTCAGCGCGCGGGTCGCCTCGTCGCGGACGAAGCCGCCGTCCGGCCCGGTCGAGCCATGCGACCAGACCACCACAACGCAGCCGGCCTGGTCGAGCGCTGTCTGGATGTTGGCGCGCCAGGATTCGCCACTCGGCAGCGCCTGGTCCCACCACACCTCCAGCCCGTTGGCCCGCAGCGCTCGGACCAGCACCGCGACCCGCGGCTCGTCCTCGCGCTTGTAGGAGACCATCACGTGGGCCATGCGTCAGGATCCCACCGCGAAGCCGTGGAAACGGAGCGCCTGCTGCACCTTCTCGTCGCCCGGCGTGAGTTGGTGCGCCTTGTCGATCCGCTCGTACTGAACGGCGACGTCGCGCCAGCTGACGCTGGAGCCGGCGACGCGCGCCGAGCGGGCCATGGCGCGCAGGATCAATTGTTGCAGAGCCGCGTTGGTCGGGTCGGCGTCGGCCAGCTGTCGGCGTATCGCCAGGCAGGCGTCGTAGTCGGCGCGGGCGGTGGTCAGGTCGTTCTGCGAGAAGGCGACGCCGGCCAGGTCCTCCAGGTCCAGCGCCACCGCGTTCTGCAGCTGCGCGGACGAGGGGTCGGTGGCCGAGAGCCGCTGGCGGATGGCCAGGCAGTCCTCATACGCCTTGCGCGCCCCGGCCAGGTCGCCCTGCTTCTCGGCAAGATCGCCCAGGCGGCGCAGGAACGCAGAGGCGTAGTACTGCAGGTCGGTGTTGGTGGGGTCGGCGGCGGAGATCTTCTGGCGGACCGCCAGCCCCGCCTCGAAGTCCGCCCTGGCGCCTTTCAGGTTGCCTAGCTTCTCGTCGAGGTCGCCCAGCCGCTGGTAGTCGCTGCCGATGTAGTCCTGCAGCGAAGCGTCGGTCGGATCGGCGGTGGCCAGCCGCTGGCGGATCGCCAGGCTCTCGGAAAGAGCGGCGCGGGCGGCGTTGTAGGCACTGTTCAGCACCAGCAGGTCGCCCTGGTCCTGCAACACCCAGGCGACCTCGCCCTGGTTGGCAGCCGTCGGGTCGCTGGCGGCCAGCCGCCGGAAGATCGCCAGCGCCTGCTCGAGCGCCGGCTTGGCGGCGGCGTAGTCGTGCTGGTCGGTGGCGATTTCGCCGACCATGCGCTGGGCGGCCGCGCGCTCGCCGTCGTTGGTGGAGATGTTCAGCGCCTGCGCGGCGGCCGCCCGGGCGCGGACCAGATCGCCGCTGTCCCGCGCCAGCCGCACCCGCTCGACCTGAGTCTTGAAATGGCTGGGATCGAGCGCGGCGGCGCGGTCGTAGAGGTCAAGCACTTCGGCGGTGGTCGCCTCGCCGTGGGCTCGCATGACGGCCCGCAGCTCGGCGAGCTGGCGCAGGTCGCGCGCCTGTTGCGCTGGCCCCGCCGATTTGATCGCAGCGTCCGTCAGCGACTGGATGATCGGCCAGGCGCCCAGCCGGTCTCCGTCGGCGAACCGCTGCAGCGCGGCCAGCTTCTGCGGCGAAGCCTGGGCGGCGACGGTCTCGGCCTGGGCCTGGTAGGCGGCGACATCGCTCTGCGTCGCCGGGTCCTTCTGGGCGATCCGGGTTGCGAGCCTGGCGTAGTCGGCGCGGGCCAGGACCAGAGCGGCGTTGGCGGCGCGGGCGTCGCCCTTGGCGGCGTCGGCCTGCGCGCGGGCCGCCTTCAGCCGCGTTTCCAGCGTGGCGATCAGCTGCGTTTCGCGGTCGTCGGCGATCTTGCGCTCGCGGATCAGCGCGATCTCGTATTGCGCCTGCAGCCCCTGGACCAGCGCCTGCCGGTCGGACTCGACCGCGGCGGCGGGCATTGCGAGCGTCGGTGTCGGGTTTCCGATCGCCAGCACAGCGACCATCGCCACCGGCGCCAGGCTCTTGCGCCCGCCACACGTCTTCCTGCGTCGCGTCTCTCGACCCCCCAGGCGCATGGTCAGATATTCCGGCTGTCGTAGGCCCAGTGCAACAGCGCTTGGCGCTGGCGCGGCCGGCACGCGCCGTTGCCCTTGTCGCAGTTCGCCTCGACCTGGCTGACGTGCCGCCGCATGGCCTTCCAGCGCTTGATCTGGCGGATGTCCTCGAACGGCAGGCGACGCCCCAGATAATAGCGGCAATACCACTGGAACCAGCCGCGTGGATCGCACTCCGAAATCCACCCCTTGCGCCGCCACTCGGCCAGCGGCTGGCTGGCGGCGACGCCGAAGTAGTTCAGCTTCGGATCGGCGCGCTTCGGCGAAAGCTTCGCCCCCACGAACCAGCTCTGCGGGAACTCGTCCCTGCAGTCTGTCATGTATTTGCCGCCGAAGACGCCTAGCGCCAGCATCTCCTTCGGCGTCAGCTGCGGCTCGAACTGCGGATCGAAATCGCGCCCGGCCGGCGCGTCGAGACGGTATCGATAGTCCTGCTGCATCTTGTCGTTGACGACGATCTCGTGTCCGACCTTGCGTACGTTCGCCATCGCAGCTTCCTCTTCGCCTCCGGGAGTGACAATGGCGTCGGCCCGGCGGCTAGGCTAGCGGCCGCGGGCTGATCGGAGGGAAGAGACGATGGCTGAGCCCAAGGACGCCACGGCCGCGACGCGGGCCGCCAACGCCGCGATGCTCGCAGCCTTGCCGCCGGAAGACGGCGCCGACTTCGAGCGGGCAGGCCGCGGCTTCATCGACACGCTGCCGGACGCGCGCGTCGAGGTGGACGGCCGCGTCGCCTGGGACCTGTCGCCGTTCGCGTTCGAGCAGACGCCGGACTGTCCGGACACGGTCAATCCCAGCCTCTGGCGCCAGGCGCGGCTCAACCTGCACCACGGCCTCTTCAAGGTGACCGACGGCGTCTACCAGGTGCGCGGCTTCGACATCTCCAACATCACCTTCATCGAGGGCGAGACCGGCTTCGTGGTGATCGACCCGCTCACCACCGCCGAGCCGGCGGCTGCGGCCCTGGCGCTGATGCGCAGGCATCGCGGCGACAAGCCGGTGACCGCGGTGATCTACACGCACAGCCACGTCGACCATTACGGCGGCGTCCTGGGCGTGCTCTCCGAGGCCGACGTCGCCGCCGGCGCGCGGATCATCGCGCCGGAAGGCTTCCTGATCGAGGCGGTCAGCGAGAACGTGCTGCTGGGCAACGTGATGAACCGCCGCGCGACCTACATGTACGGCGCGCTGCTGCCGCGTGGCCCTCGTGGACATGTCGACGCCGGCCTCGGCAAGGCGGTCTCGCTCGGCCAGCCCAGCCTGGTCGCGCCGACCGAGAGCGTCTCAACGACCGGAACGCGGCTCACCATCGATGGGGTGGAGGTGCTGTTTCAGGTCACGCCCGGCACCGAAGCGCCGGCGGAGATGAACTTCTTCTTCCCCAAGCTCGGCGCACTGTGCATGGCCGAGAACTGCACCTGCCACCTGCACAATCTCTACACCCCGCGCGGCGCCCAGGTCCGCGACGCCAAGGCCTGGAGCTTCTATATCGACGAGGCGATCGAACTCTTCGCCGGCGAGACCCAGGCGCTGTTCGCCAGCCACCACTGGCCGCGCTGGGGCCCCGACGACGCGCGCAAGTTCCTCGCTCGTCCAGCGCGATCTCTACAAGTACGTCCACGACCAGACGCTGCGGATGGCCAACCACGGCCTCACGCCCAAGGAGATCGCCGAGGACCTGGCGCTGCCGCCGACCCTGGCGGCGCAGTGGCACACCCGCGGCTACTACGGCACGCTCAACCACAACGCCAAGGCGGTCTACCAGCGCTACCTCGGCTGGTTCGACGGCAATCCGGCCAACCTGCACCCGCTGCCGCCGACCGAGGCCGGCCGGCGCTACGTCGACCTGGCGGGCGGACCCGCCGCGCTGCTGGCCAAGGCCAGGACCGCCTTCGCCGCCGGCGACTACCGCTGGGTGGCCGAGGTGGTGAACCACCTGGTGTTCGCCGATCCGGCCAACACCGAAGCGCGCGAACTGCAGGCCGACGCGCTGGAGCAGATGGGCTACCAGGCCGAATCCGGTCCCTGGCGGGCGTTCTACCTCACCGGCGCCCAGGAGCTGCGCAACCCGATCGCCGCCTCGCCGACCCCGCGCCAGGCGGCGATGGCCCAGCTGCCGCGTCTGCCGGGGAGCTTCCTGCTCGAACTCGCTCAGCGTGCGGCTGAACGGGCCGAAGGTCGGCGCGCAGACGCTGCGGCTCGGCGTGCGCTTCAGCGACACGGACGAACGCTTCCTGGTCGAGGTCGAGAACGCGGTGATGCGGCACTACCCGGACCGCACTGCGCCGGGCGCCTCCACCGTCACGCTCAGCCGCGCCACGCTGGTCCAGCTGATCAGCGGCGCGGTCTCGCTGGACGATGCCGTCGCCGGTGGCGCGGCGTTGATCGACGGCGATACGACGGCGCTGTCGCAGCTGCTTGGCTGGCTCGACCGTTTCGACTTCTGGTTCAAAATCATTGAGCCCTGACGCGCGGCCCATTGGCGAGGGCGAGCAAATCGGTGAAGTTAGGGTAATGAGCACTATCCAAACCGCCCGCGAAGCCGGCGTCGCCGCGCGCCCCGCCACCTGGGCGGACGCCGACGCCATCGCCGACACCCTGGCCAAGGCCTTCTTCGACGACCCGCTGATCTGCTTCCTGCTGAAGGATGAAGCGTCGCGTCCGGAAAAGATGCCCAAGCTGTTCAAGCTGCTGTTCAAGCTCGGCCTGCCGCACGGCGCCTGCGACGTCACCTCCGGCTACGAAGCGGTCGCGCTGTGGCGCCCGCCGAACGCCTGGCACATCCCGCCCTGGCAATACGTCACCAACGGCGCGGCATTCGTGGGCGTGTTCGGCTTCGGCGGGGCGCTGCAGGTGATGGGTGCGCTGGACATCATCGAGAAGCGCCACCCTCACGTGCCGCACTACTACCTGCAGGCGATCGGCACCGATCCGGCCAAGCAGGGCAAGGGGTTCGGCGGGGTCGTGATCCGTCGCCACCTCGCGGTCGCCGACGCCGCGCGGATGCCCTGCTACCTGGAATCCAGCAAGGACACCAACATCCCGATCTACAAGAGCTTCGGGTTCGAAGTGACTGGCGAAATAACGCTCCCGAACGGCCCGACCATCTGGCCAATGTGGCGCGACGCGCGCTCGTCGACCTGACGACGGCGCCCGACGCCCGGTTAGCATAATCACCCCTTAACGTAGTGGGCCGAAGCTCCGCTTTCCGGGCCGGTGTGGCGCGGATCGGAGGGGAGCCGTCCGGTCGCCTTTTGACCGCATGGCAGGGGCTTTCGTGGGGGCTGAGAAACAAGTGCGGCAGGCGTCGTCTGGCCTCGGGATCGCCCTGATCACCCGCCGCTCTCAGGCCGCCGTCGACGTTGTCTGGGCCGGCGGCGCGGTCTGCTTCCTCGCCTGGTTCGCGCTCGTGCTGGCTCATGAAGGTCGCGTCGCGGCGATCTGGCCGGCGAACGCCGTCATCCTCGCCCGCCTGGTCCGAATTCCGCCGCGCCGCTGGGCGGCCTACCTGCTGGCGGGGCTGATCGGCAACATCTGCGGCGACATGCTGGCTGGGGACGGCCCGCTCGCCGCCACCGTGCTGTCGTTCTGCAACTCGCTGGAGATCACCGCCTGCGCGGCGATCGTCCGCCGGTTCATCGGCGCCAAGCCCGATCTCTCCCGGCCCCGGCAGCTGGCGATCTACGCAGCGGCGGTGGTGCTCGCCTCCGCGGCGTCGGCGTCGGTCGCCGCGACCTGGCTGACGCACGCCCACCGGCCGTTCTTCCGCTCGCTGATCGAATGGACCCTGGCCGACACCCTTGGGCTGATGGTGGTCGCGCCGGCGCTGATGGCGCTTGACCGGCCGGGCCTGCGCTTCTTCCTCACCCGTGGCAAACGCCTGCGCAACTTCGGCATGGTCGCCTTGCTGGTGGCCATGATTGCCCTGGTCGGCCTGCAGCCGCACCATCAGTTCAGCTACCTGATCTTCGCCGCCCTGATGGTGATCGCCTACAAGGGCGAGACCACCGGCGCGGCGGTCGGCCTGCTCAGCACCGGCGGAGCCTTCATGGCGCTGACGGCGCTCGGCCTTGGCCCCGGTTCGGACAAGAGCGGCGGCGATCCGATGCTCGAGGCGATCCTGGTGCAGCTGTTCATGCTGGCCGGCGCGGTCATCGCCTTCCCGATCGCCGGCGCGATGACCCGGCGGCGCGAGCTGCAGGCGACGCTGGCCGTCACCGCCCGCAACTTCCAGATGCTGGCGGAAAACTCGACCGACGTGATCCTGCACATCGATCGCGACCTGAACGTGGTCTACATCTCGCCCTCGTGTCGCCAGCTCGGCTACGAGCCGGAGCAGCTCATCGGCCGCCGGGTCGACCTGTTCGTCTCACCCGAGGAACACGACAGCATCATGAGCAATCTCGAAGCGCTGATGCGCGGCGAGCTGGTTCCGCCGCCAACGTTCGAGCGCCAGTTGCGCACCGCCACGGGCGACTTCGTCTGGGTCGAGGGCTCGCCTAAGGTGGTGGTCGACGATGACGGCCGTCCGGCTGGCATGGTGACGCAGCTGCGCGACGTCACCGCCCGCCGCGCCGCGCAGGCGGCCCTGGCCGAAAGCGAGGCGCGCTACCGCCTGCTGGCCGACCTCGCCACCGACATCATCATGCGGATGGATGCCAACGGCGTCATTCGCTACATCTCGCCGTCATGCCGGCAGCTGGGCTATGAGGCCGACGAGATGGTCGGCAAGTCGGCTTTCGACTTCCTGCATCCCGAAGACCTCGAACAGGCTCAGGCCCGCTCGGAGGCGCTGTTCAAGGGCGAGCCCCGCGCGCCCGGAGACGGCCGCGAGTATCGCGCCGTCACCAAGGACGGGGAGGTCGTCTGGCTTGAGGGAATGTCGGCGCTGTCGCGCAACGAGGCAGGCGAGCTCGTCGATATCGTCTCCCACCTGCGCGACGTGACCGAGCGGCGGGCGTTCGAGGACGAGCTGCGCCGCAAGCGCACCGAGGCCGAGGCCGCGACGCTGGCCAAGTCCGAGTTCCTGGCCAACATGAGCCACGAAATCCGCACCCCGCTGACCGGCATCATGGGCTTCGCCGGGCTGCTGGAAGAGCAGGCCGACCTTTCGCCGGCGGCGCGCATCTACGCCACCCGGATCGCCACCGCCAGCCGCACCCTGCTCACCGTCGTCAACGACATCCTGGACTTCTCCAAGATCGAGGCCGGGCAGGTGGAGCTGGATCCGCACCCCTTCGATCCGAGCCGGTTCGTGGTCGAGACAGTCGAGCTGGTCTCGCAGCAGGCGCAGGAGAAGGGGCTTGAGCTCAACACCGCCATCGACGGGGCCCTGCCCGCGGCGGTCTCGGCCGACGGCGGACGGCTGCGCCAGGTGCTGCTGAACCTGCTGACCAACGCGATCAAGTTCACCGAATCCGGCGGCGTCACCGTCACGCTGGCCTACGACGCGGCAGACGGCGGGCGGCTGAAGATATCGGTCACCGATACCGGCGTCGGCATCGCCCCTGACCGGCTGCACCGGCTGTTCCAACGCTTCTCGCAGGCCGACGGCTCGATCAATCGGCAGTACGGCGGTACGGGCCTTGGCCTCGCCATCTGCCGGAGCCTGACCACGCTGATGGGCGGCCAGATCGGCGTCGAAAGCACACCCGGCCTGGGGGCCCAGTTCTGGTTCACCGTCAAGGCGCCGGCCAGCGACCTCGAGGCGGCGGACGAGGATGAAGCGGGCGAGTTCTACGCCAGGCCGGCGAGAATCCTGATCGTCGACGACTCGCCGGTGAACCGCGAACTGGTGAGCGTGCTGCTGGGCGTCTTCGGGCACGAACTCACCGAGGCCACCGGCGGCGCCGAGGCGGTGCTGGCGGCGGCGGAGAAGCCGTTCGACCTGATCCTGATGGACCTGCAGATGCCGGGCATGGACGGCCTCGCCGCCACCCGGGCGATCCGCGCGGCCTCGCCGCTGAACCGCGCGACCCCGATCGTCGCGCTCAGCGCCAACATCCTGCCCACGCACCTGGAGGCGTGCCGGCAGGTCGGCATGAACGACCACATCGGCAAGCCGATCGACACCCGCGAACTGTTGACCAAGGTGGTTCGGTGGACGGGCGAGGAAGCGACGACGAGCCAGGACCTGGTCGAGAGCGCCGCTTGACTCAAATCCCTCGGTCATAGCCGGACGTAAGTCCCGGCTATCCAAGAACACCGAACGCGCCTTGGCCGTGCTGGGCACGGCCACCCGCTGGCCTGCGTGCATGGATCGCCGGGACAAAGCCCGGCGACGACCGAGCGTGGGGAGCGAGGGACCCGCATTACCCGCGAGGTAATTGAATTGCGACGCGCGCCCGGTCTATCCCTTGCCAATGTCCGTCACCGCGATGTCCGCGACCGCCACGCCCGTCGGCGACCACCTGCGCGCCTGGCGCCGGCGCCGGCGGATGAGCCAGCTCGACCTCGCCGGCGAGGCGGAGGTCTCCTCCCGGCACCTGAGTTTCGTCGAAACCGGCCGCGCCAATCCCAGCCGCGACATGGTCCTGCGCCTGGCCGAACGGCTCGAAGTGCCGATGCGCGAGCGCAACGTGCTGCTGGTCGCCGCCGGCTACGCGCCGGTATTCCCACAAAGCGAGCTCGACTCGCCGGAACTGACCGCGGTGCGCGACGCGGTTCAGATCATCCTCGAAGGCCACAAGCCCTACCCCGCCTTCGCACTCGACCGGCACTGGAACATCGTGGCGAGCAACAGCGCGCTGCCGCAGCTCTACGAAGGCGTCGATCCGGCGCTGCTGGAGCGGCCTGTCAACGTCATGCGGCTCTCGCTGTCGCCGAACGGCCTGGCGCCGCGCATCGCCAATCTGGGCGAGTGGCGAGGGCATGCGCTGGCGCGGCTGCGACGCCAGGTGGAGCTGACCGCCGACCCTGTGCTCATCGCTTTGATGGCCGAAGCGCAGTCCTACAGCGCCCGCCTGCCAGCCGCGCCCCCGTCCCGACACCTGTCTCAGACCGAGATGGTGGTGCCGTTCCGCATCCGGCTGGGCGGCCAGGTGCTGTCGTTCTTCACCACCACCCTGGTGTTCGGCACGCCGCTCGAGGTCAGTCTGTCGGAGCTCGCGGTGGAATCCTTCTTTCCCGCCGACGCCGAGACAGCCGCGACGGTTCGGCGGCTGTCCCCCCTATCTGCCAGGGAAGATATTGGATCCTCCCCATCGCGCTCGTAATCCGTTGAGGTTCACGAGAATTCTTCGCCCTGTAGGACGGAGACGCAGGCGCCGGATGGAGCCTCTAGAAGGACCATCCGCAGCTTACGCCGGCGGCGACGCCCTCTTTGCCGAAGGGAGTGGCATGGCCGGCGGCCCTCACCTTGCAGCCATTCTTCGGCATCCGGTTCAGGTACGGCTCCGGGTTGCTGACGTAGCGCCCATGCGGGTCAAGATTGAGCGCCGTGGGTATGGTGGGTCGGTTCGCGGCCAACCTTTCCCCACACGCGGTGCGCTCGGCGTCGGTTAGATCGGGCAGATTGCAGCCGAAGACGCCGCGCAGGGCGCCAGAGACGTTCGCCACATCAGCGCCAATCGGCGGCGCGCCTGTCGGCGTCGCCGGAGCGGCCGGTGCTGGCCCGCTGGGGGCGGGCGCCAGCGCCGAGGAAGGGCGGAAGGCGCGAGGCGCCGAACGCGCATGAGGATGTCTGAGAGCTTCAGAGCTGAATTCGCTGCATCGTCAGGCGCGGAATGAAGCGCACGATGATCGGCGGCGCAGAGTCGTGGACCGGCGCTAGGCGCAACTCCCAGAAGAAGACGACGACGAGGCTGTTCACGGACAGGGAAAAGACGATGGCGGCCGCCCATCGCCACGGACCCAGCTTCGATCTGGAAGGGCCGACGTTGGCCATCGTGCTTCCAGCCTACAGGTGCAGGCATACACAACCAAGCGACCGGGACGCTGGTGGTCATCGACCACCTCCATTCCCTCCCAGGTAATCGCGCCCATTCCCGGCCGGTGCCATCCTTTCCGCCATCAAGCCAGGAAAGGAGCATTCAGATGCCTACGATCAAGAGCCACGACGGAACCGAGCTGTTCTGCCGCCGCTGGGGCGACGGCCCGCCGGTGCTGTTCGTTCACGGCTGGGCCCTGAATTCCGATGCGTGGCAGTCGGCTATGCTGGCGACCGTCAGCGCGGGCCGTGAGGCCATCGCCTTCGATCGCCGCGGCCACGGGCGCTCCGACGACCCTGGTCGCGGCTACGACTACGACAGCCTGGCCGACGACCTCGCCGCGGTGATCGAGGAGTTCGACCTCAAGGACGCGACGCTGGTCGGCCACTCGATGGGCTGCGGCGAGATCGCCCGTTACCTCACCCGCTATGGCGACGACCGGATCGCGCGCGTGGTGATGGTCGCGCCGTTCCTGCCGTATCCGCTGAAGACGGCGGACAATCCCGACGGCATCGCCGATCTTCCGGCGCTGGAGGCGATGCGGGCGGCGTGGGCGACGAGCTTCGCAGGCTGGCTGGCGCAGGCCGCGCCGCCGGCGTTCGGCGCCCAAGCGTCGTCCGAGCTGGTGGCCCAGACCGTGCGCCAGATGCTGCAGTGCAGCCTGCAGGCGGCGATCGAATGCAACGTCACCGGCGCTCAGACCGATCTGCGACCCGAATTGGCCAGGATCGCAACGCCGACGCTGGTGCTGCACGGCGACGCCGACGGCTCGTGCCCGCTCGAGCTTACCGGGCGCAAGCTGCCGGGTCTGATGCCGAACTGCCGACTGAAGGTCTATCCGGGCGCCACCCACACCCTGATCGTCGAGCAGGTCGCCGAGATGGTGGCCGACATCGTCGGCTTCACCGGCGAGGCGGCCGTGGCGAAGGTGGCCTGATCAGGCCGGGGTCTGTGGGAAGCCGCGCAGGCTGACGCCTGAGAGTGGCGCGGGCCGGGCGGCGTCCGCGATGTGCCGCAGCCAGTTGCGGTAGATCTTCACCGACGTGCCCCGCCAGGTGCGGGTCGGCGAGGCCTTGGCCAGGATGGCGGCGTAGAGCGGCGCCAGCTTCGGGCTCGGATGGCGGCGTGCGTGGTAGCTCAGCTCCGCGAGCACCGCCTCCACCTCGAGGTCGAAATAGCCGGTCGGCGTGTCGGGATGGTGCGGGCGGCGGCCGTTCAGGTACCGGCCGACATCGCGGAAATACTCCCGCTTCAGGGTGTCCGCGTCATATTCCGGATGGCCCTGGAAGTAGAGCGCAAGCCCGACGCCCCGGCGGATGAACGCATCGACGCCCGCGGCCGGCGAACGGCTCAGGATGCGGTAGCCCTTCTCGATCAGGTCCTCTTCGACGAGGCCGTTCTGACGCGAGTGCGGCGTGATCAGGGGTGAGGTCACGCCAGCCAGCAGCGGATCTTCACGGGCGGGCAGACTCTCGAACACGCCGCTCAGCTTGGCGGCAAGCGGCTGGCGGCGGATGCGGCTGAGGCGCTGCACGGCCGCATGAGCGGCGAGGCACGACCAGATCGTCGGCATGCCGGTCTGGTGCGACCAGTCGATCACCTTGGTCAGCGCCGGCCAGTAGGGTTCCTGGTCCAGCTCCGGCGCGCGCGGCTCGGCGCCGGTGACGATCAGACCGTCGAGACGCGCGTCGGGCAGGGTCTCGGCGGCGTGGTAGCGGCCGCGCATGTGCGCCTCGGCCGCTTCGCCGCGCGGCACGCCGGCCAGGGCGAACAGCTTCAGCGTCACCGGCGTGCCCTCGGTGGCGACCTGCAGCAGGCTGCTGAACTGCCGCTCGGTCGCGGCCATCGCCGCGTCCGGCATGTTGTTGAGCAGGCCGATCTTCAACCGCGGGCCACGGGCGGTGGGAACCTGCGCGGCGAAGGTCGGGCCACGGGGCGAGGTGGTCAGGCCCATGGTCAGGCCGCCGGCGCCGTGGATCGACGGTCCCCGCCGGCGCCCAGCGCCTGGTCGAGGTCGGCGATGATGTCGTCGGCGTGCTCGATGCCAACGCAAAGCCGGATCATCTCCGGCGTCACGCCGGCGGCGGCGTGCTCGGCCGGGGTCATCTGGCGGTGCGTGGTCGAGGCCGGATGGCAGGCCAGCGATTTCACGTCGCCGATGTTCACCAGCCGCTTCACCAGCGCGAGCCGGTCGTAGAAGGTCTTGGCCGGCTCAAACCCGCCCTTGACGCCGAACGTCAGCAGGGAAGGGGGCGTGCCGCCGAGGTATTTGTTCGCCAGGGCGAAGTAGGGGCTCTCCTCGAACCCGGCGTAGTTCACCCACTCGATCCTGGGATCGTCCTTCAGGAATTGCGCGACCTTGCGAGCGTTCTGGGTGTGCCGCTCGACACGCAACGCCACCGTCTCGATGCCCTGCAGCAGCGTAAAGGCGTTCATCGGCGCCAGCACCGCGCCGGTCGTGCGCTGGTAGACGCTGCGCATCCGCGCGGCGTAGGCGGCCGCGCCGAACCGCTCGACATAGACCAGGCCGTGATAGGATTCGTCCGGCTCGCTGAACATCGGGAAGCGCGCGGCGTTGGCGGTCCAGTCGAAACGGCCGCCGTCGACCACCATCCCGCCCATCACCACCCCATGGCCGCCCATGAACTTGGTCAGCGAGTGCACGATGATGTCGGCGCCATGCTCGATCGGGCGCAGCAGGATCGGCGTCGGCACGGTGTTGTCGACCACCAGCGGCACGCCGTGCCGGTGCGCGGCCTCGGCCAGCGCGGCGATGTCGCAGACGTTGCCGGCCGGGTTGCCGACGCTTTCGCAGTAGACGGCGCGAGTGTTGTCGTCGATCAGCGCCTCGATGTCGGCCGCGGCGTCGCTGGCGGCGAACCGGGCCTCGATGCCCTGCCGCTTCAGCACGTGCGAAAACAAGGTGTAGGTGGTGCCGTAGAGCTGCGGCGTGGTGACGATGTTGCCGCCGTGGTCGGCCAGCGTGACGATGGCGTAGTGCAGCGCTGCCTGGCCGCTGGCCAGCGAAACGGCCGCGACGCCGCCCTCCAGCTCGGCGACCCGCTGCTCGAGGATGGCGTTGGTCGGGTTGCTAATGCGGGTGTAGCGGAAGCCTTCCTGTTCGAGATTGAACAGCGCCGCGCCATGGTCCGCGCTGTCGAACGCGTAGGCCACGGTCTGGTAGATCGGCACGGCCACGGCCTTGGTGGTGGGATCGCAGTCGAAACCAGAATGGACGGCCATGGTCTCGCGGCGCATCGAACACCTCTCCTGCACGCGCGGTCTCGAATTGCGTCACCACGAACCGCCGCGAGCGGTCGGTTGCACGCGGTGTGCCGCGGGTCGTACAGTCACGCTTCCTGGCGCGCGCCTTGCAGCCGCACGTTCAGCGCGGGTTCAGCCGCGCCAGGCCGAGATGCGTCCATGACCACGACCACCCTGGGGCGGCCCGCCGCGGCCCCGCAGAAGCCATCGGCCAACAAGGACTGGCTGCGCGCGCTGGCCATGACCGCGAGCCTCGAGCAGGCGCCGGCTCGCACCCTCCCAGTGGTGATCGACGAGCTGGCCGACCGGTTCGGCGACGCCCCTGCGCTGCTCTCAGATCGTGAACGGTTCTCGTTCAGCCAGCTCGCCGACCGCTCGCGCCGCTACGCGCGCTGGGCGGCGGACCAGGGGCTGGCGGCGGGCGACGTCGTCGCGCTGATCATGCCGAACCGCCCGGAATACATGGCGATCTGGCTCGGTCTCTCGCGCCTTGGCGTTATCACGGCGCTGATCAACACCCAGCTGCGCGGCGCCTCGCTGGCGCACTGCCTCACCGTGGCGAGGGCGCGCCACATCATCGTCGATGCGAGCCTGATGAGCGGCCTCGCCGAAGTCGCCCAGACGCTCGATGGCGCGCCGCGGATCTGGCTGCACGGCGAGGTCATGACCGACTGGCGGATCGACCTCGTCGTCGACGGCTACGGCGCCGACGCGCTGGCCGCGCTGGTGGTCCCGGAGGTCACGCTCTCCGACCGGGCGCTGCTGATCTACACCTCCGGCACCACCGGGCTGCCGAAGGCCGCCAACGTCAGCCATCACCGCCTGATGAGCTGGAGCCACTGGTTCGCCGGCCTGATGGACGTTCAGCCCACCGATCGGCTCTACGACTGCCTGCCGATGTGCCACAGCGCCGGCGGGGTCGCGGCGATTGGCGCAGCGCTGGTCGGCGGCGCCTCGGTCGTCGTGGCCGAGAAGTTCTCCGCCAGCCGCTTCTGGGACGACATCGCCCGCTGGGACTGCACCTTGTTCCAGTACATCGGCGAGCTATGCCGATACCTCGTCGCTTCGCCGCCGCATCCGCTGGAGCGCGAGCACGTCCTGCGGCTCTGCTGCGGCAACGGCCTCGGCGGCGACGTCTGGGAGGCGTTCCAGGAGAGGTTCGCGATCCCGCGGATCCTGGAGTTCTACGCCGCCACCGAGGGCAACTTCTCGCTCTACAACGTCGAGGGAAAGCCCGGCGCGATCGGCCGGCTGCCGACCTTCCTCAAGCACCGCTTCCCGGCTGCGATCGTGAAATTCGACGCCGACCTCGGCGCGCCCGTGCGCGGCGACGACGGCTTCTGCATCCGCTCCGCCGCCGGTGAAGCCGGCGAAGCGATCGGCCGGGTGGGCGAGGCGGGCGCCGCGCGCTTCGAGGGCTACACCGACGCCAAGGCCAGCGAGACCAAGCTGTTGCGGGACGTGTTCGAGTCCGGCGACGCCTGGGTCCGCACCGGCGATCTGATGTATACGGACGATCAGGGGTTCTACTATTTCGTCGATCGCATCGGCGACACCTTCCGTTGGAAGGGCGAGAACGTGGCCACCGCCGAAGTGGCCGCCGCGGTGCGCGCCTTTCCCGGCGTGAACGACGCCTGCGTCTATGGCGTCGAGGTTCCAGGCGCCTCCGGCAAGGCCGGCATGGCGGCCCTGGTCGCCGGGCCGGATCTCGATCTTGCGGCGCTCCGCGCCCACTTGGCGCAGCGCCTGCCCGACTATGCCCGCCCGGTGTTCCTGCGGCTTGTCGGGGCCCTTGAAGTCACCGAGACGTTCAAGCTCAAGAAGCAGCCGCTGGCCGCCGACGGCTGGGATGCGGCCCGGGCCATCGACCCGTTGTTCGTCGAAGACCGGGCGGCGGGCGCCTATGTCGCGCTGGACGAGACGCTGGCGGAGCGGATCCGCGCGGGCGAGATGCGGCTCTAGCCCAGCTGATCGGCGAGGCTGGCCGGCGCGCCGACGAGACGCCCTTCGAACAAAGCCCGAATCTGGGCGCCAAGCTGCGCGGCCGCCGCGTCGGCGTAGGGGATGGCCCGCGCCAGCGCGTAGAAATAGTGGATCATCCCGGGATGGCGCACGGTGACCGCGGCGACGCCGGCGGCCCGCAGCGCTTCGGCGTAGGCCTCGCCTTCGTCGCGGAAGGGGTCGAACTCCGCGGTATGGACCAGCGCCGGGGGCAGTCCGCGCAGACCGGCGGCGCAGAGGGGCGAAAGCCGAGGATCGTCCAGCGCCGCGCCAAGCGAGACGTAGTCGGCGAGGTCGCGCTGGAAGGCTGCACGGGTGATGAAGTGGCCTTCGCCGAACTCCTCACGCGAGCCGGTTCGCCGCCCGACCTCCAGGATCGGACAGATCAGCGCCTGCAGCGCGATCGCCGGGCCGCCGGCGTCGCGGGCGATCTGGCAGACCGCCGCCGCCAGGCCGCCTCCGGCCGAGTCACCCACCACCCCGAGCCGCGTGCGGTCGATTCCAAGCGATGCGGCATGGTTGGCCACCCAGTTCACCGCCAGCAGACAGTCCATCAGCGCGGCGGGGAAGGGGTGCTCCGGCGCGAGGCGGTAGTCGAGCGCGATGATCTTGCAGCCCGCGGCCGCGCACAGGCGCCGGCACAGGCCGTCATGGGTCTCGAGACTGCCAGCGACCCAGCCGCCGCCGTGGATGAACACCAGCCCCGGCAGAGCATCGCCGCTGGCCTCGAGTGGGCTGTAGAGGCGGATCGGCAGTTGGCCGGCGGGACCCGGCACGTCACGGTCTTCGACCGCTACGGCTGTCGAGACGTCATCGGCCATCGCCGCCAAGGCGACCAGCCCGCCGCGGCGCTCGGCCACCGACGCAGGGGCGTCGGCGCCGCCGCCGGTCGCGGCCATCATGTCGAGCAAGCGCCGGGCGCGGTGGTCCAGGGGCATCGTCCGTCAGGCCGCCGCGGCGGCGAGCGCCGAAACCAGCGTCTCGATCGCAGCGATGGAGCGGAAGTTGGCGGGCGTCATCTGGCGTTGCGGGATCTCGATCCCGAACCCGTCTTCGATCGCCAGCATGAGGTTGACCATGTCGAGCGATGTCAGCCCCGCGTCGGTAAGGTTCTGGTCCGCCAAGATCGCTCTCATGCCGCCCCGCTTAGCCAGCAATGTCTCGACGACGCCAGTGATGTGATCACGCGCCGCCGTCGATTCTCGGTCCGCCATACCGCTCTCCACCTGCCGGCCCCGTGAAGAGACAGGCGCCCGCTACTCCTGCGGCAAGTCGCAAGGCGCATGCCAAAGCATCGCGTCGCGCGAGAGTGATCAAGCATGCAACTTCTGAGCGTGTACCGGTTCACGGTGTGGTTAATTGACATTCATTGCAATCGTCAAGCTCTGGTATACTGAATGAATATTGCACGGGGGTGGCATGCTGATTGCTGAACACGCCTCTGGGGCGGTCCTGCTACGCAACCGAAGCCATTTCGGTACGGCGGCGGACCTAGGTTTGGAGCAGTGAGCAGACCAGATGACCGTGCATGACCAAATGCGTCTGAAGGATCGCCAGAGCGACCCGGCGGCCGCCAACGCGTTCGAGGCGCCGTCGCTTCTCGCCGACGATATCGCGCAGCGCACCGAGCGCGTCGCCGCCGTCGCCGCGCTGCACGCGGAGGGCGTCGACCGCGACGGTCGCTTCCCGATCGAGGCGATCACGGCGGCCAAGGCGCTGGGACTGATGGGCCTGATGGCCCCCCGGCGGCTCGGCGGCGAAGAGGTCGCCCTCTCGCAGATCGCGGACATCTGCTACGCCCTGGGCCGCGCCTGCGCCTCGACCGGCATGATCTACGCCATGCACCAGGTGAAGGTCGCCTGCGTCGTGCGCCACGGGATCGGCGCCGCCTGGCAAGAAGATTTCATCCGCAAGCTGGTGCGCGACCAGCTGCTGCTCGCGTCCTCCACCACCGAAGGTTCGGGCGGCGGCAACGTCCGCTCCAGCGAGGCTCCGATCGAATACGACCGCGACGCGATCAGCCTCGAGCGCGCCGCCTCCGTCATCTCCTACGGCGCCGAAGCCGACGCGGTGGTGACCACCGCGCGCCGCGTCGCCGACGCGGCCGCCTCCGACCAGGTCCTCGCCGTGTTCCTCAAGAGCGACTACAGCCTCGAGCGCACGCTTTCCTGGGACACCCTGGGCATGCGCGGCACCTGCAGCGCCGGCTTCACGCTGCGCGCCAGCGGCAAGGCTGAGCAGCTGCTGCCGGTTCCCTATGAAGTGATCCACGCCCAGAGCATGGTCCCGGCCGCTCACATCCTGTGGTCCAGCGTCTGGGCCGGCATTGCCGCCTCGGCGGTGGAGAAGGCGCGCCAATACCTGCGCAAGGCGCTCCGCGGCGGCGGCGAACTGCCGCCGAGCGCGCATTACTTCACCCGCGGCAACGCCTCGCTGCGGGCCCTGCGCGCGCTGATCACCACGACGATCGACCACTACGGGGCGATCCAAGGCGATCCCGGCGCGCTGATGGCGATGAGCTTCCAGTCCGAGATCAACCTGCTGAAGGTCGAGGCCTCCGAGCTGGCGGTGCAGGCGGTGATGAGCGCGTTGCGTTGCGGCGGGCTCTCGTCCTACCGCAACGACAGCGACATCTCGATCGGGCGGCAGCTTCGCGACGTGCTCTCCTCGCCGATCATGATCAACAACGACCGCATCCTCGCCAATGTCGCCACCTCGGCGCTGCTGAGCGAAGTGCCCTCCAGCATCAGAGGCTGAGTTCAGTGACCCGCCAGGACAAGATCGGCGTAGCCGCCGACGCGTCGCACATCGCCGCAATGAAGGCGCAACTGTTCATCGAGACCGGAGTCGACGGCGTCTACGCGCGCACCGGCCTGTACGAGGGGATGGTCGAGGCGCTCACCGCGCTGATCTCGGCCCATAGGCCGGCCGGCGCCGAGGTGCTGCGCTTCCCGCCGGTGATGAGCCGGGCCCAGATCGAGCAGCACGGCTATCTCAAGAGCTTCCCCAACCTGCTGGGCGCCGTCAGTTGCCTCTGCGGCGACGAACGCCACATCCGCGGCGTGGTCGGCCGGTTCATGGAGGATGGCGAACCCTGGACCGACGCGCTGGAGGCCGCCGATCTCGTGCTGGCGCCGGCCGCCTGCTACCCGGTCTATCCCATCGTCGCGGCCCGCGGCGAGGTACCTGCCGACGGCCTGATCTTCGACGTCGCCGCCGACTGCTTCCGCCGCGAGCCGTCGACCGACATCGATCGTTTCCAGTCTTTCCGGATGCGCGAATATGTGCGGGTCGGGACGCAGGCGCAAATCCAGGCCTTCCGTGAAGACTGGATCGAGCGCGCCAAGGGCCTCGCCGATCTCATGGGCCTCAGCTACCGCATCGATCTTGCGAGCGACCCGTTCTTCGGCCGTGGCGGCCAGATCGTCGCCGCTTCCCAGCTCGAGCAGGCGCTCAAGTTCGAACTGCTGGTGCCGGTGCATTCCACCGAAAAGGCCACCGCCTGCATGAGCTTCAACTACCACCAGGACCACTTCGGCCTGACCTGGGACATGAAGAACGCCGCGGGCGAGCCGGCCCATACCGGCTGCGTCGCCTTCGGCATGGATCGCCTGGCGGTGGCGATGTTCGCGACCCACGGCCTCGACGTCGCCGCCTGGCCGGCGAGCGTCAAGGAAGCGCTGCGGCTCTGACCCTTCCGCTCCGCTCTCCGTTGTTCGGGAGGGGCGCGCCAAAAGGAAGCCCCATGCGGACGCCGGCATTGGCGAGCGTTCCGCCGACCGCCGCCCGCAAATTCATGGCGGCCAATCGGCGAGCGGGGCTAAGACGCTGCCGGTATCGCCGGAGTCCGACATGCGCAGACGCGATCTTATCGCCGCGATGAGCGTCGCCTTTTGGCCCGGCCTGGCGCGCGCCGGGGTCCAGCGCCTGCCGCTCTCCGAGGCGTTCGTGATGCTGGATTCGTACCTCGCCCTGCCCCCGGCGGAGCGTGACCGGTTCTCCTTCGCCTACCGCCTCATGCGGAGCAAGAAGCCTGCGCCGGGCGCCCGGGCCGCCTTCGTGGACAAGGCCGGCGCTCGCACCCCGGTGGCCCTCAGTCCCGACGGTACGGTGCAAAACCTGCCCACTCTAGCCCAGCTAAAGAGCAAGGCCGTGTTCGAGCTTGACGGCGACGACTACCAGTTCGTCCTCGAGCCGCTGGCCGCCATAGCGCCTGACACCCGCATCGACGTCAGCAATCTGGCGGCCTCGCTAGCGCAACTGAACGCGGCCGTCGCGAAGTTCGCCCGCGATGAGGGCGCCGAGACCGCGCAGCTCACCACCGCCTATTTCCCCGGCGTCGTCGCGGGCGCTGCGGTCTTCGCGGACGGAAGCTCGAAGCCCCTGTCGGTGTTTGATTTCAAGGCGCTCGGTCCAACGCCCTATTTCGAGCCCAGAAAGGCGCCCGGCGCCATCGCCGTCACCCTCGACAAGCCCCCCTCCCGCATCGTTCTCGCCGGTCCGCCAAGACGCTGATCATCAGGCCGGTGATCGTCTTCAATCGGGCAGTCCCCGCCGAAGGCGATTTGAGGACGGCCGTGGCCGCACGGAGGTCAAGCGCCAAGGCCGGCGGCTGCCTGCCCAGGCTGCGTGCTGCCCGACGATGGCGGAGGCGGCTCTAGGCCGTATTCCCGGCGTCGATGGTCATCACCGCCCCGGTGATGTTTTTGCCGCCGTCGCCCATCAGGAACTCGACCATCGCGGCGACGTCCTCGACGTCGGCGAGCCGGCGCAGGGCGCTGCGGCGCATCACCTGCTCGCGGCCCTCCTCGGCCATGCCGGCGGTCATTTCGGTCTCGATGAAACCGGGTGCGATGGCGTTGACGGTCACGCCGAGGCGGCCGACCTCGCGGGCCAGCGACTTGGTGAAGCCGATCATCGAGGCCTTGGTCGCCCCGTAGACGGCCAGGCCGTTGTAGCCGGTCGAGCCGATGATCGACGACATGTTGACGATCCGCCCGCCGCCTCCGGACATCATGCCTCGGACCACGTACTTGGTCAGCACGATCGGCGAGGTGGTGTTGAGGCGGATCGCCGCCTCGATCTGCGAGACGTGGTTGTTGGCCAGCAGGCCCTCGAGGCTGAGCCCGGCGTTGTTGACCAGGCCCCAGATCGCCCCCGACTTGGCGCGAAGCTCGCGCACCATCTCGGGAATGGCGTCGAGGTTGCTGAGGTCGAATGGCACGAATTCGATCGCGCCCTTGGCCTCCTCGATCGCTGCGGTCAGGGCGGGGCCTTCGGTGCGGGCCAGGGCGATGGCGGTATAGCCGGACGCCGCGAGGCGTTTGACGATGGCCAGACCGATACCGCGGCTGGCGCCGGTGACGAGGACACTAGGCAACCTGCGCACTCCGTTTCAGTCGTGGTGAAGCTCTATCACGCCGCCGGCGGCGACGAAGCCCTCCAGGGTGTCTCCAAGAGGGACAGGCGTTCAGCGGCCGCGGTCGTAGAACCGCACAAATTCACCGAAAGTGATCGGAAACCGGACGTCCTCGGCCTCGGTGAACGGGTCGTAGCCCAGCTCGTCCTCCAGCGTCGCGACAATGATGGCGAAGCAGAGTGAATCGAGCCCCGAGTTCAGCAACACGAGGTCGTCGGCGAGCGATGCGATTGTCTTGCCCTGGGCGGCGGCCACGCTGCGGAAGACGTCCGAAATAACAGCCCTGGGCGCCGTCTCAGCGTCGGACCTCGCATGAATCTTGCTCCGGCCGGCTCACATCCCGCGCCAACGCTGTCAGGGTCATGGTCGTTTCTCCGTCGCCGCCGTCTCAGGTCCGCTGCCGCCAGATCCGCCAGGCGGACCTCGAGCCGGTGGCCGACCTGCTCGCGCGCGGTTTTCCGGCCCGGCCTCGCAAATATTGGACCAGTGCGCTGGCGCGGCTGGCGGCCCGCGGCGCGCCGGAGGGATGCCCCAGCTTCGGCTACCTGCTCGAGGCGGACGGCGCGCCAGTGGGAGTGTTGCTGCTGATCTTCGCCGAGACCGCCGGCGCGGTTCGCTGCAACGTCTCCAGCTGGTATGTCGAGCCGGCGTACCGCGGCCACGCGGCGACGCTGGCCAGCCTGGCCTCGAAGCTGAAACACGTGACCTACGTCAACACCTCGGCCGCGACCCACACCTGGCCGATCCTCGGTGTCCTCGGCTACCGCCGCTACAGCTGCGGCCAGCTGGCCGCCTTCGCGGCCCTGAAGCCGGGCAGGGGGAAGGTCCGCGCCCTGGCCGATGGCGATCGCGGCCTGCCTGAATACGCGGTGCTGGCCGCCCACGCCGAAGCGGGTTGTCTGGCGCTGATCTGCGAGACGCCGCAAGGGCCCGAGCCCTTCGTGTTCCTGATCCGCCGTATCGCCGGCGTCCCGTTCAGCGTGGCCCAGCTGGTCTTCGCCCGCGACACCGACCGCTTCACCGCCTGCGCCGGCCCGCTCGGCCGCTTCCTGCTGCGCCGCGGCGCCCCGTTGGTGATCTGCGATGCGCCGGCGCCGATCCCCGGTCTCGCTGGCCTCTGGTTCAGGAACCGTGGTCCGCGCTATTTCAAGGGCCCCGAACGCCCGCGGCTGAACGATCTGGCGTTCACCGAGATGGTCGTGTTCGGGCCTTAGGGGCGTTTCATGAAGCTCGACGTCAAGACGCGCACCGCCGCGCAGGTGCTGGTCGACCAGCTGGTGATCCAGGGCGTGCGCCACGTCTTCTGCGTGCCCGGCGAGAGCTACCTGCCGGTGCTCGACGCGCTGATCGATCGCGACATCGCCGTCACCGTCTGCCGCCAGGAGGGCGGGGCGGCGATGATGGCCGAGGCGGTCGGCAAGCTGACCGGGCGCCCCGGCGTCTGCTTCGTCACCCGCGGCCCCGGCGCCACCAACGCCGCCCACGGCGTCCACATCGCCCACCAGAGCTCGAGCCCGATGATCCTGTTCGTCGGCCAGGTCGACCGCGCGGTGAAGGGCCGCGACGCCTGGCAGGAGCTCGACTACGCCGCCGTGTTCGGATCGATGACCAAGTGGGCGGGCGAGGTCGACGACGGATCTCGGATGAGCGAGCTGGTCTCGCGCGCTTTCCACGTCGCCACCGCCGGCCAGCCCGGCCCGGTGGTGCTGGCGCTGCCGCACGACGTGCTGGTCGAGCAGGTCGACTGCCTCGATGCGCCGCCGCACCAGCCGGTCGAAACGTCGCCCGGCGCGCCCGAAATGGCGGCGCTGGATGCGCTGCTGGCCGAAGCCAAGTCGCCGATCGCCCTGCTTGGCGGCAGCCGCTGGGACGAGGCGGCGCGCGAGGCCGTCACCCGCTTCGCCGAGCGGTTCGAACTGCCGGTCGCCACTGGGTTCCGGCGGCTGCCGCTGTTCGACCCGCTGCACCCGAACTACGCCGGCGACCTTGGGCTGTCGCCAAATCCGAAGCTGCTGGCCCGGGTCAAGGCCGCCGACCTGGTGCTCTCGATCGGCGGGCGGATCAGCGACGTCACCTCGCAGAGCTACAGCCTGTTCGACATCCCTGCGCCGTCCGCCAAGCTGGTCCACGTCTTCCCCGGTCCCGAGGAGCTCGGCCGCGTCTGGCGCCCACACCTGGCCATCAATGCCACGCCCACCCGCTTCGCCGCCGCGCTGAACGCCCTGACGCCGGCGACTCCGCCCGCCTGGCGCGGCGCGGCCGAGGCGGCGCATGCGGACTATCTGGCCTGGTCGGAGGTCGCCACGCCGCAGCCCGGCGCGGTGAACCTCGGCGAGATCATGGTCTGGTTGCGCGAGCACCTCCCGGCGGACGCGATCCTCACCAACGGCGCCGGCAACTTCGCCGCCTGGGTCGGCCGCTTCTTCCGCGTACGGCGCTTCGGCGGCCACGTCGCGCCGAACTCGGGTTCGATGGGCTACGCGGTTCCGGCGGCGGTGGCGATGCAGCGGCTGCATCCCGGCCGACGCGTGGTGGCGATCAGCGGGGACGGCGACTTCCTGATGAACGGCCAGGAGTTCGCCACCGCGGTGCAGTACGGCCTGCCGATCGTCGTGGTGGTCTGCGACAACGCCTCTTACGGCACCATCCGCATGCACCAGGAGCGTGACTATCCGGGCCGCGTCATCGGCACCGACCTGAAGAACCCCGACTTCGCCGCCTACGCCCGCGCCTTTGGCGGCTTCGGCGCCACGGTGGAGAAGACCGCCGACTTCGGCCCCGCCTTCGACGCCGCCATCGCTTCTGGCCAGCCGTCGATTCTGCACGTGAAGTTCGACACCGACGCCATCAGCCCCGGCCAGACACTGAGGGCGATCCGGGCCCAGGCGCTGGCCAAAAAATAGCGCCTAGGCAGAACTTTTGAACTAAACTACCGTTCGTTGAGGTCGGGGCTCGCCGCATGTTGGCGCGCGCGACGACCCGCCCGCTTGGTTTCGCGTAACGAAGGTGGGCTGCCCACGCCGCGCCCGCGATCCGCGTTGAACGCCGGGGAGGCAATCATGGTCCAGCCGATCGACAACGGTGTCTACACCCGCGAGGACCTGTGGGGTCTCGCCGCCTGGGACCCGACCTTGGTCTGGTACGCCAAGGCGATGGGGGCGATGTTCCAGCTGCCAATCTCGAACTCGTCGAGCTGGCGCTATCAGGCCGCGATCCACGGCTATGACGCGACTTTGCCGCCGTTGCGGGCGCTCGCCAGGCCGGGCGAGACGCTGCCCGCCGACGCCGACACCTATTGGCGGCAGTGCCAGCACCACGGCTGGTTCTTCCTGCCCTGGCACCGTGGCTATCTCGGCTACTTCGAGCGCATCGTCCGCAAGACCATCGTCGCGCTGGGCGGCCCTGCCGATTGGGCGCTGCCCTATTGGAACTACAGCGATACGGAGCAGAACGCCGATGTCGCGCGGCTCGTGCGGCCGGAGTTTCTCGCCTCGGCGCTCCCCGACGGCTCGCCCAACGCCCTGTTCCAGGGCGTGGAGCGCGGCCCACACCAGCTGGTGGACACGCCAAAGGGCCAGGCCGGCGATTTCGGCATCGGTCCCAAGGACGTCCGCCTCAAGTGCCTGAACTACAACCATTTCTACGACAGTGCGGCGGCAACCAGCTTTGGCGGCGGTCCCACCGCCTTCAGCCACGGCGAGAGCGGCGTCGATGTCAGCGGCGGGGTCGAGAAGACGCCGCACGACAATGTGCACGGTGACATTGGCGGCTGGATGGGCAGTTTCGAGACCGCCGGGCTCGATCCGCTGTTCTGGCTGCACCACGCCAACATCGACCGGCTCTGGGCGGTCTGGGCCGGCGCTTCCGGCCACGCCGAACCGCCCGACCCGCGCTGGCTCGACCCGACCGGACCAGGCTTTCCCTATCAGTTCCGCGACGAGAACGGCGTCTCGCAGACGGTCAAGCCCTCGGCGGTGCTGGACACGGCGAGCTCGGCCTTCACCTACCGCTATCAGGACGTCGCTGCTCCGCCGCAGGTCGCCGCGTTCGCCGCCAGGCTGCCAGCGGCCGTCACCACGCCGCCGGCGGTGGCGGCGCCCAGGCCGCCGCCCCAGGCGCCGCAACTGGCCGGCGCCTCCGACACCAACATCGATCTGTCGCCCGAGCAGGTGTCGGTCGATCTCCCGATCCAGTCCCGGGCCCCGACCGTGGACCTGGCGACAGGCGCCGGCGCGCGTCGGATCTACCTGAACGTCGAGAATGTGACCGGCAGCGGGCGGCTGGATACGCGGTACGTCTATCTGAACCCGCCGGACGCGCAGTCGCCCGATGAGGTGCCTGAGCTCTATGCGGGTTCGCTGCCGATGTTCGGCGTCGCCGAGATGAGCCGCAGCGTCGCGGCCAGCGGCGGCAGCGGCAAGAACTTCGTGCTCAACGTGACCGACGTCGTCGCCCATCTCCAGCAGACCGGGAGATGGGACGGCCAGCAGATCCGCGTCTACATCGTCGCCAAGAACCCGCCGGCGCCGGACACGATCCTGACCGCCGGGCGGATCAGCCTCTACTACCGCTGACGCGCCGATGGCGCTGGGGCGAGCAAAGCTTGCCGACCTGGCCGGGCGCCTGGACCGGCTCGGCTTGGTCGGACGCTGGGCGCCAGCTTCGCAGTGGCGGATCTTGGCCGCCAGCCTCGTCGGGTGGGCCTGGCTCGGCGCGGCCGGCGGTGGTCGTGGCTTTGTCGGGCTGTGCGCCGGTCCCGGTCCGATCGGGCGGCTGGTCGGGGAATGGCGCGCCGGAATCCTGGGCGGGCAGATGGTCGGCTGTCTGCTGATGTCGCTGGCGATGACGGTCGCCATGATGCTGCCGCTGACGATCGACGCCCAGCGCTACGTCGCGCTGCGCAGCTTCCCCTGGCGACGGGGCCGCGCGCTGGCTGGCTGGCTGGTCGGCTATCTTGCCCCGTGGGTCGCGGCGGCGTCGGTGGCCTCGCTGGTGCTGATGATCGCCGTCGGCCCGGCCGCAAGGCCCTGGGTGGCCGCAGCCGCGTTTCTGTTTGCCGCCGCCTGGCAATTGACGCCGCTGAAAGGCTGGGCGCTGCGGGCCTGCCACCGGACCCGTCCGCTGAAGCCGAGCGGCGTAGCCGCCGACGCCAGCTGCGTGTTGTTCGGCGCGCGCGTCGGCGCGGCGTGCATGGTCAGCTGCGGCCCGATGATGCTGGCGGCGATGGCGAGTCCCTGGCCGACTTTGGCGCTGGCCGGGGTCTTCGTCGTGGCGCTTCGCGAACGCTATGTCTGGCGTCCGCCGACCCGCGTGACCGCGCTGGCCCTCGCCGCCGCCGGCGGGCTCCTGGCGTTGCAGGCGATCGCGTCTTAGAGCGGGCGCCCTGGCCGTCTCAAAGCGCGCTGCCCGCCGCGAACGCGCGATAGAGTTCACTCGCCATGCGGAAGATGGGGCCCGGCTGCAGGTCGCGATCGTCGATGCGCGTGATCGCCGAGATCTTGGCGAAATTGCCCGAAGAGAAGATCTCGTCGGCATTCTGGAAGTCGGCATAGCGCAACGTCGCCTCGATCACGGTCACGCCGGCGCCCCGCAGCAGCTGGATCGTACGCTGGCGGGTGATGCCATCGAGGAAGGTGCCGTTCGGCGCCGGCGTCATGACGACGCCGTCCTTGGCCATGAACACGTTGGAGTTGGCCAGCTCGGCGACGTTGCCCAGCATGTCGAGCAGCAGGCAGTTGTCGAAGCCGCGTTCGGACGCCTCCAACAGGGCGCGGGCGTTGTTGGGGTAGAGGCAGCCGGCTTTCACATCCACCGGCGCAGTCTCGATGGTCGGCCGGCGATAGGGCGAGAGGGTGATGGCCAGGCTGCGCGCGCCCGGCAGCGGCGCCTCGTAGAGGCACAGGCACCAGCAGGTGGTGTCGGGATCGAACTTGACGCCGCCGCCGACGGCGCCTGTGTCGGGCCAGTACATCGGCCGCACATAGAGTGGGGCGCCCTGCGAGAAGCGCTTGATCCCGTCCCGGGCAAGCCCCATCCACTCGTCTTCGGAGACGATCGGCTTGAGGTGAAACAGCCGCGCCGATTGGTTGATCCGCGCCATGTGCCGGTCGAGATCCGGCGCGACGCCGTCGTAGGCGCGGGCGCCATCGAACACCATCGAGCCCAGCCAGGCGGCGTGGGTACGGGGTCCCATGATGGCGACGTTGCCTTCGCGCCAGTCGCCCTCGAAGAAGGTCCAGGTGGCCGAATGCGGGACATGAGTTGAGACGGAAGCGGTCATAAGCTCGAGCTTTTGCATCCTTTGGGCCGACCCGTCGCTGATTTCCTCACGGAACTAGGCGCCGGCGCAATCGTTGCCGTCAGCAAAGGCCGCTGTGGCGGGTCGGGTTTGGTTAGGGCGGTCGCCAATGCCTCTGGAAATCGCGGTCGGGCCGCAGAAGCTGGTCATCAACCAGGGCGTCGGCTTCCTGGTCACCGAGCAGGGGGGCGAGATCGACTGGCCGACCGACCAGGGCTTCTATCACGCCGACACGCGTCTGATGTCGGCCTGGCGCATCTACGCCAACGGGGTCTCATGGGATCTGCTGAACGCCGGCAACGTCACCTATCACGCCGCCCGCGTCTACCTCACCAACCCGGTCATCGTCACCGAGCAGGGCGACATACCGGCCGGAACCCTGGGCCTGACCATCGGCCGCTGCATCAGTGGCGGCCTGCACGAGGATCTCGACCTCGTGAACAACGGACAGCTGCCGGTCCAGTTCAACCTTGAGATCGCCGCACGCAGCGACTTCGCCGACCTGTTCGAGGTCAAATCGGGACGCATCGTGCGCCGCGGGCGGATCATCAGCGAATGGAACCAGCGCGCCCGTCGTCTGCGGGCCCGCTACGAGAATGAAGACTTCTGTCGTGAACTGATCATCAGGGTGCGCCGCGCCGGCTCGCGGCCGGTTTACGCCAACGGCCGGATCAGCTTCGAGATCGACCTCGACCCCGGCCAGACCTGGCACGCCTGCCTCCTGTACGGCGTGTTCGACGGCGAGCGCCAGATCGCCGCGCCGGCGTCCTGCATCGGGAGTGCGCTGGCGTCGCGCGCGGCGCGTCGCCTCAGCGACTGGCAGGAGCAGGCGTTGAAGATCACCACCAGCAACGAAGAGTTCTATCGCTTCTACCACCAGGCGGTCGAGGATATGGCGGCGCTGAGGTTGCCGATCCACGGCACTGGGGCGGTGGAGTTCGTGCCAGCCGCCGGCGTGCCGTGGTTCGTCGGCCTGTTCGGGCGCGACAGCCTGATCGTCTCGCTCCAGAACGCGATGGTTTACCCGGACTTCGCGCGGGGGGCGCTGGACGTGCTCGGCCGCTGGCAGGCGACGGAGCGCGACGACTATCGCGACGCCGAACCCGGCAAGATCATGCACGAGCTGCGCACCGGCGAGCTGGCCCACTTCCGGCTCATCCCGCACACGCCCTACTACGGCACGGCCGATGCGACGCCGCTGTACCTGATCGTGCTGCACAACGCCTGGCGCTGCACAGGGGACAGGGAGCTGATCGAGCGTCACCTGGCGACGGCCGAGAGCTGCCTGGCCTGGATCGACAAATATGGAGATCGCGACGGCGACGGTTTCCAGGAATACCAGACCCGCTCGAAGGACGGTTACGAGAACCAGGGCTGGAAGGACGCCGGCGAGGCGCTGGTCTACCCGGACGGCTCGCTGGTGAAAGGTCCAAAGGCGGTCTGCGAGCTGCAGGGCTACGTCTACGACGCGTGGCTGCGGATGGCGGAGATCTTCGAGGCGATCGGCGATCCGGCCCGCGCCAAAGCCCTGCAACTCAAGGCGGCCAAGCTGTTCAAGCAGTTCAACGAGGCGTTCTGGGACGAGGAGTCGGGCTACTACGCCTTCTGTCTCGACGGCGAGAAGAAGCCGGTGCTGAGCGTGGCTTCCAACCCGGGCCAGCTGCTCTGGTCCGGCATCGTGCCGCCGGAGCGGGCAGAGAGGGTGGTCAGGCGACTGATGGCGCCGGACATGTGGAGCGGCTGGGGGATTCGAACGCTGTCATCGGCCCATCCGGCCTACAACCCGCACTCGTACCAGAACGGATCTGTCTGGCCGCATGACAACAGCCTGATCGCGATGGGATTTCGCCGCTACGGCTTCGACGACGAAGCGGCCCGTGTGGCCCGCGACGTGAGCGGGGCGGCCGGGTATTTCATCCAGCACCGAATGCCGGAACTCTACGCCGGATTGAAGCGTGAGCCGACCAGTTTCCCGGTGCAATACAAGGGCGCCAACGTGCCCCAGGCCTGGGCGGCGGGCAGCTGTTTTGCGATCCTGCAGACCCTGCTCGGCTTTCAGCCGGATGCGCCGTCCGGCAAGCTTTACCTCGATCCGGCGCTGCCAGACTGGATGCCGGACCTGCGCCTGAAGGACCTGCGGCTCGGCAAGGCCAAGTTCGATCTCACCCTTCGGCGGGAGGGTGATCGCACGCTATGGGAAGTCACGCACGGCGATGCTCGTATGGTGGAATCCCGCCCCTTCGCGCGGGGCCCGCAGCTCTGGGCCCCGCTGGCAAAGGCGGCTGAATAGCGATATCGCCGGCAGGTTCCGACGCGTGGCGGTGGCGCTCTTTCCGGCTTGTGATTCGCGCGCAACACGAGAATTTCGTCTGCCAACCGCGACATTCTTAGCTTCCATTGCGACCGTTGCGGTGCACAATGTGCGCACAGTCGGCAATCCGCAGGTGGTTGAGTGTGCGCGATGTGCTCCTTTAGCGACAGTTGCCGCGGGAGCGATTGACATGGGATGCATCCGCGCGGCGCCATCTGGACGGCAACGTGAAATAGTGGTTTAGGCACGCGTCCAGCGGGGGTCTTATGTCCGAAGGCGTTGTCGGCTCTCTGCGTGCTGGTCCGGCGGTCGACAGTCGGCGGGCGGCGGTGAGCCCCGCCCGCGACTACAGCGGCCACGCTCGACATTTCCTGTTCATTTCGGCGCCGTTCGGCCCTTTCGCCAGAGAACTCGCCACCTGCCTCCAGGAACACGGCGCCACCTGCACGCGAGTCGTGGTCAACGGCGGTGACATGCTGGACTGGGGGCCGAGGGACGCCGCGCCCTACTTCGGCGCCGAGAGCGGCTGGTGCGACTGGCTGCAGGATCTGATCCAGCGTCTCCACGTGACCGACATCATCACCTACGGCGATTCCAGTCCCTATTCGGTTAAAGCGCTGCTGCTCGGCCAGGCGCTCCATCTGCGTCTTCACGTCTTCGAACAAGGCTACTTCCGGCCTGATTGGATCACGCTGGAGCGCGGCGGGGTCAACGCCAATTCTCTCCTGCCGCGCGACCCCGACTGGTACCGCGCCAACGCCGCGCGTATTTCGCCGCCGGACGCGGCCAAGGTCGGTCGCACGACCCCCGCGATGGTCGGGCGGATTCTCGGCTATCACACGGCGATGTACTTCGGGCTGCCGTTCTTCGCCCGTTTCAGGACGCCCTACCACTATTCCGCGCTCTGGCAGGGCCTTGGGCATTGCTGGCGGTTCGCGAGCCAGTGGCTGTCGAGCGCCAAGCAGCGTCGGCGGCAGGAGCAATTGATCGAGTCGGGACGTCCGCTCTACCTCGTGCTGCTGCAACGCCCTGGCGACAGCCAGCTTTGGCGGCACTCCGACTTCGAAGGTGCGGAGGCGTTCCTCCAGAAAGTCGTCGCCAGCTTCGCCGTCCACGCGCCTGAGGATGCGATGCTGCTGGTGCGTCCCCACCCGCTCGACCATGGCCTCGACAATCACGAGAGCATCCTGGCCAAGCTGGCCCGCAGCGAAGGCGTCACGGGGCGTGTGCATTTCGTCGACCACGGCAAGCTGCACGAGATATTGCCGGTGATGAGGGGCGCGGTCTGCGTGAATTCCACCGCCGGCTTGGCCGCGGTCGAGTTCGGCTGTGCCACGGTGGTGCTCGGCCGCGCGCTCTACGACATGCGCGGGCTCACCCACCAGGGCGGCATCGACAGCTTCTGGACCTCGGCCGAGGCGCCAGACCCACGGCTCTATGAAGCATTCCGCGACGTGATGATGGCGACCACCCAGATAAACGGCGCCTACGCGACCAAGCGCGGGCGCGAGCTCGCCTTGCCCGAGGCGGCCCGTCGACTGTTGCGCGGCGACGACGTCGAGGCGTGCCTGAGAGCTACGGGCTAGTCAGCCCGCTCAGCGCGCGCGCCAGCTGGTCGAAATGAGCCGCCCACGTGGGCGCGGCGTAGGTTGGCCCACGACCGCGGTCGCCAGCCGCCGCCCGCTCGATCGCCGCCAGCCACGCCGGCCCGTCCAGCGGATCGATCAGAGTCGCCGACGTCGCCGGCGAGTTCCCTGTGCGCGGGAATATCCGATGCGATCACCGGCGTCCGCAGCGCCAGGGCCTCGACAACCGGCAGGTCGAAACCTTCCGCCAGCGAAGGGCTGAGCAGCGCCGCGGCCCCGCCGATCAGCCGCGCCAGCTCGCGGTCGCTCAGGTCGCTGACTTCGTGCACGAGGCGGATCACCGCCTTCGAACGCTGCAGGTGGTCGATCACCGCCTCATTCTCCCAGCCGCGCCGGCCGACCAGCACCAGCCGGGGCGCTTCGGCGCCGAGGCGCTCGGCGAGCCGCCGCCACGCCGCGAGCAGGAACGCGATGTTCTTGCGCGCCTCGAGCGTGCCGACGCAGACGAAGTAGGGCCGGGCCGGGGCCCAAGTCGGCGGGCGGTCGAAGAACGCCGCCTCGATCCCGAGCGGCGCGACCTGGGTCGCCGGCGCCTTGCGGCCCAGGGCGGCGGCATAGTCGACCAGTTCGGTCGCGGTGGTCTGGGAGTTGGTGATCACCAGCCGCGCGTGGGCGATGACCTCGGCCATGCGGCGCTGGTGGCGCGCCTCCGCGGTGGGCGCGCAGTATTCGGGGAAGTTGATCGGGATCAGGTCGTGCACCATCACGACCGGGGCCACACCGCGCTCTGCGAGGCGCGCCAGCACGCGGGGCTGATCGAGCCCGGTGTGGCTGACGTTGAGATAGACGCCGCCGGGGTTCGCCCGCACCGGCCGCAGGTTGGCGAGGGCGCGCGCGGCGATGTTCAGGTGCCACCTGGCGCGCTGCGGCAGTTGGTGCGCCACCGGCCGCGCCCGGAGCGGGGCGGCCAGGTCCGACTGGGACGTCAGCGCGTGCTGGAGCGCGCCCCAGGCGGGGCCTGGCTCGTCGCTGTCGTTGCGTAGCCGGCCGAACGCTTCGTTCTGGCGGATCGTCCGCTCCAGCATGCGCCGGGGAACGCCGAGCAGCCGCCCGCCGACCGTGAGCACCGGCTGGAGTTCGATGTCCGGCTGGTCGAGCAGCCAGCGGGCGTAGGCCACGACCACGCGGTCGATGCCCGTGGGCGAAAACCGGGATCCGCGGATGAAGATCCGGGCGATGTCGAACAGGACGCGGGTCATGTGAGCTCTAGACGAACGGCCGGTAGGCCTCCTCCAGCCGCTCGCGATAGCGCTCGGGGCTGAAGTTCGCGGCCTGTCGGCGTCCGCGTGTGCTCAGTTCGGCGCGGAGGGGCTCGTCGGCATCGAGGGTGCGGATGCCGGCGCGGATGGCGTCCACGTCATAGGGGTCGACCATCACCGCCGCGTCGCCAGCGACTTCCGGCAATGAGCCGGCGGTCGATGTCAGCACCGGCGTACCCAGCAGCATCGACTCCAGCACCGGCAGTCCGAAGCCCTCGTAGAGAGAGGGAAACAGGGTCGCCCGCGCGCCGCGGATGAGGCCGACCAGCAGCCGGAACGGAAGATATTCGTACTGTCGCACCCGGTCGGCGCGCTTCAGCACGCCGTCCTTCAGCACGCTCGCCTGGATCAGGTCGTCGTAGAGCAGGTCGCTTTGCTGCTCCTTCAGCCAGGCTCGCCCGCCGATGATCACCAGCGGCGCCTTCACGCCCGAGGAAAGGTACGCCTCCACCACGCGGGGGAGGTTCTTCTTCGGCTCGATCGCGCCGAAGAACAGGTAGTAGCCGCGCCAAGACAGGTCGAAGGTGGCCTCCAGCTGGTTGGCGAGTTCGTCGTCGCTCGCCTTCAGCAGAGCCTCCGGGATTTCAACCGACTGGTAGGTGTTGACCACCTTGTCCTCCGGCGCCCCCAGCATCCGGATGATGTCAGCCCGCGAATGCTCCGACACGGTGATGATGCGATCCCCCCTGGCGATCAGGGTCTTGCATAGCGAGTAGAAGCCCCGCTTGTTGTCCAGCGTCGTGAAGGGCAGGCGCAGCGGCACCAGGTCGTGCAGGGTGTAGAAGTTCGGCGTGCGCGGCTCGTATAGCGGCAGCGCGCAGGTCCAGTGGGCGATATCGGTCTGCCGCTCATGGCCGAGCGTGATCGGCGACATCCAGCCGAACGCGAAGAATGCTCTGTTCGCTTTGTAGAAGACGTCTCGCCCTGCCCAGACGCGATCGCAGGACGGAAACCAGTTCTCGATGTCGCGCGTGATGACCTCCTCCGTACGCGGCACCGCCCATGCGCTGAGGCGCGGCGGTCGGGCGAGGCTGCGGAGGACCGTGCGGACCTTGTTCGAGGGCGTCACGGCGCCGGCGTCGAGCAGCGTGACCTGGCGCATCAGGTCGGTCGCATCTTCGTCGAGACTTGAGCTGTAGAGCAGCTGGGTCTCGTGACCCATGGCGCTGAGATTTGACTGTAGATTTCGGGCGTACGTCGCGATGCCCGATCCGCGCGACATGGCGAGGTTGTACGCGTCGATGCAGATTCTCGCCATGCGGCCCCTACGCTGTCACCCCGGCGCCTCGGCGGGCCGTGGCGCGCAGACCCTAAAGTTCTTTCGCCTGACAAGCGAGAGCGCTCAGGGAACGTCGCTTCTCGGCTGAGTGCTGATTTGGGTTCGTTTCGCCAAAACCGCGCCGAACCTCCGACGGCTCACCGCTCGATATTCGCCTCCAAGAGCGCGCGCAACGCGTTCTTTCGCCTGGACAGCGCTTTGCGCTCATAGCCGTCGAGCTTAAGCAACTCAGCAGAAACGGAGCCTAGCGCGTGGTAAACAAGCTCGTCCGGCTCAGTCTGTCGCTGTTCCTGCGTGTGAGCGCACGCCTTATTAAGGAGTTCAAGACGAGCTTGCCTTACTTTTACCAAGTTAAGGTGGGCCTCTGCGGCTGCGTTAGCTAGAAAGGTTTGCCCGGTTGCCGATCTGAATGCTTGGGATAGCTCCGAATTGATTTGCGTTTCTTCGGGCGTCAAGAAAAGTCGCACACTTAGACCGTGCCGCAAAGCGTTCTTGGAGGAGCGCTTCTTGCCCGCCGCAGTTCGGGGGCCGGTGCTCTTAAGCGCGTTTCGGCGGTTCGCCGCCAGCCGCGCGGTGTCTGGGTCTTGGTCCACTAGCGCCCACTATCAGAAGATTCCGGTGGGACACTGAACTCGGCGTCTACGATACGATCCGCCTCGCTCGCTGCAGCTCGGGCCCTTTTTCCCGCGTCGTCTCTCTTGCGCTCGATCTCGCGCAGCACGCTGTCTCGACGGCGGCTCGCGGTGTCAGCCATGCGTTGAAGGCGCTCAACTACATACAAGGCCGCGAGCATAAGCGAGCTCGTCGATCGCTTGCTCCGGCAGCCCAAGCCGGTCCAACGCGCTGTTCGAGTGCGCCCGCGCGAGGTCCGGGTCGTTTGGTCAGCGCTCCCCTCGCCTCTGTATCAACTGCGGATCGCCGCCAGCGGCGACTATTTCAGCTATGACGGGGCCGCCCATTGGCCATCTACCAGAATCTCGGCCATTGCTTGCTTGACGGGAACCGAGCGAGATGAGCGGCCAACGCCCTTCTGGCACGGTTCACTTCCCACGTCAGGTCGGCGACTTCCTTGACCCATAGCCACTCAAAGATGTCGGTTGGGTCAATTGCCTCGGCCATCCGCCGCAGGGAACGATCATAGTCCGCCTCGCTCTCATGTGGGGTCAGAGGGCGCGGTCCTAGCAGGGCCAGGTATTCGGCGAGGGGGTCAGTTTCGCTCGTTGAAGCTACGTCACGGCGGGCGCGGGATCTGGCGGGAGGAAGGCTCATGGCCGTCAGATATGTCAGCCAGAACAGGCTGCAAGATGCGGCTGCTTCTTCAGCGCGCTCCGACGGACGCTACCAAACGCCGCAGATCCTCAAGGCAGATGTTCGCGGTTCGCCGACCAAACGCAGGATGCGCGCTGCCGCGGGCTGCTGAGGAGGTTGGCGGCGCATGGATAGCCTGCTGCGCGCACTCCAGCAAGCCCCGGCAGGCTGAACCACGTCCAGATTAGCTTGAGCGACCCGGCGGCGTGAGAGCTCCTCCTCGCAGTCCGCCGCCAGTTATCACACAGTCGGGCTATAGATGTGCGGCCAGGCCAGTTCAATTGTATGCGCTGTCCGTCGGCCGAGAGACTGTGTAGTTGTCGATGCGCGCACACGATTGTCTTTGTCGATGCTCGCGAAAGTTGTTTCACGTTCGAAATACAGGTTCAGAAAATAGTAAATCAGACCAAATATGGTGTTAGATTGCTTGACGAGTGCTCGGAACGGAGTATAAACGTGGATCACTGAGAGGGAATAGCCAGATGCGCGGCGAGACAGCTAAACAAGCATCGACTTCCTTACTGACGGCCTCCGACCTGGTCGGTGCTGACGCCTCAGCGCTATTGTCGATGATCGAGCGCGCCGCGCAGGATCCGCAATGCGGCCTGGACCGGCTGGATCGACTAGCGACAATCTACGAGCGTGCGGTCGCGCGAAACGCTGAAGTGAAGTTCAACGTCGCCCTGGTTAAGCTGCAGCCCAAGTTACCCGTCTTGGACGAGCGGGGGAGATCAGCGGCCCGGATGGCGAGGTCCGGGCTACCTATGCGACCTGGGAAGACACCGTCGATGCGACCCGGCCGATCCTGGCGCGGCACGGCTTCTCACTGACCTTCAGGCCTGGGCGCTCGCCGGCGGGCGTCCCTACCGTGACCGGGGCGCTGCGACATGAAGCCGGACACAAGGAAGAGGCCACGCTGGAGCTTCCCGTCGACACCACCGGCGACAAGAACGCCGTTCAGGCGGTTGGCTCGACCATGAGCTACGGCCAGCGCTACGTCGCCCGGATGTTGCTCAACCTGACGAGCCGAGGTGATGACGACGATGGTTTCGCGGCAGGGCAAAGCAATGACGAGTTTAACGCCATCGCTGAGATCAATCAGCTCGAGACAGAGGCTGGCTTCCTGGAGTGGAAGCGACGCAACAGACCCATGCTGGCGACGCTGCGGCCGGCAGAGTTTCAGCGGGTCATTGGCCACTACACGGATCGCCGGCGCCGCGTGCGCGCCAAAGCCGCGGAGGCGGCCTGATGGAGCAACGCACGCCCGAATGGCACGCCGCGCGCCTTGGTAAGGCGACCAGCTCGCGCATCGCCGACATCACCGCCAGGACCAAGAGCGGGTACTCAACCTCTCGCGCCAACTACGCCGCGCAGCTCATTTGCGAGCGCCTGACGGGCGTCCATGCGGAAGGCTTCGTCAGCGCAGCCATGGCTTGGGGGATGGACAAGGAGCGCGAAGCCCAGCTGGTCTATGAGTTCGAGCACGACAGCGAGGTGGTGAGGGCTGGCTTTCTGGATCATCCGAGGATCGCGATGTCGGGCGCTAGTCCCGACGGTCTCGTCGGCGAGATGGGTCTGATCGAGGTCAAGTGCCCGATAACCGCGACGCACTTGGACACCTTATTGGGCAGACCCGTTCCAGAAAAATATCTGTTCCAAATTCAGTGGCAGATGGCCGTCACCGGCCGGGACTGGTGCGACTTCGTCTCCTATGATCCGCGCCTGCCCGGCGACTTACGGCTCTTCGTGCATCGCATCCACCGCGATGAAACGCTGATCGCCCAGCTGGAAGGCGAAGTCAGGGCCTTTCTCGCGGAGGTCGAGGCCCTTCATGCCAGGCTAGGCCGGCTCGCCCATCAGGCTGAAGCCGCATGAGCATGATCGAACCTACCGCGCATGAACCTGTCGAGGCCACCCCTCGCAAGCGGCTCACGCGCGCCCAACGGATCGAGCTCCTCGAGCGTCAGCAGCATCGCTGCGCCGGCCCTTGCGGGGAGAGTCTGATCTGGTCGCTGGTCGACGGCAAGCCGGTCTACGGTCCCATGATCGATGAGCACATCATTCCTCTTGAGCTCAGCGGCTCGAACGAGCTCACCAACCGTGAGCTACGCTGCGTCGCCTGCGCGAAGGAAAAAACGCGCGCCGACCGAAAGGTGATCGCCAAAGTCGCGCGGATACGGCGACGGCTAGCGGGTGAGGAGCGACGAAAACAGAAGATCAATTCACGCGGCTTCCCGCGAGATCCTTTGCATTGGAAAAATGCATGAGTTCGAAGGGCTTGGATCGCGGCGCGAGGGTAGCCCATCCCGCAGTCAACGGAGTGCGTCTAGCGTCCGCGCAATCAACACATCGCAGAAAGGCTCAGTGAGCAGCGCCGCGCTTGCCAACGGCGTCAGCGTCTCGGCGTCAATGCGCCAGAACTTGAAACCCATCCCTTCGAGCTTCGCGACCAGGGCGTCCACGTCGCCGCGTGCGCGCATCATCCCAAGGTGCCATTCGATACAGAGTTTGATCGTCGGGGAGCGGGCAAGGATGCCGAGCGCACCGTCGAGGATCAGAACCTCTGAGCCTTCCGTGTCGATTCGGATAAAGTCGACCATCTCGGTCTCGAACAGCTCATCAAGCCGCACCGCCTCGCAGGTCACCGTCTCGGTGTCGTCGCCGATGGTCCAGCCGTTTTCGGCGATGTTCCCAGCTCCGCCGGCGCGTGCGGAGATGTTGAGATGCAAAAACCCGGCTTGGTCCGCGACGATCTTTTCATGGATTGTCACGAAATCGCCGCGACCGCTGGTCGCGATACTGCGCTTCAGCAGGCGCACCGCCCTCGGGTTCGCTTCGAACGCATCGAGCCGGCCAGTGGGGCCGATTAACGACGCCATCACCAACGTATAATAGCCGATGTTCGCGCCGACCTCGATCACCCGATGCCCGGGCTTCACCAGCCGCCGGATCACCCGCTCGATCCAGGCTTCCCACAGACCGAACGCGACGATCGAAGGCGTCAGTTGCTCGTCAGCCGGATCGACGAAGATCAACTGGCCGTCATGCAAGTTGGTTAGCGCGGTATGAGGATCGAGGTAGGCGTAAAGTCGGGGCCGCCGCGCTGCCCGTTCGATATCGGTCGGTCGGCGGAACATGCGGTCCAGCCGCATGCGAACGCCCGCCCAGAATGGCATTGAATCGTTCCCCTTGATGTTGTTTCTCGACTAGCAGAGAGCGTGCGCTCTCGGGGAAAAAAGGCGCCGGCCTGGACGCGGCGGCGACCAAATCGCCTCGCGAAACGTTATCGTCGGCACTTGGCTCCATCAGCTGTCACATGACGTCACAACGAACATCTGCAGTGCGGGGCAGGCAGGACGCCGTCATTGGCGACGGAGAATTCCTATGGCGCGGTGGTCGCTAGCCCATGGCCTCTGAGCTGTTCCGCAGCAACGAGCTGGTCGTGCGGGCCGTCCAAGAGTTCGACTTGGATGTCTGCGTCGTCACCTTCGATGGCTACACCGACGATTCGCAGCCTTGATCGACCGGGCTTCGGCGAAGGCTTCTTCCAGAACCACCAGGTCGATGCGATCCACATCCTGAGCCGCGAAAACGATTGGTACCAGTATCCGGAACTGCCGTCGGCGGCGCGGATGGTCGCCGAGCTGGTGAAGAAGTACGACCGGGTCGTCGCCTACGGTTCAAGCATGGGGGCCTACGCCGCGATCCGGTTCGGCGGCCTGGCCGGCGCAAGCGTCGCGCTGGCGATCTCGCCGCAGTTCTCCATCAACCCTCGCGTGGCGAAATTCGAACGGCGATGGAAGCTCGACTCGGAACGGATCGACTACCGGCTCGAGCGCCGGCCGCCAGGATGCGCTGGAGACGGTCATGACGACGGGATGCAGCGCGTTCGGGGAGGGATCGGCGGTGGACGGCGCAGGTAAGGGGTAGCGCCCGCCTGCTAGCGAGTGTTGCGTCGTTGCCAGCGATGGCGAGGGCGAAGCGTACACAGCAATCGTGTGGTGTGTGGGATTGAGCCACGAGATCTTTAACATCGCAGGGGCCGAGGCGGTGATTCACGTCGAAGGCAACATGTGCGGCGCCGTTCTGCGAGGCGCTGACGCCCTGCCGGGGTCGAAGGCCACATCACGCACGAAAGGATCGCGTCGGAACCTGGGAGATCTCACGCCTGACCACAGGCCATGCGCCGTCCTGGTCCGCATGCGGAAGGCTTAAGAGCCGAAGCGCATGATGAACGAGCGTGAGAAGTCGGACAGGCGCGTAGTGTGCGCTGGGCAGCGCGTAAGTCATGGGGGTTGCCTCGGCGCTCGGATGAGGAGGGCCGTATCCGAAAGCGGGGGTAACGCCTCGCTGGCCGGGAGAGCAGACGGGTATGGAGAAGCCTAAACGGGCACGAAGGTGAAAGCCGGACACGGCCAAGGCGGACCTGGAGCCAGCTGCTCGAAATATCCCGGAGGGCAGGGTGTCCGGAGCGATCCGGAATCCGAAGGGCATGAGGAGAAGTATCGGGCTGCAGTCGATGGGGGCGACCCCGAAGACGAACAGGTCGGCCAAAGATGGGGCAAGGTCGAGCCCGCACTATGGGGGCGAAGGCGTTTCTCATTCACCCATCGCACCAAGGTGTTTGCTGGCGGCACGATACGGAAATTCGCGGGTGACCCCAGGAGACCTGCATGGGTCCCGGCCCACAGCCGGGTAAGCGACCCTATAAGCGAAAGCGAAATGGGAAGCGATGCTCATGCAGGAGTCGGAGAACGTAATAGTACCTGAAGCGCGAGACGAACAACTCGCGTGACCGGCGACGGCGGATCGTGAGTGATCCGGGGAAGGACGTTCGTGAACGGGTCGAGATTGGATTGGTCTGGACAGATGAGAAAGGAGCGTGAAGGTGGAAAGTTCCCTATGTGAAAAACCCGAACGTCACGCGCCGAGGAGACTGTCGGACTATCTCAACCTCGAAGGTCTGAAGCAGAAGGTACACTCACTGGTGGACAAGGTTTGCCTCGTCTCACTGATACCGTCTCTTCAGACTGCGAAAGCCCCTTCATGAAAGCTGGATGCAGGAAAACTGCACGTCCAGTTTGAGCGGCGGACGGAGGCAAGCGCGAAGGCAGCTGAGCGCGCCTCCTCCGACCCGACACCGAGGAAGCCCGCGAACAACGCCGAGCCATCGGCGACGGAGGGGGCGGAGGGAAGGCGTCTGCTCAAGGGTAGCGCCAACCGGCACAGCACACGCCGGACACAGCGCCGGACGTCGTGTGTCCCAAGCGCCGCGTTAGCCGCATGTCGGAACTGGACGGGTCACCCCAACCCTGAGGCCGCCATGTTATCACCCAAGAGAGGAGCCCGGTGCGGGAAAGCCGCACGCCGGGATCTGCGAGGGGGGCGGCAAGTAATTGCCGTCCCTACCGCGACCGCGCCCGGAAATGGTATGGCCTTCGGAGACCTCAACCCC
>CAWIFQ010000004.1:0-94061 GCA_963835495.1 uncultured Pseudomonadota bacterium | reverse complement strand
CGCATCCTTCGAACTTGGTGAAGGCCCGGAACAGCGGCAGGCCGCAGAGCCGGCAGCAGTAGACGCCGTCCTCCTTGTTGGCGAGCAGGCCGCCGCAGAACGGCGCCTCGGTGCCGTGGTGCAGCAGCACGTCGCGCTCCTCGCGGGCTGAGGGCGGCTTCCAGGCGCGTCAGCTCGGGCGGGCGAGGGCGGCGTCAGGTCGAAGCCGAGGCCGAACGGGTCTTGTGTTCGGCGGCGTCGGTCATGCTATTCGGCCTCTCGGGTGGCGCGCTGACGCGACGTGCAGGGTTGTCAGGCCGCGCGCTTTCGTCTAACCCGCAGCATGATAATGCCAAAACCGCCCAGCGGGGCAGCGGTCTGTTTTCCAAAATCCTGATCGCCAACCGGGGCGAGATCGCCGTGCGCATCATCCGCACCTGCCGGCGCCTCGGGATCGCCAGCGTGGTGGTCTATTCCGAGGCCGACGCGGGCAGCCTGGCCGTGGAGATGGCCGACGAGGCGGTGGCCATCGGCCCGGCGCCGGCCGCCCAGTCCTACCTGGTGGCCGAGAAGATCATCGCGGCCTGCAAGGCAGACCGGCGCCGAGGCGGTGCATCCCGGGCTTCGGCTTCCTGTCCGAGCGCGCCGACTTCGCCCGCGCCTGCGCCGAGGCCGGCATCGTCTTCATCGGCCCCAACCCCGACGCCATCGAGGCCATGGGCGACAAGATCGCCTCCAAGCGCTTCGCGGCGGCGGCGGGCGTCTCCTGCGTGCCCGGGCATCATCGGCGAGATCGACGGCGCCGCAGCACGCCGCCGCGCATCTCCGCGGAGATCGGCTATCCGGTGATGCTCAAGGCCTCGGCCGGCGGCGGCGGCAAGGGCATCCGCATCGCCTGGAGCGCCAGCGAGATCGAGGAGGGCTTCGCGGCCGTGCGCGCCGAGGCCAAGGGCGCCTTCGGCGACGACCGGATCTTCATCGAGAAGTTCATCGTCGACCCGCGCCACATCGAGATCCAGGTGCTGGGCGACAAGCACGGCCATGTCGTCCACCTGTTCGAGCGCGAATGCTCGATCCAGCGGCGCAACCAGAAGGTCATCGAGGAGGCGCCCTCGCCGCTGCTCGACGAGGCGACCCGCGCGGCCATGGGCGCCCAGGCGGTCGCCCTGGCCAAGGCGGTGGCCTACGACTCCGCCGGCACGGTCGAGTTCGTCGCCGGCCAGGACAAGTCCTTCTATTTCCTGGAGATGAACACCCGTCTTCAGGTGGAGCATCCGGTCACCGAGCTGATCACCGGCCTCGATCTGGTCGAGCAGATGATCCGCGTCGCCGCCGGCGAGCCGCTGGCTTCGGCCAGAAGGACCTGGCCATCAAGGGCTGGGCGATCGAGAGCCGCATCTACGCCGAGGACCCCTACCGCGGCTTCCTGCCCTCGATCGGCCGGCTGGTGCGCTACCAGCGCGCCCCGGAGCGGCGAGCGCGGCGGCCTCGATCGTCCGCAACGACGCCGGCGTGCGCGAGGGCGACGAGATCTCGATGTTCTACGACCCGATGATCGCCAAGCTCGCGGCCTGGGGCGCCGACCCGCGACGCGGCCGTCGACGGCATGGCCGCGGCGCTGGAGGACTTCCACATCGAGGGCCCGGCCCACAACCTGCCGTTCCTCTCGGCGGTGATGGACCAGCCGCGCTTCCGCTCGGGCGAGCTCTCCACCGCCTACATCGCCGAGGAGTTCCCGAGCGGCTTCCACGGCCTGCCGCCGACGCCCTGGCAGCTCGACGCTGATGACCGCGGCGGCCTGCGCCATGCACCGGTGCACGCTCGCCGCACGGCCATGCGGCGGCGGGCCTGCGGCCCGCTGAGCTCCGCGCGACGAATGGGTGGTCGCGCTCGGCGGCCAGAAGCGCCGCGTGCGGCTGGGCGCCGGCGACGACGGCCTCGCCGTCGAGCTGCCGGACGAGGGGCGCACGCTGCGCGCTGACGCGCCGTCGACTGGCGGCCGGGCCAGCGCGCTGTTCCGCGGCGCGCTGGACGGCCGCGCCTTCACCGCCGAGGTCGCGCCGGCGGCCGAGGGCTTCCGGCATCCGCCACCGCGCCGCCGCGGCGCGGGTGCTGGTGCTGACGCCGGTGTCGGCCGACCTGCACGAGCGCCTGCCGCCGAGAAGATCGCCGACACCTCGCGGCTGGTCCTCTCGCCGATGCCGGGGCTGGTGGTGTCGATCGAGGTCGAGGCCGGCCAGGACGTCAAGGCCGGCGAGACGTCGTGCATCGTCGAGGCGATGAAGATGCAGAACATCATCCGCGCCGAGCGCGACGGGGTGGTCAAGCACGGTGAACGCCAAGGCCGGCGACAGCGTCGCCGCCGACGAGGTGCTGGTGGAGTTCGCCTGATCGGCGGCGTCGCGTTGACCCGCGCCTGAGGGCCTGCCACGATCCGTGCGGGTCAATTGGGGGCTCTGATGACCGACGAAACGACCCCGGGCGCCGCAGCCCCAAGTCCCTCGCCGACGCCGACGCCCACGCCCACGGCGCCCTACACGCCCATGCCATCGGCCGAGCCGAACGGGCTCGCCATCGCATCGCTGGTGCTGGGCATCGTGGCGCTGCTGCTGTTCTGGATCCCGTTCCTCGGCTGGCTGCCGGTGATCCTCGGCGTCGTGCTGGGCCTGATCGCGATGCAGCAGTCCGGCGGTCGCGGCATGGCCATGGCCGGCCTCATCTGCTCGGGCGTGGCGCTGGCGCTGAAAGTGATGTTCTGGATGGCGATCTTCAGCTTCTTCGGCGCCTGGCGCTTTCATCACCACTATTGGTAGGACCGCGCGGCGCGCCCTTCCGCCACAATGACGCCGAGCCTAGATTAGAGCTGAGATCAAACTCGGCAGGGAGATGCGCGCGTGGAGGTCAGATCCGGTGGACGGATCTCTTTTTCGCCGCCGGCGGGCGGGTCGGGCGCACGCCGTTCCTGATCGCCGCCGCGGTGCTGCTAGGCGCGGCCGCGCTCTATGAGGCGTGGGTCGGGCCGACGCTGCACTGGCTGACCGGCTGGTTCATCTACCCGGCGCTGCTCTACTCGGCGCCTGCGTGCTCTCCAAGCGCCTGCACGACCGCGGCCGCTCGGGCTGGTGGGCGGCGCTGGTGCTGTTCGCCCTGGTGGCCATGTGGCCGATGCCGCACAGCTTCGGCAGCTTCGTCTTTGGCCTGATCCTCGTCTGGGCGGCGATCGAGCTTGGCGTCATGCAAAGCGAAGACGGCGCCAACCGCTTCGGTCCCAGCCCCCTGGCGGGCCAGGCGGCTTAGGTCTGGGCGGGCGCTCAGCCGCGTTCCGACCGCGTGCGAGCTTTCTCGGCACGACGGCGAAGTCTCCGCCGCAATCTCCGTCTTACCGCCTGGTGGAAGCTGGTTGTGAACCTGGTGTCCAGAAGTCGTCGGGCAGGCGGGCGCAGCAGGCCAGCGCGTTGGCCTCGTCCCCAAGCCGAGCGTAGACATCCGCCTGATGAAGCAGTGGAAGGGCGTCTTCCTGCCATCGGGCAGGGTCCAGCGCCTCGCTATGGCGATAGTCTTCGAGGGCCTTTTCGTACTCGCCGATATGTCGATAGACGTCACCCCGGCAACGATAGCCGATCGGTTCGGGGGCTAGCTCGATCGACTTATTGATGTCCTCAAGAGCCTTGCCGGGTTCCCCTAGGGTCATCCAACCTTGGTGGGCCTGGTCGAAATGAGCCTGGGCGTCCGATCGGTCAGCCGCGATCCTGTCGCTCATCGTTCGGACGAATAAGGCGGGATCCGAGCGATAGAGCCTATGAAGTTCCAGCAGTTCGGCGGGCGTCGGGGAGTGAATGTCATCTTCAGGGCGCTCAAGTTATTGCTCTAAGCTGACAGCAGATTGCCGCCACAATCTTCGGAAACCCGGCCGCGCAAGCATTCGTCCGTAGGTCTTGCCGAACTGCTTGTATCCATCCTTGCCGAGCAGCTTCCTGCTACGCAAGCGATTGCAGAACGCCTCGGCGGCAGCCCATTCCTCAACGCACTCGGCCCGATCAGGATACGGGTTCCTCGGCAGATCGCGCGGCAGGACCGTCGGGGGAAATTCAGACGGCGGCACGAGCGGCCGAACCATCGGTTCTTCGAAAGGGACCTCCAGGGGAACTGCGATCCCCTGGGCGGGTATCAATCTTGGTTCGTCTGAGGCTTGGTCTTTGATTCCCGCCGGACCCTCCGTTCGATCCGGTATCGGCGGAGCCTCCGTTGGCTGGGGAGAACTGGCCGCCAACACTATCGGGACTTCCCGCTGGCCAGCGCGGGTGCTTGCCCGAGTTCCCAGTCCTTCACCAGCAAGCCGCCGGCCGCCAACAGTTGCGCGATGTCGTTCGCCTCGGCTGCCGTCAGCCTCGCCGTTTTCGAGAGATTGGGTGGGTCCGGTAGACGCAAGTAGAGCGCCGTGAGTTGTGCGCGGACGATGTCACCGTCGTCCAACGCCTTCGCCACGGCCGCCAAACCGTTGACCTTCCGCGAAAGGTCGACCGGCACTCCGTAGAGTGCGCTCAGATCGCGGTTGAGGTCGGCCAATGGTCGGCGCCGCCATTCCAACCTGCCGTTCGTCGCTTGCGCTTTTTGCAGTGAGTTGCGTGCCGGCCACCGAGAAACCGGCTTCTCCGCAACTGACGCCGGCGCTTTGCTCGTCAGAGAGGCGATATCGGTGCTGTGTCTGGTCCAACGTGGCCACTCAGTTGTTCAAGGTGCATTACGGTAAGTAATGTTTCCCAGTCGCCAATGAGATAGTTACGGCCGGTGCCGCTGTCCGCCCATCGACGCGCCTACTTGGTGTTTGGCTTAGCGTTCGCCTTTCTTGGCGATCGGCTCCGCTTGGCCTTGCCGTTCGTCTTCGGCTTGGCGGCCGCGGTGCGACGGCCCTTCTTGCCGCCGCCCTTGGCCTCGCGGGCGGCCAGCAGCTCGACCGCCTCGTCCAGCGTCAGCGCTGCGGGGTCGGCGCCCTTGGGCACGTTGGCGTTGACGGCGCCGTGCTTGACGTAGGGGCCGTAGCGGCCGGCCAGCACGCGCACCGGCTGCGCCGTCGGCGGGGTGGGCGCCCAGCTCCTTCAGCGCGGCCGGCTCGCCGCGGCCGGCCGCCGCGCCGCCGGCGCGCTTTTCGGCCAGCACCGCGACGGCGCGGTTGAGGCCGATGTCGAACACCTCCTCGGCGTTGGGCAGGTTGGCGTAGGTCCCGTCGTGCTGGACGTAGGGGCCGTAGCGGCCGATGCCGGCCAGGATCATGCTCGCCGTCCTCCGGGTGGGCGCCGACCTCGCGCGGCAGGCGCAGCAGGCGCAGCGCCTTGTCCAGGTCCATGGCCGGCCGGCGGCCAGTCCTTGGGCAGGCTGGCGCGCTTGGGCTTGTCTCGCCGTCGCTCCTCGACGTAGGGGCCGAAGCGGCCGGCCTTCAGCCAGACGGTCTGGCCGGTCGCCGGATCGACGCCCAGCTCGCGGTCGCCGCTCTCGGCCGCCGTCCTCGCCGTTCGCCGGCGGCGATCGGGCGGGTGAAGCGGCACTCCGGATAGTTCGAGCAGCCGATGAAGGCGCCGTAGCGGCCGGTCTTCAGCGACAGCCGGCCCGGTGCCGCAGGTCGGGCAGGCGCGCGGATCGGCGCCGTCGCCCTTGTCGGGGAAGATGTGCGGGCCCAGCGCCTCGTTCAGCGCCTCCAGCACCTGGCCGATGCGCAGCGTCGCCGATCTCGCCGACGGCGGCGTGGAAGTCGCGTCCAGAAGTCGCGCAGCAGCGCCTTCCAGTCGAGCTCGCCGGCCGAGACCAGGTCGAGCTTCTCCTCCAGGTCGGCGGTGAAGTCGTATTCGACGTAGCGGCGGAAGAACTGCTCGAGGAAGGCGGTGACCAGCCGGCCCTTGTCCTCGGGCACGAAGCGGTTCTTGTCCATGCGCACATAGTCGCGGTCGCGCAGCACGGTCAGGATCGAGGCGTAGGTCGAGGGCCGGCCGATGCCGAGCTCCTCCATCTTCTTGCACCAGCGAGGCTTCGGAATAGCGCGGCGGCGGCTCGGTGAAGTGCTGGTCGGCGCGCGCCGCCAGCACCCTGGCCGTCGGCGCCCTGGCGCGACCGGCCGGCAGGCGGCCGCCGCTCCTCGTCGCGCTCGGCCTCGGATCGTCGCGGCCCTCCTCGTAGACGCGCGAGGTAGCCGTCGAACAGCACCACCTGGCCGGTGGCGCGCAGGCCGTCGCGGCCGTCGGCGCTCTCCAGGTCGATGGTGGTGCGCTCGATGCGCGCGCCCTCCATCTGCGAGGCGATCATCCGCTTCCAGATCAGCTCGTAGAGCCGGCCGAGGTCGGGCTCCAGGCGCAGCGAGCCGGGATTGCGCGCCAGGCTGGTCGGCCGGATCGCCTCGTGCGCCTCCTGGGCGTTCTTGGCCTTGGTCCGGTAGAAGCGCGGGGCTCTCGGGCACGTAGTCGCGCCGTAGAGGCCGGCGATGACGCTCGCGCGCCTCGTCAGCGCCTCGGGCGCGCGTCTGCACGCCGTCGGTCCGCATGTAGGTGATCAGGCCGACGGTCTCGCCGCCGATGTCGACGCCCTCGTAGAGCTGCTGGGCCGCCTGCATGGTGCGCTGGGCCGAGAAGCCGAGCTTGCGCGCGGCCTCCTGCTGCAGGGTCGAGGTGGTGAAGGGCGGCGGCGGGGTGCGCCGGGCCGGGCTTCTTCTCCACCGCCGAGACCGTGAAGCTGGCGGCCTCGACGGCGCGCCTTGGCGGCGCTGCGCGGCGGCCTCGTCGCCGAGGTCGAACTTGGCCAGCCGCTTGCCGTCGTGCTTGACCAGGCGCGCCAGGAAGGGATCGCCGCCGGCCGAGACGTCGGCCTCGACGGTCCAGTATTCCTGGGTCCGGAAGGCCTCGATCTCGATCTCGCGGTCGACGATCAGCCGCAGGGCCACCGACTGCACCCGGCCGGCCGAGCGGGCGCCCGGCAGCTTGCGCCACAGCACCGGCGAGAGGGTGAAGCCGACCAGGTAGTCGAGCGCGCGGCGGGCCAGGTAGGCGTCGACCAGCTCCATGTCGATGTCGCGCGGGTGCTTCATCGCCTCGGTGACGGCCGACGCGGGTGATGGCGTTGAACACCACCCGCTGCGACCTTGGCGCCCTTCACCGCCTTCTTGCGGTTCAGCACCTCCAGCACGTGCCAGCTGATCGCCTCGCCCTCGCGGTCGGGGTCGGTGGCCAGGATCAGGCTGTCGGCGCCCTTCAGCGCCTCGGCGATGTCGTTGAGCCGCTTGGCGGCCTTGGCGTCGACCTCCCAGGTCATGGCGAAGTCCTCGTCGGGCTTCACCGATCCGTCCTTGGACGGCAGGTCGCGCACGTGGCCGTAGCTCGCCAGGACGGTGTAGTCCGGAGCCCAGGTACCGGTTGATGGTCTTGGCCTTGGCCGGGCTTTCGACGACGACGACGTTCTTCAAAACCGGTGAGAGACTTTCTGTTTTGGGGCGCGGCAGTCGGCCCTGATTTGCAGGGCGCGGAAAGTGGGGGCGAGGGCGCCGCTTTGTCAACGGCGGCGATTCCCAGCTGGCGAATTCTGCCGACCGCAACCCAAGACGCAATGCGCGGGCCTCTTCGGAGTGCGGACGGGTGGCTCGCCGCGTCGCGCGCGGCTAGCCGCAGAAGACGCTACTTCGTCGCCGGGGCGTTGGTCGCGGCGCTCGTGGCGGTGTGGCCGGCGCCGCGGCCGGCGGCGTCCCCACTGATGGTGGCCCAGCCGCCATGCATCCACGGTGAGCGGTCTCATGCAGCCGGGTCCCGCGCCGCCCTGTACCGGCGCCCGGCCCGCCCATCCAGCACCGATGAGACGACGCCGAGCGCCGGCCAGGATGTACAGCCAGACGCCCAGCATGTTGCCGATCCGCTTCACCAGCCCCTGCGACCTTGCTGGCCGCGAACAGCACGAAGAAGCCGATGATGAGCCACCGCGGTCGCGTGCAGCAGGCCGCCCAGCGATGCAGAATAGCGTGCATGGTTTCCTCCCCGATGATCGCCAATCAGGTCGATGCGGCTTCTCATCGGCCGCGCGGGTGGACCGCTTATAGTCCAGTTTGACCGCTCGGGTCGAATTGATGAACGGAGACCCGCATGAAGGCGGCTTGGTCCTGGCGATGGCTGCGATCGCCCTGGCGCTCGGTGCGGGCTGGCCCGGCGGGAGCGGCGTCCGACGGCTTCGCCGGCCTTCTGGAAGACCTTCGCCGCCGCCGTGGCGCAAGAACGATCGCGGCGCGCTCGCGAAGCTGACCGCGCTTGACGCCGGAGTGAATGACGGCCCCGGCGCGCCGAAGACGCTGGACCAGTACTTCGCGAAATTCCTCACGCCGAAGGTGCGCACGTGCCTTGCCGCCGCCAAGCCGGTGCGCGACGCCCACGACGGGGCGGTGACCTACGCGGCGTTCTGCGGTCAGCTGATCTACACCTTCGAGACCCGCGCCGGCGCCTGGCGCTTCACCGGCATCGGCGCTGACGACTGAGCGCTTAAGCCCGCGCCGCCATGCCGCCGGGCAGCAGCTCCGCGCGCTCGGCGAGCGACAGCTCCACCAGGGCCGCGAATACCGCGCCGGCCGGCGCGCCGGCGAGCCGGGCCAGTTCGTCGATGGCCACGGGGGTCGGCGAGAGCAGGTCGTCGACCGTCTCGCGCAAGGCGTCGGCTGGCCGCGTCCGCGGCGCCGCATGCTCGAAGAGGTCCGGCTCGCGGGCGGCGACAGCCGCCCAAGGTCTCGATGACCCGCAGCACGTCCTCGGCGCCCTCGCAGACCGCCGCGCCCTGGCGGATCAGGTCGTTGCAGCCCCGGGCGCGGGGATCGAGCGGCGAGCCCGGCACCGCCAGCACCTCGCGGCCCTGTTCGGCGGCCAGCCGCGCGGTGATCAGCGAGCCGGACTTCAGCTCCGCCTCGACCACCACCACCGCCAGCGACAGCCCGGAGATCAGCCGGTTGCGGCGGGGGAAGTCCCTGGCCTGGGCGCGCCGGCCGGGCTCGCTCTCGGAGACGATGCAGCCGCGCTCGGCGATCTCGCCGTAGAGCGCCTCGTTCTCCGGCGGATAGATGTCGCCGACGCCGCCGCCCAGCACCGCGACGGTGCCGGTGGCCAGCGCGCCCTCGTGCGCGGCGGCGTCGATGCCGCGCGCCAGGCCCGAGACGACCACCAGGCCCGGCCGCGCCCAGCTCCGCGGCCAGGGTCGCGGGCGAACCGGCGGCCGGCCGCCGAGGCGATGCGCGCCCCGACCACGGCCACGCGCGCGCCGCTGCAGCAGCGCCGGGTCGCCCAGGGCCCAGATCAGCGGCGGCGGCGGATCGATGGCCCTGAGGCCGTCGGGAAAGGTCGGCTCGCAGGCGGCCAGCAGCAGCCGCGCCCATGCGCCTCGCCAGCGGCCAGCTCGGCTCCGCCTCGGCGAGCGACGGGATGGCGGGGGCCTGGAGCGCGGCCGGCGCGGCGGGCCAGTTCGGGGCAGCGCGGCCAGCGCCGCGCCGGCCGAGCCGAAGCGGCGGATCAGGTGCTGGAAGGCGACCGGGCCGACGCTCTCGGTCGCGCGCCAGACGCAGCCAGTCGCGCCGCTCGGCGTCCGTGAGGCGCGGCCGCTCACGGCTTGGCGGCGCGGCCTTGGCGCCGATGCGCGGCTCCTCGCCCTTGAGCAGGCGGCGGATGTTCTCGTGGTGGCGGATGAAGATCAGCACCGCCATGAACACCGCCAGCCAGAGCTTCGCTCTCCGGCGTCTGCGCCGGCCAGGAAGACGTAGAGCGGCGCCAGCGCCGCGGCGGTCAGCGCCGCCAGCGACGAGAGCCGGAAGATCGCCGCCATGACGATCCAGGTGGCGCCGGCCAGCAGCCCCACCGGCCAGGCGAGGCGATCATGGTCCCGAAGAAGGTCGCGACGCCCTTGCCGCCCTTGAACCTCAGCCAGACCGGGAAGAGGTGGCCGAGGAAGGCCGCCCCGCCCGCCAGCGCCGCGGCGTCCTCGGCCGAGTGGACACGCCAGCGTCGCCAGCAGCACCGCCGCCGCGCCCTTGCCGCCGTCGCCGATCAGGGTGATCGCGGCCAGGTCGCGCCGGCCGGTGCGCAGCACATTGGTCGCGCCGATGTTGCCCGAGCCGACCTTGCGGATGTCGCCCGCGCCGCCCAGCCGCGTGGCGATCACGCCGAACGGGATCGAGCCCAGCAGGTAGCCGCCGACGGCGCAGATCGGCGAGGTGAGAGCGGGGGCAAGGCCGGTCATCGGCCCAGTCTAGGTTGTAGCCGGCGCACGCGAAAGCCGGCTTCCCCTGGCTCGCCGGCGCGCCTATCGAGCCCCTAACCTCAGCTTCGAGGAGGCGCCGCCATGGACCAGGTTTCCGAACGCTACGACATCTCCAAGGACGTCCTCTTCGAGCCGCTCGAGCGGATCGATGTCGCCGCCGTGGCCGCCGCCCAGAGCCCCTGGTGGAACCGCACGCTGTCGCAGGTCAACGACGCCGTGGTCCGCCTGGCGGTGATGGAGGGCGACTTCCACTGGCACAAGCACGACGAGGAGGACGAGTTCTTCTACGTGCTGGAGGGCGCGCTGACGATCGAGATCGAGGGCCGCGCGGCCGCCCAGCTCGCGCCCGGCCAGGGCGTCACCATTCCGCGCGGCGTCCAACACTTCCCCCGCGCCCACGGCCGCACGGTGGTGCTGCTGGTCGAGAAAGGAACGGTGGTCCCGACCGGTGATCGGTGAGGGTCGCCAGGAGAGAGCCAGCCATGCGTCTCGCCCTATCGCCTTAGGCGCTCTCGTCGCCGCCTCGGGCGCGTCGCCCGCCCAGGCCTCGACTCCGCCGGCCCGCACACGGTGACCGCCCACACCGCCGCCTTTCCGCCCGACCCCTGCCAGAGGCTTCACACCCGCAAGGCTCGCTCGCGCTGCCGCGCTCGCCGCGCGCCGGCGTTGCTCCCAGCTAGTCCCCGTACGCCACCCGCCCATCCGCCAGCCCATCTTGACTCGCCCTGCAGGCGCCCGCCGTCATCTCAGAGGTGGATCGGCCGCCCAGGCGGTCGTTCAGCGACCCGGGACGACGCAGCGCCATGGCGTCGCCGATCGCCGCTCTCCGTGCCAGTCCGGCGAGCCCATCATGGCCGCGTCAGGCGGGATCCTCGCCGTCGGGAGGCGGCGAAGCGCTCGGCGGCGTCTGGGCCTCGTCCAGGAAGCTGGCGCAGGTCGCTCGGGGAGGATCAGCGGTAGGCACGTCAAGGTCGTCGCGATGAGCAGGTCGAGCCCAGCCGAGGTGCCGACAGGATCGCGTCTCTGCCGGCGCTCGAGCGCGCGCTCGTCGCTGCGGCGCAGGCCGCTCATGCCGCCTCGAACACCACGCGGCCGTCGACCAGGTCATCAGCACCTCGCCCTGCAGGCGCCGGCCGTCGAAGGCGGAGTTCTTGGACTTCGACAGCAGCTGCTCGGCGTCGATCACGCGCGGCGCGGCGAGGTCGCAGAGCACCAGGTCGGCCGGCGCGCCGACGGCCAGGCGGCCGGCCTTCAGGCCGATGGCGTTCGGCGGGGGCGAGGGTGACGGCGCGCATCAGGTCGATCAGCGGCGCGCGGCCCTCGTGGTGCAGCGCCAGCAGCGCCGGCAGCAGGGTCTCCAGCCCGACCGAGCCGGGCGCGGCCTCGTCGAAGGGCAGGCGCTTGTCCTCGGCCGGGGCGGGCGCGTGGGCGGAGACGACGATGTCGATCAGGCCCGACAGCCAGCGCCTCGATCAGCGCCTGGCGGTCGTCCTCGGCGCGCAGCGGCGGCTCCAGCTTCCAGAAGGTGCGGTAGTCGCCGATGTCGAGCTCGTTGAAGCTCAGGTGGTTGATCGAGCAGGTGGCCAGCGCCCTGACGCCCCTGGCCTTGGCCCGCGCCAGGCGTCTCCAGCGGCGCTCGGCGGTGCTGATCTGGTCGACCAGCAGCCGCGCGCCGGTGAGTTCGGCCAGCGCCATGTCGCGCTCCAGCATGATCCGCTCGGCCATCGCCGGCGCGGCCGGCAGGCCCATGCGGCCGGCGAACTCGCCCTCGGTGGCCGCCGCGCCGTCGGTGAGCCAGGGGTCGGCCGGCCGGTGGGCGACCAGGACGTCGAGGCCGCCGGCGTAGGCCAGCAGCCGGCGCATGCACCTTGCGAATCCACGATCGGCCGGTCGGCGTCGGTGACGTAGACGCAGCCGGCCTCGCGCATCAGGCCGATCTCGGCCATGGCCTGGCCGGCCAGGCCCTTGGTCGCCGCGCCGGCCGGATAGACGTGCACCAGCTCGATGTCGCGGGCGCGGCGCAGGATGAAGTCGACCACCGACGGGTCGTCGACCACCGGATCGGTGTCCGGCTGGACGACGATGGAGGTGACGCCGCCGGCCGCGGCGGCGCGGGCGGCCGACTTCAGCGTCTCCTTGGGCTCGGCGCCCGGCTCGCCGGTCTTGACCCTGAGGTCCACCAGGCCCGGCGCCAGCATGGCGCCGTTGCAGTCGATGACCTCGCGGATGTCGGGCGACAGGCCGGCGAATCCGACCTCGTGCGACGACCTCGGCGATCCGCCCGCCGCCGGACGATCAGCGCGCCGGGGCCATCGTAGCCGCTGGCGGGATCGACCAGCCGGGCGTTGATGAAGGCGATGGGGCGCGTCGGCATCAGTCGTTGTCCAGCCGCGCGGCCAGCGAGGCCAGCACCGCCATGCGCGCGGCGACGCCCATCTCCACCTGGTCCTGGATCAGGCTGACGGCGAGGTCGTCGGCGACGTCGCTAGTCGATCTCGACGCCGCGGTTCATCGGCCCCGGGTGCATCACCCGCACGTGCGGCGCGGCCAGGGCCAGCTTCTCGCGGTCGAGGCCCCAGAAGCGGAAGTATTCGCGCATCGAGGGCACCAGCGCGCCCTGCATCCGCTCCAGCTGCAGGCGCAGCATCATCACCACGTCGGCGCCGGCGATCCCGGCCTTCAGGTCGTGGAACACCTCGACGCCCCAGCGGTCGACGCCGGCCGGCATCAGGGTCGGCGGCCCGACCAGCCGGACCCGCGCGCCCAGCAGCCGCAGCAGGCCGACGTTCGAGCGCGCCACGCGGCTGTGCAGCACGTCGCCGCAGATGGCGACGGTCAGGCCGTCCAGGTGGCCGAAGGCGCGGCGCAGCGACAGCGCGTCCAGCAGCGCCTGGGTGGGATGCTCGTGCTGGCCGTCGCCGGCGTTGATCACGCTGCAGCTGACCTTCTGCGACAGCAGGGAGGCCGCGCCGGACGCGCCGTGGCGCACCACCAGGATGTCCGGCTGCATGGCGTTCAGGGTCACCGCCGTGTCGATCAGCGTCTCGCCCTTGGCGATCGAGGAGGCGCGCGGGCTCATGTTGACCACGTCCGCGCCCAGCCGCTTGCCGGCCAGCTCGAAGGAGCTCTGGGTGCGGGTCGAGGCCTCGAAGAAGAGGTTGATCAGCGTGCGGCCCTTGAGCAGGTCGAGCTTCTTGGCCTTCTGCCGGTTCAGGGCCACGAAGCCGTCGGCCAGATCGAGCAGCTCGGCAGCGTCGGCGCGGTCGAGGTCGAAGACGGAAAGGAAATGCCGCTGCGGGAAGGGGAAGGTCGCTGGACGGACCTCCGTCGGAGCCAGGCTGGGTCGCGGTCATTAAAGCGGCGTTCTAGGCGCGATTCGGCGGGGCAGGGAAGGGCCGCCGAGCTCAGGCGTCGCGCAGCCGGTCCAGCGCGCCCTGCAGGATCCAGGCGGCGGCCGCCTTGTCGACCAGCTCGGCCCGCCGGGCGCGGGTGACGTCGGCCTCGTCGATCAGCATGCGGTTGACCGCCGCGGTGGACAGCCGCTCGTCCCAGAAGGCGATGGGCAGGTCCGCGCAGGCGCAGCAGGTTGCGGGCGAAGGCGCGGGCGGACTGGCAGCGCGGGCCCTCGGTCCCGTCCATGTTCACCGGCAGGCCGATCGACGAGCGCGCCCGGCGCCGCGCGTCGCCATCAGCGTGAACAGCGCCGCGGCGTCCTGGGTGAACTTGGCGCGTGCGGATCAGCGCCAGCGGGCTGGCGATCGACGCGGCCGATGTCCGAGACCGCCACGCCGATGGTCTTCTCGCCCAGGTCGAGGCCGACGAGCGGCGTTCGCGGGCAGGGCGGCCGGCAAGGTCGGGAAGGTCGACGACGGCCATGGCCAGACTCCTATAGCGCGGCGCCCTTGTCAAAGCCCGGCCGAGCGCGGCTAACCCGCTGCCCTTAGCTTCGCGGAGCCGTCCCAATGGCCATCGACGCCGCGACCGTGAAGAAGGTCGCCAACCTCGCCCGCATCCGCGAGCCGAGGAGGCGCGGCTCGAGCCGCTGGCCGAGGAGCTGTCCGGCATCCTCGCCTGGATCGAGCAGCTGAACGAGGTCGACACCGAGGGCGTCGAGCCGATGGCCTCGGCCGTGGCCGTCAAGCTGCCGATGCGCGAGGACGTGGTCACCGACGGCGGCGATGCGGCGCAAGGTGCTGGCCAACGCGCCCAAGGCCGAGCGCGGCTTCTTCGTGGTGCCGAAGGTGGTCGAATGATGCCGACCTCACCGGCCTGACGCTGAAGGACGCGCTCGACGGCCTGAAGGCGCAGGCGCTTCTCCGCCGCCGAGCTCGCCCGCGCCCACATCGACGCCATCGAGGCCGCGCGGGCGCTGAACGCCTACGTGCTGGAGACGCCGGACAAGGCGCTGGCCATGGCCGCGCGCGTCCGACGCGCGCCTGGCGAAGGGCGAGGCCGGGCCGCTGGAGGGCGCGCCGCTGGGGATCAAGGACCTCTTCTGCACCGAGGGCGTGCGCACGACCGCCGGCTCGAAGATCCTCGGCGACTTCAAGCCGACCTACGAGTCCACCGTCACCGCCAACCTCTGGCGCGACGGGGCGGTGATGCTGGGCAAGCTGAACATGGACGAGTTCGCCATGGGCTCGTCCAACGAGACCTCGCGCCTTCGGGCCGGTGGTCAATCCCTGGCGCTCGCGCGGCTCCAACCGGCCGCTGACGCCGGGCGGCTCGTCCGGCGGCTCGGCCGCGGCGGTGGCGGCGGACCTGTGCCTGGGCGCGACCGCCACCGACACCGGCGGCTCGATCCGCCAGCCGGCCTCGCTTCACCGGCACGGTGGGCATCAAGCCGACCTACGGCCGCTGCTCGCGCTGGGGCATCGTCGCCTTCGCCTCGTCGCTCGACCAGGCCGGCCCGATCGCCAAGACCGTCGAGGACGCGGCCATCCTGCTGCAGTCGATGAGCCGGCCACGATCCGAAGGACTCCACCAGCCTGCCCGTCGAGGCGCCGGATTTCCCGAGCTTCGTCGGCAAGTCGGTGAAGGGCCTGCAGATCGGCGTGCCCAAGGAGTACCGGGTCGACGGCATGCCGGCCGAGATCGAGGCCCTGTGGGCCGACGGCGTCGCCTGGCTGAAGGACGCCGGCTGCGAGATCGTCGAGGTCTCGCTGCCGCACACCAAGTACGCCCTGCCGGCCTACTACATCATCGCCCCGGCCGAAGCCTCCTCGAACCTCGCCCGCTACGACGGCATGCGCTACGGCCTGCGCGTCGACGGCAAGACGCCTGACGCGACGTCTACGAGGACACCCGCGCCGACGGCTTCGGCGAGGAGGTCAAGCGCCGGATCCTGATCGGCGCCTACGTGCTCTCGGCCGGCTACTACGACGCCTACTACCTGAAGGCCCAGAAGGTGCGCCGGCGCATCGCCGACGACTTCGACCAGCGCGCTTCGAGAAGGTCGACGCGCTGCTGACCCCGACCGCGCCGTCGGCGGCCTTCGGGCTGGGCGAGAACACACGCCGATCCGGTGGCCATGTACCTGAACGACATCTTCACCGTGACGGTGAACCTGGCCGGCCTGCCGGGCATCAGCGTGCCCGCCGGCCTCGACGCCCAGGGCCTGCCGCTCGGCCTGCAGCTGATCGGCCGGGCGCTGGACGAAGGGACGCTGTTCCAGCTTGGCCGGCGCGATGGAGCGGGCCGCGGACTTCCGCGCCAAGCCCGAGCCCTGGTGGCGGGCCTGACCGGCCGCATCGCCAGAGCTTCACGGCCAGCATCAAGGCGAGCAACACCGTCCCCGCGATCGGGGCCATCGCGGCCGCCGCGACGTAGGGCACGGCGTAGCGGGCTCACTTCCAGCGGCGTGGGCTTGATGGCGGCGCGTTCGATGGCTTGGGAGGCGTCGATGGCCGTCGCCAGGCAGAGCGCCTGGAACCCGCGGCTCACCGGGCCAGACCAGCGACGCCGGACCAGCAGCAGCGTCACCGAGAGCAGGCTGGCGATGGTCATCGCCGTGGCGATCGGCACGTCGGCGTAGGCGACGTCCGCCGGGCCGCGCAGGGCGAAGATCAGCACCCCATGGCTGAGCGCGATGCCCAGACCCAGCAGCGAGCCGCCGGCCATCAGCCCGCGCGCATCGCGATACTTCAGCGCGAGTGTTCAGGCCCGAGGCGGTCGCCAGCACCACGACGCAGAGCGACACGACGATCGCGTGCAGCGGAAAGCTGACGCTGGGCGGCCAGGCGTTCGCGAGGGGCGGCTGGGCCCAGACGCCCGCGCCGATCGTCAGGCCGGCGGCGGCGATGCGCTCGGCCGGCGCCCCGTAGTTGCGGCCGCTCAAGAGCTCCAGGCCGATCAGGGCGCAGACGAAGCTGACGCCCCAGGCGGCCGCCAGCGGCGTCAGGGCGATGACCTCGCCGACGCAATGATTGAATGCTGAAGGCATGTTGCTTCTCGCGCTGACGGTCGCACACCTCCATTCGCGCAAAATGTCTTAACGACTTACCCTCAAGCGTTGCTGCTCTCGCGTATTGTCGCCAGATGCGCGCTTCAGTCGCAAATTCCGCAGGTCTTCAAACGACCGTTGTCTTCGAGACACACGCAGTCGAACGCGAGGGCGCCGCGCTGTCTTGTTCGGCAGGCCGCGGCTGGCGCGCTGCTTGCGCAGTTCGTCGGCGTGGGCCTGCGTGTAGGCGGCCAGCGCCCGCAAGCCCTGGCGCGCCTGGTCGCGGGCGCCGCCCGGCGCGGTGAAGTCGTCGGGGTGCGCGGCGTCCCAGTCGAGCACCGCCTGGAACATCTTCAGCATCGCGGCGATGTCGCCGCCGGCGTACTCGCTGAAGGTCGGCGACCCCAGGTCTGGAAAAGCTGGCCAAACATCTGGCTCTCCCCGTCGTCGGGGATGCGGCGGCCAGGTAAGCGCGCCAGCGCAGCTGGCCGAGATAGAACCAGAAGACGCCCTCGTCCTTGCGGCCGGCCTCGAAGAGCCGGTGGGCCAGCACCATCATCGCCAGCGGGTGCTCGTGCGGCGCATCGGCGATCAGCGTGTCCAGCGGCTCGGTCTCGGCGTCCTTGGCGGTGGCCAGCGCCGCGGCGCGGCGGGACTTGGCGGCGGCGACCTGGGCGTCGAGGGCGTTGGCGCGGTCACGCCACAGCCTGGCCTGATCGGCGTCCGGCGAGACGCCGTCGCCCGTCGCGTAGAGGTCGGCCAGCACGTGCGCCGACATCCGATCGCCCTGCAGCGCCGCGCGCCGATACCAGTAGACCGCCTTGGCGGTGTCGCGCGTCGCGCCTGTGTCGCCGTGGCCGAGGTAGAGCTCACCGAGGAAATAGGCGGCCGGCGTGTGGCCGCGGTCGGCGGCCATGCGGAACCAGTGGGCGCTCTTCACCGGTCCTTAGGCGCGCCGTCCCAGCCCTCGAAATAGTCGGAGCCGAGCTCGAACATGGCCAGCGACTTGCCAGCTTCCGCGTCGGCGATGTCGGTGGCGATCTTGGCGTCCTCGGCCTTGGCGGCCCAGGCCCGCGCCGCGGCCTCGTCCTTGGGCGCGCCGTCGCCGGTCTCGAGCAGCCCCTGCAGCGCCTCCATGGAGGGCGCGTCGCCCTTCTGCGCCGCCTTCAGGTACCAGCGGGCGGCGGCGGCGTGGTCCTCGGCGATGCCTTTGCCCTTCAGTAGCGGTCGCCGAGCTCGCGCATGGCTTCCTGGCAGCCGGCCTCGGCCGACTTCACGTACCAGTCGAGCGCGCGGCCGGATCGGCCTCGGTGGTGGCGAGGCGATACATCGATATGGCGTCGCCCTTGGCGGCGGCCATCGCCCACCAGCGCCGCGCGGCGGCCAGGCTGCGGGGCGCGCCAAGACCGGCGGCGTCCATGGCGCCCAAGTCGGCGCATCGCCTCGGCGCCGCCTTTGGCCGCCGCGAGGCCGTAGAGCCGGCGGGCCTCGGCGAAGTCCTGGTCGACGCCGTCGGCGGTCTCGTAGATGCGCCCCAGCCGCACCATGGCGCGAACGTCGCCGCCGCTGGCCGCCGCCTTGATGGCGGTGACGTCGCCGCCGTCGAAGGGGGCGACGAGCGGCGCGGCGAGGGCCGCTGAGCCCGTCAGCATGAGCCAGAGCGCGCCGAGCGCGCCGGCCGCGCGCAGAAGGTGGGACGTCGTGGGGCGCATCGCTCCTCGCATCGGCGCGGAAGCTATCGCGCGTCGGCCTTAACGGCCAGTTAGGCGCGGCGGTGGCGCCCCGAGGGCGGTGCGCCGGCGCTGAAGATGGGCTAAGAGCCGCGCCATGAGCGCCGACAAGTCCAAGCTGATCGAAGGCCGCACCGGCCCCTGGGAAATCGTCCTCGGGCTGGAGGTCCACGCCCAGGTGGCCTCCAAGGCCAAGCTGTTCTCCGGCGCGGCGGTCGGCTTCGGCGCCGGGCCCCAACGAGCAGGTGAGCCTGGTGGACGCGGCGATGCCCGGCATGCTGCCGGTGATCAACCGCGCTGCGTCGAGCAGGCGGTGCGCACGGGCCTGGGCCTGAAGGCCAAGATCAACCCGTGGTCCCGCTTCGACCGGAAGAACTACTTCTACCCCGACCTGCCGCAGGGCTATCAGATCAGCCAGTACAAGGACCCGATCGTCGGCGAGGGCGAGATCGAGGTCGAGCGCGACGACGGCTCGACCTTCACCGTGCGGATCGAGCGGCTGCACCTGGAGCAGGACGCCGGCAAGTCGATCCACGACCTCGATCCCAACGCCACCTACGTCGACCTGAACCGCGCCGGCACGGCGCTGATGGAGATCGTCTCGCACCCCGACATGCGCTCGCTCCGAAGAGGCGGCGGCCTATGTGAAGAAGCTGCGCACCATCCTGCGCTACCTCGGCACCTGCGACGGCGACATGGAGAAGGGCAACCTGCGCGCCGACGTCAACGTCTCGGTGCGCAGGCCGGGCGGGCCGCTCGGCACCCGCTGCGAGATCAAGAACGTCAACTCCTACCGCTTCATCCAGCAGGCGATCGAGTACGAGGCGCGCCGGCAGATCGAGATCCTCGAGGACGGCGGCAAGATCGCCCAGGAGACCCGGCTGTTCGACCCGGGCAAGGGCGAGACCCGCTCGATGCGCTCCAAGGAGGAGGCGCGACGACTACCGCTACTTCCCCGATCCGGACCTGCTGCCGCTGGAGCTGGATCCGGCCTGGATCGAAGACGATCCAGGCCACGCTGCCGGAGCTGCCCGACGACAAGCGCCGGCGGCTGCATGAACGCAGTACGGCCTGTCGGCCTATGACGCCGGCGTGCTGATCATCGAGGCGGCCCGGGCCGACTTCTTCGAGGCCGCCGCCAAGGGCCGCGACGCCAAGCTGACCGCCAACTGGGTCGACCAACGAGCTCCTGGCCACCTGGCCGAAGGACGGGCTGGAGATCGACCGAGAGCCCGATCGCCGCCGCCGACATCGCCGGCCTGGTGCAAGCTGATCGAGGAGGACGTGATCTCCTCCAAGATCGCCCGCGAGGTGTTCGAGCACATGTGGGCCGGGCGAGGGCGCGCCGGCCGCGATCGTCGAGGCGCGCGGCCTCGCGCAGGTCAGCGACACCGGCGCGCTGGAGGCCATGATCGAGCAGCTGATCGCCGCCAATCCCGGCCAGGCCGAGGCGGTGAAGGCCAAGCCCCAGGCGATCGGCTGGTTCGTCGGCCAGGTGATGCGCGAGACCGGCGGCAAGGCCAACCCCGCCGCGGTCAACGAGATCCTGAGGCGCAAGCTCGGGGTCGGCTAGCTCAATCGACCGGCAGGGAAACACCTGATTCCCAGGGAGGCGAACCCCATATAGGTTCGAGGCCCGCCTAGGCGCCCTCATTTCAGGGAACCACGCTGGTGAAGCGCCGCTTATGCTGCGGCGATTGGAGTAGGAACATGACCGGAGCGAGCCTAGCGGCGGCGGCGCTGGCGATCGGCGTCAGCTTGGCGTGGACAGCCGGCTACGCTCAACCTCAAAGCCAGCCTCCAGCGCCGCCGGCGGCCGCCGCCCCGGACGCTCCGGCCAGCCCTTCGTCGGGGACCGCGCCCCAGACGGCGCCGCAACCGCTCCTCTCGGGTGCGGTCCGCCAGTTCGCCGACCTACACGCCGAAACCGCCCTCGGATAACACCGGCGTCTATCTTCCGGCCGTCGTCGGCGAATACCTGAAGTCATCCGCTTCATGCGTCGTCTTGGGCTGCGATGATGGTCCGGATGTGAAGGGGACGACGGGCCAGCCGGCGAGCGGCGCATCCACCGCGCCTCCGCCAGGACCGCCGGCGACGTCGGGCCCCGCGGGGCGTTCAAGAAGTAACTTCGATGCCTGTGCGGCGTTGTCCGCAACGCCTGCTTTCCGAAGCGCGCACGGGCCCCAGGTAGATTCCCAGGCTGTCTGTGTTCGCGCAATCGAGGCCATTGTGTCGCCTCGCGCGGCGAATGGGCTCGCGCGGAAATCAATCGCGCGGCCCAGTCGCGCGGAGCGATGGCCCGGTCGGGACCCCGACCGGGCCGTTGCGTGTTGCCCGGTCCCCCAAAGCAGGGTCGAGCGCCGCCATCGCGGCCGAATGGTCGACCACTCCAGGAAGGCCAGGGCGGGGCGCCCGCGGCCGTTGGCGGGCTGCCAGACGAACCGACCTGGTCTCTAGGTAGTTTCCGAGACTTTCACGCCTGCCGGTTTGCTGAATTTACTATCCGATCACTTGGCGTCGACAGGGCGAGGTTCGCCTCGTTGGCAAGGGCGGGGATCGCGATGAGAGGGAAGCGCAGTTCCACTCGGTCGCCCGAGGAGTTCGCCCGGCGGCTGAACGTTGAACACCTCAAGCGGCAGCTTGGCCGAGCCGCGGACGATGCTCAGAGAACGACCCTGTTGACGCTACTGGCTGAAGAAGAGGCGAAGCAGCAAACCATGTGAGCCTCACTTCGGATGGCGCGATCTGCTCTCCCGGCACCCGCGCCTGAGAAGCGCCCAGGCCCCCCCGCCTGGGGCGCTTTGTCTGTGACGAGGCTCATTCGCCGACTGGATCAGGCCGCCGTCTTGCCGCTCAGCTCCCTCATGGGTTCGCCTCCAGCCACGCTTCGCCCGCTCTCGTAGGGGCGGCGCGCGGTTCGCCCAGACAAATCCGGAGGGGTCAGCCGGCCGCTACTCGCCGGCGATGATGTCGAAGATCACCCCGCTGGAGACCGAGACCAGCAGGAAATCGTCGCCGACCTGCACCCAGTGGTAGCCGAAGGGCGGGCGGCGCAGGTGGTAGCGCCAGTACTCGTCGACGACGAAGCCCTGGTAGGAAGGCGGCAGGTAGGCGCCGCGCCGCCAGGGGGCGAATCCGGGCGGAATCCGGGCTCGCGGAACGCCTCGCCCGGCGGCGCGCCGAAGTACCAGCGGCTGCCCAGCCAGTAGCCGTTGTAGCGGCGGTCGTCCCATCGCTCGGCGCCCTCGCGGCCGCCGCGTTCTTCCTCGCCGCGCGCCCAGCGCGGCGGCTCGCCCTCGTAGCCGCCTCGCCGCCGCGGGGGCCACGCTCGGGGCCTTCCCTGGGCCCACGCTCGTACCCGCCGCGTGGGCCGCCTTCGCCGCCGCGCTCGTAGCCGCCATGCGGTCCGCCGCGGCCGCCGCCGTGGTCGTGTCCGTGCGGATCGGCGCGCGCGGCCGGAATCGCCAGCGCCAGCGCGCCGGCCAGGGCCAGGATCGCGACCTTCATGCCGCTCTCGCCGCGGCGCTGGCTGACAGCCTATCCGTCATGCACCCGAGTTTGACCATGGCCGACTGAACACCGCCTGAACACGCCGGGCTTGCGCCCGGGCGGCGCGCGCCGCAAGTACGCCGGCGAGCCAAGCCAGGAGCACGCCCGATGAGCGCCCCGATCGAAATCTTCTACTGGCCGACGCCGAACGGCCACAAGATCACCATCGCCTGCGAGGAAATGGGGCTGCCTTACGTGATCCGGCCGGTCAACATCGGCCGCGGCGAGCAGTTCACGCCGCAGTTCCTGGCGCTCAGCCCCAACAACCGCATGCCGGCGATCACCGATCCCGACGGGCCGGGCGGCGAGCCGATCTCGATCTTCGAATCCGGCGCCATCCTGCAGTACCTCGGCCGCAAGACCGGCCAATTCTACCCGGCCGACGAGCGGGCGCGGGTGAAGGTCGACGAGTGGGTGCATCTGGCAGATGGCCAACCTCGGCCCCAACGCCGGCCAGCGCAATCACTTCCGCAACTATGCGCCGAGCTTCATCCTCGACAGCCGCCAGACGGCCTACGGCGCGATCCGCTACACCAACGAGGTCAACCGCATCTACGGCGTGCTCGACAAGCAGCTGCAGGGCAAGGCGTACATCACCGGCGAGTACTCCATCGCCGACATGATCTGCTGGCCGTGGATCCAGGGCCGCTCCGACGCCGCGCTGCAGATGGAGGAGTTCCCCGACCTGGCGGCCTGGAAGGCCCGCATCGGCGAGCGCGAGCCGGTGAAGGCGGCGCTGGCCAGGGCCGCGGACGTGCGCGGCGGGGTGGGCCTGCAGCAGTCCAGTCGCGAGGCCGAGGAGGCGCGCAAGGTGCTGTTCGGGCAGAGGGCGCGCGCATTAACCCCGCAGATACCAGGGTTTACGGCGAGTAAAAGCGACGAATGCTGGTGCGGCGACTTGGCGCGATCGGCGATTTTTCGGCTTAACTATATATTCAGCGAAGATCGACTTTCCTTGATCGCATGGGGCTGTGCCTCCGTCGTCAGAACGGCGCGGAGACGGTCTTGGAGGGAAGCGATGACTATGTTGGGGGTTGAGGGAATGGGCGCCGAGAGCGTCCTGCCGCTGCCGTAGCCCAGGTTCGTCGGGGGACGAGCTGTTTCGCCTGGGGCTGCTTTATTCGACCGGGCAGGGGGGCGCGCCGCGCGACTACGTTTCGGCGCACATGCTGTTCAATCTGGCGGCCATGCGCGGCTCGGAAGAGGCCAAGGCCTACCGCCGCGAGCTGAGCCAGGAAATGGATCCGGCCGACGTCGCCGAAGCCCAGCGGGCCGCGCGACAGTGGTTGGCCGAGGGCTGAGCCTCAAGACCCAGGAGCATCGGGCTGCATCGTGCGGCCCGCTCGCCGGGCGCGCGCCTCAGTAGATGCGACGCCCCGGCCGCGTAGCTGAAGCTCACCGGCAGGGCGGCGCGCAGCTGCTGCATGAAGACGCCCACTTCCGCGAGGCCCGTGCGCGGAACATAGACCACGTCGAAACGGCGCAACGGCGACCAGGTCGGCGTGCGCCGGGTCCTTGAACGGGCGACTGCAGATCCACGGTCCGCAACATCGCCTTGCCGCCCGCGCCGCGGCGGATGATCACCACCTCATTGGACTTGCCGGTGGGCAGGAAGCCGCCGGCCTGGACGATGGCCCTCAGCGCATCGATGTCGCCGGGCATGTCGTAGACGCCGGGCCGGCCCACTTCGCCGCCCACGAACACCTTCAGCGGCTGGGCCCGCACGGTCACGCGCACCTCCGGCCGCACCAGCTGGCCGGCGTAGGCTCTCGCCAGCTCGGTCTCGAGATCGCCGGCGCTGCGATCGGCGGCCATCTGCGGCGGGATCAGCGGCAGGGCGATGCGCCCGTCCGGCTGCACGGTGACGGTCTTGTTCAGCTCCGGCGCCGAGGGCACCGTCACGTCGAGCTCGTCGCCTGGATAGAGCCGGTACTGCGGCTCGTCGTCGGTCCAGGTGGCGTAGGGGATGTTGGGGAACGGCGGCGCTGTCTCCGGCAGGGCGCGGCCGGGCAGCGCGACCAGGGCCAACGCGGCGAGACTCAGCGAGCGGCGAGACATCATCAGCCGAGGCTTGGCGAAATTGGGAAACAAACGGTGAAGGCGCACGCGCCGGCGCCGCGCGCCCGCCGCCCGCTCTCAGATCCGGCTCGAACCCGCCGCTACCAGCGCAGCTTGACGCCGGCCGCGATCTGCGCCGCCTGGTAGTTCGACTTCCAGCGGTAGGCGCCGCTGACGAAAGCCGAGGACTTGCCGTCGCGGCTCTCTAGGCTGAGCGCCTCGGAAGCGTCGGCGAAGGCGCCACCGATCTGGTCGGGCAGGGCGTAACCGGCGCCCGACCCACCGAGGTCGAGCACGTTGGCGCCCGCCAGTTCGTCCCAGAACCGCAGGGCCGTGTCTGACTTGAGCTCAGCGCCGAAGAGCCGCCAGCCGCCCTCGAGCTTGGTCCCAAGGCCGACGCGGACGCTGTCGGCGGCGCCGAACCGCACCGCGGTCCCGGCCACCGTCACCGCGCCTAGGCTGGAGCTTTGCACCGACAGCGAGCCCGACGGCTCGAGGCGCCAGCCGCCGCCCAGCGCCGCGCGCCAGCCGGCCTCGGCCTCGCCGCCGAAGGTGGTGATCGAGGCGCCGGGAGCGCCGGCGCCCGGCCAGACGCTGGCGTAGCTGACCTTCAGCATGGTCAGCTTGGCGTCGCCGTCGACGTAGAAGCCGCCGGCGATGAACGCTCCGTGCAGCGCCGCCATCGCGCCCGAGTAAAGCGCCAAAGCCGAGGACTGGCTGAAGCTCTGCTGCGATTCGAGGTAGCCGGTGCTCAGCCCCCACGACCAGGCGCTGCGCTGGCCGACGTGCCGACCGAAGTCCACCCCGGTGATCAACGCCGAGGTGTTCTGGGCGTAGCTGGTGTTGAAGCCGTAGGTCATCCCGAACGCCGAGACGGTGGCCGCGCCGGAGACCTCGGCTGACATCGGCGGGCCGACGTCGGCCTGGCTGGCGAAGCCGGCCTCGCCCATCAGCGTGCGTCCGCCGTTCAGCCGGCTGGCGCCGCCGTTCAGCGCCTTGGCCCAGACGCGCGGGCCGTCGCCGCCGCTGGCGAAGCTGGCCCGCAGGCTCTCGGCGCTGTCGCCGCCAGGGCTGGTCGACGACCAGACCTGCTCGGCGGCGGAGGCCATGGTGGCCAGCTGCAGCGCCGGCGCGCCAGGCACGCCGACCAGCTCCTCGTTGGTCCCGACGTAGGCCAGCGGATAGACGAAGAGCCCCTTGTCGATGCCGTGCAGGGTGGGGTCGTAGTGCGGCTGGCTGGGATCCAGCGCGAAATCGCCCGCCGAAGTCGCGCCTTGCACCAGCACGATGCCGTCGGGGTTGAGGGCCCCTGGACCTTTGTTGACGTCCTTGATGCGGATCAGCGTCTGGCCCGCGCTGCCGCCCAAGAGGATCAGCTGGTCGGCTGTCGAACCGGGCCCACCGAGGAACGCATCCAGGGCCAGGATGCTGTTGCCGGGCGCGCCCACGAAGGGGCCGCCGACCGTCAGCGTATCGCCGACCTTCCCGTTGACCATCGTGATCACGCCCCGTGTCGTGGCCGAGCCGTTGTTGAACGCCCCGAGGTCGAGGAAGGCGGCGGCGCTAGCCTGGTTGGCCGGACCGCTCTGACCCACTCGGATTGTTCCGGTGTTGTCGAGCACGTTCGAGGCTGCGCCGGCGGCGGTGCCGAAATCGCTCGTCCCGACGGTTTGCCAGAGGCCGGCGTTGTGCAGGGCGATGTGGTCGGCGCCGAGGATCCGTCCATCCAGCAGCGCGCCGACCTCGTTGTCGAGCGAAAGTCCGCCCGGCGCCGGTGACGTTCACCGCAAGGCCGCTGTGATCGACCGCGTTGCCGGCGATCGCTCCTTGGTTGTCCAGGTTGGCGAGATTGGAGCTGGTGATGGTGACGCCGGTCAGGCCGGAGACGGTCGCCCCGGCCGAGACGTTCAGCGACGCAGCGCCGGCGCCATGGGTCACGATGTCGACCCCAGAGGCGGTCGGCGCCGAGACCGTCCCGGCGAAGATGTTGACCGTGTTGGCGCCGTCGCCGGTGGTCGACTGCACGCCGTTGCCGTTCAGCGAGGTCACCGAGGCGCGGGCGTTGATAGTGACCGTCCCCGCCTTGGCGGTGTACGCGATGAGGCCCAGCGACGCGTCCTGGCCGCCGCTGACGACGACGGCCGCGGAGTCATCGATCAGGATATTGCCGCCGTAGCTGATGGCGTCGATGCCGCTGTTGGTCTTGGCGAGCTCGGGCGTGCCCGACGCTCGTTCTCGTCGACCGTAATGACGCCCGTCCCGACGGTGATGCTGACGTTTCCCGAGCCGCCGAACTTGCGTGCGCCCGAGGGGTCAGCAACGAAGCCAATCACGCCGGCGTCGCTCAGACCCGACGCGTGGACCGAGACATCGTCGCCAATCTCGATCGCGACGCTCGCCGAGCCATTGGGTCCGCTCTGGGCCGCCACGCCGACTTGCGCGGCGATCGCGGCGCTCTGGTTGCCTTGCAGGGCGAACGTTCGTGATCGCCCGCGACAACGCGGGCGCTCGGCGTCGCGCCCTGGTCAGCGTTCGCGAATAGGTTGACCGCCGAAACATCGGCCAGCGAGGGGGTGCCAGGCGACCCGGCGGTGACGCCGACGTGGTCGCCGACGACAATCGACGCTGGTCCGGTGAAGTCGAGGGCGAGGACCCCGGCGCCGGCGGTGTTGGTGATCGTGAGCGGATCGTGCTTCGTCCCAGAGCTGATGACGACGCTGGCGGGGCTCGACCCCAGGGTGAACGACTCCACCGCCTGCGGACCGCCCGCCGACACATTGGCGCCGATGACGACGTTGGTCCCCCCGTCGCTGCGCGCAAAGAGGCCATCACCCGCCGCGGTCAGTGGGGCCAGAACGGTCACGTTCACGTGGCCGAAGACGAGCCCCGGCGGAAATGGCGGCGCCGGTCGTGTTGGCGACGGCGCCCGTAGTGACCACCGTGACGTCGCCGAAGTAGTTGGCGCTTGCAGTTATCCCGCCGTCGCTGATCGTGCCGTTGGCAAAGACATTCGTATCGCCCAGGCCGCTCTGCGCAGCGATACCGGCGAACCCAGGTCTGGTTGATCTGACGTTGGTTCCCACGGCGGTCGTGACGGTGACCGTCCCTGACCCGCTGGTGGCCGCGTAGATGCCCGAGCCGCCCTCGAGACGATCTGACCACCGAGCACGTTTACCGTGTTCGCCCCGGCGTTCGTCCGGCTTCTGATGGCGTCCCCGTTAGCCGAGCTGACCGAAGCCCGCGAGTTGATTGTCGCGGTTCCCAATCCCGAGGTGATGGCCTCGATGCCTACGGATGTGTCCTGCCCTCCGCTTACAACGACCTTTGCGGCGTCATCCACCAACACGTCGCCGCCGGCGCTGAGCGCCGCGACGCCGATGTTGGTAACGTGCCGCTGGGGATCCGACCGCGCCGACTTCGTCGACCAGGATCGAGCCCGTACCCACGGTGACGCTGACGTCGCCGGAGCCGCCGTAGTTCCCGCCCGGAGGGATCGGTGACGAAGCCGATCACCCCGGCGTCGCCGAAGCCGGACACATGGTCGGAGAAGCCATTGCCGACCCTGATGGAGCCGCTGGCGTGCCGTTGGGGCCGCCCGCGCCGGGGACCGGTCTTGGCGCTACGCCGGCGCGCCGTTGCCCTGGAAGTCGAAGGTGTCGTTGGTCCCGAGCGAGACGCTGGCGCTTGGCGGCCGTCGCCGCGTACAGCGCCAGCGACGCGGCGTCGGCCGAGCCGGCTGGTTCCGGGCGCGCCGGTGGCGATGGTGTCGTGGTCGCCGAGGTTGACGCCCGCCGGCCCGAAAACGCTCTCCGCCACGATCCGGCCCCGGGGCCCGGTGATCGTCAGCGGCGACTTGCCGGTTCCCGACCGCGACGCGACGGTGGACGTGCCGGCGCCGAGGTTGACCGCCTCGACGTCCGTCGCGCCGCCCACCTGGATGCTGCTCGACGGCGATCTCACCGTGCCGGGGCCGAAGGACTGGCCGAAGATACCGTCGCCGCGGCGGTGATCGACGCCGCTTCGACCACCACGTCACCGGGCCCGACGAGTTGTTCGCCAGGATGCCGTTGCCGGCGGTGTTGGTCACCGCCGCCGTCGGTCTCCACCACCACGGCCGCGCGCCGCCGCTCTGGCGTCGATGCCGCCGTCGCTGACCGTGCCCTCGGTGGGATGGTGACCGCGCCCGTGACGCTGGAGGCGAAGATGCCGGAGAAGGCGGCCGGGCTGAGGGTCTTCACGTCGGTCCCGGCCTGGGTGGTGACGGTCAGTCCCCCGCGCCGTTGGCGACCGCGTCGATTCCGTCGCCGTTCACCGCCAGGATCTGGCCGCCGAGCACATTGACGGTGTTCGCGCCGTTGGTGGTCTGCGCCTTGATCCCGTCGCCGTTGGCCGAGAGTCACCAGGGCGCGGGAATTGATGGTGGCCGGTCCCGGCCCCGGCGGTGAACGCCAGTTGAGGCCGACAGAGGCGTCGACGCCGCCGGTGACGATCACCTGGGCCGCGTCGTCGATCAGCACATTGCCGCCGCCGCTGAGCGCGGCGATCCCGCTGTTGGTCTCGGCGCCGCTGAGCAGGCCGTCGGCGCCGACTTCGTCGACGATGATCTGAGCCCGTGCCGACGGTGATGCTGACGTCCCCGACCCCGCCGTAGGACTTCGAGCCGGAGGGGTCCGCCACGAAGCCGATGACCCCGGCGGAGCTGTCGCCGGACACATGGATCGGCCACGCCGTTGCCGATGGTGATGGCCGCGCTCGCCGAGCCGTTCGGGCCAGGGACCGGCGAGGCCGATCTGGGCCGCGACCGCCGCGCTCTTGTCGCCCTGCAGGGTGAAGCTGTCGTTCGCGCCGACGGTGATGCTCAGCGCCGGACCGCCGCCGCCGGGGTTGCTGCTGGTGACAAGCCCGACCGCCGCCAGGTTCGCCGCCTGGAACGCGCCGGGCGCGCCGGCGGTGAAGCTGTCGTTGGCGCCGGCCGTGACCGAGGCTGGACCAGAGCCGCTGATCGCCACGGCGTCCACGATCTGCGGAGAAGCGATGGTGAGCGGGTTTCCCTTGCCGCCCGAGCCGATAGTGACGCCAGCCGCGCCAGCGCCGTTGTCGAAGGCCGAGACGCCCGCAATTCCAGCGGCCTGCAGGCTCTGGTTGACGGTGATGCTGACGCCGTCGGCGCTGGTGTTGGTCGCATAGATGCCGTCGCCGCTGGCGCTGACGGCGCCGTTGTCAGTGACGGTGATCGCGCCCTGCTGGGCGGTGACGGTGATGGCCGGGCCGCTGGGATTGGTCACCGAGCCCTTGTTGGTGACTGTCACGGTGACCGTGTTGGTCCCGGTGGTGGCGACGCTCACCGGGCCGGAAGCGTTCTTGACCGTGACGTTGATGTTCGCCGCCATCACGTTGGCTGCGGCCATGGCGCTCACGACCGCGCCCACGCCTGCGCCGGTCAGCCAGCGTTGCTTACGTCCATGTCGTCCCTCCACCCTTGCGCGCCCGCGCCTGCCGCCTCGTTCACGCTCGCGGAGCCTGCTCGCTCGCCTCGAAGCTTCGAATATCGTTGTTCTCTAACCGATGGTTGTCCCGGGAAACGGTTTTGCGCAACACGGTATGGGTGAATGGCGACGTTTTTTCGTCAGCCGCTCGGGCAAGACGGAGGCCAGGGCCCCCGCAGGCGGGGCGCGAGCTTGCGTTTTGCGCCGTCCGCGCCTATTTCGCGGCCCATCACACACGCAGGCGTTCGGCGACGCGCGGGGTGACATCCCGCGTCGTTTCCGTTCCGGTCCCTCGATTGAGGGTTTTGGCCTGCGGAGGCTCAACCGGAAGAAGGATCATAGATCCATGGCGCTACCCGAATTCTCCATGCGTCAGCTCCTGGAAGCTGGCGCCCACTTCGGCCACCAGACCCACCGCTGGAACCCGAAGATGGAACGCTACATCTTCGGCTCCCGCTCCAACATCCACATCATCGACCTGTCGCAGACCATGCCGCTGCTGCACCAGGCGCTGGTGAAGGTGCGCGAAGTCGCCGCCTCCGGCGGCCGGGTGCTGTTCGTCGGCACCAAGCGCCAGGCGTCCGAGCCGGTGGCCGCGACCGCCAAGCGCTGCGCCCAGTACTACGTCAACCACCGCTGGCTGGGCGGCACGCTGACCAACTGGCGCACCATCTCGCAGTCCATCGCGCGCCTGCGCGAACTGGAAGGCGTGCTGGACAGGCCGGAAGCGTCGGGCCGCACCAAGAAGGAGCTGCTGCAGCTCACCCGCGAGCGCGACAAGCTGGAGCTGTCGCCTGGGCGGCATCAAGGACATGGGCGGCATTCCCGACCTGATGTTCGTGATCGACACCAACAAGGAAGCGATCGCCATCCAGGAAGCGCGCAAGCTGAACATCCCGGTGGTGGCGATCCTCGACACCAACTGCGACCCGCACGGGCATCACCTTCCGATCCCGGGCAACGACGACGCGGCCCGCGCGCTCCAGCTCTACTGCGACCTGGTGGCCGACGCGGTGCTCGACGGCCTGACCGAGGGCCAGGCGTCCATGGGCGTCGACATCGGCGCGGCCGAGGCGCCCCGATCGAGCCGGCCCTGCGCAAGACGCACGGCCGCGGCCGCGCCGGCGCCCGAGCCGGAAGCGGAAGCCGAAGCCGAGGCTGCGCCGGAACCGGTCGTCTCGGAAGCCGAAGTCACCGGCGAGGCCGCGGCCGAACCGGAAGCCGCTCCTGAGGCCGAGCCCGAGGCCGTGCCCGATACCACCGCCGCGGCGGCGGACGAGGCAGTGGCAAGGCGAGGCCGAGAGCGAGACCGCGGCCGAGAGCTGAACCCGACGGGCCGTCCGAGCCCGTCCGCGATAGACACTCTAGATTGGAGATATGACCATGGCCGACATCACGGCTGCGCATGGTGAAGGACCTGCGCGAAAACACCGGCGCGGGCATGATGGACTGCAAGAAGGCGCTTCAGGAAACCAACGGCGACATGGAAGCCGCCATCGACTGGCTGCGCACCAAGGGCCTTGCCAAGGCCGCCAAGAAGGCCGACCGCGTCGCCGCCGAGGGCGTCGTCGCCGTCGCCGTGCGCACCGAACGGCGCCGGCATGACCGCCGCGGCCATCGAGCTGAACGCCGAGACCGACTTCGTGGCCCGCAACGAGCTGTTCCAGGCCGCGGCCCGGGCGATCGCCAAGGCCGCCCTGGACGTGCACGGCGGCGTCGAGGCCCTGCGCGCCGCCAAGCTGCCGAGCGGCGAGACGGTCGGACGAGCTGATCACCGGCCTCATCGCCACCATCGGCGAGAACATGGCCGTGCGCCGCATCGGCCCGCTTCAGCGTCGAGCAGGGCGCCGTCGGCGTCTACGTCCACAACAAGGTCGAGGGCGCGTCCGACCTCGGCCGCATCGGCGTGCTGGTGGCCGATCGAGGGCGCCGGCGACCAGGCCAGGCTCGCAGGAGCTCGGCAGCAACATCGCCCTGCACGTGCGCCGGCCACGCGCCGCTGTCGCTGTCGACCCGACGACCTCGACCCGGCGGCGGTGGAGAAGGAGAAGGCCATCCTCACCGAACAGGCGCTGGAGTCCGGCAAGCCGGCCAACGTCGTCGAGAAGATGGTCGAGGGCCGCATCCGCAAGTGGATGGAGGAGGTCGTGCTGCTGAAGCAGGCCTTGTGAAGAACCCCGACCAGACCGATCGAGCAGCTGGTCGCCGAGACACGGCCAAGGCGCGTCGGGCTCGCCGGTCGACGGTCACCGGCTTCGCCCGCCTGGCCCTCGGCGAGGGCGTCGAGAAGAAGGCCGACGACTTCGCCGCCGAGGTCGCCGCGCTCAGCGGCGGCGAGCTGAAGACTGTCGTCTTTAGACCGATGAGAGGGCGCGGCGCGTTCGACGCGCGCCGCGCCCTTGGTTTATGGTGGCCACCGTCCGAGCTCGAACGAGGTGAGATCGCCCATGCCCGACGCCCCGTCCGCGCTACCGCCGGATCCTGCTGAAGGTGTCCGGCGAGGTGCTGATGGGCGATCAGGCCTTCGGCATCGACCTGGCGACCGCTGGACGCGGTCGCCGAGGACATCGCCGAGGTCGTCCGCGCCGGGCGTCGAGCTGTGCCTGGTGATCGGCGGCGGCAACATCTTCCGCGGCGTCTCCATGGCCGGCCGGGGCATGGAGCGGGCCAGCGCCGACTACATGGGCATGCTGGCCACGGTGATGAACGCCCTGGCCCTGCAGAGCGCGCTGGAGAAGATCGGCGTGCAGACGCGCGTGCAGTCGGCGATCCCGATGGACGCGGTCTGCGAGCCCTACATCCGCCGCCGCGCGCTGCGGCACCTGGAGAAGGGCAGGGTGGTGATCTTCGCCGCCGGCCTCGGCGCGCCCTTCTTCACCACCGACACCGCCGGCGGCCCTGCGCGCCGCCGAGATGGGCTGCGACGCCCTGTTCAAGGGCACCAGCGTCGACGGCGTCTACACCGCCGACCCCAAGAAGGACCCGACGCCAAGCGCTACGACCAGCTGAGCTATCATGGAGGTGCTGGCCCAGGACCTGCGGGTCATGGACGCCTCGGCGATCAGCCTGATGCGCGACAACGCCATTCCCGATCGTGGTCTTCTCCATCCGCGAGCGCGGCGCATTTCTGATGCGGTGCTGAGCGGGCGAAGGCGTCCACACCGTCATCGGCCGACCAGCGCCACGACCGAGCACTAGAGGGAGACCGACCATGGCCACAGCCGAAAAGCCCGTCCTGGCGCGCTACCGCGAGCGCATGGACAAGGCCGTCGCCGCGCTGAAGGAGGAGTTCTGCTCGCCTGCGCACCGGCCGCGCCATCGCGCCGGCCTGCTCGACCAGGTGATGGTCGAGGCCTACGGCTCGACCATGCCGATCAACCAGGTCGGCGCGCGTCACCGTGCCCGACCCGCGCTCGATCACCGTCAGCGTCTGGGACCAGGGCGTGGTGGTCTCGGTGGAGAAGGCGATCCGCAACGCCGGCCTCGGCCTCAACCCGGTGGTCGAGGGCCAGAACCTGCGCATCCCGATCCCGCCGCTGACCGAGGAGCGCCGCCGGGACCTGGCCAAGCTGGCCGGCAAGTACGCCGAGCAGCAGCGCATCGCGGTGCGCAACGTCCGCCGCGAGGCCATGGACGATCTGAAGAAGGCCGAGAAGGACGGGTCATCAGCCAGGACGAGCACAAGCGGCTGGAGGACGAGGTGCAGAAGCTCACCGACGAGGCGATCAAGCGGATCGACGAAGCCTTGAAAACCAAAGAGCATGAGATCATGCAGGTTTGATGCGCCCGGCGCCGGCCGCAGCGAGCCAGCGAGAGGACGCCGCGCCATGTCGCCGCCCGACCGGCTGAGGCCGCCGGCGCGACGCCGGCTGCGCCGACCGCGGCGCCGGCCTGCACGTGGCGATCATCATGGACGGCAACGGCCGCTGGGCGAAGGCGCGCGGCCTGCCGCGGGCCTTCGGCCACCGGGCCGGCGTCGCGGCGCTGAGGCGCACCGTCGAGGCGCGCGCCCGAGCTCGGCGTCGACCGGCTGACGGTGTTCGGCTTCTCCACCGAGAACTGGAGCCGGCCGGCCGCACGAGGTCTCCGAGCTGATGAGCCTGATGAAGGCCTATTTCGACAGCGACCTCGCCCGGCTCGAGCGCGAGGGCGTGCAGCGTCCGCATGCTCGGCCGCCGCGACGGGCCTGGCGCCCGACATCCTGGCGATCGATCGAGCGAGGCCGAGACGCCGCACGGCCGCACAACGACCGCTTCCACCTGCAGGTCGCCTTCAACTACGGCGGCCGCGCCGACATCGCCGACGCGGCGCGCGCGTTCGCCCAGGCGGTCCGCGAGGGCAAGGCCTGACGCCGCGCGATCTGGACGAGGCGCGCTGTTCGAGGCCCAGCTTTCCACCGCCGCGGCGCCGCGCCCGACCTGATCATCCGCACCAGCGGCGAGCGGCGGCTGTCGAACTTCCTGCTCTGGGAGTGCGCCTACGCCGAACTGGTGTTCCAGGACGTGCTCTGGCCCGACTACGGGCCGCGAGCATCTGAAGGCGGCGCATCGACGAGTTCCGCGGGCGCGAGCGGCGCTATGGCGGCGCCGCGTCGATGACGTCCTTGCCACCGGCTAGGCGGTTCGACTGGAACAACCTGCGGCTGCGGGCGGTCGTCGGCGGCGGTGCTGGCGCTCGCCGCCGCTGGCTGATCGTCTGGCTGCGACTGTGGACTGCCGCCGTTCCTGGTGCTGATCGTCGGTCGCGGTCGCGCTGCTGTCCGATCGAGTGGGGCCATGATGAGCGCGCCGCGCGCGCCGGTCCGGGTGGCCGCGGCGATCATGCTGTCCGGTGCTGGCGGCGGTGTTCCTCGGCCTATGCGCGCCGCGTCGCTGGCGCCGGCCTGGGCTGCTGATCGCTCGGCGGTCGCTGGCGCCGCTGGCGCGCCTTGGTCGCGCGCGGCGTGGCCGAGCGGCGCCGCGACGGACGCCGCCTTCGGCGTGCTCTATATCGCCGCCGGCCTGCCTGGCGCTCGATCTGGCTGCGCGAGACGCCGCAGGGCCTCGGCTGGACCGTCATGCTGTTCGCGATCACCTGGGCGGCCGACATCTGTCGCCTTCGTCGTCGGCAACGCCTTGAAAGGGCCCAAACTTTGGCCTCGTTTCTCGCCCAACAAGACCTGGTCGGGATTCTTCGGCGGCCTGTCGGGCGCCATGGCAGCGGCGATGGGCGTGCCGGCTGCGCCTGCCGACGGACGCAGCCTCGATGCATCTGTCGCTGGCGGGCGCGGCCCTGATCGGGCTGGCCGGCGGCCTGGCCACGATGGCGGGCGATCTGTGGGAATCGATGTTGAAGCGCAGGTTCGGTGTGAAGGACTCCGGCGATCTCATCCCGGGCCACGGCGGCCTGCTTGATCGGGTCGACGGCTTGATGTTCGCGACCATGGCCGTTCGCCGCCGCGCGGCTGATCCTCCAGTCCGGGTTGGGCGCACTGAGCGCGGCGCAGGCCATCTCGGTCCTGGGATCGACCGGCTCGGTCGGGGTCTCGACCCTCGACCTGCTGGCCAGCCAGGCACGGCTCGCCGAGGTCGAGGTGCTCGCCCTGACCGCCGGCCGCAATGTCGCCCTGCTGGCCGAACAGGCGCTAGCGCTGGCGCCCGCAGCGTGGCGGTGATCGAGGACGAGCGCCTGCTGCCGGAGCTGCAGGAGCGGCTGAACGGCTCCGACATCGGCGCGGCGGCCGGGCCGGCGGCGATCGCCGAGGCGGCCGGGCATGGGCGCCGACTGGGTGATGTCGGCCATCGTCGGCGCCGCCGGGCTCGCGCCGACGCTGGCGGCGGCCCGCGCCGGCTCGATCATCGCCCTGGCCAACAAGGAAAGCCTGATCTGCGCCGGCCCGGCGCTGCTGGCGACGGCCAAGGCGGCCGGCGGCGGCGGTGATCCCGGTGGACTCCGAGCACTCGGCGATCTTCCAGGTGCTGCAGCCGGTCGGCCACGACCGGGTCGCCGCGGCTGATCCTGACCGCGTCGGGCGGGCCGTTCCGCCAGCTGGAGCCGCGACGACGATGGCCGCGGCCACGCCCGAGCAGGCGGTCGCCCATCCCAACTGGAGCATGGGCGCCGAAGATCTCGGTCGATTCGGCCACCGATGATGAACAAGGGCCTGGAGATGATCGAGGCCTCCTACCTGTTCGCCATGCCGCCCGAGCGGATCGACGTGCTGATCCACCCGCAGTCGGTCATCCACAGCCTGGTGGAGTACACCGACGGCTCGACCCTGGCCCAGCTGGGCGCCGCCGGACATGCGCACGCCGATCGCCTGCGCCTGTCGCCTGGCCCGACCGGCATCGCCTGGCCGGCGCCGAAGCTCGACCTGGCGGCCATCGGCCAGCTGACCTTCGAGGCGCCCGGACGACGAGCGTTTCCCGGCGCTCGGCCATCGCCCGCCAGGCGCTGAAGCGCCGGCGGCGGCGCGCCGGCGGCGATGAACGCGGCCAATGAGATCGGCGTGGCCGCCTTCCTTGACCGTCAGATCGGCTTTCTCGATATTGCCGCGCTCGTGTCGGAGACCCTCGAGCGGCTGGACGGGCCGGGCGACCTCGACGCCGGCGCTAACGCCGACGCGCGCTGGAGATGGGCGATGACCATCGACGCCGGCGCCCGCCGCGTCGCCGCCCAAGTCCTGTCGCGTTTTGCAGGCAAAGGCTGAAGCCCTCAGAAGGAGCACCTCCTGACCATGCTGGCCTTCCTGGCGAACGCGGCCTGATCTACGTCCTGCCGTTCCTGGTCGTGCATCACGGTGATCATCACCATCCACGAGCTGGGCCACTTCCTGGCCGCGCGGGCCTTCGGCGTGGCGGTCGACCGATTCTCGATCGGCTTCGGCCGCGCCATCGTCTCTGGCAGGGACCGCTGGGGCGTCGAGTGGCGGATCGGCTGGCTGCCGCTCGGCGGCTATGTGAACTTCGCCGGCGACGAGAACGTCGCCAGCGTGCCCGACCAGGAGGACCTGGACGACGCTGCGCACGCGAGATCGTCGCTGCGCGAAGGCGTCGGGCGCCGAGAAGCGCTACTTCCACTTCAAGCCGCTCTGGCAGCGCGCCCTGGTGGTCGTCGCCGGGCCCGGCGGCCAACTTCCTGCTGTCCATCGCGCTCTTCGCCGTGCTGTTCGGCACGCTCGGCGAGGTCGATCGCGCCTCGGCAACGGTGAGAGCGTCGCGGCCCGGGCCGCCCGGCGGCGCAGGCCGGATTCCAGGCCGGCGACCTGATCGTCGCCGCCGACGGCCATACGCCTCGACAGGTTCGAGGATCTGCACGAGTACGTCGTCGTACCGGGCCGGCGTGCGCGATCGACTTCACAGGTCGACCGCGCCGGACGGCTGCATCGATCTGGTCGCGACGCCCGCCGAGCGCGAGATCGAGAGCGTCATCGGCGGCGCCAGACCGGCGGGCAGCTCGGCATCCATTCGCGTGGCTCGAGCGGCCGCAGGTCGTCCGCTACGGCCCGATCTCCGCGGTCGGCGCGTGGCGCGTGCGGAAGACCTGGGACGTGTCGCCACCACCGGCTTCTACCTCGGCCGCCTCGTGACCGGCCAAGTGCGGCCTGGACCAGCTGCACGGCATCGTCGGCATCGCCCACGCCTCGCGGCGGTCATCGCCAAGCAGGCCGTCGAGCGAGGCGCCGCACGATCCCGGCGGGCAGGCCCTCGGCGTGCTGGTCAACATGCTCGAGCCTGGCCGCCGCTGCTCTCGGTCAGCATCGGATTCCTGAACCTGCTGCCGATCCCGGTGCTCGATGGCGGGCACCTGCTGTTCTACGCCTACGAGGCGTGTCGCACGGCGGCCACTTGGCGGCGGCAGTTCAGGCGGCCGGCTACCGGGTTGGGCTTGCTTTGCTGCGTCGGTTTGATGTTGTTCGCCACACGCAACGACCTGCAGCTGCAGAAGATGTTTCATTTCCTCGGCGCGCCTGTTCTCCTGAAATCGAAAAGTCACCGGCTAGTGATGACGCAACCGATGACCAAAATCCCGCGCCCGCTGCGCCGCGCTGTGTTCCGGTGCGGCGCCTGCGCTGATCGCGGGCGGCGGCGGTGCTCGCCGCGCCGAATCTGGCCGCTCGCCCAGAGCGTCAGCCGAGACGCGGCGTGGTCGGCGCGCATCGTTGTCCAGGGCAACGAGCGGATCGAGCGCGAAACCATCCTCTCCTACCTGCCGATCCAGGTCGGCGACACGGTGGACGCCGCGCAGCTCGACCTGGCGCTCAAGACGCTGTTCCCGCACCGACCTGTTCTCCGACGTCGCGCATCGAGCTGCAGGGCGGCGACCTGGTGGTGCGCGGTGGTCGAGAACCCGATCATCAACCAGGTGGTGTTCGAGGGGAACCCCAACATCAAGGAAGACAAGCTGAAGGACGAGGTGCAGGTGCGCCCGCGCGGCATCTTCACCAAGGCCAAGGTGCAGGCAGGACGTCCAGCGGATCGTCGAGCTCTACCGCCGCTCGGGCCGCATCTCGGCCACCGTCACGCCCAAGATCGTCCAGCTGCCGCAGAAGCGCGTCGACCTGATCTTCGAGATCAACGAGGGCCCCAAGAGCGGCATCCTGCGCGATCAACTTCCTCGGCAACAAGCAGTTCTCCGACAACGACCTGCGCGACGTGATCGTCGACCAAGGAAAGCCGCTGGTACAAGTTCTTCTCGTCGAACGACAACTACGACCCCGACCGGCTCGAGTACGACCGGGAGCAGCTGCGCAAGTTCTACCGCAACCGCGGCTTCTACGATTTCCGGGTCATCTCATCGATCGCCGAGCTGGCGCCGGACCAGAACGGCTTCGGCATCACCTACACGATCGACGAGGGCGCCAAGTACAAGTTCGGCAAGCTCACGGTGCAGCACCGAGCTGAAGAAGCTCAACCCGGACATCCTGCGCGCCGCTGCTGCCGATCCGGACGGGCCAGATCTACCAAGACGAGAAGATCGAGCAGGCCACCGACGCCCTGACCTTCGCCGCCGGCGCCGCCGGCTTCGCCTTCGTCGACGTGCGGCCGCAGCTATCACGCCAACCCCGACAAGCACACGGTCGACGTCACCTTCGACGTCAAGGAAGGCCCGCGCGTCTACATCGACCGCATCGACATCGTCGGCAACACCGCAGACCCTCGACTACGTCATCCGCCGCGAACTGCTGCGTCGCCGAGGGCGACGCCTACAACCGCGTGCTGGTCGACCGTCGAAGAACCAGGTCAAGGCGCTGGGCTTCTTCAAGGACGTCGACATCACCAACACGCCGGGCGACGCGCCGGACCGCACCAACCTGCTGGTCAAGGTCACCGAGCAGCCGACCGGCGAGCTGTCGTTCAGCGCCGGCTACTGCTCGGTCGACCAGCTGGTCGTCGACCTCGGCGTCACGCAGTCGCAACTTCCGCGGCCGCGGCCAGGACGTGCGGGCGCGGGTGTCGATCGGCTCGCTCAGCCAGCAGATCGACTTCTCGTTCACCGAGCCGCGGTTCCTGGGCCGCGACCTGCAGCGCCGGCTTCGACCTCTATCGACCCGCTACGACTTCACCCAGTACGCCTCCTACGACAGCGCCTCGACCGGCGGCGGCGTCCGCCTCGGCTTCCCGCTGAACGTCAATGCGCTGATGACGCACGCGCTACACGCTGCACTACGGACGCCGTGCATCGTCAACGACGCCCTGTGCGTGCCTGGCGCCGAGCTGGTCTCGGTGGTGCTGTGCGACGCAGCGCGGCTCGTACCTGACCTCGTCGGTCGGGCTACAGCGTGCGGCTCGACCAGCGCAACGACCCGATCAATCCCCACGCGCGGCTTCTACGTCGACCTGTCGCAGGACTTCGCCGGCTTCGGCGGCAACGTGCACTACGTCACGCACCGAGGCCGACGCCGGCTGGTACCACGGCTTCAACAAGGACTTCATCTTCAGCGTCACCGGCTCGGCCGGCTACGTCGACGGCTGGAACGGCGACGGCGATCCGCATCAGCGACCGCTTCTACAAAGGCGGCGACAGCTTCCTGGGCTTCCAGATCGCCGGCATCGGTCCGCGCGACACCCGCTTCCGGCGACTGCGCTGGGCGGCAAGCTCTACCCGATCGGCGAGTTCGCAGCTGACCTTCCGACCTACCTGCCCGAGCAGTACGGGATCAAGGCGGCCCTGGTCTCCGACGTCGGCACGCTCGGCCTGCTCGACAAGGCCGACAAGTTCGATCCCGATCACCAATCGCCGCTTGACCACGGTCAAGGACGACCTCGGCGCTGCGCGCCTCGGTCGGGGATCAGCATCTTCTGGAAGTCGCCGCTGGGCCCGCTGCGGTTCGACCTCGCCGAGCCGGTGGTCAAAGAGCCCTACGACAAGACTCGAAGTCTTCCACTTCTCCACTTCAACCAGGTTCTAAGATGACCTATGAACGCTCAAGACACTCGCCATTCGCCGGCGCGGGCGTGCTCGCCGCCCTCGCCGTTTCGACCGCTCGCTCTGGCCCAGCCGCCGCGCGCGCGACCGCGCCGGCCGCCGCGGCCGGTCCCAGCCCGGCCAGCGTCTCCCACGGCCCGGCCGATCGCCGGCGTGTGCGTCTTCTCGCCGCAACGCGATCTTCGGCAGCTCGATGGTCGGCAAGGCCGTGGCCGCAGCGCATGCGCAGCAGCTGGGCAGCCAGCTCGACGCCGAGCTGAAGCCCGCAGGCGGACGCCATCAGACCTCGAGCAGCCGCACGCATGGAAGCCCAGCGCGCCACCCTCGACCAGGCCACCTACGCAGGCGCGCGGCGCCAACCTGGAGCTGCGCGCCTCGAACTTGCAGCAGAAGCGCGAGCTCCGCGGCAACAGAGATGCAGGCGACCCAGCAGAAGGCAGCTCGCGGGTCGCTCTCAGGAGCTCAATCCGGTGATCCTGCAGCTCTACCAGGATCACCACTGCAGCCTGCTGCATCGACGGCGATCAGGGCGGCGTGATGCTGGTCAATCCGTCCATGGACCTGACGCCGCAGCGGTGACGGCTCTGAACGCCAAGATCCAGACGCTCCCCTTCGACCGCGAGCACCTGGACACCCAGCCGGGCGCGAACGCGCCGGCGGCGCGCTGAGGCGGCCGTCCGGGGGCCGCAGATGATCCGGATCCGCGGTTCTTCGAGCGCTCGGGCCGCTCGGCGCTGGCGGACCTTGCCGGCTCAGCGGCGCCGAGCGGCCGAGCCGGCTGAGGCCGGGCGGCCGATCACGGCGGTTGCGCCGCTGGGCCAGCGCCGACGCCGGATCGGTGAGCTTCTTCGCCGATCGCCGCCTGGCGGCCGACGGCCGGTCAGACGCGGCGCCGGCGCCTGCTTCGTGGCCGCCAGCCAACGCCGCATCTCCTGCCCGAGACCTGCGCGGCCCTGGTCACGCCGACGCCGCAGGCCGCCTGGGCCCTGGCCGCCGACCGCCTGCACCGGCCGCGACGGATCGCCGGCGGCGCGCCGGCGATCGATCCGACCGCCGAGCTCGAGGAGGGCGTGAGCGTCGCGCCAGGCGCGGTGATCGGCGCGGGCGCCCAGATCGGCGCGGGGCACCGGCGATCGGCGCCGGGCGCGGTGATCGGCCCGGGCGTCGCCATCGGCCGCGACTGCGCAGATCGGCGCCAACGCCGTCGTCGGCTTCGCCCTGATCGGCGACCGGGTGAAGATCTACGCCGGGGCCGTGATCGGCGAGGCGGGCTTCGGCGTCGCGGTCGGGCCGCCGGCGGCCTGATCGACGTGCCGCAGCTCGGCCGCGTGATCATCCAGGACGGCGTCACCGTCGGCGCCAACACCTGCATCGACCGCGGCGCCTTCGACGACACCGTGATCGGCGAGAACACCAAGATCGATAACCTGGTCCAGATCGCCCACAACGTCCGCATCGGGCGCAACTGCGTGATTGTCGCCCACACCGGCATCTCCGGCAGCGTGCATCATCGGCGACGGCGTGCAGGCTCGGCGGCAGGGTCGGGCATCGCCGACCATGTCACCATCGGCGCCGGCGCGCGCCTGGCCGGCGCGCGGCGGGCGTGATGCAGCGACGTGCCGGCCGGCGAGGAGTTGGGGCGGGTTCCCCGCGCCGGCCGGTGAAGCGCTGGCTGAGCGAGGTCGGCTGGCTCGCGCGCGCGGCCAGGCGGAGCGGCGGAAACGGGGACGCGATGAGCATGAAGGGCCGCCGGCAGGCGTCAGCGCCCGGCGACATCGACATCCAGGAGATCCTGCGCCGCCTGCCGCATCGGCCGCCGTTCCTGCTCGTCGACCGGGCCGAGGACTTCCAGCCCACCAGTCGCTGGTCGGCATCAAGTGCGTGACCATGAACGAGCCGTTCTTCGTCGGCCATTTCCCCGGCGCGCCGGTGATGCCGGGCGTGCTGATCGTCGAGGCCATGGCCCAGACCGGCGGGCTGCTGATGTCCAAGTCCTGGGACGTCGCACCGGACGGCAAGATCATCCTCTTCATGTCGGTCGACAACTGCCGCTTCCGCAATCCGGTGCGGCCGGGCGACGTCCTGAAGCTGCAGGTCGAGGTGATGCGGGCGCGGGGCGATGTGGTGAAGTTCCGCGGCCGCGGCCTGGTCGGCGACAAGCTCGCCGCCGAGGCCGAGTTCGCCGCCATGGTGGTCGAGACCCCCAAGTGACCGCGATCCACGCCGACCGCGATCGTCGCAGCGGGCGCGACAGCTGGGCGAGGACGTGGAGATCGGGCCCTACTGCATCGTCGGCGCCGACGTGAAGCTGGGCGCGCGGACGCGCCTGCGCTCGCACGTGGTGATCGAGGGCCACACCGAGATCGGCGACGACTGCGAGATCTATCCCTTCGCCAGCCTGGGCGCCGCGCCGCAGCACGCCGCCCACCAGGGCGAGCCGACGCGGCTGGTCGTCGGCGCCCGCAACCTGATCCGCGAGCAGGTCACCATGCACGCCGGCACCGCCATCGGCCGGGGCGTCACCACGGTGGGGTCGGACGGCCTCTTCTACGTCGGCGCGCACGTGGCCCACGACTGCATCGTCGGCGACCACGTGGTGATGACCAACGCCGCCACCATCGGCGGCCATGTGACGCTGGAGGACTACGTCATCCTGGGCGGGCTCTCGGCCGTGGCCCAGTACATGCCGCATCGGTCGCCACGCCTTCATCGGCGGCATGGCCGGGGTCAACCACGACGTCATCCCGTTCGCCAGCGTCTGGGGCAACCACGCCCACCTGGAGGGGCTGAACCTCGTCGGCCTGAAGCGCCGCGGCTTCTCCCGCGAGACCGTCAACACCCTGCGCGCCGCCTACCGGCTGCTGTTCGCCGAGGAGGGCACGTTCCAGGAGCGCGTCGACGACACGGCGGCCGCCTACGCCGGCTCGCCCGAGGTGATGGAGATCATCGACTTCATCCGCGCCGAGGAGGGCCGGCCGATCACCATGCCGGCGCGGGAGCTCTGAGCGCGGGGGCGATGAAGAAGCTCGGCCTGATCGCCGGCGGCGGGGCCCTGCCGGTCAGCCTCGCCACCCACTGCCAGGAAGCCGGCCGGCCGTTCTTTGTGCTCCGGCTCAAGGGCTTCGCCGATCCGGCGCTGGCCGACTTCCCCGGCGACGAGGCGCGCCTTGGCCGAGCTCGGCCGCGGCATCCGGCTGCTCAAGAAGGCCGGCTGCGAGGCGGTGTGCTTCGCGGGCCTCGTCTCGCGCCCGGACTTCGCCACCGTGCGCCCGGACCTGCGCGGCCTGCTGGCCCTGCCGGGCGTGATCATGGCCGCGCGCCAGGGCGACGACGCGCTGCTGCGCTTCATGATGGGCGTGTTCGAGAAGGAAGGCTTCGTCGCCGAAGGCGCGCACGAGGTGATGGGCGACCTGACCTTGCCGCCGGGTCCGCTGGGCCGCCATCCGGCCGCGGCCGGAGCACCTGGCCGACATCGCGCAGCGCCATGGAGGTCGCCCGGGCCATCGGGCGGCTCGACATCGGCCAGGGCGCCGTGGTCTGCCGCGGGCTGGTGCTGGCCGTCGAGGCGCAGGAAGGCACCGACGCCATGCTGCGGCGTGTCGCCGAGCTGCCGGAGGCCGTCCGCGGCTCGCCAGAGCGGCCGATCGGCGTCCTGGCCAAGGCCCCCAAACCGATCCAGGAGACCCGCGTCGACCTGCCCACCATCGGCGTCGGCACCCTGCAGCGGGCCGCGCGGGCGGGCCTGGCCGGGCATCGCCGGCGAGGCCGGCAAGGTGCTGGTGCTCGACCGCGACGCCTTCGTGGAACTGGCCGACGAGCTCGGGCTCTTCGTCGTCGGCGTCCCCGGGTCGGGCGAGGGCGCGTGAGCGCGCCGCTGAAGGTGATGCTGGTGGCCTGCGAGGCCTCCGGCGACGCGCTGGGCGCGGGGCTGGCGCGGGCGCTGAAGGCGTCGGCTGGGCGAGGACCTGACCCTGGTCGGGCGTCGGCGGGCCGAAGATGGCGGCCGAGGGGATCGAAAGCCCCTTCGACATCGCCGAGCCTCGCCATCGTCGGGCTGGTCGAGATCCTCTCGGCCGGCGCCGCGCATCCTGAAGCGCATCGACGAGACCGTGCAGCTGGCGTTGGCCGAGAAGCCCGACGTCGGTGGTGCTGATCAACTCCTGGGGCTTCACCATCCGCGTCGCCGAGCGCCTGCAAGCGGCTCGCGCCGGCACTGACGCTGGTCAAGTACGTCGGCCCGCAGGTCTGGGCGATGCGGCCGGGCCGGGCGGGCTCGCTGGCGCGGGCCGTCGACCACCTGCTCACCATCCACAGCTTCGATGCGCCCTATTTCGAGGCGCGAGGGCCTGGCCACCACCTTCGTCGGCAATCCGGTGCTCACCTGGGACACCTCCGGCGCCGACCCGCGAGCGCCTGCGCCGGCAGATCGGCGCCGCGACCGGACGATCCGATCCTGCTCATCCTGCCAGGCAGCCGGCCGCGCGAGATCGAGCGCATGCTGCCGCCCTTCGAGGCGGCCGCCATGGCCCTGAAGGCCACACGCCCGGACCTGCATCTGGTGATCGCGGCGGCGGACACGGTGGCTGACGAGGTCAAGGCGCGCGTCGCCGGCTGGCCGCACCGCGCGCATGTGGTCGAAGGCGAGGCCGCCAAGCTCGACGCCATGGCCGCGGCCACGCGCGGCGATCGCCTGCAGCGGCACGGTCACGACCGAACTGGCCATGGCCGGCTGCCCGATGGTGGTCGCCTACCAGGCTCGATCACCTCACCCACTTCATCGCCCGGTTCCTGATCCGCACGCGCTACATCACCCTGATCAACATCGCCGCCGGCGACTTCGTCGCGCCCGAGCTGGTGCAGCAGCGCTGCACGGGTCCCGATATCGCCGCGGCCGTCGCGCCGCTCCTCGACGATCCGGCGCGCCGGGCCGCCCAGATCGCGGCCCAGAACGCCGCGCTGGTGAAGATGGGCCGCGGCGGTCCCGATCCGTCTGAGCGCGCCGCCGAAGCGGTGCTGAAGGTGCTGGGCCGCTGAGGTTGGCTTGACCGTCCCGACGCCTTGCGATGCAATCGCTGATGGCGGGAGCGAGCGAGGCGAACGATGACCGAACGCGAGATCGACCTCTTGTCAGGCGCGATGCTGAAGTTCCTCGGCGACGGCGTGGGCCCGCCGTTCCTGATCACCAACGCCTCGCTGGCGCTGCTGGTCCAGCACTTCGCTGATGGCCTGCGCGGGCCCCACAGGGCGCCGGCCGTCGCCCCGGTCGAGCTGCAGCAGGACACACTGCTCACGCACATGGACGCCCACGCCGAGGCGGCGCGAAACCAGATGCTCAGCCAGACCAAGACGCCCGAGTTCGGCTTTTCGCCGCGCTTCCAGTCCTACCCGGTGCTCACCGAGGAGTCGGCGAGGGGACTGATCGCGCTGAAACCCAACCATCCGGGCTTCTGAAGGGCGATGGCCAAGCCCGGCCTGATCGGCCGCCTCGCGCCCCGCAAGACGCCGCCGCCGAGCGCGCCGGTGACCATCCCCAAGTCGTTCGAGTGGTACGTCGACGGCGCCAAGTGGCTGCTCGCCATCATCGCCGGGGTGCTCACCTTCGGCATGGGCGCGCTGAAGGACGCCCGCTCCGACTGGACCTTCTGGACCTTCGGCGCTTCGGCGCTGCTGCTGCTGGCGGCCGGGGCCTTCGGCATCTCCTACCTCTGGAGCTCGTACTACTACGCCAGCCTGCGCGAAGGCGGCGCGGCCAAGGACGATCATGCGGTGGTCGAGCGCCAGGCCCTCAACGACTGGCTCTTCGCCGGCCTCGTCTGGTGCTTCCGGATCGGCATGCTGGTCTTCGTCGGCTTCGGCGCGCTCAGCATCTGGTCCTCGCGCGCGGCGGACCCTGAGAAGCTCGTCGTCACCCCCGCGAGCGGGCCCGACGTCGTCGCCGTCGCCCAGCGCGGCCGGCGCATCTGGCTGCTCAAGCCCTCGCCCGCCGGCTACCAGTGGGTGGAGATCGCGCCGCCGCCGAAGCCCAAGGACGCCGGAAAGCCGGACTAGGGCGTCGATTGAACGCCGCTGGGGTGGTTGCCGGCTCGCCCGCGCCGCGCCGGTTCGCTAGACAGTGGGCTGGGCCGCGGCGAGGCGGCTCGAAGGAGCCATCATGGGCGAGGCTGCCATCCACACGGCCGAGGCGTCCGAGCGTGACGTCTTGCTCGATGTCCTGGTGCTGGCGTTCTCCGCCGATCCGTGCGCGCGGTACATCTGGCCGAAGCCGGCGGACTTCCTGCGCGGCTATCGGCGTCTGGCCCTGGGAATGGGCGGGCAGGCGCTGGATCGGGGCGGCGGCTTCATCACCGAGGGCCAGGACGCCGCGGCGCTGTGGCTGCCGCCGGGCGTCGAGTTCGGACAGCGAGGCGCTCGCCGCGCTCATCGAGGAGACCGTCTCGCCGGAGCGGCAGGCGGTGGTCGGCGAGGTCGCCGGCGAGATGCAGCAGTATCATCCCAAGACGCCGCACTGGTACCTCTCGATGCTCGGCGTCGACCCGGCGCGGCAGGGCAGGGGCCTGGGGTCGGCGCTGCTGAAGCATACGTTGAGCCGTGTCGACGATGAGCACGCGGTCGCCTATCTCGAGAGCTCCAACATGAAGAACGTGCCGCTCTACGAACGGCACGGGTTCGAGGTGATGGGCGTCATCCAGCCCGGCGACTTCCCGCCGCTCGTTCCGATGCTGAGGCCGGCGCGCCGCTAGTTGCTCAGACGCTGGCGCTGGAGGCCAGCGGGCAGGGGTGGGCCTCGCTGCCGGTCTCGAACTGCAAGGTCGCGTGGCCGATGGAAAAGCGCGCCTGGATCTCGGCGCAGGCGCGCTGCAGCAGCGCATCGTCGGCCGGCGCGTCCGGCTTGACCAGGTGGGCGGTCAGCGCCGTCTCGGTGGTGCTCATGCCCCAGACATGCAGGTCGTGCACTTCGACCACGCCCGGCAACCCGGCGAGGTAGCGCTCGACCGCGGCCAGGTCGACGCCGGCCGGAACGCCCGCCAGCGCCAGGCCCAGCGATTCGCGCAGCAGCGACCAGGTGCCCCAGACGATGACGGCGCTGATCACCAGGCTGATGGCCGGGTCGAGCCATTGCCAGTGGGTGACGAGGATCAGGCCGCCGGTGACCACCACGCCGAGCGCCACCAGCGCGTCGGAGGCCATGTGGGTGAAGGCGCCGCGGATGTTGAGATCGCTCTTGCGGCCGGACATGAACATCAGCGCCGTGGCGGCGTTGATCACCACCCCGACCGCCGCCACGACCATGATGGTGACGCCGGCGGCGTGTTCAGGCGTCTGGAACCGCAGGATGGCTTCCCAGGCGATGCCGCCGGTGACCACCAGCAGCACCACCGCGTTGCTGAGCGCCGCCAGGATCGACGAGCCGCGCAGCCCGTAGGTGAACCGGCCGCTCGGGGCCCTGCCGCCCAGCCAGGAGGCGAACCAGGCGACGCCGAGCCCCAGCACGTCGCCGAAGTTGTGGCCGGCGTCGGCCAGCAGCGCCAGCGAGTTGGCGATGACGCCGTAGGCGGCTTCGGCCGCTACGTAGAGGGTGTTGAGGGCGATCCCGACGGCGAAGGCCAGGCCGAACGAGGCCGGCGCGTGGTCGTGTCCGTGGTCGTGATGATGGCCGCCGTGAGCATGGCCATGGTCGTCGCCGTGGACGTGCGCGTCAGGGAGATCGTTGTGGGTCATCCGGCGTACAGGTCAGCCCGGCGGGCGATGGATGGGGTCGACCCAGGCCACCGTCTCCGTGCGCTCGGCCGCGGCGATCTCCAGGTTCACCACCACCGCCTCGTTGTCGCTGCGCACCAGCACGCACTCCAGCGTCTCGCCCTCCGAGGCGTTGATCTCCTGGTGCGGCACGTAGGGCGGCACGTAGATGAAGTCGCCGGGGCCGGCCTCGGCGGTGAACTCCAGGCGCTCGCCCCAGCGCATGCGCGCCTTGCCCCGGATCACGTAGATGACGCTCTCCAGCGCTCCGTGGTGGTGGGCGCCGGTCTTGGCGCCGGCGTGGATGCTGACCGTGCCGGCCCACAGCTTCTGCGCCCCGACGCGGGCGAGGTTGATCGCCGCCGCGCGGTTCATGCCGGGGGTCTGCGGCGTGTTGGTGTCCAGCTGCCCGGCCGGGATCACCCTGACGCCGGTGTGCTTCCACCCGTCGCTCGGAACTGACGTTTCGGACATCTCGCTGGCCTCGCTCTCCCGCCTATCTAAGCGGGCTTGCGCCGAGTCACCAACGTTTCGCTGCCGCTTGATCCGTCATTGCCGGGCGCAAGTCCCGGCGACCCATGCGCTCAACCTCGATGCGCGCCACACCTAGCGGCCACCGGCCGCGCACCGAGCCCGTCCCACAGCGTGGGCCTGGGTGGCCGGGACTTACGCCCGGCCATGACGGGAGAAGGGACGGTGAGGTTCTCGACGGCGGTCCTAACCCTCAGCCGTGGGCGATCCAGCTCTCGAAGTGCAGCATCAGGTTGAACCACTCCTGGCGGAACCAGCGGAACGGCGTCTCCGGCTCGGCGAGGCGTCGGTCCACCTCGAGGAGGCGGCGTTCCAGCATCAGCTTTTGGCGCTGGAGGAAATCCAGCTCTCCGGCCGCGTCCACCCGCTCGGCGTCGTCGCCCCGCCGCACCATCATGGCGGCTTCGCGGATGAGGTCCTTGGTCTGGGCGAGCGCGAGGACGACCTCGTGGCGGATGTGGTCGAGGGCCATGAAGCGCTCCTTCCCGGATGAGCCTCGTCCTTCCTAGGTGCTAAATCATGGCGCGCCCCATCGGTTCCGCTTGCGCCCCTGGAGATGCGTGTGGGCGCCTGCAGATTGGGCAGCCGATCAGGCGGCGACAGGCGTCGGGCCGTCCTCGTAGCGATAGCTCTCGGCGCCGTCGGCGCCGAGGCCGCGCAGTTCCACGTCGAAGCCCCAGAGGTCGTTGACATAGGCCAGCACCGCCTTGGCGTCCCGTTCGGCCAGGGGCATCTCGTTGTTCAGGCGATGGGTCAGCACCAGGCGCCGGTCGCCCGCCAGGTCGGCGCCGGTCACCTGGATGTTGGGGTCCAGCAGGCCGGGATCGTACTGCCTGCGCCAGCGCCCGCCGCACGTCCGCGATAGCCGCGCTCGTCGTGGATGGCGGCCACCCTGTAGTTCGACGCGGCGGCGCGGTCGGCCAGCTTGAACAGCGCATCTTGCGCATCAGGTGCGGGCTCAGGTACTGGGCGATGAAGCTGTCGTCGCGGAAGTTGGCCCAGGCGTGTCTTCAGCGACGCCCATGCATCGCCGCAGCCGGCGATCTCGGGCATCAGGCGCGGTCCTCCTCGGTGGGCTCGGTGGCGATGCGCTCGATGTCGCACATCATCTCGAAGCCGAGCGCATAGGGGTTGATGCCCGGAGAAGCGCGGATCGTCGAAGTCGGGCTGGAACACCACCGCGGTGTGGCTGGCCAGGAACTCCAGCATCGCGCCCTTCGCCGATCTGCCCCAGGTCGTAGAGCCGGTTCATGATCTTGTAGTGGACGTAGGTGGCGCAGCCCTCGTTCATCACCTTGGTCTGGCTTCTGGGGCAGGAAATACTGGGCGATGTTGCGCACGATGCGCAGCAGCTCGCGCTCCCAGTCCTTCAGCCTGGGCGAGAATTTCTCCAGGAAATAGAGCAGGTTCTCTTCGGGCAGGCCCAGGGCGCCGGCGCGGACGGCGCCGGCCGGCTTGCTCCGGCGCCGCGCCTGGCGCGCCGGCGACGGCGGCAAGGTGCGCCACAGGTCGCTGAAGCTGTCCTGCGCGTGCGCCTGGCGCGCCTCGGCGCGGGCCTGCTCCTCGGCCAGGCGCGGGCGGGCGCGGCGGCCGTAGCGGTTGACGCCCTGGTCCATCAGGGCGTGGGCGGCGTCCAGGATGCGCTCGACGGCGGCGATCCCGTGCTGCTCCTCGCAGCGGGCGACGTAGCTCTTGGCGAAGCTCAGGTAGTCCAGGATGCCGCTGGCGTCGGTCTGCTCGCGGAACAGATAGTTGTTCTTGAAGAAGTGGTTATGGCCGAACGCCGCGTGCGCCATGACCAGCGCCTGCATGGTCATGGTGTTCTCTTCCATGATGTAGGAGATGCAGGGGTTGGAGTTGATGACGATCTCGTAGGCCAGGCCCGTGTAGCCCTTGCGGTACATGCTCCTCGTCGCGGGCGAAGCGCTTTCCGAACGACCAGTGGTGATAGAAGATCGGCATGCCGATCGAGGAGTAGGCGTCGAGCATCTGCTCGGAGCTGATCAGCTCGATCTGGTTCGGGTAGGGATCCAGGCCCATCTCGCCGACGGCGATCTCCTCGATCGCATCGTAGGTGCGCCGCAGCGTGTCGAAGTCCCACTCGCCGGTGTCGAACAGCAGCTGGCTCATGCGCGAGACCTCCTTCAGGCGGCCTTCCGGGTCTTGGCGAACAGCTGGCGGAACACCGGGAACACGTCGGCCTTGGAGAACACGCGCCGCATGGCGAAGTTGCCCGCGCCCGGCGGCCACGCGTCTCGTAGTCCTTCCACAGCTCGCTGACGTTCAGGCTGGACAGGAAGATCTCGGCCTGGCGCGCGGTCGTAGACCTCGACGTAGGCGAAGTACTGGCAGATCGGCAGCACCGCCTCGGTCAGCAGCTCGACGCAGGTGGCGCTGTCGCTGGCGTAGTTGTCGCCGTCCGAGGCCTGGGCGGCGTAGATGTTCCACTCGTCCACCGGATAGCGCTCGTCGACGATGCGGCGCATCTCCGCCAGCGCGGTCGAGACCACCGTGCCGCCGCTCTCGCGGCTGTTGAAGAAGGTCTCCTCGTCGACCTCCTTGGCCTCGGAGGTGTGGCGGATGAACACCAGGTCGACGTGCTCGTACTGGCGCGCAGGAACAGGTGCAGCAGCAGGAAGAACCGCTTGGCCAGGTCCTTCATGTCCTCGGTCATCGAGCCGGAGACGTCCATCAGGCAGAACATCACCGCCTGGGCGCTGGGCTCGCGGCGTCGGCCTCGAAGCGGTTGTAGCGCAGGTCGACCGGATCGATGTAGGCGATGCGCCGCGACTTGCGCGCGTTCAGCCCCTCGCAGCCGGGCTTTCAGCTCGACGAGCTTCGCCCGCCGCCTCCGGCTCCAGCTCGGCGCGCGGCCTCCAGCGCGGCGATCTCGGCCTCCAGCGCCGCCATCTCGGCCGACTTCGGCCGGCCGAGCGAGATCCGCCGCGCCAGGCTGCTGGCGCATGGTGCGCACCAGGTTGAGGTTGGACGGCGCGCCGCTGGCGACTGTGGCCCGCGCGGTGACAGCGCATGGTCTGGGTGTCCTTCAGCTGGGCCTTGGCCATGTCCGGCAGCTCCAGCTCCTCGAAGAGCACGTCCAGGTACTCATCGGCGCTGATGGTGAAGCGGAAATCGTCCTCGCCCTCGCCGTCGGGCGCGCCTTGCGAGCCCTTGTCCGCCTGGCCCGGACTTGGGCTTGGGCAGGGTGTCGCCGCGCACGAACTCCTTGTTGCCGGGCAACACCTGCTCGCGGTCGCCGCCCTGGGGCGCATGGCGCAGCCGCGGCTCGGCGATCCGCTTCATCGGGATCGAGACGACTTCCTTGCTCTCGACGTCGCCCAGCGCCGCTCGCGGATCGAGCGGACCACCGCCTCCTTGATCGTCTCCTTGGCCAGCCGGATGAACCTCTGCCGGTTGGGCAGGCTCTTGCCGCTCGGGGTTCAGCCGCCGATCGATGACGTTCATGGCCATCGCGTCAGCCGGCCTTGTCCACGCGCATGTACCATTCGACCAGGCGGCGGGTCTGGCGGGCGGTGTAGCCGCGGCTGACCATGCGCTCGACGAAGTCGTTGTGCTTCTTCTCGGTCTCCTTGTCGCCCTTGGTGGCGAAGCTGATCACCGGCAGCAGGTCCTCGACCTGGGTGAACATCCGCTTCTCGATCACCTCGCGGATCTTCTCGTAGGAGGTCCAGGAGGGGTTCTTGCCGCCGCTGGGCGGCCCGGGCGCGCAGCGCGAACTTCACCACCTCGTTGCGGAAGTCCTTCGGGTTGGCGATGCCGGCCGGCTTTTCGATCTTGGACAGCTCCTGGTCCAGCATCTTGCGGTCGAACAGTTCGCCGGTGTCGGAGTCCTTGAAGTCCTGGTCCTCGACCCAGGCGTCGGCGTAGGCGACGTAGCGGTCGAACAGGTTCTGGCCGTAGTCGCCGTAGCTCTCCAGGTAGGCCTTCTGGATCTCGTTGCCGATGAACTCGGCGTAGCGGGGCGCCAGCTCGCCCTTGATGAACTCGATGTACTGCTTCTCGACGCTCTCGGGATACTGCGCCCGGCGGATCGACTGCTCGATCACGTACATCAGGTGCACCGGGTCGGCGGCCACCTCCTCGTTGTCGAAGTTGAAGGTCTCGGCCAGGATCTTGAAGGCGAAGCGGGTGGAGACCCCGTTCATGCCCTCGTCCATGCCCGCCATGTCGCGGTATTCCTGCATCGACTTGGCCTTGGGATCGACGTCCTTGAGGTTCTCGCCGTTGTAGACCCGCATCTTGGAGAACAGGTTGGAGTTCTCGTGCTCCTTCAGGCGCGAGAGCACGCAGAACTGCGAGAGCATGTCGAGGGTGGCCGGCGCGCAGGGCGCCTCGGCCAGGTCGCTGGATTGCAGCAGCTTGCGGTAGATCGCCGACTTCCTCGTTGGTGCGCAGGCAGTAGGGGACGTTGACGACGCAGATGCGGTCGATCAGCGCCTCGTTGTTCTTGTTGTTCTTGAAGCTCTGCCACTCCGACTCGTTGGAGTGGGCCAGCACCACGCCCTGGTAGGGGATGGCGCCGACGCTCTCGGTGCCGACGTAGTTGCCTTCCTGCGTCGCGGTCAGCAGCGGGTGCAGGATCTTGATCGGCGCCTTGAACATCTCGACGAATTCCAGCAGGCCCTGGGTCGTCAGGTTCAGGCCGCCGGCTGTAGGAATAGGCGTCCGGATCGCTCTGGCCGAAGAACTCCAGCTTGCGGATGTCGACCTTGCCGACCAGGGAGGAGATGTCCTGGTTGTTGTCGTCGCCCGGCTCGGTCTTGGCCACGCAGATCTGGTTGAGCTTCGAGGGCATCAGCCGCACGACGGTGAACTTGGAGATGTCGCCGTCGAACTCCTGCCACCCGCTTGACCGCCCAGGGCGACATCAGGCCGGTCAGGTAGCGGGGCGGGATGCCGTAGCGGTCGTCCAGCATCGGCCCAGGCGCTCGGGATCGAACAGGCCCAGCGGCGATTCGAACACCGGGCTGATCTGGTCGCCGGCCTTCAGCGCATAGATGGGCAGCTGCTCCATCAGCGTCTTCAGCCGCTCGGCCAGCGACGACTTGCCGCCGCCGACCGGGCCCAGCAGGTAGAGGATCTGCTTGCGCTCCTCCAGGCCCTGGGCGGCGTGCTTGAAGAAGCCGACGATGCGCTCGATCGTCTCCTCCATGCCGTAGAAGTCGGAGAAGGTCGGGTAGCGCTTGATCGAGCGGTTCATGAAGATCCGCCCCAGCCGCGGGTCCGTCGAGGTGTCGATCACCTCCGGCTCGCCGATCGCCGCGATCATCCGCTCGGCGGCGTTGGCGAAAGTCGTCGGCGTGTCGCGGCAGAGGGTCAGATAATCGCGAAGCGACAGCTCGGTCTGCTTTCGGCTCTCGAACAGATGTCGAGTAGAGATCAAATACATCGCGTTGCGGGCTGATCATGTTCATTGGGGTTCACCGTGACAGAGAACGAGAACGCAATTGGGCCAGGTTGGAATCCGGGCGATTCACAGGGCCGATCACGTCGGGGAAGTGTTTGGGGAGCCAAGCACTTGGCGCAGCGTGCTTACGTAAAACTCGTGCCGGGCGCGGACACCTCAAGTCGTCCACGCCCCTGTCTCGGTAGCCGAGAGAATACTCGAACATTCCTAGCCCCCCAGGCTAAGATACTGGCGCGCATCGTCCAAGCCGGGCCGACTCAACCCGCGTACAACACCGCACGCTCCACGGCCGATACTTGACGACGAGCGTTGGAACCGAATCGCGACCGTCATCCTCCACCCGACTCGCCAATCAGTGAAGTCACGAAACCGTCTCTGAGCGTGTGTCCCAGCGACGCAGCGCCCGGCGCCCACGATTTCGCAAGCGGCGCGGACGTCAGCGGCGCGGGCGCTGAAAAAAGCGGCAAGGCGCGTGGTGCGCCGTTTGGACCGCACACGCGCCCGGTGAATTGCTAGCGGCGCGGGCGAGCGGCTCGCCTCAGGGGCGTGCTACGGCGCCCGATAGCTCAGCATCCATCCCAGCGCCTGGCCCCAACCCTCGTAGGTCGGCGCGTGCCCGTGGGCGCAGAAAAGCGGCTTCGTCTCGACCATCAAGCGCTGCAACGCGCTCGCGCCGTCGGGGCCAAGCACCGCCAGCAGCAAGTCGAGCAGCGGCCCCGGCGCCATCGGCGACTGGGCCAGCGGATGCTCGGTCAGCTCCCAAGTCAGGTACTTGTAGTAGGGCCGCAGGCGCCCGTCGTGGACGGCGAAGAGCGCGTCGATGAACGGCGTCACGCCCTCGGCCGCCTCCAGCTGGCTGGCCGCGGGGTCGCCGTCGCGGCGACACTTCATCGCCCGGTAGAGCTGGTTGAGGGCGTGGTCGAGCTGGGCGGCGACGAACGGCGCGACCTTGTCCGCCGGCACGCACGCCTTGGCGTCGATCATCGGCTGCGCCCCGCCGGTCTTGTCTACCAGCGCCTTCAAGTGGGCGAACGTGTAGCGGTATGCCCGCTCGTCACTGTCCCAGGCGGCGAACGCCTCGAACATTGGGAAGGTCCTGACCATCAGGTCGACGCCCGGCCGCCACTCGGCCTGGAACGGTCCCTCGAGGCCAAGTTCGGCGCAGAACGGCCCGTACGCCTCCTCCGCCACGATGATCCCGATGTCGTAGTCGGAGTACTGGGTGGGCCGCCCCATGCCCCGCGAGCCGCCGAGCCAGAACGCCAGCACCGCCGGGTCCGCCTCGGCCCGCTTCAACAGCGCCGCGTAGGTCTCGGCCGGCGTCTCAGACATCGGCCGGCGGCATCGAGCTAGCCGCGCGTCTCGATCGGGGTGTAGTCGCGCGCAGCGGGCCGGTGTAGAGCTGGCGGGGGCGGCCGATCTTGCGCTGCGGGTCCTCGAACATCTCCTTCCACTGGCTGATCCAGCCGACCGTGCGGGCCAGGGCGAACAGCACGGTGAACATCTCGGTCGGGAAGCCCAGCGCCTTCAGCGTGATGCCCGAATAGAAGTCGACGTTCGGATAGAGCTTGCGCTCGACGAAATAGGGGTCGTTCAGCGCGATCTTCTCCAGCTCCATCGCCACCTTCAGCAGCGGATCGTCGCTGTCGCCGATCTCGTCCAGCACCTCGTGGCAGGTCTTCTGCATCACCTTCGCGCGCGGGTCGTAGTTCTTGTAGACGCGGTGGCCGAAGCCCATCAGCCGGTACTTGCGGTCCTTCACGCCCTGCACGTACTCGGGGATGCGGTCGACGGTGCCGATCTCGCTGCAGCATGTTCAGCGCTTCTTCGTTGGCGCCGCCGTGGGCTGGGGCCCCAGAGGCAGGCGATGCCGGCGGCGATGCAGGCGAACGGGTTGGCGCCCGGACGAGCCGGCCAGGCGCACGGTCGAGGTCGAGGCGTTCTGCTCGTGGTCGGCGTGCAGGATGAAGATGCGGTCCATCGCCCGGGTCAGCACCGGGTTGGGCTTCCAGTCCTCGGCCGGCACGCGAAGGCCATGCGCAGGAAGTTCTCGGCGTAGGTCGAGGTCGTTGCGCGGCGAGACGAACGGCTGGCCGACCGAGTACTTGTAGGCCCGCGCGGCGATGGTCGGCATCTTGGCGATCAGCCGGTGGGCGGAGATCTCGCGCTGCTCGGGATCATCGACGTTGATGCTGTCGTGATAGAAGGCCGAGAGCGCGCCCACCGCGCCGGTCATGATCGCCATCGGGTGGGCGTCGCGAGCGGAAGCCGCCGAAGAAGCGGTCGAACTGCGCGTGCAGCATCGTGTGGTAGGTGATGGTGTGCTCGAACTCGGCGAACTCGGCCGCGGTCGGCAGCTCGCCGTTGAGCAGCAGGTAGCAGACCTCCAGGAAGCTCGACTTCTCGGCCAGCTCGCTCGATCGGATAGCCGCGGTGCAGCAAAATGCCCTTGTCGCCGTCGATGTAGGTGATCTTGCTCTCGCAGCTGGCGGTCGAGGTGAAGCCGGGGTCGAAGGTGAAGACGTCGGCGTGCGCCGTAGAGCTTGCGGACGTCGATGACGTCGGGCCCGTCAGTGCCCTTGATCATCTGGCAGCTCGTAGCTCTTGTTGTCGATGATCAGCGTCGCGCTTGTCGGCCATGCCTATGTTCCCTTCCGCGCCTGTCAGCGGCGGTCGAACGCGTGTTCGCTCACGCCTTATAGCGTCTTACTGCACTTGCGAAAGAGCATCCGTCGATCCGGCCCAGCGCCTCGTCCGGCCCCAGCGCCGACAGCGCGCTGGCGAGGTCGGGCGCGGCCGCGCCGCCGGCCAGCACGCCGCGCAGCGCCGGGCCGAACTTGCCGAGCCCGACCCCCTCGGCCGTCGGCGAAGGCCTTCAGCGCGTCGGCCAGCGCCGGCCGGCGTCCAGTCGGGCTCGGCCGCCAGCGCGCTCGGCCAGGCGCGCGCAGCCGGCCCGGGTCTCCTCGTCGAGCAGGCCGCTGCGTCCTTCTCGTCCAGCGCGAGCGGCCGCGCGCTTCAGGACGAAGACGGTCAGGTCGGCCAGCTCCAGGATGGTCTTGGCGCCGTCCTTCACCAGCGGGATGGCGCGCGCCAGCGCCGGCCGGCGCCGTGCGGCAGCGTGCGTCTCGCGGCTCCTCATGCACCTCGCAGCACCAGCGTCGGCGAGCCGGCCGTCGTCGGCGAGGCGGATGTAGTGGTTGTTGATGTGGCCGAGCTTGGCCCAGTCGAGCCGGGCCGGCGCCTTGACCACGTCCTTCAGCGTCGAACCAGGCGATCGCCTGGGCGTCGCGAGAAGATCTCGTCGTCGCCATGGCCCCAGCCCAGCCGGGCCAGGTAGTTGCGCATGGCCTCGGGCAGATAGCCCATGTCGGCGAACTCGCCGACCGCCTGGGCGCCGTGGCGCTTGGAGAGCTTGGCGCCGTCCGGGCCGTGGATCATCGGCAGGTGGGCGAAGACCGGCACGCGCCCAGCCCAGCGCCTGGTAGATCAGCGTCTGGCGCGCGGCGTTGTTCAGGTGGTCGTCGCCGCGGATCACGTGGGTGACGCCCATGTCGTGGTCGTCGACCACGACGGCGAGATTGTAGGTCGGCGAGCCGTCGGCGCGCAGCAGGATCAGGTCGTCCAGCTCCTTGTTCGCGGAACCGCACCGTCGCCCTTCACCAGGTCGTCGACGATCGTCTCGCCGTCCAGCGGGCGCGCGCAAGCGCACCACGAACGGCGGTTCATGCCGGCCGGCGGCGTCGCGGTCGCGCCAGGGCGAGCGGATCGGCCGGCCCTCGGCGCGCGGCCTTCTCGCGCTCGTCGGCCAGCTCCTCGACGGTCATGTAGCAGCGGTAGGCGCGGCCGCGCTCCAGCAGCTCGACGGCCGCCTCGCGGTGCCGCTCGGCGCGGGCGTGCTGGAACACCGGCTCGCCGTCCGCCTCCAGGCCCAGCCAGTCCAGGCCGTCGAAGATCGCCTGCACCGCCTCCTGCGGTCGAGCGCTCGCGGTCGGTGTCCTCGATGCGCAGCAGGAACTTGCCGCCCGTGTGGCGTGCATACAAGCCAGTTGAAAAGCGCCGTGCGAGCGGTGCCAATATGCATCATCGCCGGTGGGCGAGGGGGCGATACGGGTGACGACGGGCGTCGGGCAGTGCGGAAGAGGGCATCGCGGGTCCGGCCGGGAGGGCGCGGGGTCTTAGCACGCGGCTGCCCGACGCTTCCTAGCGCCTGCGGCCCTGGGCCGCGGCGCGGTCGGCGCGAGGCCGCCGCCCAGCTCGACCGGGCTGTTCCTGTGGACGCCGGTGGCGTTCGGCATCGGCGCGGCCGCCTATCTCGGCCTGAAGCGCGAGCCGCCGCTCTGGCCGGCGCGCTGGCCGCTGGCGATCGCTGCGTGGCGGGCGCCGGCGCTGCGCGCTGGTCGGCGCAGCCGCGGCGGCCTGCGCCGCCGCGGCGCTGGTCGCCGTCGGCCGCGTGCGGCGGCTTGCTCGATCGCCAAGCTGCGCAGCGACTCACGTGGCCGCGCCGATCGTTCCGGCCGGAGCTGGGCGTGGCGACGGTCGACGGCTGGGTGGTCGACGTCGCCAGACGCCGAGCGCAGAAGCGGCGCGCGGCTGCTGATCGCGCCGTACCAGCATCAGGGCATCTGACGCCGGACCGCTGCCGCTGCCGGGTGCGCATCGTCGTGCCGCCGGGCGCGGTCGCCGGCCCGGGCGACGGCGATCCGCGTGCCGACCCTGCTCGATCCGCCGCCGGCGCCGGCCGCGCCGGGCGCCTACGACTTCGCCCGCGACGCCTGGTTCGAGGGGAGGGCGGCGTCGGCCTGGCCATGCGCCGCCCGGCGCCGATCGACGCTGCCGACGCCGCCCTGGCGGCTGCGCCTGGCACATGGCGATCAACGCCTTCCGCTGGTCGCTGGCCGAGCGGCTGGCCGCCGACATGGACGCGGGCGATGGGCGGCCAGGATGGCGGCGCCGCCGGCCTCGCCGTCGCCGTGACCACCAGCCACGAGGACTGGCTGAGCGACGACGCGCGCGACGACCTGCGCGCCGCGGGCCTGGCGCACATGCTGGCCATCGCCGGCCTGCACACGGCCGCCGCTCAGCGGCTTCGTGTTCTTCGCCCTGCGGCTTGCTGATCGCGGCCTGGCCGTGGCTGGCGCTGCGCGTCGCAGGCAAGAAGGTCGCCGCCGCCGGCGGCCTGATCGCCGTCGGCGCCTATCTGGTGCTCTCCGGCGCCCATCCGCCGGCCCGGCGGGCGGCGATCACCGCCTCGGTGGCCTTCATCGCCATCCTGCTCGACCGGCGCGCGATCAGCCTGAGTCGCTGGCGCTGGCGGCGCTGATCATCCTGCTGCTCGAGCCGGAGGTGGTGGTCCAGCCCGGCTTCCAGATGTCGCTTCTGCGCCACCGCCGCCCTGGTGGCCCTGGCCGAGGTCTGGCCGCGCCGCCCGCGGCCGACCGGCACTGCCCTGGCCGCTCGCCTGGCCGCAGCGGGCCGCGACTGGCTGGTCGCCGCTCTTCATGGTCAGCCTGGTCGCCGGCGCGGCCACCGGACCCTTCGCCATCCAGCACTTCAACCGCATCGCCAACTTCGGCGTCTTCGCCAACCTCACCGCCGACTTCGTGGCCAGCGTGGTGATGATGCCGGCCCTGGCGGTGGCCCTGCTGCTGGAGGCGGTGGGCCACGGCGCGGCGGTCCCGGCCGCTGTTCGTCGCCGGCTGGGCGGCCAGGAGCGTCGTCGCCATCGGCCATCTCTTCGCCACCGCCCCGGCCGCCGGCCTGAAGGCTGCCGCCGCGCCGGAGGTCGCGCATGGCGATGTCCTATCTGGGCATCCTGTTCGTCTGCCTGTGGAAGGGCGGCTGCGCTGGATCGGCCTGCCGTTCGCGGCCGCGGTGGCGCTCTGGCCGCGGCCCGCGCCGCCGGTGATCTGGGTCGCCGTCGACGGCGCCGACGCGGCGATCATCGTCCAGGGCAGGGAGGTGGCGTTGAGGCCCGGCGTCCGCGGCTACGCCACCGACCTCTGGGCCCAGCGCCGCGGCCTCGCCGTTCCCGCCGACATGGAGAGCGCCCGCGGCGCGCTGTTCGATTGCGACTACTGGTCCTGCGTGGCCCGGCCGGGCGTGGCGCCGCAGCTCGGCGTCTGGTGGACCAGACGCAAGCCGCACGCCGAGCGCCTGGCCGAGCTCTGCGCCCGCTCGGACGTCCTGGTCCTCCGGGCCGACCTGACGCCCCCCGCCGCCTGCCGCGACGCCCTGGTGCTGACGGCGGCCGACTTCGACCGCGGCGGGGCGGCGGAGATCTACGGCCGCCTCGGGCTGGCGGGTGGTGTGGTCGCAGCCGCTGCGCGGCGCGCGGCCCTGGACGGGGCCGGCGCCGACACAGCCTTGAGCTCACCCCATGCGGTGCAGGCCGCAGAGTTTGTTGCCGTCCACTGGACCGCGCAGGTAGGCGAGATAGAGCTTGCCGAACCGCCCTCGCGCACCCCCGGCGGCTCTTCGCAGGTGGTCCCGCCGTTGGCGACCCCAGCGGCGTGCCAGGCGTCGGCCTGCGCCGGGCGTCGCGCAGGCGAAGCCGATGTCGTCGCCATTGGCGTAGGTGGCGCCTCTTCATTGATCGGCTTGGTCACCGCGAAGATGCCGGTCGGCGTCATGTAGAAGAGGCGGCCGCGGTATATCCACCGTCGCCGGCCCGACGCCCAGCGCGCCCAGCAGCGCGTCGTAGAACCGTTTCGAGCGGTCGAGGTCGTTGAAGTTCCCGACCATGATATGCCGAGAACATCTCCTTCACTTCCTTCCTTGCCAGTGGCGTCAGCCAGAGTTCGACCTGGCGCTAGCGCACAACGGCTGAACCAACGTCCCGCACATGGGCGAAGATCGTGCCCATGATTATCCTCGGCGGGTCGACGGCGGGCCGGCGTCGGCCGCTATGGGTGATCGATCCGAGAGCGAAAGGCGCGCGCATGAACGGCGCCGAAAGCCTGGTGCACTCGCTGCTGAAGAGCGGCGTCGACACCTGCTTCTCCAATCCCGGCACCTCGGAGATGCACTTCGTCGCCGCGCTCGACCGGATCGCCCGGCATGCGCTGCGTGCTCGGCCTGTTCGAGGGCGTGGTGACCGGCGCCGCCGACGGCTACGCGCGGGTGACCGGCAAGCCGGCCGCGACGCTGCTGCACTGCGGCCCCGGCCTCGCCAACGGGCTGGCCAACCTGCACAACGCCCGCCGCGCCTCGACGCCGATCGTCAACATCGTCGGCGACCAGGCCACCTATCACCGCCCGCTCGACCCGCCGCTGACCGCCGACACCGAGGGCTGGGCGCGCGGCGTCTCCGGCTGGGTGCGCACGGCGATGGACGTCGCAGACCGTCGGCGCGCGACGCCGCCGCGGCGGTGCAGGCGGCGCATGATCGCGCCCGGCCAGATCGCCACGCTGATCCTGCCCGTCCGACACCTCCTGGAACGAGGGCGGCGTTGTCGCCGAGGCGCTGCCGCGGCTGCCGACGCCGCTCGCCGCGCCCAACCAGATCGAGGAAGCCGCCGCGATCCTGCGCCGCGGCGGCGACGGGCGTCGTGCTGCTGCTCGGCTGCGGCGGCGCTGTCCGAGGAGGGCCTGGCGCTGGCGCACCGCATCGCCGCGGCCACCGGCTGCCGGCTGGTGGCCGACACGGCTCCAACGCGAAGATCGCCGCGCGGCCAGGGCCGCGCTGTCGCTGGAGCGGGTGCCGTATGTGGTCGACGTCGCGGTCGCGGCCATGGCGGGCACCAAACAACTGATCCTGTGCGCGGCGCGCAAGCCGGTGACGTTCTTCGCCTATCCGGGCAAGCCGCAGACCTCGATCCCGGACGACGCCGAGATCCATGTGCTGGCGCGCCCGGAGCAGGATCCGATCGAGGCGCTGGCGCGGCTGGCCGACGCGCTGCAGCGCGCCCAAAGTCGCGCCGCCGGACAACGGGCCGCGCGCCGAGGTCGGGCGCGGGCCGCTGACGCCGGAGTCGTTCGCCGCCACCGTCGGCGCGCTGATGCCCGAGGGCGCGGTCATCGCCGACGAGTCGGTCACCTACGGCCGCGGGCTTCGGCGCCTTCACCAAAGCCGCGCCGCCGCACGACTGGATGAACGTCACGCGGCGGCGCGATCGGCGGCGGCATGCCGATGGCGACCGGCGCGGCGGTCGGCGCGCCCGGCCGGCGGGTGATCAATCTGCAGGCCGACGGCTCGGCGATGTACACGGTGCAGTCGCTGTGGACCCAGGCGCGCGAGAAGCTGGACGTCACCACGGTCATCCTCTCCAACCGCAAGTACCAGATCCTGCTGGGCGAACTGGCCAATGTCGGGGCCAATCCCGGCCGCACGGCGCTGGAGATGATGGACCTCGGCAATCCCGACCTGGACTGGCCGAAGCTGGCCGAAGGCATGGGCGTCGAGGCCGCGCGCACCGACACCGCCGACGGCTTCGCCGATCTGCTGGCCAGCTCGCTCAAGCGCAACGGCCCGTTCCTGATCGAACTGCTGATCTGACCGAGTCCTCTGGACGCCGCCGACGTGGTCGGCGCCCCGCACTTGACTACTGTTGCGCGGCATCGCCAATCGCCCGACGATCCTGGCGAGGGCGATGCCGTGGGACGGGCCACAGTTCTGCAGCGCTGCGCGGCCGTCGCCTTTGTGGCCGGTCAGTGGCGGCGTCGCGGTCCCCTGGCGGACACGACCTCGGCGCGAACTCTGCAAGGTTGTGGCTGGGCCGGACAAGGCGGGCGTCGCTAAGCTTGCCACGACGGTTCGACGACTTCCTACTCCGAGGCGCGGGTCGTCGGGAGCTGAGCATCGCGAGACGTCCGTCGCCGTCGACTCGCCCGCCCCGACGAACACCCGGCCCGAGAGCTCGGTGACGGCTTTCGCAGGGTGGGATCTGCCTGGCGCGAGCGCCGGTGATCTGGAGTACAGCAGTAGGGCGGCACCCGCATCGCCCGCGTGGACGTGGCGTTCAGGCCAGACCATCACGCACGTGGCGTGCGACCGATCGCCGCAGTTCCTGGTCGAGGCGCCGGTCAAGAACGCCCGCGCGATCTTCGAGCTCTACGAGACGCTGCACTGGCGACTACGGCATCCTGATCAGCGCTGACCGTCGCGAGGTGGCCGTCTTCCTCGTCGCCGACCGTTACGACATTGAGCTGCATCTGGAGCTCGGTGTGCCGCTGGCCGGACTGGCGCAGACGCCTCGCATGAGGGAAGCGCCGATTGATCCTGCGCGATGCGGGGTCCCGATACGACAACGAGCCTGGCCGGGCGTGCCAGCCAGATCGCCGTTGACGCGCGCCGACTTGCTTGCTGGCCTGGAGGGCCCGGCCAGCATGCGTTTCAGCGCGACTCGAGCGGTGGTGGAACGGCTGTCGCTGTCGGCGAGGCCTCCTTCCGGGTCCACCCGCCCTCAGTGATAGCGGCGGATCAGGCCCACCAGCTTGCCCTGCACCTGCACCTGGTCGGGGCCGAAGATGCGGGTCTCGTAGGCGGGGTTGGCGGCTTCCAGGGCGATGGAGGCGCCCTTGCGGCGCAGGCGCTTGAGGGTGGCTTCCTCGCCCATGACGAGGGCCACGACGATCTCGCCGGAGTTGGCGGTGGAGGTGCGGCGGATGACCACGAAGTCGCCGTCGAGGATGCCGGCGTGGATCATCGAGTCGCCCTGCACCTCGAGGACGAAATGCTCGCCGGCGCCCAGGATGCTTTCCGGCACCTGCATGCGGTCGCGCTCATGCTGGATGGCCTCGATCGGCGTGCCGGCGGCGATCCGGCCGAGCACGGGGATCTCGCGCACGTCGTTGGCGGCGACCTGTCCGGATGCTCCGCGTTCGGTCTCCACCAGCGTCGGGCGGAACGCGGCGCGGCCTTTCGGCGGCGCGGCGGCGGTGGCCTGCTCGGGCAGCTTGACCACTTCCAGCGCCCGGGCCCGGTGCGGCAGGCGGCGCAGGAAGCCGCGTTCCTCCAGCGCCGTGATCAGCCGGTGGATGCCCGACTTGGACGCCAGGTCCAGCGCCTCCTTCATCTCGTCGAACGAGGGCGACACGCCGGTTTCCTTGATCCGCTCATGAATGAACATGAGCAGTTCGTGCTGTTTGCGCGTGAGCATCGTGGGCCGCCTTGTCGCCTTCTCCGGCCAGCGCCGGAACAAACCGAAAACCTTGGCGATGTTCTCTAGGTGTTCTCGGTTAATGTCAAGTGAACGAAAACGCCAGCGAATCGAAACCGATGGCCGACCCGTCCGCGTGGACGGAGGAATTGGCCGCCGGGATCGAGTTCGGGAACAAAGCTTGACTTGAACGCTTTCGGCAGGCGCGTGGAGGAGGCCGTCGCCGGGAGGCCATACATGCGCGCCATGGCGCTGATGAACGCCGGCGAGCCGCTGCGGCTCGTCGAACGCCCTGATCCCGAGCCGGGACCCGGCGAGGCGCGGCTGAAGGTGCTGGCCTGCGGCGTCTGCCGCACCGACCTGCATGTTGTCGACGGCGAGCTGCCAATGATCCGCACCCCGATCATTCCGGGCCACGAGATCGTCGGCGTGGTCGAGGCGGTCGGGGAGGGGGCGGAGCTCAGCTCGGTCAGCGTGTCGGGGTCGGATGGCTGGGGCGCACGTGCGGGGTCTGCCCCTACTGCCGCGCCGGTCAGGAGAACCTGTGCGATGCGCCGCTCTTCACCGGCGCGACGCGCGACGGCGGGTTTGCGACGCACACGCTGGTGGACGCGCGCTTCGCCTATCCGATCGCGGAGGCGCCCGATCCGGCCGCCTTGGCGCCGCTGCTCTGCGCCGGCCTCATCGGTTGGCGCAGCCTCGTCAAGGCCGGCGACGGCGAGCGGCTGGGGATCTACGGCTTCGGCGCGGCCGGCCACATCGTCGGCCAGGTGGCGCGCTGGCAGGGGCGCAGGCTCTTCGTCTTCACCCGGCCGGGCGATCAGGCCGCGCAGGCCTTCGCGCTGCGGCTGGGGGCCGACTGGGCCGGCGGCTCCGACGAGGCGCCGCCCGAGCCGCTCGACGCCGCCATCATCTACGCACCGGCCGGCGAACTGGTCCCGGCGGCGCTCAGGGCGGTGAGGAAGGGTGGCCGGGTGGTCTGCGGCGGCATCCACATGAGCGATATTCCGTCGTTTCCGTACGCGATCCTCTGGGGCGAGCGTGAGCTGGTCTCGGTCGCCAACCTCACCCGCGCCGACGCGCACGCGTTCCTGGAGATCGCGCCGAAGGCCGGCGTGAAGACCGAGGTCACCGTCTACCCCCTGGACGCCGCCAACGAGGCGCTGGACGACCTGCGCGCCGGCCGGCTGACGGGCGCGGCGGTGCTGGTCCCGTAGCGGGTCGGACGCCGACCACGAGCCGCGCGCCGTGCTCGCCTTGACCTCGATCAAGGTGCGGGGCCTTGCGATCCACTTCCTTGCCCGCGCGGACATGAAAGGCTGCAGATGACCATCTCGTCAGAGCTCGCGAACACGATCATCGACCCGACGGCCTATGCCGACGGCGCGCGCGTGGACGACGCCTTCAGGCGCCTGAGGCGTGAGTCGCCCCTCGACATCGCCGAGCCTGACGGATTTACCCGTTCTGGGTGGTCACGAGGCTGGCCGACATCCTGGAGATCGAGCGGCAGAACGAGCTGTTCCACAACGGCGACCGCCCCACGACGCTCACCAACATCGAGGGCGAGCGCAAGGTGCGCGAGATGATGGGCGGCTCGCCCCACCTCGTCCGCTCCCTGGTCCAGATGGACAACCCCGACCACCACGCCTACCGGCGCCTGACCCAGGCCTGGTTCATGCCGCAGAATCTTCGGGCGCTGGAGCCGCGCATTCGCGAGATCGCCAGGAGTTTCATCGACCGCATGGCGGAGCTGGGCGGGCGCTGCGACTTCGCCCGCGACGTCGCCTTTCTCTATCCGCTGCACGTCATCATGGAGGTGCTGGGCGTTCCGCAGGTCGATGAGCCGAGGATGCTCAAGCTCACCCAGGAGCTGTTCGGCGCGGCCGACCCGGACGTGAACCGCACCGGCGAGGTCGCCGCCAGCATCGAGGACGGCATCGCTGCGATCCAGGCGACGGTCATGGACTTCATGACCTACTTCAACGCCATGACCGAGGATCGCCGGCGCCATCCGCGCAAGGACCTGGCCAGCGTCATCGCCAACGGCGAGATCGAGGGCAAGCCGCTCGGCCATTTCGAGGCGATGAGCTACTACATCATCGCCGCCACCGCCGGGCACGACACCACCTCCAACACCACCGCCGGCGCCCTTTGGGCCCTGGCCGAGCGGCCGGACGAGTTCCGCAAGCTGAAGGCCGATCTTTCCCTGATCCCCAGCCACGTGGAGGAGTCGATCCGCTGGGTGACGCCGGTGAAGCACTTCATGCGCTCGGCCACCGCCGACGCCGAGGTCGCCGGCCGCAAGATCGCCAAGGGCGACTGGCTGTTGCTGTGCTACCCGTCCGGCAATCGTGACGAGGAGGTGTTCGCCGACCCCTTCCGGTACGACATCGCCCGCTCCCCACAAGCACGTGGCCTTCGGCTATGGCGCTCACGTCTGCCTCGGCCAGCACCTGGGCCGGATGGAGATGCGCATCCTTTGGGAAGAGCTGCTGCCGCGCCTGGAGAGCGTCGAGCTCGACGGCGAGCCCGCCAACACCGTCGCCAACTTCGTCTGCGGTCCCAAGACCGTGCCGATCCGCTATCGCATGCGCTAGATCTTGACGCCGCGCCGAGCTGGCCTACGCCAGCAGCGCCTTGGTCGCCGCTTCGACGTCGGGTTGGCGCATCAGGCTTTCGCCCACCAGCATGGCCCTGGCCCCCGCGGCCGCCAGACGGGCGGCGTCGGCGGGGGTGGCGATGCCGCTCTCGGCGACCAGCAGCGCGTCCCGGGGCGCGCGGGGCGCGAGGCGCTCGGTGACCGCCAGATCGGTGACGAAGCTGCGAAGGTCGCGGTTGTTGATCCCGATCAGGCGGGCGCCAAGCCGCGCGGCGCGCGCCAGTTCGGCCTCGTCGTGCACTTCGACCAGCGCGTCCATGCCGAAGCTGGCGGCCTCGGCCATCAGCTCGGCGGCCAGCGCGTCGTCGACCATGGCCAGGATCACCAGCACGGCGTCGGCGCCCAGCGCGCGGGACTCGGCCACCTGCCAGGGATCGACCAGGAACTCCTTGCGCAGGGCGGGCAGGGCGGTCGCCGCGCGCGCCGCGGTCAGGATAGGCGTCGGCGCCCTGGAAGCTGGGCGCATCGGTGAGCACGGAAAGGCACGCCGCGCCGCCCGCCTCATAGGCGCGCGCCAGCGCCGGCGGGTCGAAGTCGGCGCGGATCAGGCCCTTGGACGGCGAGGCCTTCTTGATCTCGGCGATCAGCGCCAGCGGGCCAGGCGCGCGCTGCAGCGCCGCGAGGAAGCCTCGCACCGGCCGAGGCGGCCTTCGCCCGACGCTCGATCTCGGACTGGCTCGTCGCCGCGTCGGCGCTCGGCCACCTCCAGCGCGCTTGTAGGCGGCGATCTCGCTGAGCGTGTCGCTCACGGCTGGTTCGTCGCTTCCACCAGCACGCTCCAGCGCCCGGCCGGCGCGGCCCTCGTCGATGGAGGCGGCGGCGACGTCGACGCCGTCGCGCAGCGTCTCGACCCGCTCGGCCACCAACAGACGCGGCCGCGGCGTTGAGCAGCACGATGTCGCGGTACGGCCCGGTCTCGCCGGCCAGCAGCCGGCGGATGGCCTGGGCGTTGGCAGGCGGATCGCCGCCGGCGAGGTCGGCCGAGGCCGCGCGCGGCAGGCCGACCGCCTCGGGGGTGACGTTGAAGAGCCGCACGCCCCCGTCGCGCCACTCGGCCACCTGGGTGACGCCGGTGGTGGTCATCTCGTCCAGGCCCTCGCCGTGGACGACCCAGGCCCGCTCGGTTCCCAGCGCGCCCAGCACCCTGGCCAGCGGCTCGACCCAGCGCAGGTCATAGACGCCCAGCACCTGCCGCTGCGCGCCGGCGGGGTTGGAGAGCGGGCCCAGCAGGTTGAAGATCGTGCGGAACCCCAGCTCCTGGCGGATCGGCAGTCACGTGCCGCATGGCGCCGTGGTGGGCGGGCGCGAACAGGAAGCAGATGCCCGCCTCGTCGAGGGCGCGGCGCTGCTGCTCGAGGCTGGCGTCGATGTTGACGCCCGAGCGCCGCCAGCACGTCGGCCTGCCGGACTGGCGCTGGATGCCCGGTTGCCGTGCTTGGCGACCTTCAGCCCGGCGCCGGCCGCCACCAGGGCGACGGCGGTGGAGATGTTGAAGGTGGGGCGCCCGTGCCGCCGGTGCCGCAGACGTCCATCACCTTGTAGGGGTGCTTCAGGGCTGATGGCCGCCCGGCGCATGGCCCGCGCGCAGGCGGTGATCTCGCCGACGGTCTCGCCACGCAGGCGCATGGCGGTGACGGCGGCGGCGACCTGGGCCGGCGTCGGCTCGCCCCTGAGGCAGGCGGCGAAGAACGCCTCCGCGTCCTTCTCGGTCAGCGCCGCGCCGTCGGCGAGCTTGGCCAGCAGCGGCTTGAAGGCGTCGGACATCGGCGCGGGCTTAGGCCTCCGCCAGGCGCTTGACGCCCGCGAGATCGAGGAAGTTGGAGAGCAGGTGATGGCCGCCTTCGGGCTTGGCGCCGTTCACCGCGCCAGCGACTTCGCGCCAGCCATCGTTGGGCTGGATTAAGTTTCTGGATTCCGGGACGGCGCATTGGCTCGCCGGGCCCGGAATCCATTCTCATAGACCGGGGGTATGGATTCCGGGCTCGCGGCCTTCGGCCGCGCCCCGGAATGACAAAGGGAGAAGCGCACGCTAAAAGCCGCCCATGACCGCAAACAAGCCCGCCAAGAAACAACTCAATCCGATTCTCAAACTGGTGCTCGATATCGGGCCGCTGGTGCTGTTCTTCGCCGTCAATTCGAAGCTCGGCATCTTCGCGGCGACGGCCACTTTCATGGTCGCGGCGTTGATCGCGCTGGCCGTGGGCTACGTCATGACGCGGCGCATCGAGGTGATGACGCTGGTCACCGCCATCATCGTCGTGGTGTTCGGCTCCCTGACGCTGGTGCTGCACGACGCCACCTTCATCAAGCTCAAGCCGACCATCATTTATTTTCTGTTCGGCGGCACGCTCATCGGCGGGCTGGCGTTCGGCAAGACGTTCCTCGGCATCCTGTTCGATCAGATGTTCCACCTGACCGACGAGGGCTGGCGCAAGCTCACCTGGCGCTGGGCGCTGTTCTTCTTCGCGCTCGCCATCGCCAATGAAATCGTCTGGCGCACGCAGACCACGGATTTCTGGGTCAGCTTCAAATTATTCGGCGTGGTGCCGCTGACGTTCGTGTTCGGCGCGCTGCAGATGCCGCTGATCAACAAATACAGCGTCGAGAGAGAAGCCCTAGCGCGCGACCGCCGCCGCCTTGGCGATTTCCGGATTGAGCGCCGTGGCCAGATTTTCGGCGGTGACTGGACCGACCAGCTTGTAGGCGATGGTGCCGTCGCGCCCGATCAGATAGGTCTCCGGCACGCCGTAGACGCCCCAATCGATCGAGGTGCGGCCGCTGGCGTCGGTGCCGACGGCGGCGAACGGATTGCCGTAGCGGTTGAGGAAGCGCCGCGCGTTTTCGGTCGGATCCTTGTAATTGATGCCGACCAGCTTGATGCGCTTGTCGCGCGCCAATTGCTCGAGATAGGGCACCTCTTCGGCGCAGGGTATGCACCACGAGGCCCAGACATTGACCAGCGTCACTTCGCCCGGGAACGACGCATTGGAGAGGCCGGGCACGGCCTTGCCGTCGCGCGTCAGCCCGGCGAGCGGCGGCAGATCGGTCTTCGGCGCCGGGTGGCCGATCAGCGCGGAGGGCAGGCGTCCCGGGTCGCCGGCGTAGAGCCGGACCAGGAACAAGGCCGCCAGCGCCAGAAAGGCGATCAGCGGCAGCGTCACAAAAAGGTTGCGCTTCTTCTTCTCGGGGGTTTCGCTCGTTACCGAACTCATCGTTCGTCCTTGCGCTGCGAGCGCCGCGTTACGCCGCGCTCTTCGAGATCGCCGAGGATACGGCGTTGTGCCGAATAATCGAGAACGACCCAGGCGACCAACGCGGCCACCACGAAGGCGGTCACCGCATAGGCGGCGACGATGAAATCGGCATGCGGTCCGAGATTCATGCGCGCGCCTCCTGCGCCTGGATGATGCGCATGCTGCGTACGCGCCGGCGCAGGATTTCGTTGCGCATGGCGGCGAAATGCAAGGTGAAGAACAACAGCGTGAAAGCGATCGCCATGATCAGCAACGGCCACAGGATCGAAGGATCGATAGCGTTGCCGCCCATGCGCACGATCGACGCCGGCTGATGCAGCGTGTTCCACCAGTTGACCGAGAATTTGATGATCGGGATGTTGACGGCGCCGACCAGCGTCAGCACCGCCGCTGCGCGCGAGCCGCGGCCGGGATCTTCGGCCGTCCAATAGAGCGCGAGCACGCCGAGATAGAGCAGGAACAGCACCAGCACCGAAGTAAGCCGCGCATCCCAGACCCAATAGGTGCCCCAGGTCGGACGGCCCCAGAGCGAGCCGGTGAGCAGGCAGATAAACGTGAACGCGGCGCCGATCGGCGCGGCGGCCTTGCCCGCCACATCCGCCAGCGGATGCCGCCATACCAGGGTGCCGAGCGCGGCGACGCTCATCACGCCCCAGCACATCATGCTGAGCCAAGCCGTCGGCACATGAATGAACATGATCTTGACCGTGGCGCCCTGCTGATAGTCGTCCGGCGCGTTCATGGAGCGCACAAGTCCGAACGCGAACAGGATAATGGTCACCGCCGCCAGCCAGGGCAGCACGCGGTTGACCAGTCCCAGGAAACGCGTCGGATTGGCGAGATCGATGATAGCCATCGGTAGCCTTTTACTTATCAGCGCCGGCCCGGGCAATGGCGGCCGGCGGCGGTGATATGCCTATTTTCTGGCCCGCTCGGTTTGATTTGCATCATGCGGCGGGCCCGAATTTCGCCGGCAAACCGGTTATTCCAAGCCGTGGCGCAGCGCCGCCGCCGCGGCGATTGGCCCCAGCACCAGGCTCGCCAAGGATAGCGCGCAAAGAATGGTGAAAGGTGGGCCGAACGGCGCGGGGCCGACGATGGCGGCATTGGCCGAGGCGACGCCGAAAATCAATACGGGGATAGTGAGCGGCAGCACCAGGACCGCCAGCAGCAGACCGCCGCGCCGCAGCGCCACCGACAGCGCGGCGCCGATCAGCCCGATGAAGGTGAGCGCCGGCGTGCCGGCGGCCAAGGTCAGCGCCACCGTGCCCATGGCGCGCAGTTCGACATTGAGCATGAGGCCGAGCACCGGGCTGATCAGGACCAGCGGCAATGCCGTGGTCAACCAATGAGCGATGGCCTTGGCCGCCACCGCCAGTTCGAGCGGCATGCCGCCCATCATCAAGAGGTCGAGCGAGCCGTCTTCGTAGTCGGTGGCGAACAGCCGGTCGAGCGCGAGCAGGCTCGCCAGCAGGGCACCGAGCCACAGGATCGCGGAACCGATGCGGGCGAGCAATGCGAGGTCGGGGCCGAGCGCGAACGGCATCATGGTGACGACGATCAGGAAGAACAGCGCGCCCATCAGCGCGCCGCCGCCGACGCGAACGGATAGCCGCATATCGCGGAGCACGAGGGCCAAAAACGCGTTCATACCGGCGGCCCTATTTTTAATTCGCGGGCGTTGTCGAGGCCGATCGGCCCATGCGCGGCGGCCACGATCATGCCGCCGCCGGCGAGATGGCTGCGCATCAGATCGGCGAGCCGGTTTTGCGACGGCACGTCGAGCGCCGAGGTGGGCTCGTCCAGGAGCCAGAGCGGCCGCGGTATGGCGGCCAGCCGCGCGATCGAAAGCCGCCGCCGTTGCCCGGCCGACAGATAGGCGGCCGGCAAAGTGGCGAGCGGCGCGAGATCGACCGCCTTTAGCGCCGCATCGATGGGCAGTTCGCCGCCGCCGAGATAACGCGCCCAGAATTGCAGATTTTCGGCGACCGTCAGCGACGGTTTCACCGCGTCCTGGTGGCCGACGTAATGCGCCTGCTCGGCGATCGAGGCGTCGGGCTCGCCGCCATCGAGTTCGAGCCGGCCGCTGGTCAGGTGCACCAGCCCGGCGATCACGCGCAGCAGCGAGGATTTGCCGGCGCCGTTGCGCCCGGTCACGACCAGGGCCTCGCCGCTGGACAGGCTGAAATGGAGGCCCGCGAACACCTCGCGGCCGCCCCGGTCGCAGACCAAATTGTCCCCTGTGAGCTGCATCAGGCGCGCTTTAGCCTGCCCGCAGCCGCCGGGAAAGCCGTGCCGGCCACGGAACACCCCGATATTCTGCGCATTTTTTCGGAATTTCCCTCGTTAATATGGCGTCCGGCGCAAAAAGCTCTTATAAGCCCGCCGTTATGGCGTTAGCTTAGTGGAATTCGGGCGCAAGTCTCCTTAGTGAGAAAAGTATTGTCTTGCCAAGAGCTTAGACCGAACCAGCGCCAGTGCCCCGGCCGGGAATGGAAACCTCCAACATGACTTCTCTCGACAGTTTTAGATGCTGCAAGACCCTCGCGGTTGGTAGCAAGACCTACGCCTATTTCAGTCTTCCCGTCGCCGAGAGAAACGGCCTGAAGGGAATTTCCCGCCTGCCGTTCTCGATGAAGGTGCTGTTGGAAAACCTGCTGCGCAACGAAGACGGGCGCACGGTGACCAAGGACGACATCAAAGCGGTCGCCGAATGGCTCAAGACCAAGACCTCGGAGCACGAATTCGCCTTCCGCCCGGCGCGCGTGCTGATGCAGGATTTCACCGGCGTGCCGGCGGTGGTCGATCTCGCCGCCATGCGCGACGCCATGAAGGCGCTCGGCGGCGATCCCAAGAAGATCAATCCGCAGGTGCCGGTCGATCTGGTGATCGATCACTCGGTGGCGGTGACCTTCTTCGGCAACAATCAAGCCTTCAAGAAGAACGTCGACGAGGAATACCGGCAGAACCAGGAACGCTACAAGTTCCTGAAATGGGCGCAGCGATCGTTCGACAATTTCAGCGTGGTGCCGCCCGGCACCGGCATCTGCCACCAGGTCAATCTCGAATATCTGTCGCGCGTGGTCTGGAGCAAGAAGGACAAAGTAAAGGTCGACGGCAAGCAGGCGACCATGGACGTCGCCTATCCCGACACGGTGGTCGGCACCGATTCGCACACGACCATGGTGAACGGCCTGTCGGTGCTCGGCTGGGGCGTCGGCGGCATCGAGGCGGAAGCGGCCATGCTCGGCCAGCCGCTGTCGATGACATTGCCCGAAGTGATCGGGTTCAAACTGTCCGGCAAGCTCAAGGAAGGCGTCACCGCCACCGACCTGGTGCTCACCGTCACCGAAATGCTGCGCAAGCGCGGCGTGGTCGGCAAGTTCGTAGAATTTTTCGGGCCCGGCCTCACGCATCTCACGATCGCCGACCGCGCCACGCTCGGCAACATGTCGCCGGAATACGGCGCCACCTGCGGCTTCTCGCCGATCGACGACGACACCATCAAGTTCCTCAAGGACACCGGCCGACCGACCGACGTGATCAAGCTGGTGGAAGCCTATGCCAAGGCGCAGGGCATGTTCCGCGTCAAGACTACGCCCGACCCGATGTTCACCGACATTCTCAAACTGGAGCTGGGTTCGGTCGAAGCTTCGCTCGCCGGCCCCAAGCGTCCGCAGGACCGCGTGGCGCTGAAGGAAGTGAAGGCCGGCTTCACCGGCTCCATGGACAAGGAATTCGGCAAGAGCGGCGAGTTGAAGAAGCGCGTGCCGGTCGCCGGCAAGAACTACGATCTCGGCAATGGCGACGTGGTGATCGCGGCGATTACCTCCTGCACCAACACGTCTAACCCGAGCGTGATGATCGGCGCCGGCCTGCTCGCCCGCAAGGCGGCGGCCAAAGGCCTCACGGCCAAGCCGTGGGTGAAGACCTCGCTGGCGCCCGGCTCGCAAGTCGTGGCCGAATATCTCGAGAAGGCCGGCTTGCAAAAGGACCTCGACAAGATCGGCTTCAATCTGGTCGGCTTCGGCTGCACCACCTGCATCGGCAATTCCGGCCCGCTACCGGAGGAAATCTCCGAGGCGGTCAACGAAAACGATCTGGTGGCGGCCGCGGTGCTCTCGGGCAATCGCAATTTCGAAGGCCGCGTCAACGCCGACGTGCGCGCGAACTATCTCGCGTCGCCGCCGCTCGTCGTCTCCTATGCCATCGCCGGTTCGATGTATGTGGATCTCGCCAAGGATCCACTCGGCGTCGATCAGAAGGGCAAGAAGGTCTACCTCAAGGACATCTGGCCCTCGAACAAGGAGATCGGCGAGTTCGTCGCCAAAAACGTCACCCGGCAGATCTTCACCAAGAAATATGCCGACGTGTTCAAGGGCGACGCCAACTGGCGCAAGATCGCGGTCAAGGGCGGCATGACCTACGAGTGGGACGACCGCTCGACCTACGTGCAGAACCCGCCTTACTTCGAAGGCATGGACAAGCGCCAGCGGCCGATCGAGGACATCGTCGACGCCCGTGTCATCGGTCTATTCCTCGACTCGATCACCACCGACCACATCTCGCCGGCGGGATCGATCAAGGAAGCAAGCCCGGCCGGCGAATACCTGCGCGATCACCAGGTTCGTCCGAAGGACTTCAACCAGTACGGCACGCGCCGCGGCAATCATCAGGTGATGATGCGCGGCACCTTCGCCAACATCCGCATCAAGAACCAGATGGTACCCGGCGTCGAAGGCGGCGTCACCATCCACTACCCGTCGAAGCAGAAGATGACGATGTACGACGCGGCGATGAAGTACAAAGCGGACCACGTTCCGCTCGTGATCTTCGCCGGCAAGGAATACGGCACCGGCTCGTCGCGCGACTGGGCCGCCAAGGGCACCGTTCTGCTCGGCGTCCGCGCGGTCATCACCCAGTCGTTCGAGCGCATCCACCGCTCCAATTTGATCGGTATGGGGGTGATGCCGCTGGTATTCGAGGAAGGAACTTCTTGGCAGTCGCTCGGCATGAAGGGCGACGAACAGGTCACGATCAGGGGCCTGCACGGCGACCTCAAGCCGCGCCAGCGGTTGATCGCCGAGATCGTGGCCGGCAACGGCACGCTCAAGCGCGTGCCGTTGATCTGCCGCATCGATACCGCGGACGAGCTCGATTACTTCAAGAATGGCGGAATTTTGCAGTACGTGCTGCGCCATTTGGCCAATTAGCCGGCGATTTGGCCACGGCCCCCGCCGTCAAATCCGCTCACTGCGAAGTGAGTGGCGGGTGATCGGCGGGGCGCTCTATATGGTGCCACGCCGGGCAGGGGGATCGTGGGATCGGCATGAACTATCGCCACATCGCCTTTGCAGGCGCCTTGATCTGCGCCGCCTCGACTCCGCTGCTGCCCGCTAGCGCGGGCGAGCCGCGCGCCGTCATCGAACTTTTCACCAGCCAGGGCTGCTCGTCCTGTCCGCCGGCCGACAAACTGCTCGGCGAGCTGGCGCATGATCCGACGCTGCTCACCTTGAGCCTGCCGGTCGATTACTGGGATTATCTCGGCTGGAAGGACACGCTGGCTCTGCATGGCCACTCCAACCGCGAGCGGGCCTATGCCGATGCGCGCGGCGACCGCGAGGTCTACACGCCGCAAGCCGTAATCAATGGCATCGTGCCCGTGCTGGGCAGCGACAAGGCGGCGATCGAACAGGCAATCGCGACGACGCGGCAGAGCGCGGCGCCGTTGACGCTGCCGGTGACGCTCACTGTAGCGAACGGCAAAGTGTCGGTGGCCGTTCCGGCGGCTGGCGGTGAGCACGGCAGCGCCGAGATCTGGCTTTGCCCGATCACCGGCAAGGCGCAGGTGACGATCGAACGCGGCGAAAACCGCGGCCATACGCTCGCCTACACCAACGTGGTGCGCCGCTGGGTGAAACTCGGCGATTGGAATGGCATGGCCGAAACCTTCAGCGTGCCGGTCGCCAGTCTCGCCGATGCCGACTTTTCCGTGCAGGACATCGACCGCGTGGCGGTGATCGTGCAGAGCGGCGACGCGGCCAAGCCGGGCTTGATGCTCGGCGCCGCCTTGGCCAGTCTGCACTAACTCCAATTCTGTCATTCCGCGGCGCGCTGAAAGCGCGAACCCGGAATCCATAATCCGCAGCGCTGGAGTTATGGATTCCGGGCCCGCTTGCGTTGCTCGGCGCACAAAAAAATTCGAGCCGGCGACTGGCCGGCCCGAAGGCTTAGGGGATTGAACCGTACGCAGAACTCAACTTGGCCCGGTCGGCTGAGCCCCAGGGGGCTGGGGGGCTGAGGAATCCGGAGCTCGAACCGGACCGGGCCTTTGAGGCAACGATCGCTTTATCCCAAGCCAGAGTGACCGGCGATTGACCGAAATAGGGCGTTATTGTGGGGGCTTTAACGAATTCGTGATCGCCAAATAGCCGTTTTGCGCGTTTTCACGGCGATTGCTGCCGAAAGGAGGCTCTTGCCGTGGGCGGCTACCGGCGCGATCATTGCGCCAACAAAAGGAGGCGCCGAATGACGTTCGGTTCCGGCGAAATCGATCCCAGCCAGTCCCCGGGGGGCGGATCCCCGGCGCGCAGTAGCCCCGCCCCCTTGAACCAGGTCACCTTCAGCCGCCGCGAGCTCCGGCGCATCCTCGATCTTTACGGCCGCAAGGTTGCCGCCGGCGAATGGCGCGATTACGCCATAGACTTCCTGAAAGACCGCGCGGTGTTTTCGGTGTTCCGCCGTACTTCGGAAGTGCCGCTTTACCGCATCGAAAAAAATCCCAAGCTGTCGCGCCGTCAGGGCGCCTTTAGCGTGATCTCGGCCACCGGCCTTATCGTGCGCCGCGGCCACGAACTCGACCGCGTGCTGCGCGCGATCGACCCACTGTCGCTGGTGGCCAATTAAAGTTTCTTGTCGTCACCGGGCTTGTCCCGGTGACCCCGCTTAGGATGGTACGGGGCTTACTAAGCGGGATGGCCGGGACAAGCCCGGCCTTGACAACGGAGAGGTTGCCGCGAAGCTACGGATCCGTCTTCCCGCCGGCCCCTAGCGCGCGCTGCATCAGCACGCTGTCGAGCCAACGGCCGTGTTTGAAGCCGACATCTTGCAGAATGCCGACATGCGCGAAGCCCAAGGCTTCGTGCAGGCCGATCGAGGCTGCCTGCTTGGTCGAGTCGCCGATCACCGCGATCATCTGGCGAAAGCCGCCGGCCGCACTGGCTTCGATCAGCGCGGCCAGCAAGGCGCGGCCGACGCCGCGGCGGTGCGTGCCGGCTGCGATGTAGACTGAATCCTCGACCGTCAATCGATAGGCCGGCCGCGCGCGATAGGGCCCGGCATAGGCATAGCCGGCGAGCGCGCCGTCGATCTCGGCGGCGAGATACGGATAGCCCTTTGCAGTGAGGTCGCTCATGCGACGCGCCATCTCGGCCTCGTCCGGCGAGGTCAGTTCGAACGACGCCGTGCCGTGCGCGACGGCGTGCGCATAGATGCGGGTAATGGCCGGAATATCGGAGATTTTGGCGGGGCGGATGGCGACGCTCATGGCGCCGTCCAGGCTAGCAAAATAAAAACGCCCCGGCACCAAAGCCGGGGCGTTGCATTCATCGTTGCGCTCGCGTTAGCGGCGGTCGCCCATGAAGCGCAGCAGGAACAGGAACAGGTTGATGAAGTCGAGATAGAGCGTCAGCGCGCCCATCACCGCCTTGCGGCCGGCGACGGTGCCGTCGTCGTTAGCGCTATACATCTCCTTGATCTTCTGGGTGTCCCAGGCGGTCAGCCCGGCGAAGATCAGCACGCCGATGGCGGAGATCGCGAAGTCCATGCCCGTGCTCTTCAGGAACATGTTCACGACCATCGCCAGGATCAGCCCGAACAGACCCATGATCAGGAACGAACCGATCGGCGAAAGATCGCGCTGCGTGGTGTAGCCATACAGGCTCAACGCGCCGAACGACGCCGCCGAGATGAAGAAGGTGCGGGTGATCGAGGCGCCGGTGTATTGCAGGAACACCGTCGACAGCATCAGTCCGAGCAGTCCGGCATAGAGCATGAACAGAACGAGTGCCGTGCCCGCCTGCAGCCGGTTGATCCGGAAGCTCAGGAAAAAGACGATGCCGAGCGTGCCGAGAAACAAAATGATCGTCAGCGGTCCGCCGAAGATCGCCTGTCCGAACGGCGTCAGGCTGGTGATCTTGCCGGCGGAATTGGTGACGACCGCGGCATTGTAGGTGAGCCAAGCGACCACGCCGGTGAGGGCGACGCCGCTGGCCATATAATTGTAGATGCGGATCATGTAGGCGCGCAGGCCCACATCGATCTCGGCAGCACGCGCGGAGCCGATGCCGCGGGCAGCTACGTTACGGTCGAAGTCCGACATCGAAGTTCCCTCTCTTTGTCCCGGCTCTTCGCCGGTTACGTCAGACGCGCCGGCGGCGGCCGTCGCGTTCATGAAGTGAATCTAGTGTGGGCCAAGCCTGTACGCCAGATATGGCCCGATCATGGCCCAGCATTATTGCCGATCGTTAACGAACCAGTCCGGGCATTATAGAGGAAAAGACCCGGTTCTGTATTGGGGCCGCGGCAGCGCGGCGGAATGCCGCAAAATCTACAGATTCCTCAATACCGGGGCGGGTTTCTGGCCCAAAGCCGAGAAAGTGCCGATCAGCCCTAACGCAACTGTGACCACGACCGCGGCCAGCGCCGCGGCCATAGCGGGCAGCGGCAGCCAGGCGAAGCGGAGATGCATTAGATCGCTGACGATCAACCAGCCGGCGAGCGAGCCGGCCAGCACGCCGATCAGCGCGGTGGCGCTCCCGAGCAGCAGATATTCGATGGTGTAGGCGGCGAGCAGCCGCGCCCGGGTGGCGCCGAGCGTCTTGAGAATAACCGCGTCATAGACCCGGTGGCGGTGACCGGCGGCGAGCGCGCCGCCCAGCACGAGGGCGGCCACCAGCAAGGTGAGCGCGCTGGCGCCGCGGATCGCCAGCACCAGATTGGCGACAATGGCGCCGATCGCTTCCAGCGCGTCCTTCACCCGCACGGCAGTCACCATGGGAAAGCTGTCGGCGACCGCGCGCACGATCGCTCCTTCCTGCGCCGGCGTGCCGCCGTCGGGGTAGGTGAGGGTGGCGAGGTGGGTTGCCGGCGCGCCGTCGAAAGCGTGCGGCGAAAATACCATGACGAAATTGATGCCGAGGCTCTCCCAGTCGACCGTGCGCATATTGGCGATGCGGGTGGTGATGTTGCGCCCGAGCACGTTGACGGTGACCGGGTCGCCGAGCTTGAGGCCGAGGCCTTCGGCGATCTTCTTCTCGAACGAAAGCAGCGGCGGCCCATTGTAGTCCGGCCCCCACCATTTGCCTTCGGCCAGCCGCGAGCCGGACGGAATCTCGCCCGCATAGGTGATGCCGCGGTCGCTTTGCAGCACCCAGGCGGCGCCTTCTTTCGGCTTGAGCTTCTCGGCCGGGATGCCGTTGGCGGAGATGATGCGGCCGCGCAGCATCGGCACTTCCTCGAGCTTGGCCTGCGGCGCCTGCGCGCGTACGAAGGCATCGAAGCGTGCGGCCTGGTCGGCCGGAATGTCGAGGAAATAGAACGACGGCGCCTTGGCCGGCAACTCGGCCGCAAGTTGCCGGTGCAGATTGCCGTCGATTTCGATCACGGTGACCAAAAGCGCGATGCCGAAGCCGAGCGAGAGCACGACGGTCGGCGTCAGCGCGCCCGGCCGGTGGATATTGGCGATGGCCATGCGCAGCACGGTGGAGCGTGCGCGCGGCGCGTGGCGGGCCGCCAGCATCAACAGGCCGGCGACCAGCCGCAGCGTGACGAACACGCCGGCGGCGACGCCGACATAGACGATGGCGACGCGGCGGTCGTAGGCCAGCCCGATGGCAAGAACCGCCAGCGCAATGCCCGCGGCGGCAGTGAGCGCGATGTAGATCTTGCGCGGCCAGCGCGGTTGCGGCGCCACCGCGTCGCGGAACAGCGCGCCGACCGGCACGTCATGGGCGCGGCCGAGCGGCCAGAGCGCGAAGGCAAGCGCCGTCATCAGCCCGTAGAGCAGCGCGAGTGCGAGCTCGGCCGGATGCACCGTCGGCTCGATAGGCAGCGGAATGATCGATCCGAACGTCCACGCAATCAGGAACGGCAGGACCGCGCCCAGCGCCATGCCGATGGCGCCGCCGACGGCTGCCAGCATCAGCACCTGCGTAAGATAGATCGCGAACACGCGCCGGCCGGAAGCGCCGAGCGCCTTCATGGTGGCGATGGTTTCGCGCCGGCGGTCGAGATGGCTTTTCACCGCATTGCCGACGCCGACGCCGCCGACCAACAGCGCGGTCAGACCGACGATGGTGAGGAACTGGGTGAACCGCTCGACGTTGCGTTCGAGTTGCGGCGAGGCATTGCTGCGGCTGCGGATGTCCCAGCCGGCTTCGGGGAAAGCGCTACGCGCCTGCGCGGTCACCGCTTTGGCCGCGGCGTCGCTGGTGTCGTTGGCGGCTAGCCGCAGGCGATAGTGCCAGTGCACCAGGCTGCCGGGCTGCAGCAGGCCGGTGGCGCGCAGGGCGTCCTGGTTCACCAGCAGACGCGGGCCGAAGCCGATGCCGCCGGCGAGCTTGTCGGGCTCGCTCGTAAGCGCGGCGCGGATTTCGAAGGCTGCATTGCCGACGGTCAGCCGCGCGCCCGGCTTGATGCCGAGCCGCGTCAGCAGAACGGGATCTGCCGCTGCGCCGAACACGCCGTCGTGCTGCGCCAGCGCGTCGCTCAGCGCGCCGGGCGGATCGAGCACCGGCTGTCCGAATAGCGGATAGGCGCCGTCGACCGCTTTCATTTCCACCAGCGTGGCCTTGCCGTCGCCGGTGCGCGCCATGGCGCGCAAGGTCGCGACGCTCGACACCTTGCCGTGACTGTCGAGGAAGGCGCGTTCGTTGGGCGTGACCTCGCGCTGGATCAGCGTAAACGACAGGTCGCCGCCGAGAATGACCTGGCCTTGCCGCGCCAGTCCGTCGGCGAGGCTTGCCGCCAGCGAGCCGACGCCGGCGATTGCCATGCAGCCGAGCGCGATGCAGGTGATGAAGACGTAGAAGCCGCGCAACCCGCCGCGCAATTCGCGCAGCGCGAAACGCAGCGGCAGCCAGTGATCATTGCGAGACGACGCGACAACGGCGACGCTCATGGCGTGCTCACGCCGTCGATGCGGCCGGAGCGCAGCCGCACGATCCGCCCGCAGCGCGCGGCCAGCGCGGAATCATGGGTGACCAGCACCAGCGTGGAGCCGCGTCTGGCCTGGCCGGCGAACAGCAGTTCGATGATCTGCTTGCCGGTGTCCTCGTCGAGATTTCCGGTTGGCTCGTCGGCCACCAGGATGGCCGGATTGGGCGCCAGCGCGCGCGCAACCGCCACGCGCTGCTGCTCGCCGCCGGACAACTCGGCCGGATAATGGTGCAGCCGCTCGCCCAAGCCGACGCCGCTAAGTTCGCTACGCGCGCGTTCTTGGGCATCGGCGATGCCGGCGAGTTCGAGCGGCACCGCCACGTTTTCCAGCGCGGTCATGGTCGGGATCAAATGGAACGACTGGAACACAATGCCGACGTGACGGCCGCGAAAGCGCGCCAAGGCGTCCTCGTCGAGCGCGTTCAAGTCCTCGCCGGCCACCGCGACCGCCCCGGTGTCGGCCCGCTCGAGGCCCGCCATCACCATCAGCAGCGTGGATTTGCCCGACCCGGACGGACCGACCAGGCCAATTGCCTCGCCGCTGCCTATATTCAGGTCGATGTCTTTGAGAATATGGACGCGGGCCGCCCCCTGCCCGAGCGAGAGATTGACACCGGCAAGTTCTATAGCGATTTGCGCAATGGCCGGCGCCGCCTGGGAAGGTGATTTCATGTGGTTCTACCGTTCACGACCCCGCACATATGGGACAAAATCCCGCCGGGTCCAACGCCTTGCGGCATTGGCGCTGGTCGCGCTGGTTTGCGCCATGCCCGGCGTTGCGCGCGCCGCCGCCGACCAGCCGGTGAAGATCGTGGTGCTGGGCGACTCGCTGAGCGCCGGCTTCGGGCTTGCCGGTGGAGGCCGCTTTCCCGGCCAAGCTGGCGCAGGCGCTGAAAGCCAAAGGCATCGCCGCGAGCATCACCAATGCCGGGGTGTCGGGCGATACCGCCTCCGGCGGGCTCGGCCGTCTGGACTGGTCGGTGCCGGAGGGAACCGACGCCGTGATCCTCGAACTCGGCGCCAACGACGCCTTGCGCGGGCTGGACCCGAAGCTGACCAAGGCCGCGCTCGACGGCATCCTGACCAAGCTCGGCGACCGGCACATTTCCGTCCTGCTCGCCGGCATGCAGGCGCCGCGCAACATGGGCGCCGATTATGTGAAGCGCCTTCGACGCCATTTATCCGGCGCTTGCCTCGGCTCATCCGGTCGTCTTTTATCCGTTCTTCCTCGACGGTGTGGCCACCGACCCCAAGCTGAACCAGGGCGATGGCCTGCACCCGAACGCCGCCGGCGTCGACGTGATCGTGGCGCGTATCCTGCCGCGGGTCGAGGAGCTGATCGCCGCCGTGCGCGCGGCGCGCGCATCGTGAATTGGAAGTCTGCCATGCCGCGCCTCTTCACCGGTGTCGAAATCCCCGCCGACGTTGGCCAGGCGCTCGGCATGCTGCGCGGCGGATTGCCGGGCGCGCGCTGGATCGATCCGGAAAATTATCATCTGACGCTGCGCTTCATCGGCGACGTCGACGACATGATCGCACAGGAAGTCGCCTTGATGCTCGGCCGCGTCAAGCGCGGCGCGTTCGATCTTCATCTGGAGGGCCTGATGTCGTTCGGCGGCCGCAAGCCGCGCGCGGTGGTCGCATCGGTGGCGCAGGCGCAGGCCTTGCTCGACGTGCAGGCCGAGCACGAACGGCTGATGCAGCGCATCGGATTGGAGCCGGAAGGGCGCAAATACACGCCGCACGTGACGCTGGCGCGCTTGCGCGATTCCTCGAGCCAGGCGGTCGCCGAATATCTTTCGGCGCGCGGGCTATTTCCGCACGGCGGCGTTCCGCGTCTCGCGTTTCGTGCTGTTTTCCTCGCGCGCCTCGGTCGGCGGCGGCCCTTATGTGGTCGAGGCGAGCTATCCGCTCAACTGATCGCAATTCCGGAGCGTCCGCTGGCTTCCGGAATGACAGCAGTGTCACGCCGGCCCGAACAGGCGCGACTGCACCTCGAAGATCGCGGCGGCGATCGCGTGGCTGTCGGCCATGGCCTCGCGCATCAGCGAGAGCGGCGTCGAGCGCGGCGGATCGACTTCGCCGACCACGCTGCCGAAATCGAACGAAAACTCGGCGTCGAACTTGCGGGCGAGCTGCTGCATGCGCTGATTTTCGGCGAGGCAGTCCATGCGCAGCGACTTGATGCCGCGGTTGCGCGCGGACAGCAGCGTGCGCTCGAGCAATTCGGTTCCCACGCCGTGGCTCTGCCATGGCTGCTCGATGCTGAAGGCGGCTTCCGCCTCGTGCGAGAACAGCGATCCATTCTGCCGCAGCTCGGCGGCGCCGCGCAGCACGCCGTCGACGAAGAAGCCGTGCACCACGACGCCGAGCCCGTTGGCGGTCGCCGCATGGCGGGCGATGACCTCGTCCGACACCGCGCCGGAAAAGCGCCGGTGGCGGCTTTCGCGGTCGAGGCGGAGCAGGTGGTCGCGATAGGCGTCGGTTTCGCCGATCCACAATTTGCGGATGGTTCCGCCGTCGGGCAAAAGCTCGTTCATCCGGATCTCCATGGTCTCGCATCGCCCTGCATCGTCGTATCTCTTCCGCTGGGGCCTTTGCGGCCCAGCGAATCGCCTGTCCCAACCTATATGGTGCAATGCAGCAAAAAGACGACCGAATTTCCGACGGTGCGGGACCCTTCCTGCAAAAAATGCATAGCTAACAAGTATTAACATAATTTTTGTGCAGCACTTGCTGCAATAAATCCGCTGCACCGCACTGCGCGTAGCGGCTGCATCACGTCTTGATGCTCGATTTACAGACGGCGCGGATCAACCCTAGGTCTCGCGCGCCCGCCGCGCCCGGCCCGCAATGTCTTCCGGCGACACTCCGCTCGCCTGTCCGCAATGTCCTAAGCCTCATGCCCGAAACCTTCAGCACGCGCTACGCGGCGCTCATCGCCGCCGGAAAAATCGAGGCCGATCCCGGCCAGGCGATGCTGGCGGCGCAACTGACGGCGCTCGCGCACCGGCTCGATCAGCGCCGGCTGGCGCGCAAATCGTCCTCGCTCGGCTGGCTGTTCGGCAAGCGCGAGCAGGCCGGCCCGCCGCTGAAAGGGCTTTACGTCTACGGCGAGGTCGGCCGCGGCAAGACCATGCTGATGGACCTGTTCTTCGCGACCAGCGCGGTGAAGCGCAAGCGCCGCGTGCATTTCCACGAATTCATGGCCGACGTGCATGAGCGCGTTCACGTCTATCGGCAGGAGATCAAGAACGGCGCGCTGCCCGACCAGGATCCGATCCAGCGCGCCGCCGCCGCCATCGCCGAGGAAACCTGGCTGCTGTGCTTCGACGAATTCCATGTCACCGACATCGCCGACGCCATGATCCTCGGCCGCCTGTTCACGCGGCTGTTCGAACTCGGCATCGTGGTGGTGGCGACCTCGAACCTGGCGCCCGAGCGAGCTGTACAAGGACGGGCTCAACCGCGCGCTGTTCCTGCCGTTCATCGCGCTGCTGCAACGGCATTGCGAGGTCGTGCGGCTGGACGCGCGCACCGATTTCCGGCTGGAAAAGCTCACCGGCATGCCGACCTGGTATGTGCCGGCCGACGCCGCCGCCGACGCCGCGCTCGACGAGGCCTGGCGGCGTCTTGCCGGCGAGCACGCCGGCGCGCCGCATGAACTGGTGGTGAAGGGCCATATCGTGCGGGTGCCGCAGGCGGCCATGGGGGTCGCGCGCTTTTCCTTCGACGATCTCTGCGCGCAGCCGCTGGCCGCCGCCGACTACCTCAAGATCGCGCACGAATTCCACACCATCGTCCTCGACCGCATTCCGGTCATGGACCACGCCCGCCGCAACGAGGCCAAGCGCTTCATCATCCTGATCGATACGCTCTACGACCACGCGCGTGAAGCTGCTCGCCTCGGCGCAGGCGCAGCCGGACGAGCTTTACCTCGGCTACCGAAGGCTACGAGGCGCAACGAATTCAAGCGCACCGCCTCGCGCCTGATCGAGATGCGCTCGCAATCCTATCTCGGCCTGCCGCACGGTCCGCGCCAGCCGCAGGGGCTGGATTGGTCGGAAAGATCGTGGAAACCTGACGCGTCAAATTGCGCTGGACTTGGAGCGGTACGTCTGCTGGTATAATGTATACACGGCCGGTTTAGGTACAGGACCGTATTGCTGCAATACAGCAAACTCGATAAGTCACGCTTGGCCGCGTCCCGCGGCTTCAGCCATTCGAGAGTTTTCCCACCATGGCGCGTAACAAAATTGCGTTGATCGGCGCCGGCCAGATCGGCGGCACGCTCGCCCACCTCATCGGCCTCAAACAGCTCGGCGACGTCGTGATGTTCGACGTCGTGGAAGGCATCCCGCAGGGCAAGGCGCTCGACATCGCCGAATCCTCGCCGGTCAACGATTTCGACGCCAAGTTCACCGGCACCAACAGCTACGAGGCGATCGAAGGCGCCGACGTCTGCATCGTCACCGCCGGCGTGCCGCGCAAGCCCGGCATGAGCCGCGACGATCTGCTCGACATCAATCTCAAGGTGATGGAGCAGGTCGGCTCCGGCATCAAGAAATACGCGCCCAACGCGTTCGTGATCTGCATCACCAACCCGCTCGACGCCATGGTGTGGGCGCTGCAGAAATCCTGCGGCCTGCCGCAGCAGAAGGTGGTCGGCATGGCCGGCGTGCTCGAACTCGGCGCGCTTCCGCTATTTCCTCGCCGACGAATTCAACGTCTCGGTGGAAGACGTCACCGCCTTCGTGCTCGGCGGCCATGGCGACACCATGGTGCCGCTCATCCGCTATTCGACGGTCGCCGGCATTCCGGTGCCCGATCTGGTCAAGATGGGCTGGACCACGCAGGCGCGCGTCGACGAGATCGTCAAGCGCACCGCCAATGGCGGCGCCGAGATCGTCAACCTGCTCAAGACCGGCTCGGCCTTCTACGCGCCGGCGGCCTCCGCGATCGCGATGGCGGAGAGCTATCTGCTCGACAAGAAGCGCGTGCTGCCCTGCGCCGCCTGGCTCAACGGCGAATACGGCGTCAAGGACCTCTATGTCGGCGTGCCGGTGGTGATCGGCGCCAAGGGCGTCGAGCGCATCGTCGAGATCGAGCTCAACAGCGCCGAACGCGCCATGTTCGAGAAGTCGGTCGCCTCGGTGCAGGGCCTGGTCGAGGCCTGCAAGAAGATCGCGCCCACGCTCGCCAACTAGGACAGACCGGCCGCGGCCGGGAGCATCTCATGAACATCCACGAATATCAGGCCAAAGCGGTGTTGCGCGAATTCGGCGTGCCGGTGCCGCGCGGCGTGCCGGCATTCACCGTCGACGAGGCGCTCAAGGGCGCCAAGGAACTCGGCGGCCCGGTCTGGGTGGTGAAGGCGCAGATCCACGCCGGCGGGCGCGGCAAGGCCGGCGGCGTCAAGGTGGTGAAATCCATCGACGACGTGAAGAAGGAATCCGCGCGCATCCTCGGCTCGACGCTGGTCACCCATCAGACCGGCCCGCACGGCAAGAAGGTCAACCGGCTCTATATCGAGGAAGGCTCGGCCATCGACCGCGAGTTCTATCTGTCGGCGCTGATCGACCGGGAAACCTCGCGCGTCGCCTTCGTGGTGTCCACCGAAGGCGGCATGGACATCGAGGAAGTGGCGCACAAGACGCCCGAGAAGATCCTCACCTTCTCGGTCGATCCGGCCACCGGCATCATGCCGCATCACGGCCGCCGCGTGGCGCAGGCGCTCAAGCTCACCGGCGATCTCGCCAAGCAGGTCGAGGTCATCCTGCCCAAGCTCTATGCCGCCTTCACCGGCAAGGACATGAGCCTGCTGGAGATCAATCCGCTGGTGGTGACCAAGGACGGCAAGCTGATCTGCCTCGATGCCAAGGTCGGCTTCGACGACAACGCGCTCTACCGCCATCCCGACATCGTGGCGCTGCGCGATCTCACCGAGGAAGACGAGAAGGAAATCGAGGCCTCGAAATACGACCTCAACTACATCGCGCTCGACGGCTCGATCGGCTGCATGGTCAACGGCGCCGGCCTCGCCATGGCGACCATGGACATCATCAAGCTCTACGGCATGGCGCCGGCGAACTTCCTCGACGTCGGCGGCGGCGCCACCAAGGAGAAGGTCGCGGCGGCGTTCAAGATCATCACCTCCGATCCGAGCGTGAAGGGCATCCTGGTCAACATCTTCGGCGGCATCATGAAATGCGACGTGATCGCCGAAGGCGTGGTGGCGGCGGTGAAGGAAGTCGGCCTGAAGGTGCCGCTGGTGGTGCGGCTGGAAGGCACCAATGTCGAGCTCGGCAAGAAGATCATCGCCGAGTCCAAGCTCAACGTGACGTCGGCCGACGACCTCGACGACGCCGCGCAGAAGATCGTCAAGGCCGTGAAGGAAGCCGCGTAATGTCCATCCTCATCGACAAGAACACCAAGGTCATCTGCCAGGGCTTCACCGGCAAGAACGGCACCTTCCATTCGCAGGGCGCATCGCCTACGGCACCAAGATGGTCGGCGGCACCTCGCCGGGCAAAGGCGGCTCGACCCATCTCGATCTGCCGGTGTTCGACACCGTGGCCGAGGCGCGCGAGAAGACCGGCTGCGACGCCAGCGTGATCTACGTGCCGCCGCCGGGCGCGGCCGACGCCATCTGCGAGGCGATCCAGGCCGAGATCCCGCTCATCGTCTGCATCACCGAAGGCATCCCGGTGATGGACATGGTCAAGGTCAAGCGCGCGCTGGCCGGCTCGAAGTCGCGGCTGATCGGCCCGAACTGCCCGGGCGTGATGACGGCGGGCGAATGCAAGATCGGCATCATGCCGGGCAACATCTTCAAGCCGGGCTCGGTCGGCATCGTCTCGCGCTCCGGCACGCTCACCTACGAGGCGGTGTTCCAGACCACCCGCGAGGACCTCGGCCAGACCACCGCGGTCGGCATCGGCGGCGACCCGGTCAAGGGCACCGAATTCATCGACATGCTGGAGATGTTCCTCGCCGATCCGAAGACCCAGTCGATCGTCATGATCGGCGAGATCGGCGGCTCGGCCGAGGAGGACGCCGCGCAGTTCCTCAAGGACGAGGCCAAGCGCGGCCGCAAGAAGCCGATGGTCGGCTTCATCGCCGGGCGCACCGCGCCGCCCGGCCGGCGCATGGGCCATGCCGGGGCGATCATTTCCGGCGGCAAGGGCGACGCCGAGTCCAAGATCGCGGCCATGGAATCGGCGGGCATCAAGGTATCGCCGTCGCCGGCCCGGATCGGCAAAACCCTGGTAGAAGTATTGAAATCCTGATTCAGTCCTTAGGTCTTTTGTAGACTTACAGGCGTCATAAATAGAGTTAAAACAGCAGTCCGCCGTTGGATGCCGGTCCGTCGGGCCGTTGCCGTTAGCGACGCGCCGTTTGAAGCCCGCAAGGATCGAACAGCCATGTCCCGCCAGGACGCCAACGCCGCCTTCGCCCGCACCTCCTTCCTCTACGGCGGCAACGCCGCCTACATCGAAGACCTCTACGCCAAATACGAGAGCGACCCCGCCGCGGTCGATGCCGAGTGGCGGGAGTTCTTCCAGAGCCTGAAGGACGACGGCCGCCGACGTCGTCAAAAGCGCGCGCGGCGCCTCCTGGAAAAAGCCGAATTGGCCGCTGCGTCCGGACGGCGATCTGGTGGCCGCGCTCGACGGCCAATGGGCGGAAACCGAAAAGCGCATCGGCGAGAAAATCACCGCCAAGGCGCAGGCCAAGGGCGTCGAGATTTCCTCGACCGACGTGCAGCAGGCCACGCGCGATTCCATCCACGCGCTGATGCTGATCCGCGCCTACCGCATGCGCGGCCATTTCCACGCCAAGCTCGATCCGCTCGGGCTCGAGCCGGAGAAGAACGAGGAAGAGCTCGATCCGCGCTCCTACGGCTTCACCGAAGCCGACATGGACCGCCGGATCTTCCTCGACAAGGTGCTCGGCCTCGAATTCGCGTCCATGCGCGAGATCGTCGCCATCCTGCGCCGCACCTATTGCCAGACGCTCGGCGTCGAGTTCATGCACATCTCCAACGCCGCGCAGAAGGGCTGGATCCAGGAGCGCATCGAAGGCCGCGACAAGGAGATCAGCTTCACCCGCGAAGGCAAGCGCGCCATCCTCAACAAGCTGGTGGAAGCCGAAGGCTTCGAGAAATTCCTCGACGTCAAATACACCGGCACCAAGCGCTTCGGCCTCGACGGCGGCGAGTCGCTGATCCCGGCGCTCGAGCAGATCATCAAGCGCGGCGGCAATCTCGGCGTGAAGGAAATCGTGCTCGGCATGCCGCATCGCGGCCGCCTCAACGTGCTCACGCAGGTGATGGGCAAGCCGCACCGCGCGCTGTTCCACGAATTCAAGGGCGGCTCGTCGACGCCGGACGAGACCGAAGGCTCCGGCGACGTGAAATATCACCTCGGCGCCTCGTCGGACCGCGAGTTCGACGGCAACAAGGTGCATCTGTCGCTCACCGCCAATCCGTCGCATCTGGAGATCGTCGATCCGGTGACGCTCGGCAAGGTGCGCGCCAAGCAGGACCAGCACGGCGCCACGCCCGACGAGCGCACCATGGTGCTGCCGCTGCTCATGCACGGCGACGCCGCCTTCGCCGGCCAGGGCGTGGTGGCGGAATGTTTCGGCCTGTCGGATCTGAAGGGCTACCGCACCGGCGGCTCGATCCATTTCATCGTCAACAACCAGATCGGCTTCACCACCTATCCGCGCTATTCGCGCTCCTCGCCCTATCCGTCCGACGTCGCCAAGATGATCGAGGCGCTGATCTTCCACGTCAACGGCGACGATCCGGAAGCGGTGGTGTTCGCCGCCAAGGTCGCGACCGAGTACCGGCAGAAATTCCAGCGGCCGGTGGTCATCGACATGTTCTGCTACCGGCGCTTCGGCCACAACGAAGGCGACGAGCCCTCGTTCACCCAGCCGCTGATGTACCAGAAGATCCGCTCGCATCCGACCACGCTGGAAATCTACGGCAAGAAGCTGATCGCCGAAGGCGTCGTCACCGCCGGCGAAGTCGAGAAGATGAAGGCCGACTGGCGCGCCCATCTCGACGCCGAATTCGAGGCGGCGCCGGGCTACAAGCCGAACAAGGCCGACTGGCTCGACGGCCGCTGGTCGGGGCTCAAGGCCGCCGCGCGACGCCGAGGATCCGCGCCGCGGCAATACCGGCGTCGACATCGCCGAGCTGCGCGAGATCGGCAAGAAGATCACGACCGTCCCGCAAGGCTTCCACGTCCACAAGACCATCCAGCGCTTCCTCGATCATCGCGCCAAGGCGATCGAGATCGGCGAGGGCATCGATTGGGCCACCGCCGAAGCGCTCGCCTTCTGCGCGCTGCTCAAGGAAGGCCATCCGGTCCGCCTGTCCGGCCAGGACTTGCGAGCGCGGCACCTTCTCGCAGCGCCATTCGGTGCTGTTCGATCAGCAGACCGAGGAACGCCACACGCCGTTCAACCATCTGGGCGAGGGCCAGGCGCGCTACGAGGTGCTCAACTCGAGGCTGTCGGAAGAGGCCGTGCTCGGCTTCGAATACGGCTATTCCACCGCCGAGCCGAACGCGCTGACGCTGTGGGAGGCGCAGTTCGGCGACTTCGCCAACGGCGCGCAGGTGGTGTTCGACCAGTTCATCTCCTCCGGCGAACGCAAATGGCTGCGCATGTCCGGCCTGGTCTGCCTGCTGCCGCACGGCTACGAAGGGCAGGGGCCGGAGCATTCCTCCGCCCGGCTCGAGCGCTTCCTGCAGATGTGCGCGGAAGACAACATGCAGGTGGCGAACCTCACCACGCCGGCGAACTACTTCCACGCCCTGCGCCGGCAATTGAAGCGCGAAATCCGCAAGCCGCTGATCCTGATGACGCCGAAGAGCCTGCTGCGCCACAAGCGCGCGGTCTCGAGGCTCGACGAGATGGCGGCCGGCACCGCGTTCCACCGCCTGCTGTGGGACGACGCGCAGGCGCTGCCGAACGAAAAGATCAAGCTGGTCCCCGACGACAAGATCCGCCGCGTCATCATGTGCACGGGCAAGGTCTATTACGACCTCTACGAGGAGCGCGAGAAGCGCGGCATCGACGACATCTATCTGTTGCGCGTCGAGCAGCTTTATCCGTTCCCGACCAAGGCGCTGGTGTCCGAGCTGTCGCGCTTCAAGCAGGCGGAGATGGTGTGGTGCCAGGAAGAGCCGCGCAACATGGGCGCCTGGTTCTTCGTCGACGTGTTCCTGCAATGGGTCCTCAACCAGATCGGCGCCAAGCATCGCACCATGCGCTATGCCGGGCGTCCGGCCTCGGCCTCGACCGCGGTCGGGCAGATGTCGAAGCACCTGGCGCAGCTCAAGCAGTTGCTGGAAGAGGCGTTGGGGTAACATGAGGCCGTCGTCCCCGCGAAGGCGGGGACCCAGTAATCACCGCCGCTGCGATCTCGCAAAATCGGTGATTACTGGATCACCCGCATTCGCGGGTGATGACATCAGAGATTGAATTGGACAGGTATTGACCATGGCTGACATCCGCGTGCCCACCCTCGGCGAATCGGTCACCGAAGCGACCGTCGGCAAATGGTTCAAGCAGCCGGGCGAGGCGGTGGCGGTGGACGAGCCGCTGGTCGAGCTGGAGACCGACAAGGTCACGCTGGAAGTGCCGGCGCCCGCCGCCGGCGTGTTGTCCGACATCGCGGCGAAGAACGGCGAGACGGTCGCGGTCGGCGCGCTGCTCGGCCAGATCACGGAAGGCGCCGGCGCCGCGCCCGCCAAAGCCGCGCCGCCCGCCGCCAAGCCGGCCGAAGCGCCGAAACCGGCGCCAGCTCCGCCGCGCCGCGGCAGCCCGCCGCGATGCCGCTGCCGCCGTCGGTGCGCAAAATGGCGGCCGAAAGCGGCGTCGATGCCGCCAAGGTCGCCGGCTCCGGCATGCACGGCCAGGTCACCAAGGGCGACATGATGGCGGCGATCGAGCGCGCCGCCGCGGCCGCCGACGCCGGTCGCGGCCCCGCGCCGGTGCAGATGCGCGCGCCGTCGCCGGCCGACGATGCCGCGCGCGAAGAGCGCGTGCACATGACGCGGCTGCGCCAGACCATCGCGCGCCGCCTGAAGGACGCGCAGAACACCGCCGCCATGCTGACGACCTTCAACGAGGTCGACATGGGCGCGGTGATGGCGCTGCGCAATCAGTACAAGGAGCTGTTCGAGAAGAAGCACGGCGTGAAGCTCGGCTTCATGGGCTTCTTCGTGCGCGCCTGCATCCAGGCGCTTGAAGGAAATCCCCGCGGTCAATGCCGAGATCGACGGCACCGACATCGTCTACAAGAATTACTACCACATCGGCGTCGCCGTCGGCACCGAGCGCGGCCTGGTGGTGCCGGTGGTGCGCGATGCCGACACGATGTCGCTCGCCGGGATCGAGAAGACGATCGCCGATTTCGGCAAGCGCGCGCGCGACGGCGCGCTCAAGATCGAGGAGATGCAGGGCGGCACCTTCACCATCTCCAACGGCGGCGTCTACGGCTCGCTGATGTCGACGCCGATCCTGAACGCGCCGCAGTCCGGCATCCTCGGCATGCACAAGATCCAGGAGCGGCCGGTGGTGCGTCGGCGGCAAGATCGAGGCGCGGCCGATGATGTATCTCGCGCTCTCCTACGACCACCGCATCGTCGACGGCCGCGAGGCGGTCACCTTCCTGGTGCGGGTGAAGGAATGCCTGGAGGACCCGGCGCGGCTGGTGCTGGATTTGTAGATTTTCTCCGTCATGGCCGGGCTTGTGCCGGGCATCCACGTCTTTCTTGCTTCGAGCGAACAAGTCGTGGATGGCCGGGACGAGCCCGGCCATGACGACGAGAGTAGGCGGAGTGTTTATGGCCTACGATCTCATCGTCATCGGCACCGGCCCCGGCGGCTATGTCTGCGCCATCCGCGCGGCGCAGCTCGGCCTGAAAACCGCGGTGGTGGAGAAGCGCGCGACCTTCGGCGGCACCTGCCTCAACGTCGGCTGCATCCCGTCGAAGGCGCTGCTGCACGCCTCCGAACTGTTCGAGGAGGCCGGGCACAGCTTCGGCAAGATGGGCATCGGCGTGTCCGCGCCCAAGCTCGATCTCGCGGCGATGATGGCGTTCAAGGACCAGGGCGTCGACGGCAACGTCAAGGGCGTCGAGTTCCTGCTCAAGAAGAACAAGGTCGACGCCTTTCACGGCGCCGGCCGCATCGCCGCGCCCGGCAAGGTCGAGGTCAAAGGCGCCGACGGCAAGACGCAGACGCTGGAAACCAAATCCATCGTCATCGCCACCGGCTCCGATGTGGCGCGGCTCAAAGGCATCGAGATCGACGAGAAGCGCATCGTGTCGTCGACCGGCGCGCTGTCGCTCGACAAGGTGCCGGAGCATCTGCTGGTGGTCGGCGCCGGCGTCATCGGGCTCGAGCTCGGCTCGGTGTGGCGGCGGCTCGGCGCGAAGGTGACGGTGGTGGAATTCCTCGACGGCGTCTGCCCGGCATGGACGGCGAGGTGCGCCGCCAGGCGCAGCGCCTGTTCGAGAAGCAGGGCATGGCGTTCAAGCTGTCGTCCAAGGTCACCGCGGTCGACACCTCGGGCAAGCGCCTGAAGGCGAGCGTCGAGCCGGCCAAGACGGCGGCGCGGCGGAAACGATCGAGGCCGACGTGGTGCTCGTCGCCATCGGCCGCGTGCCCTACACCGAAGGGCTCGGGCTCAAGGAGGCCGGCGTCAAGCTCGACGAGCGCGGCCGCGTCGTGGTCGATCATTATTACGCGACCAACGTGCCCGGCATCTAGGCCATCGGCGACGTCATCGCCGGGCCGATGCTGGCGCACAAGGCCGAGGACGAAGGCGTGGCGGTGGCCGAGATCATGGCCGGGCAGGCCGGCCACGTGAACTACGACGCCATCCCGAACGTGGTCTACACCTATCCGGAAATCGCCACCGTCGGCAAGAGCGAAGAAGAACTGAAGGCCGCCGGCGTCGCCTACAACGTCGGCAAGTTTCCGTTCACCGCCAACGGCCGCGCCAAGGTCAACCATGACCACCGAAGGCTTCGTGAAGATCCTCGCCGACGCCAAGACCGACCGCGTGCTCGGCGTGCATCATCGTCTGCGCCGACGCCGGCAACATGATCGCCGAAGCCGTGCTCGCCATGGAATTCGGCGCTTCGGCGGAAGACATCGCGCGCACCTGCCACGCCCATCCGACGCTGCCCGAGGCGGTG